>NZ_JBVAXZ010000010.1:0-362 GCF_055419585.1 Mycobacterium sp. IDUB_3 | reverse complement strand
AACGACGCGTGCACCGTCGTCTCGGTGATGCCATACATATTGATCATCCGGGGCAAGCCCGGATGATGGTTCAGCCACGTCGACAACCGGTGCGGCTCCAGCGCCTCACCACCAAAGACCACCGTCTGCAACTTCAGCTGCTCACCCAACTCCGGCGCCAACGCATCGGCGCTCTGCAACGCATAAAACGCCGACGGGGTCTGACTCAAGACGCTGACCTGCTCGCGAACCAGCAACGCGTGCAGGTCCTCTGGCGATCGGACCACGGCGTCGGGAACTACCACCAGGCGGCCGCCGTACAACAATGACCCGAAGACCTCCCATACCGAGAAGTCAAACGCCAGCGAATGACATTGCGTCCA
>NZ_JBVAXZ010000009.1:0-376 GCF_055419585.1 Mycobacterium sp. IDUB_3 | reverse complement strand
CCCCTGGGCCACCGCGGTAACCAGCGCGCCGATCAGTTTCAGCTCGTCCGCCCGCCCCCGAATCGGCGGAGTGACCAAGCGTTGGCCGCCCGCGTCAAATAGGCCGGTTGGAGGCCCCATCGGGTGTCCTGTCTGGCGTTTAGTTACCGGACTGCCATTGCAGTGCACGTCATTGTAGGCCGTACACGTCATCCACCAGATTTGCTGCCGATCAATCGGCGCCGCGGATGAGTCGGGTCAATTGGGCGCGAGAGGTGATGCCTAGCTTGACAAACGCGTTGTGCACGTGGGATTTCACGGTGTGGGGGGAGAGGTGCAGCTCGGTAGCGACGTCGCGGTTGGTCGCACCCTGTGCGATGAGGTTGACGACGGTGAG
>NZ_JBVAXZ010000008.1:0-401 GCF_055419585.1 Mycobacterium sp. IDUB_3 | reverse complement strand
CTGACCGACAAATGTGGAGTACGCAGTTTGTTCGGCGAGGCGTTCGAGTACCAGCAGACGGTGCCGTTTTTCTCGCTATTCATGGCCACACTCAACGCTGATCCCCCGGTGGGAGACGCCGAGGCGTTGCGTCAACTAGGTGGCTCGGCAGATCTGCGCTACTGGGTGGTGCACGATTTGGCCGACGCGATTCATGCCGCAGCCGCACAGACTCCGCTGGCAATTTTGTTGGAGGACATTCACTGGGCCGATAACGGCACGCTGTTGGCGCTGCGGTCGCTCACCACCGCGCGGCCGGATGCCTCAGTGTTATGGGTATTGACCGCCCGCACCGGGGCCGGCGGGCCGGCGGTACAGGAAACGTTGTCGGTTCTGCAGCGCGCGAATGCCACATTTTTGCG
>NZ_JBVAXZ010000007.1:0-666 GCF_055419585.1 Mycobacterium sp. IDUB_3 | reverse complement strand
GCAATAGATTTCCGGGCTGTAGGTATCCAGCAGCTGCGCGGTCGGCACCAGATCCGCGGCGCCGCGCGCCAAATACGGGCCGCCCTTGTTGAACAGCTCCGCCCCGGTGTTACCGAACCCGGCCGCCGACAACAACGCCTGATCCAAATCCTTCTGCTGGGCATTGATCGTCCGCGCGGTGATCACCGCATTATTCAAAAAGTCGAACAAATCCGGCGAGGCGTTCGCATACGTATCCCCCAACGCCGCCAACCGCTGAATGTCCTTGCGCGCCTGCGGCAGCTGCGGATTCACATCATCCAGCAGCGCATTGGCGTTGGTCACCGACTGGCCGAACTTCTCCCCCAACCCCGCCAACGACTGCGCCGCCGCACTCAACGTCAAATTCAGCTTGACCGGATCCACCTTCTCCGCGATCGAGGTGATCGTCTGAAACAGCGTGTTGATCTCGGTGGTCACCGACCGGGCATCGATCACCGTGTGCGACGAGATCTTCTGCGGCGACGGATTGGCCGGCGTCGTCAACGACACATACTTACCGCCGAACACCGTCGTCGCCTTGATATCGGCATTCACATTCGACGGAATCAACGCCAAATACCGCGGATAGATCTCCAACGTGAACTTCGCCGCCGGCTTCCCATCCCGCACCGTCTCCGCAATCGA
>NZ_JBVAXZ010000006.1:0-1014 GCF_055419585.1 Mycobacterium sp. IDUB_3 | reverse complement strand
CGTATTTGGCGCGCGGCGCCGCGGATCTGGTGCCGACCGCGCAGCTGCTGGATACCTACAGCCCGGAAATCTATTGCACGCTGCACAACTATCACGACATCGTGCCTATCACCGGTGCGTCCGAGGGCGGGTTCAACGGCTACTCGCTCAACATGGACACCGAGGTCACGTCGGGGCTGGGTCTGATCGCGAACCCGCTGTCGCTCGCGGCCGTCGCGGCGCTCACGCTTGGACTCGGCGCCACGGCCGGCCTGGTCGGTGGTGCGCCGAACCCCTACATCTATCCCGAGAATCTGCCGCGGGTGAACGCTCGCGGCGGCCCCGGCGGCGCCCCGGGCTGCTGGCAGCCGCTCACCCGCGACCTGTGGCCCGCCCCGGAGTTGGTGATGGACTCCGGCAACAGCCTCGCGCCGTACAACCACCTGGACACCGGATCGCCGTATGCGATCGAGTACGTCTGGGGACGCCAGATCGGCGACAACACCATCAACCCGTAAATCCTGCTTGGCGCGCGAAAGCGCTGTCCGAGAACGTCATTCGCTCACCGACAGCTGCGGTCAACTGCCACCCGCGGGAACGGTTATTCGAAAAATGATGTTGTGCGCCCGCCGATTCCACTGTTGCTTTGTTTGTGCCACGGCGCCGCGGTACATTTCACTGATCTTATTGCATGTGTGTACAGCCAAGCGCTGGGTGGCGGCGCCGAGATGAGGGGCAGGGTTGGCGACCGTGGGTTATCTGGACAACCACCCGTATAGGTGGCTGCCCCCGATGATCGTCGAGCGCACGGCGTAGCGCCATGGAGGGTTCACCCGTTCAGATCAACGACTCGCGCGAGCCGCCCTACAGGGTGATCACCTTCGTCGTGCTCGCGGTGCTGGCGGTGATCTTCACCCTGGTCTACATCCAGTTCCGCGGAGGTTTCACGCCTAAGACGCAGCTGACCATGCTGGCGTCGCGGGCCGGGTTGGTGATGGATCCGGGTTCGAAGGTGACCTATAACGGGGTGGAGAT
>NZ_JBVAXZ010000005.1:0-2066 GCF_055419585.1 Mycobacterium sp. IDUB_3 | reverse complement strand
GCCCGCACCGGGGCCGGCGGGCCGGCGGTACAGGAAACGTTGTCGGTTCTGCAGCGCGCGAATGCCACATTTTTGCGATTGCGAGCCATGGCGCCGGACGCGGTCGCCGAAATGGTCTGCGACGCGGTGCGGGCGACAGCGGATGCGTCTCTATTGAATCTGGCTGCCAAAGCGCACGGCAATCCGTTCCTTGTCAGTGAGCTGGTGGAGGGCCTGGGCGAGGAAGACCGACTGAACGTCAGCGGCGGGCGGGTGGTGGCCAGTGGAGATGCGCTGCCGCGACGGCTGGGCGTCGGTATGCAGCAGCGACTGGACCTGCTCTCCGATAGTGCTTCGGAGGTGGTGCGGGTGGCCGGAGTGCTGCCGGACCGGTTCTCGGCAGGCTTGCTGGCCGCGATGCTGGACCGTCAGCCGGTTTCGTTGCTGTCGGCGCTCGAGGAGGCGGTGCGCGGGGATCTTTTCGTCGACGACGGTGAGCGGTTGAGGTTTCGGCATGACTTGCTGCGCGAGGCCACTCGCCAGTCCTTGCCGCAGTCGCTGCGGCGGGCGATGGAGCGCCAGTCGGCGTCGGTGATGCTGAGTATCGGCGCGACCCCGGCCGAGGTGGCCACCCAGCTGGCACGCAGCGCCGAGCCGGGGGACCGGGAGGCGATCGAGGCACTACGGCAGGCTGCCCAGTCGGTTGGCCGCGGCGATGCAAGTGGGGCCGCGGATTTGAGCAAGCGGGCGCTGGAGCTGTTGCCCGCCAACGACGCCGAGCGCGGATCCCTGGTCGCGGAAACGGTGGAGTGGCTCAACAGGGCCAGCCGCCACGGCGAGGCCGAAGAATTGGCCGTCGTGGCGCTCTCAGAGGCGATCTCGCCCGAGGTCGAGGCCGAGATCCGTCTTCGGCTCCCGGCGCACACCAAGCACAGCACCCAGTGGCGGGCGGAGGAGAATCGCCGAGCGCTCGAGTTGAGCGACATCAGCGAAGTCACTCGGGCGCGGCATCTCGCGTGGCTGGCCTACAACCTTGTGTTGCAGGACAAAAAGGGACAACAGCGCACGGCAGCCGACGAGGCTGCTGCCGCCGCGGCAGCCACCGGCGATCTCGAGGCCACCATCATGACCGAGGTCACCCTCGCTTTGCTCGACGTTGGTGAGGGGCACAGGGTCCGCGCGCTAGGCCGCCTAGAACAGCTCTGTTCGCTCGGCTACACGAATGATGCGGCCTTGGCGCATCACTATGCCGCCATGTATTACGCAATCCTGCTCGCAGTGTTTGGCCGGTTGGACGACGCGACGACCCGGGTCGCCGACGGTGTAGGGCAAGCGCGCCGGGAAGGCAACGCGATGGTCCTCAATATGTGGACTGTCATTGGTGGGATTTTTCACCTCGCTGCGGGCCGGTTGTCGACCGCTCGCCACGCGGCTGACCCCCTACCGCCACCCCAGCCCACAGGCGTGGGTGAGCCGGACCTGCTGCGCATCGTAATTATGGCTTCGGTGGCGGTCCGCACGGATGACCGAAACTTGTTGCAGCAGATGGCCAATGACGCACGTGATGCCTACTTCAGCGGCTCACCTGCCATCCGTCGAGGAGCGGCGTATGTGCTCGCGCTGGCGGCGTGGCAGCGCGACGACGTTCATGAATCGGTGCGCTGGCTCGGCGGCGATATCGCCCTACTCGGAACACCACTGCAGGTCTATGCCTTAGATCGGCTGATCTTGAGTGCGCAGGTGGCCTCTGCCGCCGGTGATGCCGGGTTGCGCGCACGGGTCCTGCAGGCCACCGAAGTGCTGGAGTGCGAGCAGCCCGCGGCGCCTCTGTTGGCAGGGGTGGCCGGATATGCCCGCGGGATCCTCGAGCGTGACACCCAAGCATTGCTAGCTGCCGCGGAGTTGCTTCATTCGTCGTCGCGGCCGCTTCTTTACGCAAGCGCCGCCGAGGACGCCGGCGCCGAGCTGAGTCGCGCACAGTGCAACGCTGAGGCGCTCGAGCAACTCAATGCGGCGTTCGACACCTACGTCGAGTGCGGGGCGACTGCCGATGCCCGCCGGGTGGGGCGCGCCTTGCGCCGACTAGG
>NZ_JBVAXZ010000004.1:0-16774 GCF_055419585.1 Mycobacterium sp. IDUB_3 | reverse complement strand
TATGTGGGTCGTCCGGGTCTGTCGGCTACGCGGTTCGTGGCCTGCCCGTACGGGGCTCCGGGTGCGCGGATGTACCGCACCGGCGACCTGGTCCGCTGGGGCGCCGATGGGCAGCTGCAGTATGTGGGCCGCGCCGACGAACAGGTGAAGATCCGCGGCTACCGCATCGAACTCGGCGAAATCCAGGCCGCCCTCGCCTCGCTATCCGGGGTCGAGCACGCGGCGGTAATCGCCCGCGAGGACCGACCCGGCGACAAGCGCCTGGTGGGCTACGTGACCGGGATGGCCGACCCGGCCGAGGTGCGCGCCCAGCTCGGCGAGCGGTTGCCGAGCTACATGGTGCCCTCGGCGGTGGTGGTGCTTGGCGCGTTGCCGCTGACGGTCAACGGCAAGCTGGACACTCGGGCGTTGCCCAGCCCGGAATACCAGGACGCCGACCGTTACCGGGCTCCGGTGAGCGCCATCGAGGAGATCCTGGCCGGCATCTACGCCCAGGTGCTGGGGGTGGAGCGCGTCGGTGTCGACGACTCCTTCTTCGACCTCGGTGGCGACAGCATCCTGTCGATGCAGGTGGTGGCCCGCGCCCGGGCGGCCGGCGTGGTGTGCCGCCCGCGGGACGTCTTCGTCGAGCAGACGGTTGCCAAGCTGGCGCGAGTCGCCACGGTGGCCAGCGGCGACGACGACGCGGTCGACGAGGGACTGGGCGCCGTGGTGGCCACCCCGATCATGCGCTGGCTGCAGAACATGGACGGCCCGGTCGAGCAGTTCAACCAGACCATGGTGCTGGCGGCGCCGGCGGAGGTGACCTTCGACGACGTGCCGGTGGTGGTGCAGGCGCTGTTGGATCGGCACGCGATGTTGCGGATGCGCGTCGAGGACGACGGCGTCGGCGGCTGGTCGCTGGAAGTGCCCGAGGCGGGCTCGGTGCAGGCCGACGACTGCGTGGAGTCGGTGGACGTGTTGTCCGAAGCGGCGCTGGTCGACGCCCGGTCGCGGCTGAACCTTGCCGACGGTGTGCTGCTGCGTGCCGTATGGGCAGGTGCGACAAACCAATTGGCGTTGATCATTCACCACCTGGCCGTGGACGGCGTGTCCTGGCGGACCCTGATCGAGGACCTCAACATCGCCTGGGCGCAGCACCACAGCGGCCAGCCGGTGGCGCTGCCGGTGGGTGGCACCTCGTTCGCGCGGTGGTCGTCGCTGCTGGATGAATACGCGCGCCGGCCCGAGGTGGTCGAGCGGCTCGAGGAGTGGCGCCAGGTGGCCGCCGTCCCGGCGTTGCTGCCGCAGGCGCGGCCCGAGGACACCTACGTGACGGCCGGACAGCTCTCGGCGTCGTTGGACGTCGAGACGACCCGGCTGCTGCTCGGTGAGGTGCCCGCGGCCTTCCACACCGGGGTGCAAGACATTCTGCTGATCGCGTTCGGCTTGGCCTGGACCCAGTTCGTGGGCACCGGCGCGCCGATCGCCATCGACGTGGAGGGCCACGGACGCAACGAGGAGCTGGGCCCGCAGGTCGACTTGTCGCGAACGGTCGGCTGGTTCACCGCGAAGTACCCGGTGTCGTTGCGGATCGGTGGACTGTCCTGGGGCCAGGTGATCGGCGGTGACGCGGCCCTGGGTGGGCTGATCAAGGACGCCAAGGAACAGCTGCGCGCGTTGCCCGACGGCTTGACCTACGGGCTGCTGCGCTACCTGAATCCCGAAGCGGCACTGGATGGTTCGGATCCGGTCATCGGATTCAACTACCTGGGTCGGCTCGGCGGCGGAGCCGCCGAACTGTCGGCCGAGCTGTGGCAGCTGGATCCGGACAGCTTCGCGTTGGCCGGTGCGGCCGGCGCGGTGGCGCTGCCGTTGCCCCACACGGTGGAGCTCAACGCCGGCACCATGGACACCGCGGACGGCCCGCACCTGCAGGCCAACTGGACGTGGGCGGTCTCGGCGCTGGACGAAAAGCAGATCGGCCGGCTCAGCGAACTGTGGTTCGACGCCCTGGCCGGCATCTGCGCGCACGTGCGCAACGGCGGCGGCGGCCTGACCCCGTCCGACATCGCGCCCGCCCGCCTCAGCCAGGAGGACCTCGACGAGCTGCAGCAGCAGTACCAGATCGCGGACGTGCTGCCGCTGACCCCGCTGCAGCAAGGACTGCTGTTCCACACCGGCACCGCCCAGGGCGGCGAGGACCTCTATGCGGTGCAGCTCGATATCTCCGTGACGGGTGCCGTCGATCCCGAGCGGCTGCGTGACGCAGTGCGCACGGTCATCGCCCGGCATCCGAACGTGGTGGCCAACTTCTCCGAGGACTTCGGGGAGCCCGTGCAGGTCATGACGACCGACCCGGTCCTGGCCTGGCAATACGTCGAACTGGACACCGGCGGCGACATCGCCGAGCAGGTCGAGCGGGTGTCCACGGCCGAACGCGTGGCGGTCTGTGATCTGGCCGGGCAGCCGCCGTTCCGGAGCGCCTTGATCCGCACGGCGGAGAACACCTACCGGTTCGTTCTCACCAACCACCACATCGTGCTCGACGGCTGGTCCAAGCCGCTGCTGCTGCAGGAGATCTTCGCCAGCTACTTCGGGGTGCGGCTACCCGCACCGGTGCCGTACCGGAGCTTCATCACCTGGCTGTCCGAGCAGGATCGGGCGGCGGCTCAGGCGGCGTGGCGCGAGGTGCTCGAGGGTTTCGACACCCCGACGCTCGTGGGCCCTTCGGGTCGCATGGCGCTTGGTCCGCGCGGTGTTGCGGAATTCCAGGTGTCCGCGGAGACCAGCCGTCTGCTCGGCGAATTGGCCCGCTCTTGCCACACCACCGTCAGCACGGTGCTTCAGGCGGCCTGGGCGCAGCTGTTGATGTGGTTGACCGGACAGCACGATGTGGTGTTTGGCACAGCAGTTTCGGGCCGTCCGACCGAATTGGTTGGATCCGAGTCCATGGTGGGCCTTTTGATCAATACCGTGCCGGTGCGGGCGACTATCGGTGCCGAAACCACCATCGCCGACCTGCTTGACCAGCTACAACGCACCTATACCAACACCCTGGACCACCAGCATTTAGCACTGAATGACATCCATCGTGTAACGGGACATGACCAAATTTTCGACACAATGTTCGTGTACGAGAACTATCCCCTCGATACTGCCGCGCTATCGGCCGTGGACGAGTTAACTATTACTGGATTCACGAACCGGGAATACAACCACTACCCGCTTTCGGTGCAAGCCGTGCCAGGCCACGAAATAGGCCTTCGCGTCGAGTTCGATACAGACGTATTTGGCCAGGCGAGGATCGAGAAGCTTGTCGAGAGGTTTAAGCGGGTGCTGGAAGCCATGACCGTGGACTTGGAGGAGCAGTCATGACCGTCGGTGCGGGACGGCGATTGTTGTCGATCGATCTGCTGGATGGCGGCGAGCACGATCGACTCGACGAGTGGGGCAACCGGGCGGTACTGACCAAGCCGGTCAAGGCTCCGTCGTCGATCCCCGAGATGTTCGCCATTCAGGTGGCGCGCGCTCCGCAGTCGGTGGCGCTGACCTTTGGCGATCGCTCGCTGACCTATCGCGAGCTCGATGAGGCCGCGAACCGGCTGGCGCACCTGTTGGCCGAGCAGGGTGCCCGCCCGGGCGAGTGCGTTGCGCTGTTGTTCTCCCGTTCGGCCGAGGCGATCATCTCGATCCTTGCGGTGCTGAAGACCGGGGCGGCCTACCTGCCGATCGACCCGGCGCTGCCGTCGGCGCGGATGGAATTCATGCTCGGCGATGCGACGCCGATCGCGGTGGTGACCACGGCCAGCCTGCGCACCCGGCTGGACGGGTTCGACCTGCCCGTCATCGACGTCGACGAAGCCGCGGCGGACGGCCAGCCCAGCATCGCGGTGGAGGGGCCGGCGCCCGAGGACATCGCGTACATGATCTACACCTCGGGCACCACGGGGACGCCCAAGGGCGTCGCGGTCACGCACCGCAATGTCACCGAGTTCCTGCGCACGCTGCACGCCGATCTGCCGACCGGGCCGGGGAAGGTCTGGTCGCAGTGGCACTCGCTCGTCTTCGACGTCTCCGTCTGGGAGATCTGGGGCGCGCTGCTGCACGGCGGACGCCTGGTGGTGGTGCCCGAGTCCGTCGCGGTCTCGCCCGACGAACTGCACGCCCTGCTGGTCGCCGAGAAGGTCAACGTCCTGAGCCAGACCCCGTCTGCGGTGGGCATGCTCTCGCCGGAGGGCCTGGACTCCACGGCACTGGTAGTCGCGGGTGAGGCCTGCCCGGCCGAGGTGGTCGACCGGTGGGCGCCGGGGCGCGTGATGATCAACGCCTACGGCCCGACCGAGGCCACCGTCTACGCGGCGATGAGCACGCCGCTCGCGGGCGACTCGGGCGCTCCGCCGATCGGGTCGCCGGTTCCCGGTGCGGCATTGTTCGTCCTGGACAAGTGGCTGCGGCCCGCGCCGGAAGGCGTCGTCGGTGAACTGTATGTGGCCGGCCGCGGCGTCGCCGCCGGGTATGCCCGCCGGTCCGGACTGACGGCGTCGCGCTTCGTGGCCTGCCCGTTCGGCGGGCCGGGCGCGCGGATGTACCGGACCGGTGACCTGGTCCGCTGGGGCGCCGACGGGCAGCTGCAGTACCTGGGCCGCGCCGACGAGCAGGTCAAGATCCGCGGGTATCGCATCGAGCTCGGCGAGATCCAGTCGGCCCTCGCCTCGCTGGAGGGCGTCGACCAGGCCGCGGTGATCGCCCGCGAGGACCGCCCCGGCGACAAGCGCCTGGTGGGTTACATCACCGGGACCGCCGACCCGACCGAGCTGCGCACCCAGCTGGGCAAGCGGCTGCCGGCCTACATGGTCCCGGCCGCGGTCGTCGTGCTGGAGACGCTGCCGCTGACGGTCAACGGCAAGCTGGACAAGCGGGCCCTGCCCGCGCCGGAGTACCACAAGCGCGGCGGCCAATACCGTGCGCCGGGCAACCACACCGAGGAGATCCTGGCCGGCATCTACGCCCAGGTGCTCGGCATCGAGCGGGTCGGCGTGGACGACTCGTTCTTCGACCTCGGCGGCGACAGCATCCTGTCGATGCAGGTGGTGGCGCGGGCCCGCGCGGCAGGCGTGATGTGCCGCCCGCGCGACGTGTTCGTCGAGCAGACGGTCGCCCGGCTGGCCCGGGTGGCTACCGACGGCGCCGACGCGGATGACGTGGTCGACGAGGGAATCGGGCCGGTGCTCGCCACCCCGATCATGCATTGGCTGCAAACCGTGCAGGGTCCGATCGACGACTTCAACCAGACCATGGTGCTGGCCGCCCCGGCGGGCGTCACCTCCGAGGACGTCCTGGTCGTGCTGCAGGCCCTGCTGGACCGTCACCCGATGCTGCGGCTGCGCGTGGAGGACGACGGCGACGGCGGCTGGTCGCTGCAGGCGCCCGAACCGGGCACCGTGCAGGCCACCGACTGCCTGCAGTCGGTCGACCAGCTGTCCGACGCGACCCTGGTGGCCGCTCGGTCGCGGCTGAACCCGGGCGCCGGAGTGATGGTGAGCGCCGTCTGGGCAAGCGAGACAAGCCAATTGGCGTTGATCATCCACCACGTGGCCGTCGACGGCGTGTCATGGCGGACCTTGATCGAGGACCTCAACATCGCCTGGGCGCAGCACCACAGCGGCCAGCCGGTGGCGCTGCCCGCGGGTGGCACCTCGTTCGCCCGCTGGTCCTCGCTGCTGGCCGAGCACGCGCAGAGCCCGGCGGTGGTCGAGCAGGCCGACGCCTGGCGCGAGGTGGTCGCGACCCCGGCCGTGCTGCCGGCGGTGCGACCCGAGGAGGACACCTACCAGACCGCCGAGCAGTTGTCGGTGTCGCTGGATGTCGAGACGACCCGGCTGCTGCTGGGTGAGGTGCCCGCGGCGTTCCACGCCGGGGTGCAGGACATCCTGTTGATCGCGTTCGGGATGGCCTGGACGGAGTTCCTGGGCAGCGGCATGCCGATCGGCATCGACGTCGAGGGCCACGGTCGTCAGGAAGAGCTCGGCCCGCACGTCGACCTGTCTCGCACCGTGGGCTGGTTCACCACCAAGTACCCGGTGTCGCTGACGGTCGACGGTCTGGACTGGGCGAACGTGGTCGCCGGCGACGACGCGCTGGGCGCGGCGATCAAGGCCACCAAGGAGCAGTTGCGCGCCCTGCCGGACGGACTGACGTACGGGCTGCTGCGCTACCTGAACCCCGACATCGACCTCGGTGGATCCGACCCCGTGATCGGATTCAACTACCTGGGACGGCTGGGCGCTGCCGCCGACCTGCCCGGTGAGCTGTGGCGGCTGAGCCCCGACAGCCTGTCGCTGAGCGGCGCGGCCGCGGCGGTGGCGATGCCGCTGATGCACACCGTCGACCTCAACGCCGGCACCATGGACACCGAGGAAGGCCCCCACCTGCACGCCAACTGGACGTGGGCGGCCTCCGCGATGGACCGGGAGCAGATCAGCCGGCTGAGCCAGCTGTGGTTCGAGGCGCTGACCGGCATCTGCGCCCACGTGCAGGGCGGTGGCGGCGGGTTGACCCCGTCGGACATCGCGCCCGCGCGCCTGAACCAGCGCCAGATCGACGAGCTGAGCAAGCAGCACCAGATCGCCGACATCCTGCCGCTGACCCCGCTGCAGCAGGGGCTGCTGTTCCACGCCAGCTTCGCGCAGGACCCGGGCGACGACGTCTATGCGGTGCAGCTCGGTATCACCGTGACCGGTGAGCTGGACTCGCACCGGCTGCACGACGCCGTGCACACCGTGGTCAACCGTCACCCCAACCTGGCGGCCCGGTTCTGCCCGCAATTCGGTGAGCCCGTCCAGGTCATCCCGGCCGACCCGGTCATGGCGTGGCGGTACATCCAGCTGGGCGCCGAGGATCTCGACCCCGAGCAGCGGGTCGAGGAACTGTGCGCCGCCGAGCGCGCCGCCGTGAGCGACCTGGCGAACCGTCCGGCCTTCCGGGCGGCGCTGATCCGCACCGCGGACAACAGGTACCGGTTCGTCCTCACTAACCACCACATCGTGATGGATGGCTGGTCGCTGCCCATCCTGCTGCGCGAGATCCTCGCCAACTACTACGGCGACCAGTTGCCCGCGCCGGCGACCTATCGCAGCTACCTGACGTGGCTGGCCGGACAGGACCGCGCGGCCGCGCAAGCGGCGTGGCGCCAGGTCCTTGACGGCTTCGACACGCCCACCCTGGTGGGCCCGGCGGGCCGGATGCAGCTCGGCCGGCGGGCCGTCGAGTCCTACCGGCTGTCCGCGGAGACCACGCTCGCGCTGGGCGAGCTGGCCCGCTCGTGCCACACCACCGTCAACACCGTGCTGCAGGCCGCCTGGGCACAGCTGCTGATGCGGCTGACCGGCCAGCATGACGTCGCATTCGGTACCGCGGTGTCCGGCCGGCCGGCCGACCTGATCGGCGCCGAGTCCATGGTGGGTCTGCTGATCAACACCGTGCCGGTGCGGGCGAGCATCACCTCGGAGACCACCGTCGGCGACGTGCTGGAGCAGCTGCAGCAACACCACAACGACACCCTCGAACACGAGCACCTGGCGCTCAGCGACATTCACCACGTCACCGGTCACGACGCGCTGTTCGACACCCTGTTCCTGTACGAGAACTACCCGATCGACACCAGCGTGCCGTTGGGCTTCCACGAGTTGGCCATCACCGATGTCACCAACCGGGAGTACAACCACTACCCGCTGTCGGTGATGGCGCTTCCGGGCCGCGAGCTGGGCCTGCGCGTCGAATTCGACACCGACGTGTTCGACGCGGCCGGTATCGAGAAGCTGACCGAGCGGTTCCAGCGGGTGCTGTCGGAGATGACGGCCGATCCGACCCGAAAGCTGATGTCGCTGGACGTCGTCGACGAGCACGAGCACGCGTGGCTCGACGAGCGAGGCAACCGCGCGGTGTTGAGCCAGCCGGCGACCGGCAGGTCGATCCCGGCCATGTTCGCCGCGCAGGTGGCCAGCACCCCGGACGCGACGGCGCTGACCTTCGACGGCCGCTCGATGACGTATCGCGAGCTCGACGAAGCCGCCAACCGGATGGCCCACCTGCTGACCGAAGAGGGTGCCGGCCCGGGCGAGCGGGTCGCGCTACTGTTCTCCCGCTCCGCCGACGCGATCGTCTCGATCCTTGCGGTGCTCAAGACCGGGGCGGCCTACCTGCCGATCGACCCGGCGCTGCCGGCCGCGCGGATCGAGTTCCTGCTCGCCGACGCCGAGCCGGTCGCCGTGGTCACCACCGCGGACCTGCGCGGACGGCTTGAGGGCTGCAGCCCGACGGTCATCGACGTCGACGACCCGGAGCTGACCACCCAGCCCGGCACGGCGCTGCCGACCCCGTCGTCGGACAACATCGCCTACGTCATCTACACCTCGGGAACCACCGGTGTCCCCAAGGGTGTGGCGGTCACCCACGAGAACGTCGCGCAGCTGGTGGAGACGCTGCACGCCGACCTGCCGGAGACGGGGGTGTGGGCGCAGTGGCATTCACTGGTGTTCGACGTGTCGGTCCACGAGATCTGGGGCGCGCTGCTGCACGGCGGACGCCTGGTGGTGGTGCCCGAGTCGGTCGCGGCTTCGCCCGACGCCCTGCACGCGCTGCTGGTCTCCGAAGGGGTCACCGTGTTGAGCCAGACCCCGTCGGCGGTGGGCATGCTCTCGCCGGAGGGTCTGGAGTCGACGGCGTTGGTGGTGGCCGGTGAGGCCTGCCCGGTCGAGATTGTCGATCGGTGGGCGCCGGGACGGGTGATGATCAACGCCTACGGCCCGACCGAGGCCACCGTGTACGCGGCGATGAGCGCGCCGCTGCAGAGCGGAACCCGATCGGCGCCGATCGGTTCGCCGGTGCCGCGCTCCGCGCTGTTCGTGCTGGACCGATGGCTACGCCCGGCGCCCGAGGGTGTCGTCGGCGAGTTGTACATCGCCGGTCACGGTGTGGCCACGGGTTATTCGCGCCGGCCCGGCCTGACGGCGGGGCGCTTCGTCGCCTGCCCGTTCGGCGGCCCGGGCGCACGGATGTACCGCACGGGCGACCTGGTCCGGTGGGGCCGCGACGGTCAGCTCGAGTACCTGGGGCGGGCCGACGAGCAGGTCAAGCTGCGCGGCTACCGCATCGAGCTCGGTGAAGTGCAGGCTGCCCTGGCCGGACTGGACGGTGTCGAGCAGGCCGCGGTGATCGCCCGCGAGGACCGCCCAGGTGACAAGCGGCTGGTCGGCTACATCACCGGGACCGCCGACCCGGTCGGGATCCGCATCCAGCTGGCCGACCGGCTGCCGGCCTACATGGTGCCGGCCGCGGTGGTGGTGTTGGACGCGCTGCCGCTGACCGTCAACGGCAAGCTGGACAAGCGCGCCCTGCCGGCGCCGGAGTACCAGAAGCGCGGTGGCGAGTACGTCGCGCCGGCCGACCCGACCGAAGAGCTCGTGGCCGACATCTTCGCCCGCGTGCTCGGCATGGAGCGGGTGTCGGTCGAGGACTCCTTCTTCGAGCTGGGCGGCGATTCGTTGTCCGCGATGCGGGTGATCGCCGAGATCAACACCGCCGTCGATGGCGCCCTGTCGGTGCGCACCCTGTTCGACTCGCAGTCGGTGCGCGCCCTTGCGCACCGGATCACCAGCGGTGCCGACACCGAGGGCGCCGCGGGACCCGGGTTCGCGGCGGTGCACGGCGCCGACGCCAAGGAGGTGTTCGCGCGCGACCTCACGCTGGACAAGTTCATCGACGCGACGACGCTGTCGACCGCGCCGACGTTGCCCGGCCCGAGCGCAGAGGTCCGGACGGTCCTGCTGACCGGGGCGACCGGTTTCCTGGGGCGCTACCTGGCACTGGAATGGCTCGAGCAGCTGGAACAGGTCGACGGCAAGCTGATCTGCCTGGTGCGGGCCCGCTCCGACGAGGACGCCTGGCGCCGTCTGGAGAAGACCTTCGACAGCGGTGACCCGGATCTGCTGCGGCACTTCCAGGAACTGGCCGAAGAGCACCTTCAGGTAGTCGCCGGTGACAAGGGCCAGGCCAACCTCGGACTGGACGAGGAGACATGGCAGCGGCTGGCCGACACCGTCGACCTGATCGTCGATTCCGCGGCCGTCGTCAACGGTGTCCTGCCCTACAACGAGCTGTTCACCCCCAACGTCGGGGGTACCGCGGAGCTGATCCGGTTGGCGCTCACCACGAAGAAGAAGCCGTACGCGTACGTGTCGACTTCGGACGTGGGCCGCCAGATCGACCCGTCGGAGTTCACCGAGGACGCCGACATCCGGGTCATCAGCGCCCGGCGCGTCATCGATGGCGGCTACGCCAACGGGTACGGCAACAGCAAGTGGGCGGGCGAAGTCCTGCTGCGCGAGGCCAACGACCTGTGCGGATTGCCGGTCTCGGTGTTCCGCTCCGACATGATCCTGGCCGACACCACGTACGCCGGTCAGCTCAACGTGGCTGACATCTTCACCCGGATGATCCTGAGCGTCGTGGCCACCGGCACCGCGCCCAAGTCCTTCTACCAGCTGGACGCTGACGGCAACCGGCAGAGCGCACACTTCGACGGCCTGCCCGTCGAGTTCGTCGCCGAGGCCATCGCCAAACTGGGCGCCCAGGTGATGGACGGGTTCGAGACGTACCACGTGATGAACCCGCACGACGACGGCATCGGGCTCGACGAATACGTCGACTGGCTGATCGAGGCCGGCTACCCGATCGAGCGCGTCGGCGACTTCGGCGAGTGGCTGCAGCGCTTCCAGACCGGCCTGCGCGGCCTGCCGGAACGGCAGCGGCAGAACTCGGTCCTGCAGATGTTGACGTTGCTGCTGCGGGATCCGAAGAACCTGCAGCCCGCCGAGCCGGCCCGGGGTGCCTTCGCCCCGACGGATCGCTTCCGCGCCGCGGTGCAGGAAGCGAAAGTCGGTTCCGACAATGACATCCCGCATGTCAGTGCTTCGGTGATCGTCAAGTACGTCACCGACCTGCAACTGCTCGGTTTGCTGTAATCCCTTCCAGGAGCTCGAAAGCGGCGTGGTCCATCCGGGCCACGCCGTTTTCGAGTAATGCGCAATTCGTTTTGATGGCCGGTTACTGCTTGCGGGGATCTGGCGACCTATAACTGGGCGATAACGGTCAATGCCGCAGCGCGTGGCGCCCAAGCCGAAAACCCCCCGAAACCGTGCCATACCATATGTTGTCGATGCGAGCCTAATCAGTACCGATAGTATGCCTCAAGCGCTTCGGGTCGAGTGGAATCTATTGCTTTGGGCAATTCACAAGACATTAAGTTTGTATAACCCTGGACCAACGGGGTGGTCGTCTACTAGCCTTCCGAACTGTTGCACTCATGTTGACTACGGGGTCTTCGGAGTGGGTAGGCGTCGACTAATTCGATGGCGGCGCCGGCCGGCTCGGTCGCCTTGGCCAACGACGAGCGGCAACCGAGGTTGCGGTCGGTCTTTGCCGTCGCTGGGCCCGAGTCCGGGTCGAGCGCCGCGAAGCGGGCCGCGCCGAGCGCCGGAGCTACCTCGAGCAGAAGCGAAGCGGGCTATCGCCTGAGCAGCTGCGCGAGCGGCTCACTCGACCGGGGGGTTGAAAGGAAGACCCTGTGGTTGGGGAGTTGGATGGAGCTTGAGAACCAGGCACTTCCGCTTACGCGCGGGCAGCTAGACATATGGCTTGCGCAGGAAACGGGTCACTCTGACACCGAGTGGCAGCTTGGCTTGTTCGTGCGGATCAACGGCATGGTCCAGCGCGACGCGCTGCAGTGGGCGATCCGGCAAGCGGTGCACGAGGCGGAACCGACCAGGGTCGCCTTCTTCGAGGTCGATGGCCAGGTCGTCCAGCGGCCGATCGATGACCCGAACGCCGAGCTGACGTTCTTCAACCTGAGCGATTCGCCCGATCCCGAGCGAGAAGCCCGTCGCAGAGCGCTGGCCATCCAGCGCACGCCCATGCCGCTCACCGGGCCGCTGTTCAAGTTCGTCCTCTTCCAGACCCGGCGCGACGAATTCTTCTTCTTCGCGTGCTGCCACCACATCGTGATCGACGGCACCGGCGTTGGGCTGGTCGGCCACCGTATCGCCTCCATCTACTCCGCGATCGTGTCCGCCGGACCCATCCCGACGGCCGTCTTCGGCTCACTGCGGGAGCTGATCGACTGCGAATCGCACTACGAAGCCTCCGGCGACTACCGGGACGACGAGGCCTACTGGATTGCCAACCTGCCCCCCGACGGCGAAGCGCGTCACCGCATGCAAGACGGCACGGGGGAGCGTGACCCGTGGCCGTCCGCTCCGGTCGCGCTGGACCCCGCGGTGGTGCGCCGGGTGCACCGGTTCTCCGACGTCTGGGGCGTATCGCAGACGTCGGTCATCACCGCGGCGTGCGCGCTATTGGTCCGCGGGTGGTGCGCTGAGGGCTCGGAAGTGGTGCTCGATTTCCCGGTCAGCCGGCGAGTGCGCCCGGAGTTGAAGACGCTGCCCGGAATGGTGGCCGGCGTCGTGCCGCTGGTGTTCGCCGCGGCACCAGGAGCGACAGTCGCCGAGTTCTGCAAGCACGTCGAGAGGCGAATCGACGAGGCAGTGCAGCACCAGCGATTCCCGGTGCACGCCCTGGAGCGCAAGGTCCGCGGCCTGACAAAGCCGCCCGAACGGGTCAGCGTCAACTTCATCCCGTCGGCGTTCACCCTGCCCTTCGGTGGCGTCATGGCCTCCGCCTCCTACACGAACTCCGGTCAGGCCGACGGATTCGGCCTCATCTTCTCCAGCGACGGCGACGACCTCTTTCTAAGCACGGCGGGCATGTGGCGGCCCTGGTCCGGCCTGGACGCCCCCGACCTGGCGGCGCGTTTACAGCAGCTCCTGGTGGCGATGACGGCCGATCCCACCCGGCGGCTGAGGTCACTGGATGTGGTCGACGAGAGCGAGCACGCCCGGCTGGCGAAGTGGGGCAACGGTTTCGCGTTGGGTCGGTCGGTGGCGCCGGTGTCGGTGGTGGGGTTGTTCGCCGCGCAGGTGTCCCGCACTCCGGACGCGGTGGCGCTGACGTTCGAGGACCGGTCGTGGACGTATCGCGAGCTTGACGAGGCGGCTAACCGGTTGGCGTGGGTGTTGGCTGAGCGCGGCGCTGGCCCGGGAGGGTTTGTCGCCCTGCTGTTTTCGCGTTCGGCGGAGGCGATCGTGTCGATCCTGGCGGTGCTCAAGTCCGGGGCGGCGTACCTGCCGATCGACCCCGCGCTGCCGGCCGCGCGCGTGGAGTTCATGCTCACCGATGCCGCGCCGATGGCCGCGATCACCACCGCAGACCTGGCCGGCAGGTTCGACGGCTTCGACCTGATCGTCATCGACGCGGCCGACCCGGCGGTCGCGGCCCAACCCAGCACCGCGCCGCCCGCCCCGGCTCCCACCGATCTGGCGCACATCATCTACACCTCCGGTACCACCGGTGTCCCCAAAGGTGTTGCGGTTAGCCATCATAACGTTGCGCAGTTGTTCGACGCGCTGGATCTCGGTATCGAGTTGTCGGCCGGGCAGGTGTGGACGCAGTTTCACTCTTATGCCTTTGACTTTTCGGTGTGGGAGATCTGGGGGGCGCTGTTGCACGGTGGGCGGTTGGTGGTGGTGCCCGATGCGGTGGCGCGTTCACCCGAGGAGTTGCATGCGTTGGTGGTGCGTGAGGGCGTCACGGTGTTGACCCAGACCCCGTCGGCGGCCTCGATGTTGTCTGCGGAGGGGCTGGACGGCATGGCGTTGGTGGTGGGTGCGGAGCCCTGCTCGCCCGAGCTGGTCGACCGCTGGGCGCCGGGGCGGGTGATGGTCAACGTCTACGGCCCCACCGAGACCACCATGTGGGCCTGCAAGAGCATGCCGCTGACCGCCGGGAGGGGCACACCGCCGATCGGCTCCCCGGTGACGCGGGCGACGTTCTTCGTGCTCGACGACTGGCTGCGCCCGGTGCCCGCCGGCGTGGTGGGCGAGCTGTATCTGGCCGGTGAAGGCGTCGGTGTGGGGTACTGGCGCCGTTCCGCGCTCACCGCGTCGCGATTCGTGGCCTGCCCGTCCGGGGCCCCGGGTGCGCGGATGTATCGCACCGGCGACCTCGTCTGCTGGGGCGCCGACGGTCAGCTGCGTTACCTGGGCCGGGCCGACGAGCAGGTCAAGATTCGTGGCTATCGTATCGAGCTGGGGGAAATCCGCACCGCGCTAACCGAATTGGACGGCGTTGAACAGGCGGCGGTGCTGGTTCGTGAAGATCGTGTCGGCGACAGGCGCGTCGTCGGCTATGTGACTGGAGTCGCTGACCCCGCCGACATTCGGGCCCGGTTGGGTCAGCGGCTCCCCACATATATGGTGCCTTCGGCGGTGGTGGTGCTTGATGCGCTGCCGCTGACGGTCAACGGCAAGCTGGACACCCGCGCCCTGCCCGCCCCCGACTACCAGGGCGGCGACGGCTACCGCGCCCCGGAAACCGCCATCGAGGAAATCCTGGTCGCCATCTACGCCCGGGTGCTCGGCGTCGAACGCGTCGGGATCGACGACTCCTTCTTCCACCTCGGCGGCGACTCACTGTCCGCGATGCGGCTCGTCTCCGCCGTCAACACCGGCCTGGATGCGCATCTGGGAGTGCGGGTCCTGTTCGAGGCACCCTCCGTCGCCGAGTTGGCGCCGCATGTTTGCGGAGGGGGGAGCAAGCTCGCCCGGGTGGTGGCGCTCGACCGGCCGACCGTCATGCCGTTGTCCTTTGCCCAGTCGCGGCTCTGGTTTCTCGACCAGCTGCACGGGCCGTCCCCGGTGCACAACATGGCGGTGGCCCTGCGGTTGAGCGGACGCTTGGATACCGACGCGATGGGCGCCGCCCTGGGCCACGTGGTGGCCCGCCACGAAAGCCTGCGGACCGTCTTCCTTGCGCACCAGGGGACACCCCAACAGGTGATCGTCCCGCCCGAGCGCAGCGATGTCAGCTGGCAGGTCATCGATGCCTGTGGGTGGCCGATAGAGCGGTTGAGCGAAGCCATCGACACCGTGGCGCGGCACCGATTCGATTTGTCCATCGAGATCCCCTTGCGCGCAATGCTTTTGCGTCTCGCGGAAGACGACCACGTGTTGGTGGCGGTGGCCCACCACATCGCCGCGGACGGATGGTCACTCACACCGCTGGTGCGCGATCTCGGGGTCGCTTATGCCAGCCGGTGCCAGGGTCGTGCGCCGGATTGGGCGCCGCTGGCGGTGCAATACGCGGACTACACGCTGTGGCAGCGGGCCCAATTCGGTGACCTGGATGACCCGGCCAGCCCCATCGCCGGGCAGCTCGCCCACTGGGAACAAGCCCTCGCCGGCTTGCCTGAGCGCGGCGAGTTGCCGACCGATCGGCCGTATCCGTTGGTGGCCGATTACCGCGGGGCCAGCGTGGACATCGACTGGCCGGCGCAGCTACAGCAACAAGTGCGTGCGGTGGCACGGGCGCACAACGCCACCGAGTTCATGGTCGTCCAGGCCGCCCTGGCTGTGCTGCTGGGCAAGCTCAGCGCGAGTTCCGATGTGGCGGTGGGCTTTCCGATCGCCGGCCGGAGTGATCCCGCGCTGGACGACGTGGTCGGGTTCTTCGTCAACACCCTGGTGCTGCGCGTGGACCTCGGCGGCGACCCCAGCGTCGCCGAACTGTTGGCCCGGGTACGGCAGCGCAGCCTGGCCGCCTACGAACACCAGGACGTGCCGTTCGAGGTGCTCGTCGAACGGCTGCGTCCCGCCCGGAGCCTGGCAAATCACCCGCTGGTCCAGGTCGTGTTGGCCTGGCAGAACCTGCCCTGGCAACACGACGGCCCCGCCGCGGGACTGGAACTGGGCGACGTGCGGGTCACTCCGCTGCCGCTGGACACCCAGGTCGCCCGGATGGATCTGGTGTTCTCGCTCGCCGAGCGCTGGACCGACGACGGCCGGCCGGCCGGCATCGGCGGCACGGTCGAGTTCCGCACCGACGTCTTCGATCCGTCGAGCATCGAAATGCTGATCGAGCGGTTTCATCGGGTGCTGGCCGCGATGACCGCCAATCCCGCGCAACGGCTTTCGTCGATCGACCTGCTCGACGACGCCGAGCGTGAGCGGCTCGACGCGGCCGGCAACCGCGCGATCGTCACCGTGCCGCCGGTGGCGTTGGTGTCGATTCCGGCGTTGTTGGCCGCGCAGGTGGCCCGCGCCCCGGGGGCGGTGGCGATCACCTGCGGTGCGCGGTCACTGACCTACCGCGAGCTGTATGAGTCCACAAACCGGTTGGCGCACTTGCTTTCCAAGCAGGGCGCGGGTCCCGGTGAGCGGGTAGCCGTGGTGATCCCGCGGTCGGCCGAAGCGATCGTCGCAATCCTGGCGGTGCTCAAGACCGGGGCGGCCTATGTGCCGATCGACCCGGGCGTGCCGGCGGCGCGCTTGGAGTTCGTGCTCGATGATGCCGCGCCGGTCGCGGCGGTGACCACCGCCGAGGTGCGCCCTCGGTTTGACGGGTTCGACGGGGCGATCATCGACATCAATAACCCGGCCGTGCGCACCCAGCCCACAACCGGACTGCCGGTGCCGGCCGCGGACAGCGTCGCGTACATCATCTACACCTCGGGCTCGACCGGTGTGCCCAAGGGAGTGGCGGTGACCCATCGTAATGTCACTCAGCTGTTGGAAGCGATCGATGCTCAACTGAGCCTGGGCGAGGTCTGGACGCAATGTCATTCGCTGGCGTTTGACTTCTCGGTATGGGAGGTCTTCGGGTCATTGTTGTACGGCGGCCGCCT
>NZ_JBVAXZ010000003.1:0-143878 GCF_055419585.1 Mycobacterium sp. IDUB_3 | reverse complement strand
GCCCGCACCGGGGCCGGCGGGCCGGCGGTACAGGAAACGTTGTCGGTTCTGCAGCGCGCGAATGCCACATTTTTGCGGTTGGGGGCCATGACACCGGATGCGGTCGCCGCTATGGTCCAAGACGCCGTGCGGGCGAAAGCCGATGTGTCGCTGCTGAATCTGGCTGCCAAAGCGCACGGTAACCCGTTTTTGGTCAGTGAGCTTCTCGGGGGACTGGACGAGGAGGACCGACTGAACGTCAGCGGCGGGCGGGCGGTGGCCACCGGACACGGACTGCCGCGACGTCTGGGCGTCGGTATGCAGCAGCGGCTTGACCTGCTCTCCGATACTGCTTCGGAGGTGGTGCGGGTGGCGGCGGTGCTGCCGGATCGGTTTTCGGCGGAGCTGTTGGCCGCGATGCTGGACCGGCCGCCGACGTCATTGCTGTCGGCGCTCGAGGAGGCGGTGCGCGGGGATCTTTTCGTCGACGACGGTGAGCGGTTGAGGTTTCGGCATGACTTGCTGCGCGAGGCGACCCGCCAGTCGTTGCCGCAGTCGCTGCGGCGCGCGATGGAGCGCCAGTCGGCGTCGGTCATGCTGGGGATGGGCGCGGCGCCGGCCGAGGTGGCCACCCAGCTGGCACGCAGCGCCGAACCGGGAGACCGGGAGGCGATCGATGCGCTGCGCCGAGCCGCACAATCGGTTGGCCGCGGCGATGCGAGCGCGGCCGCTGATTTGAGCAAGCGGGCGCTGGAGCTGTTGCCCGCCAACGACGCCGAGCGCGGATCCCTGGTCGGGGAAACGGTGGGGTGGCTCAACCGGGCCAGTCGTTATCGCGAGGCCAAAGGATTGGCCGACTTGGCGCTCGCGGAGGCGGCGTCGCCCGAGGTAGAGGCCGAGATCCGTCTTCGGCTCCCGGTGCACACCAAGCACACTGACCAGCAGCGGGTGGCGGAGAATCGGCGGGCGCTCAAGTTGAGCGGCATCAGCGACGTCACTCGGGCACGGCATCTGGCGTGGCTGGCGTACAACCTGGTGTTCGACGAAGGTGGGCAACGACGCGCGGCTGCCAACGAGGCTGCCGCGGCCGCGGCGGCCACCGGCGATCTCGAGGCCAAGATCATGGCCGACGTCACCATCGCTCTGCTCGATGCTGGTGAGGGCTACACGGCCCGCGCACTAGACCGCTTCGAAGGGCTCAGCCCACTTGCTCACACGAATGAAACAGCGTTAGCGCATGCCTATGCCGGAATGTACGACGCAAACCTGCTGGCGGTGGTCGGCCGGTTGGACGACGCGACGGCCCGGGTCGCCAGCGGCATCGAGCAAGCCCGCCGGGAAGGCAACGCGATGGCCCTCGCGATGTGGGCCGTCTTCAGCGGGCTTGTCCACCTCGCTGCCGGCCGGCTGGCGGCCGCTCGCGATGCGACGGAGTCCCTTCCGCCCCCGCAGCCGACGGGGGCGACCGAGCATGACGTACTTCGCACGGTGATTCTCGCCGAGGTGGCGGCGCACACCGATGACCGGAGCTTGCTGCAGCAGATGGTCAATGATGCGCGCGATGCCCACTCCGCTGGCTCCGCCGGCATACGTCGAGGGTCGGCGTATGTGCTCGCGCGGGCGGCGTGGCTGCGTGACGACGTTCATGACGCGATGCGCTGGCTCGGCGACGTGATCCTACTGGCGACACCATTTTTCCCGCATGCATTGGTTCGGCTGATCTTGGGTGCACGCGTGGCCTCGGCGGCCGGTGATGCCGGCTTGCGCGCGCGGGTCTTGCAGGCCGCCGAGGTGCTCGAGCGTGAGCGGCCTGCGGTGCCGCTGTTGGCGACGGTGGCCGGGTATGCCCGCGCGATCCTCGAACACGATGCTCAGGCGTTGGTGGCTGTTGCGGAGTCGCTTCGCGCGTCGCCGCGGCCGCTTCTTTACGCAAGCGCTGCCGAGGACGCCGGCGCCGAGCTGAGTCGAGCACAACGCAACGCTGAGGCGCTCGAGCAACTCAATGCGGCGTTCGACACCTACGTCGAGTGCGGGGCGACCGCCGACGCCCGCCGGGTAGGCCGCGCGCTGCGCGGGTTGGGCGTGGAACGGCGCATTTCCACTCACCCGCGGGCAAGAACCGGCTGGGACAGCCTCACCGACTCCGAACTCAAGGTCATCAACCTGATCGCCGAAGGCGCGACCAACCGTTCCGTCGCGCAGCAACTGCGCCTCTCCCCCCACACGGTGAAGACCCACGTACGCAATGCGTTTGCCAAACTTGGCATTACTTCCCGCGCCCAGTTGGCAAAGCTGACGCGCGGCTCCGATTGACTGACGCGTCAAATACGACGCCGCCTAATACTTCATCCATCCGGGCCTAAACATCAACCCTCGGGTGATGGTTTTGTGCCGTCCGCGCGACGACCGTAGTAGTCGGCAACCAATCACGTTCTCACCCAAAGCGACCGCCCAGCTAGGCCACACGTCGCGCCGGTGAGCACACAAAGGGAAAGAGCGAAAAATGTTGAATGCGGCGCTTGGAATGCTGGCCATGGTGCCAGTGGCGTTCGGTGTCGCTGGGTACACGATGGTGTCCCGATGACCACCGGTCACGCAGGCTCGTTCGCCGAAACAGCAAGCCGCACTAACGATACCGTCGCGAAGGTACGACGAGCGAGCAATGGCGAGCTTGCAACCATTATCCAGCGATTGCGTGCCACACGGGTGCAAAAACGCTGTGAGCGCAGGGAATTCAGAGTGTGGCTACAGATAACCGCGAACCCACTTTGGTAGGGAGCGCGCTCAGCTCGGTCGTTCCTCGCATCGGCCTAGTACTAGATCCATCCGGCGCTAAACATCAATCCTCGGGCGATGGCTTTGCACTACCCGCACGACGACCGTTGTAGTCGACAACCAATTACCTTCTCACCCAAAGCGACGGCCCAACTAAGCCACACACCGTGCCGGTGAGCACACAAGGAAAAGAGCGAAAAAATGTTGAACGCGGCGCTTGGAATGCTGGCCATGGTGCCAGTGGCGTTTGGTATCGCTGGGCACACGATGGTGTCCCGATGACCGCCGGTCACGCAAGCTCGCTCGCCGAAACAACAAGCAAAACTGTACATCTCGATATCTGCTGTGCTACCGAAGCGGTGCCGCCACAGGCGCCGCCAACGCGACGCAACCGTCGGCGGACGCCGGGCACACGCCGATCGCTAGCCTGCGATCGCGTAGTTACCACGAGCGATGGCGTCCCGCTGTCCGTCCGTGACTGGGGATCTCACGCCGCAGGCCACACAGTGGTACTGCTTCACGGCTTTTGCTTGAACAAAGAGTCCTGGAACATCCAGATCACGCAGTTGATCCGTCGCTGGGGCAACAACATCCGGATCATCAGTTACGACCACCGCGGTCACGGCGACTCCGGCAATGCTGCCATGCACACGTACCGGATCGACCGACTCGCCGACGACCTCGCCGAATTGCTGGTCGCGCTTGACGTTACGGGCCCGCTGACCCTGGCAGGCCACTCGATGGGCGGCATGGCGGCCTTGGCCTATCTTCGCCGGCCGGCCAGCAAGCGTCCCGTTGAGCCGGCGAGCCTTGTTCTTGTCGCGACCGCCGCGGGAAATGTTGGCTCGCACGGCCTCGGCCGGCTGCTGAGCACGCCCGCGACAGGCATGCTCTACCACCTCGTACACCGCTTGCCTCGCGCAGGTACCGACGAGGTAGTTCAATTCCTTGCCCGGCCGGTGTGCGCGGCGCTGACCAGACATGGCGGCTATGGTGAAGCCGCCCCGAGTTCGTTGGTCGCTTTGTCCGCGGCCGCCGTCAACACCACCCCGTCGACGACCAAAGTCGGCTTCCTGCGTGGTCTTAAAGAGTACAACTGCTCTCAGACACTGAGCTCTATCACGGCGAAGACAACCATCATCAGTGGAGGGGCGGACAAGCTCATGCCGATGTGTCACACCCACGAGCTGGCCGACGGTATCCCAGGGGCGACGCTCATTCACCGGCCCGCCGCAGGGCACACGCTTTTGCATGAAATCCCTGATGTGGTCACCGAAGCCATCAGCTCCGACATCTCCGTCGGCAGCTCGGTTCTCCCGCCTGCGGGACGGGTAAGTCGGTTGGCACAGCCCGATCCGGTTGAGGAGCGGGTGTCATGAGCCGGTTAGGCAGAGCCTCCGCAATACTCGCAGTCCGGCCACCACAGTCGAGCGAGCTATCGCCCCGTCGAAGCCGAGCGTCGTCGGCTGACTGACCGTTCGGCGGGCTGAGGCTGCGGTCAGCGCGTCTCAGCTCGCCGAATACCAGGCAAGGACACGATGACGACCCGGCCGCGGCCCGCCGATCTGATCCGCGCCCTTGATGTTCTCGAACGAGAATCCTTGGCCGGCAATGACTCTGATCATGTCACTTGCCGCGATCTTGTTGACGACGTTGGCCGTCTCCCCTCAATGGGGGAAGCGCAGCTGCCCATGCGCTGCTCGGATTGACCAGTCAGTCAAATTACCAAGGCCACTAGGTATACACCGCTCCGGGCCTAAAGATCACCCGCTGGGCGATGGTGGCGACGGTGCAGCGCTGCCAATGTAGTCATTGAGCTCTTGGATCGCCGCGACCGCCACCGCAAACCAGGACCGGCGCCAGAGCCCGCAGAGGAACTGAGAAAACCATGATGAACGCAGTGTTGGGAATGCTGATGATGATGCCGGTGGTGTTCGGGGTCGGTGGATACGTGTTGGTGAACCGACGACCCTGAGCCGCAAGACGACGCGACCGCGGCCGTATCACTGTGAGATGTTCAGTCGCCTCATGTTGAGACGCTCACCATCCACCAGCCGCGGTGTCATGAGTTGCAGGAGTCATTGCTTCGATGAAAGAGAGAGGAAATGCGGTGAGCGGGCACAGCGTGAGCACGGCTCACGAGAAAATCCTCGCGCCCTTGGCGGGACGTGGGTCCGCGGGCCCAAACGGGCACCGACATCCTGCGGCTGAGATAATCGACGTGGACGGATCTGATTCAATAGGGTCACTGTTGACGGGCAAAACGAGCCCGCCCGACCCTGTAGAGAACAACTGGGATGCCAAGACGCCAACGCCCGCCCAGGGGGCGTCAACGCCGAGTGTTCCCGCGCGACTGCGGGGTTCAACCGATTCGCGCAACTCGGCCATGACCGGCTCAGCTGGACGGGGCGACAGCGGCGGCGGAGAAGCCGCTGCGCGATCGGTTCTGCTCGGCACCAAGCTGCACGTCCCGGCCATCGCGGCCCAACTCGTTCACCGGGGCGCCTTGCTCGACGCACTATCGGCGGGGCGGCGCTGCAAGCTGACCCTACTGAGTGCGCCCGCGGGCTGGGGCAAGACGACAGTACTGGCGCAGTGGGCGCTGGGTGCGGGTGAGGACCAGAGGTTCGGCTGGCTGTCGCTTGATCCGTCGGACAACGACCCGGTGTGGTTTTGGATGTACGTGATCGCTGCGCTGCAAAGGATCAGGCCTGGGGTGGGAGTTCGCGCGGTCGAACTCCTGGCGATGGGCACCGACCCAGTGCAGGTCGTACTGCCTACCCTGCTAAATGATCTCGACACGATCGCCAGCCCAATGGTGCTCATTCTCGATGACTACCACCTGGTGGTAAGCCGAGCGGTCCATGAGCAGCTGGCATTCTTCATCAGCCGCATTCCGGCGAATCTTCACTTGGTGTTGTCCACCCGATCGGATCCAATGTTGCCGTTGGCTCGGCTGAGAGCCAGCGGCGAGCTTGCCGAGATGCGAACCGACGATTTACGTTTCCGGGCTATTGAGGCGGACCATCTGCTAAACGGCGTCCTCGGACTGAACTTGGCCCGAGAAGATATTCAACTGCTGCAGAGACGCACCGAAGGGTGGGCTGCCGGCCTCTACCTTGCCGCGCTCTCGCTTGCCGGGCGTACTGATGCCCCGGCGTTCATCAGAACCTTCGCAGGCGACAACCGTCACATCGTCGACTACTTGATGGCCGAGGTCCTCGACGGTCAGCCACCGGAACTGCGCAGCTTTTTGCTACGTACCTCTGTCTTGGGGCGACTCAGCGGTCCGCTGTGCGACGCAGTGCTGCAAACGTCAGGTTCGGCCTCGGTCCTGGAGCAGATCGAGCGCGAAAACTTGTTTGTGGTGCCGATGGACATGTCACGTCACTGGTACCGCTATCACCAGCTGTTCGGAGAGTTGCTGCGCACCGAGCTGCGTCGCAGCGAGCCGGATCTCGTCGCCGAGCTGCACCGACGAGCCGCGTCCTGGTTCGAGGCCGAGGGCCTCATCGATGACGCGGTGCGTCACCTGATTGCTGGCGGCGACATCGCGCGCAGCGCTGATCTGATCGCCGCAGACTGGGTCGACGAGTTCAACGGGGGCGGCCTGTCGACCGTCTCCGGCTCGCTTGACCTGCTTCCCGAGGAGACCGTTGTCCAGGACGCGCGACTGAGCGTGGCCCGCGCCTGGATCGCGCTAAGCCTTGGTCAACTCGATGAGGCCGCCGAGTGGATCGAGGCAGTCGAGACTCGATCCGCGGCCGCAGACGATGGCGCCATCAGCGCTCAAGTCGTCGTGTTGCGTGCGGTTCACTCGTTCAAGACGGGTGACGTCGCCGCGGCGCTTCAGACGGCTCGGCGGGCGATCACCCTCGATCTCAGCGAAGCGCCGCTGGGCCGATCCATCGCGTACTGCATCTATGGCTCCGCGCTGTACTTTTCGGGTAACACCGACGAGGCGCAAGCCGCCTTCCGACAGGCCGTGGAGCTGGCCGAGAAGGTGGGCGATCGTCGCGCCCGCATCTACGCGCTGGGCCATCTGGCACTGATTTCGGCCGAAGATGGCCGGCTCGCAGACGCCGAAAGTCAGGTTCGCCAGGCTTCCGGCAGCTCCCGGGGCCTGGCGGATGCGGAACACCTCGTGGATGTGATGGTGTCGCTTGCCACGGCCGAAGTCCTCGCCATGCGCGGCGACGCGGCGGCAGCGTCGGCCGCTGCAGACATGGCCGTCATGTCGGCCCGACAAGGCGGAGCGATCCTCGAGGTGGCCAAGGCGCTGTTGGTCAGAGCCGAGATCCTCGAGAATCTCGGCGACCACCAGACCGCGAAGGCCATCCTCGAAGAGGCCGGCACGCTGGTGCGCGGTTGTGCGGACGCTGGCATCGTCTCGACGCTGCTCGCTTCGGCCGAGCGAAGCTCGGGCGTCGCGGTGACTTCGCGCAACGAGGCCTGCATTGTCGGTGAGGAGTTGACCCCCAAGGAGCTTGAGGTTCTCCGCCTGCTCGCCACCCGGCTGTCGCGACGTGAGATCGGTGCGCGGCTATACGTCTCGCTCAACACCGTGAAGTCCCACCAGCGTGCCGTGTACCGCAAGCTCGGCGTTGAGCACCGCAGCGCGGCGGTCAGCCGAGCGCGAGAACTCGGCCTGTTGTAATTCGCCTGCCTGGACCTTGCCGCCCCGGCGCCCCACCAGGTGTGGTCGGTCACGCGCTCGTCGCGCCAGAGAACGCCTCGCGTTAATCACCCGGGCGAACCGGCGGTCGGGGTGATGACGATTCACCCCATGCCGGAACAACCTCATAGAAGAGCGGAGCAATGGCCCAGCCGCCGCCAGGAAGACCGGGAAGGGACCGGGACATGCTTGCAGGCTTCGAGACCAAGAAGGTCACCGAAACGAAACGTGCCATGGCGCGATTGGCTTCGTCGGCGTCGTCGTTGACACTGAACTTCGCGAGTCGTGGAGCGCCGGCGCAATCGCCCTCCACGATTGACCCGTCGATCATCTCCGACGAGGACATGGCGTGGTTACTGGTCGACGCGGTGGAGTCGTGCCTGACCGGCTACGAGCGCACCACTGTCTTCGTCGAATTAGGCTGCGGAGAAAGCAATCTCGCGATCACGCGCATCCTCATCGCCCTCATCTCGACCCGGACGGCGTTACCGGCGGCGATACTCTCAAAGCTGACCGGATGGCTGAATGGCTACGCCGGTAGCCCAGAGGAACCGCAACTGCGCATGATGCTTGACGTCATTCGCCTGCAGCAGTTCGAGGCGGTTTAGGTTGCGCCGGCCGGAGGCCTTCGAAAGGGGTTGCAATGACTGAGGCTTATGTTTTGGGGGGCGTACGAACCCCGTTCACCCGTTACGGCGGCACACTGTCGGGTATTCGGACCGATGACTTGCTGGGTATGACGATGAAGGGCGCCTGCGACCGGCTGGGTGTGCCGCTCGAGGCCGTGGAAGACATCGTGGCGGGTTGCGTGAACCCTGCTCATGAGGGCATGGGCGACGTCGCTCGGTGGGCAGCGTTGGCTGCTGGATTTCCCGATACCGCGGCCGGGTCCACCGTGAACAGATTCTGCGGATCATCACTGAGCGCGGCGGTGACCATCAGCCACGCGATCAAGGCCGGCGACCTAGGCCTGGGTATCGCCTGTGGAGTCGAGTCGATGTCTCGATCGGGCTGGGCGCTGATGAAGGGAGACGCCGCATTCAGTCCCCGAGGCCCGGTTCTCATGCTCGACACGATGTGGAGCGGCGCCGGAGGACCGCCCAACCCGGTTTTGCTGGCCCGCAACGCTTACATCAGCATGATCGAGACCGCGCAAAATGTCGCCGACCGCTACTCACTGAACCGCGAGGAGATCGACGCCTTCGCGCTGCGATCCCAGCAACATGCCAAGGCTGCCCGCGACCGAGGTCGGCTAGCCAAAGAGATTATGCCCGTGACGATCCCGGCGACGAAAAAGACACCTGCACGGCTGGCGGAACGCGATGAGTTCATCCGCGATGACACCACCGCCGAGGCGCTGGCGGCTTTACCGGCCCAGCCCGGCACGACGCAGATGACGGCGGCCAACTCCTCGCCTTTAAGTGATGGTGCCAGTGCCGTAGTCATCGCTTCCGGGGAGCGAGCCAGCGAACTCGGGGTCGAGCCGTTAGCCCGAGTGGTATCGAGCGCGGTCTATGGCATCGACCCTCTCATCATGGGCGTGGCCCCTGCATGGGCGATCCCGGCTGCGATCCGCCGGGCGGGACTTACCCCCGAGCAGATCGACGTATGGGAGGTGCACGAGGCGTTCAGCGCCCAGGCGCTAGGCGTGTTGCGGGAATTGCCAAACCAACTGGACGGTTTCGTAGTGCCCGACGAAAAGCTGACGCCCAATGGTGGTGCGGTCGCGCTCGGACATCCCTTCGGGGCTACGGGAACTCGCTATTTGTTGACGCTGGCGACGGAACTGGCTGAAAGAGGCGCCCGTTACGGGGTGATCGGGATCTGTATCGGCTCGGGGCAGGCAGTAGCAGTGGTATTGGAAAACGTTGGCGCAGAATAGCAAACGTATGCGTGTACGTGGCCCAACCACGCTACTGGGGTCTTGACCATGGACCATTTCGACATCGCCATCATCGGCACCGGTTCTGGCAACACCATCCTCGACGAGCGCTATGCCGACAGACGCATCGCGATCTGCGAGCAGGGTGTGTTCGGCGGCACCTGCATCAACGTCGGCTGCATCCCGACAAAGATGTTCACCTATACCGCCGAAATAGCGCAATCCGCCAGAGAATCACTACGATTCGGTGTCGATGCGCATGTCGATGGCGTCCGCTGGAACGACATCGTCTCGCGAGTATTCAGCCGCATCGACCCACTGGTGATGAGCGGCGAGAAATACCGGCGTTCCTCGCCCCACGTGGAGATGTTCATGAGCCACACCAGGTTCGCCCCGACCATGGAGAACGGGCGCTACAAGCTGCGCACCGATGACGGAGACGAATTCACCGCCGACCAGGTTGTCATCGCTGCAGGCGCCCGTGCCACCGTGCCAGACGCGATTGCCAGGAGCAGGGTGCAGTATCACACCAGCAACACCATCATGCGTATCGAGAAGCCGCCCGAACACCTTGTGATCGTTGGTGGCGGTTTCATCGCAACCGAGTTCGCCCATATATTCTCGGAATTGGGGTCTCAAGTCACGCTGGTCATCCGTGGCGGCACGCTGCTCAGTCAATGCGATGACACCGTGTGTGAACGCTTCACCGATATCGCCGGCAAGAAGTGGAACATCCGGAGCCACCGTAACGTGGTCGGCGGGATCCAAGACAACTCCGGGATCACCCTTCATCTTGACGATGGTTCACGACTTCACGCTGACACCTTGCTGGTATCGACCGGGCGGATCCCCAACGGTGACTTGCTCAACGCCGAATTAGCTGGGGTCGAGGTTGCCGAAGGGCTGGTGCGGGTGGACGAATACCAACGCACTACCGCACGTGGCATATACGCGTTGGGTGATGTGAGTTCGCCATACCAGCTGAAGCACGTCGCCAACCATGAGGCCCGCGTGGTGAAGCACAACCTGCTGGCCAATTGGGACGACACCGATACGCTGATGCGGGCCAATCACCGCTATGTGCCGTCGGCGGTGTTCACCGATCCGCAGATCGCCATGGTCGGCCTAACTGAAAACGAGGCTCGCGCACAAGGTTACAAGGTCAAGTCGAAGGTGCAAGATTACGCAGACGTCGCCTATGGATGGGCGCTGGAAGACACGACTGGCTTCGCCAAAATCATCGTCGACGATCACACCGGGCTGATCCTCGGCGCCCATATCATGGGCCACCAGGCCTCACTACTGATCCAACCCCTGATCCAAGGGATGCGCTTCGGCCTGACCGCCCAAGATATGGCACGCAGTCAATACTGGATCCACCCGGCTCTATCTGAGCTCGTCGAGAACGCGCTGCTGGCGCTGTGCGGCGAGCCGCCTTGGCCGCCGGCCCACCGACACTGACATCGGTCCGTCGGTCGTCCTCACCCCGGGTGAATCGGTCTCGAGGGTGATGACATATCACCCGGTTCGGCAACACGCTCATAGTCGATAAAGCATTGCGACCCTTTCCGCGCAGGCGCCCGTCCTCGGGCAAGCTGCTGTGTCTCGCCGATCGGGTCGCAGCACACGGTGGTCAACCACAACCATGTCCAAAGACCAAGAAGGGGCACTAGCCGGTGAACCCGGGAACAGCACTGCTACTTTCCGATAGAAAGTCCCAGCGCCGTCATCTCACCAGTCGGGTCGCCGTTCACGCCGACGCCTCAACCTATATCCCCAGTCACACAGGCCATGTCGGCGCTGGGGTCGCTCGCAACGTGATGGTCGTCGAGCACTTCGGGCCGGCCTTGGCGAACTGGGACGAATTCCCCGCTTCGGGGTGCCTGTTAACACTTGCTGACCTTGACGTATGGCCGAGTAAACACCATGAAGGGAGACGGATCTGATGGCTGTGGGCGAGACCACTGAGGGCAGTCGGCGGACAAGTGGCGTGTTACGACTGGTCGGAGCCGCGCCGCTCATCGCGCGCTATGGCTTGGTCGTTGTCCTATCCTGGTTCGGGGCAATGAAATTCACCTACTACGAATCCCACGGTGTTTCACCGTTCGTGGCCCACAGCCCGTTTTTGAGCTGGGTTTACCACATCATGTCGATCAGCGCGTTCGGCCGAGTGCTGGGGACGGCCGAGTTAGTGACCGCTGCGTTGCTGGCCTTGAGGCCGTGGTATCCGAAGGCTTCGGTGATCGGCGGTGTGTTGGCGACTGTGTTCCTCCTTGGCACGCTGAGTTTTATGGTCAGCACACCTGGGATTGGTGAACCTACCGCAGGTGGCTTCCCCGTCCTGTCGGCCAATGGCGAATTCCTCATGAAGGACATCGCGTTGGTGGGCTTGGCCCTGTGGCTTTTGGCCGACTCCATCAGCGCCACTCAACAGCGCCAGGCGTCGACCGCCTCGAGGCCCTAGTGGTGCCGCCCGGCTGATGGCCGACGCAGCCCGGATTCATGACGTCATCGTCGTCGGATCAGGCCCAGCCGGATACACCGCGGCGATCTACACGGCTCGGGCCGGGCTGGACACCCTTGTCATCGAAGGCCATCAGCCCGGCGGTGCCCTCGTGGTCGCCGGGCAGGTAGATAACTTCCCCGGGGTCGGCCCGCTCGTCTCCGGTCCTACGCTGGCTGACGCGATGCGACGACAAGCACAGCGCTTCGGCGCCGAGTTACACCCCGGCTACGTAGACACATTCGAACTCGGTGACGAGCCCAAGACGGTCAGCACGAGCGATGCCCAGCACCACAGCCGTGCCCTGATTCTTGCCATGGGCTCTGCCCCCCGGTCACTCAACGTGCCCGGCGAACGCGGGCTCCTCGGCCACGGCGTAAGCACCAGCGCGAAACGCGACGGCGCACAGTTCACCCGACGTGACGTCGCCGTCATCGGCGGCGGAGACGGCGCCGTTGAAGAGGCGCTTCACCTTGCGCCGCTGGCCCGCCACGTCACCCTCATCCACCATCGCCCCCGACTACGGGCATCAGCCATCGCCGTTGCTCGCCTGCGGGAGCATCGCAACGTCGCAATCCTGACATCCACCGAAGTGCTAGCCGTACATGGCAACCAACAAGTCACCGGCGTGCGCATACGCGACACACGCCACGGCGGCCATTCCACCATCGCGGTCGCGGGCGCCTTCGTCGCTGTCGGCCAGACACCGTGCTCAGATCTCTTGAACGGCCTCGTCGACCTCGATGCCAGAGGCCACATTCTGACCAAAGGCGACACCACCCGTACCTCCGTGGCGGGCGTATTCGCCGCCGGCGACCTAATCGACCGCCGCTACCGCCAAGCAATCACCGCCGCGGCCAGCGGCTGCGCGGCCGCACTCGACGCCCAACGCTGGCTGAGCCAACTGCACTGTCCCCTATCAGATTCCATTGCCAGGCAATCAGCGCAGTAAGTGGAATGCGGGCTGCCGACCGGACTTCGACAATCCCGAACATCGGGTAGCTGTCGACCCGAACTCGAAAACCATGCCAATCACCCGCTCCCATCCATTAACAGAATCGAGATCGCGCCTTTGGCTTCGAAGACCGCAAGGTGAATACGATCGGAGCTTTCGTGTCCGTGCTGTCGTAGCACCGCATCGAGATCGCCCATGGTTAGCCCGCATCGACGCAGGTTGCGTCGGTCGACGTGTCCGTTGCGGATCAGCACCTTCAGAGGTGGATCGATGAAACGCCGAATCCCCGGAATGAAGCGCAATCTCGCTAGCACGGCGTGGGTGACGAGAAGGCAAATGAGCGCCGCGGTTGCGTCGAGCCACGAGGTATCGCTGGCGGTAGCAGCTCGACCTACGATGGCTCCGGCGGCGACGGCGGCGATCCAGTCGAACGGCGCGAATTCGGCGAGGGTTCGGCGCTCCATGAAGCGAAACAGAATCGCAGCCGTGAGGAACAGCGCCGAGGTTTTGATGGCGGCATCGATGGCACCGGTCGGGTGACCGACCAGGACATGAAGTATTCGGTCCACGGGTGCCTCCGTTTCGGGGGGGAGTCATCGACTCCAGTTGCGCCTGGCCTCTCGATCGCGGCATGTCTAGACGCCGATGACCATTGTCAATCAACCCAATTCACCGAAGAAGTGCGCGGCGGCGCAGCCTCGTCGAGGCTTATGTCGCGGCAACCCGAGGCGTCGGGACCCAGGGGGCGACGCCTCGCGACCTGGGACCGACGTCTACTTGCTGCCGGACTCGACGATGGCGACGACCTCGATCTCGACGCGCTGGCCGGGCAGTGCGAGCGCCTCGACACCCAGCGCGGTCCACAGCGGCAGGCTTTCGCCGAACCGCTTGCGGAACTGGTCCACCATCGCCGACATGTGTTCATTACCAATGGAATCATCGGCCGTGGGGACGTGGTAGGAGTGTATGTTCACGACATCGCGCCAGCCGGCGCCTGCCTCAGCGAGGGTCTTTTCGACGTTGTCGCATGCCTTGACGATCTCGTCCTCCAGGGATGTGGCCGACAAGGTAAAGTCCGCGTCCCAGCCGCCTTGGCCTGAGATCTCGACGCGATCGCCGATGCGTAGGGCTTGCCTGTAGTAGTTGCGGGTACGGGCGATCTCGCCGTATCCGGGGGTGTCGAAGAATTCGGTCTTGGTCATGCGGGTATTTCCTTTCATCATTGCTTGTCGCAGCCATGTTGCGATTGATGTGCTCCGAGAAGAGCGGTCGTCGAGGGCGCAAAGCTGGGTGCGCTAGGGGCCGGCCCGTCAGTTCTCATTGCCTCCTGGTGTGGTTGGGGTCTCGCCTCTGATGGTGGCAATGGCCGCCGCGTCCTCCGCCACGACTTCGTTGGCGGCGCGTAGTACGGCGCGCACGTCGCCGGCGGGTATAACCGCGGCGCCGGAAGTGTCGGCGAAGACGTAGTCGCCGGGACGGACCGCCACCCCGGCGACCACGACTGGACGGTTCGCCTCGTACGGGGTGACGACGTCGCCGCCCCACCGCGTTGTTTCGCCGCGGCAATAGATGGCGAGATCGTAGAGTTCGAGCTCGGCGAAGTCACGCAGCCGCCCGTCTGCGAGAATGCCGGCGAGCCGATGGTTTCGGACACGCGACAGCTTTGCCCCACCGCCCAATGACGCATCGGTGTAGCCGTTGCTGGCCAGGACCAGCACGCGCCCGTCGGCGCCGCCTTCGATCGCGTCGTAGAACAACCTCTTGAAGTTGTAGCGCTCGGGCGGGAGAGCGGCCCGGCACGCTGGGAAGTACGAGATGGTCACGGCAGGGCCGAAGAGCGGGCGACCGGGTGTCGGGCTCACCAAGTCGAGGAGATGACACCGGTGTTGGTGGCGGCGCCCCATGGCGTCCACGATGTCGGCGGTGCGCACGCGACCGGCGAGGGCGTCGAGGGGCTCCATCAGGAGGCCGGCATCGGGACACGCCAGGAAAGCGCCCCGCCAAAGTCGAGCCACACGTCGGTGGGCGTTTGCACCAGACGGGCCAACACGTCTCCGCAGCCCGGGCACCGCACCACGATGCCGGGCCCGCGGTGATAGACGTGACTCTCGGCGAAGGCCCCGACACGACCACATCCGGCGCAGGTCAGTATCGCGGTGGTGACATCGAATCCGAGCACGTCCCCGAAGGCGCCCCCGACGGCGTTGCCGTCGACGTGCGTTGGTTGGGTCATCATTCCTCGCTTCTGGTGTTATTGGCTCGGTCCGAACCGCTCGGTCCGGATGGCTGCTGGCGGATAACCCTGCTCGACCAGCGTGGTGGCCACCGATTCCACAAATCCCGTTGGGCCGCATACATAAACGCGCGCGGCGGCGGGCATCCGCTTCGTCGGCGCGAGGTCAGCGGCGCGGATCCGGCCGGGCGGCCGGGCGGTCTGCGGCGCGACCTTGCGGGTGTAGACCAGCGCGACCTGCAGCCAGTCACATTCGCGCTCCAGCAGGTCCAGCTCTTGGGCGTAGTACACGTCCGCGGGACTGCGCACCGAGTAGACAAGCCGAAAGTGGGCAGTGCCGGCCGTGGCCCGTTGACGCAGCATCGCCATCAACGGCACGATTCCCGATCCCCCGCCGACCAGCAGAACCCGAGCCGCATTGGCGGGCTGCCACACGAACCAGCCGCCGATGGGTCCGCGCAGTTCGATCTGGTCTCCGGCAACAAGTCCGGTGAGGTAGGGCGAGACTTCTCCGTCGGGAATCTGCTGCACGGTGAGTTCGATGCGCTCACCGTCGGCTGGTCTGCTCAGTGAGTAGCTGCGTTGTGCGCTGTACCCGTCCTCAGCGGTCAGTTTGAGGTCGATGTGCTGGCCGGCCCGGTGACCGCCCCAGCCCGGCACGTTCAGGACGATCGTTTGCGCAGACTCGGTCTCCGGTTCAGAGTGCACCACACTCGCGACCCGCCAGCGCAACAACGCCTTCACATCGACCCCATGCCCGTCGTCAATCCCCGGCGTAACGTTGTTCTCGCCACGGGTCCCCGTAGGTGTGGTAGCCCAACCGCTCCCAGAACCCCGGTGCGTCGCTGTCGCGCAGCTCGATGGATCTCACCCACTTGGCGGACTTCCAGAAATACAGGTGCGGCACCAGCAGCCGAGCCGGCCCGCCGTGTATCGGGCTAAGCGGTGTGCCCTGGTAGCCGTGGGCGATCCACGCCTTCCCGCCGCGAAGGTCGCGCAGCGGAAGGTTGGTGGTGTAGCCGCCGTAGGACCCGATCAGTGCGAATTCAGCGGCAGTCTCGGCCGATTCCAGAAGTGTGTCTAGAGAAACACCTTCCCACTCGGTATCCAGCTTCGACCACGTTGTGACGCAGTGGATGTCCACGGTGAGCCGTTCGCTGGGCAAGAGCTTGAACTCGGCCCAGGTCCACGAGTGTTCGGCGCCGCGCTCGTCGCGAATGGTGAATCGCCAGTCATCAAGGTCGATCCGCGGAGTCGGTCCTGCTTGCAGGACAGGGAAGTCCGCGGTCAGATGTTGCCCGGGCGGCAGCTCACGGACCGACTCGCCGCGGGGTCGGTGAAAGCCTTTGTTGACGATACTCATTCTGCGCCTGCCGCCTTCGGTAGCGGACCGACTTCGCTGGCGCTGAATTGGGCGTCGGTACCGCAAACGAATCCCATTGACAACACGGTGCGGGGGAAGAAGACGTCGGTGAGAAATGCGAGTGCGACCGCCCAGCGGTTAACGAGGCGGGGAAGCGCATAGAGGTGATAGGCGCGGGCGACGAACTTGGCGGGATAGCCCGATAGGTGCACGCCTAGCGGGTTGGCGACGGCGTAGCGCGGGCCCAAGTCGACGACCATGCCCTTGTCGCTGTGACGGTAGTCCTTCCGCTCGCCGTAGCCGAGACTTGCGGCGACGTTGCGGGCCAACGCCTTACCCTGTCGGGTCGCGTGCTGGGCGGTGGGCGGGGCAATCATGCCCGGTCGGGTGAGGTCCGGGACGGCGGCGGCATCGCCCGCGGCAAAAACGTCCGGGTGACCTGGTACCTGCAAATCGGCTTGCACCTTCAGGCGGCCCCGCTCGGTTTCCAATCCCAGCGTGGCGATCAGCGGTGACGGGGCCACGCCAGCCACCCACGCTACCGTGTAGGTGTCGATCCGCGAATCATCAGTGAGCACAACATGATCGGCGTGCACCTCCTTCAGGGTCGTGCCCAAGCGCACATCGATTCCGCGAGAGCGCAGCACACGCATCGCCGCATCGCCGAGCTTCTGCCCCAACTCGGGCATGACGCGATCGGCCAAGTCCAGCAGCACAAACCGCACCGAAGCCCGATCGAAGCCCATCTGCTTCGCCGCCGCGTCGGCGAGCGCGCGCAGTTGCGCCGTCAATTCGGAGCCGGAATACGACGCACCGACAACGACTATCGTGCGCCGCGCGGCCGCGCGCGCCTCATTTTCGTCGACGTGCGCCGATTCCAACTGCTCGATCACATGATCGCGCAGATACAGCGCCTCGGCCGTCGACTTCAGCCCGTGCGCGTGGGTGGCCAAACCGGGCGTATCGAACAGCCGGGTCACCGAGCCTGGTGTCAAGACCAGCCGATCCCACGAGAGCGTCCCTCGGGCGCCCTCCATATCGGTGAACGAGAGCATCCGCCGATCGACGTCAACGCTGTCGACCCAGCCGCGCACCGCCCGCACGCCCTTGAGCGTTCCGGCCAGCGGAACACAGACAAAGCGCGGGTCGACCAACCCGCCGGCGACATCAGCCAGCAGCGGCGAGTACTGCATGTAATCGACGGGCGAGACAATCGTCACCCTCACATCCGAGGCGCGCGCCCTGTCCAACCGTCGGGCCAGTCGGCGCGCGCACTCGAAAGCGGCGAACCCGCTGCCGACGATCACAACCGAGGTGGCCGATTCCGCCGTCCGCGGTTGACGGTGAAGTGGGACCGCGGTCATAACGCTTCTCCTGTTTGGTATTCGGGTAGCCACACGGTTTCGAGGATTGATCGCACGAGGTGGTGGTGCCCCTGGTGGCGACGGCGCCCTGCACTGCTGCGTGCTAGCGACGGCTGTAGAGATCAGCCATCATGGTGCGAGTTGCGACGGTCGACGCTGTCCAGGTTTGTCGATAGTGAGCATCGCCCGACCCCGCACCATCTGTCATCACCCCTCAGCACCATTCACCCGGGTGATAAAGCTGCGCTGCGACCGCTGCATTGGATCACGGGGTGCAGTTGGGCCGCGCCGAAGGACACGCTGAAGCGCTCGCACCACAGGATTACGCTGCTGAGCGTGTCGGTGTCGGCGTCGTTGGGTACGGCGTAACCGGCATTACCCCGGTTGGCCCGTAGGCGGCCTAGGTCGATGTAGGTGCTGCGTGCAAACTTTCGCCACGGGAACCTGACACGGTCGACCGGTGTATCGCTGAGCCATACGCGCAGTCGTGGTCCCAATGTGGTATGCAGATTTTCCAGCCGAAGAATCTGTGCCCCGTCGCCTAGCGTTATGAGGCGCGCAACTCCGCTGGCTCGGTGGATGTGACCGGTAAATTCTCCGCAGCAGATGGTCCGCGCTCCAGACGGCAGCTTTTCATCGGCGGTGGTTCTGATCAACAACTTCCACGGCTGCAGCCACCACAGGGCAACAGGCAGTCCGATGATGGCGATCGCTCGTCGAGCGATGCGATGCGACATCGACCACCACCGGAGCCACTGAGCCCTCGTCGGCGTAGGTGGTTTGTGCATCAGTTCAGATCGTCGCGAGCTATGAGCCGGCGGGCCGCCTCGGTGACCGAACCGGACAGCGACGGATAGATCGCAAGCGTCTGCGCCAAATCGTCAACGGTGAGCCTGTTTTGAACAGCTATCGCGATCGGCAATATCAATTCCGAAGCGATCGGCGCGACCACCACGCCACCGATTACCACGCCGCTGTCCTGCCGGCAGAATAGTTTGACGAAACCGTGAGTCAGCTCCGACATTTTAGCCCGCGCATTGGTTTTCAACGGCAGCATGATGACGCGGGCCTGAACCGAGCCGTTGTCGATTGCGCTCTGCCCGACGCCGACCGCCGCAACCTCGGGGTGGGTGAACACTGTGGCCGCGACGGTGTGCAACTGGAGTGGACTGACGGCTTCACCCAAAGCGTGATACATCGCGACCCGGCCCTGCATCGCAGCAACCGAGGCTAACGGCAACACACCGGTGCAGTCCCCCGCGGCGTAAATGCCCGTTACCGATGTGCGTGAAACACGATCGACGGCGATGTAATCGCCGCGCACCAGGTCGATGCCCATGCGCTGTAGACCCAGCCCGCCGGTGTTAGGCACTGAACCAACCGTCATCAATGCGTGGCTGCCCTCGACGGTGCGGCCGTCGGTCATTGTCACCAGCACCCCGTCGGCGGTGCGCCGGACCGATTGTGCCCGCGCATTTTTGACCAGTTTGACCCCGCGTTCGGCGAAGGACTCCTCCAGCACCCGCGCAGCGTCGGCGTCCTCGTACGGCAACACCCGATCGCGGCTAGCCACCACCGTTACCGCCACACCCAGTTCGGTGTAGGCGTTAGCGAATTCGGCACCAGTCACACCGCTTCCGACCACAACGAGGTGCTCGGGCAGCGAGTTCAGTTCATAGAGCTGGCGCCAGGTCAGGATGCGCTCGCCGTCGGGGCGCGCCGACGGCAAGATCCGGGGGCTGGCCCCAGTGGCGATCAACACCACGTCGGCCTCGCGCATCGTGGTGCTGCCGTCGCGTGCCGTCACCTTGACACAGTGACGCGCCAGACCCGGAGTCGTATCAACCAATTCGCCCCGGCCCGCCATGAGCTCTACGCCTGCGTGGAGCAGCTGTTCGGTGATATCGGCCGACTGCTCGCTAGCCAGCATCTTGACCCGCTGGTGGATTTCCGGAAGACAGATCTTGGTGTCGTCGATGTCGATGTCGAAACCCAGACGGGTTGCCCTTCGCAGTTCGGTACGCAGCCCCGTGGAGGCGATAAACGTCTTCGATGGAACGCAGTCGCACAGCACGGCCGCGCCGCCGACCCCGTCGGAGTCGACGACGGTGACCCGGGCTACGGCGGGAGCGCGTGCAGCTGCAACCAATGCCGCCTCATAACCGGCCGGACCGCCGCCGAGGATCACGATTCGGGTCGTCACGGAACTGCTTGCTTGCCTCAGCCGAGCGCCTCGACAAGGTCACGGCAGGCCCGTTCGCAGCGACGGCAGACGTCGGCGCACACCCGGCAATGCGCGTGTTTCGGCGCATGTTTGTCGCACTCGTCTGCGCTTGTCTTACAGGCGGTGGCGCACGTTTGGAGCACCGTCCTAGTCAAGTTGGCGTCGTAGTCCGTGTGCCGGGACAAGACGCGGCCGGTCGTCGCGCAGACATCCGAGCAGTCAAGGCATGTGCGTATACATTTGGTTAAGTGATAGACGTCGTCTTCACTCAGGCAGGCGTCTGCACATGCTGTGCAGGCTTGGTCGCATTCGATACAGGCGTCGATACATGCGACCAGCTTGGCTCTATCGATCCGACCTAGATCTCGTGGATAGGTCTCCAACATTTCCTTGGCGGCGCTCACTGCAGTAGTCCTCGTTCAGGGCGATGGCTGTCTCTTCTGTCCTAGCATTCTCTCCACGCAAGGTAACGCTCGGGTCCGTGAATCTGTGCTTCTTGCACAACAGAACACGGCTGCGCGGGTGTAGACATTAAGAGCATCGCGCAAAAGGGGATGGACTGTCGTCGCCCACCCGCATCATTCACCCGGGTGATAGTTGAACACGAGCAGTGGTGCGCGGGCGACTGCCACAGCCCGAGCGGCCAACTTGAAGCACTGGTGGCGTCCGCCATCACCCGGATGAATTGCCTCGGCGGGTGATGACCACTCACCCCGCGGCGGTGGATGCTGGCCGAAGAATGGCAAGCGGAGGTTCTGTGAAGCAAGCAAATACCTCACCTATGGTATCGCTGCGTCAGGTGGCGACCCCCCTGGAAGGAATGCACGTGAACGGGCAATCACTACTTTTCACGATGACAGGAACATAGCGTGGGTCGCGTGCGCGGGGAATGTACAAAGGTGCCAGACAACCTGTTGAGCGCTCAATTTGAAAGCGGCGTCATCCCGCTCCTTGAGCCTCTCTATCGGCAAGCTCTTCGGATGACCTCCAATCGAACGGATGCGGAGGATCTGGTGCAAGAAACCTTGCTCAACGCTTATGCCGGTCTCCGGGCATTCGAACCAGGAACGAATCTCAATGCATGGCTGCGGCGGATCATGACCAACACCTACATCAACACCTATCGGAGGCAAAAGCGCCGTCCCACGCAACATCCGACTGGTGAGATCACTGATCGACAGCTGGTCGCCGGTGCCCCACGCGAGCCCGGGGGCCTGCGGTCGGCTGAAGATCAGGCGCTCGAAATGCTGCCAAATCCCAACCTCAAGGCGGCGATGATGGGCCTGCCTGAGCAGTTTCGCATGGCCGTCTATTTTGCCGAGATCGCGGGATACTCCTACAAGGAGATCGCCGCCATGACGGGCACCCAGCAAGGAACCGTCAGTTCGAGGATCAACCGCGGACGAAAACAGTTGCGCGATTTACTATTCGACCCGTCGGATAACCATGCCGCCCCCAGTCCGAGTCGCCAATCGTGCAACGCACCGACCTACGTCGGGGAAGGTGCGGGCGCGAGGCATCGAGTTCATCCGGCCCGGTCGGTAGGTCAGGCCTGATGAACGACGCGAGCGTCCAGCGCACGCATTCGGTTTCGCCGCCGTCACCCTGGAATGTCAGCCTGACGCTACCGGCGCCAGAACATCTGGCGTTCTATGCCGGCATCGGTGCAATGGCCGTACTAGGGATGATGGAATGGCCCGTCGTCGCAGCGTTGGTGGTGGGTCACACGCTCGTCAAAGCGCAGCACAACAAACTTCTTCAATCACTTGGCGAGGCATTGGAAGAAGCCTAGCGGCAACGGATTACGGCTGGTACTGTGCTGGCGACCACTCCAGTTGCGGCTTGGCAGTTATCGCGTGTTCGCTCGTGCCAGCGTGACGTGGGCTTCGCTGCGCATCCGTTCAATCATGTGCGGATAGTGCAGTTCGAAGGCCGGCCGCTCAGAACGGATGCGTGGCAATTCGGTGAAGTTGTGCCGTGGCGGTGGGCTGCTGGTGGCCCACTCTAGAGAGTTGCCATGGCCCCACGGATCGTCGACGGTAACTGGTTCGCCGTAGCGCCAGCTTTTGAACACATTCCAGACGAATGGCACCATCGATGCTCCCAGGATGAACGCCCCGGCCGTGGAGACAACGTTAAGTGTGGTGAAGCCGTCGGTGGGGAGGTAGTCGGCGTAGCGTCGTGGCATCCCCTGATTGCCTAGCCAGTGTTGCACCAGAAACGTGGTGTGGAAACCGATTAGCGTCAACCAGAAATGCAATTTGCCCCACCGTTCATCGAGCAGGCGGCCGGTCATCTTGGGGAACCAGAAGTACACGCCGGCGTAGGTTGCGAAAACGATGGTGCCAAACAGCACGTAGTGGAAGTGGGCGACCACGAAATAGGTGTCGGTGACATGGAAGTCGATCGGTGGACTGGCCAGCATTACACCCGACAATCCGCCGATGAGGAAGGTAACTAAAAAGCCCACCGCGAACAGCATCGGGGTTTCAAAAGTCAGTTGGCCCTTCCACATGGTGCCGATCCAGTTGACGAATTTGATTCCCGTGGGGACAGCGATCAGGTAGGTAGCGAAGGAAAAGAACGGCAGCAGTACGGCGCCGGTGGCAAACAAATGATGCGCCCACACCGCGATCGAGAGCGCCCCGATGCTGATCGTGGCGTAGACCATGGTGGAGTAGCCGAACAGCGGCTTGCGGGAGAACACGGGGATGACTTCCGTGATGATGCCGAAGAACGGCAGGGCGATGATGTAGACCTCGGGGTGGCCGAAGAACCAGAACAGGTGTTGCCACAGCAGGGCTCCGCCGTTGGCGGCGTCAAACACGTGCGCTTCGAGGCGGCGGTCGGCGGCCAGCCCGAACAACGCGGCCGTCAACAACGGAAACGCAACTAGCACCATGATGCTGGTTACCAGGATGTTCCAGCTGAAAACTGGCATCCGAAACATGGTCATGCCGGGTGCCCGCAGGCACACCACGGTCGTGATCATGTTGACCCCACCCAAGATGGTGCCCAATCCGCCCACGATCAGACCCAGGATCCACAAGTCGCCTCCTGGGCCCGGGGAGTGGACAGCGTCGGACAGTGGCGTGTACGCGGTCCACCCGAAAGCGGCCGGCCCACCGGGCGCGATGAAGCCTCCCAGTGCGATCATCGCACCGAATATAAAGAGCCAGAACGATAACGCGTTGAGGCGCGGGAAGGCTACGTCGGGGGCGCCGATCTGCAGGGGCACCACTAGATTGGCGAACCCGAATACCACCGGGGTCGCGTAAAACAACAGCATGACCGTGCCGTGCATGGTGAAGAGCTGGTTGTATTGCTCGTTGGACAAGAACTGAAGCCCGGGCGCGGCCAGCTCGGTGCGCATCAGTAGCGCCATCAGCCCACCGATAAAGAAGAACGTAAAGCACGCGACCACATACATGATTCCGATCAGTTTGTGATCGGTCGTGGTGATGAGCCGGTAGATCAGGCTACCCGTGGGGCCTATGCGCTCCGGGAATGGCCGACGGGCTGGCAGCTCTTCTAATTCGGGCACCGAGGTGGACAATTAAATCAGTCTCCTGAATAGGTGAATGATGCAGCGCCGCAGGGTATTTAGCGTCGAACGGACTGTAGCCAGGACGCCGCGAACTTTCCCACCCCGTCATGTTCGAGCACGGCGAATACGTTGGGTAGATCGATACCGATCGCGCTCAGCCGGTCCAACACTTCCTCGGCCTGTGCCGCCTTGCCAGTGATGGTGTCACCCTTGATGACGCCGTGGTCGGCCACCGCCTCCAATGTCGCCGCAGGTATGGTGCTGACAGTGTTCGGCGCAACGAGTTCGGTGACGTACATCGTGTCGGGATACGCGGCGTTCTTCACTCCGGTGGAGGCCCACAGCGGGCGCTGCACGCGAGCGCCCGCGGCGCGCAGTGCCATGTAGCGTGGCTCGGCTTCAAAGACCTGCTGGTAGGCCGCGTAGGCCAACCGCGCGTTGGCGACGCCCGCCTGCCCCCGCAGTGCGAGTGCCTCGGCAGTGCCGATTTGCTCGAGCCGCCTGTCGACCTCGGTGTCCACCCTGGAAACGAAAAGCGATGCCACCGAGTGGATCTGGGATAAATCGGCTCCTGCGCATTGGGCGGCTTCCATGCCGGCCAGATAGGCGTCCATCACGGCCCGATGCCGTTGCGCGGAAAAAATCAGCGTCACGTTGACCGAGATACCTTTAGCCAGTGCTGCTGTGATTGCAGGCAGCCCCGCGTCCGTGGCCGGAATCTTGATAAACACGTTGGGCCGGTCGACGGTTTTGGCCAACTGGATGGCCTCCATAAGTGTTCGATCCGTGTTGTCCGCATCCAGCGGATTCACTTCGACGGATACTCTTCCGTCGACACCATCGGAGGCCTCCCACTGCGGGCGCAGCACATCGCACGCCGCACGGACGTCATCAGTGATCACCGTGCGGATCGCCGCGTCGATCGCGATGCCACGCGCAGTCAACTCGGCGATCTGCTCGCGGTAGAGGCGGCTGTGGGTCAGTGCTCGCTCAAATGTCGACGGGTTGGTCGTGACACCGACGACACTTCTGGTATCAACGAGGCGCTGCAAGTTGCCTGATTCCAGCCAGTCGCGCGACAAGTCATCCAGCCAGACCGACACGCCCGCTGCCGACAGCGCCGCCAGGTTTTGGTTCTGAGTCATCGGGTCACCGCCGCTCTCCGATCTTCGTACCGGGGCAGCACCCATGCTGCAACACGTGCGGCCCCATAACCGATGACCGGCGCGTACGCGCTGAACAGCACCTGCCAATCACTCGCACTTGTCCACGCTTTGGCTATCGTTGCCGAACCCATATCGCTATTGAGCGGGCTCTGCATGTTCTGCCGTCACCGCCCGCGCGCCGGCACTGCGAGTGTGGTTGGGCAGCGTCCACTCTGGGCGGATGTAGTGGCAGGTATACCCGGATGGATACTCCTGTAAGTAATTCTGGTGTTCAGGTTCGGCTTCCCAAAACTCAGCGGCAGGAGTGACTTCAGTGACGATCCTGCCGGGCCATCTTCCTGAGGCCTCGACGTCGGCGATGGTGGCCAACGCGACTTGCTTCTGCTGGTCGCCGAGGTAGAAAATCGCCGACCGGTAACTGCTGCCGACATCATTGCCTTGACGGTTCGTGGTGGTCGGGTCGTGGATCTGGAAAAAGAATTCCAGCAATGCCCGGTAATCGGTCGCCGCTGGGTCGTAGGTGATCTCGAGTGCTTCGGCGTGGCCGGGATGGTTGCGGTAGGTGGGATGCGCGTTGCGGCCGCCGGTGTATCCCACACGGGTGGACACCACGCCCGGCAGCTTGCGAAACAGCTCCTCCATGCCCCAAAAGCACCCACCGGCGAGGACGGCGATCTCGTTGGAGTTGGTCATTACTGCTGCCCGCCTACGCTTTGGTGTTGCGCCGGTTCACCCTTCGTGAAAAGACCGAGGTATTCCCCATAACCCTGGGCTTCAAGGTCGTCGCGATGGATGAACCGCAGCGAGGCAGAGTTGATGCAGTAGCGCAACCCGCCGGCTTCCCTTGGCCCGTCTGTGAATACGTGGCCCAGATGGCTATCGCCGTGTGCTGACCGCACCTCGACCCGTTCCATGAAGTGGCTGCGGTCACGCTTTTCAACGATATTGTCCGCGTCGATGGGCTGGGTGAAGCTGGGCCAGCCAGTTCCACTATCGAACTTATTCACCGAGGCGAAAAGCGGCTCACCAGAAACGATGTCAACGTAAATGCCCGGCTCGTGGTTATCGCAGTATTCGCCGGTGAACGGAAGCTCGGTACCGGCCTCCTGGGTGATGTGGTACTGCTCAGAGGTTAACGCGTCTACCGCGTCAGGGCTCTTGCTGTATTGGCGTGGCATTCGATCTCCTTCGTTTATGCGCCGCTGATGTGATGAGGCGCTGAGTGTTTCAGTAGGTTTCGCCGCGTCGTCGGGTTAATTGCGGCCGGCCATGATGCCGCCGTCGACATTGAGAATCGCGCCGGTGACCCAACTGGCCTCATCAGAGAGCAGATATGTCACGGCGTTGGCCACGTCGGCCGGCGTGCCCACTCGTCCCAGCGGATGAAGCGGCGCGAATGTGTCAAGCGTGGCGTCGATCTCGTCTTTGGGGATGAAGCCCTCGTAGAGCGGGGTCTTGACGACGGCCGGCGCCACCGCGTTGACCCGGATCTTGTGCCCGGCAAGCTCGATGGCCAAGTTATGGGTCAGGGCATGCAAGCCGGCCTTTTGCATCGAGTACGCCGACGACGGGGTAGCACCGATCGCCTGATGTGCCCACATGCTGCCGATGTTGACGATTGCCCCGCCCTCACCGCGGGCGATCATGCCCTCAACGACGGTCTGCGTCAGGAAGAACAAGGCATAGTTGAGGTCCATATACGAGTCATAGAACTGGGCGTCGTACTCGAGAAACGGCTTGGGGATGAAGAATCCGGCCGCATTGACCAACAATGTCGCATCGCCGTGCTCCTCAGAAAGCGCACGCTGTACATCGGCGACCGCGCTGCGATCGGTCAACTCGGCTGTGATTCCCCAGGCTTGCCCAGCCCCGCTGGTCAATTCGGTCACGGTGTCGTCAACACGGTCTTTCGACCGGCCGACGATCACCGCACTGCCGCCGTGGCTCACGACATCAATGGCGACCTGCCGGCCCATACCGGCGCTGCCTCCGACGACGATGACCTTCTTGGAATCGAAGTGCATGGTGAGACCCTTCTTCTGATCTTCGCGGCGACTGCCGCGCCGTTATCGGTTTGCCGGGAGAGGAAGGTTTGCGGCCTGGCGACGACGCCCGGCGCCCCGTATCTCGGCGGTGAACTGGCTTCAGTCTGCTGCCCGGCGGGGTGAGCCGTCATCACCCCAGCGTTGTTTCACCCGGGTGAGTTCTGGCGGGGTGCCGCGACCGAGTGGCCTATTGGTGTCCGTTGTCGATCACGTTTTCGGCCCGCACCCGCTAGCCGACGTTCGGCACCGGGATGACACATCCCGTCATGCCCAAGTCGACCGACCGCGCCGCACCGCGAATCCCGATGTGGCAACTGCAGTTTGGCTAGTGCGGTGGCGGTGCACAGGCCGGCTCTGGCAGATCCAGATCGGCCTTGCTCAGGCGGTAGATCTCAAGGGTCAGGTTGTAGTACTTGTCGGTCTCACCGACCCATTCCATGCCCACTCGCCGCGCCGTAGCCACCCCGCGATGATTGCCCGGCCGCACGACGGCGAAGACCTCACTGACACCGACATTTGTGAATGCTTGATGGGCCACCGCATGGCCAGCCTCCGCGCCGTAACCGTGACCCCACAGCTTCGGTGCAACCTGCCATCCGATCTCGAGATCGGTGCGACCGGGTGGAAGTGGTAGCAGAGCCACTCCCCCGATCAGGTCGCCAGAGGCTCTATCGGTAATCGCCCAGCGGCCCAGGGGCAGGCCGGTCGCGTCGCTTTCGGCGACCCACGCGCCCAAGAGTTGGCGCATGTGCGCAGCGTCGGTGATCGACGGCAGCGCCGGACACAGCCAACGCGAAACCTCCGGCGCCCCGTATATCCCGTAGGCGGCGACGTCGTCGTCGAGTTGCCACGGGCGCAATAGCAGCCGGCTGGTCGCGATTCGTCGCGTGTCAGGGTCCCATTCGACGTGGCGATGCTCAACCATGTCGCCTCCTGGCTTCGTTTGATCCACAGACTGGGACAAGTCACCCAAATCCTAGACCACCTGGTAAATGCGAATACATACGGCCGGCCTTCACGGTATCGGCAAAATATGCCCACAATGGAAGCAGGCCAGCGGGAAACACCGCCCACGCCGGGACTTTTCACAGTTCTGGAGGTGAGTGACCCCCAAGCGCCGACGTCACGGTTTCAGGCGGCAAAGCCGCCGTCGACATTCCAACTGATTCCGGTGATGAAACCGGCTTCCGGACGTGCCAAATAGGCCACGGCGCTAGCGATGTCCTCCGGGCGCCCGTAGTGATCCACCGCAGTGCGTTCCCGCATGGCATCGGCAAATTCACCGCTGTCCGGATTCGCGTCCGTTGTCGTTGGCCCTGGCTGAATGACATTGACAGTTATCCCACGCGGCCCTAGTTCGCGGGCCAGCCCACGGGTCAATCCGGCGACGGCGGCCTTGGTCATCGCGTACACGGCGCTGCCGGGCAGCGGTGTGTGGTCGGCAAAAATGCTGCCGGTGGTGATAATGCGGCCCCCGGTTCCGAGATGGGGTATCGCATGCCGGATCGCGACAAAGGCGGCCCGAACATTGACCGCCAGCATCCGATCGAACTCCTCCAGCGGAAAGGACTCGACGTTGCCTGAGTGGGTCACCCCGGCGTTGTTCACCAGGATGTCCAGGCCGCCCAGCTGCGACACCGCCTCATCGACCGCTGCCGACACCTGTTGTGCGTCAGCGCTATCGGCATGGATCGGCACCGCCGTGCCGCCCTGTCCTGATATTTCCGACACCAGCTCTTCGGCGGGGACCCGCGAAGCAGCATAGGTAAACGCCACCTGGGCCCCGTCGGCGGCCAACCGCCGCACGATTGCTGCACCGATCCCCCGCGAACCGCCCGTTACCAAGGCACGTCGTTCAGACAGGACCATATCGTCGCCCCTTAATGAACCCGTCACGCCAATAACCGCTCAACGCCCGGCCGGTTCGCCGGGCTGGAAGGTGTGCTGTGCCCAGTTGGCGAACGATGTCCACGCGATGTCAGGGTTCGCTCGATGCAGTGCTTGGATGTCGACACGATAGCCAGGGCCGTTGAGGAACCGCCACATCGCGTACATGTCCGGACTGCGAATCGACTCAAGCGGGGTTTGTTCAAGCCGCACCCGCCGGCCCACCGCCGGGCTGAGTGCCGCGGCCATTTGCTCCGGCGTGACGGCGTCGCTGGCCAACTCGACCCGTTGCCCGACGTAGGGCCCGGGGGAGCACAGCACCTTCGCGACAAATGCACCGAGGTTGGGCCGCGCCAACTGCTGCAGCGGGCGATCCGGCGGTAGTGGCAGATCAAGGATCCCGACCTGAATACGGTCGCTGCCGCCGAGCGCGTTGTCGAAGAAATAAGTGGGAGCGACGATCGTGTAGGGCAAACCGCTCGCCGCCAGCTCATCTTCGATGATGGCCTTGCTGTCGAAATGCGGTACACCGCTGTGCTGATTGGCCCCTGCGACCGAGCTAAACACCAGGTGCGGAATTTGCGCGTCGGCAGCGGCCGCCACAATGGCGCGCCCCTGGGCGATCTCGGCGTCCACTCCAGTCTCGAATGGAGTTGTCAGCGCAAACGCTGCGTCGACACCGCGCATGGCCGCGCCCAGTGCGGTGCGGTCGTCTAGCGAACCGGTAAGAACCTCGACGCCGCGCTCAGCGAGGTGCGAAGCCCTCGGTTCGCCGGGGCGGCGCACCATCACACGCACGCGCGCTCCTCGTGCGAGCAGAGCGTCGGCAACAGCGCCGCCCTGTCCACCGGTGGCGCCCAACACCAGAATCGGTAATCCGGCCATCTCTCATCACGATTGCGTCGCTCTAGTCGCGGCCGCAACCGCGTTGGCACGTAGTGTATTCGCTCTTACGGTGGTTCCGCGATCTGCCGATTACGGTCGAAGTCTTGCTGCTGTGGCGGACAATCCTGACGAGCACCACTTGATCTCGGACCTATGCTCCGGCGATCCGCTTGTCGAGACTCCGCAGCTTGTCGATGTCGGGCCGTTGGCCGTTCATCCCTGGTGCCGCTGCAACTCGAACAATGGGATGACGCGATCCGTCCTGGATTGGTACTCGCCGAAGACCGGCGCCGTGGCGACGACCTGAGCCCACAGAGGTTCGCGCTCCGCGTCCGGCAACTCGCGCGCCGTCGCGTCGAAAGAGTCTGTGCCGACCTCGACATGCACCGAAGGATTTGCCCTTACATTGCGCACCCATGACGGGTGCGATAGGGCGCCCCAAGACGATCCGATGATGATCAGCTTGCCGTCGAACCGGAAGTATGCCAGCGGGGTAACGCGAGGCTGTCCGGTTTTTGCCCCGGTCGTCGTCAACAGCAAAAGGTTCGCTCCTTTGTACTTGCCGCCGACCTTGCCGCCGTTGGTGCGAAAGTCTTCGATGAGCCCACTGTTGAAGGATTTGATGTTTTCTACCTCGGGCATCTGTTCGGCCACGCCTCATCAACCTTTCTCGCTCCGAAATCAGGAGCGTTGCAGACCGATCCGGCAACGCCATGAGCAGAAACCAGATCACTCAGCGCGTGAACATGACTTGTCGTCCTGACCAGGATATTTCCTATGGAGCTGCCGGGCATCGAATTGCCCCTCTACCAGGGCTTTTGCCTTGTAACTGCCGGTTGGTAGATGCACAGGCGCCTAGGCTCGGCACCGCAGCGCTTGGTCTTCGCAACACCACTGCCGGTCAGCTACAACCGCATTGATCCCGAGCGCGAGGTGTAGCCAGGTGGACCAGCTCATGCACAACGTCGTCAGCGTGCATTGCGCGGAGCCGCCGGGCTGCTGGGACTCGTTGTGGTCGCAGGAGTCGTCGGCCGCACGGGGCTCGTAGGACTTGTTGGACTCGTAGGACTCGTTGGAGCTGCCGGGCTCGTAGGACTCGTAGGACTCGTAGGACTCGTAGGGGTGGTACTCGCAAGGCCTGGGCCTTCGCCACACCAGTCCGCCACATCTTTCGGGTACTGCTCGAGGGGTGGAGGACAACGCTGCCCCGGCGGAAAATTGGCGCCGGCGTTGAGCAGATCGCAGGGCACGTACACCTGCTTGCCCTTGGGAGTGTTGGTGAGACACTTCGTCGGCGGCTCGCCGTGGGCCTCGACGGGAATGATGGCGGCCGCCACCACCGCGCCGAGCGCCCAAGCAAGACGGCGATAGGTCATGAGAGCTCCTGATCCACGTTCTCGTGATGCGGCCTCGGGCGTGCACAACATGACATCGCCGTCGTATGACGATTAAAGCCGCTCACCTCGGGCAAAATCCAACCCATAGGTCTGGGACGTGATTGCGGCGTGTACCCAATTTATCGCTCTGACCAGCTAATACTCAGTGGAGCTGCCGGGAATCGAACCCGGGTCCTACGGCATTCCCTCAAGACTTCTCCGTGCGCAGTTCGCTATGCCTCTACTCGGATCTCCTGATCACGCGAACAAGTCAGGATGACGATCCCAGTCGCTGTTTATGTCCCGATAAGTCCCGCGACCGAACTCACCGGTGGATCCCTCTAGCTGACGCCAGGCTCCGGGTCGAGGGCTTTCCCGGTCTGACGGACTAGCTGTCGCTTAGGCAGCGAGAGCGTAGTCGCGCTGATGTGAATCGGCGCTTATCTGTTTGCAACGACGCTTACGGTGGTCAGTTGCCTGCACCGGCACGCTTCCCTTGATTCGATGCGCGAAGTCGAAACCTTTCAGCCCCTCGCACCCCGCCGACTTTCGGCAGGTATATCAATGGTACCTGGCTCTCAACCAGCGGCAACGCAATTGTCTTCCCCGGTGGGGCTGCGATCAGATCACGAAGTTGAGGTGCTCGACGACCTGGGCGGCCACGTCGTTGTCCCCGCCGAGTTCGACCTCCTGGGCGCGGGCGGGGCACATCGGCCGGCCGCCGGCGAGCCGGGTGAACTGCAGCCCGTCCAGCCGGATGGTCGAAGTCGGGTCCTGGCCGGCGAAGTCGTCGACCACCGCGGCGCGCAAGTCGACGCTGACCCGGATGGTGCGGGCCAGCGGTCCGGTGAGGTCGAACTGGACGCGCGAACCCTCGGGCGCCTTGGCGAGCTTGCCCACCACGTAACCCATCGTCGCGGCGATCTCGTCGACGGCAAGCGACGCCGCGGGGCCGCCGAGTGCTTCATCGGACGGCGGTCGTTGCAAAGCCACGCGAATGTCTTGTTCGTGCATCCAGCAATCGAACACCCGGATCCGCATGAACCGGCCGTAGGAATCCGGGCCGGTGGGCGTCATCGTCACCGCGTCCCATTCCTCGCCGGACATGTTCGTCAGCGCCTCGCGCCGATCGGTGGTGATCGCCCGGAAGCTTTTCAGCACGTCTGCGTCGACGTGCTCGCTCAGATGGCGAACCCAGCACTCGTTCATCACGCCGACGTCGTTGCGCACATGCTCCAGCGTCGAGACGTCGATATCGGGCTGGGGTGCGGCGATGCCGGCGAGGAACGACTCGGTGCCGATCATGTGCGCCACCAAGGCTTTGACATCCCAACCCGGCAGCGGGCTGGCCGCGCGCCATTGCGCTTCGGACAGCCCGGCAAGCAGCGCGTCGATGTCGTCCCACACCGCGAAGAGACCGGAGAGCACGGTGGACTTGTCGAGTTTGGTGACGGGGCGATCGGCCATGGTCGGATCGTAGGCCGTCAGGCCGAGGCGATCATCGCCACGGAGCCCATGGCGAGCACCATGCCGATCCCCTGCAAGCGGGTCACCCGTTCGCGCAGCACCACCATCGCCAGCACGACCGTCGCGGCCGGATACAGCGAGATCAGGATGCTGGCCAGCGACAGCAGCCAGGTGTGCAGCGCCGCCAGCATGGTGATGTTGGCGAAGATATCGAGCACGGCGACGGCCACAGCCAATTTGAGCGGTCGTCCGCGCGGCATCTCGAGGTTCTGGCTGGTTTTGGCCATGGCGAACACGACCAGGCTGGCCGCCACCCGGGCGAAGAGCAGGGGCCACAGCTTGCACACGTGCGGCGCCTGGTGCAGGAACACCAGGTTCAATCCCATCGCCGAACCCGCAACGACTGTGAGCCAAGCCACTTTTGGAGTGAAACGATACGGCGTCCCCTCGACGGGGGCCTCACGGCTGACGAGCATCACCGCGCCCAGCGCCAGAACGACGCCCACCAGGGCCGCCTGCCCGGGCCGCTCCCCCAGCGCCATACCCACGGCGACGGGCACCGCGGCGTTGAGCACGGCCGCCAACGGTGAGACAACCGAAATCGGCCCGGACCCAAGGGCCGCGAAGAACGCCCACATACCGAACGCCATGCCGATGCCGTAGAGGCATCCCCACAGAACGGCGCCGACATGAATGGGGCCGCCGACGAAAACGGCCATCACGCCTAGTAACAGCGTTTCGATCGGGTAGGCGACAAGCATCACGCGCAGCGCGGCCACCCGCCGAGCTGCGACACCGCCCACGAAATCGCTGACTCCGTACGTAACGGCAGACAGCTGGGCGTAGGCCGCCCCGATCAGGTCATGCCCTTAGCTCGACGTCCCATCTCACGAACCACCTCGCGCTGTGCATCGCGCTGCGCCATGTCCTGGCGCTTGTCGTAAGCCCTTTTACCGCGCGCAAGGGCAAGCTCGACCTTGACCTTGCCCTCGGAGAAATACAGAGACAACGGCATCAAGGCGAGGTTACCATCTCGTATCTTGCCGACCAGCCTGTCAATTTGTTGCCTATGTAACAACAACTTTCGGTTGCGCCGCGGCTCATGATTGGTCCAGCTACCGTGCTGATACTCCGGAATGTACAAGTTACGCAACCAAACTTCGCCGTCGTCGATTGTTGCGAACGCGTCAGCTAACGATGCTTGGCCCTGGCGAAGGCTTTTCACCTCGGTGCCCTGCAAAGACACTCCGGCCTCGAACAACTCGATGATCGAATAGTTATGCCGCGCTTTGCGATTGGTGGCGATGACTTGTTTGCTGTCGCTTTTGCCGCCCGCCGCCTTGGCCCGGCCGGAACCCTTGGCCACAGCTACCGCCGTATATAGAGGCGCAAGGTCGCGTACCCCGTCACCGCCGCCATCGACACGCCGAGCAGGAACAGCCACGGCGCGATGTAGAGGATGTCGGCGTAGTCGACCTTCGCGATCAGATGTGCTTGATAGAACTGGCTGAGCGCGTTGTCCAGGAACAATGCCCGAACCAGCATGAGTCCGACGACCGCGATCGCCACACCGATCGCCGCCGCCAGCATGGCCTCCACCAGGAACGGCAACTGGGTGTACCACCGGCTGGCCCCCACCAGCCGCATGATCCCGATCTCGGTGCGCCGCGTGTAGGCGGCGACCTGCACCATGTTGGCAATCAACAGGATTGCCCCGACGGCCTGCACCAGGGCGACGGCGAACGCGGCGTCGCGGAGGCCGTCCAGCACGGCGAACAGCCGGTCGATGAGGTCCTTCTCGTTGAGAATGCTGCGCACCCCGGGCTGGCCCTGCATCGCGGCATCGAACTCCGCGTGCTGTTCGGGATTGTTCAGTTTGACGATGAACGACGCGGGAAACGAGTCCTTTCCCGCCACGTCCTTGAACTCCGGGAACTTCTTGATGGCGTCGTTGTAAGCGTCCTGCCGGTTGACGAACCGCACCGATTTCACGTCTTGGCGCGCATCGATCTTGTCGCGCAGCCCCTTACAGGGCGCCGACGCACACGTGGTGTCGTTGGCCGATATGTCGTCGGTCAGGAACACCTGCGTCTCGACGCGGTCGAGGTAGATCTCGCGGGAGTTGTCGGCCAGCCGGACCACCAGCAGACCGCCGCCGAACAGTCCGATGGAGATCGCGGTCGTCAGGATCATCGCGGCCGTCATCGTGACGTTGCGACGAAACCCGGTCAGGACCTCGTTGAGTAGGAAACCGAAGCGCACTTAGCGGTCCATCCCGTAGATGCCGCGCTGCTCGTCGCGAACCAGCCTGCCCAGCGACAACTCCACCACGCGCTGGCGCATCGAGTCGACGATGTGGTGATCGTGCGTCGCCATCAGCACCGTCGTCCCCGTGCGGTTGATCCGCTCCAACAAATCCATGATGTCCTTACTGGTATCTGGGTCGAGGTTGCCCGTCGGCTCGTCCGCCAGCAGGACCAGCGGCCGGTTGACGAACGCGCGGGCGATCGCCACCCGCTGCTGCTCACCACCGGATAACTCGTGCGGCAACCGATTGGCTTTGCCGGACAGGCCGACGGTTTCCAACACCTCCGGCACCACCCGGTTGATCGCGTCGGTTCGTTTGCCGATCACTTCCAGCGCGAACGCGACGTTCTCGTAGACCGTCTTTTGCTGCAGCAGGCGGAAGTCCTGGAAAACGCAGCCGATCACCTGGCGCAGCTTCGGGACGTGCCGCCCGCGCAGCTTGTTCACGTGGAACTTCGACACCCGGACGTCACCGGTGGTCGGGTTCTCCGCGCCGAGCAGCAGCCGCATGAAGGTGGACTTGCCCGACCCCGACGGGCCGATCAGGAAGACGAATTCACCCTTGTCGATCTTGACGTTGACGTCTTCCAGCGCCGGGCGGGCCGACGCTTTGTACTTCTTACTGACATGGTCCAGGGTGATCATCACGGCACGCCAGTGTAGCGGTGAATTTCGCTGGCAGGCGAAGTCAACTGGCCGGTGGCGGCGAAGTCGGCACCGGGCCGGGGCCCGGCTGGGGTTGCTGCGGCGGCGGTGTGGCGGGGCTTGAGCTGGGCGGGCAGAAAGGCGCCGGCAGGATGCATGGCAACTGCGGGAGCTGGAACGGCGGTGTGGTGGTTGTGGTCGTCGTCACCGGTGGTGGCGGCGGTGGCGGTGGTGGCGGCGGCGTGCTCGTAGGGGTCGGCGTGTAGGTGACAGTCGCCGGCGGCGCCTGTACGCGGCTGCGCGGCACCCAGGTGTAGTTGGGGTCAGGCACGAAGCCGGGCGGCACCACTTGCTGGGCCGGCGGCTTGGGCGCCGGTTCCGGGCGGTAGGTGTCGTAGACCCACCACACCACGAAGAAAGCGACCACCAATACGAACGTCGACGTGCGCATCCGCCCGCCGAACATGTGCTTCGGCCAGCGATGCTCGGCATCCGAGCCGTCGCCGCGCTTCTCGAGGATGTTCAGGGTGAACTTCAACGCTTCTGCACCGCACCTTGGACTTCATCGTTTTGCTGTTCGGCGGCCTGGGCGACCGGAACCGAGGGGTCTTCCACCAGGCCCACCTTCGCGTCCGCCGCGGTCACGATCCCGACGCGGGCCAGCGCCCGGATGACCAGCACACGTAGCTGCCGGCCGACCTCGAACTGCTTGCCGGGCAGCGTCCGCGCCACCAGGCGCAGTGTCACGGTGTCGACCGCGATGCTTTCCACGCCCATCACGGTGGGGGCATCCAAGAGCAGCTCCCCGAGCAGGGGGTTGTCCATTGCTCGGTCGCATTCTTGATGCAAGACCTCGTTGACCCGGTTGAGGTCGGCGCTGGTCGACACCGGGATGTCCACCACCGCGCGGGCCCAATCCTTCGACAGGTTGACCACCTTGACGATCTGCCCGTTCGGAATGGTCAACACTTCGCCATCCGCTGACCGCAGACGGGTCACCCGCAAGGTCACGTTCTCGACCGTGCCGCTGGCGTCCGTCGCGGAAACCACGGTGATGGTGACCAGATCTCCGAAGCCGTACTGGCGCTCCACCAGAATGAAGAAGCCGGCCAACAGATCTCGCACCAACTGTTGTGCGCCGAAACCCAGGGCGGCACCCACCACGGTGGCCGGCGCGACCAGTCCGCCCACCGAGAACTGCAGCACAGCCGAGATCTGCATGATGACCCAGATGCCGATGATGACGACCGACACCCAGGAGATCACCGACGCCAGGGCCTGCCGGTGCTTGGACGCTTCCGAGCGCACCAGCGCATCGCTTTCGGCGAAGCCCAGGTTGAGCTGATGCGTCACCTGCTGGGCCACCCAGTTGACGAACCGGGCCGCCAGCATCGCGGCGATCAGGATCATGACGATCCGCAGACCCCTGGTGATGATCCACTCACCGAGTTCGCCCCGCCAGAAGTCGTGCCAGCGGTGCGTCATCGATGCGGCGAGAAAACTTGTGTTATTCGTCATCTTTTCGGTTGCGCCAACGGATTCCCGCTTCCAGGAATCCGTCGATGTCTCCATCCAGGACGGCCGCAGGGTTGCCGACCTCGTACTCGGTCCGCAAATCCTTGACCATCTGATACGGCTGCAGAACATAGGAGCGCATCTGGTTGCCCCACGAACTGCCACCTTCGCCTTTTAATGCGTCTAGCTCAGCGCGCTCTTCGGAACGCTTGCGCTCCAACAACTTTGCCTGAAGCACTCGCATCGCCGAGATCTTGTTCTGCAACTGCGATTTTTCGTTCTGGCAAGTCACGACGATACCCGTCGGGATATGAGTTAAACGTACCGCAGAGTCGGTGGTGTTCACCGACTGGCCTCCCGGACCACTCGAGCGGTAAACATCAACGCGCACATCGCCTTCCGGAATGTCGATGTGGTCAGTGGTCTCCACCACCGGAAGCACCTCGACTTCAGCGAACGATGTCTGACGGCGGCTCTGGTTGTCAAACGGGCTGATTCGCACCAGCCGGTGGGTGCCCTGCTCCACGGACAGCGTGCCGTACGCGAACGGGGCGTGCACGGCGAACGTCGCGCTTTTGATGCCCGCCTCTTCGGCGTAGGAGGTGTCGAACACCTCGACGGGATACTTGTGTTGCTCGGCCCACCGGATGTACATCCGCATCAGCATCTCGGCCCAGTCGGCGGCGTCCACTCCCCCCGCGCCGGAACGAATGGTGACCAGCGCCTCACGTTCGTCGTAGTCGCCCGACAGCAGGGTGCGCACCTCGGTGGCTTCGATGTCCGCGCGCAGCGCCTTCAGCTCGGCGTCGGCCTCTGCCAGCGCTTCTATTTTGCCGGCGTCTGCGCCCTCCTCGGCCGCCAGCTCGTAGAGCACCGGCAGATCGTCCAGGCGCCCCCGCAACTCTTCGACCCGGCGCAGCTCGCCCTGAGCGTGCGACAACTCGCTGGTCACCCGCTGGGCGCGCGCTTGGTCATCCCACAGTTGGGGATCGGATGCCTCGTGTTCGAGCTTCTCGATGCGCGCGCGCAGACCGTCCACATCGAGCACTCGCTCCACCGTGGTCAGGGTGGCGTCGAGGGCGGCGATATCGGCTTGACGGTCGGGTTCCACAGCCGACAACGTTACCGGGGCCCTCCGGGCAGCTTCCGCTCGCAGCGAGTGTCAGGTCACGACCAGCGGTCATGCGTTTAGCATCGAGTCACGATCATGTGCGCCCCGCTTTGCGCGCGACAGCCCCTTGCGCGCATTCGGGCACGAATAGAAGGTCGAGAATGCGCCCTTACCACGTTGCAATCGTTGGCTCCGGACCGTCGGGCTTCTTCGCCGCGTCCTCCTTGCTGAAGGCGGTCGACGGGTCCGACGACATCGATATCGCCGTCGACATGCTGGAGATGCTGCCCACCCCGTGGGGGTTGGTGCGCTCCGGCGTCGCGCCCGATCACCCGAAGATCAAGTCGATCAGCAAGCAATTCGAGAAGACGTCTCAGGATCCCCGCTTCCGCTTCTTCGGCAACATCTCGGTCGGCGAACACGTGCAGGCCGACGAACTCGCGGAGCGCTACGACGCCGTCGTCTACGCGGTCGGAGCGCAATCCGACCGTGCGCTGAACATCCCCGGCGAGGACCTGCCGGGCAGCATCGCCGCAGTGGACTTCGTGGGCTGGTACAACGCGCACCCGAACTTCGAGGAGGCCACGCCCGATCTCTCGGGGTCGCGGGCCGTCGTCGTGGGTAACGGCAACGTCGCGCTCGACGTCGCGCGCATTCTTGTCACCGATCCCGAAGTGCTGGGACAGACCGACATCGCCGACCACGCGCTGGAGTCGCTGCGCCCGTGCGGCGTCGACGAGGTGGTGGTCATCGGTCGCCGCGGGCCGCTGCAGACCGCGTTCACCACGCTGGAGCTCCGTGAGCTGGGAGACCTGGACAACGTCGACGTGATCGTCGACCCCGCCCAGCTGGAGGGCGTGACCGACGAGGACGCCGCCGCGGCCGGCAAGACGGCCAAGCAGAACATCAACGTGCTGCGCGATTACGCGAAGCGCGACCCGCGCCCCGGACACCGCCGCATCGTGCTGCGCTTCATGACCTCCCCGATCGAGATCAAGGGCGGCGACAGGGTCGAAGGGATCGTCCTCGGCCGTAACGAGCTGGTCACCGACGACAACGGGCGGGTGTCCGCCCGTGACACCGGCGAGCGCGAGGAGCTACCGGTTCAGCTGGTGGTGCGCTCGGTCGGCTACCGCGGTATGCCAACCCCGGGGCTGCCGTTCGACGAGAAGAGCGCGACGATCCCCAACAGCGGCGGCCGGGTCGAGGGCAGCCGCAACGAATACGTGGTCGGATGGATCAAGCGCGGGCCGACCGGTGTCATCGGCACCAATAAGAAGGACTCCCAGGACACCGTGGACACGCTGCTCGCCGATTTGTCCGGCGCCGACGGTCTGGCGGATTTCCCCGGCGACCACGCCGAAAAGCTGGCCGACTGGCTGGCGTCACGCCAGCCCAAGCTGGTCACCTCGGCCCACTGGGACCTCATCGACGCCCACGAGCGCGCGGCAGGCGAACCGCACGGACGTCCCCGTGTCAAGCTGCCGAGTTTGGCGAAGCTGCTTCGGGTCAGCCACGGCTGAGCCCGCCCCGAGAGTACGAAGGGCTCTACTCAACGAGGTCGATCCTCCGTAGCGTTGGGAGCGTGGGTAGCGACCAACCGGTAACCGTGCTTTCCGAGGACGAGAACTGGAAACTGTTGGGCAGTGTCTCGCTGGGCCGCCTAGTCACCAACTTCGCCGGTGAGCCCGAGATCTTTCCCGTCAACTTCGTCGCGCAAGACCGCACCGTCCTGTTCCGCACCGCCGAGGGCACCAAACTGTTCTCGGCCGTGGCGAATCATGCGGTGGTCTTCGAGGTCGACGACCACAACCTCATCGAAGGATGGAGCGTGATCGTGCGCGGTCGCGCGCGACTGCTGAAGGCCGACGCGGACATTCAACGAGCCGAACGCGCGCAGTTGTTGCCGTGGACGGCAACGCTCAAACCGCACTATGTGCGCATAACGCCGACCGAAGTCACCGGTCGCAATTTCCGGTTCGGTCCGGAGCCTGACCGGCACGAGCCGGTTGCGTGACGAGCAACTCGGGTGCATCCGCGCCGGTCAGTCGCCGGTGCATGGCCCACGCGATCCGGCCGGCCTGAACTTTCGCTCGATCGGCCGCCGGTCCGCGGTACATCTCGTCAACGGTGTTGTGCCACAAGGTGAGCCACCGCCGGAAGTGACGATCTGACAGTGGGGCACGCCGGTGGATTTCGCGGTGCGCCTGCAATGCACTACCGCGATAGAGCCCCGCGCGGAACAGCACCGTCTCCCAGAAGTCGCACATCGTCGGAACGTGGGCCTCCAACCCGGTGGCCCGCAACCCGGCGAACGGTTCGGCCAGGACCTCGTCGTCCAACGCCCGCCCGTAGAAGCGGCGCAGCAACGCTTCCACGTCGGCGCGGTCGACGAGATCGGCACCCGCCTCGGCCGTCGTCAGCCGGCTCATGGTCGGCAACCCTTTCGATATACCTGCAACTCAGAGTAACAACATCTTGCCCTACGGTGCGGCCTCGCAAAAGGGCCATTGGTCCCTTGACACCGCTGGAAGAACCGGCGCATACGCGAGATGAACGCTGTTGCAGGGCAGTATGTTTCAGATCACAATTCCTGTGCTGCCCGGGTTACAGGTTGCCGCAACGTATCGCAAGCACGGAATGACCCTCGTAACACAGGACCTCGGCCCGATAGGAGTCGGTGACCAGCAGCTGGCCGGCATCGTGATGGGCGCGCAGGTACCGGTCCACGCCGCCCGCCACGATCGCCGGCTCGGCCTGCACGTCGGGATACAACCGCATCCACCGCGCCAACCTGCGATCCAATTGGCCTTGCGCTGAGGCCTTTCCAGGGGTTCCGTCGCGCACGTCCGCGGCTTTCGATACCGATACCGCCCGCAGCGTCGCCCGGCGCAGCCTCGCTTCGTCGAATGCGTGCCGCAGCACCGTGCCGTTGTCCACTTCGGCCACCACGCCGCTGACCTGGGGCGCCGTCGGACGGCTCGCCACCTGTTGGATCACGGCGACCGGGCACACCGCCGACCGGACCACAGAGGCCGCGACCGCGGGTCCGCCGTGGCAGGCATGGTTGAGCCCGATCTGGCCGATGCAGAGCATGATCGCAGACCTGGACGCCTCAATCAGCTTGCAAACCGTTCTGCCCCAGAGGATTTCGGTTTCGACCTTGACCGGTTCGCCCACCGCGTCGACGGCCCGATGGGCGTCGGTCAACGCGGCACGTGCGACGGCAAGCTGGATGTCACCGTCGCGCGCGCCCGATGAGTCGTGTGGATCGACGACATACACCAATCGCAGTGGAATGTCGCGGCTGACCGCCTCGTCGATCGCCCACACGGCCGCATGTATTGCCGCCCTGGATCCGTCGACGCCTACCAGAATGGCGGGAGCTGAATACTCGTTGCTCATCGCGACTTCCTTCATTGCGCGGTAGAAAAGTGTTCATTACACCGTTCAGCCAAGACTCTACGACCCGTAAACCCCACTCCCCCAGAGGCATTGGTCCTGAATTAGGTGCCATTGGACCCTATGGTGCGCCCATATAACCGAATTGACTGTTGCCATCGCGACGCCAGGGACCGGAAATCAGGTGCGGACGAACCTGGCGTGGCTGACATGCGAAACAGCAGGCACCACCACCCAGGATCGCTTTGAGCGGTCCATCACCTGAAACATCACCACGGCGCTGACCCGGGCGGACCTGGACACGCCGCTGGCACACCGCGAGGATCTCAACCGCGACCTGCGCACGTCATCGAGAAGCAGACCGAGCCCCGGGGTGTGCAGGTGCGCGTCGTGGAGATCAACGTCGAAATTCCCGAGTCGATGCGGCCGACGATGGCCCGCGAGGACCGGAAGCGCTGCAGGGTGTGGTCGATAACTTGAACCATCGGCGGTGACGAATGTCGTCGCCGCTTCCAGATGCCAAGCACGTCAAATACTTTCGTTGTTGAACAGACGTAAACTTACGGCGGAGCATGGTTAACAGAAGATGAACACCAAGCGAACACAAGCTGAATTCTGCCTGGTCCCCGCCGTGAAATAAGCAAAACCCCGCACGCGTCGGCCGCACCTGCGACTTTTAAAGGGCCCAAAACCCGAAGGTCTTTTGCAATGCCCTGCGCGCACGCTCCCCCACCCCGCTAAACACCACGCCGCCGCCCAAACGCCGCGGCGTGAGCGCGCCGGGCCGCCCTCTCACCTGACGCGGGGCGAGCTTCGCCGACCGGCCAAGCGCATCCGGGAGGGCCCACATATCCGAGAACACGCCGATGCGGCGAGCGCCGGCGCCAGTGGCGTTTGTCCGAAAACCGCACTTTGAGGGGATGTATCACATGGATTGGGCTTTTTTTCCACCCGAAATCAATTCGGCCCGGATGCATACGGGCCCCGGTTTGGCCTCGCTGTTGGCCGCCGCCGGAGGTTGGGACGCGCTGTCGGCCGAGCTGGCCTCCACCGCCGAGTCCTACGAGTCGGTGCTCGCGGGCCTGGACCTGCAATGGCGCGGCGCCGCCGCCGAGTCGATGGCGTATTCGGCCGCCCGTTACATGGGCTGGCTGCAAGCGACCGCCGAGCAGACGAAGCAGACGGCCATGCAGGCGCGGACGGCCGCGGCGGCCTACGAGCAGGCGTATGCGATGACGGTGCCCCCACCGGTGATCGCCGCCAACCGCACGCTGCTGGCATCGCTGGTGGCGTCGAACATCGTGGGGCAGAACACCGCGGCCATCGCCGACACCGAGGCGCAGTACTCCGACTTTTGGGCTCAGGACGCCGCCGCCATGGCCGGCTATTCGGCGTCGTCGACGGCGGCGACGATGCAGTTGCCCCGGTTCGCCACCGCGAACAAATCCACCACCGAATCCGGCGTGAGCGCCCAGAACGCCGCCGTGGCCACGGCCAACACCAACGCCGGCGCGACCAAGGTTGCCGCGCAGACGTTTTCACCGCTACAGCAAACGCAACCGGTAACCAACACGGGCGACGTCTATTACCTCGACGCATCGACGGCGAACTCGGGCACCAACGCCTTCCGGGTCCTCGACGCGATCCAGGGGACGGGCCTCGGCTTTAGCGCTCCCTACAACATGGAGCAGTTCGTGTCCGGCATCATCGGTGCGGAAAACAATTTGGGCATCCTGGCCAAGCCCGGGGCGGCCGCGGCCAATCTCGCTCCCGCGATCGCGGCGCCCGCACTCCGCGGCGCCACGGCGGGCCTCGGCGGTGGCCTGGGCAACGTCACCGCGACCCTCTCGCACGCCGGCACGATCGGGCCGATGTCGGTCCCTGCAAGTTGGGCCGCCCCCACGAGCACCCATATCTCGCCGCTGGAACCCGCGGGCTTCACCACGATCCCGGGGACCGAGGAGCCGGTGGCGTCCGGATATCCCGGGTACCCCGGCATGCCGGGCGGCGGTGCCGCGCGATCGGCCGGCGCGGGGGCCCCGCCACGCTACGGCGTGCGGCTCACCGTGATGCCACGCCCGCCGGCCGCCGGGTGACGTGCCACCACTGAGCCAACTGCTGTCGGTCATAGGACGAACCGTTCGCCGCAAGCAGTTTCGCCTCACGCAGCTTTTAGAGCTGTAAGACAATGGAATTCGGCTTTCTTCCACCAGAGGTGAACTCTGGCCGGATGTACTCGGGCCCCGGGTCGGGCTCGCTGCTGGCTGCCGCGGGAGGCTGGGACGCGCTGTCTGCCGAGTTGAGCATCACGGCCGCGGTGTATGAATCGGTGCTGTCCGGCCTGACCGGCTTGTACTGGCACGGGCCCGCAGCCCAGGCGATGGTGGCCGGCGCCGCGCCCTATGTGGCGTGGCTGTATTCGACCGCCGACCGTGCACAGCAGACGGCCATCCAGGCCCGGGCGGCCGCCGCCGCCTACGAGCTGGCGCATGCCATGACCGTGCCCCCGCCCGCGGTCGCGGCCAACCGCACCCAATTGGCCACGCTGGTGGCAACCAACTTCTTCGGCCAGAACACCGGGGCCATCGCGGCCACCGAGGCCCAGTACGCCGAATACTGGGCTCAGGACGCCGCAGCGATGTACGGTTATTCCGCCAGTTCCACTGCGGCGGTGCAATTCTCGCCGTTTGCCTCCCCGCGACAGACCACCACCAACGACGGGGTGACGGCACAGCAGGACGCCGTCGCACGAGCTGCCGCGAACGCTTCGAAATCGGGCGCGGACTCGGGATCGCAGGCGGTGAATTCCGCTACACCCGGTTCGTCGTCGGAAACTCCGCTCGATTTCCGAGTCCTTGACACCATCCAGGGCGCCCAGACCGTCTTCAGGTCAATTTTCACCTCGGAAGGGACCCCTTCGGGAATCATCCAGGCCGACAAGAACTTAGGCATTTTGCCGAACCTCGGGGCCGTTCCGGCCGCGCTGCCGAAAGCTCCCACGCTCAGCGGTTCCGGGTCAGGCCTGGGCAACGTCGGCGCGGTGCTCGCGCGTGCCGAACGGATCGGCCCGATGTCGGTGCCCGCCGGCTGGGCCAGCGCGACCGGCAACCAAGTCGCGGCATTACCGGGCGGCGGCTTGTCCGACCTGACGGCGAACGACGCCGTCGCCCGGACCGGGTCCGGGACGACCGGCATCCCCGGGATCCCGGGCGGGACGGTCAGGCGGACGGCGCTCGTGGTCCCGCGCTACGGCAGACGGATCACGGTGATGACGCGTCCGCCCGCAGCGGGCTGACGGAAAACTCAGCCCGCGGGGGGCTGCGGCGCCTCGGGTGGCGCGGGCGGCCCAGGCGGAGATACCGGCGGGGCGAACCTCCAGTTGTCCGGATTCTTCGGCGAATAGACCACCGGGAACAGCTGGCCGATGGTCGGCCATTGATTCACGTCCACGGCCATGCGCTGATACACCGCGTGCTCGTTGACGGTGGGCCCGTTCATCACGCCGGCGATGGTCACGAACTGCTCGCCCGTGGCGTCGGGTCGGGGGCTTATCCCCGTCACCAACAGCGTGCCGCTCAGCAGCTCACCGCGGGGTCCACGCGGGACGAACCGCTGGACGAGAAACACGCCCAAGATCGCCACCAGCAGGAGCAGCAGTCCGAATTCCCACACGAGGCCATGGTAGGTCCGTGATAAGACTGCGTCATGAATCGCACCGGCGATCTGGCGCTGGCCCTGGCGCTCGCCGACCGCGCAGACACGTTGACGTCCGCCCGCTTCGGCGCGCTGGACCTGCGCATCGACACCAAACCCGACCTGACGCCGGTGACCGACGCCGATCGCGCGGTGGAAACCGACCTGCGCGAGGTGCTCGGACGTGAACGGCCGGACGACAGCATCGTCGGCGAAGAGTTCGGCGGCGACACTACGTTCACCGGACGTCAATGGATCATCGACCCGATCGACGGCACCAAGAACTTTGTTCGCGGGGTGCCGGTGTGGGCCACGCTGATCGCACTGCTGCACGACGGTGTTCCCGTCGTCGGTGTCGTCAGCGCCCCGGCATTGCAGCGCCGGTGGTGGGCCGCGCACACCCAGGGCGCCTTCGTCGCGGTCAACGGTGCGCCCGCGCGTCGTCTCTCGGTTTCCTCTGTGGCACAACTGAATTCGGCCAGCCTGTCTTTCTCCAGCCTGTCCGGGTGGGCGCAACTCGGCGTGCGGGACCGATTCATCGCGCTGACCGACGCGGTGTGGCGGGTGCGCGCCTTCGGCGACTTTCTGTCCTATTGCCTGCTCGCCGAAGGCGCGGTCGATATCGCCGCCGAACCGGAGGTGTCAGTGTGGGATCTCGCGGCTCTCGACGTCCTGGTGCGCGAAGCGGGCGGGGCACTGACCGCGTTGGACGGCACCGCGGGACCGCATCACGGCAGCGCCGTGGCAACCAACGGCCTGCTGCAACAGCAGGTGCTCGGCAGGCTCTCGGGCCCGCAGGTGTGAATTAGTTAACAAGTGTTCTCTCCGATCTTACTCCGGAGTAAGATCGGAGCTATCCGCATTGCCCATCGACCTGAGGCTGCTGAAAAATGACCGGTTCCGGTTCAAAAGAGACTTCAAAATCCGCCCGCTCCCGCGTCAAACGGCGCGACCACAAGTCCGCGGTCGGGCTGCAACCACACAAGCGCACCGGCGTCGACATCGCGATCGCGCTGATCACCCCGCTCGTCGGGCAGGAGTTCCTGGACAAGTACAAGCTGCGCGACCCGCTCAACCGCGCCCTGCGCTATGGCACGAAGACGGTTTTCTCCACGGTCGCCAATTCGTCTCGGGAGTTCAAGCGGATCCAGAACCTGCGCGGCGGGCCGACCCGGCTCAAGTCCAGCGGCAAGGACTACTTCGACCTGACGCCCGACGATGAGCAGAAGATGATCGTCGAGACTCTGGACGAGTTCGCCGCCGAAGTGCTGCGCCCCGCCGCGCACGACGCCGACGAGGCGGCGACCTACCCGCACGAACTGATCAGCAAGGCCGCCGAGCTTGGCATCACCGCGATCAACATCCCCGAGGATTTCGACGGCATCGCCGCGCACCGGTCCAGCGTGACCAACGTGCTCGTCGCCGAGGCGCTGGCCTACGGCGACATGGGCCTGGCGTTGCCGCTGCTGGCACCGGGCGGCGTGGCCTCCGCGCTGACCCATTGGGGCAGCGCCGACCAGCAGGCCACCTACCTGCCCGAGTTCGCCGGCGAGAACGTGCCCCAGGCGTGCGTGGCCATCGCCGAGCCGCAACCGCTCTTCGACCCCACCCGGCTGAAGACCACCGCCGTGCGCACTCCGAGCGGTTACCGCCTCGACGGGGTGAAGTCGTTGGTCCCGGCCGCCGCCGACGCGGAGCTGTTCATCATCGGCGCGCAGCTGGACGGCAAGCCGGCCTTGTTCATCGTCGAGTCTTCGTCGAAAGGCCTTACCGTCAAAGCGGATCCGAGCATGGGGATTCGCGCGGCGGCCCTGGGCCACCTCGAGCTGTCCGGCGTGACCGTGCCGCCGAGCGCCCGGCTCGGTGAGGACGAGGCGACCGACGAGGACTACTCCGAGGCGATCGCACTGGCCCGGCTGGGCTGGGCGGCGCTGACCGTCGGCACCTCCCACGCGGTGCTCGACTACGTCGTCCCGTACGTGAAGGAACGCGAGGCCTTCGGTGAGCCGATCGCGCACCGCCAGGCCGTGGCCTTCATGTGCGCCAACATCGCCATCGAATTGGACGGGCTGCGGCTGATCACCTGGCGCGGCGCGGCGCGCGCCGAGCAGGGCCTGCCGTTCGTCCGGGAGGCGGCGCTGGCCAAGCGGCTCGGCGCCGACAAGGGCATGCAGATCGGCCTGGACGGCGTTCAGCTGCTCGGCGGCCACGGCTACACGAAGGAGCACCCGGTCGAACGCTGGTACCGCGACCTGCGGGCCATCGGCGTCGCCGAGGGCGTCGTCGTCATCTAAGTCGTATCCAACTCGAACTGAAAGTTCAATCATGGCAATCAATCTGGAACTTCCCCGCAAGATGCAGGCGGTGACGACGAAGACGCATCAGGGCGCCGCCGAGTTGATGCGACCGATCGCTCGCAAGTACGACCTCAAGGAGCACGCGTACCCGGTCGAGCTGGACACGCTGTTCAGCCTCTTCGAAGGTGCCTCGGAGTCAATCGAATTCGCGGGAGCGAACGCGCTGGGCGGCGAGGACGAAGAACGGGACAAGAACCACAACGGTGCCAACATGGCCGCGCTGCTGCAGACGCTGGAAGCCAGCTGGGGCGATCTCGCGATGATGCTGTCGGTCCCCTATCAGGGGCTGGGTAACGCGGCCATCTCCGCTGTCGCCAACGAGGAGCAGCTGCAACGCCTGGGCAAGGTGTGGGCGGCGATGGCCATCACGGAACCGGGCTTCGGGTCGGACTCGGCCGCGGTGTCGACGACCGCCACCCTGGACGGCGACGAGTACGTGATCAACGGCGAGAAGATCTTCGTCACCGCCGGATCCCGCGCCACCCACATCGTGGTGTGGGCGACGCTCGACAAGGCACAGGGCCGCGCGGCGATCAAGTCATTCGTCGTGCCGCGCGAACATCCCGGTGTCACGGTCGAACGGCTCGAGCACAAGCTCGGCATCAAGGGTTCCGACACCGCGGTCATCCGGTTCGACAATGCCCGCATCCCGAAGGAAAACCTGCTCGGCAACCCCGAAATCGAGGTGGGCAAGGGCTTTTCCGGAGTGATGGAGACCTTCGACAACACCCGACCCATCGTCGCCGCAATGGCGGTCGGTGTCGGCCGCGCCGCGCTGGAGGAGATTCGCAAGATCCTCACCGAGGCCGGCGTGGAGATCTCCTACGACCGGCCCTCGCACGTCCAAAGCGCGGCGGCATCGGAATTCTTGCGGATGGAAGCCGACTGGGAGGCCGCCTATTTGCTGTCGCTGCGCGCGGCATGGCAGGCCGACAACAAGATCCCCAATTCCAAAGAAGCGTCGATGAGTAAGGCCAAGGCCGGCCGGATGGCCACCGACGTCACGCTCAAGACCGTCGAATTGGCAGGTACCGCGGGATATTCCGAGCAGTTGCTGCTGGAGAAATGGGCGCGCGACTCGAAAATTCTGGACATCTTCGAAGGCACGCAACAGATTCAGCAGTTGGTGGTCGCCCGCCGCCTGCTGGGCCTGTCCTCGTCCGAGCTCAAGTAGCGACCGCGTTCAGCCGCCCGCGGGCTTCGTCGTCCAGTTCGACGGACGCGACCTCCATGTTCTCCTCCAGGTGGCTGCGCGACGAGGTGCCGGGGATCAGCAGCACGTTGGGCGCAACGCCGAGCGTCCACGCCAACGCGACCTGAGCCGGTGTGCGACCCAGACGCTGCGCGGTCTCCTGAACCACCGGGTGGCTGAGCACCGGGTTGGGCCGCGCGAACGCCGCACCGAGCGGAAAGAACGGGACGAAGGCAATCCCCCGAGCCTCGCATTCCTCCAGCACCGGGGCCGACTCCCGGTGCACCAGATTGAATGCGTTTTGCACACAAGCGATCTCGGTGCGCTCAAGGGCGTGCAGCAGGTGCTCGCGGTTGACGTTGCTCAGCCCGACTCCGCCGATCAATCCCCGGTCGCTGGCCTCGATCATGACCGAGAGCTGGTCGTCGAACGCCCGGTCCGGGCCGTCGCTGTCGAACACTCGCAGGTTGACCACGGCCAGTCGCTCGACGCCGAGGCTGCGCAGGTTCGTTTCGATGTCGCCGCGCAACTCGGCCGGCGCGCCGGCGGGCAGCCAGGCGCCCTTGCTGTCGCGGCGCCCGCCGACTTTGCTGACCAGCGCCAGGTTCGGCGGATAGGGATGCAGCGCAGCACGAATCAGTTCGTTGGCGACGTCGGGACCGTAAAACTGCGAGGTGTCGATGTGGTCGACACCGAGTTCGACCGCGCGGCGCAGCACGGCGAGCGCCTCGTCGCGGTCGCGCGGCGGACCGAACGCATTGGGCCCGGGCAACTGCATGGCACCGAAGCCGATGCGATTGACCGAAAACCCTCCGAGTGGAAAGGGATCCATACGGTGAGGTTAGCGTCGAAGCATGGACACCTTTCACGCGCTCGTCGCGCGCCAAGATGGCGACCGGATAACCGCGTCGGTCGAGACTCTGAACCACTCCGACCTGCCCCCCGGCGACGTGACCATCCGGGTTCTGTATTCCAGCGTCAACTATAAAGACGCGCTGGCACTGACGCCGGGTGGCGGCGTGGTGCGCGACTATCCGGTGGTCCCGGGCATCGATTTGACCGGCGAGGTCGTGGAGTCGACGTCCGCCGACTTCGCCGTCGGCGACCAGGTACTGGCCCACGGGTATGCCATCGGCACCGGGCACCACGGCGGCTACGCCGAATACGCACGCTTGCCGGCCGACCAGGTGGTGCCGCTCGGCGCGTTGAGCCCGCACGAGGGCGCCGCGATCGGAACGGCGGGCTTCACCGCCGCGATGAGCGTGCAGGCGCTGATCGGCTGGGGCATCACGCCCGACGCCGGCCCCATCGTCGTCACCGGAGCCACCGGCGGCGTCGGCTCGGTCAGCGTCGACCTGCTGGCGGGCGCGGGCTATCAGGTCGTCGCCTCGAGCGGTAAAGCCGAGGCCGCCGAGCGGCTCAAAGCCCTCGGCGCCGCGGAGCTTATCGGCCGGCTGCCCGCCGACCCCGACGCCAAGCCACGGCCGCTCGGCAAGGCGCGCTGGGCGGGCGGCGTGGACTGTGTCGGCGGCGCGACCCTGGCCGACGTGCTCAGCACCGTCGATTACGGCGGCGCGGTGGCGGCCAGCGGCCTCACCGGCGGCCCGGCCCTGCACACCACGGTGCTGCCCTTCATCCTGCGCGGCGTCGCGTTGCTCGGAATGGACTCGGTGCTGATGCCGATCGGACCGCGCCGCGAATTGTGGGCCCGGCTCGGCGATTCGCTGCGGCCACGCCATCTGGACTCGCTGGTCAGCGATGTCGACGTGAAAGACGTCGTCGGCGTGATCGACCAGGTGCGCGCCGGCAAATTCTCCGGCCGGGCCGTGGTGCGGGTCGCGGGCGGATTCTGAACGGCCAGTAGGCTCTGGTGGCATGCGCGCGGTACAGGTGACTCGGCTCGATGGTCCAGACGCGGTCGAGCTGACCGACATCGACGAACCGTCGGGCGACGGGGTCGTCGTCGACGTACACGCCGCCGGGGTGGCCTTCCCGGACGCCCTACTCACCCGGGGCCTCTACCAATACCGCCCGGAGTTGCCGTTCGTGCTCGGCGCCGAGATCGCCGGCGTGGTCCGATCCGCACCCGAGGGCGCGCACGTCGGCCCCGGTGACCGGGTCGTCGGCCTCACCATGCTGTCCGGCGGCATGGCCGAGGTCGCGGTGCTGGCCCCGGACCGGGTGTTCAAGCTGCCCGACACCGTGAGCTTCGAGGCGGGCGCCGGCCTGCTGTTCAACGACCTGACGGTGTACTTCGCGCTGACCGTCCGGGGCCGGCTGCAGCGCGGCGAGACGGTTCTGGTGCAGGGCGCGGCCGGAGGCATCGGCACCTCGGCGCTGCGCCTGGCGCCGGCGTTGGGCGCCTCCCGCACCATCGCCGTGGTCAGCACGCAGGACAAGGCCGACATCGCCACCGCGGCCGGCGCGACCGATGTGGTGCTGGCCGACGGTTTCAAGGACGCGGTGAAGGAGTTGACCCACGGCCGTGGCGTCGACATCGTCGTCGACCCGGTCGGCGGCGACCGGTTCACCGACTCCCTGCGTTCACTGGCTCCCGGCGGGCGACTGCTTGTCGTCGGGTTCACCGGCGGTGAGATTCCTACCGTCAAGGTAAACCGGTTGCTGCTCAACAACGTTGACGTGGTCGGCGTGGGCTGGGGCGCCTGGGCGGGGACGCATCCGGGCGCGCTGGACGAGCAGTGGGCGGGACTCGAGCGATTGCTCACCGCCGGGGAGCTGGCCCCGCCCGAGCCGGTGGCCTACCCGCTGGAGCAAGCCGCGACCGCCGTCGCCTCCCTGGAGAACCGCAGCGCCAAGGGAAAGGTCGTGCTGCGCGTCCGCGGTTAGCCGCCGCGCTTGGCCCAGCTGCCACAGTGGTTTCGGCGCGGGGCAGTTGACTGTTTGCCCGCCTCATAGCGGCAACCGTCGGCCGGCTTCGCGCGAATGGGGCTTGTCGCCGCGAGGTGGGCACAAGACAGGCCTTGCCCCGGCGGAGACGCCTGTGGCGCACGTGACGAATGCGCGACGGTCACGAGGACAGCTCGCGCCGACCCGGATGCGACCGCTCGCGGCGGCCCTTGTGCGGTCCAAAAAGAGAAAGTAATGTCACTTTCAGTTTTGTAAACCCTGATCGCCACCAGCTGGCCCCATCGGAGGAGCCGTCCATGGAATCCTTTGTGCACCTGCGAAAAGGCCGAACACCGCGCCGCCTGCACGCCGACCTCGAAGGCCTCAAGGACGACGAGTTGGGCCGGGGCGGCTTCACCGGCCGGACGGCCAACCTGTACCGGAGCCACGACCCCACCGCCTACCGATCGGTCGGCCCGCTGCGGCCCATCGACGTGCTGTCCAGCGAGCTCAAACCCAGCGACACCACCGAAGCGGACGGCGGACCGCTGCTGATGTTCAGCAACGACGACTGCCGAATCCTGTTGAGCCGTCGTCACGAGCCGATGCCGTTCTTCGTCCGTCACGTCGACGGCGACCTGCTGTGCTTCGTCCACCAGGGCAGCGGCCTGGCCGAAACCGAATTCGGGCCGCTGCGCTACCGGGAGGGCGACTGGCTGTACATCCCGAAGGCATGCACCTGGCGCCAGCTGCCCGACAGCGCGACGACGATGCTGATGATCGAGGCCACCGACGAGTTTCGGGTGCCGCCACCCGGTGCGCTGGGCCGTCACTTCCCCTTCGACCCGTCGCAGGTCGTCATTCCCGAGCCGGTGCCGGCCGACGAGGCCGACGGTGAATTCGAGGTTCGGCTCGTCCACGAGGGCGGCCCGACAACGCTGTTCTACCAACATAATCCGCTCGACGTCGAGGGCTGGCGCGGCGATAACTTCGCGTTCACGTTCAACATCGCCGACTACAACGTGGTCACCTCCGACAGCGTCCACCTGCCGCCGACGGTGCACCTGTTCATGCAGGCCACCGGCGTCTATGTGATGAACTTCCTGCCCAAGCCCGCCGAGGGGATTCCGGGCACCGAACGCACACCGTGGTATCACCGCAACGTCGACTACGACGAGATCGCCTTCTTCCACGGCGGCTCGCTGTACGGCATCCCGATGCCACCCGGTTTGATATCCCATGCGCCGCAAGGGGTTCACCACGGCGCACCGGAGAAGGCACGCGAACGGGCGCGCCGCAAATTCGACGACTACTCCCGCGTCGACTGGCAGGTAATCGCCATCGACACACGCCGGCGGCTCACCCCGTCGGCAGAGGTACTGGCCCACGACCTAGGACAACATTGATGAAACACGAGTATGACCGGATCCCGTATCTCGTAGCCTTCCAGAACAATTCCGGGGTACGGGACGTCTACGGCGGCCTGGCCGAAATCACCGTGCTGGAGAGCTACCTGCTCAAGCCGAAGGACAAGCCGTCGGACACCGTGCTGGTGTTCATGCATCCCATCGGCGGGGGCGCCTACCTGCCGATGATCAACGCGCTGGCGCGGGCCGGCCATCACGTCATCTACTGCAACAGCCGCTTCCGCGGCACCGACTCGGCGCTGCTGATGGAGAAGGTCGTCGAGGATCTCGGCGAGTGCATCAAGGACGCCAAGAAGCGGCTCGGCTATCAGAAGGTGGTGCTGGCCGGATGGAGCGGCGGCGGTTCGCTGTCGGTGTTCTACCAGCAGCAGGCGCAGAATCCCACCATCACGTCCAGCCCGACCGGTGACGGCCCCGACCTGACCAAACTCGACCTGCCCGCGGCCGACGGCATCATGCTGCTGGCCGCGCACATCAGCCGGCACGGCACGCTGACCGAGTGGCTGGACGCGTCGATCCTCGACGAATCCGACCCGACCAAGCGCGATCCCGAGCTGGACCTGTACAACCCCGACAACCCCAATCAGCCGCCCTACAGCCAAGAGTTCCTGGACCGCTACCGGCAGGCGCAGATCGACCGCAACCGGCGCATCACCGCATGGGTGAGGGACAAGCTGGGCGAGTTGGCGGCCGCCGGCCGGCCCGATGACGAGTTCGGTTTCGTCGTGCACGGCACCATGGCCGACCCGCGCTGGCTGGACCCGGCCGTCGATCTCAACGAACGCGTCCCCGGCACCTGCTACCTGGGGGATCCTCAGGTGGTGAACATGAGCCCGGTCGGGCTGGCCCGGTTCTCCACCCTGCGCGGCTGGCTTTCGCAGTGGAGCTACGACGACGCCCGCGGCGACGCGGTGGCCTGCGGACCCGACCTCGCGATCCCCGCGCTGGTGATCGGTAACCTGGCGGATGACGCCTGCACGCCCAGCCACACCCGGCGGCTGTTCCAGGCGATCGGACACGAGGACAAGGAGATGCACGAAATCCCCGGCGCCACACACTATTACGCGGGCCCCGACCAGCGCGACGCGCTGCGGGCCGCCGTCACCATTGTCACCGACTGGCTGGTGCGGCACGATTTCGCGAGCGCCGTATGACGGTGAGCGGTCCGCTGGACGGCGTTCGGGTGCTCGAACTGGGCACCCTGATCGCCGGGCCCTTCGCGGGCCGGCTGCTCGGCGACATGGGCGCCGACGTCATCAAGGTGGAACTGCCCACGGCCCCGGACCCGCTGCGCACCTGGGGTCAGGCCGAGCTCGACGGGCAGCACGTCTTCTGGACGGTGCACGCGCGCAACAAGAAGGCGATCACCCTGGACCTGCGTCACCCCCGTGGGCGTGAACTGTTCTGCGAGCTCGTCGAGAAGTCCGACATCGTGGTGGAGAACTTCCGTCCGGGCACCCTGGAAAAGTGGAACCTGGGTTACGACGTGCTCAGCGAACGCAATCCGGGCATCATCCTGGTCCGGGTGTCCGGCTACGGGCAGACCGGACCGGACGCCACCAAGGCCGGCTACGCGTCGGTCGCCGAAGCGGCCAGCGGGCTGCGTCACCTCAACGGTTTTCCGGGCGGTCCGCCGCCCCGGCTGGCGCTCTCGCTCGGCGACAGCCTGGCCGGCATGTTCGGTGCCCAGGGCGCGCTGGCCGCGCTGTACCGGCGCAGCGTCACCGGGCGCGGCCAGGTGGTCGACGTCGCGCTGACCGAATCATGCTTGGCCGTACAGGAATCCACCATTCCCGACTATGACGTCGGCGGCGTGGTGCGCGGGCCGTCGGGCACCCGGCTCGAGGGCATCGCCCCGTCCAACATCTACCGCAGCGCCGACGGCTCGTGGGTGGTGATCGCCGCCAACCAGGACACCGTCTTCGCCCGGCTGTGCAAGGCGATGGGCCGCCCGGAGCTGGCCACCGACGACCGGTTCGCCACGCACGTCGCGCGGGGCCGCAATCAAGACGAACTCGACAACATCATCGGCGCCTGGGCCGCGGAACGCCAGCCGGGCGAGATCATCGAAACTCTTTCCGCCGCAGGCGTGATCGCGGGGCCGATCAATACGGTCGCCGAGGTGGTCAACGACCCGCAGCTGCGGGCGCGCGGCATGCTGGTCGAGCACTACGACGAACGCGTGCAGCGCAACGTGTTGGGCCCCGGCATCGTGCCGATGCTCTCAGAATCGCCAGGGCAGGTCCGCAACGCCGGCCCCGCACGCCCGGGCCAGCACAACGACGACGTCTTCATCGGGCTGCTGGGCAAGACGGCCGAGGAGCTCGATGAGCTGCGCGCCGAGAAGGTGCTATGACACGCGCCGGCGACGATGCAGAGCCCAGCGATGAGCAGGAGGGGCGCCAATGACACATGTTGAGATTCGAGAAGTGGCCCTGCGCGACGGTCTGCAGATCGAAACGCCAATTCCGTTGTCGGCCAAGCTCGAACTGCTGGCCGCGGTGGCGGCCACCGGCGTTCGCGAGGTAGAGGTCACCGCGTTCGTCTCCCCGACGAAGGTGCCGTCGATGGCCGACGCCGCCGAGCTGGCCGCCCATCTGCACGACTACCCCGACATCGAATTCTCGGCCCTGGTGGCCAGCCCCAACGGCGCCAAGCGCGCCGTCGCCGCCGGGCTGCGCTCCATCGAGTACGTGGTGGCCGCCGACGACACCTTCAGCGAGGCCAACGTCGGGCGCACCAGTACCGAGGCCGCCGACCAGATCGACGAGATCGTCGCGATCGCGCACGACAGCGATGTCACCGTCGAAGTCGTCATCGCCACCGCCTGGGACTCACCGTTCGAAGGCCCCACCCCGCCCCAGCGGGTGCTCGAGATCGCCGCGGCCGCCCGCGACCGCGGCGCCGACCGCCTGTCGATCGCCGACACCATCGGCACCACCACCCCCGGCCGGGTGAGTTCACTGATCGCACAACTGCGTCCGGTGATCGGCGACCTGCCGCTGGGCGGGCATTTCCACAACACCCGCGGCTCCGGCCTGGCCAGCGCCTACGCCGCGGTCAGCTCGGGGGTGACCCGGCTGGACGCCTCGGTCGGCGGCCTGGGGGGTTGCCCCTTCGCTCCCGGCGCCACCGGCAACATCGCCACCGAGGATCTCGTATACCTGCTGCGCGACAGCGGCATCGACGTGGACGTCGACCTGCAGGCCGCCATCGCCGCGGCCGGCGTGGCAAAGGCGGTGGTGGGACACGACCTGCCTAGCGCCCTGTTGCGCGCCGGTGACCGGATGCGGAACTGATGTCCGCCCCTGAGGCGAACCGCGAGCTGACCGCCAAGGGCCGCCAGACCAGGCAGGCCATCGAGCAGGCCGCCCGGAAGCTGTTCGCCGAACGGGGCTTTCACGGCACCACCCTGGCCGACATCACCTCGGCCGCGGGAAAATCACCGGCGGTGTTCTACCGATACTTCACCGACAAGGAAGACCTGCTGGCCGCGCTCGCGCAATCGTTCCTGCACGAGGTGGTGACGCCGTCGGGACTCAGCGTCCACCTGCCGGACTCTCCCCCGCAAGTCGGAGGTGCCCCCACCGACGACGACGACTTTTTTACTGCGGTGGTCACCGGCTACTGGAACATGTTCAAGCAGAACATCGGCATCATGATCGCCGTGGCCCAGCTGGCCGCCACCCAGCGGCGCTTCGCGGCCGTGCAGAACGAATTCCGCCGGTTCGGAATGGACCTCGTGGCGGCATCGGTGCGCCGGGCCCAGGATCAGGGCTACGGCGCCGAGCTGCACCCCCAGCACATCGCGGCGGCCATCGCGTTGCTGTTCGAGAACTTCACTACCGTGTTCGTCGGACCGTCCGGGCCCGCGGGCCTCGGTCTGAACATCAGCGATGAAGACGCCATCGCGACCTTGTCGACGGTCTGGAAGAAAACCCTGTACGGCGGCCTCACGAGATCTTAGGAGAAGACGTGGATTTCACTCTGCCAGAGCACCTTCCGGGCGTGCTCGCCGAGATGGACGAGTTCATCGAGGGCGAGATCAAGCCGCTGGAACGCGAGAACATGCAGTACTTCGACCAGCGTCGCGAGCATGCGCGCACCGATTGGGACAACGACGGGATCCCGACACGCGAATGGGAGGATCTGCTCGCCGAGATGCGCCGGCGAGCCGATAAGGCCGGCTGGCTGCGCTACGGACTGCCGGCCGCGCTGGGCGGGCGCGATGGCACCAACGTCGACATGGCGGTTATCCGGGAACACTTGGCGCACAAAGGCCTTGGCCTGCATAACGATCTGCAGAACGAGTCGTCGATCGTCGGCAACTTCCCGCAGGTGATCATGATGGAACGGTTCGGCACCGACGAACAACGCAAGGAGTGGTCGGAGGCGCTGATCACCGGCGAGCGGTCCATGGCGTTCGGCCTGACCGAGCCGCAACACGGATCGGATGCCACCTGGCTGGAGACGCACGCCGAACGCGACGGCGACAGCTGGGTGATCAACGGCTCCAAGCGGTTCAACACGGGCGTGCACCGCGCGACCCACGACCTGGTCTTCGCGCGCACCTCCGGTGAACCCGGAGCCGCCCGGGGCATCACCGCGTTCCTGGTGCCCACCGATTCGCCCGGCTTCAACGTCCCCTACTACTGGTGGACCTTCAACATGCCCACCGACCACGGCGAAGTCGAGTTGACCGATGTTCGAATTCCCGCCGACGCGGTGCTCGGCGAGGTGGACCGCGGCCTGGAAGTCGCCCAAACCTTCCTGCACGAGAACCGGATTCGGCAGGCAGCGAGCAGTCTGGGCGCGGCGCAATACTGTATCGACCGTGCGGCCGAATACGCGGCCGGCCGAAAGGTATTCGGTAAGCCGCTGTCGGTGAACCAGGCCGTGCAGTGGCCGCTGGCCGAGCTGGCGACCGAGGCGCAGATGGTGCGGCTGCTGGTGCAATACGCCGCCTGGCACCTGGACCGCGACCATCACATGGAGGTCTCCGACAAGGTGTCGATGGCGAACTACCGCGCCAATCGGCTGGTCTGCGACGCCGCCGACCGCGCCATGCAGGTTTACGGCGGCCTCGGCTACAGCCGGCACGAGCAGTTCGAACACATCTACCGCCATCACCGTCGCTACCGGATCACCGAGGGCGCAGAGGAGATCCAGATTCGCCGGGTGGCGCAGCGGCTGTTCAAATTCGGCGCGAAGTGATGGATCGCGACGAGTCGGCGGAACTGGCCTCCAAACTGGCGAGGGTGCTCACGGCGGCCGTCGGCGCCGACACCGCGGTCGAGAACCTGCGCGCGCTGACCGGTGGCGCCAGCAGGACCACCTGGGCGTTCGAGGCCGTCATCAACGCGCAGCGTCGTGCGCTGATCTTGCGCACCGGCCCGCCCGACGATGTGCATGCCGGCATGGAGCTGGAAGCCAGGACGCAAGCGGCCGCGGCGGCCGCCGGCGCGCCGGTCCCCCACGTGCTGATCGCCGACAATTCCCCTGCCGCACTGGGCAATCCGTATCTGATCTGCGACGAGATCAAGGGCGAGACCATCGTGCGGCGCATCCAGCGTCAGCTCGACGGCGCCGACGGGCACACCTCACGCACCCGATTGCTGCAGCAGTGCGCGCAGGCGGTGGCCGCCATTCACCGCGCCGACACGGACATTCCGGACCTGACCCACGAGGACCAACTCGCCGAATGGCGCCAGCGCCTCGACGACATGGGCGACACCACCGCAACATTCGAATGGGGGTTCCGCTGGCTGGCCGCCCACCGACCCCCGCCGTCGCCGGCGGTGTTGGTGCACGGCGACTTTCGGATGGGCAACCTCATCGTCGACGGATCCAACCTTGCCGCGGTGCTGGATTGGGAGCTGGTGCACGTCGGGCAGGCCTACGAAGACCTGGCGTGGTTCTGCATCCGGGCCTGGCGATTCGGCGCCCCGGCCAGTCTCGGCGCGGGCGGCCTGGGCAGCATCGAAAGCTTTCTGCGCGCCTACGAGCAGGCCAGCGGGACTACCGTCGACCGGGTGGCGTTTCACTGGTGGCTGGTGCTGGCCACCTTGCGCTGGGGTGTCATCTGCCGCTTCCAGGCCGAACGGCACCTGAGCGGACAACACCGCTCGGTCGAATTGGCCACCATCGGACGTCGCGTCTGCGAGACCGAGTGGGACCTGCTCAACCTGCTCGATACGCCCGGGGACGAGGCGCCCCGCGCGGCGGGGCGAGGAAGCGGGCGATCGGGGCTGAGCCCATGATCGGCGCATACGGCCGCCCGCTGGCCGCCGAACTCGTGGCCGCGGTCGCCGAATTCCTGGAAAGCGACGTGCGCGGTGCGACCGAAGGCCAGGTCAATTTCCACGCTCGGGTCGCCGCCAACGCGCTGCGCATCGTCGAGCGCGAACTGCTCGACGAGAGCGAGGCGGAATCCCGCACCGCACTCGTCGGCCTGGGCTTCACCGACGAGGAACAGCTGGCCGCGGCGATACGGGCCGGCGATCTGGACGGGCAAGCCGACCAGCTCACCGCCTGCCTGCGCACCCTGGTACGACGCCGATTGGCCATCGCCCACCCGGGATACGACAGCGAATAGCCCGGCGAGTCAGATAGGAGCCAGACATGCCCGCTTCCAGCACCGAGACGGTCATCGATGCGGCCAACCGCCTGTTCACGGCGATCGAGCGAAGCGACGTCGCCGCGGTTGACGCGATGTGGAGCAACGACATCGCGGTGTGGCGTGTCGGCTCGCGGCGCGACGACGACAAGGCCCGCGCGATGCGGGTCATCGATTGGTTCATCGGCGCGACCACGCAGCGTCACTACGAGATTCTGGACCGGCAGCTCTTCGATGACGGATCCGCCCGGGGCTTCGTTCAGCAGCACATCCTGCACGCCACCGGGCATGCCGGGCAATCAATCTCGCTGCGGGTCTGCATCGTGATCCGGGTGGGCACGGACGGCCTGATCAAGCGGATCGACGAATATTTCGACCCCGCCGGAATCGCGCCGCTGATGAACTAGCGCTAGATTCGCCACGACACATTGGGGGTGACGATGACGACTTTGGAGACACTGCTTCACGATCCCGACATGGCCGGCGTGTGGAACCTGGCCCGGGATCGCTCGGCCATCACTTTCAAGATCAGAAACATGTGGGGCCTGGTGAACGTCAAGGGCCGCTTCACCGACTTCGCCGGCGACGGCCAACTGACCGACAAGGGAGGGGTTTTCGGCCGCGTGGACATCCGGACCGCCTCGCTGGACACCGGCATCGGCCGTCGCGACAAACACCTTCGCTCGGCCGACTTCTTCGACGTCGACCGCTTCGCGGAGATCAGCGTCGTCGTCACGGCGGTGCAGCCGACCAAGGGCAAGGCCGCCGACCTGCGGACCACATTCACCATCAAGGGCGTCACCGCCGAGGTGCAGCTACCCGTCACGATCTCCGAGCTCGACGACGGCTCGATCCGAATCACCGGTGAAACCAAGCTCGATCGGGACCGGTTCGACCTGGGTTGGAACCGGCTCGGCATGGTGAGCTCGACGGCAACGGTCGCGGCTGACGCCATCTTCGTGCGGGTATCGCAATAAGGATTTCCGCGGGCACCCCGCTGAACCCGGTGCGACACCAGTAGCATCTGCACCGTGCCCGACTCCACCCCCCAATCCAGCGTGGCCCTGCGGATCCTCGTCTACAGCAGCAACGCCCAAACCCGCGAACGGGTGATGCGGGCGCTGGGCACGCAGCTGCATCCCGATCTGCCCGAACTGAGCTACGTCGAGGTGGCGACCGGGCCCATGGTGGTGGCGACGATGGACAAGGGCGGCATCGATCTGGCCATCCTGGACGGCGAGGCCACCCCGACCGGCGGCATGGGAATCGCAAAGCAGCTCAAAGACGAACTCGAGACCTGCCCACCTCTGGTCGTGCTGACCGGACGGCCCGACGATGCGTGGTTAGCCTCCTGGTCGCGCGCCGAGGGCGCGGTGCCGCATCCCATCGACCCCATCCTGCTGGGCCGCACGGTGCTCAGCCTGCTGCGAGCCCCGGTTCGCTGATTCATTCCACGGCGCGCCTTCGCCGCGGCCGTTGACTCTTTGCCGCCGAATGCGGCAGTCCTGACCAATTCGGCCGCCGCCGCCACGGCGACCGTCGCCAGTCGCGACGTTGCTGACGACGAGCCATCCGCCCTGCCGACGTCGCTGATCTTTGGCGCCGCAGCGATCGGCGCGGCCGCGCCTTTGCTGGTGCTGATCTAGCGACCGGCGGGGCGGATCCCGTCCGTCGGTGAGCGTTGGTTGCACCGGCTATCGAGTTTGCGCAGCACAGCGCGACATGGCACCGCCGATACTGCAAAACGCCCACCCCGGGCAAGCGCGCCGCACGCCGCGACGCTATGTTGTAAATCACTGTGGCGGGCTTGCGACCCAGTTCGTCACAGCAGCCCGGTTACCGCCTGGCCGCTGCAGGCGGCTCGTACGACGGATCATGGAGCGAGTTGAACGTCTACATACCCATCCTGGTGCTAGGCGCCATCGCCACCGCCTTTGCCGTGGGCTCGGTGGCGATCGCGAGCCTGGCCGGCCCGTCACGTTTCAACAAGTCGAAGATGTCGGCCTACGAGTGCGGAATCGAACCCACCGAGACATCGGTGAGCGGCCCGCATGCGACAGCCGGGCAGCGCTTTCCGGTGAAGTACTACCTCACCGCGATGCTGTTCATCGTCTTCGACATCGAAATCGTGTTCCTGTACCCGTGGGCGGTCAGCTATGACGCGCTGGGCACGTTCGCACTGGTCGAAATGGTGATTTTCATGCTGACGGTTTTCGTGGCCTACGCCTATGTGTGGCGCCGCGGCGGCCTGACGTGGGATTGAGGTAAGACGTGGGTCTTGAGGAACAGCTGCCCGGTGGAATCCTGCTGTCCACAGTCGAGAAGGTCGCGGGCTACGTCCGCAAGAACTCACTGTGGCCGGCGACCTTCGGGTTGGCCTGCTGCGCCATCGAGATGATGGCAACGGCCGGGCCAAGATTCGACATCGCGCGGTTCGGGATGGAGCGATTCTCCGCCACCCCCCGGCAGGCCGATCTGATGATCGTCGCCGGGCGGGTCAGCCAGAAGATGGCCCCCGTGCTGCGACAGATCTACGACCAGATGGCCGAGCCGAAATGGGTGCTGGCCATGGGCGTGTGCGCGTCATCCGGCGGGATGTTCAACAACTACGCGGTCGTGCAGGGCGTCGATCACGTGGTCCCGGTGGACATCTACCTTCCCGGCTGCCCGCCGCGACCGGAGATGCTGTTGTACGCAATCCTGAAGCTGCACGAGAAGATTCAGGAGATGCCGCTGGGCGTCAACCGGGACACCGCCATCGCCGAAGCCGAGCAGGCGGCGCTGTCGGCCCGGCCCACGATCGAGATGCGCGGACTGCTGCGATGAGCTCACCGGATCAAGATCCCAAAGAAGCAATCAGCAGCGCCGACGAAGAAGTCATCGACGTGCGCCGTGGCATGTTCGGCGCCAAGGGCACGGGTGACACGTCCGGTTATGGACGGCTGGTGCGCGAGGTCCTGCTGCCGGGCAGCAGCCCGCGGCCCTACGGCGGCTATTTCGACGAGGTGGTCGACGGACTGGCCGCGGCGTTGAGCCAGGCGAACGTCGAATTCACCGACGCCATCGAAAAAGTCGTGGTGTACCGCGACGAACTGACATTGCACGTCCGGCGTGACGCGCTGGAACAGGTGGCTCACCGACTGCGTGACGACCCGCAGCTGCGCTTCGAAATGTGCCTGGGCGTCAGCGGGGTGCACTACCCGCACGAGACGGGACGCGAACTGCACGCGGTGTATCCGTTGCAGTCGATCACGCACAATCGCCGCGTCCGCCTGGAAGTGTCTGCGCCCGACGGTGATCCGCACATCCCCTCGCTGTTCCGGATCTATCCGACCACCGACTGGCACGAGCGGGAGACCTACGACTTCTTCGGGATCATCTTCGACGGGCACCCGTCGCTGACCCGCATCGAAATGCCCGACGACTGGCACGGGCATCCCCAGCGCAAGGACTACCCCCTCGGCGGGATTCCGGTCGAATACAAAGGCGCACAGATACCCCCGCCCGACGAGCGGAGAGCGTACAACTGATGAGCACCACCACTGAATCGACGCACGACGGCGCCGGCGAGACCTTCGTGGTCGCCGGCGGCCAGGACTGGGACAAGGTCGTCGAGGCCGCCCGCTTGGTCGATCCCGGCGAACGCATCGTCGTCAACATGGGGCCACAGCATCCGTCCACGCACGGGGTGTTGCGGCTGATCCTGGAGATCGAGGGCGAGACGGTCACCGACGTTCGGTGCGGCATCGGGTATCTACACACCGGCATCGAGAAGAACCTGGAATACCGCTACTGGACCCAGGGTGTCACATTCGTGACCCGGATGGATTACCTCGCACCGTTTTTCAACGAGACGGCCTACTGCCTGGGTGTGGAGAAGCTGCTCGGCATCACCGATCAGATTCCGGAGCGGGTCAACGTCATCCGGGTGATGATGATGGAGCTCAACCGGATCTCGTCGCATCTGGTGGCACTGGCGACCGGCGGCATGGAACTGGGCGCCATGACCCCGATGTTCGTCGGATTCCGGGGACGCGAGATCGTGCTGACCCTGTTCGAATCGATCACCGGCCTGCGGATGAACAGCGCCTACGTCCGGCCCGGCGGCGTGGCGCAGGACCTGCCGCCCAACGCGGAGGCCGAAATAGTCGAGGGCCTCAAGGGACTCAAACAGGTGCTGCGCGAAATGGGCGGCCTGCTCAACGAGAACGCCATCTGGAAGGCCCGCACCCAAGACGTCGGATACCTGGATCTGACCGGCTGCATGGCGCTGGGCATCACCGGCCCCATCCTGCGCGCCACCGGGTTGCCCCACGATCTGCGCAAGAGCGAACCGTACTGCGGATACCAAAACTACGAATTCGACGTAATCACCGAAGACACGTGTGATGCTTACGGGCGCTACATGATTCGTGTCAACGAGATGTGGGAGTCGATCAAGATCGTCGAGCAGTGTCTGGACAAGCTGAAGCCGGGCCCCACCATGGTCGAGGACCGCAAGATCGCCTGGCCGGCCGACTTGAAGGTGGGCCCCGACGGCATGGGCAACTCACCGGAGCACATCGCCAAGATCATGGGCGGCTCGATGGAGGCGTTGATCCACCACTTCAAACTGGTCACCGAGGGCATCAGGGTTCCCGCCGGCCAGGTCTACACGGCGGTCGAATCGCCGCGCGGTGAGCTGGGTGTGCACATGGTCAGCGACGGCGGCACCCGGCCCTACCGGGTGCACTACCGAGACCCCTCGTTCACGAATCTGCAGTCGGTGGCGGCGATGTGCGAAGGCGGCATGGTCGCCGACCTGATCACCGCGGTCGCCAGCATCGACCCGGTCATGGGCGGGGTGGACCGGTGACCGGGCCGCAGGGCCAACCGGTCTTCATCCGGCTCGGCCCGCCCCCCGAAGAGCCCAACGCGTTCGTCGTCGAGGGCGCGCCCAAGACGTATCCGCCCGAGGTGCGGGCCCGGCTGGAGGTCGACGCCAAGGAGATCATCGGCCGCTACCCCAGCAAACGTTCGGCGCTGTTGCCGTTGCTGCACCTGGTGCAATCCGAGGACTCCTACCTGACGCCGGCCGGCCTGGAGTTCTGCGGTGAGCAGCTGGGACTCACGGGGGCCGAGGTGTCCGCGGTGGCGAGCTTCTACACCATGTACCGCCGCGGCCCGACCGGCGATTACCTGGTGGGCGTCTGCACAAACACGTTGTGCGCCATCATGGGTGGCGACGCGATCTTCGACTCCCTCAAAGAACACCTGGGCGTCGGCAACGACGAGACCACCGCCGACGGCTCGGTCACTCTGCAGCACATCGAGTGCAACGCCGCCTGCGATTACGCACCGGTGGTGATGGTGAACTGGGAGTTCTACGACAACCAGACGCCGGAGTCCGCGCGCGAACTCGTCGACTCGCTGCGTTCGGGCGAACCCCAGCCGCCCACTCGCGGCGCCCCCCTGTGCGCCTTCCGCGAGACGTCGCGCATCCTGGCCGGCCTGCCCGACGAACGCCCCGACCAGGGGCAGGGTGGCGCCGGCGCGGCGACCCTGGCCGGCCTGAAGGTGGCCAAGGAACACGGCATGCAGGCGCCCGACGGGCCGGAAGGCCAGTAATGACAACGACTTCTGACACCTCACAGGCGACGCCGCTGACTCCGGTCATCAGTCGCTTCTGGGATGACCCCGAGTCGTGGACCCTCGAGACCTACCACCGCCACGGCGGCTACGAGGCGATGAAGAAGGCGCTGGCGATGGAGCCCGACGCGGTGATCGGGGTGGTGAAGGACTCCGGGCTGCGCGGGCGCGGCGGCGCGGGATTCTCGACCGGCACCAAGTGGTCGTTCATCCCGCAAGGCGACACCGGCGCGGCCGCCAAACCGCATTACCTGGTGGTCAACGCCGACGAGTCGGAACCCGGTACGTGCAAAGACATTCCGCTGATGCTGGCCACACCGCACATCCTGGTCGAGGGCGTCATCATCGCCGCGTACGCAATCCGCGCCAGCCACGCGTTCATCTACGTGCGCGGGGAGGTGCTGCCGGTGTTGCGCCGCCTGCAGAACGCGGTGGCCGAGGCCTACGCCGCCGGCTACCTGGGCCGCGACATCAACGGCTCGGGCTTCGACCTCGAGCTGGTGGTGCACGCCGGTGCCGGCGCCTACATCTGCGGTGAGGAAACCGCGCTGCTGGACTCGTTGGAAGGCCGGCGCGGCCAGCCGCGGCTGCGCCCGCCCTTCCCCGCCGTGGCCGGGCTGTACGGCTGCCCCACGGTAATCAACAACGTCGAGACCATCGCGAGCGTGCCGTCGATCATCGGTAATGGCGTGGACTGGTTCCGCTCGATGGGCAGCGAGAAATCCCCTGGCTTCACGTTGTATTCCCTGTCCGGCCACGTCGCCCGGCCCGGCCAGTACGAGGCGCCGCTGGGAATCACGTTGCGGGAGTTGCTCGCCTACGCCGGCGGTGTGCGGGCCGGACATCGGCTCAAGTTCTGGACACCCGGCGGCTCGTCGACCCCACTGCTGACCGACGAGCACCTCGACGTGCCGCTGGACTACGAGGGCGTCGGCGGCGTCGGCTCGATGCTGGGCACCAAGGCGCTGGAGATCTTCGACGAGACCACCTGCGTGGTGCGTGCCGTGCGGCGCTGGACCTACTTCTACAAGCACGAGTCGTGCGGAAAGTGCACGCCGTGCCGCGAGGGCACCTTCTGGCTCGACCAGATCTACGAGCGGCTGGAAACCGGCAAGGGCACCGACGAGGACATCCAGAAGCTGCTGGACATCTCCGACACCATTCTCGGAAAGTCGTTCTGCGCGTTGGGCGATGGCGCGGCCAGCCCGGTGATGTCGTCGATCAAGTTCTTCCGCGACGAATACGTCGCGCACGTCGAGGGCGGCGGATGCCCCTTCGATCCACGAGACTCCATGCTGACGGCTAACGGGAAGGCTTGACGCCCTCATGACTAGTGCGGCCAAGACCCAGACGGGCGACGAGGTAACGCCGCCGGACATGGTGACGCTGACCATCGACGGCAACGAAATCAGCGTTCCCAAGGGAACTCTGGTGATCCGGGCCGCCGAATTGATGGGCATCCAGATCCCCCGGTTCTGCGATCACCCGCTGCTGGAACCGGTCGGCGCGTGCCGGCAGTGCCTGGTCGAGGTCGAAGGCCAGCGCAAGCCGATGGCCTCGTGCACCACGGTGGCCACCGATGACATGGTGGTGCGCACCCAGCTCACCTCGGAGGCCGCCGACAAGGCCCAGCACGGCGTGATGGAATTGCTGCTCATCAACCACCCGCTGGACTGCCCGATGTGCGACAAGGGCGGCGAATGCCCGCTGCAGAACCAGGCGATGTCCAACGGCCGCAGCGATTCTCGCTTCACCGACGTCAAGCGCACCTTTGCCAAGCCGATCAACATCTCCTCGCAGGTGCTGCTGGACAGGGAGCGCTGCATCCTCTGCGCGCGCTGCACCCGCTTCTCCGAGCAGATCGCCGGCGACATCTTCATCGACATGCAGGAACGGGGCGCCCTGCAGCAGGTCGGCATCTACGCCGACGAACCGTTCGACTCCTACTTCTCGGGCAACACCGTGCAAATCTGCCCGGTGGGCGCGCTGACCGGGTCCTCGTACCGGTTCCGGGCCCGCCCGTTCGACTTGGTCTCCAGCCCGAGCGTCTGCGAGCACTGCGCTTCCGGGTGCGCGCAGCGCACCGACCACCGGCGCGGCAAGGTGCTGCGGCGACTGGCCGGCGACGACCCCGAAGTCAACGAGGAGTGGAACTGCGACAAGGGTCGGTGGGCGTTCACCTACGCAACCCAGGCCGATGTGCTCACCACTCCCCTGATCCGCGACGCCGACGGCTCGCTGCAACCGGCTTCGTGGTCGCACGCGATCGCCGTCGCGACGACGGGCCTCGAAGCGGCGCGTGGCCGCGCGGGTGTGCTGGTCGGCGGCCGGGCGACCTTGGAGGACGCCTACGCCTATTCCAAGTTTGCGCGAATCGTGCTGGACAGCAACGATATTGACTTCCGCGCCCGGCCGAGCTCGGCCGAGGAGGCCGACTTCCTCGCCGCCCGTATCGCCGGCAAGCCGATCACCGTCAGCTACGCCGACCTGGAATCGGCGCCGGTCGTCGTGCTGGTCGGATTCGAGCCGGAGGACGAGTCGCCCATCGTCTTCCTGCGGTTACGCAAGGCGGCCCGCAAGCACGGGTTGCCGGTCTACGCCATCGCGCCGTTCGCCACCCGCGCGCTGACCAAGATGTCCGGCCGGCTGATCAAAACCATTCCGGGCGCTGAGCCTTCGGCGCTCGACGGGTTGGCCACCGGCGAAGTGGGCGATCTGCTCTCCACCGCGGGCGCGGTCATCATGGTCGGCGAACGTCTGGCCACGGTGCCGGGCGGATTGTCGGCGGCGGCCCGGCTCGCCGACACCACCGGCGCCCGTCTGGCCTGGGTGCCGCGCCGGGCCGGTGAGCGCGGCGCGCTGGAGGCCGGTGCGCTGCCGGGGCTGCTGCCCGGTGGCCGTCCGGTCGACGACGAGACCGCCCGAGCGCAGGTTGCTCAGGCGTGGAACGTGTCCGAATTGCCTTCCGGCAGAGGACGCGACGCCGACGCAATGCTGGCCGCCGCCACCGACGGCACGCTGGGCGCGCTGCTGGTGGGCGGTGTCGAGCCCGATGATTTCACCGACCCGCAAGCGGTGCTGGCGGCACTGGACGGCGTCGACTTCGTGGTCAGCCTGGAGCCGCGGCACAGCGCCGTCACCGAACGTGCCGACGTCGTCTTCCCGGTCGCGCCGACGACGCAGAAGGCCGGCGCATTCGTCAACTGGGAGGGCCGCTTCCGGCCGTTCGAAGCCGCGCTGCGCAACACCCAGCAGGCCAGCCAATCCGACCATCAGGTGCTCGACACGCTGGCCGACGAGCTGGGCGTATATCTGGGCATGTCCACCGTCGGCACGGCCCGCGAAGAACTGGCCGCGCTGCGGCACTGGGACGGCAAGCGCGCGGCGAACCCGGACGTCGCGGCCCCCGACCCCGCCGAACCTGCCGCGGGAGAGGCGGTATTGGCCGGCTGGCGGATGTTGCTGGACAACGGCCGGATGCAGGACGGCGAGCCGCATCTGGCGGGCACCGCCCGCAAACCCGTCGCCCGGCTGTCCGCCGATACGGCCGCCGAGATCGGCGCCGCCGACGGCGACGAGGTCACGGTCAGCACCTCACACGGATCCGTCAGCCTGCCGCTGGTGATCACCGACATGCCCGACCGGGTCGTGTGGCTTCCGGTGAACTCGCCCGGCTCGGCGGTGCATCGCCAACTCGGCGTATCGGCTGGGAGCACAGTCAAGATCGGAGTTGGGAAATGACCGGGCTGACCGCATTCGGGCACGACACCTGGTGGCTGGTGCTAGGCAAGGCGCTGGCGATCTTCGTGTTCCTCATGCTGAACGTGCTGGTGGCGATTCTGCTCGAACGCAAGATCCTCGGCTGGATGCAGCTGCGGCCCGGGCCCAACCGGGCGGGGCCGTGGGGTGTGCTGCAGAGCCTGGCCGACGGAATCAAGTTGGCGCTCAAGGAAACCATCACCCCGGGTGGGGTCGACAAGTTCGTCTACTTCGCGGCGCCGGTCATCTCCACGATTCCGGCGTTCACCGCCTTCGCGTTCATCCCGTTCGGTCCGGTGGTGTCGGTGTTCGGCCACCGCACGCCGCTACAGCTGACCGACCTGCCGGTCGCGGTGCTGTTCATCCTCGGGCTGTCGGCGATCGGCGTGTACGGAATCGTGCTGGGCGGTTGGGCTTCCGGGTCCACCTACCCGCTGCTGGGCGGGGTGCGCTCCACCGCCCAGGTCATCTCCTACGAGGTCGCGATGGGGTTGTCGTTCGCCGCGGTCTTCCTCTACGCCGGCTCCATGTCGACATCGCAGATCGTCGCCGCGCAGGACCGGGTCTGGTACGTGTTCCTGCTGCTGCCGTCGTTCGTCATCTACCTCATCTCGATGGTCGGTGAAACCAACCGGGCGCCTTTCGATTTGCCCGAGGCCGAGGGTGAGCTGGTCGCCGGATTCCACACCGAGTACTCGTCGCTGAAGTTCGCGATGTTCATGCTGGCCGAGTACGTCAACATGATGACGGTTTCGTCGCTGGCCACCGCCTTGTTCTTCGGCGGCTGGCATGCGCCGTGGCCGCTGAACATGTGGGCCGGCGCCAACACCGGCTGGTGGCCGGTGCTCTGGTTCACCGCGAAGATGTGGACCTTCCTGTTCGTCTACTTCTGGCTGCGGGCTTCGCTGCCGCGGCTGCGTTACGACCAGTTCATGGGGCTGGGCTGGAAACTGCTGATCCCCGCCTCGCTGGTCTGGGTGCTGATCGCCGCCGTCATCCGCACGCTGCAGAACCAGGGCTATCAGCACTGGACCCCGATCCTGGTGGTCAGCAGCGTCGTGTTCGCCACCGCGCTCGTGCTGTTGCTGCGAAAGCCGTTCAGCGCGCCGGGTATTCGCGCGCTGGAGAAACAGCTGCGCCGCGACGCGAAGAAGCTGCCGGCCGCACTCGACTCCACACCCGTATTCCCGACACCGCCGCTGCCATCGACGGCCCAGAAATCCCTGGCGGCGGCGAGCAAGGAGAAAGCACGTGGCTAAATTCTTGGACGCCGTGGCCGGATTCGGCGTGACCTTCGGGTCGATGTTCAAAAGGAATGTCACCGAGGAGTACCCGGAAAAGCCGGGCCCCGTCATGCCGCGCTACCACGGCCGTCACCAGCTGAACCGCTACCCGGATGGTCTGGAGAAGTGCATCGGCTGCGAATTGTGCGCCTGGGCATGCCCGGCCGACGCGATCTACGTCGAGGGCGCGGACAACACCGAGGAACTCAGGTATTCGCCCGGGGAACGCTACGGGCGGGTCTACCAGATCAACTATCTGCGGTGCATCGGTTGCGGACTGTGCATCGAGGCGTGCCCCACCCGGGCGCTGACGATGACCAATGACTACGAGATGGCCGACGACAACCGCGCGGACCTGATCTACGAGAAGGACCGGTTGCTGGCGCCGCTGCTGCAGGACATGCTGGCGCCGCCGCACCCCAGGACCGAAGGCGCCACCGACAAGGACTATTACCAAGGCAATGTGACCGCACACGGGTTGCGGCCGACCGAGCAGGCCGGAGACTCCCGGTGACCGGATTGGCCGGCCACGCCGTCGCCGTGGCGTCGAGTTTTGCGCAGGACACCATCGTGCGCACCTCCACCGGCGAAGCGGTCGCCTTCTGGGTGCTGGGCGTGCTGGCCGTGATCGGCGCGATCGGGGTGGTCACCGCCGTCAACGCCGTCTACTCGGCGATGTTCCTGGCGATGACCATGATCATCCTGGCGGTCTTCTACATGATCCAGGACGCGCTGTTTCTGGGTGTGGTTCAAGTCGTGGTCTACACCGGCGCGGTGATGATGCTGTTCTTGTTCGTGCTGATGCTCATCGGTGTGGACTCCGCGGAATCGCTCAAGGAGACGCTGCGCGGTCAGCGCATCGCCGGGGTGGCCGCCGGCATCGGGTTCGGCATCCTGCTGATCGCCGCCATCGGCAACGTGACCACCGGCGGCTTCGCCGGCCTGACCACCGCCAACGCCAACGGCAACGTGGAAGGACTGGCGGCGCTGATCTTTTCGCGATACCTGTGGGCGTTCGAGCTCACCAGCGCGCTGCTGATCACCGCGGCCGTCGGCGCGATGGTGCTGGCGCACCGCGAGCGATTCGAGCGCCGCAAGACGCAGCGCGAGCTCTCGCAGGAACGGTTCCGGTCGGGCGGGCACCCCACCCCGATGCCGAGCCCCGGTGTGTACGCACGCCACAATGCCGTCGACGTGGCCGCGATGCTGCCGGACGGCTCGTACTCGAAGCTCTCAGTCTCGCCGATGCTGCAAAGCCGCGGCGCCGACGGCAAGAAGACGCCGTCGCACTCCCCGGAGCCGAGCCCGACTCTCTCCCAAGGCGGTACGTCGTGAATCCGGCCAATTACCTGTACCTTTCGGCGCTGCTGTTCACCATCGGGGCCTCCGGTGTGTTGTTGCGCCGCAACGCCATCGTGATGTTCATGTGCGTGGAGCTGATGCTCAACGCGGTCAATCTCGCGTTCGTCACGTTCGCGCGGATGCACGGCCACCTGGACGGGCAGATGATCGCGTTCTTCACGATGGTGGTCGCCGCCTGCGAGGTGGTCATCGGACTGGCCATCATCATGACCATCTTCCGTACCCGCAAATCGGCGTCCGTCGACGACGCGAACCTACTCAAAGGCTGAAGACGCCAACATGACTCAATACACCTGGCTGCTGGTCGCGCTGCCACTGGCGGGCGCCGCAATCCTGCTGTTCGGCGGGCGACGCACGGACCGGTGGGGGCATTGGCTGGGCTGCGCCACCGCCCTCGCGGCGTTCGGGGTGGGCCTGAGCCTGCTCTCGGAGCTGCTCGGCCGCGCGGCCGACGACCGCGTCATCCACCAGAAGGTGTTCAGCTGGATTCCGGTCGGCCAGCTCCAGGTCGACCTCGGGCTGCAAATCGACCAGCTGTCGGTGTGTTTCGTACTGCTGATCTCCGGAGTCGGGTCACTGATCCACATCTATTCGGTTGCGTACATGGCCGAAGACTTGGACCGCCGAAGGTTTTTCGGCTACCTCAACCTGTTCCTGGCGTCGATGCTGCTGCTGGTCGTCGCCGACAACTACGTGGTGCTCTATGTCGGCTGGGAGGGCGTCGGCCTGGCGTCCTACCTGCTGATCGGGTTCTGGTACCACAAGCCGACGGCGGCCACGGCTGCCAAGAAGGCCTTCGTGATGAACCGGGTCGGCGACGCCGGGCTGGCCCTGGGAATGTTCTTGATGTTCAGCACTTTCGGCACTCTGTCGTACGCCGGGGTGTTCGCCGGCGCGCCCGCCGCCGGTCACGGTGCGCTGACCGCCATGGGACTGCTGTTGCTGCTGGGCGCCTGCGCCAAGTCCGCCCAGGTCCCGCTGCAGGCCTGGCTGGGTGACGCGATGGAGGGCCCCACCCCGGTGTCCGCGCTGATCCACGCCGCCACCATGGTGACGGCCGGCGTGTATCTGATCGTGCGGTCGAATCCGCTGTACAACCTGTCCAGCGACGCACGGCTGGCCGTGGTCATCGTGGGTGCGGTCACGCTGCTGCTCGGGGCGTTCATCGGCTGCGCCAAGGACGACATCAAGCGGGCGCTGGCGGCGTCGACGATGAGCCAGATCGGCTACATGGTGCTGGCGGCGGGCCTCGGGCCGGCGGGCTACGCGTTCGCGATCATGCACCTGCTCACCCACGGTTTCTTCAAGGCCGGTTTGTTCCTCGGCTCCGGCGCGGTGATCCACGCGATGCACGAAGAGCAGGACATGCGCCGCTACGGCGGTTTGCGTGCGGCGCTGCCCATTACGTTCGTCACCTTCGGCCTGGGTTACCTGGCGATCATCGGCGTGCCGCCCTTCGCGGGCTACTTCTCCAAGGACGCCATCATCGAGGCGGCGCTGGCCTCGGGCGGCATCCAGGGTTACCTGCTGGGTGGCGCCGCGCTGCTGGGCGCCGGCGTCACCGCGTTCTACATGACGCGCGTGATGCTGATGACCTTCTTCGGCAAGAAGCGCTGGGGTCCCGGCGCCCACCCGCACGAGGCGCCCAGCCTGATGACGTGGCCGATGATTCTGCTCGCCGTCGGCTCGGTGTTCTCCGGTGGCCTGCTGGCGGTGGGCGGCACCCTGCAGCGCTGGCTCGAGCCGGTCGTCGGAAAGCACGAGGAAGTCACCCACGCGTTCCCGGTCTGGGTCAACTCCGCGCTGGCGCTGGGTGTCGTGGCCATCGGCATCGCGGTGGCCTACCGGTTGTATGCGAGGACCCCGATCCCCCGGGTGGCACCGGTCGCCGTCTCGGCGCTGACGACGGCGGTGCGCAAAGACTTCTACAGCGACGCGTTCAACGAGGAGGTCTTCATGCGCCCGGGCGCGCAGCTGACCCACGCGCTCGTCGACGTCGACAACGCGGGTGTCGACGGCTCGGTCAACGCGCTGGCGGCGCTGGTGAGTTCGACGTCAAATCGGCTGCGGGGACTGCAAACCGGCTTCGCCCGCAACTATGCATTGTCGATGCTGACGGGCGCGGTCCTGGTGATCGCGCTGATCCTGGCGGTGCGGCTGTGGTGATTCGCGACCGAGAGATGAAAAGGAGCGGCGCTGGTGAATAGCGTTCCATGGCTGAGCGTGCTGTGGCTGGTGCCGCTGGCCGGCTCCGTGCTGATCATTCTCACGCCGCCCGGACTGCGACAGCTCGCCAAGTGGACCGGTCTGGCCTTCGGCGTAGCGACCCTGGCGGTCGCGATCGTGGTCACCCTGGGGTTCAAGACCGGTGGCGCGCCCTATCAATTCGTCGAGAGCCACCAGTGGATCCCGGCATTCGGCGCCGGCTACACTCTGGGCGTCGACGGCATCGCGGTGGTGCTGGTGCTGCTGACCGCGGTGCTGATTCCGGTGCTGCAGGTGGCCGGCTGGAACGACGGCGGTGAGCGCAGCCGCGGGGTGCAGGCCTACATCGCCCTGACGCTGGCCATCGAGTCGATGGTGCTGATCTCGGTCGTCGCCCTGGACGTGTTGCTGTTCTACGTCTTCTTCGAGGCCATGCTCGTCCCGATGTACTTCCTGATCGGGGGCTTCGGCGGCGGGTCCGGCAGATCGCGCGCGGCCGTGAAGTTCTTGCTGTACAACCTGTTCGGTGGGCTGATCATGCTGGCCGCGGTAATCGGGCTGTACGTGGTGACCTCGCAGCACGGCTCGGGCACCTTCGACTTCCGCGAGATCGTGGCCGGCGTCGCGTCGGGCCGGTACGGCGCGGACTCGGCCGTGTTCAAGGCGCTGTTCTTGGGCTTCATGTTCGCGTTCGCGATCAAGGCCCCGCTGTGGCCGTTCCACCGCTGGCTGCCCGACGCCGCCGTCGAAGCCACCCCTGCGACCGCGGTGCTGATGATGGCGGTGATGGACAAGGTCGGCACCTTCGGCATGTTGCGCTATTGCCTGCAGCTGTTCCCCGGCGCCTCAACGTATTTCCGCCCGCTGATCGTCGTGCTCGCGGTCATCGGGGTGATCTACGGCGCGATCGTGGCCATCGGCCAGACCGACATCATGCGGCTGATCGCCTACACCTCGATCTCGCACTTCGGGTTCATCATCCTGGGCATCTTCGTGATGACCAGCCAGGGGCAGAGCGGGTCGACGCTGTACATGCTCAACCACGGCCTGTCCACGGCCGCGGTGTTCCTGATCGCCGGATTCCTGATATCGCGGCACGGCAGTCGGGCGATCGCCGACTACGGCGGCGTGCAGAAGGTGGCGCCGATACTGGCCGGCACCTTCCTGGTCTCGGCGATGGCCACCCTGTCGCTGCCTGGCCTGGCCCCGTTCATCAGCGAATTCCTGGTCCTGCTGGGCACTTTCAACCGGTACTGGCTGGCCGCCGCATTCGGGGTCACCGCGTTGGTGCTCTCGGCGGTCTACATGTTGTGGCTGTACCAACGCGTGATGACCGGGCCGGTGCTCAGCGGCAACGAGAAGATCGGCGATCTGCGTGCACGTGAATTGATTGTCGTCGCACCGCTAATCGCGCTGTTGCTGGTGCTCGGCATCTATCCCAAACCCGTGCTCGACATCATCAATCCCGCCGTCGAGAACACCATGACCACCATCGGCCAGCATGACCCCAAGCCGACCGTCCCGGTGGGAACACCCAGACCGGCCGACCTACACCGGACCGCCGAAGGACCGCGATGACCCTTCCCACCCCGAGCATTCAGTATTTCCTGCTGTGCCCCACGCTCATCGTGTTCGGCGTCGCCGTGCTGGGTGTCCTCGCAGAGGCATTCCTGCCCAGGCGTATTCGCTACACCGCGCAGGTGACGCTCTCGCTCGGCGGTCTGATCGCGGCGTTCGTCGCGGTCATCGCCGTGAGCCGCTCGATCCAAAGCTCGGGCCGCGTCGCGGTGTTGGGCGCCATGGCCATCGACCGCCCGACGCTGTATCTGCAGGGCACCGTGCTGCTGGTCGCGGTGATGGCGGTCATCTTCATCGCCGAACGCACGCAGGCCAAGGCGGACAGCAAGGTGTCCGTGGGAGTCGGCACGGCCGGCTCGGGTGGCCTTGACTCGTTCACGCCACAGGCATCGGCGGTGCCCGACGGCGACGCCGAGCGCGAGGCCGAGCGGGCCGGGGCCGCCCAGACCGAGCTGTTCCCGCTGGCGCTGCTGTCGGTAGGCGGCATGATGGTCTTTCCCGCGTCGAATGACCTGTTGACCATGTTCGTTGCGCTGGAAGTGTTGTCGCTGCCGCTGTACCTGATGTGCGGCCTGGCCCGTCACCGCCGCCTGCTCTCGCAGGAAGCGGCGATGAAGTACTTTCTGCTGGGCGCGTTTTCGTCGGCGTTCTTCCTGTACGGTGTCGCGCTGCTCTACGGCGCGACCGGCACGCTGCTGCTGACCGGCATCCGCGATGCGCTTGCCGCGCGCGGCGACACCTCGATGGCGCTGGTCGGCGTCGCGCTTCTGTCGGTCGGCCTGCTGTTCAAGGTCGGCGCCGTTCCGTTCCACTCGTGGATTCCGGACGTGTACCAGGGCGCACCTACCCCCGTCACCGGGTTCATGGCCGCGGCCACCAAGGTCGCGGCTTTCGGTGCGCTGCTTCGGGTTATCTACGTGGCGTTGCCGCCGCTGCACGATCAGTGGCGCCCGGTGCTGTGGACCATCTCCATCCTGACCATGGCGGTGGGCACCATCACCGCGGTGAACCAGACCGACGTCAAACGCATGCTGGCCTACTCGTCGGTCGCCCACGTCGGGTTCATCCTCACCGGCGTCATCGCCGACAACCACACCGGCCTGTCCGCCACGCTGTTCTATCTGCTTGCCTACAGCTTCAGCACCGTCGGCGCGTTCGCCATCGTCGGCCTGATCCGTGACGCCGACGGGGTCGAGGACGCCACACTCTCACACTGGGCGGGGCTGGGTCAGCGCTCACCCATTGTGGGCGTGATGTTTTCGATGTTCTTGTTGGCGTTCGCCGGCATCCCCCTGACCAGTGGCTTCGTCAGCAAGCTCGCCGTCTTCAAGGCCGCCGCCCAGGGCGGCGCCGCGCCGCTGGTGATCGTCGGTGTGGTTGCCAGCGGGGTCGCCGCCTACTTCTACGTGCGGGTGATCGTGTCGATGTTCTTCACCGAGGCGACCGAGGACACCCCGCACGTGGTGGTGCCGGGCATCTTGAGCAAGGCCGCCATCGCGGTGTGCGCCGCGGTCACCGTCGGGCTCGGCATTTTCCCGCAGCCGCTGCTCGATCTCGCCGACCAGGCCGCCCAGCTGCTGCACTGAGGCGGCGTCCGGCCGTCACGGGTCAGCTCATGAACGGCCGGATGGCCAGCAGGTAGATCACCAATGCGCCCAGCGGGGCCACCAACGGCAACCACGGCAACTGCAAGGGAAACGACGTCGCGACCAGCCCGGCGAATGTAAACCCTACGGCGCCAACGGCCGTCGGCCAGCTGTCCAGCACCACCGGGGCGGCCGCGCCGGCCGCGTGGCGGCATACCAGGTAGGCGGCGGCGCACAATCCGGACAGCGCGACGAAGATCAGCGGCGGGTCGGTCAGCATCACGGTGATCGCCGCCAGCAGCACGGCAACCGTTGCGGCGCGCCGGAATACCGTGCCCACCGCGACCGCGATCAGCGCCGCCACCCAGGCGACCACCGCGGGGCCCTGCCAGCCGTCGGCCGCCAGGCCCACCATCAGCAGGCCGAAACCCGTCGCGAACGCGGGCGCGCCCACCCGCGCCAGCGCCCCCGCACCGGCATTAGCCACGAAGCCTCCCCCGCACCCGCCGGCGGCGATCCGGCAACACACCCATCGACTGCTCCAGGCCGCTGTCGCCGCGCCACGACACGATGTCCACGCCGATAGTGGCCATGTCGCGGTACATCGCGGAGCGCTGCAGCGCCCACATCCGATCCACCAGGGGATCCTGTTCGTCTTGGAACGGCGAACTGTCCAGGATGTCGACGGCCAGCACGACATGGCCACGCTTGCGCAAATTGATCAGGGCCAAGGCGAATTCGGTGTCGAGCAGGGTGGAGAACGCGATGACGATCGCGCCGGCGGGAACCGCCGCGCGCGGCGCCAGCGTGCCCGTGGTGTGTTCGAATCGGTCGCCGGCGTTCAGGACGGTGTCGAGCACCCGGTAGAACTGGCGCTGCCCGATGTCGGCACCCAGCCAGCGCGGGTGGTTGCCCCCGAGAGCGACGATGCCGGCCCGGTCACCGTGCCGCAACGCGGTTTGCACCACTTGTGCTGCCCCGCGCACGACGCGCTCGGTGGCCTCGGTCGCCGGACCCGCGGGCTGGCGATACCCATCGATCAGGACGACGACGTCGGCGGCGCGGTCGGTCAGCCGCTGGGTCACATGTAGTTGGCCGCGGCGCGCGCTCACCGGCCAATTCACTGCGCGCAGTTGGTCGCCGGGAACGTAGAGACGAATGTCGGCGTATTCCACGCCCGGACCGATGTGGCGGGTCAGGTGGGCGCCCAGCCGGTCGAGCAGCTCGGTTTGCGGGATGGGCGTCGGCTGCGGGGGTGTCAAGGGAAACACGATGACCTCGGCGGCCCCGACGGTGGCCGTGCCGGTGAGCAGCCCACCGCGGGCAACGACGTCGATGCGAGCACCGATGGAATACCGGCCCCAGCGCCGCGCGGTGGCCGTGACGGTCTTCCCCTGGACCGCAACGGATTCGGCGATCTCGAGCTCCATGCCTGCGATGTCCGGGATCGTGACCTGGGCGGCCGCCGTGCCTTTTTGTGTCACCCACACCCTGACGTGTGCCTGCTCGCTTTCGAAGCAACGCTGGGCGTCGGGCTCGCCGTGCACGTGAATCGTCGGGACGGGCCGCTGCCAGCTGATCGAGCACAGCACGCCGAGCAGTGGCGCGGCGAAGGCGATCAGCTGCCACCGGGCGCCGATCACGGCGGCAGCCATCGCGAACCCGGCGCAGGTGGCGACCGCTCGCGTCAATTCCGATGCACGCCAGCGGAACTCGGCCGCAACGCTGGACGTCACGCCGGGCTCATCCGGTGTCTCCGGCGGTGCCGCCGGTTCGCGGCACCGGCAGGCGGTGCAACAACTCCCCGATCACATCGGCGCCCTGGATCTTTCGCACCCACATTTCGGGGCGCAAAGTGATCCGGTGCGAGATCGCCGCGATAGCGAGCGCCTTCACATCCTCGGGGATGACGTAGTCGCGGCCGAGCAGCAACGCGCGGGCACGCGCGAGTTGCACCAGGTCGAGTTCGGCGCGCGGGCTGGCGCCCACCGCAACCTGGGGATGGTGTCGCGTCGCATTGGCCAGCGACACCACGTAGTGCAGGACGTCTTCGTGCACGGTCACCTGCTCGACCGATTCGCGCATGGCCAGCAGGTCGTGCGCGTCCACCACCTGATTGACCGTCGGTTCGGCCGAGCCGCGTTCGAGTCGGCGGCGCAGCATCGAGGTCTCGTCCTGCTCACTGAGATACCGCAATTCCAGCCGGATCGCGAATCGATCGAGCTGCGCCTCGGGCAGCGGGTAAGTGCCCTCGTACTCGATCGGGTTATCGGTGGCCAGCACAATGAAAGGCTTTGGCAGCTGGTGTGTTTCGCCGTCGATGCTGACCTGGCCTTCGGCCATCGCCTCCAGCAGCGCCGCCTGGGTTTTCGGCGGCGTGCGATTGATCTCGTCGGCCAGCAGCAAGTTGGTGAAGATGGGGCCCGGGCGGAACGCGAAGCGGCCGGACTGCATGTCGTAGATGGTCGAACCGAGCAGATCCGCCGGCAACAGATCGGGCGTGAACTGCACCCGGGTGAATTGCAGCCCCAGCGCGGCGGCAAAGGATCTCGCGATCAGCGTCTTGCCCAGGCCGGGCAGGTCTTCGATGAGGATGTGGCCGCGCGCGAGCACCGTGGTGAGGATGAGCCGCAGTGCGGAGCGCTTTCCTACCACCACGCGCTCTATCTCGTCGAGAATCGCTTCGCAGTGTGCGGTCGTGGTTGCGGCCGGCAGCGTCATGTTGGGATCGCGCCTCCTGTCATACCTGCTCCAGCTTGAGCAGAATCTCTTCCAGCGCCGCACGACCCGGACCGGGTTCGCGGTCACCGCTGCGCCTGACGTTGTTGGGATTGACCCATTCCCACAGTTCCGCACCGAAAAGCATGCGCCCGGTCACGTGGAAGGCCGCGGGGTCTTTGGATTGCCTTTGGCCAGTTGTCATCTCGTAACGACGCGCGAGCATCGGGCGCAGATGGCGGTCCCAGTCGGCCCGGGTGGCCTCCGACCACCGGATCGTCGTCTCGGTGGTGGAAAGCCAGCGGCGCAACGAATCCCCGAGATCGTCGGCGCCCGCCTCCGCGTTTGCATCGAACCCGTGCGCCAGAGCTCGACGAAGGCTGAGCAACACAACGGCCAGCCCGACACCGGGGGCCGCCAACACCCATCGTCGATCGTGCTGCGTCAGTGCCAGCAGTTCTATGCCGATGATGAGAAGAACGCCAAGGGAAATAGTCTTTTTCATGCGACGCTCCGCGAACCCAGCTCGTCGAGGACCAGTCGAAGCACGCCCACCGCGATGTCGCGGTGGGCCTCGTTCATCACGTGGGGGCTGAACCGCGCCTCGGTGAACAGGTTCACCAATTGGACGGCGTTGTCGGCGTGCAGGGCGCGGTGTTCGACCGCGCGGGCCAGCACCTCGGTCGGGGTGTCGAATTCCTGGGGAACGGCGCCGGGAACCTGTGCGAGTTCGCGTTCCATCGCGGCGTAACAGGCGATGATCGCCTCTCGCGGTTCGCGGCTCAGGTCTGTCATCTCGGCCAGGCCGCGTTCGGCGGCTCGCGCCAGCGACTCCGAACGCGGCGCGGGCGCCGAGGATTCCGCCGGCTCGTCGGCGTTGGCGGAAGCCGCCGGACGCCAGCGCCGCCGCGCCGACGCGACCGTCCCGGCGACGAACATCACCAACATGGCGACTGTGCAGACGAGCAGGATCCCCAGCAGGTCCTGCGACCCGTCACGTGCACGGTGCGGATGCCGCTGCGACGGCGGCTGCGCGGGCGGGTGCGTCGACGCTGCGGCGCCGCTGTCGGGCGCCTGCGGGGAGGGGGCGATACCGTGGGCCAAATACCGGGCCAGCAGCATCACGATCAGCAGCCAGGCCGCGATCACGGCGGCTCCGATCACCAACACGCGCCAGCTCGGTCGTCCCTTACCGGTGCCCAGCATGTCGGACAGGCCACCCGCAGTCGGCGCGGGAGCGCGGGGGTCCCGCAACCGCGCGACCACGGCGACCGCGATCAGCGCGAGCGTCACGGCGAGAATCGCCACCACGAACGTCAGCGCCGCCTGGCCGCCCGACTCGCTGCGCATCGCATCGTGGCGAGCGGGGAGGTAACCGCGCAGCGCGGCAGCGACCACGAGCAGCAGAACGATCAGGGCAACGACTCGCCCTGTCGGCTTGTCCATACCAGGCATTGGCACACCACTCGATTGGTTGCCTGCCGCCGTCGCGGCACTGACTTTCCTCATACTTGCACGTCAGGCGGACCAGGGCCAGGACCGGCGTTTCCGCTTGTCCACAGTCGGCAGTTCATCCACGTCTTGGCTTTGGTCGCTTGAAGTCGAACATATGTTCTATAGCGCGGATTGGGTGGCCGGCCATTGTATTTGGGGCGCCAAAAGCGCATCGCCACCGCGGATCAGCGCCTCATCTACTACGCCCGGGACCGCGGATGTACCCACCCCAATTGCCTCGAGCCGGGCTATCACTGCGAGGTTCACCATGCTCACCAATGGGCAGACGGCGGCGGGACAGACGCGGACAACCTGTTCTTCGCCTGCGGCTCCGACCACGGCGCGGTGGGCAGGGGCCAATGGCACACTTCCGTCGCCGGCAACGGGCGACTCGGGTGGACCGACGGCAGCGGACCGCCCGCCGTCAACCACGTCCACCATCCCGACGAGCTGCTGCGCGGCGATCCCGACCAGCCCGACGGCGCGTCTGCCTAATCCACCGCGAAGGGCCGGAAGCTGCCGTCGAGCACCTGAAGGTGGCCGATGGTGCGCCCGGTAACCTTGGCCGGATCGACTAGGACTAATTCGACTGCAGCACGGGCGAATTCGTCCTCCGATGCGGTGTCATCGAAGTTGCGGGCATAGTACGAGAGCCCGGGCGTGAGAATCGCCTTCGACGGCGACAGCGCGTTCACCGCGATGTTGTGGTCGGTGAGATCGTATGCCGCGCATTGGGTCAGGTGCTCGAGGGCGGCCTTGGATCCGCCGTAGCCGGGCAGCACCCCGCCGCTGCGATCGGCGTACGGGCCGTCGCCGGGCAGTCGCGACGCGACCGAGGTGATGTTGATGATCGAGCCGCCACCGGCCTCGATCATGTCGGGACACACCATCTGCATCAGCTCGTAAGCCGCGAACACCGCGATGTCGAAATGCCGGCGATACGCGTGCAACGGCGTGCTCACGAACCCCGGCCAGCCCGGTTTGGCTGCCGCGCCCGCCGGCTTGACGGCGGCACCCACCGGTTTAGCGGCACCCTTGGCGGCGTTGCCACCCGGTTGCCCACCGGGCGCCGGCGGCCGCCCCGGCGCGGTGAAGGCCGCATTGTTGATCAGAATTCCGATGGGGCCCAACGCCTCTCGCGCCGACTCCACCAGCCGCGCGATCTGATCGCGGTCGGTCAGATCGGCGCGGACCGCGACGGCACGCCCGCCCGCCGCCTCGATGTCGGCGACAGTCTCGCCGATGGTTCCCGGTAACCGGTCGTCCCATACTTCTTCGGTGCGCCCGGCAACCGCCACCGCGGCACCCTCGGCCGCCAACGCCAGCGCGATTGCCCGGCCCAGGCCGCGGCTGGCACCGGTGACGATCGCGGCCCGGCCCGCAAGCCGCCCCGTCATCGCCGCACCCCGTGCACGACGATGGCCGTGGTCTGTTCCACCCACGCGTCGTCGAGCTCTTCCTCCGGACGCAGCAGCATCCGCAGCATCGTCGCTCCCCCAATCAACTCGATCAATCGGTCCGGGTCCACGTCGGGATGGGCCTCGCCCCGGTCAACCGCCTCGCGCAGCCGCACCCGCACCGCGGTGAACAAGTCCACGAACCGCGCCATCACCCGCGCATTGAGCGCCGGGTCGGCCGTCATGTCGGCAACCAGACCGGGCAGCGCGGCGCGCACCACCGGGGTGGTGAACACATCGCGGGTGGCCTCGATCATCATCCGCATGTCGGCGGCGATATCCCCGGCCGGCGACTCCAGCGCGGTCGGGGCGGTCGGGAAGGCTGCCTCGTGCACCAGTTCGGCCTTGCTCGACCACCGCCGGTACAACGCGGATTTCGTGGTGCCGGCGCGCTCGGCGACCGCGGCCAGACTGATGTTGGAATAGCCAGTTTGGACAAGCAGTTCCGCGGTCGCCGATAGGATCGCGGAGTCGATACGCGGATCGCGTGGGCGGCCGGCGCCGGAGGCCTTGTCAAGGCCGGACGGGTCTGCTTTCATAACGCTACCTACCGTATCGTAATTGCCTCAACGAAGGAGGCACCTTATGGCAACAGAACCCGCGGTCGACAACGTCGACAGGCTGCAGCGCTCCAGCCGTGACGTCACGACGTTGCCGACGGTGATGTCACGCTGGCTCTCCACCGTACTGCCGGACGCCGCAAAACCCGAGGTGACGGTGGAAAGCGGCGTGGATTCGACAGGCATGTCGTCGGAAACCATCATCCTGACCGCCCGCTGGCAGCAGGACGGTGAGCCGATCGAGCAGAAGCTCGTGACCCGAGTCGCGCCCGCCGCCGAGGATGTGCAGGTCTTTCCGACCTACCGGCTCGACCACCAATTCGACGTCATCCGGAAAGTCGGCGAGTTGACCGACGTGCCAGTGCCCCGGGTGCGCTGGCTGGAGAACACCGGCGATGTCCTCGGCACACCGTTCTTCGTGATGGACTACGTCGCCGGTGAGGTGCCGCCCGACGTCATGCCGTACACGTTCGGCGGCAACTGGTTCGCCGACGCGCCCGCCGAGCGGCAACGCGAACTGCAGGACGCCACCGTCGGCGTGTTGGCCACGCTGCACTCGATTCCGGACGCGCAGAGCACGTTTGGCTTCCTCACCGCGGGCCAGGCCGGGGACACCGCGCTGCGCAAGCACTTCAACTGGGTGCGGTCCTGGTATGACTTCGCGGTGCCAGACATCGGGCGATCACCGCTGCTGGAGCGGACGTTCGACTGGCTGGAAGCCAACTGGCCGGCCGAGGCGGCCGCCGCCGAGCCGGTGCTGTTGTGGGGCGATGCCCGGGTGGGCAACGTGCTGTACAACGACTTCCGCCCGGTGGCGGTGCTCGACTGGGAGATGGTCACGTTGGGGCCGCGCGAGCTCGACGTGGCATGGATGATCTTCGCGCACATGGTCTTTCAGGAACTCGCTAGCCTGGCGACCCTGCCGGGGCTGCCCGGGGTGATGCGCGAGGAGGACGTGCGGGGCACCTACGCGCGGCTGGCCGGCGTCGAGGTCGGCGACCTGCACTGGTTTTACGTGTACTCGGGCGTGATGTGGGCGTGTGTGTTCATGCGCACCGGCGCCCGTCGGGTGCACTTCGGCGAAACCGAGAAGCCCGACGATGTCGAATCGCTGTTCTACCACGCCGGATTGATGAGACGTTTAATAGGAGAGGACCAGTAATGCTCGGACCGCTCGACGAATTCCCGGTACACCAGATTCCCCAACCGATCGCGTGGCCGGGCTCCTCGGACCGCAACTTCTACGACCGCTCCTATTTCAACGCCCACGACCGCACCGGGAACATCTTCGTGATCAGCGGCATCGGGTACTACCCCAACCTCGGGGTCAAGGATGCGTTCCTGCTCGTGAGGCGCGGGGACACCCAGACAGCGGTGCACGTTTCGGACGCCATCGACCAGGACCGGCTGCACCAGCACGTCAACGGCTACCGTGTCGAGGTCATCGAACCGCTGCACAAGCTGCGGATCGTCCTCGACGAAACCGAAGGCATCGCAGCCGATCTCACCTGGCAAGGACTGTTCGACGTCGTCCAGGAACAGCCGCACATCCTGCGGGCGGGCAACCGGGTGACGCTGGACGCGCAGCGTTTTGCGCAGCTGGGCAGCTGGACCGGACACATCGTCATCGACGGCGAGGAGATCACCGTCCACCCCGACACCTGGTTGGGCAGCCGCGACCGGTCCTGGGGCATCCGTCCGATCGGCGAGGCCGAGCCCGCGGGACGGCCCGCCGACCCGCCCTTCGAGGGCATGTGGTGGCTGTATGTACCCATGGCCTTCGATGATTTCGCGATCGTGCTGATCATCCAGGAGGAGCCCGACGGGTTCCGCTCGCTCAACGACTGCACCCGGATCTGGCGCGACGGCCGCGTCGAGCAGCTGGGCTGGCCGCGCGTGAAGATCCACTACCGCTCCGGGACCCGCATCCCGACCGGCGCGACGATCGACGCCACCGCCCCCGACGGCACCCCGGTGCACTTCGACGTCGAGTCCAAGCTGCCGGTGCCCATTCACGTCGGTGGCGGCTACGGCGGCGACTCCGATTGGATCCACGGCATGTGGAAGGGCGAGAAGTTCGCGGAGCGCCTGACCTACGACATGACCGACCCGGCCATCATCGGCCGGGCGGGATTCGGCGTGATCGATCACGTCGGCCGCGCGGTCTGCCGCGACGGCGACGGTGAGCCGGTCGAGGGCTGGGGCCTCTACGAGCACGGCGCGCTGGGCCGGCACGACCCGTCCGGCTTCAAGGACTGGTTGACGGTCGCGCCGTAGTTCAGCGGCGGTACTTCGCACCGGGGTGATCGTCGGGCAGCAGCGGCCCGGCGCCGCCCAGCCGTTGGCGCAGGGTGCAGCTCGGCGACTCCTCGGGCATACGTCCCCGTCGACGCAGCTCGGGGACAACGAAATTCGCGAAATCGACGAAGGTGCCCGGAGTCGTCACGTAAGCGAGATTGAACCCATCGAGGTCGGCCTCGTCGACCCACCGCTCGAGTTCGTCGGCCACCTCGGTCGGTGAGCCCACCAGCACCGGGCCGCGGCCGCCGATGCCGATCTCGTCGGCCAGCTCCCGCACCGTCCAGGCCCGCTCCGGCGCCGCGGTCGTGAAAGACGCCAGCGCCGAGCGGTTGGCGTCAGTCTCGACGTACGTCAGCGGTTCGTCAGGGTCGAGCTCGGCCAGATCGACCCCGGTCCAGCCGCCGAACAGGGCGAGCGCGCCGGCGGGGCTGACGAATCGGCGGTATTCATGCAGCTTGGCGACGGCCTCCTCGCGTGTCTCGCCGACCACCGGGGTCACCATGGTGAACACCTTGATGGAAAGGGGGTCCCGGCCAAGCTCGGCCGCGGCCGCGCGCAGCGCCCGCACCGGGCCGGACACGATCTGCGGCGTCGGCCCCGACACGAAGACCGCCTCGGCGTGTGCCGCCGCGAACCTGACACCCCGCGGTGACGCCCCGGCCTGAAACAGCACCGGAGTGCGCTGCGGCGACGGCTCGCACAGGAACGGGCCGGGCACCGAGAAATAGCGGCCCCTGTGCTCGATGTCGTGCACCTTGGCCGGGTCGGTGAACACGCCCCGCTCCGCGTCGCGCACCACGGCGTCGGCCTCCCAAGAGCCCTCCCAGAGCTTGTAACAGACCTCGAGGTACTCGTCGGCGATCTCGTAACGCTGGTCGTGCGGAATCTGGGCATCTAAGCCCAAATTCCTTGCGGCACTGTCTAAATAGGACGTGACGATGTTCCACGCCACCCGGCCGCCGGTCAGGTGGTCAAGCGTCGAGAGCCTGCGCGTCAGCGCGTACGGCTGCTCGTAGGTCAACGACAATGTGATCCCGAAGCCGAGGCCCTCGGTCACGGCCGCCATCGCCGAGACCGCGGCCGTCGGGTCGTTGACCGGGAACTGGGCGGCGTCGGCCACCGCCGCGTCGCGCGACCCCCCGTACACGTCGTAGACGCCGAGCACGTCGGCGAGGAACAGCGCGTCGAACCCGCCGGCCTCCAGGATGCGGGCCAACTCGGTCCAGTAGCCCAGTTCCCGGTAGCGATGACCCTGGTCGTCGGGGTGGCGCCACAGCCCCGCGGACTGATGCCCGACGCAGGCCATGTCGAAGGCGTTGAGGAAGATCCTGCGGGGTGCACTCATCCCAGGTAAGCCTCATGCGTCTCGCCGGCCGCGTACGCGGCGGCGGCCGTGATCGACGCCAGCACCGCGAAGTACCCCACGATCAACCACGGCCGGCCGCCGCCGACCACCAATAACGACGCGGCGATCAACGGGGCGAAGCCGCCGGAGAGCACCGCGCCGATCTGATAGCCCAACGAGGCGCCGCTGTAACGCACCCGCGTGTCGAAGAGTTCGGCGAACCAGGCCGCCTGGGGCCCGTACATGGCGTCGTGAACGACGTTGATGCCGAACACGATTGACAGCACCACCCACAGCGCCGAGCCGCTGCCGGCGGCCACGAAGAACAACACCAGGGCAACGACTCCGGCCACCGCGCCGAACAGATACGGTGGCCGCCGCCCCACCCGATCCGACAGCAGCGCCCAGCCCGGTGTGCTCAGCAACCCCAGGGCCGACGAGACCAGTACCGCGATCAGGCCCACGGAGCTCCCCTTGCCGAACGAATCCTGCAGATAGGTAAGAGAATACGTCGTCAGTAGCACGAAAAGCCCGATCTGCGACAGCCGCAACCCGGTGGTGATGGCGACGTTGCGTGAATCGGTGCGCAGCACCTCCACTATCGGCATCCGGGCCAGCTCGTCACGCGCCTTGACCCGGTCGAAGATCTCGGCGTCGGTCAGCCTGAGCCGAACGAACAGGCCTATTCCGACCAGAAAGACGCTGAGCAGGAACGGGATTCGCCATCCGTAACTCAGGAAGGCGGTGGTCCCGGTGGCGTTCCGGGCGAGAAAGAACACCGAGGTCGCCAGCAGCATGCCGGCCGGTGAGCCCAGCTGTGTGAAGCTGCCGAACAATCCGCGACGGTCGGGCGGTGCATGCTCCACCGAGAGCACCGCGGCGCCACCCCATTCGGCGCCCACGGCGAGCCCCTGCAGCACACGCAGCGACGCCAGCATCCCCGGCGCCAGCAGCCCTGCCTCGGCATAGGTCGGCAACACTCCGATCGCGGTGGTGACCAAACCCATCACCACCAACGCGCCCACCAGAACCGCTTTGCGGCCCAGCCGGTCGCCGAAGTGCCCGGACAGCACCGCGCCCAGGGGTCGAGCCCCGAATCCGGCGGCGTAGGTGGCGAACGCGGCCAACGTCCCTGCGGTCGGCGAGATGTTCGGGAAGAAAAGCGGTTTGAAGACCAGGGCCGATGCGGTCGCGTACAGGTAGAAGTCATACCACTCGATGGTGGTGCCGATCATGCTGCCCAGAGCCACGGTTCGCAGGTCGGGCCTGGTCCCGGCGACCGGCGCCGCACTGGTCGGAGCGGTCGGACGGGTGGCAGGGCTTGTGGCAGGGCTTGTGGGAAACACGTGGTCGCAGCGTAATTAACATGGCCAGGCCGGCATATGTTTGCCATCGCGGTGATGCGAAACGTCCTGCGGTTCGGCAGTCAGCTTGCAGAAATTGCCATGAAAACCGCAGAAATGCGGTTCACTAGACCGCGTGCCAAAACCCCCACGGATTGTCGACGTTGTCGTGGTCGGTGCGGGCTTTGCCGGACTCGCCGCGGCGCGCGAGCTGTATCAACAAGGCCATGACGTGGTGGTTTTCGAGGGTCGTGACCGGGTCGGCGGACGATCGCTGACCGGCAGCGTCGCTGGATTGCCGGCCGATCTGGGCGGCACTTTCGTCGGGCCGACCCAGGACGCCGTCTTGGCGATGGCCGCCGAACTCGACGTCCCGACCACCCCGACGCACCACGACGGCAAGAACCTCATCCATTGGCGCGGGTGGACGCACGCGTATCACGGCACCATCCCGAAGCTTTCGCTGACGGGACTGCTGGACATCGGTCGGCTGCGGTGGCAGTTCGACAGGATCGCCCGCAGCATCCCGCTGGCGGCGCCGTGGGACGCCCGACGGGCCCGCGAACTCGACGGCCTATCGCTGGGCGGCTGGTTGCGTTCGGTGCGGGCGACCGCTTCCTCGCACGACCTGCTGGCGATCGTGGCGCGGGTGACCTGGGGATGTGAACCCGACGACGTATCGATGCTGCACGCCGCCCGCTACGCCCACGCGGCCGGCGGCCTGGACCGGCTGCTCGACGTCGAGGACGGCGCCCAACAGGACCGCTTCCCCGGCGGCACCCAACAGATCGCCGAGGCCGCGGCCGCCGAACTGGGTACCCGCGTGGTGCTCAACGCGCCGGTGCGCCGAATCGAGCGCCACGGCGCGGGCGTCACCGTCACGACCGATGTCGGTGAGACCGAGGCCGGGTTCGTCATCGTCGCCATCCCGCCGGCCCATCGCGCCTCGATCGAGTTCACTCCGCCGCTGCCCGCCGAGTACGAGCAACTCGCCTTACATTGGCCGCAGGGCCGGCTCAGCAAGGCCTACGCCGCCTATTCCACGCCGTTCTGGCGGACTAACGGTTTCTCCGGGCAGGCGCTGTCCGACGAGGGCCCCGTGTTCATCACCTTCGACGTCAGTCCGCACCCGGAGGGTCCCGGCATCTTGATGGGTTTTGTCGACGCCCGCACGTTCGACTCGCTACCCAGCGATCAGCGTCGGCGCGATGCGTTGCGCTGCTTTGCAACGCTTTTCGGTGATGACGCGCTCAAACCCCTGGACTACGTCGATCATCGTTGGGGGGTGGAGGAATTCGCCCCCGGCGGCCCCACCGCCGCGGTGCCGCCCGGGTCGTGGACCCGGTTCGGGCCGTGGTTGCGCGAACCGGTCGGGCCAATTCACTGGGCCGGTACCGAAACCGCCGACGAGTGGACCGGGTTCCTCGACGGGGCGATCCGGTCCGGGCAGCGCGCGGCCGCCGAGATCACCGCCCTGCTATGAACTGATCCGCCGGGTGGCGGCGTTGTGCACCGCCATCTCGGCGAGGGCGCGCAACTGGCGATTAACCTCGCGCGGGTGTTCCAGCATCGAGCAGTGACCGCCGGGCAGCTCGACCAGCTCGATCAGGTTGGGTGTGGTGCGCGCGATCCTGCGCGACTGGCTGATCGGGGTCAGCCGGTCGCGTTCGCTGCCGATGACCAACGTCGGCACGGTCAGGCCGTCCAGGTTGAGATACCGAGACCCTAGTGAGGTGACCAGCGCCCTCGCACAGCCGGCCCGGCCCGCCGCCGAGGTGTTCTCGAAGAGGTCGCAGACGAGCCTGGCGATGCTCGGATCGGCGTCGCGTCCGGTGGCCAGCATCGCCACCACATACCGGCTTGGGATGCGGGCGGCACCCGGGACGGGGAAGCCACCGAACGCATTGATCAGGGTCCGCCCGGCGAGAACTCGAGCCGGCGACAACCCGTACGGCACCGGCAGCAGCTGCACCTGTCGGATCAGGTCTCCGGTGGTGGTGTTGATCAGGGCGACGGCGTCGGCGCGCCGGGGAACCTTGTGGCGGTAGCGCTCCGACCACGCGGCGATGGTGATCCCGCCCATCGAGTGACCGGCGATCACGGCCCGCTGGTGTGGCGCCAGGGTGGCATCGAGCACCGAATCCAGATCGGAGGCAAGGTGTTTGAGGCTGTAGCCCTTGGGACGCGGCACGCCACTTCGGCCGTGGCCGCGGTGATCGAAGGCGATCACCCGGTAGTCGTTGGACAGATCGGCGATCTGATAGGCCCACGCCTTGATCGCGCAGGTGATGCCGTGCGTCAAGACGATCGGATACCCGTCGGGCGGCCCGAACACCTCCACGTGCAGCCGGGTGCCGTCGGTTGCGGGGACCGACACCGTCTCGCTCGGCGGCAGCCGGTCGGGAAACGGGTCAACAGGGCGAGCCGATCGTCGAGCACTCATCACCGCTCCCCCCTCGAACGCGGACCGGAGTTGCCGCAGCTAAGGATGAGACGATTTTATCCCCAAGTTCGGTCCGCTTTTGGGAAATCCGGCAAACGATTCTTATGAGACGCTTAGACCCGTGTCTGGGTTGTCGCGTCGGGCATTCTTCGCGGCCGCGACCGGCGTGGCCGGCGGTGGGCTGACGGCCGCCTGCGCGTCGAACCGGCCGACCCGTGCGAGCGGTCGCCCGTCCGATTCACCCCCACCGCGTGAAACCACGTCCATCCTTATCGTCGGCGCCGGGATGGCCGGCTTGTCCGCCGCCCGCAGCCTCGCCGACGCCGGACGGCCGGTACGCGTCATCGAAGCTCGCGGCCGCATCGGTGGCAGGGTGTGGACCGACCGTGACTGGGGCACGCCGCTGGAGCTGGGTGCGTCGTGGATTCACGGCACCACGGACAATCCGCTGACCGAGCTGGCCCGGCGCGCACGGGCGCAGCTGATCAGCACCGACTACTACGGATGGGCCAAACTCGAGGTCGATCCCGCCGTGGCGCCGCTGGACTACCACAGCGCAACCTGGCGATCGTTTGTCGAGCGGGCGCGCGCTCAGGCAGGTGCGGGAAGTCTGGGCGCAGCGGTACACGCCGCCGCCGACAGCGCACGGCTGTCCGCGTCCGATCGCACCCAGCTGGCGTTTTACCTCGCCACCGAGATCGAGGACGAATACGCCGCCGATGCGAACCAGCTCTCGGCCAACAGCTTTGACAAGGGTGACTACGCCGGCGGCGACCAGGACGTGATCATGAACGGCTATGACGCCCTGCCTCATTCACTCGCCGACGGACTTGCCATCGAGCTCAACACGCCGGTTACCGCGATCGTGCAACGCGACGACGCAGTCATCGTTCGGACCAGGGACAGGTCCTTCCAGGGTCCCGCCGCGGTCGTCACCGTCCCCCTGGGTGTGCTGAAATCCGGCGCGATCACGTTCGATCCGCCGCTGCCCGATGGCCATGCCCAGGCCGTGGCGGCCCTGGGCTTCGGAGCGTTGTCCAAAAGCTTCTTTCGCTTCAATCAACGAACATGGAAGGCAGACAACGCTTTCTATCAGTACATCGGACCCGAAGGCGGGCTGTGGTCGCAGTGGTTCACCTTGCCGAGCACCGCCGGCCCCATCGCCGTGGCCTTCCACGGCGGCGGGCGGGCACGATTCGCGGAATCCTGCGCGCCAAGGGATCTGCTGGCCGGCGCGCTACCGGTGGCCCGCCGGCTCTTCGGCGACAACGTGGCGCTGACGGATGTGCGAACGTCGAACTGGACCCTCGACCCGTACGCACTCGGTGCGTATTCGTTTCACCCGCCCGGCTCCGGCCTGGACGACCGGCGCCGCCTACAGCAACCGGTCGGCGACCGGCTCTACCTGGCGGGCGAGGCTGTGGGAGTTGACAATCCGTCGACGGTGACGGGCGCGTTGGCCAGTGGACGCTACGCCGCGAACCAACTGCTGCACACGCTGAATGGGTGACCCGGCCCGCGCGGCGATCAGGATGGCGAAGCCTGCTGCCTCAGCGTGGTATGGGGGCTCTGGCCGTAGGTCTGCCGGTACAGCACCGCGAATCGGCCGGTGTGCGCGAAGCCCCACCGCTGGGCGATTTCGGTGACGGTGGAGGTGGCGGCGGTTGCCGCCAGCAGCTCTTGATGGGCCCGGCTGAGCCGGACACGACGCATGTATTCCGTCGGCGTCGTGTCGAGCTGCCGGCGGAAGAGGTACTGGACCGCCCGGGGTGTCAGGTGTACGGCTGCGGCGACCTCGTTGATGCCGATGTCTTCGATGGTGTGGCGGTGGATGAAAGACACCGCCTCCTTGAGGGTGTCGGGCAGCGCGAGATCGCTGGCCGGGTCCTGCTCGGTGAGGTTTGACGGGTAACACTCGAGCAGAGCACCGGCCAACAGGCCCGCCATACCCGCGGCGATCAGCGGCTGTTGGGCGGTGTCAGCGGAGGCCAACGTCGCAACCACATAATCCAGCGCCCGGTGCCACGCCCGCACGGCGGCACGGGAACGTGGGCGCCAATTCACGAACTGGGTCTGCTGTCCCGGCGACGTGTGCCATTCCGCGGCGACCTTGTGCAGCACGTCCGCCTCGATGGTGACCACATCGAAACGCGCGCCGTTGCAGTGCAATACACAAGGCATTCCGTGTGCAACGAGGATCGGGAAGTCCGCGGTCGCCACTGGACCGTCCGCGACTCGCAACGATCCCGCACGCGGCTGGATCACCACGATGGTGTCGGAAGCCGGGATCTCCAGGGTCGAACGGCCCTGGATCATCACCTCGTCCACCGTCATCGAACCGGCGTCACTGCGAAGATGTGACATCGCGGCGTGACGGGTCAGCCCGGAGATCCGCCAGCCAGGCTGATAGGCACCGGCGAAGAATCGCCGCGCGGCCTGCGCATCGGTGGTACGAAACTGCCTGTATTGCACCGCGACTAGATGCAGATTGTGCAGGGAGTCACTTCCGAGCACTGATTGCGCCGGGCGGCGGTCGGGCCCGTGCGCTTCGCCGCCGGCCACGACGGCCTGATTGGTGGTATCGCTGCGGGTCCCGTCCACCAGGGTGGTCATGGCCGGCCGGGGGGCTACCGCGGACGCCGTCATTGCGTCACCGCGCCGCGGCCGAGGGCAAACCCGCATGGGCCTGATGATGCGCCCCGACGCTTCCATAGATATTCAGTGCGTCGAGCGCGATTCGCTGCCACGCGAAGCGCGACATGGCGCGGCTGCGGCCCGACGCGCCCATGCTCTTGGCCTGAAAGCTCTGGGCGAGAAGCCTTCTCGTTGCCGCAGCCACGCCGACGGGATTCTCCGGCGGGACCACGAGCCCGGTGATGTCGTCGAGCACGACGTCGGCAAGGACCCCCACACTTGTCGCGACCACTGCCACCCCGCTGGCCATGGCCTGCAGCACGACATTGGCGCGCGGTGGTTGCCGGGGAGTGCACACCACGACGTCGGCGGACCGGATGAACTTCGGCAGCTCGTCGTCGGCGACCCTGCGGGCAAAGTTCACGCGATCAGCCACGCCCACTTTCAACGCGAGATGTTGCAGCCGTGATCGCGCGTCGTTGTGGGTGCCATTCGTGACGTCAGTCTCCGCAATCATCAGTTCCGCACCGGGAACCTTGGGCAATGCGCGGATCGCAAGGTCGATACCGTTGCACCACAACGGATTTGGTGCAATACAGAGAATTCTCTGCAAGCGGTTGCGCGAGACCGCCGGCCCGCTTGGTGTGTAGCGCTCGGGATCGACGCCACACGTCAAGGCGGACAACCGTGCCCGGCTGTGACGCAATTGGGCCAGCACATTGATATCGTCACTGCTCTCACCCGTAACCCAACTCGCGCTGCGCGCCAGGAGCGACTCGATCCGCTCACGTTCGTTTTGTTCAGCGTCGCCCTGTTCGCGCGATGTCGCGGCCAATCCCAGGAACGTCTGGACCGTCGGTATGCGCCGTCGACGTGCGGTCAGTTGTGCGGCCAAGCCGCCCAGCCAGCCGTATGCGTGCACGACGTCGGGTCGCTCCGTTGACCAGATCCGGTCCAGTGCGGCGGCCCAGTCCCCCACATAGGGCAGCACATCGACGGGCGATTTCGCTTTGCGCGGACCGATGGAGACCGAGATGCGCCGATAGTTGCCGTCAGTGGCCGCCTGCGCGCAGCGTCGGTTGGCTCGCCGGAGACACACCGTCGCGTCGTGTCCCTGCCCCGCCAGCGCGGCACACAGCTGCTCCGGGTCCTCCGCGACGACGTCATCGCCGTTGACAATCGCAATCTTCAACTGCATTTCCTCTGCGCAGTAGCCTTACCCGCCAGTAACGGGGGGCATACCCTTAGCGGAATTACCGAAACAGGACGGTTGGTGACTCGCACCGCGGCGAGGCCGAACACCGTCTGAGCTCCTTAGAATTGGCTTTCCTGGCCAATCACTGCCCACACCGTCTTGCCGGATGATGTCGGGGCGCTGCCCCACGCTCGACACAGTGCGGTAACGATGGCAAGGCCAGAGACAGCATCGACGCCGCGGCTCACGTCCTCGTGACGAACCGGCAAGCTAGAGGAGTTGTCTTCGACGGCGACCGCGACGGTGTCCCGGTATTTCTCGACGATCAGGCCTGGCGCACTTTGCGTGTGGTCGAGGACATTTTCGACGAAGGCCGTTGCAACCGTAGCCACGGCCGGCAGCACCCCCCGTAAGTCCCAATTGCTGAGCCAGTACGTGACCACATCGCGGGCGAGCTCGATGCCCTCGCGCGATCGCGGAAGGTCGGTACGTACCCGCTCGCGCGCCCGTAAGGCCTGGGTGTGGACAGCGCCTAGCGCGGCCTCCCGGGTGCGATGTATCGGCAAATATCGATTGATGCCGCTGGTGAAGAGGGCCCTTCGATTCCCGGAATGCGCACATACGAGCAGGATCTTGACGTCTGGCCAGATGCTGACGTGCCAGCGGGCACTGGTAAGCACCGCCCAGGCGGAGGGCGAGGGCGAAGACAAGCGGTCGACATCGACAATCACCGCCGGAGGATCATCGACCGCGGCCTTGATTACAGCGTCGCGCAGAGTCAGATAGGTAGAGCTACTGAGGATGCCCGCCGCCACCAGGACCGGCACATCCCGCTGTGGTTCCACATCGATTCGAATACCGCACTCGAGGCCACCATCCCCGTTAGCTGCCTCGATCACCACCTCCGACTACCCGGATCGACCCCGGCTAATCAGCACGAGATTAGATGTGCCGCGCTAGTAGATTGTCGGGCCGTTTGCACCCGTTGGCCGGTGGTACCCCGACAGAATGTCCACTGACCAGAACCCGAAACAGCGCGATCTGGACTCGGCGCGGTTCCGCCGCGACACCGGATACCTGACCACACAGCAGGGCGTCCGCGTCGACCACACCGACGATTCGCTGACCGTCGGCGAGCGGGGCCCGACCCTGCTGGAGGACTTCCACGCCCGAGAGAAGATCACCCACTTCGACCACGAGCGCATTCCGGAGCGCGTGGTGCACGCACGGGGAGCCGGCGCCTACGGTTATTTCGAGCCATACGACGATTGGCTGGCCGACTACACCGCAGCGAAATTCCTGATCACTCCGGGCGTTCAGACTCCGGTGTTCGTCCGGTTCTCCACGGTGGCCGGGTCGCGCGGATCTGCCGACACGGTCCGCGACGTGCGCGGTTTCGCCACCAAGTTCTATACCGAACAGGGCAACTACGACCTGGTGGGCAACAACTTCCCGGTTTTCTTCATCCAGGACGGCATCAAGTTCCCCGACTTCGTACACGCGGTGAAGCCCGAGCCGCACAACGAGATTCCGCAGGCGCAGTCGGCGCACGACACGCTGTGGGACTTCGTCTCGCTGCAGCCCGAGACCCTGCACACCATCATGTGGCTGATGTCGGACCGGGCGTTGCCGCGCAGCTACCGCATGATGCAGGGCTTCGGCGTGCACACCTTCCGGCTGGTAAACAGCGGCGGTGAAGGCACTTTCGTGAAGTTTCACTGGAAGCCTCGGCTCGGTGTGCACTCACTGATCTGGGACGAATGCCAGAAGATCGCGGGCAAAGATCCTGACTACAACCGCCGCGATCTGTGGGAGGCCATCGAGTCCGGCCAGTATCCGGAGTGGGAGCTCGGCGTGCAGCTCGTCGCCGAGGCCGACGAGTTCAAGTTCGATTTCGATCTGCTCGACGCGACGAAAATCATTCCCGAGGAACAGGTTCCGGTCCGGCCGGTGGGCAAGATGGTGTTGAACCGCAACCCGGACAATTTCTTCGCCGAGACCGAGCAGGTGGCGTTCCACACGGCCAACGTGGTGCCCGGCATCGATTTCACCAACGACCCGCTGCTGCAGTTCCGCAACTTCTCCTACCTGGACACCCAGCTGATCCGGCTGGGCGGACCTAACTTCGCTCAACTGCCGATCAACCGGCCGGTGGCCGAGGTCCGGACCAACCAGCACGACGGTTACGGCCAGCACACGATCCCGCAGGGCCGCACCAGCTACTTCAAGAACAGCATCGGCGGTGGCTGCCCCGCGCTGGCCGACGAGGGCGTGTTCCGCCATTACACCGAGCGGCTGGACGGGCAGGCGATGCGCAAGCGCGCGAAGTCGTTCGAGAATCATTACAGCCAAGCGCGCATGTTCTGGCAGAGCATGTCGGCGGTGGAAGCCGAACACATCGTCGCCGCGTTCGCCTTCGAGCTCGGCAAGGTCGAAATGCCCGAGATCCGTTCGGCCGTAGTGGAACAACTCGCACGGGTCGACGGAGGGCTGGCCGCGCAGGTGGCGGCGAAGCTGGGGCTGCCCGAGCCCCCCGAGGAGCCGGTCGACGACGGGGTGACCGCGTCCCCGGCGCTGTCCCAGATCGGCGTCAGCGACACCATCGCCACGCGCAAGATCGCCGTTTTGGCCGCCGACGGGGTCGACGTGGTGGGAACCCAACGCTTCATCGAGCAGATGGACGAACGCGGCGCGATAGTCGAGGTACTTGCCCCGGTCGCCGGCGGCACGTTGGCGGGCGGATCCGGCGGCGAGCTACCCGTCGACCGGTCGTTCACGTCGATGGCGTCGGTGCTCTACGACGCCGTCGTGGTGGCGTGCGGGCCGCGGTCGATATCGACCTTGTCCAACGACGGCTACGCCGTGCACTTCGTGACCGAGGCCTACAAGCACCTGAAGCCGATCGGGGCCTACGGGGCGGGTGTTGACCTGCTGCGCACCGCCGGAATCACCAACCGCCTGGCCGAGGACACCGACGTGCTCAACGATCAGTCCGTCATCACCACCAAGGCCGCGGCCGACGAGTTGCCGGACCGGTTCGTCGAGGAATTCGCCGCCGCCCTCGCACGGCACCGGTGCTGGGAGCGGCGCACAGACCCGGTTCCCGCCTAGGACGTGGTTTTTTATGCGCCGGGGGTGGGCACTCGGAGAGCTAGGGCGTCTCAACCTGGACAGGAGGATGAATCATGCCGCGTTCGTCGATCAAGAACGAAAAGTTGTACCAGGATTTGCGCAAGAAGGGCGACTCCAAGGAAAAGGCTGCGCGGATTTCGAATGCCGCCGCGGGGCAGGGGAAGTCAAAGGTCGCCCGCAGGGGCGGCAGGTCCGGCTCGTATCAGGACTGGACCGTTCCGGAACTCAAGAAGCGCGCCAAAGAACTTGGGATGTCGGGCTATTCGAGCCTGACAAAGGACAAGCTGGTCGCCAAGCTGCGTAATCACTGACTCGTCAGGCCGAGTCGGTCGGCCAGCACCAGGAACGCGACCGCGTAATCGTTGTCGGCGGTCGTCTTCCTGATGTCATCCCAGTCCAGTCGTTCACGCACCGCGCGCACCGCCGGCAGTAACTTGGCGAAGTCGCAGTGATGCTCACCCAGCGAGCGCAGCTGCTGGATGAGCACCATGGTGGGCGGCAACACTGGCATGTTGATGGCTAATACTTCGTACTGCTCGGCACGGTCCAACGTTTCGGTGTCGACCGCCACTCCGTTGATGCGGTGCAGGACGTCCACCAGCGTGCCGCTGACACGTGCCTTGAACAGCCAATCCTCCGGCGGGCGCTCAATGACGAATCCGGCGCCCGCTAGGGTCGCCACGGCCGCTTCCACATCGGATTCGGCCACGACGAGGTCCACGTCATGACTGGGTTCCGGTGCCCCGTAAGCCCATAACGCGTAGCTGCCGGCTAATGCGAACCGTGGCCCGTTTTCCTTGAGCGCCGACGCCGCGCAGCGCAACGCCTCACGCAACTGCCCGGCGGAGGCGGATGAATTGGCGTGAGCATCGGGGGCTGCCATGGTGCATAAGGTCATACCCCGCCGTCGGGCGTAGCAACCTGGGTGGCCGCTAAAGCCGTTTAACTTGTGGCTGATTGGGAAATCTTCTGGTTATGTCAACCGCCGTGCCATGCGCGTATGACGCTGCAGCCGTCGTGATCCCCGCCCACAACGAGCGCGCGAAGCTGCCGGCCTGCCTGCGCGCGGTGCTGACCGGCGCTCTGTGCGCGCCGATTCCGGTCACGATCGTGGTGGTCTTGGATGACTGCGACGACGGCTCTGATGAGCTCGCCGGCCAGTACGGTCCCGACGTGCATTTCATCAGCGTGGACGTGCACAACGTCGGCACGGCCCGCGCTGTCGGTTTTGGTTACGCGCGCTCACTGTTGGGCGACGACGCCCGCACCTGGTTTGCCACCACCGACGCCGACAGTCGCGTGGACCCGGACTGGTTGGTCCATCAACTCGGCGTTGGTGCAGATATGGTCTTGGGCGTCGTGCGCGTCACCGACTGGCGGCACCACGATGCCGTCGTCGTCGACCGCTACATGCGGTGCTACGACGGCGATCACGACCACATTCATGGTGCCAACATGGGCTTCAGCGCCCGGGCATATTGGCGCGTCGGCGGCTTCCGCAGCTTGCCGACGGGCGAGGATGTCGACTTGGTCGAGCGGTTCGAAGCCGCCGGCTACCGCATACATCGAGACACCGAACTATCGGTGATCACATCGGCGCGAACCCAGGCTCGGGCCCCTTTGGGATTCGCCCATCACCTCAGGCAAATCGGGAGAACGGTGGCGGGTGATTGCGTGTGACAGCGGGGCTGGTTGAGCATTGGCTGGAGTCCGGTCGACTCGAGTTGCCGCTACCCGCCTCGGGTCGGACAGGCGAACGCTGGCAGCGGCTGGCGCAGTTGGCCGAGGACAACATCGTGGCGGCCAGGATCGCGGAGGCCCACGTCGATGCCGTCGCGATACTTCACGAGTTGGGCGGCAAGCCGCCCGAACCGGGACAGCTGTGGGGTGTGTGGGCCGCGGAGGCGCCGGATGCAGTGCTGACCGCCACCAATACCGACGGTGCGTTCACCCTGAACGGCACCAAGGTGTGGTGCTCGGGTGCGGGGTTCTGCACCCACGCACTGGTGACGGCGCGGTTCGACGACGGAACGCGCGGGCTGTTCGCGGTCGCCGCGACCGATCCAACCGTCAAGGCACTGCCCAGCACATGGTGGAACGCCGGGATGGCGGGCAGCGATACCAGGCCGGTCCAGTTCACCAACGCTCAAGCCGTCGCGGTGGGTGACCCTGACGCCTATCTGACCCGGCCCGGGTTCTGGCACGGGGCCATCGGCGTGGCTGCCTGCTGGCTCGGCGGTGCCCGCAGGGTCGCCGATCCGTTATACCGTTGCGCCGCAAGCCAATCGGCCGATGCTTACTCGCTGGCACACCTCGGCGCCGTGGACGCCGCGCTGGCCGCCAGCGACGCGATTCTGGCTATGGCCGCGAGTCAGGTCGACGAGGACCCGTTCGACAAGTCCGGCAGGGCGCAACTGCTGGCCCGCCGCGTCCGCACGGTAGTGGAACACGCCGTCGACGAAGCCATCACCCGCACCGGACGCGCGTTGGGCCCCGGTCCGCTGTGCCAGGACGGCCGGCACGCGCAACGGGTCGCCGATCTGAGCATCTACATCCGGCAAAGTCACGCCGAGCGGGATTTGGCCGAGCTCGGACGGCTGTCGGGCCAGCAGGCGATGAGGGCACCATGAAGACTCTGCCGGCAGGCAACTGCGCACGATTTGCGGTCAAGCCGCTGACCCACGGCGGCACACCGGCTCCGTTGTGGTTGGCCGCTTTTGCGGATAAGCCCTTGCCGGCCCTGGATCTGGCGGAGTGCCGACAGCTGACCGTGGTGGCCCCGCACCCCGATGACGAAACGCTGGGCCTGGGTGCGACGATCGCACAGCTGACCGCGACAGGAGCTACCGTTCAGGTCGTCTCGGTCAGCGACGGCGGAGCCGCGCACCCCGGCGCGTCGGCTTCGGACCGGCTTCGCATGGAAACCACTCGTAGGTACGAATTACGCAGGGCCACTTATATTTTAGGTACTCCTTCCCCGATATGCCTGGGTCTGCCGGACGGCGAGCTGACGGATCACGAAGACCGGCTCACCGATCAGCTGACCGAGATCCTCGAGGCCGCGGGGCCAGGGACCTGGTGCGCGGCGACGTGGCGAGGCGACGGCCATCCCGATCACGAAGCCGTGGGACGGGCGGCCGCGGCTGCGTGTGCGCGCACCGGCGCTGCGTTGCTCGAATACCCGGTATGGATGTGGCACTGGGCAGTTCCGGCGGACCCGGCAGTGCCGTGGGACCAGGCGTACTCGATTCCCGCGGCCGGCTGGCCGACAGAACGCAAGCGTCGCGCCGCGCACTTCTATCGAAGTCAGTTCGAGCCCAATGGAAGCCAGTCAGCGCCCATTTTGCCGGGCTTCGTGCTTCCCCGACTGCTCGCGGTGGGCGAGGTCGTATTTCGGTGACCGCACGGCTGCCGGACTCCTACTTCGACCAGATGTATATCGGCACGGAAGATCCGTGGCAGCTGTCGACCCGGTGGTACGAACAACGCAAATACGCGATCACGCTTGGGCTGCTACCACGACGCCGCTACCGACACGGATTCGAGCCGGGCTGCTCGATCGGGACACTCACCGCGCGGCTGGCGCAGCGCTGTGGCCACCTGACCGCGGTGGATGTCGCCGAGGCGGCGTTGCGCACTGCGGATATCCGGCTGCGTGAGGCCCGCTGCCGCAATCGGGTGACGCTGATCCGCTCGTCGCTAGACGCTGCGTGGCCGCCCGGGCCGTTCGACCTGCTGGTGCTCAGCGAGGTCGCCTACTATCTGGAGGCCGAGACCCTGGCCGAGGTGTTGCGTCGCGAGTGCCCGAGAATGGCGTCCGGCGCCAATATCGTTGCCGCGCACTGGCGCCACCCGGTGGTCGACTACCCGCTCACGGGCGACGCGGCCCACGAGGTAATCGCCCAAACCCCGGGACTGACCGCGATGGGACGCTACCGCGACAGCGATGTCGTGATCGACGTCTTCGACACCGGCGACGGCCGGTCGGTGGCCGCTCGGGAGGGAGTGCCCGGCGCGCGCTGATTCCGACGGCCTGCCGCGCTGACTGCACGAGGCGGAAAGTGGGTAGGTGAGAACCTATGCGTGTCGCGACGTTCAACATCTTGCATGGGCGCACCGTCGGTGACGGCGTGGTCGTCCAGCGGCTCCGTGACTGTGTGAAACGTCTTGACCCGGACGTGCTCAGCCTGCAAGAGGTCGACTGCGATCAGCCCCGCTCCGAACACGCGGACCTGACCGCCGCGGCGGCCGAAGCGATGGGCGCGGTGGAACATCGGTTCGTGGCGGCGATTTCGGGCACACCGGGGGCAACCTGGATGGCCGCGACCGGCCGCGAGCAGCCCGGCACCGCCGCGTACGGAATCGCGCTGCTGTCGCGATACCCGGTGGACAGTTGGCAGGTGGTGCGGCTACCCCGCATCCCGATGCGCTTTCCGATGTACCTGCCGGGACCCAACCGGGTCATGGTCGTCGACGAGGAGCCGCGGGCGGCGGTCATCGCGCAACTGCGTACGCCGTTGGGCGGGCTCACGGTGGCCAATACGCACCTGTCCTTTGTCCCCGGCTGGAATCGGCGCCAGCTGCGCCGGCTGATTCACGACCTGCACGGCTTTCCGGGACCGCGGCTGTTGACCGGGGACCTGAACATGACCTTGAAGACCGTGCGCCGATGGTCGGGGCTGCGGGCGCTGGCCGCCGCGAAGACGTTCCCCGCGGACCAGCCCAACCGCCAGCTCGACCACATCCTGACCGACGATCACCGACTGCGCGGCGGCCCGGTGGAATGCGATCTCATGACCATTTCCGACCACCGTCCACTGCTGGTGGAGCTGCAGCGGGTCTGAGGGGGGCTCAGCCGCGGTGCCGGGCCGCGTGCACCGCGACCATGACACGCTCGATGTCGTCGGCGCAAGGCATTTCGTCGGTGGCCGCGATGATCTGCACACCAGCGTCGATGTCGTCGATGGCGTGGCGGCTAGGCGAGAGGAGCCGTCTGGCGATGGCGACGATTTCGTCGTCGGACACTCGCCGCGGCGACAGAGCCAGCAGCGGTGCGTATCCGACGTGGGGAACAGGCGTGGGGTAGCCCGCGCGCAAAAATGCGACCGCGCTGAATAGCCGATTTCGCAGGCCCATCTTCCACCTCGCTCTTCCACCGCGCGCCACGCGCCGGGACGCGGCTCAAGCCGGGATTACCCGCTAAAGCGGCTCGCAACCATCGATCGTCGGTTCAACGCCGCCGGATCACCCTACGCGCGAAAAGGGCCCGGCCCGACAATCGGACCGGGCCCCTTTGCGGGCGACCTACTGGTTCTTCTTCTGGCGCTCTTCGGCCGCGTCAGCGCCGGCCCGCGCCGACTCCGCTTCGGCTTCCTTCTTGCCCGCGTCGCGTTGGGCGTCGGCTTTGTCCTGCTGAGCCTGGCCCTCCCTGGTCATGTCGTCGCGGCCGAGCACAGCCCCGCCGACCTCTTTGGCCTTCCCCTTCACGCCTTCGACGGCGCCCTTGACCGCTTCTTCCGGCCCGCTCTTGTCATCCCCCATGGGTTTGACCTCCCTCTCGGTGGTTACTGAGCTTGCGCTCGATGGCACCTAGGGCGTTCCCGCCGCACGGCCCGTCAAACGCCCGTCCGGCGTTGCGCCTGGACAGAGGTGATCGATGTGCGCGTGATCACGTCCGCGGCGATTGTCGCCCCAGCTCATGTTTTAGCCAGCCAATCAACCAGTTTGAACGAGGCTTTACTGGGTAGTGCCTAGGCGGCGCAGGAAGGGGGGAGAAACCACTTGACCACCATCGCCGTCATTGGGGCAACCGGAACAGCCGGATCCCGCGTTGTCGCCAGGCTGAAATCGCGCGACGTCGCGATCGTCGAGATCTCGCGCGAGCACGGCGTCGACCTGTTCAACGGGCGGGACCTTTCGCAGGCGCTCAAGGGCGTCGACGTCGCCATCGACGTCTCCAATCCGGTGCCGCCCGATGGGCGGTCCGACATCACCCAGACGCTCGCCACCGCTTCGCGCAACATCATGGCCGCGTGCGCCCGGCAAGAAGTGCAGCGCCTGGTGGTGTCGACGATGGCGGGGATCGAAGACCCCGTATTCGACGGCTTCGCCTATTACGAGGCCAAGCGGGAAGCCAAGGACATCCTGCTCGACGGTCCCGTACCGGCGACGATCGTCAAGTCGACGCAGTGGTACGAATTCGCGACCAACCACGACGCGGTGACATGTAGCGCCGACGAGGTGATCGTCGAAGACTGGCTGATTCAGCCCATCGCCGCCGACACCGTCGCCGACGTGTTGGTGGAGGCGGCCCTGGGCCAGACGCACTCGCCGCGCACCATCACCGGTCCGGATGCCATCCGGTTGCCCGACCTGACATCGAAACTGCTTGCCCAGCAAGGCGATAGCCGATATGTGCGAACCGTCGAACCCGCGGTGGCCGCGCTGGGCGCCGGAGCGCTGCTGGCGTCCGCGCACGCGGTGGTCGTCGGCCCCGACGTCGACACGTGGCTGCAGACGATGGCTCCGCCCAGCACCGATGGCCACCACGCCGCCGACTGCGACGGCTCCGGCCCGGGCCCCGGATAACAATTCCGTCACGATCCCGAGGACGATTCCTTAGGAACCGGTCCACTTTCTTAAAAACGATTCGATCCTTTGATCGTTCGCTTAGCAAAAGACCCCGTGAGGCACGGCTAGCGGCCCCAGAGTTCATCGTGAGCCAACGGCGCCACTGTTGGCTTCCGCTACTTTGGATTTCGAGGATCGGGAGCCTCTGGCGAGAGAAAATCATTTCGTTCGAAGGACAACAAACATCATGAAAATCAGCAGTATTGTCGCGCGCCGGAAAGTGGCCCGGATCAGTGCCGGCTGTTTGCTCGGCGGAATGGCCATCGGCATCGTCGGTGCGCCATCGGCGGCCGCAGCACCCGACTGCAGCCCAGCAGGGGTGAACAACACCGTCTCCTCTGTCCAAGGCTCCGCCCAGCAGTATCTGGCGGCGCACCCCGGCGCAAACCAGGTGGTGACGGCCGCCTACGGGCAGCCGCGGCCAGAGGCTGAATCGAGCCTGCGCGGCTATTTCACCGGCCACCCGCAGGAGTACAACGATCTGCGCGGCATTCTGGCACCGATCGGCGACACCGAACGGCAGTGCAATGTTTCAGCCCTGCCGCCTTATCTGGAGTCGGCCTATCAGGAGTTCATGGCCGGCTGAGTTCCGGTCCGAGACGACCCGTCACAACGCTGTGGCGGGTCGTCTCCACTTCGGAGTGTGCTTTTGCACCGTGTGAACGACTTCTCCGACGGGTAATTGTGCAAACAGCTACCAGATCTGGAGGGCAATCAATGCGGCTGCGTCGAAGCGTGCTGAGCAAGCCGGGTATCGCGCGCAAGCGCCGCGGTAAAGGCTTCGCGTATTACCGGCCGGACGGCAAGACGCTCTCCGATCCGGAGACCCTGCAACGCATCAAGGATCTCGTGATCCCGCCGGCCTGGAAGAAGGTGTGGATCTCGCCGTATCCCAACGGACACATTCAGGCCGTGGGCATTGACGCCGCCGGCCGCCGACAGTACCTGTACCACTCCGCCTGGCAGCAGGAGCGCGCCGAGGAGAAGTTCGACCGCGTGCTGGAACTGTCCACGCGCCTGCCGGCGTGGCGCGCCGAGATCGCCAAAGACCTGACGCGCAAGGGCTTGACCCGCAAGCGGGTGTTGGCGCTCGCGCTGCGGCTGCTCGATCGCGGCTACTTTCGTGCCGGCGGCGAACAGTACGCCGAGGAAAACGAGTCCTACGGTCTGTCAACCCTGCTGTGCGAGCACGTGGTGGTCCGGCGCAGCGCGGTCGAATTCGATTTTCCGGCCAAGAGCGGGGTCCGGCGCACGGTGGAAATCGAGGATCCCGAAGTGGTCCGGGCGGTGCGTGCGCTGATGCGCCGGCCCGACCGAAGCGATCGACTTTTGGTGTGCCGCAATGCATCCGGGTGGCTCGATGTGCGCGCCGATGATCTCAACAACCGGTTCAAGGAACTGGTCGGCGACGAGTACACCGTCAAAGACCTGCGGACCTGGCACGGGACCGTTCTCGCCGCCGCGGCGTTCGCCGACGCCGACCCGGCCGTCTCGCGCCGGGTTGCCAAGCGCGTCGAATCCGCGGTGATGAAAGAAGTGGCCGAAGAGTTGGGCAACACCCCGGCGGTGGCGCGCGGCTCCTATGTGGACCCCCGCGTCGTCACCGGGTACGAGCAGGGGCTGACCATTGCCGCGGCGGTGCGCCGCGCCGAACGCGCACGTAAACCCGATGTGGCCCAGGAGATCCTGGATAAGGCGACCCGCATGCTGATCCGGCGCGTGGCCAAAGGCCACAGCGCCGGTGGATCGTCTGCGCTGCCCAAGTCGGCCTGAACAATTCACCAGCTGAAAACTCGCTGAGAGTCGGCTGGCCGCCTTGGTTTCGGCGAATACTGCAGACGATTGCGGGTAATCCGCCTGCTGTGGGAAGTGCCCAAGCCGCCCATGCGGTGGCAGCCTGCATTAGTCACGCCTGTCAGAGGGGGCCGCGATCGGTCGGCCCGCGAGTCCGCGACAGTGCCATGCAGGTGGTTCAAAAATTAGCCACACACGCCCACCCGTCAGCGCTATAGATCCGTCTGCCGAGGAGGGAAAACATGTCCAAAAAAGAGGTTTCCGACTATCTGCTGGAGCGCCTGCGGGCGTGGGGCGTTGAACACGTATTCGGATATCCCGGCGACGGCATCAACGGGCTGCTCGCGGCTTGGGGTCGCGCGGACAACAAGCCAAAGTTCATCCAGTCGCGCCACGAGGAGATGAGCGCATTCGAGGCGGTGGGCTACGCAAAATTCACCGGCCGGGTCGGCGTCTGCGCGGCTACGTCGGGCCCGGGCGCGATCCACCTGCTCAACGGCCTATATGACGCCAAGCTCGACCACGTCCCGGTGGTAGCGATCGTCGGCCAGACCAACCGCAGCGCCATGGGCGGAAGCTACCAGCAGGAGGTCGACCTGCTGAACCTGTTCAAGGACGTCGCCGGCGACTATGTCCAAATGGTCACCGTCCCCGAACAATTGCCTAACGTGCTGGACCGTGCCATCCGGATAGCGATGACCCAGCGGGCCCCGACGGCGTTGATCATTCCCAGCGACGTCCAGGAGCTGCCGTACTCGCCGCCCGAGCACGCGTTCAAAATGGTGCCCTCCAGCCTCGGCATCGAGTACCCGAACATCGCGCCGGACGACACCGCCATCGCCCGAGCGGCCGACGTGCTCAACGCCGGCAAAAAGGTTGCCATCCTGGCGGGCACCGGCGCCCGTGGCGCCCACCAGGAGCTGGCCGAGGTCGCCGATCTGCTGGGCGCCGGCGCGGCGAAGGCGCTGCTGGGCAAGGACGTGCTGTCGGACGAATTGCCCTGGGTCACCGGTTCGATCGGGCTGCTGGGGACCCGGCCGAGCTATGAGATGATGCGTGACTGCGACACGCTGCTGACCGTCGGGTCCAGCTTCCCGTACACCCAGTTCCTGCCCGAATTCGGGCAAGCCCGCGCGGTGCAGATCGACGTCGACGGCGGAATGATCGGCATGCGCTACCCGTACGAAGTCAACCTGGTCGCAGACGCGAAGACCGCACTGCGGGCGCTGATCCCGCACCTGCGCCGCAAGGAGGACCGCTCGTGGCGCGAGGGCATCGAGAAGACCGTGGCGCGCTGGTGGGAGACCATGGAGAAGGAAGCGATGGTCAACGCCGACCCGGTCAATCCGCTGCGGTTGTTCTCCGAGCTGTCGCCACAGCTGCCCGACAACGCCATCGTCGCAGCCGATTCCGGCTCATCGGCCAACTGGTATGCGCGCAACCTGCGCTTCCGCGGCAACATGCGGGGTTCGCTGTCGGGCACGCTGGCGACAATGGGTCCCGGGGTCCCGTACGGCATCGGCGCCAAATTCGGCCATCCGGACCGACCCGTCATCGTGTTCAGCGGTGACGGCGCCATGCAGATGAACGGCATGGCCGAACTGATCACGATCAAGCGGTACTGGAACGAATGGCAAGATCCCCGCCTGATCATCGCGATCCTGCACAACAACGACCTCAACCAGGTGACCTGGGAAATGCGGGCCATGGCAGGTGCGCCGAAATTCGCGGAGTCCCAGAACCTTCCGGACATCGACTTCGCCGCGTTCGCGGCCAGCCTGGGCCTGAACGCCATGGCCATCAAGGATCCGGAGGAATTGTCGGACGCATGGCGCCAGGCGCTGTCAGCTGATCGTCCCACGGTATTGGACGTCTACACCGACCCAGACATGCCGCCCATCCCGCCGCACGCGACCTGGGAGCAGTTCAAGTCGGCAACCACGGCGGTGCTCTCCGGTGACGAGGATCGGGTGGGCTTCGTCAAGGTCGGTCTGAAGACCAAGGCCCAGGAGTTCTTGCCGCACAAGAAGAGTTGACCCGCGGCGGGTTCAGGACTCACCTGCGCTTGGTGAGTCCTGAACCCGCGCTACGCAGGTCGTCGACGAACGATTTGTAGACCTCGTCATGTTGGTCGCTGCGGTCACGCAACACCGACGATGGATGCACCGTCGCCACGACTATCGGCTCGGGCGCGAGATGTACGTCGGCGGAAGCGGGCAGCTGCAGTAGTTGGCCGCGCTGAGCGGTCACCCGAAAAGCGTTACCCAGCAACGACTGTGCGGCGGTAGCGCCCAGGCACACGATGACCCGCGGCCGCACCGCCTCGATCTCGGCGATCAGCCATGGTCGGCAGGCGACCACTTCGGTGCGCCCGGGCTTTTGGTGGATGCGTCGCTTGCCGCCCTTGCGAGTGAATTTGAAGTGCTTGACGGCGTTGGTCTCATAGACCATCGCCGGGTCGATGCCGGCGTCCTCGAGGGCGCGGGCGAGCAGTCGGCCGGCCGGACCCACGAACGGCTCGCCGGCGCGGTCCTCCTGGTCGCCGGGTTGCTCGCCCACCAGCATGATCGGCGCCCCGGGATGCCCGTTGCCGAAAACCGTTTGGGTGGCGTCCTCGAAAAGCGAACAGCCGTGGCAAGTTTCGGCCGCATCGCGCAGCGCGTCGAGGCCGCGCTGCTCTGGGAGGTAGCGGGCGGCGCCTGGTGCTTTCGACGTCGCGGTCATGGTGAGACGGAGGGCGTGGGTACCCCCGCTCCCACACCGAGCGGGGGGACCCACGCCGTTGGGCGGTGGTGTCAGCCCTTGCCGATGATGGCGTCGCGGGCCCGGTCGAGCATCGCGGGGAACGGCCCGACGGCCAGGTTGGCCACCTGGGATTCCACTCCGGCGTGCGGGCGGGTGGGAGCAATCGCCTCGGCGAGCTTAGCGGCGCGACCCATGCGTTCGAGCTCTTCGCCGCTCAATTCCTCACCCAGCTTGGCGAATTCGTCGTGCTCCTCGTGCTCGGCGTGTTCGATGACGGCATCGCGCAGCTTCGTCAACTCGCGAGTGAACTCCTCGCTGTCGACGTCGAGCTTTTCCAGCTTCTTCAGAACGGCCTTGGCCTCGTGCTCCTCGTGCAGCCGCTGGTCCACCACGGTGCCGCCGTCGGAGATCTTGCGTTTGGCGCGGGGGTGAACGATCTCTTCCTCCGCGGTCTCGTGCACGGCGAGCAGCTTCCGGAGCTCGACGAAAGCCTGTTCACGGGCCTTTCCGGACGCCGCCAGGGTCTCGGCGAACATCGCCTTGATCTGCTTGTGCTGACCGACGAGGAAGTCGACCACATCGGTGGGCGACTTGATGGCGGTCGGTGCCACAGTGTCCCTCCCATCTGCTTTGGTCCGGCGCGCAGGCCTGTGCGCGCTCGGTGAAACGGCTACCCGACGATTCCGACCGTCAAACGGCGTGTGGCCGTGCCCGCAGGGGGTATGTCCTGGACAAACGGCGAGAGGAGCACGCGGTCGATGGGCGCCGGAATGAATTCCCGCGCGGGCCAGCGCATGCGGGCGCTGCTGCGCTACGGAGTCGTCGGAGCGGTCACGGCGGCGGCGCTGACGACGGGCTGTTCGCGCCCCGGTGCGTCCTTGGAATCCGCTCCCGACGTCGAATTCTGGCGGGCAGGTGGCGCTTTGCACGAGCCGGTGTGGTCCTACCGCATGCACTCCCTGGTCGCACTCACCGACGATCATCGGCTGGCCGAGGTCACCGCGGACGATCGCGGCGGCGAAGCCAAGACGCGGTTCTCCGCGCCGATGGCGTCCGGACGCAATCTGCAGATCAGCCGGGAAGACGAGGGCGACGTCTTCGTGCCGCAGCCCGACCGCGGCAGGGTGGCCGTCGTCGACCTGGAAAGCCTGCGCCAGGTCAACGATTTCGACGCCGGACCGGCACCGGCCTACCTTTCCGAGGACGCGGGATTACGGATGCTGCTGGCGCTGTCGTCGGATGGAACGGCGGTGACACCGGTGGACCAGTACGGCTACCGCAAGCTGCCCACCGCGGTCACCGGCACGAGCGCCGACACCATCGACGGCGCGAACCGCGGCCGCGAGCTCGACTACCACCTGTTCGGATCCTCGGGCATCCGCCACTTCCAGGGGACGTCGTCGCCGGCGGCGCAACGCGGCTCGCTGGACTTCGACGTTGCGGTCTCGGCCGGTGACGGCACCGCGGTGACGCGCAGCTATGTCGCCGGCCACGACGACAGCACGCTGCATGCTATCGACTCCCGCCGTGGCGGACAGGGATTGGAGGAGCTGGCCAGCACGCGGTTGCCGTCGCCGATCCGCGAACTGGGCACCGACGACACCAGGATCTATGCCGCCACCGACCACGAGCTGGTGACGCTGGAAACGGCGAGCTTCACCGGTTTTCCGGACGGGCGAATCCCCATGCTCCGCAGCATCGACTACCGGTCGGGGCTGCCGCCGGCCGCCCAGGCGGCCGAACTCTCGGGCATGGCCGTGGGACCACATCGGGTCTACCTGACCCTCGCGCACGCGCCGTACGTGGTCGGCATCGCCAAGCCCCGGCTGTGACAGCCCCGGTTTAGGCGATGGCCCTCGTCGGCTACATTTCGGGCAGGTTCGGCCGGTAAGGAGGCGCTGGGTGACCAACCCGCAGGACCCGTATTGGCAAAACCCGCTGAGTTACGACCCGCTCGGCCGCGTCCCGCCGCCCGACTTGGACCCGCCCGCGCCGCCGCCCGCCATGCGGCCGCCGCCGTTCACGCCGCCGCCCGCACCCGCGCCCTACCGCGCGCCGGTCAACACCATGGCGACGCTGTCGCTGGTTTTCGCGTTCGTGTTCGCGCCCGTGGGAGCGATTCTGGGGCACCTCGGGCTGGCGCAGATCCGCCGCAGCGGCGAACTCGGCCGGGACCGTGCGCTGGTGGGCGTGACGCTGTCGTACATCTTCATCTTGTTGGCGGTCGTCGCCCTGGCCGGCTGGGCCACGCTGTCCGGTTCGACCTCGTCGCACCGGGCGTCCCCCGGCTCCAGCACGGCCGCCGGGCCGCCGCCGCCCACGGTGCCGCCGGAGACCATCGCCACCCTGCTGCCCGGGCTCGACGCGCTGCGCAACATCACCGCCGACGCGAACCTCGACGCAGGCCCGACCTGGAACAGCCCCGGCCGCTCCCCGGATGACGGCAGCATCGACCGCCCGGAGTGCTGGGAAAGCATCGCCGCCGGCAGCCCGGACGCCTACACACCCGGGGCGTTGGCCGGGTATCACGCCGGTGAATTCACCGACACGCGCAGCATGATGAAGTCGATGCAGGTCATCCAGGGCGTGGCGGCGTTCCGCGATCCTGGCGCTGCCCAGGCGCAGCTGGGCACCCTGCTGTCGGGGTGGCACAAATGCGGCGGCTCGACCGTCACCGTGTCCGCTCCCGGCGGGCAGCCGATCCCGATGTCGGTGAGCGCACCCGCCGACGCAGGCAACGGCATCACCACCCTGGACCTGACGCCGAAGGGCATCCAGGTGCGTTCGGCGCGGGCGATCGCGGCGAAGGCGAACGTCGTCATCGACCTGAACGTGTCCGCCAGCGGCACCACGGACAGCGCGCCGCCCCGCGCGGCCGCCGTCAGCATCGCCAACTACATCCTCGGCAAGATCCCCGGCTGAGCGACCGCCGCGCTTGCGATCGCCACTAGGGCACATGCGTGGCGACCCGCTGCGCCCGGCCCCGCCGCGCTTGCGATCGCCACTAGGGCACATGCGTGGCGACCCGCTGCGCCCGGCCCCGTCGCGCTTGCGATCGCCACTAGGCTGGGCGCATGAAGTTTGTCGACGTCGACGGGGTCGGCCGGGTCAGCCGAATCGGCCTGGGCACCTGGCAGTTCGGTTCACGCGAGTGGGGTTACGGGGACAGCTACGCCGCCGGCGCCGCGGGCGACATCGTGCGCCGCGCCCGCGCCCTCGGGGTGACGCTGTTCGACACCGCCGAGGTCTACGGGCTGGGCAAGAGCGAACGGATCCTGGGCGAGGCCCTGGGCGACGAGCGCGCCGACGTCGCGGTGGCCAGCAAGATCATGCCGGTCGCGCCCTTCCCCGCCGTGGTCAAGCAGCGCGCCCGTGCCAGCGCGCAGCGGCTGGGCCTGGACCGCATCCCGCTGTACCAGATTCACCAGCCCAACCCGGTGTTCCCCGATTCGGTGATCATGCCGGGCATGCGCGACCTGCTCGACAGCGGCAAGATCGGCGCGGCCGGCGTCTCGAACTATTCGCTGCAGCGGTGGCAGAAGGCCGACGCCGCGCTCGGCCGGCCGGTGATCAGCAACCAGGTGCACTTCTCGCTCGCCTACCCGAAGGCGCTGAAGAACCTGGTGCCGTTCGCCGAGCGGGAGAATCGCATCGTGATCGCCTACAGCCCGCTGGAACAGGGGCTGCTGGGTGGCAAATACGGCGTCGACAACCGTCCGGGCGGCGTCCGCGCGGTGAACTCGCTGTTCGGCACCGAAAACCTGCGTCGCGTCGAGCCGCTGCTGCAGCTGTTGCGCGACGTCGCGAAGGACGTCAACGCCAAGCCGGCACAGGTGGCGCTGGCCTGGCTGATCAGCTACCCGGCCGTGGTCGCAATCCCGGGCGCGTCCAGCGTCGAGCAGCTCGAGTTCAACGTCGCCGCCGCCGACATCGAACTGCCCACCGCATCGCGTGACGCGCTCACCGAGGCGGCCCTGGCCTTCCGGCCCACGTCCGCGGCGCGCTTCCTCACCGACCTGGCCAAGGAGAAGCTCGGCCGTCGTTAAGACTGGTTGGCCTCGGCGAACGCCGCGGGGCTGGCTGGCGCACCGCGGGCCACCACCAGCGGCATCGACGTCGAGGCGTTGGTGCGCAGGATGGTGTGGACGACGTCGATGAGGTCCTCGACGGGCATCAGCTTGCCGGGCATGCAGCCGCGCGACGACCACAGCGGGACCGCCTTCATCGCGAGGTCCATGTCCCAGCCCTCGTTCATGCCGGTCTGGCCGTCGCCTTCACCGCCCGCGCACTCCCCGACGATCAGGTTGGTGAAACCGATGTCGGAATGTTCGGCCCGCCACGCTTCGACGAGCCGTTCCAGGGCGGCCTTGCTGACGCCGTACGCGCCCAGCCCCGGCCACGGCGGCCCGAAGGTGCCGGCGTCGGAGGACAGAAACACCGCCTTGCCGGCCGATGCGGTCAAGTACGGCACCGCCGCGGCCGTCACCAACGACGCGCCGATGACGTTGGTGTCGAAGATGCGCCGCCACGTCTCGGCGTCGGTGTCCACCATGCGGACCAGCGGCCCGACGGCGGGTGTGTAGACGATGTTGTCGATGCCGCCGAGCCCCTCGGCGGCACGGTCGATGGCCGAGCGGCAGGACGCCTGGTCGGTGACATCGCATTCGATCGCGATGGCGTTCGCGCCGGCATCCTTGGCCGCGGCCTCGATGCGCTCACGACGCCGGGCGAGAAGCGCGACCTGATCGCCGCGGTGCGCAAGACCGACACCTATGCAGCGCCCCAACCCGCTCGAGGCGCCGACCACCACTGTCCTTGACATTTTCGCCCTCTCTTGTAACGCAAGACGCTGTCGCGAAAAACCTACCGGATGCGATGCGTCGCGTGGTGATCACTAGGCCGCTTTAATTCGGAACGACGGTATTGCGCTCGCCCGACTTGGCTCGGTACATGGCCTCGTCCGCTCGCGCCGTGACGGTGTCGACCGACTCGGCGAAGCGCGCAAGCGTGGCGCCGATGCTCAAGGTCGCGCGAATCGTGTTTCCGGACAAGTGGATCGGCTCGGCGACGCGCGAGCGGATCTTCTCGGCGATCTGAGCGAGCTCGGCGCTGCTGCGGACGCCGGGCAACAACACCAGCATTTCGTCGCCGCCCGTCCGTCCCACCGTGTCCCCGCGGCGAACGCTCGCCCGGATCCGTGCGGCCAGCGTCGCGAGCACGAAGTCCCCCATGCCGTGCCCCCACGTGTCGTTGATCGCCTTGAAGTGGTCGACGTCGCAGAACAGGACGCCGACGTGGGTGCCGACGGGTTGCGGTTCGTCCAGCGCGCACTCGAGCCGGCTGAGCGCCTCGGCCCGATTCACCAGCCCGGTCAGGGTGTCGAACCGCGCCAACCGTTCGAGGCGCTGTTCCGCCTCGACCTGATCGTCGACCACGCGCAGCGCCGCGATGAGCCCATCGGTGTTGCCCTGTGCGTCGGTGTAAGGCTTTCCGTGACCGTCGACCCAGTGGTAATCGCCGTCGACCGAACACACCCGGAACCGTTGCAGAACCTGTTCGCCGCCAACGATCCTGCGCACGGCGGCGACGAGTTTGTCGCGATCCTCGGGGTGGATGCGACGGGCGAGACCCGAGCGGGTCCATCGCTCGAGCGGGCCGCCCAACGCAGCTTCGGCAGATGGCGAAATCCACACCACCTCGCCATCGCGGAGGTGAACGATGATGTCGACGGCGTTGTCGGCGAGAATGCGATAGCGCATCTCGGCCTCGGCGCGCTGGGCGCTGGCCAGTTCCTTCGCGATCAGCAGCTGCTGCTCTCGCTGGCTGAAATAGAACGTGACCACGCCCACGACCGCGGTCCCAAACAGTATCGAGAACGTCCACTCGGCATGCTGGCCGAGGCCGAGCTGCAGGAAAATTGGCCTCGCCAGGGCTACCACCAGTGGAAACCCGGCAAGGATACCGGCCAATCGCACCAGCGACCGCCGATCGGGGCGGGCGAGCAACCACGCGATCGGAGACCGATCGGGGCGCGCCAGCGACGCCGCCGCAATCAGCAACAGCAGAGCCGACGCCGTCGAGAGTGCCTGGCCGGTCGAGGGCGAGACGCCCACGAGCGCCAACGCGTCGAACAGGTAGGCCCCGAGCGTGACGAACGGGATTGCCCCACTGCCCGCCAGGCACGCGGGCCAGAGCACCCGCGTCCCGCGGTCCACCCGGATGAGCGCCACCGCGGCGGCCAGCAACAGGACCGGCGCCGCCGTCTGCGGGCTCGGGCGCCCCGGCCATGACGTCTGTTTCCCGCGCACCGCTTCCCCGAACAGCACCTGGTCGACGCCGAGCGACCCTACGGGCGTGTATTCGAGCAGGATGATGACGGCCATGACGCCCACCAGGACAGCCAGGGCACGCCCGATCCAGACACGGGTGGGCGTCGGGTGGCCCGACTGCGCCAATAACCCGGCGCCCAACGCGGCCAGCCACAGGGCTGTCCACGGCGTCATCGGTGGCCAACTCGGGAAGATCCGCGTCAGCCCGTCGACCCCGGTCGCCCAGCCGACCCAGGTCACCGCGGCGAGGACGAGCACCACCACCGCGGCGGTCCGCCCCGAGCGGTCCATCGCCGATTCCAGGCTCGCGCCGGGGCCGGGCCTGTCCATCGGTTGTCCCTGTCCTTCCCCGGCGGTCGGGGCGCGGTGCGCGGCATCGGCGCATCAACCCGGCAACAATACTGTGCGCAAAAAGTTAACCGATGTCGCCTATTCGGCGCGAGGAATCCGCTCGATCCGCAAAAACGGGGGATGCAGCCACGGGACGCGACTATGGGGTGTCGCGAAAGGACTAGTCCGAGGGAAGGGCGCGCAGCACCACCGCGGTGTGCGCTTCCACGTTAAGCCCGCCCCCGCCGGGCACTTCGTCGGCGGGTGTCGTCTCTTCGGGCCCGGTGTACAGCATAACCTGCCAGGCGGCACCGAATTCCTTTGGCGGCAGGGTGAATTCGATCGACTCGTGGTGAGCGTTGAAGCACAACAGGAACGAGTCGTCCAGCACCCGCTGGCCGCGCGCGTCGCGGTCGGGGATGCCGTGGCCATTGAGGAACACCGCGACGGACTTGGCGAAGCTGGCGCCCCAGTCCTCGTCGGTCATCTCGGTGCCTTCCGGAGTGAACCAGGAAATGTCGGGCAGGCCGTCCTGCCCGCGCCGGCCCACCGGCTTTCCGGAGAAGAACCGGCGCCTGCGGAACACCGGATGCTCGGCCCGCAGCGCCGACACCGTCCTGGTGAAGTCCAGTAGTCCGGCATCGGCGTGGTCCCAGTCGATCCAGGTGAGCTCGTTGTCCTGGCAATAGCCGTTGTTGTTGCCGTTCTGGGTGCGCCCGAGCTCGTCGCCGTGACAGATCATCGGCACACCCTGGGACAACAGCAGCGTGGTCAGGAAGTTGCGCTGCTGGCGGGCGCGCAGCGCATTGACCTGCTCGTCGTCGGTGGGCCCCTCCGCGCCGCAGTTCCACGACCGGTTGTGGCTTTCGCCGTCGTTGTTGTCCTCGCCGTTGGCCTCGTTGTGCTTTTCGTTGTAGGACACCAGGTCACGCAGCGTGAACCCGTCGTGGGCGATGACGAAGTTGATCGACGCCACCGGCCGGCGCGCGGTGTGCTCATAGAGATCCGCCGATCCGGAGAGCCGGTAGGCGAACTCGTCGAGGGTGGCCGGCTCGCCGCGCCAGAAGTCGCGGACGGTGTCGCGGTACTTCCCGTTCCACTCGGTCCACTGCGGCGGGAAATTGCCCACCTGATACCCGCCCGGCCCGACGTCCCATGGTTCGGCGATGAGCTTGACCTGGCTGACCGTCGGATCCTGTTGCACGAGTTCAAAAAACGTCGCCAGCCGGTCGACGTCGTAGAACTCACGGGCCAGCGTCGAGGCCAGGTCGAAGCGGAAGCCGTCGACGTGCATCTCGGTCACCCAGTAGCGCAGCGAGTCCATGATCAGCTGCAGCGCATGCGGATGCCCGACGTTGAGGCTGTTGCCCGTGCCGGTGTAGTCCATGTAGTACCGCTTGTCGTCATCGACCAGCCGGTAGTACGCGGCGTTGTCGATGCCGCGCATCGACAGGGTCGGGCCCAGGTGGTTGCCCTCCGCCGTGTGGTTGTAGACCACGTCGAGGATGACCTCGATGCCGGCTTCGTGCAGCGAGCGCACCATGGCCTTGAACTCCTGGACCTGCCCGCCCGGCGTGGTGGCGCTCGAGTACTTGAAGTCGGGCGCAAAGAACCCGATCGTGTTGTAGCCCCAGTAGTTAGAGAGCCCCTTGTCGACCAGCGTGGAATCGTTGGCGAAGTGGTGCACCGGCATCAATTCGATGGCCGTGATGCCGAGACTTTTGAGGTGATCGATGATCACCGGGTGCGCCACCGCGCCGTAGGTGCCGCGCAGCTGCTCGGGGATGTCGGGGTGGGTCTGGGTCAGGCCCTTGACGTGGGCCTCGTAGATCACCGTGTCGGCGTAGTGGTGGTCCGGCGGCCGGTCGTTGCCCCAGTCGAAGTAGGGGTTGATCACCACCGACTTGGGCATGCTGGCCGCCGAGTCGTCGTCGTTGCGGCTGTCGGGGTCGCCGAAGTTGTAGCTGAACAGCGATTGGTTCCATTCGAACGATCCGTCGATGGCCTTCGAATAAGGGTCCACCAGCAGCTTGTTCGGGTTGCATCGCTGTCCCGCGGCCGGTTCGTACGGTCCGTGCACCCGGTAGCCGTAGCGCTGCCCCGGCTCGATGTTGGGGATGTACGCGTGCCAGATGAAGCCGTCGACCTCCGGCAGGGTGATGCGGCTCTCGGCGCCCTCGGCGTCGAACAGGCACAGCTCTACCCGCTCGGCAACCTCGCTGAACACGGCGAAATTGGTGCCCGCGCCGTCGTACGTCGCACCCAGCGGGTAGGCCCTACCCGGCCACACCTCTCCGGTGGGCGTGGGAGCGAGAGCGTCTGCGGCGGTCATGGCGCATTTCATACCCTGCTTACACAGCCGTCAAACTGCGGTCGGGCTCCCGAGCCGGCGGCGGTGGACGTAAACCCTTGCGGCATAGTCAATCACGGCTTGAGTATGACCTTCACCGCACCGTCCTGCTTCTTCTGGAAGATCTCGTAGGCGTGCGGGGCCTGGTCCAACGGCAGCACGTGAGTGGCGAAGTCGTCGACCCCGAGCGGGTCGTCGTCGGTCAGCAGCGGCATGATGTCGTCGACCCAGCGCTTGACGTTGGCCTGACCCATCCGCAGCGTCAGTTGCTTGTCGAAAAGGGTGAGCATCGGCAGCGGGTCTGCCATTCCCCCGTACACGCCGATCAACGAAATCGTTCCGCCGCGCCGCACGATGTCGATGGCCGAATAGAACGCACTGAGACGGTCCACGCCGGCAGTTTGCATCAGCCGCTTGCCGAGCACATCCGGCAGAACCCCGACGACCTGTTGCGCCAGCTTGGCAGCCGGCGACCCGTGCGCCTCCATTCCCACCGCATCGATGACGGAGTCGGTGCCGCGGCCGTCGGTCAGGTCGCGGATCGCGTCACCGAGAGAGGAGTCCAACCGCCCCAAATCGACGGTGTGGATACCGCGTTTCGCCGCGCGGCCCAGCCGCTCGGGCACCAGGTCCACGGCGATAACACGGTAGCCCAGGTGATCGGCGATCCGCGCGGCCATGTCCCCGATCGGACCCAGCCCCAGCACGGTCACCGAGCCACCGTCCGGGATGTTGGCGTAGTCAACCGCCTGCCACGCTGTGGGCAGCACGTCCGAGAGGTAGACGAACCGCGAATCTGGCGGCCCCACAGGGACTTTGATGTGAGTAAACTGCGCCTGCGGGACACGCAAGAGCTCGGCTTGCCCGCCGGGGACCTCGCCGTAGAGTTCCGAATAGCCGAACAACGCCGCGCCCATGCCCTGGTCGCGCACCTGGGTGGTCTCACATTGGGTGTAGAGCTGCTGACCACACATGTGGCAACTGCCGCAAGAGATTTGGAACGGGATGACGACCCGGTCCCCTATCCGCAGGTCGCCCGTCTCCGTGCCGACATCGCGCACGATGCCCATCGGTTCGTGCCCGAGAATGTCCCCCGGCTTCATGAAAGCCCCGAGAATCTCGTAGAGGTGCAGGTCGGATCCGCAGATATTGGTCGAGGTGACCTCGATGATGGCATCGGTGGGCTGCTCGATCTTCGGATCGGGCACCGAATCCACCCGTACATCGCGCTTGCCGTGCCAGGTAACAGCCTTCATGTGGGTGGCACATACCCGTCTCCCACCGACCGAAACGGCGGCGCCAGGAAAGGCCGTGTGAGTCCTCGAAGTACGGGTATCACCTCGGGATGACCCCACCGGGAGTGATCATCGTGGGCAGTGGCCCAGCCGGAGTCGCCGCGGCCGAGTCGTTTCGTGAACACGATGCCGACACACCGCTACAGATCATCAGCGCTGACATCGACCCGCCCTACGCCCGACCACCCCTGAGCAAGGAGTTCCTGCGCGGCGAAACCGACGACGTCGAGCTGCGCCCCGCGCGGTGGTTCGGTGAGCTGGCGATCGAACTCGTTGGCGGGGCGCGCGTCGAGCGGCTGGACCTCGCCGAACGCGAAGTCGTGGCCGGTGGTCAGCGGTACGGCTACGACAGACTGATCCTGGCCTGCGGCGCGGCACCGGCTACACCGCCGTTCCCCGGCGGGAAACGCGCGCTGCTGTTGCGCTCCCTGGCCGACGCCAACACGTTGCGTGCCGCGGCCGAAACTGCCTCGTCGGCGGTGGTGATCGGCTCGGGGTTCATCGGTTGTGAAGCGGCGGCATCGCTGGCCAGGCGCGGGATACCGGTGACTATCGTTGCGCCGTCAGAACTTCCGCAGGAAAAGCGGCTCGGCGGCGAGGCCGCCGCACGGTTGCGCGATCTGGTGTGCGACGCGGGCGCGCGACACGTCGGTGGGGTTACGGTGCAGGAGATCACCGACGCGGGTGTGCGCCTGGACAACGGCGTGACCATCGACTGCGACCTGGTGCTCGCGGCCACCGGTGTCGCGCCACAGAGCCGGATCGCCGCCGAGGCCGGCCTGGAAGTCCGTGAGTCACGCGTCGTGGTGGGCTCCGATATGGCCACCGCGGTTTCCGGCGTGTACGCCGCAGGTGACGTCGCGCTGGCCCACCACGAAATCGCCGGACGACACGTGGCCACCGAACATTGGCAGGATGCGACCGACCAGGGGGCGGTCGCCGGAGCCGGTGTGTCGGGCCATCGATCGAAATGGAATGCGGTGCCGGGCTTTTGGACCAGCATCGGGGATGCGACGCTGAAGTACCACGCGTGGGGCGACGGATACGAACGCAGCCGGATGCTCGACCATGGCGACAGCTTCACCGTGTGGTACGAGTCGAAGAACGCCGTCGTTGGCGTCCTTACCTACAACGCCGACGACGATTACGACCTCGGCGAGCGGCTCATCGCCGAAGGTCGGCCCGCACCGGTTCCGATGAACTGACTAGCGCGAAAACTGCCCGCCGACGGCCATATTCAGCGCCGGCGATCTCTTGAGCGGATGTTCGCCGTCGATGAGGGCGGCCGCGATTCCACCAGCCTGGTGTTGGACTTTTGCGAGAGGCACCTGAGCAGCCCGAACGCTCGACGGCATCGGGATTGAAGCGCTCCATGAGCACGCCCTTGGCCTGACCGATGATGTCGCGCGACGCCAGGGCGCTGCGGAATTGGTCCTGCCGGCGCAACATCGACCACGCTGCTGACCGACCTGCTCTTCTCGGCCAGGGTGATCCCGGCGTACCGATAGCCGGTCACGTGGTCGACGCCGTTGTCGATCAGCTCGTGCAGCCCAGTCGCGGTGTCGGTGTTCTCCCGCTCAAGGTTCGAAACCAGCTCCACTAGCTGATTGACGATGGTGACGCTGCCATCTCGCATAAACATCACCCCCGGAGGCCGATACCACGAATCCGGGATGACGGTCACAGCCCACCCTCGAAGGCCGCCTACACTCGGGGCAGTGACCTCCATTGTGATCGTGGGAAGCGGCTTTACCGGATTCACCTGCGCCCGTCGGCTGGCCCGAATTATGCGCCGACATCATGCGCCCGTCGACATCACGATGATCTCGCCCGTCGACTACATGCTGTACACGCCACTGTTACCCGACGTCGCGGGCGGCGTCGTCGATGCCCGCTTTGTCGCTGTCCCCCTGGCTAATTCGCTCAAGGGCGTCCGCGCCGTGCGCGGCCGGGTGGACGGCGTGGACTTCGACGAACGCACGCTGACCTTTTGCGATCCCGAGGAGCGCAGCCATTCCATGTCCTGGGATCGGCTGGTGCTTACGCCAGGCTCGGTGACCCGGTTGTTCGATGTCCCGGGACTCGCCAGACACGCCCGCGGCTTGAAGACCACTGCCGAGGCCCTCTACTTGCGAGACCATTTCGTGGAACAGCTGGAGCTGGCCAACATCGAGGACGACCCGCGGGTGGCCGCGGCCCGGCGCACCGTCGTGGTGGTTGGCGCGTCGTATTCGGGCACCGAGCTGGTGGCGCAGCTGCGGGCACTTGCCGACGCGGCGGCCAAACAGATGGGCTTCAATCCCGCCGAGGTGCGGTTCCTGCTGCTGGACCTGGCCGACCAGGTGATGCCCGAGGTGGGAAAGAAGCTGGGTGACGCCGCACTCAAGGTGCTGCGCAAGCGCGGTATCGACGTCCGGCTCGGCATCACACTCAAAGAAGCACACGCCGATCACGTTGTGCTCAGCGACGATTCGCGCATAGAGACGCGCACCATCGCGTGGGTGACCGGAGTGACGGGCGCCCCGTTGATCCAGAACCTCGGGCTACCGACCGAAAAAGGCCGGCTCACAGTGCAGGCCGACCTGCAGGTGCCCGATCACCCAGAGGTGTTCGCCGCCGGTGACGCGGCCGCCGTTCCCGATCTGACCCAGCCGGGAAAGGTCACACCGCCGACCGCCCAGCACGCGACCCGGCAGGGCAAGGCGCTGGCCCGCAACGTCGCGGCCAGCCTCGGCTACGGAAGCGGCAAGGAATACAAGCACCGCAATCTCGGCCTGGTGGTCGACCTCGGACCGCGCTACGCGGTGGCCAACCCGCTCAACATCCATTTGTCCGGGTTGCCCGCCAAGGCCGTCACCCGGTCCTACCACCTGTACGCGATCCCGCGCGGCGTCAACCGGTGGGCGGTGTCGCTGGCCTACCTGACCGACGCGCTGTTCACCCGCTCGGTCGTCTCGATCGGGTTGACCTCCGAGGACGACGCGCAATTTACCGCCAGCGAGGGCATTCCGATGCCGAAGACGAGCTGACGTAGCCGATTCGGGGGATCTCAGCCTTCGGCCTTCTGCTGCGCCATGGCGTAGGCGAGCTGCAGAAAGTCCGCGCCGGCCAGCGCGCTGAACACGCCCGCGATCAGCCGGGTGAACCGGGGCGCGAACACCAGGCCGATGGCAAACCCCGTGGCGACCCACATGTCCAAGCAGAATGGGCAGGTCAGCAGCTCCCCCAGGCTGTGCCGGAGCTGGCTCTGCTCGCGCACCTCTTCCTGGACTTCCGCGGGTCCGCCCGTGCCCTTGTAATGCGTGAAGGGCGCCCGCAGCGGGCTGGTCACCGCGTCCTTGGTCAGGGTGCGCGAAAGCTTGTGGGTACCCAGGGTGAGCAGCAGCAGGTCTTGGACCCGCCACCGGGCCGGCAGTCTGCGCCCGCTGACCAGCGCGGCCAGCACCGCGACGACCACGACCGCGCCATAGACCGCCATGACCGCCAGGTAGCCGCCCAGCGGGCGGGCGTTGTCGCCTCGGTAGGCATCCGCTTCCTGGCGAGCCCCGTCGACGACCTGAGCACCGGTTTCCGTCAGCTCACCCATGGCTTCTCCTTGAACGCATAGCCGCACGGGTACCCGACGTCGGCCGTTGCAATCCGCGATGGGCTCTACAGGATGCCCGGGTCGACGGGCTGGGCCGCTTTCGCGGCTTCTCGCAAATTGCGGTTGGTGGACCGCAGGTCGGTGTTGGCCGCTGACAGTGTGGCGTTGTGGTCTTCGAGATCGAGGATGCGTGCGACGCCGGCCAGGTTGACCCCGGAGTCGACCAGCGCACTGATGCGCTTGATTCTGGCCAGATCGTCGGCGCTGTACCGGCGGGTGCCGCCTTGACTGCGCGACGGCGTGATCAAGCCGTACCGTTCGTAGAGCCGCAACGATTGAACCGCGATCCCGGACAATTCGGCGGCCACCGAGATGCCATACACCCCATGGTCGGATGCCGGAGTATCCGTGTTTCCGCGGTAGTCGACCATCGCGCCTCCCCTTAGCTACCTGTTCAGAAAATCTGTTTAGCACACTTGCGTCATTCTGTCGATAGTGCTATATCAAATCTATGTCATTAGACATAGGAAATTGCCGACCCACCGCCTAGATTGGAGTGAGAGGTGACCACCATGCTGATGCGTTCAGATCCGTTCCGTGAGCTCGATCGCTTCGCCCACCAGGTCCTCGGTACCGCCGCCCGGCCGGCAGTGATGCCCATGGACGCCTGGCGCGAAGGCGAGAAGTTCGTCGTCGAGTTCGACCTGCCCGGCATCGATGCCGACTCGCTGGACATCGACATCGAGCGCAACGTGGTGACGGTGCGCGCCGAACGACCGGCCGTCGATCCCAACCGCGAGATGCTGGCCACCGAGCGGCCGCGCGGCGTGTTCAGCCGCCAGCTGGTGCTCGGCGAGAACCTCGATACCGACAAGATCGAGGCCTCGTATGCCGAAGGCGTTCTGCGCCTGCACGTTCCGGTGGCCGAGAAGGCCAAGCCGCGCAAGATCACCGTCGGCCGCGGTGACACGCCCCGGGCCGTCCGGGACAGCGCGGGGCAGCACGAGGTCATCAACGCCTGACCGACCGGCGGGCCGGGCGGCGGCCCCACCGGCACGCACCGGCGTGCCGACTCCCCCACCGCCGCCCGCCGCCGGCCCCAGGCGACTGGGGCGACGGAGACCGGACACACCATGAAATGGGAACTCGACGGCCAGACCGCCAACGTCGAACAGGCGTTGGCCGGCGGCGCCGCGCAACCGGCGGGCTGGTTTCGGTTCTACTTCGCCGACCAGCGCTGGGAATGGTCGGATCAGGTGCAACGGATGCACGGGTATGAGCCCGGCACCGTCACCCCGACCACCGAACTGGTGCTGTCACACAAGCATCCCGACGACCGCGGACAGGTGGCAGCCACCATCGACCAAATCCTCGATACGCGCCAGGCTTTCAGCATGCGCCATCGGATCGTCGACACGTGCGGGGATGTGCACCACGTCGTCGTCGTGGGTGACCGGATCTTCGACGACGATGGCGACGTGATCGGAACGCACGGCTTCTACATCGACGTCTCCGAACCCCGCGAACGCATGCGCGAAGACGAGATGAGCGCGAAACTCGCTGAGATCAGCGAGAACCGGGCCGGCATCGAACAAGCCAAGGGCATGCTGATGCTGATCTACGGCATCGGCGAGCGCGCTGCCTTCGAGTTGCTCAAGTGGCTGTCCCAGGAAGCGAATATCAAGCTGCGTCCGCTGGCCGAGCAGATCACCGAGGACTTCCGCCGCGCCGGCCTCCCGCTGAACACGCAGTCCGAATTCGACCACCTGATGCTGACCGCGCACCAGCGCGTCCGCTCCACCAACGGTCACGAGTAAACCGCCTGCAGGCCAGAGCCTTTCGCCCTCAGTGGTTGATCAGCGGGGCGACCCAGTGCACCCGGGTGCCGCCCTCGGGCGTGCCGGTGATCTCACAGGTTCCGCCGAGTTGCTCGGCGCGCCGCTTCATGTTGGCCAGGCCGCTGTGCCGCGTGTTGCCGTCCGGAATACCTCGTCCGTCGTCAATCACGTTGAGAATGAACATGTCCGCGACGCCGATTTCGACGGTCAGCCGCGAAGCGCCCGAATGACGCAACGCATTGCTCACGGCCTCGGTGGTGACCGCCTCGGCCTGGTCGGCGAGCTCGGGTCCCACGGCGGTCATCGGCCCGTCCAGGCGCACGGTGGTGACGAGATCACGGTTTTCGGTCAGGTCGGCGACCACCCGCTGGATGCGCTGGCGGAAATCGCCGCTGGCGGCCAACGGGGATTTGAGCGCGAAGATCGTCGTGCGGATCTCCTCGATGATGGTCTGCAGGTCGTCGAGCGTGCGATTGAGCCGGTCGGCCACCTCCGGCGAGCGGGCCCTGGCCAGCGTGCCTTGCAGGTTCATGCCGGCGGCGAAAAGTCGCTGTATGACGTGGTCGTGCAGGTCATGCGCGATACGTTCGCGCTCCGCAAGGATGGTCAGCTGCCGCGCGTCATCGCGCGCCGACGCAAGCGCCAGCGCTATCGCGGCCTGCGTGGCGAAATCGCTGACCAGGTCCAGGTAGCTCTCGTCGAACGGCGGCTGGTCGGCGCCGCGGGCGATGGCGATCACGCCGACGACCTCGTCGCGGGCGCGCAGCGGCATCAGGATCGCCGGACGCGGCCCGACGTCGGTGAAGGCCTGGATCGGGTACCGCAACTCCTCAGTGATCAGCGGTTCGCCGGACTTGAACACCGCGCCACTGGTGGAACCGTCCACCGGGACCCGCTGACCGAGCACATCGGAGGCGTGCAACCCCACCGCGGCGGAGACCACAAGCGTGTCGATGTCGTCGTCGGATGCGTCGGAGTCGGCCGGCACCAGCACGATGGCCTGTTCGGCATCGGTCAGCACGCGCGCGCGTTCGGCGATCAGTTGCAAGGGGCGCCGATGCGGTTCGGGGCGCGACAACAGCGCGGTGGTGATCTCGCGGCTGGCCTCGATCCACTTCACCGAGGTCCGTTCGCGTTCGAAGACCTGCGCGTTGTCGATGGCGACGGCGGCCGCGAACGCCAACGCGCGCGCGGCAACCTCGTCGGACTCGGAGAACACCCGCGCCGGATCGACGTGGGTGAGATACAGATTGCCAAACACGGTGCCGCGGATGGTGATCGGGACCGCGAGGAAAGCGCGCATCGGCGGATGGTGTTCGGGAAAACCGACCGCGGCGTGGTGCGTGGTCAGATCGTCCATCCGCAGCGCGGGCGTATCCAGCAGCGACAAACTCAACAGCCCCTTGCCGACCGGCAGGTGCCCGATGCGCCGGACCGTCTCGGCGTCCATGCCCCCGTGGACAAACGACATCAAGTTGCCGTCGCGATCGCGAATGGCCAGCGCACCGTACGGGGCGGAGGTCAATTCCCTTGCCGCGCTGATGATCCGGTGCAGCGTGGCGTCCAGGTCTAGGCCCGCGCCGATCTCCACGATCACCCGCAGCAACTGCTCCATCTGATCGCGCGCGGCCAGCAGCTCGTCGAGCTGGGCATGCATCCTGCCGACCAGCCCACGCTGTCCGAGTCCGGCGAACGCCGAGCCCTTTTCGCCGCCGGTCACCCAGACCAGTCCGGCGGCGTCGACGGTGGGCCGGACCGCTGATTGAGTTTCGACGCGAACACCGCCGCCTGGGTGCGACGCTCCATGCCGAGTTTGGCCAACAACCGCGACACGTAGTTCTTCACCGTCTTCTCCGCGAGGAACATCCGCGCGGCGATCTGCCGGTTGGTCAACCCTTCGCTGAGCAGTCCGAGCAGCGTGCGTTCCTGCTCGGTCAGCCCGGACAGCGGGTCGTCGCGCGTGGTCGCGCCGCGCAGCTTCGCCATCAGCGCGGCGGCCGCCCGGTTGTCCAGCAGCGATTTACCCGCACCCACCTCTTTGATCGCATGCGCCAGCTCCATGCCCTTGATGTCCTTGACGACGAACCCGCTGGCGCCGGCCAGGATCGCCTCGAGCATCGCCTCGTCGGACGTGAAGGACGTCAGCATGAGGCAGCGCAGGTCAGGATGGTCCGACACCAGGTCGCGGCACAATTCGATGCCGTTGCCATCGGGCAGGCGAACATCGAGCACGGCGACGTCGGGCTGCAACGCCGGTATCCGCGCTTTCGCCTCCGCCACCGTGCCCGCCTCGCCGACGATCTGAAGATCGGGATCGGACGCGAGCAGATCGGAAAGACCGCGGCGGACGACTTCGTGGTCGTCGACCAGGAACACCTTGACCATGGCGGGCCCTTTCCTGCCGGTCTCGCAACTGGAAAGATTTGCGGCAGACCAACCCAATATCCCATATTCTCGACGAGAGCCGTCGGGAAGCAACGGCTTCAACGACTTTGGTCACCACGGGTGAGGACCTTCGGCCGACGTTCTAAGCGATGTCAGGTCAATAGCCTTGCGGCAGTGGCCCATTGCGGACGCCAGCCGCACACGCAGGAAGGGAACCTCGATGACCGATGACGGAGTCGACATCCTGCCGGTGCACGAATGCTGGGAGCTGGTCGGCAGCCTGGCGCTGGGCCGGCTGGTGACCTACGCCGACGGCCAGCCCGACATCTTTCCGGTCAACTATGTCGTCCAGCGCCGGACCGTGCTGTTCCGCACGGCGGCGGGAACCAAGCTGGTCAGCACAGCGATCAACAATCGGGTGCTGTTCGAGGTCGACGACCACAACCTCGCCGAGGCATGGAGCGTGATCATCCGGGGCAAGGCGCGTTCGCTGCGCACGCCGGAGGAACTCGAGGAGGCCGAGCGCGCGCAGGTATTGCCGTGGACCAGGCCGGAGAAGACACACTATGTGCGCATCGTTCCCGAAAGCGTCACCGGCCGGCGGTTCCAGTTCGGGTCGCCGCCGGGTGACGTTTAGCGGCCGTGATCAGGTCGCCCACTCGACGAAGTCGCCGAGGTCGCGTCGCGGCGTCGCCGGCAACGGGTCGGCGTTGATCGGCGCCCAGCCCACCCGAAGCAGCATCTGCGGATAGTTGCTGTCGCCGAAGATGCCGGAGCGGACGGCTTCGCGGGTCTCGGCCGTCTCGAGCGGTTCGGTCACCGGGCAACTGGCCAGTCCCGTCGATGTCGCGGTGAGCAGCACGACGCTGGTGGCTTCACCGGCGCGCAGCTGCGCCAGCCGGTCGTCGTGGCGAGTGCCCAGCGCCAGCACCACGGCATTGTCGTCGGTCGAGGACGAATTCGGTGCCATCGGCAGCGCCGCACCGGCGAACAGCCGACTCGGGATCTTGGCGTCTGGATCCGATATCGGCGCGTTGCGGGCGGGAACGCCCGCGACCGAAAAGTAGCGCCCGCTCCACGCCGTGAGCTCGGCGAGATAGTCCTGAGTCAGGTGATCGCGGACGGATTCGGCGACGATGTCGTGCAGCGTGTCGATGTCTTCCACCTGGCACAGCGTGACGCCGATTCGGGCGGCGCGCGCCGCCATGAGCGCGATGTCGCCCATCGGCACCGGCCAGGAACTGTAGTGGCGCCGATCGGTTCGCCGCCGAGGGATGGCTGCGGCGAGTGCGATGTCGACGTAATCGGCGGGCGCAGCGGAAAGCTCGATCGTGGCGAGGTGTGTGGGGTCGCCGGCGTTCGGCAGCCGGCTCACCCGGGATCGCCATCCCACCGCCGCGAACGCCGCGACACAGTGGTGCAGCGCCGTGCCGCAACTCAGGATCAGGTCGCGCCCATCGGGGTCGGTGTTGGGCAGTTGACGGCCGGGGTCGGCGTACAGCTGCAGGCTGGCCGCGCCGACTCGCCACCGCCACGGTTGGGTGTTGTGCACCGACGGTGCGCGCGATGCCAAAGTCAGGGCCGTCCGGATGGTTCCGGCGTCCGGAAAGCGGGTGTCCATACCCGGTCCCCCTCTCGCCAAGCGGCTTGCCGTTATCCACGATCATGCGTTCTCGGCGGCCCCGCGAGGGCACGACGGCTCTAGCTCAAGGGACTTTTGGCCAATATCGGTAGCCGGTCCGCCGCGAGGCCATCCGCCTTTATGCTGACCACGATGGCGAATCACAGCCCCGATCCCACCACGCCGCTGTGGCGCGCCGCGCAGGTATTCCGCCTGCTGAGCTGCATCTATGCCACCGGCTTTCAAATCGCGATCAACCCGGATCTGGTTCGGCCCGTACTGGGTTGGGTGCTTTTTGCCGGGCTGATCGGCTGGAGCGCGGCGTGCGCGTTCGCCTATCTGCGGGGCTTCGGCCGCAAACCGGCGTGGGTGCTCGCCGAGCTCGTGGTCGTCGTCTTGCTGATGTGGTCGAACAATATCGTCGCGAGCCCGCAATGGGCGGCCGACAACCAGACCTGGCCGACGACGTTGTGGGCCAGCAATCCCACGATTTCGGCCGCCATCCAGTTCGGGCCAGCGGGCGGCATGCTGACGGGCCTGGCGGTGATGGCCACCAATTTCGTCGTCAAGAACTACCTCGCGCTCAACCTCGGTCACAACGCCACCGTCATCATCGAACTGGCGATCGGCATGGCCATCGGTATGGCCGCGCAGACCGCACGACGCGCCCACGACGAGCTGCAACGCGCGGCCCGGTTGACGGCCGCGGTGCAAGAACGCGACCGGCTGTCCCGCGAGGTCCACGACGGAGCCATCCAGGTGCTGGCGCTGGTCGCCAAGAAGGGACACGAAATCGGTGGCGCTACAGCCGAACTCGCCGACCTGGCGAGCGAGCAGGAACGCGCGCTGCGGCGCTGGCTGGCGTGCACGGACATCGATCAGGACGCCGACGGCGCCACCGTCGACCTGCGCACGCTGCTGCGGTGCCGGGGGTCCGATCGGGTGTCGATCAGCCTGCCGGCCACCGCGGTGCCGTTAGGGCGTTGGGCGGCAACCGAACTCGACGCCGCGGTGGGCAATGCGCTGGACAACGTGGTCGCCCATGCCGGTCCGGATGCGCACGCGTTCGTGCTCGTGGAGGACCTCGGCGATTCCGTTCTGGTCAGTGTCCGCGATGACGGCGTGGGGATTGCCGCAGGCCGCCTCGATGAAGCGGCGCGTCAGGGGCGCCTTGGCATCTCCCAGTCGATCGTGGGACGGTTGGCGTCGTTGGGCGGCAGTGCGGAATTGCACAGCGAGCCGGGCGAAGGCACCGAGTGGGAGTTGTGCGTGCCGCGCGGGGAGGGACGCCATGGCGGATGACGTGACGCCAACGACGGTGATGGTGGTCGACGACCATCCGATCTGGCGCGACGCGGTCGCGCGCGACCTCGCCGAGGGCGGATTCACCGTGGTCGCCACCGCCGACGGTGTGGCCGCCGCCCAGCGGCGGGCGGGCGTGGTCAAGCCCGACGTGGTGGTGATGGACATGCAGCTCACCGACGGCGACGGCGCGCAGGCAACCGCCGCGGTGCTGGCGGTCTCACCCTCGTCGCGGGTGCTGGTGCTGTCCGCCTCCGACGAACGCGAGGACGTCCTGGAGGCGGTCAAGGCCGGCGCGACGGGGTATCTGGTCAAGAGCGCCTCGAAAGCCGAACTGGCGGAGGCGGTGACGGCCACGGCGGCCGGGCGGGCGGTGTTCACCCCGAGCCTGGCCGGGCTGGTGCTGGGTGAATACCGGCGCATCGCGCAGAGCAAGGACGACGGCCCAGTCCGTCCCAGCCTCACCGACCGCGAGACGGAGGTGTTGCGTTACGTCGCAAAAGGGCTGTCCGCCAAGCAAATCGCCGAGAAGCTCTCGTTGAGCCACCGCACGGTGGAAAACCACGTGCAGGCGACGTTTCGCAAGCTTCAGGTCGCCAACCGGGTGGAACTGGCCCGCTACGCCATCGAGCACGGTCTGGACGAAGAGCCGTGACCCGCGGGGCGGGCGGATAACTCTTGCCCCGCGGGTCAACGGATCCCGCGGCTACCGCGTGAGCCGCGCCGGCACTTCGCCGTTGTGCTGGGCCAAGATCCGCGCGGTCACCAGTGCGGTCACCACCACGGCCATGCACACCAGCCCGTCGTCCTTGAGTCCCCACCGGATCGCGGCGAGCAGCGCCACGCCGGCCACGCACAACAGGGCGCCGATGGCCCTACCCCGCCCGCGCGACGTCACCGTGGGCGCGCCGTCCCAGCCGGACAGCGGGTTGTTCTCCAGCGGCCTCAGCGCGATGAACAGCAGCGCCACCGCAAGAACCACGATGAGCACCTGCGCGAGGCTGATGGCGAGGAAGTCCGGCGCGCCCGGAAAGCGGGGGCGGCCAAGGTAATCGAAGGCCAGGTGCACACCCAGCAGCACCGGCATGTGCCACAAGTACAAAGTCATCGCGCCGGAGTTGCCGATGGCGGTCCACCACCACACCCGCGGCCGCTGCGCCCAGCGCGCGATCGCCGGCGCGGCCGCGATCGCCAACGCGCTCAGGATGATTGCGTGCCCGGCAAGCAGTAGCGACGGCGGGCTGGTGTTGGACAGGTGGTGGCCACCGGTGCCGACCATGCTGATCTGATACGGCCCCCAGCGCACCAGGGCGACGTCCGCGACGAAGAAGGCGCCGGCCACGGCCAGGGCGGCGCGCCCGCCGAGCAGCCCGCGACGGTAGGCCACGCCGAACATGGCGGGAATGAGCCAGACGGCGAGGTTGAGGTAACCCAGCGGCATCATCGCCGGACAGTGCAACCGGATCGCGTCGATGAGCACGATCGCCCCGTAAACCGTCGCCACACCGGCGGCCAGGCGTCCGGCCGTGGTGATGCGGTGCAGCACGGGCATGGCGGCCAGCACCAGGACGTAGGCCCCCAGGAACCAGAGCAGCTGCGTGCTGACGCCGGCGATCGGCTCGTAGATGTGTTGCGGCAGAGCCCGATACAGCACCGTCAGTGTGACGGCCCAGAATGCCAGGTAGTAGAAGACCGGGCGAAACGGCCTGGTGCAGCGCTTCAGCAGCCAGTCTCCCCAGTTGGTGCCGGGCGCCCAGGAGGACACGCAGGCCGCGGCGCCGGCGAAGAAGAACAGCGGCATGATCTGCAGCAGCCACGTCATCGCCTGGAACAGCACCGAGGTGGTGAGCAGGTTGTCCCAGATCAAGACGTGGTTGCGAATAATGCTGGCCGCCATCACGGTATGGCCGAGCACCACGCCGACCAAGGAGGTGATGCGGATGACGTCCAGGACGCGATCGCGATCGGCCGGCGTGCTCGCGGCCACCTCGGCGACGTCGGGAAACTTCACAAGAGTTGTCATGGCAGCGAAATAGCCCTTCTGCTGATGCGAATGCGTTGCGGTGGAGAGGGAGTCGTGCGATGAGAGAAGCATCGCCGATGGCCCGGGCGCGCGCCTGCGCGCTTCTACGCGTTGAGGCTGAGTAGTACTACTCAGTTCGGGGCATTGAGCGGGTCGTAGTCGGCGAGCAGCCTTTCGATGCGGGCTTCGTCGAGTCGTACCCGCACGGTGGCCGCCTCCTGCTGGTCACGGATCACCTTGGCCAGGGTGAATGCGCTCGACACCAGGAATAAGAAGGTGACACCGAGGAACAATCGTGGCCACGGGTCAAGCGGGAGGAAGTAGATTCCGCCGAGTGCGGCCACGAAGCTGATCGCGAACGCGACGGCGGCCTGAACGAAGAAGGCGGCGGTGGTTTTCGACATGCTGCTGGGAACGGTCATACCAATAAGCCTGCGGCAGCGGACCGTTGGCGGGGATCCGTAAGACTACTCAGATTCGGCGGTGCGATCGCCGGGGCCGCATCAGCAGCGCCGCCGCGCCCGCGGAGCACACCCCGAGCACCGCGGCGCCCCCCGTCGCGACCTCGACGGCGGCGAACTCGGAGTCCACGAGCGGTTTGACCACCGCGGCCGATGTAGGTCATCGACACCTGTTATGCCCGACGAGAATTGACCTGCCGCGGTTACTTGGCGGCCTGGGCGGGCTCCTCCGGTTCGGCGGAATCCTGGCCGCGCGCCGCCAGTGCACCCGCGATCGATGTGCAGGCGATGGTCAGCAGGGAGCCGAACATCAACGCCGAGGCTTCGCCCGGGGCAAGCAGGTGCTGTTGGGTGCCGATGGTGGCGGCGGCCACCGCCACACCGAGCTGCGTGGAGGACATCACCGCATACGTGATCGGCTGGCCGAGCAGGCGTCCCGCGCAATGCGCCAGCACGCCGCCGAGCCCCAGGCCGACGCCGAGCAGAATGTATTTCGGTTGCGAACCCAGCTCGCGCACCTGCAGCGAGGCGCCGAGCCAGACGAAGAACACCGGGCTGAAGAAACCCTCGGTGATGCCGAACAACTGACGCGCCAGCCGCCGCGGTTCGCCGACCATGGCGATCACCAGACCCAGAGCGAAGCCCGCCAGCATGATCGACACGTCGGTGCTGACGGCCAGCATCGCCAGCCCGAACAGCACCAGCAGGTTGATCCGCAATTCCAGCGCCAACTGGTTCTTGTGCGAATAGTCGTGCATGCGCTGACGCCAGCCCCGGCGGTCGACCCAGCGCAGCACCACGAAAAGCAGCACCGCGCAGCCCGTGACAGCCAACCCGCCCAGCGCCGCCGTGGCCGCGTGACGAAAGTCAATCACTAAGGGCAGCAACACGATACAGGCAGCATTTGCGATGGCGATCTGCGCGGTCACGGACAACACCTGCGGGCCACGCAATCGCAACGAGTCGATCATCGGCAACGTCACGGCCGCCGAGGACGAGGCCATCAGCACCGCGTAGAGCGCCGCGTGTCCGGTGCCGAACTGCGTGGCCAGCCAGAACCCCAGGGCCGCCGCCGCGGCGCCGGCCAGGACCGCTCGCGCCAATGCCGTCGGCACGGCCGAACGCATCGCGGGGTCGCGGACCGGGACGTGGCTGCCCACCACGAACATCACCAGCGCGAAGCCGATGTTGGCGAACAATTGGAAGGTGGGGTCGGAGGCATCGACGACGCCGAAACCGGTCTTGCCGATGACCAGACCCGCGAGCAGCTCGCCAACGATCACCGGTATCCGCAGGCGCGGCACGGCGGCCAGTACAGGGCCGGCGAAACCGACAGCGGTCAGCAGCGCCAAGGTGGGAAAGCCGAATCCCTGCACGTGGTCATTTTGCACGGTGCGGGGTCAAACGTGGCGCATCACCGCGCTCAGGCGTCGATCACCACACGCCCGGATTTCGCGCGGGAAACGCAGACCAGCATCTCGTCATCACCCTCCGCGGCGCGTCCGCGGCGATCGACCTGCCCGCCAAGCACTTTCACCTTGCAGGTGCCGCAGAACCCCTGCTGACAGGAGTACGCGGTGGTCGAATCGCGGTCGAGCATGACATCCAGGGCCGAGCGGTTCCCCGGCACACTGAGCACCCGCTGCGAGCGGGCAAGCTCCAACTCGAAAGGAACGCCATCGACCACCGGCGGCGGCCCGAAACGCTCATAGTGCAGCGGCGCGTTCGCGTGTTCGTTACGCGCGGTGCGCACCGATTCCAGCATGGCGGTGGGGCCACACACGTAGACGGCGGTCGCCGGCCCGGCGTCGGCAAGCAAGTCGGACGCGGTAGGCACTCGGCCGCGCTCGTCGTCGGCCCACACGATGACCCGGGCCGGGTCCACCGCCACCACCTCGTCCAGCAGCGGCATGTATTCCCGGCCGCGACCCGCATACACGGCATGCCAATTGATTCCGCACTGCTGGGCCGTCTGGATCATGGGCAGGATCGGCGTCACCCCGATGCCGCCGATCACGAACAACACCTCGCGCTCGTCGGTGACGAGATAGAACGCGTTGCGGGGCCCTTCGAACTCGAATTTGTCGCCCACGTGGAAGGTGTCGTGCATTTCAATCGAGCCACCGCCGCCCCCGGCGATGCGGCGCACCGCAATGCGATAGTCCGTGCGCCGGCCGGGTGAACCACACAGCGAGTATTGGCGGCGGCGACCCGATGGCAGCCGAACGTCGATATGCGCTCCGGGTGTCCAGGACGGCAACAGCCCACCGGCCGGGTCGGCCAGCGTCAACGCGACCACATCGGGCGCCAGCAACTCGCGGTTGGTGACGACCGCGGTGGTGGTGCGCTGCACGGACTGCACCCGCGAAGACGTCCACCGCGACGCCGACGCCAGGCCGCCGAACAACGCACCGACCCCGTACAACGCGGTGTACATCCGGTCACGCTTGCGGCGGCCGTACAAGTCGGCCGGAATTCCATCCCAAATAGTCTGTGCCACAACGATCCTCACATCTGGCCGAGGCTGCGACGGTCGGTGGACTGTGCGATCAGATCGACCCACTCAGCGGTGAGCCGGGCGATGACGTCGGGGTACGCGGTCACCACCCAGTGGCCGCCCTCGATCGTCACGACCCTGCTGCCCTCCGGGATGGACCCGGTAAACCGTTGCAGGGCGGGCGATACGAAATAGTCCTGGCGCGCGACCAGCACCTGCACCGGAACGGTGGTCTGCGGCAGTTGCGCAGGGGGTGACAGGATCGGTGCGGGCATGTTCGCTCGATACAGATTAAGCCCGTTGAGGTAGTCATCGACCGAGCGGTACGCCGTACCGCGCCCGCTGCGGGTGCTCGATCCACCGATACGCTCAACCGTCTCAAAGACTTTCACCGTCGCCCGGGACCGGATCGCCAGCTCCGGTACGGCCGGGCACAGGAAGAACCAGATGTAGGACGAGGCCAGAATCTGTTTGGCCACGTCGAACAGCGCCCGCGGCGTGCGCGCTGAGCGCAGGAACTTGCCCGCGTAGTTCAGGTGGGGCCCGGAGACCGACGTGAATGAGGCGATCTTGCCCATCACCGCGTCATCGGTGACCGCCGCCCAGGCCTGGATCGACCCCCAGTCGTGGGCCAGCAGGTGCACGTTGTCCACGCCCAGGCGCTCGATCACCGCACCGACGTCGGCGACCAGCTTCGGGAGCCGATACCCCGAACGCCCTGCCGGCGTTGAGGATTGGCCGGCGCCACGCACGTCGTACGCCACGACATTGAATCGGCGGCCCAATGTGGTTGCCACCGGATCCCAGACGTGGTGGTTGTCCGGGTAGCCGTGGATGGCCAGAATGGTCGGCCGCCCGGGGTCGATGTCGGTGTAGGTGTGCACCGCCAATCGCACGCCGTCGGAGGCGACGACCGTGGTTGAAGCCACTTCGGTCGTCATCGTCAGTGCGACGCGCGGGCGGCGGGTGAGCGGGCCAGGTAGTCGACCGCGCGCCCGACCCCGCCCAGTTGGGATGGGTGGAAACTCGGGGTGTAGTAGGCGCCGATGACCCGCAGGAACTGGAATGGCCCGGGCACCAAACCCCGACGCGCGGCGCGGAAGTAGTCCCGCCAACGCGGTTTGGTGCCGGGTGGCAGGTAGGGATCGACGGAGTACATGAACCGGACCCCGCGGACGAACAACCACAGCAACGCCGGCGTGATCAGCAGCTGGGTGCGCACCTGCCGCCAATACCCGGCGCGCAGGTGCTTCATGGTGTCGAAGGCGACCGCCTTGTGCTCGACCTCCTCGGCGCCGTGCCAGCGCAGCAGGTCCAGCATCACCGGGTCGGTGCCCATGGCGTCGTGCTGCGGGGTGTCGAGAATCCATTCGCCAAGGATGGCGGTGTAGTGCTCGAGTGCGGCCACCATCGATACCCGCTCGAGCAACCAGCTTTGGCGCCGCCGCGGACTCCACCCAGGCCGATCGCCGATGAGCTGACCGAACAGCCAACGCATTTGGTCGGTGAACGGCGTCACGTCGATGTCTTTGACCGCGAAGTGCCCGAGCACCCCCGCGTGCGCCTGGGAATGCATAGCCTCCTGGCTGATGAATCCCTGCACATCGCGCCGCAGTTGATCGTCTTTGATCAGCGGCAAGGTGTCTTTGAAGGCGTCGACGATGAATTCCTCACCCGCCGGCAACAACAGGTGCAGCACGTTGCAGAAGTGGGTGGTGAAGGGCTCGTTGGGCACGTAGTAGAACGGCAGCGTCGACCAGTCGAAGTCGACGTCACGCGCCTGCAGGACGATCCGCTCGTGGTCGAGCGAAGCGTCGTGCGGGCCCGTTGCCTTGTCATCGACGGTGAACATCGTGGCCACCCCTTTCCGTGATGCGGCGACCCGCTGCGCCCGGCTTCGCCGCGCTTGCGATCGCCGCGTCCGTCGCCCGATCGTAAGGCTAGGCGCTGCGCTGCGCCGCATCCTCCACCTCAGTGATCAAACGCTCGCTGCGCAAGAACCGGACCAGATGATCGACCGTTTCGGTCAGGGCCGGCTCGCGCAGGCGGACATTGGTCAGCCCCCGCCGGTGGCGATACTGGGTGTTGTCGTAGCGCTTGTCCCGCATCGCCGCGATCTTGTCCGCCGACCTGGTGAGGAAGTCGACCAGCGGGTACATCTGGTCGTTCGGCGTGCAGCGGCGGTTCAGCTGCTCGGTGAACGACGGGATGTCGTGGTACTCAAAGCGATACCCGTACCGCTCGGACAGGATCCTGGTGACGTCGGTGAGGTTGTAGTAGTCGTCCGCGGTCATGTTGAAGACGCTGCCCGACTCGTCGGGCAGGCCCATCAGCGTGACGATGTGATCCGCGATCAAGTCCGCAGGCAGCAGGCTGATCTGGTTGAGCGCGTTGACGGCGACGCCGTGCTCGATCATGAATGCCGTCAACCGCACCAGGATGTCGTCCTGGCTGCCGAAGCCCGCGCGGGTCGGCGAGATCAGCGAGGGCCGGTAGATGCGGACGTCGAGCCCCTTGCGCTGCGCGGCCAGTGCCAGCTGCTCGCCGACCCACTTGGTCTGCGAGTAGCCGAAGTCCAGGCCGGCCATCCTTTCGTTTGCATCCCACTCCCCGACCACCGGCTCGGTGCTCCAGCCGTAGATGAACGTGCTGGAGACGAGGTGGAAAGCCTTGCGGTGGTTGGTCATTGCCAGCCGCAACAGCTCGCGGGTGCCCTCCACGTTGGCGGGACGCAGGGCGTCGTAGGTCCGCACGTAGTTGACCAGGGCACCGTTGTGCACGACGGCATCGACGTCCTGCGCCAGCTGCTGGAAGGCCGCCTCGCCGATGCCCAGCGCGGGCTCGGCGAGATCGCCGCAGACGATGCGGACCCGTGCGCGCACGTCGGCTTCCAGCGCCGGCGTCCACAGCTGGGCGCGGCGCAGCGATGCGACGATGCGGTCCAGGCCGTGCGCGACGTCGGTGGCGCGCACCAGTGCGTGCACCGTGTAGGAGGTCCGCGCCAGCAGGCTGCTCACCAGGAACGGCCCCAGGAATCCGGTCGCCCCGGTGAGCAAGAGGTCGGTGGGCTCACCCGGCCGCGCGGGTGCCAGTTCCGGCAGCGGCAGTGCCGCGTCGGCGCGCATCTGGGCGGCCTCGTGGGCCTCGTATTCGGCGGAGATCTGATCCAGCGCCCGGCACAGGGCCTCAAGCGGCTGCCCGGATCCCGCGCCGAATTGGCTTATCAGCCCGAAGAATTCGGACACCGTCAGCCGCTGCAGCAGGCGGGTGTTGACGTCTTCGGCCAGCTCGCCCGCGCCGTGCTCCTCCAGCAGCGCCTGCAAGTCGGTGCGGAGTTCGGCCAACGCGAGGGAGTCGATACCGAGATCGGCGAACGAGCAGTCCTCGTCGCCGGTGAGGTCGTAGCTCTCGATGAGGTTGCGGAAGCGTTCCAGCGGACCCGCAGCCAGGCCATGGTGAGTCCGGTTGGCCGACTGGTTGATCCAGCTCGTGAAGGCGGGCAGCTTGTCGTCCAGCCAGAGTTGACGGGTCGACGCGCGCCGGATCTTCCCCGACGTGGTCTTGGGAATGCCGCGCGGCGGTGCGAAGACGATCGCATGCGGATCGATGTGGCAGTGCCGCCGGATCGCACGAGCCACGGCCTTGGCGTCCGGAAGGTTGTGCTCGTCGCGCACCTCGGCGACGACGATCAGCGCTTCGGACTCATCGTGCTCGACCGAGAAGGCGGCGACGCAGCCGCTGCGAACGTGCGCGGCGGTGCGCTCGACGACGGCTTCGATGTCCGAGGGGTAGCAGTTGACGCCGCGGACGATGATCAGGTCCTTGCTGCGGCCGCAGACGAAGAGCTCGCCCTCGTAGAGGAAGCCCAGATCGCCGGTCCGCAGATAGGTGTGCTGGTCATCGCCGGCGACGCGGGCGCCGAACATCTCCGCGGTGAGTTCCGGACGGTTCCAGTAACCGGCCCCCTTGGAGGGTCCCGCCAGCCAGACCTCGCCGACCCGCCCGTCGGGCAGCGCCTGCCGCGATTCGGGATCGACGATGCGGACCAAGGTTCCATCGATCGGCTTACCGCAGCTGACCAACCGGACCTGATTGCTGTTCTCCGGCAACGCCTTTTCGACGCGAGCGACGTTGCGCTCCAGCCCACGCTTGTTCACCGCGATGGTCTGGCGCCCGCGGATCGACACGATCAGCGTGGATTCGGCCATGCCGTAGGCGCCGGTGAGCGCTTCGGGACGCAAACCGTACTCGGCGAACCGCTCCCGGAACCGGGTGAACGAGTTGGCGCGCAACGGCTCTGCGCCCACCACGATGCATTCGAGGCTGCTCAGGTCGACGCCGGCCAACTCCGAGTCGGGCAGCTTGTCCTCGCGCAGGCAGTATTCGAGCGCGAAGTTGGGCCCAGGCGTGTGGGTGGCGCGCACGTCGCTGATGAGCCGAAGCCACGACGACGGCCGGGCGAGGAAGTCCAGGGGCGACATCGCGTGCGTCGACCCGCCCAGCAGCACGATGAACATGTAGGCCGAGATGAGCCCCATGTCGTGGTGCTGCGGCAGCCACGAGGCCAGCACCACTTCGCCGGTGAAGGCGAAGCCGTTGGCGATGACGTTGGCGTGGGTGACGATCACACCCTTGGGGTCGCTGGTGGAGCCCGACGTGTACTGCAGGAAGAGCACCTCGCCGGGAGTGTCCGCGACCGGGGCGCCGCCGAAGTCCTGCGCGGCGTCCGTCGCGTACCACGGCAGTTCAGGCAGGCCGGTGTCGGACCCGCCCGTCCAGATCTGCTCGCCATGGCGCTGGCCCAGTAACTGGCGGAAGTCGTACTCGAACTGCTTCGTCGACAGCACGGCCACGGCCTGGCAGTCGCGGGCGATGAAGCGGAGCTTGGCGAGCCCGGAATCGAAGGACATCGGCAAGGGAGGGCTGACCGGAACGGCGATCACCCCGATGCGCGCGCACGCATATAGCGCCGCGATCATCTCCAGACCGGGCGGGTAGACGAGCAGCGCACGATCGCCTGACTTCAGGCCGGCTTCCTGGGACAGGTAGGCGGCCAGCTCGCGGGTGCGTTCGGCGAAGGCCTGGTAGCTGTAGTGCTCGAGTTCGCGGCCGTCGGCGTCGACAAACCGGAAGAGGGTCTGGTCCGGCCTCCGCGCTTCCCACATCTGCAGGTAATCGATCAGCGTCTCCATCGTGGGAGTGATCCCCCTTCCATGTCGGCACAGCCCGAGAACGACTTCCGTCGTGAATATAAAACTAATGTAGCGCTGCGCGTTACTCCGAGCAAAACCTCGAGCTGCATTAATGGCCCTCGCACACTACATTCACAGGATAAACTTAGAAGCCAAAATTAATTGCACGGATGCTGATCTACGCGCATATGTACTTCAGTATCTCAGTGGTCGTCGACCAGGCATTACCGCTGTTCTTCGCCATGAAGTACTGAACTGCGTATCTACGAATTCACGCATTTACTATTCGCGGCAAAACGTGTGGACAACCCAAGATCAGACTTTAACCTTCGTCACACCTAGTGTCGAAATTGCAAAGCCAAAAGCGCAAATTCTGATGAGTCCGGCGGGCCCGGCAAGCCGTGGCCGCGGACGCCGCTACGCGGGCCGGGCGATGCGGATCCGCGGGCCCGCGCGGGCCACCAGCTTGACGATGCCGAGGAAACGCTCACCGTCGATGATGGGCGACAGCGGCTCATCCTCGGCTTCGATGATCATCTCGTGGCCGATGACATCGCGTAGCCCTTCGCCGCGGAGCATGCCGTTGGTCAGGGCCGTCGGGAGCTGCGCCACGATCATGGATGGCCGTAGGTTTCCGGCCTGAAAATGCAGCGCACCGGGTTCGGAAGCCTTGGGGAACAACCGAAGCGGGCCGCCGATGCGTAGGTCGATCGCGCCGGCGTGCAGCAGGCTGTGCGTGCGCGACGGGACCTCGTCACCGTCGATGACCACGCGCGCCCGCGTCGGAGTGAACAGGATGGAGGCGTAGTTCGGCGTCTTCACGCGGCTGGGGGCGACCTTGGAGGTGATGTAGTCGCCGAAGCTGCGGGCGATCACTCGGGCGACGGCCACCCGATTGTGATCGGGTGAGTCGTAATACCGGTCGTAGAAACGGTTTCCGACGCCCCCGGCCGCCAGCCCGAAGCACAGCCGGTGAAACGCTGCGCCGTCGGCGGTTTCGCCGTCGAGCGCCAACGTGTCCAGGCTCACGTCGGGCGGTAGCCGATCCGCCTCGGTGGCGGCGGCCAGCGCACGGATGATCGCTTCGGGTCGCCCGCGCACCCGGGCCTTGCGCGCGACGGCGTTGACGCTGCCGCCGTTGGTCGGGACGAACGCGGGCCAGCGCTGCGGATCGCTGATGCAGCGCTCGATCTCGTTGATCAACCAGTGCAGTGCGCCGTCGCCGCCGTCGCCCACCAGATGGGTGACCCGCGGCGCGAGCTGCCGGATGGCGTCGCGAAGCTCCTCGATCGAGTTGGTCTCGTGCACCTCGCCGCGGGAGCCGACGATGCGACGCAGTTCGGCGATGCGGTCGGCGGGAGCGGCGCGATTCTTCCGTGCTTTCGGATTGACGATGACGCCTACATACATCCGGCGATCCCCGCTGCAGGTGGGCTTTCGCTGGCCATCCCAGGCACGATACCTGGGCGTATCCGTAGACCGACAACGCCGCTGCCCGCCGACGCAACGCTCCTTGGCCGAACAACGCCCGCTGCAATTGCGAAGTTAGGGTGTCTGCCATGCCCGATTGGACCGCAGCGGAGCTGCCCTCGTTCGCCGGACGAACCGTCATCATCACCGGGGCCAACGCCGGGCTGGGCGAGATCACCGCCCGCGAGTTGGTTCGGGTCGGCGGCCACGTCATCCTGGCCGTCCGCAACACCGACAAGGGCCGGGCGGCCGCCGCGCGCATGACCGCCGCGGCAAACGGGAAAGCGGCCGGGACAGCCGAGGTGCGCCAACTCGACCTGCAAGACCTGTCCTCGGTGCGGCGCTTTGCCGAGGGCATCCACTCGGTCGACGTCCTGGTCAACAACGCCGGCATCATGGCCACCAAACACGCCGTCACAGTCGACGGCTTCGAGGGCCAGATCGGCACCAACCACCTCGGCCACTTCGCGTTGACCAACCTGCTGCTGCCCAAGCTGACCGACCGCGTGGTGACGGTGTCCTCGCTGATGCACCACTTCGGCTACATCAGCGTCAAAGACCTCAACTTCGAGTCCCGGCCGTATTCGGCCTGGCTGGCCTACAGCCAGTCGAAGCTGGCCAACCTGCTGTTCACCAAGGAACTGCAGCGGCGCTTGGACGGCGTCGCCACCTCGCTGCGCGCCCTGGCCGCCCACCCTGGGTGGTCGCACACCAACCTGCAGGGAAACTCCGGCCGCAAGCTGGGCGACGCGGCGGTCCTGGCGGTCGACCGGATCGTGTCCACCGACGCCGACTTCGGTGCCCGCCAGACGCTGTACGCGGTCTCGCAGAATTTGCCGGGCGGCACCTTCGTCGGCCCGCGATTCGGCTTGTACGGGCGCACCCAGCCGACATGGCGCAACTGGCCGGCAAAGCGCGCCGGCACCGCCACGGCCCTTTGGGAACTGTCCGAGCAGCTCACCGGGGCGAAATTCCCGCTCTGAGGCGTCCCTGCCGCCCCGCCCCTCGGCCCGGGCAGCCCAGTGGCGCGCCCACCGCGCGGGGCGCGGCTAGATTGGGTGGGTAGCGCAACCGCATCCAGCGAGGAGGCAATGCCATGTCGGACGCGCATCTGGCGGCCGTTATCGCGCTGTGCGCCGCGCTGGCGTCCGCGATCGGCAACGTGGTCCGGCAACGTTCCGCGCAGGAAGTCACCGACAAACGGGTCGGCCACCTGACATTGTTCGGCATGCTGCTGCGCGACAAGCGTTGGTGGCTGGGCGGTTTGGGCGACATCGGCAGTTACGTGCTGCTGGCCGCCGCGCTGGACAAGGGCTCGGTACTGCTGGTGATGTCCTTGCAGGTGACGGCGCTCCTGTTCGCGCTGCCGATCTACTCGCGGATGACCGGTAACCCCATCACCCGGCGGGAGTGGAGCTGGGCGCTGGTGCTGGCGGTGGCGCTGGCAGTGCTCATCGCGGTCGGAGACCCGACCGGCGGCCAGCAGCGTGCGCCGCTGCACACGTGGATCGTGGTGGCCGTGGCGATCGGCCCACTGTTGCTGCTGGGATTGCTCGGCGCGCGGATCTGGGCGGACCGCCCGGTCGCGGCGCTGCTGCTGGCGGCGGTGGCCGGCACGCTGCTGGCGGTGTTCGCGGTCCTGATGAAGGGCGTCGTCGACATCCTGGAGCACCAGCCGGGCCAGGTGTGGTTCTCCTTCGAGCTGTACGCGCTGGTGCTCTGCGGGGCGGCCGGAATGATCTATCACCAATCGGCATACCGAGCGGGCGCGCTCACCGCCTCGCTGCCGACGATCATCGTGGCGAAGCCCGTAGTGGGCGGGATCCTCGGCATCATCGTGCTTGCCGAGACGTTGGAGGCCGGCGGCTGGGAGTGGGTCGTGCTCGCGGTGACGCTCGTCGTGGTGATCGTCGCCACGGTCGGTTTGGCTCGCGGCGAGGCCGCGTCCATGTCGGCCGGGGCGGGGCATGATGTGAAAGCCAGCGCCAGGTCGAAGGCCGCCTCCCAAGCCTGAGCGGCCGACGGATTACCTTGCCCGGTAAGCATTTTCACCACCCGACGGCGCCGGGCGCACGCGGCTACGGGTTGATGGTGTTGTCGCCGACTTGGCGGCCCCAGACGTACTCGATCGCATACGGCGATCCGGTGTCCAGGTGGTTGTAGGGCGCGATGCTGTTGCCCGTGTCCATGATGAGCTCGGGTGCCGGCCACAGATCGCGAGTGACTTTCTGCCAGCACCCCGGGGCGCCACCGGGGCCGCCGCGCGCGTTCACCCGGGGCAGATTCTCGGGATAGATGTAGGGGTTCGGCGCACCACCGACCACCCCGGCGATCCCGCCCACCAGCGACGCGATGACGGGCACCGCGGACACCGGGTTCGCTATCAGCCCCAGCCCGGAGAGCACCTCGGTGTCCATGTTGAGCGAGTAGCCGTTGAACCCGCCCTCGGACGCACCGGTGGCCGGCAGCGCATCGTGTTCGCTGCGCATCAAGCAATAGATTTCCGGGCTGTAGGTATCCAGCAGCTGCGCGGTCGGCACCAGATCCGCGGCGCCGCGCGCCAAATACG
>NZ_JBVAXZ010000002.1:289274-841405 GCF_055419585.1 Mycobacterium sp. IDUB_3 | reverse complement strand
AGGCGGCCGCCGTACAACAATGACCCGAAGACCTCCCATACCGAGAAGTCAAACGCCAGCGAATGACATTGCGTCCACACCTGGCCCAACCCGAGCTGAGCATCCAGTGTCTCGAGCAACAACGTCACGTTGTGGTGCGGGATGGCCACGCCCTTCGGGGTTCCGGTGGTCCCCGAGGTGTAGATGATGTACGCGATGTTTTCCGGAGCCGGCACCGGCAGGGCCGTCGTCGGCTGGGTACGCACGGCGGGGTCGTCGATGTCGACGATCAGGCCGTCGAACCCGTCCAGCCGGGAGCGCACCTCGGCGGTGGTCACCGCCGCGACCGGCGCGGCGTCGCCGAGCACGAACTGTAACCGTGCCTCGGGCACGCCCGGGTCGATCGGCACGTAGGCCGCCCCGGTCTTGAGCACGGCGAAGATCGCCATCACCGCTTCGGCGGACCGCGGGATCACCACGGCTACCCGCTCACCCGGACCGGCACCCTGCTCGGCGAGCAAGTGCGCCAATTGGTTTGCCGACTCTTCGACCTCACGGTAGGTCCACGACCGCTCGCCGCAGGTGATCGCCACCGCGTCGGCGGCGCGGGCCACCTGCGCCGCGAACAACGCCGGAATGGACGCCTGCCCGCGCGGCCGGCGCGCCAGCATCGCCCGGTTGCCCCAGGCGTCGAGCCGCTCGTGCTCGGCGGGGTCGAGCAGATCGATCGACGAAAGCCGTTGTGCTGGATCGGCCGTCATGGCGGTCATGACCTGACGCAGCCGCTCGATCAGCGTCTCGACGCCGGACGCGTCGAACACCTCGGTGTCGTACTCGACGCGCAGGCTCAGTTCGTGTCCCGGCGTGGCCACCACGGAAAGCGGGTAGTGGTTGAATTCGCGGCTGCTGAATTCGGTGACGGCCAACTCCTGGACGCCCAGCAACGCACCGGCATCGATCGGGTAGTTCTCGTACAAGAACAGCGTGTCGAACAGTTGGTCGTGACCGGTGACGCGGTGAATCTCGTTGAGCGCCAAGTGTTCATGCTCGAGGGTCTCGGCGTGGACGCGTTGCAGCTGCTCGAGCAGGTCGGCGACGGTGGTCGCGGCGGCGATGTTGGCCCGCACCGGAACGGTGTTGATCAACAAACCGACCATGGCGTCCGCGCCGGGCAGTTCGGTGGGCCGGCCCGACACCGCGGTGCCGAAGGCCACGTCGTGCTGGCCGGTCAACCAGGTCAGCAGTTGCGCCCACGCACCCTGCAGCACGGTGCTGACGGTGGTGCGGCTGGAGCGGGCCAATTCGCCCAGGGCGCGCGTGGTGTCAGCCGAAACCGTATAGGCGGCAACGGCACGCCGGCCGATCTTGCCCGGCGGTGCCACCAGTGTGGGTGCTTCGAATCCCTCGAGCGCCTCGGCCCAGGCCGTTTGGGCGCCCGCTCGATCCTGAGCGGCCAGCCACATCAGGTAGCTGCGATACGACGGGGGCGCGGGCAGCCGCTCGCCGTAGTAGCCGGCGAACACCTCGCGCATCAAGACCGGGAGCGACCAGCCGTCGATGACGATGTGGTGAATGGTGAGCAGGAATCGGTGCCGGTCGGGTGCGGTGCGGATCAACGCGGCCCGGAAGGCCGGCTGGCCGGCCAGATCGCAGACGGCGGTGCGTTCGGCCGCGGACAGCTGCTCGACCTGTTCGTCGATGTCGCCGCCGTTCAGCTCGACGTAGTTCCACGCCATCACCGGCTTGGCCGGGATGATCTGCACCGGCTCGCCGAATTCGTCGAGGAACCGGGCCGCCAGGTTGGGGTGGCGGTTGACGACGGCCTGCACCGCGTCGCGAAGCCGTTGCGGGTCAAGGGAACCGCTCACGGTGATGCCGAGCTGCACCGCGTAGAGGTCTTCGAGTTCCTGCGCGAAGCTGGTGTGGAAGAGCAGCCCCTGCTGGACGGGGCTGAGCGGCAAGACGTCGGCTATCTGGTACTGCCGGCACAGCTCGTCGATCTGCTGCTGGTCCAGGCGCGCGGGGGCGATATCGGACGGGGTCAACCCGCCGCCGCCGTTGCGCACGTGCGCGCAGATCCCGGTCAGGGCCTCAAACCACAACTGGCTCAACCGGTTTACTTGCTCGTCGGTCAGCGCCGACGGCGCCCAGCGCCAGTTGGCGTGCAGGTTCGGCCCGGCCTCGGTGTCCATGGTGCCGGCGTTGAGTTCCACGGTGTGCGCCAAGGGCATTGCCACCGCGGTGGCCACGCCGGCCGACGACAGACTGTCCTCGCTGACCCGCCACATGTCCTCGGAGAGGTCGGCTCCCGCGGCCAACCGACCCAGGTAGTTGAACCCGATCACCGGGTCGGGGCCGTCGAGGTCGACTTCGGTGTTCAGGTAACGCAACAGCCCGTAGGTCAGCCCGTCGGGCAGGGCGCGCAGTTGCTCCTTGGCGTCCTTGATCACCGCGCCTAGCGCGGCCTCACCGGCGACCACCTTCGACCAGTCCAGGGTGCCGTTGATCTTCAGCGCCGCAGGGTATTTGGTGGTGAACCAGCCCACCGTGCGCGACAGGTCCACGCGGGAGGCCACCTCTTCGTGGCGGCCGTGCCCCTCGATGTCGATACCGATCGAAGCGGCTTCACCCAAGAATTCGGTGAACGCCAGCCCGAACGCGATCAGCAGAATGTCTTGCACCCCAGCGTGAAACGCCGCGGGCACCTCCCCCAGCAGCAGCCGGGTCGTCTCGACGTCCAGCGACGCCGTCAACTGCCCGGCGGTCGCGTAGGTGTCCTCGGCCTGCACCGCCGGCAGTGCCGCCGGGGTGGCGGCCACCTGCCGCCAAGTGTCGGCCTGCGCAGTCACCGCAGAGCTCTGCGCGTAGTCGGCGAGCAGCGAAGACCAACGGGCGAAAGACGTTCCGGGTGCGGGCAGGGCCACCGGCTGGGCGTTGTGAAGCTGGGCCCAGGCGATGTTGAGGTCTTCAATCAGGGTCCGCCACGACACGCCGTCCACGGCCAGGTGGTGAATGACCAACGCCAATTGGCTTGTCGTACTTGCCCATACCGCGCTCACCATCGCACCGTCGGCCACATTGAGCCGGCGGCGCGCCTCGATCAGCGCCGCGTCGGACAACGTGTCGACCACGCGCAGGCAGTCGTCGGCCTGCACCGAACCCACCTCGGGTGTCTCCAGGGACCAACCGCCGGCACCGTCGTCCTGCACACGGAGCCGCAGCATGGGATGGCGATCCAGCAGCGCCTGAAGCACCGCCGCCACGTCGGCCTCGCTCACGCCGGCGGGAGCCGCCAGCACCATGGTCTGGTTGAACTCGTCGATCGGGCCGTCGATGGTCTGCAGCCAACGCATGATCGGGGTGGCCACCACCGGCCCGATCCCCTCGTCGGCCGCACCGAACTCTCCGTCGGCCGCCACCTCGGACACCCGCGCCAGGCGAGCGACCGTCTGCTCCACGAAAATGTCTCGCGGGCGGCAGATTACGCCGGCCGTGCGGGCCCGGGACACCACCTGCATCGACAGGATGCTGTCGCCGCCGAGGTCGAAGAAGGAGTCGTCGACACCGACGCGCTCCACGCCCAGCACCTGGGCATAGATGTCGGCCAGGATCTCCTCGATCGCGTCGGCCGGGGCCCGGTACTCACTCGCGGCGTATTCGGGCGACGGCAGGGCGCGCTTGTCGAGCTTGCCGTTGCCGGTCAGCGGCAGGGTGTCCAACACCATCACCGCGGTCGGGACCATGTAGGGCGGAAGCTTGTCGGCCAGCGTGGCGCGCAGCGCGGCCGGGTCGGCGGTTCCGGTGACGTAGCCGACGAGGCGCTTGTCGCCGGGGCGGTCCTCGCGGGCGATCACCGCGGCCTGGTCCACTCCATCGAGTCCGGCCAGCACGGCCTGGATTTCGCCGAGTTCGATGCGGTAGCCACGGATCTTGACCTGCTCGTCGGCGCGGCCCAGGTACTGCAGCTGCCCGTCGGCGCCCCAGCACACCAGGTCGCCGGTGCGGTACATCCGCGCGCCCGGGCCGCCAAAGGGGTTGGCCACGAACCGCGATGCGGTCAGGCCGGCCCGGCGCACATAGCCGTGCCCGACGCCGCGACCCGCCAGGTACAACTCGCCGACCACGCCGGCGGGCACCGGCTGCAGCCACTTGTCGAGCACGAACATCGCCGCGCCCTCTATCGGGGACCCGATCGGCACCACCGGCGATCCGGGCACCAGCGGCGTGCTGATCGACGCGCACACGGTGGTTTCGGTCGGACCGTAGGCATCGAGCATCACTCGGCCGGGCGCCGCCCAGCGATCGACGACGTCGGTCGGGCAGGCCTCGCCGGCCACCACCAGCGCCGTGGCCTCCAGGCCGTCGGCCGGCAGCATCGCCACGGCCGACGGGGTCTGGGTCAGCACGCTGACTTTCTCCGCGACCAGCAGGTCGTGCAGATCCGCCGGCGAGGACGCCACCGATTCGGGCACCACCAGCAGCCGCCTACCACGTAGCAGGGCGCCGAAGATCTCCCACACCGAGAAGTCGAAGGCTGAGGAGTGGCATTGCGTCCACACGTTCCCCTGGGGCAATCCGGCGTCGAGCGACTCGATCAGCCAGGTGACGTTGAGATGAGGAATGGCAACGCCTTTGGGGGTTCCGGTGGTTCCGGAGGTGTAGATGATGTACGCGGTGTTCTCGGGCGCCGGCAGCGGCAGGGCGGTGTTGGGCTGGCTCTCGATGGCCGGGTCGCGCACGTCGACGACCAGCACGTCATGGTCGTCGAGCCGCGAGCGCAGCTCCGCCGTGGTGATCACCGCGCTGGGTGCCGCGTCTTCAAGCACGAAATCCATTCGCGACGACGCGTGCGCCGGATCGATCGGCACGTACGCAGCCCCGGTCTTGAGCACCGCCATCATCGAGACGATGGCGTCGGCGCACCTGGGGAACAGCAGCGCCACGCAGTCCCCCGGGCCGACTCCGCGGTCGGCGAGCAGATGGCCCAACCGGTTGGAGGCCTCGTCGAGTTCCGCGAACGTCAGGGAGCGGTCGCCGAAGGTCACCGCGACGGCCTCGGGCGTGCTTTGCACGTGCTCGGCGAATGCCTTGGGGATCGACACGGGGGCGGGCACGGGCTCGTGCAGCGCCGGCCGGTTGCTCCACTCGTCCAGCAGGGCGGGCTCGTCGGGGGTCAGGAGATCGATCGACGACAACGGCCGCTCCGGGTCGGCGGTCATCTCTTCCAGGATCTGCTGCAACCGCCCCGCCAGGTCGCCGACACCGAAGCTGGCGAACGGCTGACCCGGGCCCGCGGTGCTGAGGTGTAGCTGGTCACCGGCGCCGAGGAAGAACAGTCCGAAGTGCCCGACCGGGCCGTGATTCGTGTACGACGCGGTCGCCGGCGAGCCGGCGAGGTCCAGCGTCAACCTCATCGGGAGAAAATTGATGCCGACCCGATTCGGCGCTTGGCGCAGCCCGTCGCCCTCGAGGGTGTGCACCGGGAAGCGCTGATGCAGCAACAGCTCGCGAATCCGCTTGTCGACGTGCTTGCAGAAATCGGCGACGGTCGATTGCGGCTCCGTCGCCAGGACCAGCGGCACCACGCCGGCGAGCATCGCGGGAAGCGTTTTGGACTCCGGCCGCACGCGCCGGCTGACGGGGAAGTCGAGCGCCACCTCGGAGCCACTACCGGACCACCCGCGCACCAGAAGGGCGCACGCGGCGGTGGTGACCGAAAAGCGACGGATGGCAAGCTTTTTCGACAGCTCCTTGATGCGGTTGGCGACCGCGGGGTCCAACTGAACGGACGCGGATGGCGAGTAATGGTCGCGCTCGCCCGCGGCCTCGGGCAGGCGATCAATCGGTCCGCTCTCCGGCGGCAGGTGCTCGCTCCAATAGGCCTTGTCTTCGGCGTAGTCCTCGGAGGCTTCGTACTCCGACTCCAGGTCCACCAAGTCCTGCGTGGAACCGAAGTAGGCATCGGGAATCGGCTTTCCGGCCACCATGGCGGTGTAAATGGTTGCAACCCGGCGGCAGACAAGGGCCATGCCCAGACCGTCGATGGCGATGTGGTGGCAGCAACCAAACAAATAGAATTCCTCGTGCCCTGTTTGAAACAGCACGAATTTGAAGAGCTGGCCGTTCAACGCCATCGGCGTGCGCTGGATTGACGAAGCCCTTTCACGGGCTTCCTGCACGGGGTCAGCCGCGCTTCTCAGGTCGTCGAACGTCAGCTCGACGAGCGGGTAGCGGACCGGCTTCTGCACCACCTGGCCGTCGACCTCGAGGAACGAGACCCTGCCCGGCTCGGCCTCGTCGACAGCCTGGGTGATCGCCTGTTCGAACTCATCGCGATGGACGACGCCGTCGATTTTGACCAGGAGACCGAGCTGCCACTGCGTGCCGGCGAACCCGGCCTCTTGGGACAACCAGATATCAAGCTGCCCCCGCGTGAGCGGAAGTGCCCGATCTTCCCTCTCCATCGACTCCCCCAAGTCTCCACCCGCCCCATACCCCGACTCGTTACTGGTCAAAACCCCGACCCGTTGCGAGCCTGTCGCGCAGGCTCTTCGGCCGAATGTCCGGCCAATGCTGCTCGATGTATTCCAAACACGCAGCTCGGTCGGCTTCCCCGTGGACCACCCGCCAGCCAGCTGGAACATCGGCGAAGGCCGGCCACAAGCTGTGTTGCTCCTCGTCGTTCACCAGGACGAAAAAGCTGCCGTTGTCGTCGTCGAATGGATTGATGCTCACAATTCTCCAGGATGCATAGTGGACATGAGTGGAACAGGTCCAAACCATAGTTGAGCCCCAAGGCGCTCGCCCGTGGTTTGGACAAAGTTCCTGGTGTGACCTAGAAGGTGTTGACGCCGTCCAGTGATTGGTGTGCGACGGGGCCCCGATGCCCCGGAATTCGCTGCAGTGACCTGCATCAATGGCGCTGGTTGCGAAAGGTCGCTATTGGGGCAGGCACGTCCTTCAGGCCGATGAAGTTTTTGTGCTTGTCGCCAGACACCCTAGCCGACGTCCTAGGGGCCGGGAAAATCACCAAGAGGCGAAACCTGGCAGGGTGCTGGCAACGCCGCCCGGGGGTCGCCCCACCCGGTGACACCGTGCACCCGCTGTGCTTAGGTGAGTGGGCGGCTTTTGCGAAGAAGATGAAGTGAACGAAGGACATTCGGACGCTCAGCAAAATGCCGTTTACGCACGCGATCGGCATTACGATCCCGTATCGCGTTGCCAAAGCACTGATACGGAAGCGACGGGCGTGGTTTACTCATCAAGACCTGGTCGCGCTCCCCGGGGGCGGGGCTCGCAGAGGTGTCCGAGGCACGACTGGTCGGCCGCGTGCACCACATCCGCTGCGCTGCAATCTGGCGTGTCGCGACCGGTGTGTAGTTGCATGTCCGAGCGGCTGGGACTGCGCGGGCATGGACACGGCTGAAGGGGGTGCAGTGGTCGATTCGGATGTCCGGGCCCGGCCCGACAACACCATCGCGGAAGGACGAGACATTAGCCAGCGTCGTTTCCTAGGCTTTGGTCGTCGATCTTCAACTGCGGACATGCAGCAAAGCGGCGCGCAGCGTCCTCGTGTCAAGAGGGGACCTGGCCTCTTCGGTGTCCTGGGCCGGCTGTGGATACCGCTGGTCATCGTCGCAGTCGTCGTCGCCGGAGGTATGACCGTCTCGCGGTTGCACGGCGTCTTCGGCTCCGAGAAGCGCCCGTCCTACGCCGAGTCCAGGCAACAAGACACCAAGCCGTTCAACCCCAAGCACGTGAAGTATGAGGTCTTCGGGCCCGCCGGGACGATGGCCGACATCAGCTATTTTGACGCCAACGGCGAGCCGAACCACATCAACGGTATCGAGCTGCCGTGGACGTTCGACATCTCGACGACGCTGCCTTCGATCGTGGGAAATGTGGTCGCGCAGGGCAACAGCGATAGTCTCGGCTGCCGCATCGTGGTCGACGGTGTCGTCAAAGCCGAGAGGATCTCGCACGAATTGAATGCATTCACCTACTGCGTGTTGACGGCCACATGAGTGCCCCGCAACTGGAGACCCAGCCGGCCGCGCGACCACGCATAGCGCGGATCATCCATCGCCTGTCGATTCCCATCATTTTGGGCTGGCTCGCGATCGCCGTCCTCATCAGCGTCGGCGTCCCTTCGCTGGACCAGGTCGAGGCGGAGAATGCCGTATCGCTGAGTCCGTTGGGCGCACCGTCCTTCAAGGCCATGGAGCGCCTCGGCAAGGACTTCAACGAGACCAATTCCGGTGCCCTGGCGATGATCCTGCTGGAGGGCCAGCAGCAACTCGGCGACGACGCGCACAAGTATTACGACCGCCTGATCAAGCTTCTGGAAGACGATCACAAGCATGTGCAGCACGTCCAGAACTTCTGGGGCGATCCGCTTACCCGCGGCGCCGCGCAGAGCCAGGACGGTAAGGCCGCATATGTTCAGGTGAACCTGAACGGTAACCAGGGTGCGGCCGCGGGTGACGAATCCGTGGCGGTTGTTCGAAAGATCGTCCAGGAGGCTTCGCCCCCACCGGGATTGAAGGTCTACGTGACCGGGCCCGCGCCCATCGTCGCGGACATGAATATTGCGGGTCAAAAGACCATCATCCTGGTGACGCTGGCCAGCCTCGCCGTGATCTTTTTGACGTTGCTGCTCGTTTATCGGTCGATTGTGACGGTCATTCTGCTGTTGCTGATCGTCGGCCTGGAGTTGCAGATAGCGCGCGGAATGGTCGCGCTACTCGGGCACCTCGGGCTAATCGGCCTTACCACTTTTGCCGTCAACCTATTGGTCGCCGCCGTCATCGCGACAGGAACCGACTATGGCATCTTCTTCGTCGGCCGATATCAAGAGGCGCGGCATGCCGGCGAAAGTCGGGAAGAGGCCTTCTACACCACATTCAACGGTGTCGCGAAGGTCGTTTTGGCCTCTGGTTTGACCATCGCCGGCGCGGTGCTCTGCCTCAGCTTCACCCGGCTGCCCTTCTTCCAACCGCTCGGTATCCCCTGTGCCGTCGGTATCTCCATTGCGGTCCTGGTCGCGATAACGCTGGGGCCCGCCCTCATCGCCGCCGGCGCCCGGTTCGGGCTGTTCGAGCCGCGGCGGGCGGTCTCGGTCCGCAGGTGGCGACGGATCGGTACGGCGATCGTGCGGTGGCCGGCGCCCATCCTCATCGCCTCGTTGGCTGTCGCGCTGATCGGGCTGTTGACTCTGCCGAATTACAAGCCCAGCTATGACGACCAGAAATTCATTCCGCAAAATATTCCCGCCAATGTGGGGTATGCGGCCGCGGCTCGGCATTTCCCCGGTCAGCGGATGCTGATGCCCGAAATTCTTTTGGTCGAAACCGATCATGATCTGCGTAATCCGACGGACATGCTGGTCATCAATAAACTCGCCAAGGGCGTTTTGGCGGTCCCCGGAATTGCGACCGTGCAGACGGTGACGCGCCCTGAGGGGACCCCGCTGCAGCACACGACGATTCCCTGGATCATCAGCATGGGTCAGGCGAGCCAGATGCAGAACATGGCTTTCCAAAAAGACCGCATGAACGACATGCTTACCCAAGCCAATGAGCTGGGAAAGATGATCGGCATCATGCAGCACATGCTGGACCTGATGAAAGAACTCGTCGCCACAACGCACCACATGGTCAAGACGACGCATGAAATGCAGGACATCACATCGGAATTGCGTGATCACGTTTCGGACTTCGAGGATTTCTGGCGCCCGATCCGCAGCTACTTCTACTGGGAAAAGCACTGCTACGACATTCCGATCTGCTTCTCCCTGAGATCCATTTTCGACGCGATCGACGGCGTCGACGAGATCAGCGACAAATTGGGCGACCTGGTGAAGAACCTGGATGAGCTGGATGCCCTGCTGCCGCAGCTGGTCATGCAGATCCCACCCATGATCGAAACCATGTCGAGCATGCGCACCATGATGCTGACCATGCACAGCACCATGTCCGGCGTCATGGGTCAAATGGATTCGAGCTCAAAGGATCCCAGTATCATGGGGCAGGCGTTTGATGCCTCCAAGAACGACGATTCGTTCTATCTCCCGCCCGGGATCATCAACGGCTCCGACTCCTTCAAACGGGTCGAGAAGGTGTTCATGTCGCCGGACGGCAAGGACGTCCGTCTGCTGATCTCGCAGCGGGGTGACCCGCAGACACCCGAAGGCCTCTCCCGGGTCGAACCGATCAAGACGGCCGCCGAGGAAGCGCTTAAGGGCACTCCCCTGGAGAATGCCAAGATCTATCTGACCGGTACCGCGGCGATTACCAAAGATCTGGTGGACGGATCTAAATTCGACCTCTTGATCGCCGGCGTATCCGCGCTCTGCCTCATTTTCATCATCATGCTGATCATGACGCGAAGCTTCATTGCCGCCATGGTGATCGTCGGCACGGTTCTGCTTTCACTTGGCGCGTCCGTCGGGCTGTCCGTGCTGGTCTGGCAGTACTTGTTGCACATGCAGCTGCACTGGACGGTTCTTTCCACCTCCGTGATCGTGCTGTTGGCGGTGGGTTCGGACTACAACTTGCTGCTGGTATCCCGAATGAAGGAGGAAATAGGTGCCGGGATCCACACGGGCATCATCCGCGCCATGGGCGGTACCGGAAAGGTCGTGACGAACGCCGGCCTGGTGTTCGCCTTCACGATGGCTTCGATGGTGGTCAGCGACCTGCGCAGCATCGGGCAGACGGGTACGACGATCGGCCTGGGCCTGATATTCGACACGCTGATCGTGCGCGCATTCATGACGCCGGCCGTCGCCGCCTTGCTGGGGCGCTGGTTCTGGTGGCCACAGCTGGTGCGCCCCCGCCCGGCCAGTACGATGCTGCGGCCCACCGGCCCCCGTCCGTTGGTGCGTTCACTGCTCCTGAAGCAGCCGCAATAAGTGGCGGCTTTCCACTTCAGGATGGGAGCAGCGACCGTGGGGAACACTGTGACACAGGGCAATAGCGTCGTCGGCCTGCCGGAGGCCTTATGACCACGCATCCACCCCGGCCTTCGCGCTTCGCGCGGTCCATCCGCCACCTTGCGGTGTTCATCATCATCGGGTGGGTGGCGCTGACCCTGCTGGTGACGTTCGGTGTGCCACGTCTCGAGATTGTCGGGCAACAGCATTCGGTGCCGCTCGCCCCTCAGGACGCACCGGCGGTGCAGGCCATGCAGCGCATGGGCCGCGACTTCAAGGAATCCGATTCGGACAGCTTCGCGATGCTGGTCCTGGAGGGACAGCAGCAGCTTGGCGACCAGGCACATGCCTACTACGACAAGCTGATTGCTGAATTAAAAAGCGACACAAAGCATATCGAGCATGTGCAGGACCTGTGGGGCGATCGCCTCACCGCGGCGGGCGCCCAGAGCCCGGACGGCAAGGCCGTCTATGTGCAGTTGAATCTGGCCGGCAACCAAGGCACGACCCTGGGCCAGGAGTCCGTGGCCTCGATCCGCGACGTGATCGCACGGACCCCACCGCCCCCCGGAGTCAAGGCCTACGTCACCGGTCCGTCGGCGCTGTTCTCCGATATGCAACTCGCCGGCGACCGATCCATTCTGAAAATGACCATGATCGGCGCGTTGATCATCTTCATCGTGCTGCTCATGGTGTACCGCTCGATCACGACCGTCATTTTGTTGTTGCTCACCGTGGGGGTTGAGGTCTTCGCCGCCCGCGGTGTCATCGCCTTTATCGCCAATAACAATTGGATGGCACTCTCAACGTTTGCAGTCAACCTCCTGGTGGCCCTGGCAATGGCCGCCGGCACCGACTACGCGATCTTCTTCTTCGGCCGCTATCAGGAGGCGCGCCAGGCAGGCGAAGATCGGCAAACGGCGTACTTCACCACCTATCGCAGCGTCGCCCCCGTGGTCTTGGGTTCCGGTCTGACCATCGCCGGGGCGATGTTGTGCCTGAGCTTCACCCGCATGCCGATCTTCCAGACCATGGGCTTGCCCTGCTCCGTGGGCATGCTGATCTCGGTGGTGATCGCGCTGACGTTGGTCCCGGCGGTGCTGACCGTCGGAAGCGGTTTCGGGTTGTTCGATCCGACGCGCGCGATCGGGTTCGGCCGGTGGCGGCGGATCGGCACGGCGATCGTCCGTTGGCCCGCGCCCATTCTGTGCGCGACCATTGCGGTCGCCTTGGTCGGCCTGGTGACCCTGCCCGGCTACCAGACGAGCTACAACAACCGGCTCTACATGCCCGACAACGTTCCGGCCAACGTCGGTTACGCGGCCGCGGACCGCCACTTCAATCAATCGCGCATGATGCCCGAGATTTTGATGATCGAATCCGATCACGACATGCGGAACTCGGCAGATTTTCTGTTGCTGCACCGACTTGCGAAGGCAATCTTCGGGGTTCATGGGATCTCTCGCGTGCAGGGCATAACGCGGCCCGAGGGAACACCGATCCAGCACACCTCGATTCCGTTCCTGCTCAGCATGCAGCAGGCGACGATGGGCGAAGACATCAAGTACATGCGGGCGCGCATGGACGACATGCTTGTCCAAGCGGACATGATGGCCAAACAGATCGAGATCATGAGGCGCATCTATGAACTGCAGAAGCGCCTCACCGACATCACGCACGACTCCATCCAGAAGACCAAAGAAATGGCCGCGGTTCTTTGGGAGCTTCGCGACAAGATGTCAGATTTCGAGGATTTCTTCCGGCCGCTGCGTAGCTATTTCTACTGGGAAAAGCACTGCTACGACATCCCGATCTGCTGGTCGTTGCGGCAGATCTTCGAGATTCTTGACGGCGTCGACACGCTCAGCGACAAGATGGTCACTCTGCTCCAAGACCTCGACAATATGGACAAGCTGATGCCTCAGCTGCTCGAGCAATACCCGCCGATGATCGCGATGGCCGAGGACATGCGGAGCATGATGCTGACCAACCACAGCACCATGTCCGGCATCCTCGGCCAGATGGACAGCAACGGCAAGGACGCCACCGCCATGGGGCAGGCGTTCGACGATTCCAAGAACGACGACTCGTTCTATCTGCCACCCGAGATTTTCGACAATGCGGACTTCAAGCGTGCGATGGCCCAGTTCTTGTCTCCGGACGGAAAGGCCGCTCGCTTCATCATTTCGCACCGAGGCGATCCCGCGACTTCTGAGAGCGTCAACCGCATCGACAAGATCAGGCTGGCAGCCGAAGAGTCGCTCAAGAACACGCCGTTGGAGAACGCCAAGATCTACATCGCGGGTACCGCGTCGACGTTCAAGGACTTCCGGGACGGCTCCACTTACGACCTCTTCATCGCCGGCATCGGTGCGCTGTGCCTGATTTTCATCATCATGCTCATCCTGACCCGAAGTTTTGTGGCCGCCCTGGTCATCGTGGGCACGGTGACGCTTTCGTTGGGTGCATCGTTCGGGCTGTCGGTGCTGATTTGGCAGTACATCTTCGGCATCAAGCTGTACTGGATGGTGCTGCCGATGTCGGTGATCGTCTTGTTGGCGGTCGGTTCCGACTACAACCTGCTGCTGGTATCCCGCATGAAAGAGGAACTAGCCGGGGGCATCAATACGGGCATTATTCGCGCGATGGGCGGCACCGGTAAGGTCGTGACGAATGCCGGCCTGGTGTTCGCGTTCACCATGGCTTCGATGGTGGTCAGCGACCTGCGCATCATCGGTCAGGTCGGTACCACGATCGGCCTGGGGCTGATGTTCGACACCTTGATCGTGCGCTCCTTCATGACGCCCACCATCGCCGCCCTGCTCGGGCGGTGGTTCTGGTGGCCGCAAGTGGTTCGGCAAAGGCCGGCCAGCCGGCTGCTTCGCTCCGTGGGAACGCGTCAGTCGGTACGCACCTTGCTCCACGACGACGACATGGACGCCCCCACGGCCGAGATCCCGATCGCCAGGCCGACCGTCTAGGTGGTCCTCGTCGTTTCGTATGCCGGATAGCGAGGCGGTCAGCGCCCTCCGCGAAAAGCGCGACGAGAAAGATTGGACGCCAATGATTTTGCCCGGCACGTTCGGAACTTCCCCGCTGCGAACAGGTTTGGGGCGCGTCAGCGCAATCTGCGACCATCGTCGAGGAAAGGCATGGGCCATCTCCCCTATTGCTATCTGCCTATACCGTCCGCACGCCACTTCGCACCGTGAAATACTCATACCGTGAGCCCACTTGCGATCGAGGTTGTAGGCCTCACAAAGACATTCGGGCGAAACACGCTGGCGTTGAATGGCGTGGACTTCTCCGTTCCGGCCGGGACGGTGTGCGGGGTACTCGGCCATAATGGAGCCGGCAAGACCACCACGATCAACATTCTTTCCACGCTGATCCGCCCCAGCTCGGGGCGCGCCAGCGTCGCCGGGTATGACATCATCCGTCAGCCGTCCGAGGTACGTGCCAGCATCGGGATGGCCGGACAGTTCACCGGGATGGACCCCATGCTGACCGGCCGGGAGAACCTGGTCCTGTTCGGCAGGCTGCGCGGATTGAATCGCAAGCGCGCGAAGGCCCGCGCCGATGAACTGCTCGAACAGTTCGACCTCGTCGCCGCCGCAGACCGGCGGCTGTCGACCTACTCCGGAGGCATGTTCCGGCGCGTCGATTTGGCCAGCGCCCTGGTGGTTTCGCCGCAGGTGCTCTTCCTCGACGAGCCGACCACCGGGCTGGACCCACGCAGCCGCCGTGACGTGTGGGCCCTGGTGAGTTCGCTGACCGTGCAGGGCATCACCGTGCTCCTCACCACGCAGTACCTGGAAGAGGCCGACGTGCTCAGCGATTCGATCGTCGTCATCGATCATGGCCAGGTGATCGCCAGCGGCACCGCCGAGGAGCTCAAGCGTGCGGTGGGCACCAGCTACTGCCAGGTGACCCCGACCAACCCCGCAGATCTGCCTCAGGTAGCGGCGGCGTTGAACGGACTCGAAGGCGTTGATATCGACGGCGACACGAATTCAGTGTCGGTGTTCGCACCCGACGGGGTGGCGACGCTGGTCGAGGTGTTCCGGCGAGTCGATGCGCTGGGACTCGAACTCGCCGATATTTCGCTGCGCAAGCCCTCGCTCGACGAGGCTTTCCTGCACCTCACCGAACGGACCGTCGCTCGGTCATGAGCGCCCTGACCGCGCTCACCGAACGTTCGCTGATGTCTGCGGCGCGCGACGGCGAGATGATCTTCGAGATCGTCTCCCCCGCGGCGTATTTGGCGGGCTTCGGCGTGGCGCTGCACGGCCTGATCGACACCGGACCCATCAGTTATTCGCAGTATCTGCTGCCCGCGGTGGTGGCCCAGTCGATGATCTTTGTCGGGCTGCTCACCGCGGACCGCGCGGCGCGTGACCACCTGTGTGGGTTCGGCGAGCGGATGCGGACGCTGCCCGTCGCCGCGGTCGCGACCGTCACCGCCCGAGTGGTGGCCACTCTGATGCGCGCCGGGCTCTCCCTGGTGGTCGCACTGATCACCGGTTACGCCTTCGGTTTTCGATTAACCGGTGGACCGGCCTACGGGGTGGCTTTCGTGCTGATCGCGCTATTGCTGTGCCTGGCGGTGGCCTTGGGCGCCGACGCGCTGGGGTCGGGCACCAAGAGCGTCCAGGGCGCCGCCCACCTGCTGTTCGTCCCACAGCTGTTGCTGTTCATGATCTCCACCGGTCTCGCCCCGGAGAAGACATTCCCCGGCTGGTTGCGTCCGTTCGTCCGCAACCAGCCGGTATCCCAGTTTGCCGAGACCCTACGCGGCTTGGCTACCGGCCACCTGATCCTCAGTAATCTGGCGGCCACCCTGGCCTGGTGTCTGGGCTTGGCGCTGGTCTTCGGTGTGATCACGGTGCGGATGCAAAGGCGCGGCCAGTGACGCATCGGCTCGAGACGCAGGGGTCTCTACTGACCGAGAGCTGGGTACATGCCGGGCGACTCCTTCTGCGGTGGCGCCGTGACAAAGCAGTGCTTATGGGGTCGCTGCTGCTCCCCGTCTGCCTACTGCTTGCGTACGAAGTGGTCTTGGGCGAGCGGGTGCAGAAGCTCACCGGGGTGGACGGCGTTTACGGAATAGTTCCCATGTGCGCGGTGATATCCGCGCTGTTCGGCTCCCTGGGTAACTCGGTGGCCCTGACGATGGACCGCCAGTCCGGCCTGCTCAGCCGGATGTGGGTACTGCCGATGCATCGGGCAAGTGCGATCGTGGGCTGGATCCTCGCCGAGGTCGTGCGCGCATTCATCGGCACGGTCCTGATCACCGCCATCGGGCTGGCAATGGGGCTGCGCTTCACCCAGGGCTGGCTCGCGGCACTGGTCTTCCTGCTGATCCCGTCAATCGTGGTGACCGGGTTCACCGCTGTGGTGATGGGAATTGCGATCCGCCCCAAGGGCCGCGCCGCGATGAATTGGCTAGTGGGCGTGACTTTCTCGCTGGCGTTCGTCAATCCCGGCGCCAGTCCGATCGGGACATTCCCGCACTGGGTTCGGCCACTTGTCCGCATGCAACCGTTATCGCCTCCCATCGAGACGATGCGGGCACTGGCCTACGGCGGCCCCATAGCCTGGCCTGTGGCGATGACTGTCATCTGGGCGGCCGTGCTGCTCGTGGTGTCCATTCCGATCGCAGTGCGCGGCTACAGGAAAGCCGCCGAGGCCGACGCGTGAGAGACATCCGGGCAACTCATACCGACATGGTTGGGACGCACGACCAATCCGCCTATCTCGGCAGGAAGGCGTGAGATGAAGCCTGCAGAGCCGACGTTGCGGCGGCTCTTTGTGCGAAGGCCGCTCCTGAGCAACATGTACCGATACCTAGCCATGGCGAAGGTAGTTCTCAGGTTTACTACCATCGGTCGGCGCCACCCCTATCTGGGCCGCCGCCGAATGCTCAGGGCATTAGGTCCCGATCTGGCTTCGATGACCGTGTGGTCGGCAGTGAACACGGAACTTGGCGGCGAAATGGCCGAGGCTTTCGACCGCACGCCGAGGGTGGATAAGTCGGTACACTACTTGCCGATCTACGAGTCTATGGTCGACCGAACAAAGCCACTACGGATGTTGAAGATCGGTAGCTTCTACGAGGATTCGCTCGAGATGTGGCGAGGCTACTTGCACCGCGAGTCGCTGATCGTAGGTATCGACATGAACGCAAAGCTGTTGAAAATCGCCGATTCGCAAGGCATTAACGTCCGTTTCGGTGCCGGCCAAAGCCTTTCCTTCCTGCGAGAAGTAGCTGCAGAGTTCGGCCCGTTCGACGTCGTTCTCGACCACGGGAGTCATACTAGCTCTCGTATGGTGGATTCCTTCCGTTGCCTGTTCGCAAATGCCTTGAGCAACAGCGGAATTTACATGGTCGAAGATGTCCATCGCGACTATCAGATGGCCTACCGCGACAGCCGCCTTTCGTTCATCGACTTCGTCAGAGCTTTAATCGATGCCCTGCACAGCCAGTATCAGGTCACCTCCAACGAAACTAGCTTTCGGATTGGTCATCCAGACCGCATCCGGGAAATTTCCGTCCCGGCCGTCACGCCGATCCTGGGCAGCATCGAGGTTTACGATTCTGTAGTCGTCGTGCGCCGAGCTAATCGGAATCTCACCGAACGCATCTACCGATCTTGAGCGATAAGACCACGGCTACCCCGTCAACCAATGCAAGAAGGTCTGCCACGCAACACTTGTGGACTCGGTGATCGCGTCGGAAAGCTGCGGTAGCGCGCGGCCTAGCCCCAGTCCCTCATCCGGGTAGCCGTGCGCGGCACAGGAACCAGCCAAGCCGGGCTGAGGTCGTCGACAAGGTCCAGGTTTCGGCTGGTGATACCCGTCCTTTAGTTGATCGAATCGTGGGGGACGGGCCTTACGACGACCGGGAGCATCACCAGACGTCCTCAACCACCCTATCCTCATGAGCGTATCCGGAATCCAGACTCCTTGCGGATCCCCGATTTCCCCGACCACGGTCTGCGAATGGGCTAGCATCTCCCCTGTGACGAAGGATTTGGCCTGAATTTCCGAACGCGCACCGCGGAGAATAACGGTGCAAAGTGTCCAGCAAGCAATCGCCCAGGACTTGACTCACACCCATGATCCATAGGTTCTGCATTAGTCATGAAAAGCCTCTGCTGCCTGATAGTTGGTATGACGACTGCATCTCACTAGGAGACTTTCAGCCCGACTCTCCACTTCATGTAAGCCGGCTTGATCAGTTTTGGCATAACGCCCGACCTCTTGCGTATGGCGCCGCAGGGACACACGTGTTGCCGATCGCGATCGAGAGAATATCCAGTCGTGCCGAACATATCGAGATTTCCTTATACAGAAAACGGCTCCTCCCATTCCCCGTCGGGATAGAATCGCCAGTTTACCCGACGATGAGGGAATCTAACGTCCGCGACCTTGGAGACAGGCCTGAGCTATCGGTATTTGAGCCGTTAAATGGCCTTGAGTTTTTGGTGGCACAGCCGTTGTACTCTGAGATTTCGATGATTGGGCAATACGCGGTATCTCACTACCGCAGAGATATTCTTGATTACACCTCCCTGGCGGTTAAAATGGGTGTTCTAGATTCCGCTTCGGCTTCGGATTTTCTGGAGACAAAACATATCATCCCGGGTGGCACTGAATTTGGCATCTTCCCAAAGTGGTGGTTGACAACCACTTTGTCTGACATCGAGCGCGTAGCGAGGGAATTTCTGCATCGCTATGGCTACCGATTGAAAACGTACGGAGGGTATCAGATAAGAACGCTTGGGTTTCTCTCCGAGAGACTGGGATCCTACTTACTTCTTCGCCACTTGAAAGACAAGTACTCGAACAACATTCCCGCCGAGATATTCGGCTACATGACTGTCATAGTAGAAGGCGATTCGAACTACTCCCATGGATTAACAGATCGGCCCGGAAATGCATCGGAGGAAGAACCTCGGAAGGAGAAGCGGACCTCATGAAAGCCGTATTACTGGCCGGTGGCCTGGGTACTCGCCTCAGTGAGGAGACAACGCTCCGCCCCAAGCCGATGGTGGAGATCGGCGGGCGGCCGATCCTGTGGCACATCATGAAGATCTATTCTCACCACGGCATCAATGACTTCGTCGTGTGCTGCGGCTACAAGGGCTACGTCATCAAGGAATATTTCGCCAACTATTTCCTGCATATGTCGGACGTGACCTTCGATATGTCCGCTAACAAGATGGAAGTCCACACACGCCACGCAGAACCCTGGCGGGTGACCTTGGTGGATACCGGCGAAGACACCCTGACCGGCGGCCGCCTCAAGCGCGTGGCGAGCTACATCGAAGACGAGGACGCTTTTTGCTTCACCTACGGTGACGGGCTCAGCGACGCGGACATCGGCGCCAGTATCGAATTCCACCGTCAACACGGGCGCCACGCCACGGTTACAGCGGTGCTTCCGCCGGGACGCTACGGGGCCATCGAGTGCGCGGGCGAACGGGTCACGCGCTTTGTCGAGAAGCCACGGGGCGATGGCGGCCTCATCAACGGCGGATTTTTCGTGCTCTCGCCCGCGGCGCTCGACTACATTGAAGGCGACCAGACATCGTGGGAAGGTGCGCCCTTGACTCGCCTCGCTGACGACGGCGAAATGATGGCCTTCGAGCATTCCGGCTTCTGGCAACCCATGGACACGCTTCGAGATAAGAACATGCTCGAAGAATTATGGAGTAGCGGCAAAGCGCCGTGGAAATGCTGGTGTTGAACGGTTTCGGGGCTGCTTATCGCGGACGCCGGGTCATGGTCACCGGCCATACGGGATTCAAAGGCAGCTGGTTGTGTATGTGGCTGCAGGCGCTGGGCGCCGAGGTCACCGGCGTCGCATTGGACCCATCGACCGAGCCCAGCCATTGGGATCTGTTGAAACTAGCCATAAACGATCACCGCGTGGACATTCGCGATGAAGCGGCAGTCCGCAGGGTCTTCGCCGCCGAAAAGCCGGAGATCGTTTTCCACCTGGCCGCCCAGCCGTTGGTTCGTCGGTCCTACCGTGAGCCGGTCACCACGTGGTCCACCAATGTGATGGGCACGGTGCATGTACTCGAAGCCGTCCGTCACACGCCGGAGGTGCATGCGGTTGTAGCGGTCACGAGCGACAAGTGTTATGCCAATCGCGAATGGCCTTGGGCCTACAGGGAAGCAGACCGGCTGGGGGGCCACGATCCGTATAGTGCGTCCAAGGCCGCCACCGAGTTGGTGGCCGCGAGCTACCGGGCCGCGTTGCTGCAACACCCATCGGCCCCGCTGCTCGCAACCGCCCGGGGCGGCAACGTAATTGGCGGTGGCGACTGGTCGGAGGACCGCTTGGTTCCCGACCTGGCACGTTCGGTCACCGCCGGCGAGCAACTGATCATTCGCTCGCCACGCGCCACACGCCCCTGGCAGCATGTGCTAGATCTTCTCAGCGGGTATCTGCTGCTAGGTCAGCGACTCCTGGCGCGCGACACCACATGTGCCGATGCGTGGAACTTCGGCCCCGACGAGGCCGGAAACCGTACCGTCGAGCAAGTGCTCGCACACCTTGCTCGCACGTGGCCGCAGCTTCGATGGCAAGTGACTTCGAGTCCCCAACCACACGAGGCGGGCTTGCTGCATCTCGACAGCGCCAAAGCGAGAATGCATCTCGGGTGGCGTCCCGTGTGGGATCTTGACAAGACCCTCTTGCACACGGCCACCTGGTATCGCGAGCTCATTGAAGCCGGTGCTGTGTCGAGCGCGGACCAACTGGGCTCTTACCTCGCCGATGCAGCCGACTCAGGCCAGGTTTGGGCGATGGCATGAACATCCTCGACACCCCGATCACTGACCTGAAGGTCGTGCGGTCCGCGCCCCACCAGGATGCCCGCGGCACGTTTTCCCGCATCTTCTGCGCCCAGGAACTGCAGTCCCTATTGGGCCACCGCCAGATCGCACAGATCAACCACTCCAAAACCAGCCACGCCGGGGCCGTGCGCGGCATGCATTTCCAACGGCCGCCGCATGCAGAAATGAAGATGATCCGCTGCCTTCGCGGCCGGGTCTGGGACGTGGCGGTCGACCTGCGGGCCGGATCCCCCACGTTCTTGCGGTGGCACGCCGAGGAACTGGCGCAAGACGACGCGCAGATGTACGTCATCCCAGAGGGATTCGCCCACGGCTTTCAGGTCTTGGAACCCGACAGCGAGTTACTGTACCTGCACACGGCCTTCTATCACCCGCCATCCGAGGGCGGGCTACGCTATGACGACCCCCGGCTCGCCATCGGTTGGCCATTACCGCCACAGGACCTGTCACCCCGTGACCTGTCCCATCCGCTCTTGGATGCCGATTTCACCGGAGCCGCATTATGAAGTGCCGACACTGCGGTACACCCCTTGAGCACACTTTCGTGGACCTGGGCTTCGCGCCCCCTTCCAACGCCTACCTGCAGGTCGACGACCTGCGCAATCCGGAAGTGCACTACCCGCTGCGTGTCAAGGTGTGTCACCGGTGCTGGTTGGTGCAGACCGAGGACTACGCTCGCGCCGAGGAACTGTTCAGCCCCGACTACGCCTATTTCTCCAGCACTTCGACCAGTTGGCTCGAGCACGCCGCCGGGTATGTGCACATGATCACCGAGCGATTGCAACTCGGGTCCGGCAGCTTTGTCATCGAAGTTGCTTCAAACGATGGCTACCTGTTGAAAAACTTTGTAGCAGCAGGTATTCCATGCCTCGGCATCGAACCGACAGCGAGCACTGCCGCGGCCGCCGAGGCGTTGGGAATTCCCGTCTTGCGGGAATTCTTTGGCGAAGCCCTGGGGCGTCAACTGGCTGGTGAAGGACGCTCGGCGGACCTGATAGCGGGCAACAACGTGTATGCCCACGTGCCCGACATCAACGACTTCACCCGCGGGTTAGCTGCCGCGCTGAAGCCCGAGGGTACCGTCACACTGGAATTTCCCCACCTCGTCCCGCTGATCGAACAGACCCAGTTCGACACCATTTACCACGAGCATTTCTCTTACCTGTCGCTCACCACGGTGGCGAGTATCTTTGCCGAAGCCGGCTTGCGCGTATGGGACGTCGAGGAACTGCCGACGCACGGCAACAGCCTGCGGGTGTATGGCTGCCACACTGAAGCGGCCTTCGCTACTACCGATCGCGTCGACGCATTGCTCGCGCGCGAGGAAGGGTTCGGGCTGACGCATCTGGAGACCTACACGGAGTTTCAGAAGCGCGCCGACCGGGTGAAAGACGATCTGCTGGCCTTCCTGATCGAGCAGAAGCACGCCGGCCGGCGGGTGGCGGCATACGGGGCCGCCGCGAAAGGAAACACCTTGTTGAACTACGCAGGTGTCAGGCCAGACCTCTTGCCCTACGTATGTGATGCCGCCAAGTCCAAGCAGGGGAAATTCCTGCCGGGAAGCCATATTCCGATCCGCCCACCCGACGCATTGTGGGAAAATCCGCCAGACTATTTGGTGATCTTGCCCAGGAACATCGCCCAAGAAGTGCGGACGCAGTTGAAAGGTATTGCCGAGGGAGGCGCGAGCTTCGTGACGGCCGTGCCGGAATTGAGCGTTCTGTGAAGCCCCGCATCGCCTACACCAAGCCCTCGATTACTGACCTCGAGGTGCGCTACGCCGGTGATGCTGCCGCCAACGGCTGGGGCGAGCGTTGCTACGAATACATCGGCCGCTTCGAGGGTGCGTTCAAGGAGCACCTGGGCGTCAAGCACGCGATCGCAACGTCGAGTTGCACCGGAGCGCTGCACATGGGTATGTCTGCGCTCGGAATAGGTCCCAGTGACGAGGTCATCATGGCCGACACCAACTGGATCGCGACGGCGGCGCCCATCGTTCACCTCGGCGCCAAGCCTGTCTTCGTCGACATCCTGCCCGAAAGTTGGTGCATCAACCCGGAATTAGCCGAAGCCGCCATCACACCGCGCACCAAAGCCATTGTCGCCGTTCACTTATACGGCAACCTCTGTGAGATAGACGATCTGTTGGCGATAGGCGAGAAGCACGGCATCCCGGTAATCGAGGACGCGGCAGAGGCCATCGGTTCGATCTATCACGGAAAGCGCGCCGGCTCGATGGGGCGATTTGGGACGTTCTCCTTTCACGGCACCAAGACTGTCACCACCGGCGAGGGCGGCATGTTCGTCACCAACGACGACGACTTGTACGAAAGAGTGCTCACTTTAAGCAACCATGGCCGCTCACGGAGTCAGACCAAGCAGTTCTGGCCGGACGTAGTGGGCTTCAAATACAAAATGTCGAACATCCAGGCAGCCATCGGTTTTGGACAGATGGAGCGCATCGACGAATTGACGTCGCGAAAGCGCGAGATCTTCCAGGCTTACAACGAGGGGCTGGCCGGCGTGGAGGGGATATCGATGAACCCCGAGCCACCGGGCACACAAAATGGATGCTGGATGCCGACGATCGTGTTCGACGAATCAACCGGAATAACGTCGGAGCGTCTCACGGCGGCATTCGCGGCGGAGAACATCGATGCCCGGGTTTTCTTTCATCCGCTGTCGGTGATTCCCCCGTTCGCGGGATCGCCGGGAGGTAAATGGGCCGGCGAGATTCCTCATCGCGCAATCAACATCCCCAGCTTCCACGACATCACGCAGGACGAGGAGTGCCGAGTCGTCCAAGTCATCCGGGATATTCGCGGTGCATGAGAGTTACGTCGTCTGGGGCAGTTCGGGGCACGCCAAAGTGCTGGTGGGCATCATCGGACGACTGAGTGGACGGGTGCTGGCGACGTTCGATAACGATCCGGCCGCTACGCCGTTACCCGGAATCCCGCTGTATATCGGGGACGCGGGCTTTGAGCGATGGCGAGCCGACTGTGGCGACGTTCATGACGTCCATGCACTGGTAGCTGTTGGGGGAAGCCGTGGTCGCGACCGGATCGACATCTTGGCTCGGATGGTCGCTTCAGGCTTGCGAGCCGCCCCTTTGGTTGATCCCCGCGCAAGCGTCGATGCCACAGCCAAGATCGGCGGAGGATGTCAGGTCCTCCCCGGCGCGGTGGTTTCTGCGGATGCTGTACTCGGAGAGGGTTGCATCGTGAACCATAACGCCTCCATAGACCACGAGTGCCAAGTTGGTTCCGGAGTGCATTTGGCCCCGGCAGCCACTCTGTGTGGCCTCGTGCTTGTCGGCGATGCCGCGCTGGTGGGAACGAATGCCACGGTGCTTCCGCGAGTGAAGATCGGACGGTCTGCCACAGTCGGGGCCGGCGCCGTGGTTACCAAAGACGTACCCGACTACGCAGTCGTTGTAGGGAATCCGGCTCGGGTCATCCGGATCGAAGCACCTTGGGAGGCATAAACGTGGCGGACGAAGCTTACAAAGACCATCGCCGGATCGTCAGCGAGAATGTACAAGCTCTCGCGCAAGATCACGAGCTCGCGCGCTTATCCTCCGAATGGCTCAATCGAAGCGCAGAGAGTCGCTACTCCTACAACTTTGAGTGGCTGGGCCGGCCGATCATTCAATACCCACAGGACATCGTCTGTCTGCAAGAGTTGATCTGGAACATCAAGCCCACTCTGATCGTCGAAACCGGAATCGCGCATGGGGGTTCGCTGATCCTCAGCGCGTCCATGCTTGCTCTGCTCGATATGTGCGACGCCATCAACAACGACACGCCTCTGGACATCCGCACACCAAAGCGGCGGGTCATTGGCGTCGATATCGAGATACGCCCCCATAATCGGGCAGCGATAGAGGCTCATCCGCTATCTCGGTACATCACGATGATCGAAGGGTCGAGCATCGAGCCCGGCACGATTCAACACGTTCATGATGCGGCGCGCGGCCACGAGACCACTCTCGTCTGCCTCGACAGCAACCATACGCATGAACACGTTCTCGCCGAACTGTCGGCCTACGCATCTCTAGTGACACCGGATAGTTATTGCGTGGTGTTCGACACGGTCGTGGAGGACATGGGCGCCGACTCGTTCCCCAACCGGCCCTGGGGCCCGGGCGACAACCCGAAGACGGCGGTCTGGGAGTTTGTCGAGTCGCACCCCGAGTTCGAGATTGACCGCGATATCCAGCACAGGTTGCAGATAACCGTGGCGCCCGACGGGTTTCTGCGCCGCATGCGCTGAGGGACGTGGAGCGCCATCGCACCGGTCGAATCCTCGGCCAATATGCTCAACGCGATCGCTAACGCAATTGGGCGAGCGGGCGCCGGTGCGCTCCGGCGAAACCGACTTCAGTGGTGCCGCACGGTTCAACCACGTCAAGGTGGTGGGCCCGGTGAATTGCGCCGCGGTCTTTCCCGCCTGCCGCACTGCGGTGCACCACGGCGGCGCGGGCATCACGGCCGCGCGGCTGCGTGCCGGAGTTCCCACCGTGAGCTCAGCGATCAAAAGGGAGGTCTGGGCCGGCCAGGCAACAATTGAAAGTTGGTCTGGCTCGGCCCTTTTCGGAGACCACGCCGGAATCGTTGGTCGCTGACCTGGGCGAGATCCTCGCTCCGCAATATGCGACCCGTGCCCGCGAAATCGCGGCGCGCATGACCAAACCCGTAGAGAGCATCGGCACCGCCACCAACTTACTGGAGAATTTTCCTTCCTGAAGCGCTCGCCCGTTGCCCGGGGCGTGTGATCGATGGTGACAACGCACGAGGTCGTGCGGCAACGACATTCGAGAACGGTCATCTTTGTTTGCTGTATGAGCACCAGATTCCCCAAAACCCTGTCGGATGCCTGTTGTCCGACAAGCGAATCATCCGCACGACCTCTACTATTGACGCACGGGTCAGTAACGGTGCTTTTTGTGGCCCGGGGGCTGTTAGGGTCGGCAACTAGCTGAAGAGATCTCTCGAGTTGCGTCCCTGCTGGTCGGGCCCAGTACTTCCGACGACCGCGCAGACCGAGCAACTGCCCAGAAGAGAGGCTCGCAGTGACTGCAAGGCCAACAGCGACTCCCCCCAAGGTCAGCGTCGTCTCGACCACCCACAATCAGCAGGCCTACGTCCGCGAAACGTTAGACAGCTTCCTCGCCCAGCAGACCGACTTTCCGATGGAGGTCATCGTCGCCGACGATGCCTCGACAGACGCAACACCCCGAATCATCCAGGAGTACGCCGACCGCCACCCGCACCTGTTCCGGCCGATCCTGCGGTCCAAGAACGTCGGCCTCAACGCGAACCTGACGGGCGCGCTGTGCGCCGCGCGTGGCGAGTACATCGCGTTGTGCGAGGGCGACGACTACTGGCTCGACCCGTTGAAACTGCACAAACAAGTGGCATTACTGGACTCCGATCCCAACACGGCGGTGTGTTTCCACCCGGTGCAGGTGGTCTGGACCCACGACCGCGACGAGTACGAGAAACTCGTACACACCTTGTACCGCAAGTTCGAAGAGACCCTCCTCCCGAAGTTTCCGCCACCCTTTCGGGCCGGCGACCTCAGCTTCGAGACCTTGATCTCGCGGAACTTCATCCAGACCAACTCGGTGATGTACCGCCGCCTCCCCCGCTACGACGACATCCCGGCCGACGTCATGCCCATAGACTGGTACCTGCACGTCCGTCATGCCGCCGAAGGCGATATCGCCATGCTGCCGGAGACGATGGCCGTGTACCGCCGCCACCCGCGCGGCATGTGGTACAAGTCGATCACCGATCCCGCAACCTTCTGGCGCACGCAGGGTCCGGCGCATGCGGCGACATTGGACGCCATGCTCGATGTCGTCTCCGGTGATCCTCTGCACGAGTCGATCGTTGCCAAAAACGCCAACTGGGTGCTCAGCGCCATCGCCAAACAGGTCCCCGATCCTGAGGGTCAGGCACTCCTGGTGCAAACCACGGCCGAGTACCCGCGCATCGCGACGCTCGCGCTGCAAAATCGCTGGACCAAAACGCTCGGCGGCCGTGTGAAGAGGTTGCGGCGCAAGCTCACTCGCAACGCCGCGCAACCGAAGGACGGTGCTGGACGCCGAGTCGACGAGCGACTGAGCGCCTGACGATGAATGTCACGGGCGACCCTACCGTCGCTTACCTGGGCTGGCACGGGCTGGGCAACCTCGGCGACGACGCGATCTACGACGCGGTTCGGGGCCAGCTGCGCGGTGCAACATTCGTCGATCTCCCGCGGCTTCCACACCAGCTGATCTATGCAACCGTCACGGCAGCACTGGGTTTGAACCGATCGCTGCGGCACAGCAGCCAGGTCGTGGGTGGCGGCACGCTGGTCGGAAGGAGCCAGTGGCGGCTCTTGGTCAACCGAGGGTTGGCGCTCACCAAAGACAACGGGAGCTACGCGATCGGTGTCGGCGTCGAAGATCCGGCATTCGGCGGACGCAATAGCGGCTCGGGCAAAGGCGAGCTGAAACGCTGGGCGCCCATACTTTCCAAGTTCCGTACCGTGTCCGTGCGAGGGCCGCGCAGCGCCGAGCTCCTAGCCGACATCGGGTTGGACGTCGAGGTATCCGGCGACCCGGCGCTGCTGCTCCCCCGGCCCGACGTCACTCCCGAAGACGGCCTCATCGGAGTGAATCTCGGCTTCGGCGACGACCTTTGGGGGCACGACCCGAGGCAGCTGGCAGACGAGATAGCCGATGCCGTCAAGCAACTGTCATCACACGGCTACCGCTTCGTCGGGATACTGATGAATCCGGAAGACAGACGCTGGACCGAAGTGGCGCTGAGGGACATTCCGGAAGCGGAGATGGTGCTTCCGGCCAACCCCGACGCGGCGGCGCGGGAACTGGCCCGCTGTTCCGCCGCCATCGTCACCCGCCTGCACGCGAGCGTCCTGGCTTCGCTTTCGGATACGCCCGTCGTTTCGCTTGAGTACCAACCGAAATGCCGAGACTTCGCGCTTGCGATCGATGATGAACGGTCACTAATTCGCACCGACGAGGTGAGCAGTGTTGCCGTCGTCGACCGGGTGTTCGACGCGATCGCGAACTCGATAAACATCCGCAGCACGAAGCGCACCGCCGTCGCACGCCTGAAACAGCGCCTCGAGGGCGAATACGCGGATCTGGCACGCCAGTTGGGGCTCACGTCGTGATACCGCTGCGAAAAGGGTTGGAACTGAGGTGGATCAAACGCGGCGGCCGCATCGCCGGCCTTCCCCGACGCTTGCCGGCCGCGGCGCGCAAAACCGAGATCGAATCTTCAGCACAGGCAACAGACAAGCTCGGCGCCCTGCCCCTGGCCGAAGCCTATGGACAGCCCGGCGCGACCCGGAAGCCCAAACAGGTCCGGGCTGCGTCGTGGCAGGGGGACCTGTACGCCTACCTGGTGGGCCGGCACGACCCGAAAATCGTCGTGGAGTTCGGATCGGCGTTCGGGGTGTCCGGGATGTACCTGTCCTCGGAACTTCGGCGGGGCTGGATGTATTCGTTCGAGATCAACCCGTCTTGGGCTGACATCGCTGAGCGGAACATTAAATCCGTCACCGACCGCTACACCCTCACGCGAGGTGCCTTTGAAGACCACGTCGGCGACATCCCCAGCTCGATCGATCTGGCCTTGGTGGACGGGATCCACACCCGGGATTTCGTGACCCGGCAATGGCAGATCCTGAAGCCCCGGATGGCTCCGGGTGGCTTGGTGCTGTTCGACGACATCGACTTCAACCGCGGAATGGGCGAGGCCTGGCGGAACATCTGCGCCGATCCCGACGTAGTGGGGGCGGTCGAAGTATCCAAACGGCTGGGCCTTGTCGAATTGGCGGGCTAGCCCCTGGCCCCTGCCGGCCGACCAGCCAACCCGCGCACAATGGCGATCCCCTGACTGCCAGTCCATAGAACCGGCAATAATGGCCCCGTCGTTGCCTACACGCAGGCCAACTGGAAGGCAGGATGTGTTGTGAAGTTTGCCCTGGCGAGCTATGGAACTCGTGGCGACATCGAACCGGCTGCTGCCGTTGGCCTTGAACTGCTGCGCAGAGGGCATGAAGTTCGCATGGCCGTCCCGCCCGAGCTTGTCAGCTTCGTGGAGTCGGCGGGGCTTGCTGCGGTTCCGTACGGGCCGAAAGTGCAGGAATTTTTAGACGAGGAATTCCTTCGCAACATGTGGGCGGACTTTTTCCGTAATCCGGTCAAGCAGGTGCTCAAAGTATGGGAGCCCATCATCCGGTACTGGAGCGACGCAAGCACGACATTGAAGTCGCTGGCGGACGGGGCCGACCTATTGTCCACCGGCTTGAATTTCGAACAACCTGCCGCGAATGTCGCTGAGTACTACGACATTCCGTTGGCCGCGCTACACCACTACCCCATGCGAGCTAATGGCCAGCTTCTCCCGAGTATGCCATCGCCTGTAGTCCGCTCGACGATGAGGATGGTCGAGTGGCTGTTCTGGCGTTCGACGAAAAAAGCCGAGAACGTTCAGCGGCAGCAACTCGGCTTGTCGAAAGCAGTACGTTCCTCGCCGCGACGGATGGCCGAACGCGGGTCGCTGGAAATACAGGCCTACGACGAGGCGTGTTTCCCCGGGCTGGCTGACGAATGGGCGAAATGGGGTAACCGTCGTCCCTTCGTCGGCGCCCTGACGATGGAATTGCCGACGGACGGCGACGACGACGTCACGTCGTGGATTTCCTCAGGAACAGCCCCAATTTGCTTCGGCTCCGGGAGCATACCGCTCGAATCCCCCGCCGCCACGGTCGAAATGATCAGCGCGGCTTGTGCACGGTTGGGCGAGCGGGCGCTAATCTGCTTCGGCGGCACCGACTTCAGCGACGTACCGCATTTCGATCATGTCAAAGTAGTCGGTACGGTAAATTACGCGACTGTCTTTCCCGCCTGCCGTGCGGCCGTTCACCATGGCGGTGCGGGCACCACGGCCGCGAGCCTGCGCGCGGGGACCCCTACGCTGATTCTCTGGAGTTCGGGAGATCAGCCGTATTGGGGAGCCCAAGTTAAACGGCTCAAGGTTGGGACTGCGCGACGCTTTTCGGCCACCACCCAAGAATCTCTGGTCGCCGACTTACGCACCATCCTGGCTCCCCAGTACGCCGCTCGTGCTCTCGAGCTCGCCAGCCGGATGACTAAACCCGCCGAAAGCGCAGCCACCGTTGCGAACCTTCTAGAAGATGCAGTCCGCCGGAGATCGATTAAGTAGACAACGACGGCAGCATTCCGGCGAAATAGTGCGTGGAACACGCAGAAGAGGTTTAGCGCCTTCAATCGAGGTTTACGCTGGACAAGTCCAGTCACATTCGAGACAGGGGGCCGCGGTGACCGAGCGCAGTTGCCGGCTCTGCGGCGGAGCTCTTCAAAAGATCCTCGACCTCGGGCGCCAGCCGGTCTCGAATGCTTTCGTCAAGCCCGAAGAGACCGCTAAGGTGCCGTTTTATCAACTTGAAGTCGGCATCTGTGCGTCTTGCACGATGGTCCAGCAGCTAAACGAGGTCCCGCCAAACGAAATGTATCGCGTGGATTATCCCTATCGCGCCTCCGGTTCCGCCCTGATTCGCAGGCATGGCGAGGACGTTGCCCACCACATTATTCAGATGTGCGCAAACGGACCAGAGGAGCCGTTCATAGTTGAGATCGGCTGCAACGACGGCGTTATGCTGAAAACACTATGCAACGCAGGGATTCGACATTTGGGGGTGGACCCGGCCGCTAGCGCGGTCGATGTCGCCCGTGCGCATGGTATCTCCGTACACACGGACTTCTTCAACGAGTTAACAGCCGGCCAAATCCGCGATGAGCATGGGCCGGCCAACGTCGTCTATTCGGCGAACACGATCAGCCATATTTCCGATCTCGACTCAATATTTCGTGGAGTCGATTTGCTGCTTGCACCGGACGGATTATTCGTAGTCGAGGACCGCTATCTCGGTGACATCCAAAAGTGCGTCTACTTCGATCAGATCTACGACGAGCACATCTATCTATTCTCCGTCCGCTCCGTGCAATCATTGGCAGCTCGTTTCGGCCTCGAGTTGATCGACGCCCAGCATCTTCCATTACACGGAGGTTCCATTCGTTACACCCTTGCCCGCGCCGGCACCAGGCATGCCGCCGTCAACGTCGCCGAATTCTTGGCGCAGGAAAGGGCAGAAGGAATTTCTGAAGACGCGACGTTCGAGCGGTTCACTGCCAACATCGAACGCATCCGCGCGAACCTTCTCGCCCTTCTGCGTAACCTACGGTCCGACGGCAAACGCATCGTTGGCTATGGTGCCACCTCGAGAAGCGCCACGGTGATGAACTTCTGTCACATCGGCCCCGATCTTATCCCGATGGTGTGCGATTCCACCCCGGAGAAGCAGGGTTGCCTCGCGCCCGGCTCAAATGTTCCGGTGTGCTCGCCCGAAGCGTTTTCCCATCCCTATCCCGATTACGCATTGCTGTTCGCATGGAACCATGCTGATGAAATCATGACGAAGGAGCACTTGTTTCACGAGAACGGTGGGCGCTGGATACTGTATGCGCCGCAAGACGTTCGTCTCGTCTGACCATTTACGCCCGGGTCGTTCTACATCCAAGCTTTCAACTGTCGCCACAGTCCTTCGCGCCAGGCCGGAAGCCAGATCTCAGCGCGCTGGTTTGATGAGCAGGCCCTGGCCGGTGGGCAACGAGCAGATCTTCACGCCCAGCTCGCCGGCAACCTCATCCATGGCGATGCGCTGCTCGTCGCGTCCGCGATTCGCGTAGTCGTCCAGCAGCACAAAAGCGCCGGGGGTGAGGCGCGGCCAAAAGTAGCGCAGCGCAGCCACTTCGGGGGGCGCGCAGTTCATGTCGATGTGCAGGTAGGCCACCGACGTCGCCTCGACCTGCTCGAGTGTTTCCGGGACGGCGCCCACGATGATGCGCTGGTTTTTCCACTGCGCGAAATTCGCGCGGACGCCGTCGACTCCGTTGACGTACATCCCGTTGCGGAGGTGCCCCTCGCTCGTCTCCAGCGCCCCGGCCTGGCGTTCCGCGTCGGAGACGAACCGCGGGTCAAGCCCGGCGAAGGTGTCGAGCAGGTAGAACGTCTTGCCCAGCCGATCCCAGTCCAGGTATTCCATGATGGCGCTGCTCAAAAAGCCGTAACTGACGCCACACTCGACGAAATCGCCCTCGAGCTGGCTGGCGCTCGCCGCGGCCCACAGACCAACGTGCACGCGCCATTGCCACTGGTACCAGTCCTCGTTGCCGAGGGATTTGGCACCGCGCCGGTAGGCGCGCTGGAAGTCGGGATCGTCGAGGAAGCCGTGGAAATTGTTGAACGTGATCAACGCGTCGTTGGCGTAGACGTCAGGCAGAAGCGTACGCGCGAGCCAGTATTCGGTGCGCACCCACCACATCCTGAGGCGGGTGCCAGCTGTCAGCCCTGTTGCCACGGCGGCAACCATAACATCGGCGCGCACGGCGTCCCGGGGAAACGCGACGGGAGCGCCATGATCGTGCTTCGACCATCCCTCGCTAGAGGGCAAACCGTTTCGTACACCTAGGGTTTCAGCTATCTCACTTGCGCCACAGCACGCCGGTACCGTCGATCTCGACGATCTCTGAAGTCACGCCATGCTGTGTACGGTAGTCGGTCACGGCCTGCGCGCACGCCTTGATCGCGTGGTAGTCGTCGACGATACAAAAGCCCCCGGGCGACAGCCGCGGGTAGAGCGCATCGAGCGCCTGAATCGTCGACTCATAGAGATCGCCGTCCAGCCGCAATACCGCAATGCGATCGATCGGGGCGTCCTGCAGGGTGTCCTTGAACCACCCCGGAACAAAACGAACCTGGTCATCGAGCAACCCATAGCGCTCGAAATTCGCCTTGACGTGATCTTGCGGCACACCCAGGATGCGTGCGTGACGGTGCAGCCTAATCCCTTTATCCGCCTTGTAATTGACGGTGTCCGGGGGCGGCACTCCGGCGAACGAATCGCACAGCCACACGGTCCGCTTCTCGTCCCCGTGGGCCGCCAGCACGGCACGCATCAGGATGGAGGCGCCGCCGCGCCACACACCGCACTCGACCAGGTCGCCGGGCACGTCTTCTTCCAGCACCGTCTCGACGCAGTTCTGCAAACTGGTCAGCCGCTTCATGCCGATCATCGTCAGGGCATCCGCCGGCCAGTCCAGGCCGAGATCACGCGCCTGCTTGTTGAACGGACGTTTCCGCACGAGCATCAAGTTGCGGGTACTGAACAGCGGTCGGCCCAGGCGGTATAACCCGACCGGCACCAGCTCGTCGCTGCCATACCTGGTGAGGTCACGCCGGAGCAGGTCGAGGTATGCAAACCGCGTGTCGTGATCGGTCACGGCCAAAACTGCCCCTTAATCCGCAAGCCAGTAGTACCGGTAGAGCCTAGACGCCGCGTGGACGCCGTTAATGCGTTTCGCAGTGTATCGGTTGCCCCGCTCAGCGACTTCGCTCCGCGGGAGTGCCCGGGACGCAACGCCCCGAGCGAGCGAACTCTTCCAGCAGATCGACGGCGTGACCAGCGCTCTCGGCGGGTTTGCTCATCCGCGTCGAAAGCTCACGGGCACGAGTGAGGTACTCCGGCGCCAGGATCTTTCGCAGGTCCGCGACCAGGGATTCGGGCGTGGTGGCCGAGAACCGCCGGGACGTGCCCACCTTCAGCTGCTTGACGTGAGACCCCCACATCGGCTGATCACCCGCCGTCCAAAGAATCAGCGTGGGAACGCCGGCGCGCAGGCCTGCCGCCGTGGTGCCTGATCCGCCGTGGTGCACGACGGCACGGCAGGCGGGGAAGATCTTCGTGTAGTTGACCACGCCGACGACCTTGACGTGCTCCAACTGGGGGACGTCGCTGAAGTCGCTCCAGCCGGAACAGATCAGGGCGCGCTCCCCCAGCTCCGCGCAGGCGGCGCCGATCATCCGGACCGTATCGGCGGGAGTCTCGGCGACCGGCATGCTGCCGAAACCGAAACAAATCGGCGGGGTTCCCTGGGCGATCCACGACAGGGTCTCGTCATCGGAGTCCGTCGTCAGTTCCATGGTCAGCGAACCGACGAACGGGCGCTGAGTGCCCCACTTCGCCCATTCGTCGGCAAGCCCGGGGAAGCAGACGTCGTCGTAGGCCTGAATCTCCAGCGAACCGCGTTCGGCGATGCGTCGCGGTGAGGCGACCGTGGCGGTCGGCAGCCCGAGCTCGCGGCGCTGCCGATCCTCGGCCTTCTTGTTCATCCGCCAGCACATCCAGTCGTATATCGACATCCCGGTCCGAACCAAGGGGCCGGGCACCTTCGGAAGGAGTTTGCCGTTGGGTCGCATCGGGATGTAGTGCAGCGTGGCCATCGGAATGCCGTAGTAGTCGGCGACGTTGATGGCCAAATCCTGGTAAAGCTGGCCGCTGAACAGCAAATCGGCACCGGCGCCCACCGACATCAGCGCCGAGCTCATTTCCTGCCAGTTCCGCAGCACCGGTTCCCAGGCTTCGCGCATTAGGCTGATCGGTCCCCTGACGAAGTTCTTCCAGAAGTCCCGGATGAACTCGTCGCTCCAAAAGTCGTGCATATCCGGCCCGTAGCCGATCGCCGGAAGTCCGGCCGCTTCGGCCAGGCCCACGAGATTGGGCGGGACGGCCATCCGTACCGAATGGCCGCGTCGCATCAACTCACGACCGATGGTGAGGCAAGGTTCTATATCCCCACGCGTCCCATAGCTTGCCACAGCAAATTTCATCGCGATTAATACCTTAATCAATCTCTGACGGCATGGGCAACTTTGACTGCGGCGTTTTCGCTCGGTAACCTGCGGCTCGCCACTGGCCCTGCGATTCGGTCAGAGACATTGTATGTAGTTGTTGCGCAATGGATTTGGCAGCCCGAAGCCAAACTAGACCGTAAGAACGCACCGGTGCAGTCGAGTGCGACAAACCCAACCTCATCGGCCCTTCCCCCGACCGTAGAAGTATGACAACTCTGGGACGGTATGGCTGTGCCCCCAGCGTCGTCGCCTGATTTTACGTAAGTCTGCCAGACGATTGACATTGTGTCTCAGGAAAATCAAAGTCGGTCCGGATAGCTGCGCACGCCCCCATTTCGATAGCTGAATCAGCTATTCGCCCTGTACAACAGACTGTGACGGGCTAGCTGGAACGGGTGCGGCTGCGCGAGCTGACGAAATTCTCCACGACATCGGCGGCCTTGACGACGCTGTCGGCCGGCTTGGTCATCCGGGCAGCGATCTCGCGGGCGCGCGCAGCGTAGTCCGGGGCCAGGATCCGGCGCAGGTCCTCCCCCAAGGATTCCCGGTCCGTTGCCGAAAACCGCCGCGTGGTACCAACTTTCAATCGTTTGAGCTGAGCTCCCCAGATTGTCTGATTGGCGTCCATCGACAGAATCAGCGTGGGAACCCCAGCACGCAGGCTCGCCGCCGTGGTGCCCGAACCGCCGTGGTGAACCACCGCGCGACACACGGGAAATATCGTCGCGTAGTTGACCGGGCCCACCACTTTGACGTGATCGGCATGGGTCACGCCGCTGAAGTCGCTACGGCCGGCGGCGATCAGCGCCCGCTCCCCCAGCTGCGCGCACGCCGAGCTGATCATTTCGACGGTGTCGGCCGGGGATTCGACCGGCATGCTGCCGAAGCCGAAAAAGATTGGCGGGGTCCCGCCACGAATCCAGGACATCACCTCGTCGTCGGCTTCGGTGGTCAACTCCATCGTCAGCGGGCCGACGAAGGGCCGCAGGCCATCCCATTTCGCCCACTCGGCGGCCAGACCGGGGAAGCAAACCTCGTCGTACGCTTGGATTTCCAGCGATTCACGGTTGGCGATGCGCTGCGGCGACGGTCCTTTTGCCTTCGGCAGCCCCAGTTCTCGGCGCTGGGTGTCCTCGACCTTTTTGTTCAGGCGCCAACAGAACCAATCGAACGCCGTCATCGCCGAGCGGGCCAGCGGCGACGGCAGGATCGAGACGACTTGGCCGTTGGGCCGCATGGGCACGTGATGCAGCGTGGCCAACGGAAGGTCGTAGTACTCGGCGACGTTGGCGGCCGGCTCCTGGTAACTCTGCCCCGCGAACACCAGGTCGGCTCCGTCCGCCAACGACATCAGCGTGGTGTTCATCTGCGCCCAGCACTGGTCGCTGAGATCCCACATCTCGCGCCACATGCCACGCATTTCCTGGATCTTCCAGAAGCCGCGGAAGAACGATGTCCAGAAGTCGCGATACACGTCGAGCCAGGCCTGCGATTCCAGCCCATACGGGACTGCCGTCAGCCCCGCGGCCTCGGTGAAGCTGACCGAGTCGGGCGGGACTGCCATGACCATGTCGTGCCCGCGGCGTTGCAGTTCGCGCGCCACCACCAAGGAAGGCTCGATATCACCGCGCGTCCCATAACTGGCCAGCACACATTTCATCGCGAATCCACGCCCTTCGGTTGCGCCATCATTTGAAGCACCGACATCACTGTAAATATCGACGAAACTCCACAGCACCGGTTTGCGCGACTACCTCGAGGACGAACTAAGCGCAGGTGCGCCTCATCGCTTGCGCCACAGCACGCCGGTGCCGTCGATCTCCTCGATCTCGGCGGTCACGCCATGTTGCGTACGGTAGTCCGTCACCGCCTGACGGCATGCGGCGATGGCGTGGTAGTCGTCGATGATGCAAAAGCCCCCGGGCGACAGCCGCGGGTAGAGCGCATCGAGCGCCTGAATTGTCGACTCATAAAGGTCGCCGTCCAGCCGCAACACCGAAATGCGTTCGATCGGGGCGTCCTGCAGGGTGTCCTTGAACCAGCCCGGAACAAAACGAACCTGGTCATCGAGCAACCCATAGCGCTCGAAATTCGCCTTGACTTGCTCCTGGGGTATCGCCAGCACGCCGGCGGCGCGATGCAACTTGATGCCCTTGTCCGCCTCGTAGTGTTCGGTGTCTGGCGGCGGCACCCCTTCGAACGAATCGCACAGCCACACGGATCGCTTCTCATCGCCATACGCCGACAACACGGCGCGCATCAAGATCGATGCCCCACCCCGCCACACACCGCACTCGACGAGATCGCCGGGAACGTCGTCCTTCAGGACCGTCTCGACGCAGTTCTGCAAACTGGTCAGCCGTTTCATGCCGATCATCGTCAAGGCATCCGCCGGCCAGTCCAGGCCGAGATCACGCGCCTGCTTGTTGAACGGGCGCTTGCGCACGAGCAGCAGATTGCGGGTGCTGAAGAGGGGACGCCCGAGGTGATGCCAGCCGACCGGCACCAGCTCGTCGCTGCCGTATCGGGTGAGATTGCGTCGCAGCAGCTCAAGGTAGGCGGAACGGGTGTCTAGAAAGGGAGATCGCATGTCGCGATCGGTAACGGTCAAGGGTGCCCCTTAGTTCAGATGAAGTACTGGCGGTGATGCGCTCGACCACGTCGAGGCCGTCAACGCATGTCGCATTTGTCCAACTAGCTCGCCTGCCCGGCCTCCTTGACCTGCCCCCGCTACCGGGTGACCATCCCTGCCCTACCGGGCAGTAGCAACCATCATAGGCGTTAAATTTGCGCGGCCTCGGCTGCTGGATGGGCGGGACGACGCCCTTAGCGGCGCCCGGCGTGTTCGACGGCGGCAGGGCCCGATTCGTTCGCCGGAGCCTCGGGTTGCTCGCCGATCCACTCAAGCAGCGCGCCCAGACCCTCGTCGAGTGTGGCCTTCGGATGCCAACCCAGCTCGGCCTGCGCCGGCTCGATGTCGCAACTCGCGGCGCGCACGTCGCCGTCGCGGAATTTCGGGACGACGGTCGGTTCGGGGGCGCCGCACATGGCGGCGATCTTGTTGGCCAGCTCGTGGATGGTGGTGGCGCTGCCGGACCCGATGTCGAGGCAGCGCGGCTGCGTCGCGGGCCGCTGCACGGCGGCGAAGAGGGCGTCGACGACGGCGTCGATGTAGACGAAGTCGCGCACAATCCGGCCGTCCTCGTACACCTCCAGCGCAAGCCCCTGCCGCGCCAACCGCGCGAACAGCGCGACGATCCCGGTGTACGAATTGGTCAGTGACTGGCCGGGGCCATAGACATTTTGCAGCCGCAGCACGCTGAGATTGGTGTCGTGCGCGGCCGTCCAGGCGGCTAACAGGTGCTCCTGGGCCAGCTTGGTCGCCGCGTACACGTTGGTGGGCCGGGGCTCCGTTCGGTCGGCGCGGCTCGGCAGCGGCACCGCCTGTTCGCCCGTCGGCCCCTGCGGATCCCAGACACCGGCGAGCAGTTGTGCGTGGCTGCGGGGTTTCGGGTAGAAGATCTGCGCGCCGGATTGCCAGGCGCCCTCGCCGTAGACCGCCCGGGACGACGCCAAGACCAGTTGCTCGGGCACGATTCCCGAGCGGCTCAGGGCGTCAAGAAGCTGAGTGGTTCCAACGACATTCACCGAGCCGTGGCGTGTCGCCTCGGACAGCGACTGTGCGGTTCCGGTCTCGGCCGCCAGATGGACGACTTGGGAAGGGCGGAACAACCGCAACACGGCGTCCCAGTCGGGCGCATGGGTGACGTCGCCGGTGAACAGCCGCACGGTTGGCGGCAGCTCGATCGGGCGGCCGCCGCCGTGCACCTGGGGATGCAAGACGTCCATCACCGCGACGTCGCATCCGGCCTCGACGAGACGGTGTGAGAGCGCCGACCCGATGAATCCTGCCCCACCACTGATGAGCACGGACGCTGACAAGAATCGACGCCTTTCTTTCGTGTGCAGAGGAAATTACGCAACCGGCACGCATCGCCGCGCGGTCCGGTCGATCATATCGGGGACCGTCGGCGGCATCAGAGGATTCTGCGAAGCGGACCGACGGGGCAGCGAATTCGCACCAAGCGCGCGAAACGAGCAGGAGAGACAGGCTAGGCCCAAGTACCCCGGTGCCGATGCGCCATTGCAAGGACCTCCATCACCGGGCGTGCGATGACTGGCCGGAAGACACGGAACAGCACGCTATTCGATAACCCGTGAAAGTCCTCGAACGCCTTACGGAAATCCCGCTCACTTTCCCGGTAGGACGCGAAAACACGGTCCAACGTTGACATGTCGAGCGGATCGTCCTGGGCGGCCTCGCGTAACGCTTCGTAGACCAACGAGATCCAATCGGCGCCGAAAAGGTCGGTCACCGGCCCGCAGTGCCGTTGGCGGTGCAGACCGGGGGTGAGGAACTCCTCGATAGCGTCCTCGTCCTGGGTAAGCAGTTCGACCGTCAGCTCGGTGGAAATCCGCTTCATTTCCCGGCGCCAGTCATCGAGAAGGTTCGCGTAATCGACGAATACGCGCGGCACGCCGCGAGTGTTCCGCTCAGCGAGGATGTTGCATTTCAGCCACAAGGCACTCGCGAGCGCTGGAGAGACGTGCCAGGACTTCACAATCGAGGAGATGACCTCCTGCGGATGACGTACGGCGATGACCGACGCGAGGTCGAATCCCGCCTGACGCGCCGCCTCGAACCACAAGTCAGACAGGGTGGTGATCCTGGGCTCCTTGATCACCACCAGGGGCGCCGCGGGCAGGGTGGACAGATACGCCGCGATCTTCGCGACGCAGGCCTTGCTCTGGCCGGAATCGACCGCGCCGTCGTCCAGAAACCGCAATGACGGGTCGTACCAATTGGTCCCGAGCCGGCGCAGGATTGTCTCGTTCAGCGAAATGGCTGCCCGCGGTTCCCAGTAGCCGAGCGGATTGTTCGCGTCGGCGCCCAACATCGCAGCCGGAAGGGTGCCGCCGCACAGCGAGAGCACCCGGGTGAGCGCCGAGGTTCCGGACCGCTGCGGCCCGAGCACGAACAACACAACCGGACGGGTGCCGAAGGAATTGGAGGCGGTGTCGGCTGGTTTGCTCGTCCGGGACAATCTCATCGCGAATCCGAACCTTTCACTTCTCGGGCGTCTAACCAGCTTCGGGAATTCTCTTGATATTCATGCGTTTCCGATCTGATGCAGGCTCGTCCGACTGGCGCGCAACAATCACCGGAGCCAACCCGATTGTGCGCACCGCGAAGTCAAGGGCCTAAATCGCGGCCGCATCAACATCTTTGGCAAAACGAGGAGATTACTTACCGAACTCCTCATGCGGAGTCAGCTCTGACTTGCGACCGTCAACTTCGCCCCCGGGTCAGTTTCATCGGATCATTGCGCCCGCTAAGGACTATAGCCGGGCCCCACGGATCAGGACACTAGTTTTACGAATCCGTTTCGTTTACTTAACTTTTGGATGACAACGCGCAGATCGCCATGACGACAGCGGTTGTGATGCCCGGCGCGAATTGCATCAGCGAGCCCGGTAAGCCATATCCGCAGACCTATGCCGCGGCCTTCCACAGTTCGGCCGTGCATTCCTCCGAACACAGAATGGTTACTCTAACAAACAACCTCAGCCGCCGTGCGCGAACCGCGCCGGAGACCAAAAGTTTTGGTGGACACGACGACGCTGACCAGTGCGACGCCTTCCCTAAGCCCAGGCTCCCCTGCGTCGATGCACCATCGCGGCGACCTCCAGGATCGGCTTGACGATGAACGGCCTGAACACCCGGCGGACCACGCTGTTGGTTCGCGTGTGGAATTCGGCGAAGGCCATGCGGAAATCACGCTCGCCGGCCTGATACGACTCGAAAACCCGATCGAGTGTCGATTCGTGCAGCGGATCGTCCTGCGCGGCCCCGCGCAGTGCTTCGTAGACCGCGGAGATCCAGTCGCTACCGAAGTGGTCGGCCACCGGGCCGCGGTATCTCTGGCGACGAAGATCGGGACTGAGAAACTCCTCGATCGCACCCTCTCCGGCGGTGTCGAGATCGATTTCGAGCGTCATGGCGATGCGCTTGACCTCTCGGTGCCAGTCGTCGAGCAGGTTGGCGTAGTCGACGAACACACGCGGCGTACCGCGGGTGTGCCGCTCGGCCAGCAGGTTGTATTTGAGCCATAAGGCGCTCGAGAGCTCCGGCGAGGTTTGCACGTACTTCGCGGCCGAGGCAACGACCTCTTGGGGGTGACGCACCGCGATGACCGCGGCGACGTCGAAGCCGACCTGGCGCGCCGCCTCGAACCAGAGTTCGGAGAGCGCGGTAATCCTCGGCTCTTTGATCACCACCACCGGCGCCGCGGGCAGCGTGCCCAGGTAGGCGGTGATCTCCGCAATGCAAGCGGCCTTCTCCTCGGCGCCGAACGCAAGCTCGGATTGCAGCCGCATCGTCGGGTCGTACCAGTTGCTGTCGTGGCGACGCAGGATCGCCTCGTTGAGCATGATGGCCGCGCGTGGTTCCCAATAACCGCGCGGGTTGTTCCCGTCGGCGCCGCACATCCCGGCCGGCAGCGTGCTCCCGCACAGCGACAGCACCCGGGTCAGCGCGGACGTCCCCGACCGCGCCATGCCCAGCACGAACAGCGCCACGGGACGGACAGTGGTTCCCGGTTGGGCGGGGCGCGCCGGCAGGTCGGCGCTTTCGGCGGATTGGCTCGTCCGGGCAGGCGTCATCGCGGAACCCATACCTTTCAGTTCGCACTGGCGGGCCCCCGGATCTCGGGTCATTATGCATGACTTTGCAATTTCGCGCGCGATGTTCAATTACTTGTTTCGGCGATGAAACCGGCGATTCGAATCACGCCTTCGGCAACGTCAATTCGCAGGTCAGAGATCGTCAATCCGGTGCTTTTCCAATGTCTCCGCATAAAGGTGAGATTGAGGGTTGCGGATTATTTGCGAAATTGCCGGATTCGCGGCACAGGAGCGGGCGGCGTTTGTAGCCGTCGCGGCGCGGAACCCTTGAGTTACTCGGCCGAGACGGCGTCCGCGGCCGGCGGAGCGCCAACGCCCGTGTCAGCCCATCCGCGCGCTCGGCGCTTGAAGCGCGATTTGAGCGACAGCGCGCGCTTCTCCACCAGGAACCAGCTGAGCGCGGCCAGCGGCAGGGTGGCGATGGCGGCGACGACCGCGAATGCCAGCGGAGGCAAGAAGCCGAGCCCGCAGATGACCAGCAATTGCTGCATCGGCCACGCGTAGATGTAGACGCCATAGGAAAGGTCGGTCCGCAACCGCAGGCGTTTGTTGTGCAGCAGCGCGCCTGAAACGACGACGGCGTAGGCCAGCGGAAGCGCGGCGAGTATCCGATAGTTGGGCACCAGCAAACCTGTCACCAGGACGATGACGGCGCTCAATGCGACCAGTGACCACCGAGCGGGGATCACGTCCCGGAACTCGTGCAGAACCGCACCCGCCGCGAACACCAGGGCGAACCGCGTCACCATCTGGATAAGCGTCGGCACCGTGTTTACGGGGTAGGACACTAGCACTGCGGCCACCAGGAACAGCGTGAAAAGTATTGGAGCTGGCCATCTTCGGTTGACAAGCCCGGCCACGCCCGCGACTGCGACGGCGATATAGCAGAAGAATTCGAATATGAGGGTCCACAGCACGCCGTCCCACACTCCGGGGAACGGGACATTCTTCGGCGTTCCATCGATGCCGGCGTGGTACACGTTCAGTACGGCGTTGTTCAGCAGGTAGGTGATCGGCGCGGGAGACAGCAGCAACCTGATCGCCGAGCCCCCTTGGATCGCCACCCCGATGGGGGCGATGACGAAGGCCACCACGGCCAGGCAGACCCACAGCCCCGGAAAGATGCGCAGAACGCGCGCCACGACGTACTCGCGGAGTCGCGGGTTGCGGACCCAGCTCGACGTGATGAGGAATCCAGAGATGACGAAGAACCCGTCGACCCACCCCTGGGTGAGCAGCTGCTCGACCGGGGGGTGCAACTTGCGGCCGGTCAGCGGCCAGGAGTGTTCCAGGATGACGCCCGATGCCAGCACCAGGCGCCAGACGTTGAGCGCGTTATTCCGTGTGTCGAATACCTGCGCGAGCCTCGGACCTGCCGCCCTGGGCCGCCTTGGCCGGCGGTTGGCGGTCGGGTCGGGGCCGGAAACTTCTGGGTGCGCACTCATCTGGGGGTTCCGATGCGTTCAACCAGGCGAACTGAGTTTGCCGTTTTCCTGGATGCCAATATCGCCGCCCGGCCATCAGCGCGCCCCCAGAGCGCGGAAGACCCGCCGGCATTCTGCGGCAATGCCGCGAGAATGCACGGAAATAGACGGGGCAAACATCCGGACAGAGTACATTGCCCGCAAATCAATCGCACCAGGGCAACCAACTCCGCTTATTCGGATCCGGTCGTCGAATTAAGCACAGTGGTTATGTTACGGCATCAGAGGGCGACGGCCCCCGGCTCGTAGAACGGTGCGCCGAACTCGGTGACCGGCCGGAATCCGCTTTTGCGCGTCTGCTCCGCGGCCCTGCGGATCAGCGCGTAAATGCCCACGAACGCCGCGTGATCGGTCATCACGAAGGGTGTCAGCAGTCGGTTGTGCACCAGCGCGAACGCCACCCCCGAGGCGGGGTCGGCCCACCCGACTGAACCACCCAGCCCGACATGACCGAAGCCGGGCATCACACTCCCGATCGGCAAACTGTGATAGCCCAGGTGGAAAGCCAACGGCACGAAGATGTTTCGGTCCGGCCGCAGGCTCCGCTCACCGGTCAGACCCGCGGCCAGTTCGCGGGAGAGGAATCGGATGCCGTCAACCTCGCCGCCATTGGCGATGGCTCCGTACATCCGTGCCAGGCCGCGCGCTGTGGCAACGCCGTTGGCAGCCGGAATCTCGGCGTCCAGCAACGGGGTGTCACCCTGGACGGCGGCGATCAGGCCCTTGAAGTACATCGACCGGTATGCCCCGGACATCTCGTTGGCGACCTTGCGAGTCACGTAGCTGACAACAGGGTTTCTGATCATGCTTTGCGGGCCGATGATCTCGGCGGCCCGCGTCGGCGACTCAGCCGGCGGCCGGCCGAGGTGCAGACCGTCGGTACCCAGCGGCTCGGCGAGTTCCTCGCGGATCAGCGTGGCCATGCCTTTACCGGTCACGGCCCGGCCGAGGCCCGACATTAGCCAGCCGAAAGTCAGCGCGTGGTACGCCGATTTGCCCATCAGCCGTCCGGGAGCGGCAGCGGCCAGTTTCCCCTCCATCACGACGTGATCGAGCAGTTCTTCCTTGGTGGCGCCCCGCAGTCCCGACAGCCCGGCCTGGTGCCGCATCACCTGGCGCACGGTCATGTCGGCCTTGCCGTTGGCCGCGAATTCGGGCCAGTATTCGGCGACGGGAGCCTCGTAGTCGATCAACCCGCGGTCAGCGAGCCGGTGGATGACCGTGGCGGCCATCCCTTTGGTCGCCGAGAAAACCATCGGGGCGGTGTTCTCCGTCCATGGCCGCTGGCCGCCCCGGTCGGCCCAACCCGTCCAGACGTCGACGACGGGCTGGCCGTCGACATAGACGGCCAATGCCCCGCCACCGAACCGGCGGCCCGGGAACATGCTGGCGAAACTACGAACGACGCAACCGAAGTGTGAGTCCGCCGCGCCGGACACACGATGACCTGCGTCAAGGTCATCGTAGACACTGACCGCGCGGCGATCGACTCGGGTATCCACCGTCACACTTTGAATTTACTTGGATTACACATCCGGCCGGAGCGAAATCGGAGATTATTTACCTATCCGTTAGCCTGACGCGGCGGCCAAAATTTGCTGGGCTGCCAGCGCGGGAGTTAGCTCCCCCGCCTTGACCTTTCGCTCCACGTCAGCGCGGATCTTGCGCACCGCCGGGCTGGACAACAACCGGTCCAGCACCGTGTCGCGCACCAGCTGCCACGTCCAGTCGACCAGCTGGGCCCGGCGGCGCGCCTCGAACTCCCCCGCCTCACTGAGGACCCGCCGATGCCGTTCGACGGTTTCCCACAATTCCTCGAGGCCCGTGCCCTCGGCCGCGCTCATCGTGAGAACGGGCGGCCGCCACAGTGTTTCGCGCGGATGTATCAGCCTGATCGCCCCGGACAGCTCGCGTGCGGCCGACCGCGCCTCGGCCAGGTGATCTCCGTCGGCCTTGTTCACCACGACGATGTCGGCCAGCTCCAGCACACCTTTTTTGATGCCCTGCAGCTGATCTCCACCGCGCGCCAGGGTGAGCAGCACGAAGGTGTCGACCATGTTGGCCACCGTCACCTCGGACTGACCGACCCCAACGGTCTCGATCAGGATCACGTCGAACCCGGCGGCCTCCAGCAGCACCGCCGTTTCGCGGGTCGCCTTGGCCACCCCGCCAAGGGTGCCCGACGTCGGCGACGGCCGAATGTATGCATCCGGATGCATTGCCAGCCGCGCCATCCGGGTCTTGTCGCCCAGGATGGAGCCGCCGGTGCGCGTCGACGACGGGTCGACGGCCAGCACCGCCACTCGATGGCCCAGCTCGATCAGATGCATGCCGAGGGCCTCGATGCCGGTGGACTTTCCCACCCCGGGGATCCCGGTGATGCCGACCCGAAAGGCGTTGCCCGAGTCCGGAGTCAGCTCCAGCAGCAGCTGCTGCGCCTTCTCGCGATGGTCGGCGCGGGTGGACTCCAGCAGCGTGATGGCCCGCGGCAACGCCGCGCGGTCGCCGTTGCGGACCGCCTCGGCCAACTGCTCCACGGAGTCGTTCCGTCGGGAAACCATCTAGTCGAGCGGGTAACCCAGCCGGTCGGCGAGCTTGTGCAGCAAGCCGATTGCGGCGTCGGCGATCACCGTCCCGGGCGGGAAGATGGCGGCGGCCCCGGCCTCGTACAGCTCGTCGAAGTCACCCGGCGGGATGACGCCGCCGACCACCACCATGATGTCGGGCCGCCCGACCTCGGCCAGCGCGTCGCGCAGCGCGGGCACCAGCGTCAGGTGGCCGGCGGCCAGCGAGGACACCCCGACCACGTGCACGTCGTTGTCGGCGGCCTGGCGGGCCACCTCCTCGGGCGTGGAGAACAGCGACCCGACGTCGACGTCGAATCCGATGTCGGCGAACGCCGTCGCGATCACCTTCTGGCCGCGGTCGTGGCCGTCCTGGCCCATCTTGGCGACCAGAATCCTGGGGCGCCGACCGTCGGCTTCCGCGAACTTCTCGACGAGTTCGGTCGCGGTTGCCATGTTTCCGGCCTTTCCAGCTTCTTCGCGATAGACCCCGGCGATAGTACGGATCTCCGCCTGGTGACGGCCATACACCTTCTCCAGGGCGTCGGAGATCTCGCCGACGGTGGCCTTGTGACGGGCCGCGTCGATGGCCAACGCGAGCAGGTTGTTGCCCAGCCCGTCCTCGCCCGCGCGGCCGTGCGCTGCCGCCGCGCGCGACAACTCCGCGAGCGCAGCCTCGACGGCCCGTTGGTCGCGGCTCTCCCGCAGCTCTTTCAGCTTGGCCAACTGCTCGGCCCGTACCCGACTGTTCTCGACCTTGAGGACCTCGACCTCCTGGTCCTCTTCGACCTGGTACTTGTTGATCCCGATCACCGGCTGGATCCCGGAGTCGATGCGGGCCTGGGTGCGTGCGGCGGCCTCCTCGATGCGCAGCTTGGGGATGCCGTCGCTGATGGCCTGCGCCATGCCGCCGTGCTCGGTGACCTCGGCGATGTGGGCGCGGGCCCGCTGCGCGAGCTGATGGGTCAGCCATTCGACGTAATACGAGCCCGCCCACGGGTCTATCGGGCGCGTGGTGCCCGACTCCTGCTGCAGCACCAGCTGGGTGTTGCGCGCGATGCGAGCCGAGAAGTCGGTGGGCAACGCCAGCGCCTCATCGAGCGCGTTGGTGTGCAGCGACTGCGTGTGCCCCTGCGTTGCGGCCATCGCCTCGATGCAGGTACGCGCGACGTTGTTGAAGGCGTCCTGCGCAGTCAACGACCAGCCCGAGGTCTGCGAATGTGTGCGCAGCGACAGGGATTTGGCGTTCTTCGGGTCGAACTGGGAGACCAGCTCGCTCCACAGCAGCCGGCCCGCCCGCAGCTTGGCGACCTCCATGAAGAAGTTCATCCCGATGCCCCAGAAGAAGGACAGCCGGGGCGCGAACTTGTCGATGTCCAGCTCGGCGTCCAGGCCGGCCTTGATGTAGTCGACCCCGTCGGCCAGCGTGTAGGCCAGCTCCAAATCGGCTGTGGCACCGGCCTCCTGGATGTGGTACCCGGAGATCGAGATGGAGTTGAACTTCGGCATCTTCGCGCTGGTGTAGGCGAAGATGTCGGAGATGATGCGCATCGACGGCTTGGGCGGATAGATGTAGGTGTTGCGCACCATGAACTCTTTGAGGATGTCGTTCTGAATGGTGCCGGCCAGCCTCTCCGGCGGAACGCCCTGCTCCTCGGCGGCCACCACGTACAGCGCCAGGATCGGCAGCACCGCGCCGTTCATGGTCATCGACACCGACACCGTCGACAGGTCGATGCCGTCGAACAGCTGGCGCATGTCGAGAATGGAATCGATTGCCACACCCGCCATTCCGACGTCACCCTGCACGCGTGGGTGATCAGAGTCGTACCCGCGGTGGGTGGCCAGGTCGAAGGCCACCGACAGGCCCTTCTGGCCCGCGGCCAGATTGCGCCGATAGAAGGCGTTGGACTCCGCGGCGGTGGAGAAACCGGCGTACTGCCGAATGGTCCACGGCTGGTTGACATACATCGTCGGGTAGGGCCCGCGCACGAACGGCGGTTCGCCGGGGAAGCTGTGCAACGGATACCCGTCGGCTTCGACGGCCGCACGGTCCGCGCCGATGTAGACCGGTTTGACGTCGATGTCTTCCGGTGTCTGCCATTGCAATTGGTCGGGTGTATACAGGTGCGCCGCCGCTGCCGCGGCCACGTGTTCGTCGACGGCGGCTTCGGTCGCCGGCGCAATGGTCCGCTCGCTGTGCAGCGGCACGTCGGCGAAACTGCCGACAGCGGGTGCGGTGGTCGTCATCGTGTCTATGCCCCCAGCCTGGTGAGGAGATCCGACAAGGCTTCGACCGCATTGATTTTCGCGGTCAGGAATTGGTCCGGTTGGTGCTCGGCGTCGGCCACTGCCTTGTCGGGGCCGGCCAGGTAGACCCGCGCGATCCCGGCGTCGCGGGCCGCCTGCACGACGCCCGACGCCTCGTCCGCGTAGCGCTTGTCGGTGCCGCAGATGACCGCCGCCGATGGCGACCCCGCCTCGGTCACCGCCGACGCGATGCCATCGGCGTCGACCGTTCCGGGGTTGACCGCCTCGATGCCGCCGGACGCCAGCAGGTTCGAGGCGAACGTCGCGCGGATGTTGTTCTCGGCCAACGGCCCCAGCGGCAGCAACAGCACCTGCGGGCGTGAGCCGGTGCGGGCCAGGTAGGCGTCCGACCGGTCCCGCAGCGCCTCGAACTCCGCGGCGTACCGCACCAGTTTCCCGGCGGCCAGCGGCGAATACGTCGAGTCGCTTTGCGGCAGCGGCGCTTCGGCGAGGCTGGGGAACTCGTTGACCCCGGTGATCGCGGTCCTGCGGTGCGCGATGTCGTCGGTGCGGCGGGCGGCCACCTCGGCGATCTGCCCGGCGATGAAGTCGCGGGCTTGGGTGAATCCGCCGTGCTTCTCGATGGCCTGGAACTGTTCCCAGGCCTGCTCGGCCAGGCGGCGGGTGAGGTCCTCGACGAACCACGAGCCACCGGCCGGGTCCAACACGCGGCCCACATGCGACTCTTCGAGCAGCAGAAGCTGCGTGTTGCGGGCGATGCGGCGGGCGAAACTCGTTGCGACGTCCGGGAATCCACCGTCGATCGCCACGTCGAACGGGAACACCAGCAGGGAGTCGGCGCCACCGACACCCGCGCCGAAGGCGGCCAGGGTGCAGCGCAGCATGTTCACCCACGGGTCGCGCTGAGTCATCATCGGCAGCGACGTCTCGGCATGCATGACAGCCGCGCCGGCATCCGGGTCACCGACGACCTCGGCGACCCGCGCCCACAGGTTGCGCGCCGCACGGAACTTGGCGATCGTCATGAACTGGTCGTCGTCGGCGGCGAACCGGAAGCTGATCTGCCGCAACGCCTGGCCGATCGGCAACCCCGATTCGGTGAGCACCCGCAGGTAGCTCACCGCGGCCGCGACACCGGCCGCCAGCTCCCAGGTCGCGTTGGCACCGAGGTTGTGGAACGCGGGCCCGTCGACGGTGATCGCGCGCACGCCGGTGTGCCCGGCGGCCCGCTTGGCCACGGCGACCACGTCCTCGATCTTCGGCGCGGGCCGCTCGCTCAGGGCCGCGCTCAGCGGGTCGCCGCCCAGGTCGATCGACAGGGTGGCGCGCTGGTCGGGTTCCACGCCGTCCGCCAGCGCCAGCACCGCGTCGCTGGCCGCCGGGTAATCGGCACCGGCCTCGAGGATCAGCGGCGCCATGCTCAGGTAGACGCCTTCGAGCGCGTCCCGCAGCTGATCGGGCGCCACGCCCGACTCCCCGATCCGCAGGACCAGCGCGCTGGCCCCGTTGCCGAGCGCGTCCAGCACCGCGGAGTTGACGTCCTTGGCCGCGACGCCGGGCACCGGGGTGGCCGGGACGGCCTCGGCCACCTTCCAGCCGGATTTGACGTCGCGCAGCGCGTCGCCGCCACGCACAAAAGGCCACTCGCCCGGCAGCGGCGGTTCGGGCAGTTCGTCGAGCGCGGTGTAGAGCGCGCGGATCGCAATCCCGTCATACGTCGGGGTTTCCAGCAGCCGCTCGGGCGCGTCCCCCAACTGCTCGGGGTCCTTCCGGGTGCTTTTAGCCAGCACTCCGGCGACCGCACTGCGCCAACGCCCGCGAACCTGTTCTAGGTCGTCGAGCTCGGGTACATCAATGGACACCGATTGCTCCCTTTTCCCAGCATTTGGGCTACAGCTCTGGGGATACCACTTAGCTACTGAGGCTAATTGATGACCGCTCGTCGCTAAAAACCGCCAGGTGCGGCGAGCGGGCTCGATTCCCGGTGAAACGCCAGCCTCGAGAAACGGGTTATTCATCTGCGCCCCGTACCCTAGGAAGGCGTGACGGGTTCCGCCACCAGCAAAATCACCGAGACGCTCCGCGATCTCGGCTGCGCCATCGGCGTCGCCGCGCGAGGTGTGTCCCGGTCGCGGATCGTCTGGACAGTGGTGGGCATCACAGCGCTGCTGGTGCTGGCGTCGTGGCTGCCGCTGCCCTCGCCGGTGCAGATGCGCGACTGGGCGCAGTCCGTCGGACCGTGGTTTCCGCTGGCGTTCTTGGCCGTCCACATCGTCGTGACGGTGGTGCCCATCCCGCGCACGGCGTTCACCCTGGCCGCCGGCCTGCTGTTCGGCCCGCTGCTGGGCGTCGCCATCGCGGTGGTTGCCAGCACCGCGAGCGCGATGATCGCCTTGCTGTTGGTGCGTGCAGCCGGATGGCGGCTGAGCCGCCTGGTGCGCCACCGATCCATCGAGACGGTGGAAGCGCGCCTGCGACAACGGGGCTGGCTGGCCATCCTGTCGCTGAGGCTGATTCCCGCGGTGCCGTTCTCCGCGCTCAACTACGCCGCGGGCGCGTCGAGCGTGCGGGTGCTGCCCTATGCGGTGGCGACTCTGGTCGGGTTGCTGCCCGGCACCACCGCCGTGGTGGTTCTCGGCGATGCGCTCGCCGGTCACATCAGCGCGCTGCTGTATCTGGTGTCGGCGGTCACGAGCGCGCTGGGACTCACGGGGCTGATCATCGAGATCCGTCACTTCCGTCGGCACCACCGCCGCGCGCACCGTCACCTCGACGACGAGCACACCCCCGAACCGGCCGCCATCGGCTGATCACCTACTTCGTTCAGACCGCCGCGCGGCGCGCCAAAGATCGATCTAATGGAGTGGTGTACGCGATGGAGGTCGCGAGCTGGGGGACGCAGTACTCGCCGGCTCGTACCGTCGCGTTGCCGCTGAGTGCCCTGGTGTTGGCGGTGCTCGCCGTGATGGGCTTCCTACCCGGTCCGGACGAGCGGCGTCGCAGGCCGAAGAGGAACCTTTTCGCGGCCTTGCACGTGCAGCCCCGCCGCGCCAAGATCCACACCTCATTGCTCAGCCTCGCGGTGGTGTGCAGCATCACCGCTCTGGTGGCGGCCGTCTGCGTGTTCCCCGGGCCCGCCACGCCCGCGCAGCAGTCGGCGCCGTCACCGCCGCCCGTCCTGGCACCCATCGATCTGCCCGCCGCCAGCGCCGCGGGCCCGGGTGCCGGAATCTATGTCGACTACGCTGACGGCTCCGGCGGAATGGGCTGTACCGCAGGGTTTCTGGTGCACACCAGCAGCGGCAGGCCCGCGGTCCTCACCGCCGGGCATTGCAACCGTCCCGGAGAACCCAGCAAGGTGACGATGAACCTGGGCGGCGTTTTGCCCTACGCGACGCTGGGCACGTTCAGCGAGACGGTCAGCGAGGGAGTCCACGACGAACAGCACGACATCGGCCTGATCACGCTGGACGCTGACAACGTTCCCCAGTCCTCGGCGATCGCCTCGTCGTTGCCGGTCAGCGGTGTCGCCACCAACCTGCGGCTCGGCCAGCAGCTGTGCAAGTTCGGCATGGGCTCCGGCACGGACGCCTGCGGACAGATCGTGCAGATCACCGGCAGCAAGGTCGTGTTCCTGGCGAGCGGCCGGTGCGGGGATTCGGGCGGACCGGTGTACCTGTACGAAAAGGACGGCACCGTCAGCGCCGTCGGCATCCTCATTCGCGGCGGCGATCCCTACACCACGAAAGCCGGGTGCGCCGCGCGGGCGAAATTCTCCGTCGCCGAGTTGGTGCGGCCCTGGCTGGACAAGTGGCACCTGACGGCCGCGACCGCGCCGGCTTCCCCGCGCTGAGAGACCCTCGCCACGCGGCTCCTGCCATCTTCAGGTCGGCTTCAGGCTGACTTCCTACCGTCGCGTCATCGCCTCCGACGCGGCGACGCCGAGGGCGCGGTGACCGGTAAAAGCGGTGCGAGTAGCACGATTTCGCGCCGACCGGGAAAGAAACCGTCGACAGAGAGGATGGATGGGCCCAGTGAAGATCAAGCAACTGATCGCTGGTTCGTTGATCGCGGGAACCCTCGGGGTGGCCGCGGCCGGGATCGGTGCCGCGGTGGCCAGCGCGGATCCGCCGCCACCGCCGCCCGGACCGGGGCAACCCTGGGGACCGGGGCCAGGTGGGCCCGGCGGCCCGCCCCCGCCACCGGGCGGACCGCTTGCTCCGCCGCCGCCCGGCGGTCCCGGTGGACAGTTCCGTCCGCCACCGCCGGGGTTCTGACGCCGGCCCTGCGCTAGCCGTGCCGAGCGGTGGCCGCCTCAGATGGGCGGTCACCGCTCGGCCTCATTCCCGCGGCAGCGTGAGCCGGAATTGTGCGCCGCCCTGGTGCGGCAGGCACGCCAGTTCGCCGCCGTGGGCACGCGCCAGCGCCCGCGCAATCGCCAGCCCCAGGCCGGCGCCGCCGTGGTCGCGGGCCCGGCCGGGGTCCAGCCGTACCAGCCGCTCGAAGATGTTGTCCCGCTGGTCATCCGGGATGCCCGGGCCGGTGTCGGTGATGGTGATCTCCGCGAGGCCATCGAGTGCGCGAAGGTCGACGGTGATGGCTCCGCCGGCGGGTGTGTACCGGCGGGCGTTGTCGAGCACGTTGGACACGATCTGCGACAGACGGGTCGCGTCGGCGTCGAGGTGCAGCGTGGTCAAACCGGTGCGGGTGACGCTGACCTGTGGCCCCAGCATCGCGGCTCTGTCGGCTTCGCCGTCGAGCACCGCGGCCACATCCACGTCCTGCAGCTCGAGGGCGAGCCCGGCGTCGATGCGGCTCAGATCCAGCATGTCGGAAACCAGTCGTCCGGCGCGCCGAGCGTCGGAGAGCAACAGGCTCGCCCGGCGGTATTGCCCGTCGTCCTGGTGATCGGAGGCGCTGTGGGCGACCTGCTCGGCGGCGACCTGAATGCCGGCGATCGGGGTGCGCAACTCGTGGGCGGCGTCGACGAGAAATCGCCGGGTCGCCGTCTCCGCGCGCTGCGCGGTGTCGGCGGCGTGCCGGGCCCGGTGTTCGGACAGTTCCAGTGCGTCCAGCATGCCGTCGAAAGCGCTTGCGGCGCGGCCGAGTTCGGTGTTCGTGCGGTCTGGGCGCAGCCGCTGGCCGCGGTCCCCGGTGGTGATGGCGTTGGCCAGCGCGGTGAGCCGATCCAGCGGACGCAGCGCCGCCCGGCTGACCGCGATGAGTAGCAGCGCCGCGAGGAGCAGGGTCACCAGGCCCACCCCGATCATCAACCCGCGCAACTGATGCGCGATCTGGGTGGTCTGCGTGGTATCGGCGACCAGGATGAGCCGGCTGCCATTGGGCAGCGGGTGCACGACGGCCGTCGCGGTGGCATCCGGCGGAGGGCCGGGCGGCGGCGGAAGTGCGTACGGCGGTGGCGGATACGGCGGTGGATAAGGCGGCGGCGGATAAGGCGGCGGTGGATATGGAGGCGGCGGAGGATAGAACGGCGGCGGTTCGACCTCCCCGTCGCTCAGCTCGGGGCTGATCCCGCGGTCACCGTACGCGGTGCCGTCGGCCGTGATCACGAGCGCCCGGATACCGCCGCCGTTGAGCTCGGCGGCGAGCAGATCGGGTGAGGTGTGGGCGGCGCTCAACGCGTCGGCGCGCGAGGTCGCGGCCAGCAGCCGATCGTGCAGATTGCGGTGGGCGAGCACACCCATCGTGATGTCGATGGTGACTCCGAGCACCACCAACAGGACGGCCAGCAACGCCAGCACCACCAGCGTCACGCGACGTTGCAACGACGGCGTCGGCGTCGTCGACGCGGCCGTCATGACCGCCCGGCCTGCAGGCGGTAGCCGATGCCGCGCACGGTGTGCAGGATCCGCGGCCCGTGCGCCTCGAGCTTGCGCCGCAGCCCGCTGACATGGACCTGCACCAGGTTGGGGTCGTAGGCGTCGTAGCCCCACACCCCGTTCAGGATCTGGCCCGCGCTGACGATCCGGCCGCGCTGCTCTACCAGGAAAGCCAGCACCCGCAGCTCGGTCGCGGTCAGATCCAGCCGGTGACCGCCGCGTGCGGCCACGCCGGCGCCGAGGTCCAGGGTGACGTCACCCACCTGAATCACCTGAGAAAGCCGGCCGCGACGGCGCAGCACCGCACCGACCCGCGACACCAGTTCGGCCAGCTCGAACGGCTTGATGACGTAGTCGTCGGCCCCGCCGTCGAGTCCACGTAGCCGATCGGGCAGCCCGTCGCGCGCCGTGATCAGGACGATCCCGATGTCGCCCCATTCGCGGATGACGTCGATCAGTTCGAACCCGTCGCGCCCGGGCAACATCACGTCGAGCACCACCAGGTCGGGCCGCATCCCGTCGAGAACTTCTTCCAGACCATCGCCGTCGCAGCGGGCGTCGGTGTGATACCCGACATCGGCGAGCGCCTCGCTGACCATCTCCCGGATGGTCTCAGAGTCCTCGACGACCAGCACCCGGGGCGTGCCGACGCTGAACTGGCCGGCGGCGCGGATGCAATCCGTCATGCCCCCATTGTCAGCACCGGTGCTGAAACGAACCTGAAGGGCGGTGGCGTACCAGACATCACCGTCGTCACCATCGTCACTTCGTCACAGAGGACCAATTTCTTCAGATCCATTTCAGCCCCGGCTCTTAACGTCCGTGACATGACCACGAACGACGACATCAACACCAATACACCCCCGCCGGCGCCGGTCGCCTACCAAGCACCCGAGCGACGCCGTCACCCCACCGGCGTGGTGATCGGCGCCGGAGTGGCGGGCGTGCTGCTGGGCGCCGTCGGCACCGTCGCGGCGATCGCCTTCGCCTGGATCGTCAGCGTCGGGCCACCCCCGCCGCCGCCTCCCGGGCCGCCGCCGGGGTTCGCGGCGCCGTTCCACGGTCCCCCGCCCCCACCGATGGGTGGCCCGATGCCGGGCGGTTTCGGATTCACGCCGCCCGGGCCATCGGGGCCCCCGCGGGGCGTCTGGACGCCGCCCCCGGGTGAGGGATTCCCGACACCGCCCGCGCCGACGCCGGCGTCCCCCACGCCGCATCCCTGACAACTGAACCTGTCGCCGTCACGATGCTTTGAAATCGTGACGGCGACAGGCGTCGGCCCAGTACCGTCTCGGTTATCCCGACGACCGTGGAGAGCGCAGGGCAACCGGTGTCGTTTCTTGCCAGCCTCGGCGCACGCGTGCTGCGCTCGCGCCGCCTGATGCGCGCACCGATCCGGATCTACAAGGCGCGCGCCGGAGCGCTGTTCGGCTCGCGCATCCTGATGCTCGAGCACATCGGCCGCAAATCCGGCGCACCACGCTATGTGGTCTTGGAGGTGCTAGAACACTCCTCGCCGGACAGCTACGTCGTCGCGTCGGGCTTCGGCCGAAAGGCGCAGTGGTTCCGCAACATCCAGGCCAACCCGGGTGTGCGTGTCTACGCGGGCAGCCACGCGCCCAGGCGCGCCACCGCGCGGGTCCTCGACCAACACGAGGCCGACCGCGCGCTGGCCGGCTACCTCAGCCGTCATCGCAAGGCCTGGGAAAAGATGAGGCCGGTACTGGAGGAAACGCTCGGGGCGCCGATCACCGAGACCGACACCGCCCTGCCCATGGTCGAGTTGCGCCTCGACTAATTCTGGTCCGGCCCCTTGATCGTCATCGCGGCGACCAGCGCCAGAAACACCGCGGCTGGAAGGCCGTTGACGACCTTGTCGCGCACCCGAACGTGCGCGCCGACCGCCAGCACGAAGTACAACGTCAGCATCGCCGTCGTCAACCGCGCCAACGCCGGAAAGCGATGAACCGACAGCAAACCGACCGCGGCGGCCGCCTTCACCACCGGCAGCACCGGCCGGATGTTCTCCGGCACACCCACGTCATCGAGGACCTTCTTGATCGGGGCCACCTGAACGCCGCACGCCACCGCGTCGACGGCGTGGAACACGCCGAGCGCCGTATAGGTCTTCGGGGAAGTCAACACACTCATGCGCTAATCCTAGGGAGTCAGCTCCGCAGTCGAGCCGTCTGCGGGCTTGCCGGCGATTGCCTCGGCCTTGGCTACCGCCTGGGCGACCGAGGGATCGGTTTCGGTGGAGAACCAGTCGGCGACCTCAGCGTCGTCGTCGGCGCTGTGCTTGGGCGCGTCATCGACGGGCGACGGCTGGAAGCGGAACACGCCGTCCTCACCCGGGGTTGCCAACAGCTTGGTGAATCCCTGCAATGCCGCGCTGAAGTCACTGGGCACCACCCACACCTTGTTGGCGTCGCCGCGCGCCATCTCGGGCAGCGTCTGCAAGTACTGGTAGGCCAGCATCTCCGGAGTGGGCCTGCCGGCCTTGATCGCGGCAAACGTCTTCTCGATGGCCTTGGCCTGCCCCTGCGCCCGCAGGTAGGCGGCGGCGCGCTCGCCCTGTGCGCGCAGCACCCGGGACTGCCGGTCCGCCTCGGCGGTCAGGATCGTGGCCTGCTTGGCACCCTCGGCGGCGAGGATCTGCGCAGTCTTCTGTCCCTCGGCCTGCATGATTGCCGCTTGCCGGTTGCCTTCGGCGGTCAGGATCATCGCGCGCTTCTCGCGGTCGGCCTTCATCTGCTTTTCCATCGACGCCTGGATCGACGGCGGCGGGTCGATGCTGCGCAATTCGACCCGGGCGACCCGCAACCCCCAGCGGCCGGTCGCCTCGTCGAGCACGCCGCGCAGCTGCCCGTTGATCTGGTCGCGCGACGTCAGCGTCTGCTCGAGCGTCATGCCGCCGACGACGTTGCGCAGCGTGGTGGTGGTGAGCTGCTCGACGCCGACGATGTAGTTGCTGATCTCGTAGACGGCCGCCTGGGGCACGGTGACCTGGAAGTAGACCACCGTGTCGATGTTGAGGGTCAGGTTGTCCTCGGTGATCACCGGCTGCGGCGGGAACGACACCACCCGCTCGCGCAGATCAACCCGGGCGCGAACCCGATCGATGAACGGCACCAACAACGTCAGCTGCCCGCTGACCGTGCGGCTGTATCGTCCCAGCCGTTCGATCACCGCGGCCTCTGCCTGAGGTATCAGCGCAACCGACTTGGCCACCACGACGATGGCGAAAATCACCAAGACGGCCAGCAGCACTAACCCAGCAACCGCACCTTGCATCGGACTTCCTTTCCTTCGCAGCGTTTCTCGCTGCTACAGACTGCTCTTGAAGACCACCGCGGTGGCGCCCTCGATCTGCATGACGGTGACCGGCTCGCCGGGTTCGTAGACCTCGGCGTCGTCGAGCGGGCGCGCGGTCCACACCTGGCCGTCGAGTTTGACCTGGCCCTCGTCGCGTGCGACCCGCTCGAGCACCAGCGCGGTTTTGCCCTGCAGCGCCTCGATTCCCAAGCGCGGCATCCCGGCCGGCGTCAGCCGTCGCTTCAGCGGCGGGCGAACCAGCACCAACAGCAGCACCGAGACGATCAGGAACACCGCGCCGTTGGCCCACACCGGCAAGTCGGTGAGCCAACTGGTTAGCGAGGCGGCCAGTGCGCCCCCACCGAGCATCACCAAAAACAAATGGCCGGTTAGTGCCTCCGCACCGGCCAGCACCAGCGCGGATATTAGCCAAAGCAGCGCGGCGGGCATGCGGCAAGAATACGCGTGATCCGCCTTTGCCGGGCAAAACAACTACACTGCGTTCTCGTGTGGTGTCCCAGTGTTTCGCTGTCCCTGTGGGCCAATGCCTGGCTCGCGGGAAAGGCCGCGCCCGACGACGTCCTGGACGCGTTATCCGTTTGGGCGCCAAAGCAATCGGTGACCGCGTATGATGCCGTCGCCGCGGGCCACATCGGGCTGCCCTGGCCCGACGTGCACGATGCCGGAACGGTCACGCTGCTGCAGACATTGCGCGCCGCGATCGGCCGGCCGACGTCGACGCCGGATGCCCTCGGTTTGATGCGCGGGACGATCAACGTGATTTTGCCGGTACCCGGCGACGTGCGCGGGCTGGCCCCCGGAACGCAGTTCGAGCGGGACGCCCTGGCCGCCGGCGAAGCGGTGATCATCGCCAATCCCCGCAATCCCGCCACCGCCGTCGGCCTGGTGCCCGAATTCTCCTACGAGGACGACGAGGACGCGCCCGAGGACTACGAGACGCGGCTGGCGGAATTGTGCGCGCTGACCTGGACGGTGTATTCGCTGCCCGGTGCGCCGGTGCTGGAACATTACGAGCTCGGCGACGCCGAGTACACGCTGCGGTCGGCGGTGCGCTCGGCCGCCGACGCGCTGGGCGCCATCGGGCTGGGAGCCGCCGCGGCCGACGTCGACGACCCGCGCGGACTGGTCGAGCAACTGCTGGAATCCGCACGGCAACACCGCATTCCCGACCACGCGCCGACGCGCGCGCTGCGGGTGCTGGAGAACGCCGCGCACGTCGACGCCATCATCGCGGTCAGCGCGGGGCTGAGCCGATCCGACTCCCCGGACCGTTTCACCGCGCCCGTCGCCGCCGGCCTGGAGCCGTTGGGAACCCAATCATCGTCCGAGGCGCGCATCGCCAGTGATGCGTTGCGTCCGCTGACCGCCGTGGTGCGTTCGGCGCGGATGGCGGCGGTGACCGCGATCCTGCATTCCGCCTGGGGCGACTAGGGGCTGGTGCCGGCCGCGCAGTGCGGCGGGCGGCACGGCGCGCCGTTGACGCTGGCCAGGCAGCCCGGCACCGGGTCCGTCCCGGCTACCCTCTCGGGCGCCCGGCCGTAGCGCAGTTCGTCGATCAGGTCCGCGCCCAGTTGCGCGAAACGCGGGTGGGCGTTGGGTGTTGACGCCCGCACCAGCGCCACGCCCGCCGCCTCCGCCTGGGCCGCCAACTCGTTGTCGAGGTCCCACACCACCTCGATGTGATCGGCCACAAACCCGATCGGGCAGACGATGACGGCCTTGGTGCCGGCCTGTGCCAGCTCGGCCAGGAGGTCGGCGACGTCGGGCTCCAGCCACGGAACCTGGGGCGGCCCCGACCGGGACTGCCACGCCAGGTCGTAGTCGCGGTATCCGGCTGCGGCCGCCACAAGGCTTGCGGCATAGGCGACTTGGCGGCTGTACAGCTGCGGGCCCAGCCGGTCGTCGGCGGCCACCGGGATGGAATGCGCGGTGAACACCAGACGCGCGCCGGCCTGTTGTTCGGCGGTCAGCGCGCCCGACGCCGCACCGATGGTGTCGGCGAATATCTGCACGAACCGCGGGTGGTCGAAATAGGGCCGCAGCTTGACCAATTCGGGCGCTTGGGGTCCAGCAGCCTCGCGTGCCCGCGCGATGTCCTCGACGTATTGCGTGCAGCTGGAATAGCCGCTCCATGCCGACGTGGTGAACACCGCGGCCCGGCGAATCCCGTTGTCCCGCATCGTCGCGACGGTGTCTTCGACGTAGGGTGCCCAGTTGCGGTTGCCGAAGTAGACCGGCAGGTCCAAGCCGCGGTTATGCAGTTCGGCTTCCAGTTGCGTGACCAACGCGCGATTGATGTTGTTGATCGGCGACACCCCGCCGAAATGCAGGTAGTGCCCGGCGACATCATCGAGACGTTCCGGTGGCACGTTGCGGCCCCGGGTGACGTTCTCCAAGAACGGCCGAACCTGCTCGGGACCTTCCGGCCCACCGAAGGACAGCAGCAGGACCGCGTCGAATTCCATTGCCGTTTACAGCAATTGGGTGCTTGCGCCACCGTCGGCGTAGATGATGGTGCCCGTCGTCGCCGGCAGCCAGTCCGAGAGCAACGCGCACACCGTCTTGGCGACCGGCGTCGGGTCCTTCATGTTCCAGCCGATCGGGGCGCGCTGGTCCCAGCCCTCTTCCAGCAGCTGCATCTGCGCGCCGGCCTCTTCGCCGAGCGCACCGCCGACGATGGCGCTCATGGCCAGCGTCCGGATGGGGCCCGCGGCAACGAGATTGGAGCGCACACCGGACCTGCCCGCCTCGCGCGCCACGAACCGGTTGACCGATTCCAGCGCACTCTTGGCCACGGTCATCCAGTTGTAGGCCGGCATCGCCCGGCTGGGGTCGAAGTCCATGCCCACGATGGAGCCGCCGGGGTTCATGATCGGCAACACCGCCTTGGCCAGCGAGGCGTACGAATATGCCGAAATGTGAATGCCTTTGGAGACATCCTCATACGGCGCGTCGAAGAACGGGTTGATGCCCATCCCCGTCTGCGGCATGAAACCGATCGAGTGAACCACACCGGCGAGATTGTTGCCCTCGCCGATCTCGGCCGTAATCCGCTCGGCGAGCGAGTTCAGGTGCTCCTCGTTTTGCACGTCGAGTTCGATCAGCGGCGCCTTCTCCGGCAGCCGGTCGGCGATGCGCTGAATCAGGCGCAACCGGTCGAACCCGGTGAGCACCAACTGCGCACCCGCCTCCTGGGCCGCCTTGGCGATGTGAAAAGCAATCGACGAATCGGTGATGATCCCGGTGATCAGAATCCGTTTGCCGTCGAGCAGTCCTGCCATGTCCGTCCTCAATATCCTTATGTCGTGGTTGAAGTCAGTGGCCCATGCCCATGCCGCCGTCGACCGGGATGACCGCACCGGCGATGTAACTCGCGTCCTCCGAAGCCAGGAAGCTGACCACCCCGGCGACCTCCGCGGCGGTGCCGACCCGCTTCGCGGGGATGAATTCCAGCGCCCCGGCCTGAATCCGCTCGTCCAGCGCGCGCGTCATCTCGGTGTCGATGTAGCCGGGGGCCACCACGTTCGCGGTCACCCCGGCCTTGGACAGCTCCCGGGAGATCGAACGGGCCATGCCGATGAGACCGGCCTTGGAGGCGGCGTAGTTGGACTGGTTACCGATGCCCCAACTGCCGGAGACCGAGCCGACGAAGATCATCCGGCCGAACCGCTTCTTCTGCATGCTGCGCGATGCCCGTTGGGCGACCCGGAACGCGCCGGTGAGGTTGGCGTTGATGACCTTCTCGAACCGCTCCTCGGTCATCCGGATGAGGAACGCGTCCGCGGAGACGCCGGCGTTGGACACCAGCACCTCGACCGGACCCTGGTGCTCCTCGACCTCTTTGAAGGCGCGGTCGACGGCGTCGTTGTCGGTCACGTCGCACTCGACACCGAACAGTCCCTCGGGCGCTCCGGATCCGCGGTGCGTGATGGCAACCTTGTGGCCGTCGGCGGCCAGCCGCTGTGCAATCGCCAGCCCGATTCCCCGGTTTCCGCCGGTGACCAGGACTGAACGGGATACGAATGCCGGTTTGACGCCGTTGGCGGCGAGTTCGGTGGCTGCGTCAGTCACCCGGCCAACTTATCGCCTCGGTGCGGTGGGCCTGAAATCTCCCCCCGTTAGCACCGCGAGCGTAAGCAGGCTGCGACTTTCGGCCCGGAATTCCACCGTGTGCTTACGCTCGCGGAGCTCTGTCGGTGTGGCGGAGCACACTTCCGCCCATGACGGGCATGACAGGCCCCTTTTTGGGCAGCGAAGCCCTAGCCGTCGGCGCAGTGACTCCGCATGAGCTGCGCAAGCGGTATACGGCGCTGCACAAAGACGTGTACGTGGACAGAGACCTCGAGCTGACGGCGGTGTTGCGCGCGAAGGCCTGCTGGTTGCGATCACGCCGGCGCGGCATACTCGCCGGGTTTTCGGCCTCGGCGCTGCACGGCTCGAAGTGGATCGACCCAGCGCTGCCCGCCGCGATCATCGACACCAACCGGTGGCCTGCCGCGGGCGTGCATGTTTGGGAAGAGCGGATCGAGGCCGACGAGATCGCCGTCGTCGACAGCATGCGAGTCACCACACCCGCTCGAACCGCGCTCGATTTGGCCAGGCGATGCCAGCTGGGTGCCGCGGTCGCTGCGGTCGACGCACTCGTGCGGGCGACCGATCTGAAGATGGCCGACGTCGAGTTGTTGGTCGAGCGGTATCGCGGGCGCCGAGGCATAAAGGCCGCTCGCGCCGCCCTCGAGCTCGCCGACGGTGGAGCGCAGTCCCCCAAGGAGACCTGGCTGCGCCTGCTGTTGATTGCGGCCGGCGTTCCCGCTCCCCAGACACAGATTCCAGTCCGCAACGAATGGGGCTGGGCAGAAGCCTATTTGGACATGGGTTGGGAGGACATCAAAGTGGCCGTGGAGTACGGCGGCGATCAGCATCGATCGAGTCGCTATCAGTACGTCAAGGACATCCGCCGGCTGGAGATGATCGAACGTCACGGGTGGATCGTCGTCAGGGTCATCGCAGAGCATCACCGCGACGAGATCATCCGCCGTGTGCGCAAGGCCCGCGCTTCGCGAGCGTAAGCCCACTGTGGAAATTCGGGCCGAAATTCGCATTGTGCTTACGCTCGCGGCCAAAAAGGGGGAGGGGTTACGGGCGAGGGCGAACGGCCGAACGGGCGACGCCTACGTCGGCAGGCGCCGGTTGATCAGCAACGCCGCCAGCGCCGCCAGCGCCAGCACCAGCGCACCCAGCCGCACCCAGCCCACGCTGGCATCGCCCTTGATGGTCTCGTAGCCGATCTGCTCCTGCAGCGTCGCGTACACCGATTTCAATTCCTGCAATGACGCTGCGTTGTACGCGTTTCCACCCGAGAGCTGAGCGACCTTCTTCAGCGTCTCGTCGTCGACGGGCACCGGCTGGCGCTGGTCGTTGATCTCGACGAAGCCGTACGGGGTGCCGAACGAGATGGTTGAGATCGGCACGCCCTGGTCCTTGGCGGTGCGTGCGGCGGTGAACGCGCCCTTCGGGTTGTCCGGGTTGGTCGGCATCGTCTCCTTGCCGTCGGAGAACAGCACGATGCGCGCCGGCGGCGGTTTGTCGCCGCCACCGATCACCGCACCGACCGTCGCGATGGCCTGCAGGGCGGTGAAGATGCCCTCCCCGGTGGCGGTGCGGTCCGCGTACTGCAACTTGTCCAGCGCGGTCTTGGTCGATTCGCGGTTGGTCGTCGGCGACACCAACACCGTCGCGGTCCCCGCATAGGCGATCAGCCCGAGGTTGATGCCCGGGGTCAGCTCGTCGGCGAACTGCTTGGCGGCTTCCTGGGCAGCCGCCATCCGGGTGGGCTGCACGTCGGTGGCACGCATGGACTGCGAGACGTCGATGACCAGCATCACCACCGCGCGGTTGCGGGGAATCCGGACGTCGTTCGTCGGGCCCGCCATCGCGATGGTGAACAGCACCAGCGACGCGATGAGCAGGATCGCCGGCACGTGGCGCCAGGTCGAAGGCCGTTTGGGGGCAACGCTTTCCAGCAGCTCCATGTTGGCGAACCGCAGCATGCGCCGCTGCCGCGCCAACTGCATCAGGATGTAGAGCGCGGCCAGCCCGACGACGACGAGCAGGAATAGAAAGAACCACGAATGTTCAAAGCCCGACAACGACATTGGGCCGAGTAGCGGCAGTGTCACTGCCGCCCTGCCAATGCACCGCGCCGGCGGGATTCGACAAAGCGCACGATGTCGGCGATCCAGTCACGGTCGGTGCGCAGCGTCAGGATCGGGGCCCCGCAGCTGCGGATGGTGCGCGCCACGTCGGCCCGGTGCGCCGCGGCGGCCTTGGCGAAATCGTCCCGCAGCTGGGCGTCGATGGTGAATTCGCGGGTGACGCCGGACTCGGCGTCCTGCAGCACCACGTCGCCGATGTCGGGCAGCTCGACGTCGCGTGGATCCAGCACCTCGACGGCCAGCACCTCGTGCCGGGCGGCGACCGCGCGCAACGGGCGCATCCAGTTGATCGGTCCGAGGAAGTCGCTGATGATCACCGCCATGCCGCGGCGGCGTTCCGGGCGGCGCAGCGAGTCGATCGCCGTTGCCAGGTCGCCGCGCACCCCGACCGGTGCGCGGGGCGTGGTGGCGATGGTGCGCAGCAGCGTGTGCTCGTGCTGGCGCCCGGAGCGGGCGGGCACCCGGGTGATGGTGGCGCCGGTGGAGACGATCGCGCCCAGCCGGTTGCCGCCCCCGCTGTTGAGGAACGTGATGGCGGCCGCGGCCGCGACGGCCAGGTCGCGCTTCTCGCACACGGTGGTGCCGAAGTCCAGGCTGGCCGACATGTCGACCACCAGCCAGGTTTCCAGCTCGCGGTCGGCGATCATCTGCCGCACGTGCGGGTGGGTGGTGCGCGCGGTGACGGCCCAGTCCATCCGGCGGACGTCATCGCCGGGCTGGTACTCGCGCGACTCCCCCGGTTCCGAGCCCGGGCCCGGGATCAGGCCGAGGTGATCGCCGTGCAGCACACCGTCGAGCTTGCGTTTGACGGTGAGTTCGAGGGTGCGCAGCGCCGCCGAGAGCTTCGGGTCATCGATCTGCCCCCGTTGCATCGACGGGGGATGGACAGCCGACGGCCTGGTGGGTTCGGTCACCGACCGCTGGCCGCGCCGGCGGGTTGCATCACCGGGGGCACCGAATGACCTTGCTGCGGAACGGCATTCACCTGAGGTAGGGCCACCGTCTGCAGCACCCGGTTGATGACGATCTCCGGTGAGATCTCGTCGGCCAGCGCGTCGTAGGTCAGCACCAGCCGGTGGCGCAGCACGTCGGGAATGACGTCCACCACATCTTGCGGAATGACGTAGTCACGGCCGCGGACCAGGGCCAGCGACCGGGACGCGGCGATGATGCCCAGCGACGCGCGCGGGGAAGCCCCGAACGAGATCCACGTCTTGACGTCGTTCATGCCGAGCTGCTCGGGATGACGGGTGGCGGTCACCACGCGCACGACGTAGTCCACCAGTGCGTGGTGGACGAAGCCGTTGGCCGCGATGTCCTGCAGCCGCAGCAGGTCGCCGGTGTTGAGGATCTGCTTGGGCTCCGGCGGGCGCACGCCCATCCGGTAGATGATCTCCCGCTCCTCCTCCGGCGACGGGTAGCCGACGTTGATCTTGAACAGGAAGCGGTCGCGCTGGGCCTCGGGCAACGGGTACACACCCTCGTGCTCGATGGGGTTCTGCGTCGCCATCACCAGGAAGGGGTTGGGCAGCGGGAACCTCTTGCCGCCGATCGAGACCTGGCGTTCCTGCATGACCTCCAGCAGCGCCGACTGCACCTTGGCCGGCGCACGGTTGATCTCGTCGGCGAGTAGGAAATTGGCGACTACCGGGCCGAGCTCGGTGTCGAACTCTTCCTTGCCCTGCCGGTAGATGCGGGTACCGATGATGTCGGTGGGCACCAGGTCGGGGGTGAACTGGATGCGTGCGAACGTCCCGCCGACCACCTTGGCGAAGGTCTCGACGGCCAGCGTCTTGGCCACGCCGGGCACACCCTCGAGCAGCACGTGGCCCTTGGACAACAGGCCGACGAGCATGCGCTCCACGAGCTGGTCCTGGCCGACGATGATGCGCTTGACCTCGAAGATGGCCCGTTCGAGGGTCTGAACCTCGGCGGCAAGGCCGTTGCCGCCGCCTGCCGGCGCTTCGTGCGCCGGGCCGGATTGCCCACCCGGGCCCGCGTAACCGCTGGCGCCTGGCGGCGGCCCACCTGCTGCTGTCATCAAGAACCCTCCACGCTCAAACGGACACGACTGCCGGGCAGCGACGTGCCCGCGTCCAACTATTCCAGGCCCGTCGAATTCCGTCGACGGCGCGGGTTCGCTGGCCTGGATCAGTACTCGATGATCCTGGTCAGGAACGGCGTCATGCCGGGCTTACGAACCGGGCTGACCGTAACCTTGGCGGCGCTGCCTGACGCCTCGAGCATCTGGCCGTTGCCCAGGTACATGGTGACGTGTTGGCTGCCGCCCGGGCCGTAGAAGATCAGGTCGCCGCGCCGGGCCTGGTCCGGCGGGATGTGGCGCCCGGCGTTGTACTGGTCGCCGGAGAACCGCGGGATCAGCACGCCGACGCCGGCGAATCCGTACCGCATCAGGCCCGAGCAGTCGAAGCCGTTGATGTTGGCGCCGTCGCCGACGCCCTTGCTCGGGCCGTCCAACGAGCCACCGCCCCACGAATACGGCACCCCCATTTGGGAGCCCATCCGGCGAATCACGTACTCGATGGCCTGCCGGCCGTTTGCCCGCGGAATTTTGGCGCCGGGGTTGCTCGGGGTGGCCGCCGCGGCGGGAGGATCGCCACCGAGGTTGATCCCGAGCCCGCTCAAGAATTGCTTGCCCAGATCCATCGTGGTCTGGGTGGCCTGGGCGGTGGCCTGCAGCGAGGCGTTGGCGACGGCGAGCGGGTCGCCGGGCGCGCCGGCACTGATCTGGGCCGGCAGGGTGGGGTCCCACTGGCCCGGGTCGGCACCGGCCAGCGGAGCCGGGGCCGCCACAGAAAACATCAGCCCGGACACCACTGCGGTGATCCAGGCGAAGTTGATGAGACGAAACCGGTTGCGGCGCATGGCTGTCCGTTCAGTACTCACTCGATCACCACTCGATGTATCGGATCACGTAGGGCGTCATGCCGCTGGTGCGGACCGGGGCGACGCGGACCTTCAACCCGATGTCGGGAGCCTCGAGCATCTGACCGTCGCCGAGGTAGATCGTGACGTGCTGGCTGCCGCCCGGGCCGTAGAAGATGACGTCGCCGCGGCGCATCTGCGAGGACGGGATCTTGCGGCCCAGGTTGTACTGCGAGCCCGAGTAGTGCGGCAGCTTGATGCCCACCCCGGCAAACGAATACAGCACCAGACCCGAACAGTCGAAGCCGGTGATGCCGGCCCCGGAGTCGATGCCCTTACTCGGACCGGCCGCGTTGCCGCCGCCCCAGGAGTAGGGCACGCCGATCTGCGACATGCCGCGCCGGATCACGTATTCGGTGGCCTGCCGGCCGTACACCCGCGGAATGCGACCGCCGACGCCACCGGGCGCCGCGTTGGTGATGCCGGTGTCGTCGGGCTTGAGGATGCCCATCTGCTGCAGGAAGTTGCGGCCCAGACCGGCGGTGACCTGAGTCGAGGTGGCCGAGATGCCGAGCACCTGGTTGATCACCGCGATCGGGTCGCCCGGAACGTTGGCGCTCGGGATCATCGGCAACGTCGGGTCCCAGGCGCCATCCCACTGACGCCCCCCGGACGACGGCGCCGGCCCACCCGGCGATCCGGTCTCCCACCGGTCGCCCGATGCGGGCGCACCAGGCCCGCCGGCACCGGCGGACCACCGCCGCGCGGCCTCGCGCTTGGCCGCCTCGAGCTTGACCTGAGCCTGATCCCGTTCGGCGGCAAGGCGAATGATGTCTTCGCGCTGCTGGTCGAACTTCTGCTTGGAGTTGGTCAGCGCCGCCACTGCTGCGTCCTGGCTGGACTTGGCGTCGGCGGCGGCCTTGTCGGCATTCCGCTTGGCCAGCCGCGCCGCCGATTCCTTGTTCACCTGCTCGGTGCGGGCCTGCTGCAGCTTGGCCATCACGGTCTGCGAGCTCGCGGTCAAATTCTTGGCGGCGGCTTCGGTCGCGATGATGTCGTCGGGGCTGCTCGCCGTCAGGTAGCTGTTCGACGGGCCATTCATATAGGTGGCTGCGGCGAATGTATCGAAGCGGCGCTGCGCCCCGGCGATGGCGATGTTGGCGTCTTTGACCGCCTGTTGGCTGGCCTCCACATCGTGCTCGGCGGTGGCCGCGTTGTCCCGTGCCGTCTCGACGTCGACCAGGGCCTTGTTGACGCTTTCTTGTTCGGTCTGGATTTCGGCGCTCAGGTTCTGCAGCCGCTGGTTCGCCTTGGCGACGTTGGCGATGAGTGCGGCCAGGTTGTCGGCGGTGGGATCGGCCTCCGCGAGGCCCGGCGTCGCAATCAACAGCGCCAGGCTCAGAACGGACGGGACGACGGGCCGCACCAACCTTGCGGCCGGTCGCGCAGAAGACCCCCAGCGTGAGCGTCTCATTCGACTCAGGTCTCCTACGGCTCAACACGACGGGCGGCGCCAGCCACAGATTCCCCGAAAGGCGCCAAAGACAACACCAGCATCATTTGCACCGTACGTCACACAGGTGGGCGTGCAAACGCTCCACCGAAATCGCACTCTCTACGTGCGTTTAATGTGACCGAACGGTGACCTGCTCGGTTTGCCGCAGTCGGCCGTGAGGGTTCGTCGACGGAACCCGAAGAAGCGAATACCGGTGGTTACACGGCGGTATTGGTGTCGAGGGCGGAAGTTGCCGCGGTGTCGTCCTGCGTTGCTGAGCGCTTGCTACGCAACTGCAACAACCGGGTGCCGACGGCCGCCGCGAAGACGGCGATCAACAGGAAAATCGTCAGGCCGGTCCAGGGAAACTCGGGCGTGTCCAACTCATGCAGAAAATGCTGCGCGGAGACCACCGGATTGCCGGTCTTGGCGTTGTCCTCGCCGGCCTCGAGCGTGACGCGGGCGAACTGCGTGCTGTAGCTGCCGACATAGCTCGGGCTGAGCGTCAGCACCGTCGCGTCGTGATAGTCCGCACCAACCACCGTCGAGATGTCGCGCAACGGGGTGTCGTTCGGCGGGTTGTGGTCGAGCAGCACGATCTTCAGATTGATGCCGTCGGCGTGCGCCTGGTTGACCACATCGAGCAGTCCCGGCATCGCCGACGGCGGCGCACTGACTCCGGTGGCGGCGACCTGAGCCTTCACCATGGTCATGTCGACGTCCACCGGAATGTAGAGCGGCAGCGTCGAGTGCGAGAACGCGGTGTCTTGCGGTAGCGGTGCAACGAACGAATCGTGCACGGTCATCTGCGCCTCCTGCGGTAGTGCTAGAGGCACCGTACGCGACTTCAACGTCGGGGGTTTAAACCGCCGGCCGCGCCGACAAGACTGAAATCAGGAGTGCCGCCGTAATGCAGGACAAGCGTACTGTTAAAGTTGCATGATCGTTTCGACGACCCGCCGACGCCAGCCCGTCGCGGTGGGAGAACTAAAGACTCTGGAGTTGAAGTGACTGATTCTGTGAATTCGTTCGAAGCCCGCGACACCCTCGAGGTCGGCGACCAGAGTTACCAGATCTATCGTCTCGACGCCGTCCCCAACACAGAGAAGCTCCCCTACAGCCTCAAGGTGCTGGCCGAGAATCTGTTGCGCAACGAGGACGGCACCAACATCACCAAAGACCACATCGAGGCCATCGCGAACTGGGATCCCAAGGCGGAACCCAGCATTGAGATCCAATACACCCCCGCCCGCGTGGTGATGCAGGACTTCACCGGCGTCCCCTGCATCGTCGACCTGGCCACCATGCGCGAGGCCATCGGCGAACTCGGCGGCAAGGCGGACAAGGTCAACCCGCTCGCGCCGGCCGACCTGGTGATCGACCACTCGGTGATCGCCGACCTGTTCGGCACGCCCGACGCGTTCGAGCGCAACGTCGAGATCGAGTACCAGCGCAACGGCGAGCGCTATCAGTTCCTGCGCTGGGGCCAGGGAGCTTTCCAGGACTTCAAGGTGGTGCCCCCGGGCACCGGCATCGTGCACCAGGTCAACATCGAGTACCTGGCCAGCGTGGTCATGGAGCGCGACGGCGTGGCCTACCCGGACACCTGTGTGGGAACGGACTCGCACACCACGATGGTCAACGGCCTGGGCGTGCTGGGTTGGGGCGTCGGCGGCATCGAGGCCGAGGCCGCGATGCTGGGCCAGCCGGTGTCGATGCTGATCCCGCGCGTCGTCGGCTTCAAGCTGACCGGTGAGATCCAGGCCGGCGTCACCGCCACCGACGTCGTGCTGACCGTCACCGAGATGCTGCGCAAGCACGGTGTCGTCGGCAAGTTCGTCGAGTTCTACGGCAAGGGTGTTTCCGAAGTGCCGCTGGCCAACCGCGCCACACTGGGCAACATGAGCCCCGAATTCGGTTCCACCGCAGCCATTTTCCCCATCGACGAGGAGACCATCTCCTACCTCAAGTTCACCGGCCGCACCGACCGGCAACTGGCGCTGGTGGAGGCCTACGCCAAGGAGCAGGGGCTGTGGCACGACCCCGACCACGAGCCCGCGTTCTCGGAGTACCTCGAGCTCGACCTGTCCACGGTGGTGCCGTCGATCGCCGGCCCCAAGCGCCCGCAGGACCGAATCGCCTTGTCGGCCGCCAAGTCCACGTTCCGCGAGCAGATCTTCAGCTACGTCGACGGTGACACGGACGCCCAGCAGGGCTACTCCAAGCTGGACGAGTCGGTTGAAGAGACCTTCCCGGCCAGCGATCCCGGCGCGGTGTCGAACGGACATGCCGACGACGTCCCCGAGGTGCACTCGGCGGCCGCACACGCCAAGGGCCGCCCAAGCAACCCGGTGACCGTAAAGTCCGACGAGCGAGGCGAATTCGTGCTCGACCACGGCGCGGTGGTGATCGCCGCGGTCACGTCGTGCACCAACACCTCCAACCCCGAGGTGATGCTGGGCGCCGCGCTGCTGGCCCGCAACGCCGTCGAGAAGGGCCTGGCGTCCAAGCCGTGGGTGAAGACCACCATGGCGCCCGGCTCGCAGGTGGTCAACGACTACTACGACAAAGCCGGCCTGTGGCCGTATCTGGAGAAGCTCGGCTTCTACCTGGTCGGCTACGGCTGCACCACCTGCATCGGCAACTCCGGTCCGCTGCCCGACGAAGTCTCGAAGGCCATCAACGACAACGACCTGTCTGTGACCGCCGTGCTCTCGGGTAACCGGAACTTCGAGGGCCGCATCAACCCCGACGTCAAGATGAACTACCTGGCGTCGCCGCCGCTGGTGGTCGCCTACGCGCTGGCCGGCACCATGGACTTCGACTTCGAGTCGCAGCCGCTGGGCACCGATAAAGAAGGCAACGACGTCTTCCTGAAAGACATCTGGCCGTCGCAGCAGGATGTCTCCGACACGATCGCCTCGGCGATCAATCAGGAGATGTTCACCAAGAACTACGGCGACGTGTTCAAGGGCGACGAGCGGTGGCGCAACCTGCCCACCCCGAGCGGCAATACCTTTGAGTGGAACGCGGATTCGACCTACGTCCGCAAGCCCCCGTATTTCGACGGCATGCCGGCCGAGCCCGAGCCGGTCGCCGACATCACCGGCGCGCGAGTGCTGGCGTTGCTGGGCGACTCGGTGACCACCGACCACATCTCCCCCGCCAGCAGCATCAAGCCGGGCACCCCGGCGGCGCAGTACCTCGACGAGCACGGCGTGGAACGCAAGGATTACAACTCCTTCGGGTCGCGGCGCGGCAACCACGAGGTGATGATCCGAGGCACGTTCGCCAACATCCGGCTGCGCAACATGCTGCTCGACGACGTGTCCGGCGGCTACACCCGCGACTTCACCCAGGACGGCGGGCCGCAGGCGTTCATCTACGACGCGGCGCAAAACTATGCGGCACAAGACATTCCGCTGGTGGTGCTGGGCGGCAAGGAATACGGGTCAGGCTCGTCCCGCGACTGGGCCGCCAAGGGCACCCGGCTGCTGGGCGTGCGCGCGGTGATCGCCGAGTCTTTCGAGCGCATCCACCGCTCCAACCTGATCGGCATGGGGGTGATCCCGTTGCAGTTCCCCGACGGCAAGTCGGCAACCGACCTGGGTCTGGACGGCACCGAGGTGTTCGACATCACCGGGATCGAAGAGCTCAACAACGGCAAGACGCCAAAGACGGTGCACGTCAAGGCAAGCAAATCGGACGGCAAGGCTGCCGACAATGGCACAGTCGAGTTCGACGCGGTGGTGCGCATCGACACCCCCGGGGAGGCCGACTACTACCGCAACGGCGGCATCCTGCAGTACGTGCTGCGCAACATGCTCAAGTCGGGCTAACCCCAACCCGATCCAGATCACCCCATGCCAAAGGTCAGCGAGGACCATCTGGCGGCGCGCCGCCGCCAGATCCTCGACGGCGCCCGCCGTTGCTTTGCCGAATACGGCTACGAGAAAGCGACGGTGCGCCGGCTGGAGAAGGCGATCGGGATGTCGCGCGGCGCGATCTTCCACCACTTCCGGGACAAGGACGCGCTGTTTTTCGCCCTCGCTCACGAGGACGCCGAGCGGATGGCCGACGTGGCCTCCCGCGCCGGACTCATCCAGGTGATGCGCGACATGCTGGCCGCGCCGGACCAGTTCGACTGGCTGGCCACCAGATTGGAGATCGCCCGCAAGCTGCGCAACGATCCCGCGTTCAGCCAGGGATGGGCGGAACGTTCGGCCGAGCTGGCGGCGGCGACCACCGATCGGTTGCGTCGGCAGACGGAGGCACACCGGGTGCGCGACGATGTGCCCGGCGACGTACTGCAGTGCTATCTGGAGTTGGTGCTCGACGGCCTGGTGGCCAGGTCGGCGTCCGGCGAGGACCCGCAGCGCCTATCCGCGGTCCTGGATCTGGTGGAAAACTCGGTGCGCCGCAGTGATTCTGGGGACTCTGAGAAGCGATCGTAACGTCACTGCGAACAAGGGGACGAGATTTCGCAGTGACGCTACGCCCGCACGGTTTTGGCGGTCCGGTTGGGGCCGCCACGGCTGCGCATCGTGGTGCCCGACTCCCGTAGCAGGCTATGAACCGACCCATAGGACCTGCCGGTCTTCGCGACCAGGCTGCGGATGCTGGCGCCGCCTTCGTAGGCGTGGCGCAGCTCGTCCAACAACTGGTCGCGTGTCTTGGCCGACCTTTGCAGTGTTCTCTTCATGGCTCCTCCGGCGCGGGACACGATCGCAAGCACCCAGAGTAAGAAGCCGCTGGCGACCGCGGGCCGATTTCGCCAAATCGCCCGCGAAATCAGGCGAGCTCGATGAGATCCCGATATTCGTCTGACCAGAAGTCCTCGGTGCCGTCGGGCAACAGCACGACGCGCTGCGGGTCGAGCGCCTCGGCGGCTCCCGGGTCGTGCGTCACCAACACCACCGCGCCCTGGTAACTGCGCAGCGCGTCGAGCACCTGCTCGCGCGAGGCCGGGTCGAGGTTGTTCGTCGGCTCGTCGAGCAGCAGCACGTTGGCGGTGGAGGCCACTAAACCCGCCAGCGCGAGCCGGGTCTTCTCGCCGCCGGACAGCGTGCCCGCCGGCTGGTCGAGCTGGGGGCCGCTGAACATGAACGCGCCCAGCAGGCCGCGCAGGTCCTGCTCGCCCGAATCCGGTGCGGCGTGGCGGATGTTCTCCCACACGGTCGCATCGTTGTCGAGCGTGTCGTGCTCCTGGGCGAAGTAGCCGATCCGCAGCCCGTGCCCCGGCTCGAGTCCGCCAGTGTCGGGGGCTTCGGTGCCGGCCAGGATTCTCAGCAGGGTGGTCTTGCCGGCGCCGTTGAGGCCCAGCACCACCACCCGCGAGCCGCGGTCGATCGCCAGGTCGACACCGGTGAACACCTCCAGCGACCCGTAAGACTTGCTCAGCCCGCTGGCCACCAGCGGCGTGCGCCCGCACGCGGCCGGGTTGGGAAACTTGATGCGGGCCACCTTGTCAGCCACCCGCTCGTCGTCGAGCGCGGCCATCATCCGGTCGGCGCGACGCAACATGTTTTGCGCGGCAACGGCTTTGGTGGCCTTGGCGCCGAGCTTGGCGGCCTGTGAACGCAGCGCGGTGGCCTTGCGTTCGGCGTTCGCGCGTTCCCGGCGCCGGCGCTGCTCGTCGGTGGCCCGGGCGTCGAGGTATTTCTGCCACGTCATGTTGTAGACGTCGACCTCGCCGCGCACCGCGTCCAGGAACCACACCCGGTTGACGACGTCGGCGAGCAATTCGACGTTGTGGCTGATGATCACCAGTCCGCCGGTGTGCGCGCGCAGGAAATCGCGCAGCCAGCCGATGGAATCCGCGTCCAGGTGGTTGGTCGGCTCGTCGAGCAGCAGCGTGGTCGACGAGCCCGACATCCCCGCGCCGCCTTCCGACGCGGCGAACAGGATGCGGGCCAGCTCCACCCGGCGGCGCTGGCCGCCGGACAGGGTGCGCAGCTGCTGCGTCAGCACCCGTTCCGGCAGGCCGAGACTCGCGCAGATGCGGCTCGCTTCGCTCTCCGCGCCGTAGCCGCCCAGGGCGACGAAACGCTCCTCCAGCTGCCCGTACCGGCGGATCGCGCGGTCGCGGGCGTCGTCGTCGGCCACCTCGGCCATCAACGCCTGCTGCTTTTCCAGGTCGGTCAGCAACACGTCGAGCCCGCGGGCCGACAGGACCCGGTCGCGGGCCAGCACGTCGAGGTCACCCTCTTTGGGATCCTGTGGCAGATAACCGATTTCGCCGACGCGGTTGATTGCGCCCGCATAGGGCTCGGTCTCCCCCGCCAGGATGCGCAGCGTGGTGGTCTTACCGGCGCCGTTGCGGCCCACCAGGCCGATGCGGTCGCCGGGCTGCACGCGCAGGTCGGGACCGTCCGGGGAGAGCAGGATGCGCGCGCCAGCGCGGACCTCGAGGTCCGTGGCCGTGATCACGATCGCTCTCCTTGTTGAAAAGACGCCTATTTGTCGTCGGTGAACACCGGTGGTCGTCGTTCTGCGCGCGCGGCAACCGCTTCTTCGAAGTTGGCGGTGAGCAGGCGGACGAAAAGCTGTCCCAAGCCTTCGGCTTGCATGTGCCCTTCCAGGCTACCGGCGTCCAGTCCACTCCACAGCGTGCGCTTGGTCAACTCGATGCCCGGGCGCGAGAAGGCCGCCATCCGCGCGGCGATGGCGTAGCAGGTGTCCAGCAACTGCTCCTCGGGCACCTGGCAGGACACCAGCCCGATGCGCTCGGCCTCCTCCGCGGTGACGTCCCGACCGGTCAGCATGATCTCGAAGGCGCGGGACGAGCCGATGGCCCGCGGCAGCAGGTAAGACAGGCCCAGTTCGCTGGCGGTCAGCCCGTTGTTGATGCCGGCGGCGCGAAAGTACGCACTGGTCGAGGCCACCCGGATGTCGGCGGCCATGGCCAGGCACAAGCCGCCGCCGATCGCGGGGCCGTTGACCGCTGCGATCACCGGCTGGTGCAGCCGGCGCAGCGCCAGGATGACCTCGTCGAGGATCTCCATGGAGCGCAGCGCGTAGGTCGGGCGGGTCAGCCCCCCGACGTGGGGCACGGAGCCCGCGGACTTGTGATCGGCGCCGGAGGAGAAGCCTCGACCGGCCCCGGTCAGCACGACCACGCGCACCGAATTGTCGTAGGTGACCTTCTCCAGGGCCTCCTTGAGCGGAAGCATGACGTCGAACGCCATGGAGTTCATCCGCTCGGGCCGATTCAGCGTTATCAGCGCTACGCCGGGGCGCGGCTGGTCTACCAGTACCAAACTCACCCATGCAACCTAGCGCGTAGCTAACCGTGGTACTGCGGACAGCGCGGTGTGCGGCTTATTCGGCCTGCCCGGCCTCGGCGGCGTCGACGTCGAAGGCGCGGACTTGCTGCACCAGGTCCTCAAGGGCGGCCGGCGGCAGGGCACCGGGCTGGTTGAACAGCAGTTTCCCCTTCTTGAAGGCCATCAGCGTGGGAATTGACCGGATCTGGGCGGCCGCGGCCAGCTGTTGTTCGGCCTCGGTGTCGACTTTCGCGTGCACGATGTCGGGGTGTTTTTCCGCCGACGCCTGGAAAGTAGGACCGAACTGGCGGCATGGCCCGCACCAGGACGCCCAGAAGTCGACGAGAACGATGTCGTTGCCCTCGATGGTTTCGTTGAACTTCTCAGCGGTGAGATCAAGTGTTGTCACATGTGTTGGAACGCCCGGGGCTGAAGCGATGTTCCCCGTCGCGCGGGATTGCGCCGCCCGGCCCCGCGCTGGTTACGGTTGCGTACGTTTTCCCGCGTCCGACAGACTGTGCCTGACGATCCGCCGCCTCGAGGACCAGTGAGGGAATCGCGTTGGGCCACTACATCGCAAACGTGCGTGATATCGAGTTCAACCTTTTCGAAGTGCTCGATATCGGCGCCGTTTTGAGCACCGGCGGCTACAGCGACCTCGACGAGGACACGGTCAAAACGATATTGGCCGAAGCCGCTCGCCTCGCCGAGGGCCCCGTCGCCGAATCCTTCGCCTTCGCCGACCGCAATCCACCGGTATTCGACCCGGCCGAGCACAAGATCACGGTGCCCGACGAGTTGGCCAAGACGGTGGCGGCGCTCAAGGAGGCCGGCTGGTGGCGGCTGGGCATGGCCGAAGAGATCGGCGGCATGCCCGCCCCGCCGCCGCTGGCGTGGGCGGTCAACGAGATGCTCATCTGCGCCAACCCGTCGGCGAATTTCTTTTGCCTGGGCCCGTTCATGTCTCAGGCGTTGTTCGTCGAGGGCAACGAGCAGCAACGGCAATGGGCCGCGCAGGGCGTGGAGCGAGGCTGGGCGGCCACCATGGTGCTCACCGAGCCCGACGCGGGTTCCGACGTCGGCGCCGGCCGCGCCAAAGCCATCGAACAACCCGACGGCACCTGGCACATCGAGGGCGTGAAGCGTTTCATCTCCGGCGGCGACGTGGGCGATACCGCCGAGAACATCTTCCATCTGGTGCTGGCCCGCCCGGAGGGCGCCGGACCGGGCACCAAGGGACTGAGCCTGTTCTACGTGCCGAACTTCCTGTTCGACCCCGACACCTTCGAGCTCGGCCCCCGCAACGGCGTTTACGTCACCGGGGTGGAACACAAGATGGGCATCAAGTCCTCCCCCACGTGCGAATTGACTTTCGGCGCAACGGATGTGCCCGCCGTCGGCTACCTGGTCGGCGACGAGCACCGGGGTATCGCGCAGATGTTCACCGTGATCGAGCAGGCACGCATGACGATTGGCGTCAAAGCCGCCGGCACGCTGTCCACGGGGTACCTGAACGCGCTGGCCTTCGCCAAGGAACGGGTGCAGGGTGCAGACCTGACGCAGATGTCCGACAAGACCGCGCCGCGAGTCACGATCATCCACCATCCCGATGTCCGCCGCAGCCTGATGACCCAGAAGGCGTACGCGGAGGGCCTGCGCGCGCTCTACATGTATGCCGCCGCTCACCAGGATGGCGCTGTGGCCCAACGTGTTTCGGGCGCCGATCCCGAGATGGCGCACCGCATCGACGATCTGCTGCTACCGATCGTCAAGGGGGTCAGCTCGGAGCGGGCCTACGAGGTACTGACCGAGTCGCTGCAGACGCTGGGCGGTTCCGGCTTTTTGGCCGACTATCCACTCGAGCAGTACATCCGCGATTCCAAGATCGATTCGCTCTATGAGGGCACCACCGCCATCCAGGCGCTGGACTTCTTCTTCCGCAAGATCGTGCGCGACCGGGGTCAGGCCCTGCAGTTCTTGACGACTCAGATCACCGCCACCATCGACGATTGCGACGAGTCGCTCAAGCCGATCGCCCAGCTGGTGCAGACCGCGTACGACGATGTCACGGCCATGACGGGTGCGCTGACCGGCTACCTGATGTCCGCGACCCAACACGCAGAAGAGATCTACAAGGTGGGGCTGGGATCGGTGCGCTATCTGCTCGCGGTCGGCGATCTGCTGATCGGCTGGCGGCTGCTGGTGCAGGCCCAGATCGCGACCCGTGCGCTGGCCGATGGGGCCGGGAACGACGAAGCGTTTTACCGGGGCAAAGTCGCGACCGCGGGGTTCTTCGCCAAGAACATGCTGCCGAAGCTCACCTCGCTGCGCGGCGTCATCGGGGCCGTCGACGACGAGATCATGAAGGTGGCCGAAGAGGCGTTCTGAGCGCGCCAGATACACAGGTTAGGCACAGTTTAAACGGGTAAACCATGACGTTGGCTCTAACCGACGAATGGAGAAACGTTGATGTCTGCCAGCTGTCAAGTGCCCCGGCTCACTCGCTTCGCGGTCTTCGCCGTCGCAGGAGCCACCGCATTGTCCCTGTCCGCCTGCGGCTCTTCGAACAACACCAGTTCCACGTCAACTTCCACCTCAACGTCGACGTCCACCATCACGTCGACGAAAACGTCGCCCGCCCCTAACGCCGAAGCGCGGGTCAGTGGTCTGATCGCCTCGGTGGCCGGCAACTCCATCCAGGTCACCAAGGAAGACAACGCGACCGCCTCGGTCAACTTCACCTCCACCACCAAGATCACCGAAGCCGTTCCGGCCGGGCTTCCGGACGTCACCCCGGGCAGCTGTGTCAGCGTGAAGCCGGCGGAGGGATCGACGCCGGCACCCGGCCAGGCGGTCACGGCCGCGTCGGTGAAGATCAGCGAGTCCGTGAACGGCGCCTGCCCCAAGCCCCCGCAGTCCGCGCCGGGCGCGTCGACCACCACGCCGCCGTCCCTTCCGCCGTCGCAGGCGCCCGCGAAGCCGGCCTGGGTCCGCGGCTCGGTGGCGTCGGTGTCTGGTAACACCATCAACTTGACCAACACCGATCCCAGCGGCAACACGACGCAAACGACCGTGACGGTCGATGACAAGACCAAATACAGCAAGCAGTCGTCCGCGAACACCGACGCGATCACGCCGGGTAAATGCCTGTCCGCGCGCGGAACCCAGGACAACGGCGGCGCGCTGCAAGCGACGAGCATCAAGTTGCGGCAGGCCGTCGATGGCAAATGCGGCAAGCCCAAGTAGCCCGGCCAGGGCGGCTGACCCCGGCTCGGGCTGACTGAGATTGTCGTCACTCCTGCCGGCGCGGCGTGAGAACCGCGCCCGGCGGGGGTAATTGCTTAGGGCGGCGAAACGTTTGATCGGAGATGAGTTCTGTGCCTGCCCTATCGTTGAAGACCCGGCGGACACAGATCGCGCTCGGCGTCATTGTTGCCTTCGTCGCGCTGTGCATCGTCATGTGTGGCTCCTCACACGACGCGTCGACCAGCAGCGCCCCGCCGGCCGCCACGGCGGTCCCGCCGAGCGCCGCCCCCAGCGCCGCGCCGCCGCCAGGGCCCCCGCCACCCCCGCCACCTCCGGTCGGCAAGGACTACGTCGAGGGCATGGTGCAGTCGAATTCGAATGGCACGGTCGCGCTTCGGACGCGATCCGGCTCGGCGACCGTCGACTACACACCGCAGACCAGGGTCGTCGACGTCACCCCGGCGAAGCTGACCGATGTGATGCCCGGCAGTTGCGTGAACGTCAAAGCCACCCCGCAGAGCGCGCCGCCCCCCGGTGCCATCACCGCGCAGGCGGTGACGGTCACCCAATCCGCGGACGGCAAATGCCCGCCGCCCGCCGGCTTCTACGGCACCGTGGCGTCGGTATCGGGCAACACGATCGCCGTCAACGGTCTGGGCCCGGGCGGGCCGGGCGCCACTACCAACGTGACCGTCGCCGACTCGACCTCATACCAGCGGCAGACGCCGTCGGACACCGAGGCGATCACGAACGGTAAATGCATTGGGGCCCAAGGAATTCAAGACGGTGGCGCCCTGCACGCGACGATGATCAGTGTGGAGACGTGCCCACCCATGGGACGCCCGCACCCCCACCTGCACCTGCCTCACCTTCCGCACATCCACCTCTAGGGACGGGCAACGGCAGTGCAGGCAGAATCCTGCCTCAGACGGTGAAGCCGAGGGCGCGCAGCTGCTCGCGGCCTTCCTCGGTGATCTTGTCCGGACCCCACGGCGGGTTCCACACCCAGTTGATCCGCAGGTCGTCCACCAGGCCCGCGCCCACCAACGCGCTGCGTGACTGGTCTTCGATCACATCGGTCAGCGGGCAGGCCGCCGACGTCAGCGTCATGTCGATCAGCGCGACCGTGCCCCCCTCGCCGTCCTCGACGTTCAGCCCGTAAACGAGCCCCAGATCGACGACGTTGATGCCGAGTTCGGGGTCGACGACGTCACGCATCGCCTCCTCGAGGTCGGCAAGGAATTCCTCACCCTGCGCGGTGGTTTCGCTCATCTGTGACCTCCTCGAAGTCTGCTTCCTGGTCCGAACAAGCTTTGGCCAAAGCATCTTTGAACGCCATCCAGCCCAATAGTGCGCATTTCACCCGCGCCGGGTATTTGGCCACCCCGGCGAACGCGATCCCGTCGCCCAGCACGTCCTCGTCGCCCTCGATGGTGCCGCGCGAGGACACCATCTCGGTGAACGCGGTGATGGTCTTGAGCGCCTCGCCGACGCTTTGACCGATCACCTGTTGGGTGAGCACCGAGGTCGCGGCCTGGCTGATGGAGCAGCCCTGCCCGTCGTAGGACACGTCGGCGACCGTCTCGCCGTCCTCGGACAGCGCCACCCTCAGGGTGACCTCGTCACCGCAGACGGGGTTGACGTGAAACACCTCGGCGCCGAACGGCTCCCGCAGCCCGCGATGCTGCGGGTGCTTGTAGTGATCCAGGATCACGTCCTGATACATCTGCTCGAGACGCAATGTCAGCCTCTCCCGAAGAAATCCAGAGTGCGGCGCACACCGGCCACCAAACGCTCGACCTCCTCGGCGGTGTTGTACACCCCGAAGGACGCCCGGGCGGTGGCCGCGAGGCCGAACCGGCGATGCAGCGGCATGGCGCAGTGGTGTCCCACCCGCACCGCGACGCCCTCATCGTCGAGCACCTGCCCTACGTCGTGGGCGTGCACGCCGTCGACGACGAAAGACACCGGCGAGGCGCGGTTCTCCATGGACAGCGGCCCGACGATGCGCACGGCGTCGATGCCGGACAGGCCGTCGATGGCCGCGGCGACCAGCTGGCGCTCGTGGGCCTGCACGGCCTCCATACCCAGGGCGCCGAGATAGCGCGTGGCCGCGCCCAACCCGACCACCTGCGAGGTCATCGGAGTGCCGGCCTCGAACCGCTGCGGCACTGCCGCATAGGTGGACCCTTCCATGGTCACGGCCTCGATCATCGAGCCACCGGTCAAGAACGGCGGCAGCGACGACAGCACCTCTTGCCGGCCGTACAGGACGCCGATGCCGTTGGGGCCCAACATCTTATGTCCAGAAAACGCGGCGAAGTCCACATCGAGGGCGTGGAAGTCGACGGGCTGGTGCGGCACCGACTGACAGGCGTCGAGCACGGTGAGCGCGCCCACTGCCCGGGCGCGGCTGACCAGCTCGGCCACCGGGGCCACAGCGCCGGTGACGTTCGAATGATGGGTGAAGGCAACGACTTTGACGCGTTCGTCGAGCTGCAGCGAGTCGAGGTCGATGCGCCCGTCGTCCGTCACGCCATACCAGCGCAGCGTCGCCCCGGTGCGCCGGGCGAGTTCCTGCCACGGAACCAGATTGGCGTGGTGCTCGAGCTCGGTGGTGACGATGATGTCGCCGGGGCCGACCGCACGGCCGAAACGCTGGTCCCCCAGCACATATGACATCAGGTTGAGCGCCTCGGTGGCGTTCTTGGTGAACACCAGCTCGTGCGCGTCGGCGCCCACGAACGCCGCGATGTCGGCGCGCCCCTGCTCGTAGGCGTCGGTGGCCTCCTCCATCAGCTGGTGCGCACCCCGGTGCACGGCGCCGTTGGAGGTCAGCAGAAACTCCCGCTCGGCGTCGAGCACCTGCAGCGGCCGCTGCGACGTCGCACCGGAATCCAGGTACACCAACGGATTTCCGCTGCGCATGACGCGCTTGAGGATGGGGAAATCGGCGCGGATGGCCGCGACATCCAGGGGTGAGACCGCCGCCGAAGGTGTAGCCATGTCAGGCCCCGGTTGCCGCCGCTTGAGTGAAGCGGACGTAGCCGTTCTGCTCGAGTTCGTCGGCCAGCTCCGGACCGCCGGATTCGGCGATCCGCCCGCCGACGAACACGTGCACGTATTCCGGATGGATGTAGCGCAGGATGCGGGTGTAGTGCGTGATCAGCAGGATGCCCCCATGCTCTGTTTCCGCATAGCGGTTCACGCCCTCGCTGACCACCCGCAGCGCGTCGACGTCGAGGCCGGAGTCGGTCTCGTCGAGGATCGCGATCTTGGGCTTGAGCAATTCCAGCTGCAGAATCTCGTGGCGCTTCTTCTCGCCGCCGGAAAAGCCCTCGTTGACGCTGCGCTCGGCGAAGGCCGGGTCGATCTCCAGCGAGCCCATGGCCGCCTTGACCTCTTTGACCCAGTGCCGCAGCTTCGGAGCCTCGCCGCGCACGGAGGTCGCCGCCGAGCGCAGGAAGTTCGACACAGACACTCCCGGCACCTCGACGGGATACTGCATGGCCAAGAAGATTCCGGCCCGGGCGCGCTCGTCGATGCTCATCGCCAGCACGTCCTGGCCGTCCAGCGTGATGGAGCCCGAGGTCACCGTGTACTTGGGGTGCCCGGCGATGGCGTAGGACAGCGTCGACTTGCCCGACCCGTTGGGGCCCATCAAGGCATGTGTCTCACCGGATTTCACCGTCAGGTCGACGCCGTTGAGGATGGGGATCTCGCGCTCGGAATCAGCGGCGTTCGGGTTGACGACGCTGACGTGCAGATCTTTGATTTCCAGAGTGGTCATAAGGTTGTTGTTTCCGTCTTTTCCGTGATGGCCAGTTCGTGTTCGATGGCTGCGGTCAGGCGTTCCCGTATCTCGGGCACCGCGATCTTGGAGATGATTTCGGCGAAGAAGCCGCGGATGACCAGGCGGCGCGCCTGCTCCTCGGGGATGCCGCGGGAGCGTAGGTAGAACAGTTGCTCGTCGTCGAAACGCCCAGTGGCACTGGCGTGCCCGGCGCCGACGATCTCGCCCGTCTCGATCTCCAGGTTGGGCACCGAGTCGGCGCGCGCCCCGTCGGTGAGCACCAGGTTCCGGTTCACCTCGAAGGTGTCGGTGCCGGCGGCGTCGGCGCGGATCAACACGTCGCCGATCCAGACCGTGTGCGCGTCGGGCAACGCGGAGTCCGGATCGCCTTGCAGCGCACCCTTGTACAGCACATTCGACTTGCAGTTGGGGTGGGCGTGGTCCACCAGCAGCCGCGACTCCAGGTGCTGCCCGTCGTCGGCGAAGTACAGGCCGAGCAACTCGGCGTCGCCGCCGGGGCCCAGGTACCGCACGTTGGCGGTCAGCCGCACCACTTCGCCACCGAGCATGACCACGACGTGGCGCAGCACCGCGTCCTTGCCCAGCTTGGCGTGTTGCATGCTGACGTGCACGGCGTCGTCGGCCCAGTCGGCCAGCCACACCACGGTGAGCCGGGCGGCGTCGTCGACGACGAATTCGACGTTGTCGGCCAGGGTTCCGCTGCCCCCGTGGTCGATGACGACGACGGCCTCGGCGAGCTCGGAGACCCGGATCTGCAGGTGCCCGTAGGCCACCGCGCCCTCGCCGGGGCCGGTGACGGTGACTCCGATCGGGTCGGCGATGCGGGTGTCGCGCTCGACGGTGATCAGGGTCGCGGAGTTGAACGATGAAAATGCTTGCGCGGCAACACGGTCGGTCGGCACGCCGGCCTGGCCGAGCCGCTCGTCGCCGCGGGAGACGGTCTCGACCCGCAGGCCGGGCTGCTCGCTGACGCTGATCCCGGCCTTGCCGGTGGCGCGCGCAGAGCCGTCGTGCAGGCCGCGCAGCCGGCGCAGCGGGGTGAACCGCCAGATTTCGTCGCGGCCGTGCGGGACCTCGAACGCGTCCACATCGAACGAGGAGAACAACTCCCCCTTATTCAATGCGGTAAGCGAACTCCCCTCGACGGCCGAAGTCAGATTGTCACCGGCGCGCGTCATCCGACAGCGCCCTCCATCTGCAACTCGATCAGCCGGTTGAGCTCCAGGGCGTACTCCATCGGCAGCTCTTTGGCGATCGGCTCGACGAAGCCGCGCACCACCATGGCCATCGCCTCGTCCTCGGTCAGGCCGCGGCTCATCAGGTAGAACAGCTGGTTCTCGCTGACCTTCGACACGGTGGCCTCGTGGCCCATGGTGACGTCGTCCTCGCGGATGTCGACGTAGGGGTAGGTGTCGCTGCGGCTGATCGTATCCACCAGCAGCGCATCACATTTCACGCTGGAACGCGATCCGTGCGCGCCCTTGTTCACCTGCACCAGGCCGCGGTAGGAGGTGCGGCCGCCGCCGCGCGCCACGGACTTGGACACGATGTTGCTCGACGTGTTCGGCGCCAGGTGCAGCATCTTCGCCCCGGTGTCCTGGTGCTGGTCTTCGCCGGCGAAGGCGACCGAGAGCACCTCGCCCTTGGCGTGCTCGCCGGTCATCCAGACCGCCGGATACTTCATGGTGACCTTCGAACCGATGTTGCCGTCGATCCACTCCATGGTGGCGCCTGCCTCGGCGCGGGCCCGCTTGGTGACCAGGTTGTAGACGTTGCCCGACCAGTTCTGGATCGTCGTGTAGCGAACGCGCGCATTGGGTTTCACGATGATCTCGACCACCGCCGAGTGCAGCGAGTCCGACTTGTAGATCGGAGCGGTGCAGCCCTCGACGTAGTGCACGTAGGAGCCCTCGTCGGCGATGATCAGCGTCCGCTCGAACTGGCCCATGTTCTCGGTGTTGATCCGGAAGTAGGCCTGCAGCGGGATGTCGACGTGCACGCCCTTCGGGACGTAAATGAACGAGCCGCCGCTCCACACCGCGGTGTTCAGCGCGGAGAACTTGTTGTCCCCGGCCGGGATCACGGTGCCGAAGTACTCCTGGAAGAACTCGGGGTGTTCGCGCAGCGCCGTGTCGGTGTCCTGGAAGATGACGCCCTGCTTTTCCAGGTCTTCACGGATGGAGTGGTAGACGACCTCCGACTCGTACTGGGCCGCGACGCCGGAGACCAGCCGCTGCTTCTCGGCTTCCGGGATGCCCAGCCTGTCGTAGGTGTTCTTGATGTCCGCGGGCAGATCGTCCCACGTCGCCGCCTGCTTCTCGCTGGAGCGCACAAAGTACTTGATGTTGTCGAAGTCGATGCCGCCCAGGTTCGAGCCCCAGTTCGGCATCGGCTTGCGGTCGAAGATGCGCAGCGCCTTCAGCCGGGTCTGCAGCATCCATTCGGGCTCGTTCTTCTTCGCCGAGATGTCGCGGACGACGGCCTCGGACAGGCCGCGCTGGGCGCTGGCCCCGGCGACGTCGGAGTCCGCCCAGCCGTAGCCGTACTTGCCCAGGGAGGCGATCGCCTCTTCCTGGGTCAACGGCACGGTCGCCGTCTTGCTGGCCTCGGGTGTGAGTGTCATCGAGACGCTCCTTTGATGCTCGTGGTGTCGCGGCGCGGGCTGGGCGCCGTGCTTGATGGCTGGGTCAGGGGTACGTGCGTGGTGCAGGCGCAGTTGCCGTTGACAATGGTCCCCAATCGCTGGACGTGGGTGCCCAGCACCTCGGCCATGGCCTGTTGCTCGGCGTCGCACAGCTCGGGGAACTCCTCGGCGACGTGCGACACCGGGCAGTGGTGCTGGCAGATCTGCACGCCGTGGATCGGCCCGCCGACCTGCGTGGTGGTGGTGACGTAGCCGGCCTTGGTCAGCGCGGTGGCGATCCGGTCGGCCGCCGCCTCGACGTCGGTGTCCGCCGCGCTGTCGGCGGCGGGAACGTCGGCCAGGATGGTGTCGATGCGCTGCCGGGCGAAGGCCTGCACCGCCTCTTCACCACCGATCTCGCGGAGTTGCCGCATGGCCGCCGCCGCCAGGTCGTCGTAGGCGTGGTCGAGCTTGGCCCGGCCTGCCGCGGTGAGCCGATAGCGCTTGGCGGGACGCCCGCGCCCCACGTGCTGCCACGCCGCGGGCGCCGTGGACTCGGCGTCGCCCGCCTCGATCAGGGCGTCGAGATGCCGTCGCACGCCGGCGGCCGCCAGACCCAACCGGTCACCGATCTCGACGGCGGTGATCGATCCGGATTCCAGCAGCAGCCGCACGATCGCGCGGCGGGTGTGACCATCCGGCACCGATGCGCCGACGTCCGCCGCGGTAGCGGCTACGCCGACACCAGTGGCCCCATCGGGGCTGGTTCGGATTTTCACAACACCAGTGTGACGCAATTCCGGGGATCGGTCTAGCAAGGGTCCCCTGTCCTGGCGTTGCGCTGCTCACAGCCACGGCGCGGCGGTGACCCTATCCATCCGGCGGCTACGCTGCTCTGATGGCAGCCCGCCACCACACGCTGAGCTCATCGATCGCCAGTCTGCACGGCGACGAGCAACCGGTGGGTTCGCCGCTGAACGATACCGAGCTCACCGCGCTGCGCCGCATCCGGCTGTTCGGCGCGACCGGCACGGTGGTGATGGCGATCGGCGCGCTGGGCGCCGGCGCCCGGCCCGTCGTGCAGGACCCCACGTTCGGGGTGCGCCTGCTCAACCTGCCGTCGCGCATCCAGACCGTGTCGTTGACCATGACGACCACCGGCGCGGTCATGATGGCGCTGGCCTGGTTGATGCTCGGCCGGTTCGCGCTGGGAAACCGGCGGATGTCGCGCGGCGACCTGGACCGCACCCTGCTGCTCTGGGTCCTGCCCCTGTTGATCGCCCCGCCGATGTACAGCAAGGACGTCTACTCCTACCTGGCGCAGAGCCAGATCTCGCTGGAGGGTCTGGACCCCTACCGAGTGGGCCCGGCGTCGGGCCTGGGCCTGTCGCACATCTTCACGCTGTCGGTGCCGACGCTGTGGCGCGAGACGCCCGCACCCTATGGGCCGCTGTTCCTGTGGATCGGGCGCGGCATCTCCGCGATCACCGGGGAGAACATCGTCGCCGCGGTGTTGTGCCACCGGCTGGTGGAGCTGCTGGGGGTGGGACTGATCGTCTGGGCGACCCCGCGGCTGGCCCGGCGCTGCGGCGTCGCCGAGGTCAGCGCGCTGTGGCTGGGGGCGGCCAACCCGCTGCTGATCATGCATCTGGTGGCCGGCGCCCACAACGAGGCGCTGATGCTGGGACTGATGCTGGCCGGGGCCGAGTTCGCGCTGCGCGGCATCGACGCACCCCGGTTGCTGCCGGCGTCGTGGAAGCGGTTGGGCCCGGACTGGGAACCGCTGGGCATGCTGTTCGCCGGTTCGGTGCTGATCGTGTTGTCGTCGCAGGTGAAGCTGCCGTCGTTGCTGGCGCTGGGCTTCGTCACGATGGCGCTGGCCTACCGCTGCGGCGGCACCCTGCGCGCACTGCTGCTGGCGGGCTGCGGCATGGCGACGTTGTCGCTGGCGGTGATGGCGCTGGTCGGCTGGGCCAGCGGCCTCGGATTCGGCTGGGTCTACACGCTGGGCACCGCCAACGTGGTGCGCAGCTGGATGTCGCCACCGACGCTGCTGGCGCTCGGCACCGGGCAGGTCGGCATCCTGCTGGGCCTGGGCGATCACACCACCGCGGTGCTGGGGCTGACCCGTGGGATCGGCGTGCTGATCATCACGGTCATGGTGGCGTGGTTGCTGCTGGCCGTCTTCCGCGGCCGGCTGCACCCGATCGGCGGGCTGGGCGTCGCGCTGGGCATCACGGTGCTGCTGTTCCCCGTCGTGCAGCCCTGGTACCTGCTGTGGGCCATCATCCCGCTGGCGGCCTGGGCGACCCGGACCGGCTTCCGGGTGGCGGCCATCGTCATCAGCCTGGTCGTCGGGATCTTCGGCCCGACCGCCAACGGCGACCGGTTCGCGCTGTTCCAGATCATCGACGCCACCCTGGCCAGCACGGTCATCGTCGTCGCGCTCATCGCGTTGACCTACACCCGCCTGCCGTGGCGCCGCCCGCCGGTCCAGGACACCGAATCCGACGGCGAACCGGTCAACGACACGGCGGCGACGCCGGTAACTCCGCCGACCCCCCGCCCGGCGCCGGCGCATGACGCCTACGCTGATTCCACGTGAGCTCGGCCTTTCCCGTCCGCGAAGCGCGCGAATCCCCCGACGCAGTGGTGCGGCTGCGCGGAGTCACCAAGAAATACGGATCCGGCGCGACGGCCGTGGAGGCCGTCTCCAATCTCGATCTCGAGGTGTACACCGCCGAGGTGCTGGCCCTGCTCGGCCCCAACGGCGCCGGCAAGACGACGACGGTCGAGATGTGCGAGGGCTTCGTGCGCCCGGACGCCGGCACCATCGAGGTGCTCGGCCTGGACCCGATCGCCGACAACGCGCGGCTGCGGGCGCGGATCGGGGTGATGCTGCAGGGCGGCGGCGGTTACCCCGCGGCCCGGGCGGGCGAGATGCTCAACCTGGTGGCCGCCTATGCCGCCGACCCGCTGGACCCGGCCTGGCTGCTGGACACGCTGGGCCTCACCGACGCCGCCCGCACCACCTACCGTCGGCTCTCCGGCGGCCAGCAGCAGCGGCTGGCGCTGGCGTGCGCGCTGGTCGGCCGTCCCGAACTGGTGTTCCTCGACGAGCCCACCGCGGGCATGGACGCCCACGCCCGGCTGCTGGTCTGGGAACTGATCGACGCGCTGCGCCGCGACGGCGTGACTGTAGTGCTGACCACCCACCAGCTCAAGGAGGCCGAGGAGCTCGCCGACCGGCTGGTGATCATCGACCACGGGGCCACGGTGGCCTCCGGCACGCCCACGGAGCTGACGCGCAGCGGGGCCAAGGACCAATTGCGGTTCAGCGCACCGCCGCGCCTCGATCTGTCGTTGCTGTCCGCCGCCCTGCCGGAAGACTATAAGGCCACCGAGGTGACGCCGGGCGAGTACCTGGTCGAGGGGCACGTCGACCCCCAGGTGCTGGCGACCGTCACCGCCTGGTGCGCGCGGATCGACGTGCTGGCCACCGACATGCGCGTCGAGCAACGCAGCCTCGAGGATGTGTTCCTCGACCTCACCGGCAGGAAGTTACGGCCTTGACGGACAACGAGACTCGATCGAGCGTGTTCCCCGCCGGCACCTTTGCTCCCGACCCGCGGCCCAGCGCGGTGCCGAAAATGCTTGCCGCGCAATTCGGTTTGGAGCTCAAGCTGCTGCTGCGCAACGGCGAACAACTGCTGCTGACCATGTTCATCCCGATCACGCTGCTGGTGGGGCTGACGCTGCTGCCGCTAGGTTCGTTCGGCCAGCACCGCGCGGCGACCTTCACCCCGGTCATCATGGCGCTGGCGGTGATCTCGACGTCGTTCACCGGGCAGGCGATCGCCGTCGCCTTCGATCGGCGCTACGGCGCGCTCAAGCGGCTGGGCGCCACCCCGCTTCCGGTGTGGGGCATCATCGCGGGCAAGTCGCTGGCCGTGGTCACCGTGGTGTTCCTCCAGGCAATCCTGTTGGGCGTCATCGGTTTTGCGCTGGGTTGGCGCCCCACGCCGACGGCGCTGGCGCTGGGCGCGGCGGTCATCGCGCTGGGCACCGCGGTGTTCGCGGCGCTGGGGCTGCTGCTCGGCGGGACGCTGCGCGCCGAGATCGTGCTGGCGGTCGCCAACCTGCTGTGGTTCGTCTTCGCCGGCCTGGGCGCGCTCACCCTGGAAACCGGGATCACCCCGGCGGCGGTCAAACTCGCGGCCCGGCTGACCCCGTCCGGCGCGCTCACCGAGGCGCTCTCGCAGGCGATGACCATGTCGGTGGACTGGTTCGGCGTGGTCGTTCTGCTGGCCTGGGGCGCGGTGGGCGCGCTGAGCGCGCTGCGCTGGTTCCGCTTCACCTGACCTGGGTGCGCACCGGCCGTACTACAAGTCGTAGTTTTCGGTGCCTTAGGATCGGGCCGTGGTTGGACGGATGCTGCTGCGCGTGGTGGACCTGCTCCCCAACCCCAGTCTGGGTGTGCAGCGCCTGATCGCCGCGGCCGTCATCCTCACCCAGGGCGGCATCGCCATCACCGGCGCGATCGTCCGGGTCACCGCCTCGGGGCTGGGCTGTCCCACCTGGCCGCAGTGCTTTCCGGGCAGCTTCGTTCCGGTCGCCCACGCCGAGGTGCCGCGCGTCCACCAGGCCGTCGAATTCGGCAACCGGATGGTCACCTTCGCCGTGGTGATCACCGCGGCGCTGGCCGTGCTGGCCGTCACCCGGGCGCGGCGACGCCGCGAGGTACTGGTCTACGCCTGGCTGATGCCGGTGTCCACCGTCGTGCAGGCGGTGATCGGTGGCATCACCGTGCGCACCGGGCTGCTGTGGTGGACGGTGGCCATCCACCTGCTGACGTCGATGACGATGGTGTGGCTGGCGGTGCTGCTCTACGTGAAGGTCGGCGAGCCCGACGACGGAGTGGTTCGCGAGCGAGTAGTCAGGCCGCTGCGCGCGCTGACCGCGCTGACCGGCCTGAACCTGGCCGCGGTGCTGGTGACCGGCACGCTGGTGACGGCCGCCGGCCCGCACGCGGGTGATCGCAGCCCCACCCGGACGGTGCCGCGGCTGAAAGTCGAGGTCGACACGCTGGTGCACATGCACTCGTCACTGCTGATCGCCTACCTGACGCTGCTGGTGGGCCTGGGCTTCGGGCTGCTGGCGGTGCGCGCCGACCGCCCCGTGCGGCTGCGGCTCGCGGTGCTGCTGGTGTTGGTGTTCGCGCAAGCCGCGGTCGGCACCGCGCAGTACTACACCGGGGTTCCCGCCGTGTTGGTCGCCCTGCACGTCGCCGGGGCTGCGGCGTGCACGGCGGCCACCGCGGCGCTATGGGCGTCGATGCGAGAGCGGGCCGAGCCCGAGCCGCTCGCAGGCTGACTCCACCGCCAGGGCGAACCGGTGCTGCGCGAGGTCGCGGGCCGCGGGGTTCAGCCGGCGCCAGCCCAACGACGGCGCGGCGAGGTCGAGCCCTACCAGCCGGTCGCCGGCGACGTCGACACGCGCGCAGAGCAGCTCCCGGACGGCGATGCCGCAGCGCTTTGCGGAAGCGGCGAGCGCGGCGTGGCCGAGGTCCCACGACTCGAATTCCGGATCGACCGGCCACGCGTGCGACCGCTCGCCGCCCAGGAAGATCAACGACGCGTCGGGCAGTGTGTCCGGATCGGTCGTCGGCACTCCGTCGTGCTCGAGGTCGCGCAGATACCGCTCGTCGAGGTTCCAGGCCACCGTGGCCGGCGGGTTGAGCAGATGCCGCACGCGCCGGGCCCAGGCCAGGAATTCGTCGGGGCGATCAGGGGTGCCCGCGATGGCCCGCAGTATCACCAGATCCGCGCTGGCGGTGTCGGGATCGTCCCAGGGCAGCCAGCGCGCGTGCAGGCCGCGCCGCCGCAGGGCGCCCACCAGACCGGCGTCGTCGCCCGTCTCGCCCGCGCCGTCGCCCGCCCCCGCCAGCACGATGCGGGGATGGAAGACGTTCGGGCGAGCGAGTTTCATGCCCGGGCATGATAAGCAGATGCACGCAATCGAAGTCAGCGAGACCGGCGGCCCCGAGGTGCTGCGCTACGTCGACACGCCTGCGCCCACCCCCGGGCCGGGCGAGGTGCTGATCAAGGCCGAGGCCATCGGCGTCAACTACATCGACACCTATTTCCGCTCGGGGCAGTACCCGCGGGAGTTGCCGTTCGTCCTCGGCTCGGAATTGGCCGGCACCATCGAAGCTCTCGGCGACGGCGTCGACGGGTTGCGTGTTGGGGAGCGTGTGGTCAGCGCCGCGGCGTCCGGCGGATATGCCGAATACGCTACGGCCCCAGCACATTTGACGGCTGAGCTGCCCGACGGCGTGACGGCCGCCGTGGCGGCCGCGGCGCTGCTCAAGGGGTTGACCGCTCATTACCTGTTGAAGTCGGTGTTTCCGGTGCAGGCGGGCGACACGGTGCTGGTGCACGCCGGCGCGGGCGGCGTCGGCCTGATCCTGACGCAGTGGGCCCACCTGCTCGGTGTGCGGGTGATCACCACGGTCTCCACCCCGGACAAGGAGCGGCTGTCCCGGCGGGCGGGCGCCGACGAGGTGCTCCCCTACCCGGAGGACGCGAAAGCGTTCGGCGAGCGGATTCGCTCGTTGACAGACGGCGCCGGCGTGGCCGCGGTGTACGACGGCGTGGGCGCGACCACCTTCGACGCCAGCCTGGCCAGCCTGGCCATCCGGGGCACGCTGGCGCTGTTCGGCGCGGCCAGCGGGCCTGTCCCCCCGTTCGACCCGCAGCGCCTCAACGCCGCCGGCTCGGTGTTTCTGACCCGGCCGTCGCTGGCGCATTTCGTGCGGACCGGTCAGGAATTCAGCTGGCGGGCAGAGGAATTGTTCACCGCGATCGCCGGCGGCGACATCACCGTCGAGGTGGGCGGGCGCTACCCGCTGGCCGAGGCGGCCCGCGCCCACCAGGATCTGCAGGGCCGCAAGACGGCGGGCTCGATCGTGCTGCTGCCCTAGGGGCGGTGCAAGCACAGCGGCCGCAGCGGCCCTAGGGCATTAGGGCATTAGGGCAGTTGCCCGCCTTCGAGCGACAACCCGGTCAGGGCGGGCGGTTGTCGCTGTGAAGGCGGGCAATTCACGGCCCGTCTCATCCAGAGACTCAAGTGGCCGGTGTGACTGGTCGCCCGGTTGCGGCGTCAGTCAGAACAAATGCGGCAGCCCGATGGCCGAGTCCACGGCCAGCGCGCAGAACACCACGGCCAGATAGTTATTCGACTGCAGGAACAACCGCAGCGGCTTGACCGGCTGGCCGGCGCGGACCCCGGCGTAGAGCTGGTGGGCCATCGCCAGGAACCACACCCCGGCGACCACGGCGACGGCCGCGTACAGCCAGCCCGTCGCCAGCCCCAGCGCCAGCGTGGCCAGCACCGTCAGCCAGGTGTAGATCAGGATCTGCTTGGTCACCTGACGCTCGGTCGCCACGGCCGGCAGCATCGGCACGCCCGCCGCCTTGTAATCGTCCTTGTAGCGCATCGCCAGCGCCCAGGTATGCGGCGGCGTCCAGAAGAAAATGATGGCGAACATCACCAGCGCGGGCCATTGAATGGTGCCGGTGACGGCCGACCAGCCGATCATCACCGGCATGCAGCCGGCCGCGCCGCCCCACACCACGTTCTGCGAGGTGCGGCGCTTGAGCAGCAGCGTGTAGACGAACACGTAGAACGCAATCGTCGCCAGGGCCAGCAGCCCAGACAGCAGGTTCGTCGTCCACCAGAGCCAGACGAACGAGGCCACCGTCAGCACCAGGCCGAACACCAGCGCGTTGCGCGTGGGCACCGCCGCGCGGGCCAGCGGCCGCCGCGCAGTGCGCTTCATCACCTTGTCGATATCCGCGTCGGCCACACAGTTAAGCGTGTTGGCTCCCCCGGCGGCCAGCATCCCGCCGATCAGGGTGTTGACGATCAGCAGCGGGTTCACCGTGCCGCGCTGCGCCAGCAGCATCGCCGGGATGGCGGTGACGAGCAGCAGTTCGATGACCCGCGGCTTGGTCAGCGCCAGATAAGCCAGCACCGTGCCTCGTATTCGGCTTGGCAATTGGCTCGGCGCGACGCGCCCGCGAACGCTCACGCAATAACTCCTTGGGGTCGCAGCGGCGCGCAGCATCTACTACACACGATGGTAGACCGCGTAGTGGCGATTGCCCGCCCGCGGGTCCGTTCCCGCAGATTTCTCCAGATTTCCGAGCTGAATGTTAAACACTTTCGACGGGCGCGTAATTTTCACACGTGCCGGCCGTGGGTACCCCAAATCCTGCGCTGCAAGAGCCGGCCCTCCCGCACTAGGGTGGGATTGATCAGCTCGATGACCCAAGGACAATGTCTGTGACGACACTCGAAGAGATCTCTACGCTGACCCAACCGCACCTCCCCGACGACTGGTCCGAGCTCGACTCGGCCGCCGTCGACACCATCCGGGTGCTGGCCGCCGACGCGGTGCAAAAGGTCGGCAACGGCCATCCCGGGACGGCGATGAGCCTGGCGCCCCTGGCCTACACCTTGTTCCAGCGGGCGATGGTCCACGATCCCAGCGACACCTCCTGGCTGGGCCGCGACCGGTTCGTGCTGTCCTGCGGGCACAGCAGCCTGACGCTGTACCTGCAGCTGTATCTCGGTGGTTTCGGCTTGGAGCTGTCCGACATCGAGTCGCTGCGCACCTGGGGATCCAAGACCCCCGGGCACCCGGAGTTCCGGCACACCAAGGGCGTTGAGATCACCACGGGCCCGCTAGGGCAGGGCCTGGCCTCGGCGGTGGGCATGGCGATGGCCGCCCGCTATGAGCGTGGCCTGTTCGATCCCGACGCGGCCCCCGGCAGCAGCCCGTTCGACCATTTCATCTACGTGATCGCCTCCGACGGCGACATCGAAGAGGGCGTCACCTCGGAGGCCTCGTCGCTGGCGGCCGTCCAGCAGCTGGGCAATCTCATCGTTTTCTACGACCACAACGAGATTTCGATCGAGGACGACACGAACATCGCGCTGTGTGAGGACACCGCCGCGCGGTACCGGGCCTACGGCTGGCACGTGCAGGAGATCGAGGGCGGCGAGAACGTCGTCGCGATCGAGGAGGCCATCGCCAACGCCAGGGCGGCCACCGACCGGCCCTCGTTCATCTCGCTGCGCACCATCATCGGCTATCCCGCGCCCAAGCTGATGAACACGGGCAAGGCGCACGGCGCGGCCCTGGGCGACGAGGAAGTGGCGGCCGTCAAGGAGATCCTCGGCTTCGACCCGGACAAGAACTTCGAGGTACGCGACGAGGTGATCGCCCACACCCGCAAGTTGGTGGACCGTGGCAAGGAAGCGCACCAGAAATGGCAGGTGGATTTCGACGCCTGGGCGCAGGCGCAACCCGAACGCAAGGCACTGCTGGACCGATTGACGGCCGAGGAGCTGCCCGACGGCTGGGACGCCGACCTGCCGCACTGGGAACCCGGCTCCGACCAGATTGCCACCCGCAAGGCCTCCAACGAGGTGCTCAACGCGGTCGGACCGAAACTGCCGGAGCTGTGGGGCGGTTCGGCCGACCTGGCGGGCAGCAACAACACCACCATCAAGGGCGCTGATTCCTTTGGGCCGCCGTCTATTTCGACCAAGGACTACACGGCGCACTGGTACGGCCGCACGCTGCACTTCGGTGTGCGCGAGCACGCGATGGGCGCCATCCTGTCCGGCATCGTGCTACACGGTCCGACCCGGGCCTACGGTGGCACGTTCCTGCAATTCTCCGACTACATGCGCCCGGCCGTCCGGTTGGCATCGTTGATGGACATCGACACCATCTACGTGTGGACCCACGACTCCATCGGTCTGGGCGAGGACGGCCCGACCCACCAGCCGATCGAGCACCTCGCGGCGTTGCGGGCCATTCCGAATCTCTCGGTGGTTCGCCCGGGCGATGCCAACGAGACGGCCTATGCCTGGCGCACTGTCCTGGCCCGCGGCAACGGCAGCGGCCCGGTCGGCCTGTGCCTGACTCGCCAGGGTCTGCCGGTGCTCGAGGGCACCAGCGCCGACGGCGTCGCCCGGGGCGGCTACATCCTGGGCTCGGGCGGCGAGGACGCGGGTCAAGACCCCGACGTGGTGCTGATCGCCACCGGCTCGGAGCTCCAGCTCGCGGTCGAGGCGCAGAAGTTGTTGGCGGACAAGGACATCGTCGCACGGGTGGTCTCCATGCCGTGCGTCGAATGGTTCGAGTCCCAGCCCGACGACTACCGCGACAGCGTGCTGCCCCCGACCGTGTCGGCCAGGGTGGCCGTCGAGGCCGGCGTCGCGCAGAGCTGGCACAAGCTGGTCGGTGACACCGGCAAGATCGTCTCGATCGAGCACTACGGCGAATCCGCCGACTATAAGACCTTATTCCGTGAATTCGGCTTCACCGCCGAAGCCGTCGCGGCCGCCGCGGAAGAAGTAGTGGATAACTGAGGAAAGGGTAATTCAGATGACCGCTCAGAACCCGAATCTGGCGGCGCTGTCCGCCGCCGGCGTATCGGTGTGGCTTGACGACCTGTCGCGACAGCGGCTGCAGTCGGGCAACCTGCAGGAGCTGATCGACACCAAGAGCGTCGTCGGCGTGACCACCAACCCGTCGATCTTCCAGAAAGCGTTGGCGGAGGGCGATTCCTACGACGACCAGATCGCCGAGCTGGCCGAGCGCGGCGCCGATGTGGACGCCACAATCCGCACCGTCACCACCGACGACGTCCGCAACGCCTGCGATGTCTTGAAACGTGAGTGGGAGGCTTCCGACGGGGTGGACGGGCGGGTGTCCATCGAGGTCGACCCGCGCCTGGCGGCCGAGACCGACAAGACCGTCGCGCAGGCCGTCGAGCTGTGGAAGATCGTCGACCGGCCGAACCTGTTCATCAAGATCCCGGCCACCAAGGCGGGCATCCCGGCCATCACCGCCGTTCTGGCCGAAGGTATTTCGGTCAACGTCACGCTGATCTTCTCCGTCGAACGGCACCGCCAGGTGATGGACGCCTACCTGGCCGGCCTGGAGAAGGCTCGCGAGGCCGGCCACGACCTGTCCAAGATCCATTCCGTCGCATCGTTTTTCGTGTCCCGGGTGGACACCGAGGTGGACAAGCGGTTGGAGAAGATCGGCTCGGACGACGCAAAGGCGCTGGCCGGCCAGGCCGGAGTCGCCAACGCCCGCCTGGCGTATGCGGCCTACCAGGAGGTGTTCGAGGGTGGCGATCGCTTTGCGGCGCTCAAGGCCGACGGGGCCCGCGTCCAGCGTCCGCTGTGGGCGTCGACGGGCGTCAAGAACCCCGACTACTCAGACACCCTCTATGTCACGGAGCTGGTGGCGCCCAACACGGTGAACACCATGCCGGAGAAGACCATTGACGCCGTCGCCGATCATGGCGAGATCAAGGGTGACACGGTCACCGGCACCGCCGATGCCGCCCAGGAAGTGTTCGACAAGCTCTCGGGGGTCGGCGTCGATCTGACCGACGTATTCAAGGTGCTGGAGAACGAGGGCGTGGAGAAGTTCGTGGATTCCTGGACCGAGCTGCTGGAGGAAACGCAGAAGCAGCTGGGTTCCAGCTCCAAATGAGCCCAGCCCGCACCGCGCAACAATGGCATAACCCGTTACGGGACAAGCGCGATAAGCGGCTCCCGCGGATCGCGGGACCGTGCGGGATGGTGATCTTCGGCGTGACGGGCGACCTGGCCCGCAAGAAGGTCATGCCGGCGATCTACGACCTGGCCAATCGCGGTCTGCTGCCGCCCAGCTTCTCCCTGGTGGGCTTCGCCCGACGGGATTGGAGCACGCAGGATTTCGGCAAGGTGGTGCACGAAGCCGTCAAGGAACACTGCCGAACTCCGTTTCGGCAGGAGAATTGGGATCGGCTGGCCGAGGGATTCCGTTTCGTGCCAGGCGCTTTCGACGACGATGAGGCGTTCGGCCGACTGGCCGAGACCTTGGACAAGCTGGATGCCGAACGCGGCACCGGCGGCAATCACGCCTTCTATCTGGCGATCCCGCCCAAGTCCTTCCCGGTGGTGTGTGAGCAGTTGCACAAGTCGGGTCTGGCGCGCCCGCAGGGCGAACGGTGGAGCCGGGTGGTCATCGAGAAGCCCTTCGGTCACGACCTGGAGAGCGCGCAGGCCCTGAACAAGGCCGTCAACGCGGTCTTTCCGGAGGAGGCGGTGTTCCGGATCGACCACTACCTCGGCAAGGAGACCGTCCGCAACATCTTGGCGCTGCGGTTCGCCAACCAGTTGTTCGATCCGATCTGGAACGCGCACTACGTCGACCACGTGCAGATCACCATGGCCGAGGACATCGGTCTGGGCGGCCGGGCCGGCTACTACGACGGCATCGGTGCCGCGCGCGACGTCATCCAGAACCACCTGATGCAGCTGCTGGCCCTGACCGCGATGGAGGAGCCGGTCAGCTTCAGCCCGTCGGCGTTGCAGGCCGAGAAGATCAAGGTGCTCTCGGCCACCCACCTCGCCGAGCCCCTCGACCAGACCACCAGCCGCGGCCAGTACGCCGCGGGCTGGCAGGGCGGCGAGAAAGTCGTCGGGCTGCTCGACGAGGAGGGGTTCGCCAAGGACTCGACCACCGAAACGTTCGCCGCCATCACGCTCGAGGTGGACACCCGCCGCTGGGCCGGTGTTCCCTTCTACCTGCGTACCGGAAAACGCCTGGGCCGCAGGGTGACCGAGATCGCGCTGATCTTCAAGCGGGCGCCGCATCTGCCGTTCGACGCGACCATGACCGACGAGCTCGGCGCCAACGCCATGGTGATCCGGGTGCAGCCCGACGAAGGCGTCACGTTGCGGTTCGGGTCCAAGGTGCCGGGCACCGCGATGGAAGTCCGCGACGTCAACATGGACTTCTCCTACGGCTCGGCGTTCGCCGAGGAGTCGCCGGAAGCTTACGAACAGTTGATCCTCGACGTGCTGCTGGGCGAGCCGTCCCTGTTTCCGGTCAATGAAGAGGTCGAATTGGCTTGGGACATACTCGATCCCGTACTCAACAACTGGGCAGCCGGTGGCAAACCCGAACCATACGAGTCGGGCACCTGGGGTCCGGACGCCGCGTTCGAGATGCTGCGCCGCACCGGGCGGGAATGGCGACGCCCGTGATCCGTGACGATGCAGAGCGCAGCGATGAGGAGGAGCGACGCCCGTGATCGTTGATATGCCGGACGCCACCACCACGGCGGTCAACAAGAAACTCGACGAACTGCGGGAAAACGTCGGTGCCGTCGCGATGGGCCGGGTGCTGACCCTGATCATCGCGCCGGACAGCGAGGAGATCTTCGAAGAGTCGCTGCAGGCGGCCAACGACGCCAGCCATGAACACCCCAGCCGGATCATCGTGACGATGAGGGGCAACCCGTTCGCGGACAAGCCACGCCTGGACGCGCAGCTGCGCGCAGGCGGCGACACCGGCGCCAGCGAAGTCGTGGTCCTACGGCTGTCCGGGGCGCTGGCCGGGCACGCCGCCAGCGTGGTCACCCCCTTCTTGTTGCCCGACATCCCGGTGGTGGTCTGGTGGCCCGATGTCGCGCCGGCGGTCCCGGCGCAAGATCCGTTGGGCCGGTTGGCGATTCGGCGCGTCACCGACGCGACGAACGGGGTCGACCCGTTGGCGGCCATCAAGAGCCGGCTGCCCGGATACACCGCGGGTGACACCGACCTCGCCTGGGCGCGCATCACCTACTGGCGCGCGCTGCTCACCTCCGCAGTCGACCTGACGCCGCACGAACCGATCGAGTCGGCGCTGGTATCCGGTCTAGCAACCGAGCCCGCTCTGGACGTCCTGGCGGGGTGGCTGGCCAGCCGGATCGACGGCCCGGTGCGCCGAGCGGTCGGCGAGCTCAAGGTCGAACTGGTGCGCAAGAGCGAGACCATCGTCTTGAGCCGCCCGCAGGAAGGGAGGACGGCCACGTTGAGCCGGACGTCCCGGCCGGACGCCCTACTCCCCTTGGCGCGCAGGGAAACCGGTGAGTGCCTCGCCGAAGACCTGCGCCGACTGGATCCCGACGAGATATACCAATCAGCGCTCGAAGGCATCGAGAAAGTGCAATACGTGTGAGCACCAGCATCGAAATTTTCCCGGATAGCCAGACCATGGTCGACGCCGCCGCGACGCGGCTGACCGACACCATCGCGAACGCCGTGGCGGCGCGGGGCGCAGCGCTCATCGTGCTGACCGGCGGCAGCAACGGCATCGGGTTGTTGCAGTCGTTGGTGGGACGCGACATCGACTGGTCGAAGGTGCATCTGTTCTGGGGCGATGAACGCTACGTCCCCGAGGACGACGACGAACGCAATGACAAGCAGGCCCGGGCCGCGTTGCTCTCGCACGTCGACATCCCGTCCAGCCAGGTGCACCCGATGCCCGCAAGCGACGGCGAGTTCGGCAGCGACCTCGCGGCGGCGGCGCTGGCCTACGAGCAGCTGCTGGCCGCCAACGCCGCACCCGGCGAGCCCGTTCCGAATTTCGACGTGCACCTACTGGGCATGGGGCCCGAGGGCCACATCAACTCGCTGTTCCCCGACACCCCGGCCGTGCTCGAAACCACCCGCATGGTGGTGTCGGTCGACGACTCCCCCAAGCCGCCACCGCAACGAATCACCTTGACGCTGCCCGCCATCGCGCGGTCGCGCGAGGTCTGGCTGCTGGTGACCGGCGGCGGCAAGGCCGACGCGGTGGCCGCCGCCATCGGGGGCGCTGCGCCGGTCTCGGTGCCGGCCGCCGGGGCGGTCGGACTGGACACCACGCTGTGGCTGCTCGACGAGGACGCCGCGGCCAAGCTGCCGTCGAACCCGTCGGGCGTAGCGTGACTCAGCCCTGAAATGCGCTAGCGCATCCGCTGGCGCTTTCGATAGTCGTGCATGCCTTCGGGCTCCCGCCCGCGCCGGCCGGGTCATAATGACGGACATGGCAGATAGAACCGTGCGCGGGGGGCAAGAGCGAAGCCGGATCAAGACGCTCACCCAGGCCGCGCTGAACGCCGACAAGACGGTGGAGCAGGTCGAAGACGTCCTCGACGGTCTGAGCACCACCATGAAGGAGCTCAGCAGTTCACTCTCCGCCCTGAACGCCACCGTCGAGCGCCTGGAGGCGGGCTTGGATCACCTCGACGGCACCATGACCAGCCTGGACGACCTGGCCAAGCGGCTGATCGTGCTGGTCGAGCCGGTGGAAGCCATCGTCGCGCGGGTCGACGACATGGTGCGGGTGGGCGAGACCATGATCTCGCCGCTGGCAATGACCGAACACGCGGTGCGCGGCTTCGTGGACAGGCTGCGCAACCGGACCTTCCAGTAGCGCCTCGGCAGGACCCTCGATGGCCACGTTGCTGCTGCACCACCCCGCCTTCGCCGCCCATCGGACGGCTCCCGGTCATCCGGAGCGGCCGGACCGCTACCGCGCGGTGGAGGCGGCGCTGAGCCGGCCGCAGTTCGACGCGCTGGTGCGCGAGGAGCCCGAGCCCGCCGATCTCGCCGCGACGCGCTACGTGCACTCCAACCGCTACGTGGACGCCCTGGAATCCGCGCGGCCCGACGCCGGTTACGTGTACCTCGACGGCGGTGACACCATGATGGACCCCTCGACCTGGGAGGCGGCGCTGCGCGGGGTGGGCGCCACGCTGCAGGCCGTGGACCGGGTGCTTGCCGGTGACGCGCAGAACGCGTTCGTCGCGTGCCGCCCGCCGGGCCATCATGCCGAGACCGAGCGGGCGATGGGCTTCTGCCTGTTCAACAACATCAGCATCGGCGCGCGTCACGCACAGCGAAAACACGGGCTGCTGCGGGTCGCCATCGTCGATTTCGACGTCCATCACGGCAACGGCACCCAGCAGATCTTCTACTCCGACCCGAGTGTGCTCTATGCGTCCACGCATCAGATGCCGCTGTTCCCCGGGACCGGTGCGGTGCGAGAAACCGGCGTCGGCAACATCTTCAATTCGCCGCTGGCACCCGGTGACGGCGGCGCCGAATTGCGTGCGGCCTTCCAGGACCGGATAGTGCCTGCGCTGCAGGCGTTTTCACCCGAGCTGATCATCGTGTCGGCGGGTTTCGACGCCCACGAACGCGATCCGCTCGGCTCGCTGACCATGACGGCCACCGACTTCGCCTGGGTCACCAGGGAATTGATGACGACAGCCGAAAAGCTGTGCGGCGGCCGGTTGGTGGCGGTGCTCGAAGGCGGTTACGACCTGCAGGGCCTGACCGATTCGGTCACCGCGCATGTCGGCGAGCTGCTTAAGGGCTGAGTTAGCTCGCCTTCTGGTGCATCTCGGGGTAGGGGCCGCCGACCGGTGTCGCCGCCCCCAGGATTTCGTCGATGGCCACCAGGTCGCCCTCGGACAAGGTGACGTCGGCCGCGCGGGAGCTTTCCTGCAGGTATTGCAGGCGCTGGGCCCCGACGATGGCGACGTGCACACCCGGCTGCGCGATGGCCCGCGCGATGGCCAGCTGGCTGACCGTCACGCCGAGGCCGGCGGCCAGACCCTCAAGGCGCGCAACAACTTCCAGGTTGCGCAGGTAGCCGTCGCCGCTGAAGATGTCGCTCTTGCCGCGCCAGTCCTGGGCGGCGAAACTAGTGTCAGCCTTCATCGTGCCGGTCAGCAGACCGTGCGCCAGCGGCCCGTACACCATCACCCCGATCTCGTGCTCGCGCGCATACGGCAGCAGCTCGTCTTCGATATCACGCCGAAACAGGTGGTAGGGCGGCTGCACCACTTCCACCGGAAGCGTCTCGGAGAACTCACGCACCTGCGCGGTTTCGTAGTTCGACACACCCACGTGGCGAATCTTGCCCTCCGACACCAGTTCTGCGAGCGCCCCGGCGGTGTCGGCTGCCGGGGTGTCAGGGTCCGGCCAGTGCACCAGGTAGACGTCGATGTGGTCGATGCCCAGCGCGTTCAGGCTGGACTCCACGCCTTCCCGCAACCATTTGCGGCTGCCGTCGCGCACCAGGCCGTTGTCGGTGGCACGCAGGCCGCCCTTGGTGGCGATCACCACCTCGTCCCGGGAGTTCTTGAGGTCGTCGCGAAGGGCCTTGCCCAGCAGGCGTTCGGACGCGCCGAACCCGTATTGCTGTGCGGTGTCGAAGAAGTTGATGCCGAGCTCGCGGGCGCTCCGGATCATGGCGATCGCGGCCTCCTCGTCGGCATGGCCCCAGTCACTGCAAAACTCCCAGGTACCGAACGCCAACCGGGAAACCTCGAGCCCTGTCTTGCCGAATGTGATGGTCTTCACGCCAACCCTCCCCGTTGCATAGACGTCCACTGCGTATGCCGCCGGTGCGGCCGAGCCCCCGAACTCAACCATAACCAGGCCGGTACCGCGGCCCGCAACGTCAGTGCTCAGCGCGGGAAGTAGCGGCTGTCGTTGTCGACCGAATCGAAGATGTCCAGCGCGTGCTGGAACGGCCCGGACGTGATGCGCTGTTCCGTCGCATACGAGTGGTCGAGCTGGTACACGACGCACAGCAGCAGACCCAGCAGAACCGCGACCGTGCTGGACACGATGACGTGGCCGACGATGCTGCCCATCCGCAGGAAACCCGTAAACGCAACCAGCACAACCGCACCGAAGATCAAGCCGGTCCACATCAGGCCGGTTATCCGGGGCTTGGTGCCGACGATGCGCTCGTTACGGTCGGACGCCAGCACGCTCAACTGGTTGAGAAATTGCTGATTGACCGGCTTCGCCGCGACATTGGGCTGCTGGCGCCCGACGGTGCGATACATCCGGGTGATCGCGGCGCGCGCGCCGTCGTTGTTCTGCCTGTTCCACTCCGGGCCCGCCACCGCGCTCGCGTACTTGCGCAACAGCTCCTGCACTTCGGTGCGCTCCGGTTCGGGCATGGCGACGGTTTGCCGATACATGGTCGTCAGCGCCGACGCCTCGCCGGACACGACGACCTGGGTGGACGAGAAGTGTTCCCAGGTGGCCACCACGGTGAAACCCAGCAGGGCGCCGTAGATGAATCCAACGACGGTAAGGAACGAGGCGATCGCCGAATTCGGTTCTTTCCCATAGCGCTCCGCCGGCAGGAGACGATTCCCGACCCAGATGAAGCCCACCGCGATCGCGATCGCGACGGCGATCACCGCAACCAGAAGTAGCCACTGGGGTAGTCCGGATCCGCTCACTGCTCTCCTTGGTCGACGCCGCGTCGATTCAGGGTATTCGCGACCGGTCGGGCCGGTGACCGATTCGTGGGGTTATCACCCGCTGTTTCGCAGCGCGCTGGCCAGCCCGTTCATCGTCAGCAAGATGCCGCGCTGCACCAGCTCGTCGTCATCGCCGGACCGGTAGCGGCGGAGCAACTCCACCTGCAGGTGATTCAGCGGCTCGAGGTACGGGAAACGGTTGAACACCGAACGCGCCAGCGCCGGGTTGTCGGCCAGCAGGTTGTCCTGACCGGTGATGAGCTTGTGCATGGCGATGGTGCGCCGGTGCTCGTCGACGATCTTGTCGAAGACCCGGTGCCGCAACTCCTCGTCGTCCACCAGTTCGGCGTAGCGCGCCGCCAGGCCGAGGTCGCTCTTGGCCAGCACCTGGGCCAGATTCGACAGCACGCTGCGGAAAAACGGCCAGCGCCGGTACAAGTCGTGCAGGATGTCCACCCGCTCGCTTTCGCTTTCCGGGCCCGCCGCGATCCACTGCTCGAATGCCGACCCGGTGCCATACCAGCCGGGCAGCATCACCCGCGACTGACTCCACGCCAGCACCCACGGGATGGCGCGCAGGTCCGAGATGGACTGGGTGGGCTTGCGGGAGGTCGGCCGGCTGCCGATGTTCAGCGAACCGATCTCGCTGACCGGCGTGGAGGCCATGAAGTAGTCGACGAAACCCGGTGTGTCGTGCACCAATTCGGCATAGGCACGCTGCGCCAGCACGGCCACCTCGTCGAGCACCGCATACGCCGGCTCCGCGGCGTCGCCCAATCCCTCCACATCCAGCAGCGTCGATTCCAGGGTGGCGGCCAGCAGGCTCTCCAGGTTGCGTTGCGCCGCTTGCGGTTCGGCGTATTTCGCGGCGATCACCTCGCCCTGCTCGGTGAGCCGCAGCGAGCCATTCACCGCCCCGGGCGGCTGCGCCAGGATGGCTTCGTAGCTCGGGCCGCCGCCGCGGCCGACGGTGCCGCCGCGGCCGTGAAAGAGCCGCAACCGGATTCCGGTCTTGCGCGCCACCTCGACCAGGGCCAGCTCCGCACGGTACACCGCCCAGCTGGAGGCCAGATATCCGCCGTCCTTGTTGGAATCGGAATAGCCCAGCATCACTTCCTGGCTGTCGTTGCGCGCGGCCACCAGCGCGCGGTAGATCGGGAGTTCAAGCATCGCGTGCAGGATCGTCGCGCCGTTGTGCAGATCGTCGATGGTCTCGAACAGCGGCGAGATTCCCACCGGGCAGTACGGCGCATCCCCGGACGCGTCGATCAGGCCCGCCTCCTTGAGCAGGATCGCGGCCTCCAGGACGTCGGAGACCGAACGGCACATGGAGATCACGTAATTGGGTACGGCGGACGGTCCGTAGCGCTCGATGGCGTGCGCGGCCGCGCGCACCACGCCCAGCTCTTTGTGCGCCAGCTCGGACAGTTCTGCGCGGTCGCCGACCAGCGGTCGGCGGGTGGCCAGCTCGCCGGCCAACAGCTCGACCCGCTCGTCTTCGGGCAGCGAACCGTAATCCGGATGCACCCCCGCCCACGCCAGCAGCTCGGCGACCACTTCCTCGTGCACGTCGGAGTTTTGCCGCATGTCCAGGCCGCACAGATGAAAGCCGAAGACCCGCACGCCTTCTCGCAGCAGCGCCAGGCGGTCGTCGGCCAGCAGCGTGCTGCCGTGGGCGCGCAGCGACGCATCGATGGTGTCCAGGTCGGCCTGCAGCTCGGCCGGGCCGGCATACGGTGTCAACCCCAGGTCCAGCTCGTGCTGCGGCCGGCGGTCCAGGATCTCGGCGCCCGTCGCGGTGAGCCGGGCGCGGATCACCCGCACCGCGCGCCGGTACGGCTCGTCGGCGCGGGCCTTCTCGCCACAGCCCTCGGCCAGCTCGGTCAGCTCGGGGGTGACCGCGACCAGGCGCGCCGACATCGACAGGTCCTGTTCCAGGGCGGTCAGCTCGGCCAGGTAGTGCGCCAGCGCGGTGAACGCGGCGTTGCCGGTGGCCTGGCGCACCACGTCGGCCGTCACGTTCGGATTGCCGTCGCGGTCACCGCCGATCCAGGACCCGGGCTGCAGGATCGGCTGGTTGAGCAGGTCGGCGTCGGGCCAGCGGGTCCGCAGCGCGTCGCGCACCCCGGCGTTGACCTGCGGGACCACCCTGAAGAACGCGGCGGCGTAGTAGCGCAGCCCCACCTCGATCTCGTCGGTGATCTGCAGCCGGGACAACCGGATCAGCGCGGTCTGCCACAGCGTGAGGACCTGGCGGCGCAGCTCGAGTTCGATGTTGCGGCCGTCGTCGGTCTCCTCGTGCCCCTCGGCGTGCAGCCGCATCAGCTCGGTGATCCGGTGCTGGGTGACGAATACGGTGCGCCGGCGGGTCTCGGTCGGGTGCGCGGTGATCACCGGGGCCACCACCGCGCCCTTCAGCGCGTCGGCGACGGTGGCCGAATCCAGTTGCGCCCGATCGAGTTTGGCGTAGGTCGCGGCCAGGCTGCTGTCCTGCGGCGCTTCGCCGGCGGCGACGTGAATCGCCCGGCGGCGCTCCCGGTGGATGTCTTCGGCCACGTTGGCCAGCAGGGCGAAGTGGCTGAATGCCCGGATGACCGGGATGGCCTGGTGGATGTCGATGCCATCGAACATCCGCGCCAGCTCGGCGCGGTCGATCTCGGAGCGGCGCACCCGGAACGACTCCACCCGGGCGCGCTCGACGAGCTCGAACACCTCGTGCCCGTTCTGCTCGCGGACCGTGTCGCCCAGGATCGCGCCCAGCAGCCTGATGTCGGCCCGCATCGGTTCGGTCGCCTCACGACCCACCAGGGTGCGCTGCACGGCGCCGATCGGTTCCAGCGTGCCCTCGGATGCCTCAGCCATGGGACCCAGTATCGACGCGGATGTCGGCGTCCGCCCGTCGGGATCACCCGCAGCCGCGAATCACCATGGCGCCCAGTGGGTCAGATCACCGTGATTTGACAGGAATGATCGGCCGGCTGAGCGTGTTGGTTGGCAACATGTCCGCCGGAATAATTCTCATGGCCCGTCCTGACGCCCCCAATCTGGTCGATGACGTGATAGCCCAAGCCAAACGCGCCCACGAGCTCGGGGTGGCGCAGGTGTGGCTGCCCCAGCAGCAGAATTACGACGCCATCGCGCTCGCCGCGGTCGTCGGAGCCGCCGTGCCCGGGCTCGGCGTGGGCACCTCGGTGGTGCCGATCAACCCCCGGCACCCGTTGATCATCGCCTCATTGGCGCAAACGGCGCAGGCCGCCGCGCACGGAAACTTCAGTCTGGGGCTGGGACTGGGTGCCCGCCAAGTGGAAGGTCCCGCGTTCGGCACCGAATGGCCCAACACCATCACCCGGCTGCGCGAGCACCTGACGATACTGGCGTCGGTGTTCAACACCGGCGGCGTCGACTTTCACGGCAGCGAACTCAGCGCCAGCCCGAGCTGGCCGGTGCAGGTGCCCGGCGGTACACCGATCCCGGTGTATGTGGCGGCGATGGGCCCCAAGGCATTGCGGGTCACCGGCGAACTGGCCGACGGGACACTGCCCTACCTGGCCGGGCCCCGGACTATCGGAGAATTCATCGTGCCCGAAATCACCAAGGCGGCGGCCGAGGCGGGCCGCCCGGCACCCCGCGTCATCGCCGCGGTGCCCGTACTGTTGTCCGACGACGTCGACGGCGCTCGCACCACCGCCGCCCAACAGCTGAGCTTTTATGAGGCCATCCCGTCGTATCGCAATGTGATCGCCCGAGAGGGCCTCGCCAGTGTCGTCGACCTCGCCGCAATCGGACCCGAGGAATCTGTCGCACGCCAGTTGCGCCGCTACCGTGACGCCGGAGCCACCGACGTCGTGCTCAGCCCGCTGGACCGTTCCGGCTCGGTCGACCGCGAAGCACTGTGGAGACTCACCGCAGCAATGTGAACGCGCGGGATCAGCTACCGGGCGTCAGCGGTATTTGATCATCAGCTCCATGCCGACGATGCACACCAGCCAGATGGCGGTGATGAAGTACGTCAGCCGGTCCAGGTTCTTCTCCACCACCGTGGACCCGGACAGGCTGGACTGCACGCCGCCACCGAACAGCGTGGACAGGCCGCCACCCTTGGCGCGGTGCAGCAGCACCAGCAGCACCACCAGGATGCTGGTGACGACCAGGGTGATCTGCAAAGCCAACTGCATGACGGCCAGCCTACCGGGACGGGGTCGTTCTCAGGGCAGCGGCCCACCGGCGGCGATCGCCGCCAGCGTGGCGAACTGCTCGCCGTCCAGCGACGCGCCGCCGACCAGGCCACCGTCGATGTCGTCGCGGGCGATCAGCTCACCGATGTTCTTCGCGTTCACCGAGCCGCCGTAGAGCACCCGCACGTCCTCGGCGACCTTTGCCGAGGCGAGGGACGCCAACTGTTTCCGGATCGCCGCGCACACCTCCTGGGCGTCGGCGGCGCTGGCCACCCGCCCGGTGCCAATCGCCCACACCGGTTCGTAGGCGATGACGACCTTGCCGATCTGTTCGGCCGACAGCCCGGCCAGTGAGCCGCGCACCTGTTCCTCGCAGTGGCTGACGTGCCTGCCCGCCTCCCGGATGTCCAGGTCCTCGCCGATGCAGACGATCGGGGTCAGTTCGTGTTTGAGCGCCGCGGCGGCCTTGGCGGCCACCACCGCGTCGTCCTCGTGGTGATGGGTCCGCCGCTCGGAGTGCCCGACGACGACGAACGTGCAGCCCAGCTTGGCCAGGAACGCGCCGCTGATGTCGCCGGTGTAGGCGCCCGAGTCGTGCTCGGACAGGTCCTGGCCACCGTAGGTCAGCCGCAGCTTGTCACCGTCGACCAGGGTTTGCACGCTGCGCAGATCCGTGAACGGCGGCAGCACCGTCACGTCGACCTTGTCGTAGTACTTGTCCGGCAACGCGAACGCGATCTTCTGCACCAGCGCGATGGCCTCGAAGTGGTTGAGGTTCATCTTCCAGTTGCCGGCGATCAGCGGTTTGCGGCTCACGACTCTGGGCCTCCCTAGTTGTGGTCGGGCTGGGGTCGGCTCAACACCTCGATACCCGGAAGCGTCTTGCCCTCAAGGTATTCCAGCGACGCGCCCCCGCCGGTGGAGATGTGCGAGAAGTCGCCCTCCGGGATGCCCAACGCGCGCACCGCGGCCGCGGAGTCACCGCCGCCCACCACGCTGAACGCGCCCTTACCGGTGGCCCCGGCGATCGCCTCGGCGACGCCCTTGGTGCCCGCGGCGAACGCGGGGAACTCGAACACGCCCATCGGCCCGTTCCAGAAGACGGTCTGCGCGTTGGACAGCAGCGTGGTGAACCGTTTGACCGAGCCCGGTCCGATGTCCAGGCCCATCAGTTCGTCCGGGATGGCGTCGGCCGCGACGGTCTGCGGGGTCGCGTCGGCGGCGAACTTGTCGGCCACCACGATGTCCACCGGCAGCCGCAGCACGTCGACGTAGGTGTCCAGCAGCCTGCGGCAGGTGTCCACCATCTCTGTCTCCAGCAGCGACTTGCCAACCGAGAAGCCCTGCGCGGCAAGGAAAGTGAAGCACATCCCGCCTCCGATGACGATGCTGTCGGCCTTGGTGGCCAGCGACTCGATGACGCCGAGCTTGTCGGACACCTTCGATCCACCCAGCACCACCGCGTAGGGCCGCTTGGTGGAGCTCGTTAACTGCTCCAGCACCTGGATTTCCTCGGCCACCAGCGTGCCGGCGTAGTGCGGCAGCAGGGTGGCGATGTCGTAGACGGAGGCCTGCTTGCGGTGCACCACGCCGAAGCCGTCGGAGACGAAAGCGCCTGTCGGACCGACCAATTCGGCCAGTTGCTTGGCCAGCGCCAGCCGCTCGCCGTCGTCCTTGCTGGTCTCGCGGGCGTCGAAGCGGATGTTCTCCAGCAGCAGGACGTCGCCATCGGTCAGCCCCTCGGCGCGCGCCAGCGCGTCGGTGCCGACGACATCGCCGGCCAGCTGCACGTGGCGGCCGAGCTGCTCACCGAGCGCCGCGGCGACCGGCGCCAGCGACAGCTCCGGGTCCGGGCCGCCCTTGGGCCGCCCCAGGTGCGCGGTGACCACCACCTTGGCGCCCGCATCGACCAACGCCTTCAGCGTCGGCACCGAGGCGGTGATGCGGCCGGCGTCGGTGATCTTGCCGTCGTCGAGCGGCACGTTCAGGTCGGAGCGCACCAGCACGCCGCGTCCGGAAACCCCCTCGGCGAGAAGGTCTTTCAGATTGTGGACAGCCACGGTTTACAGCGACTTGCCGACCAGGGCGACCAGGTCGACGAGGCGGTTGGAGTAGCCCCATTCGTTGTCGTACCAGGACACCACCTTGGCTTGGTCGTCGATCACCTTGGTCAGGCCGGAGTCGAAGATCGAGCTGTGCGGGTCGGTGACGATGTCGCTGGACACGATCGGCGCGTCGTAGTACTTCAGGATGCCCTTCATGGGTCCCTCGGCGGCGGCCTTCATCGCGGCGTTGATCTCGTCGGCGGTGGCGGACTTCTTCAGCTCGGCGGTGAGGTCGGTGACCGAGCCGGTGGGGATCGGCACCCGCAGCGCGTACCCGTCCAGCTTGCCCTTCAGCTCCGGCAGCACCAGGCCGATGGCCTTGGCGGCGCCGGTGGAGGTCGGCACGATGTTCAGCGCGGCGGCGCGGGCCCGGCGCAGGTCCTTGTGCGGCCCGTCCTGCAGGTTCTGGTCCTGGGTATAGGCGTGGATGGTGGTCATCAGGCCCTTGACGATGCCGAACTCGTCGTTGAGCACCTTGGCGATCGGACCGAGGCAGTTCGTGGTGCACGAGGCGTTGGAGATGATGTTCTGGCTGCCGTCGTACTTGTCGTCGTTGACGCCCAGCACGATGGTGATGTCCTCGTCGGTGGCGGGCGCGGAGATGATCACTTTCTTGGCGCCGGCGTCCAGGTGGCCCTTGGCCTTGGCGGCGTTGGTGAAGATGCCGGTGGACTCGACGACGACGTCGACGCCCAGGTCGCCCCAGGGCAGCGCCGCCGGGCCTTCCTTGACCTCGAGCGCCTTGATCTTCTTGCTGCCGACGACGATGGTGTCGTCACCCTCGAGGCTGACGTCGTGGGGCAGGCGGCCCAGGATGGAGTCGAATTTCAGCAGGTGCGCCAGGCTGGCGTTGTCGGTGAGGTCGTTGACCGCGACCACCTCGATGTCAGCGGTGCCCTGCTCCTGTTGAGCCAGTAAGGCCCGGTAGAAGTTCCGCCCGATTCGACCGAAGCCGTTGATACCTACTCGGACCGTCACTTGTCTCTCCTCTGTCTTTCCTGGTCGTCGGTTCCATGTCTCGCCCATGTCCGCCGGACACTGCCTGTGGTCAGCCTAGATCAGCGACACGCGCGGTTGCCGCGCCGGTAAGCGTGTGGACCATCGCCTTTGCAGGCTGGCCGTCGGTAGACGACATAACTTGTGCGCAACATCACCCGGACCAGCGGTTGCGAGTCCAGCCCAGCTTTGCCTGGGCGCCCGCACGTGTCGAGCCTGAAATTGCGGGTGGAAGCCCTTCTAGCCTGATGCACACGCTCCCCACGCTGCACGTCAACAACGTTGGCGAACGGCGTTAGGATAGGGCGGAGCACCCGAGACACGTAGCCAACCGAAGACGCCTAAAGGAAAGGGACGCCCAATGGCGAAGCAACCGGCAGTTGCCGCTGATGGACTTGACGCGTCCGTCGCCAACCGACCAGGACACGGCGCGGTCAGCCGGTCGGTGGTTTTGCAGTGTGCGTTGCGATTGGTCGATCGTGACGGTGCGGATGGATTGTCGATGCGGCGTCTGAGTGAGGCAGTGGGTCGGGATCCGACGGTGATCTATCGGCATGTGCCGAACAAGGCGGCGCTGCTCGACGGGGTCGCCGAGATCGTGTTGGCCCAATTGCGGGTGGACACTGCGGACCCGGACTGGGTCGGGCAGCTGCGCGCGGTGGCGCATGACTTCCGCCGACTGGCCCTCGAGCACCCGAATGTGGTGCCGCTATTGGTCACTCGGCCACTAGCCACGCCGCTGGGGCAGCGACCCCCGGGCATGCTACGGCCACTGGAGGACGTCGTCGCGCTGCTCACTGCGGTGGGCTTCAGCGGGGTCGACGCGTTACATATCTACCGCGTGCTCTTCGGCTATCTGTATGGCCACATCCTCACCGAGCTGCAGGAGGTCGTCGAGCGGCCCGAGGAGTCCGATGATGTGTTGCGCCTAGGCTTGCACCGACTGACGATCACCGAGTTCCCCCAAGTGCGTGCGCTGGCCCCAGCGCTCGGCTACTACGACGGTGCAGCCGAACTCGACCGCGCTCTGGATGTGTTGTTCATCGGTCTTGCCGCCACCGTGCCGGCGCCAAGACGCTCTTCCCGCAAACGTGTCAGGGAGTAGGCCGGCATGGGTCAATTGCGTCTCGGTGTCATCGGCGCGACTTGCAAGGAGAACGAGCGCCGGCTGCCAATACACCCGCGTCATTTCGACCGGATAGATGCCGATGTTCGCGCAGGCATCTACCTCGAAGCGGGCTATGGGAAGTATTTTGGCGTCTCCGATACGGAGCTGTCGGGTTGGGTGGCCGGCATCCGTTCCCGTGAGCAATTGATCGCCGAGTGCGATGTCATTCTGCTGCTTAAGCCTCACGCCCGCGATCTGGCCGAGCTTCGCGACGGCCAGGTGCTGTGGGGCTGGCCGCACTGTGTGCAAGACGAGGAGCTGACGCAGCGCGCCATCGACGGTCGACAGACACTGATCGCGTTCGAGTCGATGAACCTGTGGAGTCGCAACGGTTCATTCAAATTGCATGTGTTCCATAAGAACAACGAGATCGCGGGTTACAGCTCGGTGCTGCATGCCATGTCTATCGTCGGTTGGTCGGGCACCTACGGTCGCCGGTTGCGGGCCGTCGTCATCGGCTTCGGCGCCACCGCGCGAGGCGCGGTGACTGCATTGAACGCGCAGGGCGTGCACGACATCAACGTCCTCACCAACCGCAGCGTGACCGAAGTGGCCTCCCCCATTCATCCGGCCCGGATCGTCCATTTCGCTCAGGACCCAAACTCTCTCGATGGTTCGACGGAGATTTTCGTGTCCACCCAGGGAGGCAGAGCGGCGCTCGCCGGATTCCTCGCCCAGCACGACATCATTGTCAACTGCGTGTTGCAGGATACCAACGCACCGCTGACCTTCCTGGGCGACGACGACCTCGCCGCACTACGACCGAACAGCCTCATAATCGACGTATCCTGTGATGAGGCAATGGGTTTCAGCTGGGCACGCCCAACTTCGTTTGCGCGGCCGACGTTCCCCGTCCGAGCGAACGTCACCTACTACGCGGTCGATCACAGCCCGTCCTACTTGTGGGATTCGGCGACCTGGGAGATCAGCGAGGCGTTGCTCCCCTACCTGCCGACCGTGATCGCCGGGCCTGAGAGGTGGCACGCCGATCAGACGGTGCGTCGGGCGATCGAGATCCTCGACGGGACTGTACTGAATCCAAAGATCCTGTCCTTCCAAAATCGACGTACTCAATATCCGCATGCTCGTCGCGCCCGCGGCGGCCGCGAATCGGCGTAAGCTCATCGGTATCGAGCAGCTCGGTTGCGAGCGAACATGCTCGACTACAAAGGACATTCGATGGCTTCGCTCACAACGGCCTGTACTCCCTACGATATTCGTCTCCAACTCGTCACGGACACCATCACCGCGAACTCCAAGCTGGGCAGTGACGCGGCTGTCAAACTCGCCGTGCATGTCCTGGCTGCATTGAACTCAATACCCGAAAGGGTGCGCTAAGCACCGGCACGGCTTGCTTCAACCCCCAACGGCCGCACGGATTTTCGTAGTGGCGCGTTTCTTTCGTCCTGCTGATCCCTATGTGGATGCGCCACATTGTGCGAGCGATAACCCGCGGGGCCCAGTGTCAACGGTGTAGACATACGTCGATTGACACAGTGTAGACTGACCAAAGTGCGTCGGCACGAATTGCAAGGCATGCCGGCGATCACGAATCACCCTGCGGCCAGGCGTTTGGACGGTCGCTGCTGAGCGCGTCGGGAAGATTCGCCGGCAAGCTTTGAGCTCACGACTCGCATATACGAATGGAGCAGCATGATGCAACGATTGACCGGCCTGGACGGTGTCACGCTGCACGGTGAAACATCCGTGATGCCCACCCATGTGACGGCGGTGTTGTTTTGCGACCCCGAGGCGCAGGGCGAAACGACCGCCGCGGCGATTTACAAGCTGTTGGCCGAGCGCACCGCGGCGATGCCCGATTTTCGCCACCGGCTGCTCACCAGGGCTTTCGGATTGGGTCAGCCGTCATGGATCGAGGACCCCGCGTTCGATGTCCACAGCCATCTGCATTGCGTCCGGCTGGCCGAACCCGGCACTACGCGCGAGTTGACCACGCTCATCGGTGAACTGCATGCGCAGCCTCTGGACCGCCGCCGCCCGCTATGGGACGCCTGGGTCGTGCAAGGCCTCGCCGACGGCAGACTCGTCGTGTTGATCAAGTTCTCCCACGCCATGACCGATGGGGTGGGCGCAGTCACGTCGATGCTGCCCGAACTGATGACTGTTGATGCCCAAGGTGAATTCGCGGCGGCACCCCCGCGGGCCCGGGCCACGATGCCAGGGGCGGCCGCGAGGGTATGGGACGCGATCGACGAGATCGCGGCCAACACCGCTGTGGGCGTCCGGATCGCCATCCGGTTGGGTCCCGTCGCGATGAAGTCGGCAATAGGAACCGCGCTGGGATCGGTACGCCAACTCCTCCCGGGGGTCGATCCGCGATGGCCCGATGGTAAGGATTTCGAAGAGGACGAGAACTCGCCGCGAACGCAGCTGAACGCGCCGCTCACCGGGCGACGCAGCGTTGCCTTCGCGGCGTTGGCCATGGACGACCTGCGGGCCATCACCGCCGCGTTCGATGTCACTGTCAACGATGTATTCCTGACCGCAACGGCATCGGCGCTGCGCCGATGGTTGGCAACCCACGACACGGTGCCCAGTCATCCGCTGCGCACCATGATGCCGATCTCGACACGAGGTATCGATGGCGACGCGTCCAATAGTTGGTCACCGGTGCTCGTCCAATTGCCGGTCGATCTGGCCGATCCGGCACAGCAGCTGGCCAGCATTCACGACGCGACGTCCAGGATCAAGAACAGGCGACGCGCGGCGCCGCCCGTCAACCTCGCCGATGTCATAGATCTCGTTCCACCCGTGGTAATCGCCTGGGCGATGGGTGTGTACACCGGCCTGAAACTGTCCCGATTCCACTCGCCGGTCGCCCATGTCATCACTTCCAACGTTCCGGGCCCCAGCGGCGAAATCTATTGCGCCGGAGCGCATGTGCTGGGGATCCACGCCCTCGCCCCGCTGTTTGAGGGCTCCAATCTCAACATCACCGCCGTATCCTATGACGGCACCCTGACTGTGGGCATCGTCGCGTGCCCCGACAACGTCGATGACGTCGCATCGGTCGCGAGCGCCATCGAAGATGTGGTCGGTGAACTGAAAGTAGCCGCCGACGCAAAGTCCGGCCAGAGCGCAGGCCTTTGCCGCTCCAGCGAGCGGGAGTCCGCCATGAAATGCGCTGCCACAACGCAATTCGCGGCGGACGAAGCAGGCTGGCGTGATCACTATGACCTGAGAAACCTAACAACCGGAATGAGGCCACAATGAGGAAATCTGACCACTCTAAACGAAAGATCTTCCGCGAGAATGTGATCCACGTAGGCGCGGGCTTTCTTGCCAAGGAGCGTCCGCATGTCACACAGACGTTGTCCACGCTCGAAGGGCAGCTAGGCAGATGGGATCCGAATGACGTGGACATCGAAGTCACCCTGCAGGACCGCGGCGGCAAGGAACAGCGCATCACTTTACGCACAACCCTTCCCGGCCATCCACTACTCGTAGCGGTCGCGGAAAATACGGACATCACCCGCGCTCTGTGCGATGCAAAGCGCGAGTTGGCACGGCAGCTGGAACACCAGAAGTCGACACACGATCCGATGAACAATCGCCGCCTCAGGCGCGCGACCATCCGCCATCCGGACTAGCTCCGCACCTGTCGACGTCGCCCGGCACGCAACGAAATGGCCCGGCAGTCGATCTGGGATTCCGACGGCGGCTTAGGCAACCAGTGGACAAACCGACCTGCGCCGCTGGGCGACACAACGCGATAGCCACGGCGGCGGCGCGGTATGAACGCCGATCCCGTCGGCGGGTCTACCCGGCTCACCGGTTTACCAGGCGGGGTCGTAGCCGGAGCCGGGTCGGGGTGACGTCGACCCCGGCGGCGAGGTCGTCGATCAGCGCGCCGGCGTAGTCGACCAGCCCGGAGACGTCGATAGCGTGCGGCGCCGGCCGATCCTCGTGGGCAAGATGGGCGGACGCTGCGGCGAAGTAGAGCGGTCGCACCATGGACGTCGCCCCGCTGGACATGCGTGATTCCCACCGCGAGCTGCGCCAGGCCTTGCCACAGTGGCCGTTCGTGGACCGGGCCGTTCTTCCACACTGCCTCGAACACCTCGTGAGCGTTGAAGGCGAGGCCTCGGTCCAGCAGATCCTGGGCATACGCGAGGGCCTCGGCCGGTGCCAGCACCAGGTCGTCCGGACGCGCGAAACACCTGCGCTGCCCGGCGCAAGTGGTCGGCCCAGAGCGTCGCGCGGTCGGGCGCTTCGCGGCCGACCGGAATCATCGCGATCACGCCCGGCCATCTGCCCATCATGACAAGCAATTCCCCCCTTAGCGCAATCCCGGTCGATACCGCGCGGTGGGGCCGGCGCCGTCAGTCGCTGCGACGCTTCCGCAGCCAAGCCAGCGCCGCCCCGGCGGCGTAGTAGCCACACAGGCCGTGGATTCCGGCTCCCGGCGGCGTCGATTGCGAGCATAAATAGACACCCGCCACGCCGATCGCATACGGGTTGACGGCGATGCGCGGGCGCAGGAGGACCTGCAGCCCGTCGTTGGCGCCGCCGATAATGTCGCCACCGATGTAGTTGGGGTTGTAGGCCGCCAGATCGGCGGTGCCCTTGCTGACGGTTGCGACGATGCGGTCGCGGAATCCGGGGGCGAACCGCTCGATTTGGTCGACGACGGCGCCGGTGGCGTCGCCGTCGTAGCCGAACGGCACGTGCGCGTACGCCCAGATCGGGTTGATGTTGCCCGACGAGCGGGACGGATCGGCCAGATACTGCTGGCCGACCAGGACGAATGGCCGCTCAGCCATCTTGCCTTGTGCGCGTTGGCGTTCGGTGTCGGCGGTCTCGGCGAAAGCGCCGCCCAGATGCACGCTGCCGGCGAGTCGGCAGTCGCGGTTCGTCCAGGGGATGTCGCCGTCGATGGCGAAGTCGACCTTGAAGGCCGAGGACCCCTGCCGGTAGCGCCGGTAGGACCGCTTGATCCGGCCGGGCATGAGGTCGCCGTAGAGCCGCAGCGCCGCGGCCGGGCTGAGGTCGAGCATGACGATGTCGGCATCTGGGATATCGCGGCGGCCGGTGACAGCCACTCCCGTGGCGATACTGCCCCTGTGCGCCTGCAGGGCCGCGGCCAGGGCGCGGGTGATCGACCCGGAGCCGCCTTGCGCGACGGGCCATCCGTAGCGGTGCCCGCTGGCCAGAAAGAGCAGCCCCAGGGATGCGGTCAGCGGACGGTCCAGGCGGGTGTAGATGTGCGCGGCGGCCCCGCCGAACAGCCCGCGGGCCTGCTCGGTGCGAAACCAGCGGGCCAGCACGGTGGCCGGCAACAGGGCGCGGGGCCCGAAGCCGGCCAGGCGCACGGGGTGGCGCGGGAGGTGCAGCACCGGGCGCAGCAGATCCTGCGCCAGGTCATCGAATCCGGCGGCGAGGTCCCCGACGGCCCGGCGCCACCGGCCGGCGTCAGGACCCATGCCGGCCACCGTCTGATCGATCGACCGATACAGCACCCCGGCGGTGCCGTCGTCGAGCGGATGCGCGCAGTCGATCTCCGGCCACTTCCACACCAGCCCGTAGCGCGGCAGGTCGATCTCTTTCCAGAACGGCGACCCGACGCCGAACGGGTGGGTGGCCGAGCAGACGTCATGGATCACCCCGGGCACCGTCAGCTCGGCCGAGCGCGCTCCCCCGCCGACGGTCTCGCGCGCCTCCAGCACCTGCACGTCGACACCCTCGCGGGCGAGCCGGATGGCCGCGGCCAGTCCGTTGGGTCCGGCGCCCACGACGACCGCGGTGGTCACCTGGCGCCGCCATCAATGACGTGCACGGGATAGTCGTCGCCGGGCTCCGGCCAGGGTTGGCGGCACAGCATGCCCGCGACGTCGACGTAGCCCTCCTCGACCAGGCCGGTCTTGGCGTCGACGATGCGGTAGGCCTGCGTCTGGCGATGGATCGGCTGGGCCTCCAGGATGATCACCCGCACGTCGCCCTCGTCGAAGTCGCAGCGCCGCTGCACGGCGGCCAGCAGCTGTTCGTTGTGCAGGTGGCCTTCGCCGAAGTTCCACCCGATCAGCGGCCCGGCGATGATCTCGCCGTCGCGCAACAGGTAGTCGGCCTCGTCTGCCCCGGCGGGCAGGGCGCGCGGCACCAGCCCACCCAACGCCCGCCCGTGCGTGTGCATGGATCGCCACGCCATCAACTTGTCGATCATCAGCTCGGCGGTCTGCGGATCGTAAAGCCGGGCAAGCTGATTGGGCGCCAGCGCCGACGCCTTGGTGATGTTCGCCTCGATCTTGGCCTCGGCGCCCCTACGCAGACACCAAGTGCTGGTGGCCCAGTTGCCCGCGTAGTAGCGCATCGCCGGGAGGAACGAAATCTGTTGCGGGAAAAGGTTGCCCGCAATCGGCACCACCGCCAGCGCGGCGATCAGGATGACCAGCAGCAGTGGCGAGCTCAGCCCGGCGGCCGTGACGCCGGCGTAGTGCCCGAACAGATAGAACAGCGAAAAGATGAAGAAGACGTTCCACTCCAGCGGGACACCCATCGGGATGGTGGACGTGATGTTGAGGTGGAACAGCACCATGAAGGCGATCAGGAACCATGCCCAGCGGTGACCGTCGGCGACGAACACCAGAACCAGGGGCACCAGAAACTCCGCCGTCGTCCCGCCGACGTGGGCCATCGCCTTCGGGATCCAGGAGGGCCGCAGGTCGTTGACCGGGTCGAGGTAGAGGCGGCGCTTGAACCAATTGAACGCGCGGCTGCGCAACAGTGGGCTGTTGCTCATCATGACCGCGACGACGTACGGGAAGTGGTGGTTGAGCTTGGAGGTCGCCGCGCCCCACCACAACGCCAGCATGATGATCTTGAAGGCGGCGATCTGGTCGGTGAACCCGAAGAAGAAAACCAGCAAGGTCAGCCCGTAGTGCTCGCCGCGGGCCGCCAGGAACACGATCTTGTCCCGCAGGCCCAGCAGCGCGAGCGCGACGATGGCGGGCACGACCAGCAGAGGATCGATGAGGCCGACGTCGCCCGCCGGGGTGACCGGACCGCCCCGCCCCGGGGAGAGCAGCGCCCAGACGCCGGAGGCCAGCACCACGAGGTACAGCGCGATGTCGACGACGGTGCGGCGGTCCCCACGGGTGAACGGAACCTTGTCCGGCCAAGCCGGCAACCGAATAGTGTTGGGGCGCAACCAATACAGGAAGCCACCGAACGGCGGCCAGAACCGCGCGGTCAGCGGCCCGGATCCGCAGCCCAGGCCCAGGATCTCGAACAGCAGCGTGAAGACGACCAGCTTCTGATACACGATCGGCTGCGTCCACCAGTCCGCCAGGTGACCCAGGCCGCCCAGGCCCGGCGTCAGCGAGATCACCGCGGCGGCGCCGGCGGCGTAGCCGACGATCTTGAAGACGTAGAACAGATAGACCGCGTACGGGGAGCCGAAGCCGTGTTCGACCCAGTGCCGGGTCATGATCTGACGCCTGGTCGAGCGCGGCAGGCTGAGCCACGTCTGCGGGTCGACGTCGGGAAACTCCGGAGCCATGAATCCCATGGGCGGCCTCGTTCCTGTCTAGAAACCAGCTGGCCCATAGAATGTATCGGCAGCACCACGCGGGTGTGCCGAATTGTTCGCGGCGGCGATCCGCGCCGGCTACCTCGTCAGTACTCCGATGATGAAACCCGCTGCGGTGCTGGGTGATTCAGTGCGATCCTGGGGTTGCCCGGCGGACAAACCGCCGGCGCAGCTTGTCGATCAGGACGTCCAGGGTCCGCCGATCCTGCTCGGCGACGCGCACCAGGCGGCGCAGGTTCGCCACGGCGTCGAGGTCGCCCTTGGCTTCCGCGGTGCCGATCTTGCGCTGATACTCCTCGATGCGCTGATCGATGAAGCCGCGCCGACCGGCGAGCAGCCGCACGAAGTAGTCGGCCTGCAGTTGATCCGCGCTGTCCGGGGTGGCCGAGGCGAGCGCGTCGGCGGCCCGCTCGAGGGCCGGTGCCGGCCGGGACGGTTCTTGGCCCTGACGAGTAGTTTCCGGGCGGGACGCAGCCGTATGAGGGCGCCACCCGCGCCGGTCCCGAGGGCCCGCCGACCTGCGTGAAACGTTCGACCGTGCGCCACGCTCAGGTGACAGACCGGCTATGTCCATCAGCTCCCCTTTGCTCGAGGATTACTCAGGGCGCCGTAACAATAGCGTCCCGGTGGGGACCGGACCACAGGCTCGGACGAAATAGGGTGAAACACCCTGACAGCAACGAGGGTCCGGTCGCTACCATCGAGGGACTCGACTCGGCCCCCCAAACCTCAAGCGGCCTCGTGCGAGTGTCAAGGGAGGAAAGTGACCGACAACGGCAACCCCGGCGGCGGGGACATCGGCAAATTCGACCCCGGCTTGACCCAGCGCTTGATGGCGGTGATGCGCCCGGTCCTGAAAACCTACTTCCGGTCCGAGGTGCACGGCCTGGATACGTTCCCGCCCGGCGGAGCGTTGGTGGTCGGTAACCACTCCGGCGGCATGTTCCCCATGGACGTCCCGATCTTCAGCGTCCACTTCTACGACAAACTCGGCTACGACCGGCCGGTGTACACGCTGAGCCACGACATCTTGATGACCGGACCCACCGGAGACCTCTTCCGGCGCACCGGATACATCCGCGCCAATCGGGAGAACGCGGCCGAGGCGTTGCGGTCCGGCGGCGTGGTGATCGTGTTCCCCGGCGGCGACTACGACGCCTACCGGCCGACCCTGTCGGAGAACGTCATCGACTTCAACGGCCGCAAGGGGTACATCCGCACGGCGATCGAGGCCGGCGTCCCGATCGTGCCCGCGGTGTCCATCGGTGGGCAGGAGACCCAGCTCTACCTGACCCGCGGCACCTGGCTGGCCGAGCGGCTGGGCATTAAACGCTTGCTGCGCAGCGCGATTCTGCCGTTGTCGTTCGGCTTCCCCTTCGGCCTGAGCGCGGTCATCCCGCCGAACCTGCCGCTGCCCACCAAGATCGTGACCCAGGTGCTGGAGCCCATCGACATCGCCAAGCAGTTCGGCGACGACCCGGACGTCGACGAGGTCGACGAGTATGTGCGGTCGGTGATGCAGGAGGCGTTGACCGAGCTGGCCGCCAAGCGTCGCTTCCCGATCCTGGGCTGAGCCGTGCCGAATCCGTTGAGCGAGACCCTCGGCCTGGTCACCACGCTGAGCCGCGCCGGCATGATCGCGCCGATGCGCCCCGGCCGCTACCTCAAGATGGCCGCGGCCATGCGCCGCGAGGGCATGGGCATGACGGTCGGCTTCGCCAGTGCGGCGCAGCGCTGCCCGGATCGTCCTGGGCTGATCGACGAACGCGGCACGCTGACCTGGCGCCAGCTCGACGAGCGGATCAACGCGTTCGGCGCCGCGCTGCAACAGCTGCCCGCGGGGCAACCGAAGGTCGTGGGCATCATGTGCCGCAATCACCGCGGCTTCGTCGAGGCGGTGGTGGCCGTCAACCGGATCGGTTCCGACGTCGTGCTGCTCAACACCTCGTTCGCCGGGCCCGCGCTGGCCGAGGTGGTCAACCGCGAGGGCGTCGAAGCCGTGGTGTACGACGAGGAATTCACGCCGATTGTGGATCGCGCGCTGGCCGACAGGCCGGACGCCGGCCGCATCGTGGCCTGGACCGACGGGCAACACGATCTCACCGTCGAGAAGCTGATCGCCGCTCACGCCGGCCAACAGCCCCAGCGCTCCGGCCGCAAGGGCCGGATGATCCTGCTCACCTCCGGCACCACCGGAACCCCCAAGGGCGCCAACCAAACCGGCGGCAACGCCGGAGTCGGCACGCTCAAGGCGATTCTGGACCGCACGCCGTGGCGAGCCGAGGAAAACATCGTGATCGTGGCGCCGATGTTCCACGCCTGGGGCTTTTCCCAGTTGATCTTCGCCGCGTCCATGGCCTGCACGGTGATCACCCGGCGCAAGTTCGACCCCGAGGCGACGCTGGACCTCATCGACCGCCACAAGGCCACCGGGCTTGCCGTGGTGCCGGTGATGTTCGACCGCATCATGGAGCTGCCCGCCGAGGTGCGGCGGCGCTACAGCGGCCGGTCCCTGAGATTCGCCGCGGCATCGGGATCGCGGATGCGACCCGACGTGGTCATCGCGTTCATGGACGCGTTCGGCGACGTGATCTACAACAACTACAACGCCACCGAGGCCGGCATGATCGCGACGGCCACCCCGCAGGACCTGCGCGCGGCACCCGACACCGCGGGCCGGCCCGCGGGGGGAACCGAAATCCGGATCCTGGACCCGGAATTCAACGAACTGCCCACCGGTGAGGTCGGCAGCATCTACGTGCGCAACAACACTCAGTTCGAGGGCTACACCTCGGGGAGCACGAAAGATTTCCACGCCGGCTTCATGTCGTCGGGTGACCTGGGCTATCTGGATGAGGCGGGGCGCCTGTTCGTCGTCGGCCGCGACGACGAGATGATCGTCTCCGGCGGCGAGAACGTGTACCCGATCGAGGTGGAGAAGATTCTGGCGGCACATCCCGACGTGGCGGAGGCATCGGTGATCGGCGTGGACGACGAACAATACGGGCAGCGGCTGGCGGCCTTCGTGGTGCTCGAGCCCGGCGCAGAGCTCGACGCGGGCGCAGCCCCCGAGGCGCTCAAGCAGCACGTGCGGGAGAACCTGGCCAACTACAAGATCCCGCGCGAGATCACCGTGCTGGACGAGCTTCCGCGCAGCAGCACCGGCAAGATCCTGCGCGCCGAGCTGCAAGCGCGGGTGACCGGCTGATGCGGCTGGCCCGGACCATCAGAAAACCCCGGCCGCTAGCCCGGGCCACGCTCGAATTAGCCAACGCCGCCAACGGATTACGCCCACTGGCCCGTAAGGGTTACACCACCGTGCTGGTCTTCTGGTTCGGCTGGCCGGCTTCCGAGGTGCCGGGCGTCTATTTCTCCGCCTCGCTACTCGACGCGCTGCGGCGGGGCCGTCGCGGCGACTTCGCGGGACGGCGCGGCAAGGCCGCCCTGGCCGTGACGGTGGCGTCCTGGGCCATCCTGGGCGTGATCAAGTATCGCGGCGTCACCACTCCCGGCCCGGTACTCGAGGCGGGGCTGCGCGATCAACTGGGCGACGACTACGAAGAGGCGCTGGCCAAGCTGCCCCAGAGCGCACCGACGCGCAGCGGGCGGCGCACCCTGCCCCTGGGCAACACCGTGGCGCGCCGCCGCTACGTCGAGAAGACCAACGTGGTGTCCTACGGTCCGCACGGCCGCGCCAACCTCGCCGACATCTGGCGCCGGCACGACCTCCCCCGCGACGGCAAGGCGCCCGTGCTGCTGCAGGTGCCGGGCGGCGCCTGGGTGATCGGAATGCGCCGCCCCCAGGCCTATCCGCTGATGAGCCATCTCGCCGCGCGCGGCTGGGTGTGCGTGTCGATCGGCTACCGGGTGTCGCCGCGGCACACCTGGCCGGACCACATCGTCGACGTCAAACGCGCGCTGGCCTGGGTCAAGGAGAACATCTCCCGCTACGGCGGCGACCCGAACTTCGTGGCCATCACCGGCGGATCCGCCGGCGGCCATCTGTGTTCGCTGGCGGCGCTGACGCCCAACGACCCGAAGTTCCAGCCCGGCTTCGAGGATGCCGACACCTCGGTGGTGGCCGCGGTGCCGGTGTACGGGCGCTACGACTGGTACTCCACCGAGGGCGAGGGCCGGCGCGAGTTCGTGGACCTGCTCCAAAAGTTCGTCGTGAAAAAGAAATTCGCCACCCACCGCGACATCTACGTCGACGCCTCACCGGTCCGGCGGCTGCGCGCCGACGCACCGCCGTTCTTCGTCCTGCACGGCCACGACGATTCGCTGATCCCGGTCGGCGAGGCCGCAGACTTCGTCGAGGAACTGCGCGCGGTATCCAAAAACCCGGTCGCCTACGCCGAATTACCGCACGCCCAACACGCTTTCGACATCTTCAGTTCCCCGCGGGCGCATCGGTCCGCGGAGGCCGTGGCGCGATTCCTATCGTGGGTGTACGCGACGAATCCACCCGAGCGCGACTAGATGTGATGGCTTCGCCCCCATCCGGCTGAGCTTCTGTAACCCCTTGCGCCACTGTGGTTTCAGTGGTCACAAAGTGGCGATCCTTGTCGGTGGGTGCGGCTAGTTTGGCGGTGTGAGTCCAAGCAGTCAGCAGGATGTCGACGCGGTCTTCGACGCGCTCGATGCCGACTTGGACCGCGCCTGCGCGTTGTCGTTCGACGCGTTGAACGCACGGCAACAACTGGCGATCCTGGAGCGCTGTGAGAAGCTGCGCCGGCGCATACCGGCCCTGGAGCATCCGCTGATCAATTCCCTTGCCCGCCAAGCCCCGTCCGAGGAACTCGGCGGCACGTTGACCCATGCGATCACCGAGTCGACGCTGATCAGCCGCGGCGAGGCCGCCCGGCGAGTCAAGGAGGCGCGGGATCTGGGCACGCGCCACGGCCTGACCGGTGAACCCGTGCCACCGGCCCTGGCCGCCACCGCGGCCGCCCAACGCGACGGCACGCTGGGCGCCGGCCAGGTAGCGGTGATCCGCAAGTTCTACCACCAGCTGCCAGGCTGGGTGGACGTGGCGACCCGCGAGCAGGTCGAGGCGCGGTTGGCCGAGGAAGGCACCCGGTTTCGTCCCGAACAACTGGCCGGCCTGGCCAATACGCTCGCTGACTGCCTCAACCCCGACGGCATCTATACCGACGACGACCGGGCCCGGCGGCGCGGACTGAACCTGGGCAGACAGGGTTCTGACGGGATGTCGGAACTGCGTGGCTGGCTGACCCCCGAAGCACGCGCCACCCTCGAAGCCGTCCTGGCGAAACTCGCCGCCCCGGGCATGTGCAATCCCGACGACGAAAATCCCTGTGTAGACGGTAGTCCCAGTGAGCAGGCAATCGAGCGAGACTCCCGCAGCACCGGCCAACGCCAGCACGATGCCCTGAAAGCGGCGCTGCGCGGATTACTCGCTACCGGCGAGCTCGGTCAGCACAACGGTTTACCGGCCTCCATCATCGTCACCACGACACTGCAGGATTTGGAGACCGCCGCCGGGCGCGCCCTGACCGGGGGCGGCACCATCCTGCCGATGAGCGACGTGATCCGGCTGGCCCGCCACGCCCACCACTATTTGGCGGTCTTCGACAAGGGAAAAGCCCTGGCCCTGTATCACGCCAAGCGGCTGGCCTCACCCGGACAACGAATTGTCTTGTACGCCAAGGACCGTGGCTGCTCGGCACCGGGCTGCACCATGTCCGGCTACTACTGCGAAGTTCATCACGTCACCGACTGGTCCAAGTGCCACACCACCGACACCTACGAACTCACCTTCGCCTGCGGCCCCCATCACCGCCTGCTCAAACCCGGCGGCTGGATGACTCGCAAGAACGCCGGAGGCGATACCGAATGGATTCCGCCCCCGCGCCTGGACAGAGGCCGACCCCGCACCAACACCTTCCACCACCCGGAGAAACTGATACGCGACAGGGGTGACGACGACGGCCCGTAGCCGCGAGATTGCCAGGCAGGACTACCCGCTCTCGCGCGCGGCGGCCTTCTCCAAATCGGTCAACGCCGACTCGATCCGATCGGCCATGTCGTCGATGTCGTTGGCCACCTCGGGCGTCGTCACGAAACCGAAGTCCAGGTAGTCGGTGTAGGAGAAGCAGGTGATGTTCAGCGCGACGTCCATCACCGGCGGTCCCAGCGGCACCAGAGAATCCAGTTTTGCGCCGGCCATGTACAGCGGGAACGGCGGGCCCGGGACGTTGGAGACGACCAGGTTGATGGGAGCCAGGTTTCGCGACAGCCCGCTGGCGGTGTAGGCCCGCGCGGCCAGGTGCAACAACCCGGGCGGCGTCGTCTCGGTGAGACCCATGATCTGATGCGCGGACAACGCCTTTGCCATCAACTTGGCACTTTGCGTGCTGTCGTGGATAACCCGCAGCCGCTCGGCGGGGTCTTCGATATCTGTGGCAAGGGAAACGGTCATCGAACCGACTTGGTTGCCGACGTCGTCCTTGTTCTCATCGGTGCGCGTCGACACGGGGATCTGGGCAATGAGCGGCTTGGCCGGCAGCTCACCGCGCTTCTGTAGGTAATCGCGCGCGGCACCGGCCACCAAGGCCAGCACGACGTCGTTGAGCTTGACACCGTAAGCATCCTTGACGGCCTTGGCCCGGGCCAGCTCGACGCGGCAGCCGGTGATGCGCCGATGCGGCGAGACCGACGCATTGAACCGGGTCTTGGGCGCGTCGAAGTACCGCGCCGGCTTACTGGTAACACCCAGCGCGGCGACCTGCTGGCGCACGGTCTGCTCCACCAGTCGGGCTATGCGGAAGGGCGTCTTGACGCCGATGTTGATCAGCGCACCCACCGCGCGCCTTTCCAGGCCCGGAAGCTGGGACCCGACCAGCGACCCGACCGTCTCGTGTTGGGCCGGCCGTGGTTCCGGCGTTGCGTCCAAGAGGATTTCACCCAGGCCGGCGCCCGATACCCCGTCGACGATGGCGTGATGCATCTTGGTCAGCGTGGCGAACCGCCCGCCCTCGACGCCCTCGATCACCCACATCTCCCACAGCGGACGGGAACGGTCCAGCTTGTAGGACATCAACCGGCCCACCAGCTCCTCGAGCTCGCATCGACCGCCCGGCGCGGGAACCCCGATGCGGCGGACGTGGAAGTCGATGTCCAGCTCCTCGTCTTCGACGAACCACGGCCGGTCCAGCCCCAGCGGCGCACCCGTGACCCGCCACCGCAACTGCGGTACCTCCGGCAGGCGCTCGATGAGTAATTGACGGAGGCGTTGAAAGCTATACTCGGAGCACTCTTTCGGGTCGCAAATCGCCAGCGCCCCCACATGCATGTGCCAGCCCGCGGTTTCTGCCGACCAAAACGCCGCGTCAACACTCGAAAGCCGCTTCATCACCTGACCGTAGCCCCCCAGTCCCCGTCGCGACCAGCAATGGCAAACAAACTACCCGCCGCCTCGGCGCGGGAGGCGTCCGCGTGGCTACCAGTTCGTTGCGGTTACCCGCGATGCGGATCCGGTCCGGTCCCGGGGCCCCGCGAGCACCCTCTACCGGTAGCTCACTGGCTTCGATCAACAGGAGTCGGATGCGAACTGGGCGACGTCGGGCTCGGCATTGATCGCGTCCACGCCCGTGGCACCGACAAGATCCCGATCGCCGCGCCGCTCCCGACGCTCATCCGGGGCGCCGCGTGATTGGTGCGGCCAGGCGAGCACATGACCGCGGCCCTGCACAGCGCGGCGGCCTTGTTGAGGGAGCTCAGGTGCTTGAGGGCGACGTCCAGCGGCGCCGACAACGAACTCAACTTGGACAGCGGCACCGTTACCGGCAACAGGGACGCATCGAAGGTGGCCAACGGCGAGGAGGACAGCGCATCGAGCGCTTCGGAGATGGTCGAGATCACCTGACTGCCAGTCGTTATGACCTCTGGCGCGACGGTCAGAGACCAGTTGCGGGACGGCGGCGAGACCCCCGCGGACTGGCAGGGATCGGTGGAGGGCGGCGAACTGAACGGTGTCAGCTTCCAGACGCCGGCACAGGCGCGGGCGTAGGCGTACATGGCGGCGACGTCTTGAGCCCACATCCGTTCGTAATCGGCGTCGGCGTCGGCCACCGCCGGACTCAGCTGGCCCAGACAGTTCGCCGCGGCCAGCGAGATCCGCCGCAGCCGGTTGGCATCGATCACATGGGGCGCCACCACCGCCGCCAGCGCCAAACCGTAGGCGCCCGCGGCCGCCGTGGCCTGGATGGCCGTCTGCCGCGCCTGCGCGGCGGTAGCGTCTAGCCATGCCAGATACGGCGCGGCGGCGTGGGTGATCGCCGTCGTCGACGCGCTGCTCTCTCCCAGATCCAGCTTGGCGATCACCGCCCGGTAGCTCAGCGCCATGTCGCCGAGTTGGGCGCCCAACACACCCCAAGCCTTGGCGGCGTCCATCATTGATCCGGCGCCGGGGCCCGCATGCATCCGCCCGGAATTGCTTTCCGGCGGCAGGGTACCGAAATCCATCACTGACGCCAGCTCAACGGCGGGCGAATTATGCTGCAACATCAGGTTTTCTTTTCAGGGTGATGGATATGCGATGGTGGGGCGCGGGTTCTATTGCGGCAGTGTTCGTTTGGTTTCTAGCCACCGCCTTTGGAGCCGGGGCCCGAGGAACCGTCGAGTTGTCGCGGGCAGTACGCCTTCGCCGATATCGTCGCGAACTGGGCGGCGCCGTTGGTGGTCAGTGCGGGGTTGTTGTCCCGCAGGTCGTTGAGGAGTTGAAGACCGGAGACGCCGCGGGCGAGCAAGCCGCAGACCGCTTTTCCGGCGGTCACGGCCTGTCCCGGATCCTGAAAGCTGATGCCCACCGTATGCAGGTCGGCGATGAAGACTTCGTTGTTGTCGTCGGCGGCCGCCTCGTCCTCTCCCGGGACGGCGTGCGCGGGTACGGCGGTGACGATCCCCAGCGCTACACCGGCAAGCGCCAGCAGCATTTTCATGCATCCTCCTTCGATGGGTTAGATCCGTTGCGCCCGAACGCACTAACCCAACTTCGACTTGGGCGATCCGGCCGCAATCTCATCTCCGTCCGTCACGTGCACGGCATGGACGCCCGGTGTTGTTCTGAGTTTGGCGACCAGGTCGTCGAGGCCGGCCTCGTCGACGTTCCAGTGCTGCACCTGGTCGGGCATCTCCTGCAATTGGGCGATGATGCGGTCGAGCTTGACCGGCCCCTGTCGGCGCTCGCCGGTGATCGCGCGGGCCTGGATTCCCGTTGTGCTGACGACGCGCGACGCCGGGCTGCCGAGCGCGCCGCCCGCGAGACTGCCCAGGGTCGCCTCGTTGACGAGGCCACCGGGGATATCTGCCGCAGCGGCCGCGGCCAGGCTGGTGCCCGGTAGCGCGGCGGAGGACAACCTGATCGCCGGCGCGGCGGTCGCCCAGGCGGGCGGCACCGACATCTTTCCCACCGTCGGCGCGTTGCCCAATACCGCCGACACGGGTTTCACGGCGATGCCGGAGGCGACATGTCCCGGCGACGTCAGACCGGCGCCCAGCGACGATTTCGACATCGCGGCACTCCACGGCGCATAGATGAAGAAGTTCTTCCACTGCGAGACGCCAAGGCTGGTACTGGCATTGACGACGTTGGTCCACGTGGCCTGGGTGCCGATCTGCGAAATGCTGGAATACAGCGTCTCCCAGAACGGTGCTATCTCCGTGCTCCCCGTGGCGCCCCCGATCAGGTTCTGCCAGAACTGGGTGTATTGACCGGTGAGCGAGGTGATGTAGGCCTCGATCTCTTTCAGCCACGACGACAACGAGTTGGACGACGCCGCGGCCGCCTGTGCCGCCGCTGCGGTGTCGTTCGTGGTAGCCGGCGCCTCCTGGAACGGCGTCAGCTCTCCAGCGGACTCCGACGCGGCGGCGTAACTGAACATGGCGCCGACGTCTTGGGCCCACATCTGGCCGTACTCGGCTTCGGTGGCCGCAATCGCCGCGCCGTTCAGCCCCAGGATGTTGGTTTGCAACAGTGCGGCCAGCCGGCTGCGGTTCGCCGCAACAAGCGCCGGCGGCACGGTGGCCGCCAATGCCGCTTCGTAGGCGGCGGCGGCCGACCTGGCCTGGGCGGCCGACTGCTCGGCCACGCCCGCCGTGGTCGATACCCACGCCACGTACGGCGCCGCCGCGGCGGCCATGGACTCCGATGACGAGCCTTGCCACGACTCGCCGACCAGCTCCGAGATCACCTCTGCGTACGAAGCCGCGGTGGCGTGCAACTCGGCGGCCAGCCCATCCCAGGCCGCCGCGGCGGCCAACAACGAGCCCGCGCCCGGTCCCGAATAGAGCTGGGTGGAGATCACCTCGGGTGACAGCGCTGCGAAATCGCCGAAAACCATTGCCGGAACCTTCCTTATTTCGCGTTCGGAGGTATCACGATGACGGTGGACGTGGTCGCGATGTCGTCGACGGCCACGGCACCGGGCACGCGAACGGCCGGCCCCGCGGCGGCGCGAGTCGCGGTCCCACCGACCGCGCGTCCCGCCAGACTCGACAGGGCCGTCGGGCCGAACATGCCCCGCTGCCCGGCGGCCATCGCGGGCGCGGCGTCCAGCACGGTCTCCGGCAGTTCGGCGGCGACCGTCCGGACTGCCGGCACCGCCGAGGCCCAATTCGGCGGCACCGACAACGATCCCACCGAGCCGGCACGGCCCACCGACGCCGAAGCCGTGCCCGCACTCGACAGCGCGGTCGGGCCACTCAGGAGATCGCTGTGCAGCAGTGGCGACAACACGCCGATGAGCGGTTTCGGGTGAAGCAGTGGACCGATGCCTTGGATGCCCGTCCCCAGACTCGGGATGCTGACGGCGATCTGGTACCAGTTCTTCATCAGGTTCGCCACGCCGAGCGGCGTGTACGGGCCGGAGATGGTGCCCATGACGCTGTTGAAGGTCTTCAGAATCCCCGTAATGTCCGTCAGGCTCAGCGGGAGTCCGGCCGCCGCCGTCACCGCCGCCGCATTGACCTGCGCCGCGACCGGAGCCTGCGAAACCGATTCCGACAGAGCGGATTCCGCGCCGGAGGCGGTCGACGACTCGAGCGCGGAGGTGACCGCGCGTGACTGGTCGGCCGCGGCGTTGGCGTCGGCGGTCGTTGGTGGCGCGCTGAACGGGGCCAGCCGGGCCGCGGCAGCGGACGCGCCGGCATAGGCATACATCGCCGCGGCGTCTTGGGCCCACATCTCGGCGTACTGGGCCTCCGTGGCCGCGATCGCCGGAGTGTTCTGGCCCAGCACGTTGGTCGCGATCAGCGACGCCAACAACGCCCGGTTGGCCACGATCACCGGCGGCGGGACAGTCGCCGCGAAAACGGCTTCATAGGCCGCGGCCGCCGCCGTGGCTTGGACGGCGGTCTGCTCGGCCTGCGCGGCGGCGCCGTCGAGCCACGCGATGAAGGGTGCCGCCGCGGCCGCCATCGCCGTCGACGAAGGCCCATACCAGGAGGTTCGCAGCTCCGCGATGGCCGTACCGTATGACGCTGCGGCCGAATGTAATTCGGCTGCCAACCCGTTCCAGGCAGCCACAGCCGCCAGCAACGGCGCCGACCCCGGCCCTGCGTAGACCCTGCCGGAATTGATCTCCGGCGGTAACGACCCGAAATCCATGCCTTCCTCCGCCTCCGGCCGTGTCACCACCGCCGGCCCGATCCGTACCCCCGCCAGCACATCGGATACGAGTTTGCTGGCGGGTGACTTGTCCGCTTGTAGACGAGACACTAACCATCGGTGACCGAAATGCCCGTCGACGTGATGTGCCGGGTTCGCCGGCATCGCCGCGCTGCGATGCAAGAGCCGTGAGTCGGCGCTCGGCAAGCAAGCCGCCGATAAACACTCTCGACCTCGCGCAAATCCGACAAAGCGACGCGATGAATAGGTGATGAAAATCCGGGGAGGCCGTCCCCCGGGCCGCTATCCGTGAATAAAAATCTCGCTATCACAAATTGTGTCGGCCGTAGATGTCCTTTGTGAAGACGGCTCCGCGGCGGCGCGACGCCCGACCGTCCGAACGATGCCCAGGCACCGTGGGGGCGAGAAACGGGCGGTGGAGCACAGATTCGTGCATGGCGCAGCCGATACGCCCACAACTCATATACATGTCAAAGAAATTATGCAATCTGTATGAAATTGCTACTCGAGGGCAGCGCGCTCAGCCGGGGCTTGACCGGAAGGCGCACGATTTTATGTTCGGATGATCGACGATAAAGACCGTCCGAAAATGGCAACTCATATCCAACGCACATAAATCATGCAATTCATAGAATCCAGCGCTGCAGGCGCATGGACGGATGACGCGCCGAGGCGTGGCCACGCGCACACCTATCGAAACTCCGGCAGATCGAGCACCGCGAGCGTCGGACCCGCTACCACTCGACGCTGCGCCCTCGGCTTTGCCAAGGCGGGTGGCGCTACGACGCGCCTTCGGTGCGCATCGTCGTCAGGCGTCTTCCAGCAGATCCGGCGTGACCGCCGACTCGGTGTCGGGAATGCCCTCGACCTTCGCCTTGCGATCGGCCATCGACAGCAGCCGCCGAATACGGCCCGCCACAGCGTCTTTCGTCATCGGCGGGTCGGCGAGGCGGCCGAGCTCCTCCAGCGACGCCTGCCGGTGCTCGACGCGCAGCTTGCCGGCCGAGGCCAGATGGTCGGGGACGGTGTCGCCCAGGATCTCCAGCGCCCGCTCCACCCGGGCCGCGGCAGCGACCGCGGCCCGCGCCGAGCGGCGCAGGTTGGCGTCGTCGAAGTTGGCGAGCCGGTTAGCCGTGGCTCGTACCTCGCGCCGCATCCGGCGCTCCTCCCACACCAGCCGGGTGTCCTGGGCTCCCATCCGGGTCAGCAACGCGCCGATCGCCTCGCCGTCGCGCACCACCACGCGGTCGGCGCCACGCACCTCGCGGGCCTTCGCGCTGACACCGAGCCGGCGCGCGGCACCCACCAACGCCAGCGCCGCCTCCGGGCCGGGGCAGCTGACCTCAAGCGCCGACGAACGCCCTGGCTCGGTCAGCGACCCGTGCGCCAGGAAGGCTCCCCGCCAGGCGGCCTCGGCGTCGCCGACGCTGCCGCCCACCACTTGGGCCGGCAGTCCGCGCACCGGGCGGCCACGGTTGTCGAGCAGGCCGGTCTGGCGCGCCAGCGCCTCACCGTCGTTGGCCACCCGCAATACGTACCGGGTGCTCTTGCGAATCCCGCTGGCCGACAACACATGTACGACGGCGTTGTATCCGTAAAGCTCGAAAATGTCCTTGCGCAACCGCCGCGCGACGTTGCCCAGGTCCACCTCGGCTTCGACCACGACGCGGCCACCCACGATGTGCAGGCCGCCGGCGAACCTCAACAGGGACGTGACCTCCGCCCGGCGCGCGCTGACCGATTTCACGATGAGGCGGCTCAGTTCGTCCTTGACTTCGGTCGTCATCGCCACGCGTCGTCACCCCTTGGTTCGCTGCCGGCAGGTCCACTCCCACCGGCTGGTGGGTTTGCACCGTCGACCCGAATATCCGCGGTGGCCGTGACCGAAGAAGGTCCCGAAGCCTTATTGGCCGTCCGGACCCCGTCCAGGGCCGCCGCGAGCTTGCCTGGATCATGTAAAGGTGTACCAGGTCTGGCCACGTCGGCGAAGTGGACCTCGGCCGAAAGCAGTGTGGCGGTGCGGCGCAGTTGATCGCGTTCGCGCTCGCTGGGCACCCGTTCGGCGTCGATGATGATGTCGTGCACGCTGAATTCCGGTGCGTGCTGGGCCAACACGTGCAGATGACGCTCGACCGAGAAGCCTGCCGTCTCCCCCGGCTCGGCCACCAGATTGAGCACCAGGGCGCGCCGCGCGGCGGTCGCCCGCAGCGCCGCCGCCAGCCCGGGCACCAGCACATGCGGGATCACGCTGGTGAACCACGAACCGGGGCCCAGCACCACCAGATCGGCGGCCATGATGGCGTCGACGGCCTGCCGGGTCGCCGGGGGGTTGTCCGGCAGTAGCCGCACGCGGCGCACCTTGCCCGGTGTGGTCGCGATCGCCACCTGGCCGCGGATCAGCCGGAACATCCGCGGGTCGCTCTCCAGACCGGAGACGTCGGCCTCGATCTGCAGGGCGATCGGGCACATCGGCAGCACCCGGCCCTTGACGCCGAGGATGCGTCCGAGCTCGTCGAGCGCGGCCACCGGGTCGGCCAGCACCTCGGACAGGCCGGCCAGCACCAGGTTGCCGATCGGATGCCCGGCCAGGGCGCCGCTGCCGCCGAACCGGTGCTGCATGATGGTCGCCCACAGCTGCCCGTGCGGACTGTCAGATGCCAAGGCCGCCAACGCCATTCGCAGATCACCCGGCGGCACCACGTCCAGTTCGCTGCGCAGCCGGCCGGAAGAACCACCATCGTCGGCGACGGTTACCACCGCGGTGACGTAGGGAGTAAGCCGGCGGGCCGCCGACAGCGTCGCATACAGGCCGTGTCCGCCGCCCAGCGCGACGATGCCCCGGTTCAGCGGCTCGGTCATTCGCGGCCCAGATCCCGGTGCAGCACCCGCACCGACAGTTGCGCGTCACCCTTCTGGGCGTTCAGCAATTGCATCAGTGCCTCCGCGATCGCGACGCTGCGATGCTTGCCGCCGGTGCAGCCGATAGCGACCGTCATATAGCGCTTGCCCTCCCGGCGGTAGCCGTCGACGACCAGAGATAGCAATCGATGGTAGGCGTCGAGGAACTCGGTCGCGCCGGGCTGGCTCAACACGTAATCCCGCACCGCGGGATCCTGCCCCGTGCGGGGACGCAATTCGTCGACCCAATGCGGGTTCGGCAGGAACCGCACGTCCATCACCATGTCGGCGTCCATCGGCAGGCCGTACTTGAAACCGAAGGACTCGACCGTGATGCTGGTGGTCGCGCTGGCGACGCCGCCGAAGGCCCGCTCGATGGTCTCGCGCAAGCCGCGCACCGACAGCGTCGAGGTGTCGATGATCAGGTCGGCGGTGGCGCGAACCGATGCCAGCATCCGGCGCTCGGCGGCGATGCCCTCGGCCAGGGTCTGATCGCCCTGCAGCGGGTGACTGCGCCGGTTCTGTTCGTAGCGGCGCACCAACATGTCGTCGGATGCTTCCATGAACACCACGCGCGGGGCGATGTTTCGGGTTGCCAACTCGGTCCGCACCGAGTCCAGGTCGCCGGTGAAGCCGCGCGACCGCACGTCCATCACCACCGCGAGCTGGGTGATCCGCGAGCCGGCGGCCAGACCGAAATCGACCATCCGGGTGATCAGCTGCGGGGGCAGGTTGTCCGCCACATACCAGCCGAGGTCTTCGAGCACCTTGGCTGCGGTACCCCGCCCGGCGCCGGATAATCCCGTCACCAGAACGACGTCGATACCGGCCGGGGCATCCACCGAGTGGCCGCCCGCGAACTCACCCGGGCCCGTCACCGGGCGGCCTCGGACTGATCGGGTCGCAGCGCCTGCAGGACGGCGGTGGCGGTTGCCACCCCGATGCCGGGAACGGCGGTGATCTGGTCGACGGTGGCCTCCTTGAGGCGGGCTATCGATCCGAAATGGCTTACCAATGCCTTGCGGCGATGTTCTCCCAATCCTGGCACCGAATCCAGCACCGATGCCGTCATACGCTTGGATCGCTTGCTGCGATGGTAGGTGATCGCGAACCGATGCGCTTCGTCACGAATCCGTTGCAGCAAATAAAGTCCCTCGCTGTTGCGCGGCATGATGACGGGATCGGGCTCCGACGGCACCCACACCTCTTCCAGCCGCTTGGCCAAGCCGATCACCGCGACGTCGGTAATGCCGAGCTCCTCGAGCACCGCGCTGGCCGCGTTGACTTGCGGCGCACCGCCGTCGACGACGTAGAGGTTCGGCGGGTAGGCGAACCGGCGAGACTTTCCTTCCGGCGAAAGCATATTCGGGTCGTTTTGTTCACTCAGGTGCCGCGCGAAGCGGCGCCGGGTCACCTCGGCGATCGATGCGACGTCGTCGGAGCGTCCCTGTCCCGCGGCTTCCCGGATGCCGAAGTGCCGGTAGTCCGATTTGCGCGGCAGGCCGTCCTCGAACACCACCAGCGAGCCGACCACGTCGGTGCCCTGAACATGGCTGATGTCCACGCATTCGATGCGCAGCGGCGCGTCGGACAGGCCGAGGGCATCCTGGATGTTCTGCAGCGCAGCGGATCTGGCGTTGAAGTCGCCGGCGCGCCTCAGTTTGTGTTGCTGCAGCGCCTCTTTCGCGTTGCGCTGCACGGTTTCGGCCAGCGCACGCTTGTCTCCGCGCTGCGGCACCCGCAGCACCACCCTGGATCCGCGCAGGCCGGACAGCCAACTGGTCAGCTCGCCGGCATTGGACGGCAGGCAGGGCACCAGCACCTCGCGCGGCACTGGGTTCACCGATTCGTCTGCGGCGCCGCCTAATTCGGCCTGCTCGCCGTAGAACTGGGTCAGGAACTGCTCGACCAACTGCTCCTCACCGGAATCACCTGGGTCGGCCGACTTTTCGACGATCCAGCCGCGCTGGCCGCGGACCCGGCCGCCGCGGACGTGGAACACCTGGACCGCGGCCTCGAGCTCGTCGTCGGCGAACGCCACCACATCGGCGTCGGTGCCGTCACCGAGCACGACGGCCTGCTTCTCCATCGCCCGCTTCACCGCGCCCAGGTCGTCGCGCAGCCGCGCGGCCCGCTCGAAATCGAGCTGCTCGGCCGCGGCGTTCATCCGCTGTTCCAGTTCCCGGGCGAACCGGTCGGTCTTGCCGGACAGGAAGTCGCAGAAATCGTCCACGATCTGGCGGTGCTGCTCCGCGCTGACCCTGCCGATGCACGGCGCCGAGCATTTGTCGATGTAGCCGAGCAGGCAGGGGCGGTCGATCTGCTTGTGCCGCTTGAACACTCCCGCCGAGCAGGTACGAGCCGGAAACACCCGGGTGAGCAGGTCCAGCGTTTCCCGGATGGCCCACGCGTGTGAGTACGGCCCGAAGTACCGCACCCCCTTGCGGCGGGGGCCGCGATAGACCATCAGCCGGGGGAACTCCTCGTTGAGGGTCACCGCAAGCACCGGGTAGGTCTTGTCGTCGCGATAGCGGACGTTGAACCGCGGATCGAATTCCTTGATCCAGTTGTATTCGAGCTGCAGCGCCTCGACTTCGGTGTTGACCACCGTCCACTCGACCTTGGCCGCGGTGGTCACCATCTGCCGGGTTCGCGGGTGCAGGCTGGAGATGTCGGCGAAGTATGACGTCAGCCGGCTGCGCAGGCTCTTGGCCTTGCCGACGTAGATGACTCGCCCGTGCGGATCCCGGAATCGGTAGACGCCGGGCTCGACCGGGATGGACCCGGGGGCGGGGCGGTAGGTGGCGGGATCGGGCACAGATCCAGGCTAGTAGCCGCCGGCGTGGTGCCGAGAAAGGCGGGGCGCGTGCGGGTGCCGGTCTAGGGTGGTGCATACCCGGTCGCGACGATGTTTGAGGGGGATTACCGTCGAGTCCTCGCTAGCCTGGTTGCTGCAGCCCCTCGGTGTCGAGACCTTCCTGGACGAGATCTGGGCGAGCAGGCACCACCACATCCGGCGCTGCCGGCCCGGCTACTTCGACCGGCTGCTACCCGGGTCTTCGGCGGTCGACGAACTCCTCGAGCATGTGCAGCCGGAACCGTCGGCCGTCCGGCTGGTCAAGGGCGGCGAGGACAAGGATCCGGCGGCCTACCGCCGCGCCGACGGCGGCCTGGACCCGGCCCGGGCACGCGAGGGCCTGGCCGAGGGCTACACGATCGTCATGAACGGGGTCGAGCGCTATCTGCGCACGATCGCGTCGTTGTCCCATTCCATCGAGGTCGAGCTGGACTTCCCGACGCGGGTGAACGCCTACGTCACGCCACCGGAGTCGACCGGCTTTGCCCCCCACTATGACCCGCACGACGTGCTGGTCCTGCAGATCGAGGGATCCAAGACGTGGCATGTGTCCGGCGGGGCCGCCGTGCCGCCGCACGAGATCCAGCGGCGCAGGGGCGTGGGGACCGACGGGCTCACATCGCCGACCGACGTGTGCCTGCAACCGGGCGACGTGCTGTATTTGCCGCGCGGCCAAGTGCATTCGGCCGAAACGCGCGCCGATCCGTCGGTCCATCTGACGATCGGGCTCCATGCGCCAACCATGCTCACGCTACTCACGCACGCGCTGTACGCCCTGAGTCTGCGCGACCCGCGCGTGCACGCCCGTTTATCGCCACGGCACCAAAGAGACGCAACCGCCCGCGCCGGCCTTGGCGGCCTCGTACGCGACACCCTGCAAGCCCTCGACGATCCCGAGCTCCTCACCGAAAGCCTCGGCGCGCTGGCCGAGGTCCTGGTCCGGCGGGGCCGATGCCCTCCGGTCGGCCGGGTCAGCGACACCGTCGGGATCGACGGGCAAACGCTGGTCGCGAAGTATGAACCGCTCTATGCGCGGGTGGCGCACGTCGACGACCGCGTGGTCCTGCAGTTCGCGCAGCTGTCGGTGGGCGCCGGCGCCGACCACGAAGCGGCGATGCTGTTCCTCGCCGGCAGCACCGAGCCGTTTCGGGTCGGCGACCTGCCCGGGTTGAGCCCGGCGCAGCAGACCGGGTTGGCGCAGACGTTGATCCTGAACGGGTTCTTGGTCCGGCTGTCCAAAGGCTGACAGTTAGCTTCGCATATCCGGTGAAAGTCCCGATTTCTATCCGTATTTGCGGATACTTTCTACGTAGACTTCGGTACATGCGGGTCACGGCCCGAGCGGCCGGCGTCCTTATCGCTCAGCTACGCGATATCGGTGACCAACCTCCGCCCAGATCGCAACGTCGCATCGCCGAAAACGCTGAAAACCACTGAGAGGCCGGGACAAAGCGCTTCCCGCGTGACTGATAGGGCCGCCGCCCGCCGGCCACGCGGGACCGCCGACCGGTTCGTCGGGAGGAGCGCAACATGGCAGCACGGGTGCCCGCGGGTGGTCGACGATGACCATGCCGATCTGGGCCGCCTTTCCCCCGGAGGTGCATTCGGCGGCGCTGTCCAGCGGCCCCGGGCCCGGATCCTTGCTGGCGGCGATGCAGGCGTGGCAGGCCCTGAGTGCCGAATACGATGAGACGGCTGCAGATCTCAGCGAATTGCTGGCCGCGGTGCAGGCCGGGACGTGGCAGGGCCCCAGCGCGGAGGCATTCGTGGCCGCGCACGTGCCATACCTGGCATGGCTCCTGCAGAACAGCGCCAACAGTTCGGCAGCCGCCTTAGAGGCCGATACCGTTGCCGCGGCCTACACCGCCGCGCTGTCGGCCATGCCGACGCTGGAAGAGCTGGAAGCCAATCACGCCACCTTCGCGCAGTTGGTGGCGACGAATTTCCTTGGCGTGAACACGATTCCGATCGCGCTCAACGAGATGGAATATCTGCGGATGTGGCTGCAGGCGGCCACCACGATGGCGATCTATGAAGCGGTGTCCCAGACCGCGCAGACGTGGGTCCCGCCGACCGCCCCGCCCCCGCCGATCCAGCTGGCCAACCCGCCCAACCAGGATGCGGGCGGCGGGGCAGATCAGCTGAGCTGGTGGGTAACTCGCGTGCAAGAAGTCGCCCAGGAACTCGACGGGGACCTGAGCCAGTCTGGAGGATCCAACCCCTCCTCGATCCTCAACAGCCTGATGACCGACCCGCTGCTGGCCGCCAAGGTTCCGCACTGGGCGGGCGAGGCGCTCTACACGTTCCCTACTACCCAGGTGCCGCAATTGGCGCAGCTCTCCGCCGGCCTGATCGCCCCCTTCATCCCCGTCGCCGGCGCGGCGGGTTTGGCGGGGTTGGCCGGTTTGACCGGCGTGCCTCAACCAGCCCTCACCATGCCGGGCGCGGTGGCCGCCCCGGCTCCATCGCACACGGGAGCGCCCGTCGCCATGGCCCCCGGTCTCGGCGCACCCGCTCTGGCCCCGGCCGTCGCCCCGGCGCCCGCCCCCGCACCCGCCGCAGCATCGGCAGCCCCCGCCGCCGCGCCGGCGCCGCCCGCCCCCGGTGTTCCGGCCTTCAGCTACCCCTACGTGGTCGGACCTCCCGGCCTCGGGGCCGGAACCGGCATGAGCCTCGGGTCGCGCGCCGGCCAGAAGTCGGCCGCACCCGACGCCGTCGCGGCGCCGGCCGCGGCGAGCCGGGGGGAACAGGTCCGGCGCCGCCGGCGCCCGCGGCCGGGCCTGATCGATCCCGGGCGCCGGTACGAATACCTCGACGATGGTTCGGACGCGCAATCTGGCTCCGCGAGCGCCTCGGATCGGGGCGCGGGGCGACTGGGGCTGGGGTTTGCCGGCACCGCGCCCGAATCGGGTGCCGCTCCCGCGGGCTTGAGCACAGTTGCCGGCGCTTCTTTGGACGGCAGCCCCAGCCTGCCGCTGTTGCCGAGCAGCTGGAGCCCGGAAACAGAAGAAGGGACAACCGGGCAGGTAGAAGGGCTGTAAAAGGCCCCGCGCGGGGTCGCGGCGGTTTGGACGGCTTCGGTTCTGGCTACCAAGCTCCTAGCTCAACGCTAGAGTGGGGCAGAGCAATGGAGGGAGTCCGTAAATGATGAAGCGCTCGTTGGCCAAACTGGCCGTCACCGTCGGCGGTCTGGCATTGGCGTCGACCGCTGGGGCCGGGGTCGCATCGGCCAGCCCTGATTACGGTCCGATGATCAACACCACCTGTAGCTACGACCAGGCGATGCGGGCCGTGCACGCCGAAAACCCGATGGCCGCCCAGTATCTCGACCAGTCGCCGCCGAACCAGCAGTTCTTGCAGCAGTACCTGGCGTCGTCGCCAGATCAGCGGGTGAACCTGCTGCACGCGATCGAGCACAACCAGGGGGCCCAGCAGGCCCTGCCGATCTTCCAGCAAATGATGACGGACTGCACTCGGTACTGAGTGCCTCCGGCCCGGGCTTTCCGGCCCACGAGTTGAACCACCAGGGGGCGGGCCACCGCGTCTAAGCGGTGCGCCCGTCGACCTGTGCGCGTCGTTTCGCCGCCCAGTCCGCCATGGGGAATCCGGATGCGTTGTTGCAGGCCGCCAGCAGCAGAGCCACGTGCGGCAGGATGGCGAGCCCGTAATCACACGTCCAGGCCTGCTCGGTCATCGTCCATACCAGGACGTCTTCGGTCGGAATACCGAAATAACTCAGCCGCATCGGATTCCACGCCCCTTGGGGGGAGACGCCCACCGCGTCATCGCGGCACTTGGAGACCGCGCTGAAGCCACCCCACACCACGTCGTGGGCGTCCAGCGCATTGTCGTAGAGGTCGATCGACTCGGCACAAGTCGCCGGCCCACTGAACTGGTACGCGGATTCGGCGTGGTCCGATGGGCCGGGCGGCCGCAGCGGTGAAGTCTTGAACAGCAGCGCCGCCGAGCACTCCGGTGGCCGAGCGCTGGTGAAGTAGTTGTCTCCCACCGAAATCGCGGCTGCCGCACCGAACGGCGTGTCATCCCCGCTCTGCAGCAGCAGGTCTTGCGCGCGGGCCAATGGGCGTTTCACGGTCGCCGACGGCGCTGCCCCGGCCTGATCGGCCGCCCGGACCGCGCGTCCCCCCACCACTGCGTCGCACCCACCCAGCGCCAGCACGGTGAGGACGGCGAGAGCGGCCACCCGTGCCTGAAGCGCCATCGGCTGATGGTACAGCCCTCAGTGGATCTGTAGGTCCGGCCGATAGCGCACCAGCAGCGACCGGACCGTGTCCATGGCGTCCACCGCGCGGCCCTTGTCGACGGCCTGGATGGCCATCACCGGAATGTACTCGTCATCGGGCAGGTCGATGCGCGCCCAGCGGTGACCCACCGGAAACGACACGCCGGCAACATCCGGCCACTCGATCAGCTTGTCGCCCAACAGATTTCTCACCGAAACGCCGGCCGGCCCCACTCGCAGCCGCGGCCGCGCGAACAACAGCACGACGCCGGCGATGACCAGGCCCAGCACTGCGATCGCCACCTGATCGGAGGTCTGAAAGACCACCCCGGTGGAGCCCACCTTGAGCAGCGCGCCCACCGCGATGTGCGCCGCGGCGATGACAAACGCCGCCCCATAAGCGAATAACGGTGTGCGATGGGGACGCAGCACCGCATCCCAGGACTCGCGGTCCGGCGGAGACGTCACGACCGGGCGCGCAACTCACGCAGGGTCAGCGCGGTGGTCAGCGCCGCCAAAGTGGCTTGCGCCCCTTTGTCCTCGGCCGATTCCGGAAGGCCGGCCCGGTCCCTCGCCTGCTCCTCGGTGTCGGTGGTCAGCACGCCGTTGGCCACCGGTGTGGCAGTGTCCAACGACACCCGGGTCAGGCCCTGCGTCACCGCATCGCAGACGTATTCGAAATGCGGTGTCTGCCCGCGAATCACAACGCCCAGCGCGATGACGGCATCGTGGTTGCGGGCGAGTTCCTGCGCCACCACCGGGATTTCGATCGCGCCGATCACGCGGATCACTGTCGGAGCGTCGATACCCGATTCCGAGGCCACCTTGCGGGCACCCGCCAGCAGCGCGTCGCAGATTTCGCTGTGCCAGGTGCTCGCAACCAGGGCCAGTCGCAGGCCGGATGCATCGAGCGGCGGAACCTCCGGCACACCATCGGCGGGGCTCATTTGCGCCCCTCCTCAGCATCGCTGCGCTCTGCATCGTCGCGGACGCGGCTCACAAAGCACCGCCGAATTCACCTGGCAGATGGACGGATTCGTGAAAGTCGTCCAGTCCGGCCAGGTCGTGACCCATCTTATCCCGCTTGGTCATCAGGTAACGGATGTTCTCGGCGTTGGCGCGCACCGGCAGCGGCACCCGCTCGATGATGTGCAGGCCGTACCCGTCCAGCCCGACCCGCTTGGCGGGATTGTTGGTCAGCAGCCGCATCGAGCGCACCCCGAGATCCACCAGGATCTGCGCGCCGATACCGTAATCCCTTGCATCGGCGGGCAATCCGAGCTTGAGGTTGGCGTCGACGGTGTCTTCACCGGCATCCTGCAGCTGATAGGCCTGCAGCTTGTGCATCAGCCCGATGCCGCGGCCCTCGTGTCCACGCATGTACAGCACGATGCCGCGTCCCTCGCGGGCGACCATCGCCATCGCGGCGTCCAGCTGGGGCCCGCAATCGCAGCGGCGCGAACCGAACACGTCACCGGTCAAGCATTCTGAGTGCACGCGCACCAACACGTCGTCACCATCGGAGTTCGGCCCGGCGATGTCCCCGCGCACCAGCGCGACGTGTTCGACCTCTTCGTAGATGCTGGCGTAGCCGATGGCACGAAACTCGCCGTGCCGCGTCGGTATCCGGGCCTCGGCGATCCGGGCGATGTGCTTCTCGTGCTTGCGGCGCCACTCGATCAGGTCGGCGATGGTGATCATCGCGAGGTCGTGTTCGTCGGCGAACACCCGCAGTTCGTCGGTCTGCGCCATCGAGCCCTCGTCTTTTTGGCTGACGATCTCGCAGATGGCGCCCGCGGGCTGCAACCCCGCGAGCCGGGCCAGGTCGACGGCGGCCTCGGTGTGACCGGGACGGCGCAACACGCCACCGTCCTTGGCGCGCAACGGAACTACGTGACCCGGCCGGGTGAAGTCGTCGGCGACGCTGGTGGGGTCGGCCAGCAGGCGCATCGTGGTGGCCCGGTCCGAGGCCGAAATCCCGGTGCCCACACCCCGTCTTGCGTCGACGGTGACGGTGTAGGCGGTGCCGTGCTTGTCCTGGTTCACCGCGTACATCGGCAGCAGGCCCAGCCGGTCGCAGACCTCGCCGTCCAGCGGCACGCACAGGTATCCCGAGGTGTAGCGCACCATGAACGCCACCATCTCCGGCGTCGCCTTCTCGGCGGCGAAGATGAGATCGCCTTCGTTCTCGCGGTCCTCGTCGTCAATGACGATGACGGCCTTGCCGGCCGCAATGTCGGCAACCGCCCTCTCGACGGAGTCCAACCTCGTCATCTTTGCTACCTCGCCGTTCCCGCTGTCCGGCGGGAACACTGTCGAAACGGCTCACACGAGAAGCCCACGTGTTGCATTCAGTATGAACCACGGCGGCACCGCCGTTATTGCCACTGCTTGATCAGTGGGACGGTCCCGGATCCCGTTGCGCTGTTGGGCCGGTTGGCCGATCCGACGGCCTGACCACGCCCGATGACCTCGCACTTATCTTCTCGCCGCGGATCCCCACCGCGTCCCGGCGCCGGGCGGGCCTCGTCACCCCCGGCGGCGGTCGCGCAATCGTTGCCGGGATCACAATTTCCGCTGCCCCGGCCTCCGGCGCCGCCGCCGCCGTGGGCACCGTGGGCTCAGATCATCTGGGATCCCGGCATGAACCATTGGGGTTACTGGGAAGGCCCAACTGGCGCCCGGTGTGATCAGCCGAGTAACCAGCTGATCCCGAAGCAGGCCGCTGCGGCCTGAAGGTTACGACTGCTTGTCTTCGGTGCGAGAGTCGCCGTCTTTGGCCAGGTGGCGCAGGACTCGTTCGTTGAGGGCGGCGAGCATGTCGAGCTCAGCCGGGGTGAGGAGGTCGATGAAGTTCCGGCGCACGTCCTCCACGTGCCCGGGCGCCGCCCTCTCGATGGCGGCGCGGCCGGCCGGCAGCAGGCAGACCACGGTGCTGCGGGCGTCGTCGGGGTTCGGCTCGCGGCAGATCAGCCCGTCCTTCTGCATGCGCCGCACCTGGTGGGAGACCCGGCTCTTCTCCCACCCCAGCGCGTTGCACAGGTCGCGGGCGGGCATGCGGTCCCCCTCGTGACCCGAGAGCACCGCCAGGATTTCGTAGTCGGCCCCGGAGAGACCTGATTCCTGCAGGCCCCGGTTCAGGTGCACGTCGAGCTGATGATGTGCGTGCTGGAAGGCCCGCCAGGCGCGGTCTTCACTGGGGTTCAGCCAATTCGGTTCCATCAGCCTCGATGCTACCCCGGATTGGTTGACGTGTCACCTAATCCCTCGTAAGGTGGACTCGTCAACCTTTTCGCTCATTTACCCAAGACGGGACACCTCATGAGCAACATCAGCATCATCGGCACCGGGAACATGGCCCGCGCCATCGGCGCGCTGGCGGTAGCGGGCGGCAACACTATCGAGGTCATCGGCCGCGATCGGGCCAAGGCCGCTGACCTGGCCAAGGCTCTCGGCGGCGGCGCCACGACGGGAGAGTTCGGCGCCGTCCCGGCCGGCGAAATCGTCATCGTGGCCTTGTTGTACGCCGACGTCGTTCCGGTCGTCGCCCAGTACGGAGACGCCCTGGCGGGCAAGGTGCTCGTCGACATCAGCAACCCCTTCAATTCCGCGGCCGACGGGCTGGCCATCCCCGATGACACCTCGATCGCGCAGGAAGTTGCCAAGGCGGCCCCGGCCAGCGCCAGCGTGGTGAAGGCGTTCAACACCATCTTCGGTGTCGTCCTGGCCCAGGGCCGGCCGCTCGACGTCTTCATCGCCGGCGACGACACGCGCGCCAAGGCGGGCGTGGCGGAGTTCATCGAGAGCCTCGGGTTGCGCCCGCTGGACGTCGGTGGCCTGAACATGGCGCACTGGCTGGAGGGAACGGGCCTGGTCATGATGGGCCTCGCCAGCCACGGGGTGGGAAACTACGACTTCGCCCTCGGCGCCACCGTTCCCGGCTGAGCCCCACCGCCGCCGGTTCAAGCAGTGCACTAACAGGGGCGCCGTGCGTCCCTGTAATGGTTGATGGATCATCGAAAGGATTCGCGATGAAGCTTGGTTTTGCACTTCCCATAGTCGGGCCCGCTATCAGCAGTGCCGCTGGTCTGAGCGCGTTCTGCCGAGGACTGGAGGACCTTGGCTACGACACGCTGTGGGTCGGCGATCGCCTGGTCACGCCTGTCGATATGCACAGCGAGTATCCGGGCAAGGAGCAGCCGTACCCGCCGCAGATGACGCGTTACCTCGATCCGGTGCTGCTCTGGACGGTCGCCGCGACGGCGACCAGCCGGGTGCGGCTGAACGCCAGCACGCTCAGCACGTTCTACTACGAGCCAGTGCACCTGGCCCGCCTGCTGACCACGCTCGACGTGCTCAGCGAAGGCCGCCTCGACGTTGGTGTGGGAATCGGGTGGATGAAGGACGAACACGACATCGCCCACAGCGCGGACTGGCGCCGGCGCGGGCAGATGCTCGATGACCTGCTGGCGTTCCTGCACGAGTGGTGGACGACCACCCCGGTGTCCTGGGAGAGCGAGTTCTTCTCGCTGCCGCCGGTCCATGCCGACCTGCGCCCGGTCCAGGCCGGCGGTCCGCCCATCTGGATCGGCGGTGCTAGCGAGGCCGCGATGCGCCGGGTCGGCCGCAGCGGCACCGGCTGGCTCGGGGTCGAGGGGCTGCAGGACGAGGTCACCGACCACTTGTGGTCGATTGCGCGCCGGGCGGCGAAGGACGCCGGCCGCGATCCGGACGCGCTGAAGACGGCCATGCGGATCAACCTCGAACCGGGCACGTCTGTTGACGATGTTGTCGACAGACTCGAGCGCCTCGCCGGGTCCGGTGCTGATGAGGCGATCGTGGATGCCTTCGCGATGTTCCCCAGCCTTGAGCAGATGCTTGACTTCGCCAGCGAGCTAATCACCCGATGGAGTGATCGTGGGAAAGCTTGACGGCAGCTCATGCTCTGAATCCTCAGTTCATCCAGCTGTTTTCGCCGCCAGGGTCCTATTTAGCCGCCATTAACCGCTCGACGTATTTGGCGATGACGTCGACCTCGAGGTTCACCTGTGTCCCGACCGGCGCGCGGCCCAGAGTCGTCAATTCGCGGGTGGTGGGGATCAGCGAGACTTCGAACCAGTCCCGCGGCTCGCCGCCCAGCCCGGACACCGTCAGCGAAATCCCGTCGACGGTGATCGAGCCCTTCTCCACGACGTAGCGGGCCACCCCGGCGGGCATCTCGATGCGCACCACTTCCCAGTGCTCCGACGGTGTCCGGGCCACGATGCGCCCGGTCCCGTCGACGTGCCCCTGCACGATGTGCCCGCCCAGCCGGCTGTTGACGGCCGCGGCGCGCTCCAGGTTGACCCGGCTGCCGACCTGCAATTCGCCCAAGTTGGACCGGTTGAGCGACTCGGCCATCACGTCGGCGGTGAACTGGCCGCCGGGCAGCAGCTCGGCAACGGTCAGGCACACGCCGTTGACGGCGATCGAATCGCCATGGCCCGCATCGGCGGTCACGACGGCACCGCGGATGGTCAGCCGTGCGGCGTCCGAAAGGACGTCGCGAGCCGTCACCTCGCCGAGCTCCTCGACAATTCCGGTAAACATCCTCTTAGGCTAATTGGCCCTCGCTCACGCAGATGAGCAGGGCAAACACCCGCGCCCGGACGACACCGGCACCCCGCGTTCATCGGGGCAGTCACCCGCACCCTCTACGATGCACAGTATGCAGACCCGCCGCCGTATATCGGCCGTCATCGCATCCCTGACCCTCGCCACCGCCTTGATCGCCGGCTGTTCGTCGGGCTCAAAGCAGAGCGGCGCGCCGCTCCCCGACGGCACGACCTTGGTCAAGCAGGCGGCCGACGCCACCAAGAAGGTGCAGAGCGCGCACATCGCGCTGAGCATCCAGGGCAAGATCCCCGGGCTCCCCATCAAGACGCTGACCGGTGACCTCACCACGGCACCGGCCACCGCCGCCTCGGGCAACGCCACCATCACCCTGGGCGGCTCCGACATCGACGCCAACTTCGTGGTGCTCGACGGAACCCTGTACGCCACCCTCACCCCGAACAAGTGGAGCGACTTCGGCAAGGCCTCCGACATCTACGATGTCTCGGTGCTGCTGAACCCCGACAACGGGCTGGGCAATGCGCTGGCCAACTTCAGCAACGCGAAGGCCGAGGGCCGCGAAAACATCAACGGGCAGAACACGATCCGCATCACCGGCAACGTCTCGGCCGACGCGGTGAACAAGATCGTGCCGCAGTTCGATGCGACGCAGCCGGTGCCGAGCACGGTGTGGGTCCAGGAGAGCGGTGACCACCAGCTGGTCCAGGCCAATCTGCAGAAGAGCTCGGGCAACGCTGCCCAGATCACCCTGTCCAACTGGGGCGAGCAGGTTCAGGTCACCAAGCCCCCGGTGAGCTCGTGACCGCGGAGACCGCCGTCCCAACCGGGCACCAGACCGGGCGCCGCGTCGCGATCAGCGCGGGCAGCCTGGCGGTCCTGCTGGGCGCCCTGGACGCCTATGTCGTCGTGACGATCATGCGCGACATCATGACCGACGTTCACATCCCGATTAACCAGCTGCAGCGCATCACCTGGATCATCACGATGTACCTGCTGGGCTACATCGCCGCGATGCCGCTGCTGGGCCGCGCCTCCGACCGATTCGGCCGCAAGCTGGTGCTGCAGGTCAGCCTGGCGCTGTTCATCGTCGGCTCGGTGGTCACCGCGCTGGCCGGCCACTGGGGCGATTTCCACCTGCTGGTCGGCGGCCGCACCATCCAGGGTGTGGCCAGCGGCGCGCTGTTGCCGGTCACCCTCGCCCTCGGCGCCGATTTATGGGCGCAGCGCAACCGCGCCGGCGTGCTGGGCGGCATCGGCGCCGCGCAGGAACTCGGCAGCGTGCTGGGCCCGCTGTACGGGATCTTCATCGTTTTCCTGTTCCACGACTGGCGCTACGTGTTCTGGATCAACGTCCCGCTGACGCTGATCGCGATGGTGATGATCCAGTTCAGCCTGCCGTCGCACCAACGGGTGGAGGAGCCGGAGAAGGTCGATCTGGTCGGTGGCGTGCTGCTGGCGGTCGCCCTGGGCCTCGCCGTGATCGGTCTGTACAACCCGCAACCCGACGGCAAGCAGATCCTGCCGAGCTACGGGCTGCCGCTGGTCATCGGTGCGGTCGTGGTCGCGGCGCTGTTCCTGGGCTGGGAGCGCTTCGCCCGCGCCCGGCTGATCGAACCGGCGGGCGTGCACTTCCGCCCGTTCCTGGCCGCGCTGGGCGCCTCGCTGTTCGCCGGTGCCGCGCTGATGGTGACGCTGGTGGACGTGGAGCTGTTCGGGCAGGGCGTGTTGGGACAGTCCCAGACGCAGGCCGCCGGGCTGTTGTTGTGGTTCCTGATCGCGCTGCCGATCGGGGCGGTGCTCGGCGGGTGGATCGCCACCCGGGTGGGTGACCGCATCATGACCTTCGTCGGGCTGCTGATCGCGGCGTATGGGTACTGGCTGATTCACTTCTGGCGCCAGGACGTGATGAGCCAGAAGCACAACATCTTCGGGGTGTTCAGCGTGCCGGTGCTGCATGCCGACCTGCTGGTGGCCGGGCTGGGCCTGGGCCTGGTGATCGGGCCGCTGACCTCCGCCGCGCTGCGCGTGGTTCCGTCCGCCCAACACGGCATCGCCTCGGCGGCGGTGGTGGTGGCCCGGATGACGGGCATGCTGATCGGTGTCGCCGCGCTCAGCGCCTGGGGCCTATACCGGTTCAACCAGATCGTGGCGGGCCTGACGGCCGCGATCCCGGCCAACGCCACCCTGCTGGAGCGTATAGCCGCCCAGGGCACGATGTACCTCAAGGCCTTCGCCCAGATGTACGGCGACATCTTCTCGGCCACGGTGGTGATCTGTATCGCGGGTGCGCTGCTGGGTCTGTTGATCGGCGGGCGCAAAGAACACGCCGAAGAGCCGGAAGTCCTTGAACCGCAAGCGGTCTCGTTAGGTGAGCGCTAGCCGCTACGCGGCACCAGGCTGAGCACCAGGTCGGGCCCGACCCGGTCGATGCCATCGAACTGCCAGCGCAGTGCCCGCGTGATCGTGGACACGCCGACGTCGTCGACCGCGGTGACGGGGCCGCCCAGCAGCGTCGGCGCGACATAGGCCAGGATCCGGTTGACCACCCCGGCCCGCAGGAAGGCACCCGCCAGCGTCGGGCCGCCCTCTAGCAGCACGTCGGTGCGGTCGGACACGGCCTTGAGCACTTCCATCGGGTCATGCGTGCGGATCAGCATGGTCCGCGAATCGTCGTTGAGAACCTTTGCCTCCGAAGGTATTTCACGCATACCGACGACCACTCGCAGCGGTTGCCGGTCGGCCAGCGAGCCGTCGGGCAGCCGGGCGGTCAGCGCCGGGTCGTCGGCCAGCACGGTGCCGGTGCCCACCACGATCGCGCCGGCGGCGGCGCGTCGGCGATGCAGATCCAGCCGCGAGGCCTCGCTGGAGATCCACTGACTGGTGCCGTCGGCGGCCGCGCTGCGGCCATCGACGCTGCTGGCGTACTTCCAGGTCAGGTGCGGTAGCCCGGTGCGTTGCTTGTGCAGCCACTCCCGCAGCGGTCCGCCGCTCACCTCGTCGGCCAGCACCCCGGACTGCACCGCGACGCCGGCCTCCTCGAGTCGGGCCGCCCCGCCGGCGGCCTCGGGGTTCGGATCGGCGACCGCGTACACCACGGCGCCCACCTTCGCGTCGAGCAGGGCGTTCACGCAGGGCGGGGTTTTGCCGTAGTGATTGCACGGTTCGAGGGTGACCACGACGGTGCCCCCTACCGCCAGATCACCGGCCCGTCGCAGCGCCAGGATCTCGGCGTGATCGCCACCGGCCGGTGCCGTGGCGCCGACGCCGACCACCTCGCCAGCGGCGTCCAGGATGACCGCCCCCACCGGAGGGTTCGGATAGGTGGTCCCCTTGACGTGGTTGGACTGGTCGATCGCCAAACGCATCGCGGCGTCCAGGCTGTCGCCCGGCGGAACCGTCATCGACGCAGGTGCGGGGATGCGCCGGCGGCCTGGCGCCGCAGCGCGTCGATCGCGGCCTCCGGATCGTCGGCGCCGTACACGGCCGACCCGGCGACGAAGCAATCGACGCCGGCCTCGGCGGCCTGCTCGATGGTGTCGGCGTTGATGCCGCCGTCGATCTCGACGAGGATCGTCAACTCCCCCGCCTCGATGAGCTTGCGCGCGGTGCGCACCTTGCTCAGCACCTCGGGGATGAAGCTCTGGCCGCCGAAGCCGGGCTCGACCGACATGATGAGCAGGGTGTCGAACTGCGGCAGGATTTCCAGGTAGGGCTCCAGCGGGGTTCCCGGCTTGACGCTGATCCCCGCTTTGGCGCCGGCGGCGCGGATATCGCGGGCCACGCCGATCGGATTCTGGGTGGCCTCGGCGTGGAAGGTGACGTTGTAGGCCCCCGCCTCGGCGTAGGGGGGCGCCCAGCGGTCGGGGTCCTCGATCATCAGGTGGCAGTCCATCGGGATGGTGGTGGCGGCCAGCAGGCTCTCCACCACCGGCAGCCCGATGGTCAGATTCGGCACGAAGTGGTTGTCCATCACGTCGACGTGCAACCAGTCGGCGCCGGTCACGGCGGCGGCTTCGTCGGCGAGCCGCGAGAAGTCAGCGGAAAGGATCGACGGCGCGATCAGAGGCCCCTGTAACGGTTCCGTGTTGCGAGGCATGAGCGCCAGACTACTGAGCCGCGCGGCCCCCTTCACATCCGGCGCGTCCCCGCTACCCCGCCTCGCGGCGCAGCGCGGCCGCGAACATCGCGTCGGTGCCGTGCCGGTGCGGCCACAGCTGAACGTGCGGCCCGTCCCCCAGGTCCGCGACGGGCTCGAACAACGGCCGGGTGTCCAGCGCGCTCACCGGGTGGCGGCGCAGCGCGTCGGCGACCACGCCGACGGTCTCGGCCAGGTGCGGCGAGCAGGTGGCGTACAGCACCACGCCGCCGGGGCGGGTCAGCGCGATCGCGGCGCCCAGCAATTCGCGTTGCAGCTTGGTCAGCGCGGGCACGTCGGCCGGCTGCCGCCGCCACCGGGCTTCCGGGCGGCGGCGCAGCGCCCCCAGCCCGGTGCAGGGCGCGTCGACCAGTACCCGGTCGAAGGTCGGCTCCAGCTCCGTCTGTCGCCCGTCGACCCGCAGCACGTCGACCGGCAGGCCGCGGGTGTTCTCGACGACCATGTCGGCGCGGCGCGGCGTCGGCTCCACCGCGGTGACGCGAGCCCCCGATCCCGCCCCCAGCGACGCCAGCAGCGCCGTCTTCCCACCCGGCCCGGCGCACAGGTCCAGCCACCGGCCGCCGTCGCCCTCGACCGGGGCCAGGGTCAGCGCCCGTGCCACCAGTTGGCTGCCCTCGTCCTGGACCAGCGCGAAGCCGTCGCGCACCGGCGCCAGCCGCCCGGGATCGCCGCCCGCCAGGTACACCGCGTACGGCGAATAGCGGCCGACGGTCCCATCCACCGCGTCGGCCAGTTCGGCGGCGGTCAGCGCGCCGGCGCGGGCCGCCAGGTGCACCTGCGGCCGCTCGTCGTCGCTGGCCAGCACGGCGTCGAGTTCGGTCGCGGCGGCACCCAGCGCATCGGCGAAGGCCTGGGCGATCCACCGGGGATGGGCATGCACGAACGCCGCATGCCCGACCGGATCCTGCGCCGGGTCGGGGGCCAACTCGGCGAGCCAGGACTGCTCGTCGCGCCTGGAGATGGTGCGCAGCACCCCATTGACGAAACCCGCTCGCGCCGAGTCGAATTCGATTCCCGCCTGCTCGACGGTGGTGGACACCGCGGCGTGCGCGTCGACCCGGGTGCGCAGCAACTGGTACGCGCCGAGGCGCAGCAGGTCGAGCAGCACCGGGTCGATGGCCTCGGGCGAGCGCCCCGCGGCCGCGCCGATGACGGCGTCGAGCAGGCCCCGGGTGCGGCAGGTGCCGTAGGTGAGCTCGGTGGCGAATGCCGCGTCGCGGCCGGTGATTCCGCGCTCGCGGAGCAGCGCGGGCAGCGCCAGGTTCGCGTAGGCATCGCGCTCGCTGACCGCCCGAAGCACGTCGAACGCCGCGGCGCGGGCCGGGTCCAGGGGCCGGCGCGGCGGCCGGCGGTCCCGCTGCTGCGGTCGGCGGTCGCGCTGCTGTGGTCGCGGCGGCCTGCGCTCCGGCCGGCCGCGCTGGGGTATGTCACGCCCGGTGTTCATGTCGCCCGCAGCGCGGGGTCGAGCCGGGCGCCGCGCGCCCAGTCGACCGCGTTCATCAATTTCTTTCCGGGCGGCTGGATCTGGCCCAGCCGCACCGGATCCGAACCCGTGCCGACCCAGACGCTCTTGCGGTCGACGTGAATAGCGCCGGGCGGCAACGGTTCTGGCGGTCCGGGCATCGCGCAGGCCTCGGCAACCTGTACCGGCCCCAGTTTGATGCGCAGGTCGCCGAGCAACGTCCACGCGCCGGGGTTGGGCGTGACGGCGCGGATGCGACGATCCACGACCAGCGCCGGCAGGTCCCACCGCACCCGGGCCTGCTCGACGGTGATCTTGGGTGCGATGCTGACCCCGTCGGCGGGCTGCGGCACCGGTGTCAGCGTCGCGTCGGCGATGCCGTCCAGCGTGGTCGACAGCAGCGCCGCGCCCGAAACAGCAAGTCGCTCAAGCAGTTCCCCGGCGGTGTCGGTCGGCCGGATCGTCTCGGTCACGACTCCGTAGATCGGGCCGGAGTCCAGACTCGGCTCGATCTGGAACGTCGAGGCCCCGGTGATGCTGTCCCCCGCGGCGATCGCCGCCTGCACCGGCGCGGCACCGCGCCAGGCGGGCAGCAGCGAGAAGTGCAGGTTGATCCAGCCCTGCGGGGGCACGGCAAGCAGGCCGTCGCGCAGTAGCGCGCCATAGGCCACCACCGCGCAGCAGTCCGGCGCCAACTCCGACAGCTCCGCGATGAACTCCGCCGAGTTCGGCCGCGATGGCCGGAGCAGCGGAATTCCGCGGTCGAGCGCTTCGCGGGCCACCGGCGAGGGCTCTGGCTTGCCGCGCCGTCCGGCGGCGGCGTCGGGCCGGGTCAGCACCGCGATCACCTCGTGACGCGGTGAGTCGATGAGGCGGCGCAGTGCGGGCAGCGCGGGTTCGGGGGTACCGGCGAAGACAAGACGCACCGGCCCAGTCTAGGAAGCGGCGGACACAGGCCCCACCCGCCGCGCCGCCGGAACGTGCGTGCGTACACTATTGCCTATGGTTATTATTTCTGGCAGCCATTAACTACCGTTGTGACCCGCGCTGTCGATTCGCGTCGACAACGAGGTCGAAAGACAACCCTTTCCCCTTCTCAAAGGAGGTCTAGATGACCCTCGACGCCCCGATCAGCGACGCCTCTACCGCCGCAACCTCTCGCGTGGTGTGGGCACTGGGCGACTACGCCCTGATGGCCGAGGAAGTGATGGCTCCCCTCGGACCGGCCCTGGTCAAAGCCACCAACATCCGGCGTGGCGTGCGGGTCCTCGACGTCGCCGCCGGCTCGGGCAACATCTCGCTGCCTGCCGCCGCAACCGGCGCCACCGTCGTCTCCACCGACCTCACCCCGGAGCTGTTGCAACGATCGCGGGCCAGGGCCGAGGCACGGGGCCTGACGATCGACTACCGGGAAGCCAATGCGCACGCGCTGCCGTTCGGCAACGGCGAGTTCGACGTCGTCATATCCGCCATCGGCGTGCAGTTCGCCACCGATCAGCAGCGCGCCGCCGCCGAGCTGGTCCGGGTCTGCCGCCCGGGCGGCACGATCGGCCTGATCAGCTGGACCCCCGAGGGATTCTTCGGCCGCATGCTCGCCACCATTCGGCCGTACCGCCCGAGCCTGTCCCACCCCGTGCCACCGGCCGCGCTCTGGGGGCGCCCGGCTTATGTCGCCGCGCTGCTCGGCAGCCACATCGGCGATATCACCTCGACGCGAGGCATGTTGGCGGTCAACCGATTCGACAACGCCAAGGCTGTGCACGCCTACTTCAAGCAGCACTACGGCCCGACGATCGAGGCGTACGCGAACATCGGCCATAACCGGGTGCTGACGGCCGAGCTGGACGCCCAGCTCGTCGAACTCGCGCAGCAGCACCTGAGCGACGGCACCATGGGCTGGGAGTATCTCCTGGTGACCGCCCAGAAGCGGACCGCCTAGGCCCCCGGCTACAGGTCGATCTCGGCGTCCAGGTGGACGTCGGGCTCGCCGCCGGCGGCGGTGAACGCCGTCAGAGCCCGCACCAGCCCGTGCCGCTCCGGCGGCGGCATCTTCGCCACGATGGCCGCGATCTCGGCGCGCCGGTGCGCGGTGACCTGGTGGACGACGTCGCGGCCGCGCGTGGTGAGCGCGGCGAGCAGCTCGCGCCGCGAGGTCGGGTGCGGCAAGCGGTCGATCAGCCCGGCGGCGACCAGCCGGTCCACCATCCGGCCGGTGGCCGACGGCTGCACGCCCAGCAGGCCGGCGAGGGTGGCCAGGTTGACCGGGCCGCGATTGGACAGGATCACCAGCGTCCGGAACTGCGCGATGGTGATGGTCTCGTCGACCTGCCCGACGGAGCGAGCCGAGATGGCCATCAGCAAACGAGAGGCCGTCAGCAGGGCATCGGTGATGACGTCCAATGACTCGTCAACGGCGGTGTTGTCGGCTGCCATATCGCCCCTTCCGGGGTGGTTTCGGGACCTCTCGGCGGCTAAGGATTAGAAAGTGTAGCAACACTCTAATGTCGTAAGAAGAGATTATTGCATGCGAATATTGTCGCCTAGGGTAATGGTTGGTGAAGGTTAGCCGATGTGCAGCGGGTCGATCTGCACCCTGGCCGGCTCATGGGTCTGCCGCGCGCTGAGCACACCGACGCCGCGCCGCAGCGCCGCCGCCAGCGCCAGGCCCTGCTGACGGGGCACGCGCACCAGCATTCGCGTCACCGGGGCACCGGCCGGGGTGCCGGCCGGGCGGCGCACCCCGGCCGGAAGGTCCACCGGCCCAAGCAAATCCGCGTGGAGAGACTCCTGGTCGGACAGCCGGGCCTCGTCGAGCAGCGCAGTGACGGCGCCGGGCGTCCCGTCGACGGCGGCCATGTGCACGCTGGGCGGCAGACCGACCTCGGCCCGCGCGGTCGCTTCGGCCTCCGCATGACCCACCGGATCCCAGCGGATCAGCGATTGCACCGTGGGAAGCGAGGATTCGGCGACCACCATCACCACGCCGCCGTCGCCGCGGGCGCGCACCAGCGCGGCGGCGGTCATCCAACGCCACAGCGCATCCTCGGCCGCGCGCAGGTCTTGGCGGCCCAGCAGCGCCCAGGTGTCCAACAGCAGCGCCGCCCCATAACCGCCCGCCGCCGGCGGCTCGGCGCCGGGGGTAGCCACCACCAGCGCCGGGCCGGCCGCGACCTGGGGCACCACGCCGTCACCCGACGAGGTGATAACCGCGGTGGCGGGAAACGCGCGGCCGAGTTCTTCGGCGGTGCGGCGGGCACCGACCACGACGGCGCGCACCGCGTCCGACCCGCAGCGCGCGCACCGGCGCGTCGGGTCGACGCGGCCGCACCAGCGGCACAGCAGCGCCGCGCCGCCCTCCTGCAACGACAGCGGGCCCGTGCAGTGCCGGCAGCGGGCGATGGTCCGGCACCGCGCGCAGGCCAGCGACGGGACATACCCCCGCCGCGGCACCTGGACCAGCACCGGGGCCCCGGCCTGCAGCGCCGAGCGGGCGGCGCGCAGCGCGATGGAAGGTATGCGCGCCGTGCGCGCCGCCGGGTCGCGCTCATCGGCGTAACCGGTGTCGTCGAGGGCGATCACCCGTGGCGTGCGGGTGCGCACCACCGGCCGCGCCGCGACGATGTCGTGGGCCCAGCCGCTGCGCACCAGCGCGTGGGCTTCGGCGGTGCGCGCGTACCCGCCGATCAGGGCCGCGCACCGGGCCTGATGCGCGCGCAGCATCGCCACCTCGCGTGCGTGCGGGTACGGCGCCCGCGGCTCGGCCAGGCTGTCGTCGGCGTCGGCCCACACCATGACCAGCCCGAGATCACTCAGCGGCGTGAACACCGCGCTGCGCGTGCCGATCACCAACCGCGCGGAGCCGCGCAGCGCCGCCAGCCAGCGCCGATACCGGGCCGCCGGCCCCAGGCCGGCCGACAGGGCCACCACGCTGCCCTCGTCGATCCGCGCCGTCGCGGCCTGCCACAGCGCGTCCAGGTCGCGCTGGTCGGGAACGATCGCCAGCACCGACCGGCCGGTCCGCACGGTTTGCGCGGCGGCCTCGGTGAAGCGGTCCGTCCACGACTCGCCCGGCAGCGCCTGCCAGACGGCCCGGGCGGCCCGGGATTCGGCCAGGGCGGCTAGAAACTGAGCGCCCCGGCCGTAACCGTCCCAGCTCGCCGGGTCGACGGGCTCCGGGACCGCCGCATCGCGGCTGACCAGGGCTTCCCGCTCCACCCGCGCGTGCCGGGCCGGCACGGCCAGGCGCAGTACGTCGGGGCGGGTGCCGGCGTAATGCGCGGCCACCGCGTCGACCAGCCGGCGGATTTCCGGGGTGAGCACCGGTTCGGCCGACACGACGCGATCCAGCCAGCCCAGCTTGCCGGCGTGATCGGTGTCGTTGCGGCGCTCCAGCACGAACCCGTCGACCAGCCGGCCGTGGAAGCGCACCCGCACCCGCACCCCGGGCTGGGCGTCGTCGGACTGCTCTGCCGACACCAGGTAGTCGAACTCGCGGTCCAGGTGCGGCACCGACAGCATCGGCAGCACCCGGGCGATGGGCTCCACCTCGACGGGCGTGCGCGCGCTGGGGCTCACCGCGACCCCGGACCGCGAATCATGTTGTCATCCAATGCCTTCACCGCCCGGTCCGCAGCGTACCGGGCACCGGTGACAATCAGCCCTCGGCGGGCGTCGGAGCGTCCCCGGCGACCGCCCCGCTTTGCTGGGCAGGAAGCTCGCGGCCGAAGAAGAACCCCGCCGTGATCAGGATCTGGGCCGCCGCATACGACCACCAGATCGGCACCGCCAGCGCCTCATTGCCCAGGATGAAGCGGGCGATGGCGATCATCGAGTCCGACGCCGCGAAACACACCGCCCCCACCGCCGTCCAGATCGTCGGCAGTTTCGCCAGCAGGGCCGTGCACACCATCGCGGTCAGCACCACGATGTAGACCGTCACCGGAAGGTTCAGCTTCTCCGCGCCCAGGTGGGGCCAGAACCAGGCCAGTAACGCGATCGACACCGCGCACATCAGGACCACCGCAACGATGCGCACCGTCGACGGCCGTGCATCCTTGCCCTCCCCCGAGAAGGCCGGCACCAGCGGCAGCAGCGCGGCCACAAAACACAAGTGCGCCAACAGGAATGCCGCCAGGCCCACCACGAAGGACAGCGTCCACCACGGGATCGCCAGCACCCAGTCGCCGGTCGCCGAGAGCAGCAGCGCCAGCATCAGCCACCGCCGCTCGCGGACGACGGCGTGCCCGGCCGCCGCCAGCGTCAGCAGGAACGCCATCGAGGCCTTGAACGCCGGCTGCAGCACCCAGTGCCCGGTCAGCTCGATACCCGGCGGCGAGCGCAGCGCCAGTACGGTCAGGTAGATGCCGTAGCCGAGGGCCACCCAGCCGGCCACCACCCAAGCGCCGGCCACCAGACGAGGTGCGTACGGTACGTCCATGCCCAGCTTGGCTAACACAGCCGACGAGAAACCCGCTATCGACCCCATCCTGCAGAAGGTACTGGATGCGGTTCCCTTCCGGCTATCCACTGAGGACGGAATCGACGCGGCGCGGCAGCGGTTCCGCGATCTGCCGCGCCGGCCGCTGCATCCCGAGCTGCGGGTCGAGGACCGCACGATCCCGGGGCCCTCGGGCGCCATCGCGGTCCGGATCTATTGGCCACCAATCCATTCTGACGGTCAACCGGAGAGCGCGGCGTCGCCCGTCGTGCTGTATTTCCACGGCGGCGGGTTCGTCATCGGCGACCTCGACACCCACGACGGAACCGCTCGTCAGCACGCGGTCGGCGCCGACGCGATCGTGGTGTCCGTCGACTACCGGCTGGCCCCCGAGCACCCCTACCCCGCCGCCGTCGAAGATGCTTGGGCCGCAACGCTTTGGGCCGCCGAGAACGCCGCCGAACTACACGGCGACCCGAACCGGATCGCCGTCGCCGGAGATTCGGCCGGTGGCACCATCTCCGCCGCGGTGGCGCAGCGGGCGCGGGACAACGCCGCCCCACCGATCGTGTTCCAGCTGCTCTGGTATCCGTCGACGATGTGGGACGCGTCGCTGCCGTCGTTCGCCGAGAACGCCACCGCGCCGATCCTGGACGCCAAGGCCGTCGCGGAGTTCTCTCGTTGGTACGCGGGCGAAGTCGACATGTCGAATCCGCCGTCAGACATGGCGCCGGGGCGTGCGAAGGACCTGAGCAACCTGGCACCGGCCTACATCGCAGTCGCCGGGTACGACCCGCTGCGCGACGACGGCATCCGCTACGGCGAATTGCTGACCGCCGCCGGGGTCGACGCCCGGGTGCACAACGCCGAGACGCTGGTGCACGGCTACCTGGGCTATGCCGGCGTGGTGCCCGCCGCCACCGCGGCCCTCGAGGCCGGACTGGACGCGCTGCGAACCGCCCTGCACCGGTGAGGTCGCGGCGTACGGTGAACCCATGAACGAGCCGACCACCGCCCGGCCCGCGATAACGGCGTGCCGGTGGAGCTCAGCAACGAGCCCAGCCCTGGCGATACCCGCCGCCGCGGCGGCCACCGAGCGCGGACTGACGGCTCTCCACAAGGCGCTGCACCCCTAGGCAGGCAACGATGGTCACGCACGAAGACGAAACCCCCGACTACCACACGCTGATCATCGGCGCCGGGTTCTCCGGCATCGGTGCGGCGATCAACCTGGACAGGGCCGGGCTGCCCGATTACCTGGTGATCGAGGCCGGCGACGGGGTCGGCGGCACCTGGCACTGGAACACCTATCCCGGTATCGCCGTGGACATTCCGTCGTTCTCCTACCAGTTCTCCTTCGAGCAGAGCCGGCACTGGTCGCGGACCTACGCGCCGGGCCGTGAGCTCAAGGCCTACGCCGAACACTGCGCCGACAAGTACGGCATCCGCTCGCGAATCCGGTTCAACACCAAGGTGCAAACCGCTGAGTTCGACGACGAGCGCGGCCTGTGGCGGGTGCAGACCGACCCGGCCGGGGAGATCACCGCCCGGTTTCTGATCAGCGCCTGCGGCGTGCTGACGGTGCCGAACCTGCCCGACATCGACGGCGTGGACTCGTTCGGCGGCATCACCATGCACACCGCGCGGTGGGACCACGGCCAGGATCTGCGCGGCAAGCGCGTCGCGGTGATCGGCACCGGTGCCTCGGCCGTGCAGGTGATTCCCGAAATCGCGCCAATCGTGTCGTCGCTCACGGTCTTTCAGCGCACCCCGATCTGGTGCTTCCCGAAGTTCGACGTCCCGCTGCCGGCGCCGGCGCGCTGGGCGATGCGAATTCCCGGCGGCAAGTTCGTCCAGCGTCTGCTCAGCCAGGCCTACGTGGAGCTCACCTTCCCCATCTCGGCGCACTATTTCACGGTCATCCCGCTGGCCAAGAGGATGGCCTCGCTGGGGAAGTCCTATCTGCGGCAACAGGTTCGGGATCCCGTCGTGCGCGAACAGCTCACCCCGCGATACGCCGTCGGCTGCAAACGTCCCGGCTTCCACAACGGCTACCTCGCCACGTTCAACCGCGACAACGTGCGGCTGGTCACCGAACCGATCGACAAGATCACGCCCGACGCGGTGGCCACCACCGACGGCGAGAACCACGAGATCGACGTCCTGATCCTGGCGACCGGCTTCAAGGTGATGGATCCCGACAACGTGCCCACCTTCGCCGTGACCGGGACCGGCGGGAAGTCGTTGAGCCGCTTCTGGGATGAACACCGGCTGCAGGCCTACGAGGGCGTGACCGTGCCGGGATTTCCCAACCTGTTCACCGTGTTCGGTCCTTACGGTTACGTCGGCTCTTCGTATTTCGCGCTGATCGAGGCGCAGACCCACCACATCGTGCGCTGCCTCAAGCAGGCCAAGCGCGTCGGCGCGACCCGCGTCGAGGTGAGCGAGGAGGCCAACGACCGCTACTTCGCCGAGATGATGCGCCGGCGGCCCCGGCAGATCTTCTGGCAGGACAGCTGCCAACTAGCCAACAGTTACTACTTCGACAAGAACGGGGACGTGCCGCTGCGGCCGGGCACCACCCCGGAGGTGTACTGGCGCAGCCGGCGATTCAATCTGGACGACTACCGGTTCACCCGTTAGCGGCTACGCTGCACACGTGGCGAAGGAGTTTCCGGGCATCGACGGGTCGCTTCGCGACTTCATCCGGGAGCAGGCCGTATTCTTCGTCGCCACCGCCCCGTCCGAGGGCGGGCGAATCAACCTGTCCCCCAAGGGATATCGCGACACGTTCGCGGTGCTCGACGAGCACACCGTCGCCTACCTGGATCTTTTCGGCAGCGGCGTGGAAACCATCGCCCATCTGCGCGACAACGGCCGCATCACCGTGATGTTCTGCTCGTTCACCCGCAACTCGCGGATTCTGCGGCTGTTCGGCACGGGGCGGGTGATCCGCCCGGACGACGCCGAATTCGCCGATCTGATGCGGCATTTCGGCGACCAGCACGCGGGGGTCCGCGCCATCATCGTGGTCGATGTGGAGCGGATCGCCGACGCGTGCGGATTCGCGGTGCCCTATTTCGATCTCGTCGACGAACGGCCGGTGCTCGACGCCGCGCATCGCAAGGCCACCGACGACCAGTACGGGCGGCTGGTCGATCGCAACCGGCGCAGCATCGACGGGCTGCCCGCGCTGGAATCCGACCACCCGCCGCCTAGATCGCGCGCTTGAGGTCGTCGACCTTGTTCAGCTGCTCCCACGGCAGCTCGATGTCGGTGCGACCGAAGTGCCCGTACGCGGCGGTCTGTGCGTAGATCGGCCGCAGCAGGTCCAGGTCGCGGATGATCGCGCCGGGCCGCAGGTCGAACACCTCCGGCACGATCTTCTCGATCTTGACCGGGTCGACCGTCGCGGTGCCGAAGGTCTCGATGAACAGCCCGACCGGGGCCGCCTTGCCGATGGCGTAGGCCACCTGCACCTCGACTCGCTCCGCCAGCCCGGCGGCGACGATGTTCTTGGCCACCCAGCGCATCGCGTAGGCCGCCGAACGGTCCACCTTGGACGGATCCTTGCCGGAGAAGGCGCCGCCGCCGTGACGGGCCCAGCCGCCATAGGTGTCGACGATGATCTTGCGGCCGGTCAGCCCGGCGTCGCCCATCGGGCCGCCGAGGACGAACTTGCCGGTCGGGTTGACCAGCACCCGCGTCGCCGACGAGTCCAGGGTGTCGTGGGCCAGCTCCGCCAGCACGGTCTTGAGCACGTGCTGCCGGATGTCGGGGTCCAGCGTTTTCTCCAGGTCGATGCCTTCGGCGTGCTGGGTGGACACCACCACGGTGTCCAGACGGACCGGAACGTCGTCCTCGTACTCGATCGTGACCTGCGTCTTGCCGTCCGGCCGCAGATAGGGCAGCGTGCCGTTCTTGCGGACCTCGGTCAGCTTCCGCGACAGCCGGTGGGCCAGCGCGATCGGCAGCGGCATCCGCTCCGGGGTGTCGTTGATCGCGTAGCCGAACATCAGCCCCTGGTCGCCGGCGCCCTGCAGGTCCAGCGGGTCGCCGGCACCCTCGACGCGGTGCTCGTGGGCGGTGTCGACGCCCTGGGCGATGTCAGGTGACTGCGCCCCGATGCCGATGTTCACCCCGCACGTGCTCCCGTCGAAGCCCTTGTCCGAGGAGTCGTAGCCGATGTCGAGGATGCGCTCGCGAACCGTGTTGGTGATGTCGGCGAAGGCCTCTTTGGCCGTCGTGGTCACCTCACCCACCACGTGCACCTGACCGGTGGTGACCAGCGTCTCGACGGCGACACGCGAGCGGGGGTCCTGCGCCAGGAGGGCGTCCAGGACCGAGTCGCTGATCGCGTCACAGATCTTGTCGGGATGTCCCTCCGTCACCGACTCACTGGTAAACAGGCGACCCTTTTCGCTCACAATGCCAATCCTTCCAATTAGTTAGTTAGCCGAATTATATCGGCTGGCGTCGGCCCGGCCGGCACCTGCCCCGGATACCGAGAAGAACTCGACCGTTCTACCCGCTGTCCCCGTGCAGGAACGCGGCGATCGCATCCACGATACGACTGGCCATCAACGTCTTCGAGCCGTGCTGCAGCGCCGACTCGGTGCCGTCGGCCGCCAGCAGCCAGCCGTCGTTGCTGTCCACCTCGAAGGCCCGGCCGTCGCCGACCGCATTGACCACCAACAGGTCGCAGCCCTTGTTGCGCAGCTTTGCCCGGGCGTGAAACAGCACGTCCCCGTTGGCGTCGCCGGTCTCCGCGGCGAATCCCACGATGGCGCGCATATTGGGCAACTCGCCGTTGGCCCGCGCCCGCACCGCGCCCGCCAGCACGTCGTCGTTGCGGACCAACTCGATCGTGGGCGGCTGGTCCTGCTCCTTCGGGCTTTTTTTGATCTTGGCGGCCGCAACCCGGGCCGGCCGGAAGTCGGCGACGGCGGCGGCCATCACCAGCACGTCAGCCTCGGCCGCGTGCTTGGCGACGGCGTCGCCCAGTTGCTGGGCAGAACTGACGTGGACCACCTCGACGCCGGCGGGGTCGATCAGCCCGGCGGTGTGCCCGGCGATCAGCGTGACCTCGGCGCCGCGCTGGGCGGCCACCCGCGCCACCGCGTAGCCCTGCTTGCCGGAGCTGCGGTTGCCGATGAAGCGCACCGGGTCGACGGGTTCACGCGTGCCGCCTGCCGTCACCAGCACCTTGCAGCCGGCGAGGTCGTAGGGCAACGCGTCGTGGCGCTCCAGCAGCAGGTGAGCCAGCGTGGTGATCTCTTCGGCCTCGGGTAGCCGGCCCGAGCCGCTGTCCGTCCCGGTGAGCCGCCCGGCGGCGGGTTCGAGCACCACCGCTCCCCGGCGGCGCAGCGTGGCCACGTTGTCGACGGTGGCCGGGTGCAACCACATCTCGGTGTGCATGGCGGGTGCGAACAGCACCGGACATCGCGCGGTGAGCAGGGTGGCGGTGAGCAGATCGTCGGCCCGGCCGTGTACCGCCCGGGCCAGCAGGTCCGCGGTGGCCGGTGCCACCACGACCAGGTCGGCTTGCTTACCGAGCTGGACGTGCGGAACCTCCGGCACGTCGCTGAAGACGCCGGTGTGCACCGGCTGGCCGGAGAGCGCCTCGAACGTGGCGGCCCCGACGAAACGCAGCGCGGACTCGGTCGGGATGACGCGGACCGAATGACCGGCCTCGGCGAGCTGACGAACGACGGTGCACGCCTTATAGGCGGCGATACCGCCGGAGACGCCGACGATTACTTTCTTCGCGACCCGATCGCGGTTGTCCACAGCGCGCCCGGCCCGGCCCTGTTACTCGCCCTCGGTGTGCTCGAGCAGGTCTCCGTGAATCTCGCGCATCGCGATCGAAAGCGGCTTTTCCTGCAGCCCCGGCTCGACCAGCGGACCGACGTATTCGAGGATGCCCTCGCCGAGCTGGTTGTAGTAATCGTTGATCTGACGGGCCCGCTTGGCGGCGTAGATCACCAGGGCGTACTTGCTCGAGACGCGGTCCAGCAGCTCGTCGATGGGCGGGTTGGTGATGCCCAGCGGGGTGTCGTAGGCGCCCGGTCCCCCGGCGGACGGATCGAACCGGTCGGGGACGGCGGCCAGTGCCGCGTCGGACTGCGGAATACTCACGTAGGTCAATCTCCTGGCGGATTGGAGCGGCTCTTCACACTGAAAAGCCGCTGAAAATATTGAAAAGCGGTGCTCAATCTTGCTGGGATGTAGTTCGGTTTCCGGTCTGGCCAGACGGGTCATACCGACCGGGCGCAGTTCCCACCAGCAAGGTTACCAATTCGGAGCACGCTGACTCCAATTCGCTGTTCACGACCACCCGGTCGAAGTCGTTTTGGGCCGCCATTTCGATGCGGGCGGTCTCCAGGCGGCGCTGCATGACCTCCGGCGTTTCGGTGCCGCGGCCGACGAGCCTCGCCCTGAGGTCCTCCCAGCTGGGCGGCGCCAAAAAGACCGCGAGGGCCTCCGGCATCGCCCTCTTGATGGCCCGGGCCCCGGCCAGATCTACCTCGATCAGCACCGGAAATCCGCGGGCCGTGGCGGCCCGGACCGGCTCCGCCAGGGTGCCGGACCGATGCAGCCCCGAGTGGATTTCGGCCCACTCCAGCAGCGCGCCCTCGTCGATCAGCTGCTGGAAGCGGGCCGGGGTGACGAAGTGGTAATCGACGCCGTCGACCTCGCCGGGCCGCGGCGCCCTCGTCGTGGCCGAGACGCTGAAATGCAGGTCCGGAACCCGCTCACGCAGGCATCGGACCACAGTCGACTTGCCGACCGCGGAGGGACCGGACAGCACGACCACACGTCCGTTACCTGATGGTTCAGGACGTGTCCCGTGCTGGACGTCCGGTCCCCCGCCGGCGCTCACAGGCGCTCCTTGGACCGGTGCGCCCACGGCTCGGTTAGGAGCCGAACTTTTCCAGCAGGGCCTTGCGCTGACGATCGCCGAGACCGCGCAGACGGCGGGTGGGGGCGATCTCCAGCTCAGTCATGATCTCCTGCGCCTTGACCTTGCCCACCTTGGGCAACGCCTCGAGAAGCGCGGAAACCTTCATCTTGCCCAGGACTTCATCGGTCTCGGCGTCCTTGAGGACCTGGGTCAGGTTGGTGCCGCCACGCTTCAGGCGGTCCTTGAGCTCTGCTCGCGCTCGACGTGCGGCTGCCGCCTTCTCCAACGCGGCCGCGCGCTGCTCGTCGGTCAACTGGGGAAGGGCCACGATTCCTCCGTATCTGATCAATCAATTTCAATCGATCTCATTTTGTCCCGCCGGTACTTCTGCCAGCGCAGACGACCGTACTCAGGCCTCCTGACGAAATCTAACCCGACCCCCTGCTTAAGGGGGCAAAGTCCCAGCATGCACCGGCGGGTAGCCGGCCAAAGCGGTGCTTGCGACGGGGTTCACGAGGGCCGCGCTGGGCGCCGTCCGCGTCTGGGTTCCGGCGCCGTTTGGACTGGTCGATAGGCCATCTACCTGCTGTTTTATCGCCCGGCGACGGCGGCGGCCGCGGCGGCCGGGCAGTCCGCAAAGGCGCAAGTCGGCCGCCGTCAGGCCTGGTGCGAGGGATCACGGATTTGTTGCGGCGTGTCGCGCGTGTCGCGTCGCCGGTCAAACGGCAGGCCAACACCGCCGTTCGGCCCGCGCACTGGGCCTGGCGGCACCCGTGGCGCCCTCGAGGGGGCCTTGTGGTCCGGGAATCCGGGCGTCCGGGCACCCCTGGGACGGCCCGAAGCGCTCCCAGGCCCGGGCGACCGCCCGGGGCAGCCTTCCGCAGGTCACGCGTGGGTCGTCCAGCAACCGACAAACCACCGCCAGGTTTGGTCGTCGACGGCGCAGGCCCCCGGCGGGCCACCACGTTCGCCCTCCGCCCGATCCGCTGACCCCGCGGCCGGCTTTCACCAACCACCAAGGGACGCAGCGTCGTTGACCGCCGTGGAGCGGCCGCCGGGTCGGGCGCGCGGGGCCGAGGACGCGTGGCCACGGCCAATTTCAGCTAATCGGGGGCACGGAATCCGATACGATCGAGAAGTGTCCAACCTGCGAATTCGCCAGGCAGCTGAGCTGCTTGGCGTCAGCGACGACACCGTGCGGCGCTGGATCAACCAGGGCACACTCGCGGTCAGTCACGACGCCGCCGGCCGCAAGGTGATCGCAAGCGAGGACCTCGCCCGCTTTTCCCGCACCAATGCGCCCGCCCCGCCGGCGGACCCGCTCAGCATCGGCAGCTCGGCCCGCAACCGCTTCGTCGGGCTGGTCACGTCGGTGCTCAGCGACAAGGTGATGACCCAGGTGGAGATGCAGTGCGGCCCCTTCACCGTGGTGTCGCTGATGAGCACCGAGGCCGCCGATGAACTGCAGCTGCGCCCCGGCAGCGTCGCGGTGGCCGTCGTCAAGGCCACCACCGTCATCGTCGAAACCGCGCGACCCAGCACCGCGGTCGCGTCGGACTAGGCGTAGTACCCGTTCACACCGCCAGGTAGGCGACCGCGTCCAGCATGCGATCGGCCGCCACACGCAGCTCCGCCACACCCGGCCCGGCCCGCAGCACCTCGCGGGCCACCGCGGGCAGCAGCTGGCCGGGTTCCGCGCGGCCCAGCCCGGCGAGCGCCTCGGGCCGCCCGCCCTGGACGCCGAGTCCGGGCACCAGCACCGGGCCGCCCAGCGCGCTGAGGTCGGGCGCCTGCAACACCGTCGCGCCGACGACCACGCCGACATATCCCGGCCCGGACGGGGTCGCGGAACGATTCACCACCGCCGCCTGGTCGACGACCAGCTGGGCCACCGTGCGGCCGTCGAAGGCGGCGCGCTGCACGGTCGACCCCTCCGGGTTCGAGGTGGCCGCAAGCACGAACACCCCGCGGTCGTGTGCCGCGGCGGTCTCCAGCAGCGGCCGCAGCGAGCCGAAGCCCAGGTACGGGGTGGCCGTCACGGCGTCGGCGGCCAGCGGTGAATCACCCGCCCACGCGGCGGCATAGGCCGCCATCGTCGTGCCGATGTCGCCGCGTTTGGCGTCGGCCAGCACCAGCACCCCGGCCGATCGCAAGGCCGCGATGGTGCGTTCCAGCACCGCGAATCCAGCGGCGCCGTAGGCCTCGAAGAACGCGACTTGCGGTTTGACGACGGCGAATCCGGCAAACGCCTCGATGCAGATGTCGCAGAACGCGGCCAGGCCGTCGACGGTCGTGGGCAGGTCCCAGGCGCGCAGCAGCTCGGGGTGCGGGTCGATGCCCACGCACAGCGGCCCGCGTTCCGCCTTCGCGTCCGCCAGCCGGACGCCGAACCCGGTCACCGGTCCCCGTTACCGGGCTGGCCGCCCTGACCGATCTGGCTGTGCAGTTCCTGCAGGCTGCGCACGCCGATGTCGCCGCGGATGCCCGCTTCGATGCCCTGGACGGCGGCCGAGGCGCCCTGCACCGTGGTGACACAGGGGATGTTGACCGACACTGCGGCCGAACGGATTTCGTAGCCGTCGATGCGCGGGCCGGAGTTGCCGTACGGCGTGTTGATCACCATGTCGACCTCGCCGGCCTTGATCGCGTCGACCGCCGACGTCTCGGGGCGGCCCGGCTGCGGGTCCTCGAAGTGCTTGCGCACCTCGTCGCAGGGAATCCCGTTGCGGCGCAACATCTCCGCGGTCCCCTCCGTGGCCAGCACGCGGAATCCCAGGTCGGCCAGCCGCTTGACGGGGAAGACCAGCGAGCGCTTGTCCCGGTTGGCCACCGACACGAAGATGGTGCCCTGCGCCGGCAGCGACCCGTAGGCGGCGGTCTGGCTCTTGGCGAACGCGCTGCCGAAGTCGCGGTCGATGCCCATCACCTCGCCGGTGGATTTCATCTCCGGGCCCAACAGCGAGTCGATGGCGGCCCCGTCGCTGCGACGGAAGCGGTGGAAGGGCAGCACGGCCTCCTTGACCGCGATCGGGGCGTTCTGCGCGGCATGGGCGCCGTCGCCGGACGCCGCCAGCATGCCCTCGTCGCGAAGCTGGGAAATGCTGGTGCCCAACATGACCCGGGCACACGCCTTGGCGAGTGGGATCGCGGTGGCCTTCGACACAAACGGCACCGTGCGGCTGGCGCGCGGGTTGGCCTCCAGGACGTAGAGCACGTCGTCCTTGAGCGCGTACTGCACGTTGAGCAGGCCCACCACGCCGATGCCGTGCGCGATGGCCTCGGTCGCGCGGCGCACCTTCTCGATGTCGCTGCGGCCCAGCGTCACCGGCGGCAGCGCGCACGCCGAGTCGCCGGAGTGGATGCCGGCCTCCTCGATGTGCTCCATGATGCCGCCGATGTAGACCTCGGTGCCGTCGCACAGCGCGTCCACGTCGATCTCCACCGCGTCCTCGAGGAAGCGGTCGACGAGCACCGGGTGCTCGGGCGAGAGCTCGGTGGCGCGGGTGATGTAGCCCCGCAGCGTCTCCTCGTCGTAGACGATCTCCATCCCGCGACCACCCAGTACGTACGACGGCCGCACCAGCACCGGATAGCCGATGTCCTCGGCGATCCGGCGGGCCTGCGCGAAAGTCGTTGCCATGCCGTACTTCGGCGCCGGCAACCCCGCGGCCGTCAGCACGTCGCCGAAGGCGCCGCGGTCCTCGGCCAGGTCGATCGCCTCCGGCGGGGTGCCCACGATCGGCACGCCCGCGTCGGCCAGGCGCTGCGCCAGCCCGAGCGGGGTTTGGCCGCCCAGCTGCACGATCACCCCGACCACTCCCGGACCCTCGCCGGCCGACTGTTGCTCGGCGCGGAACACCTCGAGGACGTCCTCGAACGTCAGCGGCTCGAAGTACAGCCGGTCGGCGGTGTCGTAATCGGTGGACACCGTCTCCGGGTTGCAGTTGACCATCACGGTCTCAAAACCGGCCTGCGACAGCGTCGTTGCCGCGTGCACGCAGCTGTAGTCGAATTCGATGCCCTGGCCGATGCGGTTGGGACCCGACCCCAGGATCAGCACCTTGGGCCGCTCTGTCTGCGGCGCCACCTCGGTCTCGGCGGCGGGGTCCAGCTCGTAGCTGCTGTAGTGATACGGCGTCTTGGCCTCGAACTCGGCCGCGCAGGTGTCCACCGTCTTGTACACCGGGTGCACACCCAGCCGCTCGCGCAGCGACCGAACCCCGTTCTCGCCGGCCAGTTCGGGCCGCAGCGCGGCGATCTGGCGGTCCGACAGCCCGCTGTGCTTGCCACGGCGCAACAGGTCGGCGTCGAGCACCGGGGCGGCGATCAGCTCCGCGCGCAGCTCGATCAGCTCGCCGATCTGCGCGACGAACCACGGGTCCACGCCGCTGGCCTCGGCGACCTGCTCCACCGGCGCGCCCAGCCGCAGCGCCAGTTCGATGTCGTAGAGCCGGCCCTCGGTTGGCGTCCGCAGCCGGCCCAGCACCTCGGCCACCCCCTTTTGCGTCACCGCCGGATCGTCGGGTTTGGTCCAGAATCCGGTGCGGGTGGTCTCCAGCGACCGCATCACCTTGCCTAGTGCCTCAATGAAGTTGCGGCCCAACGACATTGCCTCACCGACGGATTTCATTGTGGTGGTCAGGGTGGGATCGGCGCCCGGGAACTTCTCGAACGCGAACCGCGGCGCTTTGACCACCACGTAGTCCAGAGTGGGCTCGAAGCAGGCCGGCGTTTCCTTGGTGATGTCGTTGACGATCTCGTCGAGGGTGTACCCGATGGCCAGCTTGGCGGCGATCTTGGCGATGGGGAAGCCGGTCGCCTTGGACGCCAGGGCGCTGGACCGCGACACTCGGGGGTTCATCTCGATGACGATCAGCCGGCCGTCGACCGGATTGATCGCGAACTGGATGTTGCAGCCGCCGGTGTCCACCCCGACCTCGCGCAGGATCGCGATGCCCAGGTCCCGCATCCGCTGGTATTCCCGGTCGGTCAGCGTCATCGCCGGCGCGACGGTGACCGAGTCACCGGTGTGCACGCCCATCGGGTCGAAGTTCTCGATCGAGCACACCACGACGACGTTGTCATTGCCGTCGCGCATCAGCTCGAGCTCGAATTCCTTCCAGCCGTAAATCGATTCCTCGATCAGCACATTGGCGCTGGGGCTTTCGGCCAGCCCGGCGCCCGCCATCCGGTCGACCTCCTCGACGGATCGCGCCATTCCCGAACCCAGGCCGCCCATGGTGAAGCTGGGCCGCACCACGACCGGCAGGCCGAGGTCGGCGACCGTCTCGCGGACCTCGTCCATGGTGAAACACACTCGGCTACGGGCGGATTCACCGCCTACCTTGGCGACGATGTCCTTGAACATCTGCCGGTCCTCACCGCGCTGGATGGCGTCGAAGTCCGCGCCGATGAGCTCGACGCCGTGGCGCTCCAGCGCCCCGTTCTCGTACAGCGCGACCGCGGTGTTCAGCGCGGTCTGCCCGCCCAGGGTGGCCAGCAGCGCGTCGATCTTGTTGCCGCGCTCGGCCTGCTGGGCGATCACCTTCTCCACGAATGCCGCGGTGATCGGCTCGACGTAGGTGTGGTCGGCGTACTCCGGGTCGGTCATGATGGTGGCCGGGTTGGAGTTGACCAGGCTGACCTGCAGCCCCTCCGCACGCAGCACCCGGCAGGCCTGAGTTCCCGAGTAGTCGAACTCGCAGGCCTGACCGATGACGATCGGCCCCGAGCCGATCACCAGCACGTGGTTGAGGTCGGTGCGACGTGGCACTAGCGGCCCTCCCCTGCCATCAGGTCGATGAATTGGTCGAACAGATATTCCGCGTCGTGCGGTCCGGCCGCGGCCTCCGGGTGGTACTGCACCGAGAACGCTTGCCCGCCTGCGAGTTTGACGCCTTCGACGACTCCGTCGTTGGCGCAGGTGTGGCTGACCACCGCGGTACCGAACGGCGTGTCGAAGGTCTGGCCGGCCTCGCCCTCGAGCGCGAAGCCGTGGTTTTGGGCGGTGACGGCCACCCGCCCGGTGGCGTGGTCGATCACCGGGATGTTGATGCCGCGATGGCCGAACACCATCTTGTAGGTGGACAATCCCAGCGCCCGGCCCAGGATCTGATTGCCGAAGCAGATGCCGAACAACGGGATTCCAGCGCCCAGCACCTCGCGGGTGACCGCGACGATGTGGTCGGCGGTGGCGGGGTCGCCGGGCCCGTTGGACAGGAAGACGCCGTCGGGCTTGAGGTCGGCGATCTGCTGGTAGCTCGCCGATGAGGCCAGCACGTGGGTGCGCACACCGCGGCGGGCGAAGTTGCGCGGCGTGTTGGTTTTGATCCCCAGGTCCAGCGCGGCCACCGTAAACCGCGGTGAGCCTTCGGGTTCCACGATGTAGGTGTCCGGCGTGCTGACCTCGCCGGCCAGGTCGGCCCCGAGCATCGACCGCTGCCCGCGCACCCGCGCCAGCAGTTCGTCCGCATCGGCGAGTGCGTCACCGGAGAACACGCCGGCCTTCATCGAACCGCGGGTGCGCAGATGCCGGACCACCGCGCGGGTGTCGATGCCGGCGATCCCCACAATGTGCTGGCGGACCAGTTCGTCCTCCAGGGTGCCGGTGGAGCGCCAGTTGGACGGGCGCGGCGACGGATCGCGCACCGCGTAGCCGGCCACCCAGATCTTGTCGCCGCGGCTCTCGGCGTCCTCGCCGTTCCAGCCGGTGTTGCCGATCTGCGGCGCGGTGGCCACCACGATCTGCCGGTGGTAACTCGGATCGGTCAGCGTCTCCTGGTAGCCCGACATGCCGGTGGAAAACACGGCCTCGCCCAATGTTTGGCCGATCTTGCCGAACGGCATCCCGGTGAAGACGCGCCCGTCCTCGAGTACCAACTGCGCCTTAGTCACGAGCGCCGCTCCTCCTCATCCTGCGATTCGAGCCAGCCGTCGTATTCGTCACGGTGGTTCGCCCGGAAGCCGGTGTCGATCTCGACGCCCGACGGCAGCCGCCAGCGGATCGCCAGAATCCCGATCCGGCCGGTCATTCTGCGCTCCATCCGGATGTGCGCGATGGAGTCCCGAGGGATCCAAATAGGTTTGGCCCGTACCCGTTCCACCATGATGCCGCCCGCATAGCGGGTCAGCACCGCTCTGCTGCGGAAACCCAGATCACCGGCGGCGATCCGCTCGCTCCAGCCCGGCGCCATCATGGAGCCGCAATAGTGCCCGCGGGTGGTGATGGTCGCCGCCCCCACCCGGTCCGGGATCTCGGGCAACGCCCCGATCAACTCCGCCTGCCGCTGCGAGCGACGGTGCCAGGTCCGCATCATCAGCTGGATCACCACCGTGATCACGACCACCACCACAGCCGCGAAGATCAGCGATCCCACCAGCGTGCCCGAATTCATGCCGGGGACTTCCCGTCTCGGGCGGTGACCTTGCCGCGCAGCAACGTGGCCGTCACGGTGGCGGGCAGCGTCATCGCCTCGTAGGGCGTGTTGGCCGACCGGCTGGCCAGGTCGGATCCGGCGACGGTCCACGAGGTGGTGGGGTCCACCACCGTGAGGTTCGCCGGCTCCCCCACCTCCAGCGGCCGCCCGTGATCGGGCAGGCCCGCGATGCGAGCGGGGTTTTCACTCATCACCCGGGCGACGTCCCGCCAGGTCAACAGGCCGGGGGTGACCATGGTCTGCACCACGATCGACAGCGCCGTCTGCAGCCCGAGCATGCCCGGGCGCGCCGCGGAGAACTCCACGCACTTCTCGTGCTCGGCGTGCGGGGCGTGATCGGTGGCCACACAGTCGATGACGCCGTCGGCCAGCGCCTGGCGCAGCGCCACCGCGTCGGCCGCTTCGCGCAGCGGCGGGTTGACCCGGTTCTGCCCGTCGTAACTGGCCAGCCTGCTGTCGTCGAGCATCAGGTGGTGCGGGGTGACCTCGGCGGTGATCGAGATCCCTTGCTCCTTGGCCCATTTCACGATCTCGACGGTGCCCGCGGTGGAGGCGTGGCAGATGTGTACCCGGGCGCCGGCGTCGCGGGCCAGCAGGGCGTCGCGGGCGACGATCGACTCCTCCGCGGCCCGGGGCCATCCCGCCAGGCCCAGCCGGGCCGCGGTGGGCCCCTCGTGGGCGACGGCGCCGACGGTCAGCCGGGGCTCCTCGGCGTGCTGGGCGATGAGCACGCCCAGACCGGTGGCGTATTCCAGGGCGCGACGCATCACCAGTGGGTCGTGCACGCAGATGCCGTCGTCGGAGAACATCCGCACCTGCGCGGCCCCGGCCGCCATCATGCCCATCTCGGTGAGCTCTTTGCCGGCGAGCCCCACGGTGACGGCGCCCACCGGGTGCACGTCGACCAGGCCGACCTGCTGGCCTCGATGCCACACGTGGTCGGTGACCACCGGGCTGTCGGCGACCGGGGTGGTGTTTGCCATCGCGAACACCGCGGTGTATCCCCCCAAAGCCGCTGCGGCCGAGCCGGTTTCGATGTCCTCGGCGTATTCGCGTCCGGGTTCGCGCAGATGAGTGTGCAGGTCGACGAGGCCGGGCAGCAGCACCTGATCGGTGGCGTCGATCACGTCTAGGTCCTTTTCGACGCCTCCGGCCACGGCCAACCCCGGGCCGATGTCGGCGATCTGGCCATCATCGACCAGCACGTCGACGCGATCGCCCTCGCCGTACAACCGAACCCCGCGCAGCAGCACGCTCACGCCGCACCCTCTTCTCCGGCCAGTTCGGTGCCGACCAGCACGTGGAACAGCACCGCCATCCGCACGTGGACACCATTGGAAACCTGTTGCAGCACAGCAGATTGCGATGAGTCGGCCACCGACGAGGCGATCTCCATACCACGCAGCATCGGCCCCGGGTGCAGCACCACGGCGTGGCCGGGCAGCATCGCCTGGCGGCGATCGGAAAGCCCGTACAGCGAGGAGTATTCGCGCACCGAGGGGAAGAAGCCGCCGTTCATCCGCTCGGCCTGCACCCGCAGCATCAGGACCGCGTCGGCGGCGGGCAGCTCGGCGTCGAAGTCGTTGGACACGGTGACCGGCCAGCCCTGGACCCCGACCGGCAGCAGCGTCGGCGGCGCGACCAGCACCACCTCGGCGCCCAGAGTGTGCAGCAGCATCACGTTGGAACGCGCCACCCGGCTGTGCAGGATGTCGCCGACGATCACGATGCGACGGCCCTCGATGCCGCCGAGCCGTTGGCGAATGGTCAGCGCGTCCAGCAGCGCCTGGGTCGGATGCTCGTGGGTGCCGTCGCCGGCGTTGATCACCGACGGCCCTGGATCCTCTCGGGCGGCGTTCCCGCCCGAAGTCCACTCGGCCAGCAGGTGCGCCGCGCCGGAGGCCGGGTGCCGGATGATCAGTGCGTCGGCGCCGGCGGCGCGCAGCGTGAACGCGGTGTCGCGCAGCGACTCCCCCTTGCCCACCGACGATCCGGACGCGCTGACGTTGATCACGTCGGCGCTCATCCACTTGCCGGCCACCTCGAAGGACACCCGGGTGCGGGTCGAGTTCTCGTAGAACATCGTGACGATGGTGCGGCCGCGCAGCGTCGGCAGCTTCTTGATCTCGCGCCCCACCAGCGCCTGCGCGAACCGGTCGGCATCGTCGAGGATGGCGGTGGCGTCATCGCGGCTCAGGTCGCCGGCCGCCAGTAGGTGGCGGGTCATCGTGAGATCACCACCCCGTCGTCGCCGTCGTTCTCGCTCAGCAGCACGTGCACGCTCTCGCCGCGCGAGGTGGGGACGTTCTTGCCCACATAGTCGGCGCGCAACGGCAGTTCGCGGTGGCCGCGGTCGACCAGCACCGCCAGCTGCACCGCCCGGGGCCGGCCCACGTCGCGCAGCGCGTCCAGCGCGGAACGCACCGAGCGGCCGGAGTACAAGACGTCGTCGACCAGGATCACCAACGCGTCGTCGATGCCGCCGGCCGGAATCGAGGTGGCTTCCAGCGGCCGCGGCGGTTTCTGCATCAGATCGTCGCGGTAGAGCGTGATGTCCAGGGCGCCGTGGCCGACCTCGACACCGCTGTATTCGCCGATGTTGGTGGCCAGCCGATTGGCGAGAATCACACCGCGGGTCGGGATGCCGAGCAGCACCACTCGTGGCGCGTCGGGACCGTCCAGTGCGGTCTTCTCGATGATCTGATGAGCAATGCGGGAAATAGTGCGGCCCACATCGGCCGCCGACATCAACTCCCGGGAATCGCTGCCTAAGCCGGTGTCGCCCGCAGCACCCATACGAAACTTGACCTCCTTCTCCGCCTCGCCGGACGGATCGTTAAAGGATGTCGACTGCGAGGCAGCGTAGCACTAATTTCGAGTGCCACGCCGCCAGGCACGGGTGGTCGCCCGTCGCCCCCACCCCGCGCCAGTCACAGCGGCCGGCGCTGCCGCGGGTTGAGCTGAGCATGATTTGTCGCGGAAAGGCGGGCACGACTTATGCCCGGTCCGCGAGCGCGCGGATTCGGCGCGAGCGAATGCTGAATTTCGAAGCCTATTGCGGAGGCGGCGGAGGTGGCGGAGGCCAGGCGTTATTTCGCGACCACGTTGAGGACGCAGCGCAATTCATGTCGCCTAATCGGCGGCTTACCCGCCCTCGGCCAGCCGTTGCGCGGTCAGGCCGGCATGCGCGATGCGGCGCAGTGCCGCGAGGATCGGTTCGTAGAAGATGGTCCCGAGGACGGCGTATTCGATTGCCGCCGTTGGGGGTTCCAGCGGCATCTGCTCGATGTCGTAGGCGGCGATGGCGCTGATGTGCGGCGCGTATGCACGCAACCGATCCTCGGTCATCGGCACGCCCGCAGCCTCGGCGTCGGCGAGGGCACGGTCAAGCTGCGCTACCGCGGGAAGATCGTCGGGCACCACGAAGTCAAGCGCTGACAGCGCGGCCCGAGCCCGTGCGCAGTCCTCACCGTGTGTGGGTTGAGCGGGCCGCGAAAGCGCCGCTGTCGCCGCACCCAGCGTCGCGAAAAGCGACCTTCCCGGGTTGTCGATGAGTGCGACAACGGACCTGATCTGCGAGATCGAGAGACCGAGCGCGGACAGCGCCCTGATCAGCGCGATCCGTCGGACGTGTAACTCGTCGTAGTGGGCGCGAGTCGAGCTGACTACGCGGCCTGGCATCAGCACGCCCTCACGCAGGTAGAACTTGATGGTCGGCACCGGCACCTCGGTGCGACTCGCCAGCTCCGACATCAGCACGGAAGCGCTCCTTCGAAAATCTTGCCAGAACATCTTGACATTAGATACTTCTACTATCCACTATTGGATAGTAGAAGTATCTAACACACGACTATGACTTCAGGAAGATTTATGAGCACCTCGCTGATCGCCCCATTCATGAGCATCACGCTGGGGGCCACCATCATCTCGGTCGTCACCATCGCCTCCGGCGGCGTCTTCTTACTGCGCGTGGTCACCGGCAACCACGAAGCCAACGGCCTGCAGAAATCTTTTTTCCGAGCCGGCCACGCGCACGCCGGTGTGCTCGTGATGCTGGGCCTACTGCTGTCGGTACTGGGCAACGCCGCGGGCGCGAGCCCCGCCTGGGCCAACGGCGGGGCGATCGCCGTGCTGCTGGCCGCCATCATGATGCCCGCGGGATTCTTCCTATCGGTGCTCGGGCGCAACCCGGCGCGCCCGAACCGGATGATCACGAGCGTGTGGCTCGGCGCGACGCTACTGATAGCGGGCGTACTCACGTCCGGGGTGGCCACCCTGATCGCCGGAATCGACCGAATCTGAGAACCGTCCGACCGGCCCGCTAACCTGACCAGGTGAATCGCTCGACCCTCAATGGCAATGCCGCCTCCATTCGTGAGGTATGCGACGCCGGCCTGCTCGCCGGCGCGGTGACGGTGGTCTGGCAGCGCGGAGAACTGCTGCAGGTCAACGAAATCGGCTACCGCGACGTGGGCGCGGGTCTGCCGATGCAGCGCGACACGCTGTTTCGCATCGCATCGATGACCAAGCCTGTGACGGTCGCGACCGTGATGAGCCTGGTCGACGACGGCAGGCTGGCGCTCAAAGATCCGGTCACCCGCTGGGCGCCGGAGTTGGCCGGCGTGCGGGTGCTCGACGATCCGCACGGCCCGCTCGACCGGACGCACCCGGTGAACCGCACCATCCTGATCGAGGATCTACTCACCCACACCAGTGGGCTGGCCTACGGCTTCTCGGTGTCCGGACCGATCTCCAAGGCCTACATGCGACTGCCCTTCAATCAGGGCCCGGTCGCCTGGCTGGCCGAGCTGGCCAAGCTGCCGCTGGTGCATCAGCCCGGTGACCGGGTCACCTACAGCCACTCCATCGACCTGCTGGGCGTCATCGCCTCCCGCATCGAGGACAAGCCGTTCCATCAGGTGCTCGACGAACGGATCCTGGGCCCGGCGGGCATGACCGACACCGGGTTCTTCGTCTCGCCGGAGGCGCGCCGCCGCGCGGCGACCATGTACTCGCTAGACGAACAGAGCCGACTGCATCACGGCGTGATGGGCCCACCGCACATCACGCCGCCCTCGTTCTGCAATGCCGGCGGCGGATTGTGGTCGAGCGCCGACGATTACCTGCGGTTCGTGCGGATGTTGCTCGCCGGCGGAACGGTCGACGGGGTGCGGGTGCTTTCGGAAGAATCCGTCCGGCTGATGCGGACCGACCGGCTCACCGAGGAGCAGAAGCGGCACAACTTCCTGGGCGCGCCGTACTGGGTCGGCCGCGGCTTCGGGCTGAACCTGTCGGTGGTGACCGATCCGGCCAAGAGCACACCGCTCTTCGGGCCCGGCGGCCTCGGAACGTTCAGCTGGCCGGGCGCCTACGGGACCTGGTGGCAGGCCGACCCCAGCGCGGACCTGATCCTGCTCTACCTGATTCAGAATCTGCCGGATCTGACCGTCGATGCCGCCACGGCCGTCGCCGGAAACACGTCGCTGGCCAAACTCCGGACGGCACAACCGAGGTTCGTCCGCAACACCTATCGCGCCCTCGACCTTTAAAGTCACATCCCGATGCCCGAATACCCACCCGACCGGATCAGCGGTCCGCGGCTGCTGCTGCGACCACCCGCGCTCGACGATGCCGGGGCGCTGTTCCAGCGGGTCGCCCGAGATCCCCAGGTCACCAAGTACCTCTTGTGGGCACCGCACCCCGACGTCGCCGCCACACGGCGCGTGATCACCGAAAAGCTCAACGCCAGCGCGGACGAGAAGACCTGGGTCATCGAATCGCGGCACCGCGGCGAGGTGATCGGGCTGGCCAGCTGCCGGCGCACCGCGCCGCATTCGGTCGAGGTCGGCTACTGCCTGGGCCGGCGGTGGTGGGGCAAGGGCTTGATGTCCGAGGTGCTCGGCATGCTGCTCGCCGCCCTCGACTCCGATCGCGAGGTGTACCGCGTCTGGGCCACCTGCAGTGTGGACAACGAGCGCTCGGCGCGGCTGCTCGAGCACGCCGGCTTCTTCCTGGAGGGGCGGTTGGCCCGGCACGCGGTCTACCCCACGATGGGACCCGAACCCCAGGACAGCCTGCTGTACGCCAAGATCCTGCGCTGACTAACCTTTTTCCGCCAAGCTGTCCTGCTCGAGCGCTCGGCGCGCATAGGCCCGGACGTCGGCGTCGCCGTCCTTGAGCGCAAGCCCCAGCGCGTCCCGGGCGCCGGGCTCCCCGGCCCACCGGGTCAGGCTGAGCACCGCCGCCTTGCGCACGTCCAGATGGGCGTCGGCCAGCGCCTCGGACAGATGTGGAACCGCGAAGTCGACCGGCGCTCCGGCCAGTGCGCGGGTCGCGCCTTGCCGCACCTGCCAGGCAGGCGCCCGCAGCGCCTGCCTGATGGCGGCGAAATCATCTTGGCCGCAACCCAATTGGCCCAGCGCGGCAAGCGCGGCCGCGCGTACCAGCGGATCGGAGTCGGCGACCAGCCGGCGCACGGCCCCGCCGGCTGGGGCCGCTGCCGCCCGTAACGTCGCCAGCCCGGCGGCCGCCGCGATGCGGACCTCGCGGTTCTCGTCAGCAGCGGCGGCGACGACACCCGCCACGTCGTCGACGGACACCAGCGCGCGCACCGCCTCGATGCGAACCCGATGATCGACGTCGTCGAGGGCGTGACGGAATTGCGCGGCGTCACCGGCCCGGCGCGCGGCCAGCACGTACAGCGAGGCCGCGCGCACCACCCGATCGACCGAATCCAGATGCTCGCGCACGCTTTCGGGCTGCGGCAACACCTCGACCAGCTCGCGGATGCCGTCGGCACTGGTGAGGCGGACCGTGGCGTCGTCATCCTTCAGTGCGGCCACCAGGGCCGGCGCATACCCGTCGGGGATGTGCTCGGTCAGCGTCGACACCGCGGTGCGGCGCACGCCGGGATCCGCGTCGGCAAGGTAGGGCCCCAGGTCGGCCATCGTGGGCTCCTCGAGCGCCAGGACCTCGGCGATGCGCGGCGACGGCGGCTCGAACGTAGTGGTGGCCGAGCCGATTCGGGACACCGCGTTGGCCGGCGCCTGGCCACCGACCAGCGGCGGCTGCTCCACCGGGTACACGGTCCGGTCGGTCGGCGGCAGTCCGTCGAGCTCCGGGACCGGTACGAAATACGGTGCCACCGGCCGCTTGAGGAACACCATTCCTTTTTCGGCGTCCTTGCGCAGGTTGAGGTGATAACCCCACTGGTTGTCGTCGCGGCCGGGCAGGTCGGCGCGGTCGTGGTAGAGGCCCCAACGGGATTCGGTGCGGGTGTGCGAGGAGCGGGCGGCCATTTCGGCGCAGTCGCGGATGAACGACACCTCCACCGCACGCATCAGCTCGTGCGGATTGCGGGCGCCCATCTCGGCGATCTCGGCGCTCATCCGCTCGAAGGTGCGGATGGCCAGCGACAGCTTGGCGCCGGTCTTGGGCGGCGCAACGTAGTCGTTGACGAAGCGGCGCAGCTTGTATTCAACCTGGGGTTGCGGCGGGCCGTCCGGATGCCGCAGCGGGCGGTAGATCAGCTCGTGCGCCTCACGCACCTGCTCCTCCGGGAGTTGTTGCGGCGCAGCGACTTCGGCCAGCGTCGAGGCCGCGTGCGTACCGGCCAGATCGCCAAACACGAAAGCGCCGATCATGTAGTTGTGCGGCACGCAGGCCATGTCACCCGCGGCGTACAGCCCGGGCACCGTGGTGCGGGCGTGCTCGTCGACCCACACACCCGACGCGGAATGCCCGCTACACAAGCCGATTTCGGAGATGTGCATCTCGATGTCGTGGGTGCGGTAGTCGTGGCCGCGGTTGGCGTGGAAGGTACCCCGGGTGGGCCGCTCGGTGGTGTGCAGGATGTTTTCCAGCGCGGTCAGCGTCTCGTCGGGCAGGTGCGACACCTTGAGGTAGATGGGTCCGCGCGCGGAATCGATCTCGGTTTTGACCTCGGCCATCATCTGCCCCGACCAGTAGTCGGAGTCGACGAACCGCTCGCCGTGCGAGTTGACCTGGTAGCCGCCAAAGGGATTGGCGACGTACGCGCACGCCGGCCCGTTGTAGTCCTTGATCAGCGGGTTGACCTGAAAGCACTCGATGCCGGACAGCTCGGCACCCGCGTGGTAGGCCATCGAGTAGCCGTCGCCGGCGTTGGTGGGGTTCTCGTAGGTGCCGTACAGGTAGCCCGACGCGGGCAGGCCGAGTCGGCCGCACGCGCCGGTGGCCAGGATGACCGCCTTGGCGCCGACGGTGACGAACTCACCGGTGCGGGTGTGTAGCGCCGCCGCGCCCACCGCGCGGCCTTCGTGGGTCAGCACCCGGACCGGCATCAGCCGGTTCTCGATCCGGATTTTCTCGCGCATCGACCGCTGCCGCAGCACGCGATACAGCGCTTTCTTGACGTCCTTGCCCTCGGGCATCGGCAGCACGTAGGAGCCCGAGCGGTGCACCCGGCGCACGGCGTATTCGCCGTGCTCGTTCTTCTCGAACTTCACGCCGTAGCGCTCCAGCCGCTGCACCATGGCGAAGCCGCGGGTAGCGGTCTGATAGACGGTGCGCTGGTTGACGATTCCGTCGTTGGCGCGGGTGATCTCGGCGACGTAGTCCTCGGGTTCGGCCTTGCCGGGGATCACCGCGTTGTTGACACCGTCCATGCCCATCGCCAGGGCGCCGGAGTGGCGCACGTGGGCCTTCTCCAGCAGCAGCACCCGCGCACCGTTCTCGGCGGCCGACAGCGCCGCCATGGTGCCCGCCGTACCACCGCCGATGACCAGGACGTCACAGTCGAGCCGGATCGGGGCCGCCGGGTCGGGAATCTGCATCATGCCGCCACCGCCGAATGATTCAGTGCCGCAATGACTTCAGCGCGCAGTGCGGCGCGCTGCCGGTCGACGCGCGGCTCCGGCACGTCGATCAGGGTGCGCAGCGGCTGACCGGCCTTGCCCAGCACGGCGATGCGATCGCCCAGCAGCAGCGCCTCGTCGACATCGTGCGTGACGAAGACGATCGTCGTCGGATGGGCACGCCAGGTATCGATCAGCAGCCGCTGCATGGCCGTACGCGTCTGCGTGTCCAGCGCGCCGAACGGCTCGTCCATCATCACCGCGCGCGGCGCCCCGGCCAGCCCGCGGGCCAGCTGGACGCGCTGCCGCATGCCGCCGGACAGGCTCTTGGGCAGATAGTCGCCGAACCCGGTGAGACCGAGCTCGGCGATCCAGCGGTCCGCCTCGGCGCGCCGGTGAGCCCGGGCGACGCCGCGCAGCCGCAGGGCCAACTCGATGTTGGAGCGCACGGTGCGCCATGGCAGCAACGCGTTGTCCTGGAACACCATGCCCCGGTCGGCCGAGGTGGTCGTGACCTGGTCGCCGTCGGCGACGATCCGGCCCTCGTCGGGCCGCAGCAGTCCCGCCAGGGCCCGCAGCACCGTCGACTTGCCGCAGCCCGAGGGACCGGTGAGCACCAGGATCTCCCCGGGCCGCACGGTCAGGCTCAGCCCGTCGATCACCGGTTCTCCGGTGTAGGACAAGCGAACTCGATCCAGTTCCAGACTCACTCCCGCCTTTTTTGAAGTCATTGCCGACCTTCCTCCTCCGCGCGCGGCAGCCAGCTGGTCACCCGGCGGCCCACGACCTCGACGGCCGCCGCCGTCGCGAAACCCAGCACCCCGATGGTGATGATGCCGACGAACACCTGGGGATAGGCCAGCACGGTGTAGTCCTGCCAGGTGCGATAGCCGATCCCGAGTCGGCCCGAGATCATCTCGGCGGAGATCACGCAGATCCACGCCACGCCCATACCGACCGACAGGCCGCCGAACACTCCCGGCAGGATGCCCGGCAACACCACCTGCTTCAACACATCCCACCGGCCGCCGCCGAGCGTACGCACCGAGTCCTCCCAAAGCGTGGGCAGCGCCCGCACCGCGTGCCGGGTGCTGACCAGGATCGGGAAGTACGCCGCGAGGAAGGTGATGAACACGATGCCGGCCTCGTCGGTCGGGAACAGCAGGATCGCCACCGGCACTATCGCGATGGCCGGAACGGGTCTGACCAACTCCGTCAGCGGGCCGAAAGTGTTGGCGAACAAGCGGGAACGCCCCAGCAGCACGCCCGTCGCGACCCCGACCACCGCGGCCAATCCGAAGCCGGTGAGGATACGGATCAGCGACTGCGCCAGGTCAAGCCAGTACTCGGAGGTTCCGAGCCGGTGCCCCAGCGCGTGCACGATCTCGGTGACGGTGGGCAGCGTGTCGAAGCGCAGCAGCAGCCGCACCTTGTCGGCGGTGAGCGCCTGCCACAACCCGATCGCGGCGGCAACCGATGCGAGCCGCAGCAGCCGCCACCGCCACGGCGAGCCGGCACGTCGCGGGGCGACCGTCGCCGGGGCGGTGCCGACGACTTGCGCCGACACCGGGGCTGCCGGGTCGCCGGTGAGATAAGCGGTCATACCGAACCTCCAAGGGCCTGCTCGTAATTCACGATGGCGCCGCCCGGGTGTGCGGCGAGATAACGATGCGCGCCGGCCGGCGTCCCGAACGGCAGGTAGTTCTGGCCGTCTTGCACCCAGACCGCCTTGTCGGCGAACCACCGGGTGCCCAGCTCCACGTCGGGAACATAGGCGGCACGGACTTTGGCGCCGCGGGCGGTCGCCGCCCGCACCGCCCGAAGCAGGCCGGTCGGGTTGGCGACGGTTTGCGTGGAATCCGAACCGTCCAGCCACAGTTCGCTGGCCAGCGCGGGATCCCCGCGCAGCGCGGACGGGTTGGCGGTGGCGGCCCGCGCCGCGTCGTAGTTCAGGCCGCGGGCGCCGAATACGGTGCGCAACGGCCCGTCCTGGACGAAGCCCGACACGTCGAGGTCGGCGAAGTCGCCGATCGACTTCAGGTACGGCACATCGTTTTTCAATGCCTCGACCAGTGCGGGTTTGAGCGTGGTGTCGAATGAGGTACCACCGGGACCGTTGTAGAGGTACACCACTTCCTGCGGCAGGCCGCTCCCCTGGGCGACGATACGGGCGGCCTCCAGCGGCTTGGAGTTGAGGAAGTCTCCTGCGTCCAGTTGCGCCTGCAGGAAGGCGCCCAGCACCTCCGGATGCGACGCCGCATACGAGCGCCGCACCACCACCCCGTGCAGGGTGGGCAGGTTCAGCTCGGCCCCGTCGTACAGCAGTTTGGCCTTGCCTTCGAACACCAGCAGCCCCGGCCAGGCGACGAATTGCGAAAGCCCCTGCACCTGACCGGATTCCAAAGCAGATGCGCCCACCTGCGGTTGCTGGTTGAGCACTTCAACACCTTTGATCCCGGCCCTGTCCAGCGCCCGCATCAAAGTGCCGTGGCCGGCCGATCCCACGCTCGCCGAAACCTTGGACCCGGCCAGGCCGCGCAACGTGGTCGCCGACGAACCGGGCGCCACCACCACCATGTTCAGGGCGCCCTTGGGGTTGTAGCCGGTGATGGAGACGATCTCGGTTTTCGCCAGCGGGTTGGCCTGCGTCTTGGAGCCGTTGATCAGCATCGGATAGTCGCCCATCGAACCGATGTCGATCTTCTCGGCGAGCATCTGCGCGGTGATCGGGGCGCCGGTGTCGTAATCCTGCCACCGCACCGCGTATTTGGTGCCGGTGCGGGTGGTGATGTCGGCCAGCCGGTGCTCCAGGTACCCCTGCGCGCGCAGCAACGTACCCGCGGTGACGGTGTTGATGGTCTTGGACTGATATCCCACCACCACGTTGACCACACCGGAGGACTGCGACAGGGATTCGAGTGAGCAACCGGAGGTCAGCGCGGCGATCGCGCTCACCACCGACGCCAGCCGGATGGCGCGTCGTTTCATGAAAGATCCTGGTTTCGAATGCTTTTCAGCGAAGGAGATAGGGCATATTGACCGTGACGGCGCCGGTCGGACAGCGGGCCGCGCAGGGGCCGCAGTACCAACACTCGTCGACGTGCATGAAGGCCTTGCCGGTGTCGGGGTTGATGGCCAACGCGTCGAGCGGGCAGACCTCCACGCACAGCGTGCAGCCGTCGATACACAGCGACTCGTCGATCGTGACCGGCACGTCGGCGCGGTTGTTGTTGATCAGTGTCATGGGTTGCTCCTCATCAGGTTGCCCCGCATGGTGATTCGATCGCCCCGCATCCGGATGTACTCCAGGTCGACGGGGGTGCCGTCGGCGAGGCTGGTGAGCCGCTCCAACATCAGCAGCGCCGCACCGTCGGGCACCTGCAGCGTCGCCGCCGAGTGCGCGTCGGCGGGAATAGCCTCCAGCGCCAGCGCCGCCGACCCCAGTCGTTGCCCGCTCACCTCCTCGATGAGCGCGAACAGGTCGTCGGTCTCCAGCGGGTGGGTCAGCACCTCGCGGCCGATGTCCGGGGCGAGGTAGGTGAGGTCGAGGCTGAGCGGCAGGTCCCCCAGGTAGCGCAGCCGCTCGATGAACACCGCCTGCTCGCCCGGTTGCAGCCGCAACCGGCGGGCCACCGACGGCGGCGCGGTGACCGGCATCGCTGCGCGTACCTCGTTGCGGACCTCACCGAGGTCCTTGAACGTCTCCTTCAGGCCCAGCAGCGCGTCGAGTCCGTGGTCGTACTTGCGCTGCGCGACGTGCGTGCCGATCTTGGGTCCGCGGTCGATCAGGCCCTCGTGCTTGAGGACGGCCAGCGCCTCGCGAATGGTGTTGCGGGATACCGAGAATTCGGCGGCCAGCTCCAGTTCGGCGGGCAGGCCCTCCGGGTAGGCTTCGGAGTGGATCTGCTGGCGCAGTACGTCGGCGACCCGACGGGCGCGATTGGCTCGGGAGTCTTGAATATCCCGGCTGGGTACTGGTTGCGCCACGGGAGTCACGCTAACGCAGCTCAGGGCCATTTTTCGGGTCGCCGACGAGGCCCCGTGGCGGCGGGCAGGACTATTGCGCCGGGTCACCTCAAGGCCCGAGCAGCTAAAACCGCCACCCGCCGCGCTATTGCGCCACCTGCGAGGACGCGTCGGCTTTGTGATCCCGGTGAGCAGAACCTGCCACGCCACCGAACCCGCCAATTCCCGGATGGCCACCCGGCGGCGGAAGATGGCGTGCATGACGGATGTTTCCAAGCACGCGTTGACCAAGGTGCCGGCGGTCACCCTGGGGTTCTGGGTCATCAAGGTCTTGGCCACGACGTTGGGCGAGACGGGCGGTGACACCGTCACGATGACGCTGAATTGGGGCTACGCCGCCGGGGTCGCGATTTTCGGCGTCGCGCTGGTGGCGCTGGTGGCGGCGCAGATCCTCGCCAAGCGATTCCACGCGGCCCTGTACTGGGCGACGATCGTCGCCTCGACGACGTTCGGCACCGTGCTGGCCGATTTCGCGGACCGGTCGCTGGGCATCGGCTACACGGGCGGGTCGCTGCTGCTGCTGGCGTGCCTGCTGGCCACGCTGGGACTCTGGCGCTGGTCGCAGGGCACCGTATCGGTCAACACCGTCTCCACGCCCAAGGTGGAGGCCTTTTACTGGGCAACCATCACGTTCTCGCAGACGCTGGGCACCGCGCTCGGCGATTGGCTGGCCGACACACGCGATTTCGGTTACGAACGCGGCGCGCTGGTGTTCGCGATTGGCCTGGCGGTGGTCGCGGCAATGTACTTCTGGGCGTCGATCTCCCGCGTCACATTGTTCTGGGTCGCGTTCATCCTCACCAGGCCGCTGGGCGCGACCGTCGGTGACTTCATCGACAAGCCCGTCGCCGACGGCGGCCTGGCGTGGAGTCGCCCGCTCGCCTCGGCGGTGCTCGCGGCGCTGATCGCGGTGTTGATCATCGTCATACCGCAGCGCCCCGGTCGCCACCCCGGTCAGCCCAAAGATGATGTGACGGAACGTCGTCCGGAAACCGGCGTCCAGCAACCGGACCAGGATCCATGCTGACCGGCCGGTCGGGCCGTGACTTCTTCCAAAAACCATGGCCTGACTGGAAAGTCGACGTCGACGTCGACAGCCTGACAACGTTCTTCAGCCACACCAATCCGGGCGAGACCATCGTCGGCCACCCGGTGCGCATCACGCTGGAAAACCCGGGCGTGGTGTGGGTGGCGACCAACCGTTTCTGCCGGATGGGCGGCCCGTTCGCCGAGGTGCTGATCGAGACCCGCTGGCCCGGCTGAGGGCACCTCCCGCACTCGACGTAGCGTTGAAACATGAGAGTCCTGCTCGTCGAGGATGAACCGCGGCTGTCCGCCACCATGGCCAGGGGGCTCAAGGCGGAGGGTTTTGTCGTGGTGGCCGTCGGCAACGGCGTCGACGGCCTGCGGGAGGCCACCGAAAATGGTTTCGACGTAATGGTTCTCGACATCATGCTGCCCGGCCTCAGCGGCTACGAGGTGCTGCGCCGAATGCGGTCGCACAACGTGTGGACACCGGTGCTCATGCTGACCGCCAAGGACGGTGAGTACGACCAGACCGACGCCTTCGACCTGGGTGCGGATGACTATCTGACCAAGCCGTTCTCGTTCCGCGTACTGGTGGCGCGGCTGCGGGCGCTGATTCGTCGAGGCGCGCCGGCGCGCCCGGTGGTGCTGAAAGCCGGGACGCTGGCGCTGGACCCCGCCCGGCACACGGTCAAACGGGGTTCGACCCCGATCGCGTTGACTCCCCGCGAGTACGGGGTGCTCGAATTCCTGATGCGCAACAAGGACGTGGTGGTGACCAAGGCCGAGATATTGCAGAACGTCTGGGATGCGCATCATCACGGCCCCGACAACGTGGTCGAGGTCTACGTGGGGTATCTGCGTCGCAAGATCGATGTCCCCTTCGGCACCAACACCATCGAGACGATTCGGGGCGTCGGTTACCGATTGCTGTGCTGAGACACCGGCAACGTCACGATCATCTTGGTTCCGCCGGAGGGCGGGTCGTCGATGGCGACCGTGCCCCCGTGTGCGGCAACGACCTCGGCGACGATCGCCAGGCCCAGGCCCGTCCCTCCCCCGCTGCGGGCCCGGTCGGAATCCAGGCGAACGAAACGTTCGAATACCCGGCCCCTGTCGGCGCGGGCTATTCCGGGGCCGTCATCGCTGACGGTGAGGACAGCCGTCGCGCCCCGGCTGCCGAGTTCGATGGACACGCATGAAACCGCATGGCGGACAGCATTTTCCACGAGGTTACGGATCATCCGCGACATGGCCACCGGGTCGGCTTCCAGGCGCACCGGACAGATATCGGTGTGGACCACGCATTGCGTGTCACGCCGAGCGCGGTCGGCCTCGGCGCGCGCGAGGTCGTCGAGCGCCACCCGCTCCGTGCGCCGGAGCAGCGTCTGCTCGTCGGCGCGGGCCAGCAGCAGCAGGTCATCGATCAGGGTGTGCATGCGCTGCGCCTCGGGCAGCAGGGTGTTGACCGCCAGCTCGGCGTCGAGCAGATCGGGATGGGCCTCGGCCACTTCCAGCCCGGAGATGATCGTGGTCAGCGGGCTCCGCAATTCGTGCGACGCGTCGCCGACAAAGCGTTGCTGCGCACGGTGACCCGCCTCCAGGCGGGAAAGCATCTCGTTCATGGTGACGGCCAGGGCCGCGATCTCGTCGTGGCTGTCGGGCACCGGCACCCGCTCGCCCAGATCGGACGCCGAGATGTCGGCAACCCTGGTCCGGATGGCGTCCACCGACTGCAGCGAGCGGCGCACCAGCCAGTAGGTTGCGCCCGCCACCACCCCGACGATGACCGGCGCGCTGCACGCCAGCAGGATCGCCAGCGTCCGCGCGGTCGCCTCGACCGCCTCGCTGCCGCCGCCCACCAGCACCGTGTACACGCCGGATCGGGTCCCGACCTTTTGGCCACTGACGCGCATGTCGTCGCCGGCCACCGCGTCGTCGGGCAGGCCGCGCCGCAGGTTGAAGTCGAATCGGCTCGCCGGAACCAGCGGCGTTTTCGGTGCGGAGCCGGATCGCTTGACCACGTCGCCATCCGGACCGAGCAGTTGCGTCGCGACCACCCGCTGGTCGGTGGTCAGAAAATGGTTGTCGAGGTCGTCGGGCGAATCGGACTGCAGCGCCTTGGTGATGTCGCGGACCCGTTCGGCGGCGGCGTAATCGACGCCCGCCAACAGCGTGCGGTACAGGATTGCGTCCAAGCCCGCGCCGGCCACGCTGAGGGCACACAGCACGACGATCGCCGACACCGCCGCCGAGCGGGCCGAAATGCCCAGGTGGCCGAGGCGCCACGAACCAACCCGCCCGCTTCGCCGGAACGGCCCGACACCGGATATTCCCACGTCGTTAATTCTGCAGGGCCGCGGCCCGGCTGAAAACACCGAGCTCAGCGCGTTCTCAGCGGCCTCTCAGCGGTCGCGTCTTAGGCTGGCGTCGTCATGTTTGTTACTGCACGTTCTGCGCGTCGTAACGGTCGTGCGATCGCACGAGTACTGGTCAGCGCGGCAGTCGTGGTCGGCTCCGGTGTCCTGGGAGCGGCGCAGGTTGGCGCCGACCCGAGTCCGTTCAGCACCCTCAGTTCGAGCTGCAACCAGACGGCTCCTGCGGGCCGCGACGCACTCCTGCAGGGGATCCGGCGAGGTATCGCCGATTGGTCGCCGGGCGCACCGCACACCTCGTCCCGCACCACCTGCGGCGCGAACCCGACTCCGACGACCGGCTGATCGCTCAGCTGCTGTCGGCGACCGACGGCACGGCCGGGGCGTCGTTGGCGCCGTTGTTGCGCGCGCCGTTGGCAGCCGACGCGTCCGCGGGTAGCTCGAACGCCGCGGTCACCGAGCCCACCGCCGCCATCGCGGCGTTGCGTTGGGCCTCCATGCGCGCCAGCGCCGTCTCGGTGAAGACCGACAACCCGAGATCGGGGTTGTATCCGTGGATTTCCTTGACGTCGAGCTGGGCCAGGAAGTAGACGATCTCCTTGGACACCACCTGGCCCGGGACCAGCACCGGAAAGCCCGGCGGGTAGGGCACCACGAAGGTGGTCGACACCAGGGTCTTGCCCTCGGCCAGTCGACGCCCGGCCATGCCGATCAGCACGTGTTCGCGATCGGTCTCCTCGTAGCCGGCGTAGAACGCCGATCGCATGTCGCCGAAGTTGCACTCGTCGACGGGCCGGAACGCGACGTCGAATTCGCTGAAGTCGGGCAGATGCGGGAGATCCTCGGTGATCTCCTCGACGTGACGTTGCTGCAGCGCCCGGTCGGCGACGCTGGCCGCCTTCTCGGTGCGGTCGAAATCGATTGCCACCCTTCGCAACACATCGAGCAGGTAATGCACACTGGACCAGGTGACGCCGATCGTGAAGATCAGCAGCACGCTGTTGATCGACGTCTTGTTGATCTGGATGCCGAATCGCTCCATCAGGATCTTCTCGCGGAAGTCGTAGCCGTTCATCCCGGTCGCGCCCACGAACAAGGTCACCCGCGTCGCGTCCAGCACGAACTGGTCGGAGCGCCAGGCCTCGTTCCACTCGGCCAGCGCCCCCTGCCTGACCTGGCGATAGGAACTCACCGAGGACTCGCGGAACTCCTCTGGCACCAGGTCGGATTCGTCGAGGATGCGGAACCACTTGCTGATCAGCCGGTCTTTTCGCACCCGATGCCGGAAGACCAGCGCCATGTCGTATACCTGCCGGACCAGTTGGAAGCCCTCGATGTCGACCTGGCGGCGGGCCAGGTCCAGTGACGCCAGCAGCTGCTGGTTCGGCGATGTCGAGGTGTGCGTCAGGAACGCCTCAGCGAAGGAATCCCGGGTGAGCGCGTTGAAATCCTGGTCGCGCACGTGGATCATCGACGCCTGCCGCAGTGCCGACAGTGATTTGTGCGTGGAATGCGTGGCGTAGACGCGCACCCGGGCGGTGGCCGGGTCGGGCATCAGCTCGCGCTCGATCCACTCCCGCCGGTCCACCCCGTCCATGGATGCGGCCCATTTCCGGTATTCCGCAACGTATTCCGGCGATGCCAGCATCTGCTCGAGGCGCTCGGCGGAGATCATGGCGGTGCGCTGCCGGGCCCACGGCACGGCCGTGGCGAACGCGTACCACGCCTCGTCCCACAGAAAGCAGATATCCGGCTTGATCGCCAGCACCTCCTGCATGACCTGTAGGGGGTTGTAGACGACGCCGTCGAAGGTGCAGTTGGTCAGCAGCAGCATGCGCACCCGGTGCAGTTGTCCGGCCGCCTCCAGATCCAGCAGCGCCTGCTTGATGGTGCGCAGCGACACCGCGCCGTAGATCGCGAACTGCGGCAGCGGATACGCGTCCAGGTACAGCGGGTAGGCACCGGCCAGCACCAGGCCGTAGTGGTGCGACTTGTGACAGTTGCGGTCGATCAGCACGATGTCACCCGGCCGGGTAAGCGACTGCACCACGATCTTGTTGGCCGTCGACGTCCCGTTGGTGACGAAGTAGGTGTGGTCGGCGTTCCACGTCTTGGCGGCCTTGTCCATCGCCTTCTTGATGTTGCCGTGCGGGTCCAGCAGCGAGTCCAGGCCGCCGGAGGTGGTGGAGGTTTCGGCCATGAAGATGTTGCGGCCGTAGAACTCCCCCATGTCCTGCAGCGACCGGGAATTGAAGATGCTGGCGCCGCGTGCGACGGGCAGGGCGTGGAATTGGCCGACCGGCGCGGCGGCATACGCGCGCAGTGCGTCGAAAAACGGTGTGGCGTAACGGTTTCGCAGTCCGGCGAGCACCGTACTGTGCAGGTCGGTGACGTCGTTGAGCCGGTAGAACGTGCGGTCGTAGACGTCGGGCTCGGTGTCATCGCCGGCCGCGATCGACTCGTCGGTCAGCAGATACAAATCGATGTGGGGCCGCAGCTCCCTGATCCATTCCCCGCACTCCACCCAATAGTTGGCGCGGTCCGGAATGGCGTCTCCCGCATCCTCGTTGGGCCCGAGCAACGTGTTCATCAGCGGCAGCCGGTCCCGGGACCGCAGCGGCAGGTCGTCCCGGATGATCGCGGCCTGAATCTCCCCGTTCAGCGCCACCGCGGTGATCGCGTCTTCGACGCTGGGAACCACCAGGATCTCGAACTGCACATCGTCGGTCGGGCAGCGCAGCGCACGCAGGCACTCGGCCAGGCTGTCCGGCGCCGTGCTCGGCGCGTCGTCGGCGAGCAGCACGGTGTAGAAGTGCTGCTGCTTGGCCTGGGCGACCAGCTCCTGGTCACCCAGCGGCGCGGAGGTATCGAAAAGCCCTGCGCGGTCACCGTATTCACTCAGCAACCGGACGGCCAGGGAGACCTCCTCGGTGAGCCGCACCGTGGACAGGCTCTCCAGGTGGGCCCGGAAGATCGCCAGGTTCGCCGCACCGGGGTACAGCCAGTACCGCTCGTAGGCGGCGATGCGATCCATGAGGCGTTTCACGCGCGCCACGTCGTGGGTCTTGTCCAGTCCGGCGAGGTCCACCTCGGCGAGATGACGACAGGCGTCGTCCAGCAGGTTCCAGGTGTCGACCCGGGCGTATGAGGGGTTGGCCACCGCCGCCAGTGCGGACACTCGAAGTCGTCGCGGCTGGGTGCTGTATCGAATCATGACCTCACCTGTTCTTCTCGGATCGCCGCCGCTGACGTGCCGCTCGTATTGTGAACCCGCTGCGCCACGCCCGTGGTCATTTCATCTCAGCTTGCTCGGTGATCCGCCTCGTCGTCACTGTCCACGACATCGCCCCGGCGGCGCCGATTACCCCGGGCGCTGTCCGCCCACCGCAGCATGGGCAGCTCGAGGCGGCGGACGGGCAACTCGGTGACGTCGCTGAGCGACCGCACCACGCCCTGGGTCAGCCCCATGAGCGCGGCCATCACTGGCAGCAGCGGCTGCAGCGGCTTGGCCGCCGAACGCACCGTGCTGATGCGGCGGGCGACGGCCACCCGTTCGGCGCAGTGATACAGCCAGGCGCCCACACCGAGCGCGTAGATCGAGAGCACCGAGGCCACGATGGTCAACCTGTAGGCGGCGCAGATCACCGCGCCCAGCACCACCGTCGCGGCCAGGACGGCCGCCACGAGCAGGCGCAGCTCCAACCGGGTCATGGTTGCGGTCCGTGGTCCTCCGGTGTCATGTCGGAACCCACCGCCCCGCGGACCGCCTCGGCGGCGGCCCTGATCTGCGGGGTCACCAGCATGACGTGGCCGAGCACCCCGTTGACGAAGCCCGGCGAGTCGTCGGTGGACAGTTCCTTGGCCAGCTGGACAGCCTCGTCGACGGCGACCGGTTCCGGCACGTCGTCGGCGTAGAGCAGCTCCCAGACCGCGACCCGCAGGATGGCGCGGTCCACCGCCGGCAGCCGGTCCAGCGTCCAGCCCTGCAGATGCGAGCTGATCAGGTCATCGATGTGCGCGGCGTGTTCGCCGACGCCCCGGGCCGCCGCGGCCGTATACGGCTGCAGGGGCGCGACTTCGGGGTTCGTCTCGGCGAGCCCGGTGCGGACGTCGACGATCTCCGCCGGGCTCAGCCCACGGGCCTCGGCCTCGAACAGGAGGTCGACTGCACGCTTGCGGGCCTGATGGCGTCCCCTCACGGGTCTGCTCACGCGTTGACGCGCCCCAGGTAGCTGCCGTCGCGCGTGTCGACCTTCAGCTTGTCTCCGGTGTTGATGAACAGCGGCACCTGGATCTCGGCGCCGGTCTCCACGGTGGCCGGCTTGGTGCCGGCGCTGGACCGGTCGCCCTGCAGGCCCGGCTCCGTGTGCGTCACCACCATCTCCACCGAGACGGGCAGCTCGAGGTACAGCGGGGCGCCGTTGTGGAACGCCACCTGCACCGGCAGGCCCTCCAGCAGAAACCGGGCGGAATCGCCGACCAGCGACTCGGGCAGCGGGTGCTGCTCGTAGTCCTGGCTGTCCATGAACACGAAGTCCGAGCCGTCGCGGTACAGGTAGGTGGCGTCGCGGCGGTCGACGGTGGCGGTCTCCACCTTTACGCCGGCGTTGTACGTCTTGTCGACTACCTTGCCGGAGAGCACGTTCTTGAGCTTGGTCCGCACGAAAGCCGGGCCCTTGCCCGGTTTGACGTGCTGGAACTCGACGATCTGCCACAGTTGGCCGTCGATCACCAGCACCAGTCCGTTCTTGAAATCGGCAGTGCTTGCCACGGTTCGGTATATCTCCTCGAGGAATGGACAGTCGCTACGGAACTGTCTGTAACTTGTCGGCCAGTTTAGAGCGCTCCGCGCCCGTGCCCCGCGGACCGGGGTCGGGCCGTGACGCGCGAAACGCCGTTAGTGGTGGACGTGTTCGGAGCCGGGCGCGGCGTGCTCGTCCGGCGACGGCAGCGGCTTGATCATCGTCAGCAGCGGAACGTGCAGCGTCACCCCGCTGGCGAACGGCATGTGGATCGCGAAGTAGACGATCTGCATCTCCAGCCGCAGCTCCCGAAGGGGCTGGGCGTACATGTCCCACCGGAAGTCCCGCAGGCGCGCCAAACCCCGTCCCACCCCGTTCACGCCCCCGACTGTACTCGGGGGCGCAACCCCCCGGGCGCTATCGGCTACGCCAGAACGGCGAGCTCCTTGGGGAACTTGGTCAGCAATTCCGGGGGTTTGCCGAGGGCCTCATCGGGCACCACCAGCGTGTCCTCGATGCGCACCCCGCCGCGGCCGGGCAGGTAGACGCCGGGCTCCACGGTCACCACGGATTCGGCCAGCAACGTGCCGGTGGACGTGGCGCCGATGCCCGGCGCTTCGTGGATCTCCAGGCCCACGCCGTGGCCCAGGCTGTGGCTGAACTGCTCGCCATAGCCGGCGTCGGCGATCACCTGGCGGGCCGCGGCGTCCACCTCGCGCAGGTCGGCGCCGGCCTGCAACGCCTCACGGCCGGCCCGCTGCGAGTCGGCGACCAACTGGTAGATCTCCAGCTGCCAGTCGGCGGCCTTGCCGAGCACGAAGGTGCGGGTCATGTCGGAGTGGTAGCCGCCGACCAGCGCCCCGAAGTCGATCTTGACGAAATCGCCGCCGGCCAGCACCGCGTCGGTGGGCCGGTGATGCGGGATCGCCGAATTCGGGCCCGCCGCCACGATGGTCTCGAACGAGATCGCGTCGGCGCCGTGATCGAGCATCAGGGCCTCCAGCTCGCGGCTGACCTCGCGTTCGGTCCGGCCGGGCCGCAGGCCGCCCCGCGCCACCAGGTCGGTCAGCGCCGCGTCGGCCGCCTCGCACGCCAGCCGCAGCAGCGCGACCTCGCCGGAGTCCTTGACCTCGCGCAACGCCTCGACGGTTCCGGCCGCCTTGACCAGCTCGGTGGTCGCCTTCCGCTCGTCCAGCTCGCGGGTCAGCGCGTCGAATCCGTCGACGGTCACCACGTTGCTTTCGAAGCCCAGCTTCTGAGCGCCGGCCGCGGCGGCGTGCGCGGCCAGGTGGCGTCCCAGCGCCCGCTCTATGGCGACGTCGAGGTCCGGCGCCTGCTCGGCGGCCTGGGTCCGGTACCGCCCATCGGTGGCCAGCACGGGGCCGCGATCGTCCGCGAACACCAGCAACGCGCCGTTGGACCCGGTAAAACCGGAGAGATAACGGACGTTCACCAAGTCCGTGACCAGCAACGCATCCAATCCGCTGGCCTCAAGTCGCGCTCTGAGCCTGTCTCGACGCTGTGAATGTGTCACAGGGCTTGACGGTACTCGCTACGCTTTTGGGCCATGAGTAACTGGATGCTGCGCGGATTGGTCTACGCCGCGGCGATGGTCGTCGTTCGATTGTTCCAAGGCGCATTGATCAACGCGTGGCAGACGCAGGCCGGGCTGTTCAGTGCGGCGCTGCTGATTCTGTTCATCATCGGCGTGGCCGTATGGGGGGTTCTCGACGGCCGGGCCGACGCCCGCGCCAACCCCGATCCAGATCGCCGCGGCGACCTGGCGATGACCTGGCTGCTGGCCGGCCTGCTGGCCGGTGTGCTCAGTGGCGCCGTTACCTGGCTGCTCGCGCTCTTCTACAAGGGCCTGTACACCGGGGGGCTGCTCAACGAGCTGACGACGTTTGCGGCCTTCACCGCGCTGTGTGTCTTCCTGCCAGGAATCATCGGCGTGACCATCGGGCGCTGGCGGGTGGACCGGCAGACTGAGAAGACTCCGGAGAAGCACCACGGCCTTGACCAAAAACGCGAGCGGGACGGTGACACCGACGTGTTCTCGGCGGTGCGCGACGACGACTCGCCCACCGGCGAGATTCCCACGCAGAACTCCGGTGCCCACACCGAGGCGCGGACCGCGTCGGTCGCCACGGCCGAGCGCGAGGCGCACACCGACAGGGTGTCCACCGCCGAATCGCCGACCGAAACGATCGACAAGCCCGGGGACGACCCGAAGACCGAGGTGATCCGCACCGGCGACGAGCACACCAGGCCCGGCACCGAACACGACAAGGGCTAGCTGTTGGCGCCGGACTCCCCGGCCAGATAGCGCAGGGCGAGCAGATAGCCCTGCACCCCCAGCCCGACGATCACTCCGGTCGCGACCGGGCTTAGGTAAGAGTGCCGCCGAAACTCTTCGCGCGCATGGACATTGGAGATGTGCACCTCGATCAGGGGTGCACGCAACTCCGCGCACGCGTCGCGCAGCGCCACCGACGTATGGGTGAGCCCGCCGGCGTTGAGGATCACCGGCTCGCCCGCGTCGGCGGCAGAATGGATCCAGTCAAGCAGTTCGGCTTCGTTATCGCTCTGCCGCACAACCGCTTTGACGCCGAGCGCATCGGCTTCCCGCTCGATCAGCGCGGCCAACTGATCATGCGTCGTGTCGCCGTACACGTCCGGCTCGCGCCGGCCCAGCCGGCCCAGGTTCGGGCCGTTGATGACGTTCACGACGGTGGTCATTTAGCCTCCTCCGCGAGTCCGGCATAGGCCGCCGCCAACAGCGACGGGTCGGGGCCGGCCATCCGGCCCGGCTTGCCCAGGCCGTCGAGGACCACGAACCGCAGCACCCCGGCCCGCGACTTCTTGTCTCCCGCCATGTATTCCAGCAGTTGCGGCAGCGCGTCGGCGTCATAGCTGACCGGCAGGCCGAGCGCGGACAGGATGCTGCGGTGCCGCTGCGCGGTGGCGTCGTCGAGGCGGCCGGCCAGCCGGGCCAGCTCGGCGGCGAAGACCAGTCCCACCGACACCGCGGCGCCGTGCCGCCACTGGTAGCGCTCGCGACGCTCGATGGCGTGCCCCAATGTGTGCCCGTAGTTGAGGATTTCGCGCAGCTCCGACTCTTTCTCGTCGGCGGCCACCACCTCCGCCTTGACGGCGATAGCGCGGCGGATCAGCTCCGCCAGCACGTCGCCCGACGGGTCGACCGCGGCCTGCGGGTCGGCCTCGATAAGGTCGAGGATCACCGGATCTGCGATGAATCCCGCCTTGACGATTTCGGCCATCCCGGCCACAAGTTCGTTGTGCGGCAACGTCTGCAGCGTGTCGAGGTCGACCAGAACGGCGTGCGGCTGATGAAAGGACCCGACCAGGTTCTTGCCCGCGTCGGTGTTGATCCCGGTCTTGCCGCCGACGGCCGCGTCGACCATGCCAAGCAACGTGGTGGGCACGTGCACGATGTCGACGCCGCGCAGCCAGGTGGCCGCCGCGAATCCGGCGACGTCGGTAGCCGCGCCGCCGCCGAGGCTGACCAGCGCGTCCTTGCGTCCAATCCCGATGCGGCCCAACACTTCCCACAGGAAGCCAACCACCGGGAGGTCCTTGCCCTCCTCGGCGTCCGGGATTTCGACGCGGTGCGCGTCAACGCCCTTGTCCGCCAACCGACTTCGGATCACCTCGGCGGTCTCGGTCAGCACGGGTTGATGGACGATGGCCACCTTGTGCCGGCCGCCGACAAGTTCGTCCAGCTCGCCCAGCAAGCGGGTGCCGACGATCACCGGGTATGGCGGGTCGACAGCGACCTCGATGGTGACCGGATCACCGGAGCGCGTCATGTGGCCGCCCCGGCGGGAGCCTGCAACCGCGAGACGATGTAGCGGACCACCGCGCCGGGGTTGCGCCGGTTGGTGTCGACGCGGATGGTGGCCGCGCGCCGGTACAGCGGGCTTCGCTCGGCCAGCAGCGCGCGGTATTTGTCGGCGCGGTCCGGGCCGGCCAGCAGCGGGCGCACGGCGTTGCCGCCGGTGCGGCGCACCCCTTCGGTGGCGCTGATCTCCAGGTAGATGACGGTGTGACCGGCGAGGGCCGCACGCACCCCCGGGCTGGTGACGGCGCCGCCACCGAGCGACACCACGCCGTCGTGGCCGGCCAGCGCGGCGCGCACCACGTCTTCCTCGATGCGGCGGAATTCCGGCTCGCCGTCGGTGGCGAAGATGTCGGCGATGCGGCGCCCGGTCCGCTGCTCGATGGCCACATCGGTGTCCAGGAAGTCGACGCCGAGCGCCTTGGCCAGCCGCCGGCCGATGGTGGACTTGCCCGACCCCGGCAGACCCACCAGGACCGCCTTGGGCGCCACTACCCGGTACCCCGGGCGGCCGGCGACTCCCGCTCGGCGACGGCCTGCCGGTAGGACTCGACGTTGCGGCGGGTCTCGGCCAGCGAATCGCCGCCGAACTTTTGCAGCGCGGCCCGCGCCAGCACCAGCGCCACCATGGCCTCGACCACCACGCCGGCGGCGGGCACCGCGCACACGTCCGAGCGCTGGTGGATCGCGACGGCCTCCTCGCCGGTCGCCATGTCGACCGTGGCCAGCGCCCGCGGCACCGTGGAGATGGGCTTCATTGCAGCGCGCACCCGCAGCGGCTGGCCGTTGGTCATGCCGCCCTCCAGGCCGCCCGCGCGGTTGGTCGAGCGGACCACGCCGTCGGGGCCCGGGTACATCTCGTCGTGGGCGCGGCTGCCGCGGCGGCGTGCGGTCTCGAAGCCGTCGCCGATCTCGACGCCCTTGATCGCCTGGATGCCCATCACGGCGGCGGCGAGCTGGCTGTCCAGCCGGTTGTCGCCGCTGGTGAACGAGCCCAGCCCGACGGGCAGGCCCAGGACCACCACCTCGACCACACCGCCGAGCGTGTCGCCGTCCTTCTTGGCGGCCTCGATCTCGGCGATCATCGCCTCCTCGGCGGCCTTGTCGTAGGCGCGCACCGGGCTGGCGTCGATCGCGGGCAGGTCGCCCGGGCCGGGCGGCGGCCCGTCGTAGGGCGCCGACGGCCCGATCGCGATGACGTGCGAGAGCACCTCGACGCCGAGCACCTGGCGCAGGAACGCGCGGGCGATGGTGGCGGCCGCGACGCGGGCCGCCGTCTCGCGGGCGCTGGCCCGCTCCAGCACCGGCCGGGCGTCGTCGAAGCCGTACTTGAGCATGCCCGCGTAGTCGGCGTGGCCGGGCCGCGGCCGGGTCAGCGGCGCGTTGCGCGCACTGTCCGCCAGCTCGCCCGGGTCGACCGGGTCGGCGGCCATCACGGTCTCCCACTTCGGCCATTCGGTATTGCCGATCTCGACGGCGATGGGCCCGCCCAGGGTGACACCGTGACGCACCCCGGACAGCACGCTCACCGCGTCACGCTCGAACGCCATCCGGGCGCCGCGACCGTAACCCAGGCGACGGCGGGCCAACTGTTCGGCAATGTCGAGGGAGGTGACCTCCACACCGGCGACCATGCCTTCGAGCACGGCCACCAGCGCGCGGCCATGCGACTCCCCAGCAGTGATCCAACGCAACACAGGTCCCATCTTCCCACGGGGGCGTGCGCGGACTTAAATCCGCGCGAGTCTCAGAAGAAACTGCTCGCGGGCAGCTCCGCGCCGTTGACGGCGATATCGCCGAGCACCCGCGCCTTGTAGACGGTCGGGTTGTGCGAGAACAGCGTCCGCAGGTTGCGCCAGTGCCGGTCCAACAGCGCCGACGCCTGCACGGCCGACGCGCCGCCGACGTCGAAGACCCGCGACGCGGCCCGCAGCGCGGGCTCCTGGATCGCGACCTTGACCCGCGCGGCGGCGATCGACGACCGGTTTTCCAGCTCGGGATCGATCGCGGTGCCACGCGCCGCCTCCAGCGCGGGAGCGAGTTCGGCGGCCGCGCTGTGCACCAGTGCCTGCGCGGCGTAGGCCACCGCGTCGATCTCGCCGACGATCTGCAGCAGCTGCGGGTCCGCGGTGGGCTCCCCGACGCTGGCGAAGGTGTAGGTGCGTCCCCGCCCACGCACCAGCGCCGCGGCGTCGGCGGTCAGGGCCCGCAGGATGCCGGCGGCGATCGCGTGCAGGTACAGCTGCATCAGCGCGCCGCGGGCGCGGTTCACCCCGATGGTGTCGGCGAGCGGGAACACCTCGTCGGGAGCGACCGCGACGTCGTGGAATACCGTTGTGCCACTGCCTGTTTGGCGCTGCCCGATGCCGTCCCAGTCATCGAGGTGCTCGACGCCGGCGCGGTCCACCGGGATCACCACGGCGGTCGGGGTGTTGTCGTCGTCCTGCGCCGTGATGCGCAGATAGTCGGAGAACTGTGCGCCGGTGCTGTAGAACTTGCGGCCGCGCAGCCGCAGCCCGGCCCCCGTCGACACCAGTCGGGTGTCACGGTCGTTGCCGCCCACCGACTTCTGGCTCTTTTCGGCATTGGCGCCACCGATCAGCCCGCCCTCGGCGACCACCGCGATCCACCGGTCGCTGCCCGGTCGCCGCGGCGTGACCTGTAGCTCCTCGACCAGTGCGTAGTGGATCCGCAGGATGTGGGCCAGGTCGGGGTCGGCCGCGGCGAGCGCGATGAGGTGGTCGAAGAATTGGGGCACCGAGTAGCCGGCGCCGCCGTGCTCGCGGGCCAATCGCACCGCGCCCCACCGCTGGTCCCGGATGAGTTTGAGGCCGCGCAGCGGCGGCTCGGTTCCGCCGTTGGCCAGGCGCTGGCGGTAGTCGGCGGCGATGTCGGCCAGCACCCCGTCACTCAGGAATTCAACGGGCATGGGAGTCAAAGCCTTTCTGGGCGAATCGATGTCGTACGCACGACGACCAGCCCGCCAGGGTGTCAGGAGCGGACGCTACCGGCAACGGTTTCCTGCGTCCTGAGTTTTTCGCCCGCTCACGGACTTTCATCCGTGCTGATTCCTGCGGTGACCACGCGATAAGCGGCGAAGCCCGGGCACGCCACCGCGGTCATGTGCCACCATGTTGCCTGGTGAGTCAATTTCTCTGGTACATACCGAATACCGTCGAGCCGGGCCATCGAGGCGACGACACCGTCGACGGCTGGGGAAGTCTGGATTATTCGGTCGACCTGGCGCTGCGCGCCGAGCAACACGGCTGGGAAGGCGCGCTGATCGGCACCGGCTGGGGGCGGCCGGACACCTTCACCGTCGCGACCGCGATCGCCGCGCGCACCACCAACTTCGCCCCGCTGGTGGCGGTCCGCCCCGGTTACTGGCACCCGGCGCATTTCGCCAGTGCGGCGGCAACCCTGGATCGGCTGAACGACGGCCGGCTGCTGATCAACGTCGTCAGTGGCGCCGATGATCTGGCCGCGTACGGCGATCCCGAGGTCGACAAGGGCCGCCGCTACGACCGAACCCGCGAATTCATCCGGCTGGTTCGCCGCTTGTGGAGCGAGGACGACGTCACCTTCCGTGGCGAGTTTTTCGGCGTCGAACACTCGACGTTGCAGCCGCGCCCGCTCGGTGCGGCCGACGGCCGGTACCCGAAGCTCTACTTCGGCGGTGCATCGGCGGCGGCCGAGCAGGTCGCCGCGACCGACGCCGACGTCCAACTGTTCTGGGGTGAGTCCCTGGATGGGATCGCCGAGCGCATCGACAGGCTGAAGGCGTTGTCGGACAAGCTCGGTCGCGAGCACGCGCCGCTGGAATTCGGCCTTCGGGTGACGACGCTGGTGCGTGACACCTCCGAGCAGGCCTGGCGCGACGCCGAGGCGAAGGTGGCCAAGCTGGCCGGCACGCCGACCATGCTGCTGCTGCACGACCCGGCCGGGTCCGAGGGTCAGCGGCGGCTCAACGATCTTGCCGGGCGCGCAGAGGTGCTCGATTCCTGCCTGTATACGACGCCGAGCAAGTACGGCGGGGAGGGTGCCGGGACGACCTGGCTGGTCGGCTCGGCCGTCGAAGTCGCCGCTGCGCTGCGCAACTACGCCGATCTCGGGGTCAGCCATTTCGTGCTGTCGGACACCCCGTACAAGTCGGAGACGGTCAGGCTCGGCGACCAGCTGCTGCCGCTGCTGCGCCCCACCGCCGTCCCGGACTGAGGCGTCAGAGCAACGTCAGCCCCACCCCCGCCGCGCTGGCCAGACACATCGACGGCCCGTGCGGCACCGTGCTGCCGGCGCGCCGCGCCGGCCAGGCCATGCCGAGAACCGCGGTCAGCAGCGGCGCGCCCAGCGCCGCCAGAAACCACACACCGACGCCGAAGCAACCGGTCAGGGCGCCCAGGCCGAGCGCCAGCTTGACGTCACCGGCGCCCATTCCGCCCGGCGCCGCGCAGTGCACCACCAGGTAGATCGCGGTCAGCGACACGGTTCCGGCCAGTGCCGCCGGCCCGCGCCCGGCCAGTGTCGCAGCCACCAGGATCGCCGCGGCCCCGGTCAACGTCAGCGCGTTGGGCAGGCGGCGTTCGCGAATGTCGTAACAACTCAACGCCGCCAACCAGGCCAGCACCAGGCACGCGACCGCAATCCGCATGCGCGGCAGGCTAATCCGGTGCGGCCACCGCGCAAGTCATGGCCTCGCGCGGCGCGGGCCGCCCGGTGAACTGTTCCACCTGCGCGAATGCCTGGTGCAGCAGCATCTGCACGCCGTTGACCACCCGCCCGCCGGCGGCGCTCACCGCGCCGGCCAGCGGCGTGGGCCACGGGTCGTAGACGGCGTCCAGCAGCACAGCGATGCGTGCGAAGGTGTCGGCGTAGCGTTCGGCCACGTCCGCCGGGATGGTGCTGACCAGCACCTCGGCGCCCGCCACCTCATCGGCCAGCCCGTCGCCGTCCAGGTCGCAAAACCGGGTCGGCACGCCCAGCTCGTTGCCCAGATCCACCAGCCGGGCCGCCTTGTCGGGGTTGCGCGCCACCACGGTGATGCCGGCGACGCCCAGCTGGGCCAGGCCGGCCACGGCGGCCGGCGCGGTGCCGCCCGATCCACAGACGAGCGCCCATCCCGAAGCGCTGCCGAGCGCGCCGGCGACCCCGTCGATGTCGGTGTTGTCGGCCCGCCAACCCGCCGGCGTGCGCACCAGGGTGTTGGCCGATCCCACCCGCTGCGCCCGGTCGGTGCGCTCGTCGGCGAATCGCAGGGCGGCGAACTTGCCGGGCATGGTCACCGATACCCCGACCCATTCGGGGCCGAAGCCGCCGACCACGCCGGGCAGCTGCTCGGCGTCGCATTCAATGCGCTCGTACGTCCAGTCGGCCAGGCCCAGCGCACGATACGCGGCCAGGTGCAATTGCGGGGACTTCGAGTGGGCGATCGGCTTGCCGAGCACCGCCGCCTTGCGGGGGCCCGCGCTAGCGGGGCGTGCTGTCGAGGACACCGTTGCGCTTAGCCAGCTCGATGTTGGCCAGATGTTGTTGATAGTCGCGGGTGAACAGGGTCGTGCCCTGGGCGTCGATGGTGACGAAGTACAGCCAGTCACCGGGCTGCGGGTGCTCGGCCGCGTTCAGCGCGTCGGTCCCGGGCGAACAGATCGCGGCGGCCGGCAGGCCCTGCGACACGTAGGTGTTCCACGGCGTCTTCTGGGCCCGGTCGGCGTCGCTGGTGGCCACCTCGCGGCGGTCCAGCGGGTAGTTGACCGTCGAGTCGAACTCGAGCGTGTGGTGGGCGTGCAGGCGGTTGTAGATGACCTGCGCGACCTTGGCGAAGTCCTGGGAGTTCGATTCCTGCTGCACCAGCGACGCCACCACCAGGATGTCGTAGGGCGACAGGCCCATGGCCTGGGCGGTGTCCACCAGCCCGGACTTCACGTACTCCTCGCCACCGGCGCCGATCAGGGTGGCCAGGATGCTCTCCGGCGACGCGGACGGGTCGATGTTGAAAGTGCCCGGCGCGATCAGGCCCTCGATCCGGCGGTGGTCCTTGCCGAGCTCACCGACGGGTTCGGTGGCCCACGGCGGCACCGCCAACGCCAAGGGAGGGCTGTTGGTCGCGGCCGCGCGCAGGTCCTGCACCCGGACGCAGCGCGTGTCACCGTCGAGATCCACGCAGGTGGCTCGCGAGATCAGCGTCAGGATGCCCGGCGTCACCACGTTGGTCTTCATGTCGGTGGTGTCGTCGAGCTGGCGGCCCTCCGGGATGACCAGCCGGCCCACCCGGCTCTTCGGGTCGGTCAGCCGCGCGACGGCGTTTGCCGCCGGGATCTCGGTGCGCATCCGGTAGAAGCCGGGCTGGATCGAGTTGATGGCGCTGTTGCCGTGCGCGGCGTTGACGAACGCCCGCACCGTCTTGATGACCTGCTCTTTTTGCAGCGTCTCGCCGATGTTGGTGGTCGAGTCACCGGCCTGCACCTGAATCACCAGGTCCCGCTTGCCGCCTCCGCTGAAGTCGTCGCCGGCCCCGAACAGCGTGTGCCACAGCTTGCCGCCCACGAAGACACCGGCGAGCACCACCACGACGAGGACCGCGAGCGCGATCTTGCCGGCGAAGCGCCGCCGCCGACGGCCCCGCTCGGCCTGTTTGCGGGAGACGCGGCTCGACCTGCGCCGGGACGGTGCACCCACCGCCTCGGGCTCGGCTCGTTCGCGCCGTGCGCTGTCAACCATCGCTGAGCTCCCCCGCCGCCGCCGCGCGGCGTTGATCCAGCCAACTTTGCAAAATCGCCACCGCCGCGGCCTGATCGATCACCGCACGTTGTTCCTTGGCCCGCACCCCGGCCGCGCGCAGCGAACGCTGCGCGGCCACCGTGGTCAGCCGCTCGTCGGCCAGCCGCACCGGAATGGGGGGAACTCGGCGGCCCAGCACTTCCGCCAGTTTGCTGGCCAGCTCGATCGCGTCGATGGCCGACGGGCCGGTGCGATCGGCCAGCGTGCGCGGCAACCCCACCACCACCTCGACGGCCTCGTATTCGGCGGCCAGCGCGGCCAGCCGCCGCAGGTGTTTGCCGTTGCGGTCGCGGCGGACGGTCTCCACCGGGGTGGCCAGGATGGCGTCGGGATCGCTGCAGGCCACGCCGATGCGGACGCTACCCACGTCGATGCCGAGCCGTCGTCCCCGGCCAGGGTCCTGGTGCGGATCGCCGGGCCGGTCAGGCAAGCGGTGTTGTGTCAAGACCACTCAATCGACCCGCGCTATCGCGGCGATCTCGGAGCGGACCGCGTCGAGCGCTGCGTCGATGCCTGCCGGATCCTTGCCGGAGCCCTGCGCCAGGTCCGCCTTGCCGCCCCCGCGGCCGTCGACGGCCGCGGCGAGCTGCTTGACCAGGTCGTTGGCGCGAAGCCCGAGGTCCTGGGCGGCCGGGTTGGCGGCGACCGCATACGGCACCGACCCGCCCTCACCCTCGGCGATCAGCGCGACCACCGCGGGATCGCCGCCCAGCTTGCCGCGAATGTCACCGACCAGGGAGCGCAGATCGCCCGCCGTCATCCCGCCCGACATCCGTTGCGCCACCACCCGGACGTTACCGATGCGCTCCGCGCCGGCCGCGGCGTTGGTCGCAGCGGCCCGCGCACCGGCGAGCCGGGCGCGTTCGAGTTCCTTTTCCGCCGCCTTGAGCCGTTCCACCAGGTTGGCCACCCGGGCGGGCACCTCGTCGGACGGCACCTTCAGCGACGACGCCAGCCCCGCCATGAGTGCACGCTCCTTGGCCAGGTGCCGGAACGACTCGAGTCCGACGTAGGCCTCTACCCGGCGCACCCCGGAACCGACCGAGGATTCGCCCAGGATGGTCACCGGGCCGATCTGCGCCGAGTTGTGCACGTGGGTCCCGCCGCAGAGCTCCAGCGAGAACGGGCCACCGATCTCGACGACCCGGACCTCGTCGGGGTAGGCCTCGCCGAACATGGCCATCGCGCCCATCGCCTTGGCCTTCTCCAGCTGCTCGGTGAATGTGTGCACCTCGAAGTCGGCCTGCACCGCCTGGTTCGTCACCTCTTCGACCTGGGTGCGCTGTTCTTCGGACAGCGGTCCCTGCCAGTTGAAGTCGAACCGCAGGTAGCCCGGGCGGTTCAGCGAACCGGCCTGAACGGCGTTGGGCCCCAGCACCTGTCGCAGCGCCGCGTGCACCATGTGGGTGCCCGAGTGCCCCTGGGTGGCGCCGCGGCGCCACTGCGGGTCGACTGCCGCGACGACGGTGTCACCCTCCACGAATTCACCCGACTCGACGTTGATCCGGTGTACCCACAGGGTTTTGGCGATCTTCTGCACGTCGGTGACCGCGGCGCGGGCGCTCTGTCCGGCGCCCGTTCCGCTGATGGTGCCCTCGTCGGCGATCTGGCCGCCGGCCTCGGCGTACAAGGGCGTGCGGTCCAGCACGAGTTCGACCCGGCCGGCCCCCTCGGTGCCGTGGGTGACCACCGGGACGCGCTTGCCGTCCACGAAAATACCCAGAATCCTTGCTTCGGAGGTCAATTCGTCGAAGCCGGTGAACTCGGTGGGGCCGGCGTCGACCAGCTCGCGATAGGCGGTCAGGTCGGCGTGCGCATGTTTGCGCGCGGCGGCGTCGGCCTTGGCGCGGCGGCGCTGCTCGGCCATCAGTTCCCGGAAGCCGACTTCGTCCACCCGCAGGCCTGCCTCGGACGCCATCTCCAGCGTGAGCTCGATCGGGAATCCGTAGGTGTCGTGCAAGGTGAAGGCATCCGAACCCGAAATCGCCCTCGCGCCAGAGGCTTTGGTAGTCCCGGCCACCTCGTCGAACAGCTTCGAGCCCGCCGCCAGCGTGCGGTTGAACGCGGTCTCCTCGGCGACGGCGATGCGCCGGATCCGGTCGAAGTCGGCGGCCAGTTCCGGATACGACGGCCCCATCGCGTCGCGCACGGTGACCATCAGGTCGCCGACGATGGGACCCTCGATGTCGAGCAGCCGTGCCGAGCGGATCACCCGGCGCAGTAGCCGGCGCAGCACGTAGCCGCGGCCGTCGTTGCCAGGCGTGACGCCGTCGCTGATCAGGATGGCCGCGGTGCGGCTGTGGTCGGCGATGACCCGGTAGCGCACGTCGTCGTCGTGGTTGCCCACGTCATACCCGCGCGGCGCCCGCGCGGCCGCGGTGTCGATGACGGGCCGCAACAGGTCGGTCTCGTAGACGTTGTGCACGCCCTGCAGGATGAAGGCGACCCGCTCCACACCCATGCCGGTGTCAATGTTCTTGCGGGGCAACGGCCCCAGGATCTCGAAGTCGGCCTTGCCGGTACCCTCGCCGCGTTCATTCTGCATGAACACGAGATTCCAGATCTCGATGTAGCGGTCCTCGTTGGCGATCGGGCCGCCCTCGACGCCGAACTCCGGCCCGCGGTCGTAGTAGATCTCCGAGGACGGTCCGCACGGGCCGGGGATGCCCATCGACCAGTAGTTGTCTTCCATGCCGCGGCGCTGGATGCGATCCTCGGGCAGCCCGGCTATCTCCTGCCACAGCTGCACGGCCTCGTCGTCGTCGAAGAAGACCGTCGTCCAGATGCGTTCGGGATCCAGGCCGTAACCGCCCTGCTCGACACCGTTGGTCAGCAGGGTCCAGGCCAGTTCGATGGCGCGACGCTTGAAATAGTCGCCGAACGAGAAATTGCCGGCCATCTGAAAGAACGTGTTGTGCCGGGTGGTGATACCGACCTCGTCGATATCGGGGGTGCGGATGCACTTCTGGATGCTGGTGGCCGTCGAGTATTCGGGGGTGCGTGCGCCCAGGAAGTAGGGCACGAACTGGACCATGCCCGCGTTGACGAACAGCAGGTTGGGGTCGTCGAGGATCACCGATGCGCTCGGCACCTCGGTGTGGCCCGCCTTCACGAAATGATCAAGAAACCGCTTCCTGATCTCGTGTGTCTGCACTTTCGAGTCCGCTTCTTTCCGTTACTCCGACGTCTCATTCCCAGCCTATTCGCCGGGGCATGGCAAGCCCGTCTCACGACGCATTTCGACCGCTCACAGTACCTGCCCCGGTGCGACGCGCACCGGGCCGCTAACCCTGAAGAAAGCTCAGCCGGACCGAGCGTTGCGGGTTGTCCCGGTTCAGGTCGACCAACACGATGCTCTGCCACGTCCCCAGCATCGGCTCACCGGCCGACACCGGAACCGTCACCGACGGGGCGACCAGCGCCGGCATCACGTGGTCGGCGCCGTGGCCCGCGGAGCCGTGCGAATGCCGATAGCGATCGTCGCGCGGCAGCAGCCTTTCCAGCGTGTCGACCAGGTCGTCGTCGGAACCGGCACCCGTCTCGATGATGGCCACCCCCGCCGTCGCATGCGGGACGAACACGTTGCACAGGCCGTCCCCGCGCGACCAGCAGAACCCGCGCACCGCCTCGGTGAGATCGACGATTCGGCGGCGCGAGGTGTCCACGTCCAACACATCGGTATGCACCCCGCCAAGCCTACGGCGCCGGCCTCGCGACCAGCCAATCCACTGTGAGCGCCGCCACAATTGGGCATTGCGGGTGTCCACCGGCAGGAGGAGGGTAGGTCATGACCGGTGGCGCCACCGGGGCGCTGCCCCGAACAAAGAGGGGGTGGATCGTGTACGCACGCTCTACCACAATTCAGGCGCAACCCTCGTCCATCGACGCCGGAATTGCGCATGTTCGCGATGAGGCCATGCCCGCGCTGCAAGGTATGCCGGGGTGCGTCGGAGTATCCCTTTTGGTCGACCGTCGTTCGGGCCGGTGCATCGCCACCAGCGCCTGGGAGAGCGATGAGTCCATGCGCGCCAGCGGTGAGACCGTGACGCCGATCCGTGATCGGGTGGCGGAAACTTTCGGGGGCACGGCGAACGTCGAGCAGTGGGAGATCGCGGTGCTGCATCGCGACCACCGCGCACCCGACGGCGCGGGCGTGCGTGCGACTTGGGTCAGGGTGCCGCGGGAGACCATGGACCAGGGCATCGAGTACTACAAGTCGTCCGTCCTGCCCCAGCTCGAGAGCCTCGACGGGTTCTGCAGTGCGAGCCTTCTGATCGACCGCTCCTCCGGGCGTGGCGTGTCCTCCGCGACGTTCGACAGCATCGATGCGATGGAGCGGAACAGAGAGCAGGCAAGCGCGCTGAAGAACTCCTCGATGCAAGAGGCGCACGCCGAGGAACTCGATGAATGCGAGTTCGAGCTGGCGCTAGCGCACCTCCGAGTGCCCGAGCTGGTCTGATCCAGACGCCGCGGTAGACCGGCCGAACCAGGTATTCCGCCGGTCGGCGATCTGCGCCCCTAAACCATTGCGGCGAGTAATCCGCAGGAGGAAGGTAGCGGGTGGGACCGGTGGCGCTACCGGGGCGCCGCCCCGACACAGGAGGGGCCGACCGTGTACGCACGCTCCACCACCATCCAGGCGCAACCCCTGTCCGTCGACATCGGCATTGCGCACGTTCGCGACGTCGTCATGCCCGCGCTCACCGAGATCGACGGGTGTGTCGGACTGTCGCTGCTGGTTGACCGGCAATCGGGCACCTGCATCGCCACCAGCTCGTGGGAAACCATCGAGGCGATGCGCGGCAGCGCCGAGCGCGTCGCCCCCGTCCGCGACCGGGCCGCGCTGATGTTCGACGGCAGCGCGCGGGTCGAGGAATGGGACATCCCGTTGCTGCACCGCGACCACCCCTCCCGCCCCGGCGCATGCGTGCGCGCCACCTGGCTCAAGGTGGTGCCGGATCAGCTGGGCCGGTCGCTGGACTTCTACCGGATGGCGGTGCTGCCCGAGCTGCAAGACCTCGACGGGTTCTGCAGCGCCAGCCTGATGGTCGACCACCCCGCCTGCCGCCGCGCCGTGACGTGCTCCACGTTCGACTCGATGGAGGCGATGGCACGCAACCGCGACCGCGCCAGCGAACTGCGCAGCCGGCGCGTACGCGAATTGGGTGCCGAGGTGATCGACGTGGGCGAGTTCGAGCTGGCGATCGCCCACCTGCGGGTGCCCGAGCTGGTCTAGCGCGTCAGGGCAGCGCGTCCCCGGGGAACCCGCGGCACGGGTGCACCTGGTAGGTGAAGACTCCCGCGGCGACGCCGGGGTCCTCACTCATGATCTTGGTGGTCTCGTCGACCGTCGCCGCGAACACCCCGATGCCGCACACGTCGGATTCGTCGATGACCGGCAGTACCACCGGGAGCACTCCGTCGTCGCGCAGCCCGAAGTTGCGGCGGCCGTGCTCCCAGATGACACCCACCGACGACTCGTCGCCGAACCTGGGGCCGCGGTTGAGGATGACGACGCTGTAGGGCTTGGCGGTGGGCAGCAGCTGGCCCATCTCCTCGTCGGTGAAGATCTTCATTCCCGCCTCCTCTTACGGATGATCGCGCGCAGCCGGTCCAGCCGCCCGGTCATTTCGCGTTCACCGCCGCGGCCGGTGGGCCGGTAGTAGTCGACCCCCACCAGCTCGTCCGGCGGATATTGTTGTGCGACAACCCCATCCGGGTGATCGTGGGAATATTTGTAGCCCTGCGCGTTGCCCAGCCCCGCCGCACCCGAATAGTGACCGTCGCGCAGATGGGGTGGAACCAGACCCGCTTTGCCGGCCCTGATGTCGCCCATCGCGGCGGCCAGCGCGGTGGTGACCGCGTTCGACTTCGGCGCGGTGGCCAGATAAACCGTGCAGTGCGCCAGGGTGAGCTGCGCCTCGGGCATGCCGATCAGCGCCACCGTCTGCGCGGCCGCGACCGCGACCTGCAGCGCGTTCGGGTCGGCCATGCCGATGTCCTCGCTGGCCAGGATCATCAGCCGGCGCGCGACGAATCGTGGGTCCTCGCCGGCGACCAGCATGCGGGCCAGGTAGTGCAGCGCGGCGTCGACGTCCGAGCCGCGCACCGACTTGATGAAGGCGCTGATGACGTCGTAGTGCTGGTCGCCGTCGCGGTCGTAGCGCACCGCGGCCTCGTCCAGGGACTGCTCGACGGCCGCGACGGTCAACTCGCCGCCGGGCTCGACCGCCCGCACAGTTTCGGCGGCGACCTCCAGCGCCGTCAGCGCGCGCCGGGCGTCACCCGCGGCCAGCCGCACCAGCAGGTCGACCGCCTCGGCCGCGACCGTGATGTGCCCGCCCAGCCCGCGCGGGTCGTCGATGGCGCGCTGCACCACGGTGCGGATGTCGTCGGCGCTCAGCGGCCGCAACTGCAGGATCAGCGAGCGCGACAGCAGCGGCGCCACCACCGAGAACGACGGATTCTCCGTGGTCGCGGCCACCAGCAGCACCACCCGGTTCTCCACGGCGGACAACAGCGCGTCCTGCTGAGTCTTCGAGAACCGGTGCACCTCGTCGATGAACAGCACCGTCTGCTCACCGGACAGCAGCGCCCGGCGCGCGGTGTCGATCACCGCCCGAACGTCTTTGACGCCGGCCGACAGCGCCGACAGTGCCTCGAACCGGCGGCCGGTGGCCTGCGAGATCAGCGCGGCCAGCGTCGTCTTGCCGCTGCCGGGCGGGCCGTACAGGATGGCCGACGCCACGCCCGAGCCCTCGACCAGCCGGCGCAGCGGAGATCCGGGGGCCAGCAGATGGTCCTGCCCGACCACCTCGTCCAGCGATGCCGGACGCATCCGGACCGCCAGGGGTGCACTGCCCGACACGCCCAGCCCGTGATCGGTCGACTGTGGCGCAGCGGTGAGGTCAAACAGACCGTCGGACACGGTTTCAGGCATACCACGGCGGGCGGACACCCGCGCCGGCCCAGGCGTGCGCGCCGCAATCCGCGCGCCCCGGCCGAGTCTTTGCTAAGTTCGGCGTTTGCCGAGTTCCGCGGGCGTTCCCTCCTAGGAAACTTCAGACACGAGGACATCCGACAGCAAGGACGGACATGAGCCAACCTCCCGAGTATCCAGGCACCCCGGCAGACCCCCAGGGCAGCAACCCTGCCGGCTACCCGCCGCCGCCGGGCTATGGCGCACCGCCGCCTCCGGGCTATGGCACACCTCCCCCGCCGCCCCCTCCGGGTTACGGACCGCCCCCGGGATACGGCGCGCCCCCTCCCGGCTACGGACCGCCACCCGGCTACGGGCCCCCACCCGGCTACGGGCCCCCACCGGGCTACGGGCCCCCACCGGGCTACGGCGGCCCGCCCGCGTTCAGCGTGGGAGACGCGTTCGGCTGGGCCTGGAACACCTTCACCAAAAATGCTGTGGCACTTATCGTTCCGGTCCTGGCGTACGCGGTGTTGTTCGGCATCGCCTCCGCCCTGATCGGCCTGAGCCAGACCATGGGCAGCACGACGAGCAACTCCGACGACGACCTCACCTTCACCGCGAACCTCAACGGCGGCGGGACGGCGCTGCTGATCCTCGGCTATCTCGTCGCGTACCTCGTGGGGGCGTTCGCCCAGTCCGCGTTCCTGTCCGGCTGCCTGGATCTGGCCGACGGTCGCCCCGTGACCATCGGGTCCTTCTTCAAGCCGCGCAACTTCGGCATGGTGTTTCTGGCGGCGCTGCTGGTCGGCATCCTCACCTCCATCGCCTCGGTGCTGTGCTTCCTGCCCGGCCTGATCCTGGGGATCTTTGCCCAGTTCACCATCCCGTACGCGATCGATCGGTCCGAGCAGCCCGTCAAGGCGCTCACCTCCAGCTTCTCCACCGTCGCGGCGAACTTCGGCAATGCCCTGCTGATATGGCTGGTCGAGGTCGCCGCCGTCGTGGTGGGTTTCCTGGCGTGTGGCGTCGGCTTGTTGGTGGCGGTCCCGGTCGCCGCCCTGGTCGGGATCTACGCGTACCGCAAGTTCTCCGGTGGACAGGTCGCCGCGCCACAACAGGCGGGAGACCAGGCCGGGCCGCCGCCGGGCCCGCAGCCGGCCTGACACTGCGCGCAGGTTTCTCGTATTACGGCGCGGTAAGCCGCAACCGCGGCGCGCTGCGCCGTGTCCGCGCGTGTGATGGGATCAGCGATTATGAGCATCAAAGTTGCGCTGGAGCACCGCACCAGCTACACCTTTGACCGGCTGGTCCGGGTGTATCCGCACATCGTGCGGCTGCGCCCGGCGCCCCACACCCGCACGCCCATCGAGGCGTACTCGTTGCGTATCGAGCCCGACGAACACTTCATCAACTGGCAGCAGGACGCGCTGGGCAATTTTCTTGCCCGGCTGGTGTTTCCGAATCCGATGCAACAACTGAGCATCACCGTCGGGCTGATCGCCGACCTCAAGGTGATCAACCCGTTCGACTTCTTCATCGAGGACTGGGCCGAACGGTGGGTCGCCGCCGCGGGACGGCCCGGGCTGAGCTACCCCAAGGAGCTGGCCGAAGACCTGGAGCCCTACCTGCGACCGGTCGACGAAGACTCCAGCGGCTCCGGCCCGGGCGAGCTGGTGCGGACCTGGCTGAACAATTTCTCGGTGCCCGACGGCACGCGCACCATCGACATGCTGGTCGAGCTCAACCGTGCGATCAATGCCGACGTCGCCTACAGCCTGCGGATGGAACCCGGTGTGCAGACGCCGGATTACACGCTGCGCGCCGGGGTCGGCTCGTGTCGCGACTCGGCCTGGCTGCTGGTGTCGATCCTGCGCCAGCTGGGGCTGGCCGCCCGCTTCGTGTCCGGCTACCTGGTGCAGCTGGCCTCCGACGTCGAGGCGCTGGACGGGCCGTCGGGGCCCGTCGCGGACTTCACCGACCTGCACGCCTGGACCGAGGTGTACATCCCGGGCGCGGGCTGGATCGGGCTCGATCCGACGTCGGGGCTGTTCGCGGGCGAGGGCCACATTCCGCTGGCGGCCACGCCACATCCGACGTCGGCGGCACCGATCACCGGGGGCACCGAACCCTGCGCCTCGATGCTGGAGTTCTCCAACACCGTCACCCGGGTGCACGAAGATCCGCGCGTCACACTGCCGTACACCGACGACGCGTGGCGCACGATCCACGACGTCGGCAGGCGCGTCGACGAGCGGCTGGCCGCGGCCGACGTCCGGCTGACCGTCGGCGGTGAGCCGACATTCGTTGCGGTGGGCATTCCCCCAGACGGGTCGGCCGAGGAATGGACCACGGCCGCGGACGGCCCGCACAAGCGGCAGCGCGCCTCCGATCTGGCCGCCCGCCTGAAATCCGTGTGGGCGCCGGGCGGGGTGATCCAGCACGGGCAGGGCCGCTGGTATCCCGGAGAACCGTTGCCCCGCTGGCAGATTGCGCTGTACTGGCGCACCGACGGGCGCCCGCTGTGGACCGACGCGACCCTGCTGGCAGACCCCTGGAGCGGCCGGGCGCAACGCCCCGCCGACAACGAGGCGGCCTCCCGGGTGCTCGCCGGGATCGCCGACGGCCTGGGACTGCCGGCCTCGCAGGTGCGGCCGGCCTACGAGGACCCGCTGCATCGGCTGGCGGCCAAAGTCCGCGAGCCCGAAGGGGTTCCGGTGGACCCCAGCGACGACCTGGAAGCCGACTCCCCCGCGGCCCGCGCTGAGCTGCTGGCCCGTCTGGACGAATCCATCACGGCCCCGGCGGCGTTCGTGCTGCCACTGCACCGGCGCGACGACGACCTCGGGTGGGCCAGCGCCGACTGGCGGCTGCGCCGCGGCCGTATCGTGTTGCTGCCCGGAGATTCTCCGGCGGGGTTGCGGCTGCCGCTGGACTCGATCAGCTGGAAACCGCCCCGCCCGTCGTTCGATGCCGATCCCCTGACCGTCAGTGGCGCCCTGTCGACGGAGTCGACAGGCGCCGAGGTGGTCGACGCCGACGGGGTGCCGCCGACGGCGCTGGTCACCGAGATTCGGGACGGGTTGCTCTTCGTCTTCCTGCCGCCCACCGAGGCGCTCGAGCACTATGTCGATCTCGTCGCCCGGATCGAGGCCGCGGCGACGAAGGCCGACTGCCCGGTGGTGATCGAGGGTTACGATCCCCCGCCGGACCCGCGGCTGCGCTCGACCACGATCACCCCGGACCCCGGCGTCATCGAGGTCAACGTCGCACCCACCGCCAGCTTCGCCGAACAGAACCAGCAGCTGGAAACGCTGTACGCGCAGGCCCGGCTAGCCCGCCTGTCCACCGAGTCCTTCGACGTGGACGGCACGCACGGCGGCACCGGCGGCGGCAACCACATCACGCTGGGCGGCGTGACGCCCGCGGACTCCCCGCTGCTGCGCCGCCCCGACCTGCTGGTGTCGCTGCTGACGTACTGGCAGCGCCACCCGTCGCTGTCCTACCTGTTCGCCGGCCGGTTCGTGGGCACCACGTCGCAGGCGCCGCGAGTGGACGAGGGCCGCGCCGAGGCCCTCTACGAGCTCGAGATCGCGTTCGCCGAGATCGCCCGGCTGGGCGGCGGTGGCACCACCAAGCCGTGGGTGATCGACCGCGCCCTGCGTCACCTGCTCACCGACATCACCGGCAACACGCACCGCGCCGAGTTCTGCATCGACAAGCTGTACAGCCCCGACAGCGCCCGCGGCCGGCTCGGCCTGCTGGAGCTGCGCGGCTTCGAGATGCCCCCGCACCTGCGCATGGCCATGGTGCAGTCGCTGTTGGTGCGCTCACTGGTCGCGTGGTTCTGGGACGAGCCGCTACGCGCGCCGCTGATCCGCCACGGCGCCAACCTGCACGGCCGATACCTGTTGCCGCACTTCCTGATTCATGACATCGCCGATGTCGCCGCGGACCTGCGCGCGCACGGCATACCGTTCGAGACCAACTGGCTGGACCCGTTCACCGAGTTCAGGTTCCCGCGCATCGGGACCGCGGTGTTCGACGGTGTGGAGATCGAACTGCGCGGGGCCATCGAACCGTGGACCACGCTGGGCGAGGAGTCCACCGCCACGGGCACCGCGCGCTACGTCGACTCCTCCGTCGAGCGCATCCAGGTCCGCATCATCGGGGCCGACCGGCACCGTTATGTGTTGACGGCCAACGGCTATCCGGTGCCGTTGCTGGCCACCGACAACCCCGGCATCCACGTGGGCGGGGTGCGGTTCAAGGCCTGGCAGCCGCCCAGCGCGCTGCACTCCACCATCTCGGCCGACGGGCCGTTGCGGTTCGAGCTGATCGACCTGACCACGGGCACGTCGCGCGGGGGCTGCACGTACCACGTCGCCCACCCCGGCGGGCGGGCCTACGACACACCACCGGTCAACGCCGTGGAGGCCGAGGCACGCCGCGCCCGCCGCTTCGAGGCGACCGGCTTCACCCCCGGCAAACTCGACCTGTCCGGCATCCGGGAGAAGCAGGCGCGGATCTTCACCGATGTCGGCGCGCCGGGCATCCTCGACCTGCGCCGCGTGCGTACCGTTGCGCAGTAATGGCGTTTGCGGACATGACATTCGGCACCGGTGCACCGGCTGGGCCCGGCTCGATGGCCGGCACCGCGCGTTACGACGCCGATCGCCTGCTGGCCGGATACCGCGCCGCGCGGGCCCAGGAAGCGCTCTTCGATCTGCGGCACGGCCCGGCAAGCGGCTATGACGAGTTCGTCGACCAGGACGGCAACGTGCGCCCGGCCTGGGCGGAGCTGGCCGACGCCATCGCCGAGCGGGGTCGCGCCGGACTGGACCGGCTGCGCTCGGTGGTGCACGACCTCATCGACAGCGACGGCATCACCTACACCGGTGTCGAGCCCGGCGGTCGCGGCCAGGAGCCCCGGCCCTGGCAGCTGGACACCCTGCCCATCGTGCTGTCCGCGGCCGACTGGGAGATGCTCGAGGCCGGCCTGCTGCAGCGATCCCGGGTACTCGACGCGGTGCTGGCCGACCTGTACGGTCGGCGCAGCCTGCTCACCGAAGGCGTCCTGCCCGCCGAGCTGCTGTTCGGCCACCCCGGGTACGTACGCGCGGCCAACGGTATCGAAATCCCGGGCCGCCACCAGCTTTTCATGCACGCCTGCGACGTCAGCCGGCGCCCGGACGGCGCGTTCGTGGTCAACGGCGACCGCACCCAGGCGCCCTCGGGGGCGGGGTACGCGCTGGCCGACCGGCGCGTCGTCGCGCACTCGATTCCCGACCTTTACGAGCGCATCGCGCCGCGGCCGACCACGCCGTTCGCCCAGACGCTGCGGCTGGCGCTGATCGACGCCGCCCCCGATGACGCCCATGACCCGGTCGTGGTGGTGCTGTCCCCGGGCATCTATTCCGAGACCGCATTCGACCAGGCCTATCTGGCCACGCTGCTGGGTTTTCCGATGGTGGAAAGCGCCGACCTGGTGGTGCGCGACGGCATGTTGTGGATGCGCTCGCTGGGCACGCTGAAGCGCGTCGACGTCGTCCTGCGCCGGGTCGACGCCGACTACACGGACCCGCTGGATCTGCGCGCCGACTCCCGGCTCGGGGTGGCCGGTCTGGTGGAGGCCCAGCACCGCGGGACGGTGACGGTGGTCAACACGCTGGGCAGCGGAATTCTGGAAAACCCTGGGCTGCTGCGTTTCCTGCCCGCGATGGCCGAGCATCTGCTGTCGGAAGAGCTGCAGCTGCCCACCGCCCAGGTCTACTGGGGCGGCATCGCCGGTGAACGCTCACACCTGCTGGCGAACCTGTCGTCGTTATTGGTGAAGTCCACCGCCGGCGAGAAAACCCTTGTCGGGCCTACGCTTTCGGCTCAGCAGCTGACACAGTTGGCGGCCCGCATCGAGCAGACGCCGTGGCAGTGGATCGGTCAGGAGCTGCCGCAATTCTCGACGGCGCCCACCGATCACGCCGGCGTGCTGTCGTCGGCGGGCGTCGGCATCCGGTTGTTCACCGTGGCCCAGCGCGGCGGCTACGCGCCGATGATCGGCGGCATCGGTTACGTGCTGGCGCCCGGGTCCGCCGCATACACGCTGCAAACCATTGCGGCGAAAGATATCTGGGTGCGACCCACCGAGCGGGCCCGCACCGAGGCGATCAGCCTGCCGACGCCGGAACCGCCGGCGAAGACGGCCGCGGGTACCTGGGGCGTCAGCTCCCCGCGTGTGCTGTCCGACCTGTTCTGGATCGGACGCTACGGTGAGCGCGCGGAAAGCATGGCGCGGCTGCTGATCGTCGCCCGCGACCGGTTCCACGTCTACCGCCACCACCAGCACAGCGAGGAAAGCGAATGCGTGCCGGTGCTGATGACCGCGCTGGGCCGCCTCACCGGAACCGACATCGCGGCCGACAGCGACGGCGACCACGCAGAGATGATCGCGATCGCCCCCTCCACGCTGTGGTCGCTCACCGTCGATCCGGACCGGCCCGGCTCCCTGGTGCAATCGGTGGAGGGTTTGGCACTGGCCGCGCGGGCGGTGCGCGACCAGATGTCGAACGACACCTGGATGGTGCTGGCGGCGGTGGAGCGCGCGCTGGCACTGAAAAGCGAACCGCCGGACTCACTTTCCGAGGCCGACGCCCTGCTCACCGGCGCCCAGGCCCAGACGCTGGCCGGCATGCTGACCCTGTCCGGGGTGGCCAACGAGTCGATGGTGCGCGACGTCGGCTGGACGATGATGGACATCGGCAAACGGATCGAGCGCGGGCTGTGGCTGACGGCGCTACTGCAGGCCACACTGACCGTCGGGCGCGGCGCCGCGGCCGAACAGACCGTCATCGAGTCCACTCTGGTGGCGTGCGAGTCCTCGGTCATCTACCGGCGCCGCACGGTCGGCAAGATCAGCGTGGCCGCGATGGCCGAGCTGATGCTGTTCGACGCGCAGAACCCGCGGTCGCTGCTGTACCAGCTGGAGCGGCTGCGGACCAACCTCAGGGACCTGCCCGGCTCGTCGGGGTCGTCGCGCCCCGAACGGCTGGTGGACGAGATCGGCACCCTGCTGCGGCGGTCCCATCCCGCCGAGCTCGAACGTGTCGGCGGCGACGGCCGGCGCGCGGAGCTGGCGGAGCTGCTCGCTTCGGTGCACGTCGAGCTGCGCAACCTGGCCGAGGTCATCACCACCACCCAGCTGGCGCTGCCCGGTGGCATGCAACCGATTTGGGGTCCCGACGAACGACGGGTGATGCCGGCCTAGCCGGCGACCGAAGCGCGACCGCGAGACTCCGAGGCCACGTCGTCGACCACGGTGTGGATGAACTTCATCTTCTCCAGGACCGCGACCGGCAGCACGAACGGGTACAGGTCGTCGTGGCCCATCGACCGGTTCACCATGTTCAGCGACCACGACAACGGCAGCCACGTGTCGATGATCGTCTGAAAAGCGCTGGGGCCCAACGCGGGCCGGTCGAACGTGGCCGACGCCGGCGCCAGCCCGCACCACGCCGAGGTGTCCAGCGTGTCGCGGATGTGCAGGTAGTGCGCGAACGTCTCGGCCCAGTCCTCCGCGGGATGCATCGTGGCATAGGACGACACGAAGTGCTCCTGCCAGCCCTCGGGAGCGCCCTGGTTGTAGTGGCGGTCGAGCGCCTCCTGATAGTCGGCTTCGTGGTCACCGAACAGCTCGTTGAACCGCTGCACGTAGTCGCTGAACGGTGCGATCAGCCGGTAGTAGTAGTAATGCCCGATCTCGTGGCGGAAGTGCCCCAGCAGGGTCCGGTACGGCTCGTCCATCTCGACGCGCAGCTGCTCGCGGTGCGCGTCGTCACCCTCGGCCAAATCGATGGTGATGACCCCGTTTTCGTGTCCGGTCATCACCTTCTCGTGCGCGCTGGACAGCAGCCGGAACGCCAGCCCGTAGTCGGGATCCCTGTCCCGGCCGACGATCGGCAGCTTCAGCTCGTGCAGCTCGACGATCAACCTGCGCTTGGCCGCCTCGGCGCGGGCGAACTCGGCCATCCCGACGGTGTCGGCGTCGTTGGGCCGCTCGGTCGTCAGTGCGCACGAGGGGCACAACAGCCGGGGGGTGTTGACTGGGACCAGCCAATTACACTCGGCGAGAAGCAAATTGGCACACAGCTGATACTCGCTGGCGTGCACGAAGCCGGCGTGCTCGCCTGTGTCGTCCTTAGAGATCACCAGCAGCGCCATCTGGTCGAGCGAAAATCCCAGCGCGCTACCGCAATTCAGGCAGGTCGAGTTCTCGAAGGTCAGGCGCTGACCGCAGTTGGGGCAGGTGAAGTCACGCATGCAGCACTTCACCTTCGTAGGGCACCACGTCGACTGCGACGTCGATCACGCTGTGCTCGGAGTTGGTGTAGATGATGCCCCGCAGCGGCGGGACGTCCGCGTAGTCACGGCCCCGGCCCACGACGATGTAGCGCTCGTCGACCATCTGATCGTTGGTGGGATCAAGCCCCAGCCACTCGAATTGGCCGGGCTGCTGCGGAGTCCACACCGCTGCCCAGGCGTGGGTGGCGTCGATGCCGATCATCCGATCCTTTCCCGGTGGCGGATCGGTGGCCAGGTACCCGGAAACGTAACTGGCCGCCAACCCGTTGGCTCGCAGGCAGGCGATCGCCAACCTGGCAAAGTCTTGACATACCCCTTCGCGGGCGGCCAGAACCTCATTGACCCCGGTGGAAATGGTCGTCGACCCCGATCGGTAGGTGAAATCGGTGAAGATGCGCGACGTCAGATCGCGCAACACCTCGATCAATGGGCGCCCGGGGGTGAAGCTGGGCGCCGCGTAGTCGCGGACGTCGTCGGTGATCTCCGGCGGATTGAGGTCCAGGGTGAACTCGGTCGCCAGCGCTCCGCCGGGCCCGACCGGCCGGACCGCCTCCCACGGCTGCGCAGCCGGCCCGCCGGTGTAGAGATCCGGGCCGGGCGGATAGACGTCAACGATCGAATCGCTGGTCACCTTCAGGACCTCGTGCGGCTCGGTCACGTGGAAATAGGAGCTGATGTTGCCGTAGCTGTCCTCGCTGGTGGAGCTGTCTGCGGGGGCCGGGTCGATGATCAGTCGATGCGCGACACAGCGCTGCCGCAGCGAGTCGCGCGGGGTGAGAAATCCCCGACCGTAAGAGCTGGTCACGACGTCGGAGTAGCGGTACTCGGTGCGGTGGGTTACCCGGTGGCGGCGTGCGGCCCCGGTCCCCGGTTCGCCTGGTTCTGCTGGCAAGCGCTTCCTCCTCCTCACCGCTGATCTCATCACATGCCGCACGGTTGCGCGGGGTGCGCGGGACGCCCGGTCGCATACCGTTTGCCGATCCGACGGCATCCGCGCCAAAACGGGAGCACAATCGTGTTGTGGCCACGTGGGGCGACGTCGCCCGCATCGTTGGTGAGCTGGCACTCACCTCCGAGCCGTCACCGCACGACTGGCGGGTCGGCAAGAAATTGCTGGCCTGGGAGCGGCCGCTGCGGCCCTCCGAGCGCGAGGCGCTGGAAAGCAACGGCCCCCGACCGCCGCAGGGCGACATCCTCGGCGTCCGGGTGTCCGACGAGGGCGTCAAGTTCGCGCTGATCGACGACGAGCCCGGGACTTACTTCACCACACCGCATTTCGACGGCTATCCCGCGGTATTGGTCAACCTGGCCGAGATTTCGGTGCGTGACCTCGAGGAGCTGATCACCGAGGCGTGGCTGACCCAGGCGCCGCGAAAATTGGTGCAAGAGTTCCTGGCCGACTCGCGCTAGAGCGCTCAGACGTGCCGAAGATCGATGACCCGTTGCAGGTCGTCGACGCAGGCGCTGACGACGTCAGCGAGGATCACCTGCGTCTTCTCGCCCGCGCCGGACTGCAGTTCCGCGGCGTGATGACGCGCCGAGGCCGCGTACGCGCAGGCGCCGGCGGGATCGGTGTCGGCGAGCGCGGTCGCGGCCGCCAGCACCACCAGCACGGTGGGCACTGGCTGCGGAAGGCGGTCGCGGCCGCCGTCCGCGGTGGGACCGGGGCCCGCCGACACCGCGCGGGCCAGTTGCAGCACCGAGCCGGCCAACAGGGCCACATGCACGGCCTGATGGTCGGCGGACCGGATCGCGGTCCGCAGGCCCCACCGTCGCGGCGCGATGGCGACGACCTGGCGTGCGGTGGTGCGTGCTTCGAGCAGCCCGCTGAGCTGTTCGTGCACCCGGTCGACGGCCGTCAGTGGCCAGTCCGGCGGCGGCTCCTTGCGGCCGACGGCGACGTCCGCGGCCCGGGACAGCACGTCGTGCAGCACCCCGAGCACGCCGACGCGGGCATTGCGCAGCACCGTCAGCGGGTCGGCGGGAAACAGCAGGACGGCGAAGACGATGGCCACCGCACCGCCGATCAGCGCGTCGAAGATGCGTTCCAGCCCGACGCCGCCGCGGTAGAGGGCCAGCACCAGGATCGCCGACACCACGGTCTGGTTGGCGAACATCATGCCGTGCCCGATGAAGCCGCCCCCGATGAACACGGCGGCGCCCAGCGCCACCAGCGCGGCGACCGCGATGGGCACCCCGCCGGGACCGAGCAGGCCCTGCACCAGCGAACCCACCCCGATACCCAGGGTCACCCCGATCATCATCTGGATGGCGCGTTGCGCGCGCAGCACGTTGCTGGTCGACAACGACACCGCGGCGGCGATCGGCGCGAAGAAGGGCTGCGGGTGCTCCAGCACATCGTGGGCCAGGTACCAGGACAGGCCCGCGGCCACCGCGGTCTGCACCAGGTTGAACCAGACCAGCCGCAGCCGTTTGCTGCCCGCGCGCGCGGCGTCGAGAGCCAGTGGTGGCAACGCCCGCCGCGAAGCGCCCACCGACTAGGTCCGGTTTAACTCGAAGAGCGGAATCACCCGGGTGGTCTTGGCCTGGTACTCGGCGAAGCCGGGCGCGACGGCGGTGACTTTGTCGAAGAGCGCGGCGCGTTCGTCGGCGGGCAGCTCGTGGGCGGCGACGTCGAAGGTGTCGGTGCCGATCTCCACCCGTGCCTGCGGGTTGGCCCGCAGGTTGTGCACCCAGGCCGGGCTGACCGGGGCGCCGGCGAAGGAGCCGATGATGATGAGCTTGCCGTCGATGCGGAAGTAGGCCAGCGGCGATACCCGGGGCTGCCCGGATTTGGCGCCGGTGGTGTGGAGCAACAGCAGGTTGGCACCCTCGAACTGGCCGCCGACTTTGCCGTCGTTGGCGCGAAACTCCGCGATGATCTGCTCGTTGAAATCATTGAGGAAGCCGCTGTCCGGCGTTTGTTGAGTCATGCCCGGTCAACCTTCTCGGGCTTGGCGTCTATTCCGGACTCCTTGCGCTGCTGGGCGGTGATCGGCGCAGGCGCTTCGGTGAGCGGGTCGACGCCGCCGCCGGTCTTCGGGAAGGCGATCACCTCGCGGATGGAGTCGACCCTGGACAGCAGCGCGTTGATCCGGTCCCAGCCGAACGCGATCCCGCCGTGCGGGGGCGCGCCAAAGGTGAAGGCCTCCAACAGGAATCCGAATTTCTCCTGGGCCTCGGCGTGGTCCAGGCCCATCACCGCGAACACCCGCTCCTGGATGTCGCGGCGGTGGATACGGATCGATCCGCCGCCGATCTCGTTGCCGTTGCAGACGATGTCGTAGGCGTCGGCGAGCACGTTGCCGGTGTCGGTCTCGATGCCGCCCTCGTGCCCGGGCTTGGGTGAGGTGAACGCGTGGTGCACCGCGGTCCACGCCCCCGAGCCGACGGCGACGTCGCCGGCGGCGGTCGCGTCGTCGGCGGGCTCGAACAGCGGCGGGTCCACCACCCAGACGAATGCCCAGGCGTCCGGATCGATCAGGTCCAGCCGGTGGGCGATCTCGCCGCGGGCGGCGCCCAGCAGGGCCCGCGACGGCTTGGCCGGGCCCGCCGAGAAGAAGACGCAGTCCCCCGGGCTGGCACCGACGTGCGCGACCAGCCCGTCCCGTTCGGCGTCGGACAGGTTCTTGGCGACCGGACCGCCCAGCGTGCCGTCGTCGGCGATCAGCACGTACGCCAATCCGCGGTGCCCGCGCTGCTTGGCCCACTCCTGCCAGCCGTCCAGCGTGCGGCGCGGCTGCGAGGCCCCGCCGGGCATCACCACCGCGCCGACGTACGGTGCCTGGAAGACGCGAAATGTGGTGTCTTTGAAGAACTCTGTGCACTCGACGAGCTCGAGGCCGAAGCGCATGTCGGGCTTGTCGGAGCCGAATCGGCGCATCGCGTCGGCGTAGCTGATCCGCGGGATGGGCGTCGGAATCTCGTACCCGATCAGCGCCCACAGCGCGGACAGGATCTCCTCGGAGATGGCGATGACGTCCCCGGCGTCGACGAAGCTCATCTCCATGTCGAGCTGGGTGAACTCCGGCTGGCGGTCGGCGCGGAAATCCTCGTCCCGGTAGCAGCGGGCGATCTGGTAGTAGCGCTCCATGCCGGCCACCATCAGCAACTGCTTGAACAGCTGCGGGCTCTGCGGCAGGGCGTAGAACGAGCCGGGGTGCAATCGGGCCGGCACCAGGAAGTCACGCGCCCCTTCCGGGGTTGACCGGGTGATCGTCGGGGTTTCGATCTCGACGAAGTCATGTTGGGCGAGCACCGACCGGGCGGCGGCATTCACCTTGGAGCGCAAGCGGATTGCCTCGGCCGGCCCGTCGCGGCGCAAGTCCAGGTAGCGATACTTCAGCCGTAGCTCCTCGCCGGCCGGCTCGTCGAGCTGGAACGGCAGCGGTGCGCTCTCCCCCAGCACGGTCAGCGTGGTGGCGTTGACCTCGATGTCGCCGGTGGCGATCTCCGGGTTGGCGTTGCCCTCGGGCCGGATCTCGACCACACCGGTGACCGCGACACAGAACTCGGCGCGCAGCCGGTGCGCCTGGGCCAGCACCTGCCCCTCCTCAAGGCCCTCGCGGAACACCACCTGGGCGATCCCGGAGGCGTCGCGCAGGTCGATGAAGATGACGCCGCCGTGGTCGCGGCGACGGGCCACCCAGCCCGCCAGCGTCACCTGCTGCCCGGCGTCACTACTCCTCAGCGAACCCGCGGCGTGACTGCGCAGCACGAAACACTCCCCATTTCCCGATGTGGTTGCACCCGGCCAGAACGAGTGCCCAGTCTAAAGGAGGTAATTTCGGTGGCATCGCCACAGACGCTGCTACCCACATCGCCCTGGTCGGTCCCGGCGCCGTCGGCACGACGGCCGCCGCCCTGCTGTACCGGGCCGGTCACTCGGTGATGGTGTGCGGTCGCACCCCGCGCGACGCCATCGAGCTGCGGCCCGACGGGGCCGAGCCGATCGTCGTCCCCGGGCCGGTGCACACCGATCCCGCCGAGGTGAGCGGGCCGGTGGACGTGGTCCTGCTGGCCGTCAAGGCCACCCAGAACGACGCGGCCGCCGGCTGGCTGGCCCGGCTGTGCGACGTCCACACCATCGTCGTGGTGCTGCAAAACGGTGTCGAGCAGGTCGAGCAGGTGCAGCCGCACTGCCCGTTGTCCCCCGTCATCCCCGGGATCGTGTGGTACTCGGCCCAGGCCCAGCCCGAGGGCTGGGTGCGCTTGCGCAGCGAGGCAGCCCTGGTGCTGCCCAGCGGGCCGTCCGGACAGACCATCGCCGAGCTGCTGCGCGGCGCCGGCTGCCGGGTGGAGTGCGACCCCGACATCATCACCGCGGTCTGGCACAAGCTGCTCACCAACGCCCTGGCGGGGTTCATGGCGCTGGCGCGCAGGCGGTCGGGAATGTTCCGCCGCGACGACGTCGCCGCGCTGTCGCGCCGCTATGTCGCCGAATGCCTGGCCGTGGCGCGGGCCGAGGGAGCCCGGCTGGCCGACGGCGTGGTCGACGAGTTGGTCGAGATGTTCAGAAACGTCGCCGAGGACATGGGCACCTCGATCCTGACCGACGCCGAACATCAGCGGCCGATGGAGTGGGACATCCGCAACGGGGTGATCATCCGCAAGGGACGGGCCCACGGCCTGGCCACGCCGATCAGCGATGTCATAGTGCCCTTACTGGCCGCGGCCAGCGACGGCCCCGGCTAAGTTGTTGTCATGTTCCCCTGCGAGCGCGTCGATACCAGCTTCACCGACGCTGATTCTGTTGAGGGCCGTTACCGCTTCCGCAACAGCGTGGACCTGGCCATCACCCCCGAGCAGCTGTTCGAGGTGCTTTCCGACGCCGGATCCTGGCCGCGGTGGGCGAAGGTGATCACCAAGGTGACCTGGACCAGTCCCGAGCCGCGCGGCGTCGGGACCACCCGCGTCGTCGAGATGCGCGGCGGCATCGTCGGCAACGAGGAATTCCTCGCCTGGGAACCGTTCACGCACATGGCATTCCGGTTCAACGAGTGCTCGACCAAATCCGTGGCGGCCTTCGCCGAGGATTACCGGGTCGAGGTCATCCCGGGGGGCTGCCGCCTGACGTGGACCATGGCCCAGAAACCGGCCGGACCGGCGAAGCTGGCGATGGTCGTGGTGGGTCCGCTGCTGAACCTGGCCCTGCGCCGCTACCTGCGCAACCTGCGCAGCTACACCGACTCCCTTGCGACCCGGCAACGTTAGGAGAGCGTCATGACCTTCAACGAGGGCATGCAGATCGACACCAGCACCGCGTCCTCGTCCGGTGGGGGCGGCATGGGAATGGCGGTCGGGGGTGGTGGCCTCGGGCTGCTCATTCTCATCGGCGCGCTGTTCTTAGGCGTCGATCCCGGCCGCGTGATGAACTCCCAGCAGACGAACACCGGCGGCTACTCGGCGCCCGGGTTCGACCTGAGCCAGTGCAAGACCGGCGCTGACGCCAACAAGTACGTGCAATGCCGCGTGGTGGCGACCGGCAACTCGGTGGACGCGGTGTGGCACCAGCTGCTGCAGGGTTACACCCGTCCCCACGTCCGGCTGTTCACCGGATCGGTGGAGACCGGCTGCGGACACGCCACCACCGCGGTCGGGCCGTTCTACTGCCCGGTGGACAAAACGGCGTACTTCGACACCGACTTCTTCAAGGAGCTGGTCGATCGATTCGGTTCCAGCGGCGGACCGTTCGCCCAGGAGTACGTGGTCGCCCACGAATACGGTCACCACGTGCAGAACCTGCAGGGCCTGCTGGGCCGCTCGCAGCAGGGCGCGCAGGGCGCCGGCGGCAACGGCGTGCGCACCGAGTTACAGGCCGACTGCTATGCCGGGATCTGGGCGCACTACGCCTCCACCGTCAAGCAGGAGAGCACAGGTGTGCCCTACCTGGAACCGTTGAGCGACAAGGACATTTCCGATGCGCTCTCCGCCGCGGCGTCGGTGGGCGATGACCGGATCCAGAAGGAATCCACCGGCCGCGTCAGCCCCGAGTCCTGGACGCACGGCTCGTCCGAACAGCGGCAGAAGTGGTTCACCATCGGCTACCAGACCGGCGACCCGAATAAGTGTGACACCTTCTCCGCGCCCGACCTCGGTTAACCGCGACTAGGCGAGCAAGCCCCGCAACTCGGCGCGGCCCCGCTCGTCGAGCGGCAGCAGCGGCGCGCGCGGGTCGCCGACCGGGAAGTCGAGCAGCTCCAGGCCGGCCTTCACGGTGGTGGCCAGTCCGCCCGCGACGATGAAAGTCAGCAGCGGCTTGAGGTCGTCGTACAGCTTCTGCGCGGTGTCGAGGTCTTGCGCACGCACCGCCTCGTACAGGTCAATGCAGGGTTGTGGACGCAGATTCGGTGCGGCCGTGCACCATCCGGACGCTCCGGCCTTCAGCGCGTCGAGCACCAGCGGGTTGCTGCCGTTGTAGAAGGGCAGTCGGTTGCCGGACAGTTCGGCGATGCGCCGCATCCGGGTCAGGTCACCGGTGGATTCCTTGACCATAGTGACGTTGTCGATGCCTTCGAACATGCGCACCAGCAGCTCGGGAGGCATGTCGACACCACTGGTGGCCGGGTTGTTGTAGGCCATGATCGGGATGGAGATGGCGTCGCTGATGCTGCGGTAATGCTGGAAGATCTCGCGCTCGGTGAGCTTCCAGTAGGACACCGGCAGGATCATCACCGCCTCGGCCCCGGCTTGCTGGGCGTACGTGGCGCGCCGAATCGTCTTGGCAGTGGTCACATCTGACACCCCGACGACCACCGGGACGCGGCCGGCGACGGTGGCGATAGTGGTGTCGACGACGGTGTCGAATTCGGGCTCCTCGAGGTACGCCAGCTCGCCGGTGCTGCCCAGCGGCGCGATCGCGTGAACCTCTTCGGACACCAACCGCTCGACCAGTGCGGCCAGCCGTTCGGTGTCGATCCCCGTTTCGGAGAACGGGGTCACCGGGTAGGCGATGATGCCGTGGATCTTGGGCGTGGGCGTTTGCGCCACAGAGGGCTCCTCGGATTAGGTTGGCGGATAACGGGTTCAGCTGGTCAACACGTCGGGATGCCGGGCCAAAGCCCGGCGGGCGTAGTAGGCGAAGTTGGCGCGGCTGCGCTGCGGTGACAACGTCCAGTCGTGGGCCTCGCGGGCCAGTTCTTCGGGCAGTTCCTTGACGGCGCCGGCGGCCATGGCGGTCAGCTGCAGCTTGGCGGCGCGCTCGATGAGGATTCCCAACGAACACGCCTCCTCGACGCTGGCACCGGCGATGACGTGGCCGTGATGCGCCAGCAGCACCGCCTTCTTGTCGCCGAGTGCGGCGGTGATGATTTCGCCCTCTTCGTTGCCGACCGGCACGCCCGGCCATTTCGGCAAGAACGCGCAGTCGTCGTAGAGCGGCGTGGTGTCCATGTGCGAGACGATCAGCGGGACTTCCAGCATCGACAGCGCCGCCACGTGAAACGCGTGGGTGTGCACGATGCACTGGACGTCGGGCCGGGCGCGATAGATCCAGCTGTGAAAACGGTTGGCGGGGTTCGCGATTCCGTCGCCCTCGAGGACGTTGAGGTCCTCGTCGACCAGCAGCAGATTACCGTCGGTGATCTCGTCGAATCCCAGGCCCAGCCGCTGGGTGTAGTAGGTGCCGTCCGCCTCGGCGCGGGCGGTGATCTGCCCGGCTAGCCCGGAGTCGTGCCCGGCGTCGAACAGCGCCCGGCACGTCAAGGCCAGCTTCTGGCGGGTGGTCAACTGCGAATCGGCGACGTTCGCCGTCAACTGCTCGGCAGCCCGCCGCATCAATTCGGACTTCGACTCGGTGAACGTGCTGGCCATAATCGGCTCCTTCGGCGATATGACACAATATTATCACTATAGGAAACCTTGTGTCATGAGAGGGGTCGCCCGTGACCGCACTGCTGCGCGCGGTCCGCAAGCAACGCGGCCTCACCCTGGAGGAGTTGGCCCGGCAGACCGGACTGACCAAGAGCTACCTTTCCAAGATCGAACGCGGTTGCAGCACACCGTCGATCGCGGTGGCCCTCAAGGTCGCCCGGACCCTCGAGGTCGACGTGGGGCGGCTGTTCTCCGAGGAGGCGGCGCAGGAGAAGATCACCGTCGAGCGCGCTACCGGCGACACCGAGGGTGAGCGCTACCGGGTGCTCGCCTCGTCGTTGCTGGGAAAGTCGATGTCGCCGTTCGTGGTTCGCCCGACGGAGCAGCTTGCCGACGATCCCCATCCCGAACATGCCGGCCAGGAATTCATGTTCGTGCACGCCGGAACAGTCGAACTCGATTACGGGGACCAGACGTTCACGCTCGGGCCGGGCGACAGCGCCTATTTCGACGCCTCGGTCAGCCATAAGATCCGGGCGGTCGGCGCCGACCGCGCCCAAGTCGTCGTCGTCGCGCACGCCGAGCCCGGCGCACGCGGCCCCCGCGACATGTTCGTGCCTTAAACTGCTACCCCCGGTCCCCTTCCTCCAGCAGGACGCGAAAGGCGTTGCCCGTATGCCTTCGACGCACGACGACGACGGCCAGGCGTCCGCGTGGGCACCGATGCGCAATCGCGTCTTCCGCGCGTTGTTCATCGCGCAGTTCGTCTCCAACGTCGGGACCTGGATGCAAAACGTCGCGGCCCAATGGTTCCTGATCGAAGACCACAGCAGCCCCGTCATCGTGGCCCTGGTTCAAACCGCGAGCCTGGGACCGACGCTGCTGCTGGGACTCTTCGCCGGGGCGCTGGCCGACCTCTTCGACCGGCGGCGACTGCTGATCTTCCTGCAGTCGTATGCGGTCCTGGTGACCCTGGCCCTGGCCTTGCTGACGTTCCTCGGCACCCTTACCCCGACGTCACTGTTGCTGTTCACCCTGGCGGTCGGCTTCGCCTCCGCCCTGACCGCGCCGGCCTGGCAGGCCATTCAACCCGAGGTCGTCACGCGCGAGCAGATTCCGGCCGCGGCGACGTTGGCCAGCGTCTCGGTGAACATCGCCCGCGTGGTCGGGCCCGCGATCGGCGGCGTGGTGCTGGCCGCGACCGGCCCCGCAGCCGTCTTCGCCATCAACGCGATATCCTTCGCCGGCATCATCGTCGCCCTGGTGGCGTGGCGCCGACCCAGGCAAGAGCCGCCCGTCGAACGGGAACATTTCAGCCAGGCCATCGTCACCGGCTTCCGGTATGTGGCCAACGGCCCGATTTTCCGCAGGATTCTGTTGCGCACAGCCCTTTTCGTGTTCCCCGCCTCGGCGCTACTGGCGCTGCTGCCGGTGGCCGCCGCCGACCGGTGGCACCTGGGGGCCGGCGGCTACGGTGTGGCATTGGGCGCCATAGGTTTTGGCGCGGTGCTCGCCGTCGCGGTTCCCGCGCCGCTGCGCCAGAAGGTGCCGCCGAACGCCATGCTGGCCATTTCGGCCGCCGCGTACGGACTCGCGCCGCTCGCCGTGGTGTGGCTGCCGTTCGCCGCGGCGGCGCCGTTTCTGGTGCTGTCCGGGACGATGTGGCTGATCACCTTGACGACGCTGAACGCCGCGGCGCAACTCCATCTGCCGCAGTGGGTACGGGCCCGCGGATTGTCGGTGTATCTGTTGGTTTTCACCGGATCGCAGGCATTCGGCTCGTATCTCTGGGGCGCCATCGCCACCCGGGCGGGGCTTGATCTCGCGCTCATTGTGTCGGCCGCGTTCCTGGGCGCCGCCGCGCTCAGCGTCGCCGTTCTGCCCTTGCGGCCGTCCACCGGGAAGCTGAGCCGCGACATCTCCAGGGCATGGCCGTCGCCTGTGGTCGTGTTCGAACCGTGCCCCAACGACGGGCCGGTCCTGGTGGCCGTCCGCTATCGGGTGGCGGCGGACAAACTTCAGGAGTTCGTCAAGGCGATGAGCGCCGTGCGGCGATCGCGGCTGCGCACCGGTGGCCACAGCTGGCGGCTGTATCACAGCATCGAGGACCCCGACGCGGTCCTCGAGAGGTTCACCGTGCCGTCCTGGACCGAGTTTCAGCACCAGCACACCGAGCGCTGGCTGGAGTCCGACCACGACGGCCTGGCGACGGCGGTGAGCTACACCGTCGACAGCGCCCGGCAGCACGAGTACTACCTGGCGCTGCGGGTGCACCGATGATTCAGCGACTAGCCGGGTCGGCAGGTGACGGTGGTGGTGGCGTCCGCGTGCGCGACCACCTGGCCGTCCACGGCGATCTCGCAGTGGAACTGGGCGGGGCCGTTGCCCGAATCCGGCCAGTGCAGCATGCCGCTGGCGGTGATGCTCGCAAACTGGTTCGGGTTCGCCAGGGTGGCGGTGTAGGTGACCGGCGTTCCGCCGCTGAGCGGGGCCTGCACGCTGGTCGAGAACTTCGACGGGTCCGCGGTGAAAGCGGCCTGGCTGGGCGGGTCGGCGTTCACGTAGGAGACGTTGGCGGTCAGGTTGTTGGGGCTCGTCACGGTGTAGGTCACCTGGTGGCCATCCGCATGCGCCGTCGCCGGCGTGAGTACCGCCCCCGCGGCCATTGCCAGCGTTACCGCTGAGACCGCGCTCGCTGTCCTTTGCACGTTCGTCATATCGAAAACGCTACCGGAATCGTTAGCGGCGGTTCGGGTGTTTACCGGCAGCTGTGCCCGCGGTTGCCCGGCTCCGGTATGAAGCAAGCATGAGTGATGAGACGCGTCCGGCCCCCAACCAGGCCGATAGCGCCGAAGTGGCGGTGACCCGCCGCCGGTTGCTGACGACCGGCGCGGTGTCGGCGGCTCTCGGAGTGGGCATCGGGGGCGGGGCCGTGCTGCTGTGGTCACGCCCGCGGGGCCCGATGGCCTGGCTGCAGCCCGATCGCCACGGCGCACCGCCGGTCGGCGGGCTGCACCTGCAGTTCGGGAAGAACGCCGGCACCGAAGTGGTGGTGTCGTGGCACACCGCCGACGCGGTCCGCAATCCGCGGGTCCTGCTCGGGACGCCGACTGCGGGCTTCGGCCGCACCGTTGCCGCGGAAACCCGCACCTACCGGGACGCGAAGTCGGGCACCGAAGTTCGCGTCAACCACGCCCGGCTGACCAACCTCACCCCGGACACCGACTACGTGTACGCCGCGGTGCACGACGGCGCGCAACCGGAGCAGGGCACCGTGCGCACCGCACCAACGGGCCGAAAGCGACTGCTGTTCACCAGCTTCGGTGACCAGTCGACACCGGCCCTGGCCAAGATGCCCAACGGCAGCTACGCCACCGACAACATCGGCTCACCGGCCGCTGCCGACACCACCATGGCGATCGAACGGATGGGCCCGCTGTTCAACCTGATCAACGGCGACCTGTGCTACGCGAACCTGGCCCGCGACCGGGTGCGAACGTGGTCGAACTGGTTCGAGAACAACACCCGCTCGGCGCGGTACCGGCCCTGGATGCCGGCGGCCGGCAATCACGAGAACGAATTGGGTAACGGGCCAATCGGTTATGGGGCCTATCAGGCCTACTTCGCGGTACCCGATTCCGGGTCGAGCCCCGAGACCAGCGGCATGTGGTACTCGTTCACCGCCGGTTCGGTGCGGGTGATCAGCCTGAGCAACGACGACGTCGCCTTTCAGGACGGCGGCAACTTCTATGTGCACGGCTACTCCGGCGGCGAGCAAAAGCGCTGGCTGGCAAACGAACTCGCCGCGGCCCGGCGCGACCCGGACATCGACTGGATCGTCGTGTGCATGCACCAGACGGCTATCTCCACCGCCGACAAGACCAACGGCGCCGACCTGGGCATCCGCGAGGAATGGCTGCCGCTGTTCGACCAGTACCGGGTGGACCTGGTGGTGTGCGGTCACGAACACCATTACGAGCGCTCGCATCCGTTGCGCGGCACGCTTGGCACCGACACCCGCACGCCGATACCCGTCGACACCCGAAACGATGTCATCGACGCCACGCGCGGAACGGTGCACCTGGTCATCGGTGGCGGCGGCACCTCGGCGCCGAGCAACGCGATGTTCTTCCCCGATCTCCGGTGCCGTGTGGTGACCGGCGTGGGCGCATTCGATCCCGGGCTGGGCCGCAAGGCCCCGATCTACGCGGTGGAGGAAGCGCCGTGGTCGGCATTTCGCGACCGTGAGAACCCTTATGGTTTCGTGGCTTTCGACGTCGACCCGGGCCAACCCGGCGGGAACACCTCGATCAAGGCGACGCACTATGCGCTGCGGGGCCCGTTCGGTGAGGTCGCCGTGATCGACGAATTCACGCTCACCAAGCCGCGCGGCGACAAAGCCGGCTAGCCCCGAGCCGGACTAGCTCAAAACAGCGTCGGTTGAACGGGTTCCGGCGCCGGCGCGGCCGAGACCGCTCGCGAGAACGGGCGGTGGTCGCCGGCCAGTCGATGTTTGGTGATCAGCGGGGCGGCGCGCGCCCGCAACATGTCGCGATAGCCCTGCGGCAAGTAGGCGCCGCGCCGGTACAGCTCGCGATAGCAGCCGACCAGCTCGGGATGCGAGCGTGCCAGCCACGCCATGAACCAGCCCCGGGTGGAGCCGCGCAGATGCAGGCCGAAAACCGTGACGCTGTTGGCGCCGGCCGCCGCGATCTGGCCGAGCAGCCCGTCGAGATGGTCGACGGAATCGGTGAGATGCGGCAGCACCGGCGCGACCATCACATGGCAGTCCAGCCCGGCGGCGCGGATCGCGCTGATCAGGGCCAACCGCGCCTGCGGCGTGGGCGTGCCGGGCTCGACGTCCTTGTGCAGCTCGGGATCGCCGACGGCCAGCGACACCGCGACCGAGACGGGAACCTGCGCCGCGGCTTGGGTGATCAACGGCAGGTCGCGCCGCAACAGCGTGCCCTTGGTCAGGATCGACAGCGGCGTCCCCGATTCGGCCAGGGCGCCGATGATGCCGGGCATCAGGGCGTAGCGTCCCTCGGCGCGCTGGTACGGATCGGTGTTGGTCCCCAGGGCGACGGTCTCGCGCTGCCAGGACGGCCGCCGCAGCTCGCGACGCAGCACCTCGACGACGTTGGTCTTGACGACGACCTGGGTGTCAAAATCGTTGCCGCAGTCCAGCTCCAGGTATTCGTGGGTGGGCCGGGCGAAGCAGTACCGGCACGCGTGCGAGCAGCCGCGGTAGCCGTTGACGGTGTAGCGGAACGGCAGCGCCGCCGCGTTCGGCACCTTGTTCAGCGCGGACTTGCAGACCACCTCGTGAAAGGTGATCCCGTCGAACTGCGGCGAGCGCACGCTGCGCAGGAAGCCGATGCGCTGCAGCCCCGGCAGCGCCCCGTCCTCGACCGGCGTCCCGTTGACCGCGACGGCCTGATTTGCCCACCGCATGCACGTATTCGAACATTAGTTCGAGAGCTAGTCAAGTGTGTCGCTAGAAGGGAGGGGGCTCCCCGTCGCCGACGGCTTCAGCGAGGGCGAAATAGTCTGTTTCGGAATGCCTTTCGAGCGGTTGGCGGGCCAATCGGTTCTGCCGGCGTTCGGCGGCGACGCGGTGGGCCCGGTTTTGGGCGCGGGTGCGCCGCCGCCTGGGCATCATCGCGGCGCGCTCGCCGCAGTGGTCGGCCGGCCGCGGGGTCGGCGCGACAATCTCGCCGGTGGGCGCACACAGGCTGGGGAACAGCAGGGCGCTGCCCGGTGTGGTGACGTAGGCGCGCCCCGAGGGGGAAGTCAGAATCAACGTCCCGTCGGGCAACTGCCGGTCCTGCCAACCCCAAAAGGTCTTCGCCAAATGATGTGTGCGGCAAAGACATTTGAGGTTCGACGCGTGCGTGGGCCCACCTTCGCTATAGGGAATCGTATGGTCCACATCGCATTCGGTGGCCGGGTGGTCGCAGCCGGGCCAGCGGCAGGTCAGATCTCGACACCGCACGAAATCGGCCAGCGCCTTCGATGGCAGGTAACGCGGCTCGGGCGCGGAGTCAATCGGATGGACCAGCGGCGCCAGCTTCGCCGAGGCGGCCAGCTCTACCAGCAGCTCCGGCGGGATCAACCCCTCGGCACCCACCTCGACGGCCGGCACCTGGCCGCGGCCGTCCAGGGCGGCGCGCTCGGCGATTACATGAATCACCACCGGTCCGGCAGCACCCCGGTTCCCCGCAGTGCAACTTGGGGACCCGCACCGGCATCCCAGCCGGTCCGCACCGGCGGCCAATGCGCCCAACGCATCGGCGCGGCGTTGATCGCGGCTGCGCGGGTCCCTATCGCATACCGTGGCCGCCAGCGCGTCCAACCGCCGATCCAGGGAATGCGCATCGGGGCTCAACAGACTGCCTTCGATGTGCGACAGCCCGCCTTCCATGTCGACGACCCAAACTTGTCGGTCGGCCCGATCCTCGCCGCGCCGGCGCACGGCGTCCGCGTCGGCGCGGGCGACAATCTTGTCCACGTGTGCCGCCACCCGCCCCCGCGTCATCGACGGCCAGCGCGGCACCTTGACCGCCAGTTCGGCGTCCACCGCCGCCATCACGTCAGGGTCGGTGATCAGATCGGTGCGATAGACGATCGTGGAAAACAGCCGGAAGTCGATGTCGCCGGCCCGAAAGACCTCACCGACCTTGGGCAGCCGTTCGCGCATCGCGCGGGCATACCGTACTCGACTGGCCGCCAGCCCCTGACTGATCCGCAGCTCCGCGGCGACCTCCGCGCTCACCGCCGCCTCGGTGTCGACCGCCCACTCCTCACACTCCGAACAGCGCGAAAGCCGATACGAAAACAACTCCCCTATCGCCGCCAACTGCTCAGCCGCCGCACGATTCTCCCCCCGCGAAAACGCACCGATGCGCTCCAACAGCGCCGCCGACTTCGGCGTCACCGATGGATGGTGGCGCTCGAACAGCTCATCCAGCCGCGCAATCGTTTCTCCGAACATACGTTCGATTATGGCATCGGGGTACGACACGTTTTTGGCGCCGCAGCTCGCACGCGCGGTTAAGCTGCGGGTCGTATCGTCCGCACGCCGGCCGCGAGGAAACATGACCGAACGCATCGAGACCTCCCGCACCATCGCTGCGCCCGCCCCGGCCATCTTCGCCGTGCTGTGCGATCCGCAGGGCCACGTGGCGATCGACTCGTCCGGAATGCTTCAAGACGCCGAGGGCGACGCGGTGCGGGCCGTCGGTGATCAGTTCGTCGTTCACATGGACCGCGAATCATTGAATGATTTCCCGGAATTGGGCAAATACGACGTCACCGTCGACATCAAGGAATTCGAGCAGGATCGGCTGATTTCCTGGACGGTTCTCGGGCAGATTAAGCCGCCAATCGGCCACGTCTACGGCTACGCGCTCACCCCCACCGGGGACGGCGCGGCCACGATCGTCACCTCGTTCTACGACTGGTCGAACATCGACCCGAAGTGGCGAGAAGCCGGAATTTTCCCGATCCTGTCCGAGGGCGCATTGCGCGCGACTTTGGGAATTCTCGACCGCACGGTGCGCCGCGGTTATCCGCGCGGATAAACCCCGAGCCGCCAGCGCCACACGCCGTGTTGCTCATCGCCTTTCGGGTGAGCGAGAGATTGCGGGCGCGGTTTCGCGCGACATTTGTTCGGGTATTACCTCGGGGCCCCTCACGAAAGGACCTGTCATGTTGCACCAGGTAATTCTGGCGAGTTCGGACCCGGTCGCGGCCGGCTTTATCCTCCGTGGCATCAAGGGAATTTTCGTCGCCATCGGCAGCATTATCGCCGCAATAGTCTGCGGAATCATCGCCATGATGAAGGGCCGCAATCCCCTGGGCTGGGGAATTCTCGGGCTGTTCTTTTCGATCCTGACGTTGATCGTCGTGATCATCATTCCCAGCAAAAAATGACGGCCTACCGACCGAGCCGCCCGAGCACCTCGGAGACCACCGAATCGAGCGCGACGGGTACCTGATCCCCGGTCCCGAGGTCCTTCACCCCGACGGTGCCGGACTCGATGTCGCGGTCGCCGAGGACCAGCGCAATCCGGGCGCCGGAGCGGTCGGCCGCGCGCATCGCGCCCTTGAGTCCGCGGTCACCGTAGGCGATGTCGACGCGCACACCCCCGGCGCGCAACTGCGCGGCCAGCACCGCCAGCCGCAACTTGGCCTGCTCGCTCAGCGGCACGCCGAACACCTCGCACCGCGAGGTCTGCCCCACGCTCTTGCCCTCCGCGCGCAGCGCCAGCAGCGTACGGTCCACACCGAGCCCAAACCCGATGCCGGACAGGTCTTGTCCGCCGAGCTGGCGCATCAGGCCGTCGTAGCGGCCACCGCCGCCGATGCCGGACTGGGCGCCCAGGCCGTCGTGCACGAACTCGAACGTGGTCTTGGTGTAGTAGTCCAGCCCGCGCACCATGCGGGGATTGATGACGTAGGGCACACCCATCGCGTCCAGGTGCGCCAGCACGGTGTCGAAGTGCTGCTTGGCCGCGTCGGACAGGTGATCGAGCAGCACCGGAGCGTCGGCCGTCATGGCCCGCACCCCGGGCCGCTTGTCGTCGAGCACCCGCAATGGATTGATCTGCGCCCGCCGCCGGGTTTCCTCATCCAAGTCGAGCCCAAAGAGGAACTCCTGCAACAGTTCCCGGTACTGCGGCCGGCAGCTGTCATCGCCCAGCGAGGTGATCTCCAGGCGGAATCCGTCCAGCCCGAGGGAGCGGAAGCCGGCGTCGGCGATCGCGATCACCTCGGCGTCCAGAGCCGGGTCGTCGACGCCGATCGCCTCCACGCCGACCTGCTGCAGCTGGCGGTAGCGGCCGGCCTGCGGACGTTCATAGCGGAAAAACGGCCCCGCGTAACAGAGTTTGACCGGCAACGCGCCGCGGTCCAAACCGTGTTCGATGACCGCGCGCACCACGCCCGCGGTGCCCTCGGGCCGCAGCGTCACCGAACGATCGCCACGGTCGGCGAACGTGTACATCTCTTTGGACACCACGTCGGTGGATTCGCCGACGCCGCGGGCGAACAGCGCGGTGTCCTCGAAGATGGGCAACTCGATGTCGCCGTAGCCGGCCCGGCGCGCGGCGCCGAGCAGGCCGTCGCGCACCGCGATGAACTGCGCCGAATCCGGCGGGACGTAGTCCGGTACCCCTTTGGGTGCGGAGAACGCTGAGAATTCCGGCACGGGCTACAGGCCTTCGAGGAACGGGTTGAGGCGCCGCTCGGCGCCGATGGTGGTGGAGTTGCCGTGTCCCGGCAGCACCACGGTCTTGTCGTCGAGCACCAGAAGCTTGTCGACGATCGAGGTCAACAGGTCCCGGCCGCTGCCGCCGAACAGGTCGGTGCGACCCACCGCGCGTTCGAAGAGCGTGTCACCGGTGAACACGACGTCCTCGTCCCCGGCGACCCGGAACACCACCGACCCGCGGGTGTGTCCGGGCGTGTGGTCGACGTTGACGGTCACGCTGCCCAGGTCCAGCTTGTCGCCGTCGCGGTCCAGCTCGACGACCTGCTTGGGCTCCCGCCAGAAGGCACCCGCCACCATCTGCGCCAGGCGCGGGCCCAGGCCGTAGATCGGGTCGGTGAGCATGAACCTGTCCTCGGGATGGATGTAGGTCGGGCAACCGTAGGTGTCGGACACCTTCTGCGCCGACCACATGTGGTCGATGTGCCCGTGGGTCAGCAGCACCGCGGCCGGCGTCAGCCGGTTCTTGTCCAGGATGGTTCGCAGCGGGCCCATCGCCCGTTGCCCCGGATCCACGATGACGGCATCCGTTCCTGGCCGCTCGGCCAGCACGTAGCAGTTGCACTGCAACATGCCGGCGGGAAATCCGGTGATCAACACGGTTCCCAGTTTCCCACGGGCCCCACTTGACACGAGTCGCGGCGCCCACATTAGCCTGAGCTGGCACCTCACCCGTAAGGGCTCCGACTTCACCAAGCATGGAGGCATAGCGGCCGTGCCGACCAACGAACAGCGACGTGCCAACGCCAAGCGCAAGCTCGAACGGCAGCTGGAGCGGCGCGCGAAGCAAGCCAAGACGCGCCGGATCGTGCTGATCGCGGCCGCCTCGATCGTGGCCGTGGCCGTGATCGCGGCGGTGGTGATCACGATCGTGAACACCAAGCACGACGACCACAAGAGCAATACCGCGGCGTCGACGACCAACAGCAGCAGCAGTGCGCCGGAGACGACGGCGCCCGGGCAGCCGGGTCAGACCGCGCCGCTGCCGCCGTTCAAGCCGTCGGCCGACGTGGGCGCCAACTGTCAGTACCCGGCGTCATCCCAACCGGCGGCCAAGGAGGTCAAGCCGCCGCGGACCGGCAAGGTGCCCACCGACCCCGCCCAGGTGAGCGCCAGCATGGTGACCAACCAGGGCCACATCGGCCTGATGCTGGCGAACAACGAATCGCCTTGCACCGTCAACAGTTTCGCGAGCCTGGTCGGCCAGAAATACTTCGACAACACCAAGTGCCACCGGCTGACCACCTCGCAGGGACTGGGCGTCCTGCAGTGCGGCGACCCGAAAGGCGAGGGCACCGGCGGCCCGGGCTATCAATTCGCCAACGAATACCCGACCGACCAGTTCCCGCCGAACGACCCCAAGGCGCAGGAGCCCGTCGTCTATCCGCGCGGCACCCTGGCCATGGCGAACGCCGGGCCCGGTACCAACGGCAGCCAATTCTTCTTGGTGTACAAGGACTCCCAGCTGCCGCCGCAATACACCGTATTCGGCACCATCCAGCCCGACGGGCTGGCCACCCTGGACAAGATCGCCAAGGCCGGCGTCGCCGGTGGCGGCGAAGACGGGGCACCCACCACCGAGGTGACCATCACCTCGGTGGCGCTCGACTAGTGGCGATCGCGAGCGCGGCGGAGCCGGGCGAAGCGGGTCGCCACCATCGGGACTAGCCCGGATCGACGCGAAACTCCCTCTGATCGGCGCGATTCGCCCGACGCGCACCGCCGAGAGCTTATGGTCGTTGGGTGAATCTGGATCCGGACTCATTCGGTCATTACCGAATATTGGACCTGTTGGGGCGCGGCGGGATGGGACGCGTATACCGCGCCTACGACACAACCACGGACCGGGTAGTCGCGCTGAAAGTGCTTCCGCCGCATCTGGCTGAGGATCAAGACTTCCAGCAGCGTTTCCGCCGGGAGGCTCGGATAGCGGCGGCCCTCAACGACCCACACGTGGTGCCCATCCACGGATTTGGCGAGCTTGACGGCCGGCTCTACGTCGACATGCGGCTGATCGAGGGCCGCCATTTGTCCCAGTACATCAACGAAAACGGCGACCGCCTCAGCCCCGAGCAGACGGTCGCGGTGATCGAGCAGGTTGCGGCCGCGCTGGACAGCGCCCGCCAGGCGGGGTTGATCCACCGCGACATCAAACCGATGAACATCTTGATCACCACTGCACACAATTTCGTCTATTTGATCGACTTCGGTCTTGCCCGCACCGAGGCCGACACCCAACTCACGCAGACCGGTGCCACGATGGGCACCGTCGCGTACATGGCGCCCGAGCGCTTCAAAGGCAAAACGGATCACCGTGCCGACGTCTACTCGCTGGCCTGCGTTCTGCACGAGTGCCTGACCGGCAAGCGGCCATACGCCGGAGAGAGCCTCGAAGAACAGCTCAACGCGCACCTGAACGCCCCACCGCCGCGACCGTCCGCGACGGCACCGGGTGTCCCGACGGGCTTCGACGCCGTTGTCGCTCGCGGCATGGCCAAGGACCCCGAACAGCGGTATCAGACGGCGATCGAGCTCGCCGAGGCCGCCAGAGCGGTGCTGGTCGGCACTGGCACGGCCACGACGTCGGGTTCACCGGGCGCGGCGCCGCAGCCGGGGATTGCGGCTCCCCCGCCGGGGGGCACACCCGATCCGCGGTTGCAGCCCGGGCGCCCAACGCATTCGCGGCGTTTGCTCGTCGGCATCGTCGGCGCATCGGCGCTGGCGCTGGCCGCGGTGGCGGCCCTGGTTTTCGCGTTGGTCACCCAGAGCCACGGTTCGGCCGACAGCGCGGCCTCGCCCACCCAGACCCGGGTGCGGGCGCCCGGCAGGCCCGGATCCAACCCCGGTTCCAACGGCCCGGCGTCGGCGACGGTGCCACCGCTGCCGGCCTTCGCGCCGCCGGCCGACCTGGGGGCCAACTGCCAATACCATTCGGTGCCGGACCCGGCCACCCGGCCGGTGAACCCGCCGCAGTCGGGCAAGGTGTCCACCACTCCCCCGCAGATCGGGGCCGTCATCTCCACCAACTTCGGTGACATTCCAATCCAACTCGCCAATTCCGAATCCCCGTGCACGGTGAACAGCTTCATCAGCCTGGCCAAGCAGCAATTCTTCGACAACACCCAGTGCGCCCGGCTGATCAGCTCCCAGGACGGCGGATCGCTGTTGTGCGGCGGTCCCGAGGTGGACGGATCCGGTGGCCCCGGTTACGAATTCGGTGACGAGTACCCCACGGACCAATACAAGCCAGACGATCCCGCGCTGCGCGCGACGGTGGTATACCCGCGCGGCACCATCGTGATGGCCACCGAGGGACCCAACACCAACGGCAGCCAATTCGCCTTGATCTATCAGGATTCCGAGATGGAACCGCAGAGCACGGTGCTGGGCACCATCGACCAGGCCGGGCTGCAGACCCTGGACAAGATCGCCCGGGCCGGCATCGCCGGCAATCGTCAGAGCGGCGCGCCCACCGACCCGGTGAAGATCACCTCGGTGCGACTGAGCTAGGGCGCGGGATTCACGCCGCGGACGTGACGCGGTAGACGTCGTAGACGCCTTCGACGTTGCGCACGACGTTGAGCAGATGGCCGAGATGCTTGGGGTCGCCCATCTCAAAGGTGAAGCGGCTGATCGCAACTCGGTCACCGGAGGTGGTGACCGACGCGGACAGGATGTTGACCTTCTCGTCGGCCAGCACCCGGGTGACGTCCGACAGCAGCCGGTGCCGGTCGAGCGCCTCGACCTGGATGGCCACCAGGAACACCGACGACGGCGACGGCGCCCAGTGCACCTCGATGATGCGCTCGGACTGCTGCTGCAGCGAGGCCGCGTTGGTGCAGTCGGTGCGGTGCACGCTCACCCCACCGCCGCGGGTGACGAACCCCATGATCTGGTCGCCGGGCACCGGGGTGCAGCATTTCGCCAGCTTGGTCAGCACGCCCGGGGCGCCGGGAACCGAGACGCCGACGTCGTCGCTGCTGCGCGGGCGGCGCAACATGGTTGTCGGCGTGGACCGTTCGGCGAGGTCCTCCTCGGCCTGGTCGATGCCACCGAGTTCGGCCAGCAGCCGCTGCACGACGTGCCGCGCCGACACATGACCCTCACCGATCGCCGTGTACAGCGCGGACACGTCGGTGTAGTGCAGCTCGCGCGCCACCGCCGCCAGCGTCTCGCCATTGACCAAGCGCTGCAACGGAAGTCCACCACGACGCACCTCGCGGGCCATGGCGTCCTTGCCGGATTCGAGCGCCTCCTCGCGGCGCTCCTTGGCGAACCACTGCCGGATCTTCGCCTTGGCGCGTGGTGAGACCACGAACTGCTGCCAGTCGCGCGACGGCCCGGCGTTGGCCGCCTTGGAGGTGAAAACCTCGACGACTTCCCCGTTTTCCAGCTTGCGCTCCAGCGCCACCAGCCGCCCGTTCACCCGCGCGCCGATGCAGCGGTGCCCGACCTCGGTGTGCACCGCATACGCGAAGTCCACCGGTGTCGACCCGTTGGGCAGGGTGATCACGTCACCCTTGGGGGTGAACACGAAGATCTCTTGTACCGCAAGGTCATAACGCAGGGACTCGAGGAACTCGCCCGGGTCCGCGGCCTCCCGCTGCCAGTCGAGCAGCTGGCGCATCCACGCCATGTCGTCGATCTCGGCGGCGGCATGCGGATGCGGAAGGCCGTTGCGGCCCTTGGCTTCCTTGTAGCGCCAGTGCGCGGCGATGCCGTATTCGGCGGTGCGGTGCATGTCGCGGGTGCGGATCTGCACCTCCAGCGGCTTGCCCTCCGGCCCCACGACGGTGGTGTGCAGCGACTGGTAGACGCCGTACCGCGGCTGGGCGATGTAATCCTTGAACCGCCCCGCCATCGGCTGCCACAGCGAATGCACCACGCCGACAGCGGCATAGCAGTCCCGGATCTCGTCGCACAGGATGCGGATGCCGACCAGATCGTGGATATCGTCGAAGTCGCGGCCCTTGACGATCATCTTCTGGTAAATCGACCAGTAGTGCTTCGGGCGGCCCTCCACCGTCGCCTTGATCTTCGACGCGCCCAGGGTGTTGATGATCTCGGCGCGGACCTTGGCCAGGTAGGTGTCCCGCGACGGCGCGCGCCCGGCGACCAGCCGAACGATCTCCTCGTACTTCTTGGGGTGCAGGATCGCGAACGACAGGTCTTCGAGTTCCCACTTGACGCTGGCCATACCCAGCCGATGCGCAAGCGGCGCAATGACTTCCAGCGTCTCGCGGGCCTTGCGCGCCTGCTTTTCCGGCGGCAGGAAGCGCATGGTGCGCATGTTGTGCAGCCGGTCGGCGACCTTGATCACCAGCACGCGCGGATCGCGCGCCATCGCGGTGATCATCTTGCGGATGGTCTCGCCCTCGGCGGCGCTGCCCAGCACGACCCGGTCCAGTTTGGTGACGCCATCGACCAGATGGCCCACCTCTTCACCGAATTCCTCGCTCAAGGCGTCCAGGGTGTACCCGGTGTCCTCGACGGTGTCGTGTAGCAGCGCGGCCACCAAAGTCGTGGTGTCCATGCCCAATTCGGCCAGAATGGTCGCGACGGCCAGCGGGTGGGTGATGTAGGGGTCGCCGGAATGGCGTAGCTGGCTGGCGTGCCGCTGGTCGGCGACCTCGAAGGCGCGCTGCAGCAGCGAAACGTTCGCCTTCGGGTAGATCTCCCGGTGCACCGCCACCAGCGGTTCCAGCACGGGGTTGAGCGTGCTGCGCTGAGCCGTCATCCGGCGGGCCAGCCTGGCTCGGACCCGACGCGACGCGCTGCTGGACGTTTTCAGGGATTCGGTCGGTGGCTCCGGAGCCTCCATCGGCTGAGTGATGGCCGGCGGCTCTGGGAGTTCAGTGGGCGCGTCGAGCGCTTGCGCCCCGCTGTTTTCCTCCGCCACGTTGGTCACCTCCGAAATCGAGGATATCTCCATTGCCTGAGCGCTACTCGCAAGTCAGGCTGTGTACCGCCAACGGCGCGACCGCTTCCCTGCCGCGCAGCGCGCCGAGTTCGAACACCACCGCCGCCGCCAGCACGTTTGCCCCGGCGCGGCCGAGCAGCCGCGCCGACGCGGCCAGGGTACCGCCGCTGGCCAGCACGTCGTCGATGATCGTGATGTTGCGCCCGTGCAGGTCCATGCCGTCGGCGGGGATTTCCAGCGTCGCGCTGCCGTATTCCAGGTCGTAGCGCTCGGCGTGTACCGGCGGCGGCAGTTTGCCGGCCTTGCGAATCGCCAGCACACCGGTCTGCAGCCGGTCGGCGACGGCCGCGGCCAGCAGGAAGCCCCGGGCCTCGATGCCGGCCACCAGATCCGAACCGGACGCGATCTCGGCCAATGCGCCGGTGATCGCCGTCATCGCCGTCGCGTCCGCGAACACCGGGGTGAGGTCCTTGAACTGGACGCCGGGCTTGGGGAAATCGGCCACCTTGCGCGTCAGCGACGCGATCAGCTCCGCTACCGGCGTCCGCTCGGCGGCGTTCGTCATCGGAGCCTCACTGGATCAGCGCCCATCGGTCCATGTTCCAGCCCGCGCCCCACCGCGTCGGGTTCTTGCCGACCGCGTACATCTTCTTCGAGGTCAGCAGCGTGCGCTGCTGCCGGTACAGCGGCAGGGTGGGCATGTCGCCCCACAGCACCGGGGCGGCTTCGGTCAACAGCCGGACTCGTTCGGCGGCGTCGGCCGAGACGGCCAGCGCGCTGATTGCGTTGTCGACCTGGGGATTCGAGTACCCGGACAGGTTGTTGCCGTTGCCGGTGTGCAGGGCGTAGGCATCGAGCGCCGACGACCCCGTCGACCCGCTGCCGGTGGCACCCCCGGTGCTGGCCAGCAAGGCGTCGATCTTGCCGTCCCGCAGCGCCTGCGGCCCCGAGCCGTCCAGGATGACGCCGGCGACGGTGACACCCGCCGGGGCGCACGCCTTGGTGATGACGCCGACGTTGACCGCGAGCCGCGCATTGGGCCCCTGATAGCCGATCCGCACCGTCAACGGCGCGCCGCCGAGCGCGTTGCGCGCGGCGACCGGGTCGGCCTTGTTGAACGGTTCGGCCTCCGCGGCCCCGTCACCGGCCGACACGGCGTCATCGCCGGCCGGATCCAGGCGCGAGTTGGCGATCGGCGTCCCCGCGTCCTTGGCCAGCGAATCGCGGGGCGTGCACAGCGCGACCGCGCGCCGGGCCTTGGGCGCCGCCAGCGGGCCCTGCGGGGCGAAGATCAGCTGTTCGACGCCGTCCGACGGGCCGTCGGAGCGCTCGTAGTTGTCCGGCGTGGTCAGCGCCCCCGAGGAGCCGGCGGCGACGTCGACGACGTCCACGCTGCGGCTGTTGACCCGGTCCTGGATGTCGGGCCCCTGCGACCACACCGTGACCCGCTTGGTGATGGCCTTGGGCCCCCACCACCGGTCGTTGGCGACGAGCACCACCGCGCCGCCGTCCAGCACGGATTCGATCTTGTACGGCCCCGACGACGGGAACCGCTTGACGTCGACGCCGGGCTTGAGATCCCAGATGGTGTTCCACAGCTTCGCGATCTGCTGCACCAGCGGCCCGTTGTTGCTGAGCAGGGCCGCCGTCACGTCGACGTTGAGCTGGTCGGCGATGACGTGCGACGGCATCAGCGTGGTTGCGGTGAACAGCTGGGTGTAGTCGACGACACCGCGATCCGGGATGAAGGACACCCGGGCCTTCTTTTGCCCGGGCATGCATTCGACGTTGGCGATGTCGAGGTAGCCGGCCTGGTTTGCGGCGTGGAAGTCGGGGAACTTGCCGGACTGGGCCGCCCAGGCGAGCACGATGTCGTCGCAGGTCACCGGCTTGCCATCGGAGTAGACGGCGTTGTCGGCGATCTGGTAGTCCAGCACAAGCGGCGTGCCACCGACCACCGATACGGTGCCGAAGTCACGGTCGGCGACGGTTTGCCCGTCGGGGCCGTGATAGCCGAAGCCGGTGAGCGTCCGGGCGAACGCCTGCGCTCCGGCCGAGGCGGCGCCGGCGACGGTGTTGGTGTTGTAGGTGGACAGCGGGCCGTCGACCACGTAGTCGATCTGGGCGGCGGCGCTGCCCGCGCAGGCGGTCAGCGTCACACCGGCCGCCAGCACCACCGCCAATCCGGCGCCGATCCACCCCGCGAGAGCCCGGGGGCCGATGAGCACGCCACGATCGGCCCGAGTTCCCCGGTACCTGGTGGCCATGGGCCTACCGCCGGCCGACGTTCCGCTTACCGGTGGGACGACGGGTCCCGGTCGGCCGCACGGGACGGGCGCCCGGCGCCGGCTTGCTCGGTGCGGGCTTGGCCGGCTCGGCCGCCGTCGCTTCGTGCGTCTCCTCGGCGGTCTCGGCCTCGTCGTCGCCGGTCTCGGCCGCCGCGCGCGAGCCGGGGCTGCGCCGCCGCGTCACGCGCCGGGTGTGGGTGCGCACCAGCTCGGTGCGCTCGCGCAGCGTGACCAGCAGTGGGGTGGCGAAGAAGATCGATGAGTAAGTGCCGACCAGGATGCCGACCAGCTGCACCAGCGCCAGGTCCTTCAGCGTGCCGACGCCCAGCAGCCACACCGCCACGACCATCAGCGCCAGCACCGGCAGCACGCTGATCAGGCTGGTGTTGATGGAGCGCATGAACGTCTGGTTGATCGCCAGGTTGGCCTGCTCGGCGAAGGTCCGCCGAGTGGTGTGCTGGAAGCCGTGGGTGTTCTCCTCCACCTTGTCGAACACGATGACGGTGTCGTAGAGGGAGAAACCGAGAATCGTCAGCAAGCCGATGACGGTGGCCGGTGTGACCTCGAAACCGACCAGCGAGTACACCCCGGCGGTGACGCTGAGGTCGAAGACCATGGTCGTCAGCGCGGAGATGGCCATGTACCGCTCGTAGCGGATCATGATGTAGACGCCGACCAGCACCAGGAAGACGGCGAGCGCGATCAGCGCCTTGTCGGTGATCTGGTCGCCCCAGGTCTCGGAGACGGCCGCGTCGCTGATGGCCTGCTTGCTGGGCTTACCGTCGGCGCCCTTGGGTCCGAAGGCGTCGAACAGGGCGTTGCGCAGCTTCGTGGTCTGGTCGTTGGTCAGCGTTTCCGAGCGGATCTGCACGGTCGCGCCCGCGCCGTTGCCGACGACGACGACCGCCTCCGGATCCTTGCCGAGGGCCTTGCGGAACACCTCCGACACCTGCGAGGTCTGCACGGTGCCTGCCTGCCCCGCGGCGGGCATCGAGACCGTCGTGCCGCCGTTGAAGTCGATGCCGAAGGTGAAGCCCCGCAACAGGATGGACAGGACGGCGATGGCGACGATCGCGCCGCTGATGCCGAACCACAACCGGCGCCGGCCGACCACCTCGAACGCGCCGGTGCCGGTGTAGAGGCGCGACAGGAAGCCGTGGTGCGGTTGCCCGGCGGCGCCGCTATCGGTCAATTCTGTTGCGCCCTCGGATGCTTCGGTGATCTCGGTTGCGTCTTTGGAGGCTTTGGAGGGAGTCATGCGTTATCCCCGTCCCGTCTTGACCTGCGCCGAAGCCCGGCGTTCGCGGGCGACCCGCTGAACGGCACCCAGGCCGTTGTAGGCCGGCTTTGCCAGCGTCGGGGACTTGGACGCCAGGTACACCAGCGGCCAGGTCACCAGGAACACCACCACGATGTCGAGGACCGTGGTGAGGCCCAACGTGAAGGCGAATCCGCGCACCTGGCCGATGGCCAGCGCGTAGAGCACCGCGGCGGCCAGGAAGGTGACGGCGTTACCCGACACGATCGTCTTGCGGGCCCGCACCCAGCCTCGCGGTACCGCCGATCGGAACGAACGGCCTTCGCGGATCTCGTCTTTGATGCGTTCGAAGAAGACGACGAACGAGTCGGCGGTGGTGCCGATACCGATGATCAGACCCGCGATGCCGGCCAGATCAAGCGTGTAGTTGATCTGACGGCCCAGGATCACCAGGATCGCGAAAATCATTGCCCCGGAAGCGCCCAGCGACAGGGCTGTGAGCAATCCCAGTACCCGGTAGTAGAGCAGCGAATACACCAGCACCAGGATCAGCCCGATGGCGCCCGCGATCAGCCCGGCCCGCAGCGAGGTCAATCCCAGTGTCGCCGAGACTGTTTGGGCCTCCGACGATTCGAAGGACAGCGGCAGCGAGCCGTATTTGAGGACGTTGGCCAGCTGCTTGGCGGTCGCGGCGGTGAACGGCGGATCGCCACCGCTGATCTGCGTCCGGCCGCCGGGAATGGCTTCCTGGATCATCGGTGCGCTGACGACCTGCGAGTCCAGGGTGAACGCGGTCTGGGTACCGATGTGGGCAGCGGTGAAGTCGGCCCAGGTGTTGGCTGCGGCCGACTTGAACTGCAGGTCGACGACGTAGCCGATGCCGCGCTGGTTCTGGCTCGCGGTGGCGTCCTGGATCTGGTCACCGCTGATGATCGACGGGCCCAGCAGGTAGGCGACCTTGTGGTCGGTCGAGCAGGTGATCAGCGGCTGGGCGGGATCGTCGTTGCCGGCCAGGATGTCTTCCTTGTCGCAGCGCGTCGCCTGGAACTGCAGGGCGAGGAACTGAATGCCCTGACGCGTGCTCTGGCGCCACTTCTTCTCGTCGGCGATGCGGTCGGCGAGTTCCTTGCGCGGGTCAGGCGGCGCGGGCGCTTCGGCGGGCGGAGCCTCTACGGCCGGCGCGCCGGGCGCGGGCGCAGGAGCGGGCGCGCCGGGCGCCGGGGGTGCGGGGCTGGGCGTCGGCGGCGGGTCCTGCGGATACGGGCGCGGCTGGGCGCCCGGGTGGGCTGGCACGGGTTGACCGGGGGCCGGTTGAGCCGGAGCGGGCTGACCAGGAGCCGGCTGGCCGGGCGCGGGCTGGCCGGGAGCGGGCTGACCGGGAGCGGGGTGGCCGGGCGCGGGCTGGCCAGGAGCGGGCTGGCGCGCCGGCGGCTTGGGCTCGGCGCTCTGGGCCGGCATCGAGTTGAGCACCGGCCGGATGTAGAGGCGGGCGGTCTGGCCCAGGTTGCGGGCCTCGTTGCCGTCGTTCCCGGGCACCGTGATGATCAGGTTGTCGCCGTCGACGACGACCTCCGAACCGGAGACGCCGAGCCCGTTGACCCGGGCACCGATGATCTGCTGGGCCTGCGCCAACGCCTCACGGCTGGGCTTCGAGCCGTCCGGGGTGCGCGCGGTCAGCGTGACGCGGGTGCCGCCCTGCAGGTCGATACCGAGCTTGGGGGCGGCCCGCTTGTCCCCGGTGAGGAACACCAGCAGGTAGACGCCGACGAGCAATAACAAGAAGACCGACAGGTAGCGGGCAGGGTGCACCGGCGCCGAAGACGATGCCACGTTCCTTCTATCTCCTCGAGAATCGGTTAGTTACCCCGGACAGAGCCTACGTGGCCCCCACTTGCCCGTCGCGCAAGCGGTCCGGGGATGGTGGGGAATCCCCCCGTCAGAGATCCTTGCTGATCGAGCCCTCGTCGGCGGAGTCCTCGCCGTCGGCCAGGTCTTCGTCGTCGTCGGGCAGGATCCGGTCGCGGATCGCCAGCTTCATCCAGGTGGTCACCACGCCGGGTGCGATCTCCAGGTCGACGGTGTCGTCGGTGATCGCGACCACGGTGGCCTGCAGGCCCGACGTGGTGTGCACCCGGTCGCCCGGACGCAGCGACTCGTGCAGGTCGATGGTGGCCTGCATCGCGCGCTTCTGCCGGCGCGACGCCAAGTACATGAACCCGCCCATGATGAGCAGGAACGGCAGGAACAGGATCAAACTTTGCATGGACGCGCCTGTCTTTCGTCGTAAATTATCGGGGCTACGGTGCCGGTACGACTCGAGCGTCGCGCACCTCGTAACGATCCAGTGTGCCCGTCCAGTCTGGCAGGCCGCGGGTCACGGCCGACCGCCACGGTGCACGGAGTGCCCGCCGACGCCAAGGTCGATAGGCTTTTGATGCGACGTGACACGCGCGCCGCGGGGAGGAGTTATGTGGTGGCCAGCCTCGAGCAGACTCGCCAGCTGGTCACCGAGATCCCCGGTCCGGCGTCGCTGGAACTGACCAAGCGCCGGGCGGCGGCGGTGTCGCACGCGGTGAACGTGTCGGTGCCCGTCTTCGTCAAGCGCGCCGGCGGCGGCATCATCGAGGACGTCGACGGCAACCGGCTGATCGACCTCGGTTCCGGCATCGCGGTGACCACCATCGGCAACTCGTCGCCCCGGGTGGTCGAAGCGGTGCGCGCGCAGGTGGCCGAGTTCACCCACACCTGCTTCATGGTGACGCCGTATGAGTCCTACGTCGCCGTCGCCGAGACGCTCAACCGGATCACCCCGGGTTCGGGCGAGAAGCGCTCGGTGCTGTTCAACTCCGGCGCCGAGGCGGTGGAGAACGCCGTCAAGGTCGCGCGCTCCTACACCCGCAAGCCCGCCGTGGTGGCGTTCAACCACGCCTACCACGGCCGCACCAACCTGACCATGGCGCTGACCGCCAAGTCGGCCCCCTACAAGAGCGGCTTCGGCCCGTTCGCGCCGGAGGTCTACCGAGCGCCGCTGTCATACCCCTACCGGGACGGTCTGATCGACAAGGAACTGGCCACCGACGGGGAGAAGGCGGCCGCGCGCACCATCAACGTCATCGACAGCCAGATCGGCGCCGACAACTTGGCGGCCCTCCTCATCGAGCCCATCCAGGGTGAGGGCGGGTTCATCGTTCCGGCCGAGGGCTTCCTGCCCACACTGCTGGACTGGTGCCACAACAACGACGTGGTATTCATCGCCGACGAGGTGCAGACCGGCTTCGCGCGATCCGGCGCCATGTTCGCCTGCGAGCACGAGGGCATCGAGCCCGACCTGATCTGCACCGCCAAGGCCATCGCCGACGGACTGCCGCTGTCGGCGGTGACCGGCCGGGCGCAGATCATGGACGCGCCGCACGTCGGCGGGTTGGGTGGCACCTTCGGCGGAAACCCTCTGGCTTGCGCGGCGGCGTTGGCCACCATCGAGACAATCGAGAATGACGGATTGATCGACCGGGCCCGGCAATTGGAACGCCTGATCACCGAACCACTGCTGCGCCTACAGGCCGGCGATGACCGGATCGGCGACGTGCGCGGTCGGGGCGCCATGATCGCCATCGAACTGGTGAAGTCGGGAACCGCCGAGCCCGACAAAGAACTGACGCAGAAACTGACCGTCGCGGCCGCCGCGGCCGGCGTGATCGTCCTGACCTGCGGCATGTACGGCAACGTCATCCGTCTGCTGCCGCCGCTGACCATCGGCGACGAGCTGCTGAGCGAGGGCATCGACATCCTCGGCGGACTCCTGCGCGACCTGTAAGACCTGGGGAAGCGCCCCCGTGGGCAATCTCACAAACACCACGAGGGTCGGATCATGGTGGAATACCGTTACTTTAGCTAACGTTCTATATGTCAGCGCGGACAGCGCAAATTGACTCGCTAACTTTCATTTGTAAGGGATTCTGTATGTCGACTGCCATTCATGACGAGGAAATCGACCGTCGCATCGAGCAACTCGTTGCCAACGACCCCCAGTTCGCCGCCGCCCGCCCGGACCCGGCGATCACCGCGGCGACCGAGCAGCCGGGGCTGCGGCTGCCGCAGATCATCCGGACCGTGCTGGACGGTTATGCCGACCGGCCGGCACTGGCGCAGCGCGCTGTGGAGTTCGTCAAGGACGCCAAGACCGGACGGACGTCGGCCGAGCTGCTCCCCCGCTTCGAGACCGTCACGTATGGGGAACTCGGCGAACGAGTTTCGGCCCTGGGCCGCGCGTGGGCCAGTGACTCGGTGAGCCCCGGCGACCGCGTCTGCGTGCTGGGCTTCAACAGCGTTGACTACGCCACCATCGACATCGCGCTGGGGACCATCGGCGCTGTGTCGGTGCCGCTGCAGACCAGCGCGGCGATCTTGTCGCTGCAGCCGATCGTGGCCGAGACCGAGCCCAGCCTGATCGCCTCGAGCGTCAACCAGCTGCCCGACGCCGTGGAGCTGATCCTGGCCGGCGACCACGTGCCCGGCAAGCTCGTCGTGTTCGACTACCGGCCCGAGGTCGACGACCAGCGCGAGGCCGTGGACAGCGCCGTGGCCCGGCTGGCGGGTACCGACGTGGTCGTCGAGAAGCTCGCCGATGTGTTGCAGCGCGGCAAGGACCTGCCCCCGGTTCCCGAGCAGCAGACCGACGAGGACTCACTTGCGCTGCTGATCTACACCTCCGGAAGCACCGGCGCCCCCAAGGGCGCGATGTACCCGCAGAGCAACGTCGGCAAGATGTGGCGGCGCGGCAGCAAGAACTGGTTCGGCGAGAGCGCCGCGTCGATCACCCTCAACTTCATGCCGATGAGCCACGTCATGGGACGTGGAATCCTCTACGGCACGCTGGGCAATGGCGGCACCGCCTACTTCGCGGCGCGCAGCGACCTGTCCACCCTGCTCGAGGACCTCGAGTTGGTGCGGCCCACCGAGATGAACTTCGTCCCGCGTATCTGGGAGACGCTGTTCGGTGAATTCCAGCGTCAGGTCGAGCGCCGCCTGGCCGACGGAGGCGACCGCGAGGCGGTCGAGGCCGCGGTTCTGGAAGAACAACGCCAGTATCTGCTGGGCGGGCGGTTCATATTCGCGATGACGGGCTCCGCGCCCACCTCGCCGGAGCTGAAGAAGTGGGCCGAGTCGCTGCTGCAGATGCACCTGATGGACGGCTACGGCTCCACCGAGGCCGGAATGGTGTTGTTCGACGGCGAGATCCAGCGCCCGCCGGTGATCGACTACAAGCTGGTCGACGTTCCGGACCTGGGCTACTTCAGCACCGACCGCCCGCACCCGCGCGGCGAGCTGTTGCTGCGGACCGAGAACATGTTCCCCGGCTACTACAAGCGGGCCGAGACCACCGCCAACGTTTTCGACGAGGACGGGTACTACCGCACCGGTGACGTGTTCGCCGAGATCGCTCCGGACCGGCTGGTGTACGTCGACCGCCGCAATAACGTGCTCAAGCTCGCACAGGGTGAGTTCGTGACGCTGGCCAAGCTGGAGGCGGTGTTCGGCAACAGCCCGCTGATCCGCCAGATCTACGTCTACGGCAACAGCTCTCAGCCCTACCTGCTGGCCGTCGTGGTGCCGACCGAGGAGGCCTTGGCGGACAACGACATCGAGTCGCTCAAGCCGAAGATCGCCGACTCGCTGCAGAAGGTCGCCAAAGAGACCGGCCTGCAGTCCTACGAGGTGCCGCGCGATTTCATCGTCGAGACCACCCCGTTCACGCTGGAAAACGGTCTGCTGACCGGGATCCGCAAGCTGGCGTGGCCGAAGCTGAAGCTGCACTACGGCGAACGGCTCGAGCAGATCTACGCCGACCTGGCCGCGGGCCAGGCCAACGAGCTGGCCGAACTGCGCCGCAGCGGCGCGCAGGCGCCGGTGCTGCAGACCGTGAGCCGGGCCGCGGCCGCCATGTTGGGGGCCGGGACCAGCGACCTGTCCGCCGACGCCCACTTCACCGATCTTGGCGGAGACTCGTTGTCGGCGTTGACATTCGGCAACCTGCTGCGCGAGATCTTCGACGTCGACGTCCCGGTGGGCGTCATCGTCAGCCCGGCCAACGACCTGGCCGCCATCGCCACCTACATCGAGGCCGAGCGGCAGGGCTCCAAGCGGCCGACGTTCGCCGCCGTGCACGGACGCGGCGCCACGACGGTGCACGCCAGTGACCTCACGCTGGACAAGTTCCTCGACGAGGCCGTCCTGGCCGGCGCGCCGAGCCTGCCGAAGCCCGCGACCGAGGTGCGCACGGTGCTGTTGACCGGCGCGACCGGATTCCTGGGCCGCTACCTGGCACTGGACTGGCTCGAGCGAATGGACATGGTCGACGGCAAGGTCATCGCCCTGGTGCGGGCCCGCTCCGACGAGGAGGCGCGCGCGCGGCTGGACAAGACCTTCGACAGCGGCGACCCGAAACTGCTGGCGCACTACCAGGAGCTGGCCGCCGACCACCTCGAGGTCATCGCGGGTGACAAGGGCGAGGCCAACCTCGGCCTGGACCAGCAGACCTGGCAGCGACTGGCCGACACGGTCGATGTGATCGTCGACCCGGCGGCGCTGGTGAACCACGTGCTGCCGTACAGCGAGCTGTTCGGCCCCAACGCCCTGGGCACCGCCGAGCTGATCCGAATTGCGTTGACGTCCAAGCAAAAGCCGTACACGTACGTGTCGACGATCGGTGTGGGTGACCAGATCCAGCCGGGCAAGTTCGTCGAGAACGCCGACATCCGGCAGATCAGCGCCACCCGCGAGGTCAACGACAACTACGCCAACGGCTACGGCAACAGCAAGTGGGCCGGCGAGGTGTTACTGCGGGAGGCACACGACCTGTGCGGCCTGCCCGTCACGGTGTTCCGCTGCGACATGATCCTGGCCGACACCACCTATGACGGACAGCTCAACCTGCCGGACATGTTCACCCGGCTGATGCTGAGCCTGGTCGCCACCGGTATCGCGCCCGGTTCGTTCTACGAGCTCGACGCGGACGGTAACCGGCAGCGGGCGCACTACGACGGTCTGCCGGTCGAGTTCATCGCCGCGGCGATCTCGACGCTGGGAACACAGATCACCGACAGCGACACCGGTTTCCAGACGTACCACGTGATGAACCCGTACGACGACGGCATCGGACTCGACGAGTACATCGATTGGCTGGTCGAGGCCGGATACTCGATCGAGCGCATCGCCGATTACTCCGAGTGGCTGCGGCGGTTCGAGACCTCGCTGCGGGCCCTGCCGGATCGGCAGCGTCAGTACTCGCTGCTGCCGCTGTTGCACAACTACCAGGAGCCTTCGGTGCCGATCAACGGCTCGATGGCACCCACGGACGTGTTCCGTGCGGCGGTGCAGGAAGCGAAAATCGGCCCCGACAAAGACATTCCACATGTCACGGCGCCGGTGATCGTCAAGTACATCACCAACCTGCAGTTGCTCGGACTGCTCTGAGTTAACAAAGCAATCGCCCAGTCCCATTGCGGGACTGGGCGATTGCTCTTGTTCGGTATGAACTACTGCTGCGGGTGCGGCCAGCGCAGGTACGCGGCGTCAGCCCCCGTCCCGGTGCGGTTCTTGCGCCATCCGCGCTTGGGCTCGGGGTCCGCCGCGGACCGCGGCTTGGTCAGCGCGCCCGAGGAGACCTCGGCCGGCTCGTAGACCGAATCCCGGTATGGCTCAACGCCCGGCGCCGCGGCGACGGGTTCGCCGGCCACCGGATGCACGTCGCGGGCCAGGCGCACTGCGGTGCGCGCCAGCACAACGCCACCCACGAAGATGATCAACGCGCCCAGGCCCGAGAAGTACGTGACCTCGAGCAGCGCGCGCTTGCGGTCGGTCGCGGCGATCGGGTCACCGGCCGAGCCGATTCCCAACAACGGGGCGACCTGGCCGCCCACGACGAACCAGGCGCCGGCCAGCACGGCCAGCCAGCCGCCCAGCATGGCGGCGACCCGGTTGCCGGCGACGATCAGTAACAGGCCGCCCAGCGCGGTGGCCGCGCCCGGCGCCACCTCCAGCCAGCCCCGGGCCGTGCTCCATGCCCAGTCCCGGTCCGGTGTGTAGGCGAAATTGAAGTGCGGACCAACAAACGGTATTAACGCCCCCCAAGCTCCCAAAATGACCAGGAGCAATCCGCTGACCGCGCCGCGCGAGCGCGGCATACTCAGCCCGCGGGGTCGGCCGTCTTCTGCGTATTTCATGACTTCCCCTCGTTGAATACCGGGTCGAATTCCGGCCTGGGATGGTTACCCAGCGCCTTCCACTAGTAACCCACGACGAACTCGAAAGCCACCGCTAGCCGTGGCTTTTGAGGCTGCTGGGGCTGGTGTTACTGCTGAAGGCCGAGCAGCAAGAGCACGATGGCGATCGCCGGAAGGGTGCCCTGCGTCGCCGCGGCGCGCGCCTTGGCGCGGTCGGACGCGATCAGCACCACCGCGGCCGCGGCCATCGACCCGACACCGGCGAAGATCAGGGCTGCTCCAATCCCCGTGTGCCCCAAGACAACTGCGAGGATGCCGGCGCCGGCGACGATGGCAAGGAACAAGTTGTAGAAGCCTTGATTGAAGGCGAGCAGCTTGGTGGTTTCGGCTTCGGCCGGGGTGGTGCCGAAGGTGGCGCGGGTGCGCTCCGAGGTCCAGGTCAACGATTCCATCACAAAGATGTAGACGTGCAGCAACGCCGCCAGTGCGGCGAACACCAACGCGGTGGTGATCATCGCTCCTCCTCGCCGGTCGCGGCCCGCGCAGCGGCGGTCACCTTTTCGCTTGTCTCGGCCGGTGAACATTAACCGACCGGCGGTTAGCCCGGCCAGCCTGACGCGAAAAGGCACCGGTCAGCCATGGCTACCGGTGCCTCCCCTTGGAGAATGCGCTAGGCGCCGGCGTGGTGGTGCCGGTGGAACAAGCCGCCGCCGCCGCTGCGCCGACGGAACAGCCCACCCCCGGTGCGCCCGCTCGGCGCCCGCTCGGCCGCCGGGGCGTCCGCCCCAGCCGGGCCGTGGGTTTCGTCATACATGGCCGGTTGGGCCGCCGGGACGGCCTCGTCCGCCACCGGTGCCGGTTGCGTCGCCACGACGTCGCGCGCGTGCCGAACCGCCAGGCGCGCCACCGCGGCCCCGCCAAAGAACACGATCAGGGCGCCCAGACCGGTGAAGTAGGTGACCTCGAGCAGGGCTCGTTTCAGATCCGTCGCGGCCGTCGGTTGACCGATGTCGCCGATGCCGAGCGTCGTAGCGAACGCACGGCCAACCACGAACCAGGCCCCGCCGGCGACCGCCAGCCAGCCGCCGAACACGGCGCTGGCGCGGTTGTTGGACATGAGCACCAGCAGCCCGCCGACCGCCGCGGCAGCCCCGGGGAGCACCTCCAGCCAGCCTTTGGCCGTGGTCCAGGTCCATGCCGGGTCTGCCATGTAGGCCCAGTCGATGTTGGGCCCGAAGAACGGCACCAACGCGCCCCACGCACCCAGCAGGATCAGGAGTAACCCGGTTAGCGCGCCGCGGGTACGGGGCATGTACAGCGCGCGAGGGCGGTCGTAGTCGTGGCTCGTGGTCCTCATCGGAACCTCCTTCAAACAGGTATGACTGCTGTGAGGCTGGTTACCCGACGGTGCCGGGGTGTAACCGAACACGCCCAGGTTGGTGTTTGCTGGCGTCGCCGGAACGGGCGCAGGCGGACGTGGTTGCGGCCGCGTTCTCGGCGGTGCCGACGGCCTGAGCTGGCCGGAGGCCGCGCCCGGCGAACGTTCGGGGCCCGACCGGGCGCGAAGGTCACGATTTGGCCGCGAAATGGCCGGGGCGGTTGCCCGCTAGTCGAACAGGCCGGCCTGGCCGAGGCCGGTGACCCCGGCCGGCGGCGTCATGCCGAGGTGTGTCCAGGCCTTGGCGGTGGCCACCCGGCCCCGCGGCGTGCGCGCGATCATGCCGGCGCGGACCAGGAACGGTTCGCACACCTCCTCGACCGTGGTGGCCTCCTCGCCCACCGCCACCGCCAGCGTCGACACCCCGACCGGGCCGCCGCCGAAGCTGCGGGTCAGCGCCGAGAGCACACCACGGTCCAGCCGGTCCAGGCCCAGCTCGTCGACGTCGTAGACCGCCAGTGCGGACTTGGCGACGTCGCGGGTGATCACGCCGTCGGCACGCACCTCGGCGAAGTCGCGGACCCGGCGCAACAGCCGGTTGGCGATCCGCGGCGTGCCGCGCGAGCGCCGGGCGATCTCCTCGGCCGCATCGCTGCCGAGTTCGATGCCCAGGATCCCGGCCGAGCGGGCCAGCACCCGCTCCAGCTCGGGGGGCTCGTAGAAGTCCATGTGCGCGGTGAAACCGAACCGGTCCCGCAGCGGGCCGGTCAGCGCGCCGGACCGGGTGGTCGCGCCGACCAGGGTGAACGGCGCCACCTCCAGCGGAATCGACGTCGCCCCGGGACCCTTGCCGACCACCACGTCGACCCGGAAGTCCTCCATGGCCAGGTACAGCATCTCCTCGGCGGGCCGGGCGATGCGATGGATCTCGTCGATGAACAACACGTCGTGCTCGACCAGGTTGGACAGCATCGCCGCCAGGTCACCGGCGCGTTCCAGCGCGGGCCCCGACGTCACCCGCAGCGACGACCCGAGCTCGGCCGCGATGATCATCGCCAGCGACGTCTTGCCCAGCCCCGGCGGACCGGACAACAGAATGTGATCCGGTGTACCGCCGCGGTTTTTGGCGCCCTCGAGGACCAGCTGCAGCTGCTCGCGCACCCGCGGCTGGCCGATGAACTCGCGCAGCGACCGTGGACGCAGGCTGACGTCGATGTCGCCCTCGCCGGACGCCAGCGCGCCGGAAATCTGCCGATCGGCGTGATCCTCCCCGAAGTCGTGCGAGCTCATCGGGACTTACCCAGCATCGACAGGGCGGCGCGCAGGGCGGCCGTCGTGGTGGCGTCGTGTTCGGTGGCGAGCACCTTGTCGGTGGCCTCCTCGGCCTGCTTGACGGCGAAACCGAGCCCGACCAGGGCCTCCACCACCGGCCCGCGCACCGCGTGGCCGTTGTGCGCCGCACCCGGCAACGCTGCGCCGGCCGCGGCGCCGACGCCGACCTTGTCGCGCAATTCCAAGACCATCCGCTCGGCGCTGCGCTTGCCGATCCCGGGCACCCGGGTCAGCGCGGTGACATCGCTGTCGTGCAGCGCCTGTCGCAGCGCCCCGGCGTCGTGCACGGCCAGGGTCGCCATCGCCAGCCGCGGCCCCACCCCCGACACCGAGAGCAGCGTCAGGAACAGGTCGCGGGTGTCGGTGTCGGTGAAGCCGTACAACGTCATCGAGTCCTCGCGGACGATCATCGCGGTGATCAGCCGCGCCTCGGTCCCGGTCCGCAGCGTGGACAGCGTCGACGGGGTGGCGTTCACCCGGTAGCCGACGCCGGCCGCCTCGATCACCACGTGATCGAGCGCCACTTCGAGGACCTCCCCGCGCACCGCGGCGATCATCGCGCGGCCTTCAGCTTGGCGTCCACCTTGGCCTTGTACTTCTGTCGTTGCTCGGCGGCCATCGCCTCCGCCGCGGCCATCCGGGCGATCATCGGCGCGCGCCAGCAATGGCAGATGGCCAACGCCAGCGCGTCGGCGGCGTCGGCCGGTGACGGCTTCGTCTGCAGCGCAAGGATTCTGGTGACCATCGCGGTGACTTGGGCCTTGTCGGCCGCGCCGTTGCCGGTGACCGCGGCCTTGACCTCGCTGGGGGTGTGGAAGTGCACGTCGATGCCGCGCCTGGCCGCCGCCAGCGCGACGACGCCGCCGGCCTGGGCGGTGCCCATCACCGTCGACACGTTGAGTTGGGAGAACACCCGCTCGATCGCCACGACGTCCGGCCGGTGAGTGGCCAGCCAGTGCTCGACGATGTCGCTGATCTTCAGCAGCCGCTGGGCCAGCGGGGCGTCCGCGGGCGTGCGCACCACGTCGACGTCCAGCGCGACGACCGTGCGCCCGCGTCCGCTCTCGACGACCGACAGACCGCATCGGGTCAGGCCGGGATCGACGCCCATCACCCGCATTCCCGCTCCCACCTAGTAGAACAGCTGTTCGATACCCTAGCGGCCGGCGCCGACGGCTCCGGGTAGGACACGCGGCCGTGCCGCCGATTGTCGCGGCGACGTTACGGCGCCGAACCCGAGGAAAAGCTGTTAGCTTTAGCCCACGTTCGCTCGAGCAATGTGGCAACGGAGGGGTTGGCGTGGGATCTCTGCTGGTCATGATCGCCGTGGCGCTCTTCATCGCATCCATCGTGGTGCTGGTGGTGGCTTTGCGGCGGCCTAAGCAGCCGGCCCAGCGTGGCGGGCGCCAGGATCCCCTCGCCGCCGACGCCATGCCGCAGTTCGGGCCGCGCCAACTCGGGCCCGGCGCCATCGTCAGCTACGGCGGCATCGACTACATCGTGCGCGGTTCGGTCACCTTCCGCGAGGGCCCCTTCGTCTGGTGGGAACACCTGCTGGAGGGTGGCGACCAGCCGGTCTGGTTCAGCGTCGAGGAAGACGACGGGCGACTGGAGCTGGCGATGTGGGTCACCCGCAAGGACGTGCCGCTGCGGCCCGGCGACCCATACGTCGTCGACGGCGTGATGTTCCACGAGTCCGAACGCGGCCGCGCCTCCTACACGACCGAGGGCACCACCGGGCTACCTGCCGGCGGGGAGATGGAGTTCGTCGACTGCACCAACGCCGACGAGTCGGTGCTGCTCTCGTTCGAGCGCTGGGCCCCGGACATGCCCTGGGAGGTATCCACGGGCAAGTCCGTCTCGCCCGGCGAGATCACCCTGTATTCGGCCCCCCCGCCGAGCCCGGCGTAGAGCGCGAGATCTCCTCGGTGCCCCTCCATCAGCTCGCCGTGACCCCGGCCGACGTATCCGGAGAACGGCTGGGGCTCGCGCTCAACGCGCCCGTGCCGGCGCCGCTGGCCAGCTGCCGGCTGGACCACCCCGACGGGGGTGCCGCGCTGCTACTCGGTGTGCTGGGCGCCTCACATGTCGTCGCCGTCGAGCACTCGTTCTCCGAGGAAATCTCTTGCACCGCACGCAGTCTCGGGGCTCCGCTACCGGAGCGCACCGAGGCGCCCGGCTACCGCCTGCTATCCCATACCGATACCCACGACGAGGCGAGCTTTCGCCGCCTCGCGCACGACCTGCGCGGCCGTTGCGCCCGCCGGACGGGCTGGCTCGGCGGTACGTTTCCCGGCGATGACGCAGCGCTGACCGTGCTGGCCGCCGAGCCCGACGGCGCCGGCTGGCGCTGGCAGACCTGGCACCTCTATCCGGGGCGTCCCGCCGGCAACGGCGGAACGGTGGTTCACACGGCCAGCCGGTGGCGCCCGTGAGCCGCAACCGCCTGTTCGTGATCGCCGGTGTGCTGGGCGCGGCCGGCGTGACGTGCCTGATCTTCGGAATCCTGCTGCTGCAGAAGAACATTGCGTCGTACGTCGCCGGCCATTATCACGAGTACGCCCGCGACGTGAACGGGACGCGCTATCAGTGCACCGGATCGCCCGACCAGGTGGCCGACACGCTCGCCGACTATGCCGAACCCAACGCGCGCGCCGACAACGGCAAAACCGAGTACCTGCGCTACAGCAACAACATCGTCGTCGTCGGCCCCGACGGCAACTACCCGTGCAGCATCCGCGTCGAACCGCTGAGCGCCGGATACAGCCACGGCGCCTTCATCTTCCTCGGCCCCGGATTTTCCCCTGGATCCCCGTCGGGCGGCGCCGGAGGCACCCCCGGCGGCCCCGGCGGAACCAAGTGAACGCAAAGGAGAACATCATGTATCTCGCCGTCGAGATCGGCACCGTCGACCTCAATCCCGTGCTGAAAGGCGCAGTCGCGACGATCCTGTACTTCGTCGTCGGCATGGCCGTGCTTCTCGTCGGGTTCTACGCGGTCGACGTACTGACCCCGGGAAAGCTGCGCCAGCTGGTGTTCATCGACCGCCGGCCCAACGCCGTGGTGGTCGCGGGCGCGATGTACATCGCCCTGACCGTCGTCATCATCACCGCCATCGCCAACAGCTACAGCCAGCTGGGCCAGGGACTCGTCGGCGTGGCGGTGTACGGGCTGATGGGCGTGATCCTGTTGGGCGTCGCGCTGCTGGCGATGCACCTGTTGATACCGGGCAGTTTTCACGAGCACATCGACGAGCCCGAGCTGCATCCGGGATCGTTCGCGGTGGCGCTGATACTGCTCGCCGTCGGAGGAGTCACCGCCGCGGCGGTGTCATGAGCGTTGTCGGGTCGGCGAGCGAGGTGCGGGCGCCCGAGGCGGCGCCGCCCGCGGCGGTGTCGGGGCGGTGGCGGGCGCTGTTGCTGGCCGCCGTGGCGGCGTGCGCGGCGTGCGGCATCATCTACGAACTCGCGCTGCTGACGCTGTCGGCCAGTCTGGACGGCGGCGGGATCGTCGCCACCTCCCTGATCGTCGCGGGCTACATCGCCGCGCTGGGCGTGGGCGCGCTGCTGGTCAAGCCGCTGCTGGCGCACGCCGCGATCACCTTCGTCGCCGTCGAGGCGCTGCTGGGCATCGTCGGTGGCCTGTCGGCGACGGCCCTGTACGTGGTGTTCGCGTTCCTGGACGGGTCCGTCGGGTCGACATGGGTGCTGGCGGCGAGCACGGCGTTGATCGGTGGCCTGGTCGGTGCCGAGGTGCCGCTGTTGATGACGCTGCTGCAGCGGGGGCGGACCGCGGGAGCCGCCGACGCCGGCCGCACGCTGGCCAACCTGAACGCCGCCGACTACCTGGGCGCGCTGCTGGGCGGGCTGGTCTGGCCGTTCCTGCTGCTGCCGCACCTGGGGATGATTCGCGGCGCGGCGGCCACCGGCATGATCAACCTGGCGGCCGCCGCCGTCGTCGCGATTTTCCTGTTGCGCCAACTGGTTTCGATGCGCCAGCTGGCGCTCGCGCTGTGCGCGCTGGCCGCCGCGGTGGGGCTGCTGGGCACCCTGCTGCTACGTTCGGCCGACGTCGAAACAACAAGCAGGCAAAGGCTTTACGCGGACCCGATCGTCGCCTATCGGCACACGGCCTATCAGGAGATCGTGGTGACCCGCCGCGGCAACGACACCCGGCTGTATCTGGATGGGGGCCTGCAGTTCTCCACCCGCGACGAATACCGCTACACCGAAAGCCTCGTCTACCCCGCCCTCGGCAACGGCGCCCACTCGGTGCTGGTGCTCGGCGGCGGCGACGGCCTGGCGGCCCGCGAATTGCTGCGCCAGCCCGGCATTTCCAAGATCGTGCAGGTCGAGCTCGACCCCGCGGTGATCGACATCGCGCGAACCACGCTGCGCGGCGCCAACGGCGGCTCGCTCGACAACCCGCGGGTGGCCGTGCTGACCGAGGACGCGATGAAGTGGTTGCGCGGACCGAACGTGGATCGCTTCGACGCGGTCATCGTCGACCTCCCCGATCCCGACACCCCCGTGCTGGGGCGGCTGTACTCAACGGAGTTCTACGCGCTGGTCGCCCACGCTCTGACTCCCGGTGGGTTGATGGTGGTACAGGCGGGCAGCCCGTTTTCCACCCCGACGGCGTATTGGCGCACGATTTCGTCGATCCGGACCGCCGGCTACGCGGTCACGCCGTATCACGTGCACGTGCCCACGTTCGGTGACTGGGGATTCGCCCTGGCGCAGCGCGCGGACGCCGCGCCCACACCGAAGGTGCCCACCAACGCGCCCCCGCTGCGTTACCTCAACCAGCAGGTGCTCGACGCGGCCGGCGCCTTCGGCGGCGACATCGGCCCGCGCCCGGTGGAGCCGTCGACGCTGGACAATCCGCGCATCGTCGAGGACATGCGGAAGGGATATGACTAATCAGTCCTCGTCGAGGGCGGCGAGCACCTCGTCGGACAGGTCGACGTTGGTCCAGACGTTCTGCACGTCGTCGCTGTCCTCCAGGGCATCGACCAGCTTGAATACCTTCCGCGCGCCCTCGACGTCGACGGGCACGCTGACCGACGGCTGGAAGCTGGCCTCGGCGGACTCGTAGTCGATGCCGGCGTCCTGCAGCGCGGTGCGCACCGCCACCAGGTCGGTCGGCTCGGAGATGACCTCGAAGCTCTCGCCGAGGTCGTTGACGTCCTCGGCGCCCGCGTCCAGCACGGCGGTCAACACGTCGTCTTCGGTCAGGCCGTTCTTTTCCAGCGTGACGACGCCCTTGCGGGTGAACAGGTAGGACACCGATCCGGGATCGGCCATGTTGCCGCCGTTGCGGGTCACCGCCACCCGGACCTCGCCGGCCGCGCGGTTGCGGTTGTCGGTGAGGCACTCGATCAGCACCGCCACGCCGTTGGGGCCATAGCCCTCGTACATGATCGTCTGGTAGTCGGCACCGCCGGCTTCCTCGCCCGCGCCCCGCTTGCGGGCGCGCTCGATGTTGTCGTTGGGCACCGAAGTCTTCTTCGCCTTCTGGATGGCGTCGTAGAGCGTCGGGTTGCCGGCCGGGTCACCGCCGCCGGTACGGGCGGCGACCTCGATGTTCTTGATCAGCCGGGCGAACTCCTTGCCACGGCGCGCGTCTTTGACGGCCTTCTGGTGCTTGGTGGTGGCCCACTTGGAATGGCCGCTCATCGGTGTCCTATCTGAAAGTCCTCTTGTTTTTGTGGCCAGACGAGTCTACGTGGACGGTTGGGGCGGGTCGCCCGGCGACTGCACGCCCGTCGCAGCGTCCCCACGGGTCACAGCGTGGCGGGCATAACGGCGGGTTGTCAGCCGGTGACGAGGTCGACGAACAGGTGGTGGATGCGCCGGTCGCCGGTCATCTCGGGGTGAAACGCCGTGGCCAGCTGGCGGCCTTGCTTCACCGCGACGACATGCCCGGCCGCGCTGGCCAGCACCTCCACGCCTGCACCGGTGCGCTCGACCCAGGGCGCGCGGATGAACACCGCGCGCACCGGATCGCGCAGCCCCGCGAACGGGATGTCGCCCTCAAACGAATCGACCTGACGCCCAAAAGCGTTGCGCCGCACCGTCATATCGATCGCCCGCAGCGGCAGCGCCTCGCGGCCGCCCGCGCCGGCGTCCAGGATCTCGCTGGCCAGCAGGATCATCCCGGCGCAGGCGCCGTAGGCGGGTAACCCGTCGGCCAGCAGCGCCCGCAGCGGCTCCAGCAGGCCGAGGTCTTTCAGCAAGTGGCTCATGGTGGTCGATTCCCCACCGGGAATGACCAGCCCGTCGACCGCCTCGAGCTCGCCGCGCCGGCGCACCGGCATCGACTCGGCCCCCGCCTCGCGCAGGGCGGCCAGGTGCTCGCGGGTGTCGCCCTGCAGTGCCAGGACCCCGATCCTTGGAGCGGTCACAGCGCGCTCACGTCGGCTGGTATCCGCGTTTGAAGCGGGTCAGCCCCTCCTGCATGACGGCCGCGACCATCTCGCCGGACTGCGTGAAGATCTTGCCCTGGCACAGCGAGCGGCCGCCGCTGGCCGACGGCGAGCTCTGGTCGTAGAGCAGCCATTCGTCGGCCCGGAACGGGCGCATGAACCACATCGCGTGATCCAGCGACGCCACCTGCAGGTGCTCGCGCACGTCGAGATGGGTGACCTGGGCCGATCCCAGCAGCGTCAGGTCGCTCATGTAGGCCAGCGCGCAGATGTGCAGCACCGGGTCGTCCGGCAGCGGGTCGCGGTGGCGGAACCACACCTGCTGCTGGGAGGCCTTGCCCGGCAGCAGGTGCAGGCGCTCGCGCGGCACGATGCAGACGTCCCACTCCTCGAACTGCTTGAATCCGGCGTCGTCGAAGACCTTGATCGAATCCAGGCCCGGCAGCCCGTCGGGCGGCGGCGCGGCCGGCATCGGGTCCTGGTGGTGAATGCCCTCCTGATCGGTATGGAAGGAGGCACCCATGCTGAAGATGATTTCCCCGTGCTGGATGGCGTTCACCCGCCGGGTGGCGAACGAGCCGCCGTCGCGGGAGCGCTCGACGATGAACACCGTGCGCTCCTTGGCGTCGCCGGGCCGCAGGAAATACCCGTGCAGCGAGTGCACCTGATATTGCGGGTCCACGGTGCGCACCGCCGACACCAGCGACTGGCCGGCTACATGGCCCCCGAAGGTGCGCTGCAAAAATCCCGACGCTGGGCTGAAGATGCTGCCACGGTAGATGTTGACCTCGAGTTGCTCGAGATCGAGGATCTCTTCGATCGCCACGGACTGTTTTTACCAGCCGCGTTCGGCCAGCCGGTGCGGCTCCGCGATCTGCTCGACGTTGATGCCGACCATCGCCTCGCCCAGTCCGCGAGACACCTTGGCCAGCACGTCGGGGTCGTCGTAGAAGGTGGTCGCCTTGACGATCGCGGCGGCGCGGGCAGCGGGGTCCCCGGATTTGAAGATGCCCGAGCCCACGAACACGCCCTCGGCGCCGAGCTGCATCATCATCGCCGCATCCGCCGGGGTAGCGATGCCGCCCGCGGTGAACAGCGTGACCGGCAGCTTGCCCGCCCGGGCCACCTCGACGACGAGGTCGTAGGGCGCCTGCAATTCCTTTGCGGCGACGTACAATTCGTCTTCGGACAGCGACGTCAGGCGGCGGATCTCGCCGCCGATCGCCCGCATGTGCGTGGTCGCGTTGGAGACGTCGCCCGTCCCGGCCTCACCCTTGGAGCGGATCATGGCCGCGCCCTCGCTGATGCGCCGCAGCGCCTCGCCGAGGTTGGTCGCCCCGCACACGAAAGGCACGGTGAACTTCCACTTGTCGATGTGATGCGTGTAGTCGGCCGGGGTCAGCACCTCGGACTCGTCGACGTAGTCCACGCCGAGGCTCTGCAGGATCTGCGCCTCGACGAAATGCCCGATACGGGCCTTGGCCATCACCGGAATGGTCACCGCGGCGATGATGCCCTCGATCATGTCCGGGTCGCTCATCCGCGACACCCCGCCCTGCGCGCGGATGTCGGCCGGCACCCGCTCCAGCGCCATGACGGCTACGGCGCCGGCGGCCTCGGCGATCTTGGCCTGCTCGGGGGTGACGACGTCCATGATGACGCCGCCTTTGAGCATCTCGGCCATACCGCGTTTGACGCGCGCCGTTCCGGTTCGCCCGTTGCCGTTCGGTGGGTGGGCGGTACTCACTGCATGATCTCCTTCAACCGTTGTAGACCCAGTCTAATGAGGCGCTTTGGCCCGCGTTGACTCCGTGGAGTCAGCGGATGGACAGCAGCGGGCCGGGGGTGCGGCCGCCGGCGAGCGCGGCCGCGTCGGTGAGCAGTCCGGATAGTTGCATGGGGTACACCGTCTCCCCCGCCGCGACCAGCGCAGCGATGTCAGCAGCGTCACACCAGCGATGGCCGTGGATGTAGCTGCGTTCCAGCTCGGTTCGGCCCGTGCGCGACGGCTCGAACCGCTGGGTGCGGTAGACGAAGTAGAACTCCTCGCTGTCGATCAGCGAGCCGTTGAACTCGAAGACCTCGTCGCGTCGCCACACCGGCCCGACCATGTCGGCCGGCGCGACCCGCAGCCCGGTTTCCTCGGCCAGCTCCCGCGCGGCGGCCTCGGCCAACCGCTCCCCTTGCTGTACCTCGCCGCCCACGGTGAACCACCACTTCGGCGCGCGCCGCTCGGCGAGCGCGGGATCCGACCCGCACAGCAGCAGCACCGCGCCGGTCTCGTCGAGCAGCACGATCCGCGCCGAGGTGCGGTGGTTGAGGACGCCTTCAAAGCCCAACGCGCCGTGGGCCAGCGCGTGTGGTCGCTCGACGATCTCGAAATAGCTGGGCAGCGCGGCGGTTCCGCCGAGGTGGAACAGCCGCACCAGGGGCCGTTCGGCCAGGGCCAGGGTGTCCCGGACCGCGTCGTTGTGGAAGCGGCGGGCCAGCACCACCCGGGCCTCGGCGTCGGCCAGCTCGGCGATCAGCCCGGCCGGCAGCGATGCCGGATCGACGACGGCCAGCGCGGCCGACAGCTCGTTCTCGGCGTTTTCCCGCGCGGGCCGGGGTGCCCCCTCCGCGGCGTCGGCCAGCGCCGCCAGCCGCCGCCCTTCGGGCGCACCGCCGTAGGCGTCGATGGCGACCGCGCGCGACACCACCGCGCGCCGTGCCAGCGCACCGTCGAGCGCCTGCCACGACAGGTCGTAGCGGACGTGCAGCCGGTCCAGCCGGTTGGCCGTCCGGAACGCCCACGCGCCGAAGACCGCCAGCACCGCGACGAAGACCGCGACGGCGACAATCAGCCATGTCATCAACTGGCCACCTCAACCTTGGCGCCTGACGACGCGACCGTTTCGTACACCCGCAGGATCTGGCTGGCCACCACGGACCAGTCGTAGCTTTGGACAGCGGCCGATCCAGCCGTCACATAACGTTCCCGCAGCACATCATCCTCCAGCACCGCGATCAGCGAATCGGCAAGCGCGTCGGCGTCGCCGACGGGCACCAGGCACCCGATGTCGCCGTTACACAGCACGCGCCGGAAGGCGTCCAGATCACTCGCCACCACCGGGGTCCCGGCGGCCAGCGCCTCGACCAGCACGATGCCGAAACTCTCCCCGCCGAGGTTGGGCGCGCAGTACACGTCGGCGCTGCGCATGGCCGACGCCTTCCCGGCGTCGTCGACCTGGCCGAGGAAGCGGATGTGGTCCACCAATTCGCCTGCCTGAACGCGCAATTGGTCCTCGTCGCCGCGACCGACGACCAGCAGCTGTACGTCGGGAAAACGCACGACCAGCCCCGGCAGCGCGTCGAGCAGCACCGACATGCCCTTGCGTGGCTCGTCGTAGCGGCCCAGGAACAGCACCGTCTTGCCGGCGCGCGGGTAACCGTCGCGGCGCGGCGCGGAGGCGAACGAGGCGACGTCGACGCCGTTGGGAATCTCCACTGCGTCGGTGCCCAGCGCCTCCATCTGCCAGCGGCGGGCCAGGTCGGAGACCGCGATCCGGCCGACGATCTTCTCGTGCATCGGGCGCAGGATGCCCTGAAACACCGTCAGGGTCAGCGATTTGGTGGTCGACGTGTGAAACGTCGCCACGATCGGGCCCTCGGCGATGTTGAGGGCCAGCATGGACAGGCTCGGTGCGTTGGGCTCGTGCAGGTGCAGCACGTCGAAATCGCCTTCGGCGAGCCACTTTTTCACCTTGCGGTGGGTGGCCGGCCCGAACCGCAGCCGGGCCACCGAGCCGTTGTAGGGAATCGGGACGGCCTTGCCCGCCGAGACGACGTAGTCGGGCAGCTCGGCGTGCGGCGAGGACGGCGCGAGCACGCTGACGTCGTGGCCCCGGGCGCGCATCACCTCGGCGAGCTGCAGGACGTGCGACTGCACCCCGCCCGGAACGTCGAACGAGTAGGGACAGACCATCCCGATCCGCATCAGGTTTCCTTCAGCCGGGCCTGCTTGGCTTCGGGGAGGTCGGCCAGCCACTGCGGCTGCATCATGTGCCAGTCCTCGGGGCGGGCGGCGATGTTCTTCTCGAACTGGTCGGCCATCGCCTGGGTGATCGCGCCGACATCGCCGCTGGTGCAATCCAGGGGCGGCTGTATCCAGACGCCCCAACCGCGGTCCTCGAACCAGCAGTGCGCCGGCAGCAGCGCCGCCCCGGTCGCGATCGCGAGCTTCGCCGGCCCCGCCGGCAGCCGGGTGGGCTCGCCGAAGAAGTCAACCTGCACGCCGGTGCGGGTCAGGTCACGCTCGGCCATCAGGCACACCACCCGGTTGTCCCGCAGCCGGTCGCACAACACGTCGAAGGGCGGTCGTTCTCCCCCGGACAGGGGCAGCACCTCGAAGCCCAGGCGTTCGCGGTAGGCGATGAAGCGCCGGTACAGCGACTCGGGTTTGAGGCGCTCGGCGACGGTGGTGAAGGTGCCGTGTGTCTGGGCCAGCCACACCCCGGCCATATCCCAGTTGCCGCTGTGCGGCAACGCGATCACCGCGCCCCGGCCGCCGGCCAGCGCCGCCTCGATGTTGTCTCGGCCCTGGACGGAGTCGTGGAGCTCGCGGCCCAGCGCGGCCAGGTCCATCCCCGGCAGCCGGAACGCCTCGCGCCAATACCGGGCGTAGGAGGCCAGCGACGCCCGCATCAGCGAGTCCGGCACCTCCTTGGGCGGCACACGCAAGACGCGAGCCAGGTTCTTGCGCAGCTGGTCGGGGCCGCCACCGCGGGCGGCGTAGCGCGCCCCGGCGTCAAAGGCGTTGCGCGCGGCGAACTCCGGCATCGCCCGCACCGCCATCCAGCCGGACGCGTAAGCCCAGTCGGCGCCCATTCCGCCCGCCAGGCGGCCCACCGTCCGGCCGGCCAGCTGGCGGGCCATCCGGCGTTGTGCCCCAATCGTTTTCATGCCGGTCAGAGTGGGTATCACGGCTCGCTCACCAACCTATCCGTCGCGCCCGGGGAGGTGCGCACCGCGTGCAACCGCTGCGCGCAGGTGAGCAGGCTGGCCCCCGCCAGCACCCACATCGCGACCGGCAGCGCCGGCGGCCACGCGACGAACGGAAAGTCCGACACGCCCGCGCCGACGAGCACGATGATCAACCGTTCGGGCCGTTCGATCAGGCCCCCGTCGCCGCGCAGCCCGCTCGCCTCGGCGCGGGCCTTGATGTAGGAGATCACCTGCGAGGTGACCAGGCAGATCAGCGTCGCCACCGCCAGCAGCTTGTCGTGCAGGCCGAAGACGATCCACCACAGCAGCCCGCAGAACACCGCGCCGTCGCTGACCCGGTCGCAGGTGGCGTCCAGCACTGCGCCGAATCGGGTGCCGCCGCCGCGTTCCCGCGCCATCGCCCCGTCGAGCATGTCGAAGAGGACGAAGAACCAGACCACCACCGCGCCGGCGAACAGCTTGCCCATCGGAAACAGCGTCAGCGCCCCGGCCACCGCGACGATGGTGCCCAGGATGGTGACGACGTCGGGGGTCAGCCCCAGCCGCAGGCATGCGCGTGCGGTCGGAGCGGTAAGCCGCGCGAACGCCGCCCGCGACAGGAACGGCATTTTGCTCATGGTTGTTTCGTCCACTCCGTGGCCAGCAACTGACGCGTCTCGCGCAGCAATTGCGGGATCACCTTCGATCCGCCGATGATGGTGATGAAATTCGCGTCGCCACCCCAGCGCGGCACCACGTGCACGTGCAGGTGTTCGGCCAGCGAGCCCCCGGCCGACGTCCCCAGGTTCAGGCCGACGTTGAAACCGTGCGGCCGCGACACGTTCTTGATGACGCGAATCGCCTTCTGAATGAAGGACATCAGCTCCGCGCTTTCCGGATCGGTCAGGTCTTCGAGCTCGGAGACCCGCCGGTAGGGCACCACCATCAGGTGCCCGGGGTTGTAGGGGTAGAGGTTGAGCACGGCGTAGACGAGCTCGCCGCGGGCGACCACCAAACCGTCTTCGTCGGCGAGGTGCGGAATGTCGGTGAACGGCTGCTCGGTCTTGCCGTTGTCGCGCTTCGTCGGCGCTTCGGCCAAATAGGTCATCCGGTACGGCGTCCACAACCGCTGCAGGTGATCCTCCTCGCCGACCCCCTTGTCCAGGATGGTGTCGTCGGTGCCCTGCTCGGCCGGTTCGCGATCACTCACGGTCACTCACCACTTGACACTTTCACGAGTTCGGCCGTGGGCACGGAATTCTCGCGATCGGCGATCCACTTCACGATCGCATCGACAGCGCTGTCGCGGGGCACGCCGTTGATCTGGGTGCGGTCACCGAAACGGAAGCTGACCGCGCCGGCCTGCACGTCGCGGTCACCGGCCAGCAACATGAACGGCACCCGCTGGGCGGTGTGGTTGACGATCTTCTTGGCCATCCGGTCGTCGCTGGAGTCGACCTCGACGCGTACCCCGTGTGATTTGAGTTGCGTGGCAACGCTTTCCAGGTATTCCACGTGCTCGTCGGCGACCGGAATGCCCACCGCCTGCACCGGCGCCAGCCACGCCGGGAAGGCCCCCGCGTAGTGCTCGGTGAGGATGCCGAAGAACCGCTCGATCGACCCGAACAGCGCCCGGTGAATCAGCACCGGCCGCTGCCGCGACCCGTCGGATGCGGTGTATTCCAGCTCGAAGCGGTCCGGCATGTTGAAGTCGAGCTGAATGGTCGACATCTGCCAGCTGCGGCCCAGCGCGTCCTTGACCTGCACCGAGATCTTCGGGCCATAGAAGGCCGCGCCGCCGGGGTCGGGAACGAAATGCAGCCCGGAGGCCTCGGCGACCTCCCGCAGCACCTGGGTGGCCTCGTCCCACATCTCGTCGGAGCCCGAGTACTTCTCCGGGTCCTTGGTGGACAGCTCCAGATAGAAGTCGTTGAGCCCGTAGTCGGCGAGCAGATTGAGCACGAAGCGCAGCAGCGAGGTCAGCTCGTCGCGCATCTGCTCTCGCGTGCAGTAGATGTGGGCGTCGTCCTGAGTCATGCCGCGCACCCGGGTCAGCCCGTGCACCACGCCCGACTTCTCGTAGCGGTACACGCTGCCGAACTCGAAGAGCCGCAACGGAAGTTCGCGATACGACCGACCGCGCGACCGGTAGATCAGGTGGTGCATCGGGCAGTTCATCGGCTTGAGGTAGTAGTCCTGCCCCGGCTTGCGCACCGTGCCGTCCTCGTTGAACTCCGCGTCGAGGTGCATCGGCGGGTACATGCCGTCGGCGTACCACTCGAGGTGGCCCGAGGTGATGTACAGCTGCTCCTTGGTGATGTGCGGAGTGTTGACGAACTCGTAGCCGGCCTCGATGTGCTTGCGTCGCGAGTACTCCTCCAGCTCGCGACGGATGATGCCGCCCTTGGGATGGAAAACCGCCAGGCCGGAACCGATTTCGTCAGGGAAGCTGAACAGGTCCAGCTCGACGCCCAGCCTGCGGTGGTCGCGGCGCTGTGCCTCTTCGATCAGCTCGAGGTGGGCGTCCAGCGCCTCCTGCGACTCCCAGGCGGTGCCGTAGATGCGTTGCAGGCTGGCGTTGCTCTGGTCACCGCGCCAGTAGGCGGCCGAGCTGCGGGTCAGCTTGAAGGCCGGGATGTGCTTGGTGGTCGGGATGTGCGGGCCCCGGCACAGGTCCCCCCAAACCCGTTCCCGGGTACGGGGATTCAGGTTGTCGTAGGCGGTTAGCTCGTCACCGCCGACCTCCATCACGTCGGGATCCCCGGACTTGTCGTCGACGAGTTCGAGCTTGTAGGGCTCGTCGGCCAGCTCCGCGCGCGCCGCGTCCTTGGACGCGTACACGCGCCGGTCGAACAGCTGTCCGTCCTTGACGATCTGGCGCATCCGCTTTTCCAGCTTCGTCAGGTCCTCCGGCGTGAACGGTTCGGTCACGTCGAAGTCGTAGTAGAACCCGTCGGTGATCGGCGGCCCGATCCCCAATTTGGCGTTCGGGAACAGATCCTGGACGGCCTGCGCCAGCACGTGGGCGGCCGAGTGCCGGATGACGCTGCGACCCTCGTCGGTGTTGGCGGCCACGGGGACGACGTCGGTGTCGGCGTCGGGCGTCCAACTCAGGTCGCGCAGCTTGCCGTCAGCGTCACGCACCACCACGATCGCGTCGGGCGTGCCCCGGCGCGGCAGCCCGGCTTCGCCCACCGCGGCGGCCGCGGTGGTCCCGGCGGGCACCCGGATCGGGGCTTGCGGGATGTGGTTGCCGGGGGCGCTCATGAGGCTGGTTCTCCAAGGTTGGTGGTGTGAGGAGTCGATCGCTGTCATGCTATCGGTGCCGACCGCGCTCAGGGCTGGCCAGGTTTGAGCCGCACGAACAGCGCGTCCGCTTCGGTCAGCAACTGATCGCCGTCGGTCAACCGGCCCGACACGAAGATCTTGCGCCCGTCCACCCGGTCGATGCCCGCCTCGAACTGCAATTCCTTTTCCACCGGGACGATGTGGCGGTAGTCGATCTTGAGGTAAGCGGTGCGCTGCCGCGGGTTGCCGGTCAGCACCGACGCCGACAACCCGAGGATGGAATCGAACAGCATCCCCAGCGCGCCGCCGTGCACGGCGCCGTTGCGGCCCAGGTGGAACCGGGCGAAGCGGGCCTGGCCGTGGATCCGGCCGTCCTCGCCCTTGTGTGCCGACATCGGGATCGTCAGGATGTTGCCCCGCATCGGCAGGTCCATCCGCCGGCCCGACGGGGACGCCCACTCGTCGGCGTCGAACGGCGCCAGCAGCGCCGACGCCTTCTCCAGCAGGTCAGCGGCCTCGGTGATCACCTCGTCGGGAGCGTCGACGGCCCGGGCGTGATCCTGCAACGAGCGCACGGCGTCGATGAACCTGCCGTAGTCGGGCCCGCCCTTGGTCGTCGGTTCCGGCGGGTTGAACCCGCCGCCGGGGTGTCGCTGATGTTCGGCCACCACAACACCGTATTGCCCGGCGGACGGGGTTTCGCGTAGTGGTTAGACGGGCTGCTGCGCCCCGGCGGCCGACAACGTTTCGAATTCGTCGTCGGACAGCTCGATCTGGGCGGCGGCGACGTTTTCCTCCAGGTGCGCGACCTTGGACGTGCCCGGGATCGGCACCATCACCGGCGAGCGCTTCAGCAACCACGCCAACGCCAACTGCGACGGCGACGCGTCGTGCTCGGCGGCGATGCGCTGCAGCGGGCCGTCCGGGGCGGCCAGCGGCCCGGCGGCCAACGGGAACCACGGGATGAACCCGATGCCCTGTCTCGTTGCGGCGTCCAGCAGCGGCTCGGCGCCACGGGCCGTCAGGTTGTACATGTTCTGCACCGACACGATCTCGGTGACGCGCATGGCCGCGTTCAGCTGGTCGACGTCGATCTCGGACAGGCCGATGTGGCGGATCTTGCCCTCGTTCTTGAGGGTGAGCAGCTCGCCCACCTGATCTTCCAGCGGGTAGTTCGAGTCGATGCGGTGCAGCTGGAACAGGTCGATGGTCTCCACGCCCAACCGGCGCAGGCTCATCTCGCATTCCTGGCGCAGGTAACTCGGATTGCCCAACGGAATCCAGACGTCCGGGCCGGTGCGCAGCAGCCCCGCCTTGGTCGCGATCACCAGACCGTCGTAGGGATGCAGCGCCTCGCGGATGATGTCCTCGGACACGTAGGGGCCGTAGGAGTCGGCGGTGTCGATGAAGTTCACGCCGAGTTCGACGGCCCGGCGCAGCACCCGGACGCATTCGGCGCGGTCGTCGGGCGGGCCCCATACGCCCTTCGCCGTCAGGCGCATGGCGCCGAAGCCGAGTCGGTTGACGGTCAGGTCGCCGCCGAAGGTGAAAGTTCCGGAGGCCCCTGCAACAGTTTTCGAGTTTTCTGCGGTCACTTTTACGACCGTACGCGCCATATGCGACCGCGCATCCCGGCGTGGCAAGCTGAGCACGTGGACCTACGAGCGCTCGAGGAGCTCCCCCTGACCTACGCCGAAGTGGGTGCGACGGCTTCCGGCGAACTGCCCGCCGGATACGACCATCAACACGCCGAGCGCCAAATCGGCACGGGCGAGCGGCGTTTCGAGCAAGCCGCGGCCGCCGTCATGCACTGGGGCATGCAGCGCGGGTCCGGGCTGCGGGTGCAGGCCAGTTCGGAGATCGCCGTCGTCGACGCCGTGGTGGTGGTGAAGATGGGCTTTCTGCCTGCGCCCTGTCGGGTGGTCTACGTCGTCGACGAACCCGACATCCGCGGCTTCGGCTACGGCACCCTGCCGGGCCATCCGGAATCCGGCGAGGAACGCTTCGTGGTTCGTCGCGACCCGGTGACGTCGGCGGTGTACGCGGAGGTGTCCGCCTTCTCCCGGCCCGCGACCTGGTGGAGCAAAGCCGGCGGGCCGGTGGTGAAGGTGGGTCAGCGCCTTATCGCCAAGCGCTACCTGCGCGCGGTCTGACAACTAACGCGCCGCGACGCCGCCTCCGACGGTGCCGTTGTGCACGCCCTGCGCCAGCCGGGCCAGCGCGACAGCGCCGACGAGCAAGCCGAAGTCGCGCAGCGCGACATCGTAGAAGCCGGGCCCGGTCACCAGATCGATGATGATGCCGGCCAGCCAAGCCGCGACCACCCAGCCGCCCCACCGCGGGGCCACCGCGACCAGCACCCCGGCCACGATCTCGATGGCGCCCACCAGGTACATGCACTGGTCGGCCGTCCCGGGCACCAGATCATTGATCCATCCGGCCAGATACATGCTCCAGTGGTGCGGGTGGGTGAGCAGGTTGAAGAACTTGTCCAGCCCGAAAACGATGGGCGCGATGGTGAATACGGTGCGCAGCGCGAAGTATGCCGAGTAGGCCGGATCCCTCAGCTGGTCGGCCAGGGCGGGGGTCACGGGGACGTGCTTGGTGCTCATGGGAGCCTCCATTTCTAACGGATAATATATTGAACGTTAGATTGGGTACACTGTAGCGTCAAGCATTTTGTCTGTTAGAAATGGCGGTCGAATGGACGACACGGACGCCTTGGAGCGCGACGCCGCGGGCATCGGCGCGCTCGCCGATCCGGTGCGCCGACAGCTCTATCGGTTCGTCTGCGCCCAGCCGGGACTGGTGAGCCGTGACCAGGCGGCCGACGCCGTCGGGATCCCTCACCATCAGGCCAAGTTTCACCTTGACCGCCTCACCGCGGAGGGCCTGCTGGAATCCGAGTACGCGCGCCTGACCGGTCGCTCCGGCCCCGGCGCCGGGCGTACCTCCAAGCTCTACCGCAGGGCGCACCGCGATATCGCGGTCAGCCTCCCCCAGCGGGAGTACGAATTGGCGGGACGCTTGATGGCGACCGCTATCGCGCGCTCGGCCGGCACCGGCGAGCCGGTTGCCGAGGTGCTGAACCAAGTCGCCCGCGAGTACGGCCACGCGATGGCCGTGGGGCCCTCGCCCCCGAGAGACGCCGGCGCGGCGCTGCAGCGCGCGATCCGCGTGCTGCGCCGATATGGCTACGAGCCGCGTTTTTCCGAGAGCGAGGTCGAGCTTGCCAACTGCCCGTTCCACGCACTGGCGCAGCAGCAGACGGAGCTGGCCTGCAACATGAACCACGCGCTGATCACCGGTGTGGCCGATGCGCTCGCACCGCACGGCCCCGACGCCCGACTCTGCCCCGGCCGGGACCGGTGTTGCGTCGTGCTCACGCCCGGTCGCCGGTAGACCGCCAGCGGGACAGCAATTCCTCGGCGCCCGTGCACATCTCGTCGATGACGTCGGCCACCGACGCGTCGTTGCGGATCATCCCGACGCCCTGCCCGGCGTCCACCGGCGCGATCCGGCAGTCTCCGGCGGCGATGGCCGCGGCCAATTCGTCGCAGGCCCCCGCGTCCAGCGCCTCCTCGTGTCCCGTCCAGTGCTCGACGAAGTCGTTAGCCAACACCCGCGACGGGAACCGCGCCGGCCAGGGCAGCCCCTTGGCGACGTCGAAGACCCGGGTGACCGCGGTGTCTGTCTCGGTCGCCGTGACCAGGGCCCGGCGGCCGGTGTCACCGGTCAGCGCCTCCGGACATGCCGACAGCCGGGTGCCCACCCACGCTCCGCTGGCACCGGCGGCCAGCACCGCGGCCAGGCTGCGCGCCGAGGCGACACCGCCGCCGGCCAGCACCGGGACGGAGACGGCGTCCAAAACGGCGTCCAGCAGCGGCAGCAGCCCCAGCTTGTCCTCGCCGTGGCCACCGCCCTCGGACCCGCGCGCGACCAGGATGTCGACGCCGGCGTCGACGGCCTGCCGCGCCCCGGTGCTGTCGTAAACCTGTGTGACGGTGGGGATTCCGGCATCATGCGCCTTGGCGACCCACGACCATTCGGTGCCGAAACTCACCGACAGCAGTGCGGGTCGTGCGGCCAGCGCGTCGTCGAGCAGTCCGGCCTCGTTGCGCATCACCCAGTCGACCATGCCAATGCCGAACCGACCGTCGACGTGCAGCAGTTGCTCGGCGAGCAGCTCCCGGGTCGCGACGCTACCCATGCCGACCATGCCGAGGCCGCCGGCGGCGGTGACCGCCGCGGCCAGGCGGCCACCGGCGACCCCGCCCATCGGGGCGTTGACGATGGGGACCCGCAGACCGAAATTCGTTGACCAGGGCGTCGACAGCATCAGCCGCTAGTGTGCCGACGGGATCGTCTTCAGCACGGTCAGCAGGACCACCGAGTCCTCGACCGCATGCAGGGCGTGACGTTCGGGCGGAATCGCGACGTATTCACCGGCCTTGCCGTCCCAGGCGTCGCCGCCGGTCGTCAGGCGCACGTGGCCCTGCAGCACCTGCAGCGTCGCCTCACCGGGGCTGTCGTGTTCGGACAGGTCGTGACCTTCCAGCAGAGCCAGCACCGTCTGGCGAAGCTCGTGCGTGTGTCCGCCGTGAATGGTGTGGGCGGCCCGTCCGCTGTGCGATTGCTTGGCTTCGGCGATCTTTTCGGACGAGAGGTCGGTCAGCGAGATGGATTCCATAGTGGTCCTTCGGGGTTGCAAGGCCCGCACGGGCCTCAAGGGTTGCCGTTAACCGCTCAGTAGCAGTATCCCCGCCACGACGAGGCCGATGATTTTGACCGTCTCGAGGGCGACGTAGGCGTAGTGGGCGCGGGAGCGCGGCCCGTCCGATCCGGCGAGCACCCTGTCGGCACGACGGGTCAGCGCCGGACGCACCGCGACCAGCTGGATGGCCAGCGCGGCCACGGCGACGGCGATCGCCACCACGACGCCCGCCGGGGTCGGGCCTGCCACCACGATGGCCCCGATGACGAGGGCGAAGGCCACCTCAACGGTGTTGAGCGCGCGAAAGACCAGCCGCCCGATGCCGAGCCCGATCTGCAACGTGACATTGGGCGCCCGGAATTTCAGCGGGGCTTCCAGGAAGGAGATGGCCAGCACCATGCCGAGCCAGATAAAGGTCAGCGCGACGGCAGTCGCTGTGCCGGTGCTCATTTGGCCGACCCTTGCAGTGTCAGGTGAGCAAGGCACAGATCCGGCTCGACGAACGGGTCGAGCCGGTCCACCGAGACCGGCGCTCCCCAGGTTTCCATGGCTCCTTGCATGAGGCCCAGGTGCACCGGGCAGACGACGCTCGAGGAGTTCTCGGCCAACTCGAGAAAGGGGCAGTGCCGCAGGCCGACCTGCTGCTCGCCGTTGCTCACCCGGCGCTCGGGCGCGAAGCCGAGTTCGTCGAGCACGTCGATCAGGTGGGCGATGGCTTCTTCGGCGCCGTCGGCGTCGTCGCGCAGCGGGTGCAATTCGGCGTCCATCTTCTGCCCCCAGGCGCGGCCCGCGGCCAGGGCTTTGGGCCCGGGATCACGCTCGGTGGCGAAGGCCGTGGCCAGGATCTCGGCCAGCAGCCGATAGTGCCGCGTCCCGCCTCGGTCCATCTGCCGGACCGCGCGGAACATCAACGGTGGACGCCCCGGCCCCTTCCGATCCGGCTCGACATGCTCCACCTGCCCGTCAGCGACCAGTCCGTCGAGGTGGAAGCGGACTGTGTTGGGGTGCACGCCCAACACATCGGCGATTTTGGCGATGCTCATCGGCTCCGGCGAGGCCCGCAACAACCGCATCACGGCGCGCCGCCGGCCCGCCGATTCCCCCGCTGACGAGTCCTGGGAATTGTCGGATTTCACAGGGCCCCTCCCGCTTCCAGTCCTTCACGCCCCGTCCGAATCGGTGGCAACCGGCTGGCCCGCCACCAGCGGCGTGTCGACACCGAGCGGCCCGAGCTTGCCCGCCCCGCCTGGGGACCCCAAGGGGGCGTCGCGACCCGGCAGCGTTTCGGTGAAGAATGCCTCATTGTCGGCCAGGTAGGGCTTGAGGTCCTCAGGCAGGTCATCTTCGTAGTAAATCGCTTCCACCGGACAAACCGGTTCACACGCGCCGCAATCGACGCATTCGTCGGGATGAATGTAGAGCGCCCGACCGCCTTCGTAAATGCAATCCACCGGGCATTCGTCGACGCAAGCGCGGTCCATCACATCGATGCATGGCTTCCCGATCACGTAGGTCATGCGCTAGAGTTTACACAATACTCCTTGTAAAAACTACAGCAGAGGTCGGAGAATCCATGGCCGCCAACGAACTTGACGTACGCCGGCTGCGCAAGCCGGACAAGCACCCGACGATCTTCGCGACCTATGCCGCGCTGAAGGTCGGCGAATCGTTCGTTTTGGTCAACAACCACGACCCCAAGCACCTGCACGACGAATTCGAGGCCGACTATCCGGGCGGCTACGACTGGGAGTATCTCGACAAAGGCCCCACCGTCTGGCGGATCCGGATCGGAAAACTCATCGACACCCCACCCCCGGTGCGCCACCTCGGACATCTCGAGCTGGCCCTCGAGCCACTGGAAAGCTCTGCGCGGCAGGAGATCTGATGCCAGAACAACGAGCAGGTTCCGAACTTCCGCTACCGTCCTCGAGCCGCGCCGACGACGCGGTCGCCGGCCATTGGCTGCTGGCGCGGCTCGGCAAGCGCGTGCTGCGCCCCGGCGGTGTCGAGCTGACCCGCACCCTGCTGTCGTACGCGAAGCTGAGCGGGGCCGACGTCGTCGAACTGGCACCCGGCCTGGGCCGCACCGCGACCGAGATCGTGGCCCAAGGGCCGCGGTCGTACGTCGGTGCCGAGGGCGACCCGGACGCGGCCAACGTGGTGCGCGGTGTGCTGAGCGATCTCGGTGCGCAAAACGCGGCGGTCCGGGTCGCGGACGCCGCCGCCACCGGATTGCCGGACGCCAGCAGCGATGTCGTCATCGGAGAGGCGATGCTGAGCATGCAGGGCGACGCGGCCAAGGGGGCCATCGTCGCCGAGGCGGCGCGGTTGCTGCGGCCGGGCGGTCGCTACGCCATCCACGAACTCGCCCTCACCCCCGACGACGTCCCGGAGGAGATCAGCACCGACATCCGGCAGGCGCTCGCCCGGGCGATCAAGGTGAACGCGCGTCCGTTGACGGTCGCGGAGTGGTCGAAACTGCTCGCCGAACACGGATTGGTGGTCGATCGGGTGGCGACCGCGCCCATGGCGCTGCTGCAGCCGCGCCGGCTGGTGTCCGACGAGGGGCTGTTCGGTGCGCTGCGATTCGCCAGGAACGTGCTCGTGCACCGCGACGCCCGCAAGCGCGTCCTGACCATGCGCCGCACCTTCCACAAACATCGCAAGCGGCTGGCTGCCGTCGCCATCGTCGCCCACAAACCGGCTGAACTTGAGAGCGCCTGACAACCGCTGCAACGCTTCGACCTTCGCCTTTGTACCGCCGGCCGACTTTGGGGCCGTTCCGCAATCTCGGCGTGACGGTTCGGTTACGCCCCCTGACAAAACTTGGCTACGGCAGTTGCGGGGACAACGAAGGAGATTGCCGGTTATGGGTGCTACCCCACCGTTGTTGACGGAGTCCGACCTCGAGGCGTTGGCGTCGGACTTTCTGCAGTCGCACTATCTCGGCTCCATCTACGCCGATTGGTCACCGGATCGACGGCTCGACATGTTCCTGCGGCGGCGCGGTCTCGCCCGGGTGGCCAACGACGGCGACCTGTCCCACAACGTCTTGGAACGCATCATGGCCCGCGGCCGCGCCACGCTGGCGCGGCATTGATGGGCCGATTTCATGCGTAGGACCAGGTAGGCGATCCGATGACCAAAAACTTAAAAAAATCGCGATTTCTGACGGCGAAAATACCGGCCAACGCATTGGTACAGACGTACTATTGTGCACTAGAGCTGAACGCACCGCCGGGTTCGGATGGGTCGTTGAGGCTAGCGGGGAGGGGACGATGAATTCACCGAAATGGACAGTTCATTGGCCTCAGCGCAGGCCGACCGCCACGATCTACCAGTTGACCGACCGCCTCCACCGAGGACACACCGCTCGCGTGCCCGCACACCAGATCACGGCGACGGTTGCGGCGTGGCTGGCCGACCTGGGCGCCGACAGCCCGTTGGTCGACGAACTCGAACGCGCCGTCTGCGGTGGCGACTGGGCGGCCGCACACGCGCTGAGCGAATGCCTGTCCATCGAGATCGCGGTGGCCGACTAGTCAAGTCGCCGGCGGAGCAAAGTGCCGTTCTTCATCGACAGTGTTGCTGGTTTTCATCGACAGTTTTGTTGACGTAAATCGACGTGCCCAACAGTAGCGGGCGTGTCCGACCTCCCGACACAGACGAAGTATCTGCAGGCCTCGAGGGGCCGGCGGGCGTCGCACTACCCCGGTGACGATCGCGAGCAGGCGATACTCGCCACCGCCGAGCGGCTGCTGCAGGAAAGGCCGCTGGCCGACTTTTCCGTCGACGACCTAGCAAAAGGCGCCGGCATATCGCGGCCCACCTTCTACTTTTATTTCCGGTCGAAGAACGCGGTGCTGCTGTCGTTGCTGGACCAGATGAACGGCAAGGCGCAGGCGGCGCTGGGTGCGCTCGACGTCGTGTCGTCCGGTGACCCCGAGGCGATTTGGCGGGCGCGCATCGAGTCGTTTTTCGAGGTGTCCGGATCGCACCGGGCGGTCGCCGTCGCCGGGGCCGCGGCCAAAGCTACCAACCCCGAGGTGCGGCAGCTGTGGTCCGCACTCATGAGCAAGTGGATCTCCTACACCACCATCGCGATCAAGGCCGAGCGCCGTCGCGGTGCGGCCACGGACACCATTCCGGCCGCCGAGCTGTCGGTGGCGCTCAACATGCTGAGCGAGCGGGTGATGGCCGCGACGTTCACCGCCGAGGATCAGGCGATCCCCGAGGACCGGGCGATCGACACGCTGCTGCACATCTGGCTGGCCAGCATCTATCAGCGCTGACCGAGCGCCCGCGCCGCGCGGTCCAGGCTTTCGTCGATCAACCGGTCGGCGGCACCGAAGTACGTCGGTGACGGCTCCTTGCCCACCAGGTCGGCGATCGCCCGCTGCTCCCCCGAAACGTCTGCAGCATCTAGGTTTTCGGCCATGCGCTGCGCATGCACGGTCAATCCGGCCAGTAGCTCGCCGCTTTGGGATCCCGCGACGAGGGTGCGGCGGGCCAGCGTGCGCAGCGTGTCCCATTCGGCGTGCCAGGCCCCGTCCGGGCGCTCGTCGTTGGCCAGCGCGGCCGCCGTGTGCAGCGTCGCGGCCAACGGCGGCGCGGCGATCGCCGCACGGCGGATCAGAATGGACAGCACCGGGTTTCGCTTGTAAGGCATCGACGACGAGCCGCCGCGGTCGGCGGCCGCCGGCTCGCCGAGCTCGGCGATCTCCGGGCGGGCCAGGGTGACGACGTCGGAGGCGATGCGGCCCCAGGCGTCGGTGCAGCTGAGGAAGGCGTCGGCGGCCGCGGTGACGGGCGCTCGGGCGGTGTGCCACGCGGGCCTGTCGTGCAGACCCAGTGTGGTTGCAGCGCTTCGCACCAGCCGCAGTGAGACGCCGGCCGGGTCGGCAGCGCCGGTGAGCAATGCGGCCAGCTCCGTAGTGGCAGCCAATGTGCCTGTGGCGCCACCGATTTGGATCGGTGTGGTCAGCGCGGTCATTCGCTCGAACGCGTCGACGATCGCGTTCAGCCACCCTGCGGCCTTGACGCCGAAGGTAATGGGCGCGGCGTGCTGGGTCAGGGTGCGGGCCAGCATCGGCGTGCCCCGGTGCCCGGTGGCGAGCTCGGTCAGGGTGGAAAGCTGCTGTCTCAGCTGGGTTATCAGGTCGTCGGCGACCCCGCGCACGGCCAGCATCAGGCTGGTGTCCAGGACGTCCTGGCTGGTGAGCCCGCGGTGGATCCAGGGCGCGATACCCGGCTCGGCCCGCTGCCGCAGCAGCTTGACCAGGGGGATGACCGGGTTGCCGCCATCCTCGGCGGTGACCGCGAGCGACTCGCAGTCGGTGTGCGTGACCAGATCGCACAGGTCGGCCTCGGCGCACTCGGCGGGTGCGAGATCGGCGGCCGCCAGCGCGTCCAGCCATGCGCGTTCCGCCGCGACCATCGATCCCAGCAACGCCTGATCGGTCATGTGCTCACCGGCGCGATGGTCTCCGGGCCACAACAGGTTGGTCATCGCGCGCCCTCGGAGTATGCCAGGAACACGGTCTCGGCCGGGCCCTGCAAGTGGATGTCGAAACGGTAAGCGGCGCCGTTATTTTCGGCGACGCAGATTAATGTGGACCGGCGCTCGGCGTCGGCGGCCGCCAGCAGCGGATCGGCGCCGGGCTCGGCGCCCGGCAGATAGGCGCGGGTGAACAACCGGTTCAGCAGCCCGCGGGCGAACACGGTGAGCGCGAAGAACGGCGGGCGCCCCCCGCTCGCCGATCCCGGCGCCAGGGTGGTGAAGGAGTAGCGTCCTGAGGAGTCGGTCGCGCAGCGCCCCCAGCCGGTGAACACCGTGTGGTCGCGACGCAGCGAACCGGCTTGCCGCGGAACACCTCCCGCAGCGTCGGGTTGCCAGAGTTCCACCAGTGCGTCCGGGACGGCGGAGCCGGCGCCGTCGTACACCGTGCCGTGCAGCCGGATCGCCTTCGGATGGCCGTCGTCGACCAGCAGGTTGTCCCCGGGGTACGGCAATCCCAGGTCGAGGAAGGGGCCGACGGTTTGCCCTGGCGTGCAGTCCGATTCAGTCATGCCCGGCCTCGGTCGGGGTTCGGGCGCCACCGGCCAAGACGATGTCCCACCGGTACCCGGTCGCGTACTCCGGCTCGGTGACGTCGTGGTCGTAGCGGGCGATCAGCCGTTGACGCGCGGCGGGATCGAGGACCGACTGGAAGATCGGATCCAGCTCGAACATCGGATCACCCGGAAAATACATCTGCGTGACCAGTCGCTGACTGAAAGCCCTTCCGAATACCGAGAAATGGATGTGCGCCGGGCGCCACGCATTGTGGTGGTTGCGCCACGGGTAGGGGCCAGGCTTGATGGTCAGGAAGCGGTAGGTGCCGTCCGCCCCGGTCAGACAGCGGCCCGCGCCGGTGAAGTTCGGGTCGAGCGGTGCGGGATGCTGGTCGCGCTGGTGGCGGTAGCGCCCGCCGGCGTTGGCTTGCCAGATCTCCACCAGCTGGCCCGCCACCGGCCGGCCGGATTCGTCGAGGACGCGCCCGGTCACCACGACGCGCTCCCCGATCGGCTCGCCCGGATGACCGGCCGTCAGGTCGGAGTCGATGGGGTCGACGTCCTGGTGGCCGAAGCACGGCGCCCAGCGTTCGACTCCCTCGGGATCGACGACGACCAGCGGTTGTTTCGGATGGCGCAGGATCGTGCTGCGGTACGGCGGATAGTCGAGCCGCGGCTGCTCGCCTTGTCCGGCTCCCACGGGGGCGCCCTGGTATTGCGCTGCGATGCGGGCGATCTCCACCGTGATGTCACCCTGAGTAGCGACACGCTCGGGGCTCATGTGCCGTGAGGCTACTCTCGGTGGCCCACCGAATCCCGCAAGCGGACGGTGTCGTCGAGTTACAGAGAGCGCACCAGCGCCGCTCGCCCCTTGGTGCGCATCTTGTAGGTGGCCGAGCCGCGGTATTGCTCCATCCTGGCGGCCATCTTGTTGCCCAGCTCCTCGAGTTCCGCGTCGGTGATCTTCACTTCCGGCGGAGCGGGAATCATGTCGCGCTCCTCTTCGTCGGCGTGCGCTTCCAGCACGGTCTTGAACGAGTTCCACTCGTCCTCATAGCCGGGCGCGCTCTGCGGCGTCCTCAGCAGCACGGAAAGCTGGTCGATCACCTGCCGGTGCTCGGCGTGGGCGACCGCGATCAGCTTGCTGGCGTCCTTGAGCGCCGGGTAGTACAGGTCGTCCTCGATGCGGAAGTGGATGTCGAGCTCGATCAGCATTTCATCGAAAAGGGCATGCCGCTCTTCGGAATTCACCGGCGCCTCGCTGATCTTGCGACCCAGGCCCTTGATCACGACGTGGTGATCCTTGAGCACGTCATAGGCGTTCAATTGGCTCCTCCTTTTGCGATTCCTACCGCGCCGCCGGGAGCGGGCTGCTGCTCACCGCGGACTTCGACCACCCCGTCGACTAATCGGGCCTCGTAGCACGGCAGCGGCGCTGCTGCCGGACCGCGCACAACTTCGCCGGACTCGGCGGCGAACCATGAACCGTGCCAAGGGCAAACCAGCCGGCCCCGGTCCATCCAGCCGTCGGCCATCGGCGCGGCCAGGTGCGGGCAGAATTCCCCGTACGCCGCGACCTCGCCGGGCTTGGTCTGGCAGACCACCAGGCCCACTCCGTCGACCTCGACCCGTACCGGCTTGCCGTTCAACGAACTTGCGGGCAGCACCGGCGTCCAGGTGGAGGTGCGCAACCGCGGACCGGACTGGTCGATACCGATCCCGGACTCGAAGACCAGCGCGCCACCGAGGTAGCTGCCGGCCACGGTGATGCCGTAACCGAGGGCAGTGAGCAGGATGCCGCGTCCGTGGCGCCCCTTGCGCCGGTCCCACCAGGACTGCATGTACAGCGCGGTGGCGGCCACGTTCACCAGGCCGTGCACCGCGCCGACCCGGCGGTCCTCCTGGTGGGTGTGCTGCCAGTCGGTGACGCCGGTGACGGCCGAGCCGAGGCTCGCCAGGATGCCCACCCCGAGCGCCCGCGACGCGAATCGCGATGCGTCGTATACCTCGGATGCCGGCTGTCCGGGCAGGATGCCGAGCGCGTCCAGCGCCACAGTCGTCCCGAGCGCGCCACTGGTCAGCGACGCCAGCGGCGGGTGCACCGGGTGGCCGAGCCAGACGCCGTTGAGCGCGTTGGCGACAGTGTTGCGAGCGCCGCCGAGCCCGTTGTAGGCGAAGCTGAGCAGATGTTCGAACCGATAACTCGGTCGATCAATCCACTCCTGGCGCCCGATAGCGGCCAGAATCCTCGATCCGACCTGCTGCAATCGACCCCCTCGTGGCCGACCCACCATGGCACCAGTTCCTTCCTCAGATCGGCAAAGAACCGCGGCTATTTACCGCAGACCCGAACGTTTACCCCTTGTTTACGCCGCGCACACATGCGCGGAATGGCTGCCGTGACCCACGGTAGCCGCGGCCTTCCGCCTTTCGATTGTGTGCAACCTGTGAATTAGCACCAAGCATTCTTGAAGGAACCTGGTAGGAGCGGCTGCCTGGTGATTGACCGGCGCCCAAGACTGCGAGATTCTACTGAGCGGAGAGTAGTTCTGTAAAACAGAGAATCGCAGAGGGACCCATGGCAGACGATCGCGGCGAATTGGTCGAGGTCTTCGAGAACGTGCGCCGGGGAATGATCCCCGCCCACATCTACAACGACCGGGAACTGTTCGCGCTGGAGAGGCAACGGCTGTTCAGCCGGGCGTGGACGTTCGTGGGACACGAGTCCGAGATCGGCCAGGACGGCGACTACGTGGTGCGCCGCGTGCTCGACGACTCGTTCATCATCACCCGCGATTCGCAGGGCACCGTGCGGGCTCTGTTCAATATGTGCCTGCATCGCGGAATGCAGGTCTGTCGCGCGGAGATGGGAAACGCCTCCAACTTCCGCTGTCCCTATCACGGCTGGACCTACCGCAACGACGGCAGGCTCACCGGATTGCCGTTTCACCGGGAGGCCTACGGCGGTGACGAGGGGTTCGCCAGAAACCAAACCCTGTTGCCCGCACCGAATTTCGCGAGCTACAACGGCCTGCTGTTCATCAGCCTGGATCCGAAAGCCGAACCGCTGGAAGACTTTCTGGGCGACTTCAGGTTCTATCTGGACTACTACACGAAACAAAGCGCCGGCGGTGTCCAGGTGCGGGGACCACAGCGCTGGCGGATCAAGGCGAACTGGAAGATCGGCGCGGAGAACTTCGCCGGCGACATGTACCACACCCCGCACACCCATGCGTCGATCGTCGACATCGGGCTCTTCCGCGAACCGAAAGCCCAGAAGCGCAAGGACGGTGCCACCTATTGGGCGCACCGCGGCGGTGGGACCACCTACAAACTCCCACCGGGCGGTTTCGAGGAGCGGATGCGCTACGTCGGCTACCCCGATGACATGATCGGCCGGATCAAAAGCGTGTGGACGCCCCAACAGCAACGGGTGGTCGGCGAGGACGGATTCATGATCTCGGCCGCGACGTGCTTTCCGAACCTCAGCTTCGTGCACAACTGGCCCAAGGTGCATGACCGCGAGGACCAGGTGCTGCCGTTCATCTCGATCCGGTTGTGGCAGCCGATCAGCGAGAACGAGACCGAGGTGTGCTCGTGGTTCGCGGTGGACTCCGCCGCGCCCGCGCAGTACAAACAAGACTCGTACAAGGCCTATCTGATGTGTTTCGGGTCGACCGGCATGTTCGAACAAGACGACGTGGAGAACTGGGTGTCGCTGACCACCACCGCGGGGGGTTCCATGGCGCGACGGCTGCTGCTGAACAGCCGGATGGGCCTGCTCGCCGACGAACGCCCCGTCATCGAGGCGTTGTCCCCCAGCGCTTTCCACGGCCCCGGACGCGCGCAGGTCGGCTACAACGAGCACAACCAGCGAGCGCTGCTGAACATGTGGGCCGACTACCTGCAAGGGGTGCCCGCATGAGAAAGCCGTTGCCGTTTAACGACACTCGGCACCTCGAGGCGCATCAGTTCCTCGTGGACGAGGCGTACCTGCTCGACGCCCAGCAGTATGAGGCCTGGCTGGACACGCTGACCGACGACGTCCGCTACGTCATGCCGGTGCGCGTCACGACCGCGCGCGGCGCCGGGTTCGACGCTTCGCCGGAAAGAGGGCCCGGCATGGACCATTTCGACGAGGACAAATACTCGTTGAGCCAGCGGGTAGCGCGGATGGGCACCGAGCACGTGTGGGCCGAGGACCCGCCGTCGCGGCTGCGGCATTTCATCACCAACGTGCGCACCTTCACCGGTGACGACGAGGGCCACCTGGTGGTCGAATCGGCCGAATTGCTGTTCCGCAGCAGGGGCGACGTCAACGACAGCGCCCTGCTGTCGTGCGGGCGCCAGGACGTGTTGCGCAAGTGCGACGATCGCTGGAAGCTGGCCCGCCGCACGATCGTCGCCGACGAGTCGGTGCTACGGATGCAGAACCTGGCGGTGTTCCTGTGAACGACGAACTGCAGCAACTGCTCGACGGCGCGGTCGGCGAAGCGATCAGCGTCGCAAACGAATTCACCGAGGTCGTGGTGCGCCGGGTCGACACCCGCAACGGATCGCGCCTGCTGATCAGCGCGCCCAGATCCGGGCAGTGGATCACCCTGGACGCGCTCGAGGTCGAGGCACTGACCTGGCAGAACCCCCGTACGCTGGCCGCCATGGTCGGCAATTCCCATGCGCCACTGCTGCCCGACGAGAGCGAAGAGCAGCCGTGACCGGCTGGCTGGAGGGCAAACGCGCCCTCATCGTGGGCGCCGGTTCGGGAATCGGCCGCGCCGTGGTGGCGGCCTTCGGCGCCGAGGGAGCGAATGTCGCTGTGCTGGAACGTGATCCACGCAAGTGCGACGCGTTGCGCCAGCAGTTGCCGCAGGTGCCGGTGGTCGAGGGGGACGCCACCACCCGCGAGGCCAACGACCGCGCCGTCGCCGCGGCGGTGGACACCTTCGGCGGGCTGGACACCCTGGTCAACTGTGTCGGCGTCTTCGACTTCTACCGGGGGGTGGGCGACATCGAGGCCGACGCACTGCCCGAAGCGTTCGACGAGATGTTTCGCACCAACGTGCTGAGCCATCTGCAATCGGTGAAGGCCGCGATCCGGGCGTTACGACACGCGAGGGGCTCCTCGATCGTGCTGACCGAGTCCGCGTCGTCGTTCTATCCCGGACGCGGTGGCGTGCTCTACGTGTCGTCGAAATTCGCGGTGCGCGGCCTGGTCTCCGCGTTGGCGCACGAACTGGCACCGGACATCCGGGTCAACGGCGTGGCGCCGGGCGGCACCCTCAACACCGACCTGCGCGGCCTGTCCAGCCTGGGGCTCGACGGGAAGCGCCTGGATGACAGCCCGGACCGGGCGCGAGACGTCGCCGCGCGCACCCCCCTGCATGTCGCGCTCACCGGCGAGGACCACGCGTGGAGTTATGTGTTCCTGGCGTCCGAGCGGTCCCGCGGGATCACCGGCGAAACCGTCCGGCCCGACGGCGGATTCGGGCTGGGCCCGCGATGACCGACCTGAATAAGCAGCGCGCGCTGGTGGCGCAGGGTTGCCGCGTCGCGGCGGCCCGCGGACTGGTCGACGGCATCCTCGGCCACCTGAGCCTGCGGGTCGACGACGAGCGCCTGCTGGTGCGCTGCCGAAGCGAGGCCGACACCGGCGTGGCGTTCACCCGGGCCGGCGACATCCGGCTGATCAGATTCGACGGCTCCGCCGGTGCCCCAGGCGAACTCGACGGGTATCGCGTGCCCAACGAACTGCCGATCCACGTCGAGACCATGCTGGCCGACCCGGGCCACGTCGCCGTCGCACACCTGCATCCACCGGACGTGGTCGCCGCCGATCTGGCGGGCATCACGATCCGGCCGATCTACGGCGCCCATGACATTCCCGGCGCCTGGCTGGCGCGCGGTGGTGTGCCCGTTTACGAACGCGCTGTGCTGATCCGGAGTTCGCGGCTGGGCAAGGAAATGGTGGCTGCGATGCGCGGCCGGCCGGTGGTGATCTGCCGCGGGCACGGAATCACCAGCGCCGCCACGACTGTGCCACAGGCGGTGCTGCAGGCGATCAGCCTCGATGCGCTGGCCCGGATGTCGCTGCGGGTGCGCGCGGCCGGCGGCACCCTGCGTGACATCGACGACGCGGACTGGGAGGACCTGCCAGATCTGGGGGCTGCGTTCACCGCCGAGGCGGCCTGGCGGCACGAGGTGGCACGGCTGGCCGATCAGGAGAGCTGATCGCCAATCTCCTTGGCGGCGGCCATAAGTGCCGCGGCCACCGCAGGATACCGGGATGCCGCCAGCCGGTTTTGCGGCGCGGCCGCGTTGAGCGCGAGCCGCAGCCCGGGCGCGCGGGTCGGGATCGGCACGGCGACCGACGCGACGCCTTCCTCGCTCTCTTCCCGGTTGGTGGCGTAGCCGCGCTCGCGGATGCCGGCGAGCTCGGCTTCCAACTCGGTACGGCTGCCGATCGAGTGCGAGGTGATGCGCGTCAGCTGCTCGCGCGGCAGCAGCGCGTGCAGTTCCGGTTGCGGCAACTGGGCCAGCATGACCTTGCCCGTCGAGGTGCAGTGCGCCGGCATGGCGCGGCCCAGCCGCGACGCCACCCGCACCGCCGCGGGCCCCTCCACCGCGGCGACGAATCGGACACTGGCGCCGTCGAGCATGCCGACGTGCACCGTTTCGCGCAGTTGTTCGCTGAGGCTGCGCATGGCGGGCGCGGCGGATCGCGCGATGTCGATGCGGCCGAAGATGGCGAACGCCACCCCGGTCAACGAGGGACCCGGCAGGTAGGCCTTGGACACCGGGTCCTGGCGGACGAACCCGCGGTAGGCCAGCATCGCCAGCAAGCGATGCGCGGTCGACGACGCCACGCCCAGATAGCGGGTCGCCTCGCTCAATCGGATCTGGGGCTGTTCACCCAGCAGCAGTAACAGCTTGAGCGCGTTGTCGACCGACTCGATCGGATACTGCGGCGCAAGCGGATCGGCGACGGGCGACGCCGCGGCATTCCCGGCGCCCGGCTCCCGCTTGTGTGGCATGGATCCACGGTAACCAGTTATGGGCGCGGCTTCGTATTATTCTCGGCATCGTGAGCGGGGCTATTCACGCTGGATACCGCCGTTACGTCGCCATCGGTGACAGCCAGACCGAGGGCCTGTGGGACGGCGACGACACCATCGGCCTGCTCGGATTCGCCGACCGACTCGCGGTGATGGTCGATTCGCTCTATCCCGGCCTGCAATACGCCAACCTCGCGATCCGCGGAAAACGGATCGGCCACGTACTCACCGAGCAGCTTCCGCAGGCGCTGGCGATGCGGCCCGACCTGATCACCGTCTGCGCCGGCATGAACGACGTCATTCAGCCCGGGCGGTCGTTCGCGCCCGCCCTGGCCGACCTCGAGCACATCTACGCCGCGCTGGCCGGTTCGGGCGCGACCGTGGTGACGACGACCTTTCCGAACGTCGCGCAGTTCCTGCCGCTGGGCCGGCTGGTCGCGGGGCGGCTCGCCCGGATCAACGGCGCCATCAGCGCGGCGGCCCATAGCTACGGGTTCCGGCTCGTCGACCTGTACAACGCGCCGTCGATGCGCGAGTTGGACACCTGGGCCATCGACCGGGTGCACGCGTCCAGCAAGGGCCACATGTTGTTCGCCGCCGCGGCCGCCGAGGCGCTCGATTTGCCTGACAGCAACCATGATTGGGCGCGCGGCGGCCTCACCCCGACGCAGCGTTCCTTCGCGGCGGGCACATTCGAGCAGTTGCGCTGGACGCAGGAGAGCTTCTTCCCGTGGATCTGGCGGCGGCTACGCGGCCTGTCGTCGTACGACGGGCGCGAACCCAAACGCCCGCGGCTGGAGGGCCTGGACATCCGGAGCGAATTCAAACGCACACCTTGGGCCACGGATCCGCGGCCGGTCAGGCATCCTTGACGCATGAATCTGGAGCCCCTGCTGCACTCGATTCCGCCGCTCGCCGTCTATCTGGTGGTCGGCGGTGTGGTCGGGATCGAGAGCCTGGGCATCCCCCTGCCGGGTGAGATCGTGCTGGTCACCGCGGCGCTGATGTCGTCGCACCATGACCTGGCCGTCAACCCGGTCGGGGTCGGCGTCGCCGCGGTGATCGGCGCGGTGATCGGCGATTCGATCGGTTACGCGATCGGCCGCCGGTTCGGCATGCCGCTTTTCGACCGGCTCGGCCGGCGGTTCCCGAAGCATTTCGGGCCCGGCCACATCGCGCTTGCCGAAAAGTTGTTCGACCGCTGGGGGGTTCGCGCCGTCTTCCTGGGTCGCTTCATCGCGCTGCTACGAATTTTGGCCGGCCCGCTGGCGGGGGCGCTGAAGATGCACTACCCGCGGTTCCTGGCGGCCAATGTCTCGGGCGCCATCTGTTGGGCCGGCGGCACGACCGCCTTGGTGTACTTCGCCGGGATCGCCGCCGAGCGCTGGCTGGAACGGTTCTCCTGGATCGGCCTGGTGATCGCGGTCGTGGCCGGGCTCACCGCCGCGATCCTGTTGCGGGAACGCACATCCCGGATGATCGCGGAACTGGAGGCCGAGCATTACCGCAAGACCGGGACCACCGCGTCCGACACCGTCTGACTAGACGGCCTCGCCGGTGTCCGCCACCAAGGGCGGCCGGTGTTCGTCGATCAAGATGCGGGCCATCTTGCGGGCGCGCATCGCGGCGTCCAGCTCCCCGACGACGGCCAGAATCATCGCGCCCTTCATCAAAATGTGCCAGGACGAGGCGAATTCCTCGACGTCGGTCAAACCGGCCGCAACGGCGCGGCGCCGCACGATATCGCGGACGTGTTCGATGTGGGTGATGCAGGCCTGACCGGCCGGGTGATCGGGTCCCACCTCGAGCAGCACGTTGATGAACGAGCAACCCTCATAGCGGTCGCTGAGCTGGAACCAGTCGTGCAGGACGTCGAAGATCGCCAGCAACTGTTCCTCGGGGGTGTTGCCGCGCTGGCGCGACTGCTCGTCGATCAAACCGCGGGTCCAGAGCTCCTCGCGGAGCTCCAGCACGGCCAGGACCAGGTCATTTTTGGTCGCGAAATGGCGGTACAGCGTCGCCTTGGCGACACCGGCCCGCGCGATCACCTCGTCGGTGCCCACCGCGCGGATACCACGCCGGCTGAACAGGTCATATGCGGCGGTCAAAACGCGTTCGCGAGGCGACGCGGTGGGTGCTCCGACATCCGGAGTTGTCATACAGGACTTAACGTACTCTTAGGCCCCGCCGGTAGACAGACCGCCCTGTCTCGTTATAGAAATGAGATTCGCATATGCGAACAGTCTGTCTTCAGACATAAGGACGGGCATCCATCGGGGCACCTCAGGCGCCTGTCGATCAGGGGGTCCATCATGAATCTCGCCATTGTTGAAGCGATGCCCACCAGTCATTTGACACTGAGCACCAAACTTGTCTACGAACTAGGCGACCCCAACTCCACGCTGCGGGCGACCGCGGATCGCAATGGCCCGTCGGTGGTGATCTACGCCGGGGGCGAGGTCGACGCCTGCAACGAGGACACCTGGCGCCACCTGGTGCGCGAGGCGGCCAGCGGTGTCACCGCGCCCGGGTTCTTCGTCGTCGACGTCACCGGGCTCGACTTCATGGGCTGCTGCGCCTTCGCGGTGCTGGCCGACGAGGCCAAGGGCTGCCGGGAACGCGGCATCGATCTGCGCCTGGTGAGCCGCGAGGCACTCGTCGAGCGCATCGTCGACGCGTGCGGTCTGAGCAGCGTGTTGCCGATCTACCCGACCGTCGACTCGGCGCTGTCCGCGGCCGCTCGCTGGTAGATCCCCGGGCCGTCATCGGCTCATGGGCGACCATCCCACCTTTGGTGCTGAGGAAGAATTCCTGCTCGTCGACCCGCAAACCGGCGCGCCCGCCCCGCACAACGCCACGGTGGCCGCCGAAGCCGAGCGGCGAGGCGTCGGGCTACAGCTCGAATTGAGCACTTGTCAGGTGGAAACCACCTCGAGCGTGGCTTCGACCAGCGCCGAGCTCGGCGAGGAGCTGAGCCGGCTGCGGCGCACCGCGGCGCAGGCCGTCGAGGCCGTCGGCGTCCAGCTGCTGGCCTGCGGGCTTCCGCCGACCACACCGCATGAGTTTCCCGTCACCGACACCCCGCGCTACCGCAGGATCGGCGAAGAGTTCGGGATGATCGCCCACGAACAGGGCATCTGCGGATGCCACGTGCATGTGCAGGTGCCCGATCGCGCCGCGGCCATCCATGTCAGCAACTGGCTGCGGCCGTGGCTGCCGTCTTTGCTTGCGCTGTCCGCGAATTCGCGCGTCTACCGCAACGCGGACAGCGGCCACGCGAGCTGGCGCAGCGTGCTGTGGCGGCGCTGGCCGGCAGCCGGAGCGCCACCGTTTTTCGCCTCGCCCGACGAGTACGACGACGCGGTGCGCCGGTTGGTCGACACCGGAGTGATCCTGGACAAGGACATGATCTATTGGGACGTACGCCCTTCCGCGGACTTCCCGACGGTCGAGGTCCGGGTGGCCGACGTGCCGGCGACCGTCGCCGAGACCGTGCTGCTCGCCACCCTGATCCGGGCGGCGGTGATGACCGCGCTCGATTCGCCCGATGACGCGAGGCGGCTACCGCCCGGTGCGCTGCGCGCGGCGTACTGGAAGGCCGCCCACGACGGATTATCCGGCCGCGCACTGGATTTGATCCACGGCCGCGGGTCGGTGCCGGCGGGTGAGCAGTTGGGAGCCCTGGTGCAGCGGGTGCGCCCCGCGCTGGAGTCGCTCGGCGAATACGACCACGTTCGCCACGAACTCGACCGTGTCATCTCCGACGGCAACGGGGCGATGCGTCAGCTGCGCGCGTGGCGCAAACGTGGTGAGGTGATGGATGTCATCACCGAAGCCGCCGCGGCCACGCTGAGTTGAGGCGCGCCCGACGCAATCCCGTCGCCGCGCCCGGTCTCTCGTCAGGCCACCGTGAGCAGGCGATACAGGCCGATCAGGCCCACGACCACGATGATGGCGCGCAGCGCGTTGCCCGACAGCCGGCGCCCGTAACGCGCCCCGAGCAGCCCGCCGACCAGTGAGCCCGCCGCAATCAGACCGGCGGCCGGCCAGCTGATCCGGTCAAACGCCACCGACGTATAGGCAACGGCGGCAACCACATTCACCACCAGGGCCAACAGGTTCTTGGCCGCGTTCATCCGCTGCACCGACTCCGGCAACATCGCACCCATCAGGCCGACCAGCAGGATGCCTTGCGCGGCGGTGAAATAGCCGCCGTAGACGCCCACGGCGAAGGTGCCGAACACCAGCGCGGCCATCCGGCGCGGGCTGACGTGCTCGGGTGAGCGTCCCGCCTCCTCGGCGCGCCGGGCCGTCCACGCCTGGATTCGCGGCCCGATCACCACCAGTACCAGCGCCAGCACCAGCAGCACCGGCACGATCTCGGCGAACACCTTCTCGGGCAGATGCAACAGCAGGTAGGCGCCCACCAGCGCGCCGGCCAGCGATGCCGGGAGCTGCCACCGCAGCCGATCCCACTGACCACCCAGCTCGGCGCGGTAACCCCAGGTGCCCGAAACGCTGCCGGCGACCAGACCCGTCGCGTTCGACATGGTGGCCGTCACCGGCGGATAGCCGAGCGCGACCAGTGTGGGAAAGGTGATCAGGGTGCCGGACCCGACCAGCGCGTTGATCGCCCCAGCACCCAGCCCGGCCAGGCATATGAGGAACATCTGAAACGGCGACACCGAAGAAAAACCCTAGCCTGCTGTCGATTTCGGCGCGAGGTGACTATAGTCACGACGCTCTTCGATCAGGCGGGCGGAGCTTCGGCGCCGCGTTCCACGCCGGTACGCAGCTTGACCGAGGCCGAATACACCAGTGTCCGGAAATGCAGCACCGGATCATCGGAGGGCTCGATGCCATCGGTCACGCGCATCGGGTCGAACACCACGATGTCGCCGCCGTGCTCGCGTTCGGTGTCCAGTCCGGTGATCGCCAGCGTGCCGACAGTGACGATCTGCGTGCTCTGCCAGGCCGCCGACGGGTCCACCGTCGAGTCGGTGGGCCCGGCGATCTGCACCCGGAAATCGAACCGCACCGGCCCCTCGTCCAGCCGCGCCTTCAACTCGTCGGTGAGGAAGTCCGGATCCTTGTCACCGGCATCCGATCCCGACAGGTATTCCTCGGGCGCGATCGGAACCAGGTGGTAACGAACGAATCTCGCGCTGCCGTCGGCGGCTGTCCAGCGGAAGGCATGCAGGCCGTGGTATTCGATGGTGGCATAGCTGGCCGGGATCCGGTTGGCCTCACGCAGTATGGGTAGCGCGCCGAGCAGCTTCGGATGGGTGAGCAGGTGCTTGGCCAGGCGCAGCGGTGTGGTGAGGCCGGGCCGCATCGCCTTGAGCAGATCGATGAAGCCGTCCGGCGTGCTGGAGACGAACAGGCGCGCGGTCTGCGTCGAGATGTCGGTGGTGGAGCCGTCGGGCAGGGTGAACTTGACCGCCATCCCGCGCACGCCGGACGCGCCGTCGCGCTGCTCGGGGTTGCCCGATCCGTTGGAGAAGCGAATCAGCGCCGGAACGGTCGAGCCATCGAGATGCTGTGCGCGCGAGAGCATGAGCGCGTCGGGGGCCGCGGTGAAGGTGCCGCGATACAGGGTGCCTTTGGCGTGCAGTGCGCGACAACCGGGGTGTGCTCCCCCGGCGCCCCGGATCGCCTCGATCGCCTGGTCAGGAGTAAGTCCACCGCTCATGGACGAATCTTAGTCGGATCACCTGGGAAAGCCGAAGAGTTCGACGACACCGTGATCGCGACCGGCGGTGTAGCCGCCGTCGACGGCGAGGGCCTGGCCGCTGACGAACGAGGCGTCGGGAGACAGCAGGAAGGCGGCCATGGCGGCGATCTCCTCGGGCTGCCCCAGCCGCTGCAGGGCGTGCTCCTTGGTGATGGAGGCCAGCGGGCCCTCCATCCCGGGAATGCTGAAGACGCTGTGCGCCATGGGCGTTTCGATGAAGCCGGGGCAGATGACGTTGGCCCGGATGCCGCTGGGCCCGTAGTCGAGCGCGATGTTCTTGGTGAGCAGCACGACACCGCCCTTGGCGGCGTTGTACGAGCTGCCGCCCGCGGTGCCCTCCAGGCCCTCGACGCTGGCGACAGTCACGATCGAACCCCGTTCGCCGTCGGCCCGGGGTTGTTCGATCATCCTGGCCAGGGCCGCCTTGGCGACCAGGAAGGTGCCGGTGAGGTTGATCCCGATCACCCGGTCCCATTCGGCGCGGTCGAGCAGGTGCACCGGGCCTCCCCCCGCGACACCCGCGGCGTGGAAGAGGCCATCGAGGCGGCCCGGCACAGCGGCCAGCACCGCGGCGATCGCGGCTTCGTCGGTCACGTCGGCGGGCACGAAGGTGAACCGCGGGCCCAGGCCGTCGGGCGGGGCGGCCACGTCGGCGCCGACCACGGTGCCCCCCTCGGCCAACAGCAGCCGCGCGGTGGCCAGCCCGATTCCCGACGCGGCGCCGGTCACGACGAAGGTGCGGGAACGGGCGCGCTCGGGATTCACCATGTCGGGTCCTTGTCGGGGTCGGTCAGGCCGGTCGGCCCAGTCATGGTGACACACTGCCCCGTCGAACATCGGATTTGGTGTCAAACCGGTTCGGGCCGTTGGCTTTACAAAATCATCCGGCGGTTTGATAGGTGGGCTGTATCAAGCTATAGCAAACCCGTCTTGGACATTGCCGCCGCCGCTGAACGACGATATGCCAACGGGCGAATTTCGCAGCGCCCGACGACGTTAGGAATGACGATGTCAGCAACTCAGCCTCGGGCGCTATCCCGTCTGGCGGGATGGTGGGTCGATGCGGCGAGCGCGGTCGCCCTGACCGCGCTCACCGTCCTGGCCGCCACCGCCAACCGGGCCGAATGCACCGCCGCGGTGGCGCTGGCGTCCGACGACGCGATCGCCATCGCGCAGGGCGTCTCGGTCACCCCCGCGCCCGGCTGGACGGTCGGAAACCGCGGCCCGAACTGGGTGGCGCTCAACAACGCCGACACCAGTGCGCAGCTGCGGATCACCGTCAAGCCCGCGGGCGGCACGGATGCCGCCGCGCTCCTGCAGGCCGACATCGACCAGTTCACCGGCGGCGCCTCGGCCATCTTGACCGATGTGAATCGGCTGAACCCGCCCGACAACAAGCCGCTGCCCGGCGCCAACTTTCAGCAGCAAGCCTCCGTCAACTACACCGCGACCGTGGTGAACTCGCAGGGCACGATTCCGGTGATCGGCACCTTCACCGAGCTGCTGAACACCTCGAACGGCCGATCGGCGTTCATCGACTTCCGGCAGGACAGCAGCGCGACCACCCAGGCCGCCGGCGACGGCGGAATGATGATCGGTTCCATGGAGTGAGGCGCGGCCACCCGCGCAGGCGAGGGTCGGCGTCGCGTGCGCGGGACCGACCGCGTATTAAAAACTGGAACAAACCGAACGCGGAGGGGTCCATGCCACCAGCCGACACGACGACCAGCACGGCGGAGACGCTCGCCGGCATCGTGGGACGACACGCGCAGCAGCGGCCCGGCGCGATTGCCATCCGCTTCGGCGAACGGCAGTGGTCCTGGGCCGAGTGGAGCTCGCGGATCCGTCGCGCCGCCGGGGCGCTGCGCGATGCCGGGCTCGAGCGGGGCCAGTGCGTGGCCTTCCTGGACAAGAATCACCCCGCCTGCCTCGAAGTGCTCATAGCCGGCGCCTCCATCGGCGTCGTCACCACCGTCGTCAACTGGCGGGTGATCGGCGACGAACTCGCGCACGTCCTGGCCGACAGCGGTGCCCGCGTGCTGTTGGTCGGCACCGAGTTGCGCGGCGCGGCCGAGGCGGCCGCCGAGCGGGCACCGGGCGTGGAACGCATCATCGAGATCGGCGAAGAGTACGAATCGCTGCTCGCCGCGGCGGCGCCGACACCGCCCGACCCGAGCGTCGACGGGAACGAGACCGCGCTGGTGATCTACAGCTCCGGCACCACCGGACGGCCCAAGGGCGTGTTGCTCAGCCAGCGCGCGCTGGTCAATCACGCGTCCAACCTGGCGCCGGCGTTTCCGTTCGCCGACGGCGACTCGAATCTGGTCGCCATGCCCTTGTTCCACGTAGGCGGGATCGGCTACGCCTTGTTCGGAATCCGTTCCGGGGCACCGACATTCATGACCCGCGAGCCCGACGCCGCGACGCTGATCGGCGCGGTGCGCGCGGGCGCCACCCACGCGTTCTTCGTCCCACCGGTGATCGCCCGGTTCCTGGACGCGGGTGAGGCGGCGACGGCCGCGATCGCCGGCTTGCGTTACATCGTCTACGGCGCCGCACCGATGCCGCTGCCCTTGCTGCACCGGGCGCTGTCCACGTGGCCCCACACGAAATTCGTGCAGGTGTACGGGCAGACGGAATTGTGCGGCGCGGTCACCGCGCTGTCCGACGACGATCACCGCGATGCCGCGCGGCCCGAGCTGCAGCTGGCGGCCGGAAAGGCCGTGCAGGGCTGCGAGATTCGCGTCGTCGACCCCGAGACGGGCAACCCGCTGCCGCCCGGGGAGTCCGGCGAGGTATGGGTGCGCAGCAACCAGAACATGACCGGCTATCTCAACCGCCCGGACGCGACGGCCGAGACGATCACCGCCGACGACTGGGTGCGCACCGGTGACATCGGGCGCCTGGACGCCGACGGCTACGTCTACATCGAAGACCGCATCAAGGACATGATCATCACCGGCGGCGAGAACGTGTACGGCCCCGAGGTGGAAAGCGTGCTGATCGAGCATCCCGCCGTGCAGGACGCCGCGGTGATCGGTGTGCCCGACGACTTCTGGGGCGAATCCGTCAAGGCGATCGTGGTAGCCGACGGGGAGATCGACGCGAAAGACATCATCGAGTTCTGCCGAACGCACCTGGCCGGCTTCAAATGTCCACGCACGGTCGACTTCGTGACCGAACTCCCCCGCAACGCCAGCGGAAAGATCCTGAAAACTCAGCTGCGGGAACCGTTTTGGCGCGACCGGACGCGCGGCATATGAGCGCTCGCGTGGATGCGGCACGGCGCGAGGGTGCGATCAGCGTGCTGGGCGGTCCGACGACGGTGGTCGACATCGCGGGCCGCCGGATCGTCATGGACCCGACCTTCGATCCGCCGGGCGCGCACGCCTATCTGACCAAGCTGACCGGTCCCGCGGTGAGCGCCGAGGCCCTGGGGCCGGTGGATGCGGTGCTGGTCAGCCATGACCAGCACCCGGACAACTTCGACGACGACGGCCGCCGCATGGCGCTGGCCGCGCCGCTGCTGCTCACCCACCCCGGCGCCGCCGGCCGGTTGGGTCCGCCGGCGGTCGGGTTGGCGCCCTGGCAATCCCACGAACTCGGCGGCGGGCCTGGATCGCTTACCGTGCAAGCGGTTCCGGCCGTTCACGGCCCGGCCGACGGGCAGCGCGACGCCGGCGGGCACGTCAACTGCGAGGTGACGGGTTTCGTGCTGTCCGGCCCCGGGCTGCCGACGGTGTACCTCAGCGGGGACAACGCCTCGATGGCCGCGGTCAAAGACGTCGCCGATCGCGTCGGTCGGGTCGACATTGCGGTGCTGTTCGCCGGTGCGGCGAGCGTGCCCACCAAGGAACGCGGCCGGCCGTTGACGTTGACCGCGGCGCGCGCGGCCGCCGCCGCCGAACTGCTGGGCGCCACGGCGGTGATTCCGGCCCACGTCGACGGCTGGGCCCACTTCAGCGAGGGCGTCGACGAATTCGTCGCGGCGTTCGACCAGGCCGGCATCAGCAACGTGCTGAAGCTCGCTCACCACGGTGAGTGGATCGACTTATAGCCGACCCTCGACGCGCAGTTCTGGATGCACCCAATCCGGTGAGCGGCGTTCCTTGAACGAGCGGAACCCTTCGATGGCCTCGGCGTCGGACAGGCTGGCGGTCATGCCGATGCGGTCATACAGGCCCAGGTAGCTGTCGATGCTGGACTTGATGACGCCGCGGGCGCGTGGCGCGCTTCGACAGCATTGCGCGAGAACGTCTTTCGCCGCCTCCAGCAGGCCCTCGTGCGGCACCACCCTGGTGACCAGGCCCCAGTCGAGCGCTTCGACCGCGGTGAGCACCCGTCCGGTGAACATCAGGTCGCGGGTGCGCACCGGCCCGATGACGCGGGTGAGCATCTGGCTGTAGTAGGTGTCGGCGTAGCCGCGGAACAACTCAGGCACCCGAAAGGTCGCCCGATCGCTCACCACCGACAGGTCGCTGCACAGCGCGATCTGGAAACCACCGCCCTGGCACAGCCCGTTGACCGCGGACACGATCGGCTTGCCCGAGGTGCGCACCGCGTCGAACGGCGTCACGTCCATGCCCAGCGCGGAACCGAAGGTGATCCAGTTGTCTTCGCCTCCCCCGCCGCCCATGTCGCCACCGGGGGCGAAGACGTCGCCGGTTCCGGTGAGCACCAGCCCGGCCAGGTCCTTGTCCTCGTTGAGACGCCCCACCGCATAACGGATTCCGAAGTACATCGCCGGGCTCAGGGCGTTGCGCGCCTCCGGCCGGTCGATGGTGCAGACGGCGATCGGGCCCTGACGCTCGAAGCGCAGGTAGGGCGTGCCCAGCCAATCACCTTCGGGCGGACGGGGACCGTTCTGCGGTGTCTGCGCCACGGGACTCCTCTCGGGTCGGCGTCGCCGCGGATGCGCCACGCCGCGACGCCGCTACTGTAGCTCTTACGGTATCGGCGTGGCCGGGCGCCTACACGTAGGGCAGCGTGGTCGTCTCGGCGGTCGCAGACGCATCGGCGAGCACCGAGGCGAGCTTGGTTTGCAGGGTGGACGTGGTGTCCCCCACCTGCTTATCGCAGAACCTGCAGAGCGTGGTGAAGATCGGCTGTTCGTCCTCGTCCGGCCAGAACCGGCGCGGCCCGACCTGGGCGCCCGGGTCGAACTGCACGGCCTGATGCGGCGCGTCCTTGAGGAGGCGGCCGACGGGATGGCTTTGCGGGCATTCGAGTTTCAGCATGCCGACGCCCTCTTGGTTGCCGACCATCGTTCACCGTCCTCTCGGTGTCAGCGCAGGATCTGCGCGAGCTTGCGCCACCGCCGGTGCCGGTGGCGGAACATGACCCGGACGAAGGCGCGGGTCAGCAGCCCGTGCAGACCGTCGTCAGTTTCGATCTCGTCGGTGTAGCGGCAGCTGCGGTCGTCGATGGGTTCGAACGTGAGGCGGTGATTCCAGGTGTGGACGGGTCCGCCGTGTTCATTGGTGTAGATCTCGGTCGGGTCGAGTCGCTTGATGGTGAGGTGATGCGTCCAGGCAGGGATCACGCCGAACCACCAGAACCGCGCCGATCCCTGCGTGCCCACTTCGATGCGGTCGGGGACGTCGAGCCGGTACACCCGCAGCACCGGGCTCAACACATGCCGCATCAGCTCGGGCTTGCGCGCCAGGGCGGAGGCCGTCTCGACCGGGATCGGCAGCTCCATAGTTAGGGTTACCTTACTCATGCAGTTCATGGTGGCTTAGCGGGCGCGATCAGGCAAGAGCAGCGCGATTCAGTGGGGCGGTTCTGGAGCCACTGGGTTGGGCGCCTGGGCCGGCGAGGACGGTGCCGCTGGCGGGGCGGCCGACGGCGGGCAGTCCGGCATGAAGATCCACACTGACGACCATTTGGCGGTGATCTTGTTGCATGCGACCGGGGTGACCGGCGAGGCGTTGCTCGCCGAAATCAGCGCCGCGATGAGTCCGGTCACCAGCGCAGGTAGAAGGATGCGGGAGACGACGGTCAACATGGTTCCCCTCCGCGCCTGGCGTGCAAGCCGAGGACGTGCAGGCAACGCTACGACAGAAGGTGCCGGGCCGCAGGGCAAGAAGCCGACAGCGCAAATGCCGCAGGGGCGGGAGCATGCGGTCAACCATTCATTGACCTGGATTGATACTTGTGGTCCCGGCTGGGATCGAACCAGCGACCTTCCGCGTGTGAAGCGGACGCTCTCCCACTGAGCCACGGGACCGGCGCCGAGACGGCGAACGACGTCGAAGATTAGCACGCGCCAGCCCCCGACAATACCGGCCGCATCGGGTAGCCGGCAGTCGCGATAGCCTAGACACGACTCGTACCAAGAAATTTGTATGTGCCCGCTCACGTGGACTATCGTCGTGCTTCGCAACGGGCGACGATCTCGTCCGAGGCGCGCGGATGTAGCGCAGTTGGTAGCGCATCACCTTGCCAAGGTGAGGGTCGCGGGTTCGAATCCCGTCATCCGCTCGAAGGTGCAAGTGGCGTGGACCCCAACGGTGGAGTGGCCGAGTGGTGAGGCAACGGCCTGCAAAGCCGTGCACACGGGTTCGATTCCCGTCTCCACCTCCAGCTTTTGGTTTCCCGGCGCGATTAGCTCAGCGGGAGAGCGCTTCCCTGACACGGAAGAGGTCACTGGTTCAATCCCAGTATCGCGCACCAGAGTAATTGCAGCTCAGCGGTCATTTTTTAGCTTCCCCGCCAGGAACCGCTGCCTACACGCGTGCGGTTCGACGGATCGGCAGCATATAAGGCTCGACCAACCTGCCAGCCTTCCCGCGACGGGCTGGGCAACAGGTTCACCGAGGTAGATACACGCCAGCGAACGCTGCTGACGAAAGCGCCGATTGCTCGGCGATCTTGTGGCACCGCTTCATATCCTAAACCGATGGTCGACCAAGAGCCTGTAGACGAGCGGCAAGCCAAAGTCCTCCGCGGCCGCCGGCTGGTCGTTGCCGGTGGCGCACTGTTCGTCTTGTCCGCACTGTTCTTTCTGATCTTCGCCGCACTGGGAAACGGGCCCGCCACGTCGCCGATGTTCAGTCCGGGGGAGGAATACATCAGGACTACGCCGCCGTCGGGCAGCCCAACCGTTTCGGCCTCAACCAATGCGATAGACCCGCCGGCCGACGGTCCCGCTAGGCCTGGGGAAGCACCCCCGTCGGCGCCTGGATTTGCGCCAGGGCCCGGGCACCTGCCACCCGAAGGTGCTGCCACAGTGATGCCACCTGCGGTTATACCGCCGCCAAGATGGACCCCGCCGCCGCCAAGAGCAGAGCAACAACCGACTTCAGCCCCTTCCTCGAGCGCGGGGGCCAGTAGTACTCCTACGACGATCGGGCAGATTGCGTCGCTTGTCACTGCTGTGACGGGGCTTATCACCGCAATTGGTGGTCTGCTGGCGATTGTGCTTACGCGCGGCGCAACTCATAAATGACTCGCGGGGCCGACAACGCCAGCCGCTGGACACATGGATTGACACCCGGCGGGTAACCTAATCGCGTCGGATTACTTTGACAGTTGTTGTCTCGCAGTCGCTTTCGGAGGTATACGCCCGCCGGTCACGACAATAATTCCTAACCTTCCTGAATTCCTAACCTTCGTGTCCCAGCCGGCGCGATCTCCGGCTGGCCTGACCCCGATCGATTGATCCGTGGCTTATGAGAGTCTTGCGGCCCACGTTTTTGGGCGGAAAAGGCTCGACGACATCATGGCGACGAGGAAGCGGCACAGTCCTGAGCAGATTGTGCGTAAGTTGATGGCGGCTGATCGGCTTGGCGGAGAGCAAGGACAACGAGCACACCCGAATGCCTCGGCCGGATGGTAGAGCGCAGCATCACCGGTGAGCACCTTATCGACGAACTGGACCGTTTGGCCGCCCATCGCGGCACCTACCCGGCCGTGCTGCGTTGCGACAACGGACCCGAATTAGCTTGTGGCGCAATGGCGAACTGGGCTGAAAGCCGGGTCGGGTTGGCCTTCTCTATTTGCCGCCGGCCGGTTATGCGGAGGCCTGCCTCCATCGGCGAGCAACTGGGCACGGCGCGAGGGTGGCGACCACCTGCCACGGGCTACCCGCCCGCAGGGTTCGGTTGATCTCCCAGGGGCCACCCCCTGCCTTCGCGATCAGCTCCGCGATATCTAGAATCCCACCACCCGAAAACACGCCATACCAAGGACTAACAGCACTTCAAAAATTACCCTCGCGAGCGCCAGGCCACGTCGTTTCGACACGACATTGCCCTGCGATTCACTGCCGCGCGCTCGTATCGCACACCAGCAGCGAACTGACCGGGCACCTGCTACGGGAGTTTACTCAATCTCGATGTGAGTAGGCGCGCAAGCGTTTAGGCTTCCATCGACGGATCGGGCTTCGTCACCAAACAGGCACCAGCGGGGGGATGCCGCTAAATATGACGAACACGGCTGAATCGCGAGCCATGTTGTTGCGGCTCCTTCGCGCGTCGACGCGGGCGAACCCGTATCCCATTTACCACGAGCTCCGAAAACGTGGACCGCTGCATATACCCTGGGCCAACCTCACGGTGTTCAGCTCATTCCGGGATTGCGACGAGGTGCTTCGGCACCCCGCGTCGGCTACCGGAATCATGTTCGCACGGCCAGAGATCGCTGCCAGGACCCAGCCGCGGCCGTTCGGCAAAACGGGCTTTCTGTCCCTTGACCCGGCGGATCACGCTAGGTTGCGCCAGCTCGTCAGCAAGGCTTTCGCACCGAAGGTGATCAAGGCACTCGAACCTGAAATCAGGGCGCACGTGTCTTCGCTCCTGGACGGTGCCGAGGCTGCGGGCACTTTCGACGTGATCGCTGACCTGGCCTACCCGCTGCCGGTGGCGGTGATCTGCCGGCTGTTGGGGGTGCCGATCGAGGACGAGCCGGAGTTCAGCCGGGCGTCGGCGCCGCTGGCGCGGTTGGTCGACCCTTTCATCACATTTTCCCGCGACCCGGACGGGGCCGATGAACGCAGGCGGGCAGGACTGTGGCTGCACGAATATCTGCACGGCCTGATCCAGCAGCGCCGCCGTGCGCCTAGTGAGGACCTGATATCGGCACTGATTGCGGTTGAGGCGTCCGGTGATCGCCTCACGGAAGAGGAAATCATTGCGACCTGCAATCTGTTGCTCATCGCCGGGCATGAGACCACGGTGAACCTGATCGCCAATGCGATCCTTGCGATGCTGCGTCATCCGGGCCAGTGGGCCGCACTGGGCGCCGACCCGGGGCGGGCGTCGGCGGTAATCGAGGAGACACTGCGCTACGACCCACCGAACCAGCTGATGGCGCGAATGGCGGGTCAGGACATGATGATTGGCGATGTCATGGTGTCGGAAGGCGGCATCATGATGTTGTTGCAGGCCGCCGCCCAACGCGACCCCGACGTCAACGAGAGGCCCGACGAGTTCGACCCGGACCGACAAACGATTCACCACTTGGCGTTCGGGCACGGTCCGTCCTTCTGCCTCGGCGCGCCGCTGGCCCGGCTCGAAGCGTCGATCGCGTTGTCGGCGGTGACGTCGCGTTTCCCTAACGCACGTCTTGACGGCGAGCCGCTGTACAAGCCGAACGTCACGCTGCGCGGCATGTCGAAGCTAACCGTCACGGTCGAACGCGCCCCCCGCGAAAGTGCGTGTCTGTAGGTCATTTCCTCGCTTGCGCTTGTTCTGGTCACGCAGCCGTCAGACGTTAAGTCACGAATGCTCTGAGAACGTGTAGAGCGCATCGACATCGGCGGGTCCGATGTCGGCTGCTCTGGGCTTTGCTACTGAATTGACGGCGCCATTGGCGGTAGTAGGGTTACACCAGCTCAGGAGGGGTGGGGATGTCTGTTGGCATTGATCGATCGCGGATCGGCAGCCGGCGACAGCCGGCGGTGCGATGCGGCTCCGCTACATAAGCATCCCGGCGGTGATTGCCTTCGCTGGCGGTGACCCGTGGGCGATCGATCGAAGCTTGCAAGCCGGCAGCCCGCTGCAGATTTCCAACCTGGCGAACGCATTTCATTCCGCGGGCCGCTCCACTGCTGAAGCCGACACAACATTCGCCCAAGCCCACTCCCGCTTCGATGCTGCCTGGAATCACCAGGACGGCGATCATCCGATCAACGACTCCGCTGAAGTGCAGCGGGTGACGAAATCCCTTGGGGCGCAGTCGGTGCAGCTGCCCAAAATCGGTGCGGACCTGAAAAACATCGCCGCATCATTGGCCGAGGCGCAGAAAACCGCGGCCGGCCAGATCGGCACGCTGGAAGCGCAGCTGAAGGGGCTCGACGACATGATCGCCGAGGCGGTCGAACTAGAAAACGGGCATCCCAACCTCAGTGCGGCCGACCGAGATGCACTCAACGCCTACATCAACTCACTCGAAGACGACGCCATTCGCGACACGAAAGCCGCGCTGGGCCAGCTGCAAGCGACACGCGACGGCTACTCGAACACGCTGCAGAACGCATTGGGAACCCTACGCAGCGACGGATACGACCCCGCGGGTATTAGGGCGCAAGAGGGCCCACTGTCGCCGGCGCCCCCGCTGCCGGATGACCCCAACCAGTTTGCGCAAGTGTGGAACTCGCTCACCGAAGAGCAAAAAGACGCGGAATACAACCGCGATCATTTCATCGGTAACCACGGGGGCATGCCGTTCACTGACCGCGACCACTACAACCGCATGCACCTCGACGAACTGCAGACGGCCAACCAAGCCGACCTTGACCGCCTACGTGCTGCGCACCCAGATTGGGCCGATGGAAGGACCCCTTTCACCAAGACGAACGAGTTTCTGGACTGGCGACGGCAGTGGGACGCCGCCAATCGGGCGCACGACGGCTATGCGGATGTGAAGAAGTCACTGGGGGCGCCGCCAAACCAAGTTGCGCCAGGGGGCAAAGTCGACCCACGCAATCCACCCAAGTATCTCGGGATCATTGACGACAAAGGCCACGCCGCGATCTCCATCAACAATCCCGATACCGCCAAACGCGACGCCACATTCGTGCCCGGAACGGGTCAGGACACGACACGCTTCAGCGGCAGCCAAGACAAATCTTTGCGGATGTATCAGGCCGCAAGGGACGCCGACGCCAGGCTTGCGCCCGGCGACGTGTCGGTCACCACCTGGATGGGCTACGACCGGCCAATGGATCTGTTCCAAGCTGCGTCAACCAGCTACGCCGACAACGGCGCCGCCGCCTTGGACGACTTCCAAGCCGGATTGCGCGCCTCTCACAACGACGCGCTTACCGGCGGCCCATCGATCAACACCGTCATCGGACACAGCTACGGCTCGACCGAGGTCGGGGCAGCGGCGCTCGGCGGCCACCACCTCGACGCCAACAATGTCATCGCGGTAGCCAGTCCCGGCGTGCTCACCGGACACGCCGGCGACCTCAACCTCGACCCCGGCGCGCATGTGTACGCGACGAAAGCACAACACGACATCATCGGCGTCGCAACCGGATGGACACTCGGCCCGGACCCGACCGGAGCAGATTTCGGCGCTACGACTTTCGAGGCGGCACCCGGACCCAGTTGGCCCTTCGGGCTCCCGTCGGTGGCGGCACATAGCAGCTATTGGGACAGTGGCAACCCCGCGCTCGATAACATGGGGCGCATTATCGCCGGACGAACCGATGTGACACCACCGAAGTGACACCAGCATGATGACCAAGACGAAAACTCGCGAATCGCTCCAGGTGTTCGCCGTTCTGTTGGCAGCGGGTGTACTTGCCGCGTGCTCATCGACCACATCAAGTAAGCACACAGGGCCGGGGCCATCCGCCCCGTCCGGCGCAACAGTCATCCCAGGAGGCCCCATGGAACCCACACCCGTTGCGCCGTCACCGAAGATCCCGAAAAGCCAACAAGAGGCCCAGGACTCAGTGCTCCGGTACCTGCAAAAAACAGTCGACGGGTTACCGCCAGGCACCGTCCTCGACACCACCGACACCATCGGCGGCAGCAACCTTGGGTGCGACGACAACTACACCGGGCCCGGCCCCGGCCCCACCGAATTTTCGTTGTTCGCCAAGGCGATCGGGCCCACCGGCGTGAAGCCCGCAGATCTCGTCGCGCGCGCCGGAGAGCTTTGGCGAAGCTGGGGTATCACGGTGATGGAGCGCGACGGATTCGAAAAGCCGAACCAGTTCGGTTACTTCCCCGACGGATACCACATACAAATCAAGGCGGCATATCCCCCCGATTATCCACCGACCATCGTCGCAACGTCACCATGCTTTCCCGGCGACCTACGCCAAGATGGCCTGCCGGTTCCCAAAGTGATTCGCCAAAGTTCACCCGGAAGCTAGTTGGCCGGGCAAGATGCGCTCGAGGAAGCCGACCAGCGCTCGGCGGGCATGTGCTGGTCGGCCGTGCGCAGGCACAAGTGAAGTAGTCCACTACTCGTGCCCGCGGCCGGGATCCCGGAAACGATTTAGCCATGGAATCCAACCCTGCACCCCCCACCGGGGCAACCATGGTCGACGAATGGGACAACGTCGGGGCAGCCTTCAGGGTGTTCGACGGCCCGGAGTGGAGCATCAACCGCGCCGGCCACGGGCCACAGATCGAGATCGTGGTCTCTGTCATCGGGCGGCAATACGTTGACGGGCACGCTGAGTGCCATGTCGTCATCGACTGTCCCGATACCCCGATCATCGCGCCAGCCGAAGCGCGGAAGCTGGGCAACGCGTTGATTGCCGCAGCAGACGCCGCTAACGGATGACTTTGTGCGCCACGCCCGGCCGACTCAGCGGGGCTCAACCGTGCGCCCGGACGCTCCCTACGGGCGCTCTTCGATCACGCACTGAACGATTCCCTTGGCAAAGGACGGGTCGAATCCCTTCTGCGCTACCTTCTGAGTCTCAGCGGCGGGGGACACACCCGAGTCGAGATCCTGCTCGATTTCTCCGACAAGTTGCAAGTTTTGGGGGTCACGTTCCGCCACGGGTTCCGTCATCTTTCCCACGCAGCGGCGGTAACCACTGAAGTCCGCGTGAGCAGGCGTCGCCATCAGCATCGCCGACGCGATGAACACGACGGCGATGGCTATGCCGATCGCTGCGGCGGCGTGGATGAAACGCACGGTTACACGGATACCCAGCGATAACGCTAGATAATCAGCAAACGCTTGCTGGGCTGACCCGTCTTAGCGAGGCTCAGACGTCGGTCGTGTGGACGATCAGCACGTCGGTCTTGGACCTGCGGGACACCGCGGCCGGAACTGATCCCAATAGCCGTCCGGCGACGCTGTTGAGTCCGACGTTGCCGACGACCAGCAGGTCGGCATCGGCCTCCTCCGCGAGCTGCACCAGCACGTTGATGGGGGCACCGACGATCGACTTCTCCTCGACGTTCATGGCCCCGACTTGGTGGGCTCGCTCCCTGGCGTCGCGCAGGATCGCGTAGAAGGGGGCCTCGCCCACCGTCCGGTAGTCCTGACCGTGATCGCTCCCGGGCGGGATGGCGTAGCGGCCGCGTTCCTCGGGCACGGGGAGATGGGCCGTCGCAACGATCAATTTCGCGCCGTGATCCGCAGCGATCGCGGCTGCGCGCTCCACCGCGCGCAGCGAGGAGTCCGAGCCATCCGTGCCGACCACGACCGTCTGATAGGCGCTCATTTCTCATGCAGTGTAAGGCCAGCGGCGGCTCATCACAGGGAAAATCGATGTGGAATCGGTCCCTGCCCCGGGTACCGGCCGAACCGTCATGCACCTTTCGAGAGCCGCGTTCGCGGTGGCGACCCAAATTTGTGGTTGTCAAACAGAGCGAACACGAGATAATGCCCGCATGCGTTTCATCTATGTCGCTGCGGCGGCCAGCATGGCCATCGCTGTGTCGCTAGGGGCGCCGCCAGCTGAGGCCGACACGGGCGCCGTTGGCTACGCCCAGTGCGTAGGGGGCGACGCGACGCCCCCACCGCCGGGAGTAAGCGCGGAGAATTGGTTCCCCAGCCTTCATGTGATCGATACCGACATCGGCTCTGGTGTGTCCTCGGACGACGTAGTCCGGAGATTGATCAATATGGGAGTCAAGCCGGAGGACGCCGCCACCCGAGTGCGGTGTTATATGGCCAACTTGCCGCACTAGCGCAAACACCTCGGCTATATCGTCGCAAAGCGCACGACCATTTTCCTGAAAATGTTGTGCACCAATGTTTTCAGTTGGTCCTCGCACTCCGGAAAAGCGTGCGCCGCAGTCGCGAACTCGCCCTCAAATCCCCGAATGCGTTATCTTCTGGCAGTGACCAGACCAGCTCACATGAGCGCACTCGCAGCGACGCTCGCGCTGACGGCGTGTTTGACTGCGCCCCACGGCACCGCCGACCCGACATCCCAGCAGTCGCCTTTCCCGACGGGAAAATCCGGCACCAGCATCCACGTCACGGAGTACAGCGCCGCAACCGCCGACGTGACGCTCAACAACGCGACCTGGGTCTCGTCCGGCTGCTCCGGCGGCGGGGGCTGCAACGTCATCGAACTGACCATCGAAGGCAAGTCCAGCGCGCCGTTCAACTACAGCCAGGCCTCGCTGACCGCCGCCTCTTCCCCGTGGCGGCAAGACCCCAACCGCGACGTCCAGGGCGGCTCATCTCTGGTCGACTACCAGAAGATCAACAAGGTGCCGCCGCTACGCTCGGGCAGCGTCACCAACGGCCAGACCGCCCACGGCTTCATCGCCTACGACAGCAACATCAAGCAGGGCGACCTCTACATCGAGTTCAACGATCCCGATGCTCCCGCGGCCCCGACCCCTTTAGCGGGCTGGAAAGTCCACACCTGAGCGCAATCACCAATGTGAACGAATTGCCTTGAAGGACAACCGGTCTCATCAGGCGCGGTCGTGGAGGGTGACCTGGTAGCCGTCGGGGTCGGCGAACGTGAATGTCCGACCGAACGGGCCGTCAATCGGTGCGGAGACGATGGTGTGACCGTCGGCGGCAAGAGCGTCGTGAATGGCCTGGACGTCGGTGGCGTAGAGCCAGATCGCGGCACCGATGCCGGGCTGAGCAACGGATGCGAGATCGGTGCCGGGAACGACGTCGCGGAGTGCGAACGCGATCGGCTTCGTCTCGAAGACGACGGCGTGCGGAGGTCCGGTCTGCGAGCGGACGAGGCCGAGGTACTGCTCGTAGAACGCCTGCGATGCGGCGAGGTCGCGCGCCTGGAGCGAGATGAAGTCGGGGCCGGTGGCGGGCATGGTGATAACCCTTCGATCGATTCGTGTCAGTTTTCTGACACGAATCAACCTATGTCAGAATACTGACATGAGTCAAGACGGCGTCGGCGTCGACCTGGATACGTCACTGGGCTACCTGCTGAAAGAAGCGTCGAGCGCCCTGCGCGCAGCCATGGAGGAGGTGCTGCGGCCGCTCGGGATGAGCGTGACCCACTACTCCTGCCTCGAGCTGCTGGCTCAACGCCCGGGCTTGTCGAACTCCGATCTCGCGCGGGGCGCATTCGTGACGCGGCAGTCGATGAATGTGCTGCTCCAGGCCCTGGAACGAGATGGCTACGTGACCAGACCCGCGGAGGCACCCGTCGGCAAGGTCCTTCCCACGCGGCTCACGCATCGCGGCCGACGGAGCCTGGAAAAGGCGACCGTCGCGGTCCGGTCCGTCGAAGTCAGGATGCTGGCCGGCATGACCGAGGCCGAGCAGTCGGAGGCGTTCCGGCTCCTGCAGAGCATGATTCACTGCCTGCGCAACGGCAACGGCGGTGCATAGCCCTCACACGCGCACGGCCGACATATCCATGTCGATGGTGCCTTGGCACGCGCCGCTCAGGATGTCGGTGTGCATGATGCCGGCGAGCGATCCGTCGGGTTGGGGCGTGTAGTGCACCTCGGCTCGGGCCGGATTCCATTGGATCGTGGTGTCGGGCATCATGCAGTCCCACTGGAAATCACTGGTTTGCGACCAGGACTTTCCATCCCAGGTGAACTGCACCGGCTGCGGAATCGTCGGGTTGGTCGGCGGCGGGCCACTGACGATAGTGGCGACGCACTTCCCGTCGGTACAGCTCGAGCGGAATCCGTAGGTCTCGGTGTGCTGCGTTTCCGGGTCGCCGACCGCCATGCTGGTCCCTGCTTTGGGGCCAACCATGAACGTGATCGCGTACTGGCCGTTCCAGGACGGATTGTCGGCGCGAGCCGTCGGGGAAAGCGACAGGGTGATCGCGAGCGACAGGGCGGATACACCGGCGAAGCTCGTCAGACGATGTGGAGCCATGGTTCCTCCTGCGGTCGGTACCCGTTCAATAGTCATATGCCGAACCGTCGCCGACAAGGTCCCTGCAGCCTTACCAGCCCCACTCGTCGTCGTCGAGGACATCCACGGTCAGAGCGTTGTCGGCTGGACCCTTCGTCCCGTAGGTAAAGGTGATCAGGGTGCGGTCGTCGTCCAGGGGCTCGGTGGCTACGACGGTGGCGTGCCCGATCTTCATGCGGATCCTGTCTCCGGGCTTCAATTCGTCGACGCGTTTGAGGGTCACGCTCGGTCCGTCAGCACTCGCCTGGACTCCAGATCTTCAATCGTCTGAACTGAGGACGTCAAAGGGGCTGGACGGCGTTAGCGAAGCAGTCACTCTCGCGGCTGGCTTAAATAGTATGTGCCGCAATAAAATACGGCCCTCCCCGCTGCTTTGAATCCCCGCGGAATGAGGATTTTCTCACCCTGAACCGGCTGCCGACACCTCTTCTACAGCAAACAGGCTAGGCGCCCAGTCCGCAAGCACCTACACGTACGTGGCGATCGTCCTCGAAGGCCTGCGGCATCGCAGCGACCAGACACCACCGCCCGAAGGCGTTGAAGAAACGAATCGACCCAACTGAGCTACCGGGGTCCCACCACTGGGCCTCACTCGCTCGCGCTCGATGAATCAGCAAGAGCCGAGCGTCTGACTACCACCGGGCCGGAGCGGGCGCATCGATCGTCAGTGGTCGTTGGTAGGACAGGTCGGTCCGATCTCGGGTACCGACGAGATATCCCTTCTCGGCGAAGAACGAAGACTGCAAAACTCTTGCATCGGCAATGAACATGCCCTCAACTGTCGACCGACGAACGGCGATGCGCCACTGGCCATCCCGCCGCTCGAGCCGGTCGATGTAGCGCCCGGTGATGAATTGGGCGCTCTTGGTGTCGGGGCCGATGAGCACCACGATGACGTAGCTTTCGGCGTGTGCCGTATCGCCGTCGACCTCGCAAGTATGGGTGGTGATGTTGTGGGTGTGCACGCGGGATGTCTCCGCGTGCGTGGCGTTGGCCCACGCGCCGTATTCGGGCCCTGCATTGGTGGCGTAGCCGTGCTCGTCGACCCCATCTATGTGATACGCCGCTGTGATCAGCTCGACGTCGTGACGGTCGCACCCACGTGCATGCCGCGCGACGCAGTCGAGGATTTCGGTGCGATCCAGCAGGTAGCGCACGTCCCGGTGCAGCGCTTCCAAGCTCGTATCGACGGTCATATCTTCCTGCCTCTCTTGCACGGCAACGTCGACTTCCCCGACGCCGCGGTCCTTCTGCGCGACAATAATTCGCAACCACTATACGACCGTATAGCGCGCGACTGGTGTCACAATACAAAGAACCGAATGAGCGAGGTGACCATGGCAGCATCGTCGCGACGTGTAGGCGCTGAAACGTCAAAGACGCGGGACGTCCTTCTCGACTGCGTCGAGACGTTGATGCTCGAGGAGGGGTACGCGAGCATCACCTACCGCGTCCTGGCCACCAGGGCCGGTGTCACACCCAGCCTCGTGCAGTACTACTTCCCCAGTCTCGACGACATCTTCGTCGCGGCGATCCGACGCTATTCCGAGCGCAACCTCGCCTTCCTCGCAGAGACGTTGGAGCGTCGCGCCGGCGACCCGCTTCGTGCGGTGTGGGAATACAGCTGGGACGAGGCAACCGGCGCGCTGATGACGGAGTTCATGGCGCTGGGCAACCACCGCAAGTCCATTCGAACCGAGATCGCCGCGGTCACCGAGAGCGTCCGCAAGATACAACTGGACGCGCTCGTCGCGAAATTCGGCAGGGATGCGCGGTTTTTTGGTGATCTGTCCCTTCCAGCGTTGCAGTTGTTGATGTCTGGCCTGCCGAAGTTCCTCAATCTGGAGGAGGGAATTGGCGTGAAGTCCGCGCACGCCGAGGTGACCGAGGCGTTCGAGCGCTACCTCGACACGTTGGAGCCGGCGCCTGCAACGAAGAAGCGCAAAACCTCACCGAGAAGACGTCGCGCACCGAGCAAGCGTTGACTGCGGCACGCGCCGCTTCGCGATGGTCTCCGGCGCCCCTTATCGAGGATTTGAGAAGCGCTATACGGTTGTATAGCGCTTCATTGGGATACTCCGGTGCAAAGCTTTTCGGTGGTCACCGCATAACGTGTGAGTATTGCCGGCTCGGGTGGACGTCGAACATGTCGCGATAGGACGGCGGTTGTCGACCGTTATCGTCTTTGATGCCGTACTTGGCCGCCAGCTCCGCGCCGATCAGAGTCTGTCCGCTGAGCTCCATCAAGTCAGGGTCGTTGTACAGCGCCCAGATCACATGGCCGGTCATTTCCGGTGTTTCGGCGGTCTCGAGAATGTGGCCGAACTTCTCCGGCTTGCTTGCGATGATCTTTCTGACTCGATCGGTCAGCAGTGAGCCCATCCAGATCGATACCGCGGCGATGCCGAACTCGCGGAAGTCGAAGGCCATGTCGGCGGCCATCTTGTCGGTGGCGGCCTTTGGCACACCGTACGCGGGGTCCGAACGCGTAATGGACCGAGCCTGACGACGACGAGAAGGCGACGAGCCCCTTGCGCTGTGGAAGCATCAGTGGCGCAGCGTAAACGGTGGCCACATAGCTGCTGCGCACGCCGACGTCCAAAGTGTCGACGACGTTGAGGGGTTCCTCCCAGAACTTGGTCCGGCCCATCATCTCGTCACGGATGATGGCGGCGTTATTCACCAGGATGTCCAGCCGGCCCTGCTCGTCACGGATCCCGTCGAAGAGCGCCTTGACGTCGTCGTCGTTGGCGTGGTCAACCCGTACCGCGATGCCGCGTCCACCCGCCGCGTTCACCTGCTCGGCCGTCTCGTCGATGGTGCCGTTCTGCGAGGATCCATCGCCGCTGCGGGTGCGGCCGGTGACATAGACGGTGCAGCCGTGGCTCCCCAACGCCCGGGCGATACCTGCGCCCGCCCCGCGGCTTGCTCCCGTCACCAACGCCACGGCGCCGTATTCAGTCATCGATGTCTCCTATCAGTCCGCGATCTTTTGCGGACTCCTTCAATTCGGTAATGGGACGAGCCAAACCCTGTTCACACGGCTCAGACGACGGCGCCCCCGTTGACACCGATGACCTGTCCGTTTACGTAACCCGCGGCCTCCGAACACAAGAAGGAGCACACGGCGGCAACGTCGGCACCCGCACCCAGGCGACGAGCGGGAATCGCCTTGGCGAGTTGCTCGGCAGGCGGCAACTTGCCCTCGCGCTGTTGTTCACGCAGCATGGGCGAATCGATCACGAAGGGCGGAACCGTGTTCGCCGTAATGCCCTTGGCGCCGTAGTCGAGGGCAAGGGTCTTCGTCATCGCGATCACACCGCCTTTGGTGGCCGAGTAGTGGCCCTGCGCCGGCGCGCCCCGCTGACCGGCTGCCGACGAGATGGTCACGATCCGGCCCCATTGGGCCGCGACCATGTCGGATAACACGGCTCTGACGCACAAGAAGGTACCCGTCAGGTTGACGGCGAGGTATCGATTCCATTCGGTGAGGGTGATCTTGTCGAAGCGCGTGAAGCCCGCAATTGCCGCACTGGTCACCAGGATCTCCACTGGGCCAAGGGAGTTCCGGACCGCGCCGAAGGCGGAGTCCACAGCGTTTTCATCGGACACGTCGACGCCCACCGCTAGCGCAGCGCCACCGGCGGCCCGGACCTCGGCAGCCACCCTGTCCGCCGCTTCCACGTTGACGTCCAGGACGGCCACCCGGTGGCCGTCGGCGCCGAGCTTCATGCTGATTGCCTGCCCCAGGCCCGATCCCCCGCCGGTCACCACCGCCACTCGGCTCAAATCACACCATCCCTAAATTCGTGGCCATCATCATCACCGATGCACACTGTACGAGTGTATAGCGCACAGGCGCTACCGCGCACAAGGTGGTCAGACGCCGGCGGGCCCGGGCGCACCGTGCATGTAGAGGGTCTGACCCGAACAGAAGCTCGATGCGTCGGATGCGAAGAACAAGACGCCGTAACCGATTTCGTCTGGTTCGCCGAGTCGACCGAGGCCGTTGCTCAGCGCGATGGCCTCGGGGTCCAGTCCGTAACGCGCCGCATCGTCGGTCAAGGTGGCCGCCCGGACGGCGCCGACGGCGATGGCGTTGACGCGAATCCCCTTCTTCGCCCATGCCGCCGCCATCGATCCGGTCATGTTGTTCACCGCGGCCTTGGCGGCACCGTATGGTGCCGCTTGCGGCATCGCCAGAAGGCTTGCACCCGAGGAGATGTTGACTATCGCGCCCTTGCCCTGTTCCATCATCGGCTTCGCCGCGGCCTTCGAAAGATGCCACACGGCCTTGAAGTTCAAGGCGAGGACTTTCTCGAAGTCGTCGTCGGGCCATTTGAGGATCGACTTGGTCTCGGCGCCCCCGGCACAATTCACCAGTACATCGAGTCGGCCGAACTCGGCCATCGCGGTGTCCACCAGCTCGCGGCAGGCCTCCGCAGTCGTAACGTCCGCCGACACAGCGACGGCGCGTCGGCCCAGCGCCATGACCTCCTTCGCGGTGGACTCGAGCGGGTCGGGGCGGCGGCCGGCCAACACGACGTCGGCCCCATGCTCCGCGAGTACCAAGGCCGCGCCGCGGCCGATGCCCGTACCACCGCCGGTAATGACGGCGACGCGTCCATCGAGTGAGAATCGACTGCTCATTGCGCTCCTCGAGTTGGTGTCTAGCCGAGCCAAGCGGTCGCCGACTGAGTTATACGATCGTATAGCAGGTGCCGTTTCGGCCGTGGCGAGATCGCACGGTTGCCCGCTGAACACCGGCTACTGTACGTTCGTACAGCATACGCCTCGCGCGCGCATGACGAATCACCCCCGAGGAGCCGACGTTGAACGATCTGTACTACGACCCATGGGACTTCGACATCGACCTCGATCCCTACCCCACCTACCGCCGGCTTCGAGATGAGTCCCCGGTTTACTACAACGATCGGCATGACTTCTGGGGCGTGAGCCGCTACGCCGATGTCGATTCCGCGCTCAAGGACACGGCGCGGCTCAGCTCGGCCAAGGGCGACATCTTAGAAGTCGTCATGGCCGATCCGGTGATGCCGCCGGGCATCTTCATCAACGAGGATCCACCACTACACACCATTCATCGCGCCATCGTCTCGCGCGCCTTCACCCCAAAGAAGATGCGTGCGATCGAGGACAAGGTCCGCAACTTCTGCGTCGCCTGCCTGGACCCGCTCGTCGGCGGGAATCGCTTCGACTTCGTGCAAGACCTTGGCGCCGAACTTCCCATGCGCACCATCGGCATGTTGGCGGGGATTCCGGACGCCGAACAGCCCGCGGTACGCGAGCACGCGAACCAGGTGCTGCGCAATAAACCCGGTAAGCCCATGGAAATCAAGAAGGATCATTACTTCACCGGTGAGATGTTCGGCGACTACGTCGAGTGGCGCGAGAAGAACCCCTCCGACGATCTGATCACCGAACTGCTCAATGTCGAATTCGAAGACGAGAACGGAACGACGCGCAAACTGACCAAGCAGGAACTTATCGTGTTCCTGGCCGTCGTCGCCGGCGCGGGTGTCGAAACGACCGGTCGCCTCTTCGGCTGGATGGGCAAGGTATTGGCCGAACATCCCGATCAGCGCAAGGAATTGGCCGAGGACCATGGGTTGATCCCGACGGCGATCGAGGAACTGCTGCGCTACGAACCGCCAGGCCCGCACGTAGCGCGCTACGTCACCACCGACGACGTGACTTTTCAAGAGCAGGTTGTTCCGGCGGACAGCGCCCTACTGCTGATGCTGGCGTCGGCCAACCGCGACGAACGGCACTTCGACGAGCCGGACAAGTTCGACATCCACCGAAAGCCCGGTGGGCACCTCACCTTCGGCCGTGGAGCACACTTCTGCGTCGGTTCGCCGCTGGCCCGCCTGGAGGGTCGCGTGGCCCTCGAAGAGGTGCTGAAGCGGTGGCCGGAGTGGGACATCGACATGGCCGGCGCGCGACGCTCGCGTACCTCGACGGTGCGCGGTTGGGACAGCATGCCCGCGATCATCGCGTGACAGCCCTTCAGAACAACGGTGTGAAGCGCGACGTTGGCAGCGCCGGCACGCCGCTCACGTGGCCAACGCTGGCCTTCTGCCGGGACCTGGGAGCCCAACTCTCCGCTGCGACAAGGTGACTCAGCGCCGCATTGACCGAAGAGTCCGGTTAGCGTCGTTCCGGAGCCAGCCGCTTGAGCGCCAGCCCTCCCTCAAACGGTCGGTAGCCGAAGGCGGCCGGGGCGCGATAGCCGGTGTCCTCCAAGGGAGTGTGCACCTCGGCGACGGTGGGGCCGATCTTGGCAGCCACCGGTACCAATGCGTCGAGATCGAATCGGTATAGGCGACGGGCGTTGCCGGCCAAGATCTTTCGGCAGGCGTCTTGTGTCCTGTCGTGCAGGGCCCAGCGAATGGCCAACTTGGAGTGGGGCGCAAAGCCCTCCTCGTGGGGATAATCACTACCCCACATGATGTGATCGGGGCCCATGAAGTCGATCATCGCGCCGTCGAAGGGCATCAGCTCACTGGCCAAATAGCAGTTCCGCTGCACGTATTCGCCCGGAGTCAGGGTCAGCGCATCGACCGACGATCCGCCGAACATCCCGTAGGTGCGGTTACCGGCTTCAGACTTCATGGTGGGCACCATGGCGTCGAGGATGCCGATCTGCCCGGGCACCCACAGCGTGCCCTGCTCGGTCGGCACGAATCGCAAGGTCGGATAGCGCTCGAAAACCCCGGCCAAGATCAGGTGACCGAGGGTGCGCTGGGCCCAGATCGCCATCTCGGTGATCAACACCGCGTTGGACGCCGGCTGGTCCATCGGCATCTCGGGGCTCCCGGCACCCGCGTGCTGCACCACCGTCAGGTCCAGGTCCGCGCACAGCGCCCAGATCGGTTCATAGCGGGTGTGAAAAAGCGGGGCCACGTGCGGATCACCGGGCGAGACCGCCGGAATCAGCACGCCGCCGAAGCAGTCCTGCTCAGCGCCCCAGCGGATTTCTTCGAGCGCCAGCTCGATGTCGTTGGGAAAGATCTGAATCAACCCGCGGCGCCGGGCCGGAGCCAGCGAACAGAAGTCGATCTGCCACCGGTTGTGGGCCTGCACACCGGCCCAACGCTTCTCGAAGTCCGCGCGAGTGCGGGGCAGGCTGATGGTGATGTTCGGGGTGCTCGGGAAGAACGGCGGAACGGTGTTGGGCAGCAGCACCTCGGCGGCTACCCCGTCGGCGTCCATCTCCGAGATCCTGAGCTCGTGGTCCCAGTTCCGATTGGCGGTGGCGACGATCAGGTCGTCGAACGGGCTGGCGTAGGCCTTGGCCCACGCATCGAACTCCTCGTGCAGCCGCGCCGGCAGATACGGCTTGTAGCCGTACAGATCCGCCCCCGCGTGGGTATCCGTCGAGATGACGACATAGCGATCGAGACTGTCCCACGTTGTAGCCATCGCATCCTCCACCAGAGTATGCCGAGTATAGAAGAAACGGATCGGCTCGCGAAGGGCGAATTTGTTCGTGAGACCCACAGGTGGCCCGAGGATTTCGTACGGCGCGGCGACCGGAGCACAATGTGGGCGTGAGTTGGACCAGGTATACGGGCCGAGCGGACGCGGATACCGCCCTGGACGGCGACGCGCTGCATGCCGAACTCGAAGACCGCATCCGCGTGGATAATCCGCATCTGACCGATGTCCGCCTCGAGCGGGCAGCCGCGACCGAGGCTTTCGACGCCGAACGGAGCCGGCGGTGGTACGACGTCACCTACCTGGCCGAAGACCCGGAAGACAATTCGTAGCCGGTCGACGCGGCGGCCCATTTGTCCGCGCGGTCACCGTCCTTGACGCTAAATTCCTCTCCTGAGCATTGCAAAGGAGCGAAGCGGTGCGGTCGATCATTGCCATCGTCGTTGCGGTCGTCAGCGGGGTCATCGCGCTGCCGACGCCGACGGCCCGGGCCGACGACGACTTCGTTGCGCTGGCCGTGTCGGTCGGAACCGGACGAGCCGCCGGCTGGGGCACCGGGGGCAGTCAGGACCAGGCGAACCAAATCGCGCTGGCCCACTGCACCGCCGAAGCCGGGGACGCCTGTGAGGTCGTGGCCGGCACGCGCAACGGCTGCGCATCGGTTGCGTTCGACCGTGCCTCCGGCCGCTTCCAGGGCGGCTCGGGTCCCGACATGACGGCTTCCGCGAACGACGCGCTGGCCAAGCTGGGGTCACCCAACGGGCGGGTCAAGACCACACACTGCTCGTCCTGACGTCCGGGTCGGGGTTCCGAGCGCCTGCGACAAGGACACCGCGATTTCGACTATCGTTCATCTAAGTCGTCCTTGACTGCACGCCGATCGGCCCGCGCACAGAGGGGAGGCCATGACTCCGTTGAGGGTTGGTTCTGGGAAGTGGTCGGCTGTCTGCGCGATTCTGCTATCCACTGCCGCGCTGGCCTGTGCAGCGCCGGCCGCAGCGGATGACAACGACGACGCGTTCATCGCGGGCCTTTCCAGGGGCGGAATCGCCATGCCCGACAACGATAATGCGATTGCGCTGGCCCATTCCGTGTGCACCAGCATCGATACGAACCCAAACGTATCGATGCTGGCGATCCAACTGACGAAGCAAACCGGCCTGTCGCCGAGGCAATCCGGCTACTTCATCGGCCTGTCGGTAGCCACGTACTGCCCGCAATATAAAGACGATGTCGACCCTTCGCTTGGCTGGCTGGTGCCACCCCCGCTCATGTGAGCGCAGCGAGTGCAGCACGAAGGGTTTTGCCGCGCTCAGCAGTGGTCGGTCCAGCATCGCTGCAGCGGGCAATAGGTCGAATGCGCAAGGCTCACCATGGATCCGACGTCTCCGAACGTCACGTTCCTCGGATCCAGAGTTTGGTGGATGCTCTGGGCGATCTGGTCATACGTCCAGCCCCACCCGATGTCGTCACAGATCAAGCGGCCCATTCCGGTGAGGGCGGCGTCGTGCTCGGGTGGCCAACTGAAACCGGCGGCGCGCAACTGAGCCAGGTACGCGTCATCGAGGGGATCGGCGGTAGCGACCGCGGCGCTGGCAACCAGAGCCGCGCCCGCCAAGACGGGGACGGCCAATGCGGCCAGCCGGCGAGGTGAGGGCATCATGCGCTTCCTTTCTTCTGGACGTTCACGATGCCGTCGACCCATAGCGGCATGAAAACGAAGAATAGGGACGGCTGGGAAAAAGCGGCTTATGAATGGCTGAACAATCGGATTTCGGCACCGTTGAAGGCGCGCGACTTCGGCGTCAGCCCGGCGTCACGCCGGCGGAACCATGCTCGTACGCCGTGGTCAACCAGAACACCGTGCGTTCGATCCCCGGCACGATTTCGGTGACGTCGATCTCCCCTTGTGTGAACCGGCTGAGAAACCCGTAGACCACTCCGGTGAGGATGAGCTCGAGGTCTTTGGCGAAGCCCGGCTCCGCTTGCGCCAGAACGGCTTTCGCAACGGGCACCACGGCGTCGACACCGCGCTGGATCAGGCGCTTTCCGCCGGGGCCCGATCGCGCCTGGAAGTAGGAGCGCAGCATCAACGGATGGCGTTCCCAGGGTTCGAAGATGGTCGTCATCACGTGCATCAGGTCCACATAGATCGACTCGCCGGGCAGGTCGTCGATCAGTGACGGCAGAGCCGCATAGCGATTGGCGTCCATCCACCCTTCGAGGGCCGCGACGATGAGCTCGTCGCGCGTGCGATACCGCTTATAGATGGTCGCCAGGGAAACCCGCGCCCGCCGGGCCACCTCGCGCAACTGCACGGCCTCATAGCCCTCGTTATCGAGCATCTCGACCACGATGCCCAGGATCGGATCTGCTTGCCGCCCGGAGGTGCCCTGAGCGGCCCGCGCCGAGGCCCCTGTTGCCGTCACAGTAACCATGTTACTGTGCGCAGGTGAGTAACGGCGTTACTCTGCCCTGATCTGGGCCGATGAACAGAAAGGACGAGCGCCGTGGGTGCTATAGATGGCAAAGTCGCCTTCATCACCGGGGTGGCGCGCGGCCAGGGCCGCAGCCACGCGGTGCGGCTCGCCCGCGAGGGCGCCAACATCATCGGCATCGACATCTGCGCCGACATCCCCGCCAACGGTTACCCGATGGCCTCCCATGAGGAGCTGGACGAAACCGTCGCACTGGTCGAAGAGGCAGGCGGCAAGATGCTGGGCACGGTCGCCGACGTCCGCGACTTCGAGCAAGTCAAGACCGCGATGGATGCCGGCGTCGAACACTTCGGCCGCCTCGACATCGTGCTGGCCAACGCCGGGATCGCGCCGTTGGCTTTTCGGCAGTTGAGCATCGAGGAGGAGCTGGCGCAGTGGCGAGCGGTCACCAGCGTCAACCTCGACGGGGCCTACCACACGGCATGGGCGGCCGTCCCACATCTGTTGTCCGGTAACCGCGGCGGGGTCATCATCTTCACCAGCTCGACCGCCGGCATCAAGGGTTTCGGCGGCCTGCAGGGCGGCGGCCTGGGTTATGCGGCATCCAAGCACGGCATTGTCGGACTGATGCGCACCCTGGCCAATGCGCTTGCACCGCTGAACATTCGGGTGAATACGGTGCACCCGACCGCGGTCAACACGATGATGGCGACCAACCCCGACATGACGGAGTTCCTGGAGAAGAATCCGGGCGCGGGTCCCCACCTGCAAAACCCGATGCCCGTCGGCATGTTGGAACCCGAGGACGTCAGCGCCGCGATCGCCTACCTGGTCTCCGACGAGGCGAAGTACGTCACCGGCGTGACCTTCCCCGTCGACGCGGGCTTCTGCAACAAGGTTTGATGCGCCGATGACAACGAACAACGCCACCGGCCGTGTCGCGGGCAAGCGGGTCTTGATCACCGGGGCAGCGCGCGGCATGGGACGCTCGCACGCGGTGCGGCTGGCCGAAGAGGGCGCCGACTGCATCCTGGTGGATATCTGTTCCACACCAAAGGGTTTGGAATATCCGCTGGCCACCGAGGATGACCTGAACGAGACCGCGCAACTGGTCGAGAAACACGGCCGCCGGGCGATCACGAAGGTCGTCGACGTGCGCGACGAGGCCGTCATGAAGTCGGCGGTCGACGCCGCCGTCGGCGAACTCGGCGGGCTCGACGGCGCGGTCGCCAATGCCGGCGTGCTCACCGTCGGTACCTGGGACACCACCACCGCCGAACAGTGGCGGCTGGTCGTCGACGTCAACCTCATCGGCGCCTGGAACACCTGCGCGGCCGCACTCCCCCACCTGGTCGCCCAGGGGGGCGGGAGCCTGGTCAACATCAGCTCGTCGGCCGGCATCAAGGGGACCCCGCTGCACGTGCCGTACACGGCGTCCAAGCACGGCATCGTCGGGATGACCCTGGCCCTGGCCAATGAGCTTGCCGCCCAGAACATCCGCGTCAACACCGTGCACCCCACCGGGGTGGCCACCGGAATGGCACCGCCGAGCATGCACACGTTGATCGCCGAGCAGCGGCCCGACCTGGTGCCCATCTTTCTCAACGCCCTGCCCGCACCGCTGATCGAGGCGTCCGACGTGAGCAACGCGGTGCTCTACCTGATATCCGATGAATCCCGTTACGTCACAGGACTCGAACTGAAAGTCGACGCCGGTGTCACAATCCGATAAGGCTCCCATGCGCGATCGTGCGCGCCATGAACGCGGGGTGCGCACCTTCGTCGAGGTGATGATGATCGACCCGCCCGACAGCGACGGCCCGTATGCGGGCGGCCTGATCGACTTCGTCTTCGGCGAGGTGTGGTCACGGCCGGGCCTCAGCCGCCGCGACCGACGGTTCGTGACCCTGGCCTGTGTCGCGGCCGCCGATGCGCAGGCCCCCCTGGAACAACACGTCTACGCCGCACTCAACAGCGGCGACCTCACCATCACCGAAATGCGGGAAACCGTGCTGCATTTCGCCGTCTACGCGGGCTGGCCGAAGGCGTCCCGCTTCAACATCGCGGTGGACATGCAGTGGGCCAAGATCGCCGAGGCGAGCGGCGAGCCACCCCCTCCCGCGGAACCGTTGCTGCCGCTGGTCACCGCCAGCGACCCCGAGCAGCGGCTGCAAGGCGGCGAGGAGTCATTCAAGGAGATCAACTGCCTGCCGTTCGCGCCGATGCGCGACAACCCGTACTCGGGTGCGGGCATCCTGAACTTCGTCTTCGGTGAGATGTGGCTGCGCCCCGGCTTGGGGATGAAGGAACGCCGGTTGATCACCGTCGCCTGCGTCGCCTTTCAGGATGCCGAAATCCCGATCATGTCGCACGTGTACGCGGCGCTGAAGAGTGGCGACGTCTCCTTTGAGGAGATGGACGAACTCGCACTGCAGTTCGCGGCGTACTACGGCTGCGCCAAGGCCGACTACCTCAACCAGGTGATCGCCGAACAGAAACAGCGGGTGACGGCCGAGAACCAGGCCGAGCACACGTCCGTCGGCTGACACCCCACCGGAGGAAAACTCGCCCATGACGGCAACCGCGTCCTCACCCGCGCTCTCGGGTGCGTTACTCATTGGCGGAGAACGCATTACCACGGCATCGGGCGGCGCCCATGAGCACGTCTACCCGGGCACCGGCCGGCCCAACGCGACCATCCCCCTGGCCGGCGAGGGTGAGATCGACAGGGCAGTCGACAGCGCCTGGCAGGCGCACCGGGAATGGATGTCCTATCCCGTCGATCGCCGTCGCGATCTGCTGTTCGCGTTGGCCGATGTGGTGCGCGACCACTTTGCGGAGCTGACCGAGCTCAACGTGCACGATTACGGCGTCCCGGTCTCGGTGGCCGGCAACTCCGTGCTGACCGAACGTTTCTTGCGTTACTACGCCGGTTATGCCGACAAGACGCACGGGGCAAGCACTCCCGTCGCCGGCGCGTTCGACGTCAATCTCGTCGAACGCGAGCCCTACGGTGTCGTCGGTGTCATCGCGCCGTGGAACGGGCCGCTGGTGGTCGCCGGCGCTGCGGTGGCTCCCGCGCTGGCGGCGGGCAACGCGGTGATCCTCAAGCCCTCCGAGCTTGCGTCGTTGGCGCCCTTGCGCTTTGGCGAACTCTGTCTGGAAGCGGGCTTGCCGCCGGGACTGGTGAACGTGTTGCCGGCCGGCCCGGAAGGCGGTGACGCGCTGGTGCGTCATCCCCGGGTCGGCAAGATCCACTTCACCGGCGGCCAGGCGACCGCCCAGAAGGTCCTGCAAGCCGCGTCGCACAACCTCACCCCCGTGACGGCCGAATTGGGCGGCAAATCCGCCTATCTCGTGTTCGCCGATGCCGACCTCGACATGGCCGCCATCATCGCTGCGCACCAGGGACCGATCACCCAGGCGGGCCAAAGTTGTGCCTGCGCCTCGCGGATCCTCGTCGAGGCATCGGTGTACGCCCGCTTCGTGGAGAAACTCGTGGCGACCGTGCGGGCCGCCAAGATCGGTGATCCGCTGCAACCCGACGTGATGCTCGGTCCCGTCATCACCGAAGCCGCCGCCGAGCGCATCCTCGCGGTCATCGACCGGGCGGTCAGCGAAAGGGCCGGTGATCTGGTCACCGGCGGACGCCGACTGGGTGGCGAACTGGCGTCCGGTCATTTCATCGAGCCGACGATCTTCACCAACGTCGACAACCGTTCGTCACTGGCGCAGACCGAAACCTTCGGCCCGGTGGCTTCGGTGATGCCGTTCGGCGACGAGGCCGAGGCGGTCCGGATCGCCAACGATTCCCGCTACGGCCTCAATGCCTTTGTGGCGACGTCCAACCTGGAACGTGCACACCGGGTTGCGCGTCAGCTGCAGGCGGGTTCGGTGTGGGTGAACAGGCACAGCGACATCGAGCCCCAGGGTCCCTACGGCGGCTACAAGCAGAGCGGATTCGGCCGCACCGGCGGCGTCGAAGGTCTCTACGAGTTTCTGCAGGTGAAGAACATTCGCATCGGCATGAGCTGACGTTCTCGAAATCTCAGCCCCCACCGGCATCGGTTGCCGTGAAATATTGTGCAAACCAAGTATTTCCGCTAACGGGGTAGAGTCGCGGGCATGAATTTGGTCGAGTGGCTCAGGACGCCCCGCTACCTGCGGACGCGTTTCATGATGGAAACGCGGCCGCTGAACCGCCTGGAGATGGAGATCGTGTTCCTCGAGGTCGCCGCCCGCGACGCGTTGGTCCGCCTGCCAGTGGCGTTCATGATTCTGCCGAAGAGCCCCCGACCCTGGCGTGATGGCCCGTCCAACCCGGAGCAGGCCAAGTAGCCGTCCCGCACAGCAGGCGGGACCCTGCGGGACCACCGACGATGACCATCGACAACCCCTACTGGGACGCTCGCCGAACCTGCAATTGCTCGTGCGCCGGTACCGCTGGACCGTCCCCGACCCCGACACCGTGCAGTTCGTGGCCGCCCACATCCAAGGCGGGTTGGTCGATCCCATTGCCGGCACCGGTTATTGGGCCTACCTGCTGACCCAGCTGGGCGTCGATGTCGTCTGCTACGACCTGAATCCGGGCACCGACCTGCTCACCATTGGCTGGCACGGCGAAGACATGCACGCCGAGGTCGTCGCGAAGGATTGCGCAGAGACGGCCGCCCTGCACCCCGAAGCGGACGCTGTTCCTTTCCTGGCCGCCGCATGACCAGGACGTCGGCACGCGAATACTCCTGGCCTACAACGGGAATCGCCTTATCTACGTCGGTGATGGCCGCGGCGGAACGGGTGATGACCAGATGCATCAGATCCTCGAAACGCACTGGACCGAAGTCGATTCCCGCCAACCGGTGCTCTGGTGGGGCCAGCGCGATCGGGTGACCGTCTACGAGCGCATCTGCCCCTAGCGCGCGACTTGGGCGCCGGAACCGAGTCGGGCATGCTGGCGGTATGCACGTGATCAACGGAGTACGCGACCCGGCGGCAAGCTTTCCCCTCGACACCACGGCGGACGACGCCGGCGAGCGCCGGCAGGCCAATCGCGCCGTTGCCGTCAGTGCCGTCGGGCTGGCGGTGACCGGCCTGGTCGAATTGGTCATCGCGCTGTTGTCCGGCTCGGTGGCGTTGCTGGGCGACGCGCTGCACAACCTGTCGGACGTCTCCACCAGCGCCCTGGTGTTCATCGGCTTCCGCGCGTCGCGCAAGCTTCCCACCGAGCGGTATCCCTACGGCTACGAACGCGCCGAAGACCTCGCCGGTATCGGGGTGGCGCTGGTGATCTGGGGCAGCGCCGTCGTCGCGGGTTTCGAGAGCATCACCAAGTTGCTTCGCCACGGCGGCACCGGTTACGTGGGCTGGGGCATCGGCGCGGCCGTCGTGGGCGTGGTCGGCAATCAGCTGGTGGCCCGCTACAAACTGGTGGTGGGCAGGCGAATTCGGTCGGCGACCATGGTGGCCGACGCCAAGCATTCGTGGCTGGACGCGTTGTCGTCGGGCGGCGCGGTGCTCGGGCTGATCGGCGTGGCGCTGGGTTGGGGCTGGGCCGACGCGGTCGCCGGGATCGTCGTCACCGGCTTCATCTGCCATGTCGGCTGGGAGGTGACCGCCGATATCGCGCACCGCCTGCTCGACGGCGTCGACCCCGACATCATCACCACCGCCGAGTCCGTCGCCGCCTCGGTCCCCGGTGTCACGCATGCGCACGCCCGGGCCAGGTGGACCGGGCGGACCCTGCGCGTCGAGGTGGAAGGGTTTCTGAAAGCCGACACGTCGCTGGCTGCCTCCGACCAGATCGGTCGACGCGTCGCAGCCGCACTCGCGCCACGGATCCCGGAGATGCAGAGCTTCACGTGGACGGCGCGAGCTGCCTGAGCGAGTGATCGGGCCGAACCCTAAGGCCGCCAACACGATTCGCGTCGGCGCACTCGGTTTGGCTTAGTTGCCGGCCGCACCGTCCGGCTTGAGGCCGCGGTCCTCGCCGGTGATGTATTTGGGGCAGTAATGGGCAGCCGAGAGATAGGTGAACTTGGCCGCGCTGGCGCCCTGAAAGGCCGGATTCTGGTTGCGCAGGTCCGTCACGATTTTTGCATCGGACTGGCCGTCGTCCAGCAGTTCACACACCGACTTGCCGATGGTGATCGCATTGCCGCCGTCCTGATAAGTGATGCCGGCGTCTCGAAGGTCCTTGAGGAAGTCCTGATCGTTGTCGATATCCGCGTGCACCGGCGGGGCCAGCACGACCATAGTTGCAAGGCTGGTCAGTCCCAAGAGGAATCGCATAGCGCTTTGATTGTCGCAAACATGCCGGTGATTGGCATCTCGTCGGGCGAACGGGACGTGGACTGTCCGCCGCCCGGCGGGCGGCGGAATAGCCGATTTAAATGCACCTGACGCGGGTGGCGAATAGGCGCTACTGCCGCTCAGCAAATAGATCCGCGTGGGCGCATTGAGGCATATTTAACGCTGTAGTCAATGCTGTGGGGGCGTAAAGGAATTGTAAAAACCTGATTACATTTTCCTCACACTCCCCGGCGCGGACGACGGGTCAGGAGGAACTGGCCGTCGTCGCGCTCGATGTGGGCGAGGTGGTGCTCGAAACCACGTACGGGCAGTACGTGCTGGCGGCGATGGCCGCGAATTTGTTGGCTTTGTCGTCAGTCAGGTCGGAGTTCTTGGACTCCAGCGTCGAGACGACATCCGACATCGCCGTGGGGGCCTGAAGCGTCTTGCATACCCATTTGCCCGCTCCGACTGCCAGATCACTATCGGAATACGCGATGCCGGCCTTATCCAGTGACGCGATGAATGCGTCGTCAGTGTCATCGGCGTGTGCAGGCACCGCCATACCAATTACGGCGGCAAAGCCCGCCGCTGCGGCGAGAAACAGTTTCATGAATTACAGATTGACAGAAGGGCGAGCAACCCGCATCTCGTGCAACGAACGCATCGTCAACCTACGGTTGACAAGACATCCATCGTCAACCTAGCGTTGACGACATGTCCGAGCCTGTCCGCATCGCCTACCCGATCCGCCTCGACGAGCTGATCGACGCCATCAAGGCCACCCGACCCGACGTGCTGGACCAGCTGGCCGACGCCGTCCTGGCCGGCGAACACCTGGGTGAGATCGCCGACCATTTGATCGGCCACTTCGTGGACCAGGCCCGGCGTTCCGGGGCGTCCTGGACCGACATCGGCAAGAGCATGGGCGTCACCAAGCAGGCCGCCCAGAAGCGCTTCGTCCCGCGCGCCGAGCCCGCCGCGCTCGATCTGGAACAGGGGTTCTCGCGCTTCACCCCGCGGGCGCGGGGCGCGGTGGTGGCGGCCCAGAACGCCGCGCACCACGCGGGCAACGGCGAGATCACCCCCGATCACCTGCTGCTGGGTGTGCTCGGCGATGCGGCCGCCCTGGCGACGGTGTTGTTGCACCTGCAGAAGGTCGACACCGAGGCGCTGCGTGCCGCCGCGACCGAAGCGATCTCCACCCTGCGCACGGATCCCGAACCGCCGCAGCTCATTCCGTTCAGCGGACCGGCGCGCAAGGCCCTCGAACTGTGCGTACGCGAGGCACTTCGCCTGGGCCACAACTACGTCGGCACCGAGCACCAGTTGCTGGCGCTGCTGGAGCTGGAGGGCGGGGACGGGCCCCTGCACCGATGCGGCGTCGACAAAGACCGGGTCGAGGCGGATCTGATCGCGGCGCTGCAATCCCTGTCCGGCGGCGGAAATGTCGCCTCGGGCGCGGCCGGAGGCGGCTGACCGGTGCGGCCGACCCCTCCCTTCGGCGTCGCCGCGTGTGCAATCATGCGAGGGTCCCCCGCAACGGCGCCAAGGAGGCACGACATGGCGAAGATGCACCGCTGGCCGATGGTGGCGTCCGCCTTTCTGGTCGCCATTGCCGGCGTCATCGCCGTCGGCGTCGGCCCGGTTCCGTTGCCCCGCGCGTGGGCCGGAGATGCGCCGATCGGCCACATCGGTGACACGCTGCGGGTGGACACCGGCACGTTCATCGCCGACGTCACCGTGAGCGGCGTGGGGCCCTGCGACCCGCCGCCCGGATTCGGCTACACCCGCGAAGGCACCTATAAGGGCTTTCCGGGCAGCACCGTCGAGCGCGCCGACGTGACCATCCGCGCGATCCGGGTGCCCAACCCGTACGTCATGGCGACCGTGATGGATTTCAACGGTGTGACCCCCAACGCCGACGCCTACAAGCCGCGGGCCTCCGATGCGCCCGACGCGCTGGACAACGTGCTCGTCAATGCCCCGAACGGGGCGATCGTGCGCGGCGGGGTGTATTGGGACGCGTACCGCGATCCCGTCTCCACCGTCGTCCTGCTGGACAAGAAGACGGGCTATCACCTCGCGCAGTGGAACCTCTGACCGGAACCTTCCAGATCGCGCCGGCGGATTGCGGTGACGCCGTAGAGCTGGCCGCCGTTGCGGCACAGACCTTTCCGTTGGCGTGTCCGCCGTCGGCGGCCGCCGAGAACATCGCGTCGTTCATCGAAGCCAACCTGTCGGCCGCCCACTTCGCGCAGTATCTGGGCGATCCGGATCGCGCCATCGTCACCGCGCGCCAGGACGGCCGGATTGTCGGCTACGCCATGCTGGTCCGCGGCGTCTCCGAGCACGCCGGCGTCCTGCAGGCGGTCGAAATCCGTCCGGCCGCCGAGCTGTCGAAGATGTATGTCCTGCCCGACCACCATGCGAGCGGGGCCGCGGCGGCGTTGATGGAACGCATGCTGGCCGTCGCGACCGACTGGGGTGTTCGTTGCGTGTGGCTGGGCGTGAACCGGGCAAACCAACGCGCACAACGCTTTTACCTCAATAGCGGGTTCACGATCAACGGCACCAGGACGTTTCAACTCGGCGCCGGGGTTCGAGAGCGACTATGTCATGATCCGCGAGCTGGATTAGCCGCCGCGGTCAGCGCCAGGAGCCGGGAAGTGGCCCGCAGATACTTCTTTCGGTAGCCACCGGCCAGCATCTCCGCGCTGAAGATGGTGTCCAGTTTGGCGCCCGAGGCGAGCACGGGAATGCCGGCGTCATAGAGCCGATCGGTCAGCGTCACCAACCGCAGCGCGACGTTCTGATCGTCGATACCGTGCACGCCGGTCAAGAACACCGCGCGCACCCCCTCGAGCAACGTCAGATACCGCGACGGATGCATGGTGGCCAGGTGCGCGCACAGAGCGTCGAAGTCGTCCAGCGTCGCACCGTCGACTCGCGCGGCGCGCGCGGCAACCGCGTCGTCGGACAGCGGTTGCGGTGCGGGTGGCAGCCCGCGGTGCCGATAGTCGGGTCCCTCGATCCGCACGGTCGTGAAAATGCTTGCCAGCGTGTTGATCTCGCGCAGGAAATCCTGCGCCGCGAAGCGGCCCTCGCCGAGTTGCTCGGGCAGCGTGTTGGAGGTGGCGGCCACCGAGACCCCGCGCTCGACCAGCGACGAGAGCAGCCGCGCGATCAGCGTGGTGTTGCCCGGGTCGTCGAGTTCGAATTCGTCGATGCAGACCGCCGTGTAATCGGCGAGCAGGTCGATGCACTCGACGAAGCCGAACACGCCGGCCAGCTGGGTCAGTTCACCGAACGTCGCGAACGCCTTGGGCGCCGGGCCATCCGGTGACCTGCCCGGACCGTCGCCGGGCAGTTCGTAGTAGGCCGACGCGAGCAGGTGCGTCTTGCCGACGCCGAATCCACCATCCAGGTAGAGCCCGATGCCGGGCAGAATCTCCCGTCGGCCCAACAGCTTTCGCCGGCCGGCGCGACGCTCGACGGCCTGCCGGCAGAACTCCTGACACGCCAGCACCGCGGCGGCCTGCGTCGGCTCCGCCGGATCCGGCTGATACGTCGCGAAGCTCACGTCGGCGAAGGTCGGGGGCGGTCGCAATTGGGCAATCAGCCGCTCCGGCGACACCGTCGGATGCCGATCCACCAGGTGGGCCACGCCGCCCGAAGCGCCCGCGGAGGTGGACCCGTGCATGCAGGAACTGTAGCGGCGTGCTGCAATCAGACTCATGCCCGACTCTGGCGGCCCCGAAAGTTTCGCGACGTCCGCGACCTCGGGGACGCCGCTGTCGCTGCTCGGCGCGGTTCGCGGACTCGATGACGGCGACCTCCCCCGGCTCTACGACTATCCCGAACACGACGGGACGTGGGTGCGAGCGAACTTCATCACCAGCGTCGACGGCGGGGCCACCACGGGCGGCAGCAGCGGGGCGATGGGCGGTCCGGGCGACCGGTTCATCTTCAACCTGCTGCGCGAGCTCGCCGACGTCATCGTGGTGGGCGCGGGCACGGTGCGGATCGAGGGCTACTCGGGCGCGCAGGTCGGCGCCGCCGAGCGGCAGCGGCGGCAGGCCCGCGGCCAGAGTGAGGTCCCGCAACTGGCGATCGTGACCGGATCCGGCCACCTCAACCGGGATATGGCGGTGTTTACCCGCACCGAGGTGGAGCCGTTGGTGCTCACTTGCACCGCGGCGGCCGAGCAGACGCGCCGCGCGCTCAGCGGCCTGTGCGAGGTGCTCGACTGCTCCGGCCGCGATCCCGAGAACGTCGATGAGGCCGCCATGTTGGCGGCCCTCGGCGCGCGCGGCATGCGCCGCATCCTCACCGAGGGCGGCCCGACACTGCTGGACTCGCTGATACAGCGCGACATGCTCGACGAGCTGTGCCTGACGATCGCGCCCTGCCTCGTCGGCGGCCAGGCGCGACGCATCGCGACCGGCTCGGGGCAGCTGCTCACCCAGATGCGGTGTGCCCACGTCCTGACCGACAACGCCGGCTACCTTTACACCCGCTACGTCAAGGCCTAGCTACTGTGGTCGGCATGAGTCGGCCGTACACGTGCGCCACGATCCTGGTCGCGGTGACCGCGTTGCTGGCCGGCTGCGTCCCGGGCCTGGCCGCCGATCCGCGGTTCGCCACCAATTCCGGTGCGCGACCGCAGGGGGCGGCGACCTCGAAGCCGGCGCCCAGCGGCCCACCGCCGATCGCCGCACCCAAGAACGACTTGGCGTGGCACGACTGCACCTCCAAGGTCTTCGCCGACGCGGCCGTCCCAGCCGCCGGCGGCGTCCAGCTGGACTGCGCGAACTACGACGCCGACCTGGATCCGGTCAACGGCGGGGGCGGCACCCTGACCATCGGCGTGGTGCGCGCCCGCTCCGACAAGACACCCCACGACGCCGGGCCGCTGGTCTTCACCACCGGCTCCGATCTGCCGTCCTCGGCGCAACTGCCGATCTGGCTGTCTCGGGCCGGCGCCGACGTGCTCGCCACCCACCCCATCGTGTCCGTCGACCGCCGCGGCATCGGGATGTCGAGCCCCATCGACTGCCGCGACAAGTTCGACCGTCAGCAGATGCGCGACCAGTCGCAATTCCAGACCGGCGACGACCCGGTGGCCAACCTGTCCGAAATCTCCAACACCGCCACCACCAACTGCGGCGACGCCGTCGGTATCGGACCCAACGCCTCCTCCTACGACGACGCGCACGCCGCCTCCGACATCGAGCGGTTGCGCGCGCTGTGGGACGTGCCCACCCTCGCGCTGCTCGGCATCGGCAACGGCGCGCAGGTGGCGCTGGCCTACGCCGGATCACGGCCGGACAAGGTGGCCCGGTTGGTCCTCGACTCACCGGTTGCGTTGGGCACCAACGCCGAAGCCGCCGCCGAACAGCAGGTCAAGGGGCAGCAGGCCGCCCTCGACGCGTTCGCCGCGCAGTGCATCGCGGTGAACTGCGCGTTGGGCGCGGACCCCAAGGGCGCCGTCAGCGCCCTGCTGGCCGACGCCCGCGCGGGCAAGGGCCCCGGCGGCGCGTCGGTGGCGCAGGTGGCCAACGCCATCACCGTCGCGCTAGGCTATCCGGCCGGCGGCCGCGTCAACGCCACCACCAACCTCGCCAACGCGCTCGCGGGCGCCCGCTCGGGCGACACCAACGCGCTGAACAACCTGATCAACCACGCCAACGCCATCCAGGACTCCGACGGCCAGTTCGTCAACGTGTGCAGCGACGCCGTCAATCGCCCCACCCCGGACCGGGTGCGCGAACTCGTCGTCGCCTGGGGCAAGCTCTACCCCGACTTCGGAACCGTGGCGGCACTCAACATGGTCAAGTGCGTGCACTGGCCCACCGGCTCACCACCGGCCACGCCGAAGACCCTCAAGGTCGACGTGCTGTTGCTCGGCGTGCAGAACGACCCGATCGTCGGCACCGACGGCGTCGCGGCGACCGCGGCCAGCATCATCAACGCCAACGCGGCCAGCAAGCGGGTGATGTGGCAGGGCATCGGCCACGGCGCCACCATCTTCTCGGGCTGCGCCGTTCCGCCGCTGATCGGCTACCTCAGCAGCGGCAAATTGCCCAACACCGACACCTACTGCCCGGCCTGACGCTGCTTTCCGGCCCACGCGGGCGCCGGTATAAGGTGCGCTGGTGACGGCAGCTGAATCGACCCGAACCGGCCTGCGTGACCGGACCCTGGCCGCCTTTGGACCCCGCACCGGCGCGCCGAGCGTCGCGACCGTGCTGCGGATGGCGTTGTGGCCGATGGCCATCTTGTCGGTGCTGCACCGCAGCATCGTGCTCACCCTGAACGGCAACATCACCGACGACTTCAAGCCGGTGTACCGCGCGGTCCTCAACTTCCGGCACGGCTGGGACATCTACAACGAGCACTTCGACTACGTCGACCCGCACTACCTCTACCCGCCGGGCGGCACCCTGCTGATGGCGCCGTTCGGCTACCTGCCCTTCACGCCGTCGCGGTTTCTGTTCATCGGTATCAACACCGTCGCGATCCTGATCGCCTGGTACCTGCTGCTGCGGCTGTTCAAGTTCACGCTGTCCTCGGTCGCCGCGCCCGCGCTGCTGCTGGCCATGTTCTGCACCGAGAGCGTGACCAGCACGCTGGTGTTCACCAACATCAACGGCTGCGTCCTGCTGGCCGAGATGCTGTTTCTGCGCTGGCTGTTGGACGGCAGGATCAGCCGGCAGTGGTGGGCCGGCCTCGCCATCGGCCTGACGCTCACGCTCAAACCCGTGCTGGGCCCGCTGCTGTTGCTGCCCCTGCTGAACCGCCAGTGGCGGACGCTGATACCCGCGTTCGTCGTGCCGGTGGTGATCAACATCGCCGCCTGGCCGCTGGTGAGCCACCCGATCGAGTTCTTCACCAAAACCCTGCCGTACATCGGCGGCACCCGGGACTACTTCAACAGCTCCATCGAGGGCAACGGCGTGTACTTCGGTCTGCCAACCTGGCTGATCGTGTTCATGCGAATCATGTTCGTGCTGATCGCGATCGGCGCGCTGTGGCTGCTGTACCGCTACTACCGCACCCGCGACCCGCTGTTCTGGTTCACCAGCTCGTCGGGAGTGCTGCTGTTGTGTTCCTGGCTGGTGCTCCCGCTGGCCCAGGGCTACTACTCGATGATGCTGTTCCCGTTTTTGATGACGGTGGTGCTGCGAAATTCGCTGATCCGCAACTGGCCTGCCTGGCTCGCGATCTACGGCTTCATGACGCTGGACGACTGGCTGATCTACCGGGCGATGAGGTACGGCCGGGCGCTGCATTACCTCAAGATCACCTACGGCTGGTCGCTGCTGCTGATCGTCGCCTTCACCGTGCTGCTCTTCCGCTACCTCGACGCCAAGGCCGAGAACCGGCTGGATGGCGGCATCGATCCGGCGTGGCTGACGGAGGAGAGCGGGAGCCCCGAGCTGGCCGCAAGCGCGGCGGAGCCGGGCGCAGCGGGCCAGCGCAATCCGAGCTAGCGCTGGTCGCAAACGCGGCGGAGCCGGGTGCAGCAGGCCAGCGCAATCCGAGCTAGCGTGGATGGATGACTTCCCCTGACGTGTCGCAGCCCAAGGTGCAACTGAGCGACGACGAGTGGCGCAAGAAACTCAGCCCGGAAGAGTTCCACGTGCTGCGGAAGGCCGGCACCGAGCGGCCCTTCACCGGTGAATACACCGACACCAAAACCGAAGGCGTGTACCAGTGCCGGGCCTGTGGTGCCGAATTGTTCCGCAGCACAGAGAAGTTCGAGTCGCATTGCGGCTGGCCGTCGTTCTTCGACCCGGCCAAGTCCGACGCGGTGATCTTGCGCCCCGACCATTCCATGGGCACGACCCGCACCGAGGTGCTGTGCGCTAACTGCCACAGCCACCTGGGCCACGTGTTCGCCGGCGAGGGCTACCCGACGCCGACGGATCAGCGCTACTGCATCAACTCGGTCTCGCTGCGGCTGGTGCCGGCGAGCTAGCTCCTCGCGGTTCGCTTCTCAGGCGCCGCGACACTTAAACGGTTGCGACGACGCGCCGCAAAGCGTCGAAACTTTTCAAGTTTCGCGGGATCTCACCGACATGTCGTGACGTCTTTGAGGTCGTGGACGACGTATTCGTGGGCAGCGAGGCTGTGTGACTCGGGCTGGTGAGCCCGTATCAACTGCGGACCGGCTTCCGCGCGATCTATCCGGACGTCTATCTGTCGGATGCCGCGACACTGTCGCTGAGAACGCGTTCGATCGGGGCGTTTTTGTGGTCGCGGCGGCGCAGCGTGCTGGCCGGGCTCGCCGCCGCGGCGCTGCACGGGTCGCAGTGGATCGACGACGACGAGGCCATCGAGTTGATCTGGCGCAACCCGCATCCGCCTCGCGGTGTGATCACCCGAAACCAGCGCATCCAGCCCGACGAAGTCACCCGGGTCAGCGGTCTGCCGGTGACCACTCTTGCCAGGACCGCGTTCGACCTTGCCAGGCAACCGCCCCTCGGCGAGGCGGTGGCGCGGGTCGACGCGTTGATGCGTGCGACACCGTTCTTGCGCGAGGACGTACTGCTGCTGGCCAAGCGATACCGGGGTGCGCGCGGCCTGCGTCGGCTGAGGTCAGCGCTCCCACTGGTAGATCCCGGTGCCGCGTCACCCAAGGAAACCTGGCTGCGCTTGCTCTTGATCGACGCCGGCCTGCCCGTCCCTGCCACCCAGATACCGGTGCAACAGAACTGGCGCCTTGTCGCGCGCCTCGACATGGGCTGGGAGGAGTACAAAGTGGCCGCAGAGTACGACGGCGATCACCATCGCACGAACCGCAAGCAGTACGCGCGTGACCAGAGTCGGCTACGCAGGCTCGACGACCTGGGGTGGACCGTCATCCGGGTGATCGCCGACGACAAGCCAGACGACGTCGTGGACCGCGTGCGCCGAGCGCTCATCCGCCGCGGATACCGCGACACTTAACCAGTTGCGACGACACGCCGAAAAGCACCGCAACAGTTTAAGTTTCGCGGCGCGAGGAGGCCGCGCGGCCCGAGGATCCCGCCCGGACAAACCGTGACGCAAGCGCGATTCAGTCCATCCGAGTGGCGTGCACTTCCCAGAACGGGGCATGCGCCCGGTCACCCTCGAGCCACGGCTCGATCACCCGGAAACGCTCCAGCAGCTTGTCCGCCTGATCGGCGATGTCGGGGTTGCGCTTGGCCATCGCCTCGATGGACTCGACGCTGACGTTGACCCGATAGGTGGTGGTGCCCAGATAGGTGATCTCCCAGCCACCGTCCGGCAGCACATCGCGAAAGTCGTTCTCCGACAATGACCGCAACATCTTGAAGCCATTGACGTTGTGCTCGCCGAACTCGAACATGTACAGCCGCGCACCTGGTTTGGTGGCGCGGTGCAGCGCCTGCACATAGGACCTGCGCAGCTCGGGCTCGGTGCTGAAGGTGTGGTAGAAGGCGCAGTCGACCACCGTGTCGAACCGGCCGTCGAATCCATCCAGCTTCGTCGCATCGGCCAGCTCGAAATTGACCGACACCCCGGCCTTTTGGGCGTTCTCCCGCGCCCGCTCGATGGCGGTCGCCGACCCGTCGATACCGGTCGCCGAAAAGCCCTTGGACGCGTAATAGATGGCGTGATGGCCCGGGCCGGTGCCCGGGTCGAGTACCTCACCCTTGATCGCCCCCAGCGCGACGAGCTGCTGGACCACCGGCTGCGGGCCGCCGATGTCCCACGGCGTGGCGGCCGGCAGGCCGTGCGACGTCCGCTGGTCGCGGTACATCTCCTCGAAGCGGGTGGGATCAGTCGGGTCGAATGTCGTCATTTGGCGCCACTCCTCTGCGTCATTTGTGGCGCTACGCGCCATATCGTCGCCGGCGCGGTTGTCATGGCAGGGCATTCACCAGCTGCTCGACGGGCACCCGGGGGCCGGTGAAGAACGGCGTCTCCTCGCGGGTGTGCCGGCGGGCGTCGGTGGCGCGCAATTCGCGCATCAGGTCCACGATGCGGTGCAGTTCGGGAGCCTCGAAGGCCAGCAGCCATTCGTAGTCGCCAAGCGCGAACGCCGGGACCGTGTTGGCGCGCACGTCCTTGTATTCGCGCGCGGCCATACCGTGCTCGGCGAGCATGCGGCGGCGTTCCTCATCGGGCAGCAGGTACCACTCGTAGGACCGCACAAAGGGATACACGCAGATGTAGGCGCCGGGTTCCTCGCCGGCCAGGAATGCCGGGATGTGGCTCTTGTTGAACTCGGCCGGCCGATGCAACGCCACGCTGCTCCACACCGGCGAACTCGCCCGCCCCAGCGCCGTGGTGCGCCGGAAATCGGCGTAGGTGGCCTGCAGCGCTTCGACGCGTTCGGCGTGGGTCCAGATCATGAAGTCGGCGTCGGCCCGCAGACCCGCGACGTCGTAGAGGCCGCGCACCACGACACCGCGCTCCTCTTGCTGCTTGAAGAACGTCGACGCTTCATCGATGACGTCGTCGCGCTGTTCACCGAGCTCACCCGGCTCTACCGAGAACACCGAGAACATCAGGTAGCGGATCGTGGAGTTGAGCGAGTCGTAGTCGAGCTTGGCCATGGAACCTATCGTGCCACCTGCGCGTCCAAGCCTCCGATGGCCCTGATCACACGCTCGGCCGCGCGCCCGGCGGCGCCGACGCAGGCCGGCACGCCGATGCCGTCGAGGTAGCTGCCGGCCACCGCGAGCGTCGGGGGCAGGCCCGCCCGCACCTCGGCGACCAGGTCTGCATGGCCCGGCCCGTATTGCGGCATCGCGTCGATCCAGCGTTGGATGCGGACGTCGACGGGGTCGATGGTCAGCCCGAACACGGTGGTCAGATCCCCCAGCGCCCAGGTCAGCAGCTCGTCGTCGGACGTGTCGGCCGCCACGCGATCGCCGAACCGCCCGAACGAGAGTCGCAGCAGCTGGGCGTCACCCCGCACACCCCACTTGCGCGACGAGAGCGTGATGGCCTTGGCCCGCAATCGCTCACCGGTGGCGACCAGCACGCCGGAGCAGTTCGGGAACGCGGTATCACCCCGCACGGCGAGCGCCATTACCACCGACGATGCGCTGGTGATGCGGCCGGCCGCGGCGACGCTGCGCGGGGCGACCTCAGCCAGCAGCCGGCAACACTGCTCCGCCGGCACGGCCAGGATCACTCCGTCCGCGGCCGAGCGCGCGCCGGTGTCGTCGACCACGGTCCAGCCGGCGCCGGCGCGCTCGAGCCGCGACACCGCGGCGCGCACCCAGCGGGGGCGGCCGCGCGCGAGCAGCTCGTCGATCAGCATCTGGTAGCCGCCCTCGAGCGACCCGAACACCGGCGCGCCGGTGGCCGGCGGCAGCGCCCGCCGCACGGCGTCGGTCAGGCTGGTGGCGCCGCGGTCCAGCGCCGCCGCCACCGTCGGGGCGGCCGCGCGCAGGCCAATGGTGGCCGAAGAACCGGCATAAACCCCGCTCAGCAGCGGATCCACCGACCTGGCCACCACCTGCTCACCGAATCGCTCGCCCACCAGGTCGGCAACCGCGGGATCGCCGCCCGGTTCCCATGCCAGCGGGCGGGTGGGCTCGGCCTCGATGCGGGCCACCGTGGCGTCATCGACCAGCCCGGCCACCGACGCCGCGGACGACGGTATCCCGACCACGGTGCCCGCGGGCAGCGCACGCAGTTCCTGCCGGCTGTAGATCAGCGGGCGCGCGCCCGTCGAAACCCGCTGACACTCGGACAAATTCAGTTCCGCCAGCAGCGCCGGCATCTCGGGGCGGCGCAGCACGAACGCCTCGGCACCCAAGTCCATCGGCACTCCGCCGACCACCTCGGTGCGCAGGACGCCGCCGAGCCTGTCCCCCGGATCGAACAGCGTGATCGCGGCATCGTCACCGACGGCCATACGGAGCCGGTAGGCCGCCGTCAGACCCGAAATACCGCCCCCCACAACACAATACGAGGGAAACGTCATAGGGAGTGGACCAGCGACACCAGGTCGGTCAGCACGCCGGGGTCCGTTTCGGGCAGCACGCCGTGGCCGAGGTTGAAGACGTGACCGGCGGCGCCGGCGTCGATCGCCCGCCGGCCGTCGTCCACGACCGCGCGCGCCGCGCGCTCCACCACCGGCCAGCCCGCCAACGCCACCACCGGATCGAGGTTGCCCTGCAACGCCGTACCGGGCTGCACGCGGGTGGCGGCGTCGGCCAGGGAGGTCCGCCAATCCACGCCCACCACGTTCGCGCCAACCGAGGACATGGCGCCCAGCAGCTCGGCGGTGCCGACCCCGAAGTGGGTCATCGGCACGCCGTAGTCGGCAAGCGCGGCGAACACCCTGGTGCTGTGCGGCTGAACGTAGGTCCGGTAATTCGCGAGGGACAGCGCCCCGGCCCACGAGTCGAACACCTGGATGGCATCCACCCCGGCCTCCAGCTGCATCTGCAAGAAGCCCACCGTGATGTCGGTCAGCTTCTCCATCAGCGCGTGCCAGGTGTCCGGCTCGGCCAGCATCATCGCCTTGGTGCGCGCGTGGTGGCGGCTGGGGCCGCCCTCGATCAGATAGGACGCCAACGTGAACGGGGCGCCCGCGAAGCCGATCAGCGGGACGCTGCCGAGCGCGGCCACCAGCAGCGACACCGCGTCAGATACCGGCTGAACCCGTTGCCGCTCAAGGGTTTTGATCGCGGCCACGTCGGCGGCGGTGCGTACCGGCGACTCGATCACCGGCCCGACCCCGGCGACGATGTCCAGGTCGATGCCCGCACCGAGCAACGGCACCACGATGTCGGAGAACAGGATCGCCGCGTCGACGTCGTGGCGGCGCACCGGCTGCAGCGTGATCTCGCAGACCAGCTCGGCGTCGAAGCAGGCCGACAGCATGTCGGTCTGGGCCCGCAGCGCCCGGTATTCAGGCAGCGAGCGACCGGCCTGCCGCATGAACCACACCGGCACCCGGCTGGGTTTGCGGCCGCTCACGGCGGCCAGATACGGCGACTCGGGAAGGTCGCGGCGAGTACTCATCAGCCTTAATGCTGCCATGACCGGAGAACACCGAACTGCGCTGCGTACGATCACGACCGCGACCGTTTGAACGTCAGGAGCTCGGAGATGCCAGTGAGTCAGCCCCAAGCGAGTTACGACGCGTTTCCCAGCCTGCGCTGCGAGCTCGGTGACAACGGCGTGCTGACACTGGTCCTCGACTCCCCCGGGCTGAATTCGGTCGGGCCGCAGATGCACCGCGACCTCGCCGACATCTGGCCGGTGATCGACCGCGATCCCGCTGTGCGCGCCGTCCTGGTCCGCGGTGAAGGCAGGGCCTTCTCATCCGGTGGCAGCTTCGACCTGATCGACGAGACGATCAACGACTACGAGGGCCGGATCCGCATCATGCGCGAAGCGCGCGACCTGGTGCACAACATGATCAACTGCGACACCCCCGTCGTGTCGGCGATCCGGGGGCCGGCGGTGGGCGCGGGCCTGGTGGTGGCCCTGCTCGCCGACATCTCGGTGGCGGGCCGGACCGCGAAGCTGATCGACGGGCACACCAAGCTGGGTGTGACGGCCGGCGACCATGCCGCCATCTGCTGGCCCCTGCTGGTCGGCATGGCCAAGGCCAAGTACTACCTGCTGACCTGCGAGACGCTGCTGGGCGAGGAAGCCGAGCGGATCGGGCTGGTGGCGGTCTGCGTCGAAGACGACGACGTGCTGTCCACCGCCGCCCGCATCGCCGAGAACCTGGCGCAGGGAGCGCAGAACGCGATCCAGTGGACCAAGCGCAGCCTCAACCACTGGTATCGCATGATGGGCCCCACCTTCGAGACCTCGGTGGGCCTGGAATTCCTCAGTTTCAGCGGCCCCGACGTGCAGGAAGGCCTGGCCGCGCACCGTGAGAAGCGCCGGGCGCGTTTCACCCGCTGACCACGGCCTGAGCTGCACATATAGCTTTGGTGGAGGCCTGGTAACGGCTTGGTCGCGGCCGGTTTGAAACGCGGCGCGCCTGTCGCGGCGTGTCGGGCTGTAGGTCTACCGTCGATCCCTGTGACCCGTGCCGTGACGACGCAGAACGGTCGGGATGAACAGGAGCGGCGCCAAGTGACCTCATCCGAACCGGCCCCCTTCCGCGAGGCGGTGGCGGCGATGAACGCCGTCGTCGTGCGGCCGGAGATCGAGTTGGGTCCCATCCGGCCGCCGCAACGCTTGGCTCCCCACAGCTACGCCCTGGGCGCCGAGGTCAAACATCCCGACGCCGACATCATTCCCGAACGGTCCGACGGCGACGCCTTCGGACGGTTGATCCTGCTGTACGACCCCGAAGGGGCCGACGCGTGGGACGGCACCATCCGCATGGTCGCCTACATCCAGGCCGACCTTGACCCCAGTGAGGCGGTCGACCCGCTGCTGCCCGAAGTAGCGTGGAGCTGGCTAGTCGAGGCACTGGAGTCACGTATGGAACAAGTCGTCGCCCTGGGCGGCACCGTCACCGCCACCACATCGGTCCGCTACGGAGACATCTCCGGGCCGCCGCGCGCCCACCAGCTCGAGCTGCGCGCGTCATGGACCGCGACGTCACCCGCGGTCGGCGGTCATGTCGAGGCGTTCTGCGAGGTACTGGAGCACGCCGCGGGCCTACCACCCGCTGGAGTCACCGACCTGAGCTCACGGTCACGCGCCTAGCATGGGCGAACCGTCGACCGACGGGCCGGGTAGCAGCGCGCCCGGCGACGTAGGCACCGACCCCGCCCCCACCCCGCTGCCGCGACCCTCCGAGGGCGTCCCGCCCATCTCGGTGAGCGTGCACGAAATCGAGGCCGCCGCGCAGCGACTGGACCGCGGGCGCGGGCCGTTCGCGGTGGACGCCGAGCGGGCGTCGGGTTTCCGCTACTCCAACCGGGCCTACCTGATCCAGATCCGGCGGGCCGGTTCCGGCACCGTGCTGATCGATCCGGTGAGCCACGGCGCCGACCCGCTCGAAGTCCTGCGGCCGGTGGCCGAGGTGCTGGGCGGCGACGAATGGATTCTGCACTCCGCCGATCAGGACCTGCCGTGCCTGGCCGAGGTGGGCATGCGGCCGCCGGCGCTGTATGACACCGAACTCGCCGGACGGCTGGCCGGGTTCGACCGGGTGAACCTGGCGACCATGGTCGAGCGCCTGCTGGGCTTCGGGCTGGCCAAGGGTCACGGCGCGGCCGACTGGTCCAAACGGCCCCTGCCCGCCGACTGGCTCAACTACGCCGCGCTGGATGTGGAACTGCTCATCGAACTGCGCGCCGCGATCGCCGACGTCCTGGCCGAGCAGGGCAAAACCGATTGGGCCGCACAGGAATTCGACTACCTGCGCGACGCGGACTCGAAAGATCCGGGCGCGCCCGTGCGCCGGGACCGGTGGCGGCGAACGTCGGGCATCCATCGGGTACGCGATCAGCGTGGCCTGGCGGCGGTCCGCGAACTGTGGTTGACGCGCGACCGGATCGCGCAGCGCCGCGACATCGCGCCCCGCCGCATCCTGCCCGACTCGGCCATCATCGACGCCGCCCTGGCCAACCCGACGACCGTCGAGGAGCTCGTCGCCTTGCCGGTGTTCGGTGGGCGCAACCAGCGGCGCAGCGCCGCGACATGGCTGGGGGCGCTGGACGAGGCCCGGCGGACCAAGAACCCACCCGGGGACAGCGAGCCGCCGAACGGTCCGCCGCCGCCGGCGCGGTGGAGCAGACGCAAGCCGGAGGCCGCCGCCCGGCTGGAGGCCGCGCGCTCGGCGCTGTCCGAGGTCTCAGACCGGGTCCACGTGCCCACCGAGAACCTGGTCTCGCCGGACCTGGTGCGACGGCTGTGCTGGGACTGGACGCCGGCGCCCGATCCGTTCGACGCCGTCGAGACGTTCCTGCGCGCCGGCCAGGCCCGGCCGTGGCAGCGGGAACTGGTGGATCCGGTTCTGGCCCGGGCGTTGCAGGCCCCGCCCGCGGAATCCGAGGCCGCTGACTAGCGGCGCTCGCGATCGCGAGCACGGCGCAGCCGGGCGAAGCCGGTCGTCACCATCGGTGCTAGTCGAGGTGCTCGCGGATCTCCGCTTCGGTGACGCCGCTGCCCAGCGCCGCGACCCAGCCGGTGATGCGGCGGGCCACGTCCTGGTCGGTCAGCGCGAGATCCGACAGCAGCTCACCGCGGGAGGCGTGCTCGTAGAACCGCTGCGGCAGTCCCACGTCGCGGCACGGAACGTCAATCTCGGCGCGGCGCAGGGCGGCGGACACCGCCGAGCCCACCCCGCCGTTGACCCCGTTGTCCTCGCACGTGACGACGAGCTTGTGCTGGGCCGCCAACTCCAGAACGCTCTCCGAGACCGGCAGCACCCAGCGCGGGTCGATGACCGTGACGCCGATCCCCTGATCCTGCAGCCTCCTGGCCACCGCCAGCGCCATCGGCGCGAACGCACCGACACCGATCAACAGCACGTCGTGGTTGCACCCGGCGGCCGGGACCGCGAGCACGTCGACGCCCGCGATGCCCGATCCGCGGCGCTCGATCGCCGGGATGTCCTCGCCCACATCACCTTTGGGGAAACGCAGCGCCGTGGGTCCGTCGTCGACGTCGAGCGCCTCACCGAGCTCCTCGCGCAACCGGGTGGCGTCCCGGGGTGCGGCCACCCGCATGCCGGGCACGATGCCCAGCATCGACATGTCCCACATGCCGTTGTGGCTGGCGCCGTCCGAACCGGTGATGCCGGCCCGGTCGAGCACCATGGTGACAGGCAGCTTGTGCAGCGCCACGTCCATCATGATCTGGTCGAAGGCCCGGTTGAGGAAGGTTGAATAGATGGCCACCACCGGGTGCATGCCGCCCATGGCGAGCCCGGCCGCCGACGTCATCGCATGTTGCTCGGCGATGCCGACGTCGAACAGTCGGTCCGGGAACTGCTGCCCGAACGGGGTCAGCCCGGTCGGACCGGGCATGGCCGCGGTGATGGCCACGATGTCGCGGCGCTTACGGGCGTAGCCGATGAGGGCGTCGGAGAACGTCGCCGTCCAGCCCGGCCCGGCGATCTTGGTGGCCTGACCGGTGACCGGGTCGATGACGCCGCAGGAGTGCATCTGCTCGGCCTCGTCGTCCTCGGCCGGCGCGAAGCCCATCCCCTTGCGGGTCACCACGTGCACGATCACCGGTCGGCCGAAGCCGCGGGCGTGCCGCAGCGCGGCCTCCACCGCGCGTTCGTCGTGGCCGTCGACCGGGCCCACGTACTTCAGCCCCAGATCGGTGAACAGCAGCTGCGGCGACAACGAGTCCTTGATGCCGGCCTTGACGCTGTGCATGACGCGGTAGGCGATCTTGCCGACCAGCGGCAGCGCGCGCAGCGCGTCGCGGCCCTTCTCCAGGGCCTGCTCGTAGACCGGCTGCAGCCGCAGCGAGGCGAGATGGTCGGCGACACCGCCGATCGTCGGGGCATAGCTGCGGCCGTTGTCGTTGACGACGATGATGACCGGCCGACCGGAGGCGGCGATGTTGTTCAGCGCCTCCCAGCACATGCCGCCGGTGAGCGCGCCGTCGCCGACCACCGCGACCACGTGCCGGTTGCGGTGCCCGCTCAGTTCGAAGGCCTTGGCCAGGCCGTCGGCGTAGGACAACGACGCGCTGGCGTGGCTGGACTCCACCCAGTCGTGCTCGCTCTCGGCGCGCGACGGATATCCGGACAGCCCGCCCTTCTTGCGCAGGCTCTCGAACTCGTGGGAGCGGCCCGTCAGCATCTTGTGCACGTAGGCCTGATGGCCGGTGTCGAAGATGATCGGATCGTGTGGTGAGTCGAACACCCGGTGCAGGGCGAGCGTCAGTTCGACCACGCCCAGATTGGGCCCCAGGTGTCCCCCAGTGGCAGCAACCTTGTGAATCAGGAACTCGCGAATCTCGGCGGCCAGATCGCGAAGCTGATGCGCAGAAAGGTGCTGCAGATCAGCGGGTCCGCGGATCTGTTCCAGCATCCAGTCAGTCTACGCAGCGCCCGGCGAATGGCAGAGAACGTGGCCGGCGCCTAGCGCGCCTGCGCGGGCCCGAACATTTCAGCCAGGGAGTCATGAAGTTCGGGATCTGCCAGGATCACGACCTCGTCGCCGGCCTCGAGTTCGGTGTCGCCCCGCACCGGCACCAGGCCAGTGGTGCGGACCACGATGCTCACCCAGATGTCACCGACGCGGTCACCGAGACTTTCGACTGTGGACCGTTCGGCGACAGACCCGGTGGCGACGCTGAAGCGATGGACTCCCTGCGGTTCGTCAGCGAGCCGCACACCTATCTCCCAGGGCTGGGTCTCCACGGCGCGCATGGGCAAGTGCAACAGTCTGGCGACACCAGGCACCGAGCTACCCTGCACCAGCACCGAGAAGACGACCACGACGACCACGATGCCGTACAGGCGCTCGGCGTCGGCGACGTGAGCGGCCCGCAGGAACTCGCCCAGCAGGATCGGCACCGCACCCTTGAGCCCGGCGAAGAGAACGAAGATGCGTTCGTTTCGCTGGAGTCGGACAGGTAGCAGGCAGGAGCCCACCGCCAACGGCCGAATCAGCACTGTCAGGACCACAGCGAGGACGAGCCCCGGAATCCATACATCGGGATGGCCAAGCACATTGAGGTCGACGGTCAAACCCAGGACGGCAAACGCGACGATTTCCGCCAGACCGGCCAGGGCGGCGTGGAATCGCTTGATCTCCGGCTTGTAGGGCGCGCGAGCGTCGCCGATCACGATGCCGGCGACGAACACGGCCAGAAATCCCGAGCCGTGGGCGAGCGTGGCAATGCCGTACAACATCAGACAGGACGCCAGCGTTCGCAGCGAGTAGAGACCTTCGCTCGGCAACGCCACTCGGCGCATGAATACGAGCAGGGCACGTCCCCCGATCACCCCGACGGCCAGGCCGATCGCCATCTGCAGAACGAATTGGGTTCCCACGCTGGCGAATCCGGCTGCGCTGAGCCCACCGGCAGCGACCAGGCTGGACATCAAGGAGATGCCAACCGGATCGTTGGCACCAGACTCGCCCTCCAGGATGGTGCTACTGCGACCCCTGATCTCGCGTTTGCCCAAAACGGAGAAAACCACGGCCGGATCGGTGGGAGCCACAGCTGTGGCCACGAGAACCGCGGGAAACCAGCTGATTCCGCAGGCGTAGTGCACCACGAGTGCCGCCCCTGCGGCGGTGAGGGCGGTGCCCACGACGCCCACCGACAGGATCGGGACGGCCGCCGCGCGGAAGCGCGCAGGCCCGATGTGCATGCCGCCGTCAAACAACACCAACACCAGCGCGATGGTGATCACCCGCTCGACGGTCCGCTCGGACGGCGGCTGCACCACCGACACGGAGTGCGCCGCGATGGCAGCTCCGACCAGCACGAGCAGGGGCACGGGGATCTTGACCCGCTCGGTCAGTCGGTTCGCCAACACCGCAACCAAGCCGACGCCACTGGCGAACAGCACGATCAGCGCGTAACGAAAAGTTTCGTTCACGATGGCAGCAATCGCATACAGCTGAGTACGTATCGCGCGTGCGACCGACCCGACTCGACGGCCGCGGCCCGTTCTTTGTTGGTAGGCACCCAAGCCTTTCGGTTGGTCGACAACGACATCGCCGACCAGACTTCCCGGCACACCGCGACGGAGTCTAGCCGCTCCCGGGAAACACCACCCGCTGTGGCATTGCGGTCACGGTGTCTTATCCGCCCTAGTGGCGGCGTACACGCCGGTCCCGAACAGCCTCAGCGCCCATCGCACCGGCATCGCGCGGCGCGAGCAACGCCCAACGACCGCCCAGTTCGGCGTGCAGGCGCGACACTGCACCGTCCTCGCGGATGCATGGCAGATCACTGACCCGATCGCCCGGACGCGGCTTTCGGCTCCGCCCGCCGAGTGGTCCCTTGCGGTAACTCACCCACAGCTGCGACGCGGAGTAGCTCGCCCAACGCTGCACCGCCGCCAAACCAACCAACCGCACCACGATGCGATCTCGCACAAATCGGCCAATAGGGTTGTTGCTCAGGACGTTGACCCGGGTCATCGCGCTGGCGCCGCGCAGCACCTCGCTCGCCAACGGGCGACGCTCGGCCTCATAGGTATCGAGCAGTCGATCAGCCGCGCAACCCTCACGTTACCGGCTGCGCGACGACGCGCGGGCGACGCTTTTCACCAACCAGAACGTCGTAATATCGGCGATGCAGACCGCGGCCGAGGCCGGGATCGCGGCGACCGGATCGGACAGCCTTGCCGGACAACGGCTCACGCGGATGCGCGACTTCTACGCCTTCATGCTCGACGAGATCCCGACGATGCTCGAACGCTGGCGGCAGCAGTCACCCGACTAAGAGGGCCGGGTCAGCAGCGCGATGCATTCGGTGTGATGCGTCAGCGGGAAGGCGTCGAACACCTTGATCTTCTCGACGGTGTAACCGTGCCCGAGGTAGATCCCGATGTCGCGGGCGAAAGATGCTGCCTCACAACCGATGTGCACCACCCGCGGAATGCCGGCGGCGGCCAGCATATCGATGACCTCACGCCCGGCCCCCGCCCGCGGCGGATCCAGCACCGCCAGGTCGGCGCGTCCGCGCTGCGCCGCCAACGTCCGCCGCACCGAATCGGTGACGATCTGCACCTGCGGCAGATCGGCCAGTGCGGCCCGGGCGGCCCGGGTCGACGCGCGCGAGGTGTCGACGCTGAGCACCCGCCCGGACGGACCCACGGCATCGCCCAGCACCGCGGCGAAAACGCCTGCGCCGCCGTACAAGTCCCACGCGCACATGCCGGTGCCCAGCTGCGCCCAGTCCGCGACCAGCTCGCTGTATACCCCCGCCGCGTCGCGGTGCGCCTGCCAGAAGGCGGTCACCGGCACCTGCCAGCTGCGCCCGGCCACCCGCTGCGCCGCCTCGTATCGGCCCTCCACCACCTTGGTCGCGGTCTGCCTGCCCTGCCGCAGCGTGCGCACCACGTGGCGCGCGCCGTCGTCGTCGAGGGCCACGTGCAGCTGGGCGGTCGGCGGCCATTCGAGGTCGGCGATCCCGTCGAGCATGCCCGCAGGCAGCTGCGCACAACGCAGGTCGGTCACCAAATCGTCGCTGTGGTACCGGTGAAAGCCCGGGCGACGGTCCGGACCCACGTCGAGCCGAACCCGGGTGCGCCACCCGGTCGGCGCGGAATCCGCCAGCGGCTCGGCCTCTCCGCTCCAGACATGCTTACCGAGGCGCTCGAGCTGGTTGGCCACGACCTCGGCCTTGAACGTGCGGGCCGCATCGGGGGCGGCGAACGCCAGGTCGCAACAGCCGGCGCCGTCCACACCGGCGATGGGGCACAGCGGCTCGATGCGGCCGGGCACCGCATCGATGACCTCGATAACCTCTGCGTGCCAATAGGATCCGCGATCCGCGGTGACCCGGACACGCACCCGCTCCCCGGGCAACGCATACCGGACGAACACCACCCGGCCTTCGTGGTGCGCAACGCAGCTGCCGCCGTTGGCCGGGGCATCGGTGGTCAGGGTCAGCTCCCCCACGGCGGGTGGTGCCGCGCGCGGCGCGCGGGTCGATTCGCGGGTCAATCGAAGATTCCCCGACGCGCGTCACCGGGCGCCACACGCGGCTGCAGGGTTTTGCGCCGCTCCGACGAACTCAACTGCCACGGAACCGAAGTCACCATGACGCCCGGCATGAACAGCAGGCGGCCCTTGAGCCGAAGAGCGCTCTGGTTGTGCAACACCTGCTCCCACCAGTGGCCCACAACGTACTCCGGAATGAACACCGTCACCACGGTGCGCGGCGACTCTTCCCGGGCCCGCTTGACGTATTCCAGGACGGGACGGGTGACTTCACGATACGGCGAGGCGATGACCTTGAGCGGGACACTGATATCGCTTTCCTCCCACTTGTGTACCAGCTCGCGGGTTTCCGCGTCGTCGACGCTGACCGTCACGGCCTCCAGCACGTCGGGCCGGGTGGCCCTGGCGTAGGCCAGCGCGCGCAGCGTCGGCAGGTGCAGCTTCGACACCAGCACCACCGCATGATTGCGGCTGGGCAGCACCACGTCGTCCTGGGCGGCGGCCTGCTCCGCCAATTCGCGGTTCACGGTGTTGTAGTGCCGGTGAATCATTTTCATGATTCCGAACAGCAGGCTCATCGCGAACAGCGCGATCCACGCCCCGGATGCGAACTTGGTCACCAGGACCACCAACAACACCGCGCCGGTGGACAGCAAGCCGACCGTGTTGACCACCCGCGAGCGCATCATCTTGCGCCGCGCCCGCGGGTCGGTTTCGCTGCGCAGCAACCGGGTCCAGTGCCGCACCATGCCGATCTGACTCAGCGTGAACGAGATGAACACACCGACGATGTACAGCTGGATCAACGCGGTGACCTCACCGCGGAATGCGATGATGGCCAGCAGCGCCGCCCCGGACAGAAACAGGATTCCGTTGGAGAACGCCAATCGGTCTCCGCGGGTGTGCAATTGGCGCGGCAGGTAGCTGTGTTGCGCCAGGATCGAGCCGAGCACCGGGAACCCGTTGAACGCGGTGTTGGCCGCCAGCACCAGGATGAGGGCGGTCACCGTGGCGATCAGCAGGAACCCGATATGGAAGCTGCCGAACACCGTCTGCGCCAGCTGGGTGACCAAGGTCTTCTGGTAGTAGTCCTTCGGCGCCCCGCCCAGTTGCCTTGCCGGGTCCTCGACCAGCTTCACCCCGATCTTCTGGGCCAGCACGATGATGCCCATCAACAGCGTCACCGCGATGCCGCCCAGCATCAGCAGGGTGGTCGCCGCGTTGCGCGACTTGGGTTTCTGGAATGCCGGCACCCCGTTGCTGATCGCCTCCACACCCGTCAGCGCCGCGCACCCCGAGGAGAACGATCGCGCCACCAGGAATGCCAAGGCGAAACCGACGACCTGGCCGTGCTCGGCGTGCATCTGGAAACCGGCGGACTCGGCGCGCAGCGGATTACCCAGCACGAAGATCCGGAACAGACCCCAGCCGATCATCACCAGCACGCCGATGATGAACGCATAGGTCGGGATGGCGAACGCCAACCCGGACTCGCGCACCCCACGCAGGTTCAGGGCCATCACCAGCAAGATGGACAGCACGCAGAAGAACACCTTGTGCTGGGCCACGATCGGGATCGCCGAGCCGATGTTCGCCATCGCCGACGCCGTCGAAACCGCAACGGTCAGAACGTAATCCACCATCAGCGCGCTGGCGACCACCAGCCCGGCGGTGTCACCGAGATTGGTGGTGACCACCTCGTAGTCACCACCACCGGACGGGTAAGCGTGAACGTTCTGCCGGTAGCTGGCCACCACCACCAGCATGACCGCGGCCACCGCGAGCCCGATCCACGGTGTCAGCGCATACGCCGTCACCCCGGCCACCGAAAGCATCAGGAAGACCTCCTCGGGCGCGTACGCAACCGAGGACAGCGCGTCGGAGGCGAACACCGGCAAGGCGATCCGCTTGGGCAGCAGCGTGTGACTCAGCCGGTCGCTGCGAAACGGCCGACCGATAAGCAACCGACGGGTGGCGGTTGAAAGTTTGGACACGAGAGCCAAGAGTAAGCCCAGACGGGTTTGGCGGTAGCGTTCGTAGGAGAATGTTCGCCGACCGAAACGGCTGGCCGACGTGGGTTGCCGGTGAAGGGCGCAGGACGCGGTCGAGAGGACCTCAAGTTGCGAGTAGTGGTGATGGGCTGCGGTCGGGTCGGTTCTTCGGTCGCCGACGGGCTCTCCCGCATCGGTCACGACGTTGCGGTGATCGACCGTGACAGCACCGCGTTCAACCGGCTCAGCCCCGAATACGCCGGCGAGCGGGTGCTGGGGCAGGGATTCGACCGAGATGTGCTGCTGAGGGCCCGCATCGACGAAGCCGACGCGTTCGCCGCGGTGTCCTCCGGCGACAACTCCAACATCATCTCGGCGCGCCTGGCCCGGGAGACGTTCGGCGTCAAGCGGGTGGTGGCCCGCATCTACGACGCCAAGCGCGCCGAGGTCTACGAGCGGCTGGGCATTCCCACCATCGCGACCGTGCCCTGGACCACCGACCGCCTGCTCAACGCGCTGCTGCGCGAGACCGAGACGGCCAAGTGGCGCGATCCGACCGGCACCGTCGCCGTGTCCGAGGTCGTCTTGCACGAGGACTGGATCGGGCATCGGGTCACCGATCTCGAGCAGGCCACCGGCGCCCGGGTCGCGTTCCTCATCCGGTTCGGGGCCGGGGTGTTGCCGGAACCCAAATCGGTTATCCAGGCGGGCGACCAGGTGTATGTCGCCGCGATCTCCGGCCGCGCCGCCGAGGCGGTGGCCATCGCCGCCCTACCACCCAGCGAAGACTTGTGATGAATTCGAGCGACTGGCTTAAGGAGCGGCGCGCATGAAAGTAGCTGTAGCCGGCGCCGGCGCGGTCGGCCGCTCGGTCACCCGCGAACTCATCGGCAACGGCCACGATGTGACACTGATCGAACGCAATCCCGATCACGTCGACGTCGACGCCATCCCGGCCGCGCACTGGCGACTGGGCGACGCCTGCGAACTGAGCCTGCTGGAGTCGGTGCTCCTGCAGGAGTTCGACGTGGTGGTGGCCGCGACCGGCGACGACAAGGCCAACGTCGTACTAAGCCTTTTGGCCAAAACCGAATTCGCGGTGCCGCGGGTGGTGGCGCGGGTCAACGATCCCCGCAACGAATGGCTGTTCACCGACGCCTGGGGGGTCGACGTGGCGGTGTCGACGCCGCGCATGCTGGCGTCGCTCATCGAAGAGGCCGTCGCCGTCGGCGATCTGGTGCGGCTGATCGAATTCCGCAAGGGGCAGGCCAACCTGGTCGAGATCACGCTGCCCGACGACACGCCATGGGGCGGCAAGCCGGTACGCAAATTGCAACTGCCGCGGAACACCTCGCTGGTGACGATCCTGCGCGGCCCGCGGGTGATCGTGCCCGAAGAGGACGAGCCGCTGGAGGGCGGTGACGAGCTGCTGTTCGTCGCGGTCGCCGAGGCGGAAGAGGACCTGCAGAAGCTGCTACTGGGCAGCCACGATCCGGCCGGCGGCTGATCAGTCGGTGACGGCGCCGGGTTCCACGTCGACCACGGGGACACCGGCGGCGGCGATGGCCCGTTGCGCCGACTTGATCGCCGCGTAGGTGGCCAACGCGGCCAGCAAGGTCAGCGGCCACCCCATCGCGATCCGCGCCACCGCCAGCCAGCCGGTCCGGTCGGCGTCGTACAGCAGTCCCTGAACCACGAACCGGGCGGCGAACACCAGCACCCAGCCCACCGAGGCGATATCGAACGCGTAGACGGCCCGGGGCACCTGGCGCCAACCGTCCCCACGCCCGGTGGCCCAGCTCCACCCGTAGCCGACCAGGGGACGGCGGATCAGCACCGACGCCGCGACCACCACGGCCCACACCAGCGACATCCAGATGCCCAGCAGGAAGTAGCCCTTGGACTCCCCCAGCACGTAGGCGATCAGCGCGCACAGCGCGACGCCGAAGAAGCCGGAGAATGCCGGCTGGGGGGAGTCGCGGCGAATCAGCCGCCACACCAGGATCAGCGCGGCCACCGCCAGCGCGGCCACGATCGCGGGAACCAGTCCCGACACGCTCGAGGCGATGACGAAGACCACCACCGGCAGCGACGAATAGATCACACCACTGACGCCGCCTGCCTGTGCCAGCAGACGTTCCGGGTTGATGCGGTTAGAGGTCATTTGTTCCGATACGCCCGACTCGCGCGGGGCCACCCCCAGATCTTCGGGCTCGGTCACCGCTGAATTTCGTAGTGCGGGTTGTAAATCGCCTTCGTTCCATTCTCCAGCTTGCCGAGGCGCCCACGCACTCGCAGGGTGCGGCCCGAGTCGATGCCCGGGATGCGGCGCTGGCCCAGCCACACGAGCGTGACGGTGTCGCTGCCGTCGAACAATTCGGCGCGCACTCCGCCGGCACAGGCCCTGCCGTTGCACTCGACGCTACGGAGAGTGCCCACCATCGTGACCTCTTGGCCACGTTCGCAGTCGATCGCGCGTTGCGCGCCGGTGCTTGCGACCTCGTCGGAAAGTTCCTCCGAGTCGAGCTGCTCCGGATCCTCCGTCAACCGACGGGTGAGCCGCCGCAGATACCCTTGGGCCCCCATGGCCACTCCTGACAATGCTGATAAGCCTCGACGCTTCCATTTATGCCAACGGACACCGTAGACCTCTTGGTTCCCCAAGCGCCAACCGACTCAAACGTCGTGTTGGAGGGCGGGCGAACGGCGGGGCACTATCAAGAGGTGGTGGTCGATCTGCGCGGTGTCACGACGGTGTTGTTGCCCGGAACCGGCTCCGACGACGACTACGTTGACCGGGCGTTTTCCGGCCCCTTGTCCGAGCTCGGCGCGCTGCTGGTGACCCCGCCGCCGCGGCCCGACCGGTTGATCGAGGGCTACCTGGCGGCGCTGGATGACGCGGGCCACCAAGGGCCGGTCGCTGTGGGCGGGGTCTCGATCGGCGCCGCGGTGGCAGCGGCCTGGGCCCTGGCCCACCCCGACCGGACGGTCGCGGTGCTGGCCGCGCTGCCGGCCTGGGCGGGCGCGCCCGGAGCCGCGCCCGCGGCGCTTGCCGCACGGTATTCGGCGTCACAGTTGCGCGCCGGCGGACTGACGGCGACCACGACCCAGATGCGGGCGTCCAGCCCGCCCTGGCTGGCCGACGAGCTGACCCGGTCGTGGGGGACCCAGTGGCCTCATCTGCCCGACGCCATGGAGGAGGCGGCCGCTTACGTCGCGCCGAGCTGCGAGGAGCTGGCCAAGTTGGCCGCACCGCTGGGAGTGGCATCCGCGGTCGACGATCCGATCCATCCGTTGCAGGCCGGGCTCGACTGGGTCGCCGCGGCGCCGCGCGCGGCGCTGCGGACGGTGACGCTGGATCAGATCGGCGCGGACCCCGCCGCCCTGGGCGCGGCCTGCCTAGGCGCGCTGGCCGAGCTTTGCTAGACGGCCCGCCTCCTCAGCCCGCCATGCCGGCGCGCATCGTCACCGGGCTCCGCCGGCTCAGCCGCCGGTGGTGGTGCGCAGCTGCTGCATGGCCGACCCGTCGACGCTGCGGCGCACGGCCGGCTCGCCGGGCGGTGCCTGTTGCCCCTCGGCCTGTTGGGCGTCGTCCTGCTGTGCGGCCTGTTGGGCGGCAGCGGCCTCGCGCAGTTGCTGCGCCATCGGCTCGGGCAGCTGCACGGTCAGCGGTGTGCGCACCGGAAGCGGCGTGTCGCCACGCCGAACCACGGTGTCCGCCAAGGCCGCTCGCGCCTCCTGCTCTAGCGCTTCCATCGTCTCGTGCGGGCCGTTGATGACGCAGCGGATCATCCAGCGGTAGCCGTCGACGCCGATGAACCGCACCACGCCGGTCGCGGTGCCCACCACCTCGCGACCCCATGGCCCGTCCTTGATGCTGACCTGGGCCGAGTCGTTGCGCAGCGATTCGGCGAGCTCGCCGGCCACTTCGCGCCACAGGCCGCCGGTCTTGGGCGCGGCATAGGCGGCGATGGTGAAGCGGCCGTTGGGCGTAACGACCCAGACCGCGCTGGGCACACCGGTTTCGGTGAGTTCGACCTGTAGCTGGCCGGCCTCCGGCATGGGGATCAGCACCGAGCCCAGGTCGAGCCGCGCCAGCTCCGCGACCGCGGGGTCGTCGAAGTCCTCGATGTCGAACGGGCCCTCGAGCTCCTCGGGGGACGGCTCGGCGGCGTCGCGGGCCGCGACCTCGTCGGCCGCCGAGGTGTCGGCGCCGGAGGCGTCGTCGTCTTTGGGTGTGCGTTTACCGAATGCCATCACAAACTCGCATGTCCGCCGGAGGAACCGTGACCACCATCGCCACGGGATGTTTCGGCCAGCCCGGCCTCGTCGAACGACGACACCTCGACCAACTCCACTAATTCGACTCGCTGCACCAACAACTGGGCGATGCGATCGCCGCGGTGCACCACGATCGGCTCGGTCGGGTCCAGGTTGATCAGCGCAACTTTGATCTCGCCGCGATAGCCCGCGTCGATGGTACCCGGACTGTTGACGATCGAAAGTCCAACTCGCGCAGCCAGTCCCGAGCGTGGATGCACCAAGCCGACCATTCCGAACGGGATGGCGACCGCGACCCCCGTCCGCACCAGGGCGCGCCGCCCGGGTTCCAGTTTGACGTCTTCGGCGCTGAAGAGGTCGATCCCGGCGTCGCCCTCGTGGGCGCGGCTGGGCAGCGGAAGCTCGGGGTCAAGACGGACGATGGCCAGACTGGTCGACACGGGGCCACAGACTACCCTTGACTGCGTGTCCGATACGCGCGTCGCGCCGCACAACGTGCGGTATCGCGAACGATTGTGGGTTCCGTGGTGGTGGTGGCCACCGGCCTTCGCGCTGGCCGGGATCATCGCTTTCGAATTCAACATGGGCGTCACCCGGCAGGCGTCCTGGTGGCCGTACGCGGCGCTGTTCGCGGTCGCGGCGGCGGCGCTGCTGTGGCTGGGCCGCATCGAGATCCGGGTCACCGCCGACCCGGCGGCGCCGGGCGAGGTGCAGCTGTGGGCCGGCCAGGCGCACCTGCCGGTCACCGTGATCTCCAGGTCCGCGGAGATAGCGCCCTCGGCCAAGTCCGCTGCCCTGGGCCGGCAACTCGATCCAGCGGCGTACGTGCTGCACAGGGCGTGGGTAGGGCCGATGATCCTGGCGGTACTCGACGATCCGGACGATCCGACGCCGTACTGGCTGGTGAGTTGCCGTCACCCCGAGCGGGTGCTGTCGGCATTACGCAGCTGACCGATCAGGCCGCGCAGTCGGTACAGATCATCACGCCGTTCTTCTCGCTGGCCAGCCGACTGCGGTGTTGCACTAAAAAGCAGCTCGAGCAGGTGAACTCGTCGGCCTGCTTCGGAATCACGCGCACCGACAGTTCTTCACCGGACAGGTCGGCCCCAGGCAGTTCAAAGTTCTCAGCGGATTCAGATTCGTCGACATCGACGACGGCCGAAGCCGCCTCGTTCCGTCGCGCTTTGAGCTCCTCCAGCGAGTCCTCCGAAACGTCGTCAGTCTCGGTACGCCGTGGAGCGTCATAGTCGGTAGGCATTGCCCTATCCCCTCACATGCCCTCGTTATCCAAGCATCGCTTTGTACCAGCGTCGAACGCATCCACCAAACGATTCGTGCCCGTATCACGGCCCATTAAGGTGTGATTTACGTCACACCCCTATTTTTACCCTTGCGCTCGTGTCTGAACAGTGGGTTTAGAGTGCAGCTGTGGTCACGCAAATCACCGAGGGTACAGCCTTTGACAAGCACGGCCGTCCCTTTCGGCGGCGCAACCCCCGTCCGGCCATCGTCGTGGTGGCGCTTCTCGCGGTGGCCACCGGCGTGATCTGGACGATCGCGCTGACGCGGCCCGCCAAGGTGCACGAGGCCGTGGTGTGCAATCCGCCGCCCCAGGCGGCCGATTCGGCGCCGGCCCAGCTCGGTGAGCAGGTGTCGCGCAGCGCCATGATGGACGTCACACCCGCCAAACTCGCGGACACCAAGGTTCGTGTCCTCAACGCCAGCGGCCGGGGCGGGCAGGCCGGCGATGTCGCCGGGGCGATGAAAGACCTCGGCTTCGCGCAACCGACCGCCGCCAACGACCCCCTGTATGCGGGCAGCCGACTCACCTGCCAGGGCCAGATCCGTTTCGGCACCGCCGGGCAGGCCACCGCGGCGGCCGTGTGGCTGGTGGCGCCGTGCACCGAGCTGTTCAACGACAACCGCGCCGACGATTCCGTCGACCTGTCCCTGGGCACCGACTTCAGCGCGTTGGCCCACAACGACGACATCGACGCGGTGCTCGCCACCCTGCGTCCCGGCGCCACCGAGCCCTCAGATCCCGCGCTGCTGGCCAAGATTCACGCCAGCAGCTGCTGAGTCAGGCGGTCAATCCAGAATCGGATCCAGCCCGTTGAAGCGCTCCAGCACGGCCAGCAGCTCGTCGGCGATGCCGGGCGCGGCGGCCAGCGCCAGGCCGGCCCCGTTCACGCTGGGCGCGGGCAGCACCACCCGGGCCCCCGCCTCCGCGGCGATCAGCGCACCGGCGGCGCGATCCCACACCTGCAGGCCGTGCTCGTAGTAGGCGTCCAGCCGGCCCGAGGCGACCATGCACAGATCCAGTGCGGCCGAACCGATGCGACGGACATCGCGGACCACCGGCAGCATCCGGGCCAACAGCGCGGCCTGCGCCGCGCGGCGCTGCCGCGAATAGCCGAAACCGGTGCCCAGCAACGCCATCGACAAATCGTCGACCGCGGAGCTCTGCAACGGCTGCGTGCCCTCGTCGTCGGTGACATGCGCACCCAGGCCCAGCGCCGCCGAGTAGACCCGGTGTCCGACCACATCGGCGACCGCCCCGGCCACCGACTCGCCGTTGACCTGTGCGCCGACCGACACCGCGTAGGCGGGGACGCCGTAGACGAAATTCACCGTGCCGTCGATGGGATCGAGCACCCAGGTGACCGATCCCGCCGGGGTGCCCGCCGGATCGGCGGGCCCGCCGCCCTCCTCGCCGAGAATTGGGTCCCCGGGCCGTAATTCGGCCAGGCGGTCGCGCAACAGCCGTTCCGTTTCGGTGTCGACCACGGTCACCGGGTCGGTCGGGGTGCTCTTCGAGCGCACCGCGCCACTGTCCGGGGTTTGCAAGCCGCCCGCCTCAGCGCCGAAAACCTCCGCCCGCCGACGCCTCACGAACGCGGCGGCCTCCGCGGCCAGGGTTTCGGCGATCGAGCGCAGCCGTACGAGCTCGTCATCGGAAGGGGTCACCGGTCTATCGCATCACAGTCGCCACGGCCGCGCAGACGCCGCGGACGGCACCGCCGCGGCGCTAAGGTGGGCGGACAGCCCAGTCACGCCGAGGAGCTTCGATGACCAGCACCGACTCGACTACGGACACGCCCGGCACCGCGATCGCCGACGGCAGGCCGCAGCGTCGTGGATTCGGTATCGACGTCGGCGGCAGCGGCATCAAGGGCGGCATCGTCGACATGGACACCGGGCAGCTGATCGGCGAGCGGGTCAAGCTACTGACCCCACAGCCCGCGACGCCCTCGGCGGTGGCCAAGACTATCGCCCAGGTGGTCAACGCGTTCGAATGGACCGGCCCGCTCGGCGTGACCTACCCCGGAGTCGTCACCCACGGCGTGGTGCAGACGGCGGCCAACGTGGACAAGGCCTGGATCGGCGCCAACGCGCGCGACATCATCAGCGCCGAGCTGGACGGTCAGGAAGTCACCGTCCTCAACGACGCCGACGCGGCCGGGCTGGCCGAGGAACATTACGGCGCGGGCAAAGGCCAATCGGGCCTGGTGGTGTTGCTGACCTTCGGCACCGGGATCGGCTCCGCGGTGATTCACAACGGGACGCTGATACCGAACACCGAGTTCGGCCATCTCGAGGTCGGCGGCAAAGAGGCCGAGCAGCGGGCGGCGTCCTCGGTGAAGGAGAAGAACGACTGGTCCTACGAAAAGTGGGCCAAACAGGTGACCAAAGTGCTGGTGAGCATCGAGAACGCGGTGTGGCCGGATCTGTTCATCGCGGGCGGGGGGATCAGCCGCAAGGCCGATAAATGGCTGCCGCTGCTGACCAACCGCACCCCGGTGGTGGCCGCCGCCCTGCTCAACACCGCCGGGATCGTCGGCGCGGCGATGGCCGCCACCTCGGACGTGACTCACTGATTTCGCCCGGCAGAGCCGTAGTACCGCGCACTGTCGTTACAATGGTCCTCGGCGAACGCCCAACCGATAGCGTGCAACTACCACGCTGATACCAACGCCGACATCGACATAGCAGACACTTTCGGTTAACCATGCCCAATACCCACCGAAGGTGAGCCCAAACGAAGGGGTGTAAGTGGCAGCGACGAAAGCAAGCCCGGCGACGGATGGGCCGGTGAAACGCACCGCCACGAAGTCTCCGTCGTCCCCCGCCAAGCGGCCGGCGGCCAAGGCTGCCAACGGATCGGCGCCCGCGAAGCGGGCCGCCAAGGCAGCATCGCCGTCCACCAAGTCCGAGGCCGACACGGCCGCCGACCCGAAGAAGACCCGCGCCGCCGCCAAGGGCGCCAAGGCGCCGTCAGCGCGCGGAAGCAAAGCGGCCAAGGGCGGGCCGGCGGATCCGGACGCCCTCGATTCCGACGGTGCCGCCGAGGATCTCGATAACGAACCCGACCTCGAGGTTGAGCCAGGCGAAGACCTCGAGATCGACGCCGACCTCGTCCTCGACGATCTCGAGGTCGACGTAGCGTCCGACGGCGAAGACACCGAAGAGGGTGACGCCGAATCCGACGAGGCCGAGCCCGAGGCCGAGGGTGAGGAAGTTGCCGCCGCGAAGCCCGCCGCCAAGGCCGGCGTCGCCGCCGCGGAGGAAGACGAGGAAATCGCCGAGCCCACCGAAAAGGACAAGGCCTCCGGCGATTTCGTCTGGGACGAGGACGAGTCCGAGGCGTTGCGGCAGGCCCGCAAGGACGCCGAGCTGACGGCCTCCGCCGACTCGGTTCGCGCCTACCTCAAGCAGATCGGTAAGGTCGCGCTGCTCAACGCCGAGGAAGAGGTCGAGCTGGCCAAGCGGATCGAGGCCGGCCTCTACGCCACGCAGCTGATGACCGAGCTGAACGAGCGCGGCGACAAACTGCCCGCCGCCCAGCGGCGCGACATGGTGTGGATCTGCCGCGACGGCGATCGCGCGAAGAACCACCTGCTGGAAGCCAACCTGCGGCTGGTGGTATCGCTGGCCAAGCGCTACACCGGTCGCGGCATGGCGTTCCTGGACCTCATCCAGGAGGGCAACCTGGGTCTGATCCGCGCGGTCGAGAAGTTCGACTACACCAAGGGTTACAAGTTCTCGACGTACGCGACGTGGTGGATCCGTCAGGCCATCACCCGCGCCATGGCCGACCAGGCCCGCACCATCCGCATCCCGGTGCACATGGTCGAGGTCATCAACAAGCTGGGCCGTATCCAGCGCGAGCTGCTGCAGGACCTGGGCCGCGAGCCCACGCCCGAGGAGCTGGCCAAGGAAATGGACATCACGCCCGAAAAGGTGCTGGAGATCCAGCAATACGCCCGCGAGCCGATTTCGCTGGACCAGACCATCGGCGACGAGGGCGACAGCCAGCTGGGCGACTTCATCGAGGACAGCGAGGCTGTGGTGGCCGTGGACGCGGTGTCGTTCACGCTGCTGCAGGACCAGCTGCAGTCGGTGCTGGAGACGCTGTCGGAGCGCGAGGCGGGCGTAGTGCGGCTGCGCTTCGGTCTCACCGACGGCCAGCCCCGCACCCTGGACGAGATCGGGCAGGTATACGGCGTGACCCGTGAGCGCATCCGCCAGATCGAGTCCAAGACGATGTCGAAGCTGCGCCACCCCAGCCGTTCTCAGGTGCTGCGCGACTACCTCGACTAGTCGAGTCGGGCGTCGATCGAAAGCGGCTTGCCCACAAGCCATCTCGAGGGCCGGTGAAATTCGGCTGCGCTCGGCGCGCGGGCGTCGTACGGTGACGTCCATGTCAGCGCACCGCACCCTCGTCTCGTCAGAATCCGGCTTCGAATCAGCGGTCGGGTACTCGCGCGCGGTGCGGGTCGGCCCGCATGTGGCGGTGGCCGGGACGACCGGCACCGGGCCCGCAGGCGACATCGCAGCCCAGGCGCGAGATGCATTGCGCCGCATCGAGATTGCGTTGCACCAAGCGGGCGCAGCGCTGACCGACGTGGTGCGCACCCGCATCTACGTCACCGACATCTCGCGCTGGCGCGAGGTGGGAGCCGTGCACCAGCAGGTCTTCGGCGCGGTGCGCCCCGCGGCGACCATGGTCGAGGTCTCGGCGCTGATCGCGCCCGAGTTGCTGGTGGAGATCGAGGCCGACGCCTACGTCGACTCCCCGGCCTCGCCGCCGGAGATCGGCGCGAAGGAGCCGTCGCCGGCCGGCGGGTAGGCGGTGACCCGGACCACAGCGGCCGCCGGCAGGGGGCCGTACAGATGTGGGAACAACATCGACTCCGGATCGGTTGCCACCCCCGGCTCCCACCGCACCGGCGCGGCAAGCCGGGCCGGGTCGATGTGCAACAGCACCAGGTCGGCACGACCGCGGTAGAGCCGGTTGGCCGGCAGGTGCACCTGCTCCGGCGTCGACAGATGGATGAACTCGCCACCACCGGCGTCGTCCGGGTGGATGGCGCCCCGCCTGCGGGCCCGCGCCCACTGCTCGGTTCCGCACAGGTGCACCAGGGCATCAGGAACGAAGGTCACAACTTCGACACCCTAGAGACCGCCCGCACCAAACCTGACCGGCCCCGTGAGAAACGACACACCGATAACGATCGGGGAACAAGGCGAAAACGCCATACGTCTGAGAAAGTGAATGTACGAGAACGGAGAAGCCATGAATGCAACTCTGACGAGTCCAGAACTGACCCGGGCCGACCGCTGCGATCGCTGCGGTGCTGCGGCCCGTGTGCGCGCCAAGCTGCCTTCCGGACTGGAGCTTCTCTTCTGCCAGCACCACGCCAACGAGCACGAGGCCAAGCTGACCGAGCTGGACGCCGTGCTGGAGTTCAGCGAAAGCTAGCCCGCAGTCAACTCGCCCATCGCCAATGTGGGCGGTGCGAGTGATCTTCGGTAATGCTGGACGGGTATGAGCGAGCAGGTCGCAAAACCGTCGCGCCACCACATCTGGCGAATCACCCTGAGGACTCTCTCCAAGAGTTGGGATGACTCGATTTTCTCGGAGTCAGCTCAGGCTGGTTTCTGGTCGGCGTTGTCCCTGCCGCCGTTGCTGCTCGGGCTGCTGGGCACGCTGGCCTACGTGGCTCCGCTGTTCGGCCCGGACATGCTGCCCAGCATCCTGCGTCAGCTGATCTCGACGGCACACAGCGTGTTCTCCCGCAGCGTGGTCAACGAGATCATCGAGCCGACCGTGCGTGACATCGCCAATCACGCCCGCGGCGAGGTGGTGTCGCTGGGTTTCATCATCTCGTTGTGGGCGGGGTCGTCGGCCATCTCGTCGTTCGTCGACTCCGTGGTCGAGGCGCACGACCAGACGCCGTTGCGCCACCCGGTGCGCCAGCGCCTGTTCGCGTTGTTCCTCTACGTGGTGGGGCTGGTGTTCGTGGTGGCGACGGCGCCGTTGGTGGTCTTGGGACCGCGCAAGGTGGGTGAGCACATTCCGGTCAGCCTGGCCAACGTGTTGCGCTACGGCTATTACCCGGCCTTGATCCTCGCCTTGATGTTCGGGGTCGTGATCCTGTACCGCGTAGCGTTGCCGGAGCCGCTGCCGACGCATCGGCTGATATTCGGCGCGGCGCTGGCCACCGCGGTGTTCGTGATCGCCACCTTGGGCCTGCGGATCTATCTGCAGTGGATCACCAGTACGGGCTACACCTACGGCGCGCTGTCCACGCCGATCGCATTCCTACTGTTCTCGTTCTTCGGCGGCTTCGCGATCATGATCGGCGCCGAGCTCAATGCCGCCATCCAGGAGGAGTTCCCCGCGCCCAGGACGCACGCGCACCGGCTGCGCAGATGGCTGCTGTCGCGCTCGCCCGCGCTGGCGAAGGCGGCGGACACGCTGTCGAATCCCGTGACCAAAAATCCCATCACCGCGCAACGCGACGTCGCGCCGGCGGAGCCGCCAGGCTGATCAGCCCTTCTTCATCCGGTCGTAGATCTGCTTGCAGTCCGGGCAGACCGGTGAGCCCGGCTTGGCCGCCTTGGTGACGGGAAAAACCTCGCCGCACAACGCAACGACGTGGTTGCCCATCACCGCGCTCTCGGCGATCTTGTCCTTCTTGACGTAGTGGAAGTACTTCGGGGTGTCGCTGCCGGTCCCGTCGTCGACGCGTTCGTCGGTCTCGGTGCGTTCGATCGTTTGGGTCTGCATACCTGACATTGTGCACTGCCCGGCAGGCCCGGAAACCGGTCAAGCCGGAATCGGCCAGTTGTGGAACAGTGGAGGAATGAAGCACGGCTCCGATCCGGGGTTCGATGACTTTGACGGCAACAAAGGCCGCCCAGTGCTCATCACCGCCGCAGCGACCTCGTATGAGGAGCAGCACCGTGCGCGGGTCCGTAAATACCTGACCTTGATGGCTTTCCGGATCCCGGCGCTCATCCTCGCCGCGCTAGCCTACGGCGCCTGGCACAACGGGCTGATCTCGCTGGCGATCGTGGCGCTGTCAATCCCGTTGCCGTGGATGGCCGTTTTGATCGCCAACGACCGGCCGCCGCGCAGTGCCGACGAGCCGCGCCGGTTCGACAACGCCCGACAGCGCACCCCCCTGTTCCCGCGGGCCGAACGTCGCGCGCTCGAGGCCCCGCAGCCCCCGCAGCAGCAGTGGCATCCGGGCGCGCGAGACGGAGTAGACCGCGGGTAGCCGTCGTTTCTGCTGAAGGTGCCGCCGCGGCGTACTTCTCAGGACATTCTCAGGTCTGCGGCACATTTCTGCACGTCAAGACGTGTGAGATAGCGAATCGCTGGGAACTCTCAGAGCTGATCTGTCGTTGAACTCCATGACAGAACAAAGCCGAACGGGAGGTCGCTATGGCGAACGCCAGCACGAGCAGATTTGACGGCGATCTGGATGCTCAAAGCCCCGCAGCGGACTTGGTGCGCGTATATCTCAACGGAATCGGTAAGACGGCACTCCTCAATGCGGCCGGCGAGGTCGAACTGGCCAAGCGCATCGAAGCCGGGCTTTACGCCGAACACCTGCTTGCAACGCGTAAGCGCCTCGGGGAGAACCGCAAACGCGATCTGGAGGCCGTGGTTCGCGACGGTCAGGCGGCGCGCCGTCACCTGCTGGAAGCCAACCTGCGTCTGGTCGTGTCACTGGCCAAGCGGTACACGGGTCGTGGCATGCCGCTGCTGGACCTGATCCAGGAGGGCAACCTCGGGCTGATCCGCGCGATGGAGAAGTTCGACTACACAAAGGGATTCAAGTTCTCGACCTACGCGACGTGGTGGATCCGTCAGGCCATCACCCGCGGCATGGCCGACCAGAGCCGCACCATCCGGCTGCCGGTCCACCTGGTGGAGCAGGTCAACAAGCTGGCGCGGATCAAGCGCGAGATGCACCAGAACCTGGGCCGCGAGGCGACCGACGAGGAACTGGCCGCCGAGTCGGGCATCCCGGTCGAAAAGATCAACGACCTGCTCGAGCACAGTCGCGACCCGGTAAGCCTGGACATGCCCGTCGGCTCCGAGGAGGAAGCCCCGCTGGGCGACTTCATCGAGGACGCCGAGGCGATGTCCGCCGAGAACGCGGTGATCGCCGAGCTGCTGCACACCGACATCCGCAGTGTGCTGGCCACCCTGGACGAGCGTGAGCACCAGGTGATCCGGTTGCGTTTCGGCCTGGACGACGGCCAGCCGCGCACCCTGGACCAGATCGGCAAGCTGTTCGGTCTGTCCCGCGAGCGGGTCCGCCAAATCGAGCGGGACGTAATGTCCAAACTCCGCAACGGGGAGCGCGCCGACAGACTACGGTCGTACGCGAGCTAACACCTCACTCAAGCTAGGTAGCAGACGGTATGCCCGCCGCGTCAGCGGCGGGCATACTGCTTGCCTGGGAGGCGTTACAACCATTCGCGTAGCTGGCGAAGTAGACTCAGCGTCGACGGAGGGTGCTGAATGAACGACCTGGTTGACACCACCGAGATGTATCTGCGGACCATCTACGACCTCGAAGAAGAGGGCGTGACGCCGCTGCGTGCCCGAATCGCCGAACGCCTCGATCAGAGTGGGCCGACTGTCAGCCAAACCGTGTCGCGCATGGAGCGGGACGGTTTACTTCACGTGGCCGGCGACCGCCACCTCGAGCTCACCGACAAGGGCCGGGCGCTGGCCGTTTCCGTGATGCGCAAGCACCGCCTCGCGGAACGCCTGCTGGTCGACGTCATCGGCCTGCCCTGGGAAGAGGTCCACGCCGAGGCGTGCCGCTGGGAGCACGTGATGAGCGAGGACGTCGAGCGCCGCCTGGTGAAGGTGCTCAACCACCCGACCACCTCGCCCTTCGGCAACCCGATCCCCGGACTCCTGGACCTGGGCGTGGGCCCCGAGTCCTGGTCCGAGGACGGTCCCCTGGTCCGGCTGACCGAGCTACCCGCCGGCGCGCCGGTAGCCGTGGTGGTGCGCCAGCTGACCGAGCACGTCCAGGGCGACATCGACCTGATCTCGCGCCTGAAGGACGCCGGCGTCGTGCCGAACGCGCGCGTCACCGTCGAGACCAGCTCCGCCGGGGTGACCATCGTCATTCCGGGCCACGAGAACGTCACCCTGCCGCACGAGATGGCGCACGCGGTCAAGGTCGAGAAGGTCTGACCCGGGCCGTTCGTGCCCACCTAGCCCGCCCTGCGGCCGAACGGCCGTCGCGGCGGTAGCTGCACGCCGAACCGCTTGGCCAGCCGGTAGCCGGTCAGCGCCAGATCCCGGATGTCCTCCGGCCGCAGACCCGACTGCAACGCGGTGTCCAGCATGCCCGCCATCCGATGGTCGGGCGCACAGCGCAGCGCCTCCTGCAGCGACACCCCGGCGAGCGGCCCGTCGCCGCGGGCATACGCACTGAACGCGATCAGGACCAGAGCCTCGACCCGCCACGGCGGCGGCAGCGTGCGCGCCAGCAGCGCCCACAACGACTCGACCTCGCCGGCGCTCTCCCCGACCGCAAGCGCATACAGGATGTCGCGCACCTGCGGGTCGCTCAGAGCACACCCCAGCGTCGCCATCTCGCTGTCGGACAGCGGTTCCCCGGCCGCGACCCGGGCGGCTGCGGCCATCGCCGTCTCCACGTCGCCGCGGGTGCAGCGCACCGGATGCGCACGATGCGCCGCGCGGCGCCGGGCGGCCTGTTGCCGGACCGCGCCGGCCAGCGCGGCGGTGCGCGCCGCGTCATCGGGCGCGATGACCGCCTGCAGGTCGGCACGACGCGGATAAAGCCGTCTGCCTTCCAGCACCGCCGCGGCGGCCAGCGGGGAGGCTGCGGGATCGTCGACCAGCCCACTCGACCCGCAGCCCTCGGCGCAGTGCCAGCGGCCGCCGAAGGCCACCCGGTCGACCACGTGCGTGGCCCACAACTCAATGTGATGCTGCGACAAGGCTTCTGCGAGCGCCGCCGCCAGCTGCCGGTATTCCTCGTTGCAGCTGGGACAGTAGGCCCCGTCCGCGTTGACGATCACCGCGACCACGGCCTCGGGGGTGGCCGCGGCGGCGACCTCCGCCAGGTGCTCCACCCCATCGACAAGCTCCTCGGAGAGGTCGACACGCATCACCGAGCCGAGTTCCCCGTCGCCGAAAGACACTAATACCAATGAATTCTCGGGAACGAAGCCGAGAACGGCCGGCAGCGCGGCGATGAGCGCACCGGGGCGGGAAAGTTCGAAGTCTTCTCGAGGCGTCGTCATGAGCACAACGCTGACGGCCGCCACCGTCAACCGGTGCGCGCTTGCGCCGATGCGGCAGCGGACCTGTGGATGAACCCAGCAGTGTGCGTTGTGCTGCCTTACTGTTTAGGCCATGAGTTCGGCGCAAGAGTACGACATGGTGGTCATCGGGTCCGGGCCCGGCGGACAGAAGGCCGCCATCGCCTCGGCCAAGCTCGGTAAGTCGGTCGCCATCGTCGAGCGCGGCCAGATGCTCGGCGGTGTGTGCGTCCAGACCGGCACCATTCCGTCAAAGACGTTGCGCGAGGCGGTCCTCTATCTCACCGGGATGAGCCAGCGCGAACTCTACGGCGCGAGCTACCGAGTGAAGGAGAAGATCACCCCGGCCGACCTGCTGGCCCGAACCCAGCACGTGATCGGCAAGGAAGTCGATGTGGTCCGCAACCAGCTGATGCGCAACCGCATCGACCTGCTGATCGGCCACGGGCGTTTCGTCGACCCACACACTATCGAGGTCGAGGACCCGTCGCGGCGCGAAAAGATAACCGTCACAGGCAAATACGTTGTCATCGCCACGGGCACCCGGCCGGCCCGGCCCTCCGGCGTCGAGTTCGACGAGCACCGGGTGCTCGACTCCGACGGGATCCTCGATCTCAAGTCGCTGCCAACCTCGATGGTGGTCGTCGGCGCGGGTGTCATCGGCATCGAATACGCGTCGATGTTCGCCGCGCTGGGCACCAAGGTCACCGTCGTGGAGAAGCGCGACGACATGCTCGACTTCTGTGACCCCGAGGTCGTCGAGGCGCTGAAGTTCCATCTGCGCGACCTGGCGGTGACATTCCGGTTCGGTGAGGAGGTGACCGCGGTCGACGTCGGGTCGGCGGGCACCGTCACCACCCTGGCCAGCGGCAAGCAGATCCCCGCCGAGACGGTGATGTACTCGGCCGGGCGGCAAGGCCAGACCGATCACCTCGACCTGCAAAACGCCGAGCTGGAAGCCGACAACCGCGGGCGGATCTTCGTCGACGACAACTTCCAGACCAAGGTGCCCCACATCTACGCCGTCGGCGACGTGATCGGCTTCCCCGCGCTGGCCGCGACGTCGATGGAGCAGGGACGGCTGGCCGCCTACCACGCGTTCGGGGAAGCGAGCGACGGCATCACCGACCTGCAACCGATCGGCATCTACTCCATCCCCGAGGTCTCCTACGTCGGCGCCACCGAAGTGGAGCTGACGAAGAACTCAGTGCCCTACGAGGTCGGGGTGGCCAGGTACCGCGAGCTGGCCCGCGGCCAGATCGCAGGCGACTCCTACGGGATGCTCAAACTGCTGGTGTCCACCCAGGACCTCAAGCTGCTCGGCGTGCACATCTTCGGCACCAGCGCCACCGAGATGGTGCACATCGGGCAGGCCGTGATGGGCTGCGGCGGCACGGTGGAATACCTGGTGGACGCGGTGTTCAACTACCCCACGTTCTCCGAGGCCTACAAGGTGGCGGCGCTCGACGTGATGAACAAAGTCCGGGCGCTCAACCAGTTCCGCCAGTAACCCGATGGTGGCGACCCGCTGCGCCCGGCTCCGCCGCGCTGGCGATCGCCACTAACCGCTAACAGGCGTCCTGGAGGTCGTTCGGGACCGGATCGCCGGGACCGCCGACCTCGGCGCGCTTCAGCAGCTCCGCGGTTTGCGCGTCGAACGGCGCCGAGTACGACATGTTCGCGGCGCAGCCGCCCCGCTCGAGACCACCGATCACCCCGATGAGCGTGGTGCCGCTGACCCAGGGCGCACCGCTGGTGCCGTCCACCAGTCCCTCGCAGGCCAACGCGGGGAACCCGGTATCGGTGATCGACGTGCTGGCCTGACACCCGATGGGCGAACCGCCCACGCCGGCCGGGTAGCCGAGCACGGTGACGCGGCTGCCGGGCGGCGGCGTCACACCCAGCGTCAGCGCCAGGCCGACCCGAGACTCGACGGGAGCGCCGGCGTCGTTGCTGACCCGCGCGATCGCGTAGTCGGCGTGCGGGTCCTTGCTGGCCGTCCAGCGTGGATCGAGATAGACCGCGTCGGCCTTCCACACATCGGCGGGACCGGGTGCGGCGTCCCCGGCGAAACCGGGCACGAAGGTGATCAACGACGCTCCGGCCAGGCAGTGCGCGGCGGTCATGATCAGGTTGCCGCCGGTGGAATGCACCACCGAGCCGGTGCACACATGCAGCGGGCCGCCGTCGATAAAGATCGCCCCGATGCGCCGATCCGGCTCGACCGGACCCGCGACGGCCTTCTGCTCGGGCTGGCTGAGCCGCTGCACCGGGCCGCCGACGCGCGGGGCGGACACCGGGGCACCCGACACATGCTGGGCCGGAGGACGACACGCCGTCAGCGACGTAGCCACCCCCACTACCAAGCAGAGCATCAGGATCCGAATGCGCATCGCCTTCATCATGCCTGACCGGTGGTCGACAAGCCGACTCCCACACATCGCGGTGCGCAACCGCGTTTGCTGGCGCACGCACCGGCGGCGCCCGTGGCGTCGTTGGCGGATTACGCCTGAGGATTATCGCGTTTCAGCTCATAGCGTGACGGTGAAGTTCGCTGAGAGATGTTGGTGCCGCCTGATTCAGGGGACACTTGGAAGTGCACCCTGAAGAGACCCCCGAGAGGAGGCGATCGCAGATGGCTCACCACCGAGACCCAGGTGATCACTACCAGCCAGGGCAGGCTGGCATGTACGAGCTCGAGCTACCGGCACCGCAGTTGTCGACGTCCGACGGCCGCGGTCCCGTGTTGGTGCATGCGCTGGAGGGCTTCTCCGACGCCGGTCATGCCATCAAGCTGGCGGCCGCACATCTGAAAGCGGTGCTGGACACCGAGCTGGTCGCGTCCTTCGCGATCGACGAACTGCTGGACTACCGCTCGCGACGGCCGCTGATGACGTTCAAGACCGACCACTTCACCCACTACGAGGATCCTGAGCTGAGCCTGTACGCGATGCGCGACACGATCGGCACGCCGTTCCTGTTGCTGGCCGGCATGGAACCGGACCTCAAGTGGGAGCGCTTCATCACGGCCGTTCGGTTGCTGGCCGAGCGCCTCGGCGTGCGCCAGACCATCGGCTTGGGCACGGTCCCGATGGCGGTTCCGCACACCCGGCCGACCACCATGACCGCACACTCGAACAACCCGGAGTTGATCGCCAACTTCCAACCGTGGATCTCCGAGATCCAGGTTCCCGGCAGCGCATCCAACCTGCTGGAGTACCGAATGGGCCAGCACGGTCACGAGGTCGTCGGCTACACCGTGCACGTCCCGCACTACCTCACCCAGACCGATTACCCGGCCGCCGCGCACGCATTGCTCGAGCAGGTCGCCAAGACCGCGTCGTTGGAGCTGCCGCTGACGGCGTTGGCCGAAGCGGCCGAGGTGATTCGGGGCAAGATCGACGAGCAGGTCGAAGCGAGCGCGGAGGTCGCTCAAGTGGTGGCCGCGCTGGAGCGCCAGTACGATGCCTTCATCGACGCTCAGGAGAACAGATCGTTACTAGCTCGCGACGAGGATCTGCCTAGCGGCGATGAGCTGGGCGCAGAGTTCGAGCGATTTCTGGCCCAGCAGGCGGAGAAGAAGTTCGACGACGACGACAAGGCCTGACCCACTCAGCGCCACCTAGCCAAAGCCCCAGCCAGGCCGCCCTTAGCCCGGCCCGACACCAAGGTTGGCGATATGACCGAGCGGAAGCGCAAAGCCACGCTCCGCCCGGTGCGTGAAGTGACCGCACCCAAACTCGAGTTCCGCACCATCCACGGTTACAAACGGGCCTACCGCATCGCCGGTTCCGGGCCGGCGATTCTGCTGATCCACGGCATCGGCGACAACTCCACCACATGGAATGCGGTGCAGGCCAAGCTCGCCCAGCGTTTCACCGTGATCGCACCGGATCTATTGGGCCACGGGCGATCCGACAAGCCGCGCGCCGACTACTCGATTGCGGCGTACGCAAACGGGATGCGTGACCTGCTCAGCGTGCTCGACATCGAGCGGGCCACCGTCATCGGTCACTCGCTCGGTGGCGGCGTGGCCATGCAATTCGCCTATCAATTCCCGCATTTGGTGGAACGGCTGATCCTGGTTGGCGCCGGCGGCGTCACCAAGGACGTGAACTTCGTGCTGCGCTGGGCCTCGCTACCGATGGGCAGCGAGGCGATCGCGCTGCTGCGGTTGCCGCTGGTGCTGCCGGCGGTTCAGGCCATGGGACGCGTCCTGGGCCTGGCGTTGGGCAGCAGTGGGCTGGGCCGCGACCTGCCCAACGTGCTGCGAATCCTCGACGACCTGCCCGAACCGACGGCCTCCGCGGCGTTCAGCCGGACGCTGCGGGCGGTGGTGGATTGGCGTGGGCAGATCGTCACGATGCTCGACCGATGTTATCTGACCGAGGCCATTCCGGTGCAGATCGTTTGGGGCACAAAGGATGTGGTGGTACCGGTCCGGCACGCGTGGATGGCGCATGCCGCGATGCCGGGCTCGCGTCTGGAAATCTTCGAAGGCTCCGGCCACTTCCCCTTTCACGACGATCCGGCGCGGTTCATCGACGTCGTCGAGCGCTTCATCGATTCCACCGACCCCGCCGAATACGACCAGGCCAGCCTTCGCGGCTTGCTCCGCACCGGCGGCGGGGAGCAAGCCGTCTCGGGCCCCCAGCCCACTCGCGTCGCGGTGCTCAACGCCATGGGGTCCGACGAGCGCAGCGCCACCTGATCACCTTGATCGATGCGGCCCGATGCCGCGTCGTACAGTCGGGCCATGGGGATCCACGTGACGGTGTTGCGGGTGTTCACCGACTCGGACGGCAATTTCGGTAATCCGCTGGGTGTGGTGGACGCCGGCCGGGTCGAGGTCGCGGCCCGGCAGCGGCTGGCAGCCCAATTGGGCTACAGCGAGACCGTTTTCGTCGGCCTTCCGGCCCCCGGCTCGTCAACCGCGCACGCCACCATCTACACGCCGCGAACCGAACTGCCGTTCGCCGGGCACCCGACCGTCGGCGCGACGTGGTGGCTGCGCGAGCACGGTTCGCCGATCAACACACTGCAGGTACCGGCCGGGATCGTGCAGGTGGGTTGCGACGAACACCGGGCCAGCATCAACGCACGTTCGGACTGGGCGCCCGAATTCGCCCTGCACGAATTCGCCTCGGCCGACCAGATTCTCGCCGCGGACCCATCGGACTATCCCGACGACACCGCGCACTACCTGTGGGCCTGGACGGATCGGGCGGCCGGGTCGCTGCGGTCGCGCATGTTCGCCGCAAACCTCGGTGTGGTCGAGGACGAGGCGACCGGTTCGGCGGCGATGCGGATCACCGATTACCTGAGCCAGAGCCTGCGGATCACCCAGGGCAAGGGCTCGGTCATCGACACGACGTGGAACGCCGAGGGCTGGGTCGGGGTGGCCGGGCGGGTCGTCAATGACGGTGTGCGACACCTGGACTGAGAACGGCCGAGGCCCTGGCGTTTCAGCGCTGCCGGCGCAGCACCGCGGCGAGGTGGTCCTGTAGCGGTTGCCCGACCGCACCCATCTGCACCGTATATGAGAGCTCGTCGCCGTCGATGCGGAAGGAACGTCCCAGCGCCGTCACCTCTTTGGCGCTGGGCGTCAGCCCCACCGTTGTCGTCGACATCTGCATTTCGATGAGGTCGCCGGTGACGGAATAGGTGCCGACCTCGATTTCGGTGATGCCGCTGGGATGCGCGAGAACCAGTTCGACGCGACCCGGTTGGGGCACGCGAAGATAACCGCTCTCGGCGTGCAACGGCTTGCCGTCGGCCACCGCCTTGGTCTTCTGCCCATAGGCCAGAAACGGCTTACCCACATGGCCGAACACCACTTCTTCGAGATAGTCGAAGGGCGGAATCGTCGGATACTTACCCGAGCCCTGCCCGGCCCAGGTCCCAAGGAGCGGGGCCAGCGCCGCAAGGTCGGGATGCAAGTCAGGGGGCATGAGACCGAGCCTAGCCGGGCGACGATGCGGGCCGGGACGGCCCGCTGAGGAGCTGGGCAATTCCGACGTACGCCGGCCGGCGGGTTCCGTCAGCCCGGGGTCGCCACTCCGCGATGATCCCGCAGCGCCTGGATCTCGCGTTCGAAATCGTCCGCGGACTCGAAGGACCGGTACACGGAGGCGAACCGCAAGTAGGCCACCTCGTCGAGGTCGCGCAGCGGCCCCAGGATGGCAAGGCCGACCTCGTGGCTGGGGATCTCGGGCGAGCCCGCGGCGCGCACGGTGTCTTCGACCTGCTGGGCCAACAGGTTCAGCGCATCGTCATCGACCTGGCGCCCCTGGCAGGCCCGGCGGACACCGCTGACGACCTTCTCACGGCTGAATGGTTCGGTGACGCCGCTGCGCTTGACCACCGCCAAGACCGCGGTCTCCACGGTGGTGAAACGTCGCCCGCACTCGGGACAGGATCGGCGGCGCCGGATGGCCTGCCCTTCATCGGTTTCGCGCGAGTCGATCACCCGGGAGTCGGGATGGCGACAGAACGGACAGTGCATGACCGCTCCTTCATCGCGCCGACAAGGTACCGCTGAAGTTTGAGCGTACCCGCGCGCTGACCTGCACGGCTAATGGAGCCGCCGGGGCTACGGACTGACCGCTGGCGTCCGGGGGCCGTCGGTCCAGAGCCGTGCTCGCACAACGATTGTCAGCCGACCGGAGCGATCAGAGTCTGGCCCGCGATCAGGTTGGGCGAGTGCAGATCGTTGAGTTCGCTGATCCGGGCGGCCACCTGGGTGGTCGGCGCGTCGGGCGCCACCCGGCGCGCGAAGTCTTGAAGCGACTCCCCCGCATCGACGCGGACGACGGCGAGGCGGTCGGGAACGGGGGCCGCGGAGTTCGCGGAGTCGCCGTTGAGTACCTGGCCGACGTTCGCGACGAGGCCCAGCCACAGCGTGATCGCCCCGGCGGCCAGCGCCAACCCGATGGTGGACGCCCAGGTGGTGGCGCGCCTGCGGTGCGGGGCGACGGACATTGCCACTCCGGTGCCGTAGTAGCGCGTCGCCACACCCGCCGGCCGTGACGGCAAGGGCCCGCGGGACCTGGCCAGGCCGTCCCGCCCGTAGCGAGCATCCTGGACGGGTCCGTTGATCGGGCGCCGAAGACTGCTGATACGCGGCGCAGGCGTGTGGATGACTGTCATCTTCGTTCCTCCGGTCAACTAGCTCTCGCTCGTGTGTTCGACTCTAATCGCTTGTATGTTCGAAACCCGAACATTTGAGCGAAGCGTGTCGCACGAGCAAACGCTAGATCACACCACCGACAAGTTCGTCGGCCTTTACCACTGTCACACGGCACAAATACCCGATGCTCCGAAGAGTTACACATTTGTGATTCACCCGACTTTCGCCCTTTCGCCGGGCGGTCCGTACGATACGACACGCTACTCGAACACATGTTTGATTCTTGTTCGCGGTGCGGCTACATTCAGTGCCATGGGCGACAGCAACGACATCTCATCGGCCGGCCCCGAGGGTCGGTTGCACTCCGTGGACTCCTCGCTGACCGAACGGCAGCGCACCATTCTGAATGTCATCCGCGCCTCGGTCACCAGCCGCGGCTACCCGCCGAGCATCCGGGAGATCGGCGACGCCGTCGGTCTGACGTCGACGTCATCGGTGGCGCACCAGCTGCGTACCTTGGAGCGCAAGGGATATCTGCGTCGCGACCCCAACCGCCCGCGGGCCGTCGATGTCCGCGGGGCCGATGACAACGTGGTGGCGCCCGCCACCGAGGTGGCCGGCTCGGACGCCCTACCGGAGCCCACATTCGTCCCCGTGCTCGGGCGCATCGCGGCCGGTGGACCCATCCTCGCCGAAGAGGCCGTCGAGGACGTATTTCCCCTGCCGCGTGAATTAGTCGGTGAGGGAACGCTTTTCCTGCTCAAGGTGGTCGGTGACTCGATGGTCGAGGCCGCGATCTGTGACGGTGACTGGGTGGTGGTCCGTCAGCAGAACGTCGCCGACAACGGCGACATCGTCGCGGCGATGCTGGACGGCGAGGCCACCGTCAAGACGTTCAAACGCGCCGGCGGTCAGGTGTGGCTGATGCCGCACAACCCGGCGTTCGACCCCATCCCGGGCAACGACGCGAGCGTGCTGGGCAAGGTCGTCACGGTCATCCGCAAGGTCTGAGGCGCCGGTGCGCCGGGTCAGTCGGCCCGAGTGAAGCCGTTGGCCTGAGCGACTTCTTCGCTCGACAACCAGATTTCGGCGAGCGTATCCCGATACAGGTCGCTGTCCGGTGTGTAATACAGGCCGTAGCGAGCACTCGCCTTGATCGGGTAGCCGTCGGGCGCCTGGTACGGGTCGTCGAGGGGCAGGTGGATCGTGGGTCGCCCATCCGGGCCCGCCAGACCGTTCTCCGAAGCGTCCCCTTCGTCCGCGGCGGCGTGCCGACCGCCTCGTGCCGACGCCCCGGCCGCAACGGCGCCGGCGACCACGGCGGCGGCCACGTCCGCTCCCGCCGGTGTGTCCGCTGCGGGCTCGACGTCCGGCTCCGGCGCTGCGGCCTCGACGTCCGGCTCCGGCGCTGCGGCCTCGACGTCTGGCTCCGGCGCTGCGAGCTCTTCGTATTCGTCGTCGGATTCGACGGTTTCCAGGGCGCCGGTCACGGCGTCGCTGTCCGGCGGGGTGTGGGGCGCGGCGACCTCGGGATACTCGTCCTCCGGGAACACCTCCTCCGCGTAGCCGGCGTCGGGGTCCTCGGCGTCGACGTAGGCGGCGTCGTCCGCCGTCTCGGGCTCGGCGACCTCGGGAACGGAGTCGGTGTAGTCGGCTCCGGCGTCGGAATACTCGGCCTCCGCCAGCATCTCCTCGGAGACCACCGGGATGGAGTCGGTGTCGACGGCGTCGGGGTCTGCGTCCTCGAACCCGTAGTCGGTTTCGGCAGGAACCTGACGTTGCCAGCTGACCCGTCCGGCGTCGGGTTCCGGTTCAGGCTGTTGCGGCGCGCTGAGTGCAAACGACTCGGCGTCGTGGTCGGATTCGTCGTGTCCCCAGCGTTCATCGGCGTCGTAGCCGAAGTCGCCGCCGTGGCCGGGCGCGTAGCCGGCGACATCCTCGTGCCCGGGCCGGCGCCGGCGCCGGACGAACAGCATCCACACCAACAGCACGAGCAGCGCCAGCACCGGAATGGCGACCATCAGCCACCACCAGTGCCAGGTGAACTTCTTCGGGTGCGCCGGCATGGCCGAATTGCTCGGCTGGTTCTGACCGGACACCTGCAGGCCGGACAACAGCGGCGCCAGGTTGGACGGTTCGGTGCTGAACGTGTTCTTGGCCCGGTTCCACGAGATCTTGCCGCCGGTGAACTGCTGCGAAACCACGTCGCCGTTGACGGCCTGGTCGCCGACGGGCGCACCGAGTTTGCCGGCGGGGGCGCGCAGCTTGTCCCACGCGGCCTTCATCGCCCCGCGCACGACGAACGCGCCGTGCTCGGACGTCCAGAAGATGACCGGCTTGTCGGCCGCGGAGAAGGTGGCGATGCGGCTGGAACGCCCTATGCCGCCGTCGGTTTCGTTGGTGGTGGGGAATCCCAGGTCGCTGCCGACCGGCCCGCCCAGCGACTCGTATTTGGCCAGGATGTCGCTCTCGACGGCGTTCGCACCGGTGGCCGGGGTGAAGAAGACCTTGCCGCCGGCGAAGTTCTGGGCGATTCCGTCACCGCCGACGGGATATTGCCCGCCCTGCTTGGCGCCCAAGGGTCCGGTGGGTCCGCCGGCCGCGCGCCACGCCGTGTTGATCGCCGCGGTGGGATCGATCGCGACCTGCAGGCCTTTCAGTTGGTCGGCCAGCGCCGGCGGTTCGGTGGCGAACTGCTTCGTCTGTCGATTCCACGAGACCTGCCCGCCGCTGAACTTCTGCGAGGACACCTCGCCGTTGTAGGTCTCGTCGGCGACCGGCACGCCGAGAACGCCACCCGAGCTGCCCAGCTTGTCCCAGGCGGTGTTCAGGGCGCCGCGCACCACGAACGGGCCGTGCTCGGGCGTCCAGAAGATCACCGGCTTGTCGCCGGCCGAGAAGGTGATCACCCGGCTGTCCGGACCGGAAAGACCGGGCACCTCGTTGATGGCCGGGAAGCCCAGGTCGCTACCGGCCGGCCCGCCGAGCTGCTCGTACTTGTCCAGCACCGGCCCGTAGGCGAATTTGGCCCCGGTGGCCGGCGTGAAGAACATCTTGCCGCCGTCGAAGTCCAGGGCGAAACCGTCCCCGACCGGGTACACGTCGCCCTTGCGGGCGCCCAGCGGCGAGGTGTCGCCGCCGGCCTTGTCCCATGCGGCCATCATCGCGGCTTCGGCGTCGCCGATCGGACTTGCTATCGCGGTGGGGGCCAGCAACACAGCGGCCAGTGCGGTGGTCGTCAAGCTGACCAGCGCGCTTCCGATCAGCTTGCGCATGTGACCTCTCTGCACCTTCACCAAGCCTCCCAGCCGGCGGATAGGGGTCTATCTGCGGCTATGCCCTTACCTGCATAACCGGCGAGCGGGCCGTGCTTGCGCAGGAAATCGACCCGCGCACGATCAGCCTTACCGCCGGGCTCGCATTACTTTGCTCCAGCCAGCAAGGAATGCGAAGTCAAATCACGAATTCTACAAAAACGGATACCACACCGATGTCGAAATGATGCGTGCCAACGGCCCCAATCGCGTCCGAGTCGCGCCGCCGTTCGCGCGGTGTTGCTCATATCGCACAGAAAAGCGCGAACGCGGGATCGAATGTCGCGGCCGGACTGCCGACTCGCACAGCGGAATTGCACCGGACGCGGCCGCGCAGCGCGCACCAGCCGTCGCCGGCATCGGTCATGGGCCTGACCACGTGTGGTGACGCGGTCGCCACACCCGAAACACATCCGCGGAAGGTACGTGAGCCATCGGCGCATTCCACGACGCCCTACCCCGACGCTACGGACCAATCACGCCAATCACGCATCGGTGCGTTTGTCGCTCACCGGCAAAGCGCTGCGCGAGTCGCCCGACGAATGTTGGTCGCGCCCATTTCTAAGCGCGCGGCCGCCATCCAGCAAAAGAAACGCTATACGCCGAGGCTGCGGCCGATGATTTCCTTCATGATCTCGGTCGTGCCGCCGTAGATGGTTTGCACCCGCGCGTCCAGATAGGCACGGGCAACGGGGTATTCGCGCATGTAGCCGTAACCACCGTGCAGTTGCAGACAGCGGTCGATCAGGTACACCTGCTTTTCGGTGCAGTACCACTTGGCCATCGCGGCCTGCTCGGCGGTCAGCTTGTGGTCCAGGTGCAGCCGGACGAATTCGTCGACCATCATGCGGACCACGGTCGCCTCCGTCGCCAGCTCGGCGAGCACGAAGCGGCTGTTCTGGAAGCTGCCGATCGGCTTGCCAAATGCCTTGCGCTCCTTGGTGTATTGCAGGGTCTGTTCCAGCACCTGCTCCATGGCCGCGGCCGCCATGATGGCGATCGAGATGCGTTCCTGGGGAAGGTTCTGCATGAGGTAGATGAACCCCATGCCCTCCTGGCCCAGCAGGTTTTCGGCCGGCACGTGTACGTCGGTGAACGACAGCTCGGCCGTGTCCTGGGCGTCCAGCCCGATCTTGTCCAGGTGGCGGCCCCGTTCGAAGCCCTCCATGCCGCGCTCGACGGCGAGCAGCGAGAAGCCCTGCGCACCCTTTTCCGGGTCGGTCTGCGCGACCACGATCACCAGGTCGGAGTTGATTCCGTTGGTGATGAACGTCTTTGAGCCGTTGAGCACGTAGTGGTCGCCCTGCTTGACCGCGCGGGTCTTGATGCCCTGCAGGTCGCTACCGGTTCCAGGCTCGGTCATCGCGATCGCCGTAATCAGCTCTCCGGTGCAGAATTTCGGCAGCCAACGCTGCTTCTGCTCCTCGGTGGCCAAGGCAAGCAGGTACGGCGCGACGATGTCGTTGTGCAGGCCGAAACCGATGCCGCTGTAGCGCCCGGCGGTGGTCTCCTCGGTGATGATCGCGTTGTACCGAAAGTCCGGGTTGCCGCCGCCGCCGTACTCTTCGGGCACCGCCATGCCGAGGAAGCCTTGCTTGCCCGCCTCGAGCCACACACCGCGGTCGACGATCTTCGCCTTCTCCCACTCGTCGTGGTAGGGCGCGACGTGGCGCTCCAAAAAGCCCCGGTAGGACTCACGGAACAGGTCGTGCTCTGGCTCGAAAAGAGTGCGCTGGTATTTGATGGCGCTGCTCATGGAAGACCTCCGGCGACTGGGATTTCTGCAGCCCAAGATATACCAACCGGACGGTTGGTAGGCAGCCGGCGGGGTCGGCTACCGCCGCCTCGAGGGGGTCGGACGGGCCCTGCGCTGCACGGATCGCCGGAGATACCGGGGGCGCGTGCGCCGGTCAGCCGGCCGAGAACTCGCGCAGCCGCCCGGCCAGGGCCATCGGAACGCGGGCCCTGATCCGGGTGCCCTCGGCGTTGTGCTCCTCCTGCTGGACGCGCCCGTCGGCGTGCAGGCGGGCCACCAGGTCGCCGCGGTGGTACGGGATCACCACGTCGACGGCGGTATCGGCCGGTACGGCGAGTTCGGCGATCCGGCGGCGCAGGGCGTCGATGCCGTCGCCGGTGCGAGCGGACACGAACATGGCACCCGGCAGGGCGTGACGAAGCTTGGCCAGCATCAAATCGCTTGCGGCGTCGACCTTGTTCACCACCACCAACTCCTGTGGTGCGTCGCCCTCGCGGTCGGTGCCGTAGTCGGCGACGACTTCGGAGACGACCTGGCGGACCGCGTTGATCTGCGCCAACGGGTTGACGTCGGAGCCGTCGACGACGTGCACCAGCAGATCGGCGTCGACGACCTCTTCCAGCGTGGAGCGGAACGCCTCGACCAGCTGGGTGGGCAGGTGCCGGACGAATCCGACGGTGTCGGTGAGCACGAAGGGTCGGCCGTCCTCGAACTCGGCGCGCCGGGTGGTGGGCTCCAGGGTGGCGAACAACGCGTCCTGCACCAGCACTCCGGCCCCGGTCAACGCGTTGAGCAGGCTCGACTTGCCGGCGTTGGTGTAGCCGACGATGGCGATCGCGGGCAGGTCGCTGCGCACCCGCCGGCTGCGCTGGGTGTCGCGGACCTGCTTCATGTCTTTGATCTCGCGGCGCAGCTTGGCCATCCGCTCGCGGATGCGCCGCCGGTCCGTCTCGATCTTGGTTTCACCGGGACCGCGCAGGCCCACGCCTCCCCCGCTGCCGCCGGCCCGGCCACCGGCCTGCCGCGACATCGACTCACCCCAGCCGCGCAGCCGCGGCAACATGTATTCCATCTGCGCCAGCGCGACCTGCGCCTTGCCCTCCCGGCTGGTGGCGTGCTGGGCGAAGATGTCCAGGATCAGCGCGGTGCGGTCGATCACCTTGACCTTGACGGCCTTTTCCAGTGCGGTCAGCTGAGCCGGGGACAGCTCACCGTCGCAGATGACGGTGTCGGCGCCGGTCGCCAGGACCACCTCCCGCAGTTCCTGCGCCTTGCCGGAGCCGATGTAGGTCGACGGGTCGGGCTTGTCGCGGCGCTGGATCAACCCTTCGAGCACCTCCGAGCCGGCGGTTTCGGCCAGGGCGGCGAGCTCGGCCATGCTGGCCTCGCTGTCCGCGGCGGTGCCGTCGGTCCACACGCCCACCAGGACGACCCGCTCGAGCCGGAGCTGGCGGTATTCGACTTCGGAGACGTCGGTGAGTTCGGTCGACAGGCCGGCGACGCGGCGCAGCGCAGACCGATCCTCGAGGGCGAGTTCACCCGTGCTGGGCTCCGGGATTGCCGGAGCGTGGTCATGAAATTCTGGTTCTGTCATAGGCAATAAAAGATGATGCACGCAAAAGCTGTGACGTGCACTTGATTAACGCTGCTGTGCGCGCCACCATTCCTCGCTGAGTTCTCCTCGGGCTACCAGTACGGACGGTCCTCGCAGGAAGCTGGTGGCGTCGGTGATGGTGACGACGACCTCCCCGCCGGGCACGTGAACGGTCAGGGTGCCGGTGGAGGCGCCCGACCCGGCCAGCGCGGCGACCGCGGCCGCGACCGTTCCGGTGCCGCACGAACGCGTCTCGCCGACTCCTCGCTCGTGCACGCGCATGTGCACCGCCCCATCGGCCGGTGCGGTGACGATCTCGACGTTCACCCCGTCCGGGAACTGGGCGGCATCGAAGCTGACCGGCGCCGCGACGTCCAGCGCCGCCAGCGCATCGGCCGTCAGTTGCGGGTCGACGCAGGCCAGGTGCGGATTGCCGACGTCGACCGACAGGCCGGTGAACCGCCGGCCACCCACCACCGCGTCGCCGGGGCCCAGCGTGTTCGCCTTGCCCATGTCGACGCTGATGTCGGCGGTGGTGGCATCGGCGCGGTGCACCGCGACCGGTCGCGGACCGGCCAGCGATCCGACCACGAATTCGTCGCGGGATTCCATGCCGCTGGCGCGTAGGTAGTGCGCGAAGACACGCACACCGTTGCCGCACATCTGGGCGACGGACCCGTCGGCGTTGCGGTAGTCCATGTACCAGTCGTCGGCGCCCACCCCGTCGGGCACCCGGTCGAGCACGCCGGCTGACAGCGCCGCGCCTGCGGTCGTAACCCGCAGCACCCCGTCGGCGCCCAGCCCGCGACGCCGGTCGCACAGCGCGGCCACCCGCGCCCCGGTCAGGCTCAGCTCGGCCTGCGGGTCCGGCAGCACCACGAAGTCGTTCTGGGTGCCGTGGCCCTTCGCGAAGATCACCTGTTCAGGGTACTTGCCGCCACGCCCGCACGGCGGCGTCGACGACGTGGGCGCCGTCGGCGACGTCGAGCCACTGCACCCGGTGATCGCGGCGAAACCAGGACCGCTGGCGCCGGACGTAGCGCCGGGTGCCGAAGAAGGTCTGCTCGCGCGCCTCCCGCAGTTGATCGGCGCCGGGGCCCCCCGGACCGCTCTGGTCCAGCGCGGTCAGCACCTGCGCGTAGCCCAGCGCCCGCGATGCGGTGACCCCGTCGCGCAGGCCCTTGTCCAGCAGCGCGATCACCTCATCGACCAGGCCCTGGTCGAACATGGCATCGGTGCGCCGGGCCAACCGGTCGTCGAGAAGCGTTGTGTCGCAGTCCAATCCGACGATCGCGGTGCCCCACCTGGGTTCGCCGATCTGTGGCGCGGAGGCGGCGAACGGCTGGCCGGTCAGCTCGACCACCTCCAGGGCCCGCACGGTGCGCCGGGCGTCGGTGGGCAGGATGGACGCGGCCGCGGCGGGATCGCGACGGGCCAGCTCGGCGTGCAACCCGCCCACCCCGATCTCGGCGAGCCGCTGCTCCCAGCGCGCGCGCACCTCGGGATCGGTGGCCGGAAACGACCAGTCGTCGAGCAGCGACTGGATGTACAGCATGGAGCCGCCCACGATGATCGGCAGCGCACCCCGGGCCGCGATCGCTTCGACGTCGGCCGCGGCGGCCACCTGATAGCGGGCGACGGTCGCGGTCTCGGTGACGTCGAGGACGTCGAGCTGGTGATGCGGGATGCCGCGGCGGGCGTCGACCGGCAGCTTGGCCGTGCCGATGTCCATGCCACGGTAGAGCTGCATCGCGTCGGCGTTGACGATCTCGGCGCGGCCGCCGAGCCCCTCGACCCGTTCCGCGACGTCGAGGGCCAACTGCGACTTGCCGGTGCCTGTCGGGCCGATGATCGCCAGGGGGCGCACTGCGGCCGTCACAGCTGCCAGGCGCCGGCGAAGTAGCCCACCCCGTAGGGCGCTCCGCGGTACAGCTCCTTGGCCGATCGGGGTCCGGGCTCGGCCAGGCCGGCCAGCACCTGAAATGCGACCCGCCCCAGGATCTGGCGCGGCAGGCGGCGCAGCGCGGCGATGTCGCCGCCGGCCAGCGCGTCGTCCAGAGCCTGTTGGGCGTCGTCGTTGTCCGGGTCGTATCCGCCGGGGGCGGCCGGTGTCAGCGTGTTCGCGCCGTCGGCCACGACCAGCACCCCGACCGGCTCGGCCAGCCGGTCGATCTCGCCGCGCAGGTGGGTGCCGAGGCTCAGCGCGGTGTCGGCGTCGTGGTCCGCGCGGTAGACGCGGACCTGCGCGGTGGCGTGCGGCTGTGCCTGGCCGCGCACCCAGCCGGCCAGCAGCGCACAGACCGGGAGCGCCATCGGCGGGGCGGCCTCGTCAGACTGCGGGGAGAGCCGGACCCGGACGTCCGCACCGAAACCCGCGAAGGTGCCCGCCACGTGGGGACTCAGCACGTCGTCGTCGGGTCCCACCCCGATCACCACCCAGCGGTCGGGCAGCATGGCGGCCGCGGCGAGCGTCGCCGCGGCCAGGTCTGCCACTTCGGCGGCGGCCATTCCGGCGAGTTCCGGGACGAGGACCGGCGCCGACGGGACGATCGCAATGGCGCTCAGCACGCCACCAAACTAACGCGGCGACCCGGCGCTAGTGCGGCCTGCCGTGTCGGACGTCACCGCAGGAAGCTGTCCGCCACAACCAGACGGTCACTGAAGGGACCGAAGTCGTCGTCTTCGGTTATCTCTCGGGCCCGCACTTCTCGCGGGGCACCACCCGCCCCCCGCTCCGCCTGGTCGATGCTGGCGGCTTCGCCGCGGGCCAGAGCGATCGTCGCGATGATGACCACTGCCACCGCCCCGATCAGCGCGAACGCTCTGGGGCCGCTGGCGTTCAGCGTCTCACCCAGCACCAGAACCCCGAGCAGGCCGGCGACCGTCGGCTTGGCCACCGTCATCGTCGGCAGCGACGCGGTCAGCGTGCCGGCGCGGAATGCCGACTGCTGGAAGATCATCCCGGCCAGGGCCGCCAGCAGCCAGGGCACGAATTCTGGCGACGTCACCACGGCCATCGGGCCGTTCTCGGACATCTCGACGACGCCCTTGGTCAGCACCGCGAACAGCGCCAGCGAGGAACCCGCCACCACCGCGAGCAGCACGGCTGAGAACGCGCTGCCGGACCAGCGCCGCGCCGCCACCACGCAGGCCACCAGCAGGGGGATCATGACCATGGCGACGATGAGCCAGGTTTGCAGCAGCCCGCGCTGCTGCCCGGCCGCGGGGTCGCCGACGATGATGACGACCGCCAGCGCGGCGGCCAGGATGAGCGCCCACATCCATTCGCGGGGCTTCACCCGGTGATGGGCCAGCCGCGCGTAGATGGGCAGGGCGAACAGCAGGGCGGTCACCTGTAGCGCGGTCACCAGGACAACCGAGCCCCACGCCAGGGCGGCGGCCTGCAGGCTGTAGTTGGTGATCGCGGCCAGGCCGCCCAGCCACCACCGGGTGTCCTTGAGCGACATGCGGAACAGTTCGAGGTGGCCGACCTGCTTGTCGGTGACCTCGTGCGCGGAGCGCTGCCGGATCACGTCGCCGACCGCCGATGCCAGCGCCGCGCACAAAGCCAGTAACGCTGCGACATCAACTTTCGACATGCTCGACCCCTCCGCCTAACGACCGTTCGACCCAGCTTTCCCCGTGGCGCCAGCAAATACACGCACAATTTGCGTTCAGTTCAACTACAAACTTATGACGTTGCACACGTTGCTAACTGCGCCGTAGGTAACCGTTCAACTATTACTTCAGCAATCTATGTAACGCGTGGGATAACTCTAAGAGAACTACACAGGTAGCTGTGAGCGATGGCGAAGCCCCGTTCGCTGCCAGCCCTTTTCACGCCTCGCCCACCGCGCGCGATGGGATAAGAGTCACAACATCGCTCTGATCGTCCGGCGAGCCGTCGGCCGCGCTCATGGAGGCGGCCTCGCCCCGGGCCAGCGCGGTGGTCGCGACGACGACCACCACCACCGCGGCCACCAGCGCGATTACCGCGGGGCCCTTGGCGCCGAGCGTCTCACCGAGCACGGTGACCCCGAGCACCGACGCGACAAGCGGCTCGGCCACCGTCATCGTCGGCAACGACGCGGTGAGCGCACCGGCCCGAAACGCCGACTGCTGAAAGATCGTGCCGAGCACCGCGACCAACAACCAGCCGTACAGTTCCGGGGTGCGCAGCAGCGCCCCCGGCCCGTCCGGCAGCACGTCGACGACCGCCTTGGTGAGCACCGCGAACAACGCCCAGGACGACGCCGACACCAGCGCCAGCAACACCGCGGCCAGCGGGCCCGACCAGAGGCGCGCGCCCAGCACGCAGAACGCCATCACCGGTCCGATCACCATCGCGACCACCGCCCAGGAATCCAGCGACGCCCGCTGAAAACCGGCGGCCGGCTCGCCGACGGTGACGAAGGCCGCCACCGCGCCGGCCAGCAGGACCGCCCACACCCACTCCCGGCGCCTCAACCGGTGCTTGGTCAGCCAGGCGTAGACGGGCAGGGCGAACAGCAGCGCCGTCACCTGCAAGGCCTGCACCAGCACCACCGACCCCAGGCTCAGCGCCACCGCCTGCAGCGTGAAGCTGCCCACCGCCGCGATCCCGCCCAGCCACCACCGGACGTCGCGCAACGACATCCGCAACAGCTCGAGGTGTCCCACCTGCTCGTCGGTGATTTCCTGCGCGGAGCGCTGCCGGATCACGTCGCCGACGCCCGACATCAGCGCGGCGATCAGCGCGAGAAGCGCCGCAATGTCCACTTTGGCGATGGTGACCTCCCATCGACGCGCGACCCCGACGAGGGCCGAAGACAACGCCACCCGGGTTCTCCGGACTCCGCTGCGGTGACGCGATAGGACGACGGTACCCGCCCACCCGGAGACGGCGACGGCGCCTCGCGGCCGCCGGGCCGGTCGGGAATGGAAAGGTGGCGGCGCGTGCCAGAGCAAGCTGCTTGAATACTGTTAAGCAGCTGTTGGGACAACCCGGCCCCGGGCGTCCGGCAGATGCAGGAGACGGTGCCGCTACGCGCGGCAGGCGCGCGGGACACGGACCGCGCGAACGGTTTGGAAGGGTAGTGACGAGCGCATGACGGCTGACGAGCCTCGCGACGATTCAGCTCGGCCCGCGCCGCGTCCGGGACCGCGTCCCGGCCCCCGGCCGACACCGCGGCCCACCACCGCGCACCCGCTGGTGGTGCCGCCGCCGCCCAGCAATCCACACGAGTTCGGGCGCGTGGAAGACGACGGCACGGTATGGCTGATCAGTTCCGCCGGCGAGCGCATCATCGGCTCCTGGCAGGCCGGCGACCGCGAGGCGGCGTTCGCCCACTTCGGCCGGCGCTTCGACGACCTGGCCACCGAGGTCACCCTGATGGAGGAGCGCCTGGCCTCCGGCAGCGGTGACGCGCGCAAGATCAAGGCACACGCGGCCGAGCTGGCCGAGACACTGCCGACGGCGGCCGTGCTGGGCGATATCGACGCGCTGGCGGGCCGGTTGACCACCATCGCCGAGCACGCGGAGGCGACCGTCGCCGCCGAGCGCTCCCGGCGCGAGGAGCATCGCGCCACCCAGACCGCCCGCAAGGAGGCGCTGGCCGCGGAGGCCGAGGAGTTGGCCGCCAACTCGACGCAGTGGAAGGCCGCGGGTGACCGATTCCGCGCGATCCTCGACGAGTGGAAGACGATCAGCGGGGTGGACCGCAAGGTCGACGACGCGTTGTGGAAGCGCTACTCCGCGGCCCGGGAGGCCTTCAACCGGCGGCGGGGATCGCATTTCGCGGAGCTGGACCGGGAGCGCGCGGGGATCCGTGAGGCCAAGGAGCGCCTGTGCGAGCGGGCCGAAGCGCTGTCCGACTCGACCGACTGGACCGCAACCAGCGCGGAATTCCGCAAGCTGCTCACCGAGTGGAAGGCGGCCGGCCGGGCGACCCGGGAGGTCGACGACGCCCTGTGGCGGCGTTTCAAGGCCGCCCAGGACGTGTTCTTCACCGCCCGCAACGCGGTGACGGCGGAGAAGGACGCGGAGTTCCGGGCCAATGCGACCGCCAAAGAGGCGCTGCTGGCCGAGGCGGAGAAGCTGGACACCAGCAACCACGACGCCGCCCGCGCGGCGCTGCGCGCGATCACCGAGAAGTGGGACGCGATCGGCAAGGTCCCGCGCGAGCGGTCCGCCGAGTTGGAGCGCCGGCTGCGCGCGGTCGAGAAGAAGGTGCGCGACGCCGGCGACGTGGGCTGGTCCGACCCACAAGCGCAGGCCCGGGCCGAGCAGTTCCAGGCCCGCGCCGAGCAATACGAACAGCAGGCGCAGAAGGCCGCGGCCGCGGGCCGCACCAAGGAGGCCGAAGAGGCCAAGGCCAACGCTGAGCAGTGGCGGCAATGGGCGCAGGCGGCCGTCGAGGCCCTGACCCGCAAGCCCTAGCGGCCGTCAGATCCCGTTGGTCGTGCCGGGGTCGTCGCGGGTCTCCGCGGGGGCGGGCGGGGCCGGATCGTCGAGGCCGTCCAGCAGGGTGATTGACTGCTGCTCCGCCGCGACGCGGCGCCGCTGCTCCTCGGCGGCGAGTTGCACGATGGTGCGCGCCCAGACCACCCGGGCCCAGTGGTAGATGAGGACGAGCACGGTGAGCCAGGCGACGATCAGACCCCAGCCCGGCCCCGGGTGCCCCGCGGCCACGGTCTGACGCGACCAGATCGCCAGCATGCCCGCGGCGCCCGCGATGGCCGTGCCCGCCAACGCAACCCAGGCCAACGCCCAGCGCCGCGTCACCAGCGCCAGCATCGAGAAGCCGACGCCGAACACCAGCGCCAGCCAGGCGAACACCCGCGACGGCAGGCCGACGGCGGCCGCACCGGCGCCGTGACTGCCGAACAACACGTCCCAGCCGCGCACGTCGCCGGTGTGCGGCAGGATGAACGACGCCAGCAGCACGAACACCAGGATCGACACGAAGAAGGCCCGCGGCCCGGGGTCGATTCCGCGGGCCACGCGGCGTTCGGCGGCCTCGATCTCGGTCCGCAGGGCGCCGAGTTGTGCGTCGTCGTTGTTCATCTCGTTTTTCACAGCGCACATCCAAGGGGTTCGGCCGGGCCGGCGGGCGGCCCGACGGCGGGCATGCCAAGGCCGATGCCGCGCGGGCGCTGCCCGGCGGCCTGCGCATCGCCCGCCCGGGTGCGGCGATGCGTGACGACGCCCGCGTCGGCGATGAGGTGGTGGGGTGCGGCGCCGGTGATCACCGTGGTGACGATGTCGCCGGGCCTGACGTCCCCGGGTGTGTCGACGGCGAAGTGCACCAGCCGGCCGTCGCGGGCCCGCCCGGACATGCGGGCGGTGCGGCTGTCCTTGCGCCCTTCACCGCTGGCGACCAGCAATTCGAGGGTGTGACCGATCAACGCCTGATTGCCCTCCAGCGAGATCGCCTCCTGCAGCTCGATGAGCCGCTCATAGCGTTCCTGCACAACGGCTTTCGGGATCTGGCCGTCGAGTTCGGCGGCCGGGGTGCCGGGCCGCTTGGAGTACTGGAAGGTGAACGCGGCCGAGAACCGGGCCTGACGCACCACGTCGAGCGTGGCGGCGAAGTCCTCTTCGGTCTCACCGGGGAATCCGACGATCAGGTCGGTGGTGATGGCGGCGTGCGGCATGGCGGCCCGGACGCGGTCGATGATGCCGAGGTAACGCTCGGCCCGGTAGGACCGTCGCATGGCGCGCAGCACCCGGTCGGATCCGGACTGCAGCGGCATGTGCAGGGCGGGGCAGACGTTCGGCGTCTGCGCCATGGCCTCGATCACGTCGTCGGTGAATTCGGCCGGATGCGGCGAGGTGAACCGCACCCGCTCCAGGCCGTCGATGTCGCCGCAGGCCCGCAGCAGGCGGGCGAAGGCGCCGCGGTCGCGGGGCAGGCCGGGGTCGGCGAAGGACACCCCGTAGGCGTTGACGTTCTGACCGAGCAGCGTGACCTCGAGCACGCCGTCGTCGACCAGCGAGGCGACCTCGGCCAGGATGTCGTCAGGGCTGCGGTCGACCTCCTTGCCGCGCAGCGACGGGACGATGCAGAACGTGCAGCTGTTGTTGCACCCGACGGAAATGGAAACCCAAGCGGCATAGGCGGATTCGCGTGCGCTGGGCAGCGACGACGGAAACTCCCGCAGCGCCTCGGCGATTTCCACCTGGGCGACCTTGTTGTGCCGGGCGCGCTCCAGCAGCGTGGGCAGCGACCCGATGTTGTGGGTGCCGAAGATGACGTCGACCCAGGGCGCCTTGTGCAGCAAGGCGTCCCGGTCCTTCTGCGCCAGGCAGCCGCCGACGGCGATCTGCATCTCGGGATCCTCGCGCTTGCGCGGCGCCAGGTGGCTGAGGTTGCCGTACAGCTTGTTGTCGGCGTTCTCGCGCACGGCGCAGGTGTTGAACACCACCACGTCGGCGTCGGCGCCGTCGGCCGCGCGCTGGTAGCCGGCCGCTTCCAGCAGGCCCGCCAACCGTTCCGAGTCGTGGACGTTCATCTGGCAGCCGTAGGTGCGGACTTGGTAGGTGCGCGCCGGCGCGGCGGCCGCCGCCACGGTCTCTCGCACCATCGAAGTCACGGGGCCAATGGTACGGCGACCGGTCGGCGCGCGAGAAACCGCACGTCACCGGCCTAGACCCGGCGGCGCTCCCGCTCGGCGGCCAACTCGGCGAACACGACCTCGCACGCCATGTTCTGGCTGTAACCCCGCCTCGCCAGCATCCCCACCAGCCTGCGGGTCACCCGCGCGTCGTCGTCGTTCAGCGTCTCGCGGCGCAGCTTGGACCGGACCAACTGCTCCGCCCGGTCCCGCTCGGCGCCGGCGTCGATCCCGGCCAGTACCGCGGTGATCACGTCGTTGTCGACGCCTTTGGTGTGCAGCTCGGCGGCCAGGGCACGTTTGCTCTTCCCGGCGTGCGCCCGGCGGGACCGCACCCACTGCTGGGCGAAGTCGGCGTCGTCGATCAAGCCGACGGAGGCCAACCGGTCGAGCACCCGTTCACTGACGTCGTCGGGATAGCCGCGTTTGGCCAGCCGGCCGTGCAACTCGGCCCTGGTGCGCGCTCTCGCGGTGAGCAGGCGCAGGCACAGCGCCCGCGCCTGCTCTTCGCGGGAGGGCTCAGAAGTCGACGGGGGCGGGCAGGACGTCGTCATCGGTCACGACCGCGCCAATGCCGAGCTTTTCCTTGATCTTCTTCTCGATCTCGTTGGCGACTTCGTCGTTTTCCATCAGGAAGGTGCGGGCGTTCTCCTTGCCCTGACCGAGCTGCTCACCCTCATAGGTGAACCAGGAGCCGGACTTGCGGATGAAGCCCTGCTCCACGCCCATGTCGATCAGCGATCCTTCCCGGCTGATCCCGTGGCCGTAGAGGATGTCGAACTCGGCCTGCTTGAAGGGCGGCGCCACCTTGTTCTTGACGATCTTGACCCGGGTGCGGTTACCGACCGCGTTGGTGCCGTCCTTGAGCGTCTCGATCCGGCGCACGTCCATGCGCACCGACGCGTAGAACTTCAAAGCCTTTCCACCCGTGGTGGTCTCGGGGCTGCCGAACATCACTCCGATCTTCTCGCGCAGCTGGTTGATGAAGATCGCGGTGGTGCCCGAATTATTCAGCGCGCCAGTCATTTTCCGCAGGGCCTGGCTCATCAGCCGGGCCTGTAGTCCGACGTGGCTGTCGCCCATCTCGCCTTCGAGCTCGGCGCGCGGCACCAGCGCGGCCACCGAGTCGATGACCAGGATGTCCAGGGCGCCGGAGCGGATCAGCATGTCGGCGATCTCGAGGGCCTGCTCCCCCGTGTCGGGCTGGCTGACCAGCAGGGAATCGGTGTCCACGCCGAGTTTCTTGGCGTAGTCGGGATCCAGGGCGTGCTCGGCGTCGATGAAGGCGGCGACGCCGCCGGCGGCCTGGGCGTTGGCCACCGCGTGCAGGGCGACGGTGGTCTTACCCGAGGATTCCGGGCCGTAGATCTCCACGACCCGGCCGCGGGGCAGCCCGCCGATGCCCAGGGCAACGTCCAGTGCGATGGATCCGGTCGGGATGATCGAGATCGGCTGACGGGTCTCGTCGCCGAGACGCATCACCGAGCCTTTGCCATAGCTCTTTTCGATCTGGGCCATCGCCAGTTCGAGAGCCTTCTCGCGGTCGGGGGCTTGCGCCATGGTGCCTCTCCTATAGTCGGTGTTCGTCTGACCGGTATCGGTCGGTTGTCGGTGACACTAGAGAGGGCCACCGACAAGTTGGCTGGCCGAACACTCACCACAGTAGCCGAACAGGTGTTCGATTCAAGGTCGACACGCCGTTCTCTCCGTCGCGTGTGGCAACATCGGCTACCGAAAGGCGTCGACGGGCCTTCCAGCCCGAAAGCACGAGGAAACCGGTGTGAATCCGGTGCGGTCCCGCCACTGTGATCTCCATGGGCATGCCCACCCGAGAGAGCCAGATACTCGCCGTCGACGCGCCCTCACCACAACCGGGGCGGATTTCCCCAAGAGGCGGTCGCGAAGCAATGGACATCTCCGCTCAGCTGGCTGAAATAGCTTGCTACGGAGGCTTTTTCACTCTGACCGTGGGTGGAGACGCCGCGGGATGGCATCCGGTCGGACAGTCCTACGCGGACGGCTGTGCCGACTTGATCGACGCCACCATTCGGCGCTACCGCACGGCCGATCTGCGGATCGGCGCGTCGCTGGTTCACCTCGCCCACGCCACTCGGCTGTGGTCTCCGGTGCTCGCCTGCGCGGTCGGCCACGGCGTCGTCCCCGACCTCGAAGACCTGCAGCGCGCCGACGACGGTGCACAGCTACGACTGCCCGAACCTGCCGGGAAACCCGTCACCTTCCCCGCACCGGACATGCTGTATCGCATCGTGGTGAGCGAGCACATGCGGCCGCTCGCCGCCGGCCTGCGGGTCAACCTGGCGCCCGCCCTGCTCGCGGGCAACATCGCCTCCGCACTGGTGGGAGCCGCACGGGCCATGCTGTCGGCGCGGCCGGACCTGCGCCCCGCGATCGTGGAGATGACGCGGTCGCTGTTGGACACCGGCGTGCTGGCCGGGTCCGGTGTCCTGACCGGCCCAGAACTGGGCTTCAGCCGCCGCAGCTGTTGCCTTTTCTATCGACTGCCGGGAAGTTCTCTGTGCGGCGACTGCGTGCTGCGGCAGAACGCGTACCCGGCATACGACTGACGCGTCAGATCACCACTGTTCCCGAGGCACGTCGAAGTCCACGCACAACGCCCGCCAGATGTCGCGGGGCTCGATCCCGGCCTCGATGGCTTGGGCCGCCGTGCGGCCGTCGAAGCCGGTCAGCACGTGATCCACCAGGACCGAAGACCCGTAGGTAGTGCCAAAGCGTAGGACTACCCGCTCGTGAAACTCCGTTAGCCGCACGCCAGTCAACATACCCAGCCCGCAGGTATCGGACACCTGAGCGCGAAGCGCGCTACCGCCAGCTGGCCGGCAGGTCGATGATGTGGTTGGGGCAGTCCTCCTGCACCGCGATGGACATCACGTCGCGCGCGCGTTGGGCCGACATGGTGGCGCGCAACTGCATGAAGGCGTACTCGGCCGGCGCGAGTCCCTGTTGGGCGGCGGCCGGATCGTCCATCAACTGGCAGGCCTGCTGTTCCTCGGGACTGTCGGCGTGCGCGACGGCCGCGCCGGCCAGCGCGCCGGCCGCCACGGCGCCGGCGGCGATTGTCGTGATGATCCTCATCGGGTGCATCCCGCCGAAGCATAAGGCGACCGCGGCGGCGCGCTGCGGATCATCCGGCGACCGCCAGCGCGTCGCGGCACACCCGGACCGGGTCGGCGACGCCGGCGACGCCGGCCGCCGCCGCCTGCGCCGCCGCACGGTAACCCGGCGACGACAGCACCTCGTTGACCGCGGCCACCAGCGTGTCGGCGGTCAGCGGCCGGATCAGCCGGGCGCTGCCCTGGCGCTGCACCCGGTTGGCGATCTCCCACTGGTCACCGCCGCCGGGCACCACCACCAGCGGCACGCCGGCCAGCAGCGTCTTGGCCACCATGCCGTGGCCGCCGCCGCAGATCACCAGGTCGGCATGCGCCAGCAGCTCGTCCTGGCGTCCCAGCCCGACGGTCGCCCACGGCGGCACCGTCAGCTCCGGACCGTCCAACCGCGACACCAGCAGGCGCGACCCCGCCGGCAGGGTCTCCCCCGGCGTCAAGCACGCCAGCGCCACCTCGGCGAGGCCCTCGGTGCCGATCAAGGCGGTCGACGGCGCGATGACCACCACCGGCCCGGACCCCGCCGGGACCTCGAGAATCCGGTCGGTCGGTTCGAAGTGCAACGGCCCGACGACGACGGCCTCGGCGGGCCAGTCCGGGCGGGGAACCTCCAGCGCGGGCAGCGTCGCGATCAGCCGGCGCAGCGGGCCGGGATCGCGCGCCGGCAGCCCGATCTCGACGCGCGAGTCGGCGCGCTGCTGCAGGCCGGTACGCACCGATCGCGCCGTCAGCGCGCGCATCGCGGCATCGCGCAGCCGGCCCCGGATGCCGGTGCCCGGCGCCAGCCCGCTGCCGATCGGCGGCAGTCCTTGCGACGGTAGGTACAGCGGGTGCGGGTTGAGTTCGATCCACGGGATGCCCAACAGCTCGGCGGCCATGCCACCGCCGGCGGTGATGACGTCGGACACCACCAGGTCGGGCGCCAATTCGCGCAGCGCGGGCACGTTGAGCACGGCCATCCGCGCGGCGCGCCGGTGGATCCGGGCCCCGGCATCGACGTCGTCGTCGAGGGCCGCCAGCCCGTCCAGCGCGGCGGCGTCGATGCCGGTCCCGCGGGCGGCGTCCAGCCATTCGGCGCCGGTGAACAGAGTGGGCTCGTCGCCGGCTTCGGCGAAGCGCCGGCACAGCGCGATCGCCGGGAACGCATGCCCGGGATCCGGCCCGGCGACCACGGCGACGCGCATCGTGCTTACCCTGCCATAGCGCCCCGTTGCCACGCGCCTACGCTGGCAAGATGACCGAGCTGACTGGCACAACCGTTGCGAACACCCGCACGGTCGAAGGATTCCTGAACGCCCTGCAGGACGCGGATTACGACGCCGCCGACGCCGCGCTGGCCGACGATCTCGTCTACGAGAACGTCGGCCTGCCCACCATCCATGGCCGGGCCAGGGCCATCAAGCTGTTTCGCCGGATGGAGGGCCGCGCCGCCTTTGAGGTGAAGATCCATCGCATCGCGGCCCACGGCGGCGCGGTGCTCACCGAACGCACCGACGCGCTGATCTTCGGCCCGCTGCGGCTGCAGTTCTGGGTGTGCGGCGTGTTCGAGGTCCAGAACGGGCGAATCACGTTGTGGCGGGACTACTTCGACTTCTTCGACATGCTCAAGGCCACCGCGCGCGGCTTGGCGGCGCTGGTGCTGCCGTCGCTGAAAGCTACGTTCTGACGCCGGCGCCTAGCCGGTCCCGCGCAATCCGCCGAGTTCGTCGAACGCCTGCGCCCAGCCGATGAGGCGATCGGTCGCCCCGGCCAGCTCGGCGCGGTAATGCTGCGACGCGGCCGATCCGTCGCCGTTCGCCGACGACACCAGTTGCGCTGCCGCGGTAACCATTTCGTTGTATTGGCGGACACCGGCACCCAGCTGCGCGGTGAACGCGTTGATGGTGGGCACCAGATACGACCGCGATTCCTCGCTGGCCTGTGCCGCACGTTCCATCGACACCACCTGCGCGGCGGTGGACGCCATTGCGGCCGAGGTCCGGGTGGCGGCCGCGGTCAGGTCGCGTATCTCGGCGGTCGGCAACATCGTGCCCCGCTCGATCACGGCCACCAGCGAGGAAAAGCCACGCTCGGAGGCGCCCAGCGCGTACATCGCGGGGCGCGCCGCCGAACCCGGCGGCGGCAGCCGGCGCACGTTCGTGGTCCGGGGCGTCGGCAGCGGCTCGGACCGCAGCCAGCGATAGCGCAGCAGCAACAGCGTCGCCGGGATGGCCATGAAAACCGCGACGCCACCGGTGATTTCGAGCAGCAATGCGAACCAGCCCCAGGCGGCGAGCAGCATCGTCACCGCGGCCCAGAACACGCATCCGGCGCTGAAGATCAGGCCCCACCGCAGCGCGCGGCGACGCCGCCGCAGCAACCGGGCGCGCGGATCCGCGGCCGCGCTGATCCGGCGGGCCACCAGATCGGACAGGTCGGCGGCGGTGGCCAGGCCACGATGCAGCAGCGCGCGCCACGGACCGGGCTGCGTCGCTTTCACCGCCATGACACTTCGGCTACTGGCCAAGTGGCTTCTCGGGGACCGAGCCGCCCGCGCTCTCCGCGGGCGCGGGAGTGGCGGGCGTCGTCCCGGCGGCCGGCGTCCCACCGGTCGGAAGCGCCTCACCACGCATCGAGGCGCGAATCTGCTCCAGGCGGGAGTGACCGGCCATCTGCACCCCGGCCTGCTCGACCTCGAGCATCCGGCCCTGCACCGAACCCTGCGCGAGCTCGGCGGCCCCGATCGCGTTCGCGTATCGCCGCTCGATCTTGTCGCGCACCTCGTCGAGGCTGGGGACGTTACCGGGGGCGGCCAGGTCGCTCATCGACCGCAGCGAAGCGCTCACCTGCTCCTGCATCTTGGCCTGCTCAAGCTGGCTGAGCAGCTTGGTGCGTTCGGAGATCTTCTGCTGCAGCATCATGGCGTTCTGCTCGACGGCCTTCTTGGCCTGCGCGGCCGCCCCCAGCGCCTGGTCGTGCAGCGTCTTGAGGTCTTCGACGCTCTGCTCGGCGGTCACCAGTTGGGCGGCGAAAGCCTCGGCGGCGTTGTTGTACTCGGCGGCCTTCGCGGCGTCACCGGCTGCGGTGGCCTGGTCGGCCAGCGTCAAGGCCTGACGCACGTTGACCTGCAACTTCTCCACGTCCGCCAGCTGACGGTTGAGCCGCATCTCGAGTTGCCGCTGGTTGCCGATGACCTGTGCGGCCTGCTGGGTCAGCGCCTGGTGCGTGCGTTGCGCTTCCTCGATGGCCTGCTGGATCTGCACCTTGGGGTCTGCGTGCTCGTCGATCTTGGCATTGAACAGCGCCGTGAGGTACTTCCACGCCTTGACGAACGGATTGGCCATGAGTTAGCTCCACCTTCGCTTCTTGAGGATCCGGATGGTCCCCGGATGGGCCTGCGGGGCTCTGCGCCTGTCGCTCAATTTAGTGGGTCGGCGCCGATCGCCCCACCCCTTACGCGGGATCGGTCCCCGGCGCTCAGGCCAGCGCCAACGACGCCACCGGCGGGATGACGACCTTGATGCTGGTGCCGCTCGCGCCGTCGGTGGCCGCGCCGACGGCCGCGCGCTCCTCGCTGGCCATCCGCTCGCCGGCGTGGGTGAGAACCGACGACAGCGGGACGTCCAGCGCGTCACAGATCGCGTTCAGCAGCTCGCTGGACGGTTCCTTGCGGCCGCGTTCCACCTCGGACAGGTAACCGAGGCTCACCCGCGCCGAATCGGACACCTCGCGCAGCGTCCGGCCCTGTGTCGTGCGGGCCTCGCGCAGCACGTCGCCGATGACCTCTCGCACCAATGGCGGCATCCCGCCCTCCTTCGTCCAGTCGAACCTGCGCGGCAGATACTCAGCTTGCCTCCGGCAGGTGCTCATTAGGTGAACGCCGCCGGCGAGGGTCTGGTTCCCGTCGCACCCGCCGAAATCAGCCGGGCGTGCGGCGCACTTCCCGGACGGTCGACACGACGTAGTCGATCCCGGTGATCACTGTGAGCACGATTGCCACGCCCATCACCACCGCCGCGATCACCCGGAACGGCCCCGGCGATCCCGCCCAGGGCAGCACGAACAATCCGATGGCCAGCACCTGCACCACGGTCTTGACTTTGCCGCCCCAGCTGGCCGGGATGACGCCGCGGCGGATCACGGCCAGCCGCAGCACGGTGACCCCGAATTCGCGGACCATGATCAGCACCGTGACCCACCACGGCAGTTCACCGAGCATCGAGAGCCCGATCAGCGCCGACCCCACCAGCGTCTTGTCCGCGATCGGATCTACGAATGCACCGAATTCGGTCGCCATGCCGTAGTTGCGGGCCAGCAGGCCGTCCAGCCGATCGGTGATGCAGGCGGCCGCGAAGATGACGAAAGCCACCACGCGGAAACCGTTTTGGTGGCCGTCTCCAGCGAATAAGGCGAGCAGGAAGATCGGCACCAGCACAAGCCGCAACAGGGTCAGCGTGTTGGCGAGGTTGGCGATGTTTGCGCGGCCTACCACCGGACCCGTCTGCGGCTGCCCCGACACGGCAACAGAATAACGGTTGACCAGCGCACCCGTCCGCGATGTCGATACTGTTAGCCGTGACCCAAAGTCCGCAGCGCCCTCGGCCGCTGGTTCGGCGCGCGCGAACGTCCGACGTGCCGGCCATCAAGCAGCTGGTCGACACCTACGCGGGAAAGATCCTGCTGGAGAAGAACCTCGTGACGCTGTACGAGGCTATCCAGGAGTTTTGGGTGGCCGAGCACCCCGATTCTCCAGGCCAGGTGGTCGGTTGCGGCGCGCTGCACGTGATGTGGTCGGACCTCGGCGAGGTCCGCACCGTCGCGGTCGCCCCGGCGCTGACCGGACACGGCATCGGCCACGCGATCGTCGACCGGCTGCTCGAGGTCGCCCGCGAGTTGCAGTTGAAGCGGCTGTTCGTGCTGACGTTCGAAACCGAATTCTTCGCCAGGCATGGCTTCACCGAAATCGAGGGCACGCCCGTCACCGCCGAGGTGTTCGAGGAGATGTGCCGCTCCTATGACATCGGTGTCGCGGAGTTCCTGGACCTGAGCTACGTCAAGCCGAACATCCTCGGCAACTCGCGGATGCTGCTGAGGCTTTAGCGGCGTTATTCGGTCTCGTCGGATCCGTCGGCATTGGCGCCGCCCCGGATCAGCGCCAGCGTCCCCGCGAGTTCGTCGGGCTTGACCAGCACCTCGCGCGCCTTGGAGCCCTCCGACGGCCCGACGATGCCGCGGGTCTCCATCAGGTCCATCAGCCGGCCGGCCTTGGCGAAGCCGACGCGCAGCTTGCGCTGCAGCATCGACGTGGAGCCGAACTGGCTGGACACCACCAGCTCGACGGCCTGCAGGAACACGTCCATGTCGTCGCCGATGTCGGGGTCGACGTCGGTGCGTTCGCCGGTGGGCTTGGCGGCGGTGACGCCCTCGGTGTACTCGGGTTCGGCCTGGTCCTTGCAGGCGGTGACGACGGCGTGGATCTCCTCGTCGGTGATGAATGCGCCCTGCAGCCGGATCGGCTTGTTCGCCCCCATCGGCAGGAACAGGCCGTCACCCATGCCGATCAGCTTTTCCGCGCCGGCCTGATCCAGGATGACGCGGCTGTCGGTCAGCGACGACGTGGCGAACGCCAGCCGGGACGGCACGTTGGTCTTGATCAGACCGGTGACCACGTCCACCGACGGGCGCTGGGTAGCCAGCACCAGGTGAATGCCTGCGGCGCGGGCCTTTTGGGTGATCCGCACGATGGCGTCCTCGACGTCGCGCGGCGCCGTCATCATCAGGTCGGCCAGCTCGTCGACGATCGCCACCACGTACGGGTACGGCCGGTATTCGCGCTGGCTGCCCAGTGGCGCGGTGATGGCACCGGAGCGGACCTTCTCGTTGAAGTCGTCGATGTGCCGCACCCGGGACGCCTGCATGTCCTGGTAGCGCTGCTCCATCTCCTCCACCAGCCACGCCAGCGCGGCCGCCGCCTTCTTGGGCTGGGTGATGATCGGGGTGATCAGATGCGGAATGCCTTCGTACGGCGTGAGTTCCACCATCTTCGGGTCGATCAGGATCATCCTGACCTCTTCCGGAGTGGCGCGCGCCAGCAGCGATACCAGCATGGAGTTGACGAAGCTGGACTTACCGGAACCGGTCGAGCCGGCCACCAGCAGGTGCGGCATCTTGGCCAGGTTCGCCGAGATGAAATCGCCCTCGATGTCCTTGCCGAGCCCGATGATCAGCGGGTGATGGTCGCGCCGCGTCGACGGCGCGGTGAGCACGTCGGCCAACCGGACCATTTCCCGGTCGGTGTTGGGCACCTCGATGCCCACCGCCGACTTGCCCGGGATCGGGGCCAGCATGCGCACGCTCTCGGTGGCCACCGCGTAGGCGATGTTCTTCTGCAGCGCGGTGATCTTCTCGACCTTGACGCCCGGCCCCAGCTCGACCTCGTAGCGGGTCACGGTCGGCCCGCGGGTGCAGCCGGTGACGGCGGCGTCCACCTTGAACTGGGTCAGCACCTCGGTGATGGCGTCGGCCATGACGTTGTTCGCGGCGCTGCGCTTCTTGGGCGGGTCGCCCGCCACCAGCAGGCTCAGCGACGGCAGCGTGTAGGGACCCTCGACGACCCGGTCCAGCTCGACGGTGTCGTGCTTGTCCGTCGACCGTCCGCGCTTGCGGCCCCGCGAGCCCCCCAGGGCGGGCTGGACGGCCGGTTCGGGCACGGTGGGAATGTCGTCCTGCAGCGCGGCCTGGGCATCGTCGTCCGGTGACCACGCCGGCGGCGCCTCCGGGACGGAGGACGCGTCGTCGGAGTAGTTGGCGGGCTCCGCCTCGGCGTCGTCGTCGAACTCGTCCGCGTAGTCGTAGGGCTCGTCGTCGTAGTCCTCGTCGACGAACCGTGTGTGGAACAGGTTGCGCATCACCACGGGCACCTCGCGGATGGTGGTGCCGGTCAGCAGCAACAGGCCGAACATGAAGCCGATGAACAACAACGGCGCGGCGATCCAGGGCGTGAGCCCGTCCGAGAGCGGCCCGCCGATGGCGAAGCCGATGAAACCCGCCGCGCGGCGGCGCGCTTCCGGGTCTCCCGGCGAACCGGACCACAGGTGGCGCAGGCCGAGAACCGACAGCGTGATCAGGCTGGCCCCCAGGATCAGTCGGGGGCGCGCATCCGGGTTGGGCTCCGTGCGCATCAGGGTCACCGCCACCGCGGCGGTGACGACGGGCAGCGCCAGCACACCCGCGCCGATGAAGGTCCGCAGCAGGGTGTCGACCCACGTGCCGACCGGGCCGGCGGCGTGGAACCACGAGCTGGCGGCGACCACCACGGAAAAGCCCAGCAACAGCAGCGCGATGCCGTCGCGGCGATGCCCGGGGTCGATGTCGTGGGCCCGCCCGATCGACCGGGCCGCGGTGCCCGTCCCCCGGGCGGCCAGCAGCCAGACGGCGCGCGCGGCGCGGCCGCAGGTCACCCCGGCGCCGACCAGCGGCGCGTGATTACGCCGCCTGGCGGGTTTGCCGACCTTCTTTCGGGGCGCCGCCGGGCGCGCACCCCTGGACCCGCTGGCGCGCGAAGTAGCCTTTGACCTGCTCGTTCGGCTTCCGGAGCGGGCGGCGGTCTTACTGGGCATGACGGCAAGGGTAGTCGCAACGACATCATCTACACCACCCGCCACACTGGTTACGGTTCGGCTTGTCGGGCATGGGGCCAATCGGGCGCCGAATCGCGTGAGTAGGGTGACATTCGGTTGTTAGAAGTCGTGCTCGTCACCCACCCCCACCGCGCCCCAGGAGGCCAGCAATGCCCGTTGTCGTCGTCGCTACATTGACCGTCAAACCGGAGTCGGTCGACACCGTTCGCGACATCCTCACGCGGGCGGTCGAAGAAGTGCACGACGAGCCGGGCTGCCAGGTCTATTCGCTGCACCAGTCGGGCGAGACGTTCGTCTTCGTCGAGCAGTGGGCCGACGCCGAGGCGCTCAAGGCGCACAGCACCGCACCGGCGGTCACCAAGATGTTCACCGCGGCCGGCGAGCACCTGGACGGGGCCCCCGACATCAAGATGCTGCAGCCGGTCCCGGCGGGCGACCCGGCCAAAGGACAGTTGCGGCCCTGATGACCCGCTCGTCGCAAGGGCCCTTGACGGGCAAGGTCGCTTTCATCACCGGCGCGGCGCGCGGCCAGGGCCGCGCGCACGCGGTGCGGCTGGCCGCCGACGGCGCGGACATCATCGCCGTCGACCTGTGCGACCAGATCGCCAGCGTCCCCTACTCGCTGGCCACGCCCGAGGACCTGGCGGCCACCGTGAAGCTGGTGGAAGACACCGGCGCCCGCATCGTGGCCGCTCGTGGCGACGTCCGCGACCGCGAATCGCTGTCGGCGGCGCTGCAGGCGGGCCTGGACGAGTTCGGCCGGCTGGACATCGTGGTGGCCAACGCCGGGATCGCCCCCATGCAATCCGGTGACGACGGCTGGCACGACGTCATCAACGTCAACCTGACCGGCGTCTACCACACCATCAAGGTCGCGATACCCATGATGGTCAAGCAGGGCACCGGCGGGTCGATCGTGCTGATCAGTTCGAGCGCGGGGCTGGCCGGGGTCGGCGGCCCGGACGCCGGTTCCGTCGGCTACGTCGCCGCCAAACACGGGGTGGTCGGGCTGATGCGGGTTTACGCGAATCTACTTGCCGGACAGATGATCCGGGTCAACTCCATCCATCCGTCCGGCGTCGAGACGCCGATGATCAACAACGAGTTCACCCGCGAGTGGCTGGCCAAGATGGCCGCCGGGACGGATACACCGGGAGCCATGGGCAACGCCATGCCGGTCGAGGTACTGGACGTCGAGGACATCGCCAACGCGGTGGCATGGCTGGTGTCCGATCAGGCACGCTACATCACCGGTGTGACGTTGCCGGTCGACGCGGGATTCCTGAACAAGTAGCCGCCATGGCACGAAACCCGGTTGCGCAGACTGCATTTGGCCCGATGGTGCTGGCCGCGGTCGAGCAGAACGAGCCGCCCGGGCGCCGCCTGGTCGACGACGACTTCGCCGAGCTCTTCCTGCCCCGCCCGCTGCGGTGGCTCGTCGGGGCGACCCGGTTCGCGCCGATTCGCCGGCTGATGATCCGCGGCTCGGAGTTCACCGGTCCGGGATTGTGGGCGAATCTGGCCTGCCGCAAGCGTTTTATCGCCGACAAGCTCAAGGACTCGCTCGACGACATCAACGCCGTCGTCATCCTCGGGGCGGGGCTGGACACCCGCGCCTACCTCTTGACGCGGCGGGTGCGCATCCCGGTGTTCGAGGTCGATCTGCCGGTGAACGTCGCCAGGAAGTTCAAGACGGTGCGCCGGGTGCTCGGCGAGCTGCCGCTGTCGGTTCGGCTGGTGGCGTTGAACCTCGAGCATGACGACCTGCTCACCTCGCTCGCCGAGCACGGCTATCGCACCGACTACCGGGTGTTCTTCATCTGCGAGGGCGTCACCCAATACCTCACCGAGGCGACGGTGCGGCGCACGCTGGACGGCCTGCGCGCGACCGCACCCGGCAGCCGTTTGGTGTTCACCTACGTCCGTAGGGATTTCATCGACGGCACCAACCGGTATGGCACCCGCACGCTGTACCGCACCGTGCGCCAGCGGCGGCAGCTGTGGCATTTCGGCCTGCAGCCCGACGAGGTCGCCGCGTTCCTCGGCGAGTACGGCTGGCGGCTGGTGGAGCAGGCCGGTCCCGAGGAGCTCGCCCAGCGCTATGTCGAACCCACCGGCCGCAAACTCAAGGCCTCGCAACTGGAGTGGTCGGCCTACGCGGAGAAGCTCTAGCGGGTCAGACTTCGATGACGGTCGGCACGATCATCGGCTGGCGGCGGTAGGTCTCGCCCACCCATTTGCCGATGGTGCGCCGTACGCCCTGCGCGATGCGGCTCGGATCGGTGATGTTCTCGGCCAGCAGCGCTTCCAGCTCGGCCTCCACCCTGCGCACGGCGGGCTCGAGCGCCTTGGGATCCTCGGAGAATCCGCGCGAATGCAGCTGCGGCGGGGCGACCGGACGCCCGGTGCCGCGCGCGATTACCACGGTCACCGCCACGAAACCCGACGACAGAATGAGGCGCTCGCCCAAGGTGATATCGCCGACGTCGCCTTGGATCAGGCCGTCGACGAACATCTTGCCGACCGGCACCGCACCGGCGATCGAAGCCTTCCCCGCCACCAGGTCGACACTCACCCCGTTCTCGGCCAGCAGGATCGATTCCTCCGGCACGCCGGTGCGGGCCGCCAGTTTGGCGTTGGCGCGCAGCATGCGCCACGTGCCGTGCACGGGCATGACGTGGCGCGGCCGAATCCCGTTGTACAGGAACAACAGTTCCCCGGCGTAGGCGTGGCCCGAAACATGCACGCGCGCTTGGGCGTTGGTGACGACGCGGGCCCCAATCTTGGCGAGCTCGTCGATGACGCCGTAGACCGCTTCCTCGTTACCCGGGATCAGCGACGACGCCAACACCACCAGGTCACCCGCGGTCAGCGTGATGCTGCGGTGCTCGCCGCGCGACATCCGCGACAGCGCCGACATCGGTTCGCCCTGGGTCCCGGTGGTGATCAGCACCACCTGGTCGGCCGGCATCATCTCGGCGGCGCCGATGTCGATCACGTCCGAATCGGCCACCCGCAGGAAGCCGAGTTCGCGGGCAATGCCCATGTTGCGCACCATGGATCGGCCGACGAACGATACCCGCCGGCCCAAAGCGACTGCGGCATCGATGATTTGCTGTACCCGGTCAACGTTGGAGGCGAAGCACGCCACGATGACGCGGCCGTCGGCGCCGCGGATCAGGCGGTGCAGCGTCGGGCCCACTTCGCTTTCCGACGGCCCGACGCCGGGATGCTCGGAATTGGTTGAGTCGCACAGGAACAGATCCACCCCGGCGTCGCCGAGGCGGGACATGCCGGGCAGGTCGGTCGGCCGGCCGTCCAGCGGTAGCTGGTCGAGCTTGATGTCGCCGGTGTGCAGGATGGTTCCCGCGCCGGTGTGCACGGCGATCGCCAGCGCGTCGGGGATGGAGTGATTGACGGCGAAGTACTGGCATTCGAACACGCCGTGGGTGCTCTTCTGGCCCTCGGCCACCTCGACGAACACCGGCTTGAGGCGGTGTTCGCGGCACTTCGCGGCGACCAGCGCGAGGGTGAACTTCGAACCGACCACCGGGATGTCGGGGCGCAGCTTGAGCAGGAACGGGATGCCGCCGATGTGATCCTCGTGCGCGTGGGTGAGCACCAGCGCCTCGATATCGTCGAGGCGGTCCTCGATGTGGCGCAGATCCGGCAAAATCAGATCCACCCCGGGCTCGTCGTGGGTGGGGAACATCACGCCGCAGTCGATGATCAACAGCCGGCCCAGGTGCTCGAAAACCGTCATGTTGCGGCCGATTTCGCTGATGCCGCCCAGAGCAGTGACCCGCAACCCTCCCGCGGCCAAGGGGCCTGGCGGGGCGAGGTCTACATCCACTTCTCGGACACTCCTCGGGTCACCGCAGCACCGAGGCCGCGCGCATATCGGCGGCCAGCGCGTCGAGTTGCTCTGGCGTTGCGGGCATTTGCGGCAACCGCGGATCGCCGACCTCGATGCCCTGCAGGCGCAGGCCCGCCTTGGACATCGTCACCCCGCCCAGGCGGGCCATCGCGTCGCACAGCGGGGCGACGGTGGCGTTGATCTTGCGGGCCGTGGCGATGTCGCCCGAGGCGAAGGCGGACAACATTTCCCGCAGCTGCCCCGCCGCCACGTGAGAAATCACGCTGATGAAGCCGGTGGCGCCCATCGCCAGCCACGGCAGATTCAGCGCGTCGTCCCCGGAGTAGTAGGCCAGGCCGGTCTCGGCGATGATCTGGCCACCGCTGTGCAGGTCGGCCTTTGCATCCTTGATCCCGACGATGTTCGGGTGGGCCGCCAGCGCGCGGATGGTCTCGGGCTGGATCGGTATCACCGAACGCGGCGGGATGTCGTAGAGCAGCACCGGCAACTCGGTTGCGTCGGCGACGGTGGTGAAGTGGGCGATCAGCCCGCTCTGCGGCGGCTTCGAGTAGTACGGGGTGACCACAAGCAGCCCGTGCGCGCCCTCGGCCGCGCAGGCCTTGGCCAGCCGGACGCTGTGGGCGGTGTCATAGGTGCCCGCGCCGGCGATCACGCGGGCCCGGTCGCCGACGGTCTCCAGCACGACGCGCAGCAGCTCTCGCTTCTCGTCGTCGGTGGTGGTCGGGGACTCGCCGGTGGTTCCGGAGATCACCAGCCCGTCGCAGCCCGCGTCGATCAGGTGATTGGCCAGCTGGGCGGCCGCGGCGGTGTCAACGAAGCCGTCGGGGCGAAACGGTGTGACCATCGCGGTCAGCACGGTTCCCAACCGGGCTGGGGCGTCGAATCCGACCGTGCTCACGGTGTTCAGGTTACCTGGCGACGGCAAGGTATTTAGCACCCACGTGGACGCGCGCCGCAGCGCGTCGACGCGTCAGGCTTCGGTCGCCAGTGGGCTGGTCGCGACCTCCGTGCCGTCGGCCAGGGTGGAGATCTCGAAGTCGGCGAACACCGTGGACGCCACGCCCGCCAGCTGGCGCAGGCACTCGATGGCGAGCCGCCGGATTTCCACGTCGGCGTGCTCGCTGGCGCGCATGGCGATGAAGTGGCGCCACGCCCGGTAGTTGCCGGTCACGACGATGCGGGTTTCGGTCGCGTTGGGCAGTACGGCGCGGGCGGCCTGGCGGGCCTGCTTGCGCCGCAGCACCGCATTCGGGTGGTCGGCGAATTTCGCTTCGAGTTTCGTCAGCAATTCGGTGTAGGTGGCGCGGCTGGCGTCGGCGGCCGCGGCCAGGATCTGCTGCAGTTCCGGATCGTCTGCCACGCCTGGCGGCACGACGACGTGCGAGTCCTTCTCCGGGACGTAGCGCTGGGACAGCTGCGAATAGGAGAAGTGCCGGTGCCGGATCAGCTCATGTGTGCACGATCGCGAGATGCCGGTGATGTAGAACGACACGCTCGCGTGTTCGAGCACCGAAAAGTGGCCGACGTCGATGATGTGCTTGATGTAGCCGGCGTTGGTCGCGGTCTTGGGGTTGGGTTTCGACCAGCTTTGATAGCAGGCCCGGCCGGCGAACTCGACCAGCGCGGGGCCGCCGTCGGCGTCGGTGCTCCACGGCACGTCCGGCGGCGCCAAGAAGTCGGTCTTGGCGATCAGTTGCACGCGCAGCGGCGCGATCTCGGCCACGGCGCTCACCTTAGCCCGGCGACGATGCGCGCCGTGGAACGGCGCGAGGAGAAGCCGGGCAATCCGCCTCAAGCGTGCCGGGCGGATCGGCGCCTCTGACCCGCACCCTGCCGCAGACCAGCGACGGCAGCAGCGCGTCGCGCAGCCCCGACAACCGGGCGTTTTCGGTGCGGCGCGCGTGACACAGCGCACCCAACCCGGTGATCGTCCGCAGCGCCTCGGGGCTCAACCGGCGCACGTCGGGGACCGACACGTCCAGCAGGTCACGAGGCTGAATTCGCTGATGGCTGCCCGAGGTTCCCGCGACCCGCCGCTGCAGCCGCTGCGAGACGTCGGGTTGCCGCAGCGCCGACCACAGCGCCGAGGAATCGATGCCGGCCGGCAGCAGCACGACGAACTCGGTGCTGGCCACCGCCATGTCCGACGGCAGGCCCACCACGTTCCAGATCCGCGGGATCCGCGGGTTCAGCTTCGCGAACAGGACGCACGGCTGGGTCAGCAGCAGCTTGGCGCTGCGCACCTGCGCCGCGCCGGCCATACGGGGTGTCGCCCCGTCGTCGAACGCGGGCAGGCTGAAGTGGGCGAGGCGCGCGTCGAACTCGCTGACGTTGCGGGTCGCCGTCGACCGGGTGGCCAGGGTGGACAGCCGCACCCGATCCGGTGCCGATTCCGCGAGGGCGACCATCAGGCGTTCCGCCGTGTCGATCACCCGGTCGTTGGCGGCGACTTTGTCGTCGAAAGCGCCCAGCAGTCCGGCGATCCGCCACCGTTCGTGCGCGGCGGCGGCCCACACCGGAACGTCGTTCAGGATTCTCTGGTTGAGCAGGGGCTGCCCCGATCCGGATCGATGATCGGCCAGCCGGCAGGTCTGCAGGGCGTAATACCAATACCGGGTCTCTCGCGGGTCTTTGGCGCGGCACACCAGCGCGTTCTCGGTGACCCAGACGTCGGAGTCGCAGTAGCGCAGGCTGCCGCAGTACGACCCGACGCGGCCGAGCACGATCAAGGGCCCGGTGGCGTTGTGGACGGTGGCGTAACCGATCGCGCCGTTGGCGCCGTAGACGGGGACGCGCCCGGCGGCGTCTCGTGGCGGGGCGCTGCTTCCGGTGCTGAAGTCGAGGTGCTCGCCCAGGAGGGTCTTCACCGCAGCCGCTTCAGCTGTTGGCGCACCACGTTTTCCGTGCGGGCCGAGTCGTCCAGCGCGTCCAGCAGGTCGTCGGTCAACCGTGTGATCTTGTCGCCGACGGGTTCACCGTCGTCCGGCGCGGTGGGTGCGTCCACATAGCGGCCCGGCGTCAGCGGGTAGCCCGCGGCCCTGATGGCGTCCACCGACACGGACTGACAAAACCCCGGAACATCTTGATAGGCAAGACCTTTGGCGAGGGCCGACGCAGTGCCCGACCACGCGTGGTAGGTGTCAGCGATCCGGGCGATCTCCTCGCGGGTCAGGGCGCGCTCGGCCCGATCCACCAGGTAGCCCAGGCCGCGCGCATCGATGAACAGCACCTGCCCCGGCCGGTGCGCCTTGGTCATGGCGAAAAACCACAGGCACACCGGTATTCCGGTGCTGCGGAACAGCTGGGCGGGCAGCGCGACCATGCACGACACCAGGTCCGCATCGATGATCCGGGCCCGAATGTCGCCCTCACCCATCGCGGTCGACGACATCGAGCCGTTGACCATCACCACGCCGGCCGTGCCGCCCGGGGCCAGCTTGGACAGGATGTGCTGAATCCAGGCGTAATTCGCGTTGGTCGCGGGCGGAACGCCGAAGCGCCACCGCGGGTCGTCCTCGTCGCGGGCCCAATCCTTGATGTTGAAGGGCGGATTGGCCAGCACGTAGTCCATCTGCACGCCGGCGTGCAGATCGGTGGCTAGCGTGTCGGCGCACCGCGCGCCCAGGCCCGAGTTGTCGATGCCGTGCACGGCGAGGTTCATCTTCGCCATCCGCCAGGTCTGCTCGACGCTTTCCTGGCCGTAGACGGTGACTTTCGCGGGATCGCCGTCGCGTTCGGCGATGAAGTGTTCGGTCTGCACGAACATCCCGCCCGAGCCGCAGCACGGGTCATACACGCGACCGCCGGTCGGTTCGAGCACCTCGACGAGCAGCCGCACGACGCTGGGTGGGGTGAAGAATTCGCCGCCCCGCCGGCCTTCCGCGCGGGCGAAATTGCCCAGGAAGTACTCGTACACCTCGCCCATCAGGTCCCCGGCCCGCCCGCCGCCGCCGATAAGTGCGCCGTCGAGCACCGTCACCAGCTCGATGAGGCGACGCGGGTCGAGCTTTTCGTACAGCCGGGGCAGCGTCCCGGCCAGCGCCGGGTTCGCCGTCATCACGGCGTCCATCGCGTCGTCGGCCAGACGGCCGGGGTCATCGGATGTGACGTTGTCCGCCAATGCTTTCCAGTGCGATTCGGAGACGTGCTTGAGGAACACCAACCCCAGGATCACGTCCTTGTACTCGCCTGCCGACAGGGATCCGCGCAGCTTTTCGGCCGCCTTCCACAGCGTGGCTTTGAGCTCCTTGGACGTCGGCGCCGGCATCAGCTGACCCGTTTGGCCGCCGCGCGCAACTCGCCGGACAGATCGCCGCGCCCGGCGACGCTGAATCCGCCCAGGCCCAGCCAGGACGCCATGGACTCGAGTTCACCGGTCAGCGCCGCGGCCACGCGGGCCTTTGGCGCGTCGGGCTCGCCGAACGCGCCGAGCACCCGCAGCGAGTTGGCGGCGCGGTCGGCCTTGAGGTCGACCCGCGCCACCAGCCGACCGTCTATCAGCAGCGGCCACACGTAGTAGCCGTACCGCCGCTTGGCGGCCGGGGTGTAAATCTCTATGCGGTAATGGAATTCGAACAATCGCTCGACGCGTGGGCGGAAAAAGATGAGCGGGTCGAACGGGCACAGCAGCGCGGTGCCGCGGTCGGCGCGGGGCACCGTGCGGCCTGCCCGCAGGTAGGCCGGCGCCGACCACCCGTCGACGTCGACCGGTTCGATGTCACCGGTGGCCACCAACGCGGCGATCGCCGGCTTGACCTGCTGGGCCGACAGCCGAAAGTAGTCGCGGATATCGGCCTCGGTACCCACCCCCAGCGCGCTGGCGGCCCGCAGCGTGAGTTCGCGGATCGCCTCGTCGTCGTCGACCTCGCGGGTCAGCACGGCGGCCGGCAGCACCCGCTCCACCAGGTCGTAGTGGCGAGCGAAGCCCACCCGGGTGGCCGTGGTGAGCACTCCGGCGGAAAACAGTGCCTCGGCCACCCACTTGGTGTCGCTGCGGGTCCACCAGGTTCCTTTTTTCCGTCGCGGCTCGGCGGCCAGATGCGCTTCGATCTGCCCCGCCGTGCTGGGTCCGAGCTCGGCGACGGCGGCGACGATCTCGTCGGCCAGCCGCGGGTTGGCCTTGACGATGTGGGTGCCCCACCGGCCATGCCGGTACTGGCGCATCCGCCAGCGCAACAGCGGCCAGTCCTCGACCGCCATCAGCGCGGCCTCATGCGCCCAGTACTCCGCCAGCAGCCGCGACGACCGCGGGCCCCAGGCGGCGCGGTCGAGCACGTCACGGTCGTAGGGGCCGAGCCGGCTGAACACCGGGGCATAGTGCGCGCGCACCGCTACCGAGACCGAATCCAGTTGCAGCACTTGGATTCTGGAGATAAGCCGCTTCAAGTGCGCCCGGGTGATCTCGCCACCGGGCCGGGGGTCGGTAAATCCTTGGGCCGCAACGGCTATCCGCCGGGCTTGGGTGGCCGATAGCCTGCGGGTTGGCACGGCGCTGAGGATACCTCTTGGGTGCGACAACCCTTGGCGGCCAGGCCAGCGTGGGCTCAGCCGGCGGCGACCTTGCGGTCCAGCGGTTTCAACACGCCTTCGTCGTCCGAGTCGCCTTGTTCCTCGTAGGCCGCATCGAGGGCCTTCGGAACCTCGTCGAGGTCGCGGTACACGCCCATCAGCTGCTCGAGGATCTTGATGCGCTTGGCCGTCGCCTCGTCCACCGCGCGCCGGGCCTTCTCCCGATAATGGTCGGCGCCCTTTTTCGCGTCGCCGAGGAGCTGCTCGCACTCCCGCTCGGCGTCCCGGCGCGCCTCCTCGATCGCCGATTGCGTTTCGGCGCGCATCTCGGCCAGTTCGGCGTCCAGCTTCTCCTTGGTCTCCTGGTACTCGGTTTCCAGGGCTTTCTGCTGCGTGGCCATGTCGGCGAGCACCTCGTCGCGCTTGCGCTCCGCGGCTTCGGCCTCGGCCTCGGCCGCCGCGATCAGCGCATCGGCTTCGGCCCGCGCCTCAGCCTGCATCTCGGCCACCTCGTCGACCGCGCGGCTCAGCATTTTCGCCATCCGCTGCTGCACCGCGTGCGGCGACGGCGAGGTGTCCGTGAGCGCGGCCACCTCCTTGCGCAGCGCGGCCGTCTGATCGCCGGCTTCCTGCAGCCGGGCCCGCAGGCTCGCGACGTCGTCAAGCAGCAGCTGCTGCTTGGTGGTCAGCATCTCGATGTGGGCATTAACTGCGGCCGCGTCGTAGCCCATGAATTTTCGAGAAAACGTCTTCACGGGTTCGGTTTTCACTGCCAATTCCCCCTTCTCTCCGAACGCCTGGTTGACGCTGTGCGACCCGCCCCGGGTCCGAGTATGTCAGGTCAGGCCGTGGGCGCGAACGGGTGCGCGGAGGGCCGACGGTAGCTGTGGAAGCGATACCGCAGCCCCGAGCGGCTGGCGAGCCACTCCCCCGTTTCACCCACCCAAGTGTCGTCCAGCGTCGGCGCCAACGCGTCGTCGTCGTCGCGCCGCAAATCGATTTCGATCTCGGTGACCTCGCAACGGGTGGCGTACGGCAGCGCCAGCAAATAAATCTGCTCGCCGCCGATGACCCACGTCTCGGGGTCGTACGCGGCGTGGGCGAGGGCCTCCTCCATGGTCCCGGCCAGCTGCGCCCCGTCGGCGACGAAGCCGGTGTCGCGGGACAGGACGACGTTGCGCCGGCCCGGCAGCGGGCGCACCTTCGCCGGTAACGAGTTCCAGGTCCGCCGGCCCATGATCACCGGGTGTCCGATCGTCACCTCTTTGAACCGGGAAAGATCTTCGGGCACGCTCCAGGGGATGTCGCCACCCCGCCCGATGACGCCGGAGGTCGACTGAGCCCACACCAGGCCCACCTCGGTCATACGCGCTACTCCTTGATCCCGGCTTGCAAGCCGCCCGAGCCGGCCCGGTGGCCGGCGCGCTTCATACAGCGACTGGGGCTTTGATCGCCGGATGTGGGTCGTAGTTCTTTACGACGACGTCGTCGTAGGTGTAATCGAAAATCGAATCCCGGGCACCCAGAACGAGTTCCGGGTACGGCCGGGGGTCGCGGCTCAGCTGCAACCGCACCTGCTCGACATGGTTGTCATAGATGTGGCAGTCCCCGCCCGTCCACACGAACTCGCCGACCGCGAGGCCGGACTGGGCGGCCATCATGTGCGTCAGCAGCGCATAGCTGGCGATGTTGAACGGCACACCCAGGAACAGGTCGGCACTGCGCTGGTAGAGCTGGCAGCTCAGCCGCCCGTCGGCCACGTAGAACTGGAAGAACGCGTGACACGGCGGCAACGCCATCCGCGGGATTTCGCCGACGTTCCAGGCCGACACGATGATGCGCCGCGAGTCGGGGTCGGTGCGCAGTAGGTCGAGGGCCGCGGTGATCTGATCGACGTGCTCGCCCGACGGTGTCGGCCAGGACCGCCACTGCACGCCGTAGATCGGCCCGAGATCGCCTGTGTCACTTGCCCATTCGTCCCAGATGGTGACGCCGTGCTCGTGCAGCCAGGCGACGTTGGAGTCGCCGCGCAGGAACCACAGCAATTCGTAGATGACCGACTTGAGGTGCACTTTCTTGGTGGTGAGCAGCGGGAAACCGGCCGCCAGGTCATAGCGCAGCTGCTGACCGAACAGGCTGCGGGTTCCGGTGCCGGTGCGGTCGGATTTGGCCGTTCCCTGATCCAGCACCAGGCGGAGCAAGTCCTCGTAGGGCGTCGGGATCGGCACGCCGCCAGCTTAGCGGCGATCGCAAGCGCGGCGGAGCCGGGCGCGGCGGGTCGGCGCCGATGAATCTGTGTCCAGGCCCGCGGAGTAGAACGGGTGCCATGCCGAACATCATCGACGTCGTCACCACCCCCGATGGCAGCTGCACGGTGCACCTGTTCACGCCCGACGGCCCGGAATCCCAAGTCCCATGGCCCGGTGTGGTCATGTATCCCGACGCCGGCGGCGTACGCGACACATTCCAGCAGATGGCCGCCAAGCTGGCCGGCTTCGGCTACACCGTGCTGCTTCCCGATGTCTACTACCGCACCGCGGACTGGGCGCCGTTCGACATGGCGACCGTGTTCAGCGACAAGAAGGAACGCGGGCGCCTGTTCTCGATGATCGGCAGCGTCACCCCCGACCGGATGGCCGCCGACGCCGGCGCGTTCTTCGACTATCTGGCCGCCCGCCCGGAGGTGGTCGGCGAGCGATTCGGGGTGTGCGGCTACTGCATGGGCGGGCGGATGTCGCTGATGGTGGCCGGCCGGGTGCCCGACCGGGTGGCCGCGGCGGCGTCCTTCCACGGCGGTGGCCTGGTGACCGACACCGAGGACAGCCCGCACCTGCTGGCCGACCGGATGAGCGCCACGGTGTACGTGGGCGGCGCCAAGAACGACGCGTCATTCACCGCCGGTGACGCCGAGCAGCTCGACAAGGCGCTGACGGCGGCCGGCGTCGAGCACACGATCGAGTGGTATTCGGCCGGTCACGGATTCGCGGTTCCGGATAACGCGCCGTACGACGCCGCCGCGGCCGAGCGGCATTGGGACGCGATGACGGAGCTGTTCGCGTCGGCGCTACCGCGTTAGCGCGGTCATCAGCAGCGTCGCGGCCACCGCGGTGCCGTCGGTGCGGATCTTGGCGGCCACGGATGTTGCCCGCTCGCACGTCTGGTCGGTCAGGACCGCCTTGAGCGCGGTCGACAGCGACTCGGTGGTCGGGACGGGACCGTCATGGGCGGCACCGATGCCCAGGTCGCGCACCCGGGTCGCCCAGTAGGGCTGGTCGGCCCCTTGGGGCACCACGACCTGCGGCGCGCCGGCCCGGGCGGCCGTCGTCGTGGTGCCGGCTCCGCCGTGGTGGACCACGGCGGCGACCCGCGCGAACAGTGCCTGGTGGTTGACGTCGCCGACGGCCAGGCAGTCGTTCCGGTCGTCAATCGGGGCCAGGTCGGCCCAGCCGCGCGAGACCACGGCCCGGCGGCCCTGCGCGCGGATCGCCTCGATGGCCGTGCGCGCGACGTCTTGCGAGGCGCGCATCGGCATGCTGCCGAACCCCACATAGACCGGCGGTGCTCCCGAGTCGAGGAATTCGACCAACTCGGCCGGCAGCGGGCGTTCGTCGCGCAGCAGCCAGGCGCCGGTTTGCACCACGTCGAGGTCCGCGGGCCGCCACGGGTCCAGGATCGGATCGGTCGCCAGCCACGGGCGGTCGGTCAGCGCGTAGTCGCGCAGGTTGTCGAGCGGCGGCAGTCCGATCGCCGCCCGGTGACCGTTGAGCGTCGCGCCGAACGGCTCCTGCATGTGTCGGCCGTCGAGTTGCCACAGCAGCCGGTTGTCGACCGTGCCGGGCGGGAACGGCCCGCTGGCGTACGTCGGCGGCGGGTGGTGCGGCGACGGCAGGATGGTGGGCTGGTAACTGGCGTAGACGTAGCGGATCCCCAGGCTTTCGGCCACCGATCGGGCGGCCGCGGCGGCAGGCGGAAAGCCGGCCACCACCAGCGCATCGCAGCCCTCGGCCGCGGCGGCCACGGCGTCGAATTGCACGGCGATCAGCCCGTCCAGGTGCCGGCGCAGGTCCGCCTCCGACGGCGCCGGCCCAGTCTTCATCGCCCGCAGTGAGGCGCCGAACGGCAGCAACGGCACGTCGACGCGGGCCAGCAGCTCAACGAATTCGGTATCCGGCGGCGCGCTCACCCGCGCGTCGACGCCGAGCGCCCGCAAGTGCACCGCGAGCGCGGCGAACGGCTCGACGCCCCCGCGCGAGTCGTACGCCGACAGCAACACCCGCATTCGCGCCACTCCCACCTGCTCGGTCGGCAAACTCTACCGTCGGCGGGCGCCGCAGGTCAGAACGCCGGCAAATCGACCAATTCGGCCAGGCGGGCGCGGTGACGGTAGGCGGTGCCGAATGCCAACTGGTCGCTCTTGGCCCGCTTGAGGTACAGGTGCGCGGGATATTCCCAGGTCATCCCGATGCCGCCGTGCAGCTGCACGCACTCCTCGGCGGCGTGCACAGCGACATCGCTGCAGTAGGCCTGCGCGATGGCCGCCGCCGCGTCCGCGTCGGGGCCGCCGCCGGCGCAGGTGTCGGCCGCATAGCGGGCCGCGGCCGTCGCCGCGCCGACCTCGAACCACAGGTCGGCCAGCCGGTGCTTGATCGCCTGGTAGGACCCGATCGTCCGGCCGAATTGCCTGCGCTCCCTGACGTACTCCAGCGTGGTCTCGAAGCACCATTGGGCCACCCCGAGTTGCTCGGAAGCCAACAGGGCCGCGCCGGTCCGGATGGCTTCGGTGACCGGCTCGTCGCCCACCCCGACCCGGGACGACGGGGAACCCGAAAAAGACACGGCGGCAAGGGGTCTGGTCATGTCCAGCGCGAGCGCCGGGGAGATCTGCACGCCCGCCGCGTCGCGAGCGACGGTATGCAGCTCGAGCCCGTCGCTCCCTGCGACCGGGACCACCAGCACATCGGCGGGGTCGGCGCCGGCCACGCTGGTGACCGACCCGCTCAGCCCGTCGGCGCCGCCGCTGACGTCCCCAGTCGGGTCGCCCGGTGCGCTCGACAGCGGCACCACCAACGCCGCCGTCAGCTCGCCCTGGGCCAGCGCCGACACGGTCTCGGTGTCACCGGCACGCAGCAGCGCGATCGTGGCGAGCACCGCGCTGGACAGGAACGGCACCGGGGCGACGGCCCGGCCGATCTCCTCCATGACCACGGCCGCCTCGCGGGCGCTCGCGCCGGCGCCGCCCAGCGATTCCGGAACCAGCAGGCCGGCCACGCCCAGTTCGGTGGCCAGCGTGCGCCATACGCCCGAAAAGTCCTGCGGTTGCTGGTCATAGAGGCGCGTCACCGATTCGGACGTGCACCGCTCGGCGAACAGCTGACGGACGCCGGCCCGCAACGCCTCTTCGGTGTCGGTGTAGAGCAGGTCGGCGGTGTGCGCGCTCATCGGGGCAAATCCTTCCAGGCGGCGTCTTTGTCGACACGATGTTCACCCGGCAGGCCGAGGATCCGCTCGGAGATGGTGTTGCGCAGGATTTCTGACGTACCGCCCTCGATCGAGTTGCCGCGCGCCCGCAGGTAGCGGTAGCCGGGGCCGCGACCGACCAGGTCGACCGTCTCGGGCCTGCGCATGGTCCAGTCATCGTAGAGCAGTCCGGCTTCGCCGTGCAGCTCGATCTCGAAGCCCGAAATCGCTTGCGCCAGCTTGGCAAATGCCACCTTCATGCCGGCCCCCTCGGGTCCGGGCTGACCGGTGGCCGCCTGTTGCCTCAACCGTTCGCCGGCCAGCCGGAGGACCTCCGCCTCAACCCACAGCCGCATCAGCTGGTCGTGCATCGCGGGGTTGCGCAGCACCGGCTCGTCGCGCCAGGCAGCGGCGACCTTGCCGATATGACCCCCTTCCCGGGGAACCCCCGCACGCGACCCGATCGCGACGCGTTCGTTGTTGAGGGTGGTGGTGGCGACCCGCCAGCCGCCGCCCTCCGGCCCGAGCCGATTCGCATCGGGCACCCGGACGTCGGTGAGGAACACCTCGTTGAATTCGGCCTCGCCGGTGATCTGGCGCAACGGCCGAATATCGACGCCCGGTTGCGTCATGTCGCAGAGAAAGTAGGTCAGCCCATGATGTTTGGGCACGGCCGGATCGGTCCGGGCGACCAAAATGGCCATCTGCGCGTGCTGCGCCTGCGACGTCCACACCTTCTGCCCGTTGACAACCCAGTCGTCGCCGTCGCGCACCGCACGGGTGGCCACCCCGGCCAGGTCGGATCCCGCGCCGGGTTCGCTGAACAGCTGGCAGTAGATCTGCTCACCGGTGAACAACGGGCGCAGGAACTTTCGCTTCTGCTCGTCGGTTCCGAACGCCGCGATCGTCGGCGCCGCCATGCCCATACCGATGTAATTCTTGCGCGTACCGCCCACCGGTGCACCGGCCGCGGCCAGCCGGGCATCAACGCGCTCCTGTGCGGTGCGCGGCAGATCCAGCCCGCCGAAACCGTGCGGCAGGTGCACCCAGGCCAGCCCCGCGTCGTACTGCGCGCCAAGGAAATCCCGTGGGTCGCTGGTTGCCGGATCGTGCTCGTCGAGCAGTGCCTGCACCCGCCCGTCCAGCTCGGCGGTATCGACGGCGGCGGTCATCGCCCGCCGCCCGGTGCGGACTGGAATCCCTGTGCGGCGCCCAGCAGCAGGCCACCGTCGATCACCATGGCCTCGCCGGTGATCCAGCTGGCCGCGTCGGAGACCAGGAAGGCGACGGCCGCGGCCACGTCGATCGGCTCCCCGATGCGCCCGAGCGCGATCGACGACGCCAGCGGGTCCTCGTGGTCCTTCCACAGCGCCTCGGCGAGCCGGGTGCGGACCACCCCCGGGCATATCGCGTTGACCCGGATGCGCGGCGAAAGTTCCAGCGCCAGTTGCTTGGTCACATGGATCAGCGCGGCCTTGGTGGCGTTGTACATTCCCATCGCCGGCGATTGGTGCAAGCCGCCGATCGAGGCCGTGTTGACGATCGCCCCGCCGTGCTCACCCATCCACGACTTGACCACGAGTGAGGTCCACAGCAGCGGGGCCCACAGGTTGACGTCGAAGATCTTGGTGAAACGGGCGTGATCCTGGTCGATCAGCGGACCGTATGCCGGGTTGGTTCCGGCGTTGTTGATCAGGATGTCAACGCTGCCGAATCGCTCCAGCGTGAGCTCGACGCAGCGGCGCGCGGCGTCCTCGTCGACCGCATGGGCGCCCACCCCGAGGGCCTGCTTCCCCACCTGGGCGGCGGCCTCATCGGCGGCCTCCTGCTTGCGCGCGGTGAGCACCACGTTGGCCCCCGCGGCCGCCAGCTCCTGGGCGATCGACAGCCCGATTCCGCGCGACGCACCGGTGATGATCGCGGTGCGGCCGGTCAGATCTTGTGAGGTCATGGCGTTGGGCCTTCCGTCGCGGTGGCAGCCGCCGTAGGGCAGGCGGGACTTCGTTGCTGTCGAATTTTATTCACGATGTTTTGGACATGTGTTGAGGTGGTATGCCACGCGCATGTTATCGAAATTGACACTCATGAAACCGCTGGTTGTCGCCGGGGCTGTCGCTGCGGCCATCGCCGCCGCGCCTGCGGCCGCTGCTGACGTCTACGTCGCCGGACCAGCCGCCACTTCGCCCGCGCCCACCCACGTGATCTTCAAGGACGACCCGGGCGGCGGCGGCTGCGACGCCAATGGAAACTGCGGCTCCGGTGGCCAGTTCAACGGTCCCGGCGGCGGCCCGGGCGGCCAGGGTTGCGTGCCCGGCGTCGGCTGCGGCTCCGGCGGCCAGAACGCGGGCCCGGGTGGCATCCCCGGCGGCACCGGATGTCTGCCGGGCGTCGGCTGCGGTTCCGGCCACGCGTAATCGCTGAACCCGTCAGCCTCCCGAGAGCCTGGTGATCCAGGCCCGGGAGGCTGCTGGGTCTATGACGTCGTCCAGTTCGAACGTGGTGGCCGCCCGCAGCGCCTTGCCGTGCTCGTAGGCCGCGGCCACCAGGCGCTCGAACAGGCTTTGTCGCTCGGTGGGATCGCCTGCGGCGGCCAGCTCCTTGCTGAACCCGAGGCGCACGGCGCCCTCCAGGCCCATGCCGCCGATCTCGCCCGTCGGCCATGCGACGGTGAACTGCGGCGCGCGAAAGGAACCGCCGGCCATCGCCATCGCGCCGAGCCCATATCCCTTGCGCAGGATGATCATTCCCAGCGGCACCGTCAGCCGGGCGCCCAGTATGAACATCCGGCCGAAGCGGCGAACCGCCGCTTGGATCTCCGCGTCGGGCCCGACCATGAAGCCCGGGGTGTCGCACAACGAGATCACCGGCAGCCCAAACGATTCGCACAGGGCGAGGAAGTCGCCCGCCTTGTCGGCCGCCTCGGGATCGATGGCGCCGCCCAGGTGATGGGTGCTGTTGGCGATCAACCCGTACGGCTCTCCCTCGACGCGCACCAGCGCGGTGACGATGCCCACGCCGTAGTCCGGCCGCAGCTCCAGCACCGAACCGACGTCGACGATCGACTCGATGGCCCGGTGCACGTCGTAGGCGCGTAACCGGTTCTGCGGCACCACATGCCGTGCCAGCCGCGGGTCGGGCGCCGTCCAGTCGCTCAGAGCGCCCTGAAAGTACGAGAGGTACTGCTTGGCCAGAGCGACCGCGTGCGACTCGTCCCGGGCGACAAGGCTGACCACGCCGTTGCGGCGCTGCACCCCGATCGGCCCGATCGCCTCCGGCGGATACACGCCCAGCCCGCCGCCCTCGATCATCGCCGGGCCGCCCATCCCGATGTTCGCGTCCGGTGTCGCGATGATCACGTCGCAGACACCGGCCAGCGCGGCGTTGCCGGCGAAGCACCGGCCCGACACGACCGACACCAGCGGCACTTTCCCACTCAGTGCCGCCAGCATCCGGAAGGTCGGGACGTCCAACCCGGCGGCACCGCCGACGTCGGTGTCGCCCGGCCGGCCCCCGCCGCCCTCGGCGAACAGCACCACCGGCAACCGTTTCCGCGCGGCCAGGTCGAACACGCGGTCGGTCTTGGCGTGGTTGCGCATGCCCTGCGTGCCGGCCAGCACGGTGTAGTCGTAGGACACCACGACGGCCTGCGCCGCGGGCCGCCCGAACCGGTCCGCGCCGATGGTGGCCAGGCCGGCGACCAGTCCGTCGGCCGGGGTGTTGGCGATCAGGTCCTCTTCGGAGCGGCGGCTGCGCTGCGCCGCAATCGCCAGCGCACCGTATTCGACGAAGCTGTCTGGATCGACGAGGTCGGCAATGTTCTCCCGCGCGGTTCGCCGACCTCGGCTGTGCCGCTTGGCAACCGCGGCCTGGCGGCCCTCGTCCAGCGTCAGGGAATGCCGGTGCACGACCTCGTCCAGATCGGCCCGCGGCCGGTCCAGATCCATTGCGGCCGAGACGGACTCGTCGTCGACGGTCGCCGCGGTGCGGGTGAAGACCAGCAGCGGGTCCCCGGTCCCGACCACCTGCCCGGGCGTGACCAGAACCCGGACGGTTCGCAGTGCGTCCGGCGCGACGAGCACGTGTTGCATCTTCATCGCTTCCAGCACAGCCAGCTGGCCGCCCGCGGCGTATTCGGTTCCCTCGGGCGCCACCTCGACCACGGTGCCGGCCATCTGCGCCCGCAGCGCGTCCTCGCCGGGATAGAGCTCGACCGCCGCCACCCGCGGTTCCTGCTGGTGAGACTGCGCGGCCCGGGCCAATTCGGGTAGCCTCTCGTCGAGAAAACCGGTGCTCACCCAACCGGATTCGATCTGGTCGTCGGTCAGCAGCTCGCGCAGGAGTCCGATGTTGGTGTGGACGCCCTCGATGCCGAACTCGGCCAGCGCGGTGCGCGCCTTGCGCACCGCCGCCTGCCACGATGATCCGTGCACGTCCACGATGAGCTTGGCCAGCAGCGAATCGTACTGGGGGCTTATCACCAGACCCGCCCGGCCGTACGTGTCGACGCGCACGCCGGGGCCGCTCGGCGGGGAGAACGCCGTGAGCGTGCCCGCAGTGGGAACGACGGAGAAGTCGGGCCCGAAGGTCTCCGAGTTGACCCTGAGCTGAATGGCGATGCCGCGGCGAGCGGCCGGCTCGCCGATGACTTCCAGGCCGTCGGAGGCGATTCCGGATGCCAGCCCCAGCTGGTAGAAGGACGCTCCGCCGGCGATGGCCAGCTGGACGGCCACCAGGTCGAGCCCGGTGGTTTCCTCCGTGACGGTGTGCTCGACCTGGATGCGTGGGTTGACCTCGAGGAAGACGAATTCCTCGCCGGTAGCCAGGAATTCGACGGTGGCCAGCCCGCGCAGGCCCACGCGGGCGCACAGCCGTACCGCCGCCTGGTGCAGAGCCCGCCGTACTTCGTCCGAAAGGCCTTGGGCGGGAGCGATTTCGACCAGCTTCTGGTAGCGCCGCTGGATGCTGCAGTCGCGGTCGCCGACGGCGTGTGCGTGGGTCTGGTGTCCGGCCGGCGCGGCGACGACCTGCACCTCGATGTGGCGGGCGTCGGTGCGTAGCGCCTCGGCGAACAACGCGGGGTCACCGAAGCCCAACTGCGCTTCCGCGGCGCAGCGCTGGTAGGCGTCGTCGATCTGATCGGCGCTGTGCACCTTGCGCATTCCGCGCCCTCCGCCGCCGGCGAGGGCCTTGATCATGATGCCGCCGGCCTGCGCGGCGAAGAATGCCCGGACGTCCTCGACGCTGCTGGGCCCCTCGGTCGCGGGCAGCACCGGCACCCCGGCGGCCACCGCGGCGCCACGGGCCGCCGTCTTGTTGCCGAGCAACTCCAGCACCCGGGCGTCGGGACCCACGAACGTGTAGCCGCCGGCCGCGCAGGCGTTGGCGAATTCGGCGTTCTCGCTGAGGAACCCGTAACCGGGGTGGATCAGGCTCGCGCCGGAGCTTTTCGCCGCCGCCAGCATGGCGGTCTGGTCCAGGTAGGCCCGCGGGCCGGCGCCCGGCAGACCGATCGCCTCGTCGGCCGCGTGCACGTGCGGGCTGTCCGCATCGTCCTCGGCGTAGACCGCTACCGTTCGCATGCCCAATTCGATTGCGGTGCGGATGATTCGAAGTGCGATCTCGCCGCGGTTGGCGACCAGCAGGCTCGCGTTCATCGCAGCGGCTCGCCCCACTGGACCTGCTCGCGCATCCTGGCCTTGAGCAGTTTGCCGCCGGCGTTGCGCGGCAGCGCATGAGAGACCACCGTGACATATTGCGGCACTTTGAAGTCGGCCAGCTGGCTGCGGCAGTGGTCGAGCACAGCAGGCACGTCGATCTCGTCGTCACCGCCGAACAACACCGCCCCCACCTTCTCCCCCATCACGTCGTCGGAAACCCCGAGGACGCAGGCGTCGGCGACGTGGGGTGCCGCCAGCAGCACGGCCTCCACCTCGACGCTGGAGACGTTCTCGCCCCCGCGGTTGATGATGTCCTTGAGCCGGTCGACGATGTGCACCCGGCCCGCGTCGTCGACGCGCACCACGTCACCGGTGTGCAGCCAGCCGTCCGCGAAGGTGGTGGCGGTGGCCTCCGGCCGATTCCAGTAGCCGGCAGTCACATTGGCGCCCCGCGCCACCAACTCGCCCACGCCGGGGTCGTCCCCGAACGGGATCACCCCGAGATCCACCGACGGGACGGCGTAACCGACGGAGTCGGCGTGCTCGACGGCCTCGTCGTCGGGCAGCACCGTCATCAGCGATGCCGTCTCCGTCATGCCATAGCCGTTGAACACCGTGGCGTGGCCGAACGCGTCCTTCACCGAGCGCACCAGCGACGGGGCGATCGGCGCGCCGCCGTAGCCCACCCACCGCACGTTCGACACATCGAGCGTCGCAAAACCACCGTGCCGCAACAACAACGAGTAGACGGCCGGGACGGTGACCATCACTGAAACGCGCTCGGCGGTCAGCGCGGTGAGCAACCCGTCCAGGTTGAGCGCCGGCATGATCACCGAGGCTCCGCCCAGCCGGGCCGCAGCCAGCAGCTGCGTGTTGCAACCGGTCACATGGAACAGCGGAACCGAGATGAGCGTGCGCATCGCCTCGCCGAGATCCCGCGGCTGCCGCAGGCAGCGGATCGCGTTCTCGGTGTTGGTCAGGAATGCCTCATGCGTGGTCGGCACGCCCTTGGGGTGGCCGGTGGTGCCCGAGGTGTAGAACAGGGCGGCCGTGTCGGCGCGGCCGAGTTGCTCGGTGACATAGGGCTGCCCGTCGGGCAGCGCGGCGCCGGGCGCCAGATCCACGTGCGCACCGGAGTCGGACAGCACGAACTCGACCTCGGGTTGCGCCGATCGCGTATTGACCGCCACCACAACGCCACCGGACATCACGGTGCCCCAGAACGCCAGCGCCCAGTCGATTCCGGCGGGGTAACGCACCGCGACGCGGTCACCCGGCTTCAGTCCGCCGGCGCGCAGCCCGCCGGCCACACGCGCCGCCCGGTCCCAGAGCTGCCGGTAGGTCAGCCGGTTCGCCCCCAGCTCGACCAGGGCTTCGGCGTCCGGTCGGGCGTCAACCTGTTCGGCGAGCATGTCCAGCAGGGTGGCGGGGAGCTCGTCATAGCGCGGGATGCCGTCGGAGCCGCGTGAGACGCCGGTCAGCGGGAACGGGTTGCGGCCGCGCGACATTTCGATCACTGGAGGCATGCCCGGTCCTTACTATCCTGCTGCCCTATCGTGATAGCGGTGACGATCGAGGATTCCGCCATCATGCCCGAGGCGTTTTTCACTGTAGACGGCGACTCCTATGTTCCGGGCCAGATGACGCAGGGCCCGTGGGGCGCGGCCATGGGCGGCCAAATCGTCGGTGGCCTGTTGGGTTGGGGCATAGAGCAATCCGGTATCGACACGGACCTGCAGCCCGCCCGGTTCACCGTTGACCTGTTGCGCCCGGCCCTGATGGAGCCGGTGCAGATCCGGACGTCGGTGCAGCGGGAGGGCCGGCGCATCAAGCTGGTCGACGGCAGCCTGGTGCAGAACGGCACCATCGTCGCGCGGGCCAGCGCGCTGTTCCTGCGCCGCGGCGATCATCCCGACGGGCAGGTGTGGTCGTCCCCCGCGCAGATGCCGCCGCTCCCAACGTCCTCCGACGGCTTCCCCGCGAACATGCCGTTCCTCATCTGGGGTTACGGGGCCACGTCGGAAGGCAGCCCCGGAATCGCCGCAGGCGAATGGGAGCAGACCCATTCCCAGAAGTTCGCCTGGGCCTGGCTGTTTCGCCCGATGGTGCACGGCCACCCTCTCACGCCGTTCACCCGCCTGGCCTTCGTCGGCGACATCACCAGCTCGCTCACCCATTGGGGCACCGGCGGATTGCGCTACATCAACGCCGACTACACCGTCACCGCGAGCCGGTTGCCCGACGGTGAATTCCTCGGTCTGGCCGCCCAAAGCCACTACGGCTGGGCCGGGGTCGCCACCGGCGCCGCGACGCTGTTCGACCGGCACGGGCCGATCGGCACCAGCTCGGCGCTGGCCCTGGCCCAACCGGCCGACGCCTTCAAGCCGACCTACGCCTGATCCGTCAGCGTCGCGGCGGGCGTCACTCCATTAGCTGCGCGGCGGGCGTCACTCCATTAGCTGCGCGGCGACCCTACCCCGAGACTGTAAGTCTCGGAATGCGCCTGGTATTGGGCTATGCTGCTGTGCACTACGCGCCGGACGGATCTGCACAGTCCCGCAGCGGGGGACCGTCGCTCCGGTGGGTGGACATTTCCCTTGGAGGAAACCGCCATGCACATGCGCTCCGAGTCGCCATTCCCTTGCAGCGCCATCCGGCGGACGGCGCTCAGCACGGAGTGCGCCGGACCGTGACGACCCCGGTACTGGACCTCGACGGCCGGGTGGCCAACCGACGGCAGGAGCTCAGCGAACTCCGGACCGCGGTGGCGACGGCCGAACGGGTCAGCGGAGGATGCGTCCTGCTCAGCGGGGTCCCAGGGGTGGGCAAGTCGACGCTCATCCAGGCGTTCGGCGTCGAGATCTCCCGTCGCGACTGTGTATTCGCCTACGGGAGGTGCCGAGACGGCGGGCCGGCTCCGTACTCGGCGTTGGCCGACGCACTGAGCTCGGTTGTCCGCACCATGGAGGCCACCGGCCCGGCGGAGCGTGATCGTTGGCGTGCCGACCTCGTCAGTGAGATGTCGGGGTTTGCGGGCGTCCTCTCGCCACTCGTGCCCGAACTGGCGCCGGTGCTCGGCGAGGCCTCGACTGACGCCAATCTCGATGCGGCGGATGCTCGCCGTCGTCTGCACCGCGCTGCCATCCTGCTGGTGTCGACCACGGCGTCCTACCGTCCGGTGGTGCTGGCGATCGATGACCTGCAGTGGGCAGACCGAGACACGCTGCTGCTGTTGTCCGAGCTGTTGACGGTGTCGCTTCGCAACGTCCTGGTGGTCGGCGGCCACCGCGCGGGTGAGTTCGACCCGGACGCCGGGGGCATCAAATCGGAAAACCTCACCACCATCGAACTGCAACCGCTGGCCCCCGAAGACGTCGAGGAGCTGCTGGCCGACGTGTGCGGCCAGAGCGTGGAGCTGGGCGACGTGGCCGCCGAGTTCCACCATCGGACCGGCGGCAACCCACTGCAGGTCCGTCAGCTGCTGTACCGCGCGCAACGCGAAGGCGCACTCATCCCGGTGGGGCAGGGTGGGCGGCCCGGCTGGGACCTGCGCGTCCTGGCGTCGCTCGAGGTCACTGCCACGGCCGCGGAGTTTCTCGGCCGCTACCTGGGCCAGCTGAGTCCGGAGGATCGGTCGGTGTTGAGCTCGCTGTCGTGCTTCGGCGGCGAGTTCGACCTGAACGACGCCACGGCAGCGGCCGCGCAGCCGCCCGATGTGGTGGCCCAGGCGCTCTGGGCGTGCCTCGAGCTTCGTCTGCTCGAGGCCGTCGACAGCGGCGGCAGACGGATCGCCAACGCGATCAGTCACGACGCCCGGTACCGCTTCAGCCATGACCGGGTGACCGAGGCGGCGCGAGTCGGCCTGTCCGACGACGAGGTCCGCACGACACACCTGCGGATCGGTCGGTGGCTGGTCGAGCAGGAGGACGACCGGTTGTTCGAGGCCGCGCGCCACCTCGGCATCGGCGGACGTGGACTCACCGACGACGCCGACCGCGTTCGTTTCGTCGAGGTGTTGCGGCGTGCGGCGCAGAAGGCGCGGGCCCAGGCTTCATTTCCGTTGGCGCTCAACTACTGCCGGGACGCATTGGACCTGCTCGGTGGGCAGCGCTGGGCCGCTCACTTCGCCCTTACCCGGCAGCTGCAGCTCGATGCCGCTGACTTCGCGTTGCTGGTGGGTGACGTACCGGCGTTGAATTCGCTACTCGACGAAGCCGAGGAGATCCTGCGCGACCCACCGGACCGCGCGCGCATCGCTTACCTCCGGCTGAAAGGCCGCGTAGCAGAGAACCGTCTCCAGGAGGCGCTCGAGATCGGGTTGCGAGCGCTCGCCGAGCTCGGCGAAAGGGTGCCGACCGACGCGGGCACGCCGCGCATGGCCAACGCCGTCGTGCGGATGAGGCTGACGATGCGCCGCTGGAGCAACGAGCGGCTGTTGGCATTGCCGCAGTGCGACGACCAGAAGGTCATCGCGCTGCACCGGGTTCTTGTCGAACTGTGCAGCCTGGCGGTCCTCGTCCGGCCCAACCTCCTGCCCTTGCTGGTGCGCAAGCAACTCGATCTCACGTTGGCCCACGGGCACACGCCGTCCTCGCCGCTGGTCGTCGCGGCTTACGGGATCGTCCTCGTGTTGGCCGGTGACCACGCGGGCGGGCAGCGCTTCGGCGAAGTAGGCATGCAGCTGGCGGAGCGCCCGGAATACCGGGAGACGCGGCCGCAAACGGTCTTCATGCATCTGGGCTACATCCACCACTGGCGACACCCCCTCCGCGACGGCCTCAGCGAGCTGCGCGCCAGCGCCGAGGAGGCCCTCGACCAAGGTGACCAGGAGTACGCCGGATACCTGGTCGCGGTCCTGCTTTCCCAGTCATTCTGGGCCGGCCGTCCGCTCGCGGAGATCGACGCCCTCGCCAGCTCACTGATCCCGCACGTGCGTTCCCAGCCCGTGCCCAGCGCCCTGTGCCAGGCCACGCACCAGTTCTGCCTCAACCTGATGGGCCGCAGCGCCGATCCCTTCCTGCTCGCCGGCGAGAGCGGTTACGACGAGCGAGACGTGCTGGAGGCGGCCCGCCGCGAAGGCGACGAGGTGGCGCTGAGCTCGGCCGCGGCCCGGATGCAGGGCCTGCACTTTTGGTGCGGCGACTACGCCGGGGCGCTCGCCGCCACGCCGGAGGCGATCGAGCATCTCGGCGGTCTCGCCGGCACCGCGATCTCACAACTCATCTACCTGATCGGCGCCTTAAGCATGATCCAGCAGGCGCCGCGGGATCGGGCGACGGCCGCCTTCGTACACCAGGCACTGGCGTTGCACCGCAAATGGGCCGCGGGCGCACCGGAAAATTACAAGGCACCGCACGAACTGATCCAGGGAGCATGGGCACGAGCGCGGGGGCAACACGCCAGGGCGGAGCGCTACCTCCACCAAGCGATCGAACTCGCCGAGGAAAACCAGCTTCCCATGATCAGTGCGTGTGCATATGAGGAAGCCGCCGCGCTCTACGCCGACCTCAGGCGAACGACGCTGCGCGAACACATGCTGCGATCGGCGTACCAGCGCTGGCTGAACTTGGGTTTCGCGATGCGTACGGACCGGCTCGCGCGGGAGTACCCCTGGCTACTCAGGCGCGACCTTACGACGGGTTCGACCGGGATCGACCCGGTCGGCGCGCATCAGCTCCTCCGCGCGCTGTCGGGCGCGCCGAACCAGGAAGGCTTGGCCAACATCATCCTGGGGTCGGTCGCGGACACCACCGGAGCGGGCCGCGTCCTGCTCCTCACCGGCGAAGCCGAGAATCTGTCGGTCCGGGCCATCCAGGATCACGGACACATTTCGATTGTCGAGGGGCCGTGGACCGAAGTTGGCTATGACAGGGCCATCGTGCGCCGCGTGCTGGACGGTGGCTCGCCGGTCATCGTCGCAGCCGAGCATCAGGCGCCGTCCATACTCGCCGCTCCGATCAGGGTGCACAACAAAACAATTGGCGTGATTTACGCCGAGCAGGACGAGTCCGGCCGACACTTCGGCGCCGACCACGAGCAGGCCGTCGCCTTCCTGTGCGCCCAGGCCGCCGCTCCACTGTGGAACTTCCAGCTCGAGGCGCGACTACGGGCCGCCGACGAGCACCGGCAGTCCCTGATGGACGCGCAATCGAGATTCGTGCCCAACGAACTGCTGCGCATCCTCGACATCGACGACCTTCGCCGCGTCCGCAACGGCTACCGGGTCGAGCGCGAGATGACGGTGCTCATCAGCGACATCCGTGGCTACACAACCATGATCGAGGACATGAACGTCTCCGAGGCGAGCAACCTGGCGATGGGTTTTCTGCGTGCCGTCGAACTCCCAATCATCGGCTACAACGGCATGATTCAAGACGTACGCGGGGACGAGATCGTCGCCGTCTTCGAGTCCGAACCCGACGCCGTCCGGGCGGGACTGGCGATGCTGCGCTCCTTGCGCGCGCACAACCGGGAGCGAAAAGCAGCCGGATCCGAAGAACTGCGGGCGGGAATCGGCATCAATACCGGGATGGTCGGAGTCGGGCTCGTCGGCGGGGTGAATCGCATGGTGCTCACCATCATCGGCGACGCGGTGAATCTGGCCGCACGCATCGAGAGCACCAACAAGCGCTACGGATCCGCCTTGCTCATCTCCGATCACACGTACCAGCGCCTCGCTGCGTCGGATCCGTTCAAAGTCCGTCGCATGGAGCGCGTCATGGTGGTCAACCGACGCCGGCCGGTGACGATTTACGAAGTGTACGACGAGGATTCGGCTCCGCTTCGCGCCGCGAAACGCGCGGCGCAGCCGGCGTTCGACGAGGCCTTCGCACTTTTCGACGCGGGCGACGTCGATGGCGCTCGCGCCGCCTTCGAACGCTGTCGCGAGCTGCTGCCCGACGATCCCGTCGCGCCGCTGCATCTGGCGCACTGCGACGCGGTGGCGCGCGGTGAGATGACCCCTGGTCAAGAGGTGGCACTGCTGAACAAGTAATGCACTACCCCACTTTTGAAACTTTGCTGAAGTGATTGCGCGAGTGTGGTATTTGTCTCATGACTCGTACCGACAGCCGGGGGCGGTCAAGGAGCGGCAACCATGTACCTGAGTGCAGAACGGTTGGCCCTCGCCAACCAAGCGGTCAAAGAGACGTTCGAGCAGTGCAGCGTTGCGTGGCAAGCCATCCCGCACTGGGATACCCGCGACCCTGGTCAGATCAATGTCCCCAATGGCCTGCTGGGGACGTCCGCGGGCTTTCTCACCCTTGCCCCACCTCCGTCCCCGCCTCCGCAGCCAACGATCCAGCTGACAGTCGCGGAGGCGATCGCGCCGACCCCCGATGCGCTGCTAACCGGAGTGATGGCGGCGACCAAGACCCTCGCCAACAACTTTGACACCGACGTCCTCAAGGCGTGCTTCGCCGCGCCGAAACCGCCGAATGTCATCACCGTCACGTCGACCGACGCGCAGCACCTACAGGATGCGCTGATCAACGCCCGCGTGTACGTCGAGAACGCCGGGTATCGGGCGCCGTCCTGCCTGGTCACCAATACTGTGGGGCTCCAAAAGCTCAACCAGTTGGTCAGCGGCTATTACAACCTCTTTCAGCAGATACTGGCCGCGGCGAACGTCAACTCGCTCTACCGATTCGAGCCGCTCGACGGTACCGCCCAAACGAAGGTCCGGATGGTCTTGATCGGCCGTCGCCGGCGGATCTCCCAAGGCGCGGCGCCGGAGGCATCGCCCGGTGAGGAGCCGGTGGACCTCGCATTCAGCGTCCTTCCCGGCGTGGAGGTCGACGGCGAAACCGGAACGGGCGCAATCCAACTCTCCCCCCGGATCCGTTACGCGACTAGGATCACCGATGCCACAGGTGTCGTCGCTCTCAAAGATTAGGCCACTCAACGGCAGCACCAACCCGCCAGCCTGCAACCCGCTCGACGACTATCTGGCCCTGTGCAAGGAGGCCTGTGACGGCGAGATCGACCGGCTGTACGGTCCCGGTGAGCGCGGGTCCAACGGTCTCTACGACCTGATCCTCGACTACCCGCTGCGCGGCGGGAAGGCGCTGCGGCCGGCGCTGAGCATCGCCACTTGTCTCGGCCTCGGCGGTCACCTCGAGGCAATACTCCCGACCGCCGCGACCCTCGAGCTCTACCACAACGCATTCCTCATCCACGACGACATCGAGGACGAATCATGGTGGCGGCGCGGCAAACCCACGCTGCACATCGACCACGGGGTGCCGATCGCCGTCAACGTCGGTGACGCCATGCTGTCGCTGTCGCTGCAACCGCTGCTGGACAACGTCGAACGGGTCGGGCTCGGGGCCGCCCTGCGCATCCTGCGCGCCATCGCCAAGATGACGCGGATGACCGTCGACGGTCAGGGGGTGGAACTCGAGTGGGTCCGGTCCAACACCTGGAGGCTCAACGACGCCGACTACCTCACCATGGTGGAGCTCAAGACCAGCTGGTACACGTTCATCACCCCGCTGCAGGCGGGCGCGATCGCGGCCGGCGCCGGACCCGAGCGAATGGCCCCCTTGGAGTCCCTCGGCCGGCACCTCGGCGCGGCCTTTCAGATCACCGACGACCTATTGAACTTGCGGGCGGATCCCGAGGAGTACGGCAAGGAGATCGGCGGCGACATCTGGGAGGGCAAGCGGACCCTGATGCTGTTGCACACCTTGCGATGCGCCGAGCCGAACGACCGGGAACGCGCCGTGGCGATCCTGGCCAAGCGCCGACCGGGACCCGACGGCGAGTTAGAGCTGACCCAGTTGCTGGATCGACTTACCGTCTGTGGGCAACTGTCTCAGTCGGGCCGGGCCCAGATCCAGGCTCGGCTGCAGGGACACCACCCCTCGGAGTCCAAGAGCCTCAACGACATTCGATGGATCTACGATCTGATGCACCGGGCCGGTTCGCTTAAGCACGCTCGGAATGTCGCCGCCGAGCATGCCCGGAAGGCGGCCGCCGTGCTCGCCGGTCTCGACTGGTTCCCCCGCAGTCGCCATCGAGACATGCTGGCCGACCTGGTGGACTACGTGCACGGGCGGACCCGATGAACCCCGAATTCATGATCGGCATGCTGGCGGAGCTCGAACGGATCCGCGAGCTCACTCTCGACCTCATCGACCGCGAGACCCCGCAGCTGAGCCCGACGCCGCCGGCAGAGGCTAGCGGGACGGAGCGAACCGCGTTCGAGTTGCTTGTCGGCGCGCGCCGCGCGGTGCTGGGCAACCCCGCGGCCGCCCGCGCGCTGCACGACCTGCTTGTTGCCGAAGGCCGCCGCTACGCAGCCACCCCACGAGGGGCGCGGCTGCGCGACGCGTTGGTCGCTTCCGAAGCCGTCGAGAACCTGCGGCGCGTCTGGGAGATGTTGAGCCTCAACGTTCTCGACGGCCCCGCCGCGCCCAACGGGGCCCCCGATGCCTGGGCGGATCTGCTGGCCGACGTTGTCATCGGCCACGACCTCGGCGACCGGATCCTGGCTCGCCTGCGACCCGAGGGGTTCGCATGACGCTGACCGATCCTCGCGAAGCTCTGGCCGACCAGAGCAATTTCATCGGCTACCTGGTCGGCCTCGCCGGCGTGGCCCGGATGGTTCACACCCTGGCCGACGACGACCGCCGATCCGACACCTGCCACGGCCCAGATGACTTCGTGCACGTCCTGCTCGGGCTTGCCAGCCTCGGTGCGGCGATCGAACGGATCGCCAATCCTGCTACGGCACAGCAGAATCCGACTGAGCAGGCAGTCATACCGACCACGCGGTGGCTACGATGACCGCGCTGCTCGCACGCAACGACTTCCTCCGCGCGCCGGTGCTGGCCACGGCCCGCCCCACGGGTTTCAAGGAGTGGCACCACTTCGTGGTCCACGGACGAGGCTGGCGGCTCCTGATCAACTTCAGCCTCAACAAAGAAGAGTTCCACGCGAATGAAACCCGACTTGCGCCACGCGTCATCGTGATCGCGCACGACGAGAACTGGACCGGCGCCATCGAGCAGTTCGACGAGCGCGCCCTGAACGTCTCGGCCGATCTTGGTGAACTGACCATCGGCGGCAGCCGGATGACCGTACTACCCGACGGCTACCACGTGACAATCGACCTGCCCGACAAGGACATTCGCGGTGAGCTGCACTTCACCTCGGCGAGCCACCCGTTCGTGGTCCGCAACCAACCGCTGGGCGACGGCCGGATCAATTGGCTCTTCGTACCGCGGCTGCGCGCCGACGGATCGCTGCGTATCGGCGGTCGCGAACACCGCGTCGAAGGCGACCTCGCCTATCACGACCACAACTGGGGCCGGTTCCGGTGGGGCGACGACTTCGGCTGGACGTGGGGCACCATTTTGCCCACCGAGCCACAGAACCCGTGGTCGATGGTGTTCTTGCAGACGACCGACCGGAGCCGGGCCCGCTGCCTGTCGCAAGCACTGTACGTCTGGCACCACGACGAGCCCGCCGCGATATTCCGGCACGCGGCGGTGCGGACGCGCTCGGACGGCCGGCTCGCCCGCGCGGCCGATTGCACCTTGCCGCCCCCGATGCGGCTGCTGCTGGACGGCGAGGTGCCGGGCGTTCCGGCCCGGATGGCCATCACCGCGACACGGGCCGGCGACACGGTGCACGCCGAGTTCCGCTCGCTTTCTTATGCCCGCCTGGCGCAGCCGAGCGAGGCGTTCCTCGACCGATCGACTGTGCTCTGCGAAACAGGCGGTACCACCCGGGCGAGCGGCACCATCAACGGCGAGAGCTTCGACTTCATCGGCACCGGTGTATTCGAGTTTCTTTATGGCTGAACCCATTTCGTCGCTATTGCGGCGCTCGCTCGAATACCTGGAGGACGAGGTGCCCGACAGTTACCGCTTGCTGGTCGCGGCGCTGGGCCCCATGGTGGTCGAACTCGACGTCGACGGCGAGATGTTTTCGCTGCGCGGCGGCACTCGACTTCGGGTGTCCGAAGGTGCGAGCCAGCCGGCCGGTGCCCGGATCGCCACTTCGCGAGGCGCCATCCTCGACCTGCTCGATGCCGGGGTGGGGCTCGGCGAGGCCGTGGAGACCGGCACGGTGCGCGTACGAGGGCCGCTCGATGACGTCCAGCGTGCGCACGACGCGCTGCTGGCGTACGTCCACGCCGCGGTCCGGGCCTCCTCGCAGCCCACACTCCTGTCCGAACTTCGCGCGGGGGCCCCATGTCCGAGCGCATAACGACGCCGGCGTCACAGCACCGACGTCCCACCGTGGCGGTACTCGGTGCCGGCATCGCCGGCCTCACCGCCGCTCACGAACTCGCGGAGCGCGGTTTCGTGGTCACGGTGTACGAGTCGCGACAGGATGAACGCAACGGGTTGGGATCCGAGCCGGCGGGAACCTACCCGCCGGTCAAGCTCGGCGGCCTCGCCGCCTCTCAATATTCGACGGTGGGCACGCGCGACGGGAGCCAGGCCGAGCTGCGCCCCTTCCCCGGCCGACAGGGCCGGCCGCGCACCCCGCAGCGAGCGGTTGCGGGCGAACATGGCTTTCGCTTCTTTCCGGCGTTCTACCTACACATCTGGGACCTGTTCCAGCGCATCCCGGTCTATCAGCTCACGCAGACGGGCCGCGGCCCGGCCGGCTGGACACCGACTTCACGCACCGTCTACGACAACGTTCGGCGGGTCATTACCAAGGGCACCACGGTGTATCACCGGCCGTCCCTCGTCTTTCCGAGCGAACTCCCACGCAGCCCCGCCGAGTTTCTCGGAATCCTCAGCGAACTTGCGACATTGGGCTTCACCCCCAGCGACGTCGGGACCTACCTGGGCAGGCTGCTCCACTACCTGTCCACCAGCCCTTTGCGTCGCGGGCGGGAACTGCAGAACGTGTCCGCCTACGACTTCTTGGTCGGACACGACCCCACGACCGGGATCAACAAGTTCTCCTATTCGCCGACTTGCGACCAGCTGTTGCGCCAAATGCCAAGAATCCTGGTCGCTCTCGATTCGGTCTGGGGTGACGCGCGCACCAACATGAGCACCTACCTGCAGCTGTACCTGAACATGGACCGCCGCGACAACAAGGCCGACGGGGTGCTCAACGGTCCCACCACCGAGTCGTGGCTGGACCACTGGTACCGCCACCTCGTCACACTCGGCGTCGGCTTCGTCCACAACACGGCGACTCGCCTCGACCCTCCGGCCTTCGACCCGGCTCAGCCACCCCATCTGCGGCCCCGCGCGCGGATCACCTTTGCCGACGGTATCCGGGTGGCTCCCGACTACACGGTCGTCGCCGTCGACGCCCCCGCAGCCGAATACATCATCACCGCGCTGCGTGCGGCGGGCACCGGCGGAACCGTGGGCAGGCTGGACGGTTTCACCACCCTCCCTCCCCCGCCCGACGGTCCACTGCAGCCCCGGACCACGAGGCCGCGGCACCGACGGAATCCCTACTCGTTGGACGAGATGGGACGGGTGCCATGGGACCGGTTCCAAACGCTGTGCGGCATCCAGTACTACTTCGACACGGAATTTCAGTTGCTCCGCGGGCACATCCTGCTCACCGGCACGGAGTGGGCGCTGTCATCGATCAACCAGTCTGGATTGTGGGAGAAACGACCGATTCTGGACCGCGACGGCTGCATCTCGGTGCTCTCGGTCGACATCGGGGATTTCAACACTCCCTCTTCCCACCTGGTCGACGCTTCCGGGCAGGGTAAGACGGCCCGCGACTGCACACCCGACGAAATCGCCGCGGAGGTGTGGCGCCAGATCACATCCGCGCTCACGAGCTGTCCGGGATCCGCCGGGGAAGGGGTCATGCCGCGGCCGGCGTGGTATGCGCTCGATCGCGGGTTGGTCATGGCTACCGGACCCGGTCAGGGCCACGGCCGCGTAGTTCGCAACGAGTCACCGTACCTCGTTCCCATCGTCGGAGACTGGAACAATCGGCCCGGCAGCGACCCGTGGAATCCGCATGGAACGTCGTGGACGGCTACCCCGGACGAGGACGGGTGGCTCGAAGATCTCCAGCAGCGCAACGTCTGGCAGGCCCGCCACGGCGGCTACCAGGTGCACAACAATTCGGTGGTCTTCGCGGGAACGTGGAACAAGACTTTCACCCGGGTGACGTCGATGGAGTCCGCGTGCGAGTCGGGACGACATGCCGTCAATGCCATTCTCGACCACTACATCTGGGTCGAATCGGGTGGTCGCGATCGCCGGGAGAAGACCCCGGCGCTCTACTGGGATTTCCCGTACGGCTTCCTCGATCAAGGTTTGTCGAGCCCGATCCGGATGCCGACACCGGCCGGTGACTACTGCTACGTGTTCGACATCGAAAACCGCGAGCCGGCCGACACCCGCGCGCTCCGCATGCTCGACTCGACACTCTGTGAGCGGTCGCTGCCGCATCCGTTGGACACACCGGTCGCGTTTTCGCCCGGCGCCCCTCCGTCCCCTATCCCGCACTAGCTGGAGGTCAACAAATGTCCATGCCTACAACGGATTACAACCAGCAGTTGCTCTGCTACCTGCAGAATTGGCGACAGCTGCTGGAGCAGTGGGCGGCCATGGCGGCCGGTTCACCATTCCTGACCGCGCCGCCCGTGCTGCCCACCGCGCCCGCGGGAGGACAGTTCATGCCGCCGTACATGCCGTTCATGCCTCCGTTCATGCCGTTCATGCCGTTCATGCCGCCAACGCCGATGGGGCCGCCCACCGCCGCGGCGCCGCCGGTTTCGCCGGCGCCGGCTGACTACACCCAGCAACTGTTCGGCTACCTCCAGGCGTGGCGGCAGTACCTCGAGCAGGCGGCGGGCGCAAGTCCGGCGCGGCCGCAGGCATGGACCCCGTCAACACCGACCACGGTTACTGCCGACGACGGCGGCAAAAGTGGTCCGAACCGCCCGCCGAACGGGCCGCCTTCGCCCGACGGCCCGGCCTGGGGCGAGGGCGTGTCTCAGAGCGATGACAGTCAGAATTCGGACGCGATACCGCCGAAGGTGATCGACCGGCCGCCGTTCAGATGGGACCAGACTCAACTCACCGAGGTCCATCTCGACCCATTAGCAACGCCGTTCGACCGTCCTGGCGAGCCATTCCAGATGCCCGACCCGGCAGTCTTGGCGGCTCGGCCGATAACCTCCTACCCTCTGCCGGAAGCAACCGCCCAGCCCGACGTGGGTTCGGCCTTTCTCAGGACGATGTCTAACGTCGAGCCCACTGCACTGCCACAGGTCGAGCCGAGATCGCTGTTCTCGACTCCGGGCGCCTCGACCAGCTTCCGGGAACACGGTGAAACGCCCTCGCCCTGAGCGGTTTTGGGCATCACTCCATCAGCTGCGCGGCGACCGTCGCCCCCAGGTTCCAGCATGCCTCGACGTCGTCCTTGCTCGGCTTGCCTGAAACCACCACGCTCTGCGCGGCTTTCACCCAACCGAGGCCCGTCGTGATGGCGTCGACGGCGCGCTCGGCGCCCTCGGTGCCCTCGTTGCCGTGCAGGTACAACCCGTACGGTCGCCCGCGGGTCGAGTCGAGCAGCTGGTAGTAGGCGCAGTCGAACGCGTGCTTGAGCGCGCCCGAGATGTACCCGAGGTTCGCCGGCGAGCCCAGCAGGTAGCCGTCGGCCGCGAGCATCTCGGCCGGCGAGACCGTCAGCGCCGGGCGCCGCACCACCTCCACGCCCTCGATGTCGGGGTCGGTGGCGCCGGAGACCACCGCCTCGAACATCTCGTGGGTGTGCGGCGACGGCGTGTGGTGCACGATCAGCAGCGTCTTGCTCATGGGCGGCCCTGCAGGTCTCGGTGTAAGTCCAAGGCCGTCTTCATGGCTTCGCGGGCGCGACGGCGATCCCCCGCGTAGTCATAGGCGCGGGCCAGCCGGTACCAGCGCCGCCAATCGTCCGGATCGTCCTCCACCTCCGCGCGCACCGTGGCGAACAGTTCGTCGGCCGCGTCGCGCTGGATGCGGCCCGACGGGCGGCGCGGCAGCGAGCTGGTGTCCAGTTCCATTCCGTCGGCCGCGATCAGCCGGGCCAGCTTCTGGTGCGCGAATCCGGCACGCACGGTGGCGATCATCGCCCACAGCCCGATAACGGGCAGGATCAGCACCGCGAGTCCGAGGCCGACGGCGGCGCCCCGGCCGGAGCCGATCATCGCGACGGCCACGCGCCCCAGCAGCGCGAAGTACACCAACAGCGCGAAGCACATGAAGGCGACGAGCAATTGGGTGCGTACGGCTTTGGTCATTGCAGATTGAGCAGGGCCTCGAGACCCACCGTCAGGCCGGGGTGTTCCTTGATCCGCCGCACGGCCAGCAGCACGCCGGGCACGAACGAGGTCCGGTCGATGCTGTCGTGGCGGATGGTCAGCGTCTCCCCCTCGGTGCCGAACAGGATCTCCTGATGGGCGACCAGCCCGGCCAGCCGCACCGAGTGCACCGGGATGCCGTCGACGTCGGCGCCACGCGCGCCCGGCAGGCTGGTGCTGGTGGCATCGGGGTTGGGCGGCAAGCCTTTTCGCGACTCGGCGATCAGCTTCGCGGTGCGCGTCGCGGTGCCCGACGGGGCGTCGGCCTTGTGCGGGTGGTGCAGCTCGATCACCTCCGCCGAGTCGAAGAAGGGCGCCGCCTGCTTGGCGAAGTGCATGGACAGCACCGCCCCGATGGCGAAGTTCGGCGCGATCAGCACCGACGTGCCTGCGCCGCCGGCGAGCCAGTCCTGCACCTGTTGCAGCCGCTCGGCGGTGAAGCCCGTGGTCCCCACGACGGCGTGAATCCCGTTGTCGATGACGAACTTCAGGTTGTCCATCACCACGTCGGGATGGGTGAAGTCGATGACGACCTCGGTGTTGCCCTCGGTCAGCAGGCTCATCGGGTCGCCGGCGTCCACTTCGGCCGACAGGGTCAGGTCCTCGGCGGCCTGCACCCCCGCCACCATCGCCGATCCGACCTTGCCCTTGGCTCCCAGCACTCCTACCCGCATGTTCTTCACCCTAGACCGGGTCAATTCTGCGCCGCGGCGTGCGTCGAGTTAGGTCATGACAACGCCAACGTGGGTTTCTCGCGCCGATCAGGCGTGAATGAGCCAGCCCGCTTCGGTGTAGGGAGCGGGTTGGTCGGGATCGTTGATCGTGAGGTACAGGTCGCCTCCCGCCGGCATAACGAAGCCGACGAATCCATGCGCGGTCTGCCCGTCGTGCAGGCCGCCCGTTTGCAACGGGGGCATCTTGTTCAGTCTCTGGTAGTCGACCGCCGTCGTCGCCGGCTGGGGCGCCTCGTTGCCACCGCCGTATCCGGCGAACATATAGCGCTCGTTGAAATGGAAGAACTTGTGGGACGTCGCGGTGATGGTCATCTCCACCACCTTGCATCCGGGGTCAGACGCCGGATTGGCAAAATGAGAAGCGCACCCCGGCGGCAACCACGTTGCACTGTTGACGGTGATGTCGGCCGTCGCGCCGCCGGCCGCCCGCGCATGCACGGGCACGCCCATCTGACCGATCGGGAACGGTGGACTCTCGGATGTGGGGTCGGCCGAACCGGAGGGACACGAGCATGCGCCAATGACCGCGGCGACCGCGGCTGCCGCGACTACAAATCCCGCGCGCACCACGAGAGGTTACCCGCAGCGCTCCCACGAAAAACGCGGAATTGTCTGATGCCCGCGTCAAAACACCCGGCTTGCCCTTTTGCTGAAGTGGCAGGAGCACGTTCAGCGAGGCGGCCTGGCGCCTCCGGTCGTAGTGGCTTGGGTGTCGAACAGCGAACCCCGTTGCGGCTGAACGCGAATCGCACCAACGACTTTCACCATCCGGAACGGCTATATCTTGAAGCGCCCGGCGAACCCGCGCAGCGGCAGATCGGCGCTGGTGATGAGTCCTGGCGGTGCCGCGACCACCGACTTGATCGAAGCCAGCGCCGGCATGCCGGTGACGGTCATGCCGATGGAGGCGAAGTTGTCCGGGTTGGACAGGTCCACTCCGGGTTTCGGGAAGATCATGTGCTTGTTGTAGATGCAGGGGTCGCCCTGGATCTGAGTGATGTAGCAGCCCTTGATGTTCCAGCTGGGATCGGTGTGCGGGGTCATCTGCCATTCCAGGTGCGTCTCGACCCGCGGCACGCCGTCGACCATGCCCTGGTACTTGATGTAGTTACCGCCCAGCGAACCCTTGGGCAGCGTGTACCAGCCCAGGTCGACATCCTTGGTGCACGCGCCCAGCTCGTAGCTGAACTTGACCTCGTCGAGCCGCAGGTCGAAGCAGTCGGCCATCATGTACACGCTGTCGGCGAAGACGCGGGTGTACTTCTCGAGCTTGGAGGGGATTTCGGGGTCGTCGACGGGCTGGCCGTACCCCACCTCGATCCAGGTGTCCTTGGAGTGGTGGCAGGACACGTCGACCGATTCGATGGTGGTGACGTTCTCGATGTCGGCGACGTCGGCCGAGCACACCACGCCCAGGATCTGGTTGAGCCCCGGGTTCATCCCGGTGCCGTAGAACGTCGCGCCGCCCTTCTCGGCGGCCTCGGCCAGCAGCCGGCTGACCGGTTTGCCCGACGGGTGCGGGTGGTTTTTGTCGCGGTGCCAGCCGGTGATCCAGTCCGCGGTGGTGACGATGTTGATGCCCGCCTCGAGCACCTGTAAGTAGAGGTCCTCGTCGGGGAACACCCCGTGGAATGTCAGCACGTCAGGCTTGGCGGCGATGATCTCCTCGATCGTCCCGGTGAAGGCCACCCCGTTGGGCGGCAGCCCGGCGAACTCTCCGGTGTCCTTGCCGACCTTCTCCGGCGAATAACAGTGCACGCCAATGAGATCGATGTCGGGCTGGGTGGCGATCCGCTTGATCATCTCGGTGCCGACGTTCCCGCTTCCGACCTGAAAGACGCGAACCGGTGCTGCACTCATTGCCTTGAACCTTCCTGCGATGCGAACGCCTCGGGATAGAACTGCTTGGCCCACTTGCGAATTGCGGTGAAGCCTTCGTACTCGTCGGGGGCCAGGGCCGGTGGATCCGAATAGCGCTGGTGCTGCCAGATCTCGATGTCCTGCTCGAACTGGCGGATGACTTCGCGCCCGAATTCTTTCGCCTTGGCGGCGGCGCGGTCGGGGTCCTGGTGGGGCGTGCGGCCGATGTAGACCATGAAGCGCACATCGGAGGTGAACTCGTCGATCGGCGTGATCGCCGAGATTGTGCGGTTGTCGATCATGCCCCAGCTCTTGGTCACCGCGATGCCCAGTCCGCCGTTGATGGCCTGCACGCCGCTGTTGACGTCCTCGATCTTCTGCCCGTCGTCGCCTTCGAAGGTGATGGTGAAGTCGACGTAGGACACCGGCTCGGCGAAGTCGTGGCGGGTGAACACCGGCACGATCGGGGTATTGTGCACGAACTTGAAGTGCGCGAAGTCCACCCCGTTTTCCAGCACGTATTGCGGGTGCAGTTCCAGGGTTTCGCGATACAGCCGCTGCTGGGGGTAGTAGTCGTCGGCGCTGCTGCCATCCTCGAACGCGGCGAACACGTCGGGCGCGTCGAAGTAGGGTTCGCGGCGGTCCAGGTCGTGCCAGATGTATACCGACGCGTTGCGCTCGACCACCGGGTAGGTGCGGATGCGGCGACCGCGGTTGGGTCGATCCTGGTACGGGATGCAGACGTTGCGGCCTTCCCGGCTCCACTGCCACCCGTGGAACGGGCACTGCAGCACCTCGCCGACGACCTTGCCGCCATACCCCAGGTGCGCACCCAGGTGCTCGCAGTAGGCGTTCATCACCGTGAGCTCGCCGGATTCGGCGCGCCAGGCGACCAGCTCCTCGTCGAAGTACTTCATCTTGTGCACGTCGCCGACGCCGATCTCGTCGGACCAGGCGACCTGGAACCAGCCGGTCGGTTTCATCGACAACGGTGGCTTAGCCATCGAGCCCTGCCATGTGAGCTGCCTCCCTCGCGTACGAATGATAGGCCGCGCCGCGATTAAATCAAAGTACCCTCTATGAAACTCTTCGTTGGAACCGGTGCCAGTGGATAAGATCGGCGAATGACCCCTCAGAGCAGCGCGGCCGGCGTCACGGGCCGGCGCCCGAATCGGCGGGGCCACGCGACTCGCGAAAGCATGCTCGAGGCGGCGTTGCGCTCGCTGGCCTCCGGCGAGCCGGGCTCGGTATCGGCCAACCGCATCGCCAAGGACATCGGCGCCACGTGGGGCGCCGTGCAGTACCAGTTCGGTGACACCGATGGGTTCTGGGCGGCGGTGCTGCACCGCACCGCCGAGCGGCGCGCCGCGACGTTCTCCACGCTGTCGGCACCCATCTCGCCGGACGCGCCGCTGCGCGAGCGGGTCGGCGCGATCATCGATACCCTCTACCGCGGCCTGGCGTCCCCGGATTCGCGGGCGATCGAAAACCTGCGGGCCGCGCTGCCGCGCGATCCCGGCGAGCTCGAGCGGCTCTACCCGCGCACGGCGGCCGAGCTGTTCTCCTGGGGCAAAAGCTGGCTGGAGACCTGCCAGCACGCGTTCGCCGGGCTGGCCGTCGACCCGGACCGGGTCCGCGAGGTCGCGGCCCTGATCCCCGGCGCGATGCGCGGCCTGGTGTCGGAGCGCCAGCTGGGTTCCTATGCCGACCTGGACATGGCGCGCCGCGGTCTGACCAACGCCCTGGCCGCCTACCTCGAGCAGTCCCGGCCGTAATGGCCGACATCGCAATCCGCGAGGCCACGCCCATCGATTTCGCCGATGTGGCCGCGATGCACTATCCGGTCTGGCGGCAGTCCTGGTCCGGCGTGCTGTCGGATTCGGTACTCGACACGCTCACGTCGCCGAAACGCTGGGCCGTGCTGCTTTACCCGCGAGACCTCAGCCGGCCCGGCTGGCGGATGTGGGTCGCCGAGGCCGGCGGGCAGCTGCTCGGCATGAGCATCTTCGGGCCTGACCCGGACGACCCCGAGCAACTCGAACTCGATGCGCTCTACATCTCGCCGGCGAGCCAACGGCACGGCGTCGGCGGACTGCTGCTCGCGAAGGCCCTGAACTCCGACCCGCGCGGTGACATCGTGTTGTGGTGCGCGGAGGCCAATGGTGTGGCGCGACGCTTCTACGAGAAGAACGACTTTCGCCTCGACGGGCGCACCCTGGATTGGGAGCCGGTGCCCGGCGTGAAGGTGCCCCACCTGGGCTACCGCCTCAGGCGTCGATGACGACTCGCTCGCCGTCGGCGCGCGAGACACACACCAGCATGCCGTCCTGCATATCTTTCGAGCCCGGCACGGCGCGGCCGCGGTGATCCACTTGTCCGGCAAGCACTTTCACCCGGCATGTCCCGCAGAATCCCTGCCGGCACGAGTACGGGGTGGTCGGGTCCCGATCGAGCATGACCTCGAGTGCGGTCCGATTCGCCGGCACCGCGAGCACCTGCCGTGATCGCGCGAGCTCCAACTCGAACGGCACCCCGTCGACGACGGGCGCCGGGCTGAACCGCTCGTAATGCAGTGGCGCACCGGCGTGCTCGTTGCGGGCAATGCGGACGGCCTCCAGCATCGAGCTCGGCCCGCACACGTAGACGGCGGTTGCCGGTCCCGCTCCGTCCAGCAGTTCAGCCACGGTGGCGAAGCGACCGCGCTCGTCGTCCGCCCACACCGTCACGCGGTCCGGCCCCAGCGACACGACCTCGTCGAGCAGCGGCATGTATTCCCGGCTGCGGCCGGTGTAGGCGCTACGAGCTCGCGCTTGGTCACCACCGCGGTCAGCTTGCGCTGCACCGGCTCCACCCGCTCCGGCGACCACCGTGACACCGTAGCGAAGCCCTCGAACACCGCCCGCACGCCCCACAGCAACGATCCGAAGCGGACGTGGTCGCGCCGTCCGTACAGGTCGGCGGGTCTGCTGGCCCAAATGCTCTCCGGCATCGAATCCGCGCCTACTTCTGCCGAATGTCCAAGCGCGCGAACAGCCGAATCGCCCCCGGGCTGATGCGCCGCATCGCATAGCCGATCCGCGACTCCGCGGCGATCGGCAACACGGCCGGACCGGTCTTGACGGCCTTGACGATCGCCTTGGCGGTGGCTTCGGGGGTGAAGTTGCGGCGCCGGTAGGCGGCGTCGGCCTTGCCCCGCGCCCGCTCCTGCTGGTCCGCGCTCATCCCGGCGTAGATCGTGTTCTTCGCGATGTTGGTGTTGACGAAGCCGGGACACACCGCCGTGACGCCGATGCCCTCGTCGGCGAAGTCGGCCCGCAGCGATTCGCTGAGCGCCAGGACGGCTGCCTTGGTGGTGCTGTAGGCGACCATGGATTTCGACGGCAGGTACGCCGATGCCGACGCCACGTTGATGATCGTTCCGCCCTCGCCGCGCTCGACCATCTGCGCCCCGAACGCCCTGCTGCCCGAGATGACGCCGCCGACGTTGACGCCCATGATGTCTTCCCAGTTCGCCGAGCTGGTCTCCAGGAATCGGCCCGCCATCCCGATGCCGGCGTTGTTCACCAGGATGTCCACCACGCCGTGCTCGTTGCGCACCTGCGCCGCAAGCTCGTTCATGGCGGCCTCGTCGCTGACGTCGACCTGGTAGGCCGCGGCCTCGGCGCACGCGGCGCGCACTGCGTCGGCGGTGTCGTTGGCGGCGGCCAGGTCACGATCGACCAGCACGATCTTGCGGGCGCCGTGCCGGGCCAGCTCCACCGCGGTGGCCCGGCCGATTCCGGCGCCGGCGCCGGTGACCAGGGCGAGTTTGCCGCGCACCGAGCGACGCTCGCCGGGCACCTCGGCCGGCCCGGCGGGGGGCGCGCCGGCGACGTTGCGGTCGACCCACTCGGCGGTCAGCCGGGCGATGACGTCCGGACGCGATGTCACCACCCAGTGGCCACCCTCGATCTCGATCACCCGGCCGCCGTTGGGAATTGCGCCGGTGAACCGTTGCAGCGCGGGCGTGACGAAGATGTCGCGGCGTGGCACCAGGGTCTGCACGGCGACCGTGGTCTCGGGAAGTTGGCGTCCCGGCGCCAGCATCGGCGCGGGCATGTTCTGCCGGTACAGGTTGAGCCCGTACACATAGTCGGTTACCGAGCGCAGGGTGTCGTGGTGCTGGCTGCGCGTGCTCGACCGGCCGATGCGCTCAAGCGCCTCAACGACTTTCACGCCGACCCGGGAGCGAAAAGACAGTTCCGGCACGCCCGGGCACAAGAAGAAGCCGATGTAGCCCGACGAGATCAGTTGTCTGATGACCTGCGCCACGGCCCGCGGCGTGCGAGCCGACCGCAGAAACGCGCCGGCGTAGTTCAGGTGCGGGCCCGAGATCGAGGTGAAGGACGCGACCTTGTTCATCACCGAGTGGTCGGTGACCGCCGCCCATGCCTGGATCGACCCCCAGTCGTGGGCCAGCAGGTGCACCCGCCCGACGCCCAAGCTGTCGATCACCGCACCGATATCGGAGACCAGCTGTGCAAAGAGGTATCCGGATCTCTTTGCGGGACGGGTGGATTCACCGGCCCCGCGCACGTCGTAGGCCACGACGTTGTAGGGCTTGCCGGTCAGCTCGTAGACCACACCGTCCCAGACGTGGTGATTATCCGGAAAACCGTGAATTGCCAAGATGGTCGGGCGTGCCGGGTCCAACTCGGTGTACCGGTGCACGGCCAGCGTGACGCCGTCGCTGGCGGTGATGGTCGACGTCACGGTCATCAGTGCGGGGCGCGCGCGGCGGGTGAGATGGCCAGGTAGTCGACGGCTTGTTCCAGCCCACCGAGCTGCGAGGGGTGAAAGCCCGGCCGGTAGTAATCGCCGATCGCCCGGATGAAGCGCAGCGGCCCGGGCACCAGGCCGCGGCGCGCCGCGGAGAAGTAGTCACGCCAGCGGGGCTTGGTGCGCGGCGGCAGCTGCGGATCGAGCGAGTACATGAACCGCACGCCGCGGATCCACAACAGCAGCATGGCGGGCGTCACCACGAGTTGGGCGCGCACCTGCCGCCAGTAGCCGGCTTGCAGATGCTTCATGGTGTCGAAGGCCACCGCCTTGTGTTCGACCTCTTCCGCGCCGTGCCAGCGCAGCATGTCCAGCATCACCGGATCGGTGCCGATCTTGTCGTGGGCCGGCGAGTCGAGAATCCATTCGCCCAAGATGGCGGTGTAGTGCTCGATCGCCGAGACGATCGAAACCTGCTCGAGGAGCCAGCCCTGCTGGCGGCGCCGGCTCCAATCTGGCCGGGGCCCGGGCAGTTTGTCGAACAGCCACTTGATCTGGCCGGTGTAGGGGGTCAGGTCGATGTCGCGCGCGGCGAAGTGGGCAAGTACGTTCGCGTGCGCCTGCGAATGCACGGCCTCCTGGCCGATGAACCCCTGCACGTCCAGCCGCAACTGGTCGTCCTTGATCAGCGGCAGCGCCTGCTTGAACACCTCGACGAAGAACTCCTCCCCGGCGGGCAGCAGCAGGTGCAGCACGTTGAGGACGTGGGTGGCAAACGGCTCACCGGGCACGTAGTGGAACGGCAGCTGCGCCCAGTCGAAGTCCACATCGCGGGCCTCGAGCACCAATCGCTCGTGGTCCAGCGAGGCGTCGTGTGGACCCGCTGCCTGGTTGTCGACGGTCAGCATTATGCCCCCTACCTCTGCGTTCAGCCCTCGATCATTGTGTTGGGGTCGGCCTCGCGCGTCCCAAGTATAGGTACGTCACCCAGATATGCGAAACCGCCGGTACTGGGTTCTTGCGTCGTCGCGGTCAGCCGGCGGCGACGCGCGGGCGCAGGTCGTACTGGCCGAGATCGGGGTTGGCCAGCATCCGGCGGTGTTCGACCGGCGTGAGGGGCCACACCTCGGGCACGCCGTCCTTGTTGAGGTACCAGCTGTTACAGCCGGTGGTCCACACGGTGTCCGGCATCGCGGCGCGCAGCTTCGCGTTGAAACGCTCGGTCGCCGCGGCCGTCGGCTCCACCGTGTCGAATTCGCGGCGTCGCCAGCGCTCGATCCAGCCCACGATGTGGTCGGCCTGCGATTCGGCCACCGTGGTCAGCGCCAGGTTTCCCACCGGGCTGTGTGGCCCCAACATCATGAAGAAATTGGGAAAGCCGGACAGCGCGACGGTTTGGTAGGCCCGGGGCCCGTCGCGCCAGACGTCGTTGGCACGGACGCCGTCGCGGCCGATCAGTTCCATCGGCCGGAAGAACGCGTGCGTGTCGAATCCGGTGGCGAGCACGATGATGTCCACGTCGTGCAGCACGCCGTCGGCGGTGACGATGCCGCGCCGTTCCACATGGTCGATGCTCGCCGTCACCAGCTCGACGTCGTCGCGCTGCATCGCCCGGTAGAAACCGTTCGACATCACCAGGCGTTTGCACGCCGGCGTGTAGTCGGGGGTCAGGGACCGCCGCAGCTCGGGATCGCGGATCTCCCAGAGGCTGGCGCGGCACAGAGCTGCCATGATCTTGCGGCGCAGACCCGGCTTGGTCAGCCCGACCGCGAAGTAGTCGTATCCCAGGCTGTAGATGCGATACGCCAGCCCGTCCAGCCACGGCATCTTGCGCCGGGTGATCCCGGTGAAGCCGCTGTAGCGCGGATTCGCCATGCGCAGCACCCATTGCGCGGTGCGCTGGAACAGCGCGACGTGGCCGGCCACCCCGGCCAGGCCGCACACCAGCTGTACGCCCGTCGAGCCGTTGCCGACGACCGCCACGCGCCGCCCCCGCACGTCGACGCCGTGATCCCAGCGCGCCGAATGAAAAACGTTGCCGCCGAAGTCATCCAGGCCCGGGATCGATGGCAGTCGCGGGTGATGCAGCACCCCGGTGGCCGAGATCAAGAAGTCGACCGTCGTTTCGTCCCCGGCAGCGGTGCGCAGCACCCAGCGGCCGTCCTCGAAACGCGCATGGGAGATTTCGGTGCCGAAGCGGATCCGGTCACGTAGCGCGTAGCGGTCGGCGACGTCTCGGAAGTAGGCCTGGATTTCGCCGCCGGGTGAGAACAGGTGCGACCAGTCGGGGTTCCTGGCGAAGCTGTACTGGTAGATGCGCGAGGGGATGTCGCAGACCAGGCCGGGATAGGTGTTGTCCCGCCAGGTGCCGCCCACCTCGTCAGCCTTCTCGTACACGGTCACATCGGTGATTCCGGTGCGCAGCAAGGCAATTGCGACGCACAGCCCCGACATGCCGGCTCCAATGACGGCTACGGCGGGATCGCGTCGCGTCATCGGAACCCCCGGGTTCTTCGTCTACTCGGTCTCGGCGCGCTGCTTGAGGCGCCGCAGGGTGAGCCGGATGTGCTCGGCGTTGGCGGTCGCCCGATCGCTGACGCCGGTGGCCTTGCCCGCGACCCTGCGGAACCAGCCGGGCCTGCGGTCCCAGGTGCTCTCTGTGACCTCGCACCCGCCGTCGGCCGCGGCGATGTCGTATTGCCAGCGGGCGACCGGAATCATGGTGTGGCTGACGTCGAACGCGAAGCGGCTGCCCGGTTCGGCGTCGGTGACTGTGCACTTGGTGCTCCAGCGCCGGCTGCCGCTGCGGTTGTGGCCGGTGAATACCGCACCCGGGCTCAGCGCCTCACCCTTGCGCCACTGCATCGCCACCGCCTCCTCGGCGAGTTCGGCCAGCGTGGGCAGGTCGGTGATGAGCCGGTACACCACGTCGGGCCGGGCGTCGATCTGCACGGTGGCCTGCACGCACGGGTCGGTCATCCGCCGATCATAGCCAGCAAACACCGAGCTTTTGCGGCCCCCGCGAACTTTCTTCACACTTGAAGGCGAACAGGCAATCAAGGGGCGATCATGCGAGTCGGCGTACCGACCGAGACCAAGACCAACGAGTTCCGGGTTGCCATCACTCCGGCCGGCGTCGCCGAGTTGACCCGCCGCGGCCACGACGTGTTGGTGCAGGCCGGCGCCGGGGAAGGGTCGGCGATCACCGATTCGGAGTTCAAGGCGGCGGGCGCCCAGTTGGCCGACACGGCCGACCAGGTCTGGGCCGACGCGGACCTGCTGCTCAAGGTCAAAGAACCGGTGCCGGCCGAGTACGACCTGTTGCGGCGCAACCAGATCCTGTTCACCTATCTGCATCTGGCCGCCTCGCGTACGTGCACCGAGGCGCTGCTGGCGTCCGGAACGACGGCGATCGCGTACGAGACGGTCCAGAGCGCCGACGGCACACTGCCGTTGCTGGCCCCGATGAGCGAGGTGGCCGGGCGGCTGTCCGCTCAGGTGGGGGCCTACCACCTGATGCGCACCCACGGTGGGCGCGGCGTGTTGATGGGCGGGGTACCGGGCGTCAAACCCGCCGACGTCGTGGTGGTGGGTGCGGGGACGGCCGGCTACAACGCGGCGCGCGTCGCCGGCGGCATGGGGGCGTCGGTCACGGTGCTCGACGTCAACATCAACAAGCTTCGGCTGCTCGACGCGGAGTTCGGCGGCCGGGTCCGCACCCGCTACTCGTCGGCCTACGACCTGGAGGGCACCGTCAAGCGCGCCGACCTGGTGATCGGCGCGGTGCTGCTGCCCGGCGCGAAGGCGCCCAACCTGATCTCGAATGCCCTTGTGTCGCAGATGAAATCGGGTGCGGTGCTGGTGGACATCTCCATAGACCAGGGCGGTTGTTTCGAGGACTCGCGGCCCACCACGCATGACGACCCCACCTTCGCGGTGCACGACACGGTGTTTTACTGCGTGGCGAACATGCCCAGTGCGGTGCCCAAGACATCGACGGTGGCGCTGACCAACGCGACCATGCCGTACGTGCTAGCGCTCGCCGACCGCGGCTGGCGAGCGGCGTGCCGCTCGGATCATGCTCTGGCCAAAGGCCTTTCGACGCACGACGGCGGGCTGCTGTCCGAACAGGTAGCCACCGACCTGGGTCTGCCGTTCACCGACCCGGCCACCGTTCTGAGCTGACCGGTGCGTGGCTAACTGGTGGCCGCGAGACTGGCGATGATGTCGGCCGCGGGGCCGGCGCACGCGTTTTTGAATGACGTCCCGGCCCACAGCGGCATGCCGTTGGGATCTTCGATCGCGGCGGCGGCTTCGCGGATCGGCGAGGTCATCTGGTTGACCTCGGGGTAGCCCAGCGGCGCGACGTGGTCGAGCATGCGGGTGAAGTCGTTCTCCAGCCCGCGCGCGTAGCGGCCCGAGAATGCCCGCGTCACAACGGTGGTGGCGAACAGCGGGTTCTTCAGTGCGACGCGGTGCGCGGAGTTGGTGCCCGCCTCGTCGGCGAGCAGCAGCGCGGTGCCGACCTGGGCCGCCACCGCTCCCCTGCGCAGCACGGCCCCGACCTCGTCGGCGGTGCCCAGCCCACCCGCCGCGATGATCGGCACGTCATGCGCGTGGCGGATGCGGTCGATGAGCTGGTGCAGCGACTCGTTGGCGGGTTCCATGTCCGGCGCGAAGGTGCCGCGGTGCCCGCCGGCGGCGGGCCCCTGGGCCACCAGGCTGTCCGCGCCGGCCGCGACGGCGATTCCGGCCTCGTAGGCCGAGGTGACGGTGACCATCACCAGCAGGCCCAGCGCGCCCAGCCGTCGGATCACGTCGGGCGGCGGCACGCCGAAGGTGAAGGACACCAGCTCGGGACGGACGTCGGCCACCACCTCGAGCTTGCGCTCCCACTCGTCGTCGTCGCCGTGCTGCGGGTGACCGACCTCCACCTGGTAATGCTCGGCGATCTCTTCGAGTTCGGCCGCGTAGTAGTGCAGGGCCACCCAGTCGGCGACGCTGGGTTGGGGCACAAATAAGTTCACCCCGAGCGGGCCGGTGGTGGCCTTGCGTGCCGCGGCGATGTCGTCGGCGAACTGCTCGGCGCTGCGGTGCCCGCCGGGGACGAAACCGAGCCCACCCGCATTGGACACCGCCGCGGCCAACGCGGGAGTCCCGGGCCCGCCGGCCATGGGTGCGCCCACGATGGGCACCATGATGTCCCAAAAGCCCAGTACCATTGGGTTAATTTACCATCGCCCGAAGTTGTTGGGGCAGTGACCGTTTGGCGGCGTAGGGGCCCAGAACCGCGGCGCCGTACCGCTGCCCGAGCAGTTGGTGGGCCACGGCGTTGACCTCGTCGACGGTCACCCGATCGATCTGCTGCAGGGTGTGCTCGATGCTGCGGTGCTTGCCGTAGTTGAGCTCGCTGCGGCCCAGCCGGCTCATCCGCGAGCTGGAATCCTCCAGCCCGAGCACCAGACCGCCGCGCAACGATCCCTTGGCGATGCGGCATTCCGATTCGGTGATGCCGTCGCGAGCCACCGACTCGAGCACGCGGCTGGTCACCGCCATCACCTCGGCGAAGCGTTCGGGCTGACAGGCGGCATACACCGACAGCGCGCCGCTGTCGGCGAAGACGTCCACCGTCGAGTACACGGAGTAGGCCAGCCCGCGCAGCTCCCGAACCTCCTGGAACAACCGGGAGCTCAGGCCGCCGCCCAGCGCGGTGTTGAGCACGGACAGCGCCCAGCGATGTTCCCAGCCACGCCCGGGCGTGCGGACACCCAGCGACACGTGAGCCTGCTCGGCATCCCGGCTGCCCAGCAGCAGACCGGGCCGGCCGCTTACCCGTCCGGCACCCTTGCGCGGCGCGATCGGTTCGCGGCCGCGGACCAGATGCGGCCCGAAGTGCTGGCGTACCAACGCGACCACCTCGTCGTGGTCGACATTGCCGGCCACCGCCACCACCATCCGCTCCGGCGTGTAGCGCCGGACATGAAACGAGTGCAGCTGGTTGCGCGTCATCGACGTCACCGAGCGCGCGGTACCGATGACCGGGCGGCCGACCGGGTGGTCACCGAACAGCGCGCTCAGGAACATGTCGCCGAGCGAGTCCTCGGGGTCGTCGTCGCGCATGGCGATCTCTTCGAGGACCACGTCGCGTTCCAGCTCGACGTCGTTGGCCGCGCAGCACCCGTTGAGCACGACGTCGGCGACCAGGTCGACGGCCAGCGCCAGATCGCTGTCGAGCACGTGCGCGTAGTAGCAGGTGTGCTCCTTCGCGGTGAACGCGTTCAGCTCTCCACCGACGGCGTCCATCGCCTGCGCGATATCCACCGCCGTGCGGCTGGGAGTCGACTTGAACAGCAGATGCTCGAGGAAGTGAGCGGCGCCGGCCACGGTCGCACCCTCGTCGCGCGAGCCGACCCCGACCCAGACCCCGACCGAGGCCGAACGCACCGCGGGCAGGTACTCGGTGACCACCCGCAAGCCACCGGGCAGCGTGGTGCGCCGCAGCGTGGCTTGGGGTGCCGTCGTCTCCGCCTCAGCGGCTTTGCCCCGGCGCAGGGCGCCGGCCCGACCGGGACGCGTCCCGGTCGGTGAGTCAGCTGCTCGCCGTCGCGGCATCGGCAGGGGCGGCCGCCGGGGCATCGGCAGGAGCCGAGTTGTCTTCCTCCACCAGAACCAGCGAGATCTTGCCCCGCTTGTCGATGTCGGCGATCTCGACGCGCAGCTTGTCACCGACGTTCACCACGTCCTCGACCTTCGCGATCCGCTTGCCCTTGCCGAGCTTGGAGATGTGCACCAGGCCGTCACGGCCGGGCAGCAGCGACACGAACGCACCGAAGTCCGTTGTCTTGACCACGGTTCCGAGGAACCGCTCGCCGACGGTCGGCAGCTGCGGGTTGGCGATGGCGTTGATCCGGTCGATCGCGGCCTGCGCCGAGGGCCCGTCGGTGGCGCCGACGAACACGGTGCCATCGTCCTCGATGGAGATCTGCGCGCCGGTCTCCTCGGTGATCGCGTTGATGACCTTGCCCTTGGGCCCGATCACCTCACCGATCTTGTCCACCGGAACCTTGATGGTGGTGACCCGGGGCGCGTACGGGCTCATCTCGTCGGGCTCGTCGATGGCCTCGGCCATCACCTCGAGGATGGTCAGACGCGCGTCCTTGGCCTGCGCCAGCGCTCCGGCCAGCACCTGCGACGGGATGCCGTCGAGCTTGGTGTCGAGCTGCAGCGCGGTGACGATGTCCTTGGTGCCGGCGCACTTGAAGTCCATGTCGCCGAAAGCGTCTTCGGCGCCGAGGATGTCGGTCAGCGTGACGAAGCGACGCTCGGTCTTGCCGTCGACCTCGACGTCGTCCGACACCAGGCCCATCGCGATACCGGCGACCGGGGCCTTGAGCGGCACACCGGCGTTCAGCAGCGACAGGGTCGAGGCACAAACCGAGCCCATCGACGTGGAGCCGTTGGAGCTCAGCGCCTCGGACACCTGACGGATGGCGTACGGGAACTCCTCGACGCCGGGCAGCACCGGGATCAGGGCGCGCTCGGCGAGCGCGCCGTGTCCTATCTCGCGCCGCTTGGGCGAGCCCACGCGGCCGGTCTCGCCGGTGGAGTACGGCGGGAAGTTGTAGTGGTGCATGTAGCGCTTGGAGGTTTCCGGTCCCAGCGAGTCGATCTGCTGGGCCATCTTGACCATGTCCAGGGTTGTGACACCCAGGATCTGGGTCTCACCGCGCTGGAACAACGCGCTGCCGTGCGCCCGCGGCACCACGGCGACCTCGGCCGACAACGCGCGGATATCGGTGATGCCGCGGCCGTCGATGCGGAAGTGGTCGGTCAGGATGCGCTGGCGCACCAGCTTCTTGGTCAGCGACCGGTACGCAGCGCTGACCTCCTTCTCGCGGCCCTCGTAGGTCGCAGAGTCCCCAGTGAGCCGCGCGAGCACCTCGGCCTTGAGCTCGTCGGTGCGCGCGTCGCGCTCGGCCTTGCCGCCGATGGTCAGCGCCTTGGCCAGCTCGTCGGTGGCCACCGAGGCGACCGCGTAGTAGACGTCTTCCTGGTAGTCCGGGAACGTCGGGAACTCGCCGACCGGCTTGGCGGCGGCCCCGGCCAGCTCCTCCTGTGCGGTACACAGCGCGGCGATGAACGGCTTGGCGGCCTCGAGTCCTTCGGCCACAACGGTTTCCGTCGGCGCCTGGGCGCCGCCCTCGACGAGCTCGATGACCTTCTCGGTGGCCTCGGCCTCAACCATCATGATCGCGACGTCACCTTCGACCTTGCGGCCGGCGACGACCATGTCGAACACGGCGCGCTCGAGCTGCTCGACGGTCGGGAACGCCACCCACTGACCGTCGATGAGCGCGACCCGCACGCCCCCGATCGGACCCGAGAACGGCAGCCCGCTCAGCTGGGTGGAGGCCGACGCGGCGTTGATCGCCAGCACGTCGTACAGGTCGTTGGGGTCCAGGCTCATGACCGTGACCACGACCTGGATCTCGTTACGCAGCCCGGAGACGAACGACGGGCGCAGCGGCCGGTCGATGAGCCGGCAGGTCAGGATCGCGTCGGTGGAGGGACGGCCCTCGCGACGGAAGAACGAACCGGGGATGCGACCGGCGGCATACATCCGCTCCTCGACATCGACGGTCAGCGGGAAGAAGTCGAAGTGCTCCTTGGGGCTCTTGCTGGCGGTGGTCGCCGACAACAGCATGTTTTCGTCGTCGAGGTACGCGACCACGGCGCCAGCTGCCTGCTGGGCCAACCGGCCGGCCTCGAAACGGATGGTGCGGGTGCCGAAGCTCCCGTTGTTGATGGTGGCGGTCGCCTCGAACACGCCCTCTTCAATTTCAGCGACAGACATAGACGTCCGTACGGCCTCTCTTGTATTCAGCTTTTTCGCGTGACCACGCGCGAACCGCAGGCCTGACGGCTACGGGTCACCCGCGGGAGGCGCTGAGTCTGAATACGGCTACGGCCATCGATCGAAGCGGCCGACCTGCCCCAGATCCGGAGAGCCCGGCAGCCACTACCGAAGACCGCCCGATGCAGACTGGCTGCTCCCTCGAACGTGCGTAGTGACACGCTGGAACGGCACACGCGGATCTGCGTGACCGCACCGTTGCTCGGGCCGATCCGGCCCAGAACGTCCTTACTCTACACGGGCGACCTTTGCCCGCCATATCGCTCGGAATTTGCGGGGCGCTGCCGCCCCGGTGATGCTTGCGTCAGCGACGCAGGCCCAGCCGCTCGACCAGCGAGCGGTACCGCGCGACATCGATCTGCGCGACATACTTGAGCAGCCGGCGCCGGCGTCCGACCAGCAGTAGCAGCCCGCGCCGCGAGTGGTGGTCGTGCTTGTGCACCTTCAGGTGCTCGGTCAGGTCGGCGATCCGCTTGGTCAGAAGCGCGACCTGCGCCTCGGGGGAACCGGTGTCGGTGCCATGCAGGCCGTAGTTGCCCAGGATTTCTTTTTTCTGCTCGGCAGTCAGCGCCACGAAACTATCTCCATCAATCGGTTCGCGAAAGGTGAATGTTCAGGGCGCGGCCACCGCGAACCGCAGCACGCGCCGATGTCGTCCGGCAGTTTAGCAGCCAGAAGGTGCCCTGCTCGAATCGTCGCAGGGTGCTCACGCCGGTCGCTCACTATCGGAATGGTCGCGACCCGCCGCGCCCGGCTACACCGCGCTTGCGATCGCTCACTATCGGAATGGTCGCGACCCGCCGCGCCCGGCTACACCGCGCTTGCGATCGCTCACTATCGGAATGGTCGCGACCCGCCGCGCCCGGCTACACCGCGCTTGCGATCGCTCACTATCGGATGGTCGCGACCCGCCGCGCCCGGCTACGCCGCGCTTGCGATCGCTCACTCGGTGAGCAGCTTGCGCGCCTTCTCGGTGTCCTTGCCCATCGCGACGACGAGTTCCTTGACGGAGTCGAACTTGTGCTGGCCGCGGATGCGGGCGACGAAGTCCAGGGCGACGTGCTGGCCGTACAGGTCGGCGGTGGTGTCCAGGACGAACGCCTCGACGGTGCGGGTGCGCCCGGAGAAGGTCGGGTTGGTGCCGACGGACACCGCCGCCTGGTAGCGCTCACCGGGAATGACGGTGCCGGTGGCCGGTCCATGCCCGAGCACGGTGAACCACGCGGCGTACACGCCGTCGGCCGGGATGGCCGAGTACATCGGCGGCGCCACGTTGGCAGTCGGGTAACCCAGCTCGATGCCGCGCCCGTAACCGCGGACCACCACACCCTCGACGCGGTGCGGGCGGCCCAGCGCTTCGGTGACCGCCACCATGTCACCGGCGTCCACGCAGGACCGGATGTAGGTGGACGAGAACGTCACGGTCTCGTTGCTGTGGTGCTCGGAGAGCAGCGACATCGACTCGACCGAGAATCCGAACCGGTCGCCCGCCTTGCGCAGGGTGTCGACGGTGCCGGCCGCCTTCTTGCCGAAGGTGAAGTTCTCCCCCACCACGACTTCGACGACGTGCAGGTTCTCCACCAGCAGCTCGTGCACGTAGCGCTCCGGGGTGAGCTTCATGAAGTCGGTGGTGAACGGCATCACCAGGAAGACGTCGATACCCAGTTCCTCGACCAGCTCGGCGCGCCGGGTCAGCGTCGTCAGCTGCGCCGGATGGCTGCCCGGGTAGACGACTTCCATCGGATGCGGGTCGAACGTCATCAGCACCGTCGGGACATTGCGGGCCCGCGCCGCCTTCACCGCGTGCGCGATCAGCTCGGCGTGGCCGCGATGCACGCCGTCGAACACACCGATGGTGAGCACACACCTGCCCCAGTCCGTGGGAATCTCGTCTTGGCCGCGCCACCGCTGCACGCCCGCAAGCCTACGGCGCCGAGTGGTCCGCTGGGAGATCCAGAGGGCAAACCCCGCCATGGTGTCGGGGAACACGCCGGATTAGGCGTGGGTTGCCTAAACTTTCTCGGTGTGAGGGCTGACGAAGAGCACGGCGGTATCACCGCGGTCGGCCAGGACTACCTCAAGGTCATCTGGAATGCCCAGGAGTGGTCCCCCAAAGACGCGCCGCAGAAGGTCAGCACCAAGATGCTGGCCGAGAAGATCGGGGTGTCGGCCAGCACAGCCTCGGAGTCCATCCGCAAGCTCGCCGAGCAGGGCCTCGTCGACCACGAGAAATACGGTGCGGTGACGCTGACCGATGCGGGCCGGCGCGCGGCGCTGGAGATGGTGCGCCGGCACCGGCTGCTGGAGACATTCCTGGTCAACGAGCTGGGCTACGCCTGGGACGAAGTGCACGATGAGGCCGAGGTGCTCGAGCACGCGGTGTCCGATCGGCTGGTGGCCCGCATCGACGCCAAGCTCGGGTTCCCGCAGCGCGACCCGCACGGTGACCCGATCCCCGCCTCGGACGGGCAGGTGCCCACTCCGCCGGCCCGCCAGCTGTGGGCTTGCGACGACGGGGACACCGGGACGGTGGCGCGGATTTCCGACGCCGACCCCGAGATGCTGCGCTACTTCACCGACGTCGGCATCAACCTCGACTCCCGGCTGCGGGTCCTGACCCGACGCGAATTCGCCGGCATGATCTCGGTCGCGATCGACTCCGGCGACGGCGCCGAGACGACGGTCGACCTGGGCAGCCCGGCGGCCCGCGCCATCTGGGTGACGGCCTAGCGGCGATCGCAAGCGTGGCGCTGCCGGGCGCAGCGAGTCGCCGCCATCCGGCGCAGTCGCCTAAGCGCTCAGTCGGCCAGCAGGCCCTTGGCGATGTGGGTGACCTGAACCTCGTTGCTGCCCGCGTAGATCATCAGCGACTTGGCGTCGCGGGCCAACTGCTCCACCCGGTACTCGGCCATGTATCCGTTGCCGCCGAACAGTTGGACGGCCTCCATCGCGACATCGGTGGCCGCCTCCGACGAGTACAGCTTGATCGCCGACGCCTCGGCCAGCGTCAGCGGCTTACCGGCCTGCTGGCGCTCGATGGTGTGAAAGACCATGTTCTGCACGTTCATTCGGGCGATCTCCATCTTGGCCAGCTTGAGCTGGATCAGCTGGAACTGCCCGATGTTCTTGCCCCACAACGTCCGGGTCTTGGCGTAATCCACGCAGAGCCGGTGGCATTCGTCGATGATGCCCAGCGCCATCATCGCGATCCCGATCCGCTCGGCGGCGAAGTTGGCGCGGGCGCTGTCGCGGCCATCGCCGTCGGTGTGCTGTTCGCTCTCGCCGAGCAGCCGGTCCGGGCTCAGCCGCACGTTGTCGAAGAACAGCTCGCCGGTCGGCGAGGACATCATGCCCATCTTCTTGAACGGCTTGCCCTGCGTGAGGCCCGGCATGCCGGCGTCGAGCACGAAGACCAGCACCGGGCGGTTGCGCTTGTCTTGCTTGTCCGGGCTCGCGTCGCCCTCGTCGAGTTTGGCGTACACCACCAGGACGTCGGCGCAGGGCCCGTTGGTGATGAAGGTCTTCTGCCCGTTGAGGATGTAGTCCTCGCCGTCGCGCTTGACGTAGGTCTTCATCCCGCCGAACGCGTCCGAGCCCGAGTCCGGCTCGGTAATCGCCCATGCCGCAATCTTTTCCAGCGTCATCAGCCCGGGCAGCCAGCGTTCTTTCTGCGCCAGTGTCCCGCGGCTCATGATGGTCGCCGCGCCCAGGCCGAGGCTCACCGACGCGGTGCTGAGCAACCCGATGCTGACCCTCGCGATTTCGGACACCAGCACCGCGATCATCGACCCCTGCGCTCCGCCGCCGAAACCGCCTGACTCGTCTGACTTTTCGTCACACTCCTCCGAAGCGGGGGCGCCGTCGAGCTTGGCCCGCTCGCGGTCCAGCATCTTCTTGACCGACTCGGCGGCCATGGCGTCGAGGCCGAACTGGCTGAACAGCTTGCGCGCGATCGGATACGGCGACATTTCGCCGGTTTCGAGTTCGTCCACGTGCGGGCGAATCTCTTTGTCGACGAACTGCCGTACGGCATCCCGGACCATCAGGTCGGTGTCGGACCACTCGATCATGGCGCCCTTAACGCTCGGCGCGCTGGTAGGCGGTGACGACGGCGGCGCCGCCCAGTCCGATGTTGTGTTGCAGTGCGGCGCTGACGTTGTCGACCTGACGCTTGTCGGCGGTCCCGCGCAGCTGCCAGGTCAGTTCAGCGCACTGCGCCAGGCCGGTGGCGCCCAACGGGTGCCCCTTGGAGATCAGGCCGCCGGACGGGTTGACCACCCAGCGACCGCCGTAGGTGGTGTCGTTGTTGTCGATCAGCTTCGGCGCCTCGCCCGGACCGCACAGGCCGAGGGCCTCATACAGCAGTAGCTCGTTGGCCGAGAAGCAGTCGTGCAGCTCGATCACCTGGAAGTCCTGCGGCCCGAGCCCGGACTGGTCGTAAACCTGTTGCGCGGCCTTGACATTCATGTCGTAGCCGATGAGGTTCTTGGCGCTACCGTCGAACGTCGACGCGAAGTCGGTGGTCATGGCCTGCCCCACGATCTCCACCGCCTGGCCGGCCAGACCGTGGCTGTCGACGAAGCTTTCCGAGGCCAGGATGGCCGCACCCGAACCGTCCGAGGTGGGCGAACACTGCAGCTTGGTCAGCGGGTCGGAGATCATCCGCGCCCCCAGGATATCGTCGAGCGTGTAGGACTCCTGGAACTGGGCGAACGGGTTGTTGACCGAGTGCTTGTGGTTCTTGTAGCCGATCTTGGCGAAATGCTCTGCGGTGCTGCCGTATTGCTTCATGTGCTCACGACCGGCGGCGCCGAACATCCACGGCGCGACGGGCATCGCGAACTCGTCGATCTCGGCCATCGCCTTGACGTGCTTGGCCATCGGCGATTCGCGGTCCTGGGCGCCACCGCCCAGCGAGCCGGGCTGCATCTTCTCGAAGCCGAGCGCGATCGCGCAGTCGACGATGCCGCCGCGGATGGCCTGCGCCGCCAAGAACAGCGCCGTCGAGCCGGTGGAGCAGTTGTTGTTGACGTTGACGACCGGGATGCCGGTCATGCCCAGCTCGTAGAGCGCCCGCTGCCCCGACGTCGAATCACCGGCGACGTAGCCGACATAGCCCTGCTGGACCTCGCGGTAGTCGATGCCGGCGTCGCGCAGCGCGTTGGTCCCCGATTCCCGGGCCATGTCCGGATAGTCCCAGCCCTCGCGGCGGCCCGGCTTCTCGAATTTCGTCATGCCGACGCCGACGACATACACCTTGCTGGACATCTTTGTCCCCTTCCGAACCGTGGGCGGTCTAGGCATTCAGTGTGCAACGTAGCCCAACCAACCGTTCGGCCGGGGCCGTTACAGTGTCGCCGGGCGGATCACCACCACGGGCTTGGTCCGCGAGCCCTCGTCGCGCAGCAGCGCCATCACCCGGCCGTCCGGGTCGCAGGCCGCGTAGATGCCGTCGATGCCCGCTGGCTCCAGCGACCGGCCGTTGCGGGTCGCCTCGGCCTCCTCGGCGGACAGCTCGCGGCGGGGAAAGATCAGCAGGCACGCCTCGTCCAGGCTGTAGCTGAGTCGCGGGTGCTTCGTCAGCTCGTCGAGCGGGTAGGCCTGATCGAGCCCGAACCGCCCGACGCTGGTGCGCCGCAACGCCGTCAGGTGTCCGCCTACCCCCAGGGCGTCGCCGAGGTCGCGGGCCAGGGCGCGGATGTAGGTTCCGGACGAGCAAGCGACCTCGACGTCCAGGTCGATGACGTCGCCGGGTCCGGGCCGGATGCCGCACACCTCGAACCGGTCGATGCGCACCAGGCGGGCCTTCAGCTCGACGGTCTGGCCCTCGCGCGCCAGCCGGTAGGCGCGCTTACCGTCGACTTTGATGGCACTGACCGTCGACGGCACCTGTTCGATGTCGCCCCGCAGGGCGCCCACGGCGGATTCGATCGTGTCGTCGGTCAGGTGCCGCGCCGCGACGCTGTGTACGAGTTCGCCCTCCGCGTCGTCGGTGGACGTGCTCTGGCCCAGGCGGATGGTGGCGGTGTAGGACTTGGCGGTCGCGGTCAGCAGGCCGAGGATTTTGGTGGCGCGCTCGACGCCGATCACCAGCACGCCGGTGGCCATCGGGTCCAGCGTCCCCGCGTGCCCCACCCTGCGGGTGGAAAAGATCCGGCGGCAGCGCCCGACAACGTCGTGACTGGTCATTCCGGGCGGCTTGTCGACGACGACTATCCCTGGCCCGGTGGGGCTTTGGCTCATAGCACGATGGCGGTCAGCACCAGCCCGCGCTCGACCAACCACCGGCCGCGCAGCTCGGTCAGCGGCGGGCCGGACAGCGCTTCGGGATCGATCAGGATCCGCGACACGAAACCACCAGTCGCCGCCCCGGGGCCGTCGGCCTCGAACGCGATGTGGGCGTCCTCGAAGCCCAGCCACCGTTTGGTGAGCGGGAACCAGGCCTTGTACGTCGCCTCCTTGGCGCAGAACAGGATTCGGTCCCAATGCAGGTCCCCCGTCAGGCTGGCGGGGATCTCGCTGCGTTCGGCAGGCAGGCTGATCGCGTTGAGCACGCCGTCGGGCAGCACGTCGTGCGGTTCGGCGTCGATGCCCACCGAGCGCACCGCGTCGCTGCGGCCCACCACCGCACCCCGGTAGCCCGTGCAGTGGGTCAGGCTGCCCACCACGCCGTCGGGCCAGCAGGGTTCGCCCTTCTCGCCCTTGAGGATCGGCACCGGCGGCAGGCCGAGCTCGCCCAGCGCGATCCGGGCGCAGTGCCGGACGGTGATGAACTCGTTGCGCCGCTTGGGCACCGACCTGGCGATCAGCGGCTCCTCTTCGGGCAGCGGCGCGAGACCGGGCGGGTCGGCGTACACCTCCGAGTAGGCCAGGCCGTCGGCGGCCGGCAACACCGAGGAAACCAGCATGTCCCCGGTCATCGTGATTGCCGCTGCCGCAACCGTTCCCGGAACTGGGCGGCCTGCGCCTTCATCTCGGGGGTGATCTCGAAGTGGCCGCCGAAGTCGTTGAGGTCGCCCGGCGCATACTGCGGATCCGGCAGCACCTGGCGCAGCCAGCTGGCCGGCTTACGGCGCCGCCACTCCCGCGGATAACCGACCGACACTTCCTCGAAGCGCACGTCGTCATACCAAGTGGTCCGGGGGATGTGCAGATGGCCGTAGACCGAACACACTGCGTTGTAGCGGGTATGCCAGTCGGCGGTCTTGGTGGTTCCGCACCACAGCGAGAATTCCGGGTAGAACAGCGCGTCGCAGGGGTCGCGGACCAGCGGGAAGTGATTCACCAGGACGGTCGGGGTCATCCAGTCCAGCTCTTCGAGGCGGGCGCGGGTGATCTGCAGGCGCTCGCGGCACCACGCCTCGCGGGTGGCGTACGGCTCCGGGGAGAGCAGGAACTCGTCGGTGGCCACCACGTTGCGCTCGCGTGCGATGGTCAGGCCTTCGGCTTTGCTCGTCGCCCCCTCGGGCAAGAAGCTGTAGTCGTAGAGCAGGAACATCGGGACGATCGTGGCCGGGCCGCCACGCTCGGTCCAGACCGGGAACGGATGCTCGGGCGTGACCACACCCATCTCGTCGCACATGTTGACCAGGTAGTCATAGCGCGCCTTGCCGAAGATCTGCACGGGATCTCGGGTGGTGGTCCACAGCTCGTGGTTGCCCGGCACCCAGATCACCTTGGCGAAGCGCCGTCGCAGCAGGTCAAGGGCCCAACGGATCTCGTCGGTGCGTTCGGCGACGTCGCCGGCGACGATCAGCCAGTCATCCGGCGAGGAGGGATGCAGCGATTCGGTGACCGGCTTGTTGCCGAGGTGACCGGTGTGCAGGTCGGACACCGCCCACAGCGTCGGTTGCCCACCGTTGGTCGAGTCCTGCCCCGCTGAATGCCCAGCCACGATTAACCACCCTAACGACCCGAACCGGGCAAGCCCCTTTCGCGGGCGTCGTTTCGGCCCGCGAGCGGGTGAGTTAGAACAAGTTCAGGTTTGCCTGTGACGCCGCGCGCGGGACTTGTACACTCCCCCGAAAGGACCGCTGAGGCGTCAGGGGGGATGTCGTGTTCGCCAATGTTCGTCTGATGGGGGCGCTGGGTGCGCTGCTCACAGCGGCCATCGGGGGCACGGTCGGCCTGTTGAGTGCTCCTGCCGGTTCGGGTGGCGGCGACCGGTTCGTCGAGCTGAGGTCGACCGCCCAGCCGATGGAAACCACCATGAAGAGCCCGATCGTGGCGACCACCGATCCGCGCCCCTTCGACGCGTGCGAGGACATCCCGTTCGACGTCATCCAGGGGCTCGGCTTGGGCTTCACGCCGCCCGAGCACGAAGACGGCCTGCGCTGCCATTTCGACGCCGGGAACTATCAGGTCGCGGTCGAACCGATCATCTGGCGCACCTACGAGCAGTCGCTGCCCGCCGACGCCGTCGAGACGACGATCGCCGGCCACCGCGCCGCGCAGTACTGGGTGCTCAAGCCGACCTACCACAACAGCTACTGGTTCTACTCCTGCATGGTCGTGTTCAAGACCAGCTACGGCGTGCTGCAGCAGGCGCTGTACTACTCGACCGTCTACTCCAACCCGGAGGTCGATTGCATGCAGACCAATCTTCAGCGCGCCAACGACCTTGCGCCGTATTACAAGTTCTGAATTCGCCCCGGGCTGAGTCGGCGCAGGTTGACCGGGTCTTAATGTGAGGACCGTGAGTACGACCTCGATCCAGCCCGCGCAGCCGGCGCTGCACGCCCTGCGACACCTGGGCGGCAAGGCCGCCGGCCGGCTGCTCGGCCTGCCACCGGCGACCACCGACTACACCGTGCAGCGCGTCGCTGTGCCGATGCGCGACGGGGTCCAGCTGGTGGCCGACCACTACGCGCCGACCACCGCGTCGGCCCTGGGCACCTTGCTGGTCCGCGGGCCCTACGGGCGCGGATTCCCGTTCACCCTGATCTTCGGCGGCTTGTACGCGTCGCGCGGCTACCACGTGGTGCTGCAGAGCGTGCGCGGCACGTTCGGATCGGGCGGGGTGTTCGAGCCGATGGCCAACGAGGTGGCCGACGGCGCCGACACCGTCGCCTGGCTGCGCGAGCAGCCATGGTTCACCGGCCGCTTCGCCACCATCGGCATGTCGTACGTGGGGTTCACCCAGTGGGCGCTGCTGCAGGATCCCCCGCCGGAACTGGCCACCGCCGTCATCATGGTGGGCCCACACGATTTCAACGAATCAACTTGGGGTACAGGAACATTCGCGGTCAACGATTTTCTGGGCTGGAGCGACATGGTGGCGCACCAGGAGGACCCGGTGCGTGTCCGCGCCGCACTGCGCCAGCTGCAGACCCGCCGCAGAGTGGCGCGGGCGGCCGCCGCGGTGCCGCTGGGCGACGCCGCGCGGGGCCTGCTCGGCACGGGTGCCCCTTGGTTCGAATCCTGGGTCGAGCACAGCGAACCCGACGACCCGTTCTGGAATGCGTTGCGGTGCAACGACGCGCTGGACCGCGTGCAGGTGCCGGTGCTGTTGGTGGGCGGCTGGCAAGACGTCTTCCTCAGGCAGACGCTGCGGCAGTACACGCACTTGCGCCGCCGCGGCGTCGACGTCGCGCTCACGGTCGGCCCTTGGACGCACACCCAGCTGCTCACCACCGGGTTCCCCACTTGCGCCCGGGAGGCACTGGATTGGCTGGGCACCCATCTGGGCGATGCGGCCACGTCGCGCCGGCCCAGCCGGGTCCGGATCTACGTCACAGGCGGCGGCGCGGGCGGCGGCTGGCGCAACCTGCCCGACTGGCCGCCCGCCACCACCGAACGTGCCCTGTACCTGCGGCCCGGCGGCTACCTGGGCGAGACCGCGCCGGCGCTGAAGGGGTTGGCTCCGGCCACCTTTCGTCACGACCCGGCCAATCCGACGCCGACGACCGGCGGCCCGTTGCTGTCCGCCGACGGCGGCTACCGCGACGACAGCCGGCTGGCGTCGCGTGACGACGTGCTGGCGTTCACCAGCGCGACCCTCACCGAGGATGTGTACGTCTACGGCAGCCCGGTCGTCGAGCTCGCGCATGGCGCGGACAGTCCGCACGCCGACCTGTTCGTGCGGGTCAGCGAGGTCGACGCCAAGGGCCGGTCGCGCAACGTCAGCGAGGCGTACCGCCGGCTGCAAGCGGCAAAACTCAAGTCGGAGAAGATCGTTCGCCTCGATCTCGACGGCATGGCACACCGCTTCCGGGCCGGCTCACGCATCCGGGTGCTGATCACCGGCAGCTGGTCCCCGCGCTACGCGCACAACCTCGGCTCCGGCGAGCCGGTGCTGACCGGCAGGCAGCCGACGCCGGTCACCCACACCGTGCGCTACGGGCGCTCCCGGCTGCTGTTGCCGGCCGGGCCAGCCGAGCTGTCAGCCAACGGCGGCGCGGACCCGGGCGGCGACCGCAGCTAGCGCCGATTGGTCATGAACGGGATCGTGTAGCGGCGCCGCCAGCGGCGTCCGCACCGGCAGCTCCACCCAGCTCTTGCAGCCGCCATACTCCGAGGTCCGGTCCAGGCGCACCGGCTCGATCAGCGGGAACACGGACACCACCAGCACGGCCAGCTTGTGCTTGGGACGAAAGTCGAGCCGGTCGGCGCGCACCGACTCCGACGTCCAGATGTGCAGGTCCTCGATTGCCGGAAGGCCGTCCGGGCGCTCAACCGGCACCGCCGCAACGACTTTCGCGGCGGCCCGAATCACCAGCTCGTCGTCGGTGCTGTCGGCGGCCGCGGGCGCCAGCAGGTCTCGATGCTCGGCACGCACCCGCTCGGCGTGGCTGTGCGCGACCGTCGGGAACAACAGGAATTCGCGGGCGGCCAGCTCGAATCGCTTCTCCCCGATCCCGCCCTTGCGCAGCAGCACCCGCTGGCGGCCGTCCAGCAGGGCGTGCACCGCCGCACTCCACTCTTTGAGCGCGGGCATCGTTGTGGTGACGGTCATTTCGCGCCCGCCAGCCGCGCGATCACTTCGGGCCGACGCAGCGGCGGGACCGTCTTGGGTGGCTGGCGCCGCGGCGGTAGCTGCCCCAGCAACCGCGTCGTCGTCTCGGTGACCTCGGCAACGGCCGCCTCGAACGCTTCGGCGTTGATCGCGCTGGGGTGCGTGATGCCGCTGACCTTGCGCACGTACTGCCGGGCGGCCGCGGCGATCTCCTCGGCGGTGGCCGCGGGCTGCAGGCCACGCAGTTCGGTGATGTTTCGGCACATCTTTCCCACGATAAGCGCTGCTCGGCGCCGCCGCTTCCCGACGGATCGGCCGGCTGCAAGGCGGCCAACCGCCCGTCCCGGGCGACTGGCTACGGTGATGTCATGACCGACGAGATCCTGCTGATCGACACCGACGAGCGAGCGCGCACGCTGACCCTCAACCGGCCCCAGTCGCGCAATGCGCTGTCGTCGGCGTTGCGGGACCGCTTCTTCGGCGCGCTGGCCGATGCCGAAACCGACGACGACGTCGACGTCATCATCGTCACGGGTGCCGACCCGGTGTTCTGCGCAGGACTGGACCTCAAGGAGCTGGGCGGCTCCACGGCGCTCCCGGACATCTCGCCGCGCTGGCCGGCGCTGACCAAGCCGGTGATCGGCGCGATCAACGGCGCCGCGGTGACCGGCGGGCTGGAGCTCGCGCTGTACTGCGACATCCTGATCGCCTCGGAGAACGCCCGGTTCGCCGACACGCACGCCCGGGTGGGCCTGCTGCCCACCTGGGGCCTGAGCGTGCGGCTGCCGCAGAAGGTGGGGGTCGGGCTGGCCCGGCGGATGAGCATGACCGGGGATTACCTGTCCGCCGCCGACGCGTTGCGCGCCGGCCTGGTGACCGAGGTGGTGCCGCACGACCAGCTGCTGGGCGCCGCCCGGGCGGTGGCAGCCTCCATCGTCGGGAACAACCAGGACGCGGTGCGGGCGCTGCTGGCGTCCTATCACCGCATCGACGACGCGCAGACCAGTGCGGGGCTGTGGCAGGAGGCGACGGCGGCGCGGCAGTTCCGGACCAGCGGCGACGACATCGCCGCCAACCGGGAGGCCGTGCTGCAACGCGGCCGCTCGCAGGTGCGCTGACGTCGCGATCTGCGCCCGTTCGGTCCCCCCAGTCCGGCCCACGCCATACGATCAGCTAATGAACGCGGTCGCCGGAGTCATCGTGCGGGTGCTCGGCGGCCTGGCGCTGGCGGCCGTGTCGGCGATCGCGGTGTCCGCGCCGCACGCCGGTGCGCTGCCCCCGCCGGGGTTTCCCAACCTGGACACCTTCACCGCCGTCCCGGCCGACGGCTACCAGGTCCCGGGGCCGCCGGGGAGCCCGCCGCGGGTCAGTTTCTCCGCCGGGTCCGCCCTGGTCTGCGATTTCTACGGCGGCCCACCGCCCGCGCCGCAGCCGTCGCAGGACATCAAGTGCAAAGGCGACATGCTCGGGATGGACGACGTGCCCTTCCCCGGCGGCCGCCCGCGGCCCGGCGACTGCGTGGTGGGTTCGGTGGACTTCAAGGGCCCGGGCTATCAGTTGAGCCGGATGTCCTACGGCGGATGCGACGGCAACCCGCCCCCGCTGCCCTCCGGCGGCAAAGCGCTGGCGTCGGGCCAGAAGCTGACCTACCTCAACGTCACATGCGCGGTGGGAACCGACAACCTCGTCGCCTGCCTGGACACCACCAGCGGCGACCACGGATTCGTCGTGCAGCGTTCCGGAAGCTGGGCGTTCTAGTCCTGCGCGTTCTAGTCCAGCGCGGTGCGCAGCGACGCCACCGCGTCGTCGATGGTTCCGGCGGTCGAGTAGCCGGCCGCCAGCCGGTGCCCGCCGCCGCCGAACCCAGACGCGACCGACGCCAGGTCCACCGCGGTCTTCGCCCGCATCGACACCGACCACTGCTGCGGCGCGACCTCCTTGAACACCGCAGCCACCTCGGCCTGCTGCGTGGTCCGCACGATGTCGACGATGCTCTCGACTTCCTCCGGACGTGAACTGGTCCAATCCAGGTTGTCGACAACGGCGTACACCAGCCCCCGGCCGCCCGCCGCGTCCGTCAGCAGCCGCGCCGAAGCCAGCACCCGCGACAGCAGCGGCAGCCAGCCGAACGGGTGGCTGTCCATCAGGGTGCGGCTGATCGCCGCGTTGTCCACGCCGCAGTCGACCAGCCGGGCCGCCAGCCGCAGAGCGCGCGCGCTGGCCCATCGGAAGGATCCGGTGTCGGTCGTCAGGCCCGCGTAGATGCAGTGCGCGACTTCGGGATCGATGGGCTTGCCCCAGGCGTCGAGAATGTCGGCGACCATCATCGTGGTCGAATCGGCCTCGACGTCAACGAAATTCGCGGTGCCGAACACGTCATTGGAGGCGTGGTGGTCGATGACCAGCAACTCGTCGGCCTCGATCGCCAGGTCGCTCAACGCGCCCAGCCGCTTGACGCTCGGAACGTCAACGGTGACAACCAAATCGACGTCGCGACGCATCTCATCCGGGCTGACCAGCAGTTGGCAGCCGGGCAGCGACGCCAGCGACTCGGGCAACCCCGCCGGCTCGGCGAAACTGACCTCGACCCGCTTGCCGCACGTGTCCAGCACCAGGCCCAGCGCCAGCCCGGCGCCGATGGTGTCGGCGTCGGGGTGCACGTGCGCGACCACCGCGACGCTGTCGGCGTCCGACAGCAAATCGACCGCACCCGCGGCGTCGACGCGTGCCCCTATCCTGGGGCCGTCCAGGTCAGTATTCGTGTTGGTCGTCGTCACCGATGCTCCCGTCGAGGCCGGGCTCCACGCCCGATCCGCTATCCCGGTATGGATCGGCCTCCCCAGCCGGCTTGGCCCCCGAACGAACCCGCGCCAGATCAGCGTCCGCTGCGCGCGCCCGTGCCAGCAACTCGTCCATCCGCTGCACGTTGTCCGACGTGGTGTCGCGCGTGAACGTCAGCGTAGGCGTGAAACGCACGCCCGTGCCGGCCCCGACCATGGTGCGCAACGCGCCCTTGGCCCGTTCCAGGGCGGCCGCGGCGGCCCCGTAATCCGGCTCGTCGTCCAGCGTGCGTCCCATCACCGTGTAGAACACCGTCGCATCGTGCAGATCGGCGGTCACCTTCGCATCGACGATGGTGACCCCCTCCAGCCCGGGATCCTTGATCTCGAACTCGATCGCCGAGGCGACGATCGTGTTGATCCGCTTGGCCAAACGGCGCGCCCGGGCCGGGTCAGGCATTCGGATTCACCGCCTTCTCCTCGTCAGTTCGTTCTGGATCGTCGGCGGTGGTCAGGTCCGTTCCTTCTGGACCAACTCGTAGGACTCGATTATGTCGCCTTCCTTGAGGTCGGAGTACCCCAGCGTCATACCGCACTCGAAGCCCTCGCGGACCTCGGTCACGTCGTCCTTCTCCCGTCGCAGCGAGGTGATCGAGAGGTTGTCGGTGACCACGATGTTGTCCCGCAGCAACCGCGCCTTGGCGTTGCGGCGCACGATGCCGCTGCTGATCATGCAGCCGGCGATGATGCCGACCTTGGAGGACCGGAAGATCGCCCGGATCTCGGCGCGACCCAGCGTGTTCTCCTCGTAGATCGGCTTGAGCATGCCGCGCAGGGCCTTCTCGATCTCGTCGATCGCCTGGTAGATCACCGAGTAGTAGCGGATCTCCACACCCTCGCGGTTGGCCAGCTCGGTGGCCTTGCCCTCGGCGCGCACGTTGAAGCCGATGATCACCGCATCCGAGGCCGACGCCAGGTTGACGTTGGTCTCGGTGATGCCACCGACACCGCGGTCGATGACGCGCAGCGCCACCTCGTCGTCGATCTGGATGCCCATCAGGGCCTCTTCGAGGGCCTCGACCGTACCGGCGTTGTCGCCCTTGAGGATCAGATTCAGCTGGCTGGTTTCCTTCAGCGCCGAGTCCAGGTCTTCCAGGCTGATCCGCTTGCGGGAACGCGCCGCCAGCGCGTTGCGCTTGCGGGCGCTGCGCTTGTCGGCGATCTGGCGGGCGATGCGGTCCTCGTCGACGACCAGCAGGTTGTCGCCGGCGCCCGGCACCGAGGTGAACCCGATGACCTGGACGGGCCGCGACGGCAGCGCCTCTTCGACGTCCTCGCCGTGCTCGTCGACCATCCGGCGAACCCGGCCGTACGCGTCGCCGGCCACCACCGAATCGCCGACGCGCAGCGTGCCGCGCTGCACCAGGACCGTTGCCACCGGCCCGCGACCGCGGTCCAGGTGCGCCTCGATCGCCACACCCTGAGCCTCCATGTCGGGGTTGGCCCGCAGGTCCAATGCCGCGTCAGCGGTCAGCAGCACCGCCTCGAGCAGCTGCTCGATGTTGGTGCCCTGCTTGGCGGAGATGTCGACGAACATGGTGTCGCCACCGAAATCCTCTGCCACCAAACCGTATTCGGTGAGCTGGCCGCGGATCTTGGCCGGGTCGGCACCCTCGACGTCAATCTTGTTGACCGCCACCACAATCGGCACGTCGGCCGCCTGGGCGTGGTTGATGGCCTCCACCGTCTGCGGCATGACGCCGTCGTCGGCGGCGACCACCAGGATGGCGATGTCAGTGGCCTTCGCACCGCGGGCACGCATGGCGGTGAACGCCTCGTGACCCGGGGTGTCGATGAAGGTGATCGGCCGTTCTTCTCCGTCGTGTTCGACGGTCACCTGGTAGGCACCGATGTGCTGGGTGATGCCGCCCGCTTCGGCCTCGCGGACACTGGCGTTCCGGATGGTGTCCAGCAGTCGGGTCTTACCGTGGTCGACGTGACCCATCACGGTCACCACCGGCGGCCGGGTCTGCAGGTCTTCCTCGCCACCCTCGTCTTCGCCGTAGCTCAGGTCGAAGGATTCGAGCAGCTCGCGGTCCTCGTCCTCGGGGCTGACGACCTGGACGACGTAGTTCATCTCGCTGCCCAGCAGCTCGAGCGTCTCGTCGCCGACCGACTGCGTGGCCGTGACCATTTCGCCGAGGTTGAACAGCGCCTGCACCAGCGAGGCCGGGTTCGCGTTGATCTTGTCGGCGAAGTCGCTCAGCGACGCGCCGCGGGCCAGCCGGATCGTCTCGCCGTTGCCGTGCGGCAACCGCACGCCACCGACGACGGGTGCCTGCATGTTCTCGTATTCGGCACGTTTCGCCCGCTTCGACTTGCGACCACGTCGCGGCGCACCGCCGGGACGGCCGAACGCGCCGGCGGCACCGCCGCGCTGGCCGGGACGGCCACCGCCGCCGCCACCACCGGGACGACCGCGGAAACCGCCGCCACCTCCGGGCGGGGCGCCGACTCCGCCGCCACCGCCGCCGCGGTAATTGCCGCCGCCGCCGTCACGGCCGCCGGGACCGCCGGGACGGCCACCGCCGGGACGCGGGGCGCCGGGCCGGGCCGGGCGACCCGGCCCGCCTGCACCGGCGGGTCGGGGCGGCATGTTGCCCGGCGAGGCACCGCCGGGACGCGGCGCGCCCGGTCGGGGCGCTCCGGGACGGGGCGCCTGCGGGCGCGGGATGGGCCGGTCGACGGGTTGCGCCGACGAGAAGGGGTTGTTGCCGACGCGTGGGGCGCGGGGCTTGGGCATCGGGCCCGGACGCGGGCCGGGCGTCATGCCGGGACGCGGCGCCTGGCCGGGCGGCTGCCCGGCCGCGGGCGGTTTCGGCTGGCCGGGAGACGGCGCGGATGGCCGGTCGGGAGCCGGGCCGGGACGGGCCGGGGCCTCGGCGGGAGCCGCCGAGGAGGCCTGCGGAGCGGCCGGCTTGGCGGGCGTCGCCGTCGCCTCGCCGTTGCCGCCGACGCTGCCGATGGCGTTGTCGAGGGCCTTGTCGAGCGATTTGTCGGGAGCCTTGGCGGCGGGAGCCTTGGCCCCTTGCGCCGAGGCTTTCGCCGGGGCCTTCTCGGCGGCCTTGCCGCCGCCGAAGGACTCGCGCAGCCGGCGAGCCACCGGCGCTTCTACCGTCGACGATGCGGATTTAACGAATTCGCCCTGATCATTCAGCCGGGCGAGGACTTCCTTGCTGGTAACACCGAGTTCCTTAGCCAACTCGTGTACGCGGGCCTTACCTGCCACTACATCTCCTGTCTATGAGGCGACAGTCGTGGGGCCGCGCCTCGGGAATTAGCTGTAACGCATAGGAATGCGAGTCATCGGGACTTCACGGTGTGCTCATGTTCTTTGCTACCTGTTCTGTTGCCGGGCGCTCGGGCGCACAGAGAGACTCTATGTGCTCGATCACCGCGGATGTGTCCGGTGAACCGGTGATGCGCAGCGCTTTGGTGAAAGCCCGCCGCCGGATTGCCTGTTGCGCGCACTGCGGCCCGGGATGCAGCCATGCACCCCGCCCCGGCAGGCTATTGCCTGTGTCGACGATCACGGCGAATCCGCCGTTCCCGTCCGGCACAGCCACCACTCGAAGCAGCTCGACGGCCAGCTCTCGCTTCCGGCACCCGACACATGTCCGTACAGGTCCACCGGCATGACGGTGTAACCCTCTGGTTTCGGGATCCGAAAGTTCGCGCTGGATCACGGCTCAGTCTAGCGTCACCGAATAGATGGTCAGAACCACCCGAGGCTGCGCGGGCGCCGCTAGCGGTCGTGGGCCATTCCGTGGCTGGCACCGTGTTCGGACTGGCTCTCCGAATGTCCCCCGGAGCCGCCGGGTGAGTCCCCGCGGATGTCGATGCGCCACCCGGTGAGCCGGGCGGCCAGACGCGCGTTCTGGCCCTCCTTGCCGATGGCCAGCGACAACTGGAAGTCGGGCACCACCACGCGGGCGGCGCGGGCCGCCTGGTCGATGATCGAGACAGACACCACCTTCGCCGGCGACAGCGCGTTGGCGACGAAGCGCGCCGGGTCCTCGTCGTAGTCGATGATGTCGATTTTCTCGCCGGAGAGCTCGCTCATCACGTTGCGGACCCGCTGCCCCATCGGGCCGATGCAGGCGCCTTTGGCGTTCAGGCCGGGAAGGTTGGACTTCACCGCGATCTTGGAGCGATGGCCGGCCTCCCGGGCCACGGCCACGATCTCCACCGATTCGTCCGCGATCTCGGGGACTTCCAGCGAGAACAACTTGCGGACCAGGTTGGGGTGGGTCCTGGACAGGGTGATCAGCGGTTCCCGGGCGCCACGGCTCACCCCGATCACGTAGCACCGCACGCGGTTGCCGTGCTCGTAGCTTTCACCGGGAACTTGCTCGGCCGCCGGGATCACGCCCTCGGAGGCCTTCGTCTCGGTGCCCATCCGGACCACGACCAGCCCCCGCGCGTTGGCCCGGCTGTCGCGCTGGATGACGCCCGCGACGATCTCCCCCTCGCGGGTGGAGAACTCGCCGTAGGTCCGCTCGTTTTCGGCGTCCCGGAAGCGCTGCAGCATGACCTGGCGCGCGGTGGTGGCGGCGATGCGACCAAAACCCTCGGGAGTGTCGTCCCATTCACTGATGACGTTGTCGTCTTCGTCGGTCTCCCGGGCCATCACCCGCACGACGCCGGTCTTGCGGTCGATCTCGATCCGCGCGTCGTTCTGGTGGCCTTCGGTGTGCCGGTAGGCGGTGAGCAGCGCCGACTTGATGGTCTCGAGCAGCTCGTTGACCGAAATGCCCCGATCCACCTCGATGGCGTGCAGTGCGGCCATGTCGATGTTCATCAGCGCCGCTCCTCCGTCTTCAGGACCTGACCCATACCCGCCAGTTCCAGCTCCGCTTGGTTAGGGGGCGAAAACTCCACCTGGACAACAGCTTTCGCGATGTCACCGAATGGAATCTCGCGCACCGTCCAGTCCCGGCCGGCGCGGACCACCAGAGCGACCGTGTCCTCGGTTGTCTCACCGACCCGGCCGGTCAGCTTCGATCCGTCCGACCGGACGACGTCGACCTTGCGGCCGCGGGCCCGACGGAAGTGCTTCGCGCTGGTCAGCGGGCGATCGACGCCGGGCGAGGAGACTTCGAGCACGTAGTGGTCGTCGAAGGTGTCCACGCCGTCGAGCAATGCCGATGCCGAGCGGGACAGCGTGGCCGCCGTGTCCAGATCGAGGCCGTCGTCGCCGTCGGCGATCACCAGGATTCGCGGTGGGCGGGTCCGGGCGTCGATGACCACGTCTTCGATCTCGAATCCGGCGCGCGCAAACTCTGCACCGAGTAGCTCGATCACCTGCGTCTGCGACGGTAGCCCGGTGGTCACGGCGAGCTCCTCATCTTGAGTTGTCCGGTCATCTGGCGGATGTCGGCGCCCCGATGGCTTCGCAGGCGGCTTCCGGTGTCCCGGCGGAGAAACATCCGTGCCGACAGTTGCTGTCGGTGGCTGCCCTCTGCGAGAACCAGCTATCCACGATACGCCAGGATTCGCTTATGACGGCGCGATCGCGTCCTGGCATCGTGCCCGCCTGCGCGCCGATGGCAGGATGTCCTTGTGGCTAGCGCAGTTCCGTTCGTCAACAGGCGAGATGTCCTTGCCGGTGGTGTGGCTTTCGCTGCGCTCGGGGCGGTCGCGACCGCCTGTGGCAAATCCGCGCCCAAGCCGCCGCTCGTCGAGCAACTGCTGGGGCCGTTGGATCAGGCGCGGCACGACAGCACACTGGCGGGTGCCGCTGCGGCGGCCGTCGGAAACCCCCCTCAGGTCGCCGCCGCGCTGACGGTGGTGGCCAGCCAGCGTGCCGCGCACGCCCGCGCACTGTCCGCGGAGATCTCGCGGGCGGCCGGCAAGCTCGCCACGTCGTCCACCAGCGAGGCGCCCAGCCCGAGCCAGGCCGCACCGGCCGGGCCGCCACCGCCCCCGCCGCCGGTGTCCGACGTGATCAACGCGCTGCACGCGTCGGCCGACAGCGCGAGCCGGCTGGTGGGCACCGAATCGGGCTACCGGGCCGGGCTGTTGGCCTCGATCGCCGCCTCCTGCACGGCGTCGTACACGGTCGCGCTGGTGCCCGGGGGTCCGTCGATATGACCTCCGGCAAGGACGCCGACAACCAGGCGCTGTGCGACGCGCTGGCGATCGAGCACTCGACGATCTACGGCTACGGCATCGTGTCCGCACTGTCGCCGCCCAGCGTGAACGACATGGTGGTGGAGGCGCTCGCACAGCATCGCCAGCGCCGTGACGACGTCATCGCGATGCTGACCGCCCGCAAGGTGACCGCCCCGATCGCCGCTGCCGGCTACCAGCTGCCGCTGGTGGTGGGCGGCCCGGCCGACGCCGCGCGACTTGCCGCACGGATGGAGAACGACGGCGCGGGCGCGTGGCGCCTCGTCGCCGAGCACGCGGAGACCGGCGCGGACCGCGCGTTCGCCTCGACGGCCCTGGTTCAGAGCGCGGTGATGGGCGCCCGGTGGAGCCGGGTGTTGGGCGCCTGGCCCATCACGACGAGCTTCCCCGGCGGCAACGACTAGCCGTTAAGGGCGGCCGCGATGTCGGTGGCCAGCGACGGCCCTGTCGCCAGTTCTCGCGTTCGGCCGCCAAAGCGGTCGCGAAGTTCCACCACGCCGTCCGCCCAGCCCCGCCCCACCACGACGATCCAGGGCACCCCGAGCAGTTCGGCGTCCTTGAACTTCACGCCGGGTGACGCCTGGCGGTCGTCCAGCAGCACCTCGACGCCCAGCCGGTCCAGCTCGCCGGCCAGGTCCGTGGCGCCGGTGCGAGCTTCCGCGTCTTTGTTGGCGATCACCAGATGGACGTCGAACGGCGCGACCGCCGACGGCCAGCGCAGCCCGAGATCGTCGTGGTGCTGCTCGGCGATGACGGCAACCATCCGCGAAACCCCGAGGCCGTAGGAGCCCATGGTCAGGCGCACCGGCTTGCCGTCCTCGCCGAGCACGTCGACGGTGAAGGCGTCGGTGTACTTGCGGCCGAGCTGGAAGATGTGCGCGACCTCGATACCGCGCGCCGAGACCAGCGGCCCCGCGCCATCCGGTGAGGGGTCACCGTCGCGCACCTCGGCCGCCTCGATGGTGCCGTCGGCGGTGAAGTCGCGGCCGGCGACCAGCCCGACGACGTGGCGCCCTGGCTCATCGGCCCCGGTGATCCAGCTGGTGCCGTTCACCACCCGCGGGTCGACTAGGTAGCGAACACCGTTGCCCTGCAACGCTTTCGGTCCGATATACCCCTTCACCAGGAACGGGTACTTGGCGAAGTCGGCGTCGTCGAGCAGGGCGTATTCGGCCGGTTCCAGCGCCGCGCCCAGCCGTTTGTCGTCGACCTCGCGGTCCCCCGGCACCCCGATGGCCAGCAATTCCCACTCCCCGCCGGGCTGGCGCACCTTGAGCAGCACGTTCTTCAACGTGTCGGCCGCGGTGACGGCGCGGCCCAGATCCGCCTGGTTGGCCCAGTCCACCAGGGTGGCGATGGTCGGGGTGTTGCCGGTCTCGTGGACCACCGCTTCGGGCAGCCCGTCGATAGGTTGCGCCTCCGGGCGGGCGGTGACGACGGCCTCGACGTTGGCCGCGTAGCCGGACTCCAGGCACCGCACGAAGGTGTCCTCCCCGACCGCGCTCTCGGCCAGGAACTCCTCCGAAGCGCTGCCACCCATGGCGCCCGACACCGCGGAGACGATGACGTAGCGCACCTGCAGGCGCGCGAAGATGCGCTGATAGGCCTCCCGATGCGCGTGGTAGGCGGCCTTGAGTCCGGCGTCGTCGATGTCGAACGAGTAGGAGTCCTTCATCAGGAACTCCCGCACGCGCAGGATGCCGGCCCGCGGCCGCGCCTCGTCACGGTATTTGTTCTGGATCTGATACAGCAGGACCGGAAAGTCCTTGTAGGAGCTGTATTCGCCTTTCACGGTCAGGGTGAACAACTCTTCGTGGGTGGGGCCCAGCAGGTAGTCGTTGCCGCGGCGGTCCTGCAGCCGAAACACCGAGTCGCCGTATTCGGTCCACCGGTTTGTCGTCTCGTACGGTGCGCGCGGGAGCAACGCGGGGAACAAGATCTCTTGCCCGCCAATGGCGTTCATCTCCTCGCGGACGATGCGCTCGATGCGGCGCAGCACCCGCAATCCCAGCGGCAGCCAGCTGTACAGCCCGGGCGCGACGGGCCGGATGTAGCCGGCTCGGATCAGCAGCTTGTGGCTGGCGACTTCGGCATCGGCGGGATCGTCGCGCAAGGTGCGCAAAAACAGCTGGGACATCCGGGTGATCACAGCGGGCCAGCCTAGCGGTGGCTAGGGGCCTGACGACGATGCGGGCCACTCAGGCCCGCTGAGGAGCCAGGCAATCCAGCACACCGAAACGAACTAGGGCGCAAGGCGGGTGAGCTACAGCTCCCCGGCGTCCATCGCTTCCTTGACCTCTTGCGCGTGCGCAACCTGGTCGGGGGTGTAGCCGATCAACAGCGCCGCGGCGCCGACGAGGACGGCCACGCCGGCCACCCACAGCAGCCCGTAGGTGTAGCCGTGGTCCAGCGCGGACAACTGCGCGTCGTTCATGAACTTCACCGGGCCGGTGGTGCCGCCCAGATACAGAGTCCGCGAGGTGATCACCGCCTGGATGACGGCCAGCACCAGCGGGCCGCCCAGGCTCTGCAGCATCAGCGTGACCGCCGACACCGGGCCGATCTGATCGAAACCCACGCCGGCGATGGCCGACAGCGTCAGGGGGACGACGGCCATGCCGATGCCGATTCCGCCGACCACGATGGGCAGCACCAGGTTGGGGAAGTAGGCGACGCCGCGGTGCATGAACGCCCAGCCGTACAGCATCGCCCAGAACAGCAAGATCCCGCCGCCGATGGTCAGCACTCGCGGCGAGAACCGTGATACCAGCTGCGAGGAGACGCCGAGGCCGATTCCCATCGCGATGACGAACGGGATGAAGCCGATGCCGGCGCGCAGCGCGCTGTAACCGAGGATGTCCTGCACGTACAGACCGATGCACACGGTCAGGCTGAACATCAGCCCGCCGGCCAGGAAGATGGCGATGAAGGTGACCAACCGATTGCGGTCGCGGAACAGGTCGAAAGGAACGACGGGATTTTCGGCCGTGCGTTCGACGATGACGAAGGCGAGGGCGGCACCCAGCGCCACCACGCCCGACCCGATGGTGGTGATCGACACCCAGCCCTTTTCCGGACCCATCGAGAAGGCGAACACGGCCGCGGTGCAGGTCAGGGTAGCCAGCATGGCCCCGGTCGCGTCGAGCTTCATCCGCTCGCGGTTGGTCTCGCGCAGCGCCGTGCGGGCCAGGTAGATCATCACCAGGCCGATCGGCACGTTCACCAGGAACGCCAGCCGCCACGACACCTCGGTGAGCGCGCCGCCCACCACGAGGCCCATCACCGAACCGATCGCCGTCATCGCGGCGAAGACCGCCGTCGCGAAGTTACGGGCCGGGCCCTTGGGGAAGGTGGTCGCCACCAGAGCCAGACCAGTCGGTGAGGCGATGGCCGAGCCGACACCCTGTGACAGCCGCGCGATGACCATGGTCGCCTCGTCCCAGGCGACCGCGCACAACACGGATGAAATGGTGAACAGCGCGACACCGACGATGAAGGTGCGCTTGCGCCCGATGGTGTCGCCGAGGCGACCGCCCAGCAGCATCAGCCCGCCGAACGTCAGCACGTAGGCGGTGATCACCCAGCTGCGACCGGCGTCGGACAGGCTGAGCTCGTTCTGGATCTTGGGCAGCGCGACGATGGCGACGGTGCTGTCCATCGTCGCGAGTAACTGCATACCGCCGATTGCGATCACGGCCGCGATGAAGCGGCGGGAGGGCAGCCACGCCGGGTAGTACTTGCTGATGCGCTTTAAGGCGGTCTCCGCCGGGGGCTTGGAGGCGGTCTCCGCCGGGAGCGCAGTACTCACCGGGGCCGGACGATCGGGGCGCGCCGAGGCCAGTTTCTGCACCGCGCGCTCTGCATCGTTGAGAGCCGTCATAAAGGGTTACCTTACAGTAATCTTAAGAACCGTTTAAAGCCCGAACGCCGCCACGGCGCCGATCACGATGATCGCGGGAGGTCGGATACCCTCGGCGCGAATCTTTTCCGGCGTGTCGGCCAGGGTGGCCCGCAAAGTATGTTGCGCGGCGGTCGTTCCATGCTGAACCACCAGCACCGGGGTATCTGCAGGTCGGCCGCCTTTGAGCAGGGCTTCGGCGAAAAGCTCGATGCGTTCGACCGCCATCAGCAAAACAATCGTGCCCGACATCGCGGCCAGTGCATCCCAATTCACTAACGATTCGGGATGACCGGGTGGCAGATGGCCGCTGACCACCACGAACTCGTGATTTATCGCCCGATGCGTGACCGGAACGCCCGCCAAAGCGGGCACTCCTATGGCACTTGTCACACCCGGCACCACCGTCACGGGTATCCCGGCCTCGACGCACGCCAGCACCTCTTCGTAGCCGCGGGCGAACACGAAGGGGTCGCCGCCCTTGAGGCGCACCACGAAGCTGCCCGCGCGGGCGCGTTCGATCATGGCGTCGTTGATGGCGTCCTGGGCCATGGCCCGCCCGTACGGGATCTTGGCGGCATCGATGACTTCGACGTGCGGGGGCAGCTCGGCGAGGAGTTCCGGCGGGGCGAGACGGTCGGCGACCACGACGTCGGCCTGGGCCAGCAGGCGCCGGCCGCGCACGGTGATCAGTTCGGGGTCACCGGGCCCGCCGCCGACCAGCGCGACGCCACCCTTGACGACGTCGGAACTCACCGGGCTGTCGGGCGTGATGAGCCCGGTCTGCAGCGCCTCGCGGATGGCCGAGCGGATCGCCGCCGACCGGCGGTGGTCGCCGCCGGCCAACACTCCCACAGACAGCCCCGCATAGTCGAAAGATGCTGGGGTGACTGCGGTCCCCTCGACGGCGATGTCGGCGCGGACGCAGAAGATGCGGCGGCTTTCGGCCTCGGCGACCACCGACTCGTTGACTTGCGCGTCATCGGTGGCCGCGATCGCATACCAGGCTCCGTCGAGGTCGCCGTCGCGGTATTCGCGCAGTGCCAGGGTGATTCCCGTCATCGCCTCGACCGAGCGGGTGGCGCTGCGGGAGATGACGTGGACGTCGGCGCCGCTGGCGATGAGCAACGGCAGCCGGCGCTGGGCGACGGTGCCGCCGCCGACCACGACGACCTTTTTGCCGGTCAATCGCAGCCCAGCGAGGTAGGCGCTCTCGGTCACCCGGCAAGCCTAGTGGCGACCGCCAGCGCGGCGAAGCCGGGCGCCGCGGGTCGCCACCATCGATCTAGTGGCGACCGCCAGCGCGGCGAAGCCGGGCGCCGCGGGTCGCCACCGATCTAGCGCCGCGCGCGTGTGCGACGAAGCGCGCCACCGCCTCCGGCGCCGCGGCAGGATGGGTGTGCAGATACGACGCATGCACACCGGCGTGCACGACGCCGTCGCGCACGGGGCCGCCGTGCCGGTTGCCGTCGTGGGCCGAATACATCCAGGCAGGCTGATAGTCCTCGGTGAATGTGACTGTGGTGCGGTGGAATTCGTGCCCCACCGCGCGCTGGCCGACGGCATACAGCGAGGAATCCGCGACGGCGACGGCGTCGCGGTACGCCAGGGTCAGGTGCGACGTGAACCGCGCCTGCCCCGCCAGCACACCACACATCGGATGGCCGTCGAGCTCGGAGACCAGATAGATCAGCCCGGCGCACTCGGCGTGTATCGGCGCCCCGGCGGCGGCCAGTCCGTTGATCTGCCGGCGCACGACCGCATTGGCCGAGAGCTCCGCGGTGAACTGTTCGGGAAACCCGCCGGGCAGCAGCACCGCGTCGGTGCCGTCGGGCAAGGCGTCGACGAGCGGGTCGAATTCGACGACGTCGGCGCCGGCTGCCGCCAGCAGTTCCGCGTGTTCGGCATAGCCGAAACTGAATGCCTTGCCGGCCGCCACCGCGACGGTGGCGCTGCCCCCGGGCGTCTCCCCCACCGCCGCCGCGGGATCCCACGGCGGCTGCGCGACCCGGCTGCCGGCGACCGCGGCGATGGCCGACAAGTCGACGTGGCGCGCAACCAATTCGGTCATCGCCTCCACCGCCAGCCGCGCACGCTGCCCGTACTCCACGGCGGTGACCAGCCCCAAATACCTTGTCGGCAGCTCTAATTCGGCGACCCTGGGGATGGCGCCCAACACCGGGACGCCGGCGTGTTCGCAGGCCTGCCGCAGCACCTGCTCATGCCGCGCCGACCCGATGCGGTTGAGGATCACACCGGCGACGCGGGTCGCGGTGTCGAACGTCGAAAAGCCGTGCAGCAGCGCGGCGATGCTCTGGCTCTGCCCGCGCGCGTCGACGACCAGGACCACCGGCGCGCCCAGCAGGCCGGCGACGTGGGCAGTCGATCCGGCCGCGGGAGTCGAGGCGGCCGGCCCGATCCGCCCGTCGAACAGCCCCATCACCCCTTCGACCACGGCGATGTCGGCGCCACTTGCGCCGTGGGCATACAGCGGGCCGATCAGGTTCTCCCCCACCAACACCGGATCGAGGTTACGGCCGGGCCGGGCGGCGGCCAGACCGTGGTAGCCGGGATCGATGAAGTCCGGGCCGACCTTGAACGGCGCCACGGCGTGGCCCGCCTGCCGCAGGGCGCCGATCAAACCTGTTGCTACCGTGGTCTTTCCGCTGCCGGACGCGGGAGCGGCGACGACGACGGCGGGAACACTCACCACTCGATGCCCTTCTGCCCTTTACGCCCGGCGTCCATCGGGTGCTTGACCTTGGCCATCTCGGTCACCAGGTCGGCCGCGTCGATCAGGCGCTGCGGCGCGTCGCGTCCGGTGATGACCACGTGCTGATGCCCGGGCCGGGCGGCCAACGCCCCCACCACCTCGTCGACGTCCACCCAACCCCACTTCAGCGGATAGGTGAACTCGTCCAGCACGTAGAAGTCGTGGCGCTGATCGGCCAGCCGGTGCGCGATCTCCGCCCAGCCGTCGGCCGCGGCCGCCGCGTGATCGACGTCGCTGCCCGCCTTGCGGGTCCAGGACCAGCCCGCGCCCATCTTGTGCCATTCGACGGGCCCACCGACCTGGTCCTGGTCGTGCAGCCGGCCCAGCTGGGCGAAGACCGCCTCCTCCCCCACCTTCCATTTGGCGCTCTTGACGAACTGGAACACCGCGACGGACATTCCGGCATTCCAGGCCCGCAGCGCCATGCCGAACGCCGCCGTGGACTTCCCCTTGCCGGGGCCGGTGTGCACGGCCAGCACGGGCGTGTGGCGGCGCGCCCGCGTGGTCAGGCCGTCGTCGGGAACTTGCAGTGGAACGCCTTGTGGCATCAGCGTTTACCCTTTCCGCTCAGGCCGCGTCGCGCACCGCACGCGTCAGGGAATCCGCGTGCAGCTGCTCGAGCCGGATCGCCGGGGCGCCGAGGTGGCGGGCTAGCTGCTCGGCCAGGCCCAGCCGCACTAAGGACGTTTCGCAGTCGACGACCACCGCGGCGGCACCCTCGGCGACCAGCCGGGCCGCCGCGGTTCGAGTGCGGCCCAACGGATCCGGGCCGGCGGTCGCCCGGCCGTCGGTCAGCACCACCACCAGCGACCGCCGCGCCCGGTCACGCGCCTTCTCCCGCACGATGAGTTCACGCGCCGCCAGCAGGCCTTCGGCCAGCGGGGTCTTGCCGCCGGTGTCGAAGCGGGCCAGCCGCCGACCGGCGATGTGCGCCGACGACGTCGGCGGCAACAACAACCGCGCCTTGTGCTGCCGGAACGTGATCACGGCGACCTTGTCGCGCCGCTGATATGCGTCGCGCAGCAGCGACAGCGCGGCACCGCTGACCGCGGACATGCGATCGCGTGCGGCCATCGAACCCGACGCGTCCACCACGAAGATCACCAGATTGCCCTCGCGCCCCTCGCGCACGGCGCGGCGCACGTCCTCGGGCTGCGGCCGCAACGGCCCGGCACCGGCGCGCTCGGCGGCCGACAGCAGGGTGGCGAACAGGTGCAGTCCGTGCCCGGCCCAACCCGCGTCGTCCGCGTCGGCGGCCGCGATGACGCTGCCGCTGGCGTTGCGGGCCCGCGAGCGCCGCCCTGGCGCGCCTTCCCCGACCCCCGGAACGCGCAGCGCGCGGGTGCGGAAGGTCTTCGCCGGCGGCGCGCTGGGCCTGGTCTTCGGCGCCTGCGGCGTGCCGCTTTCGGATGGATTATGTTGCGGTGCATCTTGTTCCGTTTGGCTGGACTCGCCACCGCCGGGTGGGTCGGGATCGGGGTCCGGATCCGAGCCGGCTCGCGCCAGGGCCTCGTCCAGCTGGTCACGGTCGATGCCCGGATCGTCGAACGGATCGCGGCGGCGGCGGTGCGGCAGCGCCAGTTCGGCGGCCACCCTGATGTCCTCTTCCTCGACGGTGTGCGCGCCGCGCCACGCGGCGTGCGCGACCGCGGTGCGGGCCACCACCAGATCGGCGCGCATGCCGTCGACGTCGAACGCCGCGCACAGCGCTGCGATCCGCCGTAATTCGTTGTCGGGCAACACCACATCGTCGACCAGCGCGCGCGCCGTGGCGATTCGCCGGGCCAGCTCCGCGTCGGCGTCGGCATAGCGCTCGGCGAAACCATCCGGGTCCGCCTCGTAGGCCAGCCGCTGCCGGATGACCTGCACCCGCACGTCCACCTCGCGCGACGCGTGGACGTCGACGGTGAGCCCGAACCGGTCCAGCAGTTGCGGACGCAGTTCGCCCTCTTCGGGATTCATGGTGCCGATCAAAACGAACCGGGCCTCGTGCGAGTGCGAGATGCCGTCGCGTTCGATGTGCACCCGCCCCATTGCCGCGGCGTCGAGCAGCACATCGACCAGGTGATCGTGCAGCAGGTTGACCTCGTCGACGTAGAGCACACCGCCGTGCGCGCGGGCCAGCAGGCCCGGCGAGAACGCGTGCTCGCCGTCGCGCAACACCCGCTGCAGGTCCAGCGAGCCGATCACCCGGTCTTCGGTTGCCCCGAGCGGCATTTCGACCAGGCCGGCATCGCTGCCGGTGGCCTCGGAGAGCAACGCCGCAAGGCCGCGCACGGCCGTCGACTTGGCGGTGCCCTTCTCGCCGCGGATCAGCGCGCCGCCGATCTCCGGACGCACGGCACACAGCAGCAGGGCCAGGCGCAGCTGGTCGTGCCCGACGATGGCGCTGAACGGGTAGGGCTTCACGGCTTCGCCGCCAAACCCGACCCGGGCCGCAGCATGGGCACATGCGGAACGCCGTCGTCCAGGAAATCGTCGCCGTCGCGCACGAATCCGTGCTGGGCGTACATGTCCGCCAGATAGGTCTGCGCATTGATCCGGCACGGGTAGTCACCCACCTCGGCCAGCGCCGCGCGCAGCAAACGGGTCGTGTGCCCCTGGCCGCGCGCATTACGTTTGGTGCACAGCCGCCCGATCCGGAACACCTTCTCGCCCCCGGCGTGCTCCTCCATCAGCCGCAGCGTGGAAATCACCTCGCCGCCGGCCGTTTCCAGCCAGAAGTGCCGGGTCTCGGCGAGCAGGTCGCGTCCGTCCAGCTCCGGATACGGAATCGCCTGTTCGACGACGAACACCTCCACCCTGAGCTTGAGTAGCTCGTAGAGTGTCTGGGCGTCAAGGTCTTTGGCCCAAATACGTCGCAGTGCTTCTGTCACTGGCGGCGCCCCTCCTCATTGCTCAACCCCAAAACCTTCGTTCCCCAGGAAAAAACCTCGTCGTACAGCGCCGGCTCATCCGACAGCGTCGCCCCGAGCGACGGAACCATCTCCTTGAGCGCGGGCAGCCACGATGGAAAGCGGTTGGCAAAGCAGCGTTCCAGCACCCCGAGCATGATCGGCACCGCCGTCGACGCTCCCGGGGAGCCGCCGAGCAGCCCCGCGATGCTGCCATCGGCGGCCCCCACCACGGTGGTGTCGAAGTCGAGCACCCCGCCCGTGCGCTTGTCCCGCCGGATCACCTGGACGCGCTGACCGGCAACCGTCAGTTCCCAGTCCGAACCCGTTGCGGTGGGCGCGAATTCGCGCAGCATCCGTAGTCGGTCCGGGCCGGAGAGCCGCAGCTGGCCCAGCAGATACCGGAGCAGCCTCAGCTGGCTGACACCGACACCGAGCAGCGAGGCCAGGTTGTCCGGCCGCACCGAGCGGGGCAGATCGGTGACGTGGCCGTGTTTCAAGAACTTCGGTGACCAGCCGGCGTAGGGGCCGAACACCAGCCAAGGCTTGCCGTTGACGTAGCGCAGGTCCAGATGCAGCGCGCCCAGCGGCGGCGCCCCCGGCGCCGGAGCGCCGTAGACCTTGGCACGGTGGCCGGCGGTGAGCGCCGGATTGGCGGCGCGCAGGAACCGGCCGCCGATCGGGAATCCGGCGAAACCCCTGACCTCGCCGATGCCGGACTTCTGCAACAGCGGCAGTGCATCACCGCCGGCCCCGACGAAAACGAAGTTGGCGTTCAGACGGCGCTTTTCGCCGGTGCGCCGGTTGCGGATGGACAGCGCCCAGCCGCCGTCGGACCTGCGGGACAGGTTGCGCACCTCGTGGCCGAACAGGGCCGTCGCGCCACCGCGCACGCAAAACCCGACGAGCTGTCGCGTCAGGGCGCCGAAGTCGACATCCGTGCCGTGCGCGGCCCAGTTGAGCGCGGTCGGTTCGGAGAAGTCGCGCCCGGCCGCCATGAACGGCAACCGGCGGGCGAACTCGCCCGCGTCCTCGATCAATTCGATGCGGGCGAACAGCGGGTTGGGTGCCAGGGCCCGCTGCCGGCGGCGCAGATACTCGACGCCTTGCCCGCCTCGCACGAAGCTCGCGTGCGGGATCGCGGTGAGGAAGCGGCGATCGGTCAGGATCCCGGTCTCGACGGCGTAGGCCCAGAACTGGCGGGTCACCTGAAACTGCTCGTTGATGCGCACCGCTTTGCCGATGTCGATCGAACCGTCGGCGCGCTGCGGGGTGTAGTTCAGCTCGCACAGCGCCGAATGGCCGGTGCCCGCGTTGTTCCAGGGGCTGCTGCTCTCGGCGGCGACGGCGTCCAGACGCTCCACGAAGGTCATCGACCAGTCCGGCTGCAGCCAGCGCAGCAACGCTCCCAGCGTCGCGCTCATGATGCCCGCGCCCACCAGCACGACGTCCGTCGACGTGGTTCTGGCTAGCGATGACACCGGCTTGCTGGTCCTTCCCTCGACTGGGCCGATCCTCAGGTTATCCCGAGGCAAAGTGGCCGCGAACGACGTGCGCCGCCCGGTGCCCAGCAAAAGCTCTAAGCTGGCGTGGTGAAAGGCGCGGTGACTGGCAGGGTGACCGGCGAAGTGACCGGCTGGGTGCCTGACGTCCTCCCCGGTTACCAGCAGCGCACCATCGCGCTGGGGTCCGATCCCGCCGGTGAGGGCGACATCGTCGCGACGCTGATTCGGCGCGGACCCGAACCGCGCCAGGCGGGCCGCGAGACGGGCCACGCGGTGCTGGCGGTGCACGGCTACACCGACTACTTCTTCCACACCGAGCTGGCCGATCGGTTCGCGGCGCGCGGCTTGCGCTTCTACGCGCTGGACCTCCATAAGTGCGGCCGATCGCGGCGTGACGGCCAGACGCCGCACTTCATCACCGACCTCACCAACTACGAGGCCGAACTCGACCAGGCGCTGGCCGGCATCGCGGAACCCGGCAAGGTGTTGCTGTACGCCCATTCCGCGGGCGGTCTCATCGTGTCGCTGTGGCTGGACCGGTTGCGCCGGCGAAATCCGGCCGCGCACGCCCGCGTTGGCGGCCTGGTGCTCAACAGCCCGTTCCTGGAGCTGCCCGGCCCGCCCGTCTTGCGGCATTCCGTGACCGTGGCGCTGATCGCCGGCCTGTCCCGCGTGCGGTCCAAGGGCGTGGCCCGGTGGCCGGGAGAGGGCGGCTACGGCACCACCCTGCACCGCGACTACGACGGCGACTTCGACTACAACCTGCAGTGGAAACCCGTGGGCGGCTTCCCCATCACCTTCGGCTGGCTGCACGCCATCCGCCGCGGCCAGGCCCGGCTGCATCGCGGTCTCGACGTGGGCGTGCCGAATCTGATTCTGCGATCGGATCACAGCGTGCGCGAAAGCGCCGATTCCGCATCCATGCGGTACGGCGACGCGGTTCTCGACGTCACCCAGATCGCCCGCTGGGCCGGTTGCATCGGCAACCGCACCGCCGTGGTTCCGGTGGCCGACGCCAAGCACGACGTGTTCTTATCACTGCCGGGTCCGCGCGAAGTCGCCTATCGGGAACTGGATCTCTGGCTGGACGGCTACCTGCGCACCACCAATGACGCCTCGGCAGCGTTGCGAAAGGGGTGACGGCTTGGAGACCTACGACATCGCGATCATCGGAACCGGTTCGGGCAACAGCATTCTCGACGACCGTTTTGCCGATAAGCGGGTGGCGATCTGCGAGCAGGGCACCTTCGGCGGCACCTGCCTGAACGTCGGGTGCATCCCGACCAAGATGTTTGTCTACGCCGCCGGAGTCGCCGATTCGATCCGGACCGCGGCACGCTACGGCATCGACGCGCACATCGACCGGGTGCGCTGGGACGACATCGTCTCACGCGTCTTCGGGCGTATCGATCCGATCGGGGTCGGCGGTGAGGACTATCGCAGCGCCGCCCCCAATATCGACGTGTACAAGCAGCACATCCGATTCGGCCCGGTCCAGTCCGACGGCCGCTACCTGCTGCGCACCGACGCGGACGACGAGTTTTCGGCCGATCAGGTGGTGATCGCCGCGGGGGCCCGGGCCGTGGTGCCTCCGGCGATCCTGGAGTGCGGCGCCCGGTACCACACCAGCGACACGATCATGCGAATCCCGGAGTTACCAGAGCATCTGGTGATCGTCGGGGGTGGTTTCGTAGCGGCCGAATTCGCGCACATCTTCTCCGCGCTGGGCTCGCGGGTCACCCTGGTGGTTCGGGGCTCCACGCTGTTACGGCATCTCGACGACGTTGTCGGCGAACGCTTTACCCGCATCGCGGCGAACAAATGGGAACTGCACACCCATTGCAATGTCGTGGGCGCCGAGAACCAGGGGTCCGGCGTCGCGGTGCAACTCGACAACGGCCACACCATCAACGCCGACGCGCTGCTGGTGGCGACCGGGCGGGTGTCCAACGCCGATCAACTCGACCTCGAGCAGGCCGGTGTCGCAGTCGAGGACGACCTGGTGGCCGTCGACCAGTACCAGCGGACCACCGCGCGTGGGGTTTTCGCGCTCGGCGACGTCTCCTCGCGGTATCAGCTCAAGCACGTCGCCAACCACGAGGCCCGCGTCGTGCAGCACAACCTGCTCTGCGACTGGGACGACACCGAGGCGATGGCCGTCACGGACCATCGCTACGTGCCGTCGGCGGTCTTCACCGATCCGCAGATCGCCAGCGTCGGATTGACCGAAAACGAAGCCATCGCACAGGGTTTCAAGATATCGACCAAGATTCAGGATTACGGCGACGTCGCCTACGGCTGGGCGATGGAGGACACCACGGGCATCGTGAAACTCATCGCCGAGCGCGGCACCGGGCGCCTGCTGGGTGCGCACATCATGGGCCATCAGGCCTCGTCGATCATCCAGCCGTTGATCCAGGCAATGAGTTTCGGGCTCACCGCCGCGCAGATGGCCCGCGGGCAGTACTGGATCCACCCTGCGCTGCCCGAGGTGGTGGAGAACGCGCTACTGGGCCTGCGCTGACCTCAGCGCGGGCGCGGCCGCGCGGCGGCCTCGTCACCCTGACACTGCGGGCACAGGCCGTGCAGCGTCAGTCCGGCCGCCTCCGACAGCGTGAACGAACTGCCCGCCATCGCGTGTTCGAGCGCCGAACTCAGCTGGCGGGCGGGCACCTCGATGATGGTGGCGCACTTCGTACATACCGCATGATGGTGCGGCGCGGTGGCCAGACCGTAGGTCGTCACGCCGCCGTCGAGCGTCAACGCGTGCAACACCCCCTGATCGACCAGCGTCGTCACCGTGCGATAGACGGTCGCCACGTCGGGCGCGTGGGTGCCGGGCGGCAAGCATTCCCGCAGCCGCTTGTCGATCTCGGCGACCGGCAGGTGACCGTTGACGGGCTCGAGCACCGCCAGCACCTGGATTCGTGAGGCCATCCGCCGCAGCCCCCGTGCGCGCAGAAGATCGCCGATCCTCTCGGTGACCGACGCATCCAGTACCGACGGCTTGGGCGCCACCGGTTCAGTGTCGTCCCCACGCGGCCGGATCGCCAGTCTTCGGCGCGATCACGACACCTTAATTCCTGCGACTCACTTGCATCTGGCGAGGCGGGGTACTTACAGTCGTGCCGGTTGTTCTCAGCCGATACCGCAAGGACGCGCGCCGGAAGGACCCCAGTGGCCAGCACCGAGATCGACCGGCGGCCGTCACGGACGAGCAGGCTTCTCGGCGCCCTGACGCAGGCGGAGTGGTGGCGGCTGGCAGCGATGCTGGCGGTGATCGTCGCGCTGCACCTGCTCGGCTGGCTCACCATGATCCTCATCGTGGCGCCGGCCCAATACAGCTTGGGCGGCAAGGCGTTTGGTGTCGGCATCGGGTTGACGGCCTACACCCTGGGCATGCGGCACGCCTTCGACGCCGACCACATCGCCGCCATCGACAACACCACCCGCAAGCTGATGAACGACGGGCGGCGTCCGCTGGCCGTCGGCTTCTTCTTCTCGCTGGGCCACTCCACGGTGGTCTTCGGGCTGGCGCTGCTGCTGGCGTGCGGCGTGAAGGCGCTCGTCGGCCCGGTCGAAGACGACTCCTCGACGCTGCACCACTACACCGGCCTGATCGGCACCAGCGTCTCGGGTGTCTTCCTGTACGCGATCGCACTGCTCAACATCATCGTCCTGGTCGGCATCCTGCGGGTCTTCGCTCGGCTGCGCCGGGGCGAATACGATCCCGACGCCGACGCCGCCGAACTGGAGCGGCACCTGGACAACCGCGGACTGATGAACCGGTTGCTCGGCCGCGTCACGAAGTCGATCACCAAGTCCTGGCACTGCTATCCCGTCGGATTGCTGTTCGGACTCGGCTTCGACACCGCCACCGAGATCGCGCTGCTGGTGCTGGCCGGCACCAGCGCCGCCGCCGGGTTGCCCTGGTACGCCATCATGTGCCTGCCGGTGCTGTTCACCGCCGGCATGTGCCTGCTGGACACCATCGACGGCTCGTTCATGAATTTCGCCTACGGCTGGGCCTTTTCCAACCCGGTGCGCAAGATCTACTACAACATCACCATCACCGCGCTGTCGGTCGCGGTCGCGCTGCTGATCGGCAGTATCGAACTCCTCGTCCTGTTCGCCGACCAACTAGGTTGGCGGGGCGCATTCTGGAGCTGGATCGGCGGGCTGGACCTGAACACGATCGGCTACGTCGTCGTCGGCATGTTCGTCGTCACGTGGGCGGTGGCCCTGCTCGTCTGGCGGTATGGGCGCATCGAAGAGAAGTGGACCTCCTGAGCCGAGCGGCCCGAGGCTGACCGCGATCCGCCGTTCGGGTGTAGAACAGTGCTCATGGGCTTTGCGGCCTGCGCCCAGCTCGCGGATCGGCGGTGATCGGCGGTGCATGAGCTGTCGCTGTGCGAAGCGATCGCCGACGTGGTCAAGGATCACGCCGACGGCCGGCACGTGGACGTGGTGCGGGTGCGGGTGGGTGCGCTCCGGCAGGTGGTGCCCGAGTCGCTGTCCTTCTGCTGGACGCTCGTCCGCGACGCCGAGGACATGCCGGACGCCGAGCTGGAACTCGAATGCGTCGGCGCCGAGGTTCGCTGCCGTGCGTGCGGCGGGCAATCCGAGATCACCTCGGCGTGGTCGATCTGGTGTCCGGAGTGCGACAGTTCCGACGTCGAGGTGCTGCACGGCAACGAATTCTTGGTGACGTCATTGGATGTCTCATGAAAGGCGTTGGCGATGGGTAGATTTCATCGGCACGACGACGGAACCGTGCACACCCACCCCCACGATCACCTTCCGCACGATCACGATCACGACCACGGCGATCACAGCCGCTATCGGACCGGCAGCCAGCGCATCGACGTGCTGGAGGCGATCTTCGCCGAGAACGACCTGCTCGCCGACGCCAACCGGGTGGCCTTCGAGAGCAACGGGGTGCGCACCCTCAACCTGATGAGCTCGCCGGGATCGGGCAAGACCACCATCCTGCAGGCAACGCTCGACGAACTCGCCGGCGAGCTGGGGCTCGGGGTCATCGAGGGCGATATCGCCACCGACCTGGACGCGGCCAAGCTCAGCGGCCGCGGCGCCCAGGTATCGCTGCTGAATACCAGCAACGGATTTGGCGGCGAATGCCACCTCGACGCGCCGATGATCAACCGCGCACTGCCCGGGCTCGACCTTGCCGCGCTGGACCTGGTGATCATCGAGAACGTCGGCAATCTAGTCTGCCCGGCCGAGTTCGACGTCGGCGAGCACGCCAAGGCCATGGTGTATTCGGTGACCGAGGGCGAGGACAAGCCGCTGAAGTATCCGGTGATGTTCCGGTCGGTCGATGTGGTGCTGCTCAACAAGATCGACCTGGTGCCCCACCTCGACGTGGACGTGGACACGTACATCGCCCATGTCCGCAAAGTCAATGCGGCAGCGACGATTTTGCCGGTCAGTGCGCGCACGGGCGACGGAATGGCCGCGTGGTTCGGCTGGCTGCGTCGCTTCGCCGCGGACGGCGCCTGAATCGTCGCGGGCGCAAGTGCGATCTCCTGCGAGGCATTCGCAGGACGACCGCGCCGAAACGGTCGGCCGGACTCGACGAATCGCCCAAGCGCGCCATGGCTTTTCGGCACTATGCGACACGTGACTACTAGTCAGCGGTATCGGACCGTTGACAACGCTCGATAGCGGGAGTAGACCCAAAAAATAGCGCTGCGCAAGTGGGCCGACGGTCGACTCCGGTGGCGCAGGAGTCCCAGCCCGGCTCCGGAAAGCTGCAGCATGCCAACAGAAGCAGCAGTCAAGGCAGAACAAACATTGATCCATGTTCTATGGATCAACGCGGGCCTCAGTTGTGACGGTGATTCGGTGGCGTTGACTGCTGCCACCCAGCCCAGCGTCGAGGAGATCGCCCTGGGAGCCCTGCCCGGACTCCCCCAGGTAGCCGTGCACTGGCCCTTGATCGACTTCGAATGCGGACCCAACGGAGGCGCCGACGACTTCTTGGAGTGGTTCTTCAAGGCCGACCGCGGCGAGTTGGAACCCTTCGTGCTCGTGGTCGAGGGATCGATTCCGAACGAGAAGATCAAGGACGAGGGCTACTGGTGCGGCTTCGGCAACGACCCGGCCACCGGGCAGCCGATGACCACCAGCGAGTGGCTCGACCGGTTGGCGCCCAAGGCCACCGCCATCGTGGCGGTCGGGACCTGCGCCACCTACGGTGGAATCCACGCGATGGCCGGCAACCCGACGGGGGCGATGGGCGTACCGGACTATCTCGGCTGGGACTGGACGAGCAAGGCAGGCATTCCGATCGTGTGCGTGCCCGGCTGCCCGATCCAGCCCGACAACCTGTCGGAGACGCTGACCTACCTGCTCTACATGGCGACCGGTCAGGCACCGATGATCCCGCTCGATGACGCGCTGCGCCCGCAGTGGCTGTTCGGCAAGACCGTGCACGAGGGTTGCGACCGGGCCGGCTACTACGAGCAGGGCGACTTCGCCACCGAGTACGGGTCACCGAAATGCATTGTGAAGCTTGGCTGTTGGGGCCCTGTCGTGAAATGCAATGTGCCCAAGCGCGGATGGATCAACGGTGTCGGGGGTTGCCCCAACGTCGGTGGGATCTGCATCGGCTGCACGATGCCGGGGTTCCCGGACAAGTTCATGCCGTTCATGGACGAGCCGCCGGGCGGCAAGATCTCGAGCACCGCGTCGGGCTTGTACGGAGCCGTGATTCGCAGTTTGAGGGGTATCACGGAACGCACCGTCGACAAAGAGCCGCGGTGGCGCCACAACGGCGACCAACTCACCACCGGAGCCCGCCGCACCTGGTAGGTCACCTACCGGGTCGGCGCGCTCCTCACTCACATTCGTAGCCGAAGAGCCGTCGCCGCATCAGCCAACGCTGACAGCAGCCAAAGCGGGAAGAAGTAGCGCGATGACAACCATCACCCCCAAAGCCGACGAAGCCAAGCGGGAACCCGGCCAGTTGGTCGACATGGCCTGGGATCCCATCACCAGGATCGTGGGCAGCCTGGGCATCTACACCAAGATCGACTTCGAGAACAAAGAGGTCGTCGAGTGCCACAGCACCTCGTCGATCTTCCGCGGTTACTCGATCTTCATGAAGGGCAAGGATCCCCGCGACGCCCACTTCATCACCAGCCGCATCTGCGGCATATGCGGCGACAACCACGCCACCTGCTCGTGCTACACGCAGAATATGGCCTACGGCGTCAAGCCGCCGCATCTCGGTGAGTGGATCGTCAACCTCGGCGAGGCCGCGGAATACATGTTCGACCACAACATCTTCCAGGAGAACCTGGTCGGCGTTGACTTCTGCGAGAAGATGGTCTCCGAGACCAACCCGAGTGTGCTCTCGCTGGCCGAGAAGACGCCCGCCCCGCACGCGGACGCTCACGGGTACAAGACGATCGCGGACATCATGCGCTCGCTCAACCCGTTCAGCGGTGAGTTCTACCGCGAGGCGCTCGTGGTCAGCCGGTGGACGCGAGAGATGTTCTGCCTCATGGAGGGACGCCACGTGCACCCCTCCACGCTGTACCCCGGCGGAGTCGGCACGGTGGCGACCATCCAGCTGATGACCGACTACATGACCCGGTTGATGCGCTACGTCGAATTCATGAAGAAGGTCGTGCCGATGCACGACGACCTGTTCGACTTCTTCTACACCGCACTGCCCGGTTACGAGAAGGTCGGGCTGCGCCGTACCCTGCTGGGCTGCTGGGGCTCCTTCCAGGATCCCGAGGTGTGCAACTTCGAATACAAGGACATGGAGCGCTGGGGTAACGCGATGTTCGTCACCCCGGGCGTGGTGGTCGACGGCAAGCTGGTCACCCACTCGCTGGTGGACATCAACCTCGGAATCCGAATCCTTTTGGGCAGTTCATATTACGACGACTGGACCGACCAGGAGATGTTCGTCAAGACCGATCCGCTGGGCAACGCGGTGGACCGGCGCCACCCGTGGAACCAGCACACCAACCCGCACCCGCAGAAGCGGGACTTAGAGGGCGGCAAGTACAGCTGGGTGATGTCGCCGCGCTGGTTCGACGGCAAGGACCACCTGGCGCTGGACACCGGCGGCGGCCCGCTGGCCCGGCTGTGGTCGACCGCGCTGGCCGGCTTGGTCGACATCGGTTACGTCAAGGCGACCGGTTCGAGCGTGAAGATCAACCTGCCCAAGACGGCCCTGAAGGGACCGGTCGAGCTGGAGTGGAAGATCCCCACGTACGGCAGCAACACGCTCGAACGCGACCGGGCACGCACCTACTTCCAGGCCTACGCGGCGGCGTGCGCATTGCACTTCGCCGAGAAGGCACTCGAGGAGATTCGCGCCGGGCGCACCAAGACGTGGGAGAAGTTCAACGTGCCCGACGAGGCCATCGGATGCGGCTTCACCGAGGCGGTGCGTGGTGTGCTCAGCCACCACATGGTGATCCGGGACGGCAAGATCGCCAACTACCACCCGTACCCGCCGACTCCGTGGAATGCCAACCCGCGCGACAGCTTCGGCACACCCGGCCCGTACGAGGACGCGGTGCAGGGCCAGCCGATCTTCGAGGAGAACGGCCGGGACAACTTCAAGGGCATCGACGTCATGCGCACGGTGCGCAGCTTCGATCCGTGCCTGCCGTGTGGCGTGCACATGTACCTGGGGAAGGGCAAATCCCTGGACAGACTGCACACGCCGACCCAGTCGCCTGTCGGGGAGTGACACATGGCGGATCGCCCGGAGAAGTCCGCGAACGACGCGCAGTGGCGTGAGGCGGGCGATCGGATCCAGATACTGCTGGATTCCTGCGCAGCAAGTGGGACCGCCGCGTATGAGCGTGCGCAGCAACTGGTTCGCGAGGTAGTCGGGCTCTACGGCGCCGGACTGGAGCGGATCATGCGGATGGCCTGCGAACCCGAACCGGATGGGGGGCTGGTCGAGCGGCTGGCCACCGACGACCTGGTGGCCAGCCTGCTCCTGGTCCACGGCCTGCATCCGCACGACGTGCACCGCAGGGTTTCCGACGCGCTGGACCGGGTGCGGCCCTACCTGGGTTCGCACGGCGGAGACGTCGACCTGCTCGAGGTCGCCGGCGACACCGTGCGGCTGGCCTTCGCCGGCAGCTGCAAGAGCTGCCCGTCGTCGGCGGTGACGCTGGAACTGGCCGTGCAGGATGCGGTCCGGGCGGCCGCGCCGGAGATCTCCTCGATCGAGGTGGTGACGGCCGAGGCGACGACCGCTCCGGCGAGCGTGATTCCCGCGGAATCGCTGCTGGCGCATCTGCATTCGAACGGCCACGGGCCGACCGCCTGGCACCCGGCACCCGAGCTGGCCGAGTTGGCACCGGGCGAAGTCGCGGGATTCATGGTCGACCAGGCGACGGTGCTGGCCTGCCGGGTCGGCGACCAGACCTTCGCCTACCGGGATCACTGCCCGGTGTGTGACGACTCGCTGGCGGGTTCGCAGCTGAACGGTGCAATGCTGCGCTGTGCCGGCTGCCGCACGGATTTCGACGTCGTCGGTGCGGGAGCCGCGGTGCCCGATGGTCGGGCCGGCCATCTCGATCCGATTCCGCTGCTGACCCGCGACGGTGTGCTGTCGGTGGCGATGCGGGCCGACGTGTTGGGCGCGCCGGCATGAGCACCCCGTTCGATGTACTTGCCCGCATCAGGAGCGACCGTCGCGCCCCCGAGCCGGCTGGTGAGCGGTGCGAGATGTGCGCGGAATCGATCGCCGACGAGCACCAGCACGTGGTCAATGTGGCCGGCCGCCAGCTCATGTGCGTCTGCCGCGCCTGCTATCTGTTGTTCACCGATGACGAAGCCGACCTGCGTTACCGTGCGGTGCCGGAGCGGTATCTGTCGTTTCCCGACTTCGCGCTGGACCGCCTGGTGTGGGAGGCGCTGCAGATCCCTGTCGGGGTCGCCTTCTTCTTCACCAACTCCGCCCTCGGCCATACCGTCGCCTTCTACCCGGGACCGGCCGGTGCATGCGAATCCGAACTGGACATGGAGGCCTGGGACGCCATCCGCGGCGCCGATCCGCGGGTGAGCCTGCTGGCCGACGACGTGGAGGCGCTGCTCGTCCGGGTCGCCGACAGCGCCCAGGACGGCGAATTGTCGCAGCCACAAACCTATCTGGTGCCCATCGACGCCTGTTACGAATTCGTCGGACGCCTGCGCCTGGTGTGGCGCGGCTTCGACGGCGGCCAGCAGGCCCGCGAATTCATCGACGACTTCTTCGACCGGCTCGCCACCCGGGCCATAAAGACACCGCGATGAACGCCCCGCCGATGAACGTGAGCTTCGAGGTTCTGGACGTGACCGCCGAACCGTACAGCGTCAGCCCGCTACTCACCGCCCGCGTCGGCGTCACTGCCGGCGGCGACGACCCGGTGCACGCGATCGCCCTGCGGTGCCAGGTCCGCATCGAGCCGCTGCGCCGCACCTACTCCGACGACGAGGCGGCCGGGCTGATGGATTTGTTCGGCGGCCGCGAACGCTGGGCCAGCACCCAACGCACCTTCCTCTGGCAGCATTGCACCGCGATGGTGCCGGGCTTCATTGGGCACACGACCGCGACCCTGCCCCTGGATTGCACCTACGACTTCGAGGTCGCCGCCGCCAAATACCTGCACGCGCTGCGCGACGGGGCGGTGCCGCTGCAGTTCCTGTTCAGCGGAACGATTTTCGTCAACTCCGAGCGCGGGTTCTCGGTTCAGCAGGTGTCCTGGGACTGTGAGGACAACTACTCCATGCCGGTCACCGTCTGGCGCGACCTGATCGCACAGCACTATCCCAACAGCGGGTGGATTCGGCTGAGCCACGAGACCATCGCGGAACTGGCCCGCTACAAGTCGGCCCACGGAATGCTCGACTTCGACCACGCGGTCACCTCGCTGCTGGATGCCACCGTCGATCACGAGGTGACGCGATGACATCGAGCTGGGATCGGGCCCGCGCCGTCGCCGACGCGGTGCTCTACGAGGGCTATCTGCTCTACCCGTATCGAGGGACGTCGAGCAAGAACCAATCACGGTGGCAATTCGGTGTTTTGGGCCCGCCCGGCGCGGCCGAGGCCGGCCTGGGCGAAGACGACACGCTGTCCGCGGAGTTCCTGGTCGACGACGCCCGCGCGCTGACGCTGGTGGTGCGCTTCCTGCAGTTGCAGCACCGGCGGGCCGAACGGGCTACCGGCGACGGCGATTTCATTCCCGTCGACGAGCTCCACACCCCGGCCGGGTCGTGGCTGACCTGGGACGAAGCCGTGGAATGCGAGATCTCCTTCGGCCCCCTGGCGTTCGGCGACCAACCCTGGTCGCTGCCGGTGACGGTCGGCGCGGCAACCGAAATCGAAACCCTGGACGGCGGCCGGCTGGTTCGCGAACGACACGAGATACGCGGTGAACTGACCGTCACCAGCGAGCCCGACGGCGGCCTGCGGCGCGTCTCGGTGAAGGTCACCAACGCCGGTGCCGCCGTACACGCACATGACGATAAGAATTCAGTGATCGCGCGATCCATGATCGGAACCCACCTCATCGCCGAAGTGGTCGGCGGCCGGTTCATCTCGCTGCTCGAGCCACCTCAGGTCGCGACGGACGCGGTGTCCCGCTGCCGACGGCACCGCTGCTTCCCGGTCCTGGCCGGACCCCCGGGAACCGACGACATGCTGCTGATCTCACCGATCATCCTCTACGACCATCCCGAAGTCGCCGAACAGAGCGACACCGCCCTGTACGACTGCACGGAGATCGACGAGATCCTCACCCTGCGCGTGATGACCATGACCGACGACGAGAAGGCACAGGCCCGGGCCACCGACCCACGGGCCGCGCGAATCATCGACGAATGCGACGCCATGTCGGCCGAGGCCATGGCACGACTGCACGGCGTGCTGCGCGACCCGCACGCGCTCAATGTCCCCGCCGGCCTGGTGCCCGAGATCCCCGACGGCGTGGATTGGTGGGATCCACTGGCCGACAACGCCGTCCGGCCCGAGATCGACGCGGTGCTGGTCAACGGGGTCCGCATCGCGCGGGGCAGCATGGTCCGGCTGCGGCCGCGGCGCAACGCCGACGCGCAGGACATCTTCGTCGCAGGCAAGACCGCCCGCGTCACGTCGGTGCACGAGGACGTCGAGGGCAACAAGCACGTCGCCGTCGTCGTCGACGAGGACCCGGCCGCCGACCTGCACGACTGGTACGGCCGCTACCTCTACTTCTCCCCCGACGAAGTCGAACCGCTGCAATCGCAGCACAGCACAAATCCCTGAAGGGAGTTCACCATGGAAATCCTAGGTTGGATCTTCATCGCCATCGTCGCGCTGGTGGCCGCGATCGCGGTGGTGTTCGGCGCGATATCGGTGCCCGATGCCCGCCGGTATCTCAAGTTGAGGCGGATGTAACCGACGCGAGTGCAACCATGACGACGCGCATCCTGGTAGCCGGGATCGGCAACATTTTCCTGGGCGACGACGGGTTCGGCTCCGAAGTGGTCCGTAACGCCCAACTGCCCCAGGACGATCCGACGGTCCAGGTCATCGACTACGGAATCCGGGGCATGCACCTGGCCTACGACCTGCTCGAAGAGTGGGACACGCTGGTCCTGGTCGACGCCGTGCCAAGCCAGGGCAATCCCGGCACGTTGCACGTCTTTCAGGCCGACCACGGTTCGTCACCCGAGACGAACGGCCTCGACGGGCACAGCATGGATCCCGCCGCGGTCTTCGCCAGCCTGCGGGCGCTGGGCGGTCATCCGCCCTACACCGTGGTGGTCGGGTGCGAGGCGGGCAGCGTGCAGGAGGGCATCGGGCTGACCGAACCCGTCGCACAGGCCGTCCCGAGGGCGGCGCGGGCGGTCGAGGAGATCGTCGCGGCGTTGCACGGCGTCACACCCTCTGCGGCCGAAAAGGGGTGCTGAACCATGTGTTTGGGCATACCGGGACAGGTCATCGCAATGCTGGACGGTTTCGAGGGGCAGCTCGCACTGGTCGACGTCACCGGCGAACAGCGCAGGGTCAACGTCGGCATGTTGCCCGACGAGACGTTCGCGCCCGGCGACTGGGTGATCATCCACATGGGCTTCGTCGTCGAGAAGACGGATCAGGCCGGTGCCGAACGGGCCATGGCCGGCCTGGAGTTGATGGGACGCGGCCGCACCGACCTGACACCCCACCCGGAGGGCGGCTGACATGACCGAGACCCCCCTCCTGTTGCGGCCCGGCCCGAATGACACCCAAGTGCGGCAGCGCATCGTGGTGACCGGCGTGGTGCAGGGGGTCGGCTTCCGGCCGTTCGTGCATCGGATCGCAACCGAGCTGGGCCTGGCCGGATTCGTCGGTAACGACTCGGGTGCGGTCTTCCTCGAGGTGCAGGGCCGGCCCGCACCGGTGGCGGAATTCGGGCGCCGGCTGTGCGCCGAGGCGCCGCCCCTGGCCCGGATCGCCGAGGTGCGGTTTGCCGACGTCGCCGCCGATCCCGCGTGCCCGCCCGAATTCCTCATCGTGCCAAGCCGATTGGCCGTCGGCACGACCACCCCCATCCCGCCCGACATCGCGGTGTGCGACGACTGCGTCGCGGAATTGTTCGATCCGCTCGACCGGCGTTACCGGCACCCGTTCGTGACGTGCACCAACTGCGGGCCGCGGTTCACCATCATCACAAAACTGCCCTACGACCGGCCGGCCACCACGATGTCGGGGTTCGCCATGTGTGCGCGGTGTGCCACCGAATACCATGATCCGGCGGATCGCCGGTTCCACGCGCAGCCGATCGCCTGCCCGAACTGCGGGCCGAGTCTGTGGTTCGCATCGCCGGCCGGACGGGTGAGCGGATCGGACGCGGCGCTGACCGCCACCCAGGACATGCTCGCATCCGGCGCGGTGGTGGCCATCAAGGGAGTCGGCGGCTACCACCTGGCCTGCGCCGTCGACGACGAGGCGGCGGTCGGAGCCTTACGGGCCCGGAAAGCGCGCGGCGCCAAGCCCTTTGCCATGCTGGTGCGTGACCTCGCCGTGGCGCGCCGCTACGCCCACCTGGACGCCACCGAGGCCGCGGTGCTGTGCAGTCCGGCCCGCCCGATCGTCTTGCTGCGCCGGCGCGCCGGCGCCCCGGTCGCCGAGGCCGTCGCTCCCGGCAGCCCGCTGCTGGGGCTGATGCTGCCGTACTCCCCGATTCATCACCTGCTGCTGGCGCCGGTACCCGGCAGCTCCGGACCGGCGCCCGACGCGCTGGTGCTGACCAGTGCCAACCGCTCCGATGAGCCCATCTGCTACACCGACGGCGATGCCGCACAACGACTTCCGGCGCTGTGCGATGCGGTGCTCGATCACGACCGGCCGATTCACGTACCGTGCGACGACTCGGTGGTGCGCGTCGTCCACGACGAGGAGGGCGCCCACGAGCTGCCGATCCGCCGGTCCCGCGGCTACGCGCCACTGCCGATCGACTTGCAGCTCGACGGTCCCGCCGTGCTGGCCGTGGGCGGCGAATTGAAGAACACCTTCTGCCTCACCGATGGCCGCCGCGCCTACCTGTCCGGACACATCGGCGACATGGCCACCTGGGAGACGCTGCAGGCGTTCGAGCGGGCGGTGAGCCAGCTCAGCGAAATCCGCGGCCGGCCGGCGCGCTTGGCCGCCGACCTGCATCCCGGCTATCACACGCGGAGCTGGGCGGAGCGTCATGTGGACGAGCGTCCGCTGGATCTGGTCCAGCACCATCACGCCCATGTGGTGTCGCTGCTGGCCGAACACGGGCGCCTCGGCGAACCCATCGTCGGGGTCTCCTTCGACGGCACCGGTTACGGCTGCGACGAAACCATCTGGGGCGGTGAGATTCTCACCCTCGACACCCGAAGCCATCGTTTCATCCGGGCCGGCCACCTGGCGGCGGTGCCGCTGCCCGGTGGGGACGCGGCGGTGCGCAATCCGTGGCGGATGGCGCTGTCCCAGCTGTGGGCGGCCGACATCGACTGGACCCCCGACCTGGCGCCGGTGGCGGCCGCGACCGCCGACGAATTGCGGCTCACCCGCTCGCAATTGGAGACCGGGGCGGGCTGCGTGCCCTGTTCGAGCGTGGGCCGCCTGTTCGACGCCGTCGCCTCCCTACTCGTGGTGCGGCACCGCATCGACTACGAAGGGCAAGCCGCGATCGAACTCGAGGCGCTGGCGCAGTCGGCCGGCGAGACCTGCACGCGGCCGTCGTTGCCCCTGACGGTGGGTCCCGACGGGGTGATCGATCCGGCCCCGATGGTGCAGACCATGGTCGCGGCGCTGTACGCCGGGACACCGCCGGCGGTGCTGGCCGCGGCGTTTCACCAGGCCATCGCCATCGCCGTCGCCGAGGTCGTCGCCCAGGTGGCGGGCGGCACCGCGCTGGTGGGCCTTACCGGCGGCGTGTTCCAGAACGTCCTGTTGCTGGAAGCCTGCCGCATGCAGCTGCGGCAGAACGGGTTTGAGGTGATCACGCATCGCATCGTGCCGCCGAACGACGGCGGGCTGGCCCTGGGACAGGCCGCGGTCTCGGTGCTGACCGCGCGGGAGGAGGGGTTGACGCGATGATCACCACCGCCATCGATCGCGGGCTGAGCGCCGAACTGGCCGAAGACCTCGCCGCCACCGCTCTGACGCTGGCCAAGCGATTCGCCGCGGGCGCCACCATGTGGTCGATCGCGCCGTCGTGGGAACCGCATGCGCTGCACATCGCGGTCGAATTCGTCCATCCGGTGATCATGGGCAAGCGGGCCCTGCCGGCCGTGGCGTTGACCGGACCCGATCTGGTGGATCTGGTGCGGGTGTCGGTGCGCCCCGGTGACATCGTGGTCGCGATCTCCGGTGCGGACAACGCGGACGTGCGTTCGGTGATGCGCCGCTCCCCGGCCTGGGGCGCCACCACGATCTGGATCGGCAGCGGCGAGGCGCCCGCGGCCGCCATGGCCGATCACGTGCTGTGGCTGGACGATCCCGACCCGCGCGTGCCCGCCACCGGTGGCTTCGTGCTGTTCTACCACCTGCTGTGGGAGCTGACCCATGTGTGTTTCGAACACTCCGGGTTGCTCAAACCCAAACCCGACGACGAGGTCTGCGTCACGTGCAGCGACGAGGGCCGGCTCGGCGAAGTGGTGAGCGCCTCGGTCGACGGACAGGCCAGGGTGCGCACCGCCCGCGGCGTAGAGGACGTGCTCACCGCGCTCGTCGACCCGGTCGCTCCCGGTGAGTTGGTACTGGTGCACGCCGGCACCGCGATCAGCCGCGTGGATGAGGAGGGAGTTTCATGAGTCCCACCGACGAGCCCACCAACTTCTTGTACCCGTTCATCGATGCCGAAGAGGACGACCCCTCCGCGTTGCTCGCCGACCTCGCCGCCTCCGCGCAGGCCAAGGCGTCCGAGAGCCTCGCACTGCGACGCTCCACGCTGGAAGCCAACGCCGAGCGGCTGGCGGCCGCCAGCGCCGAGCTGGCACGCCGATTCGCCGCCGGCGGAAGGATGTTCACCTTCGGCAACGGCGGCAGCTGCACCGATTGCACCACGCTGGCCGGACTGTTCGCGCGGCCACCGCTCGGTAATCCCCTGCCGGCGTGGTCGTTGACCGCCGACCAGGCGATCCTGACCGCACTGGGCAACGACGTCGGGTTCGAGCTGGTGTTCGCCCGGCAGCTGATCGCCCGCGCGCGCGACGGCGACATCGCGATCGCGATGTCGACCAGCGGCAATTCGCCCAACCTGCTGGCGGCGCTGGCCGAGGCGCACAAGCGCGGCCTGTACACCATCGGTTTCGCCGGCTATGACGGCGGCGCATTCGTGAACAACCCAAACGTGGACGCCTGCATAGTCGTTCGTTCGCAGAGCGTGCACCGGATTCAGGAATCGCAGGCGCTGGTCGGCTACCAGTTGTGGCTGGCCGTCCACGACTGCCTTGGCACTGCTCAGGATTGGGGTGCGGCATGATGAACAAGTCGGCGGGCGACTATCTGTCGTCGGGGCCGCGGTTCGGCGAAGGCGACGTGATCGAACGGATCGAGTCGTTCCGCCGTCGTCGCCCCCGGCTGCTCGACGATCATGTGACCCTGGCGCACGGGGCGGGCGGCAAGGCGTCGGCGGCGCTGGTGGACGCGGTCTTCGTGGAGGCGTTTCGCAACCCGCTGCTCGAGTCGCTGGGCGACGGCGCCGTCTTGACCCTACCCAGCGGCGAGCGGGTGGCGATGTCGACGGATTCCTTTGTGGTGCAGCCCCGCCGGTTTCCCGGCGGGTCCATCGGAGAGCTGGCCATCCACGGCACCTGCAACGACCTGGCGGTGGCCGGCGCCGTGCCGTCCTGGATCTCGGCGGCGTTCGTGCTCGAAGAGGGCTTCGGAATCGCCGAATTGAAAGAGATCGTCGCCGACATGGCCGCCGCGGCCGAGGCCGCCGGCGTGCAGGTCGTCACCGGCGATACCAAGGTGGTCCCCAAGGGCGCGGCCGACGGTCTGTTCATCACCACCGCCGGAACCGGCGTGATCCCCGCGGGCCGCGCGCTGTCGGCGCAGTCGGTCCGCGCCGGAGACAAGGTGCTGCTGTCCGGGTCGATGGGCGAACACGGCATGGCGGTGATGCTCGCCAGGGGCGATCTGGCCATCGAGGCCGACATCGCCTCCGACACCGCTTCGGTCAGCCCCTTGGTGGAGTTGCTGATGGCGGCCGCCCCGTCCACCCGATGGATGCGTGACGCGACGCGCGGCGGGGTCGGCACGGTGTGCAACGAGTTGGCCCAGGCCTGCGGCCTCGGGGTGCTGCTCGAAGAGGACCGACTCCCGGTGGCGCCCATGGTGACTGGCGCCTGCGAACTGCTCGGCATCGACCCGCTCTATGTCGCCAACGAGGGCAAGTTCGTCGCCGTCGTCGCACCGGAGGAGGTCGAGGCCGGGCTGGCCGCATTACGGTCGCACCCGTTGGGCGCGCAGGCGGCCGAGGTCGGGGAAATCGTCACCGAACCCGCGGAAAGCGTGGTGCTGCGCACCGGATTCGGCGGGACCCGGATCGTCGACATGCTGGTCGGCGACCCGCTACCCCGGATCTGCTGATAGATGAGGAGATACACCGACATGTGCCTAGGAATTCCGGGCCGGATCGTGGAGATCACCGATCCCGCCAACTGCTTGGCCAAGGTTGACGTCAGTGGCGTGCAGCGGGCGATCAGCGTCCGGCTGTTGGAGAACGACATGCCCGCACCGGACGACTGGGTGCTGGTGCACGTCGGGTTCGCGATGGCCAAAATCGACGAAACCGAGGCGCTGCTGACCCTGGCCGCCATCAAGAAACTCGGCGACACCTACGCCGTCGAAATGCAAGCCTTCGATTCGTCGGCCATCGTCTGACCCAAGGAGCGGCAATGAAATTCGTTGACGAATTCCGCGACCCGGCCGCGGCGCGCAAGCTGCTGACGGCCATCGAGCACCTGGCCGGGGCCGGCGGTGAGGAGTTCAAGTTCATGGAGGTGTGCGGCGGGCACACGCACACCATCTACCGGCACGGCATCGAGCACCTGCTTCCCGACAACGTCGAACTGGTGCACGGCCCGGGCTGCCCGGTCTGCGTGATCCCGATGGGCCGCATCGATGACGCGATGTGGCTGGCCGGCCAACCCGACGTGATCTTCACCTGCTTCGGAGACATGATGCGGGTGCCGGGCTCGCACGGCAGCCTGCTGGACGCCAAGGCCCGCGGAGCCGACGTGCGGTTCGTTTACTCGCCGCTGGACGCGCTGAAGATCGCGGTCGACAACCCCGGCAAGCAAGTGGTGTTCTTCGCCATCGGTTTCGAGACCACCGCGCCCTCGACCGCGGTGACGCTGGTGCGGGCGCGCGAATTGGGCCTGCCCAACTTCAGTGTCTTCTGCAACCACGTCACCATCGTGCCGCCGATCAGGGCCATCCTGGAGTCACCGGACCTGCGGCTGTCGGGTTTCATCGGCCCCGGCCACGTGTCCACCGTGGTGGGCAACCGCCCCTACCGGTTCGTCCCGGAGGTGTATCGAAAGCCGTTGGTGGTGGCTGGCTTCGAGCCACTGGACATCCTGGCCTCGGTCGCGATGCTGCTGCGCCAGATCCGCGAGGACCGCTGCGAAGTGGAGAACCAGTACAAGCGCGTGGTACCCGAGCACGGCAACCCGGCGGCGCTGGCGCTGATGGGCAAGGTGTTCGCGCTGCGTCCGCACTTCGAATGGCGCGGGCTGGGCTTCATCTCGCAGAGCGCCCTGCGGCTGCACGACGATTTCGCCGAGTTCGACGCCGAGCTGCGATTCGCGATGCCCGGCGTGCGCGTCGCCGACCCGAAGGCCTGCCAGTGCGGTGAGGTGCTCAAGGGTGTGCTCAAGCCTTGGGAATGCAAGGTTTTCGGCACCGCCTGCACACCGGAGACGCCGATCGGAACCTGCATGGTGTCCCCGGAGGGCGCCTGTGCGGCCTACTACAACTTCGGACGCATGCACCGCGACGCCGCCAAGCTGGTGGGGCGCACTTGACCTCTGACAGGGGCGCAGAGATGTTCGCCCGCTACGCCTATGCGCCCAACGCGCTCGGCTATTGCGGTCCGCCGTTGGGAGCTACCTTGCGCGACGGGTCGGTCGCCGACGTGCGCAGGGCGGCGACCAAGTTCTCCGGCGCGTGGCCGTATCTGCGGGTGCTGTCGAAACTGACCGGCATCGCCGACCCGCTGGATTACCGTCTGGTCGAATCGTATTGGCTCGGCGGCGGCGTCGCCGCCGGTCTGGACCCGCAGGAATTCTTCGACGCGCTGCTCGCGATCATCGGCCCGCAGGCAGGCCACTACTGGTCGCACCTGACAGAGGATCTGGCGTGCGAGGCCGCCGGCAACCACTGCTTTCACGTGTTCGGGGTGTATCCGTGGACGCGGTTTTTGGGCCGGGGTACCGACGAGCAGCCGCTGAGTGTGCTGGACAACTGCCGAATCACTTCCGGGACAGTGCTTTCCCGCGACGGCGACCGCGTCGAGGTGTTGTGCCGAGGACTGGCCTGGGATGGTCGGGCGCTGGCGCTGTCCGAACCGTCGGCGCGCGTGCTCGAGGTGTGGGCCGACGGGTACAGCGCCGTGCCCGACGTGGCCGCCGGTGATGTGGTGGCGATGCACTGGGGCCGGTTATGCGGCCGGCTGTCGCCGGCGCAGCTCCGTGCGCTGACCGACAGCACGAATCGGCAGCTGCTGGTGACCGGCCACCGACTGGCGCGCGTCTGACTTCACCGCCAGACTGGCCCGGTGCCCGGTTCTCTGTGCGACGTGCTGCCCGCCGCGGCCGCGTTGCTCGGTGTCCCGGATGCCTTGAACAAATTGGATGACCTGGGGGTGGCGGACTGGGCCGGCGCCGAAGGGATCGACCGGGTGCTCGTGGTGCTGGTCGACGGGCTGGGCTGGCACCTGCTTCCGCAACTGGCCGGCAGCGCGCCGCTGCTCGCGTCCGTGCTGGCCGGCCGTACCGGGCGGCTTACCCGGTTGGACTGCACGTTCCCGTCGACCACGCCGACCAGCCTGGTGTCACTGGGCACCGGTGCGCTCCCGGGCGAACACGGAATCCTGGGGTTCACGCTCAAGGTGCCCGGCAGCGATCGGGTGGTCCACCACGTCCGGTGGCGTGACGACCCGCCCCCCGCTATCTGGCAGCCGGTGCCGACCTGGTTCGAGCGGCTCAAGAATGCGGGCGTGAGCGCGCGCGCCGTGCTGCCGGCCGCGTTCATCGGCAGCGGGCTGACCGAGGCCGCGTACCGCGGCGCCGAATTGCACCCGGCCAACCCCACCGATGACTACGCGCGGCTGGTTGCCGATGAGCTGCGCGCGGCGCCGGGGCTGGTCTACGGCTACACCGCGGAGCTCGACACCGCCGCCCACGTCTTCGGCATCGGCTCCGAGCAGTGGCATGCCGCGGCCACCAACATCGACACGCTGCTGTCGTGCCTGCTCGACGCGCTGCCCCCGAATGCGGCGGTGCTGGTGACCGCCGACCATGGCGGCATCAACGTCCCGGCCGAGGCGCGCATCGACCTCGACACCGACCCCCGGCTGGCCGCGGGGATCCGGGTGGTGGCCGGCGAGCCGCGGGTGCGGTACCTGCACACCGAGCCGGGCGCCGCCGCCGACGTGCAGGCCGTGTGGGGCGAGCTGCTGGACGGACGGGCCGCCGTATACAGCCGCGAGCAGGCGGTGGCCACCGGCATGTTCGGGCCGGTCGCCGCGCCACACATCGAGCGGCTGGGCGACGTGGTGGTCGTCTGTTCCGGCGACACCGCCGTGCTGGCCAGCGCACACGAACCCCCGGAAACGGCTCGCCTGATCGGCTTTCACGGCGGAGCCACCGCGGCGGAGATGGCGATTCCGCTCTTCGCCTACCGGCCGTAGCGCTTGTCGGTGGCCGGTGCTACACCTGCATGCAGACGCCCCCAGATCGGACCGGCCATGGATGACATCGAACGGACCCGTCGTGGCGACGAATTCCGCCGCCTGCACGCCGGTGACGAGATTCTGGTGCTCCCCAATCCCTGGGACATCGGCACCGCCCGGTTGTTCGCCAACCTCGGGTTTCGCGCACTGGCGACCACCAGCGCCGGCCTGGCGTTTTCGCTGGGCCGGCGCGACGGTGACGGCGCGGTCAGCAGGGACGAAGCCCTGGAACACGCGCGCGCCATCGTCGAGGCAACCCCGCTTCCGGTGACCGCGGATCTGGAGAACGGGTTCGGCGACGCCCCCGAGACGGTGGCCGAAACCGTGCGGCTGGCGGGCGAGGCCGGCCTGGCCGGGGCCTCGATCGAGGACGCCACATACGACGCCGACGCGCCGATCTTCCCCCGCGAGCTGGCGATCGAGCGCATCCACGCCGCCGTCGAGGCCGCGCGGGCGCTGCCGCATCCCTTCATGCTGACCGCGCGCTCGGAGAACTTCATCCGCGGCCGTCCCGACCTCGATGACACGGTGTCCCGGCTGCAGGCGTTCGAAGCGGCCGGCGCCGATGTGTTGTACGCACCCGGCCTGCCCGACGAGGCGGCGCTGCGCCGGGTGTGTGGCAGCGTCACCCGGCCGTTCAACTACGTCGCCGGGTTCGGCCCGGCCCGTTTCACGCTCGTGCAGCTCAAGGAGTTCGGAGTGCGCAGGGTGTCGATCGGCACATCCTTTTGCCGCACCGGTCTTACCGCCGTCGTCCGCGCCGCACGCGAAGTGCTCGAACACGGCTCATTCGGCTACGTCGACGGAATTCACAGCGTCGCCGACTTCAACGAGCTCATCGATCCCCAGGGGTCCGATCGCTGAACAGGGCGGCGACAGCCGAACCACCTGCGCAAACACACATCGGACTCGGATCGAGTTCACAGCTCGCTGGAACCATTCACCGATTTTCGCGCGGTACATTCGGTGCACTGTGGTTTTCCGGGGCGTTGGCGTAACTCGGCGATGGCAGCCGGCCATCGCGGTTACCGCCGCGCTGGGGGTGTTCATCGCCCTGGTCACGGGTTCGTGGCTGCGGCCTAACTTCGCCGCGGCGGCGCCGCCGGAGCCGGCGACATGGTCAGCGGCAACCGTCGACACGCACGGCGGGCTGACGCATGACCGTCCGGTCGCCCTCGGCCGGGCCGCCCTGGCCGCTGCGCGGTCTACGGCACCGGCGAACAAGACCAACAAGAAGCCGTTCCGCAGCGCGTGGATGACCAAGGAACGGCCCCTGACGTGGAACCGCTTGTCACCGCAATCGGTGCTGACGCCGGCGCCATTGTCGTTGGCCCCGATAGGGTTTGCGCCCGGCGGCCCCCAACCCCGCGCGCCCGCGGTCATCGCGTCCGACCGAGATATCCTGACTCGAATCTGCGTCGCCCGCCGCTGACCGTTGCAACCGGGCCGGCGACGCACGGTGTGTGCGCGACACGTGAGCGGCCCGCGGCTTGTAACCCCCGTGTCTATCTCGTGAAAGAAGACCTCATGTTTTCGGGCACCACTGGTACCGCCACAAGCAGGCGGAGGTTGTAATGAATTTCGCGGCGCTACCTCCGGAGATCAGCTCCGGGCTGATGTACTCGGGTCCCGGCGCGGGATCGATGACGCGCGCCGCCGCGGCGTGGGAAGCGTTGGCCGCGCGGCTCTTCAGCGCCGCGGCCGACTACCGGGTGGTGACCGCACAGCTGGCGGCGGACGGCGAGCGCGCGGCGCTCGCCCAAGCCGCAGCACGCTACGTGGACTGGCTCGACGACGTCGCGGCCCGCAGCGAGCACGCGGCCACCCAGCTCACGGCGGCGGCCGGCGCCCATCAGACGGCCTTCACGGCGACGGTGCCGCCACCGGAGATCACCGGCAATCGGACGCGACGAATGTCGTTGGTGTCGACGAATTGCCTGGGCCAGCGGAGCGCGGCGATCGCGAACGCCGACGCCGAGTACGACTCGATGTGGGCGCGTAACGCAGACGCCATGCGTGCCTACGCCGCGGCCGCGGCCGGCGCCGTGGTGATGGCGTCCTTTCCCGCTCCGCCCAGCAATCCCGCTGCGACGAAACGCAATTGGGCCCTGCAGTCGGCGCCGGATGTCATAGCCGCCGGCTGCGAACTGATGTCGGTGATACCCGACACCCTCACCCGGCTGTCGTCGTCGCCGCTGACCACACTCGAAGCGTCGCTCGCCGCGGTAACCCCGTCGCTGTCGAAACTGAATTCGGTGACCGCGCCGTCGGATTTCGCGATCGGCCACCTCAATTCCATGAACAAGACGGCGGCCCTGCAATCGCTGTTCCCCAAGCCTGCTGTCACCAGCGGCGTGAACGCGGGCCTGGGCCGCGGGACGCCGGTCGGCGCGCTGTCGGTGCCGCGCGCCTGGGCGGCCGCCGCCCCCATGATGGTGCGGCTGCTCGAGGAGCGGGCCGGCGAGCCCATCCACCTGGTCGCGATCAGCGAGCATCCCGGGTCACATGCGGCCGATAAGTACGGCGGCTAAAGCGGCGTGACGTAGGCCGCGCTGATGCCGCCGTCGACCATGAACGTCGAAGCGGTGATGAACGATGCGTCATCGCTGGCCAAAAATGCTACCGCCGAGGCGATTTCGTCGGGGTTGGCGAAGCGGCCCACCGGGACGTGCACCAGCCGGCGCGCGGCCCGCTCGGGGTCCTTGGCGAAAAGCTCTTGCAGCAGTGGAGTGTTGACCGGTCCGGGGCACAGCGCGTTCACCCGGATGCCCTGCCGGGCGAACTGCACACCCAGCTCGCGCGACATGGCCAGCACGCCGCCCTTGGAGGCGGTGTAGGAGATCTGCGAGGTCGCCGACCCCAGGACGGCGACGAACGACGCGGTGTTGATGATCGAGCCTTTCTGCGCGGGAACCATGTGCCGCAACGCGGCCCGGCAGCACAGGTATACCGACTTGAGGTTGACGTCCTGGACGCGTTGCCACGCCGGCAGTTCGGTGTTCTCGATCAGGTCGTCGTCGGGCGGCGAGATGCCGGCGTTGTTGAACGCGATGTCGATGCGCCCGTGGGCCCGCACCGCGCTATCGAAGAGCGCGTCGACCGCGTTTTCGTCGGACACGTCGGTGGGCACGAACAAGCCGGACAGTTCATCGGCTGCGGCGCCGCCCGCGTCGGCGTCGATGTCGCCGATCACGACGGTGGCGCCCTCGGCATGCATCCGCCGCGCCGCGGCCAGTCCGATGCCGCCGCCGGCGCCGGTGACGACGGCCACGCGGCCCGCCAATCGTTGGGTGAGATCGACCGCCACCGCCTAGTCCTCTCTGATCGCGATGAACACGTTCTTGGTCTCGGTGAAGTGCAACGGCGCATCCGGACCCAGCTCACGGCCCAGCCCCGACTGCTTGAACCCGCCGAACGGCGTGCTGTACCGCACCGACGAGTGCGAATTCACCGATAGATTCCCGGATTCGATCGCCCGGGACACGCGCAGCGCACGGGACAGGTCGTCGGTCCAGATCGATCCCGACAGCCCGTAGCTGGTGTCGTTGGCCAGGGTGATGGCGTCGTGTTCGTCGTCGAAGGCCAGCACCGTGACCACCGGACCGAAGATCTCGTCGGTGACGCTGCGGTCGGTGCGCTGTGGAGTCAGAACCGTTGGCGGGAACCAGAATCCGCGTCCGGCCGGCGCGGTGCCGCGGAATGCGACGGGGGCGTCGTCAGGCACATACGACGCCACCTTGTCGCGGTGCGCGGCCGACACCAGCGGACCCATCTCGGTGTCCCGGGACGCCGGGTCGCCCACCACGACGTTGGTGACGGCGGGCTCGAGCAGCTCCATGAACCGCTCATACACGCTGCGCTGCACCAGGATTCGGCTGCGGGCGCAGCAGTCCTGCCCCGCGTTGTCGAACACCCCGGCCGGAGCGGTCGCGGCGGCGCGCTCGAGGTCGCAGTCGGCGAACACGATGTTGGCGCTCTTGCCGCCCAGTTCCAGGGTCACCCGCTTCACCTGAGCGGCCACACGGGACATCACCTGCTTGCCGACGTCGGTGGACCCGGTGAACACGATTTTGCGGATGCCCGGGTGGGTGACGAATCGCTCCCCGACCACCACACCCCGACCCGGCAGCACCTGCAGCAGGTCCGCGTCGAGTCCGGATTGCACCGCGAGCTCACCGAGCCGGATGGTGGTCAGCGGCGTCGCCTCGGCGGGCTTGATCAGCACGGCGTTGCCCGCGGCCAGGGCCGGCGCGAAGCCCCACGACGCGATGGGCATCGGGAAGTTCCACGGCGTGATCACGCCGACCACGCCCATCGGCTCGTTGAACGTGACGTCCAGGCCACCGGCTACAGGAATTTGCTTGCCGGACAAGCGTTCCGGGCTGGCCGCGTAGAAGTTCAACACGTCGCGGACGTGACCGGCCTCCCATTCGGCCGACGCGATGGGATGCCCGGAGTTAGCGACCTCGAGTGCGGCCAGCTCGCCGAGATGGGCGTCGACGGCGGCGGCGAAGTCCCGCAGGCCGGCGGCCCGCTCGGCCGGGGACAACCGCGCCCACCGCCGCTGGGCCGCCCGCGCCCGATCCACCGCGTCATCGACCGCGGCGGCATCGGCCTGCTCGATCGAACGCAGCACCTCCTCGGTCGCCGGATTGATCAGCCGCGCGGTGCTCAACTCGCGCGCCCCGCGTAGGACCGCGCGGCGTCGACGATCGCGGCGAACAACCGCAAGTCTTGAAGCGACTGTTCCGGATGCCATTGCACCGCAAGCACGAACCTGTCGCCGGGCAGCTCCAGCCCCTCGACGACGCCATCCGCGTCCCGCGCGCTGACCACCAGGCCGTCCCCCACCCGGTCGACGGCCTGGTGGTGATAGCTCGGCGCATCGGCGGACTCCCCGACCAGCGCGGCCAGCCGGGTGCCCGCCACCGTGCGCACCGGCAGCCTGGTGAACACCCCGTTGCCCGCCCGATGCCCGCTATGCCCCAGGACGTCGGGCAGGTGCTGGTGCAGCGTGCCGCCCAGCGCGACGTTGAGCACCTGTGCGCCGCGGCAGATGCCCAGCACCGGCAGGCCCCGCCGCAGCGCGCCCTGCAACAGCGCGAATTCCCAGGCGTCGCGGTCGGTGCGGGGCGCGTCGGTGGTCGGGTGCGGTTGCTGGCCGTAGCTGGCGGGGTCCAGGTCGTATCCCCCGGTGATCACCAGCGCGTGCAGGCCGTCCAGGACCGAGTCGACGATTCCGGCGTCCACCGGCTGCGGCGGCAGCAACACCGCGATCCCGCCGGCCAGAAGGACGCCTTCGAAGTAGTCGGCGGGCAGGTACCCGGCGCGGATGTCCCAGATGCCGGTCTGCACCTGCTCCAGATATGTCGTCAGGCCGATCACCGGGCGGGGCGGCTGGCCACTGGACCTAGAGGCGTTCAAACCCACGCGTCCTCTCCCAGTCGGTGACCGCCGCGTTGAAGGCCGCCAGCTCCACCCGGGCGTTGTTCAGGTAGTGGGCGACAACGTCGTCGCCGAACGCGTCCCGCGCGAGCGTCGAGCGCTCGAACACCGAGGCCGCCTCGGCGAGCGTGACGGGCAGCCGCTCGACGCCCGGAGCTTGGTAGGCGTTTCCCGCGCAGGGCTCCGGTAGCTCGAGGCCCCGTTCGATACCGTACAGCCCGCCGGCGACGATCGCCGCCACCGCCAGATACGGGTTGACGTCGCCGCCGGGAACGCGGCACTCGACCCGGGTGTTGGGCCCATGGCCGACCACCCGCAGCGCGCAGGTGCGATTGTCCAAACCCCACGCCAGCGCGGTGGGCGCGAAACTACCGTCGGCGAATCGCTTGTAGGAGTTGATGTTCGGCGCATAAAACAGCGTGAGCTCGCGCAGGCTGGCCAGCAGGCCGGCCAGGAAACCGCAGAACGTCGACGACATGCCGTGCGGGCGGCTGGGGTCGGCGAACACCGCGCCGCCCTGCGGATCACGCAGCGAGAGGTGGACGTGACAGCTGTTCCCTTCTCGCTCATCGTATTTGGCCATGAACGTCAGGCTCTTGCCGTGCTGGTCCGCGATCTCCTTGGCGCCGTTCTTGTAGATGACGTGGTTGTCGCAGGTGACCAGCGCGTCGGCATACCGGAAACCGATTTCCTGCTGCCCCCTGTTGCATTCACCCTTGACGGCCTCGAATCGCAGGCCGGCGCCGATCATGCCCAGGCGGATGTCGCGCAGCAGCGGCTCCATGCGCGACGACGCCGAGATCGCGTAGTCGATGTTGTAGTCGCTGGCCGGGGTCAGCCCGCGGTACCCGTTGGCCCAGGCCTGACGGTAGGGCTCGTCGAACACGATGAATTCCAGCTCGGTGGCGACGTCGGCGGCCAGGCCCCGGTCGGCGAGCCGGTCCAGCTGGCGGCGCAGGATCGCCCGCGGCGACACGGTGACCGGGCTGCCGTCGGCCCAGTCCACGTCCGCGATCACCAGGGCCGTACCGGTCAGCCAGGGAATGCGCCGCAGGGTGGACAGGTCCGGCCTGGCCACCGTGTCGCCGTAACCGGTGTCCCAGCTCGACATCGCGTACCCGCCCACGGTGTTCATGTCGACGTCGACGGCGAGCAGGTAGCCGCAGCACTCGGCGCCGTGGGCGGCCACGTCGTCGACGAACAGCCGCGCGTCGATCCGCTTCCCGACCAGCCGGCCCTGCATGTCGGCGAACGCCACGATGACGGTGTCCACCTCGCCGGCGCCCACGAGTCGTTCGAGTGCGGCCAACGACAACATGGCGGCGTTCGGATCGGTCACGGCACTTTCTTCACTGGCCATGACCGTCAGTCAACCAGGCGCTACCAGCTGCTGGTGCGCAAAATGATCTCGGCGGCCAGCTGGGCCGTCGACTCCTGCACGGTGCGCCGCCCCAGGTGCACCACCCGGTAATCGGCGTAGACGTAGCGCTGGCTGGCCTGGGCCACCGCCCGGGCGCCCGGCGAGCTGACCAACACGGTGGTGCCGATCTCGACCGGCGGGCAGTGTCCGTCGGTGATGGCTCCCTCGTAATTGCTGGCCCGCGGATGGCCGCGGTCGATCACCACCAGCCCGACGAACCGGCCCAGCCGGGTCGCCGTCAGTTCCCAGGCGAGTTCGCCGCCGGCGCGGTCGCCCATCACCACGGCCCACCCGATGCCCAGCGCGTCGAGGATGCCGATCACCGACTTGGGGGTCAGGCGCGGATCGAAGCCGACCACCACCGTCCGAAGCGATGCGGTGTGCAGCCGCTCGCAGACGGCGTCGTAGGCCGCCGGGACGCGGTCCTCGTCACCCAATATGACGACGACGACGCCTGTCTCCGGACCGCCCACGACCACCGGCACGGGGAATCCGTCCAGGGTGGTCATCATCGAGGACACCCAAGCACGCTACAACCAAACGGCATGCGGGCGCGACGCTTCTTCAGCAACTTTTACGCCGATCCGATTTTTTGACCGGGTCGTCAACGGCGGCGTTCACACCACATTCGGCGCGAATGTCCTACGGCCCCAGGCGACTTGCGAGATGCGGTCGTCGTGGCGGCGGACCATCAAGCAGGCTGAGAATGCCGTCGATGTCCAGATGGGACGCCAGCAGGTCGGCGGCGAGATCGAGCTGGGCATCTCGGCGCGCGGCCACGTTGACGTCGCCGACCACGAAGCCGCCGCGTCCGGCCGCGTCGGCGACCCGGCGCAGCCACCCGCGCCGGAAATCGTCGTTGTCGAGCAGGCCGTGCCAATGGGTTCCGAAGACCGCGCCGCGCACCACACCCTGCGGACGCTGGTCCGCCTCGGCCGCGAACCAGCCCCGCTCGTCACAGCGGGTGACCCGCCCATGATGGATCTCGTAGCCGGTAAGGGGCCGCTGCCAGCGGCGCAAGGTCTTGTCGGGAGCAAAGGTGATGTCGGCGTCGAGCAGGCCCAGGCCGGCCACGCCCGCGGCCCCGGATTCCACCGGATCGTCTAGGCGACTGCACAGCATTTGAAATCCCCCGCAGATTCCCAGCACCGGCTTGCCTGCGCCGGCATGCGCGATGATCGCGTCGGCCAGGCCACGCTCGCGCAGCCAAGCCAGGTCGCAGACAGTGGCTTTGCTGCCGGGGATGACGATCAGGTCGGTGTCGGTGACGTCGTCGGGGTCGGTGACCCAGCGCACCAGCACACCCGGCTCGCAGGCCAGCGCCTCGACGTCGGTGGAGTTGGAGATCCGGGGCAGCCGGATGGCGGCCACCCGCAGCCACTGGCCGCCGCGCGGGGGTGCGGGCGTGCCGACGACGCGGTGCGCAACCACCGACAGCGAGTCCTCGGCGTCCAGCCACAGCTCGTCGGAGTACGGCAGCACGCCATAGGTCGGGCGGCCCGTCATGTCGTGCAGCTGGCGCAACCCGGGCTCGAGCAGCGCAGGGTCGCCGCGGAATTTGTTGACGATGAAGCCGGCGATCAGGGCCTGGTCGTCGGGTTCGAGCACCGCGACCGTCCCGAACAGATGCGCCAGCAGGCCACCGCGGTCGATGTCCCCGACCAGCAGCACCGGCAACTCCGCGGCCCGGGCCAGCCCCATGTTGGCCAGATCGGTGGCGCGCAGGTTGATCTCGGCCGGTGAACCGGCCCCCTCGCAGATCACCACATCGAATTCGTCACGCAGGCAGGTCAATTCGTCGAGTACGATGGAGGCCAGCCGATCACGATGCCGCACATAGCTTTCGGCGCTGACCGAGTCGGCGACCTGACCCTTGATCACCAGTTGCGAGGTGCGGTCGCTGCCGGGCTTGAGCAGGATCGGGTTGAACCGCACGCTGGGTTCCAGGCCCGCCGCGCGCGCCTGCATCGCCTGGGCGCGGCCGATCTCACCGCCTTCGACGGTCACCACAGAGTTGTTGGACATGTTCTGCGCCTTGAACGGGGCGACCCGGACCCCGCGGCGGGCCAACAATCGGCACAGGCCCGCCACCACCACCGATTTCCCGGCGTCGGAGCTGGTGCCCGCGACCAGCAGCGCTCCGGTCATCCGGGAAACGTCATGGCAGGGTGAGGATTTCGACGCCGGTGTCGGTGACCAGCAGGGTGTGCTCGAACTGCGCGGTCCACTTGCGGTCGCGGGTGACCACGGTCCAGCCGTCGTCCCAGATCTCGTAGTCCAGCCCGCCGAGGTTGATCATCGGTTCGATGGTGAACGTCATCCCCGGCTGCATGACGGTGGACACCGACGGCTGGTCGTAGTGCAGGACGACCAGGCCGTTGTGGAACGTGGTACCGATGCCGTGCCCGGTGAAGTCACGAACGACGTTGTAACCGAACCGATTTGCGTACGACTCGATGACCCGGCCGACGACCGAGAGGGCACGTCCGGGCTTGACGGCGTTGATGGCGCGCATCGTCGCCTCCCGGGTGCGCTCCACCAGCAGCCGGTGTTCCTCGGAGACGTCGCCGGCCAGGAAGGTCGCGTTGGTGTCGCCGTGCACGCCGTCGATGTAGGCGGTGACGTCGATGTTGACGATGTCGCCGTCCTCGATCACCGTCGAGTCCGGGATGCCGTGGCAGATGACCTCGTTGAGCGACGTGCAGCACGACTTCGGGTAGCCCTTGTAACCCAGCGTGGAGGGGTAGGCGCCGTGGTCGACCATGTACTCGTGGGCGATGCGGTCCAGTTCGTCGGTGGTCACCCCGGGTGCGACGGCCTTACCCGCCTCCACCAGCGCGGCGGCCGCGATCTGGCCGGCGACGCGCATCTTCTCGATCACCTCGGGTGTCTGCACCCACGGTTCGCTGCCCTCGTGGGCCGTGGGCTTGCCGACGTATTCGGGGCGCGGGATACCGCCGGGCACCGGCAGGGTCGGGGACAACTCTCCGGGGGAAAGCGCGGTGCGAGCAGGCATGCGACCAGCTTAACCGTGGTCCAGCGAAGGGATTAGGGCCGCTGGCGGCGCAGCAGCGCGCGGCGCGGTCCCCGGATGTTCACCGAGCCGCACACCACCCGACCGGTCAGCACCACGTGTGGCCTGCCCTCACCTGGTGGGTCTTTGCGCCGGTCGCTGGCGCTGCCCACGTAGACCTCGACGTCGTCGATCGACGCGCTGGCCCCGTCGGGCAATCGAACCTCCACCGAGCCGAATTTCATGTCGAGTTCGATGACGACCACCGGGCCCGCGAACCGGGCCTTGGTGAGGTCGAGTTCCACCGAGCCCAGGCGGCGGACCAGGGCCAGGCGGGTGGGCACCATCCATTCGCCGTGGCGCTTCAGCGAGCCCGCCCAACCGCGCAGTTCCACCCGGTCGGCCGCGGAGGTGACGATGGCGCCCGGTCCCGGCAGGTCGCCGACCAGTCCGTCCAGCTCGATTCGGGTGCGTGCGTAGGACACCTGCGACGAGCGCTGCTCGAACTCGTCGATATCGATCAGCCCGAGTGCGACGGCGTTGTGCAGTCGTCGCATCGTGCCGTTGCGGTCGGCGTCGGAGACCCGCAGGGCCACCATGTCGCCGCCGGTATCGGTCATGTTCGCAATTTACCGCCGATGCGGCCCGGGAGGACCCGGTGCCGGCCAAGACGGCGCCGCTCCGCCGCGTCCGGCGCTAGGCCAGGAAGTTCGGCGGCAGCGCTTCGAACATGAACTTCGTCATCCGAACCGCCCACTCGGAGCTGCCGCCTCCCACGATCAGCGAGGCGAAGGCCAGGTCGCCGCGGTATCCGGCGAACCAGGAGTGCGATCCGCCCGGGAACTCGGCCTCACCGGTCTTTGCGTAGATCTCGCCGCACCCGGCGATCTCCTTGGCGGTGCCGTTGGTCACCACCAGACGCATCATCGGCCGCAGCGCATCGATCATCTTCGGGCTGATCGGCGTGGTGTCCCCCTGGACCGCCGTCTGCCGGCCCACGATCAGCTGCGGCACGGGTGTCTTGCCGGCGGCGACCGTGGCCGCCACCAGGGCCATGCCGAACGGGCTGGCCAGCACCTTGCCCTGGCCGAAGCCGTCCTCCGTGCGTTCGGCCAGGTCCACCGTCGGGGGCACCGACCCCGTCACGGTGGTGACGCCGTCCATCGTGTAGTCGAGGCCGATCCCGTATTGGGCGGCCGTCTGGGTCAGACCGCGCGGCGGCATCCGGCTGCTCAACTCCGCGAAGGTGGTGTTGCACGAGCTGGCGAATGCGCGCGACAGCGACACCACGCCGAGGTCGAAGCCGCCGTAGTTGGGCACGGTGCGATGCCCGATGTCGAGGTGGCCCGGGCAGCCGAGCATCGAGTTGGGCGTGGCCATGTCGCGGTCGACTGCCGCGCCGGCGGTGATCATCTTGAACGTCGACCCCGGTGGGAACAGGCCGTTAGTGGCGGGCAAACCGTCCGCGTCGGCGCCGCCGTTCTGCGCGATCGCGAGGATCTCCCCGGTCGACGGCTTGATCACCACGATCATGGCCTTGCCGCCCTTGTTGTCGACCGCGCGCTGGGCGGCGTTCTGCACGACTCGGTCCAGGGTGATCGACACCGACGGCGCCGGGGACCCCTCGACCTCGTGCAGCACCTCGACCTCGACACCGTTCTGGTTGACGCTCACCACCCGCCAGCCCGCCTGGCCGTCGAGTTGGTCGACCACGGCCTTCTTGACCGCGGAGATGACCGCCGGCGCGAAATGCGGGTCGGTGGGCAGCATTTCGGGTTGAGGGGTGACCACGACCCCGGGCAAATGTCCGACCAGCGGGGACACCTTGTCGTTGTCGTCGGGGTGCAGCGTCACCCCCAGGTCGACCGGGTGGGGCGTCGAGCTGGCCTGCTCGGCGAGCAGCTGCGGGTCGTTGAGGGCCCCGTTGAAGGGGTGCAGCACGTCGACGATCGCGTGGGCCGTGCCCGACAGTGCGGGTCCGGCCTGGGTGGCGTCCAGCGTGTAGTGGTACAGGTAGCCGGGCACCAGCACGTCGCTACCGCCGAGCTCGTTCACCGAGGCGCGGTGCGGCCGGTCGGCGCGCAGCGCGAACGTCTGGTGCTCGCCCAGCTTGGCGTGCAGCGCGGTGGTGGTCCATCGCACGGCCCAGTGCCCCTCGTCGCGCGCCATCCGCAGCTGGCCGTCGTAGGTCCAGGTCCGGTTCTTGGGCAGGTGCCAGGTGAAGCGGTAGCCGACGGTGCCGCTGTCCTCGGCGTACTTGGCGTTGAGGATCTGCGCGTCGAGGTGGGATGCCTGCAGGCCGGACCAGGCCGCGTTGAGCGCCTCGCGGGCCTCGTTGGGGCTGTCGCTGAGCTGCGCGGCCGTCGCGGTGTCGCCGATGGCCAGGGCGCGGAAGAACTTCTCCGCCGCCGGGCCCGGGCCCTCGGGCCGGGGCGTGCATCCGGACAGGACGATGACCGCGACCAGCAGCAAGCCTGAGGCGGATGAGGCCATTGTTGTTCTAGTTGCCATCGATGCAAATGTTAAGAACTGCGACCTGAACAGAGGCGCCGACACACCGAGACCCAACCGTTATGCCTGGATTGACTGCGATCCGCGCCGCCGTCGAGTGTGGGCCAGGCGCTCCTTCGCCGCCGAGTGTGCGGCTGACCGCACATTGGCATGAGACCCGGGCGCTAGTCGAGCAGCACGGTCGCGAAGGTGCCGATCTCGGTGAAGCCCACTCGGGCGTAGGCGGCGCGGGCCACCGTGTTGAAGTCGTTGACGTAGAGGCTGGCGGTGCGCCCGGTTCCGACGATCACCGCGGCGACCGTCGCGGTGCCGGCGGTGCCCAGGCCCAGCCCGCGCCACTCCGGGTGCACCCACACCCCCTGGATCTGTCCCACGCTGGGCGACTGCGAGCCCACCTCCGCCTTGAAGACCACCTGGCCGTGTTCGAACCGCGCCCAGGCGCGCCCGGCCGTGATCAGGCTGGCCACCCGCCGCCGGTAGCCGCGGCCGCCGTCGCCGAGCCGCGGGTCGACACCCACCTCGCCGATGAACATGTCGACGGCGGCAACCAGGTAGGCGTCCAGCTCCTCGGGCCGCACCTGCCGCACTCCGGTATCCAGCTCGCAGCTGGGGTGATTGGACAACGCCAGCAGCGGCTGGTGGTCGCGCACGTCGCGGGCGGGCCCCCAGGCCGCCTCGAGCCGCTCCCACATCGGCATCACCAAATCGGCCCTGCCGACCAGCGACGAGCAGCGTCGCGTTCCGCGCATGGCCTCGTCGGCGAACGCGCTCAGGTCGGCCGGCGCGCCGCGCAGCGGGATCAGGTTGGCGCCGGCGAAGCACAGCGATTCCTCGGCACCCCGCAGCGTCCAGAGTTCGCCGCCGATCGAATTGGGGTCGATGCCGTGGTCGGCCACCCGGGCCGCGACCATGCACGATGCGACGGGATCGTCGTCGAGCACCCGCCAGACCGCGGCCGCGTCGCGCACCACGGACACCCGTCGCTCACCGACAAGGCGGAACAGGGGCGGAGCCGACATCTGGCGAACTCTCTGTCGTGCGGACTCTCGGACCGGCGCTGGCGTTTATCAGCTTACGGTGACAACAGGTGAACCGCTGGATGTTGCTTCCGGTCCGTCATCGCTGTTCATCTCAGCGGCGATGCGCATTGCCTCTTCGATCAACGTCTCGACGATCTGCGCTTCGGGCACGGTCTTGATCACCTCGCCGCGAACGAAGATCTGCCCCTTGCCATTTCCCGACGCGACGCCCAGGTCCGCCTCGCGGGCCTCCCCCGGGCCGTTGACGACGCAGCCCATCACCGCGACGCGCAGCGGCACGTCCAGACCGTCCAGGCCGGCGCTGACCGCGTTGGCGAGCGTGTACACGTCGACCTGGGCGCGACCGCACGACGGGCACGACACGATCTCCAGCCCGCGCGGCCGCAGGTTCAGCGACTCGAGGATCTGGATGCCGACCTTGACTTCCTCGACCGGCGGCGCCGACAGCGACACCCGGATGGTGTCGCCGATGCCGCGCGACAGCAGCGCGCCGAAAGCTACCGCGGACTTGATGGTGCCCTGGAAGGCCGGACCGGCCTCGGTGACCCCGAGATGCAGTGGGTAATCGCACTGCTCGGCCAGCTGCTGGTAGGCGGCGACCATGACCACCGGGTCGTTGTGCTTGACGCTGATCTTGATGTCGCCGAAGCCGTGCTCCTCGAACAGCGAGGCCTCCCACAGCGCGGACTCGACCAGCGCCTCGGGGGTGGCCTTGCCGTACTTCTCCATGAACCGCTTGTCCAGCGAACCCGCGTTGACGCCGATGCGAATCGGGATGTTCGCCGCTGCAGCCGCTTTGGCGACCTCGCCCACCCGGCCGTCGAATTCCTTGATGTTGCCGGGGTTTACCCGCACCGCGGCGCACCCGGCGTCGATCGCGGCGAAGATGTACTTGGGCTGGAAGTGGATGTCGGCGATGACCGGGATCTGGCTGTGCCGGGCGATCTCGGCGAGTGCGTCGGCGTCCTCCTGACGCGGGCAGGCCACCCGGACGATGTCGCAGCCGGCCGCGGTCAGCTCGGCGATCTGCTGCAGCGTCGTGTTGACGTCATGCGTCTTGGTGGTGCACATCGACTGCACCGATATCGGATAGTCGCTGCCGACCCCGACGTCGCGGACCATCAATTGCCGCGTTTTGCGCCGGGGGGCGAGCGTGGGCGCCGGGGCGTCCGGCATGCCCAGGCCAATCGTCACGGTGTTGATTCCTTCGGTTTCATTTATTGGAAGAGCCTGATCGGGTTGACCAGATCGGCGGTCACGGTCAGCAGCATGTAGCCGACCACGAACACCAGCACGACGTACGTCGCGGGCATGAGCTTGAGGTAGTTCACCGGCGCGGCCGCGACCATGCCGCGGGCCGACCGGACCAGGTTGCGGATCTTCTCGAACACCGCGATGGCGATGTGGCCGCCGTCGAACGGCAGCAGCGGCACCAGGTTGATCGCGCCCAGGATGAGGTTCAGCTGCGCCAGGAAGAACCAGAAGGCCACCCACAACCCGTGGTCGACGGTGTCGCCACCGATGATGCTGGCGCCGACGACGCTCATCGGCGTCTGCGGGTCGCGCTGCCCGCCGCCGATGGCATGTACCAACGCACCGACCTTCGTCGGGATCGCGACGAGCGCCTTGCCCACCTCGCCGGTGAGGTCACCGGCGAAGCCGACCGTGGCGGGGATCGCGGAGAACACCCCGTACTGCGTGGGCGCCACCTTGACGGCGCCGACGCCGATGGCGCCGACCGTCGAGGGTTGCTGCTGTCCGCCCTGCCCGTTGGTCAGGTAGCGCTGGGTGGTGGTGACGTCGACGTACGTGGTGATCGTGCTGCCGTTGCGCTGCGCGACGATCGGGACGTTGCCGTGGGCCTTGCGGATGGCGGCGGCCATGTCCTCGAAGGTCGACACCGGGGTGTCGCCCACCTTGACGATGACGTCGCCGGGGCGGATTCCGGCGAGCGCCGCCGGACCGGGCCCGGCGCAGTCCGCGATCTTGCCGGGAGCCACTTCCGGTGCCACACAAGCGGTTTCGCCGACAACCGCCTGGGTCGGCGGATGCAGGTTGGGCAGCCCCCAGATCAGCGCGATGCCGTAGAGCAGCACCAGGCAGATGATGAAGTTCGCGGCGGGGCCGGCGAACAGCACCGCGACCCGCTTCCAGACCTTCTGCTTGAACATGGCGCGGTCGGTCTCGTCGGGCGCCAGCTCCTCCACCGAGGTCATGCCGGCGATGTCGCAGAAGCCGCCCAGCGGAACCGCCTTGAGGCCGTACTCGGTTTCACCGCGCCGGGTCGACCACAGGGTGGGGCCGAAGCCGACGAAGTAGCGCCGCACCTTCATGCCGGTCGCGCGCGCAACCCACATGTGCCCGCACTCGTGCAGGGCCACCGAGATCAGGATGGCCAGTGCGAACAGCACAATGCCGATAACGAACATCATTTGGCTGCGAGGACCTTTCTCACACCACTCCGGAGGCTTTTGCTGACACCTTGGCGGGCTGGGCTTGCGCGACGGCACGCTGCGCCCGGTCACGTGCCCAGCGCTGCGCATCGAGTACCTCATCCACGTTAGCGGGTGAAACGGCCCATTGGTCGGCGGCGTGCAGCACGTCGGCGATGGTTTTGACAATCGCGGGGAACCCGACGCGGCCCGCGAGGAAGGCCTCCGCCGCCTCCTCGTTGGCCGCGTTGTAGACCGCTGTCATGCAGCCCCCGGTCTGCCCGGCGTGCCGGGCCAGCTCGACGGCGGGGAAAACGGCATCGTCCAACGGCTCGAAGTCCCAGCTAGAGGCCGTGCTGAAGTCACAGCTGGCGGCCGCCCCGGGGACCCGCTGCGGCCAGCCCAGGGCCAGCGAAATCGGCAGCTTCATGTCCGGGGGGCTGGCCTGGGCGAGCGTCGAGCCGTCGACGAACGTGACCATCGAATGAACAATCGACTGCGGGTGCACGACCACCTCGATGCGGTCGTACGGGATGCCGAACAGCAGGTGGGTCTCGATGAGCTCCAGGCCCTTGTTGACCAGCGAGGCCGAGTTCAGCGTGTTCATCGGGCCCATCGACCACGTGGGGTGGGCGCCCGCCTGCTCCGGAGTGACGTCCTCGAGCCGGTCGGCCGTCCAGCCGCGGAACGGGCCGCCGGAGGCGGTCAGCACCAGCTTGGCGACCTCGTCGGGGCTCCCGCCGCGCAGGCACTGTGCCAGCGCGGAGTGTTCGGAGTCCACCGGGACGATCTGCCCCGGCGCGGCGGCCCGCAGCACCAGCGGACCGCCGGCGATCAGCGATTCCTTGTTAGCCAGCGCCAGCCGGGCGCCCGATTCCAGCGCGGCCAGCGTGGGCCGCAGCCCCAACGCCCCCACCAGCGCGTTGAGCACGACGTCGGCCTCGGTCTCCTGCACCAGCCGGGTCGCCGCTTCCGGCCCGGAAAACGGGATGTCGCCGGCCCGCTGCGCCGCGCCCTCGTCGGCCACCGCGATGTTGGTCACACCGGTCTCGGCGCGCTGGCGCAGGAGCGTGTCCAGGTTGGCGCCGCCCGCGGCCAGACCGACCACCTCGAAGCGGTCCGGATTGGCGGCGATGACGTCCAGCGCCTGGGTGCCGATGGAGCCGGTGCTGCCCAGCACCAGCACGCGCAGGCGGTCCCGCGTTTGCCCATCGGTGGTCGGGTTGGTCACCCATTCATTGTGCCGCTCGGCGCCGACACGGGCCATGCCCCGCAACCCCCGTAGCGGGTATGCCAGAATTTGGGTTCGACAAGCCAATCCGATCCGAAGGGGATTCGCCGTGGCCAGTACCGAGGTGGAGCACTTCAACGGCGTCGACGCCGTCGAGGTGCCGTCGGCAGCATGGGGTTGGAGCAGGATCAACCACCGGACCTGGCACATCGCCGGCCTGATCGGCTTCGGATTCCTGCTGGCGATGCTGCGCGGCAATCACGTCGGCCACATCGAGAACTGGTTCCTGATCGGGTTTGCGGCGCTGATCCTGGTGGCGCTGATCCGCGACCTGTGGGGCCGCCGCCGCGGCTGGATCAGGTAACCGCCACCCCGTCTGCCCTAGCGGTGCGCCCGGCGATGCCAGGCGCCCCCGATCACGACGACCGCCAATGCGACCCCGGCGATCGCCCACGGCCACACCCCGTGCTGATGCACCCAACCGGCCACCGCGCCCTGCAGCCGCCCGGCCGCGGTGATCGCCGCGTCCTGCGGGTTGCCGTTCGCGCCGAACAGGCGCACCTCGTAGCTGCCGTAATAGGCCACGTACAGCCCGACGAGCACCAGCAGCGCGCCGCCGATCCGGTTGACGAACGGCAGCGCGCGGCGCAGCCGGTCCACGACCGCGGTGCTCGCCGTCGCCGCAGCGACGGCGAGCACGCCGACCACCAGGGTGAGGCCGGCGCTGTAGGCGAGGTAGATCGCCACACCGGTGACGATCGATCCCCCGCGCAGGCCGGCGGCGGTGACGGCCAGAAACGGCCCGACGGTGCACGAGAGCGAGGCGATCGCGTAGCTGATGCCGTAGCCGTACATGGAGCCTAGCCGGGCGGTGGGGGCCCACCGTGGCCCCAGCGGCCGCGGGGTCAGGGCCGACAACGCCCGGCCCGACAGGAGCCACACTCCGAGCCCGATCAGAACCACGCCGACGACCACGGTGGCGTACGGCAGGTACCGCTGCACGGTCGTGGCCGCCGAGACGGTCAGCGCGCCGAACACGCCGAACACCGTCAGGAAGCCAAGCGCCATCCCGGCGGTGGCCGCCAGCGCCCGCCCGGCGGCGGCCACACCCGAGGAGGCCCCGGCCCGCTGGCCGCGCACCACCAGCAGGAGGTAGGCGGGCAGCATGGCGAACCCGCACGGGTTCAGCGCGGCCACCAATCCGGCGGCGAAGGCCAGCCCGACCAGGCCCCGGGCCCCCAAGTCAGGACCTCAGGGCGGAGACCCGGTCGGAGAGCTCCTGCTCTGACATCGCCGAGGTCGGGTTGTTCACGAACGTCGAGCTGCCGTCCGCGCGATAGAACACGTAGGCGGGCTGCCACGGGACGTTGTAGCGGGCCCAGATGGAGCCGTCGGCGTCGTTGAGGTTGGTGAAGTTCAGGCCGTATTTGGAGACGAAGGTCTGTTCCGCGCCGACGTCCGAGTGCCCGGCGACCCCGACGAAGGTGACGCCGGGATTGGCGGCCGCCACCCGGCTGACGCCCGGGGCTTCGGCGTTGCAGAACGGGCAGAACGGCGCCCAGAACCACAGCACCGCGGGCCTGCCCTGCAAGCTGGCGCCGTTGAACGGCGCACCGCTCAGCGTCGTGCCGGTGAATTGCAGCCGGTCGTCGGCGGCCAGCGCACGTGGTGCACCGCCCAGCACGAAAATCAGTGCCGCGGCGACAACGGCCGCGACAAACAACTTGAGTGGAGAGAACAAGCGAATCATGGCGCAACCCCCGTTTGCTGGCGTTATGCCTTAAAGACGTACTCGCCGCCCCACGGGTTCACTCCAGCTACCCGCCTTCGGCGGCCAGCTGTCCGCAGGCGGCGCTGATCTCGCGGCCGCGGGTGTCGCGCACCGTGCAGGACACCCCCTTGCCGCGGACCCGCCGGACGAACTCCCGTTCGACCGCCTTAGGGCTGGCGTCCCACTCACTTCCCGGGGTCGGGTTGAGCGGAATCAGGTTCACGTGCACCAGCGGCCCGAGCGCGCGATGCAGCAGCTGACCCAAAAGGTCTGCGCGCCAAGGCTGGTCGTTGACGTCACGGATCAACGCGTATTCCACCGATACCCGCCGCCCGGTGACGTCGGCGTAATACCGTGCGGCGTCGAGGGCCTCGGTGATCTTCCACCGGTTGTTGACCGGCACCAGCGTGTCGCGCAGTTCGTCGTCGGGCGCGTGCAGCGACAGCGCCAGCGTGACGCCGAGCCGTTCGTCGGCGAGTTTGCGGATGGCCGGGGCCAGGCCCACCGTCGACACCGTCACCGAACGGGCAGAGATGCCGAAACCCTGTGGCGGCGCGGCGATGATGCGCCGCACCGCGGCCACCACCCGGGCGTAGTTGGCCAGCGGCTCCCCCATGCCCATGAACACCACGTTGGACAGCCGGTCTCCGAAGTCGTCGCGCACTGCCGCGGCGCCGGCGCGCACCTGCTCGAGGATCTCGGCCGTCGACAGGTTGCGGGTCAGCCCGCCCTGGCCCGTCGCGCAGAACGGACAGGCCATGCCGCAGCCCGCCTGCGACGAGATGCACACGGTGTTGCGTTGCGGATAGCGCATCAGCACCGACTCGACGGTGACCCCATCGAGCGCGCGCCACAACGTCTTTCGGGTCTGGCCCGCATCACAGGTCACCTCGGAGGCCGCGGTGAGCAGGATCGGGAACATGGTCTGGGCGATGGCGTCGCGCAAGCCCGCCGGAAGATCGGTCATCTGCCGCGGGTCGGCGATCAGCCGGCCGTAGTACTGATGCGCCAGCTGCTTGGCGCGAAACGCCGGCAGGCCCAGCTCTGCGACGGCCGACGCGCGGCCGTCCTCATCGAGGTCGGCCAGGTGCCGCGGGGGCTTGCCGCGCCGCGGCTCGGAGAAAACCAATTGTTGAACCATGACCTGTCCAGTATCGGTCACGTTCGGGCCTGCCTAGGGAACGAGTGTCAGCACCGACCAGGCGGCGACCGCCGACGGCAGGACGCCATCGAGCCGATCCATCAGACCGCCGTGGCCGGGCAGCAGCCGGCCCATGTCCTTGATGCCCAGGTCGCGCTTGACCTGTGATTCCACCAAGTCGCCAAGCGTGCTGGTCAGCACCAGGACAACGCCCAGCAACACCCCGATCCACGGCGGTTTGCCGGCCAGGAACGTCGCCGTCAGCGTCGCCGCGGTGATTCCGAACACCAGGGAACCCGCGAGTCCCTCCCAGGACTTCTTGGGGCTGATCGCCGGGACCATCGGGTGCTTGCCGAAGAGCGCCCCCACGGCATATCCGCCGGTGTCGGAGGCGACGACGGTGATCATCAGGCAGAACACCCGCCCTGCCCCGTCGTGCGGGTAGACCAGCAGCACGCCGAAGGACGCGAACAGCGGCACCCACGCGGCCAGGAACACGGTGGCCGAGGCGTCCCGGAGGTAGTTGGCCTGCGGCGAGCCGTCGAACGGCTCGGGCCGTTTGCTGTTGTCCTGCATGAACAGCCGCCACACGTTGCAGATCACCACGGTGACGCCGAAGCCGGCCAGTGCGCCCGCGGCGTGGAACGGCCAGGTCAGCCAGACGGTGAGCTGGCCCCCGGCCAGCAGCGGGATGACGGGTATGACGTAGCCGGCTTCGCGCAACCGCCGGACCACTTCATGGGTGGCCACCACGATGGCCAGGGCGACGATGGGAACCCAGAACCGCGGCGCGAACACCAGCGTCACGACCAGGACGCCGCCGATAGCGGCGCCCACCGCGATGGCGGCGCGCAGGTCGCGTCCGGCCCGCGATGTCTTCCTGGCCTGCTGCTCGATCGTCTCCTTGGCGGCGCGCGACGGATCGTCGGGCGGATCGCCTGCGCCGGGTTCTGGGGTAGCCACTGACCTGGTGAACTTCGCCGCTGAGGTCGCTAGACCTCGAGCAGTTCGCCTTCTTTGTGCTTGACCAGCTCTTCGATCTGAGTCGTGTATTGATGCGTCGTCTTGTCCAGGTCCTTTTCGGCCCGGCCGACCTCGTCCTCGCCGGCCTCGCCGTCCTTGCGGATGCGATGCAGCTCCTCCATCGCCTTGCGGCGGATGTTGCGCACCGAGACCTTGGCGTCCTCACCCTTGCTCTTGGCCTGCTTGACCAGCTCCCGGCGGCGTTCCTCGGTGAGCTGCGGCACGGCCACCCGGATCAGGGTGCCGTCGTTGGTGGGGTTGACGCCGAGGTCCGAGTTGCGGATCGCCGTCTCGATCGCACCCACCTGGCTTGCTTCGTAGGGCTTGATGACGACGAGGCGGGCCTCGGGCACATTGATGCTGGCCAGCTGCGTGATGGGGGTTGCCGTGCCGTAGTAGTCGATCACGATCCGCGAGAACATGCCCGGGTTGGCGCGCCCGGTCCGGATGGTCGACAAGTCGTCGCGGGCAACCGCCACGGCCTTCTCCATTTTCTCTTCCGCGTCGAAGAGAGCCTCGTCAATCATGTGCGCCGCTCCTCCTCATTGCTGCGCTGCGCATCCTCGCACGCGCAAGTCATCGCGTTTGGCCCTCAGGTGGTGACCAGAGTCCCGATCTTCTCACCAGCGACCGCCCGGGCGATATTGCCATTGGTCAGCAGGTTGAACACCAGGATCGGCATGCCATTGTCCATGCACAGGCTGAACGCGGTGGCATCGGCCACTCGTAGGCCGCGATCGATCACCTCACGGTGACTGATCGCGGCGATCAATTCGGCATCGGGATGGTGCCGCGGATCCGCGTCGAACACGCCGTCGACCGCCTTGGCCATCAAGACCACCTCGGCACCGATCTCCAGGGCGCGCTGAGCGGCCGTGGTGTCGGTGGAGAAGTACGGCAGCCCCATGCCGGCCCCGAAGATCACCACGCGGCCCTTCTCCAGATGGCGCACGGCGCGCAACGGCAGATAGGGCTCGGCCACCTGGCCCATGGTGATCGCGGTCTGGACCCGGGTGACGATCCCTTCCTTCTCCAGAAAGTCTTGCAGCGCGAGGCTGTTCATGACGGTGCCCAGCATGCCCATGTAGTCCGAACGGGTGCGTTCCATACCGCGCTGCTGAAGCTGCGCACCCCGGAAGAAGTTGCCCCCGCCGATTACGACCGCGACCTGGACACCGTCGCGGACCACCTCGGCGATCTGCCGAGCCACCCGCGCCACGACATCGGGATCCAGGCCGACCTCGCCGCCGCCGAACATCTCGCCGCCGAGCTTGAGCAACACTCGCGAATACCTGGCCCGGCTCGGTGGCTGGCCGGATACGCCGTTGCTGGTGGTTGTCGGCTCCGGCCTCGGAGCCGCCGAGCCGGCGACTTGGGGCTCCCTGGACTCCGTCATCAGACTCCTCGCATGAGAGTGCCATCCCGGGCGATTTCCATCCCGGAACGGCATTTCACATCCTGCCTCATCGCAGCACAATGCGGCGTCGGCAGGGTGCATTATGCGCATAGTTGGCGCGCCGGACCAATTTTCGAGTCTCGCCGTACCGGAATACGCGGGCACAGGTGCGCTTTCTTCGCTCGCGTTTGAGCCACAGCCGGCATGGGAACCCGCATCAACGCGGCAGAAATACGCGGTCTTAAGCAATAAGGACCAGCCTCGCCGTATTAGCGGATCGATCGCTCGTGATCGCCGTTGAGCGTGAATCGCTCGCAGTACGCCAACGAGGAGGAGTACTTCCATGGCTGAAGAAAACAAGTCGGGACCTGCCGAAGCTGTGAAAGGCGTCGTCGAGGACGTCAAGGGCAGGGCCAAGGAGGCCGTAGGCGCGGTGGCCGGTCGTGATGACCTCACCCGCGAGGGCCAGGCGCAGCAGGACAAGGCCGAGGCGCAGCGCGACGCGGCAAAGAAGGAAGCCGAAGCGGAAGCCGCGCGCGGCGGCGCCAAGGCGGCCGAAGAGCGCCAGAAGTCGAACCAGTAGCACGCTCTAGCCGATGGGCCCGGTCCGTGGAAACGGGGCGGGCCCATTGCTTTTCTCAAGTTTCTGACGGCCGAGTCGCCGGCGCGCGGCGAGACTCTGCATAGTTTTGAGCAGGGGAATAGTTTTGAGCGGGGCGGGTATCCAGGCGTAGCGCTGTAAGACATCTCCGCAGAGGTGCCTACGGACCGGGGGGAAGCCGGGACGTTACGAGTTTGGAGATAGGCGTTGGACGTGGTGGTGCTGACCGATGAGGACGATTTCGAATCGGCCCTACCGGATTTGGCAACGTTCGCGCAGCCGATGCGCCGCATCACGCTGGACGCCGATACAGACGGACATTTCGCCGCGGCCGATATCGCGATCATCGATGCGCGCAGCAACATGGAGGTGGCTCAGGCCGTCAGTCATCGACTGACGGCCGACAACCCCGGTACCGCGGTGGTCGCCCTGGTTGCCCCGGCCGATTGCGCCGCCGTCGATGTTGACTGCAATTTCGATGACGTGATGCTGCCCGGCACCGGCGCCGAAGAATTGCAGGCACGGATGCGCCTTGCCATCGGCCGGCGGCGCAGCACGGTTGAAGGCACATTGAAATTCGGCGACCTCCTGTTGCATCCGGCCAGTTTCACCGCGTCGTTGGACGGTAACGACCTGGGCCTGACCCTCACCGAGTTCAAATTGCTGAATTTCCTTGTGCAGCATGCCGGTCAGGCATTCACCCGGACCCGATTGATGCAGGAGGCGTGGGGCTACGACAGCACCGGCAAGGTGCGCACGGTCGACGTGCACATTCGGCGGCTGCGCGCCAAGCTGGGCGTCCGCCATCAGTTTCTGGTCGACACCGTTCGGGGCGTCGGCTACCGGGCGGCGACGCCGCCGCAATCGGAATGGGTCGCCGACTCGGCGCTGACTCCGAACTGGACCTCGACGACCGCACCCGCGCCCGGTCGGCCGGACCCGCGGGTCTCAGAGTCCTAACACCTTCAGTTGCAACGTTTTTGGTGGCTTGTCAGCCGAAGAACGGGAAGGCGCGCTTGCGCGCGAGCGCATCCATTCCATCCTGGATCGCGTCTTGCACCTCGTGGTATTTGCGATCCACGTATTGGTCGTCGTCGGCCCGCGCGGGATCGTTGTCGAGTTTTACCGCGGGCATGAACCGGGTCCTGATCTTGGCCGGTAGGGGCAGCTGTGGCAGCGCCGCCGGCGCGATCCCCCACGGCAACGAGACGGCCAGCGGAAACACCTTGAGCCGCAGGATGCGGTCCAGGCGTAGCGCTTTCGACAGCCTGTCGCCGCGGATCAACACCGGCATCGCGTCGGCTCCGCCGACGGTGGCGATGGGCACGATCGGCACACCGGCACGAATCGCCATCTTGACGAAGCCGGTCCGCCCCGCCAGGTTGGCCTGGTCGCGCTCCGTCCACGGGCGCAGTGAGTCCACCTCCCCGCCGGGCCACAGCGCTACGTCACGCCCTTCGGCCAGCGCGGTGGCAATCGCGTCCGGGGCCGCCGGCAGCACCCCCATCGACCGGAAGTACCGCCCGAACAGGGGAATTGCCATCAGCGCATCGTGAGCGGTGCCGTGCAGGGTGCGCTCCTGGCCGAACCGCCGCCACCACTGCAGGCCGACGGTCCAGGCGTCCCAGACGAACGGAGCCCCGGAGTGAATGCCCACCAGCAGCACCGGTGGTGACTCCGGGATGTTCTCCCAGCCGTCGATCTCCATCCGAAACCAGTAATCCACCAGCACATTCCACAGATACTTCTGTCGCTGCAGGGTAGCCTCGTCCTGGCCGGACAGATCCCACTTCGCGGCTCGCTCGGCCACCCAGCCGCTCAGCCCGCCGCTTTGCTTGCTGCGCCGTTCCTCCATTGCCTCGCGCGCCTCTTCGGCATGCCGCTGCGCTCGAGCGCGTACCGGCGCGGGCCTGTGATCCGGGTTACCCATGCCCTGTCGCATACCCGATTTGAACGCACACGACTCGCCCCGACGCAAATCTCCCCGCGCCACACGGCGTGGCGCGGGGAGATTTCACAACCGGTTTAGGTGTGCGCCGCCGGCGCAGGCGGGGCACCCGGTGCCGGGCTGTTCGGCGCGGCGGGCGCCGAGCCACCCTGCTCATTGGACGTCCACATCAGGATGTCCTGCATCCCGTCGTTGTAGACGACGCCGTTCGGGGGCGCGCCGGTCACGTCGAAGTACAGCGTGCCGGTCGACTCGTTGCCCTGCACGATGGGTGCCGGGTTGAGCCCGTTCGGGGCTCCCACCTTGTCGATCACCCGGTAGTTCTGGCCGTTGGGGCCGCGGGCGATGAAGTCGTTGACCATCGGGGTGACGAGCCCGCCGTCCGACCTGGCGGTGATGTCGGCCTGATACAGCGTCCCCTTCGGCGTGTAGCCGGGGATGGCGACGTTGCTGGGCTGCAGGTTGCTCACCGTGTAGTTGGTGATGAGCGGCCCGTCGACGAGCTGTTCGCTGGTGCCGAAGCCCTGAATGTTGGGCGCGGCAGAAGCGGGTGTCGCCGCGAAAACGCTGGCCGCGGCTATACCCCCGGCGGCGGCAGCTGTCGCAGCAATCTTGGTGACCTTCATTGTTCATTCCTTTCGTGTAGAACAATCGCCCCCCAGAAAGGGCATGACACATATGTCCGGGCAAATAGCCAACCGACCACCGCTTTAAACATCTGCAACCGCGTAAGGCCCTAAACCGCCCGGTTAGCCCGGGGAAATGCGTTGCATTCTTGGACAACACCTTTCGCACCACTGGATAACATCCGTACCAATACTCACAGCAGGCCTGTCGGGATTAGGTGATGCGCTCGCGGGTAGTCGGTGCGCTGACGCCTACGCCTGGCAATCGACTTGTCAGGGTGGGAAGACCGGAGACAGCCGCACAGATGGGGGCAGCCAGGTGGAACGCGGGAGCTCCAAGCACGGTGCACGCGAGGACGACGCGCTCAAGGGAGGAACTGGGAGGCAAGGTACGCGGTAACCGTTGCAGCCGCAGCGAGGAATGGCCGCCTTGCGGCTCGTCCGAAATATCAATCATCAACAATCCGTAAAGGAAATCGCATGGGCTTTGTGGCGCAACAGCAACCCGTCCCCGGCGTGCAGGCGCAGATGGACCCGATTCCGGACTGTGGTGAAAACAGTTACCAAGGCTCGGGCAAACTGCTGGGCAAAAAGGCGATCATCACCGGCGGGGACAGCGGCATCGGTCGCGCGGTCGCGATCGCGTTCGCACGCGAGGGCGCCGACGTCCTGATCGCCTACCTCAACGAGGACGACGACGCGCGCGAGGTCGCCCGCTACGTCACCAACGCCGGCCGCAAATGCGTACTCGTGCCCGGCGATCTTTCCGAGCCAGAGCACTGCCGCGCGGTCGTCGACCGGGCGGTGCAGGAACTGGGCGGAGTGGACATCCTGGTCAACAACTCCGCCTATCAGATGATGCGCAAGAGCCTCGACGAGATCAGCGACGAAGAGTGGGAGTACACGTTCCGGCTCAACATCGGCGCGTACTTCTACCTCGCGAAGGCGGCCGTGCCGCACATGAGACCCGGCTCGTCGATCATCGGCAGCTCGTCGGTCAATTCCGATTCACCCAATCCCACCCTGGCGCCTTATGCGGCGACGAAGGCGGCCATCGCCAATTTCTCGGCCAGTCTGGCGCAGCTGTTGGGCGACAAGGGGATTCGCGTCAACAGTGTGGCGCCCGGACCGATTTGGACGCCGTTGATCCCGTCGACCATGCCGCCGGACAGCGTGGAATCCTTCGGCGACAACGTGCCGCTGGGGCGCGCCGGCCAGCCCGCCGAACTCGCGCCGATCTACGTGCTGTTGGCCTCCGATGACGCGAGTTACATCTCCGGGGCGCGAGTGGCCGTGACCGGCGGACGACCGATCCTCTAACGAAAGCCGTTATCCCGCGGCGAAACTCACGAGCCCGGGTTCTCGCCCAGCTCGTCGACCATCGGGCTCCGGATGGGGATGTCCTTCGCGCTTTCAGCCAGGCCGCGCTGGCGGTGGGTGGGGCGCGCTATGTGGCCCTCAGCGGCCCCGGACCCGGCGATTGTGCTTCATGATCGCGTCGACCAACTCCGGCTTGCTCATGGTGGACCGTCCCGCGATGTCGAGGCGGCGGGCCAGCTCGAGCAGGTGCTTTTTGCTGGCGTTCGCGTCGACGCCCTCGGCCGACTTCCCGGTCGGCCGCAGACCACCGCGCTCGGCCCGCTCGTCGGATGGGCCCTTCTCGTCCTTGGCCTCCCAGTGGTCGCCGACCTTCTCGAAACTGTGCTTGACGGCGGCGTACGCCACCCGGTGGGCGCGTTCCTCGCTGCCGTACTCGTCGGCGGCCGAGTCATGGGCTTTTGCGAACGTGCGTTGAGCCTTGGCGCTGGAACGTTGCAGAGTGCTGGGCAATTCGCTCTTCTTCGCCGCGCCGCCTTTCGTCGTCTTCGGCATCGAACCTCCTCGTGTGCCGCAAGCGCTGCGGGTAACCGGTCGGTTACCCCGTTGCGGCACGCGCAATCGCGGTCTGAACAATGTGCGCAACGGTCCGGCGGAAATATGTCAATATCGTTGACATGATTCAGGCCGACGATGCGCCGCTTGGTTACCTGCTCTACCGGGTGGGGGCGGTGCTGCGACCGGAAGTTGCCACCGCGCTGGGTCCGCTGGGCCTGACCCTGCCCGAATTCGTTTGCCTGCGCATACTTTCGATCTTCCCGGGCATGTCGAGCGCCGAATTGTCCCGCCACACCAACGTCACCCCACAGGCGATGAACACGGTGCTGCGCAAGCTCGAAGAGGTCGGGGCGGTGGCGCGCCCGTCGTCGGTGTCCTCCGGGCGCGCGCTCCCGGCCAACCTGACCGGGCAGGGCCGCGCCCTGCTCAAGCGCGCCGAAGCGGCGGTCCGCGGCGCCGACGCCCGCATCCTGGCCAAGCTCACCGAACCTCAGCAGCGCGAATTCAAAAGGATGCTCGAGAAACTCGGCTCTGACTAGCCGCAACCGCCGGGGGTGGCCTCCGCCATCACTCTGATCACCCGGGGGCTTGGATGCGCGCCCACGGCCGGGCTTCTTCGAGCTCATAGGCCAATTCGAGCAGCAGCGCCTCCTGCCCCACATCGGCCGACAGCATCATGCCCACCGGCATGCCGTCGGCGGATTGGGCCAGCGGCAACGAGATCGCGGGTTCGCCGGTGACGTTGTGCAGCGGGGTGAACGAGACCCAGTCGATCAGCCGGCTGATCACCTGCTGGTAATCGGTGGGCGCCAGGAATCCGATGCGGGGCGTCTCGTCGGCGAGGGTCGGGGTGAGCACCGCGTCGTAGGTGCGGAAGAACCGCGCGGTGCGTGCGCGCGCCCGGCGCAGGCGCACGATCGCCATGGGGAGTCGGTGCAGGTTGCGGCTGGTGTGCCGCAGCAGGCCGAGGGTCAGGCTGTCCAGCTTGCTGCGATCGAACGTCTGGCCGAACATGTGCCGGCCGCCGCGCACCTGGGCTAGCGCCAAAAATCCCCAGTACATGACGAAGTCGTCGACGAAGCTGGCCGCGACCGGGGGCTCGTCGACGTGTTCGACGCGATGGCCCAGCTCCTCGAGCAGGCCGGCGGACTTCAGTGTCAACTCACGCACCTGGGGACTGCTTTCGCGCTGTATCGACCGGGTCAGCACCGCGATCCGCAACCGCTGCCGGCCGGGGGCGGTGACGTCCCCGACGGGGGCCAGTTTGGGGTTGCGCCAGATCCGCTCGGCCTCGCGGTAGAAGGCCGCGGTGTCGCGCACCGAACGGCTCACCACCCCGTTGGCGACGACGCCGACCGGCATCCGGCGCAGCGTCGGGTCCAGCGGCAGGCGCCCACGCGAGGGTTTGAGCCCGACCAACCCGTTGCAGGCGGCCGGAATCCGGATCGAACCGCCGCCGTCGTTGGCGTGCGCCATGGGCACCACGCCGGCGGCGACGAACGCGCCCGACCCCGACGACGAGGCGCCGGCAGTGTAGTCGGTGTCCCACGGGTTGCGGACCGGGCCCAGCCGCGGATGCTCGGCCGACGCGCTGAATCCGAACTCGGACAACTGCGTTTTGCCCACCGAGGTCAGCCCGGTGGCCAGGAACAGCTCGGTGAAGACGCTGTCCGCGACCGCATTCCAGCTCGTCCACGCGTCGGTGCCGTGCATCGTGGGCTGCCCGGCGACATCGACGTTGTCCTTGATGAACGTGGGGACGCCACCGAAGTAACCGCTGGGAGCTTCCGCTGCGGCCACTCGCGCTTGTTCAAAAGCCGCGTACGCCAACCCGTTTAGCAGCGGGTCGACCGCCTCGGTGCGGGCGATCGCGGCCTCGACCACCTCGGCCCTGCCGACCCGGCCGGACTTCAGGGCGTCGGCCAGCCCGACCGCGTCCAGGTCGCCAAGGGCATCGTCGCCGAACGCGTGCACGTGTCGCATGGCACTGACGCTAACCCGCCGACCCGCGCCACCGGGAGGTTTCCCGGCGTATGCGCGGCCCGGACCGATCGGTGCCGGGCGGTCAGGCCTGACTCAGGCCTGACCCACCTCGAACCGGACGAACCGCGTCACCGTGACACCGGCGTCGTCGAGCAGCGCCTTGACCGTCTTCTTGCTGTCGGACACCGACGGCTGCTCGAGCAGCACCGCGTCCTTGAAGAACCCGTTCAGCCGGCCCTCGACGATCTTGGGCAGGGCCTGCTCCGGCTTGCCCTCCGCCTTGGCGGTCTCCTCGGCGATGCGGCGCTCGCTGGCCACCACATCCTCGGGCACGTCGTCGCGGGACAAGTAGCGGGCCTTGAGCGCGGCGATCTGCAGCGCGACGGCGTGGGCGGCCTCGGTGTCGGAGCCCTGGTACTCGACCAACACGCCGACCGCGGGGGGCAGGTCGGCCGCCCGCCGGTGCAGGTAGGTCTCGACGGTGCCGTCGAAGTTCGCGACGCGGCGCAACTCCAACTTCTCGCCGATCTTGGCCGACAGCTCGGCGATCGCCTGCTCGACGGTCTTAGTACCCGAGGTTTGGTCGATAGAAGAAGCCTTAAGCTCGTCGATGTCCTTGGCCTTCGATGACACGGCCGCGGCCACGATCTGGTCGGCCAGCGCCTGGAACTCCGCGTTCTTGGCGACGAAGTCGGTCTCGCTGTTCAGCTCGATCAGCGCGCCGCCCTGGGCCGCGACCAGACCCTCGGCCGTCGCACGCTCGGCGCGCTTGCCGACGTCCTTGGCGCCCTTGATGCGGAGCGCCTCAACGGCCTTGTCGAAGTCGCCGTCGTTCTCGGCCAGCGCGTTCTTGCAGTCGAGCATGCCGGCACCGGTGAGTTCCCGAAGCCGCTTGACATCGGCAGCGGTGAAGTTCGCCAATGGTCAGCCTTCCTATGAGGATTCAGTGGTTGGTTCGGGGGCGCCCGCAGCGGCTTCGGTGGGGGCGGTGGCGGTAGCGGAGGCCAGCAGCTCCTGCTCCCATTCGGCGAGCGGCTCGGCGGCCTCGGCCTCGGGCTTGCCGTCGCCGCGGCCGACGCCGGCGCGGGCCTGCAGGCCCTCGGCGACCGCCGAGGCGATCACCTTGGTCAGCAGCGCCGCCGAACGGATCGCGTCGTCGTTGCCCGGGATCGGGTAGTCGACCTCGTCGGGGTCGCAGTTGGTGTCCAGGATCGCGATGACCGGGATACCGAGCTTGCGGGCCTCGCCGACGGCGATGTGCTCCTTGTTGGTGTCGACGACCCAGATGGCCGAGGGCACCTTGGCCATGTCGCGGATACCGCCGAGGCTGCGGTCCAGCTTGTTCTTCTCGCGGGTCAGCATCAAGATTTCCTTCTTGGTGCGACCCTCGAAGCCACCGGTCTGCTCCATCGCCTCGAGCTCCTTGAGGCGCTGCAGCCGCTTGTGCACGGTTTGGAAGTTGGTCAGCATGCCGCCCAGCCAGCGCTGGTTCACGTACGGCATGCCGACGCGGGTCGCCTCGGCGGCGACGGACTCCTGCGCCTGCTTCTTAGTGCCCACGAACAGCACGCTGCCGCCGTGGGCGACGGTCTCCTTGACGAACTCGTACGCCTGATCGATGAAGGTCAGGGTCTGCTGCAGGTCGATGATGTAGATGCCGTTGCGGTCGGTGAAGATGAACCGCTTCATCTTGGGATTCCAGCGACGGGTCTGGTGCCCGAAGTGGGTGCCGCTGTCAAGCAGCTGCTTCATGGTTACAACAGCCATGGTTGTGCCTTACTTGTGTCGGTTGTCGCCTGGCATCGGGTTGAGGCCGGGCCCTGGCGGCTGCTGCGCTGCCGGACCCGTTGTTGGACGGGACCGCCCGGCATGCGATTGCGTTCTCCTAGTGGAACCAGAGACGCGATGCAGACGCGCGAAGTCAGCCCGCGAACGAGCTGCGACCAGCAGTTTACACCGACTCAGCAGCTGGTTTTGCCACGCTTCCCCAACCGGGCCGCTCGTCCACAGAACCGGGTGCGGCCGGATGGCCGGGCCGGCGCCGGCGCGCTGAACTGTCTGGATGCGGTGGACAGCGCTGCTGTTGTGTGCGGGCCTGGTCAGCGCGGTGCCGGCGGGTGCCGCCGAGGATCGCCTGGACTGGCCGCTGCGCCCGCCGCCGGCCGTCGCCCGGGGATTCGACGCCCCGTCGCCCAACTGGAATCCCGGACATCGGGGCGTGGACCTGGCCGGCGCCGCCGGTCAGCTGGTGTACGCGGCGGGCGCCGGGACCGTGGTGTTCGCCGGGCTGCTGGCCGGGCGGCCGGTGGTGTCGCTGGCCCATCCGGGCGGGTTGCACACCAGTTATGAGCCGGTCCGGGCGGCGGTGCGGGTCGGCCAGCACGTGACGGCCGCGACGGCGGTCGGCGAGCTGATGCCCGGGCATGCCGGGTGCCCGGCCGCGGCGTGTCTGCACTGGGGCGCGATGTGGGGTCCGGCGTCCGGCGCCCGCTATGTCGATCCGCTGGGCCTGCTGAACTCCACGCCGGTCCGGCTCAAACCGCTGAACGGCTGAGTCGCCTCAGGCCCTCGGGTGGGCCTGGTCGTGCACCGCGCGCAGCCGGGACACCGCGACGTGGGTGTAGAGCTGGGTGGTCGCCAGGCTGGAGTGCCCGAGCAGCTCCTGGACAACGCGCAGGTCAGCGCCGCCTTCGAGCAGATGCGTGGCCGCGCTGTGCCGCAGGCCGTGTGGCCCCATGTCCGGCGCGCCGTCCACCGCGGCGACGGTCTGATGCACCACCGTGCGCGCCTGGCGGACGTCGAGCCGGCGGCCCCGCGGGCCCAGCAGCAGCGCCGGGCCCGACTGGGCGTTGACCAGGGCCGGGCGCCCGTCGGCCAGCCACGCGTCGAGCGCCTCGGCGGCGGGCCGGCCGAACGGGACGCTGCGCTGCTTGTTTCCCTTGCCGAGGACTTTGACGAGCCGGTGATGGGTGTCGACGTCGTCGATGTCCAGGCCGCACAGCTCGCTGACCCGGATTCCGGTGGCATACAACATCTCGACGATCAGCCGGTCCCGCAGTGCCAGCGGATCACCTTGCTGCGCACCGGATTTGGCGGCGGCCATGGCGTCGGCGGCCTGGTCCTGGCGCAGCACCGCGGGCAGGGTGCGGGGCGCCTTGGGGACCTGCAGCCGCGCGGCCGGGTCGGTGGTCAGCAGACCGCGCCGCACCGCCCAGGCGGTGAAGGCCTTGACCGCCGAGGTGCGCCGGGCCAGCGTCGTACGGGCGACGCCCGACGCGGCCGCCGCGGACAGCCAGGAACGCAGTAGCGGCAGACTCAGCCCGTTCAGGCCGGCGCCGCGGTCCCCGATGAAGGCGAGCAGCGAGCGCAGGTCGCCGCGGTAGGCGCGACGGGTGTGCGCCGAACGGCCGCACTGCAGGTCCAGGTATTCGTCGAACTCGTCGAGGATCGCCTGCACTCCCCCACGGTCGCAGGCGCGGCCGGGGGCGCTCTAGTCGACGCGCCGAAGCGTGTCCTGGGTGAGATCTTTGAGCGTCGGGTAGCCGTCGACGGCCATGATCAGGTCGGCTTCGGCCAGGATCGAGCGCAGCACGTGCACGATGCCGTCGGCGCCGCCGAGCGCCAGTCCGTAGGCGTACGGCCGACCGATTCCGACGGCCGTGGCGCCCAGCGCGAGCGCCTTGACGACGTCGGCGCCGCTGCGGATTCCGGAATCGAAGAGGACCGGCAGCCCGTCGGCAGCCTCGACCACGCCGGGCAGGCACGTGAGGGCGGGCAGGCCGCCGTTGGCCTGCCGGCCGCCGTGGGTGGAGCAGTAGATGCCGTCGACGCCGCCGTCCCTGGCGCGCCGCGCGTCGTCGGGGTGACAGATCCCCTTGATGATCAGCGGCAGCTCGGTCAGCGACCGCAGCCAGGGCAGGTCGTCCCAGGTCAGAGGATTTCCGAAGGTCGTTACCCATTGCAGCACGGTGCCCTGCGGGTCCTCTTCCGGCGGGCGTTGCAGGCCGGCGCGGAAGACCGGGTCGCTGGTGTAGTTGCTCAGGCAGAGCCCCCGCAGCTGGGGGAAGTTGGCCGTGGTGAGGTCGCGCGGGCGCCACCCGGGAATCCAGGTGTCGAGGGTGACGACGATGCCCTGGTAGCCGGCGGCCTCGGCCCGCTGGACGAGGCTGGCGGCCAGGTCGCGGTCCTTCGGCGTGTACAGCTGGAAGAAGCCGGGGGTGTCACCGAACTGCGCGGCCACGTCTTCCATCGGGTCGGCGGTCAGGGTGGACACGACCATAGGGACGCCGGTGGCTGCGGCCGCGCGCGCGGTGGCCAGGTCCCCGTGACCGTCTTGGGCGCAGATGCCGATCACGCCGATCGGGGCCATGAACACCGGCGACGGCAGGGTCAGGCCGAACATCTCCACCGACAGGTCGCGGGTGGTGGCGCCGACGAACATGCGCGGTATCAGGCCCCAGCGATCGAAGGCCTCCCGGTTGGCCCGCTGCGTGCGTTCGTCACCGGCGCCACCGGTGACATAGGACCACACCGACGGCGACATGGCCCGCTCCGCGCGTGCCTCCAGCTCCGCGAAGGCCATCGGCAGGGCGGGCGCAACCCCGCCCAGGCCCTTGAAGTAGATCTCGTTCTGGTAGTCGCCGAATGCCATGCGATAGACAATGCCAGGCGGCCGTCAGGCTGACGAGTTCGCCGACTCCGCCTGCGCCAGTTCTTTCTTCCATTGCCGGAAGGTCTCTTCGGTGCGGCCGCGGCGCCAGTACCCCGAGATCGAGGACGCCCATTTGGCGTCGACGCCCCGCTCCTTGCGGATGTAGGGCCGCAGGTTGTGCATGACGGCCTGGGCCTCGCCGTGGATGAAGACGTGCACCTGTCCCGGCAGCCAGGGCGCGCTGGTGACGGCCTCGATCAGCGGCGCGTGGTCGCCGGCGCGGTCTTCGGGAACCAGGTCGGCGCGGCCGCCGCGGTAGACCCAGTGCACCTCGACGCCTTCGGGCGCGGTCAGCGGGATCTCGTCCTCTGGGCCCGCAACCTCGATGAAGGCCTTGCCGATCGCGCTGGGGGGCAGCGCTTCGAGCGCAGCGGCGATGGCCGGCAGCGCTGATTCGTCGCCGGCCAGCAGGTGCCAGTCGGCGGCGGGGTCGGGTGTGTACGCGCCGCCGGGGCCCATCAGGTAGATCGGCTGGCCGGGTTGGGCGGTGGACGCCCACTGACCCGCCATGCCGTGCTCGCCGTGCACGACGATGTCCAGCGTGATGCGGCGTCTCTCGATGTCGACGTGGCGGACGGTGAGGGTCCGCACCGAAGGCTTTTTCTCCGGCGGCAGGTCGGCGAAGCTGTCGAGGGTCAGTGGCTCGGGCAAGCCGGCCACGTCCACGTCGTCGGCGACGAACACCAGCTTGACGTAGGAGTCGGTGAACTTGCTGGGCACGAAAGCGTCAAAATCCTTGCTCCCGAGCACTATCCGCACCATGTGCGGTGTGAGTTGTTCGGTACCGACAACTTCGAAGCATTGCAGTGGTCGACCTGCCACTTGTCCTCCTGTCCAAACCCCGACCCCCGGTCGACTATACGAGTCGCGGCGTTGACGCAGCTCGGCCCGCGGCGGCCCGGACAATCCGCCACCGCCCGTCCTCGCGCTGCACCAATCCGGCCAGCTCGAGCATCGCCAGCGGCCCCAGCGCCAGCTCGGGCACCATTCCCGATGCGACGGCGATCTCGTCGACCGTGGCGGCGCCGCGACCCGGCAAGGCCTCGTAGATCCGGCGTTCGGCGTCGCTGAGGCCGTCGAGAGGCGTCGTCGGGTGCGGCTCGTCGCGGGCCAGTTCGCCGATGTGGCCGACGAGCTCGACGACATGGTCGGCGCGGGTGACCAGTTCGGCGCCGTTGCGCAGCAGGGCGTGGCAGCCGGCCGATGCCGACGACGTGACGGGCCCGGGCACCGCGGCCACCACCCGCCCCAACGCGCGCGCCCAGGCCGCGGTGTTGGCGGCGCCGCTGCGCAGGCCGGCTTCCACCACGACGGCGGCCCCCACGACGGCGGCCACCAGCCGATTGCGGGTCAGAAAGCGGTGGCGGGCCGGGCGAATGCCGGGTGCGTATTCGGTGAACAGCAACCCGTGCTGGCCGATCCGGTGCAGCAGCGCAGTGTGGCCGCTCGGGTAGGGAACGTCGAGCCCGCCGGCCAGGACGGCCACGGTGACGCCGTCGCAATTCAGCGCGGCGCGGTGCGCCGCGCCGTCGATGCCATAGGCGCCGCCCGAGACCACCGCGACGTCGCGCTGGGCCAGCCCGGCCGTCAGGTCGCCGGCGACGTGTTCGCCGTACGTGGTCGAAGCCCGCGTCCCGACCACGGCGGCCGCCCGGTGCGCGACCTGATCGAGCCGCACGGGTCCCTGAGCCCACAACGCCATCGGCGCAACCATCGGCGCGCCGCCGCCGGGTCGCGGTGCCGCACCGCGGAATGCGGCGAACGCCAGCAGCGGCCACTCGTCATCGTCCGGGGTGATCAACCTCCCGCCACGCCGCGCGAGCATCTCGAGATCGGCTGCGGCGCAGTCAATCTCGCGTCGTGCCTCGGTGCGCCGGGCCACGTCGTCATCGACCTGTCCGCGGCGGACCCGCTCCGCGGCCTCCACCGGGCCGACGTGCCGCACCAGGGCGGCGAGTTCGGCGCAGGGCGGCTCGGCCACCCGGGACAGATAGGCCCACGCGCGCAGCGCGGGATCGTCGAGCTCCGTCGTCATCGCCGTGCCCCCGGCTTGAAGAATCCGCCAAGGATCCTTATAGACCCGCGCGCGAATGTGGTGTTGTCAGCAGCCCGCCGCACGCCGGCCCGCAACGAACGGAACGACCCATGATCCTCGACCTGCCGATGGTGTACAGCGTGTCCGAGCGTCCCAAGAACCCCTGGGCCGTCGCGGCCTTCGCGCTCAGCCTGGTCAGCTGGATCGGTTTTCCCATCCCCATCATCAGCATCGGCCTGGCCTGCATCGGGTTGCGCGAGATGGAACAGCGGGGTGAAAGCGGCCGCGCCCTCGCTCAATTCGCTCGCGCGTTCGCGATTCTGGTGACCGTCGCGATAGCGGTGCGGGGCGGGCACACTGATTGGCTGACCATGGCGCGCCGGTAGCGCGCCCGGCGGTTGGGCCGCGGCGCTCATCGCTGCGTCCCGGGTTGGCGGAAGCTGAGAGCGGCGGCGACTTCGTCGGTTCCGGGCGAGGTGCGACCGGCCAGGTCGGCCAGGCTCCACGCGACCCGCAACGTGCGGTCGAGGCCACGGATGCTGAGCAGCCCGCCGTCCAGCGCCCGTTGCAGCGGCTCCATCGCCGCGTTGCTGGGACGGAACTTTCGGCGCAGCAGTGTCCCGCTGACCTCGCCGTTGGTGCGAAATCCGTGTGATGACCAGCGCTCGGCGGCGGCCGCGCGGGCCTGCGCCACCCGGTGACGCACCTGCGCCGTCGATTCAGCGGCTCGGCCCGCGAACGCACCGGCCTTGACCTGATGCATCTGCACGCGCAGGTCCACCCGATCCAGCAGCGGACCGGACAGCTTGCCCAGGTAGCGGCGTTTGGTCGCCGCCGCGCACATGCAGTCCTGCGGGTCGGCCGGCGCGCACGGGCACAGGTTGGCGGCCAGCACCAGTTGGAAACGGGCGGGATAGCACGCCACCCCGTCGCGGCGGGCGAGCCGAATCTCGCCGTCCTCTAACGGTGTTCGTAGGGCTTCCAGCGCGCTGACCCGGATCTCGGCGCACTCGTCGAGGAAGAGCACCCCGCGATGCGCCCGGCTGACGGCCCCGGGCCGCGCCATCCCCGACCCGCCGCCGACCAGCGCGGCGACGCTGGAGCTGTGATGGGGCGCCACGAACGGCGGTCTGGTGATCAGGGGCGTGTCGCCCGACAGCAACCCGGCCACCGAATGGATCGCGGTGACTTCCAGAGACTCGGCGTCCGTCAACGGCGGCAGCAACCCCGGAAGGCGTTGTGCGAGCATCGTTTTGCCCACCCCCGGCGGGCCGGTGAGCATGAGGTGGTGCGCCCCGGCGGCGGCCACTTCCACCGCGAACCGCGCCTGCGTCTGCCCCACCACGTCGCCCAGATCCGCCTCGGGCTCCCCGTCCGTGGGTTTGGCGTCGATCCTGCCGTCCAGCGCACCGGAGCCGCCGAGCCACTTCTGCAGCTGCCCCAGCGTGCGCACGCCCCAGACGTCGATGCCGTCGACCAGGCTGGCCTCGGCAAGGTTGTCCACCGGCACCACCACGGTCGGCCAGCCGTCGCGCTTGGCGGCCAGCACGGCCGGCAGCACCCCGCGCACCGGCCGGACCCGCCCGTCCAGGGACAGCTCACCCAGCAGCACCGATTTCTCCAGCCGGTCCCACGGGTTCTTGCGCTGCGCCGACAACACCGCGGCGGCCAGGGCGATGTCGTAGACCGAGCCCATCTTGGGCAGCGTCGCCGGTGACAGCGCGAGGGTGAGCCGCGCCATGGGCCAGGTGTTGCCGCAGTTGGCGACGGCCGCCCGGACGCGGTCGCGGGACTCCTGCAGGGCCGCGTCGGGCAGGCCCACCAGGTGCACGCCCGGCAGCCCGGAGGTGATGTCGGCTTCGATCTCCACGATCTGTCCGTCCACGCCGCGCACCGCGACGGAGAACGCGCGTCCCAGCGCCATCAGCCGATCCCTTGCAGGTGGGTGATCTCGGGGGTGCGGCGGCGCCCGACCCGCACGCCGATCACGTCGATGCGGATCGCCGCGCAGCGCGGGTCCTGGCCGGCCAGCCACAGGCCGGCCAGCCTGCGCAGCCGGAGCACCTTGCGCGGGGTGACCGCATAGGCCAGTCCCCCGTATCCGTCCCCGGTGCGGGTCTTCACCTCGACGAACACCACCGTCGAAGTTGCGTCGTCGCGGGCGATGATGTCGAGCTCGCCGTAGCGGCAGCGCCAGTTGCGCGCCACGATCCGCAATCCCATCCGGATCAGGTGATCCACGGCGAGCGCCTCGCCCATCGCCCCCAGCTGGATCCGGGTCATCGTCGTTTCGGTCGTCATGGGGGCCACGGTGCCCGGCACCTCTGACGGGGCGGGCCACCATCGCGACCCGCGGCCCCGCGCAACGGCCGGTTATCCCCAGTGCGGCGCCCATCCACAGCCGGCGCCCGCAGGCTAGATGATCCGGTCGGCCCGGGTGTATATGTTCATCGAATCCTCCCGCAAGAACGCCACCAGCGTGATGCCGGACTCCTCGGCCAGCGACACCGCCAGCGACGACGGCGCGGACACCGCCGCCAGCACCGGAATGCCGGCCATCACGGCCTTCTGCGTCAGCTCGAACGATGCCCGCCCGCTGACCAGCAACACCGAGGCACGCAGCGGTATCAGCCCGTGTTCGGTCGCCCAGCCGATCACCTTGTCTACCGCGTTGTGTCGCCCGACGTCCTCGCGCACCACCAGCATCGTGCCGTCCATCCCGAACAGCGCCGCGGCGTGCAGGCCGCCGGTGCTGTCGAAAACCTTTTGCGCCGAACGCAATTGGTCAGGCATCGCCTTGAGGGTGTCCGCCGCGACGGTGGCGTGATCGGTGCCGGGTGCATAGCGGCTGATCAGCCGCACCGCGTCCAGCGACGCCTTGCCGCAAACCCCGCACGACGAGGTGGTGTAGAAGTTGCGGGTAACGTCGAGTCCGGGTTTTTCCACCCCGGCGGCCAGCGTCACGTCCAGCACGTTGTAGGTGTTCGCGCCCTCGTCGTCGCGCCCGGCGCAGTACCGGATGCTGTGCACGTCGTCGCGGCCTCCGATGACGCCTTCGGTGAGCAGAAACCCTTGGGCGAGTTCAAAATCCGAACCCGGCGTGCGCATCGTCACGGTGACCGCCGCGCCGTCGACCCGAATCTCCAGCGGCTCCTCGACGACCAGGGTCTCCGGTCGGGTGATCGCCTTCTCGGCGGTCAGATGCGTGACCCGCCGGCGCGACGTTACGTGCCCCACTAGGCGATTTCACCGCCGGCGGAGGCGTCGCGAGACGCGGCGGAACGGTTGAAACTCACTGCATCAAACTACCCGGCGCCGCGAAGAAACAACGCCCTCACACCCCCGCGGCCAGCGCTTCCAACGTCTCGGCCGACGAGTGCAGCGGGCGCCAGCCCAGCTGGGTCTTGGCCTTGGTCGTGTCCATGACCATCGACGTCCGCGCGGTGTGCAGCCACTCCAGCATGGACGGCACCCCCGGGACCCGCGAGATCGCCGCGGAGGCAGCGGTGGCGGCGACGGCGGGAACCCGCACCGGGCGCCCGCCCAGCGCCCTGGCCACGTCGGCCACCGTCACGACCCCGTCACCGGCGATGTTGTACGCCCCCGGCGGCGCCGGGGCGGTGGCCGCCAGCGCGATGGCCGTCGCGACGTCGTCGTGGTGGACCAGTTGCAGCGGGTAGCCCGGATCCGGCACCACCGGCTTCAGGATCGGGACGGCTTTGACCACGGCCCGGATCGGGCCGGGCAGCTGGTTCCACGGCATCGCGTCGGCCAGGGCGGTGGCTTTGGGACCGGCGACGACGCACGGTCGCAGAACGAACACCTCGAGCGGCGAGTCCTTGGTGATCTCGGCGAGCAGCGCCTCGCAGGCCGCCTTCTGCTCGGAGTAGTAGTGCTCAGCGGATCCGCGGGCGGGCACGTCCTCGGTGAGTGGGACGGGGTTGTCGGAGTGGTAGCCGTACGCCGCCACCGACGAGGTGTACACCAGGCGCCGGGGCCGCTCGGCTGCCACCGTCGCCTCGAACAGATTGCGGGTGCCTTGCAGATTCACCCGTGCGCTCTCGTCGCGCGATCCCATGATGATGAACGCCAGGTGGATCACCACGTCGGCCTGGGCGACCAGGGCGTCGACGGCCTCGCGGTCCAGGATGTCGCCCTGCTGATAGGTGGTCTTCTGCCAGCCTCGTGACGACGGGTCGAACGGCCGGCGCCCCATCCCGATGATCGCGTCGACGGCGGGTTCGCGTTCCAGCGCCGTCACCGCGGAGATACCGATCTCCCCGGTCGGTCCGGTCACCGCGACGGTCACTCCCATCAGAACGTCCTTCCCTCCCGCAGCCTGCCGAAACCCCGGCGCGAAACCTCACCGAGCCCCCGGGCGCGCACGATCGGCGCATGATAGAACCATCTTTCCAGCGTCTCGCGGTTCGCGAGCGGCTGGAGGTGCGGGCATTCCGCTCGTCAGCGGTAGCTTGGCGGTCGGCGGTGACCAACAAGGTGGCCGCTGATTAGCCGCAACCAGACGAAACCGGGTGTAAGGCTGGTGTCGGCGAACGATAATTTACGGCGATCGGAAGCGGTCACACACCGCGACACCGCAGAAAACGAGGCACAGCATGGGCAACGATTCGAGGACCGGCGCGGACGTATCCGTGACTGGCGGGGAGAAGGCCGACCCCGCGACGGTCTTCGCCGCCCTCGCCGAGATCATCTATCAGGGCTCGGACGCCAACCAGATGTACGCCGCCATCTGCGTCGCCGCCACGCTGACTGTCCGTGGCTGCGACCACGCCAGCCTGTTGGTGCGCGAAAACGACAAGTACGTCACCGTCGGCGCCAGTGACCGGCTGGCCCAGGCCGTCGACGAGCTCGAACGACGCGCCGGCGACGGCCCGTGCATCGACGCCATCGAGGAAGAGACACCGCAGATCGACCCGGACCTGACCACGCCGTCGCTGTGGCCCAAGCTGGCGGCCGTCCTGGTCGACGAGACTCCGGTGCGCGGCGCGATGGGGTTTCGGCTGCTGGTCGACAAACGCAAAGGCGCCGCGCTGAATCTGTTCAGCGACACCCCGAACATGTTCGACGCCGAATCCGCCGGGCGGGCGGCGGTGCTGGCCGCGTTCGCGAGCGTCGCGATCAACGCCGTCCACAAGGGCGAGGACTCGGCCAGCCTGCGCCGCGGGCTGATGAGCAACCGTGAGATCGGCAAGGCCGTCGGCATGCTGATGATGCTGCACGAGATGAGCGAGGACGACGCGTTCGACCTGTTACGTCGTCACTCCCAGGCGCTGAACATCAAGCTGGCCGACGTCGCCCGCGAGGTCATCGAGCGGCGCGGTCAGCTGCCGGTGCCTGGCGAGGACCAGCCTCCGCCGACCACGTAGCGGCGGCTACTCGGGAAGCCGCAGCTCCGGCTTCTCGACCTCTTCGATGTTGACGTCCTTGAAGGTGACCACCCGCACCTGCTTGACGAACCGCGCCGGCCGGTACATGTCCCACACCCAGGCGTCGGACAGCCGCAGCTCGAAGTAGACCTCGCCGTCGGCGTTGCGCGGCGTCATCTCCACGCTGTTGGCCAGGTAGAAGCGCCGTTCGGTCTCCACGACGTAGCTGAACTGGCCGACGATGTCCTTGTATTCGCGGTACAGGGAGAGCTCCATCTCGGTTTCATACTTTTCGAGATCTTCTGCACTCATCTGCTCAGACGTCCTTCTCCCCGACAGTTCTCCCCGGGCATCCCGGCGCTGGCCGCCGTCGCCGGGGTGGGAATCCTGCTCCCATCTTTCCTCACCGAGATCCGTCGCGCTGCAGCGGTGGGTCCGGTTTGCACTCGGCCACCACGCGGTCGCCCGCGCCGTTGGCCACGCGCCGCACGTTGATGAACGAATAACGATGCTCGGGGCACGGGCCCAGCCGCGCCAGCGCCGTACCGTGCGCGGGTGTGCTGTAGCCCTTGTGCAGGGCGAAGCCGTAACCGGGATGGTCGGCCTCCATGGCGACCATCAGCCGGTCCCGGCTGACCTTCGCCAGCACGCTGGCCGCCGCGATGCACGCCGCGACCGCGTCGCCCCCGATCACCGGCAGCGACGGGACGGCCAGCCCGGGCACCCGGAAGCCATCGCTCAGCACGTAGCCGGGTCGCACGGAAAGCCCGGCTACGGCACGGCGCATCCCCTCGATGTTGGCGACATGCACGCCGCGCCGGTCCACCTCGGCCGGCGGGATGAACACCACGTGGTAGGCCAGCGCGTAGCGGCGGATCAGCGGGAACAGCTTCTCCCGGGCGGCCTCGGTGAGCTTCTTGGAATCATCAAGCGCGGCAAGGCTTTCCATTCGCCCCGGGCCGAGAACGCAGGCCGCCACCACCAGCGGCCCGGCGCAGGCGCCGCGGCCCACCTCGTCGACTCCGGCCACCGGCCCCAATCCGCTGCGGTACAGCGCGGATTCCAGGGTGCGCAACCCCGACGATTTACGGATCACCGTCCGCGGCGGCCACGTCGTGGCCATGGCTACCGGTTCTGCTGCGGGTTCACCGATCCCACGCCGCCCCATCGGGATGGCGGCCACACGATGAACCTGGCTTTTCCGATCACGTTGGCCACCGGCACGGTTCCCGACGTCGGGTCGCCGGTGCACAGCACACCCTTGAGGGCCTCGGCCGGCACGCTGGTGCAGTGAGCCCGCGAATCCGCGGAGTGCGTCCGGTTGTCGCCCATCACCCACAGCCGTCCGTCCGGGACGTGCACGGGCCCGAACTCGCTGCCCAGGCACGGGTACACCGACGGGTCGGCGGCCATGGTGTTGCGATCCAGGTAGGGCTCCTTCAGCGGTTTGCCGTCGACCGTCAACCCGGTGTCGGCCCGGCACTGCACCGTCTGCCCGCCCACCGCGATGACGCGTTTGACCAGGTCGTTCTCGTCGGGCGGCACGAAGCCGACGAAGGACAGCGCGTTCTGCACCCAGCGCAGCACGGTGTTATTGGACCGGATCGACTTGTAGCCGAGGTTCCACGGCGGCGGACCCTTGAAGACGATGACGTCACCGGGGCGCGGCGCGCTGAAGCGGTAGCTGACCTTGTCGACCATGATCCGGTCGCCGACGCAGCCCGTGCACCCGTGCAGCGTGGGCTCCATGGATTCGGACGGGATCAAGTAGGGCCGGGCCACGAACGTCAACATGACGTAGTAGAGGACGACGGCGATCACGGCCAGGAGCGCGAATTCGCGCAACGTCGAACTCTTGGGGTCCTCTGGTTGGCCCTCGTCGGGCGCTTCCGCCATCGGCCCCGGCTCGGGTATGGACTCGGCAGTCGTCGCGGCCTCGTCGGGGCGCATCTCCGGGTTGCGGGTAGAGACCTTCGGATCTGACTCGCCGGCGTGGGGCTCGGGCTTCGATGAATCCGCGGTGTCGGTCACGAGATCAGCGTAGCCAGCGCACCTAGGGGCCGCCCAAACCGGCGCACCGGAGAAACGCTGGGACGAATCAGCAGCGCCACCAAGGCGTCCCGGCTCAGCGCTTCTCCTTGATCTTGGCCTTCTTGCCGCGCAGTTCCCGCAGGTAGTACAGCTTCGCGCGGCGGACGTCACCGCGGGTCACCACCTGGATGTGGTCGATGTTGGGCGAGTGCACCGGGAAGGTCCGCTCGACGCCGACGCCATAGCTTTCCTTGCGCACGGTGAAGGTCTCGCGGATGCCGCCGCCCTGACGACGGATCACCACGCCCTTGAACACCTGGATACGCTCCTTGGCGCCCTCGATGACCTTGACGTGCACGTTGATGGTGTCACCCGGGCCGAACACCGGGATATCGTCGCGCAGCGACGCCTGATCGACGAAGTCCAGCCGGTTCATGCGAGACACTTCCTTGCGGTCGCGGCCGACGGCAGCTACCCACACGCAGGTGTGAGGCGGTCGCCCAGCCGATGGTTTCGGGCTTTCTGGCGTATCTCGCAGCGGGCGGGAAACGGCCTAACTGGCCTGCAACCGCTGGAGACAACTGGTCAATTGTGCCAGACGGGGCGCGTGCTGCGAAAATCACAGCGATCCGGCGGTTCGTAGCGCGCCAAACGCGCTGGTAAATGGTACATATGACTGGGGTCAGAACGCGCTACCCGCGCAGGAGCGTGATGGCCGGTGCAGGTGGCGCGACGGGTCCCGCCCTTGCACTGCGTTCCAGTGATGCCGGAGGAGTCGAATGCGGGTACGTCCGCTGACGCTGTTCACCGCCACCGCGGCGGTGACGTTGGTGGTTGCCGCCGGTTCCGAGGCGCTGGTCCAGGCGAAGGTGTACACCCTGCCGGTCACCGCACCCGTCCGGATCATCTCCGCGCCACCCACCTCGACTCCCCCGCAGTCCACCACGGTGATGCTCGAGGCGGCCACACCCCCGCAGCCGGCACAGGCGCTGCCCAACCCGGGATTTCCCCAGCTACAGGCCCGCATCCAGCAGGCCGCCGACGAGGCCGCCGGCAGCGGCGCCGCCCTTTCGGTGGCCATCCTCGACCGCAGCACCCATCAGCTGATCTCCAACGGCAACAGCCAAATAATCGGCACCGCGTCGGTGGCCAAGCTGTTCATCGCCGACGATCTGCTGCTGCACGAGTCCGAGGGCAAAGCGCCGCTGAGCGCCGATGACCGCCAGGCACTGGACATCATGCTGCAGTCATCCGACGACGGCGCGGCCGAGAGGTTCTGGGGGCAGGGCGGCGGGGCCGCGATCATCACGGAGGTCGCGTCCCGCTACGGCCTGTCCTCGACCACCCCGCCCAGCGACGGCCGGTGGTGGAACACGATGAGCACGGTGACCGACCTGATCCGCTACTACGAGATGCTGCTGGACGGCGCGGGAGGCCTGCCCGCCGATGACGCCAAGATCATCGTGAACGACCTGGCGCAGTCCACCCCCAACGGGCTCGACGGCTACCCGCAGCGGTTCGGCATCCCGGACGGCCTGTACGCCGAGCCGGTCGCGGTCAAGCAGGGCTGGATGTGCTGCATCGGCAGCGACTGGATGCATCTGTCCACCGGTGTGATCGGGGCCGACCGCCGCTACATCATGGTGGTCCAATCCCTGCAGCCCGCCGATGACGCCACCGCCCGCGACACGATCACCAGGGCGGTCAGGACGATATTTCCCGAGGGCCGCATCGAGGCGCCCCGGCACGGGCTCTAACGGGCTCAATCGCCTTCGGAATCAAGCAGTTCGGGCCGGCGTTCGCGGGTGCGCTGCAGCGAGATCTCCCGGCGCCAGGCGGCGATTCGCGCGTGGTCACCCGACAGCAGCACCTCGGGGACGTCGAGCCCACGCCAGCTCGGCGGCCGGGTGTAGCTGGGTCCCTCGAGTCGCCGGTCCAGCGCCGGTGAGTGCGAATCCTCTTGGTGCGAAGCGGGATTGCCGAGCACCCCGTCGAGCAGCCGCAGCACGGCCTCGATCATCACCACGGCCGCCGACTCGCCGCCCGGCAGCACGTAGTCGCCGATCGAAACCTCCTCGACCCGCATCCGCCGGGCGGCGTCCTCGATCGCCCGCTGGTCGATGCCCTCGTAGCGACCGCACGCGAACACCAGGTGGGCCTCGGCGCTCCAGCGCGCGGCTGTCGCCTGGGTGAACAACCGGCCGGCCGGGGTGGGGACAACCAAAAGTGTTTCCTCAGAGGCGATTTCATCCAGCGCCTCACCCCACACCGGCGCCTTCATCACCATCCCGGGGCCGCCGCCGTAGGGGGAATCGTCAACAGAGCGGTGCACGTCATGCGTCCAGCGCCGCAGGTCGTGCACCTGCAGATCGACCAAGCCGGACTGGATCGCCTTGCCGGGCAACGATTGCCGCAGCGGATCCAGATAGGCCGGAAAGATCGTGACGACGTCGATTCTCATATCGAAGGCCTACAGGTCCAGCAGGCCTTCGGGCGGGTCGATCTCGACGGTGCCGTCGTCCAGCGACACCGACGTGACGATCGCGGTCACGAACGGCACCAACACTTCCCGCTTCTCGTCGCCGGACTCCCGCCGCACCGCCAACAGTTCACCGGCCACGGTGTGCAACACCTCGGCCACGACACCGATCTGCTCGCCCGCGGTGGTGCGCACGCTCAGGCCTTCGAGCTGATGGTCGTAGTAGGTGTCCGCCTCGTCGATGTCGGGCAAGTCCCCCGAATCGACGACGAACAGGGTGCCGCGCAGCGCGTCGGCCGCTTCACGGTCGGTGACGCCGGCCAGCCGCACCAGCAGCCGCCCGCCGTGTTCGCGTGCGCTCTCGACGGTGAGCTCACGCTCCCAGCCGGCACGAGAATGCTTGGCGCGCAAAGTGTTTCCCGGCGCGAACCGGGCGTCGGGATCGTCGGTGCGAACCTCGACAACCACCTCGCCGGTGATGCCGTGGGCTTTCACCACGCGCCCGACGGTCAACTCCAAGGGAGTTCCATGAGCAGCGCTGGCCTACTGGTCGGTGTCCACCACGTCGACGCGGATGCCGCGACCGCCGATGCCGGCGACCAAGGTGCGCAGCGCGGTCGCGGTGCGACCGCCGCGGCCGATCACCTTGCCCAGGTCGTCGGGGTGGACGTGGACCTCGACGGTCCGCCCGCGGCGGCTGGTCACCATGTCGACCCGGACGTCGTCGGGGTTGTCGACAATCCCGCGGACCAGGTGCTCAACAGCGTCAACGACTACCGTACTCATCGCCGCGGTCAGCTTTCGGTGGTCGGCTCGGCCTGCTCGCCGCCCTCGGCGGGCGCCTCGGCCTCAGCGGGGGTCTCGGCAGCGGTCTCCGCGGGGGTCTCGGCAGCGGCCTCCGCGGGGGTCTCGGCAGCGGCCTCCGGCTCGGCAGCCTCGTCCGCGCCCTTGGCGGCCTTCTTGGCCGGGGCCTTCTTCTTCGGCTTCGCGGCCTCGGTGGTCGGTCCGCCGTCGGCCTCGGCCAGCGCGGCGTTGAACAGCTCCAGCTTGCTGGGCTTGGCGGGGGCGACCTTCAGGCGGCCCTCGGCGCCGGGCAGGCCCTTGAACTTCTGCCAGTCACCGGTGATCTGCAGCAGCTTGCGGACGGGCTCGGTGGGCTGGGCACCCACCGACAGCCAGTACTGCGCGCGCTCGGAGTTGATCTCGATCAGGCTCGGCTCTTCCTTCGGGTGATACCGGCCGATGACCTCGATGGAGCGGCCGTCGCGGCGGGTGCGCGCGTCGGCGACGGAGATGCGGTACTGCGGGTTGCGGATCTTGCCAAGCCGGGTGAGCTTGATCTTGACAGCCATGGTTAAGCGAATTCTCCTGTGTGTGTCACGCTGCAATTCAGCGATCGGGGCGGGATGCCCGGATCCGGTTTTGCCTCGCGTGTCTGACCGGTCGGCGATGCGTGATCGCTCGGCGGACAGCCGCCTATTGTGCCAGAACAGCCGCGACGATCAGAAATCGCGCCATGCGGCGATCGCAAGCGCGGTGCAGCCGGGCGCGGCGGGTCGCCGCCATCAGCCATGCGGCGATCGCAAGCGCGGCGCAGCCCGGCGCGGCGGGTCGCCGCCATCAGCCATGCGGCGATCGCAAGCGCGGCGCAGCCGGGCGCGGCGGGTCGCCGCCATCA
>NZ_JBVAXZ010000002.1:155327-289176 GCF_055419585.1 Mycobacterium sp. IDUB_3 | reverse complement strand
CAGCCATGCGGCGATCGCAAGCGCGGCGCAGCCGGGCGCGGCGGGTCGCCGCCATCAGCCATGCGGCGCTCACATCAGCTTCTGGAAGACCTTGGCCTCCGCCCGCCGGGTCATGCGCCAGCCGTCGGGGGTGCGCACGAACTCGTCGTCGTACCAGAGTCCGCAGAACAGCACCTGGTCCTTGTCGCCGCCCAGCACCATCGGGTTGAAGCAGATCACCCGGGACGAGGCCTTGTCCCCGTCGATCCGGACCGAGAAGTTGCCCAGCATGTGTGCGTACACCGGGAAGTTGGGCAGCACCTCGGCCAGCCATTTCTTCACCTCCGGATACTGACCCTCGATGCCGCCCAAAGCCGTGTAGTCGATGTAGGCGTCCGGCGTGAAGACCTGGTCCAGATCATCGAATCGCCGGTTGTCGATGGCGGTGGAGTAATCCACCAGAAGCTGCTGGATCTCGAGCCGATCCGAGATCTCTTCCAGGCTCAACATGCATCGGACAGTACTGAAAATCCGCCCGGAGCAGGGGCGGAAGTTAGACTTTGCGGCCATGCGGAAGCTCACGGTCCTGCGGTTCAAGGTGGCCGCTACCCTGCTCGCGCTCGGTACCTCCACCTCCACCATGCCCACCGCCTGGGCGGACAACACGCAGCCGGTCGGCTCGATCCCCATTCCCGACGGCCCGGCGCAGACCTGGATCGTCGCCGACCTCGACAGCGGTCAGGTGCTGGCCGGCCGCGATCAGAATGTCGCGCACCCGCCGGCGAGCACCATCAAGACGCTGTTGGCCCAGGTGGTGCTGGACTCGGTGAGCCTGGACTCGACCGTGGTCGCCGACGTCGCCGACACCCAGGTGGAGTGCAACTGCGTCGGGATCAAACCGGGCCGCACCTACACCGCGCGCCAACTGCTGGACGGCCTGCTGCTGGTCTCGGGTAACGACGCCGCCAACACGCTGGCGCACATGCTGGGCGGCCCCGACGTCGCCGTGGCCAAGATGAACGCCAAGGCGGCCTCGCTGGGCGCCACCAACACGCACGCCGCGACACCGTCGGGCCTGGACGGCCCCGGGGGTTCGGGCGCGTCCACGGCGCACGACCTGGCGGTGATCTTCCGCGCGGCGATGGCCAACCCGGTCTTCGCGCAGATCACCGCCGAGCCGTCGGCGATGTTCCCCGGCGACAACGGCGATCACCCGATCGAAAACCAGGACGAACTGTTGCAGCGCTATCCGGGCGCGATCGGCGGCAAGACGGGCTTCACCAACGCGGCCCGCAAGACCTTCGTCGGGGCCGCCGCGCGCGGGGGCCGACGGCTGGTGATCGCCATGATGTACGGCCTGATCAAAGAGGGCGGCCCGACGTACTGGGATCAGGCGGCAACGCTGTTCGACTGGGGATTCGCGCAGAGCCCGCAGTCCAGCATCGGCTCGCTGTAGCTCCTCGTCAGGCGTCCGGCAGCGCCGCGGTCAGCAGCGCCATCAGCACCGGGATCCGCTGGGCCGCGATGTCCGGTTGCGGCAGAACGCCTTCCACCACGGCGGCCCCGTCGAACACGTTGGTCATCAGCGCCACGAACACCGGGAAGGTGTCCGCGGGGAAGCGGTCGGCGCCGGGTAGCGCGCGGGCCGCGTCGCGGATCTTCGCGGCGTACTGGCCCAGCTCGTGTTGCAAAGTCTCCCTGAGCTTTTCGTCGGTACGGGCGGCCACCAGCAGTTCATAGATGACGGCGTTGGCCGGGCCGCTGGTGATGTCGCGCAGGATCCCCAGCGCCGCCTCCAGCGCCGGCCGGTCGGCCGGTATCTCGGCGACTCCCTTGGTGAACGCCTCCAGCTGGCGACGCAACACCTCGGAGGCCGTGGCCGCCATGAAATCGCCCATGGTGTCGAAGTGCCGGAACAGCGCCCCCACCGACACCCCGGCCCGCTTGGTGATCACCGCGGCGGACGCCCGCGCGTAGCCCACCTCGATGATGGTGGCGATGCAGGCGTCGATGAGCCGTCCGACGGTTTCCTCGCGGCGCTGCTGCTGGGTTCTGGCCATGTCAGGCGGTGACGCCCAGTGCGCCGCGTTGCCGACGGGTGCGCTCCCCCGCGCGCAGGTAGCGGCCCGATCGCACGGATTGCCCGTAGCCGTCCCGGAATTCGCCTGTGGAGTTACTTCCGCCGAAGACGACCACGCCGCCCACCCCGGTGGCGACCACGGCGTCGTCGTTGCGGTTGACCATGCGGCGCAGGCCACCGTAGAACGGCACCGCTTCCTCGTGGTAGCCGTCGACGGACGCGTCGAGGCCGGCCGGGTCGATCACCACGAAGTCGGCACGGTCGCCCTGCCGTAGCGTGCCGGCGTCGATGCCGAACCACTCGGCGAGTTCACCGGTGAGCCGGTGCACGGCATGCTCGATCGACATGAAGGGTGCACCGGCCCGGTAGGCGTCCCGGGTGCGCTTGAGCATCCGGAGCCCGAAGTTGTAGAACGCCATGTTGCGCAGGTGCGCACCGGCGTCCGAGAAGCCCATGTGCACGCTGTCTTCGGTGGCGAGCGCGTCCAGCAGCTTGGGGCGATGGTTGGCGACGACGGTCGTCCACCGGACGTTGCGTTCACCGTTCTCGACGAGCACGTCCAGGAACGCGTCGAGCGGGTGCAGCCCGCGCTCGTCGGCGATCGCGCCAAAGCTCTTGCCGATCAACGTCTTATCCGGGCATTCGACGATGACCGCGTCGTGGAAGTCACGGTGCCACAGCGACGGCCCCAGCTTGATGCGGTCGAACTCGCGCCGGAACTTGCGGCGATATTCCTGGTCCGCCAGTAACTCGTTGCGCTCCAACTGGTCCCGCAGGTGCAGCGCGGCCGTTCCGGCGCCGAACTCCTCGAAGACCGGCAGGTCGATGCCGTCGGAGTACAACTCGAACGGCACCGGCAGGTGCTGGAATTTCACGCTGGCCCCCAGCAGCTTGTTGAGCAGGCGAGTGCCCGGGCCGAACACGTAGACCGAGAGCGGCATCGACTTGGCGTCGGCGGATACCAGCATGCTCATCCGAACACCCTTGCCCCAGTTGAGTATCCGGCTGCTGGCCAGAAAGAAGAGCATTCCGGTCGACGGCTTGGCCACGTTGGGGGCGCTCTGCAGAATCCGGCCGCGCTTGCGCAGCACCTTGATCAGTCTGCGCCGTTCCCGCCACGTCGCGAAGGTGGACGGCAGAGCACGCGATCGGAACCGTTCGCCGTCGAGTTTGTCGATCGGCGCGTCCATCCCGGACATGCCGAGCACCCCGGCGTCGAGGGCCTCACCCAGCAGGTCGGCCATCTTCTGCAGCTCGGCCTCGGTGGGCCGAACCGTGGCGTCGGTGGCCCGATCCAGCCCGAGCACCGCGGTCCGCAGGTCTGAATGCCCAAGCAGCGAACCGACATTGGGTCCCAGCGGCAGGGCATCGATCGCCTTGACGTATTCCGCGGCCGTCGACCAGGTCCGGTTGGAATCCAGCGCGCCGAAGACGTATTCGCGCGGCACCGCCTCCACCCGGCTGAACAGGTCGGCGGCGTCCCGGGAATCGGCGTAGACCGTCGACAACGAGCAGTTGCCCAGCAGCACCGTGGTGACGCCGTGGCGAACCGACTCGCGCAGTCCGGGATCCAGCAGCACCTCGGCGTCGTAATGGGTGTGCACGTCGAGGAAGCCGGGCACGACCCACTTGCCGGCCGCGTCGATCACCTCGGGGCACCCGGTCTCGTCCAGCGGCTCGGTGCAGACCGTGGCCACCACGCCGTCGCGGATGCCGAGCGTGCGCGTCAGCGGGGCGCTGCCGGTGCCGTCGAACCACAATCCGTCGCGAATGATCACGTCGTAGGCCATGGTTTCCTCCATGTCGGTGATGCCGGAACGCTAACATAGATAGCGATCGCTCGCAATCTTTTCTCAGCGAAACTGCAGGAAGCGTTCGGCGCTGGTGGTCAGTGTGCGCCACCCAACGGCGCCGGGGCCGCAATCGCGGCGAGCTCGGCGCGGCGGGCAGTGAGGGGGGCCGCCGCGCGATGGCCGCGCGGCGCGTGGCTAGGCCGGCGAACGAAAGATCTTGCCCCGCAGCATGATCAAATCGGGATTGTTCAGCACGGCGGTTCCCGAGCGCGGGTCTTGCGCGTAGCACACTAAGTCCGCCGAGGCGCCGTGATCGAGCCCGGGCCGGCCGAGCCAACGACGCGCGTCCCAGCACGCCGCGCCCAGCGCCTCCGTCGGAGTCATCCCGATGCTCTTGAGCGCCTCGACCTCGTCGGCGATGCGCCCGGGCGCCACCATGGTGCCGGCGTCGCTGCCGGCGTAGATCGCCACGCCGGCCTCGCGGGCCGCGGCGATCCGGGACAGGCCGCGCGTGTGCAGGTCACGCATGTGGGCCGCGTACGCCGGATACTTCGCGGCGGCTTCGGCGATCCCGGGGAAGTTCTCCACGATGTTGACCAGCGTCGGGACCAGGACGGTCCCGTGCTCGACCATCAGCTCGATGGTGTCGTCGGTCAGTCCGGTGCCGTGTTCGATGCAATCGATGCCGGCGTTGATCAGGCCGGGCAGCGCGTCCTCACTGAAGACGTGGGCGGTGACCCGGGCGCCGTGGGCGTGCGCGGTCTCGATGGCGGCCTTGAGCACGTCGTCGGACCACAGCGGGGCCAGGTCGCCGACGCCGCGGTCGATCCAGTCGCCGACCAGCTTGATCCAGCCGTCGCCGCGCTTGGCCTCCTGCGCCACCGCGTCAGGCAGTTGCCACTCGTCTTCCAGCTCGCGCGAGAAGCCCGCCGCATACCGCCTGGGCCTGGCCAGATGTTTTCCGGCGCGGATGATGCGGGGCAGATCGTCGCGGTCGTCGAGGCTGCGGGTGTCGGTGGGCGAGCCGCAGTCGCGCAACAACAGCGCCCCGACATCGCGTTCGATCTCGGCCTGGGCGACCGCCTCGTCCAGCGGGATCTCGCCGTGATCACCGAGGCCGACGTGGCAATGGGCGTCGACCAGCCCGGGCACGATCCAGCCGCCGTCGAAGACGGTGTCGGCCCCGGCGACCGGTTCGGCGCTGATGCGGCCGTCGACGATCCACAGTTCGATCTCAGTTTCGTCGGGCAGCCCCACGCCCCGCACGTGCATGCGCACCGGCGGCTACCGGTTTCCGGTCCAATGGTGACGACCCGCTTCGCCCGGCTGCGCCGCGCTCGCGATCGTCACGACTTGCCCGGGAACTTCAGCTTGGACAGATCGAAGTCGGCCAGACCGGGCGGCAGCTCGTTGAGGCCCTCGGGCATCTGCGACAGGTCGGGGAATGCCGCCGGCATGCCCTGCATCAGCGGGTTGCGCGCCTTCGGCGGCGTCGGGCCGCGTCCGCCCTTCTTGCCCTTCTTGCCCGCCTTGCCCTTCGCTCCCTTGGACTTTCGCGTCGCCGACTTGCGGCCCAGGCCGGGGATGCCCATGCCGCCGAGCATCGACGACATCATCTTGCGGGCCTCGAAGAAACGGTCCACCAGCTGGTTCACCTCGGACACCGTCACGCCGGAGCCGTTGGCGATGCGCAGCCGCCGCGACGCGTTGATGATCTTCGGGTCGGCGCGCTCGGCGGGCGTCATGCCGCGGATGATGGCCTGCAGGCGGTCGAGCTGGCTGTCGTCGACCTGGGCCAGCGCGTCCTTCATCTGCCCGGCGCCGGGCAGCATGCCCAGCAGGTTGCCGATCGGGCCCATCTTGCGGATGGCCAGCATCTGTTCCAGGAAGTCCTCGAGCGTGAGCTCGCCGCTGCCGATCTTGACGGCCGCGGCCTCGGCCTGTTCGGCGTCGAAGACCTGCTCGGCCTGCTCGATCAGGCTCAGCACGTCGCCCATGCCCAGGATGCGGCTGGACATCCGGTCGGGGTGGAAGACGTCGAAGTCCTCCAGCTTCTCGCCGGTGGAGGCGAAAAGGATTGGGACGCCGGTCACCTCGCGGACCGAGAGCGCCGCGCCACCGCGGGCGTCGCCGTCCAGCTTGGTCAGCACCACGCCGGTGAAGCCGACGCCCTCGCGGAACGCCTCCGCGGTGGTGACGGCGTCCTGACCGATCATCGCGTCCAGCACGAACAAGACTTCGTCGGGATTGATCGCCGCACGGATCGCCGCGGCCTGCGACATCAGCTCGTCGTCGATGCCCAGCCGGCCGGCGGTGTCAACGATGACGACGTCGAAGTGCTTGGCCTGCGCCTCGGCGAGTCCGGCGGCCGCGACCGCGACGGGGTCGCCTGGCCCGGATCCGGGCGACTCGCCGGGATGCGGCGCGAACACCGGTACGCCGGCGCGCTCACCGACGACCTGCAGCTGGTTCACCGCGGCCGGGCGCTGCAGGTCGCACGCCACCAGCAGCGGCGTGTGCCCCTGGCCGCGCAGCCAGGACGCCAGCTTGCCGGCCAGCGACGTCTTACCGGAACCCTGCAGACCGGCGAGCATCACCACGGTCGGCGGCGTCTTGGCGAACGCCAGCTGACGGGTCTGTCCGCCCAGGATGCCGACGAGTTCTTCGTTGACGATCTTGACGACCTGCTGCGCCGGGTTGAGGGCACCGGAGACCTCGGCACCCTTGGCGCGGTCCTTGATCCGGGAGACGAAGGCGCGCACGACGGGCAGCGACACGTCGGCTTCCAGCAGCGCCAGCCGGATTTCGCGGGTGGTGGCCTCGATATCAGCGTCGGTCAATCGACCCTTGCCGCGCAGCCCGGCAAGGGCACCGGTCAAACGGTCGGACAGCGATTCAAACACCCCGCCAGCCTAGTGGTACTGCCAGCGCGGCGAAGCCGGGGCGCAGCCTGGACGCCGAGTGTGCGGCCCGCCGCCCGTTCGGCTGTCTGTGTGCGGCCAGCCGCACACTCGCCGCCTCCGTCCGCCTGAATCCACCCCGAAAGGCCGTCGCCGTGGCTTATGTTTCGGCACGAAGACGGCGAAGGGGTCAGGCTCATGCTCGAGGTGATCGACAAGGGGTCCGGCAGCGAAGCACATCCGGTGCCGCTGCTCTTCGTGCACGGCGGCTGGCATGGCGCGTGGTGTTGGGAACACTTTCTGGACTTCTTCGCCGACGCCGGTTACCGCGCGGTCGCGATGAGCCTGCGCGGACACGGCGCCAGCCCCACGGCCAAGCCGCTGCCGAAGGTGTCCATCGCCGACTACATCGACGATGTCCGTTCGGTGGCCGACGACCTGGGCGGCGCGCCGGTCCTGGTCGGCCATTCCCTGGGCGGCTTCGTGGTCCAGCGTTACCTCGAAGATCGCCGCGCCCCGGCCGCGGTGCTGGTGGGCTCGGTGCCGCCGCAGGGCGTGCTCACCCTGGCGCTGCGGGTGTGGCGCCGCCGGCCGTCGATGACGATGGAATCGTGGAGCGATCCCACGCTGCTGAGATTCCTCGCCACCCCGGCGCTGGCCCGCGAGTACCTGTTCTGCGCCGACACGCCCGAGGCCGTCGTCGAATCCTGCCGGCAACGCGCCGGGGCGGAGAGCGTTCGCGCCGCCATGACCGACCCGATCGTCCGCCGCGTCCGGACCAAGCGGGTGACCACGCCGATGCTGGTGCTGGGCGCCGAGTACGACGGCTTCGTCAGCGTCCGCGAGGTGCGCAACACGGCGCGCGCCTACCGGACCGAACCGGAATTCTTTTCCATGGGCCACAACATGATGCTCGAACCCGGCTGGGCCGACGTTGCCGGACGCATCCATGAATGGCTGCAGACCCGCGAAACGGTGAGCCCGACGCGATAGCCAGTCGAGTCGTTACTGCGCCGAAAAGCGTTGGCGTGCTAGATTTCACAGCCGCGACTCAATCGAGTCAGCCGCGTCGACGAGTAACGAACGGGGGGCCTGTGTCGGTGCCGCTCAGCAGCATCCAGGCGCAGGCCGACAGCGTTCCCAGCGACACCAGCGACACCGGCGTGCTGCGTGGCTGGCAGCGCAGGGCGCTGGTCAAGTACCTCGCCGCCCAGCCGCGCGATTTCCTGGCGGTGGCCACCCCGGGCTCGGGGAAAACGACCTTCGCCCTGCGGGTGGCGGCCGAACTGCTCGGGCAGCGGGCCGTCGAGCACGTCACCGTCGTGGTGCCCACCGAGCACCTGAAGGTGCAGTGGGCTCAGGCCGCGCAGCGCTACGGCCTCGCGCTGGATCCGAAGTTCTCCAACAGCAATGCGCGAATCGCTCCGGAGTTCCACGGCGTGATGGTCACCTACGCCCAGGTCGCCGCGCATCCGACGTTGCACCGGGTGCGCACCGAGCAACGCAAGACCCTGGTCATCTTCGACGAGATCCACCACGGCGGCGACGCCAAGACGTGGGGCGACGCGATCCGCGAGGCGTTCGGCGACGCCACCCGCCGGCTCGCCCTGACGGGGACGCCCTTTCGCAGCGACGACAGCCCCATCCCGTTCGTGACGTACGAGGCCGGTCCCGACGGGATCCGGCGTTCGCAGGCCGATCACACCTACGGCTACACAGACGCCCTCGCCGACGGCGTGGTCCGGCCGGTGGTCTTCCTCGCCTACTCCGGGGAGGCCCGGTGGCGCGACAGCGCCGGCGAGGAGCACGCGGCGCGCCTCGGCGAGCCGCTGTCCGCCGAGCAGACCGCGCGCGCGTGGCGCACGGCGCTGGACCCGGCCGGCGAATGGATGCCCGCGGTGATCACCGCCGCAGATCTGCGGCTGCGCCAGCTGCGCACGCACATACCCGATGCCGGCGGCATGATCATCGCCTCGGATCAAACCGCGGCCCGCGCCTACGCCGTCCTGCTGACCAAGCTGACCGGCGAGGCGCCGACGCTGGTGCTTTCCGACGACCCCGGATCGTCCGCCCGTATCAGCGACTTCGCCGCGAGCACCAGCCGCTGGCTGGTGGCGGTGCGCATGGTCTCCGAGGGCGTCGACGTGCCGCGGCTGTCGGTCGGGATCTACGCCACCAGCGCCTCGACGCCGCTGTTCTTCGCCCAGGCCATCGGCCGGTTCGTGCGGTCGCGGCGCGCGGGTGAGATCGCGAGCATCTTCGTGCCGTCGGTGCCGAACCTGCTGCAGCTGGCCAGCGAGCTGGAGGCGCAGCGCAACCACGTGCTCGGCGAACCGCATCGCGTCTCCGAGGGCGACCCGCTCGAGAACGATCCCGCCACCAAGACGCAGGACGAGAAGACCGACCTCGACAAGGGCTTCACCTCGTTGGGCGCCGACGCGGAACTCGATCAGCTCATCTTCGACGGCTCATCGTTCGGCACCGCGGCTGCGGCCGGCAGCGACGAGGAGGCCGACTACCTCGGCATCCCGGGGCTGCTCGATGCGGAGCAGATGCGCGCGCTGCTGCACCAGCGCCAGGACGAGCAGCTGCAGAAGCGGGCCCGGCTGCAAAAGGAGACCGGATCGCCGGCGGCCGTGGAAGCCCCCTCGGCCACGGTGCACGGCCAGCTTCGGGAGCTGCGGCGCGAGCTGAACACCCTGGTGTCGATCGCCCATCACCGAACGGGCAAGCCGCACGGCTGGATTCACAACGAACTGCGGCGCCGCTGCGGTGGCCCCCCGATAGCCGCGGCGAGCCGCGAACAGCTGCGGGCGCGCATCGAAGCGGTGCGCCAGCTCAACGCCGAGCATTCGTGAGCGGCTTGGCTCGTGGCGATCGCGAGCGCGGCGAGCCGGGCGAAGCGGGTCGCCACCATCGGGCCTAGTCGCCGACCGGTTCCTCGAGCACCTCGACCGCGGGGCCGCCCAACACCGCCAACAGGCTCTGCTCCACCACGTCCCGCGCGCCGTGCTCGGCGTCGCCGGCCGCTTCGGCCGACACCGTCACGCAGAACACGTCCGCCGCCGTCGACCCGAAGGTGTTGACCTTCGCCCAGACGATGTCGGTGCCCGCCCGTTCCAGCGCGCGGGTCAGCAGCGCGAGCAGCCCGAGTCGGTCCATGGCGCGGACCTCGACGATCAACACCTCGGGTGACGCCGAATCGACCCACAGGATGCGGGGCGGGGCGCTCGACCGGGTGACGGGCACCCCGACCTGGACCTCGCCGGCGCGGCTGGTCGCCGCGCTGACGGCGTCGCTGTCGCGCTTCTCCAGCGTGCCCAGCACGTCGACGTCGCCGGCCAACGCTCCGGTGAACTGCTGGCGCAGCAGGCCCGCTTCGGGCGGCGAACCGAACAGCGGTGACACCACGAATTCGACGATCGCGAATCCCTCGTGGGTGCTGGCCGAGGCCGAATGGATGCGCAGCGAGTTCAGCGCCAGCACCGCGGCGGCCTTCGATACCAGCCCCCGCTGATCAGGTGCGGCCATCACCACGTCCAGGCGCTCACCGCCGCTGGGCTTGATGTCCACATGCACGCCGCGATCGGTGGAAATCGAAAGGTATTGTGGCGCAGCGGGTTGCGCCTCGGGCAGTGACTCCCCTGCCATCACCAGCCGGCAGCGCCGTACCAGGTCCTCGATCAGCGACGCCTTCCAGTCGCTCCACACCCCGGGACCGGTGGCCTTCGAATCCGCCTCGGTCAGCGCGTGCAGAACTTCGAGCAGCAACGCGTCCCCGCTCAGCGCTTTCACCACGCGCTCAATGGTTTTGGGGTCATTGAGGTCGCTGCGGGTGGCCACCATCGGCAGCAGCAGGTGGTGGCGGACCAGTTGTGCCAGCAGCTCGACCTCGACCGGCGGCATACCCAGCCTGGGCCCGATCTCGAGCGCCAGCCCCGCGCCGAGCACGCTGTGGTCGACACCGCGGCCCTTGCCGATGTCGTGCAGCAGCGCGCCGAGCGCGAGCAGGTCGGGTCGCGCCACCCGGGTGGACAGCGGTGCGGCGTTGACGGCCGTCTCGATGACGTGACGGTCCACCGTCCATTTGTGCGCGATGTCTCGGGGCGGCAGGTCGCGGATGGCGTCCCATTCCGGCAGCAGCCGGCCCCACAGCCCGGTGCGGTCGAGCGCTTCGATCGTCGCGACCGTGGTCGGGCCGGCGGACAGCACAACCAGCAAGTCGTCCAACGACTCTCGCGGCCACGGCACCGGCATCTCCGGCGCGTTGGCGGCCAGCCTGCTCAGCGTGGCGGCGCCGATCGGCAACCCGGTGTCGGCCGACGCGGCGGCCACCCGCAACACCAGACCCACGTCGGTATCGGGGCGCGCGTCGCGGGCAAGCACGATCTCTCCGGCATATTCGACGACACCCTCGTCCAGCGGACGGCGCTTGGGCCGGCGCACCAGGGCCGTCACCCCGCGGCGCGGCAGCGCGTTCTCGGCGGTCCGAATGCCGGTCTCGGTGTGGTAGGCGATGGTACGCCCGGCATCGGACAGCTTGCGCGCCAAGTCAAATCGGTCCCCGATGTGCAGGGCGGCGCTGATCTCGTCGGCGTATTGGGCCTGCAGCTCGTCACGTCCGCGCCCCGATACCCGGTGCAGCTCGGTGCGCACGTCGAGCAGCGTCAGGTGGGCATCGTCGAGGGAGCCTCCGGGTGATTCCGGACGCGCCATGCCGTGGCGGTCGATCAGTTGGGCCACGCCCAGCGCGTCGAGCAGTTGGACATCGCGAAGGCCGCCGCGCCCCGACTTCAAGTCGGGCTCGGCGCGCTGCGCGATGCGGCCACACCGGTCCCAGCGGGCCTGCGTCATTTCGACGAGCTCGTTCATCCGGGAGCGAATTGCGCTGCGCCACTGGCGCCGTGCGCCGGCGATCAATTCGTCGGACAGCCGCGCGTCGCCGGCGATGTGGCGGGCGTCCAGCATGCCCAGCGCCGCGATCATGTCGGCATTGGCGACGCCGAGGGCGCCGGAAACGGTCCGCACGCTGTGGTCCAGCCGAACATTGGCGTCCCACAACGGATACCACAGCTTGTCGGCGACCTTGCCCAGCACGTCGTCGGACTTGTTGTCGTGCAACAGCATTAAATCGAGGTCGGAATACGGCAACAGCTCATGGCGACCTAGGCCGCCGATCCCGACGACCGCGAAGCCGCCGTCGTCGGTGATCCCGATCTCGGCGGCCTTGGCCATCAACCATGATTCGTGCAGATCCAGCCAGGCGTGTCGCAGTTCGGCGGCGTGCAGCTTGCTGCCCTCAGACAGCAGTTGGCGCCGCGAGGCAGCCAGATCGACTGCCCCGCAGGCGCTTTCTGTCCCGCCCAGGTGCCCGGACGAGTCGGGGTCGTTCGGGGTCATACCCTCCCGGCCCGCCCGGGTCGAATCAGCAATTGACAGTAGATGTCATAGCGCATCGGTTCCACGCTCGCCGGTGCGCACCCGCACAATGGTCTCCACGGGGCTCACCCACACTTTGCCGTCACCGATCTTGCCGGTGCGCGCGGCACGGACGATGCTGTCCACGACCTTGTCGACGATGGAGTCGTCGACGACGACCTCGATGCGCACCTTGGGCACGAAGTCCACCGAGTATTCGGCGCCGCGGTATACCTCGGTGTGGCCCTTCTGCCGTCCGTAGCCCTGGATTTCGCTGACCGTCATCCCGAGGACGCCCGCGTCCTCAAGACTGGTCTTCACGTCATCGAGCGTGAACGGCTTTACGATCGCGGTGATCAGCTTCATGACTGCTCTGCCTCCACTTTGTCGCCCACTCGCTCCTCCTCCAGGCCGTTGCGGGTATCCGCCACAGCGACCCGGGGCGGGAGAACCGAACCGGTAGCCACGGCGAAATCGTATCCACTCTCGGCGTGTTCGGCCTCGTCGATACCCGCGGCTTCCGCCTCTGGGTTGAGACGAAGCCCCATGGTGTACTTCAGGATCAACGCCAGGATCAGCGTAACCACCCCAGAGTAGATGAGGACACTGAACGCGCCGACTGCCTGCCGCTCGAGCTGGGACCAGCCGCCGCCGTAGAACAGTCCCTTGGACACCCCGGTGACGCCGTTGATGGCCGGGCTCTCCGGGGCGGCGAGGAGCCCCACCAGCAGGGTGCCGGCCAGACCGCCGACCAGGTGCACGCCGACCACGTCGAGCGAGTCGTCGAAGCCCAGCTTGAACTTCAGGCCGACCGCCAGCGCGCACACCACACCGGCCACCAGGCCCACCACCAGCGCGCCCAGCACGTTGACCGACGAACACGACGGCGTGATGGCGACCAGGCCCGCGACGATGCCGGACGCCGCGCCCAGCGTCGTCGCCTTGCCGTCCCGGATGCGCTCGGTGAGCATCCAGCCCAGCATCGCGGTGGCCGTCGCGACCGTGGTGGTCATGAAGGTCGACCCGGCGACACCGTTGGAGCTGGTGGCCGATCCGGCGTTGAACCCGTACCACCCGAACCACAGCAGGCCGGCACCGAGCATCACGAACGGCAGGTTGTGCGGCCGGAACAACGTGGTGGGCCAACCGCGCCGCTTGCCCAGCACGATCGCCAGCATCAGGCCCGCCACACCCGAATTGATGTGGACCGCCGTCCCGCCTGCGAAGTCGATCGCGTGCAGCTTGTTGGCGATCCAGCCGCCCTTCTCGGAGGCGAAGCCGTCGAACGCGAAAACCCAGTGGGCGACCGGGAAATAGACGAACGTCGCCCACAGGCCGGCGAACACCAGCCAGGCGCCGAACTTCAGCCGGTCGGACACCGCACCCGAGATCAGGGCGACGGTGATGATCGCGAACATCAGCTGGAACGCCACGAACACGGTGGCGGGCAGGGTGCCCGCCAGCGGGATATCCGTTGCCGCAACGCCTTTGCTCGGATCGGCGGCCACCGCGTTAACCCCGATGAGGCCCTTGAGGCCCCAAAATGAGGTCGGCTTTCCTACCACGCCGCCCGCGTCGTCGCCGAAGGCGAGCGAATAGCCGTAGAGAACCCACAGAACGGTGACCACGCCCATGGCGCTGATGCTCATCATGAGCATGTTCAGCACGCTTCGGGCGCGCACCATACCGCCGTAGAAAAACGCCAGACCCGGCGTCATCAACAGCACCAGCGCGGAACTGGCCAACATCCAGGCGGTATCGCCGGTATTGGGCTGGCCCAGTATCGGGTATGTCACTCGCAATCTCCTCCGGTCGGCCCACAATTGGCCGCCAGACACGCGTCTGATGACCTGTCCAGAACATTGCGAGATTGTTGTTTCGGCGATAGTGCAGCCGTGTTTCGGCGGGATTAACGTCCCGCTCGCCGTGTAAGGGGTTTCAGCCCAGCAACGCGTCGACGAAAGCGGCCGGTTCGAAAGGCGCGAGATCGTCTGGGCCTTCCCCGAGCCCGACGAGTTTGACCGGCACGCCGAGCTCCTGCTGAACCCGAAAGACGATGCCGCCCTTGGCCGTTCCGTCCAGCTTGGTCAGCACCGCGCCGGTGATCTCGACCACCTCGGCGAACACCCGTGCCTGGGCCAGCCCGTTCTGCCCGATGGTGGCGTCGAGCACCAGCAACACCTCGTCGACCGCGGCCCGCCTTGTTACAACCCGCTTAACTTTGTCGAGCTCGTCCATCAGCCCGACCTTGGTGTGCAGCCGCCCCGCGGTGTCGATGAGCACCACGTCGGCGCCCGCGACGATGCCCTTGTCGACGGCGTCGAACGCCACCGAGGCCGGGTCGGCGCCCTCGGCCCCGCGCACCACCTCCGCTCCCACCCGCGACGCCCAGGTCTGCAGCTGATCGGCGGCGGCGGCGCGGAACGTGTCGGCGGCGCCCAGGACGACGCGCCGCCCGTCGGCGACCAGGACCCGGGCCAGCTTGCCGACGGTGGTGGTCTTTCCGGTGCCGTTGACGCCCACCATCAGCAGCACCGAGGGATGGTCGTCGTGCGGCAACGCCCGGATCGACCGGTCCATGCCGGGCTGCAACTCGTTGATCAGCACGTCGCGCAGCACGGCCTTGGCGTCGGCCTCGGTGCGCACGGCGCTGCTGGCCAATCGGCTGCGCAGCTGGGAGATCACCGATTCGGCGACCACCGGGCCCAGGTCGGCGACCAGCAGCGTGTCCTCGACGTCCTGCCAGGCGTCCTCGTCGAGGTCGCCGCCGCCGATCAGACCCAGCATGCTGCGGCCGAGCGCGTTCTGCGACCTGGCCAGCCGGCCGCGCAGCCGCTCCAGCCTGCCCTCGGTAGGCGCGATCTCCTCGATCTGGGGGACGGCGGCAGGAGCTTCAGGGGCTTCGGGCGCCGGGGCTTCAGGCGCCGGGGCTTCAGGCGCCGCGGCCTCGGGCTGGGGTGTGGGTTCGGGGAGTTCGACCTCGGAGATGGTGCGCCGCGGCGCGTCACGCGGAATGGCCGCGTCGTCACCCACCGCGGGCAGGCCGGTGGTGTCGAGCCGGTCGGCCGTCGTGGTCTGGCTGAAGGTGATGCCCGAGGAGGCGGTGTAGCCGCCGGACCGGTCGATCGCCTCGGGCTCGGTCCTGGCCGAGAAGCTGATGCGGCGCCGCCGATACCGCAGCAGGCCCAGGACCAGCGCGGTGATGACGACCAGGGCAGCGACGACCGCGATGGCGATCCAAAGACCTTGGGACACGCTGACATTGTTTCAAGCGGTCCGGTGCGGGGTGGTCACCGGCCCTCGCTCGATGCTGATCAGGTGGTGACGAGCTGACCTACCTGCTGGCCACGCATCCGCTGGGAGATGACGGCGGTGATGCCGTCGCCCTGCATTGTCACGCCGTAGAGCGCGTCCGCGACCTCCATCGTCGGCTTCTGGTGCGTGATGATGATGAGCTGCGAGCGCGCCCGCAACAGCTCGAACAGCGAGATCAGCCGCCGCAGGTTGGTGTCGTCGAGGGCGGCCTCCACCTCGTCCATGATGTAGAACGGCGACGGGCGGGCGCGGAAGATCGCGACCAGCATCGCGACCGCGGTCAGCGCCTTCTCGCCGCCGGACAGCAGCGACAGCCGGGTGACCTTCTTGCCCGGCGGGCGGGCCTCGACCTCGATGCCGGTGGTGAGCATGTCGTCGGGATTGGTCAGCCGCAGCCGGCCCTCGCCGCCCGGGAAGAGCACCGTGAAGACGTCGGTGAACTCGCGTTCGACGTCGGTGTAGGCCTCGCTGAACACCTGCAGGATGCGGGCGTCGACCTCGTCGACCACCCCGAGCAGGTCCTTGCGGGCGGCCTTGACGTCCTCGAGCTGCGTGGACAGGAAGTTGTAGCGCTCCTCGAGCGCGGCGAACTCCTCCAGCGCCAGCGGGTTGACCCTGCCCAGTTCGGCCAGCTCACGCTCGGCCCGCTTGGCCCGCCGCTCCTGGGTGGGCCGGTCGTAGGGAATCGGCGCGGGCGCGAAGACCTGTTCGCCGCGCTCCTTGGCCTGCTCGTATTCGGCGATCTCCAGGTCGGAGGGCGGCAGCTGATTCTCCGGTCCGTACTCGGCGATCAGGTCGGCCGGCGCCATGCCGAACTGCTCGAGCACCGTCTGTTCGAGCTGCTCGATCCGCATGGCCGCCTGGGCGTTGGCCACCTCGTCGCGATGCAGGGAGTCGGTCAGGGCGGCCACCCGGGCGCTCAACGCGTTCACCTCGTCGCGCACCGCGGCCATCGCGGTCGCACGCTGCTGGCGCTCGGCGGCCAGGGCGTCGCGGATCTTGGAGGCGGCGTCGACCACCCCGTTCAGCCGCTGCGCCAGCAGCCGCCCGGAATCGGCCACCGCCGCCGCCACCGCGGCGGCGCGCAGCCGCGCCTCTCGCGCCTGCTGCGCCCGCAACCGGGCTTCGCGTTCGGCCGCGGCCGCGCGGCGCAACGAATCCGCCCGCCCGCGAACGGCATTCGCACGCTCCTCGGCGGTCCGCACCGCCAGCCGGGCCTCCACCTCGACGCTGCGGGCGTTCTCGGTCGCGGCGGCGATCTGCTGACGGTTCACGGGTTCTTCCGTCGGCGGTTGCTGGGTCTCCTGGGCGTTGCGCAGCCGGGTTTCCAGTTCGGTGACCTCGGCGACGGTCTGGGTCCGGCCCGCCTCGAGTTCCTCGCGCTGCCGCAGCAACCTGCTCCACTCGTCCTCGGACGTTCGGGCTTCCTGGCCGAGCCGGCCCAGCTGCTCGTACATTCCCGAGATCTCGCTGTCGGACTCGTTGAGCGCGGCCAGCGCCTGCTCGGCCGAGTCCTGACGGGCGGTCTGCTCGGTCAGCGCGCCGGACAGCGCCGCGCTCAGCTGGGCGACCCGGGCCTCCGCGGCGGTCAGCTCGTCGCCGGCTTTGGCGATCTCCAAGGTCACTTCGAGCGTGGACAGCTTGCGGTCCGAGCCGCCGCTCACCCAGCCGGCGCCCACCAGGTCACCGTCGAGCGTGACCGCGCGCAGCTGCGAGTGCGCCGCCACCAGGGCCAGCGCCTGGTCCAGGTCGTCGACCACCGCAACGCCGGAGAGCATGGCCGTGATCGCGCCGCGCAGCCGCGCCGGCGCCTCGATCAGGTCGAGCGCCCACCGCGCGCCCGCCGGGGCGGGCTGCGGTGCGGGCTGATCGGCGGGCCAGTCGCCCAGCACCAGCGCGGCCCGGCCGCCGTCCGCCTCCTTGAGCGCGGCGACGGCCGAACGGGCCGCGCCGAAGTCTTCGGCGGCCAGCGCGTCGGCCGCGGATCCCAGCACCGCGGCAAGCGCCGCCTCGTAGCCGGAGCGAACCTTGACCAGCTTGGCCATCGGTCCCAAAAGCCCTGTGCCACCATGGTTTTGAGTGAGCCACGCCGCGCCGTCCTTGCGCTCCAGCCCGATCGCCAACGCATCGATGCGGGCCCGCAACGACGCCACCTGGCGTTCGGCGTCCCGCTCGGCGAACTGCAGCTCGGCCACCCGCTCGTCGGCCAGCCGCAGCGCGGCGACCGTGCGCTCGTGGTGGTCGTCGAGTCCGACTTCGCCCTGATCGAGTTCACCGACCCGGCCCTGCACGGTCTCGAATTCCACCTTGGCCTGCTGCGCGCGGGCGGCGGCCTGTTCGATGCGTTCGGACAGGCGCGCCACGCTGTCGTCGATCGATTCGACGCGCGCCCGCATTGTCTCCACCTGACCGGCCAAGCGCGCCAATCCTTCTCGGCGATCCGCCTCCGCGCGCACCGCCGCCATGTGGGCCCGGTCGGCCTCGGCGGCTTCGCGCTCACGCTCGGCCAATTCGGCGCGGGCGCCGTCCAGGCGGGTGCGCGCCCCGGCCAGTTCGGCGAGCAGCTGCCGCTCGGCGACCGCGACCTGCTCGGCCTCGGCTTCCAGCGCGTCGGGATCGGTGTCCCTGGGTGCGAGCGGCTCCACATCGAGGTGCTGCGCGCGCTCGCTGGCGATGCGCACGGTCGCGGCGACCCGTTCGGCCAGGGCGGACAGCGCGAACCAGGTGTGCTGAACCTGCTCGGTCCGGCTCGACAGCTCGCCCACCGCCGTCTCATGGGTGGTCAGCTCCTCGGACGCCACGGCCAGCCGCGACGAGGCCTCGTCGTGGTCGCGGCGCATGGCGGCCTCAGCCTCGAAGATGGCCTCGCGCTCGCCCTGCCGGTTGACCAGGTCGTCGGCCGCCAGCCGCAGCCGGGCGTCACGCAGGTCGGCCTGGATGGTCTGGGCACGACGGGCCACCTCGGCCTGGCGGCCCAGCGGTTTGAGCTGGCGGCGCAGTTCGGTGGTCAGGTCGGACAGGCGGGCCAGGTTCGCCGACATCGCGTCGAGTTTGCGGAGGGCCTTTTCCTTGCGCTTGCGGTGCTTGAGCACACCGGCGGCTTCTTCGATGAACGCGCGACGGTCCTCGGGCCGCGATTGCAGGATCTCGTCGAGCTTGCCCTGCCCGACGATGACGTGCATCTCGCGGCCGATCCCGGAGTCGCTCAGCAGCTCCTGAACATCCATCAAACGGCAACTGCTGCCGTTGATTTCGTACTCGCTGGCGCCGTCGCGGAACATCCGTCGCGTGATGGACACCTCGGAGTATTCGATGGGCAGCGCGTTGTCGGAGTTGTCGATGGTGACGGTGACCTCGGCGCGGCCCAGCGGGGCCCGCGACGAGGTCCCGGCGAAGATGACGTCTTCCATCTTGCCGCCGCGCAGCGTCTTTGCCCCCTGCTCCCCCATCACCCAGGCCAGCGCGTCGACGACGTTGGATTTGCCGGAGCCGTTGGGCCCGACGACGGCGGTGATGCCCGGCTCGAAGCGCAGAGTCGTCGGCGAGGCGAAGGACTTGAAGCCCTTCAGCGTCAGACTCTTGAGGTACACGGCGAGCCAGACTACCGCTCAAATCACCACGGACGGCTTCACCGAGGGGTGTCGGGCGGCCCGAAATATAGCCGCGCTCCGAGCGGTCGGCGCACTGGTCACAGTGGTCACATCAGCCACGGAAAGAGGGGATTGCGGCCTTCCAGCCGGTGCCGGTGTGACTGGTGTGACGCGCCCAAGCCGCAAGCGCCCGGACCTGCCGGTCAGCGCTCGACGAATCCCTCGAACCGCTCCTGCGGCTGCGACCAGTCGACGACAACCTTGTCCACGTGGCCGGGCCGCGACGGCCAGGCCATGCCGCCTTCCAGCAGGTGCAGCAGTTGCTCGCCGGCCGCCCGCGGACCCTGGGCGACCACCAGGACGCGGCCGTCGGCCTGGTTGGCCGCGTAACCGGTGAGGCCCAGTTCCAGCGCCCGGCACCGCGTCCACCAGCGGAAACCTACCCCCTGGACCTGGCCGTGCACCCAGGCGGTGAGCCGGGTGTCAGGCTCCGACATTCTTCGCCTCGGAGCTGACCTCGAAATTGACGGTGGTACCGGACTTGAGCGTGCGCCCGACGGTGCAGACCTGATCGATGGCCCGGTTGACCACCACCAGCAGGCGCTCCTTCTCGTCGTCGGCCAGGCTCGACAAATCCAGTTCCAGGGTCTCCTCGAGCAGCGGATAGCGCTCCTGCTCGCGGTCGGCGGCACCGGAAACCTTGATGACCGCCTTGTAGTCGTCGCCCAGCCGGCGGGCCAGCGGCAGGTCGCTGGCCATCCCGCTGCACGCCGCGAGCGCGATCTTGAGCAGCTCACCGGGCGTGAACACGCCGTCGACATCCTCGGAACCGATCAGCACCTGCGCCCCGCGCGAGCTGTACCCGGTGTAGCGGCGAGTTCCGGTGCGTTCCACCCATAGTTCGGCCATGGCTTATTTCTACCGGGCGAGGCGAACGCGGACGCGCGGGCATACTTCTTGGCATGGCCACCGTGGTCGCATTCCACGCCCACCCGGACGACGAGGTCGTGCTCACCGGCGGCACCCTGGCGCGGGCGGCCGACGCCGGGCACCGGGTGGTCGTGGTCACGGCCACCGACGGGCGCATCCACAACGAGGACGACAACGACCGGCTCGACGAATTGCGCCGAAGCGCAAGGATTCTCGGGGCGCACCGGGTGGAGTGCCTCGGGTACGCCGACAGCGGCTACGGCCCACTGTTCTATCCGGACCCACCCGGGCGCACCCGGTTCGGTCGGGCCAATCTCGACGAGGCCGCCGGACGGCTGGCCGGCATCCTGCGCGACGAACACGCCGACCTGCTGCTCAGCTACCAGCCCAACGGCGGCTACGGCCACCGCGACCACGTCCAGGTGCACCACGTCGGCAAGCGGGCCGCCGAACTCGCCGCCACCCCGCGGGTGCTCGAAGTAACGATGCCACGCGAAATGCTGCTCCGCGTCACCGATGTCGCGCACCTGTTGCGGCTGCCCGGACCGTACGAACGCGACATCGTGCACGGCGCATACGCACCGCGCGCCACAATCACCCACCGCGTCAACGTCTTTCGCTTCGCGCGCCAGAAGCGGGACGCATTCGCCGCGCACCGCTCTCAGATCGGCGCTTCCGGCCTGGCCGCGCGGATGTTCGGACTGCTGCTCCGGTTGCCGCCCCAGGTGTTCGGTGCGCTGTTCAGCCACGAGTGGTTCGTGGACCCGGCGTTGCCGACCGGGACGCTGCGCCGCGACATCTTCGATTGAGTCGCCCGAAAGCAGTCAAACACGCGGTCGTGGTTGGCATTTCGGGCAATAGAATGAGGAGCGGTTCATGAACTTCTCCCGGCGCATCACCGCCCCGCAACGACGGCAGGCTTCGCCCTCGCGGCCGTAGGCGTCCAGCGATCGGTCGAAGTATCCGGATTCGCCGTTGACGTTGACGTACAGCGAATCGAACGAGGTCCCGCCCTGGGCCAGCGCATCGCGCATCACCTCGGCGGCCGCGTCCAGCACGGCGGTCAACTGCTTGCGGCTCAGCGTGTCGGCGATCCTGGCGCCGTTCAGCTTGGCGCGCCACAGCGCCTCGTCGGCGTAGATGTTGCCGATGCCGGACACCACCTGCTGATCGAGAAGTTGCCGCTTGATCTCGGAGTGCTTGCGCCGCAGCACCTTTACCACCGCATCCGCATCGAACCGGGGGTCCAGCGGGTCACGCGCCAGATGCGCGACGGGCTCCGGCACCACGCTGCCGTCCGCCTCGACCAGATCGGCGAGCATCCACCCGCCGAAGGTGCGCTGATCGGCGAAGCTCAGCACCGTCCCGTCGTCGAGCAGCGCGGAGATCCGGACGTGGTCCGCGCGCGGCACCGCGCCCAGCAGCATCTGCCCGCTCATGCCGAGGTGGACGACGAGCGCCGCGTCGCCATCGAGCAACAGCCACAGGTACTTGCCGCGCCGATCGGTGCCGGTGATCCGCGCGTTCAGCAGCCGGGCGGTGAGATCCGCGGGTCCGGCTTCGTGACGACGTACCGCGCGCGGGTGATGCACCCGGACCGCCGTCATCGTCTTGCCGACGACGTGGGCGTGCAGGCCGCGGCGCACCACCTCGACCTCGGGCAGTTCGGGCATCTAGACGGACACCATCTAGCCGGACGTCGTCCCCGCGGGGTCCAGCACGTCGAGCGTCTTCCAGGTGGCCGCCGCGGCCTTCTGCTCGGCCTCCTTCTTGGAGCGGCCGACGCCCGTGCCGTATTCGGTCTCCGCGACCACGACGACCGCGGTGAATTCCTTGTCGTGGTCGGGCCCGGTGGAGGTGACGACGTAGGAGGGCGCGCCCATGCCACGGGCCGCGGTCAGTTCCTGCAGGCTCGTCTTCCAGTCCAGCCCGGCGCCCAGCGTCGGCGCGGCGTCCAGCAGCGGGCCGAACAACCGCAGAATCACCTCGCGCGCAACGTCGATGCCGTGATCGAGGTAGATCGCGCCCAGCAGCGATTCCATGCCGTCGGCCAGGATGCTCGACTTGTCGGCGCCGCCGGTGTTCGCCTCCCCGCGCCCCAACATCAGGTGCACGCCCAGGCCCCCGTCGCACAGCTTGCGCGCGACGTCGGCCAGCGCCTGCGTGTTGACCACGCTGGCCCGCAGCTTGGCCAGATCACCCTCGCTGCGGTCGGGGTGACGGTGGTACAGCTCGTCGGTGATGGTCAGGCCCAGCACGGCGTCGCCCAGGAATTCCAGGCGTTCGTTGGTCGGCAGGCCGCCGTGTTCGTAGGCGTAGCTGCGATGCGTGAGCGCCAGGGACAGCATTTCCTCGGACAGCTCAACCCCGAGGGCGTTCATCAGCGGTTGGCGTGAACTCACCGCTGGCCCCGCGGGTCGTCCGACTCCGCGGTGAACATGCCCGCCAGCTTGGCCCAGCGCGGATCGATGCGATCGTGCTGATGCTCCGGCTCGGCGGCCAGCGAAACACCGCATTCGGGGCACAGCCCCGGGCAGTCCGGCGTGCACACGGGCGAGAACGGAAGTTCGAGTCCCACGGCGTCGACGATCGACTGCTCGAGGTCGATGATGTCGTCGACGATGTGGCCCACCTCGTCTTCTTCGGTGGTCGCCTCGGTGGTGCTGTCCGGGTAGGCGAACAGCTCGGTGAGCCGCACCTGCACCTGTCCCTCGAGCTTGGTCAGGCACCGCGAACACTCGCCGGCGGTGGGCGCGGTCACCGTCCCGGTCACCAGGACGCCCTCGGACACCGATTGGATCTGCAAATCCAGCTCGAGCGGGGCGTCCGCCTCGATCGCGATCATGTCCAGCCCGATGCGCGCCGGACTGGGCACGGTTTTCTGCCACGTCACCATCGCCCCGGGGCGGCGCCCGAGCCGGGTGATGTCGAACGCCATCGGTGCGGCCAGGCGCGACGCCACCCCGCGGGCCGATCGTGTGCTGTGCTGGCGCGTCATATCGGAAATCCTACGGCGCCGACCGCATAATTCCAGGGCGCGCCCGCCCGGCAAACAGCCGCGAAGGGCTAGCGCACCGCGTAGTCGTGGGTTCCGGCCGCCGTCCGCAGTTGGTGACGACCGCGCCCCACCGACCGCAGGGTGCCGTTGAGGAATTCCTCGAACTCGGCGAGCTTGTTGTCGACGTAGATGTCGCATTCGCCGCGCAGTCGGTCGGCCTCGGCGTGCGCCGAGTCGATGAGCCGGGTGGCCTCGGCGTTGGCCGCCTCCACCACGCTGTTCTGCGAGACCAGGCGCTGCTGCTCCTTGATGCCCTCTTGCACGGCCTTCTCGTAGGAGATGTTGCCGTTTTCCAGCAGCCGGTCGGCCTCGGCCTGGGCGCGCCCGACGCTGGCCTCGTACTCGCGCTTGGCCGCCGTGGCGATGCGCACCGACTCCTCGCGGGCCTCGCCGACCATCCGCTCGCTGTGCTGGCGCGCTTCGCTCACCATCCGGTCGGCTTGCGCCTTGGCGTCGGACAGCAGCCGGTCGGCCTCCGAGCGGGCGTGGTTGAGCATCGACTCGGACTCGGTGGTCGCCGAGGACACCATGGACTCGGAGTGCGTCTTGGCGTCCTGCAGCATGGAGTCGCGTGCATCCAGGACGTCCTGGGCGTCGTCCAGTTCGCCCGGGATCGCATCCTTGATGTCGTCGATCAACTCCAGCACGTCGCCGCGAGGCACGACGCAGCCGGCAGTCATAGGAACGCCACGGGCTTCTTCCACGATGGCGCTGAGTTCGTCCAGCGCCTCAAAGACTCGATACACGGCCATACCCTCCTGGCGTCTGCAAAAATCCTGTTGTTACTAGTGTGCCTGGTGATGTCCCTGTGACTGTGCTGGCGACACCGGTGTGTCGGGTATTTGCCCGTTCGGGGCGCCTCAAACGCCCTGGTCCGGTGTTTTCGGCCCGGCCGTTGGAAGTCACTGTCATGAAGCGCCCGTTCACCTGTTACCGCGGCCACGGCGGCCGGCGGGGTGGTTGATCCATATTCGTTGCCGGGTCCCCGCCGAAGCGGGGCGGGCGCAGGCCCGGTATTCGCGTCGACGCGCCGGGGCCCGGCTCTTTGCCAGCGATTCTAGGTCGCGGACGGCCGGGGCACGATCCGCGCCGTCGTCCGCGGCGGGCACGATGCGGCATCCGGCCCTTCATTTATACCCCCAAGGGGTATAGTCCACAGTTGGGTGCGGCGGCCCCCCAAAGCGACTCGATTCCCGCAGGAGGACACAGTGATGGTGCTATCGGCGGTCGGCCACGCTCTGACGCTCGCGGGCTCGATGACATGGGAAATCCTGTGGGCGCTGATCCTGGGCTTTGCCCTGTCGGCGGTGGTGCAGGCCGTGGTGCGCCGCTCCACGATCGTGGCGCTGATGGGCGACGACCGCCCGCGCACCCTGGCCGTCTCGGCCGGGCTGGGCGCGGCGTCGTCGTCGTGCTCCTACGCCGCGGTGGCGTTGGCGCGATCGCTGTTCCGCAAGGGCGCGAACTTCACCGCCGCGATGGCCTTCGAGATCGGGTCGACCAACCTGGTGGTGGAGCTGGGCATCATCCTGGCGCTGCTGATGGGCTGGCAGTTCACCGCCGCCGAATTCGTCGGCGGCCCACTGATGATCGTGGTGCTGGCCGTGTTGTTCCGGTTGTTCGTGCGGTCACGGCTCGTCGACGCCGCCCGCGAGCAGGCCGAGCGCGGGATCGCCGGCTCGATGGAAGGCCACGCCGCCATGGACATGTCCATCCCGGGAGAAGGCTCGTTCTGGCGACGGCTGTTCTCCCCCGCGGGCCTGACCTCGGTCTCGCACGTGTTCGTGATGGAGTGGCTGGCGATCCTGCGCGACCTCGTCGTGGGCCTGCTGATCGCGGGCGCCGTCGCGGCCTGGGTTCCCGAAAAGTTCTGGCAGGTCTTCTTTTTGGCCGATCATCCGGGCCTCTCGGCGATCTGGGGACCGATCGTGGGGCCGATCGTGGCGATCGTGTCCTTCGTGTGCTCCATCGGCAATGTCCCACTGGCCGCGGTGCTGTGGAACGGCGGCATCAGCTTCGGCGGTGTCATCGCGTTCATCTACGCGGACCTGCTGATCCTTCCGATCCTCAATATCTACCGCAAGTACTACGGAACCAAGATGATGCTGACGCTGCTGGGCACCTTCTACGCCGCGATGGTCGTCGCCGGGTATCTGGTCGAATTGATCTTCGGCACAACCCATCTCATTCCCACGCAGCGCAACGCGACGGTGATCGAGGCGTCGATCTCCTGGAACTACACGACCTGGCTCAACATCGCGTTCCTGGCGCTTGCGCTCGTCCTGGTCGCCCGGTTCGTCACGTCCGGGGGCCTGCCGATGGTGCGCATGATGGGCGGCTCCCCCGACGCCGGCGAAGCCGAACATCAGCACTGACCGGCTCAGGATTGCGGCAACCGCACGTCCAGCACCACGCAACGCCCTTGGTTGGCCTCGCCAAGCGCCCAATCGACGGCCTCGCTCATCTCCGTGGGCGTGTGCAAGCTGCGTCCGCTGCCGCCGCATGCCTTGGCGAGGGCGGCGTAGTCGGTGTCCGGGGTGAGCCGGGTTTCACCGAAGTCGTTCTCCCGCACCGACACTCCGTCCGGGTACAACCCCATCACCGGCAGCTTGGAGGCCAGGTAAGACCCGTTGTTCAACACGACCGTCAGGAACGGCGCGCCGTGGCGATGCGCCGACCACAACGCGGCGGTGGGCACGCCGAAGTTGAACGAACCGTCACCGCAGATGGCGACGACGGGCGCCTCCGGCCTGGCGAGTTTGACGCCGAAGGCGCCGCCGAGCGCCCAACCCAAAGCCGGTGCGCCCGTGTCGAACAGGTGTCCGGGTGCCCGGCGCACCTGGCGGGCCACGGCGGGCCGGTTGGTCACGGCCTCCTGGACCACGACCGCGTCGTCGGGTAGGGCGCGCCCGAGCGCGGCCAGCATCGCATCGGGGACATCCGCCGGGTGGTCGGAGGCGGCCCGGCGGATCGCTTCGCGGCTCCGTTCGGCGGTGTCGGCCTCGGCGGCCTGCCTGCGCGCGGCCCACTTCTCCCGCAACTCGTCGGTGGCCAGCCGCAACAGGGTCTGCTCGAGCAGCAGCAGCGCTACGCGGGTGTCGGCGGTCAACGCGACCTCGACCGGATACGACCACAGCGGCATGCTCGGTTTGACCGGATCCCCGTCGATCTGCACCACGCGGGCGTGCGCGGGCGGGGCCAGCTGCGACGGCACCCAGGGCACCTCGGAGTCCAGCAGCAGCACGGTGTCGGCGCTTTCCAGCGGGGCGGCATCGCCCACCACGTGCAGGGGATGCCCCGGCGGCAGGTTGGCGCGGTCGCCCTGATCGATCACCGGCGCGCCGAGCAGTTCGGCGATGCGGCCCAGCACGGTCGCGGTCCCCGGGTCGGCGGCGGTCCTGGACGTGACGATGACAACCCGCTTGCCCGCCACCAGGATTCCCGCCAACCGTCCGAGCGCTCCGGGGTCCGGCCCGGGCGGTACGGCCGGCGGCAGCCGGCGCGGCAACGCACCAACGCCGGGCTCCATCAACGCTTCTCGCGGCAGCATGACGTAGGCGGGGCCGGACGGGCAGGATTGGGCGACCTGGAACGCCCGACGCACGATCGGGGCCAGCTCGCGGCCGCGGGGCACCTCCATGTGCCACTTGGCGTAGTTGCGCACCACCGCCGGCTGGTCGAGTTGCTCCTGCTGCCAATGGATGTAGGTATCGCGGTGGCCGCGCACCTGCGGCGCCGAACTGTAGGGAGTACGCCCGGCGAACATCACCACCGGAGTTCCGTTGCGCTGCGCGTTGTGCAACTGGCAGCCCAGGTTCAGTGTCCCGGCGTCGACGTGCACCATGACCGCCTGCGGGCGGCCGCTGACCATGTGGTGGCCGATGGCCGCCGCCAGGGCGATGCTCTCGTGCACGCACAACACCGCCTGCGGGCTCGGCGTGCCGGCGGCGCGCGCCGCGGCCAGCGCCTCCTGGATCGGCGCGGAATCTGTTCCGGGATTGATGAAGAAGTGCGCGACTCCCTCGTCGGCGAGCAGCGCGATCAGATCGGCCGCGGCCTCGGGTACGTCGAACAGATTGTCTACCGTCATGGCTGCCGTTCTCCTATCGACGTCGGCGACCTCGCGTACCCCTCCTCCGGATCAGATCTTCAAGATACGTTCTGCGTGGGCGTCTGCGATCTTTTCCGGTGGACTGGGTTGCCCGGGCGCGCTCGAACCCGTCGACTGCCCCTTGCGAGGGACTCACGGGTAATCGACGCCAGAACTCGACACCATCGGGTACCCACTGTGCGCCCGGGTACTCCAGGCCGCCGCCGGCCTCGTCAATCCGATTGCCACGCAGGGGTTTCGGCGTCGGGCAACCGGGTCAGGACTTTTCCGAAAGCCTTTGGCGCAGGCGACGATTGACCGGTTCGGGCAGCAGTTCCGACACGTCACCGCCGAACATCGCGACTTCTTTGGCCAGCGAGGACGACACGAACGAATAGCGCGGGGCCGTGGCGACGAAAAAGGTGTCCACGCCCGCGACGTGCTTGTTCATCTGCGCCATCTGCAGCTCGTACTCGAAGTCGGTGCCGGTGCGCAGCCCCTTGACGATGGCGGTCATGCCGCGCGACCGGACGAAGTCCACCACCAGACCCTGCCCGGCTTCCACCCGCAGGTTGGGCAGGTGCGTCGTCGATTCGTTGATCATCGCGATCCGCTCGTCCAGATCGAACATGCCCTTTTTGGCGGGGTTGGTCAGGATCGCCACCACCACCTCGTCGAACTGAGCCGACGCGCGCTCGAAGACGTCGATGTGGCCCAACGTCACCGGGTCGAACGAACCCGGGCACACCGCGCCGGTCATGCGGGTGCTCCGATGTGCAGGGGTGGTCTCCGTCCGTCGGCGATCATGACGAATGACGCTACACGCCACCTCACTGACGCTCGGCCAGCTCCAGACGGGTGTCGCCGTACACCCGTTGCGGCCATACGGACCACCCCTGCGGCCAATTCAGTGGCGCGCTGCCGGCCGCCCGCTCCACCACCGCGACGCTGCCGCCCTGCACCCAGCCGTGCGCGGCCAACGCGGCCAGCACGCCCTCGACCTCGGCGGCGCCGACATCGTAGGGCGGATCGGCCAGCACCAGATCGAACGCCACCGCGGTCCCGCCCGCCAGCACGGTCGCCACGGCTCCGCGGCGTAGCGTCGCGCCGGGCAGGCCCAGGGTTTTGATGTTGCGCGCGATGACGGATCCCGTGCGCGGGTCGGACTCCACGAAGAGCGCGGCGGCGGCGCCGCGCGAGAGCGCCTCCAATCCCAGTGCGCCCGAACCGGCGTAGAGATCCAGCACGCTGAGCCCGGTCAGCTCCAGGCGCGCGGTCAGGATGTTGAAGAGCGACTCGCGGACCCGGTCGGTGGTGGGCCTGGTGCCGCGCGGCGGGACCGTGATGCGACGGCCCCCGGCCGCGCCGCCAATAATCCGGGTCACCTGCAACTACCTACAGCAGCGTCGACCAGTAGTCCCAGAACCGCGCCATGATCAGCAGGAACACCGCGGTGAACCAGAGCGCGGCGAGCGACCACCGCCATTGGAAGAGCACCCACACCGGGCCGGTCTGCCGATCTTGCAGCGCCGGGCGATAGGCGATCGAGGCGACCACCACCAGCAGTGACATGGTGACCGCCCAGACCACCATGCAGTACGGGCACAACGCGTTGATCCGGTACAGGCTCTGGAAGATCAGCCAGTGCACGAACACCGCACCGACCAGCACCCCGAACGTTAGCCCCACCCAATACCATTGGGGCAGCGCTACTTTCGTCAGCGCCAGCAGCCCGGTGACGACCACCACGCTGAACGCCACCAGGCCCAGCAGCGGGTTCGGGAAGCCGAGCAACGACGCCTGCGGCGTGATCATCACCGAGCCGCAGGACAGGATCGGGTTGATGTTGCAGGACGGCACGTATGACGGGTTTTCCAGGATGTCGATCTTCTCGACCGTCAGCGTCATCGACGCCACCAGGCCGATCAGACCGGCGATCAGTACCCACCAGGCGCTGAGCGCCGGCACTCGCGGTGCCGGCGCCGTATCCAGCGTCAGGTCGCCGGTGGGGTCGGCTGCTGCTGTGGACACCGCACCGGTCACATGGCGGCCGGCGCGACCGCGCCGTCGATGCCCGGGATGTTGCCCACGATCTCTTTGATCTTGTTGACCAACGCATCGGGCGTCGACGGGTCGTAGTCGTCGCCGTTGATCTTGATGGTCGGCGTCGCATTGATGTGCCCGGTCGCCGCTTCGCCGGTGACCTTGGACAGGTACTTGCCGCTGTTGATGCAGTCCGGCACCTTGCCCGCCGCCCCCGCCTCGCGGGCGAGTTCGATCAACCGCGCGTTGTCGGGGAAGGTCTTGCCGGTCTCGCTCGGCTGGATGTCGGTGCTGAACAGCGCGGAGTGGAAGCGCCGGAACGCGTCCTGGGACTCGTCGGCGACGCACAGGGCCGCGGCCCCCGCGCGCGACGAATAGTTCTGATTCCGCGAGCTGTCGAGGATCGACACCATGGAGTAGTCGGCGGCGATGGCGCCGAGGTCGATCAGCCTGGACACGGTCGGGCCGAAGGTGCGCTCGAAGTTGCCGCACGCCGGGCACAGGAAGTCCTCGTAGAACGTCACCACGGCCTTGGGGTTGCTGCTGCCCGGCTGGGTGACCAGCTTGCTCGACGTAACACGCACCGTATCGCCGGCGCCGGTGGGACCGGTCTTCTTGTGGTGCGACGTCACGATGTAGAAGACGAGGGCGACCGCGAAGATCACCACGAATGCGGTGCCGCCGATTTGGATCAGCCGGCTCGACTTACCGCCGGAGGCCGACTTCATGTCGAATCGCGGGGGACGTTTGGGTTTGTCGGCCACAGGTTCCCTGATCTTTCGGTACGAGTTGTCGGTCTGCCCGGCTGCGGACAAAGCGATCGGACAAAGCGCCTCTAGATTACCGGCGCCGGGCGCTCAAGGAATCAGACCCGGCTCAGGTGTGCGCGCAGGGCCGAAATCAGCTCGCTGGTCGCGACCATGCTGTCGCCGCCGAGCTGGAACAGATTGGCGAAGCCATGGGTCAGCGTGCCCAGGTACCGCAGGTCCACCGCGACCCCGGCGGCCCGCAGCGCCTCGGCGTAGCTCTCGCCCTCGTCGCGCAGCGGGTCGAAGCCGGCGACCGCGATCAGCGCGGGAGCGAGTCCGGTCAGCGATTCGGCCAGCGCCGGCGACACCCGCGGATCGGTGCGGTCCAGCTCCGAACGCCGCAGATACTGCGATTCGAACCAGTCGATGTCCCGCTTGGTCAGCAGGAAGCCGCGCGAGAACAGGGTCAGCGAGCGGTTCTTGGCAGTGAAGTCGGTCCGCGGATAGATCAGCCATTGCAGCACCGGTGCCGGGGCGCCCTTGTCGCGCGCCATCTGGCTGACGACGGCGGCCAGGTTGCCGCCGGCGCTGTCGCCACCGACCGCGACCCGCCCCGGTGCCGCACCCAACTCGCCGGCGTGCTCGTAGGCCCAGGCGAAGGCCGCATAGGCGTCCTCGATGGCGGCCGGCGCCGGGTGCTCGGGGGCCAGCCGGTAGCCGATCGACAACACGTGGATGCCGGCGTCGCGGCAGGTCAGCCTGCACAGACTGTCGTGGGTGTCCAGGTCGCCGATCGACCAGCCCCCGCCGTGAAAGAAGACCAGCAGCGGCGCCGCCTCGCCGCCCGCCGGGCGGTAGTGCCGCGCCGGGATGTCGCCGGCCGGACCGGGCAGCGACAGCTCGTCCACGTCGACGTGGATCTGCGGACCGGGGAACCCGACGGTCGACTCGCGCATCTGAGCGCGCGACGCCTGCGGGTCGTCGTCCACGACCAGCCCGTCGATGCCGACGGCCCGAAGGCCCGACAGCATCAGCTGCAGCGTCGGATCCAACGTGTTGCCGTCGATGATGACCGAACGACCGCGTACCAGCCCGCGCCTGATGGCGGTCGGGATCCACGGGATGACCTTGGCCCCGACGCTGGTGACGGCGCCCTGGATGCGACTGGCCAGCGGCAGCGAGGCGCGGTCGGCTCCGAGGTCGAGCTCCGGCGCGCCGGACAGAGGCCTGGTCATGGGCAACCCCACTTTAAACAACACGTGCTAACGCTCGCCGGCGAACCCGTTATTCAGTCCCCGCCGTTTCGGAGTCTTGCCGGCCCCGGCGGCGACCAAACAAGCGGTCGACGCCGCCGTCGGTTATCCGGCAAATCGACGTTGCCGCCGCACCGGCGTCATGCGCAAGACCAGCCGAGCGGCCGCCGATTCCGGTGTGCCGCGCGCCTAACTGTACGTGGTGGCGTGCCGGGCGCCGAAGGCGCGGATCGACATCTGCCCAGGTGTTGATTAGTTGAGTTTACTGACTCGGTAATATCGTGGTCCTCAGGTCGGTGAGCCTTCATCGGATTGCGAGCGACTTCGACGTGTTCGATATCGAACTCAACGCTGCGCTCGATGACGGAACCCGGCTCGGTGCACAATCTCGAACCTTCAATTTCACAGGCAGGTGAATGAATTGGCCGGCGAGTCGGGCTCCGCCTTACCCTCAATTGCTCTCAACGACGAGAACACGATTCCGGCCCTTGGCCTCGGCGTCGCGGAATTGTCGGACGACGAGACCGAACGCGCGGTGTCGGCGGCGCTGGAGGTCGGCTGCCGGCTGATCGACACCGCCGCGGCCTACGGGAACGAAGCCGCCGTCGGGCGCGCGATCGCCGCCTCCGGCATTCCCCGCGCCGACCTGTTCGTCACCACCAAGCTGGCCACCGCCGACCAGGGTTTCAAGGGGGCGATGGATGCCTGCAACGCCAGCCTGGAGCGCCTCGGCCTGGACTACGTCGACCTCTACCTGATCCACTGGCCCGCCCCCTCGCTGGGCACCTATGTGAACTCTTTCGGCGGCATGATCCAGTCCCGCGCGGAGGGTCAGGCCCGCTCGATCGGCGTCTCCAACTTCACCGACGAATACCTGACGACGGTCATCGACCTCACCTTCGTCACCCCGGCGGTCAACCAGATCGAGCTGCACCCGCTGCTCAACCAGGAAGCGCTGCGCAAGACCAACGCCGAGCACAACGTGCTCACGCAGTCCTATACGCCGCTGGCGCTGGGCAAGCTGAACGACAACCCGACGGTGAATTCGGTCGCCGGCGAATACGGCAAGACCGCCTCGCAGGTGCTGCTGCGGTGGAACCTGCAGCTGGGCAACGCGGTCGTCTTCCGGTCGGCCAACGCCGAGCACATCGCCTCCAACGTGGACGTGTTCGACTTCGAGCTGGCCGACGAGCACATGGATGCGATCAACGGCCTCAACGACGGCACCCGGCTGCGCCCGGACCCGGAGACCTACACGGGCTCGTAACCCGCTATCCCGTCGGGCAGGTCGTCGCGGCCTGCCGCAGCACGCCGGTCGACGCCTGGTCCACCGGCAGCGCGTAGCCGCGCAGCACCGCGATGAACTGCATGGCGTACTGACATGCGAACGCCCCGTTCGGCGGCATCCACTGCGCCGGCGGCGAATCGCCCTTGTCCTGATTGGTCTGCCCGTCGACGGCCAGCAGGTTGGCCGGATCGTTGGCGAAACGGAGCCGCTCGGGGGCGGGCCAGCCGCTGGCGCCCATCTCCCAGGCGTAGGCGAGCGGGACGATGTGGTCGATCTGAACGGATTCGCCGACCTTGGGCCCACGCGCAAACGCGATGGTCTTGTTGGTGTACGGGTCGTGCAGCGTGCCGGTGGCCACCGCGTCCGGACACCGCTTGACCGACACGTAGGTCTTGTCGACGAGATCGCGGTTGAGGATGTCGTCGCGGGTGTCACATCCGTTGTGCCCCATCGACGCACCGTTGTCGTCGTCCCAGGCGTCGCCGAATGCCGACCGCAGGTAGTCGTAGCGGTGCAGGCGCAGCGGCACGACGGCGACGCCCGCGAGCACGTCGGTGCCGGGCTGCACCGTCGGAACGTCAGCGCGAGCGGCGTATTCGGCCGAATGCCGGGCCGTCGAGGAGCCCACCGTCTGGTAGGCCACCAGCAGCGCGAGCGCCGCCGCCGCGGCCAGCCACAGCAGCACTTTGCGGTTCACGATTTGTCCAAGTATTCGATGCGGTCGGTGTCGGTGAATCGCGCTGCCAGCGCGGCCAAGCCGGGGTTGGAGCGGTCGTCGGTGTAGGTTTGGACGCAGAAGTCCCGGGCCGCCTCGATGAATTCCAGATGATCGGCCAAAGACAGCAGCCGCAGCGTGATCGCCTTGCCGGACTGGTTGCGGCCCAACACATCTCCCTCCCGACGTTCTTTGAGGTCGAGGTCGGCCAGGGCGAAGCCGTCCAGCGTCCCGGCCACCGCGCTCAGCCGCCGGCCGGCCGACGAACCCGGCGCGGACCAGCTGGCGAACAGGCAGAGGCTCGGATGCCGGCCGCGGCCGATCCGGCCGCGCAGCTGATGCAACTGACTGATGCCGAACCGGTCGGCGTCCATCACCAGCATGACGGTGGCGTTGGGCACGTCGACGCCCACCTCGATGACGGTGGTGCACACCAGCACATCGACCTCGCCGGCCCGAAAGGCCGCCATCGCGGCGTCCTTTTCCTCCGCCGAGAGCCGCCCGTGCATCAGGCCCAGTCGCAGGTTCGCCAGCTCCCCCGAGCGCAGCCGGGCGTAGAGGCCCTCGGCGGTCTCCGGGGCCTTCGCATTCTGCTCCTCGTTACCCGGATCGTCGCTCTCGTCGATGCGCGGTGCCACCACGTAGGCCTGGCGGCCTGCGGCCACCTCTTCGCTGATGCGTCGCCAGGCCCGGTCCAGCCACGCGGGCTTGTCCTTGACGAAGATGACATTGCTGGTGATGGGCTGGCGGCCGCGCGGAAGTTCGCGCAGCGTCGAGGTTTCCAGGTCCCCGTAGACAGTGAGCGCGACGGTGCGCGGGATCGGCGTCGCCGTCATCACCAGCAGGTGCGGTGTCACGCCGGGACGCGCCTTGGCGCGCAACTGATCTCGCTGCTCGACACCGAAGCGGTGCTGTTCGTCGACCACCACCATGCCCAGGTTGTCGAATTCCACCGCGTCCTGCAGCAGCGCGTGGGTGCCGATCACGATCCCGACCTCGCCGCCGGCGATCTCGGCACGGATCTGCTTCTTCTGCGCGGCGGTCATCGAACCGGTCAGCAGCGCCAGCCGGGTGCCGTTGTCGGCACCGCCGAGCTGGCCCGCCATCGCCAACGGACCGAGCACGTCGCGAATCGACCGGAGATGTTGCGCGGCAAGCACTTCCGTGGGAGCCAGCAGTGCGCACTGATAGCCGGCGTCGACCATCTGCAGCATCGCCAGCACCGAGACGATCGTCTTGCCGGAGCCGACCTCACCCTGCAGCAGGCGGTTCAGCGGGCGGGTCGCCGCGAGCCCGTCGGACAGCACACCGAGCACGTCGCGCTGCCCCGCGGTCAGCTCGAAGGGTAAGCGCCCCAACAGTTCTGCGGCCAAACCGTCCGGGCGCGGTGGGGCCGGCGGGCCCGACTCCGACAGTTCCCCGTGGCGGCGGGCCACCAGCGCCCACTGCAGGCCGACGGCTTCGTCGAAGGTCAGGCGCTCCCTGGCCCGCTGCCGCCGCGGCTCGCTCTCGGCCAGATGGATGTCGCGCAACGCCTCGTCCTCGGAGACCAGGCCGAGTCTTGCGCGCAGGTCCTCGGGCAATGGATCCGGCACCGGATCGAGCACGTCGAGCACCTGGCGCACGCACGAAAAGATGTCCCAGCTCTGCAGTTTCGTGCTGGCCGGATAGATCGGGAAGAAGTGGCGTTCGTAGGCGTCCAGCAGTTCTTCGCCGCTGGTGGCGCCCGAGACGTTGGCGATGTTCTTCAGGGATCGGGTGCCGAAGTTGCGTCCATCCGGGGAGTCGAGGACGAGGAACGCCGGGTGCGTCAGCTGCATCACGTTGTTGAAGAATCCGACCTCGCCGGAGAGCATCACCTTGGCGCCCTTGGTCAGGTCCTTTTTCAGGTAATTCGCGTTGAAGAAGGTCGCGGTCACCTTGTTGCGCCCGGCGCCGAGGGTGATGCGGTGGCACAGCTTCTTCGGGGTCTTCTTCATCGGGAACGTCTTGGTTTCGGCGATCGTGTCGATGATGGTGATGTGCTCGCCCGTTTCGGGCAGCTCGCCGTCGGCTTCCCAGCGGCTCGCGCCCTCGGTGTAGCTGCGCGGGTAGTGGCGCAACAGGTCGTCGACGGTGCGGATGCCGAACACCTCGTCAAGCTGTTCGGCGGCCTTGGCGCCCACCACAAAGTCCAGCCGGTCGGTCAGCGACACCATCGCTACTCGACCCCGATCAGCAGCGCGTCACCGTGGTGGCCGGTGCGGTAGGTGACCAGTTCGGTCCCGGGGTGGTGATCGTGCATGTGCTCTTCCAGGATGTCGCTGACCGCGCCCGCCTCGCCGTCGGTGTCGACGGCGGCGCCCAGCAGCACCGTGACCAGGTCGCCGCCCGAGGCCAACAGCAGATCGAGCAGGCCGATCGCCGCTCCGACCGCGTCGGCGGCCACGATCAGCACCTCGTCGCCCGCGATGCCCAGGCCGTCGCCGGGGCGGCAGCGACCCGCCCAGGTCAAGGCGCTCTCGGTGGCGATGCGCACCGAGCCGTGCCGCGCCGCACCGGCGGCGCGGGCCATGGTGTAGCCGTCGTCCACCGCCTGCCGGTCGGTTTCGTGCACGGCCAGCGCCGCCAGGCCCTGCACCATCGACCCGGTCGGGATCGGCACCACGTCGATCCCCCAGCCGATGGCCGCGGTGCAGCCGGCCACCAGCTCCTCGGCCGCCACATAGCCGTTTGGCAGCACCATCACCTGGGCGGCGCCGGTGTCCACGACCGCCCGCATCAGCTGGTGCGCGCTGATGTTGGTGACGGGATCGTGCCCGGCCGGCTCGCGCTGCAGCACGCAGGCGCCCTCGCCGGCGAACAGGTCGGCCGCGCCGTCGCCGTCGACCACGGCCAGCACCGCGCGCTCCCGCGTCCAGCCGCCGGTGGGCAGCCCGGGGGTGCCGGAGCTCAGCGCCGAGATGACGATCCGGCTGAGCCGCCCGGCGGCCAGCCCCGCCTCCACGGCGGCGCCGGCGTCGTCGGTGTGCACATGGACCGAGTACGTCCGCTGCGCCGACGACGGCGCCGAGGCGATGCCCACCGAATCACCCAGCTCCCCCAGCCGGTCGCGCAGCGTGTCGGCCGCCGTGGGCTCGCAGCCGTCCAGCCGGTACATCACCTCGAACTGGGGCGCCGGGCGCTGCGCGGCCGCCTCCGGCTGGGGCGCTCGCGGCGACAGCTCGTACACCGTGCGGGCCGGCGCTTGGCCGGTGATGGTCGACCGCAACGCGTCCAGCAGGACCAGCAGGCCGCGCCCGCCGGCGTCCACGGCGCCGGCGTCGGCCAGTACGTCGAGCTGTTCGGGGGTCTTTTCCAACGCCACCACCGCCGCGTCACCGGCGGCGATGACTGCCGGCACCAGCCCGTCCCCGGCCCTGGCGCACTGCCCCACCGCACCGGCGGCCGCCCGCAGCACCGACACGATGGTCCCGGGGACCTCCTCACCGCCCATCGAGCTGATCACCAGCTCCACGCCGCGCCGCAGCGCCGCACCCAGGACGACGACGTCGATGTGGGCGAGCTCGCCCCCGGCGTCGGCCGCGGCCGTCGCGGTGGCGTCGGCGATGCCCCGCAGGATCTGCGACAGGATCACCCCCGAATTGCCGCGGGCGCCGTTCAGCGCACCGGCCGACAGCGCCGCCGCGGCCCGCGCCACGCAGGTCGAGCCGCCCTCGGCGCCGGCGCCCACCTTGGCCTCGGCCAGGGCCGATCGCATGGTGAACAGCATGTTGGCGCCGGTGTCGGAATCGGCGACGGGGAAGACGTTGAGCCGGTTGATCTCGTCGATGTGCGTGATCAGGTCGCTGACGGCGGTGTGCGCCCAGTCGCGCAGGGTGATCGCGTCCAGGAGACGATCCTGCGACGTGTCAGCAGTGCCCAGGGTGACCCACCTCCTCCGCACCGATTCCGGGGTGGGCGCCAGCGTAGCCGTGCGATGGAGCCGCTGCGTTCAGTTGCTCGGCGCCGTTGCGAAAGCCCGAGCAGCGAGCATCAGATCCATCTGATCGAGGTAGTCCTCGACGCCATTCACCCTCGCAAGAATAAACCGCGGGCGGGCTTAATAGCCCTGCCTGATACCGGGATTGGCCTGCCCCACGAGCATGCGCTGATTGCTGCCGTCGCGGCTCACCCCGTAGCGACTCATCTGATAGTTGATCGACGCGCACGCGGCGGCCACCGGATCCCATGCCGAGTTCGACGTGCCAGCCTGGTGAAAAGCCGCGAAAGTATCCGGCATCACCTGCCACGGGCCCCGGGTCGCGTGTAGCGGGCCTCCGTCGAGCTGGGGCGGCCCATAGGCGTTGCTGTCCGACAGGTTGATGGCATTCGAGTGAAACTGAGCCTCGTGATCGGCGATCGTCATCATTCCCTCGATCCAATGGTCGCGGGCCGGCGCCTCGGTAATCCCTATCCGCGTCAGCGCCACTTCCAGGTAGCCGCGGACCGCGTCCGGTCCGTCCGGCCATACCCCCCGACCGTCGAATGCCACGTCCCGCAGCTGGATCCCGCGCGGGGCGGCGGCAGCCTCGGGCACCGCAGCACGACGAGCATCGGGTTGCCACCAAGACGGTACGGCCCCGGCTGGGCCGGCCCATGACGCCTTCGGGCCCGGTCCGCCGCCGCCGGCTGGGCTGTTACCCGAGGTACCGCCGATAGCGACGCTGCCCAGCGCCGTCACCACCAGATAAGCCGCCGCGACCCGTCGCAACAGCGATGCCAACCGTCGTACGCCCGCGGGACAGCCCCGTCGGTTTTCGACGCGGGCGGAACCAGCGGTGTTTTCGGCGCGCGCAACCACCCCGCGCACTCCCCTCAAGCCTGCCGATATTTGCTCTTCCCAGCCTCATCCGCAGCTCCGCGGGGGCCGGCGCCGCCAGGAAAGACCTTCAGCCTGCCCGGCGCAGCGTCCGCGTGCCGACATAGGCAGCGACCGCGCCGACCATCGGCGGCACTGTCACCCTAGCGGCGCCGCGGCCGAGCAGCCCGGATTCGCCCCGGTACTGTGATCGACTCGGTGTTTACGGCGCAGGGGGTCGCGGCACACAGCCCACCCGGTGTGACCCCAGGGCCGGCCGTTGTCGTTTTGGTGGTTACCACGACAATCGGTATTCTGGTTGGGCCCGGGTGAAGCTGGGCTGTCCCGGTCGGATTGCCGGACCCCCGAGATTTGAGGAGCTTGAACAATGGCCGCTGTGTGCGACATCTGCGGGAAAGGCCCCGGCTTCGGTAAGTCGGTGTCGCACTCCCACCGCCGCACCAGCCGCCGGTGGGACCCCAACGTCCAGACCGTGCACGTCGTCACCCGTCCGGGCGGCAACAAGCAGCGCCTGAACGTCTGCACGTCCTGCATCAAGGCCGGCAAGGTCGTCCGCGGCTAGAGGCCGCGGCTACATCACGATGTGCCCGGCGTCGACGGGCACCGACACGCCCGTCACATAGCGGGCTTTCGGGCCGGCCAGCCACAGCACCGCCTCCGTCACGTCCTGCGCTTCGACCAGCGGCACGTCCGGCAGCAGCATCTGGGAGACGGCAGGATTCGGGTTCTCCAGCATCCGGTTGACGACGAAGTCGTTGAGGATCATCGGCGTCATGACACCGGCCGGGTGGATCGAGTTAACCCGAATCTTGTGCGGCGCATAGGCATTCGCCGCCGAACGCATCAACCCCACCACCCCGTGTTTGGACGCGGCGTAGGCGAACATCGCGGAACTGCCGTCGCCGCCCCGGCCGGTCAGACCCTGCGACGAGCTGATCATCACGATCGAGCCGCCCCGGCCCTTGCGGATGATTGATGGCACCGTCGCGAGCAGCGTGTGCCAGACCCCCTTCAGATTCGTGTCCACGATCGAGTTGAACACCGGCTCGGAATGGGCGTCGGCGTCACCGATCGCGACCACTCCCGCGTTGGCGATGACGATGTCCACCTCTCCGATCGCATCGATCGCGCCCTGAACCCCGGCCTCCAGCTGCGCCAAGTCGCGTACGTCGGCGACCACGGGCACGGCCCTGCGACCCGCGGCTTCGACCAGCCGTACCGTCTCCTCGAGATCGGCCTTGGACCCCAGGGCGTAGGGGATGGCCTCGAGATCGGCGCAGATGTCGACGGCGATGATGTCGGCGCCCCGCTCGGCCAGCGCGATGGCGTGGCTGCGACCCTGGCCGCGCGCGGCGCCGGTGATCACGGCAACCGTGTTGTCGAATTCACCCATGACTACACCTCCAGTGTCGTGCCGGTCTCGCGCTCGGCGAAGGCCACCAAGCGTCCGGCAGTGTCGTAATCGCAGGCCAGCGCCGTGCGGCCGATGAGCACCGGACCGCCGCGCAGCCCGAACCTGCCGCTGACCCCGACGTAGCTGCCCGGCGGAATCGGTTCGCTGATGCAGTAGAGCGTGGGCGCCGCCCCTTCGTCGATGTCGTTGGCCAATCGGTCGGCCATCATCTTGACCCCCTTGTGGGCCACCGACATCAGCGGCGAATCGCCCAGGTTCGACAGGTTGGAGGCCACCCAGCCCGGGTGGGTGAGCTGCGTGACGATCGGCGATCCGGCCGCGCGCAGCCTGCGGTCCAGCTCCAGCCCCCACAGCATGACCGCGAGCTTCGACTGCGCGTAGGCGCCCAGCCGCGTCCACTTGTGCTGACGCAGGTGCGGGTCGTCGAGCCGCAGCGTCGCCGAGCGGTGCGCGTCGGAGCCGACGTTGATGATCTGTGAGCGCACCTTTCCCAGCAGCAGGTTGGTCAGGGCAAAGGGCCCGAGCAGGTTGGTGCCCAGCGTCATCTCGAAGCCGTCGACCGTCTCGGTGCGCCGGTCGGTCAGGGCCCCCGCGTTGTTGACCAGGATGTCCACCGGCTCGTCGATCTGAGCCGCGAACGCGCGCACCGACGCCAGGTCGGCGAGGTCGAGCTTGACCACAGATGTCAGGCGGCCGCCCATCGCAGAAATTTCCGCGGCGCGTTGCTCGCCGAGTTGGGTGTTGCGCACGGCCAGGATCACATGCGCACCGGCTTTGGCGAGCGCACGCGCGGTGCCGAGCCCGACGCCGTTGGTAGCTCCGGTCACGATCACGCGTTTGCCGGTGAGGTTGCCGAGCCGGCTGGGCGTCCACGGTAGGGTCACGGCGATCAAGAGTAATGGTCGGTTCTATGTAAGTTCGACCGGTTCTGCCAACATTGTTGCGGAATAGAGCGGAAGACTCCCGAGGCGGTTCGACAATGAGTGACAGCGCCACCGAGATCACCAACCTCATCTACACCTATGCGCAGCTTCTCGACGGCGGCGACCTGGACGGCGTGGCCCGGCTGTTCGAGCACGGCCGCATCTGCGGGATGGAGGATGGCCCGCCCGAGACGGTGTTCGCCGGTTCCGCGCGGGTGCGGGAGATGTATGACATGGCCACGCGGATCTACGAGGACGGCACCCCGAAGACCAAACACAACACGAGCAACGTGCAGCTCTACATCGACGAGGCGGCCGGGACCGCGCGGAGCACCTCGTATTACTGCGTCACGCAGGCCACCCCGGAGCTGCCGCTGCAGGTCATCGTGACCGGGCATTACAAGGACACGTTCCACCGCGTGGGCGGGGCCTGGTGCTTTGACAGCCGCACCATGTTCGTCGACCAGGTCGGCGACGTCAGCCAGCATCTGAAGTTCTGACCCGTGGCATCCGCGAGCGCGTCCGACGGCTCGTTCGACCCGGCTGCGGTGCTGGCCGATGCGCAACGCAAGGAAGACCTCACCGATTGGGGCCCCGGCGAATTCGAGGGGCCGCTGGCGGTGTTGCTGGCCGACTATGCCCGCGCCGACCTCAACGCCATCGGCGTGCACATCCTGCGGTCGGGCATCGTGCACAGCCTGCGGATGCGGTTGCGCACACAGGAGTGGATCCGCCGGAACCCGGAGATCCTCGACGAGCGGGTGGCCGCGCCGATCGTCGTCGTCGGAATGATGCGCAGCGGCACCACGCTGTTGCAGCGGCTGCTGGCCGCGGACCCGCGCTTCGTCTGTGCCTACGGCTGGGAGGTGGTCGAGGCCGCGCCACGGCTGGAGCACCGATTCACCGAGGCCGCCGATCCGCGCATCGCGATCAGCGAAGCGCGAGAAGCGAAATCGCGCGAACTGGCGCCGGAACTGTTCGCCATCCACCCGATGTACGCCCGCGAGGCCGAGGAGGAGATCGTCTTTCTGGCCGACGCGTTCCTGTCGCACGTCCCGGAGTCGGGCGCGCACTTGCCGCGGTACCGGTCCTGGCTCGACGAGCAGGATTTCTCCCCCGCCTACGGCTATCTGCACCGCATGCTGCAGTTCCTGCAGTGGCAGAAACGGCAGCGTGGCGCCCACGGCCGGCGCTGGGTGCTCAAATCGCCTGCGCACCTTGGGTATCTGGATCTACTGCGCGCGCGGTTTCCCGATCTGCACATCGTGCACATGCATCGCGACCCGCGCACCACGATCGCCTCGGGAGCCAGCCTGAACGCGACCCTGCACGCGATGCACGCCGACGCCGTCGACGTGGACCGGGTCGGTGCGCAATGGCTGCAGCGGATGGGCTGGACCAATGATCGGGCGATGGCCATCCGCGACGGCTGGACCGATGAGGGTGCCGTGGTCACCGACATCGGATTCGACGAGGCGGTGGCCGACCCGATCGGTCAGGTGGCCCGCGTCTACGACGCGATCGGGCTGGCGCTGACGGCAGACGCCGAGGAGGCGATGCGGCGGTGGCTTGCGCACCGCCCCCGGGAGCTGCCGCGCCCGCCCTACGGGCTGGAGAACTACGGCCTGCGCCCCGAGCAGGTTGACGAGCGATTCACGTTGTACAACAGGCGTTTTGGACAGCACATCGGAGGAACAGCACATGGGAGATGACCCGGTCGCGACGGCGTCCCAGCACGAACAGGAGCTGGCGGCCCTCGACCTGATCGAGCACCCGACCGTCAAGGCCGCCTACCGCACGGTCGCCGAGACCTGGCTCGGTCGGGCCAAGGCATCGGCCGCGATGCGCGAACGGTTCGACGACGCTTTCGCCGAGGTGATGTTCTCGGCGGCGGTGTGGTCGTCCAATCAGGACAAGCTGCGGCCGAAGGTCAGCTGCATCACCCGGCTCGCGCACCCGGTGGACGGCCGCCGCATTCCCGGATCGCGTTGGGGCATCGACAATCCCGACAGCGTGTACCGGGTGATCCCGATCTCGGGCGACGAGCGCTACGAGATCCACGGCCGGGTCGGCGAACACCGCATGACCGAGAACTACTTCACCCTGTGGGACGCGCACATGGGCACCGTTGCCGTGCTCAACGGCCGCACCATGCGGGTCGACTCCGATGGCAGTTACACCATCACCGTCGACTCCGAGCCCGCCAACGGCCGGCCCAACCACGTGCAGTCCACCGCGGAAGCCCACGAGTTCTACATCCGCGACGTGCTGCTGGACTGGGGCCGCGACGACCCCAATCACATTGAGGTGCAACGGCTCGGCGGCCCGCCCGCCACCCCGGCACGCACGCTCGACGAACAGGCCGAGGCCACCGCGGCGATGATGGACTACTTCGCGAACTTCACCGGCAAGCTCAGCCACGGCGTCTACAAGATGCCGGCCAACCACTTCAACCTGGCCTGGTCGGCCGACAAGGTCGGCGCGATGCGCAACCAGGTCTACGTCATGGGCCGGTTCGACCTCGCCCCCGACGAGGCTTTCGTCGTCGACCTGAACGACGGTGGCGCCGAATACTTCACGGTGCCGCTGAGCAACATCTGGGGCACCACGCTCGATCTCGTCGACCGCGCCGGCAGCCTCAACAAGGCGCAGTCGGTGCCCAACGAGGACGGCTCGTACACCTACGTGATCTCTCCCGTCGATCCCGGCGTGGCGAACTGGATCGACTCCGACGGTCTGCGGGAGGCCATTTTGACCCTGCGCATGGCCGAGTTCGGCGAGGGCGGTCCGCGGGAAAACCTCGGCGCATGCGGGCGGGTGATCAAGCTTGACCGGCTTGACGCCGAGGTGCCGCACCTGCCGCGGGTGAGCCAGCAGCAGCGGGCCACCGAGCTGGCGCAGCGGCGCAAGGCCTATCTGCGTCGCCTGCCAGAAGGGACGATCTGAGATGGCGCGCTGGCTGATCACGGGATGCTCCACCGGCTTTGGCCGCGAGATCGCGAGCGCCGCGCTGCAAGCCGGCCACAGCGTGGTGGTGACCGCGCGGCGGGCCGAGGCGGTGCGGGATATCGCCGACGAGTTCGGGGATCGGGCCGTCGCGGTGGCCCTCGACGTGACCGACGCCGGCCAGATCGCGGCGGCGGTGTCGGCGGCCGACGCGGCATTCGGCGGGATCGACGTCCTGGTCAACAACGCCGGCCACGGCTACCTGTCCTCGGTCGAAGAGGGCGAGGACGCCGAGGTTCGAAAGTTGTTCGACGTGAACTACTTCGGTGCCGTCGACATGATCAAGGCGGTGCTGCCGGCCATGCGCGCCCGCGGGTCGGGGCACATCATCAACATCTCCTCGATGACCGGCCTGGTGGCCAACCCGCCCAACGCGTATTACTCGTCGACCAAGTTCGCGCTGGAGGCGGTGACCGAGGCGCTGGCCGCCGAGGTGCGCCCGCTGGGCATCAAGGTGACCGCGATCGAGCCGGGCGCGTTCCGCACCGACTGGGCGACGCGATCGATGAAGGAATCCGGCAGCCCGATCTCCGACTACGCCGACGTGGCCGCGCGCAAGGACCTGATCAAGCAGTTCGCCGATCACTTGCCCGGCGACCCGAAGAAGGTGGCCGACGCGGTGCTCATGGTGACCACGCTCGACGAACCGCCGCTGCGGCTGCTGCTGGGTCGTGACGTGCTGAAGGCCATGCGGGACAAGATCACTGCGATGTCGGCGTCGATCGAGGAGTGGAAGGCCGTCACGAAGGACGTCAATTTCGCGGACTCGTGACGCCACTGACTGCCCGGCTGTGGGGCTGGGTCAGTCCCGCACGATGAGGACCGTCTTGCCGGCGCGCCTGCCGTTGGCGCGGCTTTCGTACGCTGCCCGGCCCTCGTCGAGGCCGAACGTCTGGGCGATCGCGACGTGCAACCGGTCGCCGTCCACCAGCGCGGCCAGTTCGTCAAGCTGATCGCGATTCGGCGTGACGATGAAGAAGGTTGCGGTGACGCCGAACTCGTCGGCCCTGCCGGCCGGAGGCGGTGCCGACAAGGTGACCAGCCGGCCGCCGCGGCGCAGCACGCCGAACGAGCGCTCCAGCGTCTGGCCGCCCACCGTGTCGATGACGACGTCGTAACCCGCGCCGGTTTCGTCGAACGCCTCGGTGCGCACGTCGATCACGCGCTGCGCGCCGCACCCGCGCAGGAGGTTGGCGGTGTCGCTGCGCACGGTCGCGGTGACCCGGGCACCCAGCAGCGCGGCCAGCTGAACCGTCAACAGGCCCACTCCCCCGGCACCCCCGGTCACCAGGACGGCCTCTCCGGGCTGCACCGCGGCGTGGTCGACCAACGCCTGCAGGGCGGTCAGGCCGGCCAGCGGCAGCGCGGCGGCCATGGCGTGCGACACCGTCGACGGCTTGGTGGCCAGGTCGGCCGCGGGTACCGCGACGAAATCGGCCGCGGCACCGTCGCGGTCGAACCCGACCAACCCGTACACCTCGGCGCCGGGCGCGAAATCCGTGACGTCGGCGGCGACCTCCTTGACGACGCCCGACACCTCGTGTGACGGGATCACCGGGACGCGGCTGGACCCTTCGCGGATCCAGGTCTCGTCCCACGTCAGCTCGTCGAAGGTGATCCCGGCCGCGTGCACGGCCACCAAGACCTCACCCGCGCCCGGTACCGGTGTCGGCGCCCGTTCGAGCACCAGCTGCTCCGGGCCGCCCCGCCGGTGCGCCCGCAGCGCGGTCATCTCGGTCACGGCAGGCGCCAATCGATGGCGTCGGCGCCCCTCTCGGCCAGCAGGTCGTTGGCGCGGCTGAACGGGCGCGACCCGAAGAACCCGCGCGACGCCGAAAGCGGCGACGGATGCGGTGACTCGATGGCGACGCAATTTCCTTGGGCGAGAATTGGTTTGAGTGTGGACGCGTCGCGTCCCCACAGAATCGCCACCAGCGGACGCGACCGCTCCGTCAGCGCCCGGATGGCGCATTCGGTCACCGCCTCCCAGCCCTTGCCGCGGTGCGAAGCCGGATTACTGGGGCGCACCGTGAGCACCCTGTTCAGCAGCAGCACGCCGCGCTGCGCCCAGGGCGTCAGGTCACCGGACGAGGGTGGCGGATGGCCCAGGTCCGCGGTGTACTCCTGAAAGATGTTGGCCAGACTGCGCGGCAGCGGCCGCACCTCGGGTGCCACCGAAAAGCTCAGCCCCACAGCGTGTCCGGGTGTCGGATACGGGTCCTGCCCGACAATCAGCACCCTGACGTCGTCGAAGGGATAAGTGAAGGCACGCAACACATTCGGCCCCGCCGGCAGATACCTGCGCCCGGCCGCGATCTCGGCCCGCAAGAATTGCCCCATCTCGGCGACCTGGTCGGCCACCGGCTGCAGCGCACTCGCCCAACCCGGCTCGACCAGTTCCCCCAGCGGACGCGCGGTCATCATCGGCTCTTCGCGATCGCGTAAACGGTCACCGCGTCACCCTAATACGACTGCCAGCCGGCGTGGCCGCTCCACTCCTGATCGTCGACCAGCACCCGTGCCGGCCCATCGAGAACCCGCCCGATGATCCGCCATCCGGCCGGCGCCGGCCCGGCGAAACACGCCACCAGGGCGTGGTCCTCCCCACCGCCCAGCACCCACTGCCAGGGATCGGCGCCGACCGCGGCCGCGGCGGCGGCAAGCGCATCGCGGTCCGCGGCCAGCGCCGCCGTCGACAGATCGATGCCCACCCCCGACGCCTCGGCGACGTGGCGCAGGTCGGCGATCAGGCCGTCGGAGACGTCGATCATCGCCTGCGCACCCCCGGCCGCGGCCACCGGTCCCTGACCGTAGGGCGGCCGCGGCACCGCATGCCGGCGCCGCAGCTCATCGAAGCCGTCAATGCCGTTGCCCCACAAGTCGAATCCTGCGGCCGAACGGCCCAGGTCGCCGGCGACGGCGATCAGCGCACCGGGCTTCGCACCCGAGCGCCGCACCGGTGCACGCCCGTCCGGGTCGCCCAACGCCGTCACGGAGATGACCCACTGCGGGCAACCGACCAGGTCACCGCCGGCGATGCCGGCGCCGATTTGCCGGGCCTCGTACCACATCCCGTCGACCAGGGCGTCCACCTTCGCCGCCGGCGTATCCCCGGGCGCGCCGAAGGCGACCACGAAGGCCGTCGGCCGACCGCCCATCGCCTCGATATCCGCGGCGTTCTGGGCGATCGCCTTGCGCCCGATGTCGTGCGGCGTCGACCAGTCCAGCCGGAAGTGCCGATCCTGCACCAGCATGTCGGTCGACACCAGGAGGCGGCCATCACCCGACGACACCACCGCCGCATCGTCCCCCGGCCCGAGCACGACCGCGGCGGGCTGCTCGCGCCCTCGCACCACGCGATCGATCACGGCGAACTCGCCGAGTTGCTGCAGCGACTCGCCCGATTCCTCTTGCACGCCACCCACGATAGGGCTCGTGTTGTCGCTCCTACCGCGCCGGACGGACGGACCGTGGGGCTACCCGGACCGGTTTCGGACCGAGAATAAATTGGCACCGGGGTAAACGAAGGCGATAGTGGTTAGCGGGACAAGGAGGTACGGGCGGTGGCAGCCGAAGCGGACACCGATGCCGGGCCGCCGCGCGCGCTGATCATCGCCGCGATCGCGCTGGCCGTCGCGACGATCGGCGTGATCCTGGCCATCGCGGCCACCCGCGAGGCCCCCCCGCGTTCGGTGGCCGTTCCCGCGGTCCCCGCGCCGCAGGCCGACGGCTCGGCGTGCCGGGCGCTGATGGGCGCGCTGCCGCAGCGGCTCGGGGACTACCAGCGCGCGCCCCTCGAGCAGCCGGCCCCGCAGGGGGCCGCCGCCTGGCGCAGCGTGCCGGACGGTGATCCGGTGGTACTGCGTTGCGGGCTGGACCGCCCGGCCGAGTTCGTCCTCGGATCCCCGATTCAGGTCGTCGATCGGGTGCAGTGGTTCCAGGTGCGCGCCGAACAGCAATCCGCCGGGGACGCGGGCAGGTCCACCTGGTACGCCGTGGACCGCGGAACCTATGTGGCGCTCACGCTGCCGACCGGGTCGGGCCCGACGCCGATCCAGCGGCTGTCCGAGGTGATCGACCACAACATCCCGGCGGCGCCCATCGACCCGGGCCAGCCTGGTTAGCTCCAATGGCGGCGACCCGCCGCGCCCGGCCACGCCGCGCTTGCGATCGCCGCTAGCGCAGGCCCACGCCACGGGCCAGCGCGGTCTCGACCATCGTCGCGAGCAGGGTCGCATAATCCACGCCGCTGGCCGCCCACATCCTCGGGTACATCGAGATCGTGGTGAATCCGGGCATGGTGTTGATCTCGTTGAGCACCGGCCCGTTCTCGGTGAGGAAGAAGTCCACCCGGGCCAGCCCCTGGCAGTCGATGGCCCTGAACGCCCGGACCGCCAATCGGCGTACCGTGTCGGCGATTTCGTCGTCCACCTTGGCGGGCACGTCCAATTCGGCCGCGTCGTCGAGGTATTTGGTGGAGAAGTCGTAGAACGAATCCTCGCGACCGCGCACCCCGGCCACCCGGATCTCGCCCAGCGTGCTGGCTTCGACTGTGCCGTCCGGCATTTCGAGCACACCACATTCCAGCTCGCGGCCGATGATCGCCGCCTCGACAATGACCTTGGGGTCGTGGCGGCGCGCGGCGGCGATCGCGCCGTCCAGCTGATCCCAGCTCGATACCCGGCTCACACCGATCGAGGAGCCGCCCCGTGCGGGTTTGACGAACACCGGCAGGCCCAGCCGCTCGCACTCCTCGGGGCGCAGCCTCGAGCGCGCCGGGCGCAGCACCGCATAGTCGCCGACCGGCAATCCTTCGGCGGTGAACAGCTTCTTGGTGAACTCTTTGTCCATGCCGGCCGCGCTGGCCAGCACACCGGCGCCCACGTACGGCACGCCGGCGAGTTCCAGCAGACCCTGAATGGTGCCGTCCTCGCCGTAGGGACCATGCAGCACCGGAAAGACCACGTCGATCGAGGCCAGCACCTCACTGGCCCCCGGTGCCAGCGACACCAGCTGGCCGCTGCGCCGAGGATCGGCCGGCATCGCCAATTCGGTTCCGGATTCGGATGTCACCTCAGGCAGTTGGCGGTTGGTGATCGCCAGCGCGGCGGGGTCGCCGTCGGTGAGCACCCACGAACCCTCCGGGGTGATGCCGATCGCGACCACGTCGAACCGCTCCGGGTCCAGGTTGCGCAGAATGCTGCCCGCCGAGACGCACGAGATGGCGTGTTCGTTGCTGCGCCCGCCGAAAACGACGGCGACGCGTACCCGATCGCCACCCCGTGAGCTGGGGTGCGGCGTCGACCGCTCGCTGGCATTCACAATCTCAAGAGGCTACCGGGTGACACCCGGTCCGGTCGGGTGGCGGCCCTTTGCCTGGCCTTCTCATATGTTCGGCGCCGCCTACTCGGGCTTGGTGCGGCGGCCCAGGAGCAGGGCCATCGCCTCGTCGACCGACAAGCCTTTGTGGCACACGCGGTACACGGCGTCGGTGAGGGGCATCTCGACGTCGTAACTGGCGGCCAGCGCCAGCACCGACTCGCAGGACGTCACACCCTCGACGACGTGCCCGTCGCCGCCATCGGGCGTGCCCCCCAGCAGCGACTGGATGGTCGCTCCCCGGCCGAGCCGTTCGCCCAGGGAACGGTTGCGGGAACGCGGCGAGCTGCAGGTGGCCACCAGGTCGCCCACCCCGGCCAGCCCGGCCAGCGTCGCGCCCTTGGCGCCGAGCGCAATCCCCAGCCGCATGATCTCGGCCAGGCCGCGAGTGATGATCGCCGCCGAGGTGTTCTCGCCGAGCCCGACGCCGACGGCCATCCCGCACGCGAGGGCGATGACGTTCTTGCAGGCCCCGCCGATCTCGGTGCCGACCACGTCGCTGTTGGTGTAGGGGCGGAAGTATCCGGTGTTCAGCATGCGCTGCAGGGCGACCGCCCGGCCCGAGTCGTTGCACGCGATGACGGTGGCGGCGGGCTGGGATACGGCGATTTCGCTGGCCAGGTTCGGCCCCGAGATCACCGCGACCTGAGACGGGTCGACGCCGGTGACCGAGACGATGACCTGGCTCATCCGCATCAGCGTGCCCAGCTCGATGCCCTTGGCCAGGCTGACCAGGGTCGCGCCCTCGCGAATCAGCGGCGCCCAGCGCTCGAGGTTGCCACGCATGGTCTGCGCCGGCACCCCCAGCAACACGGTCGAGGCGTCGCGCAGCGCTTCGGCGGCGTCGGCGGTGGCGCGGATGCCCGGGGGCAACGCCGTGTCGGGCAGATAGTCGGGGTTGGACCGGGTGGAATTGATCTGCTCGGCCAGCTCGGGCCTGCGGGTCCACAGCGTGACCCCGGCCTCCGGTCCCCCGGCCTCGACCAGCACCTTGGCCAGCGCCGTTCCCCACGCCCCGGCACCCATCACCGCGACGGCGCCCGACGATGCGCTGGTCATGTACCACCCCTGTCCGTGGTCGGTGTTGCTCACGCGGCACGCGCGGCCGCTACACCCTAGATCAGCGACGGACCGGGCGTCACGCGAGCCGCGACGCGGCGCTGGCAGGATGACATCTCATGAGCGGCATACAGGCCGACGGCGCGGCCAACGGCGCTGGCGACGTGGCATTGATCATCGCCGTCAAGAGGCTGGCCGCCGCCAAGACCAGGCTGGCCCCGGTCTTCTCGGCGCGCACCCGGGAAAGCGTGGTGCTCGCCATGTTGACGGACACCCTGACCGCCGCCGCACGTGTCCGATCGCTGGGCTCGATCACCGTGATCACGCCCGACGACGCCGCGGCGGCCGCGGCCACCCAGCTGGGCGCCGACGTGCTGGCCGACCCGACGCCCGAGGGTCACCCCGATCCGTTGAACAACGCCATCGCCGCCGCGGAGCGCGCGGTGGGCGGTTCCTTCGCCAATGTCGTTGCGCTGCAGGGTGATTTACCCGCACTGCAGACTCAGGAGCTCAATGAGGCGATCGCCGCCGCACGCCAGCACCGGCGCAGCTTCGTCGCCGACCGGCTGGCGACGGGCACCGCCGCACTGTTTGCGTTCGGCAGCCCGCTCGACCCACGGTTCGGGTCCGATTCCTCGGCGCGGCACCGCAGTTCGGGTGCGATCGAGCTGACCGGCGCCTGGCCCGGCCTGCGGTGCGACGTCGATACTCCCACCGACCTCGCGGCCGCCCGCCGCCTCGGAGTGGGGGCGGCGACAGCCCGGGCCATCGCGCCGCACTGATTTCGATCACCCTGGGCAAATCTTTCCCAGGGGTGAACGTCGTCCCAACGGCGAATGGATGTCCCCCGAGCGCTAGCAGCACCCGCGCGTGATGAGCAATGATCGCAGGGTGACTGAAATCGAAGCTGAGGCGCGACCCGACGAGAATTTGTGGCATTCGGGCGACTCGGCCGTGGCGGCACCACCGGCTGCGACCCAGGCCGCGCTGACCGATCTGCCCGACGATCGTTACCTCAACCGCGAACTGAGCTGGCTGGACTTCAACGCCCGCGTGCTGGCGCTGGCCGACGACAACTCATTGCCGCTGCTGGAACGCGCCAAGTTCCTGGCGATCTTCGCCTCCAACCTCGACGAGTTCTATATGGTCCGCGTCGCGGGCCTCAAACGCCGCGACGAGATGGGGCTGTCGGTTCGCTCCGCCGACGGTTTGACGCCGCGCAAGCAGCTTGCCCTGATCGGGGAACAGACTCAGCGGATCGCGACCCGCCACGCGCGGGTCTTCCTCGATTCGGTGCGGCCGGCGCTCGCCGAGGAAGGCATCCACATCGTCACGTGGGCCGAAATCGACCAGGACGAGCGCGACGAATTGTCGAACTATTTCACCCAACAGGTCTTCCCCGTCCTGACACCGCTGGCCGTCGATCCCGCGCACCCCTTCCCGTTCGTCAGCGGGCTGAGCCTGAACCTCGCGGTCATGGTGCGCCAGCCCGAGGACGGCGGGCAGCACTTCGCGCGAGTCAAGGTGCCCAACAACGTCGATCGCTTCGTCGAACTCCCCGCCATCAGCAGCGCTGACGGCTCGGGGCGGGCCATCGTCCGTTACCTGCCGATGGAAGAGCTGATCGCGGCCTTCCTTCCTCTTCTGTTCCCGGGCATGGAAATCGTGGAGCATCACGCTTTCCGCATCACCCGCAACGCCGACATGGAGGTCGAGGAAGACCGCGACGAGGATCTGCTGCAGGCGCTGGAACGGGAATTGGCGCGCCGGCGGTTCGGCCCGCCGGTGCGACTCGAGATCGCCGACGACATGACCGAGGGCATGCTGGAATTGCTGCTGCGCGAACTCGACGTGCATCCCGGTGACGTCATCGAAGTGCCGGGCCTGCTCGACCTTTCGTCGCTGTGGCAGATCTATGGCCTGGACCGGCCGGCGCTCAAGGACCCGGCCTTCGTACCGGACACCCACCCCGCCTTCGCCGACCGCGAATCTCCCAAGAGCATCTTCGCGACGCTGCGCGAGGGCGACGTGCTGGTGCATCACCCGTACGACTCCTTCTCCACCAGCGTGCAGCGCTTCATCCAGCAGGCCGCCGCCGACCCTAACGTGTTGGCGATCAAGCAGACGCTGTACCGCACATCCGGTGATTCGCCGATCGTGCGGGCGCTGATCGAAGCGGCCGAGGCCGGAAAGCAGGCCGTGGCGCTCGTCGAGATCAAGGCGCGCTTCGACGAGCAGGCCAACATCCGTTGGGCGCGCGCCCTCGAGCAGGCGGGCGTGCATGTGGTCTACGGGCTCGTCGGCCTCAAGACGCACTGCAAGACCTGCTTGGTGGTGCGCCGCGAGGGTTCGGCGATCCGGCGGTACTGCCACATCGGAACCGGCAATTACAACAGCAAGACCGCCCGCCTGTATGAGGACGTCGGCCTGCTGACGGCCAACCCCGACATCGGCGCGGACCTCACCGATTTGTTCAATTCGCTTACCGGCTATTCGCGTAAGGTCTCCTACCGCAATCTGCTGGTGGCGCCGCACGGAATTCGCGCCGGCATCATCGAACGGGTCGAACGCGAGATCGAGGCGCACCGCGAACGCGGCGACGGGCGCATCCGCCTGAAGATGAATGCGCTTGTCGACGAGCAGGTGATCGACGCGTTGTATCGGGCGTCGCAGGCGGGGGTACGGGTCGAGGTCGTGGTGCGCGGGATCTGCGCGCTGCGCCCGGGCGCCGAGGGTTTCTCCGAAAACATCTTCGTCCGCTCCATTCTCGGCCGCTTCTTAGAGCACTCGCGGATCATCCATTTCCGCAACATCAACGAGTTCTGGATCGGTAGCGCGGACATGATGCATCGCAACCTCGATCGGCGGGTGGAGGTGCTGGCTCAGGTCAAGGACCCCAAGCTCACCGTGCAGCTCGACGAATTGTTCGAATCCGCACTGGATCCGTCCACCCGGTGCTGGGAACTGGGGCCCGACGGGCAGTGGACCCCGTCGCCACAGGCCGGCCATACGGTGCGTGACCACCAAGTATCGTTGATGGAGCGCCATCGCAGTCCTTAGCTCTGTGCGGTGACTTCCGGTTGTTTCTCCCGGCCGCATCTCGATTAAGCGTGCTCTGAAGTGAATTGATCTGCAGGAGTTGAGGTGCCGACCCACAATTCGTCCACCGCTCGGCGCTCGGGAAGCCGGGTCGTCTATGCCGCCGGCGCGGTGCTGTGGCGACCCGGCAATGGTGACGCGGCCGATCACGACATCGAAATCGCCGTCATTCACCGTCCCCGGTATGACGACTGGTCGCTGCCCAAAGGCAAGGTCGACCCCGGCGAGACGGCCCCGGTGGCCGCCGTGCGCGAGGTGCACGAGGAGACGGGTCAGCGCGCCATCCTCGGCCGACGGCTCGACTTGGTGAGCTATCCGATCGACCAGGGCGTCAAAAAGGTTTACTACTGGGCGGCACGCGCCATCGGCGGTGAATTCGTGCCGGGCAATGAGGTGGACCGGTTGCTCTGGCTGCCGCTCGCCGAGGCGATGCAGAGGCTCGACTACGCGCAGGACCGAAAAGTGTTGCGCCACTTCAACAAAAAGCCGGCCGATACGAAAACCATGTTGGTGGTCCGGCACGGCACAGCCGGCCGCAAATCGCGTTTCTCCGGTGATGACGCCAAGCGACCGCTGGATAAGCGCGGACGCGCGCAGGCCGAGGCGCTGGTTCCACAACTCCTCGCCTTCGGCGCGTCGCAGGTGTACGCGGCCGACCGGGTCCGCTGCCATCAGACCGTGGAACCGCTTGCCGAGGACTTGGGCGTGCCCGTGCTCAACGAGCCCGCCCTCACCGAAGAGGCCTACGCCAAGAACGCGAAACGCGGACGCCACCGAATGTTGGACATCGCCGAGAAGCAAGGCACACCGGTTGTCTGCACGCAGGGCAAGGTGATTCCGGACCTGATCGCGTGGTGGTGTGAGCGCGATGGCGTTCGGCCCGACAAGTCACGTAACCACAAGGGCAGCACCTGGGTGCTGTCGCTGTTTGACGGCCGATTGGTGGCGGCCGACCACATCGGCGGTGCGCTGGCCGCCAACGTCCGGGCCTAGCGTGATGGCGGCGGCCCGCTACGCCCGGCTTCGCCGCGCTTTCGACCGCCGCTAAGCGCACGAATACCCTTCGGGGGCACCGCTGCCGCCCGAAGGGTATTCGTGTCTAGAACTTGACTCCGCTTACTTGCGACCGCGACGTGCGGTCGTCTTCTTGGCGGGAGCCTTGCGGGCCGGAGCCTTGCTCGCGGCCTTCTTGGCCGGAGCCTTGGTCGCGGCCTTCTTGGCCGGAGCCTTCTTGACCGCGGCCTTCTTGGCCGGAGCCTTGGTCGCGGCCTTGCGCACCGGAGCCTTGGTCGCGGCCTTCTTGGCCGGGGCCTTGGTCGCGGCCTTGCGGGCCGGAGCCTTCTTCGCCGCGGCCTTCTTGGCGGGAGCCTTCTTGGCTGCAGCCTTCTTGGCCGGAGCCTTCTTGGCGGCGGTCTTCTTGGCCGCACCACCCGCTACAACACCACGCTTGACGGCTGGGCCGTCCGACGGGAGGCGCTGTGCGCCAGACACAACCGCTTTGAACTGAGCACCGGGGCGGAACGCCGGGACGGACGTCGGCTTCACCTTCACCGTCTCACCGGTCCGCGGGTTGCGGGCCACCCGCGCTGCGCGGCGCCGCTGCTCGAACACACCGAACCCGGTAATAGTGACGCTGTCGCCCTTGTGTACCGCACGCACAATGGTGTCGACAACATTCTCGACCGCAGCGGTCGCCTGTCGACGGTCCGTGTTCAATTTAGTTGTGAGCACATCAATGAGCTCTGCCTTGTTCATCAATCCCTCCGACACTAGTGGTCCTCGATTTGAACCGACTAGTGGACACGGTAAACCCTCACCCAGCAAATTTCCAAGAGCCACGCGCAATTTCAGGGCAAGGCGCCCGCCGATTTCGCAATCTGGTTGCCGCCCTTGACCGGTGGCGGGTGTTAAAAATCGGGTCGGTTTAGTTAGCCGATCAAGCAGAAAATCGGCGCCGGCCGACCGCTCAAGAGGTGGGCAGAGTACGCGGTTTCCAGTCCGGATACTCGATCTCGAATGACTCGATTTTATCGAGTTTCCGCAGCGTAAGGGCTATATCGTCCAGCCCCTCGAGTAGACGCCATGCGGTGTGGTCGTCAATCTTGAACGGCAGCACCGTCGTTCCCGCGGTGATATTTCGATCTTGAAGATTGACAGTGATTTCCAAGCCCGGGCTCTGCTCGATGAGCTTCCAGAGCAGTTCCACCCCATCCTGAGAAACTTCGGCCGCCAGCAGCCCCGCCTTGCCGGCGTTGCCCCGGAAAATGTCACCGAATCGAGACGAGATGACCACCCGGAACCCGTAGTCCATCAGTGCCCACACCGCATGCTCACGCGACGACCCCGTCCCGAAATCGGGCCCTGCGACTAGCACTGACCCCCGGTCAAAGGGGCTGAGGTTGAGCACGAATGACGGATCCGACCGCCAGCTGGCGAACAAGCCGTCCTCGAAACCGGTTCGGGTGACACGCTTCAAATACACCGCCGGAATGATCTGATCGGTATCGACATCGGAGCGCCGCAGCGGCACACCGATACCGGTGTGGGTGTGAAATGCTTCCATGCTCATCCCTTCAACAGTCGATTAAGTCAGCTCAAATCGGCCGGAGCAGACAATGTGCCGCGAACGGCGGTCGCCGCGGCAACGGCCGGAGACACCAAATGCGTGCGGCCGCCTTTACCCTGGCGCCCTTCGAAGTTGCGGTTGGACGTCGCGGCGCACCGCTCCCCCGGCGCAAGCTGGTCGGGATTCATCCCCAGGCACATTGAACAGCCCGCTTGGCGCCATTCGGCGCCCGCGGACGTGAAAACCTCACCCAGCCCTTCGGCTTCGGCCTGCGCGCGCACCCGCATCGAGCCCGGTACCACCAGCATCCGCATCCCGGGCGCGAGCTTGCGACCGCGAAGCACGTCGGCGACGACGCGCAGATCTTCGATACGACCGTTGGTACAAGAGCCCACGAACACCGTGTCGACGGCGATGTCACGCATCGGCGTGCCCGGCCGAAGGTCCATATACGCCAATGCTTTCTCAGCCGCCTGACGCTGCGCGTCGTCGGTCATCAGCTCGGGATCCGGCACCGCGTCGGCCAGCGGAACGCCCTGGCCGGGGTTGGTGCCCCACGTCACGAACGGGCTCAGCGACGCGGCGTCGAGGTAGACCTCGGTATCGAATTCGGCTCCGGGGTCGGTGTGCAGCTGCTGCCAATAACTCATTGCCGCATCCCATTGCGCGCCCTGCGGGGCGTGCGGGCGGTCACGCAAGTAGTCGAACGTGGTTTCGTCCGGAGCCACCATTCCCGCCCGGGCACCGGCTTCGATGCTCATATTGCAGACGGTCATCCGGCCTTCCATCGAGAGCGATTCAATGGCGCTGCCGCGATATTCGATGACGTGGCCCTGACCGCCGCCGGTACCGATTTTGGCGATCAGCGCGAGAATGATGTCCTTGGCCGTCACGCCGGCGGGCAACTGCCCGTCGACATTGACCGCCATCGTCTTGAACGGCCGCAGCGGCAAGGTCTGGGTGGCCAGCACGTGCTCGACCTCCGACGTGCCAATTCCCATGGCCAGCGCCCCGAATGCGCCGTGCGTCGAGGTGTGACTATCCCCACAGACGACCGTCATTCCGGGCTGGGTGAGGCCGAGTTGCGGCCCGACCACGTGCACGATGCCCTGCTCGGCGTCGCCCATTGGATATAGCCGCACACCGAATTCAGCACAATTTCGCCGCAATGTCTCGACCTGGGTCCGCGACACCGGGTCGGCAATCGGCTTGTCGATATCGGTGGTCGGAACGTTGTGATCCTCAGTGGCCAGGGTCAAATCGGGGCGGCGCACCGGCCGGCCCGCCAAGCGCAGGCCGTCGAAGGCCTGCGGGCTGGTGACCTCGTGCACCAGATGCAAATCGATGTAGATCAGGTCCGGCTCGCTGGCGCCGCCGGATACCACAACGTGGTCATCCCAAACTTTTTCGGCCAGAGTGCGCGGTTTGGTGGCGGCGCCCGCCGCCCCTTGGTCGATTCCCATATCGAACTCGCCTCAATTCGCCTCGTTAGCGGCTCGCCGATCATTCGGGCTGTGATCTCAGAATGCGAGACGCTAGTATCTTCCTGTGAGACAGCATAGCGGCATCGGCGTCCTGGACAAAGCCGTGGGTATCCTCCACACGATCTCCCAATCACCCTGTGGGTTAGCCGAACTGTGTGAGCGGACCTCCTTGCCCCGGGCCACGGCATACCGGCTGGCCGCCGCCCTCGAAGTGCACCGCCTGCTGGCGCGCGACGACGAAGGACGCTGGCTGCTCGGTCCGGCCGTCAGCGAACTCGCGGCCCACGTCAACGATCCGCTGCTGGCCGCCAGCAGCGCGGTGCTGCCGCTGTTGCGCGAAACCACCGGTGAGAGCGTGCAGCTGTACCGTCGCGAGGGCACCGACCGCGTCTGCGTGGCCGCCCTGGAACCCGCTGCGGGCCTTCGCGATACGGTTCCGATCGGTGCGCGATTGCCGATGACGGCCGGGTCGGGCGCCAAAGTGCTACTGGCCCATAGCGACGCGGCCACCCAGAAGGCCGTGCTCGCGACGGCGAAATTCACCGAACGAACACTGGCCGAAGTGCGGCGGCGGGGGTGGGCCCAAAGCGTGGCCGAGCGCGAGCCGGGGGTGGCGAGTGTGTCGGCGCCGGTGCGAGATGCTCGCGGCGCCGTCGTCGCGGCCATCTCGGTGTCGGGTCCGATCGACCGGATCGGCCGGCGCCCGGGGGCACGCTGGGCCGCCGACCTCCTGTCCGCCGCCGAGGCACTCACCCGCCGCCTCTGAGCTGTTCCGGTGGCGAGTGTGCGTCCAGGGCGGCCTAATCGGGAATTTGTAAGCCCTCGGCGCACGTGCAACGCCACCAGTGCACAAATCACCGCAGGCCGCCTGACAGACTGACCGGCATGGGAACCAATCAGCGCGCGAGCATCGTCATGTCCGAAGACGAGATCGCCGATTTCGTCGTGAAAAGCCGCACCGGCACGCTGGCCACCATCGCCGCCGACGGGCAGCCTCACCTGACCGCCATGTGGTACGCCGTCGTCGACGGCGAGATCTGGCTGGAGACCAAGGCCAAATCGCAGAAGGCCATCAACCTCAAGCGCGATCCGCGGGTGAGCTTTCTGATCGAGGACGGCCACACCTACGACACACTGCGCGGGGTGTCGTTCGAGGGCGTGGCCGAGATCGTCGACGATCCCGACGTCTCACACCGCGTGGGCGTCAGCGTCTGGGAGCGCTACACCGGTCCCTACAGCGACGACATGAAGCCCTTCGTCGAGCAGATGATGAACAAGCGGGTCTGCGTTCGTATCGTGGCCCGACGGGCTCGTTCGTGGGATCACCGCAAACTCGGCTTGGCGGCCATGCCGGTGGGTGGAACGACAGCACCGGCGGTCCTGGGGACCGGCCAGTAGCCGCGATATTTGTAGCCCCGATGGGATTCGAACCCACGCTACCGCCGTGAGAGGGCGGCGTCCTAGGCCGCTAGACGACGGGGCCAGAAACGATCCGAGCAGTCAGCATAGCTCACCCCGCTAAGCCCACCTAATCGCTTGAGGCTGGGAGTTTTTAGCGAGAGTTTTGCTGGGGTACCAGGACTCGAACCTAGAATGGCTGAACCAGAATCAGCTGTGTTGCCAATTACACCATACCCCATTGGCTGCCTAAAACCGCTGGTCAACGTGGATTGCGGGCCTTCATAAGCTCTTTGGAGTCCGCCGCCGCCAGCCGTTGTCGGCCTTTCCTAAACCGCAGTGCAGACTACCAAAGTCTCGGCTGACACTCCGCACGCGTGGTCCCTCCTCGCTCACGCGGGGGGCCGCCCGGCCGTCTCGCGCGCGGACCGCAGTCGCCCCATGCTGCGGTCGCGGCCCAGCAGTTCCAGCGACTCGAACAACGGCGGGCTGATCGTCGTCCCGGTGGCCCCCACCCTGATCGGGCCGAACGCCTTGCGCGGTTTGAGGCCCAGGTTGTCGGTGAGCGCGGCCTTGAGCGCGGCCTCGATCTGCGGCGCCGTCCAGTCCGCCACGGCGTCCAAGGCGGGCAGCGCCGCGTCCAGCACCGCGGCGCCGTCGGCGCCCAGCTCCTTGGCGGCGGCCTTAGGGTCGAGCGCGTATTCGTCGTCGTTGAGGAACTTCAGCAGGTCCCACGCGTCACCGAGCACCACGATCCGCGTCTGCACCAGGTCGGCGGCGGTGGCAAAGCCGGCGTCGTCCAGTTCGAGGCGATGGCCGTGAACGTTCAGATACTCGCGCAGCCTGGCGGCGAAGTCGTCGGCCGCCAGCATCCGGATGTGCTCGGCGTTGAGCGCGTCGGCCTTCTTCTGGTCGAAGCGGGCGGGATTGGAGTTGACGTCGACCACGTCGAACGCGGCCACCATCTCGTCGAGGCTGAACACGTCGTGGTCATCGGCGATGGCCCAGCCGAGCAGGGCGAGATAGTTGAGCAGCCCTTCCGGGATGAAGCCGCGGTCGCGGTGGGCGAACAGGTTCGACTGCGGGTCGCGCTTGGAGAGTTTTTTGGTGCCCTCCCCCAATACCGTTGGCAGGTGCCCGAACTGCGGAGTCCGCTCGGCCACGCCGATGCGGATCAGCGCCTGATACAGCGCCAGCTGCCGCGGGGTCGACGGCAGCAGGTCCTCGCCGCGCAGCACGTGGGTGATCTTCATCATCGCGTCGTCACACGGGTTCACCAAGGTGTACAACGGATCTCCGTTGGCGCGGGTCAGCGCGAAATCCGGCACCGACCCGGCCGCGAAGCTGGTGGTCCCGCGAACCAGGTCGTCCCACGCGAGGTCTTCGTCGGGCATGCGCAGCCGCACCACAGGTTTGCGGCCCTCCGCCAGGAACGCGGCGCGCTGGGAATCGGTCAGCTGCCGGTCGAAATTGTCGTAGCCCAGCTTGGGATTACGGCCCGCGGCGGCGTGCCGCGCCTCGACCTCTTCCGGCGTCGAGAAGGCGTAGTAGGCCTCGCCCGCTTCGAGCAGCCGGGCCACCACGTCGTGATAGATCTCACTGCGCTGCGACTGGCGATACGGGGCATGGGGTCCGCCCACCTCGGGCCCCTCGTCCCAGTCCAGGCCGAGCCAGCGCAGCGCGTCCAGCAGCGCCAGGTAGCTTTCCTCGCTGTCGCGCTGCGCGTCGGTGTCCTCGATGCGAAAGACGAAGGTGCCCCCGGTGTGTCGGGCGTAGGCCCAGTTGAACAGCGCCGTGCGGACCATTCCGACGTGCGGGGTGCCGGTGGGCGAGGGACAGAATCGGACCCGGACCAGGCCTGCTTGTGCGGGTGCAGTCACGATTTTCCTTTGCGGACCACGGGATTGGTGAGGGTGCCGATGCCCTCGATGGTGATGGAAACGGTGTCGCCGTCCTCGATGGGGCCGACACCGGCCGGCGTGCCGGTGAGGATGATGTCGCCGGGCAACAGGGTCATCACGGCCGAGATCCACTCGACGATGGAGCCGATGTCGTGGATCAGCAGCGAGGTACGGCTGTGCTGCTTGACGTCGCCGTTGACCTCGGTGCGCAATTCCAGATCGCCGGGGTCCAGCGGTTTGAGGTCGGTGACGATCCACGGTCCGACCGGGCAGAAGGTGTCATGCCCCTTGGCCCGGGTCCACTGGCCGTCGGCTTTTTGTTGATCGCGCGCCGAGACGTCGTTGCCGATGGTGTAGCCGAGGATGTTCTCCGCCGCCTGCGCTGCCGAGACATCCTTGCAGGGCCGGCCGATGACCACCCCCAGCTCGCCCTCGAAGTGCACCGGTGATGCGTTGGCCGGCAACCGAATCGGCACGTTCGGCCCGATGATCGCGGTGTTGGGCTTGAGGAAGATCACCGGATCCACCGGCGCGGGTCCGGTCATGTCCTTCATCTCGGCGATGTGATCGGCGTAGTTCTTCCCGACACACACCACCTTGCTGGCCAGTATCGGGGCGAGCAGCCGGACGTCGGCCAGCGGCCAGGAACGGCCGGTGAAGTTCGGCGTGCCGAACGGATGTTCGGCGATCTCGCGCGCGATCATCTCGGCTGGGTCGTTCAGGTCACCTTCGATACTGACGAAGGCGACACCGTCCGGGCTGGCGATTCGACCAAGGCGCATTCGGTTGAGCCTAGTGACGGTCGCGAGCGCGGCGTAGCCGGGCGTGGCGGGCCGTCACTTATCGCGGCGAAATCGCGGGCGGCAACAACGGGCAAACGCACAAGTCCTGCCCCTAAATTTCCCACCGGTATGCAAGCATGGGGGATGCAGTCCGACCCGGCCGCCACGTCTGAAATCGGCGCGGGCGCCCGCTGGTCGATCATGATCGTTTCGCTGCTGACAACGGCAAGTTCGTTCCTCTTCATAAACGGCGTCGCGTTCCTTATCCCGTCGCTGCAAAGCGCCCGTGGGATCCGGCTCGACGAGGCCGGTCTGCTGGCCTCGATGCCCAGCTGGGGCATGGTGGTCACGCTGGTGCTTTGGGGATACGTGCTCGACCGGGTCGGCGAGCGGGTGGTGATGGCCACGGGTTCGGCGCTCACCGCGATAGCCGCCTACGCCGCGGCGTCGGCGCATTCGATGGTGATGATCGCCATGTACCTGTTCCTCGGCGGTATGGCCGCCGCCAGTTGCAACACGGCCGGCGGGCGGCTGGTGTCCGCCTGGTTCCCACCACACCAGCGCGGGTTGGCCATGGGCATCCGCCAAACCGCGCAACCCCTGGGAATCGCCTTGGGCGCGATGATAATTCCCGAGCTCGCCGAGCACGGACCGCAGGCCGGCCTCCGGTTCACCGCGCTGGCGTGCGTGATCGGAGCGGTAGTGAGCGTCGTCGGAATCGTCGACCCGCCGCGCAAACCCCGCGCCAGTGCCAGCAATCAGGAACTCGCCAGCCCGTATCGAGGGTCGTTGACGCTATGGCGAATTCACGCCGTGGCGGGCCTGATGATGATGCCGCAAACGGTCACGGTGACGTTCATGCTGGTGTGGCTGATCAAGAACCTGCACTGGTCGGTCGCGGCCGCTGGTGCGTTGGTCACTCTGTCGCAGCTGCTCGGCGCGCTCGGCCGCGTGGCCGTGGGCCGTTGGTCCGATCGACTCGGTTCACGCATGCGGCCGGTGCGCTACATCGCGGCCGCCGCCGTGCTGATCCTGCTGCTGCTGGCGTGGGCCGACTACATGAACTCCCAATGGCAGGCGGGGCTGATGGTCGCCATCTCGGTGATCGCGGTCCTCGACAACGGGCTAGAGGCCACGGCCATCACCGAATTCGCCGGCCCGTACTGGAGCGGACGCGCCCTGGGCATCCAGAACACCACCCAGCGGATGATGGCCGCCGCGGGCCCCCCACTGTTCGGTGCGTTGATCTCGGCCGCGAAATATCCACCGGCATGGATTTTGTGCGCGTTGTTCCCGCTGGCGGCGATGCCGCTGGTGCCGACGAGGTTGGTGCCCCCCGGCCTGGAGACTAGAGCCCGGCAGCAATCCGTTCGCCGACTTCGGTTGTGGCGTGCCGTGCGTCCCCACGCGTTGCCAGATACTGCTCGACGGCCCGGTCCACCCGCGTAGCTGCCGCGTCCTCGCCGAGATGGGCGAGCAGCAGCGCCACCGACATGATGGCGGCGGTCGGATCGGCGATGCCCTGGCCGGCGATGTCCGGTGCACTGCCGTGGACGGGCTCGAACATCGAGGGATTGGTACGGGTGCCGTCGATATTTCCACTGGCCGCCAAGCCAATTCCGCCGCACACCGCCGCCGACAGGTCGGTGATGATGTCGCCGAACAGGTTGTCGGTGACGATCACGTCGAAGCGACCGGGGTCGGTCACCATGAAGATGGTCGCGGCGTCGATGTGTTGATAGGCCACCTCGACGTCGGGATAGTCGCGTCCGACCTCGGCCACGATGCGCGACCACAGCTTGCCCGCGAAGGTCAGCACGTTGGTTTTGTGCACCAGTGTCAAGTGCTTTCGGCGTCGCTGGGCCCGCTCGAACGCGTCGGCCACCACCCGGCGCACACCGAAAGCGGTGTTCTGGCTGACCTCGGTGGCGACTTCGTTGGGCGTTCCGACGCGGATGGCGCCGCCGGTGCCCGTGTAGGGCCCTTCGGTTCCCTCGCGCACCACCACGAAGTCGATCTCGGGGTTGCCGGCCAGCGGGCTGTTCACTCCCGGATACAGCCGGCCCGGCCGCAGGTTGATATGATGGTCCAGCTCGAAACGCAGGCGCAGCAACAACCCTCGCTCCAGCACGCCGCTGGGCACCGACGGGTCACCGATGGCCCCGAGCAGGATGGCGTCATGCGCGCGCAGCTCGTCGACGACCGAATCCGGCAGTAGCTCACCGGTGGCGTGATAGCGCCGCGCACCCAGGTCGTAGCTGGTCTTGTCCACCCCGGGCAGCACCGTGTCCAGGACTTTGATTGCCTCGGAAACGACTTCGGGCCCGATACCGTCGCCCTCGATCACCGCCAACTTCATTGGCGCCGCTCCTCATCGCTTCGCTCTGCATCGTCGCCGGCTCGGGTCACGACAGATCAACCACCTCAAGCTTGTTGGCACCGACGGCCGCACCGATTTCGGCGCGCACGTCGCCCGGCACGTCGCGGTCCAGGCGCAGCAGAATCGTCGCACCCGGGCCCTCGGCGTCCTCGGAGAGTTGCGCGGCTTCGATGTTCACCCCGGCCGAACCCAGCAGAGTGCCGATCTTGCCCAGCGCGCCGGGCGCGTCGACGTAGTTGATCACCAGGTTGGTGCCCCGGGCGCGCAGATCGAAGTTGCGCCCGTTGATCTGCACGATCTTCTCCACCAGTTGCGGCCCGGACAGGGTGCCGGCGACGTTGACGGCGGTGCCGTCGTGCGCAACCGCGCGTACGTCCACCACGCTGCGGTGGTTCGGGCTTTCCGACGCGGTGCCGATTTCGGCGGTGATGCCGCGTTCTTCGGCCAGCGCCGGGGCGTTGACGAACGTCACCGGCCCCTCGACGACGGCCGAGAACAACCCGCGCAGCGCCGAAAGCTTAAGCACCTCAACATCTTCGGAGGCGAGCTCGCCGCGTACCTGCACCGACAAGGACACCGGCGGGCCGTCGGACAGCGTGGCGGCCAGCACCCCGAGCTTGCGCACCAGGTCCAGCCAGGGCGCCACCTCCTCGTTGACCACCCCGCCGCCGACGTTGACCGCGTCGGGAACGAATTCCCCGGCCAGAGCGAGCTTCACGCTCGCCGCGACGTCGGTGCCGGCCCGGTCCTGCGCCTCTTCGGTCGATGCGCCCAAGTGCGGTGTGACCACTACCTGCGGCAGCTCGAACAGCGGGCTGTCGGTGCACGGCTCCTTGGAGAAGACGTCCAGGCCGGCCGCGCGCACGTGTCCGCTGCGCACCGCGTCGGCCAGCGCGGCCTCGTCCACCAGGCCACCGCGGGCGGCGTTGACGATGATGACGCCCGGCTTGGTCTTGGCCAGCGCGTCCTTGTCGATCAGGCCCGCGGTTTCCGGCGTCTTCGGCAGGTGCACCGAGATGAAGTCGGCGCGGCCCAACAGTTCGTCCAGCGTCAGCAGTTCGATGCCCAGCTGCGCGGCGCGTGCCGGCGACACGTAGGGGTCGTAGGCGATCAGGTGGGTGCCGAAGGCGCTGAGCCGCTGGGCAACCAACTGCCCGATCCGGCCCAGGCCCACCACACCGGCCGTCTTGCCGAAGATCTCGGTGCCCGAGAAGGACGACCGCTTCCAGGCGCGCTCGCGCAGCGAGGCATCGGCGGCCGGAACCTGGCGGGCCGCCGACAGCAGCAGCGCCAGCGCGTGCTCGGCGGCGCTGTGGATGTTCGACGTCGGCGCGTTGACCACCAGCACACCGCGCTCGGTGGCGGCGTCGACGTCGACGTTGTCCAGGCCTACCCCGGCGCGGGCGACGATCTTCAGCTTGGGCGCGGCCGCCAGCACCTCGGCATCGACCGTGGTGGCCGAACGCACCAGCAGCGCGTCGGCCTCCGGCACGGCGGCCAGCAGCTTCTCCCGATCCGGGCCGTCTACCCAGCGCACCTCGACCTGGTCACCCAGAGCGGCGACGGTGGATTCGGCGAGCTTGTCGGCAATGAGTACAACAGGCAGATTCACCCGGCCAGCCTATCGGCTGTAATTGACGCGTGGACGTCACCATCGTCGGCAGCGGACCCAATGGGTTGACGGCTGCCGTAATCTGCGCCCGGGCCGGCCTGAAAGTGCAGGTCGTCGAAGCTCAGCCGACCTTCGGCGGGGGTGCGCGCACCGCACCCGACCCAGATTCTGCGGGAGTCTTGCACGACATCTGCTCCGCCGTGCACCCGCTGGCGCTGGCGTCGCCGTTCTTCAAGGAGTTCGACCTGCCCGCCCGCGGCGTCCAACTGGCGGTACCCGAGATTTCGTACGCCAACCCGCTGCCCGGGCGCCCCGCGGTCATCGCCTACCGCGACCTGGACCGCACCTGCGCCGAACTCGAGAACGGCGCGTCCTTCAGACGCCTGCTCGGCCCGCTGGTCGAGCGTTCCGACGACGTGGTGGCCCTGCTGCTGGGCGACAAACGGTCGGTGCCGAAGTCGGTGCCGTCGGCGCTGCGGCTGGGGCTGCGGATGCTGGCCCAGGGCACCCCGGCGTGGGGGACGCTGGCCGGCGAGGACGCCCGCGCGCTGTTCACTGGCGTTGCCGCGCATATCATTTCGCGGATGCCGTCGCTGACCGCGGCCGGCGCCGGCATGATGCTTGCCACCCTCGCGCATTCGGTCGGCTGGCCGATTCCGGTGGGCGGCAGCCAGGCGATCACCGACGCCCTGATCGCCGACCTACGCGCACACGGGGGCGAACTCACGGCGGGCACCGAAGTGACGGAGCCGCCCGGCCCCCCGGGCTCAGTCGTCGCCTTCGACACCGCGCCGACCGCGCTGCTGGCGATCTACGGCGACGCCGTGCCCGACCGCTACGCTAAAGCGTTGCGGCGTTATACCTTTGGCCCGGGGGTTGCCAAGGTCGACTTCGTGCTGGGCGACGAGATCCCGTGGTCGGACGCCCGGCTGCGGCAGGCCCCCACCCTGCATCTCGGCGGCAGCCGCGCGCAGATGGCTCGCGCCGAGGCCGACATCGCCGCCGGCCGGCACGCGCAGTGGCCCATGGTGCTGGCCGCGTCGCCGCACGTCGCCGACCCCGGCCGAATCGACGCCGCCGGACGCCGGCCCTTCTGGACCTATGCCCACGTGCCGTCGGGGTCCACCATCGACGCGACCGAAGCGGTGACCGCGGTGGTCGAGCGGTTCGCCCCCGGCTTCCGCGACGTCGTGGTGGCGGCGCGCGCGGTGCCGGCCGCCCGGTTGTGCGACCACAACGCCAACTACGTCGGCGGCGACATCGGGATGGGCGGCAATTCCGCCTGGCGGGCGATCGCCGGGCCGACACCGCGGTTAAACCCTTGGCGCACACCCATTCCCAAGGTGTATTTGTGCTCCGCGGCCACACCGCCGGGCGGCGGTGTGCACGGCATGGCCGGCTACTACGCGGCCCGCACGTTGTTGCGCCGGGAATTCGGGATCGACACGATTCCGGATCTGCGGCCTACGATGACGCCGTGACGAAACTTGCGATCATCTACTACTCGGCCACCGGCCATAACACCACGATGGCGCACCGCGTCGCCGCCACGGCCGAGTCGGCGGGCACCGAAGTCCGCCTGAGGCACGTCGCCGAAACGCAGGATCCCGAATCGTTCGCCCACAACCCGGCCTGGACGGCGAACTATGAGGCCACCAAGGACCTTCCGGCGGCCACCAGTGACGACGTCGTCTGGGCGGATGCGGTGATCTTCGGTTCACCGACCCGGTTCGGTTCTCCGGCAGCGCAATTGCGCGCTTTCCTCGACTCGCTGGGCGGGCTGTGGGCCCAGGGCAAGCTCGCCGACAAGGTGTACGCGGGCTTCACGTCGTCCAACACCGTGCACGGCGGTCAGGAGACCACCCTGGTATCGCTGTACATCACGCTGATGCATTTCGGCGGCATCATCGTGCCCCCCGGTTACACGGACCCGTGCAAGTTCGTCGACGGCAATCCCTATGGGGCGAGCCTGGTCACCACCCACGACAACATCAAGGATTTGGACGAGCCGACCGGCGCCGCCCTCGAGCATCTGGCCCGCCGGGTGGTCGAGACGGCGGGACGCCTCGCGGCGTCCTGAGCCGCCGAACGTGCACTCACGGCGAAACAATCGCTGAATACTCGCCCTGAGTGCACCTTCGGCGCGCAAACGCTAGGCCGTTTCGGTGATCGGCCGGTCGACCCAGCTCATCAGGTCGCGCAGCTTCTTGCCGGTGACCTCGATGGGGTGTTCGGCGTTCTCCTTGCGCAGCTGCTCGAGTTGTTTGTTGCCGCCCTCGACGTTGGCGACCAGCTTCTTGGTGAAGTCGCCGCTCTGGATGTCGCGCAGGATCTCTCGCATCCGCTCCTTGGTACCGGCGTCGATGACGCGCGGACCCGAAAGGTAGCCACCGAATTCCGCGGTGTCGGACACCGAGTAGTTCATCCGGGCGATGCCACCCTCGTACATCAGGTCGACGATCAGCTTGAGCTCGTGCAGCACCTCGAAGTAGGCCATCTCCGGCGGGTAGCCCGCCTCGACCATCACATCGAAACCCGTCTTCACCAATTCCTCTGTGCCACCGCACAACACGGCCTGCTCACCGAACAGGTCGGTCTCGGTCTCGTCCTTGAAGGTGGTCTTGATGACGCCGGCGCGGGTGCCGCCGATGGCCTTGGCGTAGGAAAGGGCCAGCGCCTCGCCGTCGCCGTTCGGGTCCTGGTCGACGGCGATCAGCGCGGGCACACCCTTGCCGTCGACGAACTGCCGGCGCACCAGGTGCCCCGGGCCCTTCGGTGCCACCATCGCGACGGTGACGTTGGCCGGCGGCTTGATCAGGTCGAAGTGGATGTTGAGGCCGTGGCCGAAGAACAACGCGTCCCCATCCTTGAGGTTGGGCTCGATGTCGTTCTTGAAGATGTCGGCCTGCGCGGTGTCGGGCGCCAGCAGCATGATGACGTCGGCCCACTTGGCGACCTCGGCCGGGGTGTCGACGTCCAGGCCCTGCTCTTGCACCTTGGCCCGCGACTTCGAACCCTCTTTGAGGCCCACCTTCACCTGCACGCCGGAGTCGCGCAGGCTCAGCGAGTGCGCGTGTCCCTGGCTGCCGTATCCGATGACACCGACCTTGCGACCCTGGATGATCGTCAGGTCCGCATCGTCGTCGTAGAACATCGGCAATGTCTCCCCAGACGGGTTAGCCACTTCACTATCTCCTTCTTGTTTGCACTGAAAACTTACTTAGCCGTGCCGATTCCGCGCGGACCGCGAGCCAGCGACACCACTCCGGATTGGACGATCTCGCGGATCCCGAACGGTTCCAGGACCCGCAGCAGCGCCTCGATCTTGCCGCGGTCACCCGTCGCCTCGATCGTCAGCGCCTCCGGCGACACGTCAATCACCTTGGCGCGGAACAGGTTCACCGCTTCGATCACCTGACTGCGGATGCCCGCGTCGGCGCGCACCTTGATCAGCGCCAATTCCCGGGACACCGAGTTGTCGTCGTCGAGCTCGACGACCTTGATGACGTTGATCAGCTTGTTGAGCTGCTTGGTGATCTGCTCGAGCGGGGTCTCTTCGGCGGAGACCACGATGGTCATCCGCGACATGTCCTTCTGCTCGGTGGCACCGACGGCCAGCGATTCGATGTTGAACCCGCGCCGCGAGAACAGCGCCGCCACGCGGGCGAGCACGCCGGGTTTGTCCTCGACCAACACCGACAGGGTGTGCGTGTGCATCAGGCGTGCCCTTCGCTCTCGTCGTCGAACAGCGGGCGGATTCCGCGGGCCGCCTGAATCTCGTCGTTGCTGGTGCCGGCGGCCACCATCGGCCACACCTGCGCGTCGGCCCCGACGATGAAGTCGATCACCACCGGGCGGTCGTTGATCGCCCGGGCCTGGTTGATCACGTCTTCGACGTCTTCTTCACGCTCGCAACGCAATCCGACGCAGCCCAACGCCTCCGCGAGCTTCACGAAGTCCGGGATGCGGTGCGAATGCGTGGCCAGATCGGTTTGCGAATAACGCTCTTGGTAGAACAGCGTCTGCCATTGGCGCACCATGCCGAGGTTTCCGTTGTTGATCAGCGCCACCTTGATCGGCACGCCCTCGATCGCGCAGGTGGCCAGCTCCTGGTTGGTCATCTGGAAACAGCCGTCGCCGTCGATGGCCCACACCTCGGCGTCGGGGCGGGCCATCTTAGCGCCCATCGCCGCCGGGATGGCGAACCCCATGGTGCCCAGCCCACCGGAATTGAGCCAGGTGCGCGGCTTCTCGTACGAGATGAATTGAGCCGCCCACATCTGGTGCTGGCCGACGCCGGCGACGTACAGGGCGTCCGGACCGGCGATCTGGCCCAGCTTCTCGATGACGTACTCCGGGCCGAGGCTGCCGTCGCTCTGCGGGTCGTAGCTCAGCGGGTAGGTGGACTGAACTTCGTTCAGGTAGCCCCACCACTCGGTGATGTCGAGCTTGCCGGGGATCCCGTCCTGGCGCAGCAACTCGAGCAGCTCGATGATGACGGCTTTGACGTCGCCGACGATCGGCACGTCCGCGTGGCGGTTCTTGCCGATCTCGGCCGGGTCGATGTCGGCGTGGATCACCTTGGCCTCGGGGGCGAAGGTGTCCAGCTTCCCGGTCACCCGGTCGTCGAAGCGGGTTCCCAGCGCGATCAGCAGGTCGCTGCGCTGCAACGCCGCCACCGCGGCGACGGTGCCGTGCATGCCGGGCATGCCCATGTGCTGCGGATGGCTGTCGGGGAACGCGCCGCGCGCCATCAGCGTGGTCACCACGGGGATGCCGGTCAGCTCGGCCAGCTCGTGCAGCTGCTCGGTCGCCTCACCGCGGATGACGCCGCCGCCCACGTAGAGCACCGGCTTGCGGGCGGCCGCGATCAGCTTGGCGGCCTCGCGGATCTGGCGGCTGTGCGGCTTGGTTTTCGGCTTGTATCCGGGCAGATCCATCCGCGGCGGCCAGCTGAACGTGCACTGGCCCTGCAGCACGTCCTTGGGGATGTCGACGAGCACCGCGCCGGGGCGGCCCGAGGAGGCGATGTGGAATGCCTCGGCGAGCACCTGCGGGATCTCGTTGCCCGAGCGGACCAGGAAGTTGTGTTTGGTGATCGGCATCGTGATGCCCGAGATGTCGGCTTCCTGGAAGGCGTCGGTGCCGATCAGCGCGCGTCCGACCTGGCCGGTGACGGCGACGACGGGTATCGAGTCCATCTGGGCGTCGGCCAGCGGGGTTACCAGGTTGGTGGCGCCGGGCCCCGACGTCGCCATGCAGACGCCGACCTTGCCGGTGGCGTGCGCGTAGCCGCTGGCCGCGTGGCCGGCGCCCTGCTCGTGGCGGACCAGCACGTGGCGCAGCTTCTTCGAGTCGAACAGCGGGTCATACACCGGCAGCACCGCGCCGCCGGGGATGCCGAAGATGACCTCTACGCCGAGTTCCTCCAGCGAGCGGATCACCGACTGTGCGCCGGTAAGTTGCTCGGGCCCAACACGTTTCGGCTTGCCGGCCACGGACTTGGCGGCGGGCTTGGTCGCGTCCGTGGCGATGTCGGCAGCGTCCGGTGCCGCGGAGGCGTACTGCCTGATGGGAGCGCTCACTGTCGTTCAGTCCTTATTCATTCCGGGAATCTCGCTGGGGGCAACAAAAAACCCCCGACAGCTCATCTGCTGCACGAGGGTTGCGCGCTGGTGCTGGATTGCTTCAAATGCCGAAGGGCAAGTCAGGCACCAACGCGCTGACTAATTACTACGAGCATCCCGGGCTTTCCGGCGGTATCCATAGCGTCCGACGGTAGCCTTCGCACAGCTCAGCAGTCAAATCCGTGACCTTCGGCGACCGGTCAGCAGCACGGTCGGCGACAGCGCCCGGCGGGCGCTCGCGGGATCGCTGCCCGGTGCCGGGTGAAATGATGGTGGGGTGGTCACCGGATCGTCTCCCCAAACACCCTCCGCAGCGCCCGTCGTGATCAAGGTGTCGCCGATAGCGCATCTGGCCGTCGGGTTCTTGACGTTGGGGTTGCTGATTCCGGTGATGCTGTGGCCGCCGTCGCTTCCGCTGCTGTTCCTTCCGGTGCTGCTGTCGGCGTTGATCGTTCGGTTACGCACCGTCGCCGACGACCAGGGTGTGACCGTTCGTACGCTTTTCGGCAGTCAGCGGGTGCGCTGGGACGACATCGACGGGCTGCGTTTCCACCGCGGTAAGTGGGGACGCGCGCGCCTCAAGAGCGGCGCCGAGGTGCGGTTGCCCGCGGTCACGTTCTCCACGCTGCCCGAGCTGACCGAGGCCAGCGCGGGGCGGGTTCCCAACCCCTACCAGTGAGAAGGCCGGTCAGCCGATCGGATTCACGCCGTTGAGGGCCACCCAGACCCCGACACCGGCCGCGATGCCCGCCAGCAGGGCGACGAAGGACCCGATGAAGGGTCGATGCGCCCAACCCCGGCGCGCGTCCAGGCCGTAGCGGCCGGGTCCGCACAGGACGACCGCGGCGGCCATGACGATCAGGGTGATCTGGTATTCGTGGCCCTCGGGCAGGAAGAACGAGAAGATGCGGGTGTGCGGCCGCGCCGAGACGCTGGCCAGCAGGCCATTGATCAAGAACGCCAGCGCGCCGGCCGCGGCCACCGGTGTGAACAGGCCCAGTATCAGCAGAACGCCCGCGACGGCCTCGCCGCCGGCGCTCACGTAGGCGAGGATGTCGGCGTGCTGGTAACCGACGTCGGACAGTGAGTTCTTGAACCCCGTCACACCGGATCCGCCCCACCAGCCGAACAGCTTCTGCAGCCCGTGGGCGCCGAGCACCACGCCCAGCCCGACGCGCAGCAGCAGCAAACCGAGATGCTGCGTTCCGCGCCGGCCGACGTCATGCAACCGGTCGTGGTGTTCATCGTCGTCGTCGTCGATGTCGGTGGCCTCGGGGGCGGCGTGCCGGGCCGCCGGATGCGGCTGGACGTAAGGCAGGGGCTCCTGCTGTTCCAGCAGGTTGTAGCCCCCGGCCCCGGAGCCGGCGACCGCGGGGGCGGCGCCGTAGGGTATGACGGTGGTGGTTCCGGTCGACGGGTTGAAGTCGCCGGGGTAGCCGACTGGCGTCAGATCATCTTCGGGATCGACCAGCCGCGCCGAGGCGGGGCGTCCCGGGGTCGGCTCCGGCGATTCACCGGGCCGTTGCCAATGTGCGTCATTCGGTTGACTGGTCACGGGTGTCAGGGTAAGGGCATTCGGTCCTGAATTGGGGATTTGAGCGGCGCTTTCGCCTGGCAATCGGTGGGTTGCCCGTCAAACCGGCCCGGATCGGCGCCAAATTGCCTCCCGAGCCCGTTTCGGGGGCCCGCGGCGCGAGATCGCTGTTCGCCGGAGGCGGCGCCGGGTACGGGCCGAAAGCGGTCGTGGCCGCGTTTTCGGCGGCGGCCATCGGGGACGTGTGTGGCGGCGCCGCTGGCAGTGTCCGTAGCCTGACGGTCATGCGACTAGGGCGATCGGGGCGGTCGGTTCGGCGCGGGTTCGCCGTGCTGTGCGCCCTCGTGCTGGTAACGAGCGGGTGCGCACGCTTCAACGACGCCCAATCGCAACCGTTCACCACCGCCCCCGAACTGAAGCCGCAGCCCAGCTCGACGCCTCCCCCACCGCCGCCGCTGCCGCCCACGCCATTTCCCAAGGCCTGCCCCGCTCCCGGGGTGATGCAGGGCTGCCTGGAGAGCACCAGCGGCCTGATCATGGGCCCCGACAGCAAAACCGCACTCGTCGCCGAGCGCACCACCGGGGCGGTCAAGGAGATCTCCGTCAGCGCCGAGCCGAAGGTGAAGATGGTGATCCCGGTGGACGGGTCCGGGGATGGCGGCCTGATGGACATCGTCATGTCGCCCACATACACGCAGGACCGCCTGATGTACGCCTACATCAGTACGCCGACCGACAACCGGGTCATCCGGGTGGCCGACGGCGACATCCCCAAGGACATCCTGACCGGAATCCCCAAGGGCGCCACCGGGAACACCGGAGCGTTGATCTTCACCAGCCCCACCACGCTGGTCGTGATGACCGGCGACGCGGGCAATCCAGCGCTGGCCGCCGACCCCAAATCGCTGGCCGGCAAGGTGCTGCGGATCGAGCAGCCGACCACCGTAGGCCAGGCGCCGCCGACGACCGCGCTGTCCGGGGTGGGCGCAGGCGGCGGTCTGTGCACCGACCCGGTGGATGGCTCACTGTATGTCGCCGACCGCACCCCGACGGCGGATCGGTTGCAGCGCATCACCAAAACGTCGGACGTGTCCACGGTATGGACCTGGCCGGACAAGCCGGGCGTGGCCGGATGCGCGGCGATGGACGGGACCGTGCTGGTCAACCTGATCAACACCAAGCTGACGGTCGCGGTCCGGTTGGCGCCGGCCACCGGCGCCGTCACCGGTGAGCCCGACGTCGTTCGCAAGGACACCCACGCGCACGCCTGGGCGCTGCGCATGTCGCCGGATGGAAACGTCTGGGGCGCAACGGTCAACAAGACGGCCGGGGACGCCGAGAAGCTCGACGACGTGGTGTTCCCGCTCTTCCCGCAGGGCGGCGGGTTCCCGCGCAACAGCGACGACAAGAGCTGACGTCTCGCCCGTCGGTCGACTGACCCGGGGCGCTAGCCCTGGCCGCAGGCGGCCAACACCAATTCGCGCACCCGCGCGGCGTCGGCCTGGCCGCGGGTGGCCTTCATCACCGCGCCGACGATCGCGCCGGCCGCGGCCACCTTGCCCCCGCGAATCTTTTCTGCCACATCGGGATTGGCGGCCAAAGCCTCGTCGACCGCGGCCTGCGTCACCGAGTCGTCGCGCACCAGCGCCAAACCGCGGGCGGTCATCACCTCTTCGGGTTCGCCCTCGCCGGCCAGCACACCCTCGACGACCTGGCGGGCCAGCTTGGTGGACAGCTTGCCCTCGTCGACCAGCGCCACCACCGCGGCGACCTGGGCTGGTGTGATGGCCAGCTCGTCAAGCACCACGTTGGCCTCGTTGGCCTTCTGCATCAGGAAGTTCCCCCACCAGGCGCGGGCCTGCTCGCTGGATGCGCCGTGCCCGATGGTCGCGGTGACCAATTCGATCGCCCCGGCGTTGACCAGGTCACGCATCACCTCGTCGGAGACGCCCCACTCGTCCTGAATGCGCTTGCGGCTCAACCACGGCAGCTCGGGGATGGTCTGACGCAGCCGCTCGACCAGCTCGCGGCTGGGCGCGACGGGCTCTAGGTCCGGCTCAGGGAAATACCGGTAGTCCTCGGCTGTCTCCTTGGTGCGGCCCGGACTCGTGTAGCCGCCGGCTTCGTGAAAGTGCCTGGTTTCCTGGATGATTCGGCCACCTGACACCAAGACTGCGGCTTGGCGTTGCATTTCGTAACGCACCGCGACCTCAACACTTTTCAGCGAGTTGACGTTCTTGGTTTCGGTCCGGGTGCCGAACTCGGTCGCACCGGTCGGCTTGAGTGACACGTTGGAATCACAGCGCATCGATCCCTGGTCCATCCGGACGTCGGATACGTCCAAGGCGCGCAACAGGTCTCGCAGCGCCGTCACATAGGCACGGGCGATCTGCGGTGCGCGGGCTCCGGCACCCTCGATGGGCTTGGTGACGATTTCGATCAACGGCACGCCGGCGCGGTTGTAGTCGATCAACGATGTGGTCGCGCCGTGGATGCGGCCGGTCTCGCTGCCGATGTGGGTGAGCTTGCCGGTGTCTTCCTCCATGTGCGCGCGCTCGATCTCGACCCGCCACGTGGTGCCGTCCTCCAGCGGTGCCTCGAGGTAGCCGTTGATTGCGATCGGCTCGTCGTACTGCGAAATCTGGTAATTCTTCGGCTGGTCCGGGTAGAAGTAGTTCTTCCGGGCGAAGCGGCACCAGGGCACGATCTCGCAGTTCAATGCCAGCCCGATGCGGATTGCCGACTCGACCGCGCTCTGGTTGAGCACGGGCAGCGAGCCGGGTAGGCCGAGGCACACCGGGCACACCTGGGTGTTGGGTTCGGCGCCGAATGCGGTGGTGCAGCCGCAGAACATCTTGGTGACGGTGGACAGTTCAACGTGCACCTCGAGGCCGAGTACCGGATCGAAACGCGCGATGACGTCGTCGTAGTCCATCAGATCGGCGCTGGCGGCAACACTCATGCGCTCGATCCTAGTGGTGATCGCGAGCGCGGCGGAGCCGGGCGAAGCGGGTCACCACCGATCGAATCAGTGGTGCACCTGTATCAACCCGTGCGCGGTGATCGCGCCGCCGGGAAGCGGTCGCGCTGCCCTCCCCGGCCCGGGAACATGTCGGCCAGCACGGCCGCCATCTCCAGATAACTGCGCCGGCTCTCCTTGCTCAACCGGTCCAGCGCGATCTTTCGGCCATCGTGCACGTGCCGGTCGAACGGCAGCACCACCGTGGCGCCGACGCGGGCGGACAGCCGGTCGAGTTCGGTGACGGCCACACCGTCGACCTTGGCCGGCTCGACGTGGTTGACCGCCAGCACGGTCCACTGCATCAATGATTGATACCCGTTGTGGCACAACCACTCCAGCGTCGCCCGTGTTTTACGTACCGCATCGATGGCGGGGCTGGTGACCACCACCAGGGCGCGCGATTCCGGTAGAACGGCGTCCATCACACCGGAATTGAGCGTTTTGACGCAGTCGACCAACATCAGCGAGTACTGGTTTCGCAGCATCGAGAAGGCCCGCAGCATGTCGGGGCGCTCCAGACGCCAGTCGGAGTCCGGCAACCCGAGCACTTCCAGCCCGAAGCCGTTCATATACGTCAGCGCGCGGATGTCCTCGTATTGCGCCGCCGGTTTGCCGTGCAGCAGGTCGGCGATGCTGTGCGGATTGCGCCGGCCGTGGCGCTCCGCCAGGTCTCCGGCATCGATATCGAGGGCCAGCACCCGGTCGTCGCGCACGGCGGCGAACGTCGACCCCAGCGCCTCGACCACCGTGGTCTTGCCGACCCCACCCTTGAGGTTGAGCACGGCGATCGGGAAGGCGCCACCCACGGTCGCGCGGATGTGTCGCCGCAGCTCGTTCTCATAGGCCGTGTTTTTGCCCGGGCCGACCTCGATCCCGGTGACGCGATGAAGCAGCTGCCGCCAGTTGAACCCCGCGGCGTCCGTGTCGTGCGCGTCGAAGCGGTCCAGCGCCGTCGCGCCAAGCGTCGGCTCGGGCCGAGGCGGTGGTGGTGGCACCCGCCGGAGTGGCGACGGCGCGGCCGGCGGAGGTTGTGGCGGTCCGGCCACGGGCTGATTCGGACCGTGGGACTGCGGCACAGTCGCCGCTGCGGGGTCGCCGTCGGCGCGCCGCCTGCGCGGACCTGGCATCTGATTCGGCGAGCCCGGTGGTCTCGCCGCGACAGCGGATTGCTGAACGAATCCGCGAATCGCACCGCGGTGGCTCATACCCCCGGTATAACCCCTGAGGACCGGTCCGGAAACCACCAAATCGTCGCAATTACGAACCACCTGGATCATTAGCGGGCTAATTCAAGCCGCGGTTCCCTGAGATCCACCGGTTGTTCGCCTGGCGCCGCGGCTAACCGAAGAACGCGGCGGCGTCGTCGTAGCGGCTTTCCGGCACCAGCTTGAGCTGGCGCACCGCGTCCGCCAGCGGCACCCGACCGATATCCTGCCCGCGCAGCGACACCATCTGGCCGTATTCCCCGGCATGTGCGGCGTCGGCCGCGTTCACCCCGAACCGGGTGGCCAGCACCCGGTCGTACGCCGTCGGGGTGCCGCCTCGCTGGACGTGGCCCAGCACGGTCACCCGGACGTCCTTGTTGATCCGCTTCTCCACTTCGGCACCGAGCTGGGCTGCCACCCCGGTGAACTTCTCGTGGCCGAATTCGTCAATCCCGCCTTCGCGCAACGCGATCGATCCGGGAATGGGCTTGGCGCCCTCGGCGACCACGCAGATGAAGTGCGAATCCCCGCGCTGGAAGCGCCTTTTGACGAGCCGGCAGACCTCTTCGACATCGAAGGGCTGCTCGGGGATCAGGGTCATGTGCGCGCCCGAAGCCAGGCCCGCGTTCAGCGCGATCCAGCCGGCGTGGCGGCCCATCACCTCGACCAGCATCACCCGCTGGTGCGATTCGGCGGTGCTGTGCAGCCGGTCGATGGCGTCGGTGGCGACGGTCAACGCGGTGTCGTGGCCGAAAGTCACGTCGGTGCAATCGATGTCGTTGTCGATGGTCTTCGGCACACCGACCACGGGCACGTTCTCGTCCGAGAGCCAGTGCGCGGCGGTCAACGTGCCTTCCCCGCCGATCGGGATCAGCACGTCGATCCCGTTGTCGTCCAGGGTCTGCTTGATCTGGCTCAGCCCGGCGCGCAGCTTTTCGGGGTGCACGCGGGCGGTGCCCAGCATGGTTCCGCCCTTGGCCAGCAGGCGATCGTTGCGGTCGTCGTTCTGCAGCTGGATGCGCCGGTTCTCCAGCAGTCCGCGCCAACCGTCCTGGAATCCGACCACCGAGGAGCCGTACCGGGAGTCGCACGTTCGCACCACTGCCCGGATGACCGCGTTGAGCCCGGGGCAGTCGCCGCCTCCGGTGAGCACTCCGATCCGCATCCCCTCATCTTGCCTTCGGCGGCGGCTCCATGGCGCGTGCAAGCGCAAAATCGCCCGGGAACCCGGGCTTGGGCTGTCCTAGATCGCCGACGGCAACGGTCCGCGGGCCGCCTCGTAGGCAGCGCCCACCCGGTAGAGCCGGTCGTCGGCCAGGGCGGGGGCCATGATCTGCAGCCCGACCGGTAGGTCGTCGTCCGGCGACAGGCCCGCCGGCACCGACATGCCGCAGTGGCCGGCGAGATTCAGCGGCAGCGTGCACAGGTCGAACAGATACATCGCCAGCGGATCGTCGACCTTCTCGCCCAGCCGGAACGCCGTGGTCGGGGTCGCGGGCGACACGACCACATCCACCGAGCGATAGGCCTCGTCCAAGTCGCGGGCGATCAGGGTGCGCACCTTCTGGGCCTGGTTGTAATACGCGTCGTAATAACCGGCCGACAGCGCGTAGGTGCCGATCATGATGCGCCGCTTGACCTCCGGCCCGAAGCCGGCGGCGCGCGTCATCGCCATCACTTCCTCGGCGCTGTGGCTGCCGTCGTCGCCGACCCGCAACCCGTAGCGCATCGCGTCGAAGCGGGCCAGGTTGCTCGACACCTCCGACGGCAGGATCAGGTAGTAGGCGGCCAGCGCATAGTCGAAGTGCGGGCAGTCGACCTCGCTCACCTCGGCGCCCAGGGCGGTCAACTGCTCGACGGCGGCCTCGAACGCGGTCAGCACCCCGGGCTGGTAGCCGTCGCCCCGCAGCTGCTTGACCACTCCGACGCGCACGCCCTTGAGATCAGCGGCCGCGCCGGCCTTGGCGGCGGCGACGACGTCGGGCATTGCCGCCTTCACCGACGTGGAGTCGCGGGTGTCGTGCCCGGCGATCACCTGATGCAACAGCGCGGTGTCCAGCACCGTGCGCGCGCACGGGCCGCCCTGATCCAGCGATGACGCGCACGCCACCAGGCCGTAGCGTGACACCGTGCCGTAGGTGGGCTTGACGCCAACCGTCGAGGTGAGTGCAGCGGGCTGGCGGATGGAGCCGCCGGTGTCGGACCCGATCGCCAGCGGCGCCTGGAACGCGGCGAGCGCAGCGGCGCTGCCTCCCCCGGAGCCGCCGGGCACCCGGTCGACGTCCCACGGGTTGCGGGTGGGGCCGTAGGCGGAGTTCTCGGTCGAGCTGCCCATCGCGAACTCGTCCATGTTGGTCTTGCCCAGGATCGGTATCCCCGCGGCGCGGAGCCTCGAGGTGACGGTGGCGTCGTACGGGGAACGCCAGCCATCCAGGATCTTGGACCCGCAGGTGGTGGGCATGTCGACCGTGGTGAAGACATCCTTGAGCGCCAGGGGGACTCCGGCCAGCGGCGACGGCAGCCGTTCCCCGGCGGCCACCGCCTCGTCGACGACGGCGGCCGCGGCCAGCGCGTCGTCGGCGGCCACGTGCAGGAAGGCGTGGTAGCGGTCGTCGGTCGCAGCGATCTGGTCCAGGCACGCCTGGGTGACCTCGACCGACGACACCTCTTTGGCGGCGATCCGAGCCGCCAGCGTGGCGGCGTCGGACCGGATGATCTCGTTCACTCGCTGTCCCCCAGGATCTGCGGGACCGCGAAGCGGCCATCGACGGCCGCGGGCGCCTCGGCCAGCGCCTCGGCCTGGGTCAGGCACGGTGCCGACTCATCCGGCCGGGTGACATTGACGTCCTTGAGCGGGTTGTCGGTCGCTTCGACGCCGGCGACGTCGACCGCCTGCACCTGGCTGACGTGGGTCAGGATGGCGTCGAGCTGGCCGGCGAAGCTGTCGAGCTCGCTGTCGGTCAGTGCCAGCCGGGACAGCCGGGCCAGGTGCGCTACCTCGTCGCGGGAGATCTGGGACACGACTGGAAAGCCTAGCCGCGAAGGTGTGGGCCGCTGCACGCCCGTTGGCCATCGCGGGGCCGGGTACGTCGAAATGCCGCTGACACATCCCTGTGCAACAGTGTTGGCCGTGCCCTCCTATCTGTTGCGCATCGAGCTCGTCGACCGGCCCGGCAGCTTGGGGTCGCTGGCGGTCGCGCTCGGTTCGGTGGGGGCGGACATCTTGTCGCTCGACGTCGTGGAGCGCAGCGCGGGTTACGCGACCGACGACCTGGTGATCGAACTGCCGCCGGGGGCCATGCCGGACACGCTGATCACCGCCGCCGAGTCCCTGTCCGGTGTCCGGGTGGACAGCGTGCGCCCGCACACCGGTCTGCTGGAGGCGCATCGTGAGCTCGAGCTCCTCGACCACGTCGCCGCGGCCGAGGGCAAGGCGGCGCGACTGCAGGTCCTGGCCAACGAGGCGCCCAAGGTGCTGCGCGTCAGTTGGTGCACGGTGCTGCGCGCCTCGGGCGGCGAGCTACAGCGCCTGGCCAGCAGTCCGGGCGCCCCGGAGACCAAGGCGGACTCGGCCCCGTGGCTGCCCCTGGAGCGGGCCGCGACGCTGGACGGCAACGCCGAGTGGGTGCCGAAGGCGTGGCGCGATATGGACGTGACGATGGTCGCCGCCCCGTTGGGCGACCCGCACACCGCGGTGGTGCTCGGCCGCCCCGGCCCGGAATTCCGGCCCTCGGAGGTCGCCCGGCTGGGCTACCTGGCCGGGATCGTCGCCACGATGCTGCGTTAGCGCGACGGGTTGGCATCGCCCACAAACGATTTGGCCCGTATATGTCGCGGGTACCCGCACAACCGTCTTGACCGGCGATCGCGAGTGTGAACGGATTCCTTTGTGCACCAGCATGTTTGAGCAGTTCCGGTGGTGACCGGTCCCGTGTCGAGTTAGTTGTTTGTCGGTGGTGGTTGGGGTTGGAAAGGTGTGTACCACCACCAGTCGGCGCGCTCGCCGGTCGGTCCGGGACACGGCGGCACTGCGGGCGGGGGCCCGGTTGGTGGGCGCGCCAGCGATCCCGGGCTCAGCACTCGGCCGGCGTCGTCGGTGACCCTAAGTGCACCTGCGGATCCGGTGATATTGAGGATCCCACGATGGTGCAACCGGTGATGATAAGGGCAGAGCAGCACCAGGTTGGCCAACTCGGTGGGGCCGCCGTCTTCCCAGTGCCGAATGTGATGGGCGTGCAGACCACGGGTGGCCCCACAACCGGGGACCACGCAGCTGCGGTCGCGATGCTCCAGCGCGCGGCGAAGCCGCCGGTTGATCAGCCGCGTCGACCGTCCGGCGCCGATGACCTCGCCGCGCCGCTCGAACCACACCTCACAGGTGGCATCACAGGTCAGGTATCGGCGTTCGGCGTCGGTGAGCAGCGGACCCAGATGCAGTGCCGCAGCGCGCTGCTCGACGTCGAGGTGTACCACCACCGTGGTGTGCTGCCCGTGGGGCCGGCGGACCGCCTCGGCGTCCCATCCCGACTCGACCAGCCGCATGAACGCCTCGGCGGTGCCAGGCAACGGGGGCCGCTGACCTGACGCGCCCGCGCCGTCGCCGTGCTCGCGCTGGTACTCGGTGATCAGCGCATCACGATGAGACGCCAACGCGGCGTCGAACTTCGCGGCATCATGGTGACCCAAACTGATCCGGTAGCAGCTGCCCCGCTCGGTGGCGGTCGCAGTGATCGAGCGCTCCAGCTCGGGCCGGGATTCGGGTCCGGGTCGGGGCTCCAGCTTGACCGCGGTGCGCAGCTGCGTGACCGTGGCACTACGCGCCAGCTGCGCATAGTGCTCATCGGACCCCTCGCCGGCCCGCGCCGCGATGATGCCGACCTGATCGGCCGACAGCCGGCCCTCCCGCAGGCCTTGAGCACAGCGCGGGAACTCCTGCAGCCGGCTCGCAATCGTGGTGATCGTGTGCGCGTTTGCCGGCGAACAGCCGGTCTTCCAGGCCACCAACGCCGGCACCGACCGCGCGCCGGTCACCCCGCACAACTCGTCGCGCTCGATCTCGGCCACGATCTCTACGATGCGCCCATCAATCGCGTTGCGCTGACCGGTCAACTCCGCCAACTCCTCGAACAACACCTCAAGCCGCTCACTAGGACTCACCACCAACGCGCCTGCGGATGCGGTCGAAGACATAACCTCATCATCGCAGCCACCACCGACAAATCCAGGCCACCCGATCCCCAGCACACGCCGGAAAGCAACGGGGTTGCGCTAGAACGGTGGACTCGGCCGGGGGAACCGGATCAGCGAGCTTTTGATGACATCGCCACCGGGTCGTCGTCGTCCCACAACAGCAGCTGACGAACCGCCGGGCGCGGACCGTAGGGCCGCAGCATGGTGCTCGCCGGGCGCGGGCGCACCCGTTGCGGCCACCAGAACCAGCGTCCGAGAAGCCTTGCGACAGAAGGCGTCATGAATGAGCGCACGATCAGCGTGTCGAACAACAGGCCGAGCCCGATCGTCGTCCCGATCTGACCGAGCACCTGGAAACCGCTGAACACGAACGCACACATGGTGACGGCGAAAACGATTCCGGCCGAGGTGACGACCGAGCCGGAGCCGGCCATCGCGCGGATGATGCCGGTGTTCAGCCCGGCATGGATCTCCTCCTTGAAGCGGGAGATCAACAGCAGGTTGTAGTCGGATCCCACCGCCAGCAGCAGGATCACCGCCAGCGCGAGCACGACCCAGTACAGCTGGATGCCGAACATGTACTGCCACACCAAGACTGACAGGCCGAACGAGGCCCCCAGCGACAGGGCTACCGTCCCGACGATCACCAGCGCGGCGATCAGGCTGCGCGTGATGATCATCATGATCAGCAGGATGAGGCTCAGCGCGGCGAACGCCACGATCATCAGGTCGTACTTGGCGCCATCCTGGATGTCCTTGTACGTCGCGGAGGTCCCGCCGACGTAGATGCCCGCCCCGGCCATGGGCGTGCCCTTCAGGGCCTCGTGCGCGGCCTTCGTGATCGGATCGATGTGCGAGATGCCCTCGGGCGTCGCGGGATCGCCTTCGTGCGTGACGATCATCCGGGCGGCCTTGCCGTCCGGCGACAGGAACAGTTTCAGGCCACGCTTGAAGTCGGGGTTGTTGAACACCTCGGGCGGCAGGTAGAAGGTGTCGTCGTTCTTGGCCGCGTCGAAGGCGCGCCCCAACGCCGTCGCGTTGTCGATCGCGGCCGCGGTCTGCGCGTAAATGCCGGACAGCGTGGCGTAATTCGCCAGCGTCAGATCGCGATTGGTCTGCTGGCTTTGGATCTGCGGCGGGATCAGCGCGGTCAGTTTCGGCTGCAGCGCGTCGAGCTTGTCGAGCGAGGCGGTGAGGTTTTCGAACTTCTCGGTGAGCTGGTCGATGCCGTCGAGCGCGTCGAACAGGGACCGGAACGCGAAGCAGACGGGAATGTCGTAACAGTGCTTCTCCCAATAGAAGTAGCTGCGCACCGGCCGGAAGAAGTCGTCGAAATTCGCGATCTTGTCGCGCAGATCCTGGATGGTACCGAGCGTGTCGTGAAAGCTCTGAGTCTCGTCGTGAGTGGTGCCGGCGAGCTGCTGCTGCAGGGTGTACTGCTGCTTGAGGATGTTGATGGTCTTGGTGAGTTCGTTGGCCTGCTTGAGGGCGTCGTTGGCCCGATCTTGTTGGTAGGTCAGGTTTTGCTGTTGCGCCGCGCTGGAATTGCTGACCACGAACGCGAGCGAACTGTGCACGAGCGGGGTTCCCAGCGGCCTGGTGATGGTCTGCACCTGCGCGACGCCGGGAACGTGGAACACCGCCTTGGCCACCTTGTCCAACACGAGCATGCTCTCCGGGTTGCGCATGTCGTGATCGGTTTCGACCATCAGCAGCTCGGGCTCCAGCCGGGCCCGCGAGAAGTGCTTCTCCGCCGCGGTGTACCCGACGTTGGCCGGCGCGCTGGCCGGCATGTAGGGCCGGGTGTCATAGCTGGTCTTGTAGCCGGGCAGGGCGAGCAGGCCGACCAGGGCCAGCGCGCACGCCGCCGCGAGCACCGCGCCGGGCCACCGGACGATGGCGGTGCCGATGCGCCGCCAGCCGCGGGTTCGTATCGCCCGCTTGGGGTCGAAGATGCCCACCATCGCACTCAGGGTGAGGATCGCCGGCCCCAGGGTGAGCGCGGCGAACAGCGCGACCAGGATGCCCAATGCGGCTGGTATGCCCAGACTTTGGAAGTACGGCAATCGGGTGAAGCTCAGGCAGGCCACCGCGCCGGCCACCGTGAGTCCGGAGCCCAGCACGATGTGCGTCGTGCCGTGATACATGGTGTAGAAGGCCTTTTCGCGATCCTCGCCGGTGCCGCGCGCCTCCTGGTAGCGGCCGACGAAGAATATCGCGTAGTCCGTTCCGGCCGCGATCACCAGCAGCGTCAGCAGATTCGTCGCATACGTCGACAGGCCGATCACGCCGGCGTTACCCAGAAATGCGACAAGGCCTCGGGCGGCTGACATTTCGATGAGCACGGTGGCGAGCACCAGCAGCGTGGTGAGCACCGAGCGGTACACGAAGAACAGCATCAGCGCGATCACCCCGATGGTGATCGCGGTGACCTTCGCGGTGCCCTTGCTCCCGACGTCGAACTGATCGGATATCAGCGGCGCCGCCCCGGTCACATAGGTCTTGACGCCGGGCGGCGGCTTCATGCGCTCGATGATGTCGCGCAGCGCCCCGACGCCCTCGTTGGCCAACGCCGAGCCTTGATTGCCGGCAAGGTTCACCTGAACATAGGCGGCCTTGCCGTCGCTGCTCTGCGATCCCGCCGCCGTCAGAGTGTCGCCCCAGTAATCCTGGACGTGTTGGACGTGCTTGTGGTCCTGCTCGATCCTGCGGACCATCTCGTCGTAGAAGCGGTGGGCGTCGGCGCCCAACGGCTTGTCGCCTTCCAGCACGATCATCGCCGAACTGTCGGTGTTGAACTCTCCGAACTTCTCGCCGATGCGCTTGACCGCCTTGAGCGACGGCGCATCTGGTGAGTTCAGCGCCACGTTGTGGGTCTTGCCCACGTCTTCCAGTTGCGGCACCGCGATGTTGGTGAGGGCGGCGAGCGCGACCCAGAACAGCAGGATCGGCAGCGCCAGCCGGCGGATGGTGCGCGGCACGAACGGCCGCGGCTGTTGATCGTTGCTCATCCAGATTTATCCAGACAGAAGGTGTAGGCGTCGACTTTGTTGACGGTGCGTTGGTCTTTCACTTCTCCGTTGACGGTGATGCGGCAACCCAGGGTGTCCCCGTTGCCCTGCGCGACGACGTTTCCGATGACCGCGGGCTCGGTCGTGGTGATGGTGAACGACCACGGCAGGGGCGCGTCCTTGACTTGCCGCGGTTGGGCGTTGACGTCGAGGTAGTTGATGGTCGCAGTCGCGCCCGGTGCGCCGAAGACCTCGAGCACGACCTGCTTGGGGTTGAACGGAACGATCTCGTTGGACAGGCCGCTGTTGGCCGACGTGCTGCTGTGCGACCACAAGATTCCATGCAGGCGATAGATGCCGAATCCGGCGAGCACGACCACCACCACGGCGACGAGCACCATCCACCCCCGCTTCACCAGGGACGCGATCGAAAAGCCTTTCACCCGTTAGCCTTTCGAAAATCGGGCGACAAGATTCCACTCAAGCCAAACACGGCTGCCAACACCGTGAGTGTGATCGACAGGTATGACAGTACGGTACCGGACCGTACTGTACAAGAGACGCGCGCGTATATATTTTCCGGCCGGGGCCGCCGCTGACATGCGGCGTCTTACCCCGCCGACTTGGTCAGTCCGGGGATGAGGAAGCCGTCGACAAACGCTTCCACGGTGCGCCGGGTGGGCGGCCGACCGGGCAAGATCGACCGGAAGATGAGATAGCCGGGCAACAGGTCCCAGAGTTCGTCGGTGATGACGTCCTCGGAGATCTCGCCGCGGTCGGCCGCCTGATGCAGCACGTGCTGGATCGTGGCCTTGCGCTGGTCCAGGAACTGATGCTGCATGGCCTCGTTGAGCGCGGGGTGGCGCGACACCTCGACCATCACCGCGCGGATGGTGCCGGCGTGCTGCCCGCATTCCTGGCTGATGGTCTCCCCCAGGCTCAGCAGGTCACCGCGCAACGTGCCGGTGTTCGGCGGGACGGCCACCTGGCGGACGCCTTCGATGAAGGCGGCCAGCACCAGTTCGGCCTTGGACGGCCAGCGCCGGTAGACCGTGGCCTTGCTGGCGCGCGCGGCGTTGGCCACCGCGTCCACCGTCAGCTGGTCATAGCCGTGTTCCTGCAGCAGCGCCAGGGTCACGGCCAGTATCTCGGCCTCGCGCGGCGACCACGGCGACGCGTGCTCACACCGGTCGGCCGTCTGGGTCATAGAGCCCACGATAGAGCCGGTCGGGCGATGCGGACCAGTTTCGGCGCAGTCGGCCCGCACGAATCTGAATCGTCAGGGGGAAGACATCAGCGCGCGTTCGATGTCGGCGAGCAGGTCGTCAGTGTCCTCGATACCCACTGAGATGCGCGCGAATCCGTCGACGACCGGGTCTCCCCAGCGCGCCCGGCGGTCCACCGAGGTGTGCAGGCCCCCGAAACTGGTGGAGGCGATCAGCAGTTCGCTGCGGTCCACCAGCCGGTGCACCGCGGTCGCGTTGGCCAGTTCGACCGAGACCAGCGCCCCGAATCGGCGCATCTGTGCCATGGCCACCGGATGCGCCGGATCGTCGGCCAATCCCGGATAGCGCACCGCCCGCACCGCCGGGTGGCGGGCCAGCATGGTCGCCAGCGCCCGGGCGTTCTGGCATTGCCGTTCGAAACGCAATCCGGCAGTTGCCATGCTGCGCAACAGAAGCCATGCCTCGAACCCGCCCAGGATCGCGCCGGCGAGCAGCCGATGTCGCTCCACCGCGGCCAGCAGCTCGGGCTGGCTGGTGGCCACGTAGCCGGCCAGCAGGTCACCGTGACCGGACAGGGCCTTGGTCGCACTGGCCACCACCGCGTCCGCCCCCAACGACAGCGGCTGCTGACCCAGGGGCGTGGCGGCGGTGTTGTCGACAATCAGGCGCGCGCCGCGGCCGCGGCAGATGGTGGCCAACCGGTGCAGATCGACGACATCCAATCCCGGGTTGGTGGGAGTTTCGGCCAACACCACGTCCGCCGTCGCGGCGGCGTCATAGATCTGCGAGCTCGACGCCTCGACGACCGTCACACCGGCGGGCGCCAGGTCCTCGGTGGCGTAACGGCGCACCTGGTAGTACCCGTCGACCGGTATCACCAGCGTCGATTCGGGAGTCACCGCCGCCCGCAGCACCGCACCGATGGCCGCCATGCCCGAGCCGAACACCCGCGCGCCGGTGGCGCCCTCCAGCTCGGCGAGTGCGGATTCCAGTTGCCGCCAGGTCGGATTGGAGCCGCGGCCGTAGCTGTCCAAGACATCGGATTCGTCGCCGGACAGATGGTAGGTGGACACAAGCACCGGCTGCGGGGCCACTGGTTGACCCGTAATCACTTGAGAATCAACGGCTTTGAGGCTGCGGGTGGAATCACCGTACCGATTGCTCATCGGCTCAGTCCGCCGGGGTTTCGGTGGGACCCTCGGCCAGCAGCTTCCGGAAGCCGTCCTCGTCGAGGACGGGCACCCCCAGCTCGATCGCCTTGTCGTACTTGGATCCTGGCGAATCGCCGGCCACGACGTAGTCGGTCTTCTTCGACACCGAGCCGGCGGCCTTGCCCCCGCGCGTCAGGATCGCCTCCTTGGCGTCGTCGCGGGAAAAGCCGCTGAGCGACCCGGTGACCACCACCGTCAGGCCCTCCAGCGTGCGCCGCACACTGGTGTCGCGCTCGTCGGCCATTCGGACGCCGGCCGCGCGCCACTTGTCGACGATCGCGCAATGCCAGTCGACGGTGAACCATTCGGTGAGCGCCGCCGCGATCGTCGGCCCGACGCCTTCCACCGCGGCCAGCCGCTCCGTCGACGCCGACATGATCGAATCCAGATCGCCGAACTCGGTCGCCAGGGCACGTGCGGCCGTCGGCCCGACGTGACGGATCGACAACGCCACCAGGACCCGCCACAGGGCGACCTTCTTGGCCTTGTCCAGGTTGTCCAGCAGCCGCTTGCCGTTGGCGGACAGGGCGCCGGCCTTCGTCCGGAACAGCTCGGTGCGCAACAGGTCGTCCTCGGTGAGGGTGAACAGGTCGCCCTCGTCGGCGATCACCTCGGCCTTGAGCAGCGCGATGGCCGCTTCGTAACCGAGCCCCTCGATGTCGAACGCACCGCGACCGGCTACGTGAAACACCCGCTCTCGCAACTGCGCCGGACACGACCGGGCATTGGGGCAGCGGATGTCGGCGTCGCCCTCCTTGGCCGGCGCCAGCGTGGTGCCGCACTCGGGACACGCGGTGGGCATGACGAATTCGCGTTCGGAGCCGTCCCGCAGGTCGACGACCGGACCGAGCACCTCCGGGATCACGTCGCCGGCTTTGCGGATCATCACGGTGTCGCCGATCAGCACGCCCTTGCGTTTCACCTCGGCGGCGTTGTGCAGGGTGGCCAGCCCCACCGTCGACCCGGCCACCTTCACCGGCGTCATGAAGGCGAACGGGGTGACGCGTCCGGTGCGCCCGACGTTGACGCGGATGTCGAGCAGCTTGGTCTGCGCCTCCTGCGGCGGGTACTTGTAGGCGACCGCCCAGCGCGGCGCGCGCGAGGTGGTCCCGAGCCGGCGCTGCAGCGCGACATCGTCGACTTTGACTACCACGCCGTCTATTTCGTGCTCGAGCTCGTAGCGGTGCTCACCCCAGTAGCCGATCCGTTCCTCCACGGCGGCCAGGCCGCGCACCCGCGCGGTCTGTTCGGCCACCGGCAGCCCCCAGGCGTTCAGGGCGGTGTAGGCCTCGTGCTGGGTCTTCGGGACGAACCCCTCGGTGCGGCCGATGCCGTGGCAGATCATCCGCAGCTTGCGCCGGGCGGTGACGGCCGGGTTCTTCTGGCGCAGCGACCCCGCGGCGCTGTTGCGTGGGTTGGCGAACGGCGCCTTGCCGTCTTCGACCAGGCTGGCGTTGAGCGCCTCGAAGTCGGAGAGCAGGAAAAACGCCTCACCGCGCACCTCGAGCAGGGCGGGAATCGGGAAGTCCTTGCTGGCGGACAGCCGCTCGGGCACGTCGTCGATGGTGCGCGCGTTGAGCGTCACGTCCTCGCCGACCCGGCCGTCGCCCCGGGTCGCGGCGCGTTCCAGCCGGCCGTCGCGGTACACCAGCGCCAGGGCGACCCCGTCGATCTTGAGTTCGCACAGGTAGTACGGCTGGTCGCCGACCTCGTTCTCGACGCGGTTGTTCCAGGCCACCAGCTCGTCGCGATCGAAGACGTCGTCGAGGCTCAGCATCCGTTCCAGGTGCTGCGCCTCGGCGAACTCGGTGGCGAATCCGGCCCCGCCGACCAGCTGCGTCGGCGAATCGGCCACCCGCAGCTCGGGGTAGCGCTCCTCCAGCGCGAGAAGCTCGTTGAACATCGCGTCGAAGTCCGCGTCCGAGATGATCGGCGCGTCCTTGATGTAGTAGCGGAATTGGTGTTCACGGACCTCTTCGGCGAGGTCCTGCCACTGCCGGCGAACCTCGGGCGATACCGAATCAGCTTCTGCTGCGCTCACCTTGGCAGGCTATCCGAGGACACCGACGCGAAACCGGGCGCGCTCAGTCCTCCACGAAGGCCCGCAACCGATCCATCGCGGCATCCCACCGCCGGGACAGCTGACTCAGGTAGTCGCTGGCCGACGCCAACGGCTGGGTCTGCACCGTCCAGACCCGCTCGCGGCCCCGCCGTGCGCTGGTCACCAGCCCCACGGACTCCAGCAGCTGCAGATGCTTGGTGGCCGCCTGCCGGGTGACCGGTATCCCGCCGGTGACCTGCGATGTCGAACTGGGGCCCTGGTCGCAGAGCCGCACGAAGATGCGCAGCCGGTTGGGATCGCCGAGCGCGTCGAAGAGCGGCGCGTCGACGGCGACTTTCATACCCGGACGCCTTCGATGTACCTGCGCACCAGCGTGGTCTGGATCGCCCAGCCCTCGCCGTTGGCGTCGAACGACGGCCCGCGGCGCGCCTCGGGAATCGCCTCGAACCCGGATTCGGTGATGGTCAGCAGAACGCCGTCTGGCTGCTCGCGCAGGGTGAATTCGACCAGGGTGGTCGGCTCGCTGTCGTAGTCGACGTCCGGGTCGATGGCGAACGGATGCCAGCGGTAGGCGAACCGGCGCCGCGGCTCGACGGCGACGATCTGCCAGGTGCTGCGCACCCCGGCGTGGGGCTCCTGACGCTTGGCGACCTCCCCGTCGACGACGGTCGGGCTGATCGCCGCGGTCACCGACGTCCCGGCGACGAACGGCCCGTCGAAGCGCACCCCGAACCATCGGCCGAACTCCTCGGCGTCGCTGATGGCCCGCCACACCCGCTCGAGCGGCGCGCGCAGCACCACCCGCTTCTCGATCTTCATATGCAACCTCCTGGTTGCCTATTACTTCAGCACGACCCACCCGAAAGCGCAACCTTTCGGTTGCCTATTCGATGGCGTCGGGATCCTCGGCGAACATCTCAGCCGCCTTGCGGGCCAGCTCGATGGCGGTCCGCGCCCACTCCGGCGTCGCACCGGCCAGGCCACAGGCGGGCGTGACGCCGATGCGGTCGCGCAGCGCCGAACGAGCGAAGCCAAGCCGATCGGTCACCGCGACCACCGCGGCGGCCACCTCCTCCGTCGACGGCCGGCGCGGCGGGGCGTTGCCGGCGACCACCCCCAGCGCGACGGTGCGGCCGGACTCCAAGAACTCGGCGACTCCGTCCAGATCCGCCGCGCTCAGCGCGTTGGCGTCTACCGATACACCACGAAAGACGCTGCGCTGCAAGAGGTCCCATGGCAGGCCGGGGGCACAGCAGTGCAGCAGCACCTCACCGCCCACCGTCTGGGCGCAGGCGTTGAGCAGGCCCGCGGCCACCTCCTCGTCGATCGGCGCCACCGGGCTCAGCGCTGTCACCCCGCTCAGCCCACCGCCCAGGGCCCTGGGCAGCGACGGCTCATCGAACTGCACCACCACCTCCGCCTCGAGCCGGCGCGCCAGCCCCGCACGATGCGCGGACACGCCCTCGGCCAGCGAGGCCGCCAGGTCGCGCAGCGCCCCGGGATCGGTGATCGCCCGGTGGCCGTTGGACAGCTCGATCTCGGCGGCCAGTGTGATCGGTCCCGGCGCCTGCACCTTCACCACCCGGCCGTCGTTGCGCAGGCCGGCGGCCTCCCAGGCCTCTTCCAGCGCGTCCATGTCCTCGTCGAGCAGGCTGACGGCGCGACGGGTGACCGCGCCGGGCCGGGCGGCCAGCCGATAGCCGCGCGGCACCGTGTCGATGGCCACGTCGATCAGCAGCGCGCCGGCCCGGCCCAGCATGTCGGCACCCACTCCGCGCGCCGGCAGCTCGACGATGTGCGCCAGCGCGCCGGCGAGTTCACCCACGACGACTTCGGCGGCCTGGCGCGCGCCGATGCCGGGCCACGATCCGACACCGCTGGCGCTGGCAAAGGGATGGGTGAAATCACTCACCGGGCAACCGTATTCGACGGCGCACCACCCGCCGGTCGGCAGGGGTCTGTGAGCCGCGGGGCGGCACGGGTAGTTTCAACGCCAGAGAGGTGCGAAAACGTGTCGCAGAAGGCGAAATCGGCGTGGCTACCGGTGTTGTGCGCGGTGGTGGCGCTGGTGGCGGCGTGCACCCGGGTGGTGGACGGCGCGGCCGTGGCGGGATCCGCCGCCGACCGGCGGGTGGTGCAGGGCGTCGACGTCGACACCATCCTGTTGGATCAGACCCGGATGCGCGCGATCACCGGCGCCGGTGAGCATCTGACCATCATCCCGTCGATGGACGGCACCAGCCCGGTGGATATCGACGCGCTGGCCAATACCGCGCCGCGCGAGTGCCGGTTCATCTATGCCGAGACCGCGACCTTCGGGCGCGACCTCGAGGCGTTCCACAAGACGACGTTTCAGGACCCGCCCGACGGCGCGCTGATCTCCGAAGGCGCGGCGGCGTACCGCGATGCCGACGCCGCCCGGCGCGCCTTCGGCGCACTGGTGGGTACCGTCGGCGACTGCGCGAACGGCTCGAACGGCCGCCTCTATATCGGCGACTGGAACGCAGACGCGACGTCACTACACCTGCGGCCCGGCGGGTGCGGCCGCGACTACCGGATCCTGTCGGTGGCCATGCTGGAGGTCACCTTCTGCGGCTTCGCGCAATCGGTGTCCGACATCGTGATGACGAATATCTCCGCGAACATGCCGCGGTAGCCCGCGTTCAGCGGGTGGTGCCGGCGATGGTGGCGCTGCCGAGCACCTCGTCACCGTCGGGATCGGGCCGGTACAGCACCAGCGTCTGGCCGCGGGCCACGCCGCGCATCGGTGCGCGCAGCCGCACGACGAGCTCGTCGTTGATCAGTTCGGCTATCGCGTCGGCTGTTTCGCCGTGCGCGCGCACCTGAACCGCGCACTCCACCGGCCCGGACGGCGTGACGCCCGAGGTGAAAATCGGTGTCCGCCCGACCATTTCGCGTATCTCGAGGTCGGCCGCCTCGCCCACCTGGACGGTCGAGGTCTCCGCGTCGATCGCGGTCACGTAACGCGGCCGGCCGTCGGGCCCCGGCCCGGCGATGCCGAGCCCCTTGCGCTGGCCGACGGTGAAACCGTGCACGCCGTCGTGCTCGGCGAGCACCGTGCCGTCCGCATTGACCACGGCACCGCGGCGCACCCCGATGCGCTCGCCCAGGAAGGCACGGGTGTTGCCCGACGGGATGAAGCAGATGTCATGGCTGTCCGGCTTTTCGGCGACGGTCAGGCCGCGCCGCGCGGCTTCGGCCCGGATCTGCGGCTTGGGGGTGTCCCCGATGGGGAACGCCGCGTGGCGCAACTGCTCGGCGCTCAGGACGGCCAGCACGTAGGACTGGTCCTTGTCGTGATCGACGGCGCGGCGCAGCCGGCCATCGGAGAGCCGGGCGTAGTGGCCGGTGGCCACCGTGTCGAACCCGAGCGCAACGGCCTTCGCGGACAACGCGGAGAACTTGATCTTCTGATTGCACACCACGCACGGGTTGGGGGTTTCGCCGCGCGCGTACGACGACACGAATTCGTCGATCACGTCCGTCTTGAACCTCTCCGCGAAATCCCAGACGTAGAACGGGATTCCGAGCACATCCGCGACGCGGCGCGCGTCGGAGGCGTCTTCCTTCGAGCAGCACCCCCTCGAGCCGGTGCGCAGCGTGCCGGGCGCGCTGGACAGTGCCAGGTGCACGCCGACGACGTCATGTCCGGCGTCGACCATCCGGGCGGCGGCGACCGACGAGTCGACGCCACCGCTCATGGCAGCAAGCACTTTCACTTAGGACGCCCCCGTGGCCGCCAGCGCGGCGCGACGGGCGCGGTCCACCGCCCCGGGCAGTACCCGCAGCACCGCGTCGACGTCGGCGTCGACACTGGTGTGCCCCAACGACAGTCGCAGAGAACCGCGGGCGCTGGTCGCGTCGGCGCCCATCGCGATCAGCACGTGCGAGGGCTGCGCGACACCGGCGGTGCACGCCGATCCGGTCGAGCACTCGATTCCGTTGGCGTCCAACAACATCAGCAGCGCATCGCCCTCGCAGCCGCGGAACGTGAAGTGCGCGTTGCCGGGCAGCCGCAGCGGATCGCGGGCCCCGTTGAGAATGACGTCCTCGATGCCGCCCAGCACCCCGTCTACCAGCCGGTCACGCAACGCGCGCAGCCGTGCGCTGTTGACCTCGAGCCCGTCGACCGAGATCCGGGCCGCCGCCGCCATTCCGACCGCTCCGGCGACATCGGCGGTGCCCGAACGGATGTCGCGCTCCTGCCCGCCCCCGTGCGCCAGCGGCACGCACGCGACGTCGCGGCGCAGCAGCAGCGCGCCCACCGCGGGCGGGCCACCGAATTTGTGTGCGGTCACGCTCATCGCCGACAAACCGCTGGCGGCGAAGTCGACCGACAGCTGCCCCACCGCCTGAACGGCGTCGCTGTGCATAGGGACGCCGAATTCGGCCGCGACGGCGGCGAGTTCGGCGGCCGGCATCACGGTGCCGACCTCGTTGTTGGCCCACATCACCGAGACCAGCGCGACATCGTCGTGCCGTGTGAGCACCTCGCGCAGCGCCGCCGCCGACACCGACCCGTCGGTGTCGGTCGGAAGCCAGGTGACCTCGGCGCCCTCGTGTTCGACCAGCCAGTTCACCGAGTCCAGCACGGCGTGGTGTTCCACCTCGCTGGTGACGATGCGCCGGTGGCGCGGCTCGGCGTCGCGGCGGGCCCAGTAGATGCCCTTGACCGCCAGGTTGTCGCTCTCGGTGCCGCCGGCGGTGAAGATGACCTCCGACGGGCGTGCGCCCAGCCGGTCGGCGATCAGCTCACGGGATTCCTCGATGCGGCGCCGCGCCGCGCGGCCGCTGGTGTGCAGCGAGGACGCATTCCCGACCGTGCCCAGCACAGCCGTCATCGCCTCGACGGCGGCGGGGTGCATCGGGGTGGTGGCGGCGTGATCCAGGTAGACCATGACGCGACCCACGATACCGGCCCGCCCGTTGGCTCAGGCCACCAGCACGTGCCCGTGACCAGCGCGCCGGGTGGTTCCGGCGCCCACCGCGGACTGGCACCGACCGGCCAGGGTGCGGCGGTCGGTCCCGGGGAGCTGCAGAGACTCGACGTGCACCCGGGCCAACGTGCGCGGCACGACGAGCAGCCGACGGATCGAGCTCAGCAGGGTCTCGTCGCCGACGAAGGCCGGCACCGTCGAGGGGCTGCCGTCAACGTGGTGGTAGGTCAGCCGCAGCGGCTGCACCGGCCGGCCGGCGTCGATCGCGGCCTGGAACATCGCCGGATAGAACGCGCCGCGGTCCCGGCCACACCAGGTGGTGCCCTCCGGAAATGCGACGACCGTCTGGCCGGCACGCAGCCTGCGGGCGACGGCGTCCACCACGCCGGGCAGGCGCCGCAGACTGGTCCGCTCGATCGGGATGATCTTCAGGAAGCGGGCCACGACCCCGGTCGCGGGGCCGGTGAACATGTCGGCCCGCGCGACGAACGACCCGGGCAGCACCGAACCGATGGCGAAGACGTCGAGCCAAGACATGTGCGGGCTCACCACCAGCACCCCGCTCAGGTTGCGAATCGGGTTGCCCGTCACGGTGATTCGGACGCCCAGGCAGCGCAGCACCAAGCGGCAGTAGATGCGCTGCACGCGGGTGCGGCCCGGCACCGGCACCGCCAGCAGCGGCAGGCCCGGCGCCAGCAGCAGCGCCAGCATGAGGCGAAGGGTCACCCGCAGCTTCGTCAGCAGCGGTCGTGACGCCACCACGTCGCCCGCACCCACACAGCGGGCATCGCACGAGGCGCGCGGTAGCCAGGAGTGCCCGGTGCCCGCGGGGGCGTTCATCGCTCGCCGCCCGCCATTTCCGACGCCGCGGAGACCGATCGGAGTCGCTTGAGATATCGGGTGTCGGCGTGCGCCTTGTCCAGCAGGACGCAGAAGTCGCCGACGCCGAAGTCCGGGTCGCGCGCGGGTTCGCCGCACACCTGGGCGCCCAGCCGCAGGTAGCCGCGCAGCAGCGCCGGAACCGAGGGCCGCGCGGGCGGGGCGATGTCGTCGATCCCCCTCCCGTTCACGACCACCGGCCGGTGCGGGTAGACGCGGTATTCCGGGGGTGCCCCGTGCCGGCTCAGAATGAAGTCGCGGACGCCGCGCAGCTGGCTGCCCGGAACGTCGGATTCGCCGCCGATGGGCACCGACACGCACCCGGTCACGTGGTCGTAGCCGTAGCGGTCCAGGTAGGCCAGGATGCCCGCCCACATCAACAGGACGACGCCGCCGTTGCGATGCCCGTCACGCACCACGGCGCGTCCCATCTCCACCAGCGACGGCCGCAGCGGGTCCAGGGCGCGGATGTCGAACTCGGTGGCGGTGTAGAGCCCGCCGGCCGCGATGGCCCCCGCCGGCGCCAACATGCGGTAGCAGCCGACCAGCTCACCGGTGTCGTCGTCGCGAACCAGCAGGTGGTCGCAGAACTCGTCGAACCTGTCGACGTCCCGTCCTTGTTGGTCGGCCGCCGACAGTGCGAAACCGGGCGTGCTGGTGAACACGTCGTACCGGAGTCGCTGCGCCGCCTCGATCATGGCGGGGTCGGTGGACAGCAACAGGGAGTAGCGGGGTGCCGCCGACGAGCTGGTGGCCGTTCCGCTTGGCTTATCGCTGGGTATGAGGACTGAAGCAATGCTCATGAACCCAAACGTGGCGTAGTCGATGAGCTAGTCGGCATCGACGCTGTGACGTGTCGGTGCACGTGAGATGACGAACTATGCGCAATGGGGAGCCCTGCGACGCAGCTCACAGTGACCCCGCAACGGCGCGATGAACGCAGCGTTACCGATTTTCCGCGGTTGAGCGCGGACCGCGCCGGGTAGGACGTGCAGGTGACCTGGAGGGAAACAAGCGAATGACCCGACCTTCGGCAGGCCTGCGCCGGCTCATCGATCCCGACGACGTCGTCCAACAGCAGTGCCTGCTCGGGCAGGCCGCGCCATGATCCTGACCGCGGATCGCCAGATCGCGGCGCCGCCGGCCGCGGTGTGGAAATTGCTGGTCGATCTGGACGCGTGGCCGAAGTGGGGGCCGACGATTCGGGGGGCGCGGCTGGACCCGCAGCACACCGCACTGGGCTTGCACGCGACCGGCACCGTACAGACCTCCCTGCTGGTCGCGTTGCCGTTCGAAGTCACCGAGTTCGAGCCGGGGCACTATTGGGCGTGGAAGGTGGCCGGTGTCCCGGCGACCCGGCACCGGGTGGACCCGGCGGGCGACGGCGCGCGGGTGAGCATGTCGGTGCCGTGGTGGTCCGCGCCCTACCTGACGGTGTGTTCCATCGCCGTGCGTCGCATCGAAGCGATGCTGACCGGCGCCTAGCGACCTCGACGGCCGGGCCCGAGAACGGTTGTGTCACTTCGCAATCCGCCAGCGCCGGCGCTAGCGGGTTCGGGAAGGGGTCGATGGTCACGGACGCGACGCCGATTTGTCCGGCCCCGGACGCAAAAAGCCCCCGGCACCGCGGTGCCGGGGGCTTTTTGCGCGGCCGAGACTCAGCCCTTGCGGGTCTTGACCGCCTCGGTCAGCTGCGGAGCGACCTTGAACAGGTCGCCCACCACGCCGTAGTCGGCGATCTCGAAGATGGGTGCCTCTTCGTCCTTGTTGACCGCGATGATCGTCTTGGACGTCTGCATGCCCGCGCGGTGCTGGATGGCACCGGAGATGCCCAGCGCGATGTAGAGCTGCGGCGAGACCGTCTTACCGGTCTGGCCCACCTGGAACTGGCCCGGGTAGTAGCCGGAGTCGACGGCGGCGCGCGACGCACCGACGGCCGCACCCAGCGAGTCGGCCAGCTCCTCGACGACCTTGAAGTTCTCTGCGCTGCCGACACCGCGACCACCGGAGACGACGATGGTGGCCTCGGTCAGTTCCGGACGGTCACCGGCGACCGCGGGCTCGCGGGCTGTGATCTTCGTGGCGTTCTCGGCCTGCGCCGGGACCTCGACCTTGATCTCTTCGCCTGCGCCGGCCTGCGGTTCGGCGTCGACCGCGCCGGCGCGCACGGTGATCACCGGGGTGTCGCCGTTGGCCTGGGCCTCCACGGTGAACGCGCCACCGAAGATGGAGTAGGTCGCCTTGTTGCCTTCCTTGACCTCGACCACGTCGACCAGCAGGCCGGATCCGATCCGGGCCGCGAGCCGGCCGGCGATCTCCTTGCCGTCGGCGTTGGCGGACAGGATCACCGCGGCGGGAGAGTTGGACTCGGCGAGCGAGGCCAGCACGTCGACCACCGGTGTGATCAGGTATTTGTCAACGTCGTCGGACTCGGCGACGTAGATCTTCGCGGCGCCGGCCTCCTTGAGCCCGTCGACCAACGGCGCGGCGGTCCCGGGAGCGCCGACCACGACGGCGGCGGGCTCGCCCAGCGCGCGGGCGGCGGTGATCAGTTCGGAGGTGACCTTCTTCAGCGCACCTTCTGCGTGCTCGACGAGCACCAGTACTTCAGCCATGAGTTATTTCGCTCTTCTCGTCTTAGGGACTCGGGTCAGATGATCTTCTGGGCAACCAGGTACTTGGCGACGTCGTTACCGCCCTCGCCCTCGTCGGTGACCTTCTCGCCCGCGGTCTTCGGTGGCTTGGGCGTCGACGACAGCACGGTCGAACCGGCGTTTTCCAGCCCGACCTCGTCGCTCTCCACCCCGATCTCCGCCAGGGTCAGCACCGTGACCTCTTTTTTCTTGGCGGCCATGATGCCCTTGAAGGAGGGGAACCGCGGCTCGTTGATCTTCTCGGTGACGCTGACCACCGCGGGCAGGGTCGCCTCGAGCGTGAACACACCCTCGTCGGTCTCCCGCTCGCCCGTGACCTTGTCGCCCTCGATGGAGAGCTTGCGCACGTGTGTCAGCTGCGGCAGGCCCAGGTACTCGGCGATGACGGCCGGCACCGCGCCCCCGGTCCCGTCGGTGGCCTCGTTGCCGGCGATGACCAGCTCGGTGCCCTCGATGGTGCCCAGCGCACGCGCCAGGGCCCATCCGGTCTGGACAACGTCCGAGCCGTGCAGGCCGTCGTCCTTGAGATGGACGGCCTTGTCGGCGCCCATCGACAGAGCCTTGCGGATCGCCTCCGTGGCGCGCTCGGGACCCGCGGTCAGCACCGTCACCGAGCCTTCGCCGCCCTCGCGCTCACGGATCTGCAGCGCCTCTTCCACCGCGCGCTCGTTGATCTCGTCCAGCACCGCGTCGGCGGCCTCACGGTCCAACGTGTAATCGCCGTCAGATAGCTTGCGCTCCGACCAGGTGTCTGGGACCTGCTTGATCAGGACCACGATGTTCGTCATGAGTGTGGTTCGTCCTCCTAGAAGGGGGCTCGCAGCAATCGACTGCGAAACCTCGGTACGCGTTTTCGCAACGCACGGCCGTGTTACTACCCGGTAACTTTGTGCGGTATGCATTCACACCATAGCTGGTCGTAGTGCACGTTCTCGCAGCCCGTCCACCGCCTGAGAAGCGGGGCCTCACTTCCCCGGTTCGCGAATCCGACACTTCGCGTTAGCCTGCCTATGCAATGAGCGCACCGGTCCCTGACGTCCCGCAGCACACCCCCGGCGACACCGCCTCGGGGGGTGACGCCGTGATGATGCTGACGGGCGAGCGCACCATCCCGGGTTTGGACATCGAGAACTACTGGTTTCGCCGCCACGAGGTCGTTTACCAGCGGCTTGCCCAGCGTTGCGCGGGCGCCGACGTACTCGAGGCCGGCTGCGGGGAGGGCTACGGCGCCGATCTGATCGCCGGTGTCGCCCGCCGCGTCATCGCGGTGGATTACGACGAGGCCGCGGTCGCCCATGTCCGCGGCCGCTACCCGCGGGTGGACGTCATGCAGGCGAACCTCGCGCGGCTGCCACTGCCCGATTCGTCGGTGGACATTGTGGTCAACTTCCAGGTGATCGAACACCTGTGGGACCAAACACAGTTCGTCGTCGAGTGCGCCCGGGTGCTGCGGCCGTCTGGGCTGTTAATGATGTCCACGCCGAACCGGATCACCTTCTCCCCGGGTCGCGACACCCCGATCAACCCGTTCCACACCCGGGAACTCAACGCCGCCGAACTGACCCAGCTCCTCATCGACGGGGGCTTCACCGACGTGTCGATCAGCGGCTTGTTCCACGGCCCGAGGCTTCGCGAGATGGACGCCCGGCACGGTGGCTCGATCATCGACGCGCAGATCCAGCGCGCAATGGCCGCTGACCCCGGGGCATCGTGGCCGCCCGAGCTGGTGGCCGACGTCGCCGCGGTCACCACCGGCGACTTCGACCTGGTCGAGGCCGGCGCGGGCGCGCGCACCGGCCAGCACATCGACGACAGCCTCGACCTGATCGCGATCGCGGTAGCACCGTGAGCGCGCCGCAGCACCGCGTTCCCGGCCTCTTCACCCTGGTTTTGCACACCCACCTGCCCTGGCTGGCCCACCACGGCCGCTGGCCGGTCGGCGAGGAATGGCTGTATCAATCCTGGGCGGCGGCCTACCTGCCGCTGATGCGGGTGCTGCACACCCTGGCCGGCGAAGACCGCCGCGGCGTGATCACGCTGGGCGTCACACCGGTGGTGAACGCCCAACTCGACGACCCGTATTGCCTGGACGGCATGCATCACTGGCTGGCCAACTGGCGGCTGCGCGGCCTGGAGGCCACCAGCGTGCGGTCCGCAACAAGCTCAAAGTCCGCCGGCTACCAGTCATGCACACCGGAAGCGTTGCGCGCCTTGGGGCTTCGTGAGTCCGCCGAGGCGCAGCGGGCGCTGGACGACTTCGCCATCCTGTGGCGGCACGGCGGCAGCCCGCTGCTGCGCAGCCTGCTCGACTCCGGCGCGGTGGAGTTGCTCGGCGGCCCGCTGGCTCACCCGTTCCAACCGCTGCTGGCGCCGCGGCTGCGCGAGTTCGCGCTGCGCGAGGGTCTGGCCGACGCCGCGCACCGCCTGGCGCACCGCCCGGGCGGGATCTGGGCGCCCGAATGCGCCTACGCGCCCGGCATGGAACACGACTATTCGGCCGCCGGCGTCACCCATTTCATGGTCGACGGCCCGTCGCTGCACGGCGACACCGCGCTGGGCCGGCCGGTCGGCGGCACCGATGTGGTGGCGTTCGGGCGCGATCTGCAGGTCAGCTACCGGGTGTGGTCTCCTAAGTCCGGCTATCCCGGGCACGCCGCGTATCGCGACTTCCACACCTACGACCACCTCACCGGCCTCAAGCCGGCCCGGGTGACGGGCCGCAACGTGTCCTCGGAGGACAAGGCGCCCTATGACCCCGAGCGCGCCGACCACGCGGTCGACACGCACGTCACCGACTTCGTCGACGTGGTCCGCAACCGCCTGCTCGCGGAGTCCGCGCGCATCGGGCGACCCGCCCACGTGGTCGCCGCATTCGACACCGAGCTGTTCGGTCACTGGTGGTACGAGGGCCCGACCTGGCTGGAGCGGGTGCTGCGGGCCCTGCCCGAGGCCGGCGTGCGGGTGGGCACGCTGAACGACGCCATCGCCGACGGCTTCGTCGGCAACCCGGTTGCCCTGCCGCCCAGCTCGTGGGGCTCGGGCAAGGACTGGCAGGTGTGGGCCGGCGACCAGGTCGCCGATCTGGTCGCGCTGAACAGCGAAGTCGTCGACATGGCACTGAGCACAGTCGACAAGGCGCTGTCCCAGACCGCGTCGCTGGACGGGCCCATCCCCCGCGACCACGTCGCCGATCAGATCCTGCGCGAGACGCTGCTCACCGTGTCCAGCGACTGGCCGTTCATGGTGAGCAAGGATTCGGCCACCGACTACGCCCGCTACCGCGCCCACCTGCATGCGCACGCCACCCGCGAAATCGCCGACGCGCTGGCGTCGGGCCGGCGCGACACCGCGCAGCGCCTGGCGGAGGGATGGAACCGCGCCGACGGGCTGTTCGGCGCCCTCGATGCCCGCAGGTTGCCCCGATGAGGCGGGCCGCGGCGTGAAAATCCTGATGGTGTCGTGGGAATACCCGCCGGTCGTGATCGGCGGGCTCGGCCGGCACGTGCATCACCTGTCGACCGCGCTGGCCGCCGCCGGTCACGACGTCGTGGTTCTGTCGCGCCGACCCACCGGAACCGATCCCCGCAGTCACCCGTCGTCCGACCACATCAGCGACGGCGTCCGGGTGATCGCGGCCGCCCAGGATCCGCACGAATTCACCTTCGGCACCGACATGATGGCGTGGACGCTTGCGATGGGCCACTCCATGATTCGCGCCGGGCTGCCCCTGACGAAACCGGGCACCAACCGCGTGTGGCGGCCCGACGTCGTGCACGCCCACGACTGGCTGGTGGCCCACCCGGCCATCGCCCTCGCCCAATTCTACGATGCGCCAATGATTTCCACGATCCACGCCACCGAAGCCGGCCGGCATTCCGGCTGGGTCAGCGGCCCGATCAGCCGCCAGGTGCACGCGATCGAATCGTGGCTGGTGCGCGAATCCGACTCGCTGATCACATGTTCGGCATCGATGGCTGATGAGATCACCGAACTGTTCGGTCCCGGCCTGGCCGAGATCACCGTGATCTGCAACGGCATCGAGACGGCGCGGTGGCCGTTCGCGGCGCGCCGGCCGCGCACCGGGCCCGCCGAGCTGCTCTACCTGGGCCGGCTGGAGTACGAGAAAGGTGTGCACGACGTCATCGCCGCGCTGCCGCGGATCAGGCGCAGCCATCCCGGTACCACGCTGACCATCGCCGGTGAGGGCACCCAGCAGGGCTGGCTCATCGAGCAGGCCCGTAAACACCGGGTGCTCAAGGCGATCCGGTTCGTCGGGCACCTCGAACACGCCGAGCTGCTGGCCGTCCTGCATCGCGCCGACGCCGCGGTGCTGCCCAGCCACTACGAGCCGTTCGGGATCGTGGCGCTGGAGGCGGCCGCGGCCGGCACTCCCCTGGTGACATCGGACATCGGCGGCCTGGGCGAGGCGGTGATCGACGGCCGGACCGGGGTGTCCTGCCCGCCGCGCGACGTGGGACGGCTGGCCGCGGCGGTGCGCACCGTGCTCGACGACCCGCAGGCCGCGCAGCAGCGCGCCCACGCCGCCCGCGAGCGACTCACCTCCGATTTCGATTGGCGCACGGTGGCCGAAAGGACCGCGCAGGTGTACCTGTCTGCCAAGCGTGGCGTGCGGCAGCCGCAGGCCCGGCTGCCCATCGTCGAACACGCCTTGCCGGACCGGTAGGGACTAACGTTTCAGGGATGGGGCTGGATTATTCGAGCGTCGTGGACGCTCCCATCACCGACGTTTTCGAGTGGCATGCCAGGCCGGGCGCGTTCGCCCGGCTCTCGCCGCCGTGGCAGCCGATGCGGCTGGTCACCGAGGCCGCCTCACTGAAGGACGGGCGGGCCACGCTGGCGCTGCCCGGGGGTCTGCGCTGGGTCGCCGTCCATCAGCCCGACGGCTATGACCCGCCGCGCCGTTTCGTCGACGCCATCGGCGGCGACGGCCTGGCCGCGCTCCCGGCGCGAATTGCCGTGCGGTGGAAGCACACCCATGAATTCGAGGACCTCGGGGACAACCGCACCAGGGTGATCGACCGGGTCGAGACGCCGGTGCCTGCGACGCTGTTGCGGCCCATGTTCGACTACCGGCACCGGCAGCTGGCCGACGATCTGGCCGCACATCGGCTGGCCGCCGAGAACGGGTTGAGGCCTCTGACGATCGTCGTCACCGGGTCCTCGGGACTGGTCGGTTCTGCGTTGACCGCGTTCCTGCGCACCGGTGGCCATCGGGTGATCCAGCTGGTCCGGCACGCGCCGCGCGGCGACGACGAGCGACGGTGGAACACAGACGATCCCGACCCGCAGCTGTTCGAGGGTGTCGACGCGGTGATCCATCTGGCTGGAGCATCGATCGCCGGCCGGTTCACCGATGAACACCGGCAGGCCGTCCGGGACAGCAGGATTGGGCCCACACGGCGGCTGGCCGAACTGCTGGGCCGCACGGACCCCCGGCCGGCCGTGCTGATCTCGGCGTCGGCGATCGGCTACTACGGATATGACCGGGGCGACGACACCCTGACCGAGGACAGCGATCGCGGCGACGGATTCCTGGCCGACGTGGTGACCGACTGGGAGGAGGCGACCGCGCCCGCGCAGCAGGCCGGGGTGCGGGTGGTGCGGGTGCGCACCGGAATCGTGCAGTCGCCGGCGGGCGGCACGCTGAAGCTGATGCGCCCGCTGTTCAGCGCCGGCCTCGGCGGCCGGCTCGGCGACGGACGCCAATGGCTGTCCTGGATCGGAATCGACGATCTGGTGGACGTCTACCACCGCGCCCTGTGGGACTCCACGCTCTCCGGTCCGGTGAATGCCGTTGCGCCGCAACCGATTCGCAACAGCGAGTACACCGCCGTCCTGGCCAGGGTATTGCGCCGGCCGGCCGTGCTGCCGGTGCCGTCGCTGGGCCCGCGGCTAGTGCTGGGCGACCAGGGCGCCCGCGAACTGGCTTGCGCGAGCCAGCGGGTGGCCCCCGCCAGGCTCGCCGCCGCCGGGCACCGGTTCCGCCGGCCCGACCTCGACGGGGCGCTGCGTCACCTGTTGGGCCGCACCGGCTGACGGTGCTCGTCACGGCACCCGCCGGACGGTCAGCGCCCGGCGGTGATGACGATCCGCTTGGACACCGGCTACCTGCTCACAACGAGCGGCTACTCTTCGGCATCCCTGCCGTCGCGGCTGCGCTGATAGGCGCGGGCGCGTAGATCCGCGAGCCACCTGGGGTGCAGGCTCAGCCCCGGCGCCGTGTTGAGGACGGGGTCGAACGATACGTCGTGGTCGTGTTCGGGGTCGAGGGCGGTCGTCAGGGTCATGCGGGCCAGGGGGGTGAAATCGCCTCTGCCGCAGGCCTGGTCGAGTGCCACCTCGATGCTGCTGCGCTGCAGCTTCGACCGGATGCTGTCCAGCGACAACCCCGTGCCACCGATCTCGTTCGAGGTTCGGGCCCGCAGCCACCAGTTGTTGCCCTGATAGTGCAGCGGCATGAGCGTGGTCAGGGTTTGGCCGTTCCACGATGTGGCCGGCCGTAGCGCCAGTGCGCGGGACAGCACCCCCGACCCGGACGAGACGAGCAGGATGTCCCACGGCTTGTCCGCGGGCTGGGGTGTGGGCAGCCGGAAGGCCAACCCGATGAAGTCGGGCAGCGCCCCCGGTGTGCCGCTGGCCTTCGACAGGCGCGCAACAGTCTCCGAGGACGCGATCGGCAAGCCCTGCGCCGGAGCGGCAACGCGTTCGATGTAGCCCCGCGCCAGCACCCCGATCGGATGGAAGAACCGTTTGCCCCGGATCGCGGAGCCCCACTGAAACGGCAATGCCACAAGTTCGAAAACGTTCACCGGCGGCGGATTCCCATTCTGCGGTCGGGGAAACCGGTCCGCGCGATCAGGTGCGCCAGCCGATCATTCGCAGACCGGGCGGCAGTTGCTGCGGGTTGTAGGTGTGGCTGTCGATGTAGACCTGTGCCATGACGGCCTGCCAGGACTCGATCTGGGGTGAGGATCTCCAGGTGCCCTCGACCAATCCCACAATGACGGCATTGTTGTCGTTGGTCAGCGTGTAGACCGGGCCGCCGAGTCCCGGCTGTCCGACGCCATGTCGGTAATGGCGAAGCGGCCATTGGCCACCGAGCTGACCGAGCCGCATCGTTGGCCGGTCGCGCTGCGTAGCTGGCACACGGGCATGCCCGGCTGCGCGCGCAGGCTGGGAGTGGACCCCAGGTGGCGCCCCGTCGGCAGGACATCGCTGGTCGTCACCTCCGGTGCGATCGCGATGACTTCGTATTCCACGGGCAGCATGGAGACGTCCGCGGTGGAGTCGGCGTCGAGTTGGCGACGCCCGAGTACCACGGACCCGATCGGCTTGCGGTCACGGTCGGTCACCATCGACTTTCCGCCATCGCACTGGCCGCTGGTCACCGCGACCCGCAACCGGGGCTCCACCAGTCCCACCATGCAAACCGTGTCGCCCTGGCGAATCTCCATCCCGGGGAACACGGTGCTGCCCGGATCGGCCGCCGCCCGCCCCGACGCGGCAAAGAGCATGGTCGTAAATGCGGATGCGATCGCTAGCCGGTACCACCGGCGGCCTAGCTCTTCCATTGGGACGCATCACCCCTCACGTCCATCAGAGGGTTTATCGCGTTTGTTACTCGACACGCGGATACCCGCCGCAAATGGGGTCAAACCCCGCCCGGTTCCGGCCGGCAAGCGAACAAGTGATGGTTGCCAAAAGGCCAGGAAACGAATGCTTCACCTGGGCATTCGCCATATCGACATCGAGCGCGCAGCTGGGCGTAGGCTCCCGAACAGGTTGAGTTCACAGCTGCGTCTCTAGCAGGGGCGGTGGGCAGAACATCGTTCACTCCCTTCTCACATTCGACAGGCGCGCTCATGGCTGCTAGTCGCTCCGCAGATTCGGCGGACCCCCACGACCCCGTGCGGTGCCGGTACACGGCTCATTTCGACAGGGCACATCTGTTCGTTTATGCACGCAGTCTCGGTACGGTGCTGCGCGTCGACGGCGAGATCGACGCCTCGAACGCGAAGGACCTCACCCAAGAGATCCGAAACCTCACTCGGCTCAAGACCCCCTTGGTCCTCGACCTCAGTCACCTGCGTTTTGTCAGTGTGGAAGGTTTTCGAGCGCTCCTGTTCCTCAACGATGAGCTCCGCAAGGCGCGCGTGTACTGCGGCGTCGTTGGCGGAGCGGCCGTTCGGCCCCTCTTGCGGATCGTGCACGACAACGGACTACCGATTGCCGGTTCGGTGGCCGAGGCCTTCCAGAACGTCGAAGACATTCTGCGCGCGCGGCGGCAATTCATGTCCGACCTGGCGCGGCCACGGCCACCCCGCCCCCGGGCCACGGACAGCGCCGCGTCGTGATCTTCGCCTAACCCATTGCCCGGGTCAGGGTTTCGGCCCCACACCCAATTCGTCTCGAAAGCACCGCAACGCTTCGATCAGCGCGCAAAGTACCCGGTGGCCGGCGGTCAAGTCCGCATCGGGTAGGTCGGCGAGGGCGATGCGGGTATGGGTGCTCAGCGGGCTGAAGAACGACCGCGCGGTGGCCAGGCCGGACTCGCCGTTGAGCAACACCACCTTTCGGCGGTCCGCCGGGTGGTTATCGCGACGGATATGGCCGCCGTCGATCAGCCGGTCCACCAGGTAGGTGATCGCGGAACCCGACATCCCCATCCGCTGGCTGAGGTCACCGGAGGTCATTGGCCGCCCACCGGTTTCAGCCACCATGATGTGGAGCAGGGCGCGAAAATCATTGGGCCGCAGGCTATGTATCAGCGCGAACAGCCGGCCGATCTGATCGGACTCGGTTGACAACTCCCGCAGATCGGCCGAGATCAGCGACTCCAGCTCATCGCGGCCGCAACGCTGCGCATCAGCCTCCATAACACTGTGCAGCGTATCGCCGATCGGCGGGCGCACGCCGTTTAAGTTCATTAAATTAATGTTTAAGTTTCTGAACAAGGTGGTATTTCGTAGCGGGCGGCGCCAGGGCGCGTCTGACGGTCAGCGCTGTGGTTTTACCCGCGTCATCGGCGGGTATGACGCGAGTGTTTGGGCCGCGCAGGCCTGGGCGTGCCAAGCCGTCCGGGAGGGAGCGCTTGGACATAATGAGAGCTTTGTCGTTTTCACCCGCGACGGCGTCGCCGCCGCTGGAGATCGGTTGGCTGAGCGCTGACGATTTCGAAGCATGGCGATCGAACGTACGGCGGATGGTCTTGGGCGACGTCGCCGATTTCATCGCCGCGCGACGTCTCGCCGAACTGGACGATGCGCGCATCGATGCCGCCGGCGACATCCTGGTTCAGTTCGTCTCCGGCGGTAAGTGCCTGCGATCCACCTTCGTGTACCTGGGCTGGCTGTGTGGCGCGCCGCCCGACGACGCCGCGCTGCGGGCCGCGGCCAGTTTCGAGTTGGTGCACGCCTTCGCGCTACTGCAGGACGACGTCATGGATGGTTCCGACGAACGACGCGGCCGCCCGTCGGCGCATCGTCAATTCGGCCACTGGCATCGCGAGCGCGGACTACCAGGATCGTCGCGGCGATTCGGTGAATCGGCCGCCATTCTGCTGGGCGACCTCTGCCTCATCTGGGCCGAACAGATGCTGCGCGACAGCGGCGTCGAGGCCGGGCGTCTGGCACGCGCGTGGCCGCGTTATGACGCCATGCGCACCGAGCTCGCCGTCGGGCAATTCGCCGACCTGACCAACGATGCGCGGCAGACGCCCGGGCTGGATGTCGTGTTGGACGTGGCACGGCGTAAGTCGGGCAACTACACCGTGCGCCGGCCGCTGGAGATCGGCGCGGCCATGGGCGAGTGCGACGACCGAACGCTGTCCCAACTGGGCCGCTACGGCGCCGCCGTCGGCGAGGCATTCCAGCTTCGCGACGACGTGCTCGGCGTGTTCGGTTCGCCCGCGGTGACGGGCAAGCCCGGTGCCGGCGATCTGCTCGAGCGCAAAGCGACCAGCGTCGTGGTGGCCGCCCACCAACTGGCCGATGCGCCGGCCCGGCGTGAACTCGTCGAACTCGCCAATCGCGACACCCTCGACGACAACGCGATCGACCGGTGGAAAGCGCTGATCGTCGAGACGGGGGCGGTGCAGCTGATCGAGGAGATGATCGGCGACCGCGTCGCTTCCGCGCTCGACCGCCTCAGCGACCTGCCGATCGACGAGCCCGTTCGCACCGCGCTGGCCGAAATGGCGGGCGCCTGCACGGATCGCGCCGAATGAGTAGCACCGACCGGGGAGCCTGTTGATCATGCGGACCATCGAAGGGCGCTCAGATCACGTGGTGGTGATCGGAGCTGGGCTGGCCGGCCTCTCCGCTGCGCTGCACCTGGCCGGCCGCGGGCGCGTGGTGACGGTGGTGGAGCGCGAGCCGTGGCCGGGCGGGCGGGCCGGTCGTCTCGACATCGACGGCTACCGGATCGACACCGGTCCGACGGTGCTCACCATGCCGGACATCATCGACGAGACGTTCGCGGCCGTGGGCGAGCGACTGAGCGACCGCATGGAGCTGCTGCCGGTCGACCCGGCGTATCGCGCGGTATTCGCCGACGGCAGTGCGCTGGACGTGCACAGTGACGCCGATCGGATGGCCGACGCGGTCGCAGAGTTCGCCGGCTTCGGACAGGCAGCGGGCTACCGGCGGCTCCGGAACTGGTTGACGCGGTTGTACCGCACCGAATTCAACGGATTCATCGCCGCGAACTTCGATTCCCCGCTCTCACTGCTCACCCCGCAGTTGGCGCAGCTGACCGCGATCGGCGGCTTCCGCAAGTGGGACCGGATGGTCAGGCGGTACATCAGCGACACACGGCTGCAGCGGATCTTCACCTTCCAGTCGTTGTACGCCGGCGTGGCGCCGCGCGACGCGCTAGCGGTGTACGCGGTGATCGCGTACATGGACACCATCTCGGGTGTGGTGTTTCCGCGTGGCGGCGTGCGCGCGCTGCCCGACGCACTGGCCGCGGCCGCCGCCGACGCCGGTGTGCGATTCTGTTACGGCGCAACAGTTACCGCGCTCGAACGCACCGGCGGCCGGGTCGGCGCGGTGGTGACCGACCAGACCGGGCGCATCGCCTGCGATGCGGTCGTGCTGACCACCGAGCTGCCGCAGACCTACGCGCTGCTGGGCCGCACACCGCGTCGTGCGGTGCGGCTGCGGCCCTCACCCTCGGCCGTCGTCGCGCACTTGGGTTGTCCCGCCATCACATCCGGTACGGCCCACCACACCATCCTGTTCGGTGAGGCGTGGGATCAGACCTTCACCGACATCGTCGACGACGGACGACTCATGCGGGACCCCTCCCTGTTGGTCACCCGGCCGACGGCGAGCGACCCGACCCTGGCTCCGCAGGGGCGCGACCTGCTCTACCTGCTCGCTCCGGCGCCGAACCTGGAGCGGGGCGCCATCGATTGGGCCGGTACCGGGGGCGCCTACGTCGAGGACATGATCGCGCACGTCGCCGACCGGCTGCTGCCCGGCTTGCCGCACGACGCAACGGTTTTGGATGTCGTCACACCGGCCGACTGGGCACGGCAGGGCATGGCGGCCGGCAGTCCGTTCGCGCTCGCCCACACGTTCGGTCAGACGGGCCCGTTCCGGCCCGGCAACATGGTGCGCGGCATCGACAACGCCGTGCTCGCCGGGTCTTCCACGGTGCCCGGCGTCGGCGTGCCGACCACGCTGATCTCCGGGCGGCTCGCCGCCGACCGCATCACGGGCGCCCCCGCGGCACGGTCGGCCGCGCACATCGACATGAAAGCGGGGCTGCCGTGATGCGCGGCGAGTTGGCCGCGGCTGGAATCGACGACCCGCGGCTGCGCGACGGATACCGGCAATGTCGCGAACTCAATGCCGCGCATGGCCGCACCTTCTTTCTCGCCACCCGGCTGCTCGCGCCCGACCAGCGACCGCCCGTGCACGCGCTGTACGGCTTCGCCCGTTACGCCGACGACATCCTCGACGACCTCGACCCGCAGGTCGGCGCCGACGCCCGCGGCCGGCGGCTGCAGCAGCTGTCGGAGCGCTTTTTCTCCGGCGGAGCTCATTTGGAAGATCCACTGGTGGCCGCGGTCACCGACACCGTGCGGCGCTACCGGATCAGCGCCGGGCTGTTCGAGGACTTCCTGGCTTCGATGCGGATGGACCTCGCGGTCACCGACTATCCCGACCGCGACACCCTCAACCACTACATGCGGGGCTCCGCGGAAGCCATTGGACTGCAGGTACTTCCGATATTGGGCACCGTGACGCCGGTGCAGGAGGCCGCGCCGTACGCCGCGGCACTGGGCCGGGCGTTTCAGCTGACCAATTTCCTGCGTGACGTGGACGAGGACCTGCAGCGCGGCCGGGTCTACCTGCCCGCCGACGAACTGGCCGCCGACGGAGTCGACCGGGAACTGCTGGTGTGGTGCCACGAGCACCGCCGCACCGATCCGCGGGTGCGCCGGGCCCTGGTCACCCAGCACGAAATCGCCCGGCAGACCTACCGATTCGCCACCGACGGAATCGGCACGCTCGCCCGCCGCTCGCGACCGTGCGTGGCGACCGCCGCGGCACTGTATTCAGAGATCTTGGACTGCATCGAAAAAAGCGACTTCGCGGTGTTCGATCACCGGGCCACCGTCGGCACGGCCCGACGGCTTCGGGTTGCCGGCGCGGGGCTGATACGGTCGTGGCGGGCGCGGAACGGCGCGCTGGGCGTTCGTCAATCGGGGGCCGCATGAGCGATCGGTGGCAATACCTGGCGGTGCTCGCCGCATGCCTGGTGATCACCGCGCCGCTGGAAGTCTTCGGCCCCGGCGTCTACCGGCAGTGGCGCCGGGTCATCAAGGCGGTCGTGCCGGTGGCCGCGGTATTCCTGGTCTGGGATGAGATCGCGGTGGCCGCGCACGTGTGGACCTACGACCGCAACTATCTGTGCGGCCTGAGCATCCCGTTCCGGGTGCCGATCGAAGAGGTGCTGTTCTTCCTGGTCATCCCGGTGTGCGCATTGCTGACCTACAACGCCGTCACCACCATCCTGGCCAAGGTGCATCGCCGATGACCGGCCTCGGGTACACCCTGCCGGCCGCGCTGGCGGTATTGCTGGTCGGCGCACTGGAATTGGCGTTGCTGCGCACCGGGCTCTTCCGGCGGCCGGCGTACTGGGTGTCGATGCTGATCGTGATCGGATTCCAGATCCCGGTGGACGGCTGGTTGACCAAACTCAGCTCGCCCATCGTCAGCTACGACGATCGGCAGCTGAGCGGAGCGCGTTTCCCGTTCGACATCCCGATCGAAGACTTTCTGTTCGGCTTCGCGTTGGTAACCGCGGTGCTGTTGCTGTGGGAGCGGCAACGTGCGCGTCGGTGATGCGGGCCCCGGCGATTTGGCGACCGCGTTCGACGCGGGTGCGCCGGCCTACGATCGCCTGGTCCGCGCCAGCCCCGGCTACCACGCGCAGCTGTCCCTGTCGGCCCGCCGAATGCGGATTCCGGACCGCGGCAACGGGTTACGGTTGCTCGACGCCGGGTGCGGGACGGGCGCGTCGACGGCCGCGCTGCTCGCCGCCGCCCCCGAGGCCGACATCGTCGCCGTCGACGCGTCGCGGGGCATGCTCGACGAGGCACGCGCCAAGGACTGGCCCGCCTCGGTGCGCTTCGTCCACACCCCGGTCGAACAGCTGGCCGAGCACGGGATCACCGGCCCGTTCGACGGCATCCTGGCCGCCTACCTGATCCGCAACGTCGCCGACCGCGACACACAGCTGCGCCGGTTCCGCGAGATGTTGCGGCCGGGCGGCACGCTGGCGGTGCACGAATATTCGGTGCGCGACTCCCCCGCGGCCACTGGCATCTGGCACGCCGTGTGCTGGGGCATCATCATCCCCGCCGGGTGGTGGCGCACCCGCGACACCGGGTTGTACCGCTACCTGTGGCGCAGTGTGCTGGCGTTCGACGGCGCCACGCGATTTCGGACTCGGCTCTCCGACGCCGGTTTCACCGCCGTGCACAGCGAGACGATGCCCGGCTGGGAAGCCAACATCGTGCACACCTTCCTGGCGGATGCGCCGCGATGAGCGTCGATCGGCGTCGCCGAACATTCGCCGCGCCAACGGGATTGCCGCACGCGGACGCGCTGGAATCGCGCCCGCAGGTGGTCGTCGTCGGCGGCGGGATCGCTGGACTGAGCGCAGCCACCGGGTTGGCCGAGCGCGGCGTCGCCGTCGAGGTCATCGAAAGCGAGCACTACCTCGGCGGCCGCGTCGGCGGGTGGACCGAGCGCGACGACGGTGTCGAGCTCGCGATGAACCGCGGCTTCCACGCGTTCTTCCGGCAGTACTACAACCTGCGCGCCCTGCTGGGCCGGATCGACCCGCAATTGCGAATGCTCACTCCCGTCGAGGATTACCCGCTGATCGACGGGGCGGGCCGGCGCGATAGCTTCCGCGGCTTGCCGCGCACCCCGCCGTGGAATGCCGTGGTCTTCGCGGCGCGCAGTCCCACGTTCCGGCTTCGTGACTTCACCCGCATCGACGCCCGCGCGGCCGCGCCGCTGGCCGCCGTATCGGTGCCCGGCACCTACCACCGCCTGGACCACACCGACGCCGCGACGTTCCTCGAGGACATCCGTTTCCCGGAAGCAGCAAGGCATCTCGCGTTCGAGGTGTTCTCCCGCAGCTTCTTCGCCGACCCCGCCGACCTTTCCGCGGCCGAGTTGGCGACCATGTTTCACATCTACTTCCTGGGGTCGTCGGAAGGCCTGATCTTCGATGTGCCGTCGGCGAACTACGACAGCGCCCTGTGGCAGCCGTTGCGCGACTACCTCGAAGGGCGGGGCGTGCGGTTCCGGCTCGCCACCAAGGTCCTGCGCATCGGCACCGGGCCGCCGAAGACCTTCCGGGTGCACACCGATTCCGCTGACCAGCCCGACGTCGACGCCGTCGTATTGGCCACCGACATCGCGGGTTTGCAGCGGATCGTCGCGGCGTCCGGCGACCTGGGCACCGAGGACTGGCGCGCCCAGATAGCGCGGCTGCGCACCGCGCCGCCGTTCGCCGTGCACCGGTTATGGCTCGACCGCCCGGTCGCGCCGCACCGGCCGGCGTTCCTGGGCACGGCCGGCCACGAACCGCTCGACAACATCAGCGTGCTGGAACGCTACGAACGCGAGGCGCGCAACTGGGCGGCTGCGCACCGCGGCTCCGTCGTCGAATTGCACTCGTATGCACTGGATTCCGCGCCGTCCCGCGCCGCCGCCCTACGACAACTGTACCGGGTGTATCCCGAAACCGCTTCGGCACAGATCGTCCACGAGCGGCTGCTGCATCGCAACGACTGCCCGTTGTTCTCGCCCGGCTCCTATCCCCACCGCCCCCCGGTCATCACGCCCACGCCGGGCCTGCTGCTGGCCGGCGACGCAATCCGAATCGACCTGCCGGTGGCACTCATGGAGCGGGCCGCCACCACCGGCTGGTGCGCCGCCAATCAACTCCTGCAACGATGGGGATTAGCCGGACACCAGTTGGCCACGGTACCCACCCACGGCCGGTCACCACTGCTGCGCTGGCTTGCCGCCCGCGAAAGAGCCACCCGATCATGAAGATTCGCGAACAGCTTCAGCAACGCCTGTCCGCCGCCCGGGCCAAAGGCTGGCCGCTGCAGGTGATCCCGCGCGCGCCGTGGGCCGATCAGCGCCCGACGTATCGCGACGCACAGCCCGCCATCATCGAGGGAGCGTTGCAGCGCTCCCAGCGCAAACCCACCGGCAACTGGTACGCGTTCGCCGCCAGCGACCGGGTGCCCGCCGGGCGGCCCTTGGGCACCCGCGTCGCCGGTGTAGACGTCGTCGCCTGGCGTGACGAACAGGACGGGCTCTGTGTGGGTCCGCGCAGTTGTCCCCATCTGGGCGCCGACCTCGCGACCGGCACCGTGCACCGGGGCGCGCTGATTTGCCGCTGGCACGGGCTGACGCTCGACGGACACGCTCGCGAGTTCGGCTGGAGCCCGCTGCCCAGTCACGACGACGGCGTGCTCGCGTGGGTGCGGCTCGACGCGGTGGGCAAGGAGAAACCGCTGGACCGGCCGGTGCTTGCGCAACGGCCGAGCGGCGGCACGCTGAGCGCGGTCGCCCGCATGCAGGGTGTGTGCGAGCCGACGGACATCATCGCAAACCGGCTCGACCCCTGGCACGGAGCGTGGTTCCACCCCTACTCGTTCACCCGTCTCGACGTGCTCACGACGCCCACCGAACAGGTCGACCGATTCCTGGTGGCGGTGACATTCCGGATGGGCCGCCTGGGGGTGCCGGTCGTCGCGGAGTTCAGTTGTCCGGAGGCACGCACCATCGTCATGCGCATCGTGGACGGCGAGGGAACCGGAAGCGTCGTCGAAACCCACGCGACGCCAATGGGTTCGGGTCCCGACGGCCGACCGCGCACCACCGTCCTGGAAGCCACCATCGCGCATTCGGACCGGCCCGGCTTCGCGCACGCCTCCCGGGTGGCGCCGCTGATCACACCCTTCATGCGCTACGCGGCCACCAAACTCTGGCGCGACGACCTCGCCTACGCCGAGCGGCGCTATCAGGTACGCGCCGGGCTCGGCTGACGCCGCCGCCATCTCATGGGGTGTATTCGCCCCCCGGGGCGTTGGTCGCGGGAGCCGCGGCATGCCGACCACCGGTTGACCGGCGCCGCACCAGCCACCACACACCCACCAGCAGCAGGATCACTAGCACGATCACGGTGGGCCACATGGCCAGCTGCGCGAGCCACAAGCGTCGTTGTAGGCGCATCACTTTGCGCTCCGCGCGCCCCAGGCGCCGGGAAGTCTCGATCACAGTCATCGTCACACCAGATACCCGAGGCACACCCGTTCAAACCGTCACGCGGGCGCCGCATGCGACTCACGCCAAAGCCTTAACTATTCAGTTTGTGAATCGCTGAATCCGACGATTCGCTCACCCTCGCGGCGGGAATGCCATAGGCCAACGCGGGGGGAGGAATTCATGAGCGACGGGCCGGACGTCGACGGCGTTGCGCATGCGGTAGGGCGAGTGACCGAGGCGCTGGAAACCATCGAGCGTGCGCGCGGGCATTTGTATTCCTTCCATCAGCTCACCGGCCGCGCCGACCTGCAACTCGACGAGGCGGTGGCGCGGCTGCACGACATCGGCCACGCCGATCTCGCGCGATACATCTGTAGCGAGCTGATCGGGCGCAACGTCCTGCCGGCCGGTGGAGCTTTCAGGTCGTCGAGGAGTACGACGACGGCTACTACCGTTGCTTCAAAGAGACCGAACAGCTGGTGCGGAGCCGACTCACCGACGGTCACCGCCACGTCCATGAGATGGCGTTGAAACGGCGCCGCCGCACCGCCGGCCACCCGGCCCACACCTCGTCCCCCAGCGATGAATCGGCGAAAGGTGACTCCCGGTGAGCGACAGCGAATTCAACCAGGGCGACAAGGTGCAGTGGCGAAGCCACGGCACCACGGTCCAGGGCACGGTGGAAGGCAAGATCACCTCCGATACCGACGCCGCCGGCCGCACGGTGCGGGCGTCCAAGGACGAGCCTCAGTACAAGGTACGCAGCGACAAGACGGGCGCGGACGCGGTGCACAAGCCGGATGCGCTGCGTCGTGCAAAGTGATGCACGTGAACACGATCCACGAGAACTGACATGACCGATGCCCGGACGGCAAGATCGACGAGAGCCCGTGGCGGGGCTCGTTGATGAACCGGGGTCGCGACCCCGCGATAGCGCCCCCTGGATGCGGCTGAGGCGCCGCACGAGGCTACCCGCCGAGGGTGCCGTACGCTGATGGCCATCGGAACGCTTGGGCGTTTCGCCTGCCGCGGACAGCGGTCGCCGATACGCTGGCCGGCGTATCTTCCAAGAAGGATGCGGGTAAGTGACCAAGCGCGCCGCCGCTGACCGGCGACTAGACCGGGCCGAACTCGAGAAATTGATGTCGGCCGACATGCGCGCGATCACTGCGCAGTCCGATCGCATCGGCCGGCACTTCGCCCGCCAAAATGACGTCAGCGGCACCGACTTCCACGCGTTGCTGCACATCATGGTCGCCGAGACCGCCGGAGAACCTTTGACCGCGGCACAGCTGCGACGGCGCATGGACGTGTCACCGGCCGCGATCACCTACCTCGTCGATCGCATGATCGACGCCGGCCATGTCCGGCGGGAACCCGATCCCCAGGACCGCCGCAAGACCCTGCTCCGTTACGAGAAACCGGGAATGGCCCTGGCCCGGTCGTTTTTCACTCCCCTTGGCGCCGAACTGCATACGGCGCTGGCCGACATACCCGATCGTGACCTGGCGGCGGCACATCGGGTGTTCACGTCGATGATCGAGGCGATGGCCAGCTTCGAATCCCGACTCGCCCCACCAAGTCCCAAGGCTCCCGCGGCCGAACCGAAGCGCGCGACGGCCAAAGGCCCGCGCAGCCCGGTCAAACGCGGCGGTTAGTGCACCGGCCACTCGGCCGCGCAGCCCAGTAGCCGTTGCTCGATCAGGTCGGCACCGCGGGCCACACCGCCCGTCGCCGCGAATCCGGCCGCAACCCGGTGCGCACCGCCGGCCATCGTCATCGCCTCGCGCACTTTGGCCCTCAGCCGCGCCGCGGTGAGTTTCTTCGCGGCCAGGCGGGTGCCGCAGCGGGCAACCTCGACCCGCCGCGCCACCTCGGCCTGGTCGCGGGCGAACGGCACGACGCAGACCGGCACGCCGCGATCGAGGGCCTTCAGCGTCGTGCCCATCCCGCCGTGCGTGATGGCGCAGCCGGCCTTGTCGAGGATGGCCGCGTGCGGCACGAACCGGCATACGGTCGCGTTCGCCGACCGCGGCAGATCGGCGGGTACACCGGCCGGGAACGTCGCCACCACGTGAACGTCCGCGTCGGCCAGCGCGCGCAACGCGATTCGCCCCAGGGCCTCGTCGGCCTGCCGCAGCGAGGAGGTGTTCACCAGCACCAGCGGACGATCGATGGCGTCGATCCACTCCGGTGTGGCCCTGGGTGTGGGCTCGAATACGCACGCGCCGATGTGGTGCACCAGACCGGCCCATCCGGGGTGCGGGTACTCGAACGGCTCGCCACCCACCGCAAGCACCAGAGGCGCGCGCCGCATGAAACCGTCCACCGATGTCACCGGAGGTACGCCCAGCCCAGCACGAATGGCGTTGATGCGGGGCAACATCGGCCGGTCGAACACGTGCCTGACGATCGGCCGTACCCCGGCGTCCCGGAGGTCGCCGATTATGCCCGGCAGTGGACGCATTCCGGGACCGAACGGCGGCACACCGCGGGAGCGCAGATACGGGGTGAACGGCGAGAAGAGCAACCACGGAATGTCGCCTGCGTCCGCGGCCGACAAGGCGCCCCAGCAGTTCGCATCCACGATGACCGCATCCGGTCGGATCGCGTCCACCGCGCGCCGGAAGTCGCCCACCTCTTGCACCGCCCGCCGGCACAGCACGTCGATCGATAACCTCAGCACTCCCAACGCGTTTCGCGCCTGCCAGTCGTTGCCGGCGATAGCCTCGATGTCGGGGGCGACCGCCTCGGCGTGCACGCCGACCGATCGCATCGCCGAGACGCCGGCCGACATGGTGCGCAGGTGAACATCATGGCCGCGCTGGACCAGCTCGGCCAGCACGGCCCCCGTCGGCAGCAGATGTCCCAGGGCCGGCGAACCGTACGCCAATATGACGGCCACCTCGCGCGGGCCTAGGCCACGCCGATGAGGTCGACATCGCGCAGGTCCGCCAGCTTCGCGGCGCCGCAGCCGTGCAGGCAGACCCTGAGCTCATCGATGAACGGCTGCAGCCAATCGACCACGGCCGCAGTCGATTCGATCGCGGCGGCCAGCAACGGCCGAGCCACCGCCACCACATCGGCACCCAGCGCGATCGCCTTGGCCGCATCCATGCCGGTGCGGATGCCGCCGGATGCCACCAACGGGACCGCCGGCAGCACCTCACGCACCTCCACGATCGCGCGGGCGGTGGGAACGCCCCAATCAGCCAGGTGCGGATAGCGCAGTTCACCGTACCGCACGAACTGTTCGACCCGCGACCACGACGTGCCACCGGCGCCCGCGACGTCGATTCCGGCAACCGGCAATTCGCCTTCTCCCCCAACGAGTTCCGCGGCAGCCGCGCCGCCGATCCCATGCCCGACCTCCTTGAGCAGCACCGGATAGCCGATGCCGTCGGCCGCCTCGCGCAGCCTGCTCAGCGAGCCGGAGAAATCGGTGTCACCGTTGTGCTGCATGGCTTCCTGAAGCGGATTGGTATGCACGGCAAGGGCGTCGGCGCCCACTCGGTCGAGGGCCTTGGCCAGATCCGGCACGGCGGTCTCCGTCAGTTGCGCCAGGCCGATGTTGCCGAACAGCAATACATCCGGGGCCACGTCGCGCACCGTGAAGCTGTCCGCGGCGCGCTCCCCCAGCGCACTGTCCAGCATGATCCGCTGCGAGCCCAGCATCATGCCCAAGCCCAGCTGCTGGGCGGCCGCCGCCAGATTGCGGTTGATCGTCCTGGACAGCTCGGCACCCCCGGTCATCGCACCGATGAGTATCGGAGATCGCAGGTTGGCGCCGAAAAACCCGGTGGACAAGTCGATGTCACCCAGGTTCGTCTGAGTCAGCGCGTTGTACGGCAATGCGTAGCGGTCCAGCCCGGTGGTCACGCCGTCGTAGCCGACCGGCTCGTTCAGGCAGACGTCGATGTGGCGCCGCTTGCGGGTGCTCATCTCCCCCCGGTCAGCGGTCATCGCAGGCCTCCCTCGCGTCCGACACTGACCCGGCCCCCGCGTTCATAATGTCCATAGTGCCCCCTCTTGCGTATCGCCGGCGCTGCCGCGTGACGATGCGTCATTTCAGTTGATTAATGTTTAACAAACTGAAAGGGTTGTGATCGTGGTGTGGGATTCCTTGGCCGCCGCTGTGACCGGCCGGCGTTCATGGCTGCTCGCGCTGGTCACGGCCCTGCTGGGTGTCGCATTCATGGTTCTGGTCGGTGGCAACGCCGCTTCGGGCCAGTCCCCGCAATCGGTTCCGGTTGCTGCGCAATCCGCGCAGGTCGACGCCCTGGCAAGGCAATTTCCCGGGGGTGACAAAGCCCCGCTGATCGTGGTGGTCAGCCGCACCGATGGCGGGGTCCTCAGCCCGTCCGACGTCGCGGCCGCCCAAGCCGCGTGCGATCGGGTGCAGGCGGCGGCGCAACCCACCCCGAATCAGGCCGCGCCCCTGAGGCCCGCGCAGGACGCCAAGGCCGTCCTCGGCGTCGTGCCGATCAGCGCCATCCTGTCCGGGCTCGCCCTGGGCGACGCCGTCGCCGGGCTGCGCGCGGCCGCGGCCAGCGGTCTGCCCGCGGACCTGCAGGTGCACGTGACGGGCGGCCCGGCATTCGGCGCCGACATCGCCAGCGCCTTCGCGGGCGCGAACATCACCCTGCTCGCGGTGACCGCGGCGGTGGTGGCGCTGCTGCTGATCGCCACCTACCGGTCACCGGTGCTGTGGCTGGTCCCGCTGCTCGTGGTCGGATTCGCCGATCGGGTGGCCGTCGCGGTCGGCACGTCGGTGGCATCGCTGACCGGGCTGAGCTTCGACGGCGCCACCTCCGGGATCACCAGCGTGCTGGTCTTCGGCGCCGGCACCAACTACGCGCTGCTGCTGATCTCCCGGTATCGCCAGGAGCTCCGGCTCCATTCGGCGCACCGCGCCGCGCTGCGTCATGCCGTTCGCCGGGCGGGGCCGGCCATCGTCGCGAGCAACGCCACGGTGGTGCTGGCGCTGCTCACCCTGCTGTTCGCGTCCACCCCGAGCACTCGCAGCCTAGGCGCCCTGGCGGCGTGCGGCCTCGTGCTTGCCGCGATCTCGGTGCTGGTGATCCTGCCCCCGCTGCTGGCCGTGTGCGGCCGGAGATTGTTCTGGCCGTTCATCCCGCGCGCCGGGGACGACGAAACCCTGGACTCCGGCGGGTGGCATCGCGTCGCCGAATGGGTGGGCGGGCGCCCCGCACTGGTCGCCGCGGTCGCGATCGCCGTGCTGGTGGCCCTTGGCGCCGGCCTGTGCGGAACTCGGATCGGCTTGTCGCAGACCGAGCAGTTCCGCGTCCGCGCGGACTCGGTAACCGGTTATACCGTTGTGGCCGAACATTTTCCGGCCGGCCTGGCCAACCCGACGCTGGTCGTCAGCCCGACCGATCACGCCGCACCCGTACAGCGGGCGATCACCTCAACCCCCGGCGTCGTCTCGGCGACCGAGTCCGGTCGGTCGGGATCGGGACTGACGAAGTGGTCGGTGGTGATCGACGCACCGCCGTCGTCAAAGCGGGCGTTCGGTATCGTTGCCGCGCTGCGGGATTCGACACGGACCGCCGACCCGCGCGCGCTAGTGGGCGGTGCCGACGCACAGGCGCTGGACGTTCGCGACGCGGCCACCCACGACCGGGTGCTGCTGATCCCGGCGATCCTGGCGGTCATCCTGATCGTCCTCTACGTGCTGCTGCGGTCGGCCCTTGCGCCACCCACGCTGCTGGCCACAACGATTCTGGGCGCGCTGGCCGCGCTGGGCATGGGCGGCTGGGCGAGCCTGCACGTCTTCGGCTTCCCCGCGCTGGACAACACCACCCCGCTGTTCGCGTTTCTGTTCCTGGCCGCCCTCGGCGTGGACTACACGATCTTCTTGGTCACCCGGGCCCGCGAGGAAGCCGCGCAGCACGGTGCCCGCGGCGGGATGGTGCGGGCGGTGTCGGCCACCGGCGGCGTGATCACCAGCGCGGGAATCGTTTTGGCCGCCGTGTTCTGCGTGCTCGGGGTGCTGCCGCTGATCGTCCTGACCCAGCTGGGCATCATCGTGGGCCTGGGCATCCTGCTCGACACCTTCGTGGTGCGCACACTGGTCATCCCGGCCCTGTTCGCCCTCATCGGCGACCGGATCTGGTGGCCCACCAGCCCTGCCCGCACCAAAGCCGTTGAGCAACAAGCGGACCGGAAACAACCAGAACGGAGCACACCGTGAACAGGTCGATACTTGCCGCGACCAGCCTGGCCGTCGCCGCTGCCGCCGGCGCCGGAAGCATCGCCAGCAGCAACGCCATTCCGCTGTGGTACTCGCGGCTTCGCAAGCCCTCCTACCAGCCGCCCCGCGCCGCCTTCCCCACCGTGTGGACGGCGCTCTACGGTGACATCGCGGGCACGTCGGCGGTGGCCATCGACCGGTTTCGCGCGACCGGGCGGCACGACAAGGCACGCAACTACGCCGCGGCTCTGGCGGCCAACCTGCTCCTGAATGCCGGATGGAGTTGGCTGTTCTTCGGGTACCACAAACTCGGCGCGAGTGCTGTCGGCGCCGCGGCGCTGACGGCCAGCAGCGCCGATCTGGTCAGGCGGACGGCCCAGGCCACACCGCGCGGCGGGCTGGCGTTGCTGCCCTACCCGCTGTGGTGTGGCTTCGCGACCATCCTGTCCACCCACATCTGGCGACTGAATCGCTAGATCATGCCGGCACTGTTGTGGTTTCGCCGAGATCTGCGGTTGCGTGACCATCCTGCACTGATCGCCGCGGCCGAGAACGACGAGGTGCTCGCCTGCTTCGTGCTCGATCCACGCCTGGAAAAGTCGTCGGGACAACGCCGGCTGCAGTACCTGGGTGACGCGCTGCGGCGGCTGCGCGACGACCTCGACGGCCGGCTGCTCGTCACCCGCGGCCAGCCCCACACGCAGATTCCGCGCATCGTCACCGAAATCGGTGCGTCGTCGGTGCACGTCTCCGAAGACTTCGCACCGTTCGGAAAGCGCCGTGATGAGCGGGTGCGCGCGGCACTGGATTCGGTGCCGCTGGTGGCGACGGGTTCGCCGTATCTGGTCTCGCCCGGCCGCGTCACCAAGCCGGACGGCTCGCCCTACCAGGTGTTCACCCCGTTTCTGCGTCAGTGGCAAAAGACCGGCTGGCGCGAACCGGCCGGGTCGAATGCGAAGTCGGCACGCTGGCTGGATCCGGCGCAGCTGCGGATCAGGCAATGCGAGATCCCCGATCCCGGGTTGGCCCTCGAGGTGTCGGCAGGTGAGCCTGCGGCGCGTAAGCAGTGGAAGTCGTTCGTGGACACCGGATTACAGAGCTATGCAGAGAACCGCAACAGGCCGGACCTGACCGGGACCAGCCGCATGTCGGCGCACCTGAAGTTCGGCGCCATTCATCCCCGCACCCTGGTCGCCGACCTGGACCAGCGCGGCGCCGGGGTGCAAGCCTTCTTGCGGGAGTTGGCTTTTCGTGATTTCTACGCCGACGTGCTGCACCACTGGCCGGCCAGCACCTGGCGCAACTGGAACAGCGATTTCGACGGCATTCAGACCGACACCGGCGCCGAGGCCAAACGCCGCTTCGACGCGTGGAGAGCCGGCGAGACCGGGTTTCCCTTCGTCGACGCCGGGATGCGCCAGCTGCGCGACACCGGCTTCATGCACAACCGGGTGCGGATGATCGTGGCGTCGTTTCTGGTCAAAGACCTGCACCTACCGTGGCAATGGGGTGCCGAATGGTTCCTGGACCAGCTGGTGGACGGCGACATGGCGAACAACCAGCACGGCTGGCAGTGGTGTGCGGGTTGCGGTACCGATGCCGCGCCCTACTTCCGGGTGTTCAACCCGATCACTCAGGGCGAGAAGTTCGACCCGGCGGGCGATTACGTCCGGCGCTGGGTACCCGAACTGCGCTCGGCCGACGACGTGCACCTGCGCAAGGGTCAGCGGCCGGACGGCTACCCGGCGCCCATCGTCGACCACGCCGCCGAGCGCACCGAGGCGCTGCGGCGCTATCAGAGCATCTGATTGCGGTTCGCCATCCCGGCGGCGTCAACTTCCAGTTCAAGGTCGACGAACAGCCGCAAGCGCCGGCTAGCGCGAGGCCTTCTTGCGTTCGATGTCGGCCAGCGCGGCCGCGAGTTCGGCGCGCTGTGCGGCCGAGCTCTCCCAGGCGAGCTGACGGTTCTTGACCACCTTGGCCGGTGCGCCGACGGCGATCGAATAGTCCGGGATGACCCCGCGGACCACCGCGTGAGACCCCAGCACGCAACCACGTCCGACGGACGTGCCACGCAGCACCGACACCTTCACGCCCACCCAGGTGTCCGGACCGATCCGGACCGGGGACTTGACGATGCCCTGGTCCTTGATCGGCAGGTCGATATTGTCCATGCGGTGGTCGAAATCGCAGACGTAGCACCAGTCGGCCATCAACACCGAATCGCCGAGCTCGATGTCGAGGTAGGCGTTGATGACGTTGTCGCGCCCCAGCACCACCTTGTCGCCGAACCGCAGCGAGCCTTCATGCGCGCGGATGGTGTTCTTGTCGCCGATGTGCACCCACCGGCCGATCTCGAGCTGCGCCAACTCGGGCGTCGCGTGGATCTCCACGCCCTTGCCGAGGAACACCATGCCGCGGGTGATGATGTGCGGGTTGGCCAGCTTGAATTTCAGCAACCGCCAATAGCGCACCAGGTACCACGGGGTGTATGCGCGGTTGCGCAGCACCCATTTCAGCGAGGCCAGCGTGAGGAACTTGGCCTGACGCGGATCCCTCAGGTTCGATCCACGCCAGCGGCGATGGACCGGTGCACCCCACATGGATGTCATGGCCGGAAAGCCTAGTCGAGAGGCCAAGCGATACCCTCACGTGTACTCGATCGCCGCACCCGCCCAACGCCCCTGCGGAAGGACTTGGAAACCGACGTGCTTGCCCGACAACTCGTCAGTGGGCTCCGGCGTTCGTCCTCCGTCGTGATGGCGGCGGTGCTCACGATCGGGGCCGGCGCCTGCGGCGACACCGACTCCTGGGTCGACGCCTCGGCCGCGCAGGGCTGGCCGGCGCAGTACGCCGACGCCGCCAACAGCAGCTACACCACCACCGACGGGGCCACCAAGCTCTCGCTGCAGTGGACCCGGTCGGTCAAGGGAAGCCTGGCCGCCGGACCGGCGCTGAGCGCGCGTAATTATCTGGCCCTCAACGCCCAGACCTCGGCGGGATGCTCGCTGATGGAATGGGAGAACAACGACAACGGGCGGCAGCGCTGGTGCGTGCGTCTGGCCCAGGGTGGCGGCTTCGGGGGCCCGCTGCTCGACGGATTCGACAACCTCTACGTCGGCCAGCCCGGAGCGCTGCTGTCTTTCCCGGTGACCCAGTGGACCCGGTGGCGCCAGCCGGTGATCGGCATGCCCACCACGCCGCGATTCGTCGGGCAGGGCGCGCTGCTGGTGGCCACGCACCTGGGACAGGTGCTGGTCTTCGACTCCCATCGCGGACAGGTGTCGGGGAGCCCGCTCGACCTGGTCGACGGCGTCGACCCCACCGACGCCGCGCGCGGGCTGGCCGACTGCACACCGGCCCGCCAGGGCTGCCCCGTCGCGGCCGCGCCGGCCTTCTCGGCGGCCAACGGGATGGTGGTGCTCGGTGTCTGGCAGCCCGCCGCTCCCGCCGCTGGTCTGGTGGGGCTCAAGTACCACCCGGGGCAGACGCCGCTGCTGACCCGCGAGTGGACCAGCGACGCCGTGGGCGCCGGTGTGATCGCCAGCCCGGTCCTGTCGGCCGACGGGTCGACCGTCTACGTCAACGGCCGCGACCAACGACTGTGGGCATTGCGCGCCGCCGACGCGAAGGTGAAATGGTCTGCGCCGCTGGGCTTCCTGGCGCAGACGCCGCCCGCGGTCACCCCACAGGGGCTGATCGTGGCCGGCGGCGGGCCCGACACGAAGCTTGCGGCGTTCAGGGACGCCGGCGATCACGCCGATCAGGTGTGGCGCCGCGATGACGTCCTGCCCCTGTCGACGTCGAGCCTGGCCGGCGCCGGCGTCGGCTACACGGTGGCCAGCGGACCCCCGGCGAACGGCGCCCCCGGCATGTCGCTGCTGATCTTCGACCCGGGTAGCGGCCGCACGTTGGGCAGTTATCCGATGCCGGCGGCAACCGGGTATCCGGTCGGCGTGTCCGTCGGCACCGATCGCCGGGTGGTCGCCGCCACCAGCGACGGCCAGGTTTACGGTTTTGCGCCGGCCTGACCGGGACATACTCGTGTAGTGCCGATCGACGAACCCGTGGCGCCAGGCGTCGCGACCATCAAGACCACCGCAAGCCCGCGAGGCAGCACCGCCGACATCGTGGCGACGTCGGTACTGCTGGTCATCCACGGCGGCCTCTATGCGGCGAGCTTCGTGCTGCTGGGCCTGCTGGTGATGACCACCGATCCCTGCGGATCCCGACAATGCGGCGATCCCGCCTGGATCGACCGGGCCATGAATCTGGGCACCTGGGGCGGCGCCGCCCTCCTGGTCGTCGACATCGTGGTCGCCGTGTATTTCCTGGTGCGGCAGAGGCGGGCGTTCTTCGTCCCGCTCATCGGTTGCGTCGCGCAGGTGGCGCTGGCCCTGGGCGCCGTGGCGATGGAGTTGCAGGCCGGCCCGGTCTGAGCGGGCTTAGTGGCGGGTCGCCATCATCGGGACTAGATCGCCAGCGGCGGGATCGCGTTGCGCGGCACCTGGGCCTGCAACGGCCCGCCGAACGCCGGCAGCATCTCGCCTGGGGCGAAGTAGAAGATCAGCTGGTCGTCGGTGATGGCGAAGTTCTGATAGTGCGTCGGGTCACGTCCCGTCGACGGCAGAATCGCGGCGCCCAAAGGGGTTTGGCGTTCCAGGTCGCGCTGCACGATCGGGAAGATGGCGTCCAGCGGGGTGGCGCCCGGGGGGAACAGGTTGTCGAAGGTGATGGGCTGCTTGGTCCCCAGGTTGTAGTTGAACGCCTTGTACCAGATCGACGAGTGCGCTCCCCCGACGTCCTGGAAGAACTTGAGCACGACGCTGCGGGTGTTGTGGGGCGGCTGCCCGGCGACGCGCTGCTCGGTGGTGGCCTCGAGCTGGTAAGGCTGGTCGCGCCCCCCGGAACTCTGCGCGACGGCGACGAAGCCGTCGCGGTTCTGGGTGATGTAGTCGGCCAGCGCCTGGCCGTCCGGATAATCGGCGGGAAAGGTCATGTTGAGCGTGTAGTTGGGGCCGGTCGCGCGCAGACGGCACATCTGGTCGGCCTCGACGCTGCCGCCCAGGCTGGCGCACGACGGTGGCTCGGCCGCGGCCGGCCAGCCCACCACCAAGACCGCCGCCGCGAGCAGCGCAGCGGCTATCGGGTAACGCATCGTGGAATTGTCCTCGCAAATTGGCCAGGGCCGGTGACCCGGAGAAGTGACGCCGCCAGCGTACCCGGCGCTATCGGGAGGGTTGGCAAACGAACGCCATCACCCGGCCGGCGCTGCGCGCGCCGATGCGGGCGATCACCACCGACAGCGATCGGCGCCCGCGCAGCCGCATCCGCTTGCGCAGCGCGTCCGGGTCCACCCGCACCCCGCGCACCAGGATCTCCAGCGAACCGCAGTCCAGCGCCGACAGCGCCTGGCGAAGCCGGCGCTCGTCGAAGACCAGCTGTTCGAGCACCCCGAACCCGCGGTCCGCCGCGGGCAGCCGATCCCCGGAGAGGTAGGCGATGTCGGGATCGAGCTGCCACAGCCCGTGCCGCGCGCCGTAGTGGCGCACCAGCCCGGCCCGCACCACCGCACCGTCCGGGTCGACGATCCAGCGCCCGACCGGTCGCACTCCGCAGTCGTCCGGGTCGTCGTCGGTGAGCTGCTCACCGCGATCCAGGAGGCTCGCCCGCCGGCCCACACCGGGGTGCGCCAGTCCGGCCGACCACAGGCAGGCTTCCCGGACAGAGCCGCGATACGACGTCACCTCGATTTCCCCGTCGAAGCCCAGGCGTCGCACCTCATCGAAATCGATTCCGGGAGCACACTTTACGACGAATTCCCGGTCGCGGTAGGTGTCAAGCAGCGAGCCAAGGCCGGGCCGGTAGTCGTCGATGCGCAATCGCCGCCGACCCTCGACGCGCCGGGCCGGATCGACGACGAGCACGGCGTCGCGGGTCACCGGGCGCAGCGCGTCGGCGCGGCAGATCCAGGCCGATTCCCCCACGTTGTGGCGCGCCATCGCCAGCCGCACCGGATCGATATCGCTGCCCACCGCGGCGATCCCGCAGGCCCTCAGCGCGGCGAGCTCGGTGCCGATCGAACAGGTCGCGTCGTGCACGACGGCGCCGCCGTCGCCGGCCAGCCGTCGGGCCCGGTGCAACGCCACCGGCGCCGCGGTGGCCTGCTGCAGCGCCTCGTCGGTGAACAGCCACCCCGACACTCCCAGCTGGCCCAGTTTTTCCAGGGCGCGGCGGCGCAACAGGACCGTCTCCACCAGCACCGCGGCCCGGTGGCCGAATTGGGCGCGCGCAGCGGCGATATCGCCGACCCGGCTGGCGTCTGTCAGTTCGAGTTCGCCGACCGCCTCCAGCGCCGCGGCACCCGCCTGCGATCGCAGGTAGCCGACGTCGTCCGTGCCGAAGCGCAGCCCACCGCTCAGGAGGGTTTGACCCCGGTCACCATCACGTTGTAGAACCAGCCCTTCGGGACCACGCGGCGCCAGACGTTGGCGTCCACCCAGCTCAGCGTCTTCCAGCCGGTGAAGGCGAATTTCGCCCAGCCCCAGCCCAAACGCCCGGGCGGCACCGACGCCTCGAAGGTGCGCACCGGCCAGCCGAACATCGCGGCGGTGAGCTCTTCGCTGACCGTTCGCACCTGCGTGGCCCCGGCGTTGGCTGCCATCCGCTCCAGGTCGCCCGGGGTGAAGGTATGCAGGTCGACGATCGCCTCGAGCGCGGCGGCCCGGGAGGATTCGTCGAGCTCGGCCTGCGGGCGCCGCCAGCCGCCCAGGCCGGGCAGCTTGGTGACGTTGGTGGCGATGCGCCAGGTCAGGGTGGACAACTCGCGGGCGTAGACGTCGCCGGCGCTGGTCGGCTCGCCGGCGAAGACGAACCGGCCGCCCGGGCGCAGCACCCGGATCACCTCGCGCAGCGACAGCTCCACATCGGGGATGTGGTGCAGCACGGCGTGCCCGACCACCAGGTCGAAAGTGTTGTCCGCGTACGGGATGCCCTCGGCGTCGGCGACCCGGCCGTCGATGTCGAGGCCCAGCGACTGCCCGTTGCGGGTGGCGACCTTGACCATGCCCGGCGACAGGTCGGTCACCGACCCGCGCCGGGCGACCCCGGACTGGATCAGGTTGAGCAGGAAAAACCCTGTGCCACAGCCTAATTCGAGGGCCCGGTCGTAGGGCAGCTCGCGCAGCACCTCGTCGGGAACGATGGCGTCAAAGCGGCCGCGCGCGTAGTCGATGCAGCGCTGGTCATAGGAGATCGACCACTTGTCGTCGTACGTCTCGGCTTCCCAGTCGTGGTAGAGCACCTGGGCCAGCTTGCTGTCGTGCCGGGCGGCTTCCACCTGCTCGGCGGTGGCGTGGGGCGTCGGAACGGCGTCGGTCGAACTGGTCATGCAGGGCAGCCTAACGGCCGCCGGGATCCGCCCGATCGCCACCGCCCTGACCAGCGGTGAACACCTCGACATAGCGGCGGCGTTCGGCGGCGAGGCGCTCGGGGAGTGCCAGATCGAACACGTCGTTGATCCCTGCCTTGGTGGCGGCCAGCGCGTGTCGCGGCCCGTCGAGGAACCGGCGCGCCCACCCGGCGGCGGCGTCGTACACGTCGTCGGGCGCCACCATCTCGTCGATGAGGCCCAGCGCCAGCGCCTCCTCGGCATCGAAAAAACGGCCGCTGAAGACCAGCTCCTTGGCCTTGCTCGCGCCGGCCACCCGGGTCAGGCGGGCCATCGCGTCGCCGCCGGGCACCAGGCCGGCCAGGATCTCGGTCGCGCCGAACTTCACGTTGTCGCCGCTGATCCGCCAGTCGGCGGCCAGGGCGAGGGTGAGCCCGGCGCCCAGCGCGTAGCCGGTGATCGCGGCGACGGCCGGCTTGGGGATCGCGGCCACGGCGTCGACGGCCTCCTGCCGCACCCGCGCGACGCTCTCGGCCTCGGGGCCCCGCAGCGTCCGCAGCTCGGGCATGTCGTCGCCCGCGGAGAAGATCTCGTGGCCGCCGAACAGGATCACCACGGCGACGTCGTCGCGCCGGCCCAATTCCTCGGCCGCCGCGATCACCTCCCGGTAGACCTGGCGGGTCAGCGCGTTGGTCGGTGGACGCGACAGCAGCAACATGGCCAGCCCGGCGTCCTGCGTGCCGTCGCTGACCACGACGCTGACGAACTCGCTCAATGCCGCCATCCCAGGCCGCCCGCTTCCCGCGCCTGGTGGTAGCGGTCGGAATCGAAGAACTCGAACACCCAGTTGTCGCCCTGGATCTCCAGATGCGGCTGCACCGGCACGATCTGGCGTTCGACGGCCAGCACCTCTGCCACCGTCCGCCCGGCCAGCGAGTCCAGCTGCGTCCACGTCGGGGGCAGCAAGAAGCAGCGGCCCGCCTCGAACTCGTCGATGGCGGCCCGGGGTGTCATCCAGCCGGCGAGGTCGGATTCGGTGTTCTCGCCGTCGGCCCGCTGGCCCTGCGGCAGTGCGCCCACGAAGAAATAGGTGTCGTAGCGGCGGGTGCGCTCGGCCTCCGGAGTGACCCAGTTGGCCCACGGCCGCAGCAGATCGGACCGCAGCACCAGGTTTTCCTGGCGCAGGAAGTCGGCGAAGGACAGCGACCGTTCGGCCAGCGCCCGGCGGGCCTCGCCGTAGACCGAGGCGTCGCCGACGATGCCTTCCGTGTCGCCCGCCGGACCGGCGAACAGCACCCCCGACTCCTCGAACGTCTCGCGGGCCGCGGCGCAGACCAGCGCCTCGGCCAGGTCGGGTTCGATGCCGAACCGCTGCGCCCACCACTGCGGCGGCGGGCCGGCCCACGCGATGTCGGCATTGCGGTCGCGGTCGTCGACGCCGCCGCCGGGGAACACCACGGTGCCCGCGGCGAACTCCATCTGGGCGTGCCTGCGCATCAGGAAGACCGCTAACCCGGTTTTGGAGCCGCCCGGGTCGTCGCGGACCAGCATCACGGTAGCGGCAGGCCGCGCGACCAGCGGGGGTCCGTCGGGTGACGTCATAACGGCCTCCGGTGGGCTGCGCGGGTGCGGACTCGCCGCGCGAAATAACGCCCGTCGACGACGTCGAGGGCGATCGCTTGGCCGAACGCGGTGGACAGGTTCTCGGCGGTCAGCACGTCGCTCAGCAATCCGGCGGCAACCACCTCGGCCTCCGAGAGCAGCATGCAGTGGCTGAACCCGGGCGGAATCTCCTCGACGTGATGGGTGACCAGCACCAGGGCCGGTGCGTCGGGGTCGGCGGCCAGGTCGGCAAGCCGGGCGACCAATTCCTCGCGGCCGCCCAGATCCAGGCCGGCGGCGGGCTCGTCGAGCAGCAGCAACTCGGGGTCGGTCATCAGCGCGCGGGCGATCAACACCCGCTTGCGCTCGCCCTCGGACAGCGTGCCGTAGGTGCGGTCCGCGAGGTGCTCGGCGCCCAGGCTCTCCAGCATGTCGATGGCCCGTTGGTAGTCGACGTCTTCGTAGCGCTCCCGCCACCGGCCCAGCACCGCGTAGCCGGCCGAGACGACGAGATCGCGCACCACCTCGTCGGTGGGGATCCGCTGCGCCAACACCGAAGAGCTGAGCCCGATCCGGGACCGCAACTCGGTCACGTCGACCCGTCCCAGCCGCTCGCCGAGCACGAAAGCGACGCCGGACGAGGGATGTTCGGTCGCCGCGGCGATCCGCAGCAGCGAGGTCTTGCCGGCGCCGTTGGGGCCGACGATCACCCAGCGTTCGTCGAGTTCGACCGCCCAATCCACCGGCCCGACCAAGACGTTGCCGCCGCGCCGTAGCGACACCTGCCTGAAGTCGAGCAGCAGATCGGGGTCGGCTGACTCGCTTCCGTTCTCGGGCACCCGACCATCGTGCCGTACCGCGGCGCTCGAATACCTGCCGGGTCACCGCGCCCGGCAGTGCTACGGGTTGGGCGGGATCTCGACCCGGCGGACCTCGCCGTCGACCGCGTCGGCGGCCTCGATTTCGCCGCGGGTCACACCCAACAGGAACAGCACGGTGTCCAGGTAGGGGTGGCTCAGCGACGCGTCGGCGACCTCGCGCAGCGCCGGCTTGGCGTTGAACGCGATCCCCAGTCCGGCCGCGGCCAGCATGTCGATGTCGTTGGCGCCGTCTCCCACGGCGACCGTCTGCGCCATCGGTACCCCGACCTGGTTCGCGAATTCCCTTAGCGCCTCGGCCTTTCCGGCCCGGTCAACGATGGGGCCGATGACCCGTCCGGTGAGCGTGCCGTCGACGATCTCCAGCTCGTTGGCCGCGACGTAGTCCAGCATCAGCTCCTCGGCCAACGGCTCGATGATCCGGCGGAAGCCCCCGGAAACGACGCCGCAGGCGTAACCCAGGCGCCGCAGGGTCCGCAGCGTGGTGCGGGCGCCGGGCATCAGTTCCAAGTGGTCGGCGACCTCGTCGATCACGCTGGCGGGCAGGCCCGCCAGCGTCGCCACCCGCTGTTCGAGCGACTGCGCGAAGTCCAGCTCGCCCCGCATCGCGGCCTCGGTGATCGCGGCGACCTTGCCCTCGGCACCGGCCCGGGCCGCCAGCATCTCGATGACCTCGCCCTGCACCAGCGTCGAGTCGACGTCGAACACGATGAGCCGCTTGGCCCGTCGTTCCAGGCTGTAGTCCTCGACCGCCACGTCGACCTGTTCCTCGCCGGACACCCGGTTCAGCGCGGTCCGCAGCGCGGCGTCCGCCCCCGGCGGCACCGAGACCCGCAGCTCCAGGCCGATCACCGGATAGTCGGAGACGCCGCGGATCAGGTCGATGTTGACGCCCAGCCCCGCCACCTCGCGGGCCACCGCGCCGAACGCGCCGGCGGTAATGGGCCGGCCCAGCACGAAAATGGTGTGGGTCGAGGGCTCCCGCATGATCGGCACGTCGTCGCTGCGCTCGATGCTGACATCGAGGCCCACGTTGCGGATGGCCGATTCGACGTCGTCGCGCAACTGCGCGCTGTCGGCGACGTCGGCCGGGCAGCACACCAGCACGCCCAGCGTCAGGCGATGCCGAATCACCACCTGTTCGACGTTGAGCAGCTCGACCCCGTACCGCGACAGCGCCTCGAACAGGGTCGCCGTCACGCCCGGTTGATCCACGCCGGTGACGGTGATCAGCACCGACACATTGGCTGGTGAGTTCACTCCCGACAGCCGCCCGTCAGGCGATCAGCTGCGAACCTGGACGTCGTCCAGTCTGGTGACGTCCTTGTCCGACGGCCCGTGCGCGCGGCCCACATGCGCCTCGGCGCGGAGCCGCTCCACCATGTGCGGGTAGTGCAGCTCGAATGCCGGGCGCTCCGAACGGATTCGGGGCAGCTCGGTGAAGTTGTGCCGCGGCGGCGGGCAGCTGGTGGCCCACTCCAGCGAGTTGCCGTAGCCCCACGGGTCGTCGACCGTGACGACCTCGCCGTACCGCCAGCTCTTGAAGACGTTCCAGACGAAGGGGAACATTGACGCGCCCAGGATGAAGGCGCCGACCGTCGAGGCGACGTTGTAGGGCTGGAAGCCGTCGCTGGGCAGGTAGTCCGCATAGCGGCGCGGCATGCCCAGGTCGCCCAGCCAGTGCTGCACCAGGAAGGTGGTGTGGAAGCCGATGAACGTCAACCAGAAGTGCAGCTTGCCCAGGCGCTCGTCGAGCAACCGGCCGGTCATCTTCGGGAACCAGAAGTAGACCCCGCCGAAGGTCGCGAACACGATGGTGCCGAACAGCACGTAGTGGAAGTGCGCGACCACGAAGTAGCTGTCGGTGACGTGGAAGTCCAGCGGCGGGCTGGCCAGTATCACGCCGGTCAGACCACCCAGCAGGAAGGTGATCAGGAAGCCGACGCAGAACAGCATCGGCGTCTCAAAGGTGATCTGTCCCTTCCACATCGTGCCGATCCAGTTGAAGAACTTGATTCCGGTGGGCACCGCGATCAGGTACGTCATGAACGAGAAGAACGGCAGCAGAACGGCTCCGGTGGCGAACATGTGGTGTGCCCACACCGCAACCGACAGTGCGGCGATCGACAGGGTCGCGTACACCAGCGTGGTGTAACCGAAGACCGGCTTGCGCGAGAACACCGGAATGATCTCGGTGATGATGCCGAAGAACGGCAACGCGATGATGTACACCTCGGGATGGCCGAAGAACCAGAACAGGTGTTGCCACAACAACACTCCGCCGTTGGCGGCGTCGTACACATGGGCGCCCAGATGTCGGTCGGCGGCAAGCCCGAACAGCGCCGCGGTCAGGATCGGGAACGCGATCAGGATCAGGATCGAGGTCACCAGGATGTTCCAGGTGAAGATCGGCATCCGGAACATGGTCATGCCGGGCGCGCGCATGCACACCACGGTGGTGATCATGTTGACCGCACCCAGGATGGTGCCCAGACCGGCGACGATCAGGCCGGTGATCCACAGGTCTCCCCCGGCGCCGGGTGAGTGCACGGCGTCGGACAGCGGCGTGTAGGCGGTCCAGCCGAAGTCGGCGGCCCCGCCCGGAACGATGAAGCCGGACGCCGCGATCAGCCCGCCGAACAGGAACAGCCAAAACGAGAAGGCGTTCAGCCGCGGGAACGCCACGTCGGGCGCGCCGATCTGCAGCGGCAGCACCAGGTTGGCGAAACCGAAGACCACCGGGGTGGCGTACAGCAGCAGCATGATCGTGCCGTGCATGGTGAACAGCTGGTTGAACTGCTCGTTCGACAGGAACTGCAGCCCGGGAGCGGCCAGCTCGGTGCGCATCAGCAAGGCCATCAGCCCGCCTATGAAGAAGAAGGCGAAGCAGGTGACGGTGTACATGATGCCGATCATCTTGTGATCGGTCGTGGTGATCAGTTTGTAGGCGAGGTTCCCTTTGGGGCCCATCCGGTCCGGGTACGGACGAACGGCCTCGAGTTCTCCCAAGGGGGGCGCTTCGGCTGTCAACAGCTTCTCCAAACATCCAGATCGGACACTGGCCCAAAAATCGGTATTGAGACGAATCTTAGCCGTCGATCATGGCGACGTCAGGGCTGGTCCTACAAACTGTCGTAAATGGCTCAGCGGTGCGGCGCGTCCGTCGGCGCGGCGCCGCCACGCTGGCCGAATGGTGGCGACCCGCTTCGCCCGGCTACGCCGCGCTCGCGATCGCCACGCTGGCCGAATGGTGGCGACCCGCTTCGCCCGGCTACGCCGCGCTCGCGATCGCCACGCTGGCCGAATGGTG
>NZ_JBVAXZ010000002.1:0-155228 GCF_055419585.1 Mycobacterium sp. IDUB_3 | reverse complement strand
GGCGACCCGCTTCGCCCGGCTACGCCGCGCTCGCGATCGCCACGCTGGCCGGATGTTAGCGTCTGACGCGTGTTGTTCGGCGTGATCAGACCCGCCCGGCTGGCCGCGGCGACCGCGGTGACGGCGACACTCGTGCTGGCGTCCAGCGGCTGCGGATCCGACAAGCCCACCGGCCAGACGTCGACCCGTCCCCTGGTCACCCCCACCACCCAGATCGCGGGCGCCGGCGTGCTCGGAAACGACCGCCGGCCAGATGACTCGTGCGCGCACGACGCCGCCGAGGCCGATGCGGGTTCGGCGAAACGGCAAGTCCACAATGCGGCGGGCGTCAACCCGGACGTCGCGCAGGTGCCCGCCGACCCGCAGCGCATCGTGGTGCTCTCCGGCGACCAGCTCGACGCGGTGTGCGTGCTGGGCTTGCAGGCACGGGTGGTCGGCGCGGCGTTGCCGGACGGGTCCTCCAGTCAGCCCGCCTATCTGGGCGGTGCGGTGCACGGCCTGCCCGGAGTCGGCACCCGCTCGCACCCGGACCTGAAGGCGATCGCGAGCGCCCACCCTGACCTGATCCTGGGGTCGCAGGGATTGACGCCGACGCTGTATCCGCAGCTGACCGCGATCGCGCCAACGGTGTTCACGGCCGCACCGGGCGCGGCGTGGCAGGACAACCTGCGCGCCGTCGGGGCCGCCACCGGCCGCACCGCCGCGGTGGACGGGTTGATCAGCGGCTTTTCCCAGCGAACGACCGACATCGGCGCGCGGCATGACGCGTCGCACTATCAGGCCTCGATCGTGCAGCTGACGACCGGCACCATCCGGGTGTACGGCGCCAACAACTTCCCGGCCAGCGTGCTCGGTGCGGTCGGCGTGGACCGGCCGGCGTCCCAGCGGTTCACCGACAAGCCCTACATCGAGATCGGGGCCAGCGACGTGGACCTGGCGAAGAATCCGGACTTCTCGATCGCCGACGCCGACGTGGTGTACGTGTCCTGCGCCTCCCCGGCCGCCGCCGACCGGGCCGCCACCATCCTGGACAGCAACCCGTGGCGCAGGCTGTCCGCCAACCGCGACAACCGGGTCTACGTCGTCAACGACGAGATCTGGCAAACCGGCGAGGGCCTGATCGCGGCCCGCGGCATCGTCGACGACCTGCGCCTGGTGAACGCCCCGATCAACTGACGGGGGCCCGCAAAACGCGTCGATTGTCACAACGTGATGTTCGCCCCGTCCGATGGCGGAAGAACTCTTACCTTAGCTAAACTTCTTGACGACGCATCGAATCGAAGAGGGATTTTCATGAGCACAGTTTCGGCGTACGCCGCCACCTCGCCGACGGCACCGCTGACCAAGACCACCATCGAGCGGCGCGACCCGGGTCCGCACGACGTGACGATCGACATCAAGTTCGCCGGAATCTGCCACTCCGACATCCACACCGCCAAAGGCGAATGGGGCACACCGCATTACCCGCTGGTCGTAGGCCACGAGATCGCCGGCGTCGTGACCGCGGTCGGCTCCGAGGTCACCAAGCACAAAGTGGGCGACCACGTCGGCGTCGGCTGCATGGTGAACTCCTGCGGCCAGTGCAACAGCTGCAAGGCCGGCCTCGAGCAGTACTGCAGCCGGGGCACCACCTTCACCTACAACGCCACCGACAGGGACGGCACCACGACGCAGGGCGGCTACAGCCAGGCGATCGTCGTCGACGAGAACTTCGTCCTGCGCATCCCCGACTCGCTGCCGCTGGACAAGGCGGCGCCGCTGCTGTGCGCCGGCATCACGCTGTTCTCGCCGCTGCGGCACTGGAAGGCCGGCAAGGACACCCGCCTGGCGATCATCGGCCTTGGCGGGCTGGGTCACATGGGCGTCAAGCTCGGCGCGGCGATGGGTGCCGAGGTGACGGTGCTGTCGCAGTCGCTGAAGAAGATGGAGGACGGGCTGCGGCTGGGCGCCAAGCACTACTACGCCACCGCCGAGCGGGAGACCTTCAAGAAGCTGCGCAACAGCTTCGACCTGATCCTCAACACCGTCTCGGCGAACCTGAACCTCGACGACTATCTGAGCCTGCTCGACGTCGACGGCACGCTCGTCGAACTGGGCATTCCCGAGCACCCGATGGAGGTGGGGGCGTTCTCGCTGGCGCTGGCGCGCCGCAGCCTGTCCGGGTCGAACATCGGCGGCATCGCCGAGACCCAGGAGATGCTGGACTTCTGTGCCGAGCACAACGTGACGCCGGAGATCGAGCTCATCGAGCCCGACTACATCAACGAAGCCTACGAGCGGGTGCTGGCCAGCGACGTGCGCTACCGCTTCGTCATCGACATCTCGAAGCTGTAGGGCGCAGGGGCGCTAATGCGCCTAGCGGGGAAGGCCCGGAGCGCCCTCGGAAGCGGCGCTGCGCGCGGCGATCTCGGCGGCCTCGCCCCACTCGTCGCCGGGGATCACCTCGCTGACGTCGATGCCGGCCAGCGGCCATCCGACGGCGGCCAGCGTGGCGGCCACCCGGATGATGTTCTCCGGCCCGGCGTCGTAGTGCGTCATGTCGGAGATGAAATGGGCGATCTCGTCACCGTCGATCACACCGTCGGCGATCGCCGGCGATCCGTCCGCGGTGATGTTGTGCACCACCTCGGCGATCTGCTCTTCGGTCAGCGGGGTGCTGCGCAGCAGCGCCAGCAGCGGCACCCGGTCGGGCCCGGGGACGCCCTCGGGGTAGCCGGCGCGCAGCCAGCGCAGCACTGATCGGCAGAAGTTGGTAGTGGCAGAGGCGGCGGTATTCGTCACCCCACCAGTGTCAGGGCAGCCGTATCACCCGCGCCAGCGGGCGATAGCGCCATGCCGACAATTCATGCGTCGTTCACGAAGTGCTCAGTACGATGGCGCTGCTAGAAGTCCCAGTCCTCGTCTTCGGTGTTGACGGCCTTGCCGATCACGTACGAGGAGCCCGAGCCGGAGAAGAAGTCGTGGTTTTCGTCCGCGTTGGGTGACAGGGCCGACAGGATCGCCGGGTTCACGTCGGTCTCGTCGCGCGGGAACAGCGCCTCGTAGCCGAGATTCATCAGCGCCTTGTTGGCGTTGTAGCGCAGGAACTTCTTGACGTCCTCGGTCAGCCCGACCTCGTCGTAGAGATCCTGGGTGTACTCCACCTCGTTGTCGTAGAGCTCGAAGAGCAGTTCGTAGGTGTAGTCCTTGAGCTCCTGCTTGCGCGCGTCGTCGACCAGGGCCAGGCCGCGCTGGTATTTGTAGCCGATGTAGTAGCCGTGCACGGCCTCGTCGCGGATGATCAGCCGGATCATGTCGGCGGTGTTGGTCAGCTTGGCCCGGCTCGACCAGTACATCGGCAGGTAGAAGCCGGAGTAGAACAGGAAGCTCTCGAGCAGAGTCGAGGCGACCTTGCGCTTGAGCGGCTCGTCGCCCTTGTAGTACTGCATGACGATCTCGGCCTTGCGCTGCAGGTTGGGGTTCTCCTCCGACCAGCGGAAGGCGTCGTCGATCTCGGCGGTCGAGCACAGCGTGGAGAAGATGTTGCTGTAGCTGCGCGCGTGCACCGACTCCATGAACGCGATATTGGTGTAGACGGCCTCTTCGTGCGGCGTGAGCGCATCGGGGATCAGGCTGACCGCGCCGACGGTGCCCTGGATGGTGTCCAGCAGCGTCAGGCCGGTGAACACCCGCATGGTCATCTGCTTCTCGTGGGCGGTCAGGGTTCCCCACGACGGCAGGTCGTTGGACACCGGCACCTTCTCGGGCAGCCAGAAGTTTCCGGTCAACCGGTCCCAGACCTCGGCGTCCTTCTCGTCCTGCAGCCGGTTCCAGTTGATCGCCGAAACGCGGTCGATCAGCTTCATGTTTTCGCTCACCAGAACCCCACTTCACACACCGTTTTGCCGGATGAATCCCAGGCTCCAGACACTACCCCTGGGGTACGACAAGCAACGGCAACACAACAACTTGTGTTTACGTGTCGCGAACGTGTCCGGCCGCCACCGGATTCAATCCAACTCCAGTATTGCGCGTTGCCCAGTATTGCGCGTTGAACATGTACCATTTGGTACATGTTCACCGAAGACAGCGTTGAGATCGACGCACCACCCCAACTCGTCTGGGAGGTCTTCACCGACGTCGAGCGCTGGCCCGAGTGGACCGCGTCGGTGACTTCCCTTGTCGGCCTTGATGGTTCGGGCCTTGCCGCGGGCAGACGGTTCGCGATCAAGCAGCCCGGCATGTCGAAGCTGGTCTGGAAGGTCACCGAGATCACTCCCGGTAGGTCATGGACCTGGGTGCAGAGCTCTCCCGGGGCGCGGGTAACCGCCCGGCACGACGTCATCGCCCAGCCCGGCGGCCGCACGCTGGTGCGCCAGCAACTCGACCAGGGCGGCGCACTGGGCGCCCTCGTCGGGCGACTGATGGCCAAGAAGACCAAACGCTTCCTGCAACTCGAGGCCCAGGGCCTCAAGGCCCGAGCCGAGCAGCTCAGCCGCGCCGATGGCGCGCACTCCTGACACGGAGCGGCGCCGGCAACTCCTCGATGCGCTGGTAGCCGAGTTCGCCACGGGCGGCATCGGCGACCGGTCGCTGCGCGAGGTCGCCGCCGCCGTCGGCACCAGCCACCGAATGCTGTTGCACCACTTCGGTTCTCGCGAAGATCTGCTCGTGGCGATCGTCGAGGAGGTCGAGCGACGCCAGATGGGGCTGCTGTCCGCATTGCCGACCGACCCGGCCGGGGGCTTCGCCGCGATGTGGGCCGACCTCCGCCGGCCCGAACTGCGCGAATTCGAGCGCTTGTTCTTCGAGTGCTACGCCCGCGCCGCAGCCGGCGAAAAGCCTTTTGCCCGAATGCTTCCCGGCGCCGTCGAGAACTGGCTCGCCGAGGTCGACGCTGTCGCCGAGGGTCCGGTCGACCCCGCGCTCGCCCGGCTGGGGCTCGCGGTCACCCGCGGCCTGCTGCTGGATCTCGTTGCGACCAATGACGAGGCCGGCGTGGACGCGGCTGCGCAGGCTTTCATTCGGCTTTTGGCAGCACCGAGATGAGCGTGTCGACGAGTTCCTCGGCGCTGGTGTGCCACTTGTCCAGATCCATGTGGCCACTCAAGTCCAAGCCCGTGATGCCGTGCGCGCTCGTCAAAATGAGCGCCCCATAGCGCGAGGCCTCCCGCGGACCGGTGATACGCCCCACCATCTCCAGGAACAGTCCCTGCGTGCGTTCGGCCACCTGCATCGCCGCGGTCGGGTCGCCCGCCGGCGGAGTGAACATCAGGCGATAGAGATGAGGCCGGGTGCGGCCGATGGCGATCAGCGACAGCAGGGCCGACCGCAGACATTCCTCGGGCGAGCCTTCGCTGCCGGCCAACGCCTCGAGTGCGTCACCCAATTCGCGCAACGCGTTGGTGGCCAGCTCGGCGAGCAGGGATTCTTTGTCGGCGAAGTGGCGATACGCCGCCGAGCGCGACACGCCGCTGCGGGCACCCACCTCGCGCAGCGTCACCGCCTCGACGCCTCCGAGGTCGAGCAGCGCCCCCGCCGCCTCGACCAACGAACGACGCGTGGCCGCCGCACTCTCGGATCGTGTCGTCACCCGCAGAGCATAAGCCGGTCTTGGGTTGACAATGTCAACTCAACTGCTAGTTTGAGATGACAGCGTCAACTTAAATCCAACGCCCTCGATTGGGGACCACCATGATGTCGTCGAATCGCGCCACCTGCAATGAGCTGATCGTCGTGACCGGTGCCTCGACGGGCATTGGCGCGGCGAGCGCTCGAGAACTGGCCCACAAGGGTTTTCACGTGCTGGCCGGTGTGCGTCGCGAGGTGGACGCCGACGCGCTGCGCGCAGACGGTATCGAGCCGTACATCCTGGACATCACGATGCAATCGGACGTGGCCGCGATCGCCGACCGCGTCGCGCGCGATCCGCAGCGCCGCCCCCTGCGCGCGCTGATCAACAATGCCGGGATCGCGGTCAATTCCCCGGTCGAAACACTGCCGATAGACCAGTGGCGCAGGCAGTTCGAGGTAAATCTGTTCGGCCACATCGCGATGACCCAGGCGCTGCTGCCGGCCCTGCTGCTCAGCTCGGGCACCGTCGTCAATATCAGCTCCGTCGGCGGCAAGGTGGTTTTGCCGACGTACGGCGCATATGCCGGTTCGAAGTTCGCCCTGGAGGCCGCCAGCGACGCGTTGCGGCGTGAGGTCTCAGGGCTCGGCATCAAGGTGGTCGTCGTCGAACCCGGCGCGGTCAAAACCGAAATGGCCGAGCGCGGAATCACCACCGCGGAGGGACTGATGGCGAACCTGACCGATGCCCAACTCGCCCGCTACGGCGATCTCATCGCGGCCGTCACGGCCCAAGCCCGGTCGTTCGGCGAGGATGGCGTTTCGGCCGAACACGCCGCGAAAGTGATCGCCAAGGCCGCGACCGCATCGCGGCCCCGCACTCGCTACACCATCGGACGCGATGCCGCGATCCTGGTGCGGATCAACCGCCTGGTGTCCGACCGGGTCCTGGACCGCATCATGCGGCAGAACCTGCGATCCTTCGCTGAAAAGTCGCCGTCGAGCGAAACCCGAACCGCCGCAACGACTTCGCTCGCTGGCTAGGCCGTCGCGCGGCTGCCCATGTTCACGCCGTAGAACTGGTATTCGTCCGGCTTGACCGAGCGGGTCGCCCGCCAGTACTCCCAGGTGTAGCCGCCCCAGAGCACGGTGTTCTTGCCGTGCTCGTCCAGATACCAGCTGCTGCAGCCGCCGCTGTTCCACACCGAAGGGCCCAGCCTGCGCTGCAGCTCGTCGTTGAACTCGTCCTGGGCGGCGCGGGTCGGCGCCAGCGCCTGGGCGCCCAGCTTGTCACAGGTCGCGATCGCGTCTGCGACATAACGGATCTGGGATTCGATCATGAACACCACCGAGTTGTGCCCCAGCCCCGTGTTGGGGCCGAGCAGGAAGAACAGGTTGGGCACGTCGGCGATGGTGATCCCACGGTGCGCGCCGATGCCCTCGCGGTTCCACCGGTCCACCAGGTCCTCGCCGTGCAGGCCCTTGATCTGGACGTAGGTGTAGGAGTCGGTGACGTGGAAACCCGTGGCGTACACGATCACGTCGGCCTGCCGGTGGGTGCCGTCGGCGGTGGCGATGCCGTCGGCGGTGATTCGCGAGATGTGGTCGGTGACCAGTTCGGTCTTCGGGTCGGCGACCGCGCCGTAATAGGTGGAGGAATTCAGGATTCGCTTGCACCCGATGCGGTAGTTCGGGATCAGCTTGCGCCGCAACTCCTTGTCCTTGACGGCCCGGCGAATGTTGTACTTGCAGTACGCCTCGATGAACTTGAGCAGGTTCGGCCGCTTGGTCATGCCGAAGGCCAGCGCCTCCTGCCCCCAGTAGATCGCGAGGCGCACCAGCGCGCGCAGGCCCGGCACGTTCTCCATGGCCCGGCGCACCGCCGGCGGGATCTCGGGGTTGGAGCGCGGCACCACCCACGGCGGAGTGCGTTGGTAGAGCTGAAGTTCGGCGACCTGCCCGACGATCTCCGGCACGATCTGGATCGCGCTGGCGCCGGTCCCGATCACCGCCACCCGCTTGCCGGTCAGGTCGACGCTGTGGTCCCACTCCGCGGAATGGAAAGCGGCGCCACGGAATTCGTCGCGGCCTTCGATGTCGGGCATGGACGGGATGTGCAGCGCGCCGGCACCCGAGATCAGGAATTGCGCGACGTACTCGCGCCCGTCGGCGGTGAACACGTGCCAGCGGTTGTCGTCGTCGTCCCAGTGCGCACGATCCACCAGCGAGTTGAACTCGACGTAGCGGCGCAGCCCGTACTTCTCGGTGACGCCCTTGAGGTAGTCCCAGATCTCGGGCTGATAGGAGAACGGGTTCTTCCAGTCCGGCTTGGGCTCGAACGAGAACGAGTACAGGTGCGACGGGATGTCGCACGCGCACCCCGGATAGCTGTTGTCTCGCCAGGTGCCGCCGATGTCGCCGGCCTTTTCCAGGATGACGAAGCCGACGCCCTGCTTCTGCAGCGCGATTGCCATGCCCAGGCCGGAGAACCCGGTCCCGATGATGACGGCGCGCGTATGCACCGGCTTGTGGGCGCTGGCCTCCGGCAGTGTGTCGGTTTGTGTCACGACTTCGGTCACGGTCGATCGGTCCTTCTATCCAGGCCTGTCTCGGGTCGGCGTTAGCCGGCGTCTTCGGCTGCGGCCCCCGGCTGACGCAGATACCCAGTACCCAGGGTATCGGTTTGGACGAGTGTTATCGATGGCCGCGGCGATTGTCAACGCCGCGGCCCGCTCACCCCGCCGCCGGCTTAACGGTCGCCATGTCGTGAATCGGCAGGTCAGGGTCCATCGTGATGCCCAGCGCCTCGGCGGTGCCGACGATTACCCCCATCATGATGGTCGTCAGGTGCGCGACGAACTGCTCACGCGACATCAGGCGGGGGCTTTCCGGCTCGGGGCCCAGCCACCACTCGGTGGCCGACGCGGCACAGCCGAACGCCGCGTGCCCGGCCAGCTCCACCGCCGCGTGGTCGAGCTCCATCTCGCGGAGCTCGTTGTCGAACATGTCGGCCACGGCCAGGGTGATGCCGCGTCCCTCGTCGAGGATCTGCGGGCTGGCGGCCGAGCGGCCCTGGATGAACACTCGCAGCACGTTGGGGTGCTTGTCGACCAGGACCACGTACTCCTCGACGCTGCGCCGGATCACCTCGCGGGCCGAGTCGGTTTTCAGGTCGATGGACGCGAAGATCGCCGCCCACAGCATGTCGCGCAGCCGCTCCCCGATCGCCTGGAACAGGTCGGACTTGTCGTGAAAGTGCCGGTAGATCTTGGGTTTGGCGGTGCCGGCCTCTTCGGCGATTTCTCGCACGGACAGTTCGGGGCCGAGGCGATCGATGGCGCGGAAGGCCGCGTCGACGATTTCGCTGCGCACTTTTTTGCGGTGCTCGCGCCAGCGTTCGGTGCGCGCGTCGACCTTGGCCCCAGGCTTCACGCTGGGGTGCGGTCGGGGAATTCTCACCACGTGAAGCACCTTACCTCGTCGCGGCTTCTGACCTGGGCAGACTTCCCGTTCCTCGCGGCGCGGCGTTGCGATGCCCTTGTCCAGGCCGCGTCGCTACGGCCCGCGCAGTACTTCCCTCGGCGAGCGGCCGAATTCCCGTCGGTAGTCGGCCGCGAACCGGCCGAGATTGGAGAACCCCCAGCGGTATGCGACGGCTGCCACGGTGGTCCCGTCCTCGACAGATGACCGCCGCAGCTCCGCGTGCGCCCGAGCAAGTCGGATCGACTTCAGATACGCCATCGGAGTCGTGTCCAGTTGCTTACGGAAGGCTTCCTGAAGGGCACGAGTGCTCAACCGCGCGGCAGCCGCCACGTCGCTGATCCGGACGTCCTCGGCCGCGGCGTCCTCGAGGTAGGCGATCGCACGCCGCACCGCCGGCGGCCGAACGGCACCGCTGGGGCCCGCGTCGGCAGTGTGAATAAACCCGGGGTAGGCCTCGACGATGCTCGCTACCAACATCCGAGACATCTGCGCCGATACCAATGACTTCGATGCCAGCAGCCCGTTCGGCCCGGCGTTGCGGAGCAAGAATCTCATCACGTTCGCAACAGCCAACGTTCCCGGCCTGCACGGCTGCCAGCTCGTCGGGACCCGGACCGGCGTCGGCTCAGTCGCACCGGTGAACTCGGCAACCGTCGCTTCGAATTCGGTACGCGGAATGCGCACATGAAAAATGTTGCAGTTTTCCTCCCACCGCAGCCGAAATGCCGTGTGGGCGTCCAGCACGACGAAACCGCCGGGCAACACGACCCGCTCCCCGTCGTCCGCCCCGGCCACGAATCGCCCGCTGATCTGCTGGGACACCAAGACGAAGTCGTCGAATGTCGACGACTCGAGCACCGTGGTGGCCGAACCGTACGACAGGGAGTAAACGCCGAGCCCGCTGCCGCCGCCTTCGGCATGCCGCGCGCGAAACGCCGACACACGCCCCCGGACGGTGAGGCGATGGGGACAGTAGACAGCCCCGATCTGGGTGCGCGCGTCTTCCGGATCCGTGGTGTCGGTCCGGATGCGCAATCCGTCGATCATGAGGCGGTGGCCCGTTCGCGGATCTGCACCGCCGTCTCCAGCATTTGCGCAGTGCTGGTGAACCAGTCCTGCAAATTGAGATCCACGATGAGCTCGGTGGCGCGTTTGGCGATGCGCTGCAACGCTTTCGAACTGGTTCCACGGCCCAGGCTATGGCCGCCGCTGATCTGATCGGTCGTGGCGAGCGCCTTGGCGAGTTGGACCGGAGTGTGCGGTGCATCGGCCGCCTCGGCTGCCCGTGCCGCTTCGACCAGATCGTGTTCCAGGTCGACTCCCAATCTCTGGGGCAGGCGAAGTCCAAGTCTCATTCGGTACCTTCCATCGAGTCGTGACGCTCGCGGAAAAGAACAACCATTGCGCGCCGCCAATGCCGTCGATGGCCAGAATTGTCCTTTTCTGTGGAGCGGATGGCGCATTGTGAGTGGTGCGGCTACTACCAGAGTGGTTCGCAGTCAACGGATTTGGGGCATGGCGGTTTCTGTGGGTAACATGACGCGTTTGTCAACTGGGAACGGACCCGGGGCGGCGTTGCAATGAACATGACAACGGTGATTTCTCCCGACGGGACCTGCATCGGCTATCAATCCGTGGGTGCCGGTCCGCCGCTGCTGCTGGTCCACGGCAGTACCGGCACGCGTGCTCGCTGGTCCTCGGTGACACCGGTGCTGGCACAGCGCTACACCGTCCACGCGATGGACCGCCGCGGTCGGGGACTGAGCACCATCGAGGTCGAGCCCTACAGCCTGAGCCGGGAAGCCGAGGATGTGGCGGCCGTCGCTCAGGCCGTCGGCGGAGGCGTTTATGCCGTCGGGCATTCCTACGGGGCGCTGGCGGTCCTGGAAGCGGCCCTGATCACACCCGCGTTCCGCCGGATCATGCTGTACGAGCCGCCAATACCGTCGCCAGGCCTTGACGTCGGGTCGCCGGAGGGCCTCGCACGCATCACCGCGATGTCGGACCCGCGCGAAATACTCGAAGCGTTCTACATCGAAACCCTGCACCTCCCCCAGCCGGCCGTCAAAGACCTTGTCAATCGCGAGTTTCCGTATCTGGCCGACTCGATCGGGCACACCGCCGGCCGCGAACTCGCGGCGGCCCGCAACTACCGCGCCACCGAGCGGCTGGCCGAGATCACCGTGCCGGTGCGTATGTTGTTCGGCACCCAGAGCCCCGCATATTTCCGGGCGGCCGCCACGGCAGTAGCCGACCTAATACCGGGCGCGACGGTCGCCGAGTTGCGCGGCCAAGGGCACCAGGCGGTCGACTACGACCCGCAACAATTCGTCCGGGCAGTACTGGATTTCGACTCGGGCTCGGCTAGCCCGCTTCGGCGACAGTGACGATGGTCTTGCCGCCGCCACGACGCGCCGGGTCGAATGCCGACGCAGCTTCGCTGAGTGCACATACCGTTTTGACGACCGGGCACAGTCGACCGTTGCGAACCCTGCTTTCCAGCACGGTAAGGGCTTTCCGGTCGGGTTCGACGACGAAAAAGACAGAGCGCCCGTGCTCGGGTTGAACCCGCGGTGGCTCGGCGATGGTGATCAGCGCCCCGCCCGGGCGCACCAATTGCGCCGAGCGATCGAGGATTTCACCACCGATTACGTCAAAGACCACGTCGACCGTGCCGGCCTCCTCGAGGCGATCGGATCGCAGGTCCAGGAAACTGTCGGCCCCGAGGCCCAGCACCGCGTCCCGGTGCTCAGCGCGCCCGCTCCCGATCACGCACGCGCCGGCGTCGCGAGCAAGTTGTACCACCAGGGAACCGACGGCACCGGCGGCGCCATGAACCAGAACGGTCTGGCCGGCGACAAGGTGCGCATGAGCGAACAGCCCCTGCCATGCGGTCAGTCCGGGCAATGCCAGCGCGGCAGCCACCACGTGGTCGACGTCTGCCGATAACGGCGCGAGATTTCGGGCCTCCACCGCGACGTACTCCGCAAGCGAGCCGTCACGGGCCCAGTCGGTGATCCCAAAAACCCGCTGTCCGACGGTCAGTCCGGTGGTGCCGTAACCTAATTCGGCAACAACCCCGGAGACTTCATGCCCTGGAATGACGGGCGTGCGATCGCGCCCGGAGCGGTCGGTCCACGTGGCCGGCCAGTCGAGCTCGCCCGGGGTGAAGCTGGCGGCATGCACGCGGACAACGACGTCGTTTTCGGCGGCATGCGGGTAGGGCGCCTCGGCCAGAGCGAGTCCACGGAAACCGGCGGCGCGGTCGCGCGCGATGATCGCCTGCATAGTCGTGTCACTTCCTATCCACTTCGTTGAATCACGCCACTAACGTTTGCACCTCCGCGGTGCGATCACCAGGGCCATCGAGCCATGCGGTCCATAAAACGCGACACGGCGCCGGTCACCGGACGCCCGCGTATTCGACCGGCGCTGCCCGGCCGACGGCACGCGCCGGTCGGGCGCGAATCAGGCGGGGCCACCAGAAGAATGGCCCGAGCAGGCGGGCGAGGGCGGGCGTGATGAACGAACGGACAATCAGCGTGTCGAGCAGCAGACCGATCCCGATCGTGGATCCCATTTCACCGACCGAGACCAGCTTGCCGGACACCATCGCCATCATCGTGACGGCGAACACCAGGCCGGCGGTGGTGACCACTTTGCCGGAGTTGGCGACCGCTCTGATCAGGCCGGTGTTCAAGCCCGCCTTGCTTTCCTCCAGATAGCGGGCGATGAGCAGCAGGTTGTAGTCCGAGCCGACCGCCACCAGGATGATGAAGGTGAGCGGCAGGCCCAGCCAGCTGATCGGGACGCCGAGCAGGTGCTGCCAGATCAGGACCGACAGACCGAACGCTCCCGAATACGAAAACGCTACGGTTCCGATTATGACCAGCGCCGCGATCATGCTCCGGGTGATGAGCAGCATCACCAGGAAAATCAACGCGAACGCCGCGGTGGCCGCGATGATCAGGTCGGTTGCGGCCGCATCCTGGATATCCCAGTACGTCGTCGCGGCGCCGCCGAGGTAGACATGGGCGCCGGCGAGCGTGGTGCCTTTCAATGCCTCCTCGGCGGCGGGCAGATAGACCTGGTCGTGGCGGATGCCGCTTTCCGTGAGTGCTTCGCCGTCGTGGTAGACCATGTATCGAGCGGCTTTGCCGTCGGGGGACATGAAGAATTTCAGATCGATGCGAAACGACGGATTGTTGAACGCATCTGGTGGTAGATAGAAGAATTCGTCGTTCTTCGCACTGTCGAACGCATAGCCCAGATCCATCATCTGCCGGCTCAGCTCGTCCAACTGGGCCAGCTGGGGCGCAATCGTACTGTGCTCGGCCATGATCACCTGGTGTAGCTGCTCGAGCTGGTCGACGTTGCGGCCGAGGAGTTCGACCAGCTGCGGCATCACCGAGTCCTGAATCATCGCAGCCTTCAGGTTCTTGTCCATTTGCTCGTCCAGCTGGTCGAACTTGTCCGTCAGCTCGAATAGCGAACGCAGCGACCAGCAGAGAGGGATGTCGAAACAGTGCTTCTCCCAATAGAAGTAGCTGCGGATCGGTCGCCAGACATCGTCGAAGTCGGCGATGTTGTCGCGCATCGCGTCGGTGACGTCCTTCATGCCCTGGGCCGCTTCGGCGGCCATATGAGCCGCGCCGGCCTGTTGAGACGTCAATTCTTTCTGATGGCGCATCAGCCCCGTCATGCGTTCGGTGATGCCGGCCATCTCGGTGAGCCGAGTGTTGAGGTCGGTCAGGAACGGCAGGATCTCCTTGATCTTCGTTCCCATCGAGCCCATGGTGTATGTGAACGACGAATGTTCGAGCGGAGTCCCCAGCGGCCTGGTGACGCTCTGGATCAATCCCACACCGGGAGTGTGAAACACACTGCGGGCCACTCGGTCCAACGCGATCATGTCCGTGCTGTTACGCATATCGTGGTCGGATTCGACCATCAGCATGTCACCGTTGAGCCTGCTGGCCGGGAAGTGCCTGTCGGCCGCGGCATATCCGAGCTTCGACGGGCTGTCATCGGAGATGTATATCCGGTCGTCGTAGTTGGGATGGTAGGTGGGAAGCGTGAGCGCTCCCACCAGCACCACCACGCAGCTGGCCAGCAGGACCCGGCCGGGCCACCGGACCGTGACCGTGCCGACTTTGCGCCAAATCCCGGATCCGCCTTTGCGTTTCGGCTCGAAGATTCCCACGCGGCTGCCCAATGCCAGCACAGCCGGACCGAAGGTCAAGGCGGCCGCCACTGCGGTGAGCATAGCTACAGCGCAGGGGATCCCACAGGTATTGAAGTAGTTGAGGCGGGTGAACTTGAGGCAGAACGTTGCGCCGGCGACCGCGAGACCAGATCCGAGGATGACGTGGGAGACGCCGCTCACGGCGGAATAGTAAGCGGTTTCCCGGTCTTCACCCGCGTGGCGTGCTTCGTGGTAGCGGCCGATCAGAAAGATCGCGTAATCGGTACCCGCACCGAGGATCAGGGAGACCAAAAGGTTCGACGCGAACTCGGATATCCCGATGAGCTTGTGGAAGGCGAGGAAGGAGACTATGCCCCGCCCGCAGTTCAACTCCAGCATCACCATGAACAGCACGAGGAGCGCGGTCGTGATCGAGCGGTAGACGACCAGCAGCATCACGGATATGAGAACGATGGTGACGAACATGATCATGATCAGGCTCTCGTTACCGGCTTCGAGCATGTCCGCCGACAGCGGTGCCGAGCCCGAGACATAGATTTTCAGCCCGGGCGGGGTTCTGGTCTGCGAGACCAAGTCTCGCACCGCCTTGATTGATTCGTCCGACACCGCCGAGCCGAGATTGCCAGCAGTCCGAACCAGCGTGTAGGACGCCTTTCCGTCGTTACTCTGCACCCCGGCGGCGGTTGTTCCCTGCCCCCACAGATTCATGACGTATTGAACGTGCTTGTCTCGCTGCAGTTTTGCGATCAGGCCGTCGTAGAAGTGGTGGTCGGCTTCGTCGAGCTTGCGATCGCCTTCCAACACGACCATCACCAGGCTGTTGCTGTCCGACTCGTTGAACATTTCCCCGATGTGGATGAGCGCCCGCGACGAGGGCGCATCGACCGGGACGAGCGGTCCCCGGTTCGCTTCGGTGACGGGTTCCAGCTGCGGGACGGCCACGTTGAGCACGACCATGAGCCCGACCCACGCCACAACCACGGGCACGGCGAACCTGCGGATGGTTCGCGCAAGGAAGGGTTTGCGCCCGTTGATGTCGACGCCGTTGTGCCTCATGCGGACAGCACCTGGCACCAGACCCCGGCGTGCTCACCCGTGGCGGTGTGTTCGGAACGCACCTGGCCGTCGACGATGATGCGACAGCCGACATTGCCTCCGGCGACCTGCGCGGTGATGTCGGCGGTCGCGGTCGTCAACACCGTGACTTCGGTATGCGTCCAGGGCAACGTCGCCAGGTCGACGCCGATTGCGTGCGAGTTCACGTCCCAATAGCTGACCCGCCCCCACCCGCCCAACTCGCCGAACACGTCGTATTCGATGTGTTTGGGATTGAACTGAGCTATCGAAAATTTGTCGCCCGGGCTCCGGGTTCGGTCCTGGGAACCGAAGATCCTGTGCGCGGAATCGATGACGCACCCCGCCAAGACGGCGACGATGGCCACCAGGGTAGGCAGCCATAGCTTGTTGACCAGTCGCCGGCGTGCAGACGCGACCATGACGATGACCCTCCTCGGGCACTCACAACGAAAATCTCGAAACAGATGGACCACCGTGGCCGCATGAGCGATGGGTGGTCGGGACGATGGAGTTGAGCCGCCGCAGGACTCTAAATGCGCACTCCGCTCAGCATCCGCGTGAAACTCAACTCGACTAAGCCGTCGGCCGTGGGAGCGGGCCGTCCGGCCGCGTTGAAGACGTCGGCGATCTCAGCACTGCGCGTCGTCCAGCCCCGTTCGGCCAGATACTTGGCGGCGTCTGTGTGCTGTCCGGCGAAAGTCACACTGCGCAGGTCGATCTCGGGGTCCAACTGATTCCATACCGCGTGGCGTTTTCTCAGAATTTCGCCGAGGGCATCGGTTCTGGGGTTCTCGACGTAATCCGCCCCAAGTTGGCTACCAGGAGCACTCAAATTGGTGATCGCGTCGAGAATCTGGTCGTGTCCCTCCGGCGGGAGATATCCGATGAGAAGGCCCTCGACGATCCAGACGGTCGGCTGCGTGTCGTCGAAACCGTCTTGCCGCAACGCTGTCGACCAGTCCTGACGCAGATCGATGCCCAAGCAATGGTGCCCTTCGGCAGGTGCCCAGCCCAAGCCGGTCAAGACGCGCCGCTTCCACTCGATGACCTGGGGTTGATCGATCTCGTAGATGGCCGTCGCCGGCGGCCAGTCCAATCGGTAAGCCCGACAATCCAGTCCAGAGGCCAGAATCACCGCTTGGCGGATGCCGGCTCGGCACGCTTCGCGGGCAAAGTCATCGAGGGTTCTGGTTCGCACGCCGAAGTAGTCCGGCATCCAGTCGGCTTCGAGGTCCGAGAAATTGATTGCGTCGTCGACAATTTGGGTGAACAGTTTCAGTCCGACCGCCCTGACCAACACTTCGGCGAACGGGTCACGGATCACCGGATCGGGTTGCCTACTGGCGACCGCCCGCGCCGCAGCGACCAGTGTGGCGGTCGCGCCCACCCCCGTCTTGAGGTCCCAACTATCATCATGGGTCCGTGGCATTGTTCGCCCCCTTGAATCACCTTGCGCCTGAACGAGTCACCCTCGTTCAGGTCGCTTTCTGGTGCAAAGTTAGGGCTACGACGGCAGCCGGTCTACCCGAATGGCGCGGTCGATAGCCGGAAAGCGCGGAGAGCTAGGTTCGACGCTCACAGCGCGTGATACCGCGCGCAGGGAAAGTCGATGCAGATGCATCGCGATCCAGGCAGCCAATTGACGCCCAAATCACGAACCAGAGCCCGGGTCAAACGCATTGGGACAGTGGGAGTGTGGACCCGCCTGGTGCAGCCGACTGTCCGTCCGGGCAGCCGGCACCACGTTGTGGTTGAAGCGGAACATGTTGGACGGGTCGTACATCTTCTTCACGTGCGCCAGGCGCTCGTAGCACTCCGGACCGTAGATCGCGACGGCGTCGGCCGCTTCTTCCGGAGCAAGGTTGTTCACCAGCCGCCGGTCGGCCTGCCAGGCTGCCATCCCGTCGAGCAACGCAGCGACCGACTCCTTGAGCCGCCGTTCCTCTGACAGCGGACCGACCTCGACGCCCAGCAAGACATACGGCAGACCTCGGGTCGCTACGGCGTTGGGCACCACCGGCTCCCGGTCCCAGGCTCCGCCAAGGGCACGCAGTTCGGCGATCCACATAGTGGTTCGGGAGTTCGGGCCGACGAGTTCCACCAGCCTGTCCTGCGATTCCGCGGGGAATGCCCGCAGCATGATGCTGCGCTCGTAGTAGGGCAATGGTTCGGTCGGCTCGGCGTGGATCGATGCGGCTGCCGTGTACGGCATGTCCGCTACGGTGTCCAGGACGGTCGGCGCGACTGCCCGCAGCGGCGCGATCATCCGTTCGCCGTCCTCGGCCGTGCCGTTGTAGGCGATCCGCAGCGCCACCGTGAACACGCCGCGCAGCGGCTCGGGGATTTCGGGCAGCGGCGGTAGTCGTAGGGCCGCGAACGACGAGATCATGGATTCCGGTGTGTTCGGGTGCCAGGCAGTCCAGGCGCGCAGCACCTCGGTCATGTGCTCCCCCGGGAAGTAGATGGCGCCGCCGTAGATGTGGGAAACCGGGAACAACGCAAATTCCAGCCTGGTGACCACGCCGAAGTTGCCTTTGCCACCGCGTAGCGCCCAAAACAGCTCGGGATCGGATTCGGCGTCGACATGCCGCAATTCGCCGTCTGCCGTCACCAAGTCGAGCGAGCGCACGTGGTCCGCGGCGTAGCCGTGGGAGCGGCCGAGGGTCGGGCTGAGCCCGCCGCCCAGGGTGTAACCGGCGACCCCTACCGTGGGGTTCGACCCGTTCAACGGTGCCAGCCCAGCCTCGGCTGCCTTCTGGACCACTTCCGCCCATATCGCCCCGGCGCCGACCCCGGCCGTCCGGCCGACAGCGTCGATCTCGACGTCGTTCATCCGGCGGGTATTGATCAGAACGGCGCCCTCTGCCGTGCCGACGATTTGGTGGCCGGTGGCCTTCACCGCAACCGGGCGATGCTGTCTCGCCGCGAAAGCAACGGCCGCCTCGACATCGGTCGGGCGCTGCGCCACCACGATCACAGCGGGCTTGAGCTCGTGGTTGAGGTTAAAGACGGCGCGTTCGTCGTCATATCCCACGTCATCCGGCAGCAGAACCGAACCCGACACCGCCGCAACCAGGGCTGCGACATCCTCCGGCTGGACGGGCAAGAGATGGGAACAACCGAAATCCACGGCCTACATCCTCTTTTCGTAGTGCGATCGGGGCGGGGCGGATACCACGGAAGGGACCGTCGAGCCGAAGGTGTTCGGGACGGTCACCTGACGGCTGGGGTTCCGGTCGGCACGACTGTCGATCGGTCCAAATGGGCTTGCGGGCTTACGAGCCGCCGTTTTGCAGCAGCCACTGTCTGCTGCAAAGTTAGGGATACCGCCACCACCGGTCTACCCAGATAGCGCGGCGCTTGTCCGCAGAGCGCGGACAACCAAGCCCACGCCGCTTCTGGTACGACGACGAAACCGTCGGGGCGACGAGAAACATCGAGCCGCACCGGCCCTGCGACTCGGGCAGCAGGTATCCGCGGGGAAGTGTTATCCCGCGATCAGCGTCGGCGATGCGAAGCCCGCGTGTCCTACAGCATGCAGGAGACGCAGCCCTCGACCTCGGTGCCTTCCAGCGCCATCTGGCGTAGCCGGATGTAGTACAGCGTCTTGATTCCCTTGCGCCAGGCGTAGATCTGCGCCTTGTTGACGTCGCGGGTGGTGGCGGTGTCCTTGAAGAACAGCGTCAGCGACAGCCCCTGGTCCACGTGCTGGGTGGCCGCGGCGTAGGTGTCGATGATCTTCTCGTAGCCGATCTCGTAGGCGTCCTGGTAGTACTCCAGGTTGTCGTTGGTCAGATACGGCGCCGGGTAGTAGACGCGCCCGATCTTGCCTTCCTTACGGATCTCGATCTTGCTCGCCACCGGGTGGATCGAGCTGGTCGAGTGGTTGATGTAGCTGATCGACCCCGTTGGCGGGACGGCCTGCAGGTTCTGGTTGTAGATGCCATGCTGCTGCACGGACTCCTTGAGCCGCTGCCAATCCTCTTGCGTCGGAATGCGAATGCCCGCCTCGGCGAAGATCTCCCGCACCCGCGGGGTGGTCGGCTCCCACACCCGCTGGGTGTACTTGTCGAAGAACTCACCCGAGGCGTACTTCGACTTCTCGAAGCCGCCGAACTTGCTGCCCCGCTCGATCGCAATGCGATTCGACGCGCGCAGCGCGTGGTAGAGCACGGTGTAGAAGTAGATGTTGGTGAAGTCGACGCCTTCTTCGGAGCCATAGTGGATGCGCTCACGGGCCAGGTAGCCGTGCAGGTTCATCTGGCCGAGACCGATCGCGTGGGACTCGTTGTTGCCCTGCTCGATTGAGGGCACCGAGGTGATGTGGGTCTGATCGCTGACCGCGGTCAGCGCGCGGATCGCGACCTCGATGGTCTGCGCGAAGTCGGGCGAGTCCATCGCCTTGGCGATGTTCAGCGAGCCCAAGTTGCACGAAATGTCCTTGCCCACTTTGGCATACGACAAGTCGTCGTTAAACACCGACGGCGTGGACACCTGCAGGATCTCCGAGCACAGGTTCGAATGGGTGATCTTGCCAGCGATCGGGTTGGCCCGGTTCACCGTGTCCTCGTACATGATGTACGGGTAGCCGGATTCGAACTGCAGCTCGGCCAGCGTCTGGAAGAACTCGCGCGCCTTGATCTTGGTCTTGCGGATGCGGGCGTCGTCGACCATCTCGTAGTACTTCTCGGTGACCGAGATGTCGGCGAACGGCAGGCCGTAGACACGCTCGACGTCATACGGCGAGAACAGGTACATGTCCTCGTTCTTCTTGGCCAGCTCGAAGGTGATGTCGGGAATCACCACGCCCAGGCTCAGAGTCTTGATGCGGATCTTCTCATCGGCGTTCTCGCGCTTGGTGTCCAGGAACCGGTAGATGTCCGGGTGATGCGCGTGCAGGTACACCGCGCCCGCGCCCTGCCGGGCCCCGAGCTGGTTGGCGTACGAGAACGAGTCTTCGAGCAGCTTCATGATCGGGATGACGCCCGAGCTCTGGTTCTCGATGTTCTTGATCGGGGCGCCGTGCTCGCGAATGTTGCTCAGCAGCAACGCGACTCCCCCGCCGCGCTTGGACAGCTGCAGCGCGGAGTTGATCGATCGCCCGATCGACTCCATGTTGTCCTCGATGCGCAGCAGAAAGCAGCTCACCGGCTCGCCGCGCTGCTTCTTGCCAGAGTTCAGAAAAGTCGGGGTGGCCGGCTGGAACCGTCCGTCGATGATCTCGTCGACGAGCTTCTCGGCCAGGACGGTGTCACCGGCGGCCAGCGTCAGCGCGACCATGACGACGCGGTCCTCGAAGCGCTCCAGGTAGCGCTTCCCGTCGAACGTCTTCAGCGTGTAGGAGGTGTAGTACTTGAACGCGCCCAGGAACGTCGGGAACCGGAACTTCTTGGCGTAGGCGCGGTCCAGCAGCGTCTTGACGAAGTTGCGGCTGTACTGGTCGAGAACCTCACGCTCGTAATAGTTCTCCTTGATCAGGTAGTCGAGCTTCTCGTCCTGATTGTGGAAGAACACCGTGTTCTGGTTGACGTGCTGCAAGAAGTACTGATGCGCGGCCTCGCGGTCCTTGTCGAACTGAATCTTGCCGTCCGCGTCGTAGAGATTCAGCATCGCGTTGAGCGCGTGATAATCCGTCTCCCCCGGCAACGCGTGGGCTCCGGTGGTTACAGGCTCTGCAGCGACGGTTGGTGACACGTCTGTTCCTTCCAGAAATTGGCTAAGCCCGCGCGGACGGCATCCACGTCGTCCTGGGTTCCCATTAGTTCGAAGCGGTAGAGGTACGGAACGCCGCACTTGCGCGAGATCACGTCGCCCGCGTAGGCGAATTCGGCGCCGAAGTTGTTGTTGCCCGCGGCGATGACGCCGCGGATCAACGACCGGTTGTGCTCATTGTTCAAGAAGGCGATGACCTGCTTGGGGACGTAACCGCCGGCGTTGAGGTCGGGCGTGGCCCGGCCGCCGCCGTAGGTGGGCAGGATGAGGACGTAGGGTTGGTCTACCTCGATGCGGCCATGCAGCGGTATCCGCGTGGCGGGGATCCCCAGCTTCTCGACGAAGCGGTGGGTGTTCTCCGACACCGAGGAGAAATAGACCAGACCTGGGTTGCGCGACTGCACCGCAACCTCCTTACCTAACGTCTTGCCTTACGCGCTCAGTTCCGCCGCGGACAGCGCCTTGATGCGGTCCGGCCGGAAACCCGACCAGTGGTCGTTGCCCGCCACCACCACGGGTGCCTGCAGGTATCCCAGGGCCATCACGTAGTCACGCGCCTCGGCGTCCAGCGAGATGTCGACCTTCTCGTAGGCGATGCCCTGCTTGTCCAGCGCCTTGTAGGTGGCGCTGCACTGCACACATGCCGGCTTGGTGTACACGGTGATGCTCATAGAATGCCGCTCCTTTGCGGAAGAGGGGGACCCAACGGACTGGCAACTACTTTTGGACTGCGTCTTTGCTATGTTCAGCGATCCGTCAGGCTCCCTGATTCCCGTCGTGCGGCGGTCAAGGTCGAGCGACCTGTGAGTGCCGATTTCGGGGGGTTCACCGAGGCTGGCTTGCTTGGTGGTCCTGGGATCTGCCGGTGCTCGAAACACTACACCTAGTGGCTGACAAGATGTCGAGATACAAGATGTTCTGAATAACAATTTTGAAATTCCCTGGTCGTGAGCCCTGTCGCGAAGAAATCTGATCACCCGCTCGGCGTGTCGCAGATCACACGACGAGGCGTGGGCGCCTCTACATATGGGTATAGCAGCGGCCACCGACATCGCCGCCGAAGGCGACGCGCCCACCCACAGCTAGCAAAGCCGCCAGGCGGAGCTGGCGGCTTCTGCTATTCGGTTATGGCAACCGCGCTGGTCGCCCGGCGAGCGGCTTGTTGACTTCTGCCAATCAGCCGACTTCGGCGGCGAGCTTGCCCACCACATCACGCACGTTCGCGGACAGCTCGGCGTGCTCGGCGGGGGTCTTGCCCTCCAGGGTCTTGAACGGCACCGACAGTTTGATCGCCTCCACGACCCGCGCGCCGGCGATGCCGAAGGACTTGCGGGTGTCGTCGTGCGCCCACACCCCGCCGTACCGGCCGAAGGATCCGCCGATGACCGCCAGCGGCTTGCCCTTCAGCGCGCCGTCGCCGAACGGGCGGGACAGCCAGTCGATCGCGTTCTTGATGACGGCCGGGTAGCTCCCGTTGTATTCGGGGGTGACCACCAGCGCGGCGTCGGCGTCGGCCGCGGCGGTGCGCAGCGCGGCCACCGGGGCCAGCTGCGGCGCGCCGGTGTTCATCGCGTGGTCGATCTCCTCGTTATAGAACGGCAGCTCGCCGAGGCCTTCGAAGATCGTGACGGCCACGTCGTCGGGGGCGACCGCCCCCGCCAATTCGGCGATCTGGCGGTTGATCGACGCGGCCCGCAAGCTTCCCACCAACACCAAGACTTTGATTGCCACTGTTCGCACGTTCCCTTCGTTCGTCGTTACATCCTCGCATGCCCTAACCGGACTATAGTCCGCTTTATTCCGGCGGCGTTAAAGTGCAGGAGTGAGCGAGCGGTCCGGTGAGTTGCACGTGTTCGCGCCCGAGGTGGTGCACCAGGAACGGGGCGATGCGGCACGCAACCGCGCCCTGCTCCTCCAGGCTGCCCGAAGCCTGGTCGCCGAACGCGGCGCCGACGCCGTCACCACCGACGACATCGCCGCGGCGGCCGGGGTCGGCAAAGGCACGCTGTTCCGCCGCTTCGGCAGCCGGGCCGGCCTGATGATGGTGCTGCTCGACGAGGACGAGCAAGCCAGCCAGCAGGCCTTCCTGTTCGGCCCGCCCCCACTGGGGCCCGACGCCCCGCCGATCGACCGGCTGGTGGCCTTCGGCCGGGAACGCATCTGTTTCGCCCACACCCATCACGAACTGCTGTCGGAGGCCCACCGCGATCCGCAGACTCGCTACAGCGCGCCCGTCCTCGTGCACTACACCCATATCCGGGTGTTACTCCAGGCGGCGCACACCACCGGCGACCTCGACGCTCAGACCGATGCCCTGCTGGCCCTCCTCAACGTGAACTATGTCGAGCACCAGCTCAACGAACGCGGCCACACCCTGCAGACGTTGGGTGACGCATGGGAAAGCGTGGCGCGCAAGCTGTGCGGGCGGTGAACGCCACGGATTGGGTTCTGCACGTCGACCTCGATCAGTTCCTGGCCTCGGTCGAGTTGCGCCGCCACCCCGAATTGGCCGGGCTGCCAGTCATTGTCGGCGGTAGCGGCGATCCGAGCGAACCGCGCAAGGTCGTCACCTGCGCCTCCTACGAGGCCCGCGAGTTTGGTGTGCGGGCGGGCATGCCGTTGCGGGCGGCCGCCCGCCGCTGCCCCGAGGCCACCTTCCTGCCGTCGGATCCGGCCGCCTACGACGAGGCGTCCGATCAGGTGATGGGGGTGCTGCGCGACCTGGGCCATCCGGTCGAAGTCTGGGGCTGGGACGAGGCCTACGTCGCGGTGACGGGACAGGACCCGGGCGAGGTCGCGCAGCAGATCCGCAGCGTCATCTCCTCGGAGACCGGGCTGTCCTGCTCGGTCGGAATCAGCGACAACAAGCAGCGCGCCAAGGTCGCCACCGGCTTCGCCAAACCGGGAGGCATTTTCGTGCTCACCGACGCGAACTGGATGCCGCTGATGGCCGACCGTCCAGTGGACGCGCTCTGGAGCGTGGGTCCTAAGACGGCGAAAAAGCTTGCCGAACTTGAGATTACGACGGTATGGCAGCTGGCCCACTGCGACGCGGAGCTGCTGACGGCCACGTTCGGGCCGCGCACCGGGCTGTGGCTGCTGCTGTTGGCCAAGGGTGGCGGCGACAGCCAGGTCAGCGCCGAGCCCTGGGTCCCACGCTCGCGCAGCCACGTCGTCACGTTTCCGCGCGACCTCACCGATCGATCCGAAATGGAGGCGGCCGTAACGGGTCTGGCCGAGCAGGCGCTGACGGATGTGCTGGCGGAGGGCCGAGTGGTGAGTCGGGTGGCGGTCACCGTGCGAACGGCGACCTTCTACACGCGCACCAAGATTCGCAAGCTCGATGCGCCCAGCACCGATCGCGACCTCATCGTGGCCGCGGCCCTTCGCGTTCTCGACCTATTCGAGCTCGACCGGCCGGTCCGCCTGCTCGGCGTGCGCCTTGAGTTGGTCATGCCGGACTAGCGTCGCCGGGCCGGGCTGATGGCCCGCCTCCTCCTCAGCCCGCTGCACGGCCTGCATCGTGGGCGGGCTGGGCCGCAGCGCGCGGGTGAAGATGACGTTCACCTGGCGCATGGCCACGCTATAGGGCCACCACGCAAGCCTTTTGAAGGCGTACAGCGCCCAGATGTCGGCCGACGTGTAGATCAGGTACCGGTTCTTGGCCACCCCGGCCAGGATCTTGTCGGCGGCCTTCTCCGGCGAGACCGCATGGCCCGCGAAACGCCGGATCCACCGGGCGACGTTGGGATCGTCCCGGTCCACGCCGGCGATCTCCACGGTGTTCACCAGCGGGGTGTTCACCGCTCCGGGCACCACGACCGACACCCCGATGCGGTGCCGGGCCAGGTCGAAGCGCAGCACCTCGGACAGGCCGCGCAGTCCGTACTTGCTGGCGCTGTAGGCCGCATGCCACGGCAAGGCCACCAGCCCGGCGGCCGAGGACACGTTGACCAGGTGCCCGCCGCGCTTGGCCGCCACCATCGGCGGGACGAAGGTCTCGATGACGTGGATCGGACCCATCAGGTTGATGGCGATCATCTTGCTCCACTGCTCATGGGTCAGCCGGTCGACGGTGCCCCACGCCGATACGCCGGCGATGTTGAGGACGAGGTCCATGCTCGGATGTGCGGCGTGGACGTCGGCGGCAAAAGCGGCCACCTGGTCGTAGTCGGCGATGTCCAGCGCGCGATGCTCGGAGACGTGCGCGCCCAGCGCGCGCGCGTCGGCCACGGTCTGTTCGAGTCCGTCGCGGTCGCGGTCGGTCAGGTAGAGCTCGGCGCCCTGCGCGGCGAGCCGCAATGCCGTAGCGCGGCCGATCCCGCTCGCCGCACCGGTGACAAGGCACCGCTTTCCCGCGAAAGACCGCCCGAACTCCCTCTGCGCCATGGCCGTGACGATACCGGCGGTACCACCGCGCTAGGGACGGCCCGCCCACAGCGCGTGCAGCCACAACTGCTCGAGGACGCGCACCCGTCGGTCACGGTCGCTGTCGCGCCCGGTCAGGATCGGGTCGCCGGTCAGCACCAGCGCGGTGGTGCCGGCCAGGGTGCGGATCAGCGTCGGCAGGTCGTCACTGATCGGCGTGGCCGTCCCTGCCTTCATCTCGGCCTCGACGATCCCGACGATCTGGTCCAGCACCACCTCGAACTGCTGGTCCAGCAGATCGCGAATCTCGACGTCGGTGTTGCGGGCCTCATTGCAGGCGGTCACGACGGGGTCGTTGTGCGCATAGACGGCCGCGGCGCTGCCGACCATCCGCTTGGCGAACTCTTCGGGCGACTCGCCGGCCTGCCGGGGGGCGAAGTACTCGGTGAGTTCCTCGAGCTCCTCGGCGGCCTCGGCCATGAGTTGTGCCAGCACCGCGTATTTGGAGTCGAAGTAGAAGTAGAAGCCGGATCGGGCCACCCCGGCCCGCAGGCTGATGGTGCTCACCGACAACTCGGCAAAGGGCTTTTCCTGCAGCAGTTCGCGCACCGCCTGCACGATCGCCTGGCGTTGCTTGTCGCCACGCCGTCGTGCGCCCGGCCCTGGAGTGGCGGGGTGGCTGGTCACTCCCTGACCTTGCACCACGCCGCGCAAAAAGCAAACTTGACAGCCGTCAAGTTTTTCAGCGAAGGTTATAAATCAGTGACGGCCGTCACCCGGAGGGCACGCAAAGGAGCGTTTATGACCGCCACCATCAGCACCCCGCACTACCTGCTGGATCAGGCGCGGCGCCGGTTCACCCCGACGCTGCAGACCATTCCGGGGATGGGTGCGATCGAGAAGCGCCTGCTCGCCCACGAGTGGGAGACCAAAGTCCTGGCGGAACCGCCGGCCGGCAGCGACCTGAAGCCCGTGCTGGGCGATGCCGGGCTCCCGATCCTCGGCCACATCATCGAGCTGTTCCGCGGCGGCCCGGACTACGCGTTGCACCTCTATCGGAACCACGGCCCGCTGATTTACCTGGACTCGCCGATCATGCCGGCGGTCACCGCGCTGGGGCCCGACGCCACCCAGGCCGTGTTCTCCAACAGGAACAAGGACTTCTCGCAGAGGGGCTGGCACCCGGTGATCGGGCCGTTCTTCAACCGCGGGCTGATGATGCTCGACTTCGACGAGCACATGTACCACCGCCGGATCATGCAGGAGGCCTTTACCCGCAGCCGGCTGACGGGGTACGTCGAGCACATCGATCGGGTCGCCACCGACATCGTCGCCAAATGGCCCACCAACGACGCGCGGTTCCTGTTCCACCCGGCGATGAAGGAGCTCACCCTGGACATCGCGTCGCTGGTGTTCATGGGGCACGAGCCCGGGTCCGACCATGACCTGGTGACCAAGGTCAATCAGGCGTTCACCACGACGACGCGCGCCGGCGGCGCGATCATCCGCCAGCCGATTCCGCCGTTCAAGTGGTGGCGCGGCCTGAAGGCCCGCAAGCTGCTCGAGGACTACTTCGCCGAGCGGGTCAAGGACCGCCGCAACGCCACCGGCAGCGACATGCTGACCGTGCTGTGCCACACCGAGGACGACGACGGCAACAGCTTCACCGACGAGGACATCGTCAACCACATGATCTTCCTGATGATGGCCGCGCACGACACGTCCACCTCGACGACCACCACGATGGTCTACAACATGGCCGCCAACCCGGAGTGGCAGGAGCGGGCGCGCGAGGAGTCGGCGCGCCTGGGCGACGGACCGCTGGACATCGAGTCGCTGGAGAAGCTGGAAACGCTCGAACTCATCATGAACGAGTCGCTGCGCATGGTGACGCCGCTGCCGTTCAACATGCGGATGGCGGTGCGCGACACCGAGCTGCTTGGCCACTACATCCCGGCCGGAACCAACATCACCATCTGGCCCGGCATGAATCACCGGCTGTCCGAATTGTGGACGGAGCCAGACAAATTCGATCCGGACCGGTTCGCCGAACCACGCTCGGAGCACAAGAAGCACCGGTACGCGTTCGCGCCGTTCGGCGGTGGTGCGCACAAGTGCATCGGCATGGTGTTCGGTCAGCTGGAGGTCAAGACCGTGGTGCACCGGCTGCTGCGCCGCTACCGCATCGAGCTGGCCCGCCCGGACTACCAGCCGCACTGGGACTACGGCGGCATGCCTATTCCGATGGACGGCATGCCGATCGTGCTGCGCCCGCTGTAGAACGTCCGCGACGGCAGCCACAGTCGCCGCCGTCGCGGTAGGGGCCGAGTTTCATGTGCGCTATCACTGGCGCTAGCGCACATGAAACTCACCTATTGCTCGGTCCCGCCTCGCTGCGCGGCGAACAGCCGGTTGGCGCAGGCGATCACGGCGCGCAGCGCCGACTCCGTCGGATCGTCGGCCCAGCCCATCGCCCACTCCGCGCGGACGCCGTCGCTGCCGCGGATGAAAGTCGCGCTGCCGGTTGCCGATTGCATCTGATGGAACTTCACGATCTCGACCGTGAGCCCGCGCTCATGCAGCATCGCGGTCAGGGCCGCGATCGGTCCTGACGCCGCAGCGGTGACGGTGCTGATCCGATCGCCCACGGCGATCACGGCCCGGAAGGCGCGGGCCTGCGGGCCCAGTCGAGTCGCGGCGCGACCGTCGTCGGCGCACTGCCAGTGGCCCAGCCGCAGCGGGCCGGTGTTGCGCCCATAGGTTGCGACGAAACCTGCCCAGGACATGGCGTCGGCCTGCTCGCGCAGACCGAGGGGCAACGCGACGCCGAAGCGTTCGCCAAACCACACGCGGGCGGATTGGAAATTTTGGAGCTGATCGCGCTCGGGAAAAGTCATGGTGCCGGTCTTCTCTGGTCAGCAGGAGCGACCGACGGCAGTAGCTTCCGACCCACAGCGGGGGGTCGGTCAGGATCAGACCCCGCTGCGGGTGCTAGCTACTACGACTCGCTCGAAAAGACGCACGAGCGTTGACAGTAGACGCCTGGTCACGGTTTCTGCAACTTCCTTGGGCGGGCGCAAAACACCGCTGAGCCGCACAAACGGACCGTACAAAAAAATATAGAAAACAATCCAAAAAGTTTGGTTTACGCGTGTTTAACAGGGGGTATGTCGCCGAGCAGCAGTCAATTAGACGGCTGTTCAACTACCCCTCACGGAAGGCACGATCATGAAGGCGAAGAGCACCAAGAAAACCCTCAAAGCTGCCGTAGCGGCCCTCGGGGTGGCCGCGGTGTTGGCAGTACCGGGCTGTGCGACCGTCGGCGGAGCCGGGGGCTCTGGCCTCATCGGCGGCGCGGGCGGTGGCGGCACTACCGTCGGAGGAATTCTAGGCAGCCTCGGCCTTTAATCCGATTGAACGAGCGTCCCGCCGGGACCCTCGTCTCGGCGGGACGCCTTCCTCACTCGCTTCGTCCATCCGGCGGCCCCGGATGACGGAGAATTCACCCGATTCCGGTCGGGGTCAGGCACGCAATAACGCCAAAGCAATGGCACTATTGCGCCGTCAATTACCTTCTAGTGGCCTCCCCGTGGGTCACGCAATTCTTTATTAGCCGTCGGCGCAAGCGCAAAGCCGTCCACGCGCGCCTATCTCCGAATGAGGCTGCTGCAGTGGCTAATTGGCGCGTTTCGGACGCTCGCAGCGCACGCGCCACCAAATGCAAATTAGGTCTTTACGTGTATTCAATAGCCGTTGTAACATCCGCTAAATCGGACGGTTTACCTGCGGGGCGATGCCCTCCAGATGGAAGGAATTGATTATGAATTCAACGAGGACGAAGAAGGTCGTTAAAGCCACGGCGGCCGCGGCGGGATTCGTGTTGGTGTTGTTCGCGCCGACGGGATGCTTGGTGACGGGGACGACCGGTGCCACAACCGGTGGCACGCTGGGCGGCACCACCGGCGGCACGGTCGGTGGCACCGTCGGCGGCACGGTCGGTGGCATCGTCGGCGGCATCACCGGGGCGCTCGGCCTCTGACCCGAATGACAAGCGACCCGCGGGGACCTGTGGTCTCGGCGGGTCGCTATTCTCTTGGGCCGCTTCGTCTTAACCGGCCGGGCCGGCGGCGGGCTCGCACCGCAGGTATGCCTGAATCGTCGTACCCGTCCTGGTGGTGTGGGTGCGCACCAGGTCCGAGATGGCGTTGACCAGATACAGGCCGCGACTCGCGGGGCCGCACGGGCCGGGGTCCAAGCGCCCCACCAACGGGTCCTCGAGTCGCCCGGTATCACGTGCCTCGCAGATCAGATGCCCGTTGTCCTGCCAAAAGGCCAACCGGCAGGCGCCACCGGTGTACATCAGGCTGTTGGTGGCCAACTCGGTGGCGACCAACTGCAGATCCTCAATGCAGTCCTGCGACAGCCCCATCCAGCCCGCGTAGTCAACGGCAAAGGACCGGGCCGGCCGAAGGTCGGCCGACTTGCGGACCATGTAGGTGACGGCCCCCGCACCGGCGGCGAGCGGCCGGTTACAGCGCTCCAGGACGGCGCTGGGGGCGAAATTCGGGCTGCGCTGCAGCGCACCGCATTCCCATAGCAGCGGATGTGTGGCGCGGGCGTCGGCCAGGACGGCATCGTCGAGCTGGCTCGCATCGTACAGGCACAGGCTTGTCGCCGGATAGCCGTCCATGGCCTCGTTGACGAGCGCTTCGTGCTCGATGCAGGAGACGAACTCTTCGTCGGTACGGCCGGGCCAGGCAAGCTGGCTGACGATCCGGACTCGCTGGTCCGGGTGCTCGTCGATGAACGCACCCTCCATCGCCATGAACCGGCTCGGGTTGCGGGCCACCTCGCTGATGTCGGCAAGGCGCACATCGGCGGGCAAATCGCCACCGGGGTACAACTGGTCACGCAGCAGCGCCAGCGTCTCGGGCGGCACGGCTAGCAGCACCGCCTCGTCCAGCACTAAGCCGTCGCCGACGAAGCGGCCCACCAGGTCCACAAACTCCTGCTGAGAGTGATAAATCGATGCGGTGTGGACGAAACCGTATTGTCTGGCTTCGTTACCCGCCGTCACTTCAGCGCTCTCGCTTTCGATCACTTACGCCAACCCCCTGCTGGGTAGGCTGCCGCCTTCCCTCCGTGTCAGTACCCCAGACGGGCCTTCGCTATACCGCGCAACGCATCACATTTGGGTTCGCCTCATCGGAGAGGCCACTTGGAGGGCCGGCGATCGCGTTTCTACAGCCACCACGAGGCGGCCGCGTCGAGATGACGGCGGAGGCGATAAGAGGCGACGCTCTCGTCGGCCGCCTCGACCGCCTCGACGATCCGCAGGTGAGCGTGGTGCACGGCCAGCACGTCCGACCAGGTCGGCAGCGCCTGCCCGGTACTCGACCAGTGCCGGCGGAACAGCTCGACGATGATCCGAAGGAACAGGTCCAGGAGCGCGTTACCGGCGAGCTGCGCCAGGCGGGCGTGGAAGTTGAACTCCTCCGCGATCGCCTGCCGCACGTCGTCTTCCGTCTGGCGGGAGTTTTGCGGCAGTGCCGACCGATGGGTGGCCAGGAAGGCCGCCACCTCGGGTTCGCCCAGCCGCTTGACCACCTTGGCGACGTTGTCGATCTCGATGGCATCGCGGACGCACCGCAGGTCTTCGCGGCTGGGGTCGCGGTACTGCAGGTACAGCGCGATCGTGTCGATGCTGGCCTGCGCCGCGGGTTGGGCGATGACGAGCCCGCCGCCGGGTCCGCGGCGCGTGTGGGCTATCGAGTGGTATTCGAGCAGCCGCACCGCCTCGCGCAGCACCGCGCGGCTCACCCGGTAGCGCTCCAGCAGGGCCGCCTCGGTGCCGAAGACGGAACCTACCTGCCAGCCGCTCGCGGCGATGTCGTCGCCGATGGTGACGGCCAGCATCTCGGCCAGCTTGCCCCGGGGCGCATCGGAATCGAGCCGCCGCCGCCTTGTGCGACCCCGGCTCCGGTCGCCCGCGTGATGCTGCTGCAGCCATCCGGTGACGGCCTCGACGTGTCGCTCGGACAGCGTCTTGGCGCGCGCCGAATCGCCGGCCGTGACGGCCGCGACGATCGCGGAGTGGTGCGCATGCAGCTGGTCGACGGCCTCGATGGCCTCGGTCGCCGAATCCGTTCGCGACGCCAATGCATAGCGCGTGGTGAGCCGCATCAGGACATTGATGAACAGTTGCAGCACCGGGTTTTTGGATTGCTCGGCCAGCGCCATGTGGAACTCGTCGCGCGGCGCCGGTAAACCCGGCTTCCACTGCTCCTCGGCCTGCAGCACCGCCCGCAACCGCGTGATCCCGGCCTCGTCGATGCGCTCGGCGGCGAGCGAGGCCGCCAGCGGCTCGAGCACCAGGCGCGCGTTGAGCAGGTCGCCCAGCGTCGTGCCCAGGTATTCGAGATAGATGACGACGGCGCGGGTGGCGGGCCCCGCATCCGGCTCGCAGATGTACAACCCGCCGTTGGGCCCGCGGCGCATCCGCGCGACCTGATGGTGTTCGATCAGGCGGACGGCCTCTCGCAGTACCGACCGGCTCACCCCGAAGCGCTGCCGCAGAGCCTGTTCGGAGCCCAGCGACTCGCCTACCGCCCAACCACGGCGGACGATATCGGCTTCGATGTCGCGGGCGAGGATCGAAGCGAGTTTGGCGGCCTGGCCGGTCCTTGGCTCCTCAGTCATCCGATCACGCTGTCGCTCAACAGGTCAGCAGCATGCACCCCGCGACGGGTCCACCGCCGACGGAGACGACGCCCACCTCGGGGCGACGCGATACCTGCCGCTCCCCCGCGTCGCCGCGCAGCTGCAGGCACCCTTCATGCAGCGCCCAGTAGCCGTGCATGCGCCCCGCCGAAAGTTGGCCGCCGTAGGTGTTCAGCGGCAGGTGCCCGTCGCGGGCGATCCGTTGCCCGCCCTCGACGAACGGGCCACCCTCGCCGTCTCCACAGACCCCCAGCGCTTCCAGCCACGCCAGGGTGAGATAGGTGAATCCGTCGTAGAGCTGGGCGACCTGGAGGTCGGCGGGCTTCAACGTCGTGCGCGACCACATCTGCGCGGTGGCATCCGACATCGCCATCTTCGGGTAGTCCGCGCGGTGAAACCAGCCGCCGGCGCCGTCGGACCCGCCGATCGCCTCCACCTTCACCGCGCGGTGGGGACAGTCGGCGGCGTATTCCGCGTGCGAAACCACCACCGCGATCGAGCCGTCGATCGGCACGTCGCAGTCCAGCAGCCCCAGTGGGGTGGATACCAGCCGCGCGCCCAGATAGTCGGCCATCGTCATCGGATCCCGGTAGACCGCACGGGGATTCAATGCCGCGTTGCGCCTGCCGTTGAGCGCTATCCAGCCCAGCTGTTCTTTGGTGGTGCCGTACAGGTCCATGTGGCGACGGCAGTTGAGCGCCAGCCAGTTGGCGGCGGAATACGCATGCGCCGCAACCAGATCGTTGACGTCATCCATCGCACCGACGGCAGGCTTCGGCTCCCCTTCGGGTGTCTCGAACATGCGCGCCAGCGGCGGGGCCGGCGCGTTCTCGTCCTGTTTGACCGGGACCGTGCCGCCGAGCATTTGGATCGTCCGGTAGACCACCACGTGTCGGGCGCGGCGTTCGGCGACCGCGCGGCAGGCCGACATCACCGGCGAAAGCAGGCCCCCGGTGCCGAAGCCCGATCCGCAATCCGTGGCGTCGATGCGCAACTCGGCGTTGACGTCCGCCGCGGGTGTGTCACCCAGCGTGGCGATGCCGTCGATGTCGCTCGCGGCCAACCCGGCGTCCTCGATGGCGGTGCGCACCGCCTCCATGGTCAGCTCCAGGCCCGGGATGCCGGTGCGGCGGCCGATTCGTGAGATTCCGATGCCGGACAAGATCGCGTCCTTTTCGAAATGCGCCATGTACACCGCCCGTCAGAACCACACCCGCCGCATCGAATCAATTGAGTGTACTGTATTCGTCGTGTCAAACGGGCCGCTGCTCATCGAGTACTGCGACGACTGCACGCGCTGGGTGCATCCGGCCAGCGGCGCGTGCCGCGAGTGCGGCGGCACGCTGGAGGCGCGAGAAGTCTCCGGGCGGGGCACCGTGTTCACCTACACGGTCAACCATCACCCGTACAACCCGGAGATCTCCACCCCGTACGTCATCGCGATCGTCGAGCTCGCCGAACAGAGCGGCCTGCGGGTGGCCGCCAATATTGTTGATTGCGAACCGGATTCGGTGAGCTGCGGCATGCCTGTCGCCCTGCGCCCGGAACGCGGCAGCGGCGGCGCGGCGCAATTCGCGCCGGCCTGACCGCCCCGAACTAGTTGATCAGCGGGTCACGCGGCATGCCGAGGATCCGCTCGGCGATCTGATTGCGCGTCACTTCCGACGTGCCACCGGCGATCGCCATCCCGCGGGCGCCCATCATCAACCGGCCCGCCAGGGCGCCGGCACCGTCGGTCAGCGCGACCTCCGGACCCAGCAGCGCCGCCATGATCGCGGCGCCCTCCACCATGTGCTCGGCCAGCTTGAGCTTGGTGACGTTGCCTTCTGGACCGGGCCCCGCCCCTTCGACGCTGCGCGCGGCGCGCCGCAGGTTCAGCAGCCGCAATGCGGTTTCCTCCGCGAGGTACGACCCCACTCGAATTCGCCCGCCCGCCAACCGATCCGGGCGTTGCTCGGCGAGCTGCACCAATTGGTCGGCCAGCCCCTCGTAGAACGATCCGCTGCCGCCGATGCTGACTCGTTCGTTGCCCAGCGTCGCGCGCGCGACGGTCCACCCGGAGTTGGGCGTGCCGACGACGTCCTCGTCGGGGACGAACAGGTCGTTGAAGAAGACCTCGTTGAAGTCCGAGCCGCCGGTGATCTGCCGCAGCGGGCGCACCTCGACCTCGGGCGCCTTCATGTCGACGATCACCGTGGTGATGCCGGCGTGCTTTGGGGCGTCGGGGTCGGTACGCACGGTGGCCAGGCCGCGCGCGCAGTAATGCGCACCGCTGGTCCAGACCTTCTGGCCGTTGATCTTCCAGCCGCCGTCCACCCGGGTAGCGCGCGTCTTGATGGACGCGGCGTCCGATCCGGCGTCGGGCTCGGAGAACAGCTGGCACCAGATCTCGTCCTTGCGCAGCGCCTTCTCCACGAATCGTTCGATCTGCCAAGGTGTTCCGTGCTGGATCAAGGTCAGGATCACCCAGCCGGTGATGCCGTAGTCCGGCCGCTTGATGCCGGCCGCGCGGAACTCCTCCTCGATCACCAGCTGCTCGACGGCGTCGGCCGCGCGTCCCCACGGCTTGGGCCAGTGCGGCATGACGTAGCCGGTCTCGATCAGCTTGTCGCGCTGGGCCTCTTTGCCCAGGGCGGCGATCTCGGTGGCGTCGGCGCGGATGCTGGTGCGCAGTTCCTCGGCTTCCGGCGGCAGGTCCAGGCTGTTCTCGCGGACAGCGCCGGCGGCGGTGCGCTCGAAGACGTCGGCGGCCGGCGCGTCGCCGCCGAACAGCGCTGCGCTCACCACCGCCCGGCGCAGGTGCAGGTGCGCGTCGTGCTCCCAGGTGAAGCCGATGCCGCCGTGCACCTGGATGTTGAGTTCGGCGTTGCGGACGTAGGCCGGGAGGGCAAGCGCCGCGGCCACCGCCGCGATCAACCGGAATTGCTCCTCGTCGGCCGAGGTGTCTTCGCCCGCCGCGCGGGCGGCGTCCCAGACGGCGGCGATCCCGGACTCCGCACCCACCAGCATGTTCGCGCAGTGATGCTTGACCGCTTGGAAAGTGGCGATGGTGCGCCCGAATTGCTGGCGCACCTTGGCGTACTCGACGGCGGTGTCGACGCAGTCCGATGCCCCGCCCACGGCCTCGGCGGCCAGCAGGGTGCGGGCGCGGGCCAGCGCCGATTGCCGCGCCCCGGTCAGGACGTCGTCGTCGGTGATGCGCACGTTCTGCAGGCGGACGCGACCGGATCGCCGTGTCGGATCGAAGTTCTCCGGCACCTCGACCGAGACACCGTCGCGGTCGCGCTCGAGCACCAGCACGTCGTCGCCCGCCGCGATCAGCAGCAGCTCGGCAAGCCCGGCGCCCAGGACGATTCCGGCCTCACCCTCGGCCATGCCGTCGTTGACCCGCACCTGGCTGTCCAGCCCGACGCCCGCGGTGACGGTTCCGTCGATCAGGCCGGGCAGCAGCCGCGACTTCTGTTCGGCGGTACCGTCTTTGGCGATCACCGCGGACGCGATGACGGTGGGCACGAACGGGCCGGGCGCCACCGCGCGACCGAGTTCTTCGATCACTACGACGAGTTCGGGCAGCCCGAAGCCTGAGCCGCCGTACTCCTCGTCGACGTGCAGGCCGAGCCAGCCGAGTTCGACCAGGTTCTGCCAGAACCCCGGGCGCGGCTCATCCGTGGCGTCGAGCAGCGATCGCGCCGCCCACCGCGCCTTCTGCGAGGTCAAGAACCCGCGAGCTACCTCGGCGAGTTCACGATGGTCGTCGGTTATTGCGATACCCATGAGGGCCCTCCTCGCGCCGCATGCCAGCCGGGTGTGATTGTCCCGCTCCCGCTCGGACCGCCGCGCGGCCCGCATCGTCGGAGCTGAAGCTGGGTGGCCTGCCCCGCTTCGAGGGGAAGCGGGGCGGCTGCCTAAAGAGTGTACTTAATGCGGGGAGGGCCCCAACGGGGGGCGTCTACTTGGGCGCGAACCGCTGCCCGGCGTCCAGTCGCAGGCACTGGCCGTTGAGCATCGGGTTGTCCACGATGGCCGCGGCCAGCTTCGCGTACTCCTCCGGACGGCCGAGGCGCTTGGGGAACGCCGCGTCCTTCGTCAGCTGCGTCGCGAACTCGTCGGGAATGCCCTGGGTCAAGCCCGTGGCGAACAGGCTCGGGGCGATCCCCAGCACCCGGATGCCCACCGAGCCCAGGTCGCGCGCCATGGTCAGGCACATCCCGGCGATCCCCGCCTTGGCGGCGGTGTAGGCGACCTGCCCGATCTGGCCCTCGAAGGCCGCGATGGAAGCGGTGTTGATGATGACGCCGCGCTCCCCGGTGTCGGGGTCTTCGGGCTCGTTCTTGGCCATGTGCGCCGCGGCCAGCCGGCTGATGTTGAAGGTGGCGATCAGGTTGAGATCGATCACGGACTGGAAGGATTCAAGGTCGTGCGGACCGGACTTGGTCAGCGTCCGCTTGGCGATACCGCCACCCGCGGTGGTGATCACGACGTGCAGGCCGCCGAGCTTGTCGACCGCGGCCTGCAGGGTCTCTTCGGTGCCGGTGAAGTCGGTGACGTCAACCGGGTAGAAGGTGCCCCCGACGCCCTCGGCGACGGTCTTACCGTCGGAACCCTCGCGGTCGAGAATCGCGACATCCGCGCCGCGTTCGTGCAGCAGCTCGGCGCTGGCACGGCCCATTCCCGAGGCGCCGCCGATGACGACGACCTTCTTCCCACTGATCTCCATCCGGACGTCTCCTTTGTGGTTGTCAGAATCACTGCGATCTGTAACGTTACGTAGGCACGCTAGCGTGTCCGCTCTTCAGGGCTGTCACCGAGCCATGCCAAGCTGGCAACCGTGCTCCTCATCGACGTGGCAACGACGTCTACCGACGTCGGGAGCACGTCGTCGCGGCTGACCAAAGTCGCCCACATCGCCGACCTGCTGACCCGCGCCGCGCCCGACGCCGCGGTGGTCGCCGTCATCGTGTCGTGGCTTTCCGGCGAGTTGCGGCAACGCCAGATCGGGGTGGGCTGGGCGGCGCTGCGCTCACGCCCGCCGGCGGCGTCGGACGCCTCGCTGACCGTCGCAGGAGTTGACGCCACCTTCTCCGATATCGGCGCCGTGTCGGGTAAGGGCGCGCAGTCGCGCCGCGCCGCGCTGCTGGACGCCCTGTTCGCCGCCGCCACCGACACCGAACAGACCTTTCTGCTGCGACTCCTCGGCGGCGAACTGCGCCAGGGCGCGCTGGCCGGGATCATGGCCGACGCCGTGGCCAAGGCCGCCGGCATCCCGGTCGCCGCGGTGCAGCGCGCCGCAATGCTGGGCGGGGACCTGCCGGCGGTGGCGGCGGCCGCCCTGTCCGGTGCGGCGGCGGCACTGGACGCGTTCACCCTGCGGGTCGGCCGGCCGGTCGGCCCGATGCTGGCGCAGACCGCGACGGCCGTGGCCGACGCGATCGAACGCCACGGCGGCGCAACGATTTTCGAAGCCAAACTGGACGGGGCGCGGGTGCAGATTCACCGCGCCGGTGACGAGGTCACCGTCTACACCCGAAGCCTCGACGATGTCACCGCCCGGCTGCCCGAGGTGGTGGAGGCGACGCTGGCACTGCCGGTCCACGACCTGATCGCCGACGGCGAGGCCATCGCGCTGCGGCCCGACAACCGTCCGCACCGGTTCCAGGTCACCGCCTCACGGTTCGGACGCTCCGTCGACATCGCCGCAGCCCTTGCCGCGCAGCGGCTTTCGGTATTCTTCTTCGATATCCTGCATCGTGACGGCGTCGACCTGATCGACGCTCCGACCACCGAGAGGCTGGCGGCCCTCGACGCGTTGGTGCCGCCGGCGCAGCGGGTCGACCGGCTACTCACCGCCGACCCCGCGGAGGCGGGCGCCTTCCTGGACGCGACGCTGGCCGCCGGCCATGAGGGTGTGATGGCCAAGGCGCCCGACGCGCCGTATGCGGCGGGGCGCCGCGGGGCGGGCTGGCTGAAGGTCAAACCGGTGCACACGCTGGATCTGGTGGTGCTCGCGGTGGAGTGGGGATCGGGGCGGCGGCGCGGCAAACTCTCCAACATCCACCTGGGCGCGCGTGATCCGGCCAGCGGCGAATTCATCATGGTGGGAAAGACTTTCAAGGGCATGACCGACGCCATGCTGGAGTGGCAGACCGCCCGGTTCAGCGAACTCGCGGTCGGCGGGACGGACGGTTACGTCGTCGGTGTGCGGCCCGAACAGGTGGTCGAAATCGCGCTGGACGGCGTACAGAAGTCGTCGCGCTACCCCGGCGGGCTGGCGCTGCGGTTCGCCCGTGTGGTGCGCTATCGCGACGACAAGAGCCCCGCCGAGGCCGACACCATCGACGCGGTGCGCGCGCTGTACTGAACCAGGGCTTTTCTGGACAGGCACAGTTTGTTCAGCGCGCGTAGGGTTTCCGCGTGGCAGTCACCGGGCGCGACACAGACGTCAGCTACATCCACACCGACGATGACCTGCCTCCAGTCGCGGTTGTCGACCGCTCCCCCATCACCGCGCGGCACAAGATCGTGTTCGCGATCGTTGCGGTGCTCGGCGCCGTCGCCTGGGCGATCATCGCCTTCGCCCGGGGCGAGACGGTGAACGCGGTGTGGATCGTCGTCGCAGCGATCTGCACCTACCTGATCGGATTCCGGTTCTACGCCCGGCTGATCGAATTGAAGATCGTCCGGCCGCGTGACGACCACGCCACGCCCGCCGAGGTTCTCGACGACGGCACCGATTACGTGCCTACCGACCGCCGGGTGCTCTTCGGCCATCACTTCGCCGCCATCGCCGGGGCCGGGCCGCTCGTCGGTCCGGTGCTGGCCACCCAGATGGGTTACCTGCCGTGCAGCATCTGGATCATTCTCGGCGCGGTATTCGCCGGCGCGGTGCAGGACTATTTGGTGCTGTGGATCTCCACCCGGCGGCGGGGCCGTTCGCTGGGCCAGATGGCGCGCGACGAACTGGGCGCCGCCGGCGGGGCCGCCGCGATGGTGGGCGTCCTCGTCATCATGGTGATGATCATCGCGGTGCTCGCCCTGGTGGTGGTGCGCGGACTGGCCCAGAGCCCGTGGGGCGTGTTCTCCATCGCCTTGACCATACCCATCGCCCTCTTCATGGGCTGCTACCTGCGGTTCCTGCGGCCAGGGCGGGTGGGCGAAGTCTCACTCATCGGTTTAGCGTTGCTGATGCTCGCCGTGGTCTCCGGCAACTGGGTCAGCGAAACCTCTTGGGGCGCATCGTGGTTGAACTTGTCCGCGGTCACCGTCTGCTGGCTGATCATCGGCTACGGCTTCGTGGCGTCGGCGCTGCCGGTGTGGCTGCTGCTGGCGCCGCGCGACTACCTGTCGACGTTCATGAAGATCGGCGCCATCGCGTTGCTGGCGCTCGGCATCTTCCTCGCGCATCCGCTCATCCAGGCGCCGGCGGTCTCGCGGTTCGCCCACAGCGGCGACGGACCGGTGTTCCCCGGCTCGCTGTTTCCGTTCCTGTTCATCACCATCGCGTGCGGCGCACTGTCCGGGTTCCACGCGCTGATCTCGTCGGGGACGACGCCCAAGCTGCTGGAGAAGGAAAGCCAGATGCGCTTCATCGGCTACGGCGGCATGCTGACCGAGTCGTTCGTCGCCGTCATGGCGCTCATCAGCGCGGCCGTCCTCGACCAGCACGTGTACTTCGCGCTCAACGCCCCGGCCGCGCAGACCGGCGGCAGCGCGGCCACCGCGGCGCACTACGTCAACGGCCTCGGGTTGTCGGGCGGGCCGGCGACCGCGGACCAGCTGAGCCAGGCCGCCGCCGGCGTCGGCGAAAAGTCGATCGTGTCACGCACCGGCGGCGCCCCGACGCTGGCGGTCGGCATGTCCGAGGTGTTGAACCGGGCCTTCGGCGGCGCCGGTCTCAAGGCGTTCTGGTACCACTTCGCGATCATGTTCGAGGCGCTGTTCATCCTGACCGCCGTCGACGCGGGCACCCGGGTCGCGCGGTTCATGCTCTCCGATGCGCTGGGCAACCTGGGCGGGCCGCTGGCCAAGCTGCAAAACCCGAGTTGGCGCCCCGGCGTCTGGGGGTGCAGCCTGGCGGTGGTCGCCGCGTGGGGCGGCATCCTGCTGATGGGCGTGACCGATCCGTTGGGCGGCATCAACACGCTGTTCCCACTGTTCGGCATCGCCAACCAGCTGCTCGCGGCCATCGCGCTGACCGTCATCACGGTGATCGTCATCAAGCAGGGCCTGCTGAAATGGGCGTGGGTTCCCGGGGTTCCGCTGCTGTGGGATCTCGTGGTCACGCTGACCGCGTCGTGGCAGAAGATCTTCTCCGCGGATCCCGCCGTCGGCTACTGGACGCAACACTTCCGGTACCTGGCCGCCAGGAGCGCGGGTAAGACGTCGTTCGGGTCGGCCAAGAACGCACACCAGCTCGACGAGGTCATCCGCAACACCTTCATCCAGGGCACGTTGTCCATCCTGTTCGCGGTGGCTGTCGTCATCGTGCTGATCGCCGGAGTCCTGGTCGCATTCGGGGCCATTCGCGGTCCGGGCAGCAGGTTGAACCGGCCGCTGACCGAGGACGAGCCGGTGCCGTCGAGGTTCTTCGCGCCCTCGGGCCTGATCCCCACCGCCGCCGAACGCGAGGTGCAACGCAGGTGGGACGGGCTGCACAGGCGGAGTAGCGAACCGCACACAAACAGGTAGTCGACTACGCGTGCCCACTGGCGATCGCCGACCTTACGTTAGCCGCATCACCGGCCGACCTGCCTGGTCAACCGGGGCGCAACGCGAAGAAGGTGAACGAAATGCTGGTCACGCCAACGGGACTACGGCCCGCACCCGATACCCACCCCACTGCACAACCGTCGTCGGCGGCACCCACGGTCGAGGCGGCCCCCACCGAGGTCCTCATCACCACCCAGCAGGTGCTCTTCGGCGCCGCCGTTGTCCAGGGGACGCGCCCTGCCCCCCTCGCCAGCCGGATCGCCGCCGTGCTGCGCCGAATGGCCGCGGACGCGAATAAGCCGCGCCGCCCCTACCCACCGAGGCATTACCGCTACATCGAGGACGCCCGCATGGCGCGCGAAATGGACAGGCTGTGACCGCGATCGTCAGCGTCGCCTGCGCCGGGTTGATGGTGCTGCTCGCGATGGGGACCTACAACCTGCAGTGGTGGCTCGAGCACAACGACTACGAGCGCCATTTCGAGGACTGACCGAACGCGGACGGCACGCCGCGCAAAATGGTCGTGCCCAAGCCCGCGTCACGGTCCTAAACTTGCGCGATGAGAGTCGGTATCGACTTTGGCACCACCCACACCGTCGTCGCGGCCGTCGACCGGGGCAACTATCCCGTCGTCTCCTTCGACGGCATGGATGCGTGGCCGTCGCTCATCGCCGCCAACGCCGCCGGGGAGTTGCGCTTCGGCGCGGACGCCGCCGCCGTCCGCCACGAACCGGGATGGTCGGTGCTGCGCTCGTTCAAGCGCTTGCTCAACGACGCCGGGCCCCAGACCGAGGTCACCCTCGCGGGCCGTGACTATCGCCTGGCCGACCTCCTCACCAGCTTCCTGGCCCAGCTGAAAACCCATCTGCAGCGGCACTCGAACGCCACCCTGGCGCCGGGCGAAGGCATCGAAGCCGCGATCAGCGTGCCGGCCAACGCCTCGAGCGCCCAGCGCCTGCTGACCCTGGATGCCTACGTGGACGCCGGTTTTCACGTCGTCGCGCTGCTCAACGAGCCCTCCGCCGCGAGCCTGGAATATGCCCACCGGTACCGATCCACCATCACCGCCAAGCGCGAATACGTCCTCATCTACGACCTGGGCGGCGGCACCTTCGACGCGTCGCTGCTGAAGATGACCGGGCACGCGAACGAGGTCGTCATCAGCGAGGGCATTCAGCGCCTCGGCGGTGACGACTTCGACGAGGCGATCGTCGAGCTGGTGCTGGCCGGCGCCGAGCTGCCCGGCCTCGACGCCGCCAGGCGCGACCTGCTGGCCGAGGAGTGCGCCGCCCGCAAGGAGGCCGTCGGGCCGCAGACCCGCCGCTTCCTGGTGGACCTGTCCGCGGTCGATCGGCCGCCGTTCTCTTGCCCCATCGACGACGTCTACGCGGTGTGCGCGCCCCTGGTCGACCAGACGACGGAGTTGCTCAACCGGGTCCTGCGGGATCCGGCGCGCGGCCGCAGGGACGTGGACTGGTCGGAGGTGGCCGGCATCTACGTCGTTGGCGGCGCCGGCGGCTTCCCGCTGGTGTCCCGGATGCTGCGCAGCACGTTCGGCGAGAAGCGGGTGAAACGCTCGCCGCACCCCTTCGCCGCCACCGCCATCGGACTCGCCGTCTTTTTGGACAAGGAGTCGGGTTTCGCGCTCTCCGAACGCTTCTCGAGGAACTTCGGGGTCTTCCGGGAGGCGGAGGCCGGCGCCGGCGTCGTCTTCGACCCGATCGTGTGCAAGGACGTTTCGCTTCCGGCGGACGGGCAATCCCCGCTGGTGGTGAGGCGCAGATATCGGGCGGCACACAACATCGGGCACTTCCGGTTCGTGGAATGCAGCCGCCTGGTCAACGGGCGGCCCGACGGCGACGTCACCCCCTATGACCCGGTGCTGTTCCCGTTCGACCCCGCCCTCTACGACCGCGACGACCTCGGGCGTCAGCCGGTGGGCCGCTGGACGGACGGGCCCGATGTCGAGGAGCGCTACGTCATCGCCCCGAGCGGTGCGGTGGAAGTGACGTTGACGACGAAGCCGGCCGGGTTCGAGCGCACCTTCCGCCTGGAGCGGTGCGCGTCCGCGAGTTGATGAGCCCGCCCGCCATGCAGTTATACGACGTGATGCGAACAACTTTCGCGGCGCGGGAATTCACCGACGATCCATTGCCCGACGAGGTGCTGGAGCGCATCTTCGACAATGCCCGGTTCGCTCCCAGCGGCGGCAACAGGCAGGGCGCCCATGTCACCGTGGTGCGCGACGAAACGGTCCGCCGCCGACTGGCCGAACTCGGCAAGCCCGCCGCTCGCCGTTACTTCGCCCAGTTGCAGGCGGATGAAAACCCTTGGAATTCAGTTCATCCCAGCGGCGTGCCGCAAGACGTCATCGAGGCGACCGAGATCCCCGACACGTTCGTGGCGCCGATCGCCAAAGCCCCTGTCGTCCTTGTGGTTTCGGTGGACCTTGCCGTCGTCGCCGCCATCGATCAAAATCTGGACCGCGTCGGCATCGCCGGCGGGGCCTCGGTCTACCCGCTGATCTGGAACATCTTGCTCGCCGCGCGTAGCGAGGGCTACGGCGGAACGATCACGACGATGGCGATCGCGGCCGAAGAACACGTCCGCGAACTGCTCGGCATCCCCGATCGGCACGCGGTGGCCGCCGTCGTGCCGCTGGGAAAACCGGTGCGGCAGCTGACCAAACTGCGCCGCCGGCCGGTCGCGGAGTTCATCACTCGTGATCGGTTCGACGGACCGGCTTTTGAAGACTAAGCGTCGCGGGCCGCGGGTAAGCGTCGGAGTATGACCGAGATAGATCTGGACGCCCTGTCGACTCCCGAACACGGATACACCGTCGACGACCGCGACGACGACGAACCGGTCTTGCTCGACCGGGAGGGCAATCACATTGATACCTGGCGCGAGCGATACCCCTACGACCACCGGATGTCGCGGGACGAATACGAGGGGCTCAAGCGGCGACTACAAGTTGAGCTGCTGAAGTTGCAAAATCACGCCAAACGCACCGGGGGCCGGCACGTGATCGTGTGCGAGGGACGTGATGCCGCCGGCAAGGGCGGCACCATTCAGCGGTTCATGGAACACCTCAATCCACGCAGCGCGCGGGTGGTGGCGCTGGATAAGCCCAGCGAACGTGAACAAACGCAGTGGTATTTCCAGCGCTACATCTGCCACCTGCCGGCCGGCGGCGAGATCGTTTTGTTCGATCGGTCGTGGTACAACCGCGCCGGCGTGGAGAGGGTGATGGGATTCTGCACCCCACAGCAATACGCCGAATTCATCGACAAGGCACCGCTTTTCGAACAGATGCTGGTCGACAACGGGATCAGCTTGACGAAGTTCTGGTTTTCGGTGTCGCCCGCCGAGCAACGCACCCGGTTCGCCATCCGGTTGGTCGACCCCGTGCGCAATTGGAAGTTCTCGCCGATGGACATGGAGTCGATCAACAGATGGGACGACTACACCGCGGCGAAGGAAGCGATGTTCGAGGCGACCGACACCGACGACGCCCCGTGGATCGTGGTCAGAAGCAACGACAAGAAGCGGGCCCGGATCAACGCCATGCGCTACTTGCTCGCCAAAACCGACTACGACGATAAGGACCATGAGGTGGTGGGCGAGCCTGACCCGTTGATTGTGGGCCGGGCGCTGACCGACTGAGGCGAAGGGAAACGATCATGTCCACTTGGCTCATCACCGGGTGTTCGACCGGGATCGGTCGAGCGCTCGCCGAGGCCGTCATCGGCGGCGGCCACAACGCCGTCGTCACCGCGCGGGACGCCGCTGCGGTCGCCGACCTTGTCGAGACCGCACCCGAGCGGGTGCTCGCCGCCGCCCTGGATGTCACCGATCCCACGCAGGTCGCCTCGGCCGTACGACAGGCGGTCGAGCGGTTCGGCAACATCGACGTGCTGGTCAACAACGCCGGCTACGGGTATCGCGCCGCGGTCGAGGAGGGCGACGACGCCGACGTCCGCGCACTGTTCGAGACGCATTTCTTCGGCACCGTCGCCATGATCAAGGCGGTGCTGCCCGGCATGCGGGCGCGGCGCAGCGGCGCCATCGTGAACATCTCCTCGATCGGCGCCCAGTTGACCCCGGTGGGGTCCGGGTACTACTCGGCTGCGAAGGCCGCGATCGAAGGCATCAGCGGAGCCCTTCGCGGTGAGCTTGTCCCGCTGGGCATTTCGGTGACGATCGTCGAACCCGGCGCGTTCCGCACCGATTTCGCCGGCCGCTCACTGGTCCAGTCGGCGACCGTCATCGATGACTACGCCGCCACCGCGGGACGGCGTCGCAAGGAAAACGACACCATGCATGGCAATCAGCCCGGTGACCCCGCCAAGGCCGGCAACGCCATCATCGCCGCGGTCGAGTCGCCTGAGCCGCCGGCGTTTTTGTTGCTCGGGCCCGACGCGCTGGCCGCCTATCGCTACACAGCGGACGCGCGGGCGGCCGAGATCCAGAAGTGGGAACAGCTCACCAGCGGCACCGATTTCGAAGGCTGATCCCTAGCCGCGCACTTGCGGCAGCACGCCCGGTTCCCACGCCGCGAAGAACCGCGCACTCCCCTCACGCCGCGGGACCGCAGTGCCGAGTGCCCGCCTTTGCACGACAACTCCACCGCGCCCCGCCGGCCACGGCGTTGTCGCTCGAAGGCGGGCAAAGACCCCATCACCTCCACTGGGGACTGGCGGGGCGCCTGTGACCAGACCAGCGCAACCCGTCGTTTCTCACCGCCGAGTGAGAACAGCTTCGCCATTTTGGAGAAGGTAGTTCTCCGCAGTCGAGAGACGGATTACGATCGCGGGTGACCTGTGCCGGCCCCGCCCCGACCCCGGTAACGCCCGACCCACGACGATCGGAGTCCATCATCGACGCCTGGATTCTCGACGCGGTCCGCACGCCCCGCGGGCGCGGCCGCCCCGACGGTGGACTGCACGGTGTGCACCCGCAAGCCCTGCTCGCCCGGTGTCTCACCGCGCTGGAGGAGCGGATCGGGTTCGACCCGGCCGACGTCGACGACGTGATCGCCGGCAACGGCATCCTGTCCGGAGACCACGGCGACGACATCGCCCGCCTGTCGGTGCTGCTGGCCGGCTGGCCCGAGAGCGTTCCCGGGATGACGCTGAGCCGATTCTGCGGATCGGGCCAGCAGGCGGTGACCGTTGCGGCCTCCGGCATCGCCGCGGGCAGCGAGGATCTGGTGATCGCCGGCGGCGTCGAGTCGATGTCACGCTGGGACGTCACGGCCGGCGTCCCGACCATCGACGGCAACAACCCCGACCTTCGTGCGCTGTATCCGACTGTTCCGCAGGGTATTTCGGCCGACCTCATCGCCACCCTGGAGGGATTCAGCCGCGAGACCGTCGACGCCTACGCCGCACAGAGCCAGAGCCGGGCCGCCGCTGCCATCGAGCAGGGACGCTTCGAGCGTTCGCTGGTCGACGTGCCGACGCCGCACGGTTGCATCACGTGTGACGAGCATCCCCGCGCGGGCACCACCACCGAGTCGCTGGCCCGCCTCAAACCGGCCTTCGCTGCGATGGGCACCGCGTGTGCCGATGGTGAGCAGCGCACGTTCGACGAGATCTGCCTGCAGCGCTACCCGGGCATCGACCGCATCGATCACGTGCATCATGCGGGCAACTCCTCCGGGGTAGTCGACGGAGCCGCGGCGGTGGCGCTGGCCTCCTCGAACTGGATGCACACCCATCGGGTGACGCCGCGAGCGCAGATCCGGGCCACCGCGGCCATCGGCAGCGAACCGGTCATCATGCTCACCGCACCCGGACCCGCCGCTCGGCGATGCCTCGAACGGGCCGGAATGACCGTCGCCGACATCGATCTCTGGGAGATCAACGAGGCCTTCGCCGCCGTCCCGCTCAAGACCATGCGCGATCTCGACATCGACCCCGAGGTGGTCAACGTCAACGGCGGCGCGATCGCGCTCGGGCACCCCATCGGCGCCACCGGCGCGATGCTGATCGGCACCGTGCTGGACGAGCTCGAACGCCGGGATCTGACAACGGGACTGGTCACCATGTGCACCGGCGGCGGGATGGGCACGGCGACGATCATCGAGCGGGTGTGAGCATGCCGGACACCGTGGAGCTCGAACGGCCCGCCGATGGTGTCGTCATTCTGCGGCTCAATCGCCCGCAGCGGCTCAACGCCATCGACGAGATTATGCAGACCGAATTACTGGACGTGCTCAACGATTTGGCGGCCGACCGCTCGGTGCGCGCCGCCGTGCTGACCGGCGCCGGACGCGGGTTCTGTGCGGGCATCGACATGCGCGACTTCGGCCCCTCCATGCTGGATGCGAGCGCGCCCGCGCTGGATCGGATGCGTTTTCAGGAGCGGATGGCCGCCCTCGCCGAAGCGGTGCACGCGTTGCCTCAGCCCGTCATCGCCGCGGTCAACGGCCCCTGCGTGGGCGCGGGACTGGCGCTGTGCCTGGCCGCCGACATCCGAATCTGCTCGGCTGCAGCGTCATTCGGCAACGCCGCCATCCTGCTCGGGCTCTCGGGCGCCGAGATGGGCATGAGCTACCACCTGCCGCGCATCGTCGGCACCAGCGTGGCCGCCGACTGGATGCTCACCGGGCGCACCGTGTCGGCGACCGAGGCCGACCGACGGAGTTTGGTGAGTGAGGTCGTCGATCCGGACCGGCTGGCCGACCGTGCGGTGGAATTGGCGTCGCTGATCGCGAGCCATGCCCCACTCGGAGCCCAACTGACCAAGCGCGCCCTTCAGGTCAACACCGACGCCACCAGCCTGGCGTCGGCCATGGAACTGGAAAACCGCAATCAGCTGATCTCCCACGCCACCGACGAGGCGGCCGATCGCCGCAAGAAGTGGTCTTGATGACCGGACCCCTGCGCGGCGTGCGCATCGTCATGATGGGCGGATTGGGGCCCGCACCGTTCTGCGGAATGCTGTTGGGAGACTTGGGCGCCGACGTCATCCGCATCGACGGCCTGGCCGGCGTGGACGGCCCGGTGCCCGTCGACCACACCGTCCGGCGCAGCCAGCGGTCACTGGCCGCCGACGTGAAGGATCCTCGCGGCCGCGACCTTGTCCACCGACTGGCCGCCGGGGCCGACGCCTTCGTCGACGTGTACCGGCCCGGGGTGGCCGAACGCCTCGGTATCGGACCGGACGCGCTGCGGGAACGCAATCCCCGCTTGGTCTACGCCCGCATGACCGGCTACGGGCAGGACGGGCCGCTAGCCGGTCATGCGGGTCACGACATCAATTACCTTGCGCTGACGGGCGCCCTGCACGCCATCGGCACCGCCGAATCACCGGTGCCGCCGCTGAATCTCGTCGGCGACTATGGCGGCGGCGGAATGCTGTTGGCGGTCGGGCTGCTCAGCGCGATCCTCGAGGCCCGCGAGTCGGGTGTGGGTCAGGTCCTCGACGTGGCGATGGTCGACGGCGTCGCAACCCTGCTGGCACCGTATTTCGGGATGCTTGCGGCCGGCACGTGGCGCGACCGGCGTCAGGACAATCTGCTCGACGGCGCCGCGCACTTCTACGGCGCCTATGCGACGGCCGACGGGGGCCACATCGCCGTCGGCGCGATGGAGCCGAAGTTCTACGCCGAACTGTGCGCTCGGCTCGACGTGGATGTGCCCCACGACGAGGGCGACCCGGCGGCGTGGGCCGCCCACCGGGACACGCTGGCTGCGCGCTTCGCCGAGAAGACCCGCGACGAGTGGGAGCGTCTCCTCGATACCCCGGGATGCTGTGCGGCACCGGTGCTTTCGCTGACCGAGGCGCCACGGCATCCGCACAACACCGCGCGGCAGACGTTCATCGAGCTCGGCGGCATCACGCAACCCGCTCCGGCGCCACGCTTTTCCCGAACCCGTCCGGCCGCGCCGGCATCTCCGTCGTTGCCGGGCGATCACACCCGCGCGCTGTTGGGCGAACTGGGTTTCGACACAACGGCCATCACCGAGCTGGAAGACGCAGGCGTGGTGGCGCAGAGCAAGAAGGGGTAACAGATGTCGTGGGACTTCGCCACCGACCGGGAGTGGGCAGAACAACTGCACTGGGTCGAAGGCTTCGTGCGCGAGGAGTGCGAGCCGATCGATTTGATAGTCAAGGAATCCCACGACCTCAACGACCCGGTGCGGCAGGCGCTGATCCCGCCGCTGCAGGAGGTCGTGAAAAGGCGCGGGCTGTGGGCGACCCACCTTGGCCCGCACCTGGGCGGTCCGGGTTACGGGCAGGTGAAATTGGCGCTGCTCAACGAGATCCTGGGCCGCTCGGAATGCGCGCCGATCGTCTTCGGCTCGCAGGCGCCCGATTCGGGCAACAGCGAGATCCTGGCGCACTACGGCACACCGGAGCTCAAGGAGCGCTACCTCGAGCCGCTGCTGGACAACCGCATCATCTCGTGTTTCTCGATGACCGAGCCGCAGGGCGGGGCCGACCCGAAGGTGTTTCGCACCACCGCGGTGCAGGACGGCGATCACTGGGTCATCAACGGGGAGAAGTGGTTTTCGTCGTTCGCCTCGATGGCGTCGTTCATCATCGTGATGGCACTGACCGACCCGGAGGCGCCACCTTACGAGCGCTACTCGATGTTCGTCGTTCCCGGCGACACCCCCGGGATCAACGTGCTGCGCGACGTCGGGCTGGGTTACCAGCCGACCGGCGGTGGACGTGAGGGTTATGTCCGCTACGAAGACGTCCGCGTGCCGGCCGATCACATGTTGGGCCCGCGCGGCGGGGCATTCGTGGTCGCGCAGACTCGCTTGGGCGGCGGGCGGATTCACCACGCGATGCGCACCGTGGGCCTGGTCCGCCGGATCTACGACATGATCTGCGAGCGGGCGGTCTCACGCTACACCCAGGGCGAGCCGCTGGCCAACAAGCAACTCGTGCAGGAAATGGTCGCCGACTCGTGGATGGAGATCGAGGCGTTCCGGCTGCTGACGCTTCAAACGGCTTGGAAGATCGACCAATTCAACGACTACAAGGCCGTGCGGGCCGACATCTCGGCGGTGAAGGCGATGATGCAGAAGGTCCTGCACGACGTGTCGTCGCGGGCGCTTCAGGTGCACGGGTCATTAGGCACCACCCACGAGATGCCGTTCGTGCAGTACCTGGTCGAGTCGTTCGTGCTCGGACTCGCCGATGGTCCGACCGAAGTGCACAAGGTCACGCTCGCCAGGCTGTTGCTGAGGGACCGTGAACCCGCGCCCGATCTGTTTCCCTCCGAACATCTGCTGCGGTTGCGCGCGGCCGCCGAGGCCAAGTTCGCCGACAAGCTGGCGGGCATTCCCCGCGGCTAGCCCTCTCAGACTTTCTTGGTGACGCCGGCGTAGGACAGCACCACGTCGGATTCGTCGGTCACCCGGTTCAGCACCGCATAGGAACGGATGAACGACTCGCCCACGCACCCGTCGATCTTGACGTGGAAGTTGCTGACCATCACCCAGGGATTCGGGCCCCGGAACTGTTTCTTGACTACTGGCACCACAACCACGAGGCCGGGCTTGAGGCCTACATTGAGCACACCCGCGGTGGGAAAAAGAACCAACGGCAGCAGGTCGAACGGCACACCGGTCACCGGGCCCGTCACGCCCGGGGTGACGCCGGCGGTACCGCCGATCGTGACGCCGTCGGATGTGCTCATGTCGATTCCACAACCGATCTCGTAACCCACCTCGAGGACGCCCTGAGGCTGTCCCGGTCCCACCAGCGACCCGACGAATATCCCGCTGGCGAGATACTCACGGGACGAAACAGCGGTGGTCAACGGCGCCACCGGAACCTGCTGCTCGTCCCTGGCGCCCAGACCCAGGGTCCAGCCATCGGGAGTATGGAGGATTGCGGGAGGATTCGAGGGCATTGCTCCCTCGGCGTCCGGCGCCGCTTCCGCAGCGGCAGGGGCGACATCGGGATCTGCACCCGTCGTGGCCGCCGTGGGCAACGAAATGACCAGGCAGGCGGCAGCCACCATCGCGCGACGAACGACCACAGCTATGGGCCTCACGGGCGTCACCGTACGCACCCGGCAATTCGAGTAGCGAAATTTGCTGGGTGGCCGTTCGAAGTCGTTGTGCGTTTGTGACTGTTACGCGATATGGGGGCACGGGTAGACTTGGCTGTCGAAAAGCCAACAATCCCGGCCGAAACCGAGGAGGCGGCGATGACGCTTCGCACGCGCGTTCGCGGACTGTTGCTCTGCGCGACGGCGGCCATCGCCCTGGCGAGCGGAGCCGGCATCGCGCACGCGGACCCGAACGTCGATCCGCGCCCGCAACCGCCGGGGATCGACGAGGTATGGAGCCCGTTCCCGACCACCTGGACCAACCCGTCCAATGAGGGCCAGCCCGTGAACGACACGGGTGACGTCGGGATGATCTGCGAAAATCTCTTGGTGCGCTGCCAGTAATACCGGCGCTAAGCCAGCATCGACCCGGCACGGTCGAGCAGTCTCGGCAAAACCGCTGCCATGGCTTCCAATTCGGCCCGCGGCGCGGTCCGCCGGCGATTGTGTTTGACGATCAGCGACCAGGTCGCCGCCGACTTGAAGCACGCCAGCGCGGTGAACCACCCCAAATCGCTGACGTCGCAACCCAACTCAGACCCATATAACTCGGCGAGTTCGGCGATAGATGGCACCATGCCATCGGGCGCGCTAACCCGCCGGTATGTGTCCGGGTCACAGTTGATCAAAAACCAGCCCGCATCGAGGCGGGGGTCGCCTATCGACCAGATCTCCCAGTCGATGACGGCGGTGATGCGCGCCCCGTCCGCGAGCAGGTTGCCCAGCCGGAAATCACCGTGCACCACCCGGGGCGCCATCGCGCCCGGTGCGCAATCCAGCAGCGCGTCGCGCACTTTCGGCCAGTCGGGCACCAGCGCCGGGTCGACGGTCCGCAGTGTGCCGGACCACCGGTGGACTGCGGCGACCGGGTCGACTACCGGCTCGTCGCCCAGCCCGAGGTCGCTCGGCGCGAGCCTGTGCAGGGCGGCCATGGCGCGGCACGCGTTCCGGTACCGATCGCCGAGCCCCGACACCGGTGGGCAGCCATCGAATAACGGCTCCACACAATCGCCTTCGATGTGCGACATCACGTACAGCGGCGGCGTGCCGGGCGGATCCCCCGCGTCCTCCCACAGCACCGCCGGCACCGGAACACTGGTCGCGGCAAGCGCTTTGATGATGCGGGCCTGACGGAGCACGTCGCGATGCGCGACCGGTGCGACCCCCGGCGGGGCCACCTTGATCACCACGCGTTGGCCGTCCCTGGTACCCGCGAAGGTCAGGCTGGAGGCTCCCCCGGACAGCGGGACCACGTCGGCGACGCGGGCGCGGTCGAGTCGCCGGCCCAGCTCGGTGGGGTCGAGCTCGGCTCTGCTCATCCGGTCAGCGGGCCGGTCCTCGTCCAGCCCACCTCGGCGAGGAAAGGCTGGGTATGTGCGACGCGCCCGGTCAGCGTCTTCGGATCACCCGTGCACAACCGGAACGCCGTTTCGGTGATCAGTGCGATGTCCTCGGTGTCGGTCTTGGCCAGATCGAGGGTGCCGGCGCCGGGCGTGGCCACCGGATTGGACGGGGCGGCGGCGTTCACCGCGATGCCGTCGTCATAGAGTTCGGCCGCAAGGCTTTTCGTCAACCGGTTGAGCGCGGCCTTGGCCGTGCCGTAGATGCCGAAGCCGGCGGTCTGGTCGAACTCCGAGAACGGTGGCCCGGGCGGCAGGTCGCCGCCCACCGAGGTCAGGTTCAAGATCCAGCCGCGTCCACGTTCGCGCATCGCGGGTATCGCCAGCTGACACAGATGCAGGGGCCCGAGCACGTGCATCTCGATCATCAGCCGGGCGCGTCGCTCGGGAAACTCATCGAGGGGCCGCAGGAACGTCACCGCGGCGTTGTTGACCAGGATGTCGGGCGCGCCGACGGCGTCGGTCACCTCGGCGAAGAGACGTTCCCGGTCTTCGGATCGGGACAGATCGGCTTGGACCGCAATGGCTTTCCCGCCCGCGGCGACGATCTCGTCGCGCGTCTGGCTCAGCGACCCCTGATACTTCGGATCGGGGTCCATCGTGCGGGCGGTCAATGCCATCGTGGCCCCGCGTTCGGCCAGCCGCACGGCGATCGCCCTGCCCAGGCCGCGGCTGCTTCCGGTGACAAGGGCCACCATTCCGTCGCAGCGTTGTGCGCTCATCGTCAACCTCTCCGAACCCGTCCTTTGGAAACAGCTTCTCCGTATCAGAGAATGCCATTATCGCCAGTCGAGGGGAAGCCTGGGCTGTGCGCCTTTCGTAGCGCATCGAGCGAGTAGGCGCCGCCGCCGGAGAAGACCAGCAGGAAGAAGGCGAAGCAGAACAGGATCGCCAAAGCTCCGCCATTGCCCGCAGGCGGATCGCCGACCGGCCAAAGGGCCTTGGATTGATGAATCAAGAAGTAAGCGACCGCCATCTCCCCCGAGGCGACGAGCGCGGCGGCGCGGGTGAACAACCCGCCGGCGATGAGCAGACCCACGACGATTTCGATCAACCCGGCGTACCACTCCGGCCAGACGCCGAACCCGATATGAACGGACGAGCGGACGGGCCAGTCAAAAAGGCTCCTCGACCCGTACGCGGCGAAGAGCAAACCATAGACGCAGCGAAACAGGCTGAGCACCGCAGGGGCGTAGCGGGCGAGTCTCCGGTCGAGCCCATTCATCACGCCGGCAAGGTTACGGTGGCGGCCCAGGCGAGCAGACGACGCCACAACCGATGCCGGCTGGACGCCATGTTGTGGCAGTGCGCGCTGTCAGCCAGCACGATCGTGGTGATGTCGGGGCTGTTCGCGACCCTTCGTCGGCGGCTGGAAGACGACGTCCATCGCCTCCCCGTCAGGTAAATACGTACGTGTACCCGGGTATGCAAGGAGGCGTTTTGACCTATCTCTTTCTCCTCGGCGCCATATTCGCCGAGGTGATAGCGACCAGCCTGCTCAAGAGCACCGACGGCTTCAGCCGACTGTGGCCGACCGTGGTGTGCCTGATCGGTTATGCCGTCTCCTTCGCGCTGCTGGCGGTGTCGATTTCGCGCGGCATACAGACCGACGTCGCCTACGCGTTGTGGTCCGCGATCGGTACCGCCCTGATCGTGCTGATCGCTGTGCTGTTCCTGGGATCCCCGATATCTGCGACCAAGATCGCCGGGGTCGCGCTGATCATCGCCGGAGTGGTCACACTGAATTTGACCGGCGCCCACTGACCGGCTGGCTTATCCGCCGTGGCAACCAACGATCCGTTGGCTCCTGTCGCAGACCTACACAGTGTCGGGCGCGCGGTTGGCCGGTCGCCGGGTGGACGGGTCTTGACAGGCGTGGTTGATGCCCGGCACCAACTGATGCGCAAAGTCGGCGCCGGTGCGAATGGTCACCAGCGCGACGCTTCCGCCGACCACACATACGGCCGCGGCGATGATCATCGCCAGCGAGAAGCCGGGGCCCAGCGGCGTCCCGGGGGCTGCGTCGATCCCGGCTGCGACTGGTAACACGGCGATTGCGAGAAGGTTCGCGATCCTCGAAACCGCGTTGTTGACACCCGAAGCCGTCCCGGCATAGCTGTCGGGAACAGCAGAGAGAACGGCTGCAGTCAGAGGCGCCACAGTGATCGCCAGGCCGACGCTGAAGATAACCACCGCGGGCAGGACTACAGCCAGGTAAGTTGCCCCGGGCACGATACGCGCCATCAACGCCAGACCGCCCGCAGCGACGAACGGGCCGACCGTCATGGGCAGCCTGGGGCCGGTCCGCTCCCCTAACGCACCGGCGAACGGGGAGCCGATCATCATGATGATCGTCATCGGCAACGTCGCCAGCCCGGCCGCGAGGGCAGAGTAGTTCAGGCTTTGTTGCAGCTGCAGCGTCAACAAAAACAACGCACCGCCGATCGCCGTGTACACAGCCAAGGTGGTGAGGTTGGCGCCGACGAATTGCGTTGAGCGGAAAAGCTTCGGGGGCAACAGCGGTGACCGTGCGCGCCGTTCAATCAGGGGAAAAGCGACCAACGCCGTCAGGCCCACAAATGCCGGGGTGACAGTCACGAATGTCCAACCGCGCGAAGGGGCCTCGATCAGCGCGAAGATCGCCCCCGCCAGGCCGACCGTGACGGCGGCAGTCCCGGGTATGTCGGGGCCGCCCCGTGCGGTTTGATCGTGACATTCCGAGATATGCCGCGTCGCGATCCATGCCACCACGACGGCCAACGGAAGGTTCAAGAGGAAAACCCAGCGCCACGACGCCGCGTCGACCAGCCAGCCGCCGATGAACGGACCCAGCGCCGTCGTCACACCGGACATGCCCGCCCACAGACCGACGGCACGACCGCGGTCGCTGTCGGTGATGCCGGCGTCGATCAGTGCAAGACTGCCGGGCACCAACGCCGCCGCGCCGACACCCTGCACCAGCCGAGTTCCGATCAGCCATCCGATCGTCGGCGCCAAACCGCAGCCGAGAGAAGCCACGCTGAAAACCACCAGTCCTGCAAGAAAGACGCGCCGCCGGCCGTACCGGTCGCCCGCAGCGCCTCCGCAGAGGAGCAAGGCGCTCAGCGTCAACAGGTAGCCATCGAGGACCCACTGTTGGCCGGTCAGACCCCCACCAAGCTCCCTGCCGATGGTAGGCAGCGCGACGTTGACCACGGTCGCGTCCAGCAGCGCAATTCCCGAACCGAGGACAGCCGCGGCGATCAGCCAGCGCGCACCGGCCGACGCCAACGGCAGTTGACGTGGCCCTCTTGATTCACCGCCACCAGGCCGGTCCACGGGTGAGGATTCTGCGCCATGGGGATCGCCGCCGGGTCACCGACCCCGGCTGGCAACGCCGTCTCGTCCCCAGTACGTGTGCTTCCGTTTACGTGGCAGACGTCAATTCCGCTCCTGGTGTGCAAACATCGCTGCCAGACTGACGGCCTGCGCACCACTCGGTAGGCCACGCCGTGCTGACACCATCTCTAGCGAGTAGGACCCACCATGACCGACGTCGACCAGACGCCCTCCGACGGACTCTCCCCCGGCAACCCCACCCGGGCCGACTTGGTCGAGCACTCTCGCACCGGGATGGGCGCGGCGGCGCTACAGCGGGCGATCAACGACCACCTGCGCTACTCGATCGGTCGCCCGGCGGCGGCGCGGCGCCCCGAGCACTACTACCGCGCGCTCGCGCTGGCGGTGCGGGACCGCATGCAGGACCGCCGGGTGGTCTCGACGCAGACCTCACTCGACCTCGGGCGCAAGGTGACCTGCTATCTGTCGGCCGAATTCCTGATGGGCCCGCAATTGGGCAACAATCTGCTGAATCTCCAGATGGAGCGGGCCGCGCGCGAGGCGCTGGCGGCGATGGGCCAGAACCTTGACACCATTCTGGCCTGCGAGGAGGAACCCGGGCTGGGCAACGGCGGCCTCGGCAGGCTCGCCGCGTGTTACCTGGACTCGCTGGCCACCCTGGAGCGCCCGGCGATCGGCTACGGCATCCGCTACGAATTCGGCATCTTCGATCAGGAAATCCACGACGGTTGGCAGGTCGAGCAGACCGACAACTGGCTGGACAACGGAAACCCTTGGGAGATCGCCAAACCCGACGTCAGCTTCGGAGTCAAGTGGGGTGGCTACACCGAGGACTACACCGATGAGGCCGGCCACGACCGTGTCCGCTGGGTGCCCGGGCGGATGTTGAAGGGCACCGCCTACGACACACCCATCCAGGGCTACGGCGTCAACACCTGCAACGTGCTGACGTTGTGGAGCGCGCGCGCCGTCAAGTCGTTCGCGTTGGAGGCCTTCAACACCGGTGACTACTACAAGGCGGTCGAGGACGAGGTCACGTCCGAGACCGTCACCAAGGTGCTGTACCCCAATGACGAGCCCGAGGCCGGCAAGCGGCTGCGCCTGCTGCAGCAGTACTTCTTCGTGTCCTGCTCGCTGCAACACGTGCTGCACATCATGGACGACCTCGCCGACGTGTCCGTCAAGGAACTGCCGCAGCGGTTTGCCTTGCAGCTCAACGACACCCATCCCTCGATCGGGGTCGCCGAGCTGATGCGGCTGCTGGTCGATGAGCGCGAATTGGACTGGGACGAGGCGTGGGACATCACCGTCGCAACGTTCGGCTACACCAACCACACCCTGCTGCCCGAGGCGCTCGAGACCTGGCCGCTGGAGATGTTCGCCGAGTCGCTGCCCCGCCACCTGGAGATCATCTACGAGATCAACCGCCGGTTCCTCGACGAGGTGCGCGGCCGCTTCCCCGGCGACGAGGACCGCGTCGCTCGGATGTCGTTGATCGGTGAGAACGGCGGCAAGTTCGTCCGGATGGCGCACCTGGCCACCGTCGGCAGCCACGCCGTCAACGGTGTCGCCGCGCTGCACTCGGAGTTGCTGAAAAGCAGTGTGCTCAAAGACTTTTACGAGATGTGGCCGGAACGGTTCAGCAACAAGACCAACGGTGTGACGCCACGGCGCTTCCTCGCGCTGGCCAACCCCGGGCTTCGCGAGCTGCTGGACCGCACCGTCGGTGACGGCTGGTTGACCGACCTGGGCCGCCTGCGCGGGCTCGAGCCGTTCGTCGACGACGCCGCCTTTCGGCGCGAGTGGCGCGACATCAAGCGCAACAACAAGTCACGCCTGGCCAAATACATCCACTCGGTCGCCGGCGTCGAACTGAACCCGGACTGGATGTTCGACGTCCAGGTCAAGCGCATCCACGAATACAAGCGCCAGCACCTCAACGTCCTGCACGTCGTCGCGCTCTACCACCGGCTCAAGCAGAATCCCGGCCTGTCGATCCCGCAGCGCGCCTTCATCTTCGGCGGCAAGGCCGCCCCCGGTTATTTCCTGGCCAAGCGAATCATCAAGCTGATCAACGCGGTCGGGGAAACGGTGAACGCGGACCCGGACGTGAACCGATTCCTGAAGGTGGCTTTCGTGCCGAACTTCAACGTGCAGAACGCCCATATGATCTACCCGGCCGCCGACCTGTCCGAGCAGATCTCCACCGCCGGCAAGGAGGCCTCCGGCACCGGGAATATGAAGTTCATGATCAACGGGGCGCTGACCGTCGGCACGCTGGACGGGGCGAACGTCGAGATGCGCGACGAGGTCGGGCCGGAGAACTTCTTCCTGTTCGGCCTGACGGAGGAGCAGGTCGCGGCGGTCAAGGCCGACGGGTATCGGCCGGCCGATTACATCGACGGCAACGACGAGCTGCGCGCGGTGCTGGATCTCATTGCCGGAGGCACGTTCTCGCGCGGGGACACCGAAGTGTTCCGGCCCCTGGTGGACAACCTGCGCTACGACGACCCCTTCCTGGTGTGCGCCGACTACGCGTCCTACCTGGACTGCCAGGAAAGGGTCAGCGCTGCGTGGCAGGACCGGGAATCGTGGACCAAAATGTCCATCCTCAACACCGCACGCAGCGGCAAGTTCTCGTCGGATCGCGCCATCACCGAGTACTGCGACGAGATCTGGAACGTCTGGCCGCTGACGATCAAGATCTAGGGGTGACCGGGCAAGTCCGGCACTGAGCTCTCGGCCGGCCGGCCGGCCCGGTAGCCAGCGCACGCGGCCCCGGCGGCGGATCCGCCGGAAACGGGCTAGGGTGGGCGCTCACGCAACGGCAGGAGAGATGTGACTTCACGCTTCCGCAGCCTTGCCCTGGCTGCGTTGACCATGGTGCTGGCACTGCTGCTCGCTCCGTCCGCGTCGGCCGACACCTACACAGACGAGCTGGTGAACAGGTTCGACGCCCAGACGCACGTGGTGGTCGACCCGGGTGCCAGACCGCCGCTGCAGAACCCCGACAAGCTCAACGAGCAGATCCTCACCAGTTCGTGGACGTGGAGTTCGGGTGCGCCGGTGTGGGTCGCGGCGGTCTCGCCCGCGCAGAGCGGTGTGACCACGGCCGACGCCGTCCATGACGCCATGCTGGCCCGCAACGCCGGAACCAGCGGGGTCATTCTGGTGATCGACTCTCGCGGCTATCACGTGCGCGCCTACAACGTGCCCAAGGTCATCGCGGACAACGTCGATGAATTCATGAATCAGTCGGCGAAAGATCATCGCAACGACCCGTACGGCGCGACGAGCGCTTTTGTCGGCAAACTGGCGAGCGTCAACGCGGCCACCCGCGGTCCGGTGACCACCTCGCCCGTCGCGCACGAAAAGCATGACGACTGGGCCTGGCTGAAGGTGACGCTGGTCATTGCCGGCATCGGGCTGGCCATGGCCGGCCTGCTCTGGTTCGCCGTGAGCCGAAATCGTAAGCACCGCAAGGACTCCGAGTCGCGCGAGGAGATCAAGCAGGAGCTGATCGCGGCCACGTCGAGTGTCAGCGACCTCGACAACGCGGTGCTGACCGAGAGCGGTGCCGACGTCAGCGCCGAGTCGTTGAAAGCCAACGCCAGCCTGTACGACGCCCGAAACGCATATGACAAAGACGATTACGGCGCCGCGCGGGCGCATCTTCGGGTGGTCGAGTCCACGGTCACCAAGGCCAACCGGAAACTCGACCCCCGCCAACCCAGGCCCGACGTTGCCGCGGTGACTTCGGTGCCGGCCGACGATCGCAAGCAGGCCAGCGTGCGCACCAAGAACCCCGACACGGGCGAATCGGTGACGATCAACAACAACAACTACAGCACCACGGCGCAGCCCGGCTACCCGTACTACTACGGCGGCGGCTACCACAACGGGATGTTCTTCTACCCCGGCTATTACCCGTACGCGTTCTGGGGCCCGGGCTGGACGTGGGCGTTGGCCGACGTGCTGCTGGTGGATGCGCTGCTCGACGACCATTGGGGCGGCAGCTACGAGCGCGGTTTCGAGGCCGGCCGCGACTCCGCCTACGCGGATGCCGACAGCTACAGCTATGACGGCGGGCAGGGCGCGGGCTACGACAGCGCACCGGCGGACGTGGGATTCACTGGCGGCTACCAGGACTCGGGCGGCGCGGGCATCGGATTCGCGGGCGGCGACGCCACCTACTCCGGCGGAACTGACGTGGGCTTCGGCGGCGGCTGGGACTCCGGTGGTGGCTGGGACTCCAGCGGCGGCTCCGATTTCGGCGGTGGTTCGGACTTTGGTGGCGGGTCCGATTCCGGGGGTGGCGGCGACTTCGGGTTCTGACACAACGCCGGGTAGGTCGAGAAGTTAGGTTCCCTCAATGAGTGCGGACAAGATCAATCGCGCCATCCTGCTCGTCATGGTGGTGATCGGAGCGGTCGCTTACGGCCTGCTGTACAGTCACGCGTCAATCGTCTTCAAGCTGCTGGTGCCGCTCGCCCTGATCGTCCTGGTCGTCTTGATCGTTCGGGATGTGGTCAAGGACCAGGACTCCGGAAAGCGCTGAGCGCCGCGGCACTGGCTGAGGTAGCGTTCTCAGGAGCCTTCGATGGTTCGGCAGGAGAGCAAATGACCGAAATGCTGGAGTCGGGTCTATTCGGTTTTGTCACAATAGTCAGCCTTGCGCTGGCGTTGGCGTTCGTTGCTATCGCCGCGGTATACGTGAAACGGCTGGGAGACCGAAAGCCTCTTCCGATAAGCGACGAAATAGGCAGTGCCAGAGCCGTTACGCGTAAAGTGCGCAAGGGCGAACCAATGTCGCAGGAAGAGTTGGATTATGCGAGGGAGATCGTTGGCCGTCGCAGCTCGTTGATGACGTTCTCCATCCCCGCCGCTCTATTCAGTGCGGGATGCTTTTATGTGTTCGGCAGTCTTTACCACTTGCACGGTGCGACGCCCTCCGAACGGACATTTCTCGGGGTGTTCCCGATGTTGGCCTCCATGAACTTTACGACTCAGATTCTGCGCAGCATACGTTTGAGAAGGCGGTTGCGGAAATTGTCCTGATCAGACACCGGACCGGGCGTCTGATGCGGTCACGGGCAGGTCGGTACGCCGGCAACAGTTCGGGGTCGCGTTGCGGTTGCGTTATCGCCAGTCTTTGCACGATCATATGTCAATTGGATACATGACCGTCTACTATCCGCATGTGCACGAGCGCGGGAGCGGGGGCCAGAACACGATGTGCGGACCGGGTTCCGAAGGGTGATGGAGTGAGCCCCCGTTCAGTCGGTAGGACCGTCTTGGCCCGGGTCTGGATGCCAGTCGTTGCAGTCGTTGCGGTTGGCGTGGGGGCGGTGGCCATGTGGAAGGTGCACCAGTTCTCCGAACCCCCGCCTGTCGTCACTGTCAATGAACCAGCAGCGCCGCCAGAGTTCAGTATCAAACGAATCGACTACGAGGTATTCGGCTCCGTCGGGCAAGGGGGCACGCTCGTCTGGGTGGACTACGACGGGCATCCGCATACGGTCAATCTCACGACCTTGCCGTGGTCGCACACGGAGTCGACCACGCTCACCGTGGTGTCCGGCAGCATCTCGGCGCAGGTTCATGGTCGTTCAGTCGGCTGCCGGCTGCGGGTGAATGGCGTTGTCCGCGCTGAACAGTCCGATACCCATCAGGATGCACACGTCTTTTGTCTGGTGAAATCCGCATGAGCGAGCATCTAGCCGAGCACCGCGTGAAACGACCTTTCGTCCCCAGAATGGTCCGCATCTTCGCGATACCGATCATTGCCTTCTGGGCCCTTCTTGCTATTTCGACAAACACCTTCATGCCGCAGGTAGAGCGGGTCGCGGAACAGCTTGCGGGGCCGGTGGTCCCGCACTACGCGCCGTCGCAACGGGCGCTGCTGGCCATCGGTGCGAAGTTCCAGGAGTCCAATTCGACCAGCTTGGCCATGGTCGTGCTGGAAGCCAACCGGCCGCTGGGCGACGGAGACCATCAGTACTACGACGAGTTGATGCGCCGGCTGTTGCGAGACACCAAGCACGTGCAGTCCGCCATCGATCTGTGGGGGAAGCCGATCACCGCGGCGGGGGCGCAGAGCCTCGACGGCAAGGCCACCTACGTGCTGTTGCGTCTCGCGGGCGATATCGGCCAAATGCAAGCGAACGAGTCCGTCGCTGCCGTTCGGGACATCGTCGCGAAGGACACGCCACCGCCGGGGCTCAAGGTGTACGTCAGCGGCGCGGCCCCGCTCGCCAAAGACACGGTGGCCATTGCGAATAACAGCTTGAACAACATCACGATCGTGACGATCTTCCTCATCCTCGGGATGTTGCTGCTGGTGTACCGCTCCATCGTCACCCTTTTTGTGCCCTTGGCCGGCGTTCTGTTCGAGCTGCTGGTCGCGAAGGGGGTTACCGCGACCCTCGGGCATCTCGGGTACATCGAGCTCTCGTCGTTCGCGGTGAACATCGTCGTCGCCTTGACCCTGGGAGCGGGGACCGATTACGGCATCTTCTTGATCGGCCGCTATCACGAGGCGCGACACGACGGCGAAAGCAGGGAGGAGGCGTTTTACACCGCATACAAGAGTGTCGTGCCGGTCATTCTCGGCTCCGGGCTGACGATCGCGGGGGCGTGCTACTGCTTGACGTTCGCGCGACTCAACTACTTCCACACCATGGGCCCAGCCGTCGCTATCTCCATGCTGTTCACCATCTCGGCAGCGCTGACACTCGGCCCGGCCTTCTTGACCGTCGGCAGCCTTTTCGGGCTCTTCGACCCGAAAAGCAAGGCCAAGGCGCATTTGTATCGGCGGATCGGGACGAGTGTGGTCCGGTGGCCGGTGCCGATCCTGTTCGCCAGCTCCGCTGCGGTGTTACTCGGCGCGATCTTCGTGCCGACCTACCGGCAGAACTATGACGACCGTCAATACCAGCCGATCAAGGGTCTTGCCAATCAGGGTTTCGCGGCGGCGGATCGGCACTTCCCGAAGAGCAAGCTGTTCTCCGAGATGCTGATGATCGAGTCGGACCACGACCTGCGTAACTCGGCTGACTTCATCTCGCTAGACCGAGCGGCGAAGGCGCTCGAACGCCTTCCCGGCGTCGCGATGGTGCAAAGCATCACCAGGCCCATGGGCCGAGCTTTGGAACATGCCACGATTCCCTACTTGTTCACCACACAAGGCAGCGGGAACGGTCAACAGCTCCCCTTCAACCAGCAGCAAAACGCCAATACCAGCCAGCAGGCACAGATCACGACGCACACTGTCGAGGTCTTGCGCAAGGAAATCGGCTTCTTTCAGAGGGTGTCCGACGAACTGCATCAGACGGTGCTCACCGTTGAGGACCTGGAACGGGTCAGCAACGAGATGAACGAAGAAGTCTCCAACCTTGACGACTTCTTCCGCCCGGTCAAGAGCTACTTCTATTGGGAGAAGCACTGTTTCGACATCCCCATCTGCTGGGCGTTCAGATCGTTGTGGGACACCATCGACCACATTGACCACCTGGCCGAAGACATCAAGTTCGCGAGAGTCTCTCTCGTGGAGGTGGATAAGGCGTTCCCGCAGATCATCGAGCAACTGAAACTCACGGCAGACGACTCGGAGTCCTTGGCGGCTCTTTTGGTTAACACCTACGGATCCTCGTCTCTGCAAACCACCCAAACCGACCAGACATACTTCGACCAGGTCAATGTGGGGCTCGACTTCGACCAGTCCCGCAGCGACGATTTCTTCTACATCCCGCACGAGGGCTTCGACAACGAAGACGTCAAGACCGGCATGAAGCTCTTGATGTCACCGGACGGTAAGGCTGCTCGGTTCATCATCACCCACACGGGGGACGCAAATGGACCGGATGGTGTGCAGCACGTCGAACAGTTCCCCACCGCGATAACCACTGCGCTGAAAGAGACCTCGCTAGCCGGCGCGAAGATTTATATCGGCGGTTCGGGATCAACCAACAAGGACATCAAGCAATACGCTGCGTCCGATCTGCTCATCGTGGCGATCGCGGCCTTTGTGCTGATCTTCTTGATCATGTTGTTCCTGACCAGAAGTCTGATGGCCGCCATCGTCATCCCCGCCACGGTGGCCTTCTCGTACGCCGGAGCATTCGGGCTGTCCATACTCGTCTGGCAACACCTGATCGGCCTGCCGCTGTACTGGCTGATCCTGCCGCTGACGTTCATCATCCTGGTGGCGGTGGGTTCCGACTACAACCTGCTGTTGATCCTGCGTGTCAAAGAGGAACTGCACGCCGGAATTCACACCGGCCTGATCCGCGCGCTCGGAAGTACGGGCGGCGTGGTTACGTCAGCGGGTTTGGTGTTCGCGTTCACCATGCTCGCAATGCTGAGCAGCCAGCTCAGAACCGTAGGTCAGGTGGGTTCGACCGTGTGTATCGGCCTGCTGCTCGACACCCTGATCGTGCGTTCGTTCGTCGTGCCGTGCATCATGCGGATCATGGGACCCTGGTTCTGGTGGCCGACATTGGTGCGTACCCGCCCGCTGCCGCCGACACAGAAGGCTCAAATCGCATGAGCGACAACGACAAACCCCTGGCCGGCCGGGTCGCGTTCGTCACAGGTGCCGCACGCGGACAGGGCCGTTCGCATTGCGTGCGGCTGGCCCGGGCCGGAGCCGACGTCGTCGCCATCGACGCCTGCGGCCCGGTGGCGGCGAACAACGGCTACCCGGCATCCACGCCGGAGGACCTGGCCGAAACGACGAGCCTGGTGGAAAGCGAAGGCCGCAAGATGCTGGCCGCGCAGGTCGATGTCCGCGACGCGGCCGGGCAGCAACGGATCGTCGACGAGGCGATCACCCAGTTCGGCCGCCTCGACATCGTGGTCGCCAACGCCGGCGTGCTGAATTGGGGCCGGCTGTGGGAGATTTCGGCTCAGCAATGGCAGGACGTCCTCGACACCAACCTGACCGGCGTCTGGAACACCATCAAAGCCACTGTGCCCGCGATGATCCGGGCGGGTAACGGCGGCTCGATCATCACCATCAGCTCGGCCGCGGGCGTGAAGGCGGTGCCGGGCTGCGGTCATTACTGCGCCAGCAAGTTCGGTGTGGTCGGGCTGACGAACTCGCTGGCGGTCGAACTCGGCGGATACGGCATCCGGGTGAACTCGGTACACCCGTACGGCACCGACACCCCGATGGGCAATGACCCCTCGATGTGGCAGCTCTTCGCCGACAACCAGACCTACATTCACAGCTTCTCCCCCGGCGCATTACCCACCGACTCGCTCGCCGACCCGAACTTGGTCTCCGACATCGTCTTGTGGCTTGCCAGCGACGCTTCCTCACTGGTGACGGCCGCGCAAATTCCCGCCGACAAGGGCTACCTGAAGATCTGATAAGAGAGCCACCGGGAGCACCGCCGACGACGGGCATAATCGTGTCGTGAAGGCACCCGGCGCTGCACCGCCGAAAACGCGTGCCGGATCGCTACTACCCGGCGAACTGGCGCAAGCATCGGTGATGGGCGCCCTGTGCGCGGCGATCGCCATCATCGCGGTCGTCCTTCCGCACGGCGGGGGCCTCGGCCTGCTCGGCAGCGTGCCGACCGGGCTGCTCGCCTATCGCTACCGGATCCGCGTCCTGATCGCCGCGACGGTCGCCGCCGGCGTGATCGGCTTCCTGGTCGTCGGCCTGAGTGGTTTGGGCGCGATCGCGCTCTGTGCCTACGTCGGGGGCCTGGCCGGAACCGTCAAGCGTCACCGCCGCGGCACACCCACCGTCATCGTGGTGTCCTTCGGCGCGGGCGTCGTCGTCGGCGCCGGGATGGTCGTCGCGCTGAACGTCCTGACCCGGTTCCGGCAACTCGCCTTCCAGGCCGCCAGCGCCGCTGTGGACGGCGCCTCGACGATCGTGTCGCGGGTGCCGCCGCTGCGTCCGGCCGCCCAACAATTCAAGGCGTTCTTCGCCGAGGCGTTGCATTACTGGCAGTGGCTGGTCCTCGGGTACGCCGTCTTCGCCATCGTGGGCGCCTCGCTGGTCGGATGGTGGGCGTTGTCCCGGGTGCTGGAGCGGCTACGCGGGATTCCTGACGTGCACAAGCTGGACGCGCCCGCCTGCGACGGACCGATCCGGCCCGTCCCGGTACGGCTGGACCAGGTGCGCCTGCGCTACCCGCACGCCGACCACGACGCGCTGCGTGCGGTCAACCTGGACGTGCGAACGGGAGAGCACATCGCGGTCACCGGCGCCAACGGCTCCGGCAAGACGACGCTGATGTTGATCCTGGCCGGACGCGAACCGACCTCGGGCACCGTACATCGTCCCGGGGCGGTCGGGCTCGGCGAACTCGGCGGCACCGCGGTCGTCATGCAGCACCCGGAGAGCCAGGTGCTGGGCACGCGGGTCGCCGACGACGTGGTCTGGGGACTACCGCCCGGCAAGACCACCGACATCCCCCGGCTACTCGGCGAGGTCGGCCTCGCCGCACTGGCCGACCGCGATACCGGCAGTCTGTCCGGCGGAGAGCTGCAGCGCCTGGCCGTCGCCGCGGCGCTGGCACGCGAGCCGGCGTTGCTGATCGCCGACGAGGTCACCAGCATGGTCGATCGGCAGGGCCGGGAGAAACTGCTCGCGGTGCTGTCCGGCCTGACCCAACGCCACCAAACCGCGCTGGTGCACATCACCCATTACAACGACGAGGCCGAATACGCGGACCGCGCAATCAAACTCGGCGACACGTCGGTCGACTCCGATCTGGTGCAGAGCGCGACCGCCCCGGCGCCGACGGTGACCACCGATCTCGACTCCGGCGCGGCGGTCCTCGAACTCGTCCGCGTCGGACACGAATACGCCGGCGGCACGCCGTGGGCTCAGACCGCGCTGCGCGATGTCAGCTTCGCGGTGCACCAGGGTGACGGGCTGCTGATCCACGGCGGAAATGGTTCCGGCAAGTCGACACTGGCCTGGATCATGGCCGGATTGACCACACCGGCCACCGGCGCCTGCCTGCTCGACGGACGCCCGATCGCCGACCAGGTGGGCGCTGTCGCGCTGCAGTTCCAGGCGGCGCGGCTGCAGTTGATGCGCAGCCGGGTCGATCTGGAAGTGGCTTCGGCGGCCGGGTTTTCACCCGCCGATCACGCCCGGGTCACCGCGGCCCTGGCCGCCGTCGGCCTGGATGCCGGGCTGGCGAAGCGGCGCATCGACCAGCTCAGCGGTGGCCAGATGCGTCGCGTGGTGCTGGCCGGGCTGCTGGCGCGATCGCCACGCGTGTTGATCCTCGACGAGCCGCTGGCGGGGCTGGATGCCGCCAGTCAGCGCGGCCTCGTCCAGTTGCTCATCGAGCGGCGGCGCGACACCGGCCTGACCGTGGTGGTCATTTCGCATGACTTCGCCGGGCTCCAGGAGCTGTGTCCGCGCACCCTGCACCTGCATGAAGGATCACTGCAACCGGTACCGGCTGCGGCCCAGGACAATACGGCGGTTGCCGCCCCCGCGGCCAAGCGGGCGTCCGGTCGCCGGCGCCCGGTGGTGCTGCTGCGGCCGGTGCCGGGCAGCTCGCCCATACACGAGCTCTGGGCCGGGACCAAACTGCTTGTGGCGTTTGGCATTTCGCTGCTTCTGACGTTTTTCCCGGGCTGGGTCGCGATCGGGCTCACGGGCGCGCTGGCGGTGACGGGAATATGGCTCGCGCGCATCCCCCGGGGGGTGCTGCCGTCGGTGCCGCGCTGGCTGTGGATCGTGCTGGTGATCGTCGGCGTCAACGCGGCGTTCGCCGGTGGAAGCCCGAGGGTACACCTGGGCACGGTGTCGCTGGGCTTCGGCGGCCTGCTGGACTTTCTGCGCCTCACCGCACTGTCGGTGGTGTTGCTCGCCCTGGGCGCACTGGTGTCGTGGACCACCAATGTCGCCCAGATCGCCCCGGCGGTCGCCACTTTGGGTCGCTTCCTGCGGCCGCTGCGGATCCCCGTCGACGACTGGTCGGTCGCATTGGCGCTCGCGCTGCGCACCTTCCCGATGCTCATCGACGAATTCCGGGTGCTCTTCGCGGCGCGCCGGCTGCGGCCCAAGCGGCCGCCGCAGACCCGCTGGGCCAGGCTGCGACGTCCGACGGCAGACGTGATCGACGTGGTCGTCGCGGTCATCACGGTGACACTGCGCCGCGCCGACGAGATGGGCGACGCCATCACCGCCCGCGGCGGCACCGGCCAGATCTCCGCCGCCCCGTCGCGTCCGAAACCCGCCGACTGGCTGGCGCTTTCGATCGTGGTGGCGGTGTGTGGGTCTGCCGTGGCGGCCGAGCTCACGTGGTTCGCCGCCCGCTGACCCGAAAACGCCCTCAGAACCGCGCCAGCGCCGAGACATCGGCCAGCGCACAGTCCGGGATGCCTTCGGCGGCGCGCAGCAGAAAGTTGAGCTTCGCGATGCGCTCGCCCGAACGCGGCGCGCCGTTCTTTTGAAACGGTGCCCCCAGGCCCACCGCCAGGTCCATCACCACGTCGTCGATGACGCCGCCCGAGCGGCCCGACGGGATTGCCAAAACATCGTTGTGCGTGGCGTATTCGAAGCAGTCCAGGGCTTCGGCGATGGTTCCGACCTGGTTGGGCTTCAGGATGAAACCGTCCACGGCGGACGTCTCGACGGCCCGCTGCAAGCGGGAACGGTTGGTGACGATCAGGTCGTCTCCGAGGATCAGAGAACGGTGCACCGCCTGCACCGCTTTGGCGAACCCGGCCCAGTCATCCCCGTCCAGCAGGTCCTCGATGAACAGCATCGGGAACTCCCGCGACAGTCCCCGGGCATAGTCGATCAACGCCTCCGCAGTCACCCGTTCGCCGTTGAATGCGTATGTCGCGGACTCGCTGTCGTACACCTCGCTGGACGCGCAGTCCAGGGCGAACGCCATGATGTCGGCGCAGCCGGCTCGCTCGACGGCCTCGGCCAGCACCTCCAAGACGACGCGCGGGTCGCCGGACGGCGCGATGTACCCGTACGACGACGCCAGCATCGGTGCGCGGCCGAGCCGCTCGGTGAGCACCTCGCCGAGCGTCTCGAACAGACTCACCCCCTTTTCGACCGCGCATTCGATCGAGTCCGCGCGATACGGCACGACGAGGAACTCGCTGAACGTCTGGCAGACGTCGCCGTAGTGACCCCCGTTGATCATGTTGAAGCTGGGCACCGGGACGGTGGCCGGTGGCTCGAGGCCGAGTAGTGCGCCGAGATAGGTGTAGGTGGGTGTGCCGGCCGCCCCGGCGGCCGCCCGCAGCAGCGCGATCGACGTGGAGTAGATCGCGTTGCCGCCGAGCCGGCGCTTGTCCGGCGTGCCGTCGAGGTCGATCATGACCCGGTCCAGGGTCCGCGGATCGTCGAGCTCCGCGCCGATGAGCGCGGGGGCGATTTCGTCGGTCACCGCGGAGATGGCGCGGTGCACGCTCAGCCCGTTGTAGTGGGTTCGATCGCCGTCCCGCAGCACGAACGCCTCATGTGAACCCACCGAGCTGCCGGTCGGTGACGCGCCACGGCCGACAACGCCGGTGTCCGTGGTGATTTCGACCTCGAGCAGGGGCCGGGCTTTACAGTCCAGCAGTTGGCGCGCGATGACGGATGCGATCTTCATCATCGACCTCCCGGACCCAGACTTCCAGCGTAAGTCCACGCCACTGAGAGGTCACTGAGAAGTCGCCACCCGTCATTTCCCGCCCGGCCGCGCTAGGCTAGCGTTTACACAAGAAGCACTGTAAAAACTCCGAGTGTCGGACAGAGGGATCGGAGAAGGAGGATCTTCATGCGGCCGGTAGTGAACCTCGATCGGTGTGAAGGCAATGCCTACTGCGTGAACATCGCGCCGAATGTCTTCCAGCTCGACGATGACGACTACGCGGTGGTCATCGCGGACCCGGTCCCCGCCGAGCAGGAGGCGCTGGTCGAGCAGGCCATCGCCGAGTGCCCGCGCGCCGCCCTGTCCCGCGAGGACTAGCGCGCACCACGGACCGGGTCTACCCGTGCTCTTCCTGGATGCCGAACGAATTGACGGCCAACGCCAGCAAGAGGTAGCCGCCGATGGTGAACGTCAGATCCATGCATTGCTGCCGCGTGAACAGCTCGCCCAGCAGATCCCAGGTCGCTTGGCTGATCGTGCTGTCACCGGTGAGATCGTCGACGGCCCGGACCACGGCCTGGTCGGTCCGGTCGGCGCAGCGGCCGGAGCGGATGTCCTCGATCTCGGATTCGGTCAGGCCGGCGCGCAGAGCGATCGGAATGTGGTGCGACCACAGGTAGCCGCAATTGCTGCGGTGCACCACGCGAAGCAAGGCGACTTCGCGCACCCGGGGCGACAGGGTCGATCGCGTGAGCAGGTAGGCGTTGAACGGTAGGTAGGCCGCCGTCAGGTCGGGGTGACGGACCATGGTGGACAAAACATTTCCGGCACCCACGGGATTCGCCCGCTCGGCCGGGATCAGCGACGCCAGCGCCGCACGGGCGCTCTCGTCCCACTCGTGGGCGGGCAACGGTGTCAGGCGCAGCGGATGCCGGGCGGCTGCGGTCATCACTGGATCGGTTCGTCGCCGAGCACGGTGGTGCGCAGCATTTCGCGTTGTGAATCCGGGTCGTACGGGGCCGCGCGGTGCAGCACCCCGCGGTTGTCCCAGATGACGGTGTCGCCGATCGACCAGGTGTGGCTGTAGACCTTCTCGGGCACCGTGGCGCGCTCGAGAAGGCTGTCCAGCAGGGCGCGTCCCTCATCGAGATCCATGCCGACGACGTAGTCCGCGGATGCACCCAGCACCAGCGACTTGCGGCCGCTGCGGTGCGTCCACACCAGGGGATGCTCGTGGGTGCGGCGAGATCGCCAGCGCTGCACCTGTTCCGGCGACGGGTCGGGGTAGACGCGGCGCTGGGAGGCTTCCAGCGAATGCACCACACGCAGGGTGCCGAACCGGTCCTTCTCCTCGTCGCTGAGGGCGTCGTAGGCGGCGTACGAGTTGGCGAATTCGGTTTCGCCGCCCCATTCGGCGACCTGTACCGCCGACAACACGGTGGCCTTCTGCGGGCATTCGTCGCCCAGCGGCGTGCAGCCGTCGATGTGCCAGTCGAAGGTGGCCTTCAGGTAAGCGGCCGAGGCGTTCTTCGACTTGTCCAGCGTGATCGGGTAGATGCCGGCCACTGGATGGTGGCCGTCGGAGGAGTGGTCGATCTCGCCGAGGCGACGGCAGAAGCGGACCTGGGCGGCCGGGTCGAGCTGCAGACCGCGAAAGACCAGAACTCCGTTGTCTTCCAATGCATCCAGCACCGCCTCACCGACCGAGTCGTCGCTTGCCAGTGCGGCCGGCTCCAGACCCGCGACTTCGGCACCGACGGAGTCGGTGAGTTTGGTGATGGTGAGCAGACTCATGGTCGCGCCTTTCGTAAGAAGGGATGCATCAGGGCACCGGTCCGCCGGTGCGGATCATGACCGCGTCGGCGGCGTCCACCGGTGCGGGTTGGTGCATGATCTCCACCGCCATGGCGACCATGATCAGCGAATAGATCAAGTGGAGCAGGTTCAGGGCGTCGTCGGGCACATTGTCGAGGGGGAACTTGTCGCAGTAGTCGATCGCTTCTTCGAGGCGGGGAAAGAACGCGTCGTAGAAGTCGCGCAGCTCCGGCATCGACGCGTTCACCCGGGCGTTCCAGCGCTCGGTTTCGGTTGCCAAACACCAGGTTTGGGCGTAGTCCTCCAGCTCGGCGAAGGCACTGGGCAGCATGGGAGGCATCATCGCACCCCCACCGAATCCCGCTCGCGACGATAGGCTTCGACCCAGTGCACAGCGACCTTGTGCAGATGGCGCACCAGGATCTCCTGGTCGTTGAGGGGGAACTCGTCGACGATTCCGTATTCCAATGCCGCCTGCGTCCCGCCGAGCATCCCGGCGTCTTGCAGCGCAAACTCTTTCAGAACAACCGAGGCGACTTCGTGCTCGATACGCTCCCGCACGGTGCGCGCGGGATGGAAGTAGGTGTACGCCTCGAACCGGTGCGTGTTGTGCGAGGTGGGCCAGTACCGGTACAGCAGATACCAGCCGCCATAGATCAGGATCTCGATGTTGGGGAAAATCTGGAAATTGCTGATGCCCCAGGGCTCGATGTTTCCCGGATTGAGACCGGCCGGCAGTTCGCCGATGTCGGGCGTCCGCCACGGTCCCACCAGCCCGCTGCGGGTGGCCCGCTCGATCGGATACATGTATTCCGGTGGCAGCAGCCAGCGGCGCCGTCCGGCCGTGGAGACCAACCGGTGCGGGCCGTCGAGTTGGAAATGCCCGCAGGTGAATCCGGCGTTGGGTTCGCGCACCTCGGAGGGCACTTGCTGGGAGTGCAGCGAGGGCACGTGGTAGTACTCCTGGAAGGCGTCGGCGAAAATCTTCCAGTTGCTGTTGTTGTGGGCCACCCATTCGTAGCGTTCGGTCAGCTTGCCGAACGGATAGTCGTCGAGCCCGGTGATCATCGGACCGAGGAACTCACGCAGGCTCTGGCGTGGTTCGGCGTCGAAGTTGATGAACACGAAGCCGTTCCACACGTCGCAGCGCACCGGACGCAAGCCGTACTGCGCGAGATCGAGGTCGAAGAACTCCGACTCCTGCTGGACGAATTTCAACGCGCCCTGCAGGTCGTAGCGCCAGCCGTGGTATTTGCAGGTGAACTGCCGGCACGTCCCGCGGGTCTCCTCGCCCGGAAAGTCGTTCCACACCAGCTTGTTTCCGCGATGACGGCACACGTTGTAGAACGCGCGGATCTGCTCGTCCTTGCCCTTGACCAGGATCGCCGAGACGCCGGCGACCTCGATCTCCTTGGTCAGGTAGCTGCCGACGCGTGGCAACTCCTCCACGCGGGCGACGTTCAGCCACGCCCGTTTGAAGATCGCCTCGCGCTCGAGTTCGTAGAACTCCCGCGACGTCGAGTCCTTGAAGGACACGGGGCCGGTTCCCAATTCGGGATAGTGCTCGGTCCAGGAGCCCTCCGGGGGCCTGCCTTCTCTGGTCATCGAATCCTCACAATCACATCACCGCTCCGCCGTTGACGCCCAACACCTGGCCGGTGATGTACCTGGCTTCTTCCGAACATAAAAACCCCACGGCCGCGGCGATGTCGGCCCCGGTGCCGAGGTAGCCCAACGGGATATTGCTGGCGATCTGCTCGTTGGACGGCAGGTACCCGGCAGCCTGGCCCTGATGCTGCATCGGTGTCTCGATGCCCGAGGGCGGAATGTTGTTCACCGTGATCCCGTGCGGCGCGTATTCGCGGGCCAGCGACTTGGTCAAGGTGATGACTCCACCTTTGGACGCCGCGTAGTGGGCGGCGAACGGCGAGCCACGCTGGGCGCTCGACGACGAGATCATCACGATCCTCCCCCAATTCGCCTCCACCATGTCCGGCAACGCGACCTGACAGCAGTGAAAGGTCCCGGTGAGATTGACGTCGATGATCCGCGACCAGGTTTCAGCACTGATCTCCAAGAACGGCGAGAAGTCGAACATGCCGGCGCTGGTCACCAGGACCGTCACCGGGCCCAGCTCGCTGCGCACCTTCGCGAAGGCCTGCTCCACGGCGGACCGATCGGTGACGTCGGCGCCCGCCCCGAGCGCCGTCACACCGTTGGCACGCAGGTCGTCGGTGACACGCTGCGCGGCATGCTCATTGACATCGAGGACCGCGACTTTGAGTCCGCGCCGGCCCAATTCATGGCAGGTCGCCTCGCCCATACCCGAGGCGCCGCCGGTCACCACCGCGACCCTGTTCATCGACTCCGCTTTCCCATCGACCGCCTTCTCGCTCACTCGTAGACCACCCGCACCGTGGCACTGGTGGGCAGGGCCTGACACGTCAACACCCAGCCCTGTTCCACCTCATCCGCCTCGAGCGCGTCGTTGTTGATCATCCGGGCGCTGCCCTGCGTCAGGCGCGCCATACACGTTCCGCACGAACCGATCTCACACGAGGACGGGGCCCGCAGGCCGGCCATCCGGGCCGTCTGCAGCAACGTGTTGCCCGGATCGTAGGACGCCGTGGTCGTGACCCCGTCCAGCACGATGGTGACCTCGTCGGTCGCCACTTCGGTGTCCGGCGGCGCCGCCGCGGCGATGTCGTTCACGTCGAAGTGCTCCACGTGCAGGCGATCGGCCGGCACACCCGACGCCGACAGGGCGGCTCGCACGGTCTCCATGAATTCGTTGGGCCCGCAGATGTAAACGTCGGCGTCGCCGGCGTCGCGGACGAACGCCTCGACGTCCGCCGGGGTGACGAAGCCGCTGTTGTCGTCGAGATGGTGGTGCAGGACGAAGCGATCGGCGTGCCGCGCGTTGAGCGCCGCCAACGCCCCGTCGAAGATCACCGCGTCACGGCTTCGGTTGGCGTAGAACAGTCGCGCGGTGCGCTTGCCCGACACCAGCGCGGTGCGCAGCAGCGAAAAGACCGGCGTGATACCGCTTCCGCCGGCGAAGGCGATCAGCTCTCGATCGCTGTCGTGCAGCACGAAGCGACCCTGCGGCGGCAGGGCGGGCAGCTGGTCGCCGGGCGCGGCCCTGTCGTTGAGCCAATTCGACACCAGGCCGTCGCGGTCGCGCTTGACGGTGATCCGCAGGTCCTCGCCCAGAGCGGGTGAGGACGACATCGAGTAGCACCGCCGGTACTCGCTGCCGTCGACGCTGACCAGCAGCGTCAGGAACTGTCCGGCCTGGTAGCCGAACTGTTCCACGCTTCCCGGCGGGACATCGAGAACGATCGACACGGCGTCGCTGGTTTCGGGGATCACGCGCTTGATCCGCAGTGGCACAAAGCCATCCGGCAGGGCAGCGAGGTCGAGACCGCCCGATCCGGCCTCGGCCACCGCCGCCGAACCGACGTCCGCAGTCACGCGCTTTTCACCCATCCCGGTCAGAGTATCAACTACTTGCGATTGGTCTCAAGTACTAGATACAGGCGCCGCACGTCGATGCCAGCGGTCACGCCGCCAGGGGTGGCGTCAGCCGTCGACGTGATCGTTGAAAAGCTCATGGCCAGTACCCTTTTCGACCACGCGGCCCAGCAATTCCCGCAAGGTCCGCTGTTCTTGCTCGTTCAGCACGCCGAATACCTCCTGGTGCGCGGCGATCGCGTCGTTGACCACCGTTTCGGCGACCTTGCGGCCCTCCCCGGTCAGGCAGGCCCGCAGGATGCGGGCGTGCTGGGGGTCCTGCTTTCTTTCCACCAGGCCGCGGCGTTCCAGCGCGGTGAGCGCGAGCTGGACACCCTGCGGGCTGATCAGCAGGCGCCGCGCCAATTCCGCGCCGGACAAACCTGGTTCGTTGGCCAATTGGCGCAGCACACCGATCTGGGCGGTGCTCACCCCGTGTTCGCGCATCGCCTCGTTGATGGTGGTCAGCGAGTAGTAGAAGGCCTGCTTGAGCAGCCACAGGATGTTGTCGGTGAGTTCCATGCCCGCCTCCATCACGCCGCGGGGGTCTTGTAGATCTGCCCGTTCTTCATGACGAAGCGAACGTCGAGGGTCGCGGCGATGTCGTCGAACGGGTCTCCAGGGACCGCAATGATGTCAGCCAGATAGCCGGGTGCCAGCCTGCCCAATTCGTCGTCCGCCTCGATCAGCTCGGCGGCCACCACGGTCGCCGCCCGGATCGCTTGCGCGGGAGTCATGCCCCGTTTTACCAGCGCGCCCAGTTCCTTGGCATTGTCGCCGTGTGGAATGGCCGGCGCATCGGTGCCGCACGCGATCCGCACGCCGGCGTCAATCGCCTTGGGCAGCATCGACTTTGCCCGGGGGAACACCTCGAGCGCCTTCTTGCGCAGCTCCGGTGCGATGCGATCGATGGCCATGGCGTCGGTCAGATACGTGGTCGAGACCAGGAACGTACCGTGATCGACCATCATCTGGATGGTCTCGTCACTGGCCAGGAAGCCGTGTTCGATGCAGTCGATCCCGGCGCGAATACACGCTTGAATTGCGCTGTCGCCCACGGCGTGCGCGGCCACCCGGACGCCGGCGCGGTGGGCCTCGTCGGCGATGGCGGCGAACTCGGCATCGGAGTACTGCTGGGCGCCGGGCGCGGTGCTGTGCGACATCACCCCGCCCGAGGCGGACACCTTGATCAGCTTGGCGCCGTGCCGAATCTGGTAACGCACACAGGCGATCACGTCGGGCACCCCGTTGGCGATGCCTTCGGCGATCGAGAGCGGCATGATCCCGGGAGCCAGCCGCTGGAAGACCGTCGGGTCCAGATGCCCGCCGTACGGGGTGACGGCGTGGCCGGCGGGATAGACGCGCGGCCCGATGTGCCAGCCCTGGTCGATGGCGCGCTGCAGCGCCACGTCGAGAAGATACCCGCCGGTCTTGACCATCAGCCCGAGGTTGCGCACCGTGGTGAATCCGGCCTCCAGGGTGGTGCGCGCGTTGACGGCTCCGCGCAGCGTGCGATACGCGGGGTCATCCTGCACGCCATGCATAGGCGCCGGCAGGCCCTCGGGGCCGCCCGGTCCGCCGATGAGCAGGTTGAGTTCCATGTCCATCAGGCCCGGGAGCAGCGTCACGTCCCCGAGATCGATGACGGTGGCCGAATCCGGAAGCGGCTCTTGGGGATTGATCGCGGTGATGCGTTCGCCGTCGATCACCACCTCCGCAGGCGTGCGGATCTGGCCGGTCACGACGTCGGCCCACCGCGCCGCCCGCAGCACCGAGGTCATGGAACGGGCTCGGACACGCAGTCCAGCGTCGAAGCACCCGAGTCGGGGACGCGCGGCTGTTTCCAGCACTCCACCGGGAACGAGACCATGATCATGGAATAGAGCAGGTGCATCAGATTCTGGACGTCGTCGGGCAGGTCGTCGAGAGAGAACTTGTCGCAGAAGGACAATGCCTCTTCGGCACGCGGCGTGATCGCGTCGTAAAAGGCCTTCATTTCCGTCATGGAGCTGGCCAGCCTCTTAGCGTAGCGTTCGGGTTCGCTGGGCAGACACCACTGCGCGAACCGTTCGAGGTCGGCGAACTCGGCGGGCAGCATCGGCATCGTGTTCACACTCCTGCCGTGGAGGTTCGGCGGTAGTCATCGATCCAGGCGGCGGCCTCCTTGTGTAGGTGACGGATCAGGACCTCCTGGTCGCAGAGCAAGAACTCGTCGATCACCTGGGATTCGAGCATCGACTGCGTCGCCTCCAGCGTGTTCGCGTCCTGCAGCCCGTATTCCTTGAACGACACCGCCGCCAGTTCCTGGGCCACCCGCTCGCGCGGGGTGCGCGGCGCCGGGAAATACAGCGTGCCCTCGAAAAGGTGGCTGTTGTACGACGTCGGCCAGTAGTGATAGGTCAGATACCAGCCCTGGCCCCAGAACAGGATGACGAAGTTGGGGAACAGCTGGAACGAGTCCAGGCCCCACGGATCGCATTTCGCGGGGTTGAGCCCGGCGGGCATCGGCCCCAGATCCGGCTTGTCCCATGGCCCGAACAGCCCGCTCTGGCAGATGTCCTCCATCGGCTTGCGCATCTCGTCGGCCAGTTCCCAGGCCCGCACCCCGGAGGTGCTGACCAGCCGGTGCGGCCCGTCCAGCCGGTAGTGCGGGGCTTCAAAACCCGCCTGGGCGGCCGCCTTCGAGTACGCCGTCGGCGACTGGTTCGCATGCAGCACGGGTGCGTGATAGAACTCCTGGAACGCATCCATGTAGAGCTTCCAGTTCGCCTTGACTTCCGAGCGGTAGTACCAGCGGGATGTCATCTTCTCGAAGGGGTAGCCCTCCAGCCCGGCGATCATGGGCCCCAAGAACTCTCGCAGCGACTGTTCGGGTTTCTTGGCGAAGTTGACGAAGATGAAGCCCTCCCACACGTCGCAGTGCACCGGCACCAGGCCGTAGCGGCTCTTGTCGAGGTTGAAGAACTCCTCCTCCTGCTGCACAAACGTGAGGTTGCCATCCAGGTCGTAGCGCCAGGCGTGGTATTTGCAGGTGAACTGCCGGCACACGCCGCGCGTCTCTTCCTGCGGCATGTCGTTCCACACCAGCTTGTTGCCGCGGTGCCGGCACACGTTGTGGTAGGCCTTGATGTCACCGGATGTCGTGCGCACCAGGATGATCGAGGTGTTGACGACCTTCAGCTCCCGAGTAAGGTAGCTGCCCTTGCGCGGAAGTTGTTCAACGCGACCGACATTGAGCCAGGCTCGTTTGAAGATGGCCTCGCGTTCCAGCTCGTAGATCTCGGGGCTGATGGAGTCCTCGTACGACACCGGGTCGGTGCCCAACTCCGGGTAGTGCTCGGTCCAGCTGCCCTCCCGCGGTTTGGGGAATCGAGCCATGATCGCTCCTTATGCAGTCCAACGTGGGGAAACCCTGTGTGCCCAGCTGCTCACTTCAGCACTGCCCGCGCGAAACAACCACCTGCGCACCGGTTTCACCGATCCCTGAGAGCTCCGTCACGGCCGACGGTATATCCTCGACCCATCAATAGCAAGTAGTTGATATTGAGGCCCGGGAGGCGCGGATGGACCCCAAAGTCGTGCAAGTCATCTCACCACATACCGAGGAACCCATCGCCGAGGTCGACGCGGCCGGACCCGACGACGTCGACGCCGCGGTCGCCGCCGCCCGCGTGGCCCTGACCTCGTCGCCCTGGGCCCACAGCGAGCCGTCGGAACGGGTCGCGGCCATCCGGCGCCTGGCCGACATCTACGACCGACGCCGCCCCGAGATGGTCGACACCATCACCGCCGAGATCGGCGCCCCGACCAGCTTCGCCCAGCGCGCCCAGGTCGGCCTGCCCGCATTCATGATCCGCGCGTTCTGCGACCTGGCCGAGCGACACCAGTGGCAGGAGACCAGGCAGGGGTTCTTCGGCAGCGACGTCCTGGTCCGCAAGGAGCCCGTCGGCGTCGTCGCGGCGATCGTGCCCTGGAACATGCCCCAGTTCCTGATCGTCACCAAACTGGTGCCGGCGCTGCTGGCCGGCTGCACCGTCGTGCTCAAGCCGGCGCCCGAAAGCCCTTTGGACGCGCTGCTTTTGGCCGAGATGATCGATGAGGCCGGCCTGCCACCCGGCGTGGTCAGCGTGCTCCCTGGCGACGCCGGGCTTGGCGCCTACCTCGTTGCCCACCGTGGGGTCGACAAGGTGTCCTTCACCGGCTCCACCGCAGCAGGCCGTGCCGTCGCCGCGGCCTGTGCCGCCAACCTCACCAAGGTCAGCCTCGAACTCGGCGGGAAGTCGGCAGCTCTGGTTCTCGACGACGCGGCGCCGGACAAGGTCGCCACCGGAGTTCGATCGGCCAGTCTGTCCAACAGCGGGCAGATCTGCAATGCGCTGACGCGCGTGCTGGTGCCCCAAGCGCGCCATGACGAATACGTCGATGCGCTCGCCACCGAGATGAGCGGCCTTCGCGTCGGCGATCCCAGCGACCCCGAGACCCAGCTCGGTCCCCTGGTGTCTCGACGCCAACAGCAGCGCGTTCGCGACTACATCCGGGTCGGCCAGGACGAAGGGGCCCGACTGATCGTCGGCGGCGCCGACATGCCCGACGGGCTCGAGCGCGGCTGGTACGTCCAACCCACCCTGTTCGCGGCGGCCGACAACGGCATGCGCATCGCACGCGAAGAGATCTTCGGACCCGTCATCACCGTCATCCCTTACCGCGACGAGGAGCAGGCAGTCGAGATCGCCAACGATTCCGACTACGGACTGGCCGGATCGGTGTGGGGCAACGACACCGACCGGGCGCTGGCACTGGCCACGCGGATCCGCACCGGAACACTCGGCATCAATCAGGGCTACACGATGGATCCGTTCGCGCCCTTCGGCGGCGTCAAAGCGAGCGGTTACGGCCGAGAGCTCGGGCCCGAAGGGCTCGACAGTTACCTGGAGACGAAATCGATCGCGATCGCGCCGGGCGGCTGAGTAACTAGCCGGTCTCGCTGGCGACGTAGACGGCGACGTACCCGATCGGGATGCCGGTCCAGGTCGCGATGCATTCGCGTGCCGCCAGCTCGACGGTGGCCCGGCTGCTGGCGCGGGTAGCCCTGCCGATCTCGGGGACCCGGATCATCCATCCGTCCGCGTCGCGAATGATCTCGACGTCGAAGCACTGGCCGACCATCGGACACGTCACGCGGGGAGCTACCCGCTTACGGCGGGCGCTGCGCAACGATTGACGGCGCAGCAGAGTGGGCTGAACAGACATGGCTGCTTTCCTGAGTCGCGAACGAACCGCGGGCAAGACTAATCGGCATCGAGGCGAAAACCTAATCGGCGGTCTCGGCCGGATAACGGCGAACCGTCTCTCACCGCAGGTGATGTCTCGCTACCCGCCGCGGGGCTCGAATTCCTTGTCGCGCCGCGCCTCCCGATGATGGCGCGGCCCGAGGGGGCTCGGGTGAATCTCGCGTGGCTCGAAGCGATTTCGGCCGTTGAATTCGGGGGACAGACGGCGTGAGCGGGACGCTTCACAAACCCACCGATGCGTCATTCGCAGTGCCGATCCCGGAGCCGATAGGGCAAGTGACCGTTATCGAACGTTAGCCGAAGTGGGCGGGGAACTTGGCCTGCGTCGCTCAATTCGAGGGCATGGCGCGCCACGTCCTCCGGTTCAGCAGCGAAACGCCTATCGCCGATATTATGTGACGTAGGCCACATATGATGTGGGCATGTTGCGGGCGTCACACCTAAGGAGATTTCATGGTTGGCGTGGATCGTCCTCGTAAGACCGTCATCGCGCCCCGTTCCGGCGCGGCGGTCAACTCACACCGTCTGCTCGTCGCCTTCCTGACCGTCACCGTGTTTATCTGCGCGATCGTGGGCGTCATCGCCGCCGCGCTGATGGGACAAACCACCGCCGCGCTCCTCATCGCGCTGGTGGCCGGCGGATGGTTCTCGGCCGCCGCCTTCTGCTGACAAGCATCGCGGCAGCCGGCGTAGTGCGTCGGGATCGTTGTGCACCCGCAGGCGGCGGCGTCCGTCCTCCTCGGTGTCAACGCCGACGGGTAACTCCTCGCCCCGCGCGGTGGCGGGATCAACGAGAAGCTGCAGTTCGTTGGAGTCGACGAACAACACGGCATCATCTTCCGACAGCCGCCACGGGTGGCCATCGCTCGGCCACCGGCCACCGACGACCCGAATGCCGTCGTCATCACCCTCCTCGCCTGCGTCCGCATCGGCCGTGACGCAATCAATCCACAACTTCATCGGCACCGGACGGAAGTACACCGCAAGGCGTTGGCGGTTGAGGTTCAGGTGGATCGGCATCCCGATCGGAGGAAGCGATGTGCCCTCGGGTTGGTCGTTCAGCGATTTCTTGACCTGACGAGAACCGATGCCGGTGCCGAACCAGTCGACGGTCAGGACTGTGGTGATGTACTGCGCGATCGCCAGGGTCAACAATCCGCCCGCCCCGGCGGCTCCCACCCCCGCAGCCCCCGCGACCCAGGTCACCGGCAGCGCAAGCAGACCGACGACGGCCGCCGCACCTGCAGCCGTGGCCACTTTGCCGGCGGCCGTCAGGCTGAAGTCCGCATTCACGTCCGGCTCGCAGTTCTGCGCGGGGCGCACCCCCACGGTTCGCGGTAGCCGATCGAATCGTTCGCTCACCCGCTTGACTTCCGCCTCGTATTCCGCGGTGCTGAGGTGACCGGCACGCTTCTTCTGACCGGCCAGGCTCAGCGTCTGTTCGAGAAGTTCGATGCTGTCTACGTCCTCTCGCAGCAGCTCTTTTCCCTTCGGGTCGCGCGGGATCCCGCCGAGGCCCATTTCGTACGTCACCTTGAAGGTGGCCTTGAAATCGTAGAGCTTGGTATCGGCGCTCACCGTGCCGTCGACGACCAGTCGGCCGTCCTCGGTTCGCGGCACGATATCGGCGTCGAGAGCGTCGAGGTTGCGGTCCTGGCCGCCGATGCTGATGGTCTTCGGACCCGCTAACGCGCACGGTGCATCGGGGTCGAAGTCACTCTCGTCGAGATCGAAACTGCTCATCACGGTGTCGCGGACCTGACGCAGAATACTCCAGCCGGTGACGGCCAAAGCTGCTCTCTCACGAGGGTTTTCGGCGAGGACTGATGCGGGTAATTCCTCACCGGGTGGCAATTCGCGCAGTGTCTGCAGCTGCACCACCATGGACTCCTCGGTGGCCTCGCCGATGTCGAAGCGCTGCACGACGGCGTCGAGTTCCTTGACCGTGCTGTCGTCTTGGGCCTCAGGATCGACGTCCACCGGCGACGGCAGTAACGCCTGAATCCCGTTGTCTCCCATCGTCTCCAGCTGCGGGCGGACCGCATCGGCGATTTGGGCGGCCAGCGAGTCGAGCACCCGGGTTCTGGCTTCCTCGTCGGGCAGGCTGGGGTGCCGCATTTTCTCCAGGTTCACCATCAGTTCTCCGGCGATGCTGTGGGTTATCCAGTACGCCTCGGCATAGTCGAGTTCCCAGCTGAGTCGCGGGTCTTGTCCGGTGAGAACCGTGCTCCCGTCCTCACGCCGCTCGATGTGCGGACCGAACAGCCACCCGACGTGCTGGTCCGGCAGCGGCGTGGCCACCAGTGCGGGAGCGTCCTGGGAGGTGAAGTTCAGTGCGATCGTCTGCTTGCCCGGCTCGATTTGGTGCGGCTCGAGCTGGTCGTGAATTGTCAACCGCCCGAACAGCGGAATCTCGTTGTACGGAATTTCGCGCGACTCCCCCGCACGCGGACCATCCGGGATCGTGATGGTAGCCGGGGGCAACGAGACCAACGGAATGCAGGTAACCGAATCGATAACGATCTTGGAATCGAAAATCACCAGGTCTATTGCGAAGTGCCGCAGCGGGTCCCGACGTTCACCGTCGGCTTCCTCCTGCCACAGCCGCTGATGCGAGTCGCGAATGAACCAGACGCGATCCAGGGTGAGGTCAAGGGTGGCCGTCGCGGAGTAGCCGGCGCCGTCGACGGACTGCGTGTACTTGTCGCCGCTGAACATCTCGACCGTCTGATCCTGCACGCGTTCGCGGTGAATTTCGATGATCGTGTCGGGTCGATGCATGTGGATGCTGTACCCAAAAAGGCGTGTCTCGAGTCAAGTCCGGCTGTGCTAATCCGGTCGGCTCGGCGGGAATTCGGCGCGCTTCTCGATGGCCTCCCGATAGGCATGCACCCGACCCGGGATCGTCCCGAGCACCGCGATGGTGCGACCGCCCCGCCCGTAAGCGCCGATGAACTCCCAGGCGTCCGGATTGCCTTCGATGATCTCGACAGCGTCGTAATCAGTTGGCACTCCGAGCATCTGCAGCTTGACGTCATATTGGTCGGACCAGAAATACGGCACCGCGTCGAAGGCTTCGGCGTGCTCGGGCCCCGCCAGCAGTGTGCGCGCCGCCGCCTCGCCCTGACGCGCCGCATCGTCCCAATGTTCGGTGCGCAGATGGCGCTCGTACAGCGGATGCCACCAGCGCGCCACATCCCCCGCGGCGACCACATTGCCGTCGCCGGTGTTGCCCTCGGCGGCGCCGGTGGCATCGCAGACCACCCCGTCATCCAAATGCAGACCCGAGCCTTCCAGCCAGCCGGTGGCGGGAGTAACACCGAGCCCGACGATGACGACATCGGCTGGGACCTGCGAACCGTCGGTGAGTCGAACTGCTTCCACCCGCCCGTCGCCGACGAATCCGTCGACACCCACGCCGACGCGCAGGTCCACACCATGTTCGCGATGCAGTTTCGCCCAGCACGGCGCCAGCTCCCCACCTAACGCTTGGGCCAGCGGCCCGGCGGCCTTCTCCACGAGCACCACATCCAGGCCCAGCAATCGGCAGGTCGCAGCCACCTCGCTGCCGATAAATCCGCCCCCGACCACCACAACACGAGGACGCGAACCGAGTCGCTTTCGAATCGCCAAGCAGTCTTCGACCGTCCGCAGCAGGTGCATCCCGTCTAAAGTCGGTCCCGGCCATTCGCGCGGTTCAGCGCCGCTGGCGATGACAAGCCCGTCGAAGCCCAAGGACAGGTTCTGGCCTTCGTCGCGGACCTGGACCGTACGTGCGGACATGTCGAGGCTGACCGCGGAGGCTCCTCTGAGCACCCGCGCATCCATGTCGAACTGCGGCGCCATGTCCACGCCGGCCCGGTGCACCTGACCGCTGAGCAGCTTCTTTGACAGCGGTGGCCGATGGTAGGGAGCCTGCCGTTCGGCACCCACGATGGTGAGGGCACCGTCGTAGCCGTCCTGTCGCAGCGACTCCGCCGCCCGCGTTCCTGCCACGCCGGCACCAACCACGACAACTTGCTGTAACTGACGATTCGCGGGCATTCGCATCAATCCTCCACCACAATCGCCCGGGTGGGGCAGGACACTTCGGCGGCCTTCAACGGTCCGCGTAGCTCTCGCGGCGGCTGCTCGTCGAGCAGATGCAGTCCGTCTTCTCGTACGTCAAAAACCTCGCGGCACAGGCTCATACACACACCGTTGCCGTCGCAGGTATCGAGATCGACTGAGACTTTCATCGGACTGCGGCCTTCCGATCTTGCTGAGCTCGTTCGCGGGCGGCCTTGGCAGCGGGCGAGTTCTTGATGTACTCAACCGCCATCTCCGTGACCGCTTCGGGGCCCGGATGATGATGGGGCCGCATATACCTGGCGGGTTGCGTCACCATGAGCTGCCAGGGGCCGGGCAACTTGTACTCGCGTGCCGCGCGCAGCCAATCGCGCCAGCGCCACTTCTGGTCGATGGTCGGGTCGTGAGCCATGAGGTATTTCGCTCCGGCAATCCACCACCCGTAAAACAGCGGGGTGGTCATCAACATCGAGAAGGCTCTGATGAAGTAGTTGCCGCACACGTGCTGGTAGACGTCGAACACCAGTGAGCGGTGTTCAACCTCCTCGGCCCCGTGCCAGCGCAGCAGATCCAGCATCATCGGGTCGGTGCCGACGTAATCCAGACCGCGGTTCTGCAGCACCCATTGGCCCAGCATCGCGGTGTAATGTTCCAGCGCTGCCACGTCGGCCAGACGCCGATACAACCACCAGCGCTTCAACGCCGGCGGGAACCACTTGGGCGGATCACCCAGCGCCACCGACAGCATTTTCCGGAGCCGCGAGGTGTAGGGCTTGGTGTCGATGCCTTGTTCGGCCAGATGGTCCAGCACCACCTGGTGCGCCCAGGCATGCCAGGACTCCTGCTGGATAAAGGGTTTGATCGCCGCCTCCAGCTCCGGGTCGTCGACCAATGACGACGCTTCCAGCACTGCCTTGATGAAGTGCCGCTCGCCCTCGGGTAGTAGCAGGTGCAAGACGTTCATCATGTGTGTTGAAAACGGGTCGTCGGGCACCCAGTGCAGTGGCGTCTCGGACCAGTCGAATCGGACCATCCGGCGATAACGGGGGTGTCCTTCGTGGTGAAGTTGGATCTCGGGCATCAGAAGCTCCTCCCGCCGACCGACCGTTGCTCAATCGGCCGATCCTTTCTCCTTCGAAAGAAACGAGGCGACCTGTGACCGAACCGGAATGCAGGCGCCGTTTCACTGCGAACAACCGTTCACTCGAGCGCGTACCCGCGCGGCTCGCCGGTCATGCGTGCCGGCGGTACCAGAAAGCTGAGAATTCGCTGCTGGGCTTGTGAACGCGCGAGACCATGCGCGGCCCTCACGCCCGAATACTGATGGAAACCCTCAAGAGGATCTGAACTGACCTGCGGTTTCTCGGTGGAGCTAAGGGGACTCGAACCCAGGCACGGCTGTTGCCTCTGCGGATTCGGCGCTTGACATCGAGCAGCGACACAGCATGCCACTGCCGCCTGATCGAACGGCTCAGCACGTCGTGCGCGACGACGAGCGCATCCAGGGGCCACTGTGATCCCCGGCGTGACCACCTGCCTGGGCAATTCTTAAAGGGAAACGACACGGTATGAGGGAAACCCATGATCATGACCTTGGCGCGATCTAGCCCGGCCAGCTCACACAGTTCGGCCCCGGGCAATCCCTACTTCTCTAAGGTGAACTGGTTGACGTCGATGTAGCCGACCCGGAACAGCTTGGCGCAGCCGGTTAGGTACTTGATATAGCGCTCGTACACCTCGTCGGACTGAATCTCGATGGCCTCGTCCTTATGCGCCTCTAGGGCCTCGGCCCAAAGATCGAGGGTCCTGGCGTAATGAGGTTGCAGCGACTGGCGACGGGTCAGCGTGAAACCCGCCTTCGCCGAGTGCTCCTCCACCATCTCGATCGTCGGCGTCGCGCCGCCCGGGAAGATCTCGGTCAAGATGAACTTGAAGAACCCGACGAGCTCGGCTGTAATCGGCAAGCCGCGATCGAACATTTGCTGTCCCGTCAAGCTGCTGATGGTGTGCAGCAGCATCACGCCGTCAGTGGGCAGGATCTTGTCGGCCAGCGAGAAGAAGTCGTCATACCGGTCAGGGCCGAAGTGCTCAAACGCACCGATCGACACGATGCGGTCGATGGGCTCGCCGAACTGTTCCCAGCCGTTCAGTAACACCCGCTTGCTGCGGGGGCTGTCGATCTCGTCGAACAACCTCTGTACATGGGCGGTCTGGTTTTTCGACAACGTCAGGCCGACGACGTTCACGTCGTACTTTTCGATGGCCCGCCGCATGGTGGCACCCCAGCCGCAGCCGACGTCGAGCAGTGTCATGCCCGGCTGCAGGCCCAGCTTGCCCAGCGCCAGGTCGATCTTGGCGACCTGGGCCTCTTCCAGCGTCATGTCGTCGCGCTCGAAGTATGCGCAACTGTAGGTCTGGGTCGGGTCCAGAAACAGACGGAAGAAGTCATCAGAGAGGTCGTAGTGCGCCTGCACATCCGCGAAGTGCGGCGTCAGCTTGTTGGCCATAATCTTGTGCCCTTCTGGGCCCAGGAGGACTGCCCCATCGCCGAGGTTACGCCGAAGCACACCCCAGCGGGGGCCATATGACGGAAGGCAGCTCACGCCGCCGAATTGACGCCATGCGGCGCATTACTAGCCCCGAATCTTGACGGCTAGATTGACGTGACTTCAGCGTCACATCAGCTTGAGGCTGTGACCTGCAGTTTCTTGGTGGAGCTAAGGGGACTCGAACCCCTGACCCCCACACTGCCAGTGTGGTGCGCTACCAGCTGCGCCATAGCCCCAAGAAGTCGTGCCCATCGAAGTTACACCACCGGTAACTGAGCTTCAAAGTTGCTGCTCATACCGGCTCGACGTCCGACTCGGACGCCATCAGATCTGCCTCCAGATCCATAGCCATTCGGGTCTCCGGCGCCACCACCCAGCCGACGGCGGCGATCAGCAGCACGATCCCGCTGATGACGAAGCCCCACGTGTAGCTGAACTGCTCGGCGGTCCACCCGACGGCCATCGACCCGACGATGGCACCCAGGTCCGACATCATCTGCACCGTCGCCACCGGAAGGCCCGCGCGCGCCTCATTGCCCAGGATGTCGGCGACGGCGGCCTGCAACGGTGACATATAGATCCCCGTCATCGCTCCGGCCACGCCGGCCGCCACCATGAACACCGGCAGCGATGACACAAAGCCCAGCCAAACGGTCGCCAGCCCGGACGTCACCAGCCCGATGATCAACAAGGTGCGCCGCCCCATCCGGTCCGATAGGTAGCCGCTGGGGATGACCGCCAGCGCATTCCCGCCCGCGAACGCCGCGAGAACCACGCCGATGATGCCGATGCCCCGGCCCATGACGTCGGAGATGAACAGCGGGACCAGGGCGACGCGCAGCCCGAACGCCGACCAGCCCGTCGCGAAATTGGACAGCAACGCCGACCGGTACGCGCGCACCCGCAGCGCCTCGCGCAGCGTCACCGTGGATCGGGACGGTGGCGGCGGTGCGGCCAGCGCCGAATTCCGCAGGCCGTAGAAGAGCACCACCGCGACACCCAGCATGGCGACGCCGTAGACGACGAATGGTGCGGTCAGCCCCCATCCCGCCGCCAGGCCGCCGACCGCCGGACCGCCGACCGCACCCACCATGAACGAGGTGGTGAACAGCCCGGCGATTCGCCCGCGCGCGTCGGGAGGGCTGATGTGGATCATCAGACCCAGCGCCGAGACATAGAACATCGTGGACCCGATGCCGCTGAAGACCCGGCAAAGCATTAACTGCCAGTAAGCCTGGGAAAACGCACACGCGGCGGTCGACACCGCCACGATCAGCAAACCACCGATATAGATCCGCCGCTCACCCAACCGTTCGGTGAGCAGGCCACTGATCGGTGCGAAACACAACCGGCTCAACGAAAAGACGGTGACCAAGAATGTCACCGCCTTGATGCTGACCCCGAAGGAACGTGCAAAGGTCGGCAGCGCCGGTGAGATCACCCCGTAGCCCAAGGCGATCATGATATTCGCCCAGCTCAGAATCCAGACTTCGCGCGGCAGCCGGACAGAACGCGACGCCCGCCCCCCCGAGCGGGCACGACGGAGGGAAAAGGTCACCCAATGACTTTATTAACCACCTCGCGCGCGGTTTCCTGCACCTGGCCCAAATGCTCAGGCCCAATGAAGGATTCAGCATAAATCTTGTACACGTCTTCGGTTCCCGACGGCCGCGCAGCAAACCACGCATTGGCCGTCGTCACCTTCAATCCGCCCAATGGTGCGCCATTGCCCGGCGCCGCGGTCAGCTTCGCGGTGATCGGCTCCCCCGCCAATTCCGTCGCGGTCACCTGGTCGGCGGAGAGCTTCGACAGCCGGGTCTTCTGGTCGCGGTCGGCGGGCGCGTCGACCCGCGAATAGAACGGCGTGCCGTACTCGGCGGTCAGCCGCTGATAGCGCTGCGACGGACTCGACCCGGTGACCGCGAGAATCTCCGAGGCCAGCAGCGCCAGGATGATGCCGTCCTTGTCGGTGGTCCACACCGAGCCGTCCCGCCGCAGGAACGACGCCCCGGCCGACTCCTCGCCACCGAAGCCGATGGTGCCGCCGATCAGCCCGTCGACGAACCACTTGAATCCGACCGGCACCTCGATCAGTTTGCGGCCGATGCCGGCGACCACCCGGTCGATCATCGACGAACTGACGGCGGTCTTGCCGACGGCGATGCCGCCCGGCCACGACGGCCGCCGGGTATAGAGGTATTCGATGGCCACCGCGAGATAGTGGTTCGGATTGAGCAGACCCTCGTCGGGCGTGACGATCCCGTGCCGGTCGGAGTCGGCATCGTTGCCGGTGGCGATCTGATAGCGATCGCGGTTAGCGATGAGCCCCGCCATCGCGTCCGGGGAACTGCAATCCATCCGGATCTTGCCGTCGTGGTCGAGGGTCATGAACCGCCAGGTCGCGTCGACCAGCGGATTAACCACGGTTAAGTCCAGGCGATGCCGCTGGGCGATCTCGGCCCAATAGTCCACGCTGGCCCCGCCCAGCGGGTCGGCGCCGATGCGCACCCCGGCCGCGCGGATGGCGTCGATGTCGACGACGTTGGGCAGGTCGTCGACGTAGTTGCCCAGGTAATCGTGGCGTTGCACGGTTCGCAGCGCCCGGGCCAGCGGAATGCGCTTGACCCCAGTCCCGTCGCGCAGGATCTCATTGGCGCGCTTGGCAATCGCGTTGGTGGCGTCGGTGTCGGCCGGGCCGCCGTTGGGTGGGTTGTATTTGAAGCCGCCGTCCGACGGCGGGTTGTGCGACGGTGTGACGACGATTCCGTCGGCCAGCGCCTCGGTGCGGCCTCGGTTGTAGGTGAGGATGGCGTGGCTTACCGCCGGGGTGGGCGTGTACCGATCGCGGGAATCGATCATCGCGACGACGTCGTTGGCGGCGAGCACCTCCATTGCCGACACCCAGGCCGGCTCGGAAAGCCCATGCGTGTCCCGGCCGATGAACAACGGACCCGTCACGCCGTGTGCGGCGCGATACTCGACGATCGCCTGGGTGATCGCCAAGATGTGCGCCTCGTTGAACGCGCCATTGAGCGCCGACCCGCGATGGCCCGACGTGCCGAAGGCGACCTGTTGAGCGACGTCATCGGGGTCGGGCGCAGTCGAGTAATACGCCGTCACCAGGTGGGGCAGATCGACGAGGTCTTCGGGCTGGGCCGGCTGACCGGCGCGAGGGTTGGCCACCATGGTTATCAATTCTGCCCGTGTCCGCGTCCCCCGGGCTGCGCTGGTCTGGACTTCGGCCATACGCTGCGTAGCGCACCGGCAAACGAAGGGAACCGACGCCAGTGGCTCAACGGGACTATCGCGAGTTGGCCGCGGTGTTCGCCGGTGGTGCGCTGGGCTCCCTGGCCCGTGCCGCGCTGAGCACCCTCGCCGGCGGCGATCCGGCGAGCTGGCCGTGGCCCACGTTCACGGTCAACATCGTCGGGGCGTTCCTGGTGGGCTACTTCACCACCCGGCTGCTGGAGCGGTTGCCGACGTCGAGCTATCGGCGGCCGCTTCTCGGCACCGGATTGTGCGGCGGTTTAACCACTTTCTCGACGATGCAGGTCGAGACGCTGAGGATGATCGAACACGGCCACTGGGGCCTGGCCGTCGGCTACACCGTCACCAGCATCGTGCTCGGACTGCTGGCGGTGCACCTTGCCACCAAGTTGGTGCGCCGGGTCCGGGTGCGCCGATGACCGCGGCGACGGTGACGACGGCTCTGGTCTGGGTCGGCGTCGTGTTCATTGGTGGTATCGGGTCCGTGCTGCGTTTCGTCGTCGACCGCACGTTGGCGCGCCGGCTCTCCCGGCCGTTTCCGTTCGGCACGCTTGCCGTGAACATCAGCGGTGCAGCACTTTTGGGCTTCCTCGGCGGCCTGGCGTTGAACAAGGACGCGGCCCTGCTGGCCGGCACCGCCTTCGTCGGTGCCTACACCACGTTCTCCACCTGGATGCTGGAAACGCAGCGGCTCGGCGAGGAACGCCAACTCCGCGCGGCGCTGGCCAACATCGTCGTGAGCGTCTTGCTCGGTGAGGCGGCGGCCTTCATCGGACAGCAGCTGGCACAGCAGCTTTGATGGGCTGTTCAGGTGTCGCACTGACGGGGGACGTCTTCGGGGGTGCGGGGCAGCGCGTATAGCGCCATCCGCCGATTCGACATGTCGTGCTCGCCGAGAAACGCGCAGCCGCTGCGCTCACAGAACTTGCGTGCCAACGCATTGCGGTGATCGGGATCGAACATGATGCGGCGACACAACGGATCGAGGGTGAAGGTGCTGACCACCAGATAGGGCAGCAGGTAACTGACGTGCCCGCGTTCGATGTAGTCCAGATCGGCGACCGCGACGTGCAGACCCAAGTCGTGGGGGTCATGCTCATACCGCCTGGCGATGGAATCCTTTGCTGCCCTGTATATTTCGATATAGGCCCGGTCGATTCCGTCCAGCGCGGCGACGAGCGGACGAGAAAACTCGCCCTCCAGTTGCGCCTTCATGTAGCGATGCCACCGCGCCACCGGCCAGTTGGACTCCCAAGCCTCGGCCAGATGCGGCCGGCTCATCCACTCCGCGATCGTCTCGGCGTCGTCGTCCGGGTCGGCGACACGCAGACCGTACGGCGCGGGCAATTCCGGGATGGGCGGTGGCGGGACGCTGCGGATCGCCTCGGGAAGGTCGGTCAGTTCCCGCGGGAGGATCGGGTCCGGGTTGGTCATATCAACGGGACGAGCCTACGACGTTGCTGGTTCGAACGCGGTTCAGTGAGGTTTGAGCAGCTTGGCCAGGACGGCCGCCTGGCTGATGTCCAGGTCGCGGGTCGCCGTCACCAGCGTGACGGAACCGCGCTTGGCGAGCGTGCGCAGCTCGTCCAGGGCGCTGCTGTCGCGCAGTTCGCGCTCGTAGCGTGCCGCGAATTCGTCGAACCGGTCCGAATCGTGCTGGTACCACTCGCGGAGGTCCTTCGACGGGGCGACGTCCTTGCACCAGATGCCCACGCGCGGATCGTCTTTGCGTACCCCTCGCGGCCAGACGCGGTCGACCAGCACACGCTGGCCCTCGTCGGGGCTGACGTCGTCGTAGACCCGCGCCACCCGGATCCGGCCCTTGGCGCTCACCCTGCCAGCGTAGCGGCGCGTTGGTCGGTGGTGCCGCCATCCACACTCACGATCACCAGCGAGGTGGACCTGCGCGTCGGAGTCTTACTCGCTCGACATGCCGCCCACGTCCCTTTGCCACGGCTCAGTAGTGATAGGTATCCGACGGCGCGGGCGAGTGATCGCGCTCTTCCTCGTCGATGTCCAACGCCTCGATGCCGTACGCGCGGGCCAGCTCCAGGATCTTGGTGGCCCGGGCGATGCGGGGCAGATCGGAGCCGTTGCGGATTTCTCCCCCGTCCCGTTCGAACTCGGCGAAAAACTCTTTCGCCCAAGAGATTTCGTCCTGCGACGGTGATAGCCCCTCGTTGACGACGGCACATTGATCCGGCGTCAGGCAGATCTTGCCGGTCATCCCGAACTGGGTGGACACCGCGGTGGCCTCGATCAGTTTCAGCGGATTGGACCCGATGGTCGGCCCGTCGATCGCGCTGGGCAGGTCGGCGGCTTTGGAGGCGATGGTGAACCGTGATCGCGTGTAGGCCAGGGTGGCCGGGTCGTCCCCGAAGCCGGTGTCACGGCGGAAGTCGCCGATGCCGAAGGCGAGCCGGAAGGTGCCCTTGGTCGCGGCGATCTCGGTGATGCGTTCCAGGCCCCGGGCCGTTTCCACCAGGGCCACGATCGGCACATCGGGCAGTCGCTTCGCGGTCTCGGTCACGTGGTCGACCGATTCGACCATCGCCAGCATCACCCCGCCGACCGGGGTGGTGGCCAGGGCGGCCAGGTCTTCGGCCCACCAGGGGGTGCCGAAGCCGTTGATGCGGACCCAGTCGACGTTGCCGGCAGCCAGCCAGCCCACCACGTTGTCGCGGGCGACGTTCTTGTCCTTGGGCGCGACCGCATCCTCGATGTCGAAAACGACGATGTCAGCGCGCGAGTTCACCGCTGATTGGAAGCGGTCGGCATGCGTACCGTTGACCAGGAGCCAACTCCGGGCGAGGACCGGGTCGATGCGAGAACCTATGTCTTCGGGCTCGGCGGCGGTGCTGTTGACCTGTTCGTACATGTCCGCTGATCTGTCGCCTTCTCGTGGTTGCGGTCCTGGGCTCCTTTACCGTAGCCCGACCGGGTGGGAACTCACGCCGGACGGCCGTGTCACCTTTCGCTTCTGCCCGGAAACCCGCCGGAGCCGGGCCTCGCCCGGGGCATCCAGCAAACGAAACGGGCCCGCTCGACGCGTTTCCACCGTGGCTAGCCGGGGTAGAACACCCTTCACCACGTTACGACCGTCGGTCGTGCGTCGGATCCTGCGGAGGCTAGAGCAACCTGGTCCCGAACTGCGTCTCGGTCACCCGTCTCTGGGCTCGACCGAGAAAACCCACAAGGAGTAGATATGCGTAGGGCCATAGCAATCGTTTCAGCCAGCGGGGCATTGTTGTTCGGTGGGGCCGGTGTCGCAAACGCCGCCAGTCCGAGTGCGCCCGCACCGTCGTCCACCACCACGACATTGGCGGACAACAGCAACAACAGCAGTGACCACCACAGCGACAACAACGGGCTGTGGGGCCTCGTTGGCCTCTTGGGCCTGGGCGGACTTGCCGGACTGATGCGCCGGAAGGACCACGTCGCCGGCACCGGCGTCGGACCCGCCGCCACCCGGGACCCCCGCGTTTAAAACCCGTTGCACTAGCCCCAAGATCCCCGTCAGTTACGACGCAGCTGACGGGGATCTTGCTGGGTGCTCGACGCTGCTACACAAACACCTTGTGCCGCAGTGGATTCTGATTTGTTGCCTCGGGGCTCAGAGCGTCGCGCGGAGCGCAGCGTCCGTTTGACCACTTGTGCAGCGGGTATGCCTCGTTCAAGCCGTACACAGCCCAATGTGCGTCTCCCACTTCCCCCCAATCACAGGAGGTATCGGCGATGGCAGACCTCATCATCGAGTCGCCCGACGAAGTCGTCGCGTTTCTGAAAGCGCAGCACAACCTCATCGAGGACATGTTCGACCAGGTGCTGCACGCTACAGATCCCAAGGCGCGCGAGGAGCCGTTCACAACGTTGCGCCAGCTGCTGGCCGTCCACGAAACGGCCGAGGAAATGGTGGTGCATCCGCGCGTGCGGCGCGAGGACGATGCTGCCGGCGACGCCATCGTCGACGCGCGTCTCAAAGAGGAGCATGAAGCCAAGGAACTGCTGTCGGCGATCGAAAAGCTCGACATCACCTCCGACGAGTTCATCGCTGAGCTCACCAAATTGCGCGAAGCGGTGCTTGAGCACGCGCGGCAGGAGGAGGACGAGGAATTCCCCGTCTTGAATCGCAAGGTAGATGCTAACGACCTCAAGCGAATGGGGGCGGCGGTACGCGCCGCTGAGGCGATCGCTCCGACGCGCCCGCACCCCGGCGTGGAATCGGCGAAGCTGAACTTCGCGCTCGGGCCGTTCGCGTCGATGCTCGACCGCGCCCGCGACCTCATCGGCAAAGCACTCGGATAGCGCCTTCGGGTTTCCGTAGGCTCGATGAGATGAGCGTTGCCCCGGATACCACCGTTGCTCTCCAAGATCGGTTCTTCCGCGAATTACCGGAGATGGCGGTCCGCTGGCAGGCGGAGACGTTCCCCGAGTTGCAGCTGCTCGCGCTCAACGAGCCGCTGGCCGAGTCGCTGGGCCTCGACGCCGCCTGGCTGCGCGGCCCTGACGGGCTGCGCTTCCTGGTCGGCAACTCGGTGCCCGACGGGGCCACCCCGGTGGCCCAGGCCTACGCCGGTCACCAGTTCGGCGGTTTCGTTCCGCGGTTGGGCGACGGGCGTGCGCTGCTGCTCGGCGAACTCACCGACTGCGACGGGCGGCTGCGGGACATCCACCTCAAGGGTTCCGGTGCCACGCCGTTCGCCCGCGGCGGCGACGGCCTGGCCGCGGTGGGGCCGATGCTGCGTGAATACATCGTCAGCGAGGCGATGCACGCGCTGGGCGTGCCGACGACGCGCTCGCTGGCGGTGGTGGGCACCGGACGGCCGGTCCATCGCGAGGAAACACTGCCGGGCGCAGTGCTCACCCGCGTGGCCAGCAGTCATCTGCGGGTGGGCAGCTTCCAGTTCGCCGCGGCCACCGGGAACGAGGACCTGCTGCGCCGCCTCGCCGACCACGCGATCGCCCGTCACCACCCCGGTGCCGCCGAGGCGGACAACCCGTACCTGGCCCTGTTCGAAGCGGTGGTTGCCGTCCAGGCGTCGCTGATCGCGCAATGGATGCTGATCGGATTCGTCCACGGCGTGATGAACACCGACAACACCACCATCTCGGGTGAAACGATCGACTACGGGCCGTGCGCCTTCATGGAGGCCTACGACCCCGACACCGTCTTCAGTTCGATCGACTTCTGGGGACGCTATGCCTACGGCAACCAACCGGTCGTGGCCGGATGGAACCTCGCCCGCTTCGCCGAGACGCTTCTTCCATTGCTCGCGGAGAACACCGAGGAGGCCATCGCGCTCGCGGAACAGTCGTTCGGTGTTTTCCAGACCCGCTACGACGCCGTGTGGGGCTCCGGGATGCGCGCCAAACTCGGCCTACCCGACGGCGTCCACGCCGAACTCGCCACGGTGCTGGTCGAGGAACTGCTTCTGCTGCTCAAGCAGAACCACGTCGACTACACCTCGTTCTTCCGCGGGCTCAGCCAGGCGGCGCGTGGAGATGCCAAATCCGATGCCGAACCCGTGCGCGGATTGTTCTCCGACCTCGCCGGCTTTGACGCCTGGCTGACGCGTTGGCGGGCACTGGGTCCCGACGCCAACACGATGGATCGCACCAACCCGATCTACATTCCGCGCAACCATCTCGTCGAGGAGGCGCTTATCGCCGCGACGGCCGGCGAGCTCGGCCCACTGCAGCAATTGCTCGCCGCAGCGACAGACCCCTATACGGAACGGCCCGGCCTGGAGCGCTACGCCGCACCCGCCCCCGAGGACTTCGGCAAATATCAAACCTTCTGCGGCACTTGACCTTAGGACACCTTGGCGAGCTCGGCCCGCAACTCATCGAGGCGTTGTAGTGTCTCATCGCGAGGCTCGGTCGGCAGATCCACCAAAAGGTGCTGCACTCCCAGTTCGCGATAAGCCTCGAGTTCTTTCGCCGTCGGCTTGCCGCCATGAAAGTGGATCACCGGCACGTCCTTGCCCGCCACATCACGCAATTGCTCGAGTGGAGAAGACAATTCCCCTGCCGATCCCGTCATCGACAGCCAGCCCGCGTTCAGCCGGGCGATGCGCTTGAAGCCCGCCGGTCCGCCGCCGAGGTAAAGCGGCGGATAGGGTTTCTGGACCGGCTTGGGCCAACTGTAGATCGGGTCGAAGTTCACGAATTCGCCGTGATACTCCGCTTTTTCCTGAGTCCAGATCTCGATCATCGCGTCAAGCCGCTCGTCGACGACGCGCCCGCGGACCGAGGGATTCACGCCGTGGTTGGCGATCTCCTCACGCAGCCATCCGATACCCACGCCGAATCGGAAACGCCCCTGCGACACCAGGTCCAGCGACGCCACCTCCTTGGCCGTGTGGATCGGATCTCGCTGGGGCACCAGGGCGATCCCGGTGCCCAGGACGAGCCGCTCGGTGGCGACCGCCGCGGCGGTCAGCGCCACAAACGGATCCAGCGTGCGGTAGTACTTCGGCGGAATTGGACCGCCACTCGGATACGGGGTCTTCGCGTCGACCGGGATGTGCGAGTGCTCGGCGATAAAGAGCGATTCAAAACCGCGCTGCTCGAGCGCCTCCCCCAACTCCACGGGACCAACGCCGTCGTCGGTAACAAATGTCAGCACACCGAAACCCATGACGCTCAGTCAACAGCATGATCGCTTGCCTGTCAGCGCGACGTCGTTCCGGCGGCTGCTTGGCCGCGCTCGGTGACCGGGACCAAACGCGCCATTCCGCGCATTATCCACGGGGTGCGCCGCGCCAGCACCGCTACCGCCCGGTCCGATCGTCGCATCGACGTTCGAGGACCTGGTGTGGGCGCAGCCGCTAACTGCACCTCGCGCGATGACGCGTCCGCGCCCTGAGGATCGACCGCGAGAATCTGCCACGTCCCCGGCACACCGCGCAGTTGCACGCTGCCACGATCCTCGAAGTGAATTCCCGAGCCGACCACCAGATCCCGGACGGTGCTGGAGACGAGGATTTCGCCCGCGCCGGTCAGAGCAAGGATGCGCGCGGCGATATGGACTGCGATGCCTCCGATATCCGCACCGAGCAATTCGCACTCCCCCGTGTGGATGCCTACGCGGATCTCGATACCCAGTTTCTCGGCCTCGTCGTGTAAGGCCTCGGCGCAGCGGATCGCCTGGGTCGGCCCGTCGAAGGTCGTGAGGTGACCGTCGCCGGTGCTCTTGACTACCTTCCCGCCGAATCGCTCAGTCAGTTGGCTGGTTATCTCAGTGAACCGCTGCAGGACCGCACGCCATCGTTCGTCACCGGCCGCTGCGGCGCGTTCCGTCGATGCCACCATGTCGGTGAACAGCACGGTACGCAGGGCGCGTTGTGATTGCGATGGTGCGCCATGGCTGCCGGTCAAAAACTCCTCGATCACCGTTGCGATCCGGTCCGGATCGGCGAGCCACGGTACGTGGTCGTTGCCATTCACTTCGAACATCCGCGCATTCGGGATGTGCTCGGCGATATACCGGCCGAACTGCAACGGGACCAGATCGCTCGTGGCATGGATGACCAGAGCGGGCGCGCTGATCGTCGGCAGAATCGCCCGGACGTCTATTGAGAACGCGGATTCCATTGTCGCGCGCGCCATTCCCGGGCTGGCGCTCATGCGTTCCAGCATCGCGAGCTGGCGCGTCGAGCGGATCGACGGCAACAGGGCCCGAAGCGCTTGACCGCTGCCCCACGAAGAGCGAATTGCCCTGCCGAACGTCTGGAACCTCGCGACCTGATCCACGGACGGCGTATAGGCGTCACCCAACAGAGGCGCCATCCGTTCCCGGAGCGCAGCCGGGTCGCTTTCCATGTCGTCCCAAGTCCCCCACCCGGCGAACGCTGAGGCTCCGGTGATGACCAGCGCCCGCGTCCGTTCGGGACGGGTCGCGGCGAACAGCATGGTGGCGGGGCCACCCTCACTCGCCCCGAACAACACCGCCTCCCCGAAGCCGGCTGCGTCCATGACCGCCTCGATCTCGGCCGCTCGATCCTCGAGCGTGCGCACTTTCGGAACCGGGTCGGACAGGCCCACCCCGGCCTTATCGAACAGCAGCACCCGGCAGAAGCTGGAGAACCGCACCATGAACGCCTCGAACTGGGGCACCGTCCAGAACATTTCCACGTGACTTACGAATGAGCCAGCGAAGACAAGGTCTATTGGGCCGTCGCCATACACCTGGTACGCGAGACAGAGATCGCCGCAGTCTGCATACGCTGTCTCCGGCACGCAATGAGCGTACCGATTGCATCGTGTTCTAGGGCAGCAAAGACTTACGGATTCGCTCGGTATCTCGGCTGTTCTTCGGGCACCGCCCGGCTGCCCTGACGGGGCCTCGGACGTATCGCGCCCCAGAGGCCGGCGGCGACGCCGACGGCGGCACCGCCGAGGCCGATGATCTGCTGCGAGGGCTTCAGCTCGCTGTGCACGCTCAACCCGCCGACCAGGTCGGCCACGTCGGCACCGGCGGAGGCCAGGAACCAACCCCGCGTGTTCTTACCCCGCAGCGCCGCCGAAGCGAGCAGGCCACCGATCAGCGCATCGCGATAGCCCATCGACCGCAACAACAGCTGCGCGGTCGGTGTCGGCTCGTCCGGGTCCCCCCACAACTTGTTCGCCCGCAGCGGGTCGACGAGGAAGGAAACGCCAGAGGCAAGTCGGATGGTGCCCGCAAGAAGGCCTAACCGGTCGATGGACATGGTCTGAGAGCCTAGGAGCAATCCGTCCGATCGTGCACGCATTCCACCCGAGAGTCGCTCACGGCGCCGGGCAGGAATCGGCGATCTGCAGTGACGCCGGCCACAGCACGGTGGCCACCCCGAAGGCCACGGCGTCGGCGGCGGTGGGCGACACGGCTTCTATCCGCGCCTGAATTCTCTGGGTCTGCTCGGGGTGAAAAGCGGTCCACGCGAACCCGATACACAGGTAGGGGATCAACAGCCACAACCCCAGCTCGATCAGCCCGCCGACGCTGACCTTGAGCCCGAGGATGCGCCGGACCGGGTCCATCGCGTGTTGGATTCCGCCCATAACCGCTCCCTACCGCAGCACCAGTTTCAGCGCGTAGTCGACGACGACATCGAGGTCAGTGCCCAAATGCCCGGCGAGCCACTGCTGCGCGAGCTCGGCCATGGCGCCCGTGTACAGGGCGGCGGCCACCTCGGCGGCCACCGGATCGGAATCGGGATTCAGGCGCCAGCCCTCGGTCAGCACGCCCGCGCGCAGCATGTCCTGCGTGGCGCGGCGCCGGGCGGCCAGCACAGGGTTGGTGCGCGCGTCGGTGAACAGCACCCGGCCGCGGCGCGGATCGGCGGACGAGAAGCCGAGCACCGCCGCGATGCCGGCCCGGGTCCTGGCGCCCAGCGAATCTCCCGCCTGTTCGATGGCGGCCTCGATCACTTCGCTGAGCTGATCACTCACCCGGTCGTAGACCGCGCCGAGCAGATCATCGGTGTCGCCGAAACTTTCGTAGAAGTACCGCGTGTTCAGCCCGCATTCGCGGCACACCGAACGCACCGAGACGGCCGCCTCACCGCCACTGCCGAACAGCCGATAGGCGGCATCGACCAGCAGCGCACGACGCTCGGCGCGGCGGTCCTTGAGCGGTATACCGGCCCACCGGGTGGGACTCGACATCCCTACAGCGTAAGTCGGGATGGCCCGGGTCTTGTCACACCTGTAGCCAAAACTTATTCTGGCTACAGTCGTGACCAGAATTTTCGAGGGAGTGCGCTGTGTTTCTGCCACACCAGATCGTCGGGCAGCTGATCAACAAGCAGTTGGACGACAACATGCGGCGGTACTTTTTCCGCGGCATGGAGTTCGCCGCGCCCGTCGGCGATCCGGGGTGGTTCGGCCCCGACAGTGCCGTGTGGCGTGTGCACTCGCACCTGCCCGCGCTGATCTTCGGCCTGCAGTGCGCCGCCTTCATGGAGACCCTGGACCCGTCGATCTACTGGATGGGCATGCACCACTCGCGACTGATCAAGCGGGACAGCAACGGCAACCCGATATCGCAAGTGCCCCAGATCGATCCCGAAGGCGCCGCCACGCGGCTCGGCCACTCGGTCGCGTTCTTCATCGGTACGGCATACGGGTCGACGGAAACCGCTGAGCGCCTGGCGAAATCCGTGCGCGCGATGCACCACACCATCAAGGGCACTCGCCCCGACGGTGCCCGCTACGACGCCGACGACCCCGAGTGGCTGCGCTGGAACTACGCGACGGTCGTGTGGGGCCTGGCCACCGCGCACGAGCTCTATCACCCAATGCCGTTGCGCGGCAAGAACCTCGACCGCTACTACAGTGAGTTCGTCCGGGTGGGCCACGCGCTGGGGGGCACCGGCCTGCCGACCACCAAGGCCGAGACGCTCGAATGTCTGGAGTCTTACTTGCCGAAACTGGCTGTCACCCATGGCAAAGCGATGGGCACCGGCCCCAACGTGCCGATGCCGCAGGCGGCCGTCGACTGGGCCATCCGCGACACCATGCCGAAATGGGCCAAGCAGATGCTGCAGCATCGCGATCGCAACATCGTCGAACGCACCGCCCGTCGCACCGCGGTGTGGTCGATCATCAACGGGATCCACGCCGCATCCGGCCCGGCCCCCGAATTCCGGCAGGCCCAGGCCAGGGTGAAGGGCGGCACCACGGTCCCCCACACGCTGCCGACCTACGTGCTCGGCAGCGATCAGGTTCGCAGCCGCTCGGAGGTGGAGCGCAGCTTCCAGTCGGTGTAGTCGCTCCTCCGCCGCCCCGGTGTTCGACACTGGGGCCATCTCACAAACTCCCCCGGCGAAACGTCTACACAGCGTGACAGCCAAACGACCGTTCGAGGCGGTGGTCGTCGACCACGGTCCCGCCGTACTGCGGGTATGCCGCGCCATCGTCGGGCCGGTCGACGCCGACGATGCCTGGTCGGAGACCTTTTTGTCCGCATTGCGCGGCTACCCCGACCTGCCCGCCGACGCCAACGTCGAGGCCTGGCTGGTCACCATCGCGCACCGCAAAGCGATCGACCTCACCCGGGCCCGGGCCCGACGCGCGGTGCCGACCGACGCCGTCCCCGAGACTGCCGGCCCGGCGGATCCCGATAGGGACGACGACCTGGCCACCGCGCTGGCCCGGCTGCCCGCCAAGCAGAAGCAGGCCGTGGCCTACCACTACCTGGCAGGCCTGCCCTATTCCGAGATCGCCGCCATCCTCGGCGGCACTCCCGACGCCGCCCGGCGCGCCGCCGCCGACGGCATCGCGACCCTCAGACGGACATACCCCGGCGTCGCCGCCGGCCCGACCGGGACAGGAGAACACCGATGATCAACGAACACGAATTGAACCGCGACCTGGCGCAGATCACCGACGCCACCGCCGACGACCTGGGCGCACTGCACGCAAGGCTCGCCACCGCCGCGCAAGCCCAGGGCCTGCTGGACATCGCCTACCGCGTCGTCGACAGCCCGGTCGGCGCCTTGCTCATCGCGGCCACCGAACTCGGTCTCGTCCGCGTCGCCTACGCCAGCGAGGGACACGACGCCGTCCTGCAAAACCTCGCCGACAGGATCAGCCCACGCATCCTGCTCGCACCCGGCCGCCTCGATACGGCCGCAAGGCAACTCGACGAGTACTTCGCCGCGAAGCGCCAGGACTTCAGCGTGCCGCTGGACTGGCGGCTCTCCGCCGGATTCCGCAACACGGTGCTTCGTCATCTGCCCGAGATCGGCTACGGCCACACCGCGAGCTATGCCGCGGTGGCCAAGCTGGCCGGCAATCCCAACGCGGTGCGCGCCGTCGGCAGTGCGTGTGCCACCAATCCGCTACCGGTCGTGGTGCCCTGCCACCGCGTGGTGCGCAGCGACGGCGCGATGGGCGGCTATCTCGGAGGCGTAGAAGCCAAACGCATCCTGCTCACCCTCGAGGCCGCGGCATAACTCATACCGGCCGCTAGGCCGCGCCCGGCGTGACCGGCGGAAGGTTGATCGCCGGCGATGACTGCTGCGTCGGCGCGGGCTGCGGTGCCTGGTTGACGTGCTGCCCCAGGTGCTGGGGACAGTAGGCGCTCGCCGCGATCATGGTGAACTGGGCGGCGCCGTCCACCGTGAATCCCGGATTGCTCGACGACACGCTCTTGATCACGTCGACTTGGGGACTGCCCTCGTCCATCAGTTGGCATGCCCGTTTACCCACCTCGACGGCCGCAGCCGGGTCCCGGTAGGTGATGCCCGCTTGGTTGAGCGCGGCGATGAAGCTCGCGTCCGCTCCCGAAGTGCCGACCGGGTCGGCGTACGCGGGCGCGGCCGCACCCGCGAGGGCAGCGCAGCCCGCAAGCGCTAGCAGCATTCGCATCGCTTCATCCTCATATAGATCGGTACCCCTGTCCTGCCGAACCCCTCCGGCTGTGCATAACGGCGGCAAACGCCCACGTTAGGCCGCCGGGCGCCGATTCCGCACGAATCCCGACACCCGAGGTCGATGTGGTACACAGTGCCTATGTCCGCGCTGTCCCAGCAACTTGGTTGAGAGGCCCGGCGTGCACGACGATCGGCTTCTGAGTCCCGGCCAGACTTGCTGGCGCACGGCACGGGCCGGCCAATTCGCCACCATCATCGACGCGGCCGACTACTTCAAGCACGTCAAGGCGGCGATGCTGCGCGCCCGCCATCGGATCATGCTGATCGGCTGGGACTTCGATTCCAGGGTGGCGTTCGAGCGGGGCGAGAAGACGCTTCCCGGGCCGAACCAGCTGGGGGCTTTCCTTTATTGGATGTTGTGGAAACGGCCGGGCCTGGACATCTACCTGCTGAAGTCCAATCTGCGTCTGCTGCCGGCGTTCGACGGCATCTGGTTTGGCCTCACCCCCGTGTCGCTGCTCAACCAGATCAGCAGCAGGCGAATGCATTTCGCTATCGACGGCGCCCACCCGATCGGCTCCGTGCATCATCAGAAGATCGTGGTCGTCGACGATGCGGCGGCGTTCTGCGGCGGCATCGATCTGACGCTAGAACGATGGGACACCCGTGCGCACGCGCATGAGAACCATCACCGCCGCACGTCCGGGCGCAGCTACGGGCCGCGGCACGACGTCGGCTTGGCCGTCGATGGTGCGGCCGCCCGGGCCCTGGGTGAGCAGGCCATGACCAGGTGGCAGACCGCGACGAAACGCTCGTTGTCGCCGGTAGAGGCCAAGCACAGCACCTGGCCCAGCAAGCTGGAACCGAACCTGCGCAACGTCGACGTCGGAATCGCACGTACTGTGCCGAAGCTCGAAGACCGCCCCGAGGTGCGGGAGGTGGAGGCGCTCAACCTGGCCGCCATCGCGGCGGCGCGCAACACGGTCTATGTGGAGAACCAATACCTGGCGTCCCGAACCATCGCCCAGGCGCTGGCCGCGCGGCTGCGCGAGGACGACGGTCCAGAGATCGTCATCGTGCTGGCCCGCAGAGGCAATAACCCGCTCGAGCGCGGAACCATGGACAGCGCCCGCCACCGCCTCATCCGGCTGCTGTGGGAAGCCGACGATCACGGCCGGCTGGGCGTCTATTGGCCGGCGACCGACGGCGGGACGCCGATCTACGTGCATTCCAAGGTGCTGGTGGTCGACGATCGGCTGCTGCGCATCGGCTCGTCGAACTTCAACAACCGCTCGATGGGGTTCGACAGCGAATGCGACGTCGCGATCGAGGCACAGCCGGCCAATTCCGAACATGATGACCTACGCCGCGAAATCGCTTTGGTGCGAAGCGAATTGATAGCAGAGCATCTCGGGGTTTCGGTCGGCGAGTTCGAAGACGCGGTCGGCGAACACCGATCGGTGCTGAAGGCGATCGAGGCACTCCGCGGAGACGGCAAGACTTTGCGGCCCTTCACCGAGCGGACCGTCGCCAACGAGGCGGGCCCGCTGGCGGAGAACGACCTGATGGATCCCGACCACGTCCCTCGGTCGCTGACGCGCAGCGTGCAACGGTTCATCACCGGCCTTCGAGGTTCACCGGACGGCGATTTGGGTGTGGGTTGAGCCGAACTCGGCCTACTGTGGGCAGAAGTGCCAGTGGACTAAGGACGAGCACCAATGAGCATCGACGACGACTCCTTCACCACGCTGGAGGACCTGCGGGGCGATCTGGCGCAGCGGTACAAGCGGACGCCGACCGGTGGAAGTGCGGTGGACAGCGCGATCGTCGAGGCCGACATGGCGGCACTCGATCGCGACGGCTACGTCATCTGGGAGAACCTGCTCAGCTCCGAGCAGTGCTCGCAGATCCGTGAGGCCGTGCGTCCTTGGCTGGGCCACACCGGACGCAACTCCTTCGAGGGCCTGCGCACCCAGCGCATCTACAGCGTGCTGAGTAGGACCCGGGTGTGCGATCCGCTGGTCGATGACCCGCGGGTGCTGGCGGTGCTCGATCGGCTGCTGATGCCCAACTACCTGCTTTCGGCGTTGCAGGCCATCAACATTCAGCCCGGCGAGGCCGCGCAGCTGGCGCACCACGACGACGGCTTCTACCCGATTCCGCGCCCCCGGGAACCGCTGGCGGCAGCGACGATCTGGGCGATCGACGACTTCACCGCCGACAACGGGGCCACAATCGTCTACCCGGGCAGTCACCGCTGGGGCAAGCGCCGGCCGGGCCCCGACGACCAGGCCCTACCCGTCGTGATGCCCGCCGGATCGTGCGTCTTGTTCGTCGGCACCCTCTGGCACGGCGGGGGTGCCAACAACACCGCCCGCGAGCGCCTCGCCGTCACAGCCCAGTACTGCCAACCGTGGCTGCGGCCGATGGAGGCCTACACCCTGTCGATATCGCGCGACATCGCGCGGGCGGTCTCCGATGACATTCGCCGGATGCTCGGCTACAGCATCCATCCGCCGTTCGTCGGCAACGTCGACGGCCTGCATCCGTTGCGGCTGTTGGGAGTTGAGCCGCGTTCCCCGGTTTGAAGCGCCGCAACCCGGCTATTCTCAGATCTGTCATGACGCGTCGAGCGGGCCCGCCCGGCGAAGAAGCAGATTCACCGACGGCCGGGCCCCGGAATCGCTTGCACCGCAACCACAGGATGGTGGCCGGTGCCAAGGTGCTGGCCGCGTCGATATCGCTGGTGGTGGTCGCCGTTATCGGGATCGCCTGGCACGCCTATCGGAGCGCGTCGGCGGGCATCACCAAATCCGATGCATTGGCCGGTGAACCAGCGTCGACCGGAAGCGACCAGAACATCCTGATCATGGGCTTGGACAGCCGCCGTGACCAGCACGGGCAGCCGCTGCCGCCCGACATCTATGACGCGCTGCACGCGGGTAATGAGGATTCGGCTGACGGCGATTCCGACGCGCTGATCGTGGTGCACCTGCCTGCCGACGGCGGTCCGGCCACGGCGATCTCGATCCCGCGCGACGATTATGTCGATCTGGCCGGCTGCCCGACCTCGGATTGCCGCGGCAAGATCAAGGAGGCTTACAGCTACGCCTACCAGCGGGTCATGGCCGGCCATGGTTCGGCCGGCTCGCAGCCGAATCCGACTGCGCCCCAAGGGCAAGACTCGACGGCTAGGGAACAGGCGGCACGGGAGGCGGGCCGCAAAGCCGAAATCAGCACCGTCAAAAGCCTTCTGCAAATCCCGATCGATCACTTCATCGAAGTCACCCTTGCCGGGTTCTTCCAACTCGCCCGGGTGGTCGAACCGATCACGGTGTGCCTCAGCGAGGACACGTCCGACCGGTACTACTCCGGGGCGGACTTTCACAAAGGCGTCCAACAGATCAGCGCAACTCAGGCATTGGCCTTCGTCCGGCAACGCCGCGATCCCAACGACGCGGCGTTCACCGATCTTGATCGAAGCCGGCGCCAGCAGGCCTTCATCGTCTCGGTGGTCAGCGCGATGCGCCGCGGCGGGACATTGTCGGACCCCACCAAACTGCACGCCCTGTTGGGCGTCGCCAAGCAGAACGTCGCCGTCGACGCCGGATTCGACTTTGACGAATTCGTTCGTAATGCGTTGGCGTACCCCAGCAGACCGGTGGTGCTGTACACACTACCGGTCACCGGCTTCGGTCAACTCTCAAACGGCGCCTATGTGAACTTCATCGACATACCCACCATCCGCTCCATCGTGCACAACCTGGTGGGCGCCGATTCGTCTACCGCACCGTCGACCAGCTACCCCACCACGGCAGCGCAACCGGACAGCGGTGCGCAGAGCACCCCCGGTGGCGTCGCGCTCGACGTCGTCAACGCCTCGGGCCGTCAGGGCGAGGCGGCAAGTGTCCAAATGCTCTTGGCGACTGGGAAATTCAGTCAAGGAAAGGTCAGCACGGCCGACTCCACCACCGAGACGAGCACCATTGCCTACGGGGCCGGCGCGAAGGTGGCGGCCACCGAACTCGCCGACCAGTACGACATAACGGCGACCGCATCCGACACCGTCGCCGGCAACACGGTGCGGCTGACGGTCGGGACCGACTTCTTCCGGTTTGACCAGACCCGCGGTTCCACGTCGGAATCGACGACGACGACCGCCGCGGCACCGGTCACCACGGTGCCGGCCACCGGCTCCGGCACCGAGCAACCAGCCGTTACCAACCTCTCGCGCATGACCGCCGACGGCATTCCCTGCGTGAAATGACAAGCTGCTATGGGGTTTTCCGTGGGGCAGGCGTCGAGAGCGGTAATGCGGCGCCGTAGAGGTGCAAGGCCTGCGCCGCAGCCGTGGCCACCGCACCCCGCAGGTTTGAGATCGGCGGGCTGCCCCGTAGGTGGATCGAGTTCGAGAGCAGAATAACGTAGGTATTCGAACCTGGGTCTATCCACAGCGTGGTTCCGGTGAACCCGGTGTTGCCGAAGCTGCCGACGGGAAAGATTGTCCCGCGCGGCCTGGAGTAGGCCGTGTCGATGTCCCAGCCGAAACCAAACAGGCTTTGTCCCCCGATCGCCGGATAGGTCGGAGTGTGAGCTCGTTGAGCGGCACGGTTTGCCGCTGCAACTTGTTCGGCGGTATGGCCGGGCTGCTGAGGAGCCGTCATCATCTCGAGAGTTTCTGGCCGCAAGGGGAACTCACTCGGGCGGTCGGCGAGCCGGTCAAGCAGCGCCTGCGCAAAGATGCTGGCATCGTGCGCCGTCGAGAACATGCCGGCATTGCCGGCGACGCCCCCCATCCTGCGCGCCGTCGGGTCATGCACGGTACCCCGAAGCAGGGCGAAGAAATCCGGATTCTTGCTCGGGTCGTCTCTGCTTTCCTCGTCGCGCGCAGTCGGCGCGATGCGCGGCAGCAGGCTGGTGTCCCATGCCCCTGCGGGACAAGGGCCTCCGGTCGCCGCGGGGGCCCAGGCAACCGCCGCCCCGCGCACCACGTGTGGGCCGCAGGCTTTGGCCGCGGGAAGGTAACGGGTGTCTTGCAGCCCCAGCGGCGCAAACACATTGCGTTGGACGTACGTGTCCTCGGCCTCGCCCGTGGTCTTCTCGAGCAGCGCGCCCAGCAGGATGTAGTTGATGTCGGAGTATCGGAAAACCTCACCCGGTCCCGACTGCAGTGGCGTGGTGAGCGCGCGATGAATGCCTTCCGCTTTGTCGGGTCCGCCCAGTCCCCACGGGTCTGCCAGGCTCACGTCGATCCCCTCGCCGGACGTGTTGGTCAGCAGCATGCGCACCGTGACCTGTGCGCGTCGTGGATCGTTCGTCGTGTTGAACTCGGGCAGGTATTTCTGCACCGGATCGTCGAACGCGACCTTGCCCTGTTCGTAGAGCTGCATGATGGCGACCGCTGTTGCGAGGCACTTCGTCAATGACGCCATGTCGAAGATCGTGTCCTCGGTCATCGGCTCCGCGGGTGCGGGCGATCCATCAAGCCCCGGTTCGCCCGCGAGCTTGCGCGACCCATAGGCCTGGTGGAAGACGACGTTGCCGCCGTGGCCGACCACCACTACACCGCCCGGCAGCCCGTCTGCAGCGATCGCGTCGTCCATCAGCTTGGAGATGGCCGCGAAGTCGAACGCGGGAGCCGCAGCGGGCAGCGGCGCGGGCTGCGGCGTCTGTGTGGGCTGCTGTGGGCGGTCGGCTACCGGTGTGTGCGCCGTAAAGGTCCACGGAGAAACCGCGATGAGGGCGAGCAACACAATTGCGACCACGACGATCTTGCGTAGCGAGGATGGCCAGAACTTCCACCTGCCACTGACTACCGGCATATGGCAAGGGTAAGTCGACGACCCGGCGGCATCCACCGTGCGTTCAGCGTCGACGCAAAGGGGCTGTTGCGCACCGGATTAGGAGCCGCTTGCAGTAGCGTTGACGCCGGACTGTCTCGCGACACCCGGTCGCGATGGTCGTGTCGCGATGGAGCAAGCGGTGAGGACCCATCCCCAGTGACCTCCGGCAGGCGATGGGTTGCCGTGCTGGCGGGCACGCTGACGGCCGGGACCATGTTGACGCAATGCGGCGGCGCGCCGCCACCCCCTGCGACCAGGCCATCGTCCACCGCGTCGTCGGCGCCCGCCGGTAGTGACGTTCGCCCGGTCACCGCCGCGGAGCTCGGTGCGAGCTGGCGGCCGGGCTGCCCGGTGGACCCCGCGCAGCTACGACGCGTCGAGGTTGACCACATCGGTTTCGACGGCCGGCCCCACCGCGGCGAGCTGATCGTGCACCAAGACTTGGTGCCGGAGGTGATCACGGCCTTCGCGCAGCTCTACCGGCTGAAGTTTCCGATCGAGAAGATCCGCACGGCGGACCGCTACCCGGCCGCCGACGACGAGCTCTCGATGGAAGACGACAACACGTCGGCGTTCAACTGCCGCGGCATCCCGGGGAGCGAGCACTGGTCCGAACACGCCTACGGTCGGGCCATCGATCTGAACCCACGTCTCAACCCGTGCGTCTACGCCGACGGCAGTTTCCAACCGCACAACGCGGCGGAGTATCTGGACCGCAGCCGCAGCAACCCGGGGCTGTTGCACGGAGGGGACCCCGCCGTGCGCGTCTTCACGGAACACGGGTGGCGGTGGGGCGGCGACTGGACGTCGCCGGTCGACTACCAGCACTTTGAGCGGCCGTGAGCCGGGCCTCTGCAAGAATGGGTGGATATGTCGCGCTCATTCGACGTCTCGACCGAGTCGTCCGCCACCGTCGAGCAAATTCATGCTGCATTCGGTCGCGAGGACTATTGGCTGGCCCGCATCGCGGCCGGCGCCGCCGAGACCACCTTGGATTCGCTGGTGACCGACGCCGATGGCACGGTGACGGTGCGCACGACCCAGCACCTGGGCCGTCAGATCCTCCCCGGGCTGGTCGCCAAATTCGTCACCGGTGACGTGAAGATCGTCCAGACCGAGACCTGGCGACCGGACGGCGACCGCCAGGTGCGCGGGCACGTCAGCGTCTCGGCGTCCGGCGGGTTGGGGTCGGGCCGGGCGGAAACCCGGCTGGCGCCCACGGATGACGGCGGTTCACAACTGCACTTCGCCATGAGGGTGGAGGTCAAGATCCCGTTGGTAGGCGGCAAGCTCGAGAAAACCATCGGAGCCGATCTGACGAAAGGCATCCCCGAGATGCTGCGCTTCACCACCACGTGGATCGACGAAAACACCTGAGGCGCTCCTCGTCGGTCGGGCCAGCTTGCCCCCCGCGCCCAGTGCCAAGGACCCACTGACGGCAGCGGGACTAGACGCGGGCCGGCATGCTGTCCCAGCCGCGCACCGCCGACGACGACGAAAACACCGCGGCGTCGAGGTCAACCTCCCAGTCGGGGAACCGATTCATGATCTCGTCCAGGGCAATTCGGCCCTCGATCCGTGCCAGCGCGTTGCCGAGGCAGTAGTGGGCGCCCACCCCGAACGTCAGATGCTGGCGCGGCACCCGGGTCACATCAAACGATTCGGCGTTCTCACCGAACCGCCGTTCGTCGCGGTTGGCCGCGCCGATCAGAGTCAGGATCGCGCTCCCCTCCGGCACGGTCTGGCCGTGAAATTCGATGTCGCGCGTGACGTAGCGCGCCGCTTGCAGCGCAGGTGGCTCGAAACGCAGGAGCTCTTCAATGGCGCCGGGCAGCAGTGATCGGTCGTCGACCAGCCGGCGGCGCTGATCGGGATGCTCGGACAGCAGCTTGCCCGACCAGCCGATCAACCGCGTCGTCGTCTCCGAGCCGGCGACGGCGACGACCTTCATGAACATCAGCAGTTCGTCGCGGTGCAGTTTCCTGGTGACGCCATTTTCGTCCTCGAACTCGGCGTTGAGCAGCTCCGTCGTGAGGTCGTCGGCGGGATGGGTTGTGCGCCAGTCGATGAAGTCGGCGAACACCTCTCCGTCGGCGAGCTTGGCATCGGTGTTATCCGTCATCCGTCCGCCACGCCTGGTGCGGACGAACTTCTTGCCGTCCTCCTGGACTCGGCGCTGGTAGTCCTCTGGGATGCCGAACAGCATGCCCACCACGCGCAGCGGCATGATGGCGCCGAGATCCTGGACGAAGTCCAGGCGGTCACCGCCGACCAGCGGGTCCAGGCAACGCTGGGTGAACTCGCGGATCATCGGCTCGAGGGCATTGATCTTGCGGGGCGTGAACGCGCGGGAGAGCAAGCTGCGGTGGATGTCGTGCACGGGTGGATCTTCGAAGATGAGTAGTCCCGGCGGAATGTCGATGCCCGCCTTGATGATCTCCAGCACCACGCCGCGTGCGGAACTGAAGGTCTGATGGTCGACCAGTGCCCGGTTGACGTCGTCGAACCGGCTCAGCGCATAGAAGTCATGTTCGGCGTTGTAGTACAGCGGTGCGTTCTCGCGGATGCGCCGGAACATCGGATAGGGATCGGTGTTGAGGTCGACGTCCCACGGGTCGTAGTACAGGTCGTCGGCAATCCTGACGGTCATCGGATTCCTGTCTACTGCGTTTGCGCGTCCGCACCGAAGGTTTCGCGGTGCAGTTCGATCAATGCGTGCAGCTGCTCGAGATAATGCTGCAACGAATGGTGGACGAAGCGAGCCGAAAGGGTGGTGGTTCCGCCGTCGGCCAACTCCCGCAACGTGTCCTGTGTCGCTTCCGGTTTCGCGGCCGGATCCAGGGGTTGCTCCGCAGGCATCACCACTTCGAAATTCGGCGGTAATTCGAACTGCCGCAACCAGTCCGCGGCGGTGTGGATCGACACGTAGTACGGACACCAACCGTCCGCGAGGGTGACCGCCCGCCGCAGCGAACGTCGTGTGCGCCCGCCGACCCAGACCGGCATGTGCGGCTGTACCGCACACGGGTCCACGGTCAGCCCGCCGAACGAGTAGAACTCACCCTGATACGCCGGCTCATTGCTCGGCAAGGCTGCCCGCAGCGCCCGCAGGGCGTCATCGCCGCGGGCGCCGCGGTCGTCGAAAGGCGCACCGAGGAGGTCGAACTCCTCTCTGAGCGAACCGACGCCCACACCGAGGATCACCCGCCCATTGCTGACGTGGTCGAGTGTGCCGTAACGCTTTACGATCGCCAGCGGATGGTGGTACCCCAGCACCAACGTCATCGTGGCGAAGCGAATTCGCTTGGTGCGCCCCGAAGCGTAACCGAATGTTGCCAGCGGATCCCAGTAGCGAGCTCCGCGCCGACCGGATTCGGTCGAGGGCATGCCGATGTGCTCGCTGCATGTCATGTGGTGATAGCCGAGCCGATCCGCGACCTCCGCGACCCGGCCGATGTCCTCGATGCCGGCGTCCCTCTCCCATTCCAGGGGCGCTCCAGCGACATTGGTGACGACCGGGGTGGCGATGCCGAGCTTCACTGCAGGGGCTCTTCACCCGCGAGAATCGTTCGGTGCATGAGGCGGCCGCTGTCCACCGAATACGGCAACACCCGGTGCATGGTCCCGGTGTTGTCCCAGATGAGCAGGTCGCCGGGCTGCCACTGATGCTGATAAACATACTGTGGCTGGGTGGCCCAATCACGAAGCCGCGCAAGCAGAGCGCGACTTTCCTCTACCGGCAGGCCGATCACGTAATCCGAGGTCGCGCCCAACAGCAAGGATTTGCGGCCGGATTGATGCGTCCACACGATCGGGCACGCCTTCGTTGGCGACTTCTGCCAGAACGCCACCTCGTCGTAGCTCATCTCCGGGGTGACGTAATACTGCGAGCGCTCCGCGCTGTGCACCACGCGCAGCTCCGCAATCGCGTCCTTGTCGGCATCCGGAAGGTCATCGTAGGCCGCGTAGGTGTTGCAGAATTCGGTCTGGCCACCGGTCTCGGAGAGCTGCACCGCGCGCAGCAGCGTGGCCAGATTGGGCAGCGGCTGCAGCGACCCGTCGAAATGCCAGAACATCGAGCCCTGCAGGTATTTGGCGCGCTGATTGACCCTTTCGTCCAGCGAGATCTTGTTGATGCCGCCCTGTCCCTCGTTGGCGACCACCGTGCCGAGGGTCTTGGCGATGGCGACTTGCTCCTCGTCACCGATGTCCAGCCCGCGGAAGAACACCACACCGCGCCGCTCGAGAACGTCGCGGATCGTCGACGCCTCCCGCCCGCTCAACAACGTGTCGAGATCGGTTCGGATTTCGCTGCCGATTCTCGGGGTAAGGTCGACGATCTCCAGCTGCGCAGAAGTGAGGTCCATGGTTTCAGCTGATTCTCGTGAGAATGGTGTTGGCCGAATGCTTTACCCGCGGCTGCTTCCATAGCTCGACCGCTAACGAGACGGTGATCAGCGAGTAGAGCAGGTTGCGCAGATTGGCGACGTCGTCGGGCAGCGGCTCGGAGTAGTCGAACTTGTCGATGTAGGCGACGGCTTCCTCGGCGTGCGGAAACACCTCTTCGTAGAAGGCCCGGATTTCCTCGATGGAGCTGTTCACGCGTTTGACGTAGCGCTGGTGACCATCCTCGATCGCCCACTCGGGCACCAGGTGCTCGAGTTGCGAGAACTCTTTCGGCAGAACCGCACTCATCGTTGACCCGCCTTCGCCGCCTCGCCGGCCGCAACGTAATCGCCGACCACCTTGTGCAGGTGGCGCAACAGGATTTCCTCGTCATTCATCGTGAAATGCGTAAGCACACCGCTGTTGAGCATCGCCTGCAGGCCCTCCGACGGGCTCGCGTCCTCGAGGATGATGTCGTTGAGGAAGGTCACGGTGAGTTCCTGACCGAGTCTCTCCCTGTGCGTCTTCGGCGGCTGATAGAACATCTCGACTTCGAACACGTGCGAGTGCGGGCCGGTGGGCCAGTGAGCGTGGGTGGTGAAGCCGGATGCGCCGAAGATGATGACGAAGTTGGGGAAGAACTGGAACGAGTCGAAGCCGTACTTCTCCGACCGCGTGGGATTGATCCCCGGGGGCATCGGCCCTCGATCAACCTTCTTGTTCCAGGGGCCCGCGGCGCTGGCTTCCATCACGCATTCGATGGGCTTGGAGTACGGCGTCCTCTGCGAGGGTTCACCGGAGAACGAGAACATCCGGTGCGGGCCGACGAGCTGGTAGCCCAGTGCGTCGGTGAACGGGTTGGGCTGGTCGAACGCGTCTCTGGCCTCCGCGGTGAGAGCCCCGAACGACGATGCGTGCAGGTACGGGCCGTGGTAACTCTCGGCGAAGCTGTCGACGAAAATCTTCCAGTTGCACTGCAATTCGGCCGAGAACTTGTAGACCTGGTGCGGGCCGTCGAACGGGTAGCCCTCGATGCCATGGGCCAATTCGCCGAGGAAGGACCTCAGCGGCTCGGTGTTGTTCGGGTTGAGATTGATGAAGATGAAGCCTTCCCACACCTCACACTGCACCGCCGGCACCTGGCAGCTGTCGGCATCGAAGTCCAGCAGCAGGTCCTTGCGGGTGGCCGAGTGCAGCGTTCCGTCCAGCTTGTAGCGCCACCCGTGAAAGCGGCAGTACAGCAACGGGGCGCGGCCGGACACTTCCTGGAACGGGTCGTCCTCCCACAGCATCTTGTTGCCGCGGTGCGGGCAGATGTTGTGGAAGGCGCGGATCACCTGGTCCTTGCCACGCACGATGATGATCGAGGTGTTCAGGAATCGGAACTCGCGGGTGAAATAGCTGCCCGAGCGCGGGACCCGTTCGACTCGCCCGACGTAGAGCCAGGTTTTCTTGAAGACGTGCTCGCGTTCCTTCTCGTAGAACTCTTCGGATACACAATCTTCGAGCGACACGGGGCCGCGGCCGAGTTCGGGATATGCGTCGATCCAGTGCCCGCTTGGGGGCTTGGCGACGGCGATGGGCTGATTCATCCCCGCGTCCCTCCTACGTGGTGCGGCCGACGCTAGCAGCTGCGGGGACCCCCAATAAGGTGTACGAACGCAACACCCTGTTGCATACTTGGAACACCAATGGAACAGAATCTGCCCTTTGACCTCGATGCCCTGCTGGTATTCGGCAAGGTGGTGGACTGCCGCAGCATCTCGAAGGCGGCGTCGGCACTCGGCATGCCCAAGTCGACGGTGAGCCGGAAGCTGACCAAGCTGGAATCCGACCTGGGCATCAAGCTGCTGCGGAAGAACACCCATCAGCTGACCGTCACCGACATCGGCGAGCAGATCTACGACCACGCGATGAACATCGCGACCGAGGCCAACGGTGTACGGGCCCTCGTGGAGGGCAGTAGGCAGGAACCCCAAGGTGAACTGCGGGTCGCGATACCGGTCAGCCTGGGCATCGACTACGCATCCCGCGTCGGCGCCCGGTTCTTGCAGCGGTACCCGAACTCGCGCTTGGACATTCGGTTGGTCGACAACATCGTCGACCCGATCAAGGACGGTTACGACGTCGTATTCGGGCCCGGACCGTTACAGGATTCGACGCTGATCGCGCGGAAGGTCTTCGACCTGAACCTTTTCCTCTGCGCCTCAACCGATTTCATAGGGCAACTGAAGGATCCGATCACCGAACCCGCGCAGGTGAACACTCTGCCTTTCATCGACTTCGGCTTCTGCGGGCCCCAAAAGCTGAAGTTGGCGGTGACCAAACTCGACAGGCGACACGAGCTGTCACCGCGAGTACGCGCACGGGCCAACAACTTCCAGGTGTGCAAGGAGTACATCCTGCAGGGACTCGGCATCGGCGCCATGCCCACGCAGATCATCTGCACCGAGGAACTGCGCGAGGGGACCATCGTGCCGATCCTGCCCGACTGGGCGGTCGAGCCGCTGGCCGTGCACATGATCTATCCGTTCGAGCTGTCCTTCTCCACCCTGATCAGTGCCTTCTATGACACGGCCTGCCAGATCATCGTCGAGAACATCGCCAGGGCGCAGACCTAGAGTTCGTCCGAATCGAGAGATAATCGCCTCATGCCCAGTGAACCCCGACATCCACCGCGGCCCGCGCCGAAATCAAAGCAGGTGCACGTCACGCCTGAGGACGTGGAGCGGTTCGGCGACGAGGAGCAGGTGCGCGAGGCGTGGGACGAGCGCCGGCTGCGCGACGAGCAACCGCCGCATCACCACTAGCCCGCCGCGCCTTTCGGAAGACACTGGCGAAGTTCGCCGCCGCTGAGTGAGACTGGAACTTATGAGTCTCGTGGAGAAGCTGCTCCCGCAGGTGCTGCGGGTGCACGACACCGTGTATCAGAAGACGAACGGCTGGATCGGTCACCGCACACTGTGGATACCAAGTCTGCTGCTGCATACCGTCGGCGCGAAGACCGGTAAACAACGCACGACGTCGCTGACCTACGCCCGCGACGGGGACAACTATCTCGTGGTGGCCTCCAAGGGCGGTGCGCCCGAGGCCCCCGGCTGGTACCACAACCTGAAGGCCAATCCCGACGTCGAAATCAACGTCGGCCCAAGACGTTTCGCCGTCACCGCACGACCGGTACTGTCCGGCGATCCCGACTACCCGCGGCTGTGGCAGATCGTCAACAAGAACAATCAAAACCGGTACAACGAATACCAGAAGAAGACGTCGAGACCGATTCCCGTCGTCGTCCTGGCTCCGAAATCTTGAACTTCAGCTGAACAAGCCGAGAACCGCCGGTGTGAGGGCAATCGGTTCCAGCGGGCGTCCCAAAAGACGTCACGTCGGTCATGCGAAGCTACGTGTTCGATGGCCGGAACTAAGGAGAACAAGCAGTGAGAGCCCTCGTCGCGGGTGCCGCCGGGTTCCTGGGGTCCCACCTGTGCGATCGTCTCCGCGGCGACGGCATCGAAGTCATCGGACTCGACAACTTCTGCACCGGCAGCCGCGAGAGCATCGTGCAGCTGGACGGGGACCCAGGCTTCAGTTTCGTCGAGCATGACATCACCCGGCCGGTCGGCGCCGTCGCGTCGGGACCGCTGGACGTCATCTTCAACCTGGCCTGCCCCGCATCGCCGCGCGCCTACCAGCGCGATCCTCTGTTCACCCTGGAGACCAACTACGCCGGCACCAGAAACCTACTGGAACTGGCGCGCGAGCGCGGGGCGACGATTCTCCAGGCCTCCACCAGCGAGGTCTATGGGGATCCGACGATCCATCCGCAGGTCGAGAATTATTGGGGCAACGCCAACTGCTTCGGGCTGCGGGCCTGCTACGAGGAAGGCAAGCGTGTTGCGGAGACGCTGATGCTCGAGTACGCGCGCCGCTACGGCGTCCGAATCAAGGTGGCCCGTATCTTCAATACCTACGGTCCGAGGATGGATCCAGAGGACGGCCGAATCATCTCCTCGTTCATCGTCCAGGCGCTGCGCGGAGAACCGATCACCGTCTTCGGGGACGGCAGCCAGACTCGTTCCTTTTGTTACGTCGACGATCTCGTCGACGGGCTGGTGGATATGGCGGCGAGCGATGCTTCGTTCACCGGACCCGTCAACCTCGGCAGCCCAGCCGAACGCACCGTCCTCGAAACCGCGAGCATCATCAAGGAAATGACCGGATCGCGCTCGGCGACGGTGTTCGAGCCACTGCCGCCGGACGACCCGAAGCAGCGCAGGCCGGACATCACCCTCGCCGAGTCCAGCCTCGGCTGGACTCCACGAGTCTCGTTCGAAGACGGTGTCGAGCGGACGATCGCATATTTCAGAGGCATCGTCGGACCTGCCTCCCACGGGGGCGTCCATCGATGAGAATTGTGCTGGCAACCTTGGGAACTCGGGGTGATGTCGAGCCCTGCGCCACCATCGGTCGGGAACTTCAGCGCCGAGGTCACGATGTCACCATGGCGGTGCCGCCCAACTATGTCGGCTTCGTCGAGTCGGCGGGGCTTGCCGCGATCCCCCACGGCCCCGACCAGTTGCAGCAGAACGCGGATATCGCCCGCAAGTACGGGCAGACACCGAATCCAGTCTTCATGGCGTGGGTGATTTCGGAGGACCTCAAACGACTCTGGCCGCAGCTGGGCACGGCGCTCACGTCGCTGGCAGACGGGGCCGACCTGCTATTGACGGACGCGAGCCAGCAGGGACTGGCGGCCAACGTTGCGGGATACTACGACATTCCGCAGGCCGCGCTGCACATCTACCCGCTCGGGCGTGATACGAGTACGCAAGTAACCAAAGAGGCCGAGGACGCCCTGCGCCAAACTTTGGGCCTGTCGGGGGAATCGGGGCCCACGACGCGACAACCCCTGGAGATTCAGGCCTACGACGAACTCTTCTTCCCGGGGCTGGCAGCCGAGTGGGCGAAATGGGATGTCCGGCGGCCTTTCGTCGGCGGGCTGACGCTGGAGTTACCGACCGATGTCGACGAAGAGGTGTCGTCATGGATCGCAGCGGGAACGCCGCCGATCTACTTCGGCTTTGGCAGCAGCGCGCGAGTCGCGTTTCCCGCCGGCTTGCTCGAGATGATCACCGGGGCCTGCGCGCAATTAGGCGAGCGCGCGCTGATCTGCAGCGGCGTAAGTGATTTGGCCGGGATCCCGCAATTCGACCATGTCAAGGTTGTGGGCGCGGTGAACCACTCGGCCGTCTTTCCCGCCTGCCGCGCGGTCGTTCACCACGGGGGTCCCGGCACCACGTTCGCCGGCATACGCGCCGGCAAACCCACTTTGGCCCTTGCGGTTTCGGTCGATCAGCCGATGTGGGCCGCCGCGGTCGGCCAGCTGGGCGTCGGCATCGGACGGCATTTCTCCGCAACCACCCCAGATTCGCTGCTCGCCGATCTGCGGGCCATCCTCACTCCGCATTGCATCGCTCGAACCCTTGAGGTCGCCGCCCGGATGGCAACCCCCGCCGAAAGCGCCGCCACGGCCGCCGATCTCCTGGAAGCCACGAACTGCCAAGCCTCGGGCTGAATTCCTGTCAGTGCTCGTCGGCCGAGTGGTGGATGTGCATGTCCGAAACGCTCCGGTACGACGGGAACTCGAAGTCGGGGAAGGCGCAGATGTCGCCGCGATCCCGGACGCGCTCTAACCAGTAGCTCTGATCGGCGGCCGACGTGCAGGCGTAGATCTTCATATACGTCGCCGCGAAGGGGAACACGAAACCATTGCCGACGGCCTGCCAGACGGCCGCCGCCACACCGGGGGTTTCGACCCCTCGATAATCGTCCATCACGATCACGCCCCGTTCGGCCGTGTGGGTCACGGCGAGGCTGATGTCGTTGGCGACACACCGGTAGGCGTGACAACCGTCGATGTGGACGAAGCGCAGCGCCCGTTCTCCCAGATCGAGCGCCGATGATTCGCAGACCTCCAACGTTGGCCGGCGGGTGTGGAACCGATCCCAGTTGGCCAGGAACTGCTGCTGATCCAGGCCCGAGTACTCCTGGCGCGGCGCCTGCGCGATGTCGGCGTGATCCATTACGGCGCCGAACAGATCGCAGATCACCAGTTCCTCATCGTCACGCAGGCCGTAACCCATCAAGATGGCGGACTTGCCCTGGTATGCGCCGATCTCCAGCATGTCACCCCTGATGCCCTCGGCCGTCTGGCAAGCGATCAGCTGGCTGAAGAGCTCGACATCGGCCTCGAAAAACCAGCCGTCGACGTTGTTCATCTGCTCGGTGTAGAGCGCCCAGGCGGCATCGCTCATGACGCGCTCCTGCGCATGAACTCCTCCAGGATCGTCGGGGCTGGCGAACTTTACGGCGGCCAAATTGGCGGCCGTGGGTTGACCGTATCAATTCTGCGCCCAGCCGCAATCGATGCTCTAGCCAAGCACTGTTCTCAGTGCGGCTTTCGGTCCTGTAGAGCGAGAGTGAAGACTTGCACTACAGCGGATTTGCCCTTCAAAGCGTGCGTTCCGCGATCGAGCAGTCCGTGCGGTCGGCTGGTCAGCGCGTCCACGCACGAACCGGTGAGCAGCATCGCATCGCCCGTGGCCTTGGTGAGCTGCTCGACGCGGGCCGCGACGTTGACCGCATCACCGATCAGCGTGAACTCGAGCTTGCCTCCGCCGCCGATGGTGCCGGCGATCACCTTTCCGGTGTTGATGCCGATGCCGATGCGAAGCTCACCGCCGAATCGCTCGCCGACGAGACGCTGAATCACCATGGCGGCGTCCACCGCGGCGTCGGCATGGTTTGCGAGGTCGTTCGGGGCGCCGAAGACGGCCAAAGCTCCGTCACCCAGGAACTTGTTCACATGTCCACCGGCGTCGACGACGGCGGGCACGACTATTTCAAACAGCGCGTTGAGCCGGGCGACCGTGTCCTCGGCGGAGTTCGCCTCGGCGAACGGAGTGAAGTCACGGATGTCCACGAACATCACGGTCACCTCGCGGCGTTCACCAGTGAACACGTCGTCGCCCTGCTGAAGCAGCCGCGCGGCGAGGGCCGGGTCGACGTAGGTGCCGAACGCGCCCTGAAGCCGTTGTCGCTCAGCCAAACCCGTCTGCATGCGGTTGAATGACGCCGACAGGGCCCCGAGGTCATCGTCCTGAATGACCGGCAGGCGCTGGCTATAGTCCCCTGCCGCAACACGTTCGGCGCCCTTAGCGAGGTCGCGAATGGGTTGCAGCGATGGTGAGAATCCAAGTCCAACGGAGATCGGCACCGCGAATACGGCCGCCAACCCACCTCCGATCACCACGGCGAGGATGGGGGTTTCACTGACGCGATTGACCGCGGCGGCAAGCAAGGCGCCGCCGACGGCGAACCCAAACGCGACCGCAACCATGGACACGTTCGACCGCGCGGCAAAGCTCGGGCGAGAGCGTGGCAGGGAGTCGCCGATTCCCGTGTCGCCGGCCAGGGCGGCCCTGGCTGGCCGCCATGCCGCCTCCATGGTGGTGTGGAGCGCAACCAGCTGGATCGCTACTGCAAGGGTGGCAGCCAAGGCGCCGTACTGCACCAGCCGCAACCAACCGGCTCCGGCGATCGCACCGACACCGACCGACAGCGCGGCGGCCCAGACTCCGGCTGCCCAGACCGTGCGAGAAGTCGCCCTGCGGACAAAGACATAGGTGCCCTCCAGGGCCGTCACCCGATCGACCTCGTGGCCTGCCGCCCACCGTTCCGTGGGGCGTGCCCATCGGCGATCCGGAAGGACCATGAGGCATGCGAGTACCAGCACGGCCACACCGGTGGTGGCTGTCGCGGCGACGTAGCGATCCGACTTCTCAAACGCGACAATCGGAAACGACACGAACGTGAGGTAGATCGGCAGCGCTATGAAAAATGAGATCACGCCCCCCGCCCACGTGTATCGCGCCCCGTACCGATTCCAAGCCCACTGCCAGATGCGATCCATGTCGGGAGATTAAATCGTCGTCGCCCGCGATGTGCGCGAAAAGGGCCGCATCGGATCGGCTGCAGCGTCGAGGCACGATGTCTCTCATGGTCGCCGTCTACCGCGCGCCGATGCGATCCCGCAACGCTGCCGTCGAGCCACAAGCCACCATCGATCGCGCTCGCCGGCTCGGCCTGTGCGGGTTTGGCCGACTTGTGAGCAGTTCCGCCGACCAAGACCGGCTTGCCCGTCGGGTCGCCCGATTCGCCGAGCTCGACGAAGGCTCGTTCGTCTGGACCCGCGACACGCACGGCTGGTTCTGGCTGGGCCGCATCTCCGGGCCTTACGGCTACGACCCCGGCAAAACCGCTAAGGCGGTGGATTTGGTGCACATACGCCCCTGCGAGTGGCTGTCCATCCCAATCCTGGAACAGGATGCGCCGGCCGCCGTCGTCGCCACATTCAATCGTGGTGGACGAAACTTTCAGGAGATCCACAACCCCTCGGTCGGTGTGGAGACTCAACGGATTTGGGATTCGCGGATACACCGGCCGGCCGAAACCTAGAGCACGGCGGAAGCCGTATCCCGTCAACCCTCAACGGCGAACAGCCCCCACTCACCCGCCACACCTTTGAGGACGTGCTCGCCGCGAGCGACAAAGCTGAGGCCCGACCCGGCGACCAGGTCGACGACGATGCGCGAAACGAGCACCTCGCCGGCCCCCGCCGCTGCCGCCACCCGCGCCGCGATGTGGACCGCGATGCCGCTGATGTCGTCGTCACGCAACTCGACCTCACCCGTGTGTACGCCCGCCCGCACCTCGAGGCCCAGGCTCCGCATTACGTCGCGGATCGCAATGGCGCACCGGATCGCGCGGGCGGGCCCGTCGAACCGGGCGAGGAAGCCGTCGCCCGTCGTGTTGACCTCATAGCCCTGGAAGCGTGCGAGCTGGCGCCGCACCTGAGCGTCGTGCCTGCCGAGCAGCTCCTTCCATCGTTGGTCGCCAAGCTCGACCGCCCGCTTCGTGGAGTCGACGATGTCGGTGAACAGAACCGTGGCCAGGACGCGCTCGACCGCGGGCTGCGGGCGGACGCCGGTAAGGAACTCCTCAATCTCGTCGAGCAGGGCATCGGCGTCGCCCGTAAAAAAGAGGTGGTCGGCGCCGTCGATCTCGACGAACTTGGCCCGGGGGATGCGGTCGGCAAGGTAGCGACCCATCTCGCACCTCACCATCCGGTCGTCGCGCCGGTGGACAACGAGCGTCGGCGCCTGGATCGCGGGCAGCACGTCACGGATGTCCAGTTGCGGATAGAGCGCGAAGATGTTGCGGACCATGCCCGGGCTGGCGGCCACCCGCTGCAGCCGCGCCCACCACCGCCGGAAATCGGCGTCGTCCCGCCGGCTTGGAGCCCATGCACCCAGTCCGACGCCCTCACCCCAGCCCGTCGCACTCACTTCGACCAACGCCGACAGCTGCTCCTCGGTGACGCCGAGCGGGTAGTCGGTCGTTCGGAGCAAGCGGGAGAACGAGCCATACAGGGCAAGCGCATTCACGCGGTCGGGATGGCCGGCCGCTGTCAGCATCGCCATCGTGCCCCCCTCCGAAACGCCCACGAGGTCGGCGCGTTCACATCCGGCCGCGTCCATGACGGCGCGCAGGTCATCGACGGACTCTTCCAATGTCGGTGCGTGCATCACCGGATCCGACAGACCGGTGCCCCGCTTGTCAAAGGTGACGACGCGACGAAAGGACGCGAGCCGCGAGTAGAAGTGAACGACCGAAGGCTCCTCCCACATGATGTCGAGGTGCGAGATGAAGCCGGGCGCGACGACGAGGTCGGGCCCCTGTCCGGTCACCGAGAAGGCGACGTTAAGGCCGCCACTCTTGGCGTAGTGGATGTCCGGCGCGCTGCCCGCGACGTTCATGGTCGAACCTTACGCCTGCGTGGGCCCCATTGAGTCGCGTCGGACTATCCGACAACGACGGCGGCGCGATGGCTGGCTCCCGCTAATTTGGGGCGGATGCCTCATGTGCCGCCAACGGTGTGCGGCGGACGATTCCCGCATCGAAGATTTCGACGCCGCGCGCTAAACCGCCCCTGTGGCTGAGCGGCCCCGGCGAAAGCAGCTGGGAGGCAGTCATGTTCACCATCGAAGAGCTGGCCAGAATTCCACTCTTTTCGACGCTGGGGGACAAAGAACTGGAGTACCTTGCCGGCTCTGTGGAGGACGTCCACCTCATCGCCGGAGAGTACGTAGGCCGCGAGGGCGAAGCCCGGTCCTTGGCGATTGTGGTCGAAGGTAAGGCGGAGCTGACGAAGCTGGTGAACGGAGTCGAGCAGGTGATCGGCGTTCGCCATACGGGCGAGGTCGGAGGCGAGGTCCCGATGACGCTCGGTACGCCGTTGCCCGCCAGCATGCGGGCCGTCGAGCCGTCGCGCGTACTAAAAATGACGGTCGAGGTGTTCCACACACTCGCCGCCATGGCCCCCCAAATCTCCGAAACGGTCGGTGCGGCCGCAATGCAGCGCATGGAGATGCTCAGAAACGCCACCACCCAACCACGCGAACCCGCGATGGTCGTAATCGGCCCGCGCGTCGACCCGGGAGTGCACGACTGCGACGTCTTCCTCCATCGCAACCAGATTCCTTTCGAACGCCTAGACCCCGACGATCCTGCAGCTCTCGAACACACCGGAGGCAATCCCGCCGCCTACCCGGTGGTGGTGCTGCGCGACGGCACTCGCCTGACCACCCCGACCATGCGGGCGGTTGCCACCGTCGCTGGACTCACGGTCGAGACAAGCCGGACGCATTACGACGTGGTGATCGTGGGTGGCGGGCCGGCGGGTCTGACGGCGGCGGTCAACGGCGCCTCCGAGGGCCTGCAGACCGCACTGATCGAATCCTTCGCCCCCGGCGGTCAGGCCGGCACTTCCACCCGGATCGAGAATTACACGGGATTTCCGTTTGGCGTCTCTGGTGACGACCTCGCCACGCGGACGCTGCGACAGGCGACACGGCTGGGGGCCGAGATCGTTGTGACCCGCCAGGTCGAGGACATCAACCCCGACGACATGACCGTCACGCTGGACGGGGGCGACGTTCTCCGAACGAGGTCGATCATCCTTGCGATGGGCGTGAAGTGGCGACGCCTCGGGGTCGATTCGATCGATCGATTCGTAGGCTCAGGTGTGTACTACGGCGCGGCGCGTAGCGACGCGGGTCTGGCGCAGGGCAACGATGTGTATCTGATCGGTGCGGGCAATTCGGCCGGCCAAGCCGCCGTATTCCTCTCCAACCACGCCCGATCGGTCACGCTCCTCGTGCGGGGTGAGTCGCTCGCCGAAAGCATGTCGCACTACCTCATCGAGCAGATTGCGACTAAACCGAACATTCGGGTCCAGACGCGATCCGAGGTTGTCGCCGCGCATGGAGACGAACAACTCGAGGCGATCGAGGTCATGGATCGAAGCGCCGGCAGGACAGGTCGACGGAACGCGACGGTGCTCTTCGTGCTGATCGGCGCCGAGGCAACGACTGATTGGCTCCCTGAGGAGATCGCGCGCGACGAGCACGGCTTCGTGTTGACGGGAACCGACGCGATGAAGGCAGGATGGTGGCAAGCCAATCGCGAGCCGTTCGCTCTCGAAACGAGCGCCCCGGGAATCTTCGCGGTCGGCGATATCCGTTCGGGATCAGTGAAGCGCGTCGCAGCATCCGTGGGCGAAGGCGGCATAGCGATCGCCCTGGTGCATCGCTACCTTCAGGCGATTGCATAGTCGCATCCCGGGCGAGGCGGTACCTTTCCTCGCTTCAGAGTCGGTCGTTAGCCTGCCAAGTATGCTCACGTCGCCTGGCGCACTCACCGCCGCGGAGCTGGAATTGCGGGAGCAGGTACGCACATTCCTTGCCGAGACGCTGCCCTGGGGCACGTTCGAGCCGGGCCTCGGCATGAGCGCCGAGGTGAATCCGCAGTTCTCCGCCGCGTTGGGCGAGCGTGGCTGGATCGGCATGGCGGTCCCGGCTCGTTATGGCGGCCACGACGCCACCGCCGCCGACCGCTTCGTCGTTGTCGAAGAACTGCTGCGCTGGGGCGCGCCAGTCGGGCATCACTGGGTGGCCGACCGACAGATCGCCCAGGTGCTCCTTCGTTACGGCACCGAGGAACAGAAGCGATGGCTGTTGCCACGAATCTGCCGCGGCGAGTTGTGTTTCTGCATCGGCATGAGCGAGCCCGACGCTGGAAGTGACCTCGCGTCAGTCCGCACGAAGGGTGTGCGCGACACGGACGGCTGGCGGGTGTCGGGTGTCAAGGTGTGGACAAGCAACGCCATGCGCGCCGACTTCATGATCGCCCTGTGCCGAACCGGCGACGGCGAACGGCACGCGGCGCTCAGCCGATTCCTCATCGACATGGGCAGCCCCGGGGTGACGGTCAGGCCGATCCCCTTCCTGAATGGCAGGACCGACCACTTCGCCGAGGTACTCCTGGACGGGGTGCTGGTTTCCGATGAGATGGTGATCGGCGAAATCGGGCAGGGCTGGGCACAGAACGCCGACGAGTTGGCCTTCGAGCGCAGCGGCCCCGATCGCTGGATCTCGACCTTCCTGGTCGTTCAGGAGTTCATCCGCGAACACCCGGACTTGGCGGCTAGTCGCGAGGGAAGCCGGCTGATCGGCGAGCTCGCGGCCCAATACTGGGTGCTACGCCGGCTCTCGCTGACCGTGGCCAGGGCGATCGATGCCGGCGGCACCCCCGCGGCGGAGGCGGCACTCATCAAAGAGATGGGCACCCGGTTCGAACAAGACGTCGTGCGCGCGCTGCGGGAGTTGTTGGACCGCGAGCTCGTATGCGGCCTGGAGCCGGAGCCGTCATTGTTCGAACGGTTGTTGCGCCGCGCCGCGCTGGATGCACCGTCATTCACCATCCGGGGCGGCACCACCGAGGTGCTGCGCTCCGTGGCCGCCAAAGGATTGTCATGAGCGACAACGAGCTGTACAGCGCTGCCGACAAGCTGTTCAAGGCGCACAGCCGTTGGGAGGACGTTGGCGACGCCGACGCTACCGGCTGGGCACCGCAGCTATGGAACGCACTGCAGCAGAACGGATTCAGCGATGTCCCGGTTCCCGAGCAGCTGGGCGGAGCCGGGGGTAGCGTTGCCGCTGCGATTCAATTGCTCCGCGCCGCGGGAGCGCACGCGGCACCGGTGCCGCTGGCCGAAGCCGGACTGGTCGGCGGTTGGCTATTGGCGTCTGCCGATCTCGCGCTGCCCAAGGGCATTCGCACGGTACTGCCTCCCGCCGCGACGCTCCGTCTCGACGGTGATCGCCTGTTCGGTACGGTGCCGGCAGTCGCATGGGGTCACCGCGCCGAGCATGTCATCGGACTAGTCGACGGCGTCGTGGTGCTCGCGCCCGGACCGGCCGCATCGTCGCGGGGACCGACCGTCAGCCGCGGCGTCAACCTCGCCGAAGAGCCCCGCGACACAGTGGTTTTCGACGGTATTCCGGTAACTGCGCGCGCCGACGCGACAGACGAGGTTACCGAACAATCGTTATGGGAGCGCACCGCGCTGGGGCGTGCCGCGCTGATGGCCGGCGCGATAAGTGCCGTCGCGGCGATGACACTGCGCTACAGCGGCGAACGTGAGCAATTCGGGCGCCCCATCGGTCGTTTCCAGGCCGTCCAAGCCCATCTGGTGACCATCCACCAGCAGGCCGCGGTGGTCGCGTCGGCCCTCGACGGTGCGGTCGAAGCGGTCGAGCTCGGCCGGGGCGGGTTCGAAATCGCTTGCGCCAAAATGCTTGCCGACCGGGCCGCACAATTGGTGACCGCGGCCGCCCATCAGACGCACGGCGCTATCGGTATGACGAAGGAGTATCCGTTGCATTATCTGACCCGTCGGCTCTGGGCATGGCGAGACGAAGCCGGAGGGCATCACCGCTGGGCGGACCGGCTCGGCGCGGCCCTGGTAGCCGGTGGCCCCGATGCCCTATACCCAGCCATCCAGTCGGGGTCGGAGGTGGTGTCGTGAACCGGCTGCTGCGCCCAGACGGGGTCACGCTGGCCTACCAGGTGCACAACCCGAACGCGCCGGGCTTGCCGCTTTTGCTCACACACGGTTTCGGCGCCACCGCGGGCATGTGGAGCCCCAACATCGATGCCTTGAGCGTCGACCGACCGGTGATCGTCTGGGACCAGCGCGGTCATGGCAGCAGCGACGCACCCGACGACATGGAGCGCTACACCGAGCAGATCAGCATCGCCGACATGGCGGCCATTCTCGACGCCGCGGGTACTGATCGCGCCGTACTCGGCGGAATGTCCTTGGGCGGCTACCTATCCCTGGCCTTCCACCTCGCCCATCCGCAGCGGGTGGCCGCGCTGGTACTTGTCGACACGGGCCCGGGCTACCGCAACGACGAAGCCCGCGACAAGTGGAACGACTGGGTGGAACGACGGGCACAACAACTCGAGCGGGGCGAAGCGGCGACCGACTTCTCGTCGGAAGTCGCGCAGGCGGTCCATCAGCATCCCGAGGGGCTGCCGCGCGCTGCGCGCGGTGTGATGACCCAGAAGGACGCCCGCGTGATCACGTCGCTCGACAGCATCACGGTGCTCACGTTGGTGGTCGTCGGCGCCCAAGACACCGACTTCCTGGCCCCCGCCGACTACATGCACCGCAAAATCTCCAATTCCCGCAAGCTTGTCATCGACAACGCGGGGCATGCGGCGAATATGGACCAGCCCGAGACATTCAATGCCGCCGTGCGAGAACTATTGGAACAGCTATGACCCCTGTCGATGTCACCGTCGAATTCGTCGGCCACGTGGCCATGGTGGAGATCCATCGGCCGCCGAACAATTACTTCGACACCGCCTTGATCACGCGTATCGCCGACGCTTACGAGCAACTTGACGACGACATCGAATGCCGGGCGATTGTTTTGTGCGCGGAGGGAAAACACTTCTGCGCGGGCGCCGACTTCTCCCAGCCCGCCGAGAATCGCTCGTCGCCGGGCGAGCTCTACGCCCAGGCCATCCGATTGTTCCGCGCCCGCAAGCCGGTTGTCGCGGCGGTGCAGGGCGCCGCGATCGGCGGCGGGCTCGGGCTTGCCCTCAGCGCAGACTTTCGAGTGGCGGCATCCTCCTCGAAATTCGCGGCCAACTTCAGCCGGCTCGGGTTTCATCCCGGCTTCGGGATCACCGCCACATTGCCACGTGTCGTCGGCCAGCAAAAAGCGCTCGAGTGGATGCTCACCGGAGAGCGCTTCGATGGTGAAATCGGCCGTGCAGCAGGGTTGTTCGATGAACTGGCCGCTGACGGCGATGTTCGGCCGGCGGCGATTCGGTTCGCCGAGCGTATCGCCGCTTCGGCTCCCCTGGCGCTGACGAGCATCCGTGCCACGACGCGTGCCGGACTCGCAGAGGCCGTCGCAGCCGCCACCGCTCACGAGCTCGAGGAACAAACGCGCCTTGCGGCGACCGCCGACTTCCGCGAGGGCGTGACGGCGGCGGCGCAGCGCCGCGCTCCCACATTCACCGGTCGCTGAACCTCCACGAGTTCACTGCGGGAACCGATACCGTGCATTGCATGCGTCGTGTGGACTACGTCATTCACTATGTCGAGGCGCTCAGCCGCTCCGTGGCGTTCTACCGCGACGTGATCGGACTTCAGGTGCGAATCGAGGGCGACGGCTATGTCGAGTTCGAAATGGAGAACACGAAGTTCTCGCTTTTCGAACGCTCGAAGCTGCCGGAGCTCATCGGTCGCGCAGGCGGCAACCCGCCCTGCGGCGAGATCGGCTTCCTGATCGATGACGTCGATGCGGAAGCGGAACGGCTGAGAGGGCTCGGTGTCGAGATCCTCAGCGGGCCGGTGGATCGCCCATGGCGGGAACGGACGCTGCACGTCGCCGACCCGGACGGCAACATCATCGAATTCGCACAGAAGCTGCGATGATCCTCGCCGTCGACCTCGGCAAGACGTCCTGTCGGGCCGCGGCAGGCGGCCGGAGGGTTGAAGGTGTGGGCGCACCGGGACTTGCGACGCCTGGCGGCGCGCGGGCTGCGGAGGCGGCGGTCCTGGCGGTCGCGCGAGATTTCGGCCCGGTGGATGAGGTGATCGTGGGCGCCGCCGGGGCGCTGGCGGCGCCGGACGCGGCGCGTGCGCTGGGCGATGCATTGCTGAGATCGCTTCGGGCGCATCGCATCGGCGTGACCAGCGATGCCGTGATCGCGCACGCGGGCGCGCTGGACGGGGAGCCGGGCGTCGTGCTGATCGTGGGCACCGGCGTCGTGGCACTTGCGATCGATGCGAACGGCGCGCTGCGCACTTCCGACGGCTGGGGTCCGTGGCTGGGCGACGAGGGCGGCGGCGCGTGGATCGGCGCGGCCGGGCTGCGCGCGGCGTTGCGCGCTCAGGACGGCCGCGGACCGGCGACCACGCTGCTCGACGCCGCCCGCGCCCGCTTCGGCGCGCCGCAGAGCTGGCCCACGCAGCTCACCGATGCTGCCGCAGTCGCGTCGTTCGCGCCGGACGTCCTGGCCGCGCAGCACGACGCGGCGGCGCTGGCGATCATCAGCGCTGCCGCCGAGGCGCTCGCCGCGACCGCCCGCGCGGCCGGGGATGGCCCGGTCGCGATGGTCGGCGGACTGGCTGGAGTCCGGGCGCTGCGCGCACAGCTCGACCTCATCCCGGCCGCCGGCGACGCGCTCGATGGCGCGCTGCAACTGCGGGCAATCCACGAGCCGTATGTGGTTCGCGTGCAGGCGCCCGGCGCGACGCACGGGCTCGATGCGCTCGCGACCGAGGCCGTGTGGCCAGACCTTGACGATCTCGATGCGCGCCCCATCGCCGACGTCGTCGCGCTGCTCGTCGGCGCCGAAGGCGAGGCGCATGACGCGGTGGCGGCGGCGGTGCCGCAGATCGCGGCGGCGGCCGAGGCGATCGCCGCACGGCTTGAGCGCGGCGGCCGCCTGATCTACGCCGGCGCCGGGACACCCGGTCGGCTCGGCGTGCTCGACGCGGCCGAGTGCGGACCGACCTTCGGCACCGACCTGGTGCGCGCCGTGATCGCCGGCGGGCCGGCGGCGCTCACCGAGGCGATCGAGGGCGCGGAGGATGTGTTCGACCCCACCGATCTCGCGGACCTGACCGCCGCCGACGCGCTCGTCGGGATCACGGCGTCGGGCCGCACGCCGTATGTGCTCGGTGCACTCGAGCACGCGCGCGCGGCGGGTGCCTTGACCGTCGCGATTGTCAACAACCCACGAAGCGAGGCGTCCGCCGACCTGGTGATCGAGCTGCTGACCGGGCCCGAGGTACTCGCCGGGTCCACGCGGCTGACCGCGGGGACGGCGCAGAAGGTGGTGCTCAATGCGCTCTCGACGAGCGTGATGATCGCGCTCGGCAAGGCCTATGGGCCCCGGATGGTCGACGTGCGCGCGACCAACGCGAAGGTACGCCGCCGGGCGGTGCGGATCGTCCGCGACGCGGCCGGCGTCGACGAGCAGACCGCAACCGCCGCGCTCGCCGCCGCGGACGGTCATGCCAAGACCGCGATCGTGGCGCTGCTGAAGGGCGTCGACGCGACGGAGGCCGCCGCGCGGCTCGAACGAGCGCACGGACGTGTGCGGGACGCCTTGGGCGGGACATGATTGAAGACGTTCCGCAGGCGGGCGTCACGCCCGTATCGTGAGGAGCGTGTGTGAGCCAGCGTGCGGCCGGCCAGCTCACGTCAGCCGCCGTCAGCTGCTAATGGTGGCCGGCAGCATCGGCGTGGCGTCCCTGGTCGGCAGCTGTGCGACGCGTAGGGACTCTGCCCCTGCCTCTGAGACCCGCTCGGTTGCGGCCCCTCCCCCGACGTCGACCATCAGCGCAAGCCTGGCCGCCGCGACTTCGGCGCTGTTGCTATGCCGCGACGCGTGGGGCGCGCGACCGGCCCGCTCCGGAGGGAAGCGCCACACCATCACCAGGATGACTCTGCACCATGAGGCCGTGGTCCTTGGCGAAAACCGAAATGCCCCAAGCCATCTCCGACAGGATCAGCGATACCACCAGGACCAGCATGGATGGATCGACATCGCCTATCACATCGGCGTCGACCGCAATGGCAACATCTACGAACTGCGGAGCACCGAGATCGCGGGCGACACCGCCACGGACTACGACACAACGGGGCATTTCCTGGTCCTCTGCGAAGGAGACTTCGATCAAGAGGCCGTGCCGGAGGCCCAGCTCCAGGGAGCAGCTCGCGCGTTCGCATGGGCGGCTCAGAACTTTCACGTTTCGCCCGACACCCTGGCGGGCCATCGGGACCTGGCCCAAACCTCTTGCCCGGGTGGAAACCTGTACGCCCACATCTCCTCGGGAGACCTCAAGCGCCGCATTGACGACCTCCTTGGCGCGGGCGGAGTGGACCTCCAGCGCTTCTGCGGTCCCGACGCGGCCGCACGAGTGGCGTCCATCGAGGCCGGGAACTGACCGGCGCTTCCCGGCGATCAACGGGGGCAGATCGCGGCAATCGCCACGGCCGATGTGTGCCCCAGGCGTACACTTCCCAGCCATGACCAGGGGAAAGAAGGCCTTGTTAGCGCTGGTGCTCGCATTCGCTGTCTCAACGACGACGTCAAGCTGCGTTCCCCTCATCAACATCCCCACCTGCCCCGCAGGTGGCAGCTTCGTTGGCTGCTGATCAGTCGGTTACGCGCAGGCCCTTTCGTTCCTCAAGCTCTTCTTCGGTAGCCCGTTCGAGCATCGGTTGCCCGGGCACACATACCAACGTGAGGACGAAGCTACAGGGAATGTCGGTGCGGTTGTTGGCGTCCCGATAGTGGATCACGTCGCCGCCGGGTCCCCAGAACGCATCTCCAGCCCGTAGGACGCGTGGCGCCTCACCCTCGATCTCGAACAACATCTCACCGTCAATCATGTAACCGAACCCCGGGCCGCCAGGAAGGCGATGTGGTGGGTAACCAGGGGCGCCCGGCGGATGCTTGATGAGAACCGTCATCACATGGGCATCGTCAGGAATCGACGGTGACGGCACTTCCTGCAACACGGTTATCGTTGATTTCGGTTCCGAGTCAGTCGTATTCAACGGTTCAGCTTCCTTAACTGCGGCGCGCGTCGATCCAGTCGGAGTATCGAGTAGTGAAGATGGTGGCGTTCTCGTCGGGTTCGAGGCTGTGATCGTCGATCACCGCACCGAAATATGGCGCCTGGGCGTCGGTTACGACCCGACGTCGATTACCGCTGGCGGCAAGGCCGCTACGGACGAAGTCGTCCATCCCCATTACCTCGGGTCCAGCGATCTCCGTCACTCCGTTGGTTGGACGTCCGACTGCGGCGCGGGCCACGGCGGTGGCGACGTCGTCGGCGGCGATAGGACGGAACAACGCGTGCGGCAACCTGACAATGTCTCCCTCTGTCGCGGAATCGGCTAAGCCGACGGCGAATTCGTAGAAGGGAGTCGCTCGCACGATCGAATAAGGCCGGCCCGATTCCCTGATCAGGTTCTCCTGGGCCGCTTTCGCGGTGTTGTAGCCGCTATCTGGCATGACCTGCGCACCCACCACCGACAACGCCACATGGTGTTCGACTCCGGCTTCCCGTTCAGCTGCAAGGAGATTCGTGGTCGTGGTGGTGAAGAAGCGCATCACAGGTTCATCGTCGAACTCTGGCGAATCCGCGACGTCGACCAGGACTTCAGCACCGGCGAGCGCGCCGGCAAGGCCTTCACCGGTGAACGAATCGACACCTGATCGGCGTGAGGCAACGACGACATCGTGGCCCTGCGCGCTGAGCTTGGACGCGACTTTCGAGCCGATCAGCCCGCGACCGCCGATGACTACGATCTTCATGATTAACCTTTCAAAGTTGCGTTCAACTGGTCACTTCGGTTTCGTGCCTTCCGCCGCCGATCGAATTGCTGAAAGCACCAAGGATCCCTCACGCCCGGCGCAGCCCGGTTAGGTGCTGTCGGTCGCAGCGGGCCGCGACACCGGGCGGAGCAATCCCTGATATTGGTCGGTCACCAGATCCCGGTATTCGGGATGGCGCAGGATGTAGTCACCCGTGATCTTGCACCGCGGAATAACCGTGTGCCCGGCCCTGCGGATCAGTGTGAGCACACCACTGATCATCGCTGAGGAGACACCCCGATCACGCCATTGCGTATCGACTTCGATGGCCATCAACACTATATGGCCGCGGTAGCGGCGGTAGGGCTGCCGACCGATCACCTGGTCGTCTACGGTGGCCTCGAACCGCGCTTCTTGGGCGTTGTCGGTGATGATTGTCAGCAGTCCATGGTGAGCACTGCGCTCGATACTGCCCATCGGCGTTGGTGATTCAGTCACAGTCAAAAATCCCTTCCCTACTGGCGTACGGGACCTGGCTAACGGTCAGCCGACGTCCTCGTCCTCGTCCTCGTCAAACTCTTCGCGCGCCACACCGTAGAACGATGGGCCGTCGTTTGGGCTGCCACTGATCTGACCGCGGTGGCGCCGGGGCATTAGCGGCGGTTCCTCGGTGTAGCCGAACTCGGGCTCCTCAGCGGCTAGGCGCTTATCCAGCGTCAGATTTTCCTTAGGCGAGATCCAGCGCAATGGTGCGTCGACCACGATGTCACCATCGTCGTTGCGCACCTCGTCGGAGTCCAGAGATTCGCTGGGACCCAGGGTGTTATCGGGCCCCGGGTCGTCGTAATCGCCGTCCATGGTTGTCCTCCTTGATGTTTCGCTTGCGCATGGGCGGCCTTCCCGCCGACTTTGCTTGGGTATACAGGGATTTCGGACCCGCGGTTCATTATCAAATAGGTTCACCGGGGAATTTTAAGTCGAAGCGTTTGCATAGTTCTGGGACACTGTCGACGTCCATCTCCAGCTCGTACCGCGCACAGAGTGCGTCTAGCGTCTCTGTCGATATCTTGTCTATGCCGCCGAGGTCAGAAAGTTCGTCGAAGAACTGCTCAAATCCTGCGGGGGAAATAATCTCAAGGATGCGGGCCGGCTCATCGCCCGCATTCCAGAATGTATGCCATTGGCCTCGTGGCTTGAAAATGAAGTCGGCTGGTCCGCCGTAGAGCACCTCGTCGCCGAGCAAAGCGCCTACGCGTCCCTCGATGATCCAGCTGTACTCATCTTCGTTGTGGTGGCGATGAAGTGGTGCGGCCAGCGCTCGGGGTGACATTGGATGCTCGAGCACTGAGAAACGCCCTTCCGCCTGAAACTTATCCAGGATGTGGCGGACACCGACCGTCCCATTGAACACGGACTTGCCTTCGGTGCGGCCGACGGACTTAGCTGGCGGGCCGCCTGGCCTCAATATGTCGATTGTCACTGCAATCTCTCCTCGACTGCTTCTATTTTCAAAGAACACCAGATTTTGAGGGTGTGGTCAATTGTCCGGCGCGCCAGAGGGTTTCAGGCCGGGTTCCTAGCACCCTCAGGAACTCCATCGGGTTAGTTGCGCCCAGCCATGATGCCGCCGTCGACATTGAGAATCGCGCCGGTGACCCAACTGGCCGCGTCGGAGAGCAAAAAGGTGATGGCGTTGGAGACGTCGGCGGGGGTGCCGACTCGCCCCAGGGGATGAATCGGCGCGAAAGTGTCCAGGGTGGAGTCGATCTCGTCCTTCGGGACCCACCGCTCGAGAGCGGGGGTCTTGACGGCGGCCGGTGCTACGGCGTTGACGCGGATCTGGTGCCCGGCCAGCTCGATGGCCAAATTATGGGTGAGCGCATGCAGCCCGGCCTTTTGCATCGAGTGCCCGGTCGATGGGGTAACGCCGATCGCCTGATGCGCCCACATGCTGCCGATGTTGACGATGGACCCGCCCTCGCCGCGGGCGATCATCCCCGCAACGACGGTCTGCGTCAGGAAGAACAGCGCAAAGTTGAGCTCCAGGTAGGAGTCGTAGTCCTGCGAGTCGTACGCGAGAAACGGCTTCGGGATGAAGAACCCGGCCGCGTTCACCAGCAGCGTCGCGTCGCTGTGATTCTCGGAAAGCGCGCGCTGCGCGTCGGCGACCGCCGCGCGGTCCGTCAGGTCGGCGGCGATGCCCCAGGCTTCACCGTGGCTCGTCAGCTCGGCGACGGTGTCGTCGACGCGCGCTTTCGAGCGTCCGACGATCACCGCGCTGCCGCCGTGCCCGACGATGTCGATCGCGGACTGCCGGCCCATGCCGGCACTACCGCCCACAACAATGACCTTCTTGCCATCAAAATGCATACTCGGGGTCCCTTCCTGGTTCTTCTGACGGCTATGAGTGGACGCCACTCTTCGTTTCCACGACGCGTAACGCCCTCTGCTGGGACGACCCGGAGTGACAATCCCGCCCGGCCGTGCTCGTACTGAGACTGCGGGCAGCCCGGGTGAGCTGTCATCACCCCAACTGCCCATTCACCCGGGTGAGTAATGCGCCGCCGTGAAGCGAAGCGTGAATGAATAGGGGGGCGGTAAAGATAGTTAATTTCGTTCGCGTAAATGCGGCTACCTTCAATTGCACGCCATTGCTTTGCGAAACTAGTTTGTTTGCCGCGATCTGAAATCAGCTTCGAATTAGGGCTAAAGCGCGTACCCTGAGCGGTATGGCCAAGACCAAGGTCTGCGTACATTGCGGCCATACGTTCGATCCGAACGACCGGCCGCGCGAGCTGTCCGATCCGGAATGGCTTCCGGCCGCATCAGTCTATTGTTCGCATGATTGTAGTGACCGGTACCACTGCGATATGGGGCATTGCTGCTCGGCCCACGCGAAGGAGAAGGCTCGGCGCGAGGCCGCCAAGGCGGCGCGTTAGCCGACACAATCCGCAATCGGCGACGCCGGCTGATGCTACGTCTGCGGATCCGACGGGACCCCGTGCCGCGGGTGGTACAAGAGGGCACGAACCAACGGGCGCGGCCCCACCGACCGAAGCATCTGACTGGCCGGGCGGACGCGTACCCGCTTCGGCCACCAGAACCAGCGTCCCATCACCGTCATGATCGACGGTGTGATGAGCGATCGGACGACAAAGGTGTCGAACAACAGGCCGATGCCGATCGTCGTGCCGAATTGGCCGATCGCCCGAAGATCGCTGGTGATCATCGTGGCCATGGTGACGGCGAACACCACACCGGCGGCAGTGACCACCGGGCCTGTCACGCCCATGCCGCGGATAAGTCCCGTTTTCAAACCCGCTCCGATCTCCTCCTCGATTCGGGACACCAACATCAGGTTGTAATCGGACCCCACGGCCAAGAGCACAATCAACGCGAATTCTGTTGCCACCCAGTGCAGCTGGAAATTCCCAAGGTGCTGCCAGATCAGGGTCGAAAACCCGAAGGCGGCCCCCAACGACATCACGATGGTGCCGACGATAACACCCGCTGCGACCAGAGCGCGGGTGACGATCACCATGATGATGAAGATGAGCACGATCGAGGCCACCCCGGCGATCATCAGGTCGAACTTGGCGCCGTTGGCGATGTCGTAAAACGTTGCGGCCGTACCGCCGAGGTAGATGTCGGCATTCTCCAGCGAGGTGAGTTTCAGCGCCTCCTTGGCCGCTTGGCGTTCCTGATCAACAGACGCGATTCCCTTTGTCGTCGCAGGATCCACTGAGTGCGTGATGATGAAGCGAGCGGCCTTGCCGTCCGGCGACACCATCAAGCTCAACCCCAGCAAGAAGTCTGGGTTCTGGAAGATCTCGGGTGGCAGGTAGAAGAGGCTTTCCACCTGGGAGTCGTTGAAGGACTTGCCCATCACGGCGTTCGTGTCGGTCAGCCGGTCGAACTGATCGATCAGGTTGTCGAACGTGCTGTAGATGGTCAGCGTCGTATCCCGGATCGACTTCGAGACGGCGATGTTCTCGGGAATGATCGCCAGCAATTCGCGCGTGGCCTTGGCCGTGTTGGTGAGGTCGCTGGTAAGCGAGTGGAACTTTTCGGCGAGTTGATCGAACCCGTCCAGCGCGTCGAAGAGCGATCGTAGCGACCAGCAGATCGGGATGTCGTAGCAGTGCTTCTCCCAGTAGAAGTAACTGCGAATCGGTCTCCAGAAGTCATCGAAATCCGCGATATGATCCCGGATTTCGTCCGTGATGGCCGCCGTCTCCCCCGTGGTTTTCGAGCTGTCGTCCGCGGCGTTCGCGAGCTTCTGGGTCACCGCGTACTGGCGCTCCAACAGTGCGATCTGAGTGTCGAGGAAACCGGTGATCTTCTTGATGTCGCCGACGCGGTCCTTTAAGTAGTTCAGATTGCTGCGGATCGGCGCGCTTTGCACACTGAGCTGGAACGGAATGGATCCGTCTTGAATCGGCGGGCCGAGAGGTCTGGTGATGCTCTGCACCCGTTCGATGCCCGGCACCCGGAAAACGGCGCCGGCAATCTTGTCCAGGACCAGCATGTCTCTGGGATTGCGCAGATCGTGGTCCGATTCGATCATCAGCAGGTCCGGGTTCAAACGGGCCTGGGTGAAGTGTTGATCGGCCGCTGTGTACGCCTTCACTGACGAAGCGCTCTGCGGCAGGTAGTACAGGTCGTTGTAGCGCGGAGTGAAGCCCATCAAGCCAATTGCACCGACGATCGCCAGGATGACGGAGGTGGCGAGGATGGGCGCCGGCCACCGCACGATGGCCGTCGCCAAACGGCGCCACCGGGTGTAGTTGAACTCGCGCTTCGGGTCGAACAGGCCGAAGCCGCTTGCGAAGGCGATCAGCGCCGGCGTCAGTGTGACCCCGGCGGCCACCACCACCAGCAGACCCACTGCGCACGGAAACGCCAGCGAACTGAAGTACGGCAGCCGGGTGAATTTCAGACAGGCCAGCGCCCCGACGATCGTCAAACCCGAGCCCAGCACCACTTTGGTGACCCCGGCGAAGGTGTCGTAGTAGGCGGCTTCCCGGTCCAGGCCTCGTTCGCGGCCCTCCTGGTAGCGGCCCACCATGAATATCGCGTAATCGGTACCGGCCGCGATGGCCAGTGCCGTCAGCAAGTTGACGGCGAAGGTCGACAGCCCCATGATGCCGGTCTCGCCCAGCAGCGCTACCACCCCGCGGCCGGTGGCCAGTCCGACGAACAGGATGACCATCGTCAGCAACACCGTGCCGATGGATCGATAGACGAACATCAGCATGATCGCGATGATGATGATGGTGATGATCGTCATCTTGGCCAGGCTCGCGTCGCCGACAACGATCGTGTCGGCGGTCAGGGCTCCCTGACCGGCGACGTAGGCCTTCACCCCCGCCGGCGGCTTCGAATCCGCGACTATTTGGCGAACTGCGGCAACCGATTTGTCGCCGACGGCTCCGCCCTGGTCACCCCGCAGGTTGACCTGGACATAGGCGGCCTTGTGGTCGTAGCTCTCGACACCGGAGGCCGTGAATCGCTGTCCCCAGAAATTCAGCGCATGCTCGACGTGTTCGTGGTCCTGCTGCAGCTTCCTGACCAGATCGTCGTAGAACCGGTGAGCGTCTTCGCCGAGAGGTTTGTCACCGACGAGCGTCACCAGGACGAGGTTGTCGGAGTCGTACTCCTTGAATTTCTCCCCGATGTGCTTCATCCCCGTCACCGACGGCGCGTCGGACGGCGAGAGCGGCACCGAGACCTCCTCGGCAACCTTCTCCAACTGTGGGACGAAGACGTTGACGCCGACTGCGATCAGCAGCCAGATCACCACTATCGGCAGCGCCAGCACGCGGATGGTGCGGGCGATCCGCGGTTTGTGCTCAACAGTGGTGGGTTGCGCGACGGGGATTCTGTCGGTGTCGCTCGTGTCGTCGGTCACGCGGACTTGTCCAAGCAGGAAACCTGCGCGTCCCGGGTGTTGATCTGTTGTTGATCGACCAACTTGCCGTCGACGGTGATGCGGCAACCGATGGAGGGACTGTCACCTTGGGCGACGACGTAGGCAAAGATGCCAGGCATCTGGGCGACGATCGTCTTCGACCACGGCAATGTGGTGAAACTGGCCTTCTGCGGTAGCGAGTCCGCGTCCATCCAGTTAACGACGCCGGTTGTCCCGGGCGGTCCCAGGATTTCGTATACGGCCGTCTTGGCCGCATACGGCGGGGTTGCGTCCCGCGGATCGGGCTTGGGCAGGCCAGGTCCTGGGAAAACGCCATTGAGTCGGACCACCGCCACGCCGCCGATGATCAACGCCACGGCCACAACCAGCGGAACCCATGCCCGCTTGAGAAGCGTCAACACCGTGCCCCCCGATCAGGAATGCTCGACGGGCTGATATTAAGGCATCTCTTCGCGTGCGCCACGGCTAGCCGAACGCCATGGCGGTCGAGTTGATTCCCGGGGTGGGCTCCTTCGCTGTGATGGTGAAGGTTGCAGCGCCTTTCACTGATCGCAGAAACAATGCGGTGTCCATTGCGCGTTCGCAGACGCCCGTGGCGGATGCCATATTCAGATCGCTACGGTTTCTATGACGGCGAACTGCCCAGCCTGGCCGACGGTGGTGCGGCGAAGTCCGGTGGAGGCGAAGAGCGCATCGAACTCGGCGATGTCGCGTTCCTTCCCACCGGTCATGACCAACATGTTCATGTCCATCATTGCCGGCAGCCCAGGCACTCCGAATTCTCCGACGAGATAGTCGATGACGACGAGGCGCCCACCCTGGTGCAGGGCGGCACGGCAGTTTCTCAAGATCCGTATGCAGTTCTGGTCGTCCCAGTCGTGCAGAATGTATTTGAGCACGTACAGATCTGAAGGCGGTACCGACTCGAAAAAGTCGCCTCCCACTGCGGTGAGGCGTTCCTGCAGACCATCTTTGCGAGCCGCCGCCGCGGCGTCGGACACGATGTGTGGCAAGTCGAAGACGCCACCGCGCAGGTCGGGGTTGACCCGCATCATCGCCCGAAGTACCGCGCCGTTTGCTCCCCCAACGTCGAGCGCGTATTCGACGCCTCGGGTATCGACCAACTTTGCGATCTCGATCGCAGCGGCGGCACTCAGGTTCGACATGGCTTCGGTGAAATGACTCGCCTCGTCGGGATGGGCGGCTAAGTAGTCGAAGATCGTACCGGGTGTACCGTGTGCAGGCTCCATCTGCCTGGTGCCGCTGCGAACAGCATCCGGGAAGCATCCCCAGGTCAACCAGTGACCAGGAGCGGCTTGCGCAAGGACCATGCCACGCAACGAGTTCGGGTCGTCTCTGAGCAGCGTGCTGAGCAAGGGCGTCCCTCTGAGCTGCTTACCATCGGCCGACGACACAAGACCCAGCGAGGCGCAGGCACGGATCAGCCTTCGAGTGGCGTCCGGGTCGATGGATTCCTTTGCGGCGATCGCCTCTGCCGTGTCGGTGCCTGCCGCGAGATGATCCGCCAAGTTGAAAGTCGCTGCAGCACGGACGATCTGGGTGACCCAGAATCCAGTCAGCATGGTCATCATGCGCTCGTGGTCTCGGGTTCCGGACGGTACGGGTGCTGTTGTCATCTTTCCTCCCACTTGTTGTGTCACGTTGAGGTACCTCCCTGCGGGGAGACCGCTCGCTCGATGGTGCTGGCGCAAGGATGGTCAGGCGTGTTCTTTTCAGCGCGTGAACTATCACTGCGGAGGGGCGGATTCGGTTGCAGCCGAGGGGCTGCTGGCCAGGGCCGGTTGCACGCCGGGCCGGTCGCGACACAAGGCCGCGATGTCGCACGGCACAGGCTGGCACCCGGCAGGCGGATTGGTTATCAACAGCGCGGCGCATAATACGCCCAGGGCGAATAGTGCGGCGCTCACCTGTAACACGTGGGCGAATCCCGTGGCGCTCACCGCCCCAGCGCTGATCAACCCCATGGACCCGATCGACATCAGCGCGGCGAGCCGCGAGACGGCATTGTTGATCGCCGACGCCACGCCGCTGTGTTCGGTCGGCACCGAGGCCAGCGTCACCGACGTCAGCGGTGTGATCGTCGCGACCAGCCCGATGGCCAGCACGGTCATCCCGGGGATCAGGTCGGTGATCGCGTGGAATCCATTGGGTTTCGGGCGGATCAGCAGCAGCCCGATCCCCGCTAAGGCCGGACCGGCGATCAGGAAAGCGCGTGGCCCCATCCGCGCGGCGATGCGGCCGACGTGACGGGCGAACACGAACGACAGCGCCGGGATCGGCAGGGTGGCCAGTCCGGCCGCGGTGGCTGAGTAGCCGCCGACCTCTTGGGTGTAGAGGGCGATGGCCAGCGATGCCAGAGTCAACGCGCCGTAGACGAACGCGGTGACCACATTGGCGGCGGCAAAGTTGCGAAATGTGAACAGCGGCAACGGTATCATCGGACACCTGCTGCGTCGCTGCCAGCTCACGAAGCCAGCCAGTGCGGCCATCCCGATCACCAACGGTGTGATGACCATCGGGTCGGTCCAGCCGGCGCGTTGCGATTCGATCAACGCATACACGGTCGCGGCCAGCCCTACCGCCGAAAGGCCCGCCCCGCCGAAATCGACTCGGGCGCCTTCGACCCGCCCCGACATCGGGCACAGCCAGAACGTCAATGCGTACCCGACCGCCATGGGGATCGCCGACAACACGAAAATCCAACGCCAGCCGAGGAAATCGACGCTCAGTCCGCCCAGCAGTGGGCCCAACGCGAATGCGGTCCCGGTCCACCCGGTCCAGACGCCGATCGCTGCTGACCGCTGTGCTTTGTCGAAAACCGTGTTGATCAGCGCCAGCGAGCCCGGCACAAGGAAAGCCGCACCCAGGCCCTGGATCAGGCGCGCAGCGATCAGCATCGCCGGTGCGATGGCAACAGCCGCCAGAACCGAGCCCGCTCCGAAAGCCAACAGCCCGAACCGCATCACCGGAACGCGACCTAACAGATCCGAGATGGATCCGCCGGGCAGAATCGCGGCCGCCATCGCCAATAGGTAGCCGTCGACGATCCATTGCTGCAGCGCCAGGCCACCGCCGAGGTCGTGCTCGGTGGCCGGCAAAGCCAGGTTGATCACGGTGGAGTCGAGGAACGCGACCATCGATACCATCACCGCGACAGCCATCGCGCGGCTGGTCGGTGCGGCGGCGCGCAATGTCACCGCGGCCACCGTTGCGCGCGTGGCGATGACTGAGCGCCAGATTCATTGCGGCTCACCATCGGTCGAAATGCAGCACGTCGTCGAGCGGAATCCGTTCGGCACGATGGAAGGTCGTGCCGGTGTAGTAGGCGGTCGGCACGGTCGTGGCGTGATAGACGTTGTCGGGCAACCCGAGGATGGCCCGCATCTCGTCGTCGGCCATTATGGTCACACCGGTCCACGTGGTTCCCAAGCCCCGAGAGCGCGCGGCGAGCATGTAACTCCATGTGGCGGGCATGACCGAACTCCAGTACTGGTTGGCGTTTTCGCCCGTCAGCCTGCCGTCACCATCGATAACCGCGACACACGGAATCATCAACACTGGGACCTCGCAAAAGTGCTCGGCGAGATACGCCGCACTGTCGGACACTTTGCGCTGCTCGCGATTGCGCGCGGGGTCGTCCTTGAACCGATCGGCGACCGCGAAAGGGGACGCGACGATCAAGTCCCATGTGCGGCGGTACACATCGCCGATCGCACGGCGCTGTTCGGCGTCGGTGACCACGATGAAGCTCCAGTTCTGCACGTTGGCCGACGTCGGTGCCTGCACCGCGATCTCCAGGCATTCCCGGATCAGGCCGATGGGAACGGGTTTGGTCAAATCGAGACGCTTGCGCACCGAGCGTGTCGTGGTCAGCAGCGCGTCGGTGGACAAGTCGACGATGGGATAATCGCTCATGCCGGCAGGATGGCGATGACTTCAACTTCCACGCGGATGTTGGGCCACACCAGCCCGTCGATGATGCTGAACATGGCGGCGGGTCGGTGGCGGATGATGTCTTTGCTCACCGCCAGGTAGGCGGACGCATTGTCACGGCTGGTGACCCATTGGCGCATGTAGACAATGTCGGTGAGCTTGGCGCCGGCCTTGTCGAGGGCCTTTTCGACATTGGCCCAGCACTGCCGGGCTTCCTCGGTAAAGTCCTCAGGCACAGTGCCGTCTTCGCGCACCCCGGGCGTTCCGGAGACGAAAATCTGTGCGCCGCCGCCGGATACGACGACGGCGTCGGCGTAGTGTCCGATGTGATCGGCTACTCCAGTGGGGATCGGGGTAATGGTGGTCATCTCGAGACTCCTTGGTGGTGTGATGGTTTGCCGGCTGATTCCGTGAGATGTTTTTTGGTGATGGCCACTCCGTTGGCCTCGTGGCCTGCGACGACATGCGCGAGGGCGGCGGCGGCCTGATCCAGGCCGCAAGAACGCGGGGTCGGCATGCTCAATCGACGAGAGGCCAGCAGCGCGGTGAGGCGGTCGAGTTGAGCCCCGTCGGACCGGACGTAAACCGCGGTCACGCCGATCCCGCGGGCGGATGCGGGTGGATCGGGGGTGATGGTGGCCAGCCGGCCGCCGTCGGCAAGTGCGGTCATCGCCGCAGCAGCACCACCGGGGGCCGCGTTGGCGACGGCGTCGATGGAGCCCTTCGCCAGCGCCCTTGCGTGGTGCGGCCACGCCGGATCGCGGTAGTCGATTACTTCGCGTGCACCATGCCCGCGGACTCGTTCGGCGCTGCGCGGGCTGGCCGTGGCGAGCACGTCGACCCCGCGCAGGCCGGCCAGCTGGACGATGAGCCCGCCGGTGAGTCCGCCCGCGCCATGAACGAGCAACGTTTCTCCACCCTGAAGGGCCAACGCCTCGCCGACCACCTGCTCGGCGGTCAACGCCGGCACCGGAAAGATCGCTGCGGTCTCCCACGAAATCTCGGGCGGTTTGCGCGCGAGCGATGCGACGGGTGCGATCAGAAACGGCGCCCACGTGCCTTGGCCGCGCAGCGGCACAGGATGGCACAGCACCTCATCGCCCACACTGAATCCGCTCGGACGATTACCCACGGCCTCGATGATTCCCGCCGCCTCGACACCGAGCGCCAGCGGTGGCCGCGCGCCAACGTCCCAGCCGCCGTAGCGAATAATGTTGTCCCAGTTGCCGACACCTGCGCCGCGAATGTCGATGAGGACCTCGTCGGCCGCCAACGGTCGCGGGTCGTCCACTTCGAGCGTCTCCACTTTGCCGCCGAGCGTGCGGACTCCCGCTACAAGCATGGTCACAGTGAGACGACCGGCCAGTCGCAGGTCATTGTGGTTCCTCCCAAAGGTCGGGGTCTAACGGGTTTGATGGGTAAGGCGATTCGCTTAAGCGCTCTTCTGTGCTTTCTGCGCCGCGTTTTTCCGTAACGGGGCACATTCGTACTCTTGGGCGACCAGCAGATCCCAGACCTGATTAACCGTCGGATGCGGCGCTACAGCATGGCGTAGCAGACTGACCGGGACCTTCGCGACGATAGCCAGGGTGGCTGCTTGAATCAGTTCCGAGAACTCCGGGCCGACGAACGTCGCTCCGAGCAATGTGTTGGTCTCGGCGTTGATGACCAACTTCGCCCACCCTTGGAAGCCATCCCTGAAAAGGGACAGAAATGACAGTGTTCCGGGGTAACGGGCGGTTCGCGTCCGCACCACGAACCCTTCTGCTCGAGCCTGACTTTCCGTGCGCCCCGCCCAGGCCACTTGAGGCTCAGTGAAGATAACCTGGGCAAGACTGCCGGCATCACGCGCAATCAACTCGTCCTCGGACAGTTCTCGCCCTGCGGCTCGGGCCGCGATGATGTCCGCCACGACACGGCCGTGGTAGGTGGAGATATGAGACAGCCGCGCGCGCCCGGTGGTATCTCCCAGCGCGTAGAGCCAGCCGCCCGCGACGTCGACCGCCTGTAGATGGTCGTTCACAGGAACGAACCCGCCGCCTGGCAGGCCAAGGGTTTCCAGCCCGATGTTGTCGGTGTTGGTGCGCCGTCCGGCCGCCAGGACGATTTCGTCCACCTCGACGGTCTGACGTTGGAAAGTCGCGGTGACGGGGCCGCCCGCCACGGGGCGGGCTACCGTCGACAACTCTGTCTCAAAGTGAATCGTGACGCCTTTGCTTCGCAGTGACTGCGCGACTAGCTCGCGGGCTTCGGGTTCGCAGTTGGGAAGCAGGGTGTTCCCGCGTACCAGAAGTGTTACCGCGGAGCCCAAACCGTTCAGGATGGTCGCGAATTCGACGCCGACGGGGCCGCCTCCCACCACCAGCGCGCGAGGCGGCACCTCTGTCATGGTCGTCAAGTCCCGATTCGTCCACGGGCGTGCTTGTGGCAACCCAGGTATCTCCGGCATGTTAGGTCGAGTGCCGGTGGCCAGCACGACCGCGTGGCGTGCGGTCAGGACGGCTTCGGTGGTATCCCCCAGGGTGTAGGCCACGCGCACTGTCCGTTGGCCGCTCAACCGGCCGAACCCATGAAACACTGCTACACCGGCTTGCCGCAGTGATGCTGTTCTGTCTTGATCCGAGAGATGCTCGATGATCGTGTCGCGTTTCGCGAAGACGGCCGCAACATCCAGTTCTGACTTCGAAATAGCTTCTCGCACACCAGGAACAGCCTTCGCGAGATTGAACACCTCGACCGAGCGAAGTAGCGTTTTGCTCGGGTTGCAGCCCCAGTAATGACACTCTCCACCGAATAGACGATCCTCAACGAGCGCTACCGAAAGGCCTATGGACGCAAGCTTCCGCACTGCGGCCACTCCACCCACACCGCCACCTACGACGATCACGTCGAAGTCTTTACCAGCTTTCATCTACCCTCGTTCCCGATGATCGGTGCGTCCAGCTGTGTTCGCGACTGGACAAGGCGCCCGTGGTGTTTGGCACCAGGGGTATGTGGGGGCCATGATGTGCCGAGTATGGCGTAGGCCGCGGCTGCGCTTGCCGCGGAGAAGACGTTGTAGCTAAGCGGTGATTCCATACCGAGGGACACAGCCATCGCGGTACCAAAAATTATGAGCAACGAGCAAGCTGCCACGCCAACGAGTTTCGGGCGCCAGCCCGCGATCAGCAAGGCCCCCAGGGTCGCTTCGGCGACGGTGGCAACCCACACAATGACGGTCAATAACCATCCAGAAACAAACGGAACCAGCTGGTGGGCATAGTCGGTGAAGCGGGCCATGCTCCCCCAGCTACCCTGCCCAAACGGCTCCCACCAACCGAACCGGTCGGCAACAGCGGACAGAAAGGACGCCGCCAGCGAGAACCGCAATGCCATCCGGACAACTCGGATCGGATCAGGGGTGCGCATGGACTTCTCCCGGAAATCGAAGCGTCAAACTATGAATGCCGAATGGTGCGAACAATTTCCGTCGTTGACGCGCTGGCTCATTGCGTCGTGTTGTCGTCCGTGGTGAGCGGGCCGTCTCCGGTATCGAGCAGGAAGACCGCCAGCAGTTGCGCGGGTTCGGTGGCGCTGGCATTTTCACTGATCGTGTGGTGTGCGCCGGGGGCTTCACTCCACGTCTCGCCTGCGTGATAAACCCGTGCCGGCTCACCTTCGACTTGACTGCGGATCGCTCCGGAGATCACGTACGCCATAATGAACGCCGACTTCGCGTGGTGGTGAGCTCCGCTTCTAGCTCCGGGCGGATAGCTGACGGTTACTGCCTCAAGTGACTTGCCCGGAACGTTGCTAGGTTGATTGAAAACCGGTCGAACCACTGGGTTTTGATCCGGATTTTCTGGCGTCGGCTCGGCGTGTGCGGCCGGTGCGAGCATCACCGCAACCGTTAGTGCGGTGAGTGGCAGTCTTAGTGCCATTTTGGGCTGCCTTCCGTCTTCAGTCTTCGACGACGCGCAGGATCGTCTTGCCGTGGATGCGCTTGCCGGGAGCGAACGCGGCGGCAGCTTCGGCGAGTGGCAACACGGCACCCACCACCGGCTTGAGGCGGCCATCGCGCACTCGCGCGGCGAGGTCGGCGAGCTGCGCGCGATCGGCCTCGACAAGGAAGAAAACTGCCCGGCCGTCGTGCGGCTGGGTCTTCGGCGGCTCGGCGATGGTGACAAGCGTTCCGCCGGCTCGCACCAGAGCGGCGGATCGGGCGAGGACCTCTCCGCCGATCACGTCGAACACCACGTCCACTTCGCCTGCGTCTTCGAGCTTTTCGGTCTCCAGGTCCAGGAACGTGTGGACGCCGAGCTCCCCCGCCCGGTCACGGTCTGCGGTCCGGCCGGTACCGATGACGCGCGCACCGACCTCGCGAGCGAGCTGGACCGCAATCGACCCAACCCCACCCGCGGCACCGTGGATCAGAACCGTTTGCCCGGCGGCGAGGCGGCCGTGGTCGAACAAGCCCTGCCAGGCGGCCAATCCAGAGATCGGCAGCGCCGCGGCCACAGTATGGTCGATGTCCATCGGCAGCGGCGCGAGGTTACGGGCCTCCATAGCGACGTACTCCGCCAGCGAGCCGTTGCGGGCCCAATCGGCGAGCCCGAACACCCGCTGCCCGACAGTCAAAAGGGTGGTGCCGTACCCCAACTCAACCACGACGCCCGACAGCTCGTGGCCGGGCACGCTCGGTGTCCGGTCATGACCCGCGCGGTCGATCCAGGTGTGCGGCCAGTCAAGCTCCCCGGGTGTGAAACCGGCGGCGTGCACCCGCACGACGACATCGTTGTCGGCCGCCTGGGGGTACGGCAGGTCCGTCAGAGACAGGCCGGCGACACCGGAGTCACGATCGGAAACAGTGATCGCTCGCATTACAGGTCCTTCCTGATGAGGGTTATTGTCGTCGCGTCAGCCGCGGGCTGCGGTTGTACGCTGATGAGCTCAAGGCCCAGATCACGGACCCGATCGAGGAGTCCGTAAAGCTGTGACTGGTCGTGGATTTCACCGGTGAACACGGTTTCGGTCGCACCGGCTTCGAGGCGCATCCCTTCCAATGCGGACCCGAGCCGCTCGGTCACGCGGCCTCGAATGCAGATCCGGTACATCGTCGACTGCACTTGCCCTCCGCTCGCCGGCTGTTGAGCCAGCATTAACCGACGTGGGGTGAGTCGTCATCACCCGGCGGGCTAAATCACCCGGGTGAGTGCGAAGGCGTCACCGGGTGGAGCCTTCACCTGTCGACGCTCGTGGGCCTATCCGGCGGGCGCGACGTCACCGTTATGGTGATCGTTGACCGGCTCTGAGCCGGAGCACCGCGGATGCCGCGCACTGCCATACTCGCCAAAAGCATTTCGTTGAGCATGTTTTCCTGGCTCGCTGCCAGGACGGTCGGGACGCCACCGGGGAGGGCGCTCGGCCATGCCACCGCGACGCTTCTGATCGTCGGAGCGGCCGCGGACCAGGTAGGCGGCACCGACAACGCGCCGATTGAGGAGGCCCGGCCTATACCCGCCGACAATGCAGGTGCCGCACCGCTGCCTGCCGCCGCTTCTGGCGAACCCAACGACGCTACTGCGCCTGTTGCTGAGCCTCCCGGAGCGGACCCCAAACGTTCCAATATGGCATCCATTTTGCTGGCACCGTCTGGGTCGTAGTGGGCCGCATATCCCAAGCCCGCATACGATCCCGCCATGCCCGTCGACGTGATGGCCGTCGATGCCGACGCAACGGTCAGGTTGACCGGACTCAGTAAGCTCAGCAATTGCGAGAATGATGGGAGTGATGCGGCAGCGGCCGGTAACGGCAGTGCAACTCCCTGAAGTGCATTGGGTACTGCCGAGAGCAGCTGCGAGCCCGTCGACATGATGGTCTGGGTGGCCGTGCCGGCTGACGTGGCGCCCGCGTGGGCAACTGCGGCGACCTGGCCGAAGAGCCCGGCTGGATTTGTGGTAGGCGGGGGCGAGGCGAACGGCGGTAATGCCGACGCCGCAGCGGAAGCGCCGGCATACTCGTACATTGCCCCGGCGTCTTGAGCCCACATTTCGCTGTACTCGGCTTCGGTGGCTGCGATCGCCGGAGTGTTTTGGCCAAGGATGTTCGTCGCAATCAGCAACATCAGTTGTGCGCGGTTGGCCGCGACCAGCGGTGGAGGCACCGTCATCGCAAATGCGGCCTCGTAGGCGGCTGCGGCGGCCCTGGCACCCGTGGCTGCCTGCTCGCACATCGCAGCAGTCGTCGTCAGCCACGAGACGTAGGGTGCGACGGCGGCCGCCATCGCTACCGACGCGGGACCCAGCCATGCCGCGCTGGTCAGGTCCGAGATCACCGACTGATGGGAGCCCGCTGTGGAATGCAGGTCGGCGGCCAGCCCGTCCCAGGCTGCCGAGGCGGCCAGCATCGACCCGCAGCCCGGCCCGCAATACATGCGGCCGGAATTGATTTCTGGTGGCAATGCCCCGAAATCCATCTTCGAAAACCTCAGGGTGCCTTGGTTATCCGCTTGCTTCGCGGCTGTAGCGGCCGATCTGGCGCAGTGAGCGGGTGGCTTCGGGGATCATCGTGTCGGCTCTGGGTTAAATGCCGGCGGCGCGCAGGCCCCGCATAAGCGCGTGAGCTGCCGATCAACGAATCTGGGTGATTCACTTGGTTTTTGGCTCGCGCCTCCGCATAACGGGCACTGCTGTCCGGAGGCGGTACCTGCCTGCCGATCACGGCGCTGCCAGACAGCCGCGCGTCCCCGCACCATCGCTTGGCGGCGACGATTGGCGGCACGGGCGTTCAGCCCCGCGGTGATCAAGGATCCCGCACAAACGGCGGTGGAGACGCCGAAATCGGTTAGCTGGCCGTCGATCAACGTGAGGGCCGCGTAATCACCGGCGACCGCGGCCACAAACAGCGAGGCATCGCGTAGTCGGCTCATGGCGTCAGCCCCTAGGCCCGATCGGGCGCACAGCCAAGACACTGCGCAGGTATCCAGTGGGACGCCCGCAGGTGGCGCACGCCGGGTGGGTGCCGCATCGAGACGCCATCTCGCGTTTGTCGCCCACGTAGGTCGCCATCGCCCATCGCACAGTAGCCAAGCAGGCTTGACAGAGCGTCTCGATGATGTCGCCGTCTGGGGTCAGCCCCATCTGGTCACATCCGTCGATGGCGTGTATCTCGGCGACCGCCACCGCCGGCGCACCGCAGGTAATCCCGCTTGACACCTGCTGGGCACTGCAGATGGGCCGCAGCGCGTGAAGTTGATCCTCGACCGCCCGGGCGGCGTCCATCGCGGCATCTCCCTTCCGGTGCGCCCAACGGCGGCGAAAGGCGGCGTCCCGCATACGATGCAGCAGCCGTGGTGTTCGCGCGGCGCCGGACCCGTATGCGGCAGGCGACTGTTGAAATTGGCGAGGCTTCATCTGGTTTTCTCCAATTTGTGGCGATGGCGTTCCGCGGTGATCAACGCAGCCAGGTCGTCGCGAGGCATTGCTCGCTTATCGGCCCCGAACGTAGATCCGAAAAAGCATGGTTGGCTCCACGTACCGTCCGCTCGCCAGTTGTTAAGCCAGGATTAACCGATGTGGGATGAGTGGTCATCGCCCGGGGAACTGATTCACCCGGGTGATTTGCCGATCGTTTCGCGCATCACGAGTTGCCGACAAACCGCACCCGAGGCGCAGTAGGGACGTGACGCTTCACGATGATGATTGTGGGCCAACGATTTGGACCCTCAATCGCAGGAGGGTTACGCGATGCCGTAGTCGTTTATCTTGCGGTAAATGGTCGCCCGCGACATTCCCAAGCTGCGAGCCGCCTCTTGTTTGTTTCCGCCATGGTCTTGAAGGCTACGGACAATCGCGTCGCGCTCCAGGGCTTCCAATTGGGTCAGCTTGCGGCGCGTGACCGAGCGGCACTCAGGTGGCAACTTGTCGGCTCGGATAATGCCCGATCGCTGGCGGGCAACGGTTTCGGTCAGAACCCGCCGCAGCTGCGAGACGTTGCCCGGCCACGGCAGCCTGCTGAGTTGGCGCATAGCATCGGGCGCCAATTTCACATCAGCGCCCCGGGTGATTTCGCGCAGCAGCAGTGGCACCAGTTCCTCGAGGTCGTCAATCCTGTGTCGCAGCGCCGGCACGGTCACGGTATGCGTAAACAGCGGCAGCAGATGTGTGAGCGGTGCGGAAGGAGGCGCGGAACTTTTGGTCGCTGCAATCCATCCCGAGCCTGCGCGCGCGGCCAGCATCGAAGTGATCGATTCGAGTGTGTCCTTGTCGATTTCATCCAGGTCGGCGATCACCACCGCGAAGTCCTCATCGCCTGACTCAGCCGCCAGCTCGGCGACGAAACGCACCGCGCTGGGAAACGTCGCGGCGCGCATCACCCGAACGGTTCGGCCTGGCTTCGCATCCTGCCCCACCGCCTGGGCCAGCCGCGCCCGGCCGGATCCTTTCTCTCCCTCGAGCATTACCCAGTCTCGGTCGCGGCAGCACTGCCGCACCTGCTGGCAGCAGCGTAGCCAGGCGCTGTTGCGACCTGCCAGACCAGGGATTTGAATGCGCAACGAGTGGCCGACTTGAGCCTCGTGCAAGCCTGTCTGGACGGAAAGATCAACGCGGAAAACGACATTCGTTCGGCCGCCGCGCATCGAAGAGCGGTCGGCGGCAGTAATTTTGGCGATGTGCCCACTTGGCAGAACAGCCAGCGTCGTGCCCGACAGCGTGGAGGCGCACAGATCCGAGGCGTGTTCGAGCAGCGCGGTCTGCTCGTTGCCGTCGAGCGTCCGGCGCAGATAGGGGTTCATCAACACCACATCGCCGCCAATCGCTAGCACACCGCTCGTAGATCGCCGTGCCTGCTGCAGATACGCCTCCAATAGCGCGGTCTCACCCTCATGCGCCACCACCCGCATGCGATCCTCGATCTGACGACTGGCGCTGGTAGCCAGCGCGAGCAACAGTGGATCGGATTCGTCGGCCAGACAACTCATATTGACGGCGCCGACGAGTCTGCGCGTTATGGGATCACGGATCGGCGCACCTGCGCACGCGAAGCCGGTGAACACAGCCACGTAGTGCTCACCGCCACGGATGAACGCCGGCTGCCCAGTCTCCAGCGTCGTGCCAATCCCGTTGGTGCCCGCCACCTCTTCAGCCAAGCTGTAGCCAGGTATGAGGCTCACCGTATCCAACGCGTTGAGGATGGACACTTCCGCGGCGGTTCGTTCAACCACCACCCCGTCGGTTGACGTCAAGATAACGCTGACAGCTTGCGCAGCCAGGTCATCGGTGATGCGCCGCAGCACCGGCGCGGCCGCACGCGCCAACTGCGAACCCATATTGGGTTCACGCACATATGGGAGCTCGACCCGGTCGGGGTTTAGGCGCAAGGCGTGCGACCGACGCCAGGAGTCCAGGACGCTGGGCTGCAGAATGTCCTCATCGAGTGACCGCACCGCGTCGAGCGACTCGACGGACAAAAACTTTTCCCTGGCCCGCTCTAATTCGGTCGCGGAGCCCCCATGCGCCATCTTCGAACTACCTCGACTCTGGCTCGCCGTCGAGCGGCGGCCTGTCACCCCACTTCCGCGATCGGAAGATTTGGGCGTCCCTTCGCTGTAGACCTTAAACGATTACTTTACGGACCGCGGTGACGTTGCTCAGACGAACCAGCGCATGCCCGGGGGCACCCATTCGGGACCACGATGACGGCCGGTTCAGCACGCCCACCGGCGTCTCACTTTGAGACGCTCACTCACCTCATGTTGAGACCCTCACCATCCGTGCGCCGCGGTGTCATGAGTCGCAAGAGCCTATACATCGATGCCACAACGAGGAGAATCCGGTGAGCGGACACAGCGTGAGCGCGGCTGGCGAGAAGATTTTCGCTGCGTTGGCGGGACTCGGGCCCGCCAGCCCAAACGGACACCAGCGCGCGCCGGAGGTAATTGCGGAGTACATATCTAGTTCAATCGAACGCGATACACGGCAGGTGAGGCCAAGGAACAGGCCTACACTTACTGCCAGCGCTAACGGTAGCGAGAACTGTGGCCAACACAACTTCGGGGTCTTCCGCCCACCCGCTCGGGGTCGGTGGGCGGTGGTTGGCGTGAGCACCGCGAGGGCGACCGGGAAGGTTGGCATACCGCCGATCCGTGGGCGGGCGAACGAGCTGAAGGTGATCAGCGAGCTGATCGCGGCACTCGCCCAGGGGCGCGGGGGCGTGCTGGTCATCGAGGGGCCGCCGGGCATCGGCAAAAGCCGCTTGTTGACCGAGGTCTTGGCGCTCGCCGAGAAGGTCGGTGTTCGGTCACTGTTCGGCGAGGCGTTCGAGTATCAGCAGACGGTGCCGTTCTTCTCACTGTTCATGGCGACCCTGCGTGCGGATCCCCCTGTCGGGGATGCGGAGGCGTTGCGCCGCTTGGGCACGACCGCCGATCTCAGCTACTGGGTGGTGCGCGAGTTACAGGCCGCCATACATGCGGCCGCGTCCCAAAAACCCTTGGCGATCGTTCTCGAGGACATCCACTGGGCCGATAACGCCACCCTGCTGGCGCTGCGGTCGCTGGCCGCAACGCGGCCCGACGCCCCGGTGCTGTGGGTGCTTACCGCGCGAACCGGCGCAGGCGGACCGGCCGTTCGCGAGACGCTGACCGCGCTGGAACGCGACGATGCCGATTTTCTGCGGTTGACGGCCATGACACCGGGCGCAGTCGCCGACATTGTGCAAGACGCAGTGCGAGCCAACGCAGATCCGTCGCTTCTGAGTCTGGCCGACAAGGCACACGGCAACCCGTTCCTGCTGACAGAACTGCTGCGCGGACTGGACGAGGAGGGCCGGCTCGATGTCAGCGGCGGCCGCGCGGTAGCCACCGGAGACACGTTGCCGCGACGCCTCAGCGACACCATGCAGCAACGACTCGACCAACTCTCCCATGCCGCGAGCCAAGTCGTGCAGGTAGCCGCAGTGCTGCCTGACCGGTTCTCGGCCCGGCTGCTCGCCGCGATGCTGGAACGTCGACCTACCGGCCTGGTATCGGCGGTAGATGAGGCTGTCCGCGCCGACTTACTCATCGAAGACGGTGACCAGATGAGGTTCCGTCACGATTTGCTGCGCGAAGCGACCCGCCAGTCGTTGCCCCAATCGTTGCGCCGAGCGATGGAGCGCCAGTCGGCAACCGTCATGCTGGACATGGGGGCGGCGCCCGAGGAGGTCGCAACCCAACTCGCCCGCAGCGCCGAGATGGGCGACCAGGCCGCGATCGCCGCACTTCGCCAGGCCGCACGGTCGGTGGCCAATAGCGATCCAAGCGCTGCGGCGGATTTGAGCAAGCGCGCGTTGGAGCTCCAGCCCCCTCAGGATCCGGGACGCGGGCCACTCGTGACAGAAACGATCGTGCTGCTCAATCGGGCCACACGCTACGAAGAGGCGCAACGGTTGGCGAGCACCACCCTGTCTGATGCGCTGGCGCCCGAAGAAGAGGCCAAGATTCGCCTCCGGCTCCCCACGCTAACCACAGATACGACAACGCGACACATCGAAGAGAACCGCCGCGCGCTTCAGTTGCCCCACCTCAGCGGCGCCACACAGGCACGACATCGGGCGTGGCTGGCCTACAACCTGGCGATGTACGGCCAACACGGACATGACAGCGCGGCAGCCGACGAGGCGGCCGCAGCCGCCGCATCCACCGGCGATCTCGAGTCGTGCATTCTGTCCGGGGTCGCACTTGCCTGCCTCGACTGCGCGAACGGTTACCCGGGCCGCGCTCTCCACCGCGTTGAGGAACTCCAAGCCCTGACCCCCGCGGACGATACGACCGCTCATCACCTCGCCGCGATCCACCTGGCAAATCTGCTCGCCGTGGTCGGACGGTTGGAAGAATCCGCGGCACTGGTCGCGGGCCGCACAGAAAAATCCCAGCAGGAACGCGACGGCATGGGGCTTCACATCTGGGCCCTGACGGCCGGGGGGACGGAGGTGGCCGCGGGCCGGTTGGCGGCTGCCCGCGCCGCCATCGAGTGGCTGCCGACGGGGGGTCGAACGGGCTCGACCTACGTAGACGTGAGGCGCATGTTCATCCTGGCGGAGGTGGCGGCGCGCACCGACGACCGAACGTTGTTGCTAGAGACGATGAGTGAGGCGCGCGATGCCTACTCCAACGGCACACCTTCCGTACGTCGAGAGGCGGCGGGCGTGCTAGGACTGGCGGCGTGGCAGCGCGACGACGTCCATGAAGCGGCGCGCTGGCTGGGCAGCGACATCTCGCTACTCGTGACACCGTTCTTGCCGACGGTCTTGGATCAGCTGACCTTGACCGCACGGGTAGCGTCGGCCGCCGGTGATGCCGGGCTGCGAGCGCGTCTCCTGGACGCCGTTGACGTGCTCGAACGGGAGCGGCCCGCGGTTCGGTTGTTCACCACAGTTGCCCAACACATTCGCGGGATCCTCGAGCGTGATACCCAAGCATTGCTGGCTGCCGCGGAGTTGCTTCATTCGTCGTCGCGGCCGCTTCTTTGCGCAAGCGCCGCCGAGGATGCCGGCGTCGAGCTGGCTCGCGCACAGTGCAACGCTGAGGCGCTCGACCAACTGAACGCGGCGTTCGACACCTACGTCGAGTGCGGGGCGACTGCCGATGCCCGCCGGGTGGGGCGCGCCTTGCGCCGACTAGGCGTGGAACGGCGCATCGTCACGCAATCGCGGGCAAAAACCGGCTGGGACAGCCTCACCGACTCCGAACTCACCGTCGTCAACCTCATCGCACAGGGTGCGACCAACCGCGACGTCGCTACCGAGCTGCACCTCTCCCCCCACACGGTTAAGACCCACGTCCACAATGCATTCGCCAAGCTAGGCATCACCTCCCGCGCCCAATTGGCGCAGCTCACGCACGGCACTGATTGATCGACAGCAAATCACGTCGATGATTACAATTGCGCCACTGCAAGGGCAGTTCAGTAACTCGTGGACAGGAAACCGGTGGGGCCTTCAACCGGCCTTTTTGATGTCGGCGGTCAGCCGCTGGTCACTCCGCCGATTCGGGGGCGGGCGGACGAGCTGAAACTGATCGGCGCGCTGGTTACCGCGGTGGCCCAGGGGCGCGGAGGCGTGCTGGTCATCGAAGGGCCGCCCGGCATCGGGAAGAGTCGGTTGCTGACCGAGGTGTTAGCGCTGACCGACAAATGTGGAGTACGCAGTTTGTTCGGCGAGGCGTTCGAGTACCAGCAGACGGTGCCGTTTTTCTCGCT
>NZ_JBVAXZ010000001.1:4420567-4449404 GCF_055419585.1 Mycobacterium sp. IDUB_3 | reverse complement strand
AACGCCAAATACCGCGGATAGATCTCCAACGTGAACTTCGCCGCCGGCTTCCCATCCCGCACCGTCTCCGCAATCGAACCCACCCGGCCGATCTCCACCCCGTTATAGGTCACCTTCGAACCCGGATCCATCACCAACCCGGCGCGGGCGGCGATCATGGTCAGCTGCGTCTTTTCGGTGAAGGCACCCCGGAATTGCCCATACACCAACGCCAAAATCAGCGCGCACACAACCAGCACGGCGAGGGCGATCAACTTGAACGGCGGGGTTCGTTGCGAGTTGATCTGGACGGGTGAGCCGGGACCTGAATGTGTCGACAAGACCGCCGCTGCCCCTCACGTCCGCGCCGCGGCGTCCCGGGAACCGCGGCGAATCACCCCCTGCGTTTGTCAGGGGCTTCGCACTCATGCACTAACGAAGACCAGTGAAATGTACCGTGACGCCCGCGCTTGTGCGAACCGCCGTTCACAAAAGCGACGAGCGCCTCGCCTGGTGATTGGCGATGCCCCTATTTCACGGCCCCGGTCTACGCTCGGGTGGAACGAGGAAAGGTGGGCGATGCTCGCAGCGTTCGGATTCGAATCCCTGGGTGTGGTGGTTGGGGACATGTACTTCATCGACCCGTCCCCGCTCGAGGGTCAGGAGACCCCGGAGCGGGGGGTCAGGCTGGAACTGCGCCTCGTCGACCGCGCGGCGCCCCGGGGCTCGATCTACGCCGGCGTCCCGATCGCCTTCACCCGCCCTGTGTGGCGGGTGGATCTTTTCGGGTCCACCGAGAGCCCGCCCGGGACCCTGGACCGGGCCCACCACCACCCGCGGTTCAACGGTTGGGAACCCAGTAGCCGGCACTTCGTCCCCGAGCTGTCGGCCGACCCACTGGCCTGGCTGACCGAGCAGCTGGCCGACCCGGCCGCCATCCTGGCCCGCGCCGGCGTCGACGCCGATGAGGTCACCGAAGCCGACACGGCCGGGCTCGCGGCGGCGGCCCCGGAGATCGTCGCCGCGGTGCAACGGTTGCTTGACGGCGTGCGCAACGGCGAATTGGCGCCGGCCCCCGCCGAGCCGGTTGCCGCCGCCCGCACCGGCTGGCTCTGAGTTGCGTTAGCGTCGTGGGCGTGACCCTCAAAAACATCGCCCTGACCACCCTCGACGGCCAGCAGACCACGTTGGCCGAATTGTCCGACGGCGCAACGCTGGTCGTCAACGTAGCCTCCAAATGCGGGCTGACTCCCCAATACACCGCGCTGGAGAAGCTGGCCAAGGATTACGGCGACCGCGGGCTGACCGTCGTCGGCGTCCCGTGCAACCAGTTCATGGGCCAGGAGCCGGGCACGGCCGACGAGATCCAGGAGTTCTGCTCGACGACCTACGGGGTGACTTTCCCGCTGCTGGCCAAGACCGACGTCAACGGCGACGACCGCCACCCGCTGTACGCCGAGCTGACCAAAACGGCCGATTCCGACGGGCAGGCCGGAGACATCCAGTGGAACTTCGAAAAGTTCCTGCTCGCCCCCGGCGGTGAGGTGGTGCAGCGGTTCCGGCCCCGCACCGAGCCCGACGCACCAGAGGTCATCAGCGCCATCGAGGCCGTGCTGCCGCGATAGTTCGACTCGAACCTGCGGGCGCTCGTCAAGCGAGCATCGGGTCGATCGCGGAGCGCGGTACCAACACCTGAGGGGCGCCTGCCGCGTCGGGCAGCACATGGCCTTGGTCGAAAAAGAAGATCACACCGTCGTTCGTGACGGCGAAATTCTGATAGTTCGCCGGGTCGTAGAGTACGGCCGGCGCGATGGTCGCGGGCGGCGCGGTCTGCGTCTGGTTCGCCGGCGGCGTGGTCTGCGTCTGGTTCGCCGGCGGTGCGGTCTGCGTCTGGTTCGCCGGCGGTGCGGTCTGCTTCTGCAGCTCGCTCTGCACGATGGGCGCGACGGTCTTCAGCGGGTCATCGACGCGCCACAAGGGCGTGTTGTTTTTGTCGTCTGACGCTGCGGTCCACACAATCGCCTTGCGATAGGTCTGGTCCCAGTTGAACGACTTGAACGTCGTCTGGGGGTGCGCGCCGACGTTCTCGACGACCTTCAACACCACGGCCTCGGTGCCGCGCGGCGGTATTGCCGACCCGTAATTCGCCGACGAAATGGTCAGCTGGTAGGGCTGATCGCGGGATGCGGAGGATTTGGCGACATTGAGAAAATCGTCGCGCTCCTTGGTAACGAAGTCGGCGATGGACTTCTCGTCGGGGTAGCTGACCGGGAAGCTGATGTCGAGGTTGTAGCCGGCGTCAGCCATGTGGATCTCGCATGCCTGGCCAGTGTTGGCACCTTTGAGTTCGGCGCAGTAGTCCTTTGGCGGCGCGGCAGCGGCGACGCCAGCAGAGCCAAAGAGAACGAGGGCCGTCGCGAACGCTGCAACCCTGAAGCTGCGCATGTTGGATCTCCTCCGACAACTCGCGGTACCAATGGACAGATGGAGGTAAAGATAAGCCATCATGATCGCCGGACTTCCTGAGAGGGCTCATCGACTAACGGCGCCCAGCCTGGCTTCGCGAACGTCTCATCGGGCATGAAAACAGCCCCCGGAGCAATCTCCGGGGGCTGTTTTACCTGGTAGCGGGGACAGGATTCGAACCTGCGACCTCTGGGTTATGAGCCCAGCGAGCTACCGAGCTGCTCCACCCCGCGTTGGTAAATGCCAGGTTACCGAACCGGCCTCTCGGCGACCAAATCGTGCGGTCAGCGGCAGTCGAACGATCGAATCCGCGTCAGTGCCCGCCTCAGTGCGACGGCGGGTTCAGCCCGTATCGCTGTGCGATGTCGTCCATCCACTCCGGCGACCCGTACGTCAGCCCGTATTTGTCGGCGAGCTCACCGAACTCGGGCAACTCGTGCAGCGGCTTGCCCGCCGGGTCGTCGGCGTGCTCGACGAGCAACTCGCCTAATTCGCGGAAATAGTTCTCGAATCCGCCTGGAGTGATGACCTCGATGATGCGGCCCGGCTCGCTGCCGGCGTTCCACATCGCGTGCATTTGGCCACGGGGCTTGGTGATGTAGCCACCGGGACCCAGGACCACTTCACTGTCGTCGGAGCGGAAGCCGATCTCACCCGCCAGCACGATCGAATGCTCGTCCTCGCGCGTGTGCCGGTGCGCCGCGGTGAGCAGCCCGACGGCGAACGGGTGCTCGACGATCGATACCTCGCCACCGTTGGTCTTGCCGGACAGCTTGAACACCGCCCCGAAGCCCGGCAGGGCAACATAATCCCCTTCTCCTGGCTGGACAACCGTGACGCCAATCGGGTTCAACTCGGTCATTGGACCTACCTTCCTCGCAAATCCTTTGCGCCGCAATGCTTCGGCCGCTATTTGGGCCGGCTCCTTCAGCCGGCCGCAGCCAGGCCGGTCGCAGGCTCGTCGTGAGGCGGCCACAGCGGCTGCGGCACTTCGATGCCGAACGGCTTGTTCCAGCCGTTGCGGGACGAAACCTCGTGCACCGGATGGCGATTCGCCGCGACACCCCACCTGCCCATGGGGTAACCCAGGGTGAGCATGGCCGACATCTTCCAGCCCTGCTCGACCGGAACTCCCAGCAGCTCATTCACCTCGTCCTCGAAATTGCGAAGCACCATCGTCATGACGCCGCCGACGCCCTCGGCACGAGCGGCGAGCAACGCACTCCAGATCGCCGGGTAGATGTTTGCGCCGCCAAGGTCATCGATGGAGTACACGAACAGCAACAGGGGGACTTCTTCGAAATGGTCGGCCAGGTAATTCCCCGATCCCTTCATTCGCTGCATCGTTTCGGCGTGAGCGGTGGGATCCGCTCCGGGCGCCGTGGCCACCATCGGTCCCGTTCCCGTGCTGAACTTTTCGTATTCGAGGGCGCGGGCTTTGCGGAACAGTTGGGCGAACTTGCGGATGAGCTCCCGATCGTCCACGGCCACGAAGTGCCAACGCTGGGTGTTACCCCCATTGGGGGCGCGGACGGCCGCATCGAGGATGCGGGCCTGGGTGTCCAGCGGAATCGGATCCGGGCGCAACCGGCGCATCATCCGGGTGGTGTAAAGGCCTTCGTAAATGTCCATTGTTCTATTCCTTCCGCTACTCGGGCCAGCTGTTGTTAAGGATCAGGTCGACGAAGTCGACGCGCTCGGAGGCGGGATCGAAGTGCACCAGCACATCGGCGTTCATGGTGCCGTCGGTGGTCCGCGGCCGGTGCTTCATGCCGTCGTTGAACGCTGCCAGGATGCGCTGCTTGAACTGTGGGCGCGGGTGCGCGGCGGTCACCGCGGCCAGCGCCTCGGGGGCCAACTGCTCGCGCCCGACGCCGACCACGTCGACTTCCACACCGGCCTGCAACAGCGCCACTTCGGGTGCCATGAACTCGGGCACGCCGGGGGTGGTGTGCAGGGCGATGCCGAGCCACACCTTGGCCGCGTCAGCCTCGTCGACGCCACGGGCCGTCAGGAAGTCCCGGGCCGCGTTGGCGCCGTCGACCTCGAAGCGGATGTCGGACCCGCGATAGCGCTCAGTCAGCCCGAGATCGTGGAACATCGCACCGACGTAGAGCAGTTCCGCATCCGGCTTCAGGCCGCGGCGCACGCCCTGTAGCGCGCCGAAGAGGAAGACCCGCCTGGAGTGGTTGAAGAGCAACTCGTCCTCGGTGTCGCGGATGAACTCGGTGGCCTCGCGCGCCAACGCGCTGTCGGGTACGTGGATGCCGGCGATGGTGTCGATTGAGCTGGTAGTCACGTTCTCGTCTCCTTGCAAGTGGCTGTTGGTATAAGTGTGCGGCCGCGCGGACGAATTGACCCTGGCCGTTCGGGCCGTCAAGTCCTCAGAAAGCGACAGAATGGCTTGCGTGGCTACAGCCGGAGCGAGTACGCGGGTGGTGGTGATCGTCGTTTTCGACGGGGTGACGTTGTTGGACGTCGCGGGGGCGGGCGAGGTGTTCGCCGAGGCCAACCGCTTCGGCGCCGACTACCAACTCAAAATCGCATCGGTGGACGGGTGTGACGTGGCCAGCTCGATCGGGGCCCGATTGGGCGTGACCGACAGCATTTCGGCGATCGAGTCCGCCGATACCGTCATGGTCGCCGGCAGCGACGACCTGCCGGGGCGACCCATCGACACCGCCCTGGTCGACGCCGTCCGATCGGTGTCAACACGGACCCGTCGTCTGGCGTCCATCTGCACGGGGTCGTTCATCCTCGCGCAGGCCGGCGTGCTCAGCGGCCGGCGCGCCACCACGCACTGGCACGACACCCGGTTGCTGGGTCGGGCCTTCCCCGATGTCACCGTTGAGCCGGACGCGATCTTCGTCCGCGACGGCGACATCTTCACCTCCGCGGGAATCTCGTCGGGCATCGACCTGGCGCTGGCGTTGGTCGAAATGGATTACGGGACCGAACTGGTCCGCGACGTGGCGAGGTGGCTGGTCGTCTACCTCAAACGCGCGGGCGGCCAATCACAATTCTCGGTGCTGCTGGAGGCCGATCCCCCGCCGCAGTCGCCGCTGCGGCCGGTCACCGATGCGATCGCGGCCGACCCCGGCGCCGACTACAGCGTGAAAAAGCTTGCGGCGCTGGCATCCCTGAGTACCCGCCAGTTGACCCGGCTCTTCCAGTCCGAGCTCGGAATGAGCCCGGCGCGCTACGTCGAATTGGTTCGAATCGATTTCGCCCGTAATGCGCTGCAATCCGGCCGCTCGGTCACCGAGACCGCGGGCATGGCCGGCTTCGGCAGCATCGAAACCCTGCGACGGGTATTCGTCAACCACCTGGGCATCAGCCCGAAGGCCTATCGGGACAGGTTCCGAACGGCCTACGCCTGAACGCTATTTGGTGCTGTTGTACTTGGTGATCGCATCGTCCAGGCGTTGCAGCGCCGCGCCGTAGCCGGCGAAATCGCCCTTCTTCTGCGCGTCTTTCGCCGCGCCGATCGCGGCCTGGATCTCTTGCAGCACAGCGGCTTTGGCCGGCGACAGTGTCACCGATCCGTCGGGCACCGGCGGCGCGGCCACCGGCGGTACAGATCCCGGCGTTGCGGCCGGCACCGGAGCGGTGGCCGGCGGACTCGCGGCAGGCGTGCCGGCATCGGTCGGAACGATCCCCGTCGCCGCCGCACCCGCGCCCGGACCGAACAGCCCGGTCAGCGCGTCACGCACGGTGGGGCCATACCCGATCTTGTCGTTGTACATCATCGCCACCCGGATCAGCCGCGGGTAGGACGACGCGGCATCGCTGGCCCCCGGGGAGGCATACACGGGTTCGACGTAGAGCAGCCCGCCCTGCCCCACCGGCAGGGTGAGCAGGTTGCCCCACCGGATCCGGTTCTGGTTGTCACGCCCGATCACGCCGAGGTCCTGCGACACCGCCGGATCGGTGGTGATCGCGTTGTTGGCCAGCTTCGGCCCGTTGACCTGACCCGGGATCGTCAGCACGGTGATCCTGCCGTACGTCGCCGGGTCGGAGCTGGCGCTGATGTAGGCGGCCAGATAGTCACGCTTGAACCGGTTCATCGCGCTGGTCAGCTGATACGACGCCGTGTTGTCGTTCTTCGCAATGTTTTTCGCGACGATGTAGTACGGCGGCTGGTAGCTGCTGGCCGTCGGGTTCGGATCCAGCGGCACGTCCCAGAAATCCGAGGTGGAGAAGAACGTCACCGGATCGTTGACGTGGTATTTCGCCAGCAGCATCCGCTGCACCTTGAACAGGTCCTCGGGATAGCGCAGGTGCTCGGCCAGCTCGGGGCTGATATCGCTCTTGGGCTTCACGGTGCCCGGGAAGACCTGCATCCAGGCCTTGAGCACCGGGTCCTGCTCGTCCTGCTGGTATAGCGAGACGGTGCCGTCGTAGGCGTCCACGGTCGCCTTCACCGAGTTGCGGATGTAGGAGACCCGCTTGTCGGGCGCCAGCTTGTTGAACGCCACCTCGTTGGAGTCCGCAGTCGCCGATTCCAGCGACGTGAGTTCGGAATACGGGTAGTTGTCCAGCGTGGTGTAGCCGTCGATGATCCACACCAGTCGCTTGTTGACGATCGCCGGGTACACCGAGCTGTCGGTGGTCAGCCATGGCGCCACCGCCTCCACCCGTCGCGCCGGGTCGCGGTTGAACAGGATCTTGCTGTTCGAGCCGATCACGTTGGAGAACAAGAAGTTTCGCTCGGCGAATTTCGCGGCGAACACGCTGCGGGACAACCAATCGCCGAGCGGGACGCCACCCAGGCCGGTGTACGTGTAGTTCTTGGTCTCGTTGCTGGTCTCGTAGTCGTATTCGCGGTCGGTGCCGTTGCGACCGACAATCGCGTAGTCGGCCGACGTGTTGGAGATGACCGGCCCGAAGTAGACGCGCGGCTGGTCGAGTTGCGCCGGACCGTCGGACACCACACCGCCGTTGGCGCCGACGACGTTGACCAGGAACTCGGGGTAGCCACCGTTTTGGTTGGGGTCGTTGGCGATTCCGCGCACCGTGTTGGCCGGTGACGCGATGAAGCCGTTGCCGTGGGTGTAGACGGTGTGCCGGTTGATCCAGTCGCGCTGGTTGTCGATCAGCCGGTCGGGGTTGAGTTCACGCGCCGCCACGACGTAGTCACGCAACGCCCCGTTGCGGTCCTGGTACCGGTCGATGGACAGCTGGTCGGGGAAATAGTAGAAGTTCTTGCCCTGCTGGAACTGGGTGAACGCTGGGCTGACGATCGTCGGGTCGAGCAGCCGGATGTTCGACGTGGTCGCGCGGTCGTCGGCGACCTGCTGGGCGGTGGCCTGCGCGTCGCCGGTGTAGTTGCGATAGGTGACCTGGTCCGACGTCAGTCCGTAGGCCTGCCGGGTCGCGGCGATGCTGCGGCTGATGTATTCGCTTTCCTTTTGCGCGGCATTGGGTTTGACGCTGATCTGCTCGACGATCAACGGCCACCCGGCGCCCACGATCAGCGACGACAGCAGCAACAGGACCAGCCCGATCGCCGGAATCCTCAAGTCCTTGAGCACCACCGCGGAGAACACCGCGGCCGCGCAGATGAGCGCGATCGCCATCAGGATCAGCTTCGCCGGCAGCACCGCATTGATATCGGTGTACCCCGCCCCGGTGAAGGGCTTGCCGCCGCGGGTGTGCGACAACAACTCATAGCGGTCCAGCCAGTAGGCAATCGCCTTCAGCACGACCAGCACCCCGACCAGGGTGACCAGCTGGATCCGCGCCGAACGACTCAGCGCGCCGGCCCGACCGGACAGCCGGATGCCGCCAAAGACGTAGTGGGCCAACAGGTTGGCTACGAACGCGAGGAAAGCCGCGACGAACAGGTAGCTGAGCAGCAACCGGTAGAACGGCAGCTCGAAGGCATAGAAGCCGAGGTCCTTGCCGAACTGCGGGTCCTTGATGCCGAAGTCGCCGCCGTGCAGGAACAGTTGGATGCGCACCCAATAGCTTTGGGCGATGATGCCGGCCAGCAGGCCGACCGCCACCGGGATCCCGGCGCTCACCAGTCGCAACCGGGACAGCACCAGGGCGCGGTAGCGCGCCACCGGATCGTTGTCGTTGCTCGGCACGAACACCGGACGGGTGCGGTAGGCCACCGCGAGGCCGGCGAACACGATGCCGCCCACCAGCAGCCCCGCGACCAAGAAGACGACGAACCGGGTCACCAGCACGGTCGAGAACACCGAACGATAGCCGAGCTCGCCGAACCACAGCCAGTCGACGTAGGCGTCGATCAGTCGCGGACCCGCGAGCAGCAGAACGATCACACCCAGTGCGATCAGGATCAGAATCCGGCTACGCCGAGTCAGCTTCGGCATCCGTGCGGTGGGCCGCATCCCCACTGGCTACGCTCCCTGATCGATTGCTAGACGGTGACAACTCTACGCATGGCGCTACCGGTGATCGCCGAGGTTCGCTAGCAGCTTGGCGGCTGCCCGCCCGACCCGATCGTATGTAGCGCATCCACTGCCTGGCCGAGCGTCTCGACCTTGACCAACCGCAGGCCGGACGGATTGTCCGAGCTGGCCTCGTAGCAGTTCTTCGCCGGCACCAGAAAGACCGTGGCCCCGGCCGCATGCGCGGCGACCATCTTGTGGGTGATGCCGCCGATCTGGCCGACCTTGCCGTCGGACGAAATGGTCCCGGTGCCCGCGATGAAGTTCGACTTGGCCAGGTCGCCGGTGGTCAATTTGTCGACCACCGCCAGGCTGAACATCAATCCGGCCGACGGCCCGCCCACGTTGGCCAGGTTGAAGTCCACGGTGAACGGCGCCCACGGCGCGTCGAGCACCGCTACGCCGAGGAAGCCGTAGTCGCGGTCTTTGTTGGCGCCCAGCGTGATCTGCGCCACACCGGCAGGCTCGTTCTTGCGCCGAAAGTCGATCGTCGCCACCTGGCCCGGCTTGGTGTTCTTCAGCAATCCGGTGAACTCGTCGACGGTGGCCACCGGGACGCCGTTGACCGCGTCGATCGCGTCGCCGACCTTCAGCTTGCCCACCGACGGACCCGGCTCGGGCACCTTGGCGACCGTCACCGCCGCCGGGTACTTGAGGTACCCCAGGGCCGCGTAGGCGGCGCTGTCCTCGGATTGCTTGAAGTCCGCGTTGTTGGCCTTGTCGACGTCCTCCCGCGACTTACCGGGCGGATAGATGAGGTCGCGCGGCACCAGCTGCTCCTGGTCCGAAAGCCACAGCGTCAGCGCCTCGCCCAGCGTCAAGTCGTCGCGCTGGGACACCGTCGTCATGTTGAGGTGGCCGGTCGTCGGGTGGGTCTGGGTGCCCTCGATCGCTACCACCTGCTTGCCGTCGACCTCGCCGAGCGTGTCGAAGGTGGGGCCGGGTCCCAGCGACACGAACGGCACCGTCACCACCGCCAGCAACACGCCGAACGCGACGATCGGCACCAGCGCGACCATCAGGGTCAGGATGCGCCTGTTCACGCCGATCACACTAGACGGCGGCCGCGGCGCGGTGTTCAGCTACAACGTTCGGTTAGGAGGGTTCAGCTACAAGCGGACCCGAGGTCGCGCCGTCTGACCTTGTGGTGAGTACCGTTGAGGGTATGGCTGACCTGCCTTTCGGCTTCTCCTCTGAAGACGACCCCGACAAGCACGGGAAAAAAGATCCCGATTCGGGCTCGAACCCGTCCGACCCGTTCGCCGCCTTCGGCATGAGCGGTGAATTCGGCATGGGCGATTTGGGGCAGATCTTCACTCAACTGGGTCAGATGTTCAGCAGCGCGGGCACTGTCGGGCCCGGCGGAACCGCCTCGGGACCGGTCAATTACGAATTGGCACGGAGAGTCGCAACGAATTCAATCGGCTTTGTGGCGCCGGTTCCGGACACCACCAACTCGGCGATCGCCGACGCGGTGCACCTGGCGGAAACCTGGCTGGACGGGGCCACGGCCCTGCCCGCGGGCACCACCAAGGCGGTGGGTTGGACTCCCGGCGACTGGGTCGACAACACGCTGGAGACGTGGAAGCGGCTGTGTGACCCGATGGCACAACAGATTTCGACGGTGTGGGCAGCGTCGCTGCCCGAAGAGGCCAAGAGCATGGCCGGTCCGCTGCTGCAGATGATGTCGCAGATGGGCGGTATGGCGTTCGGTTCGCAGCTCGGGCAGGCGCTGGGCCGATTGTCCCGCGAGGTGCTGACGTCGACAGACATCGGTTTGCCATTGGGGCCCAAGGGAATTGCAGCGGTAATGCCCGAGGCTGTCGAGCCGTTCGCCTCCGGGCTGGAGCGGCCGCGCAGCGAGGTCCTGACGTTCCTGGCCGCGCGTGAGGCCGCCCATCACCGACTGTTCAGTCACGTGCCGTGGCTGTCGAGTCAGCTGCTCGGCGCCGTCGAGGCGTACGCGATGGGCATGCAGATCGACATGTCCGGGATCGAGGAGCTGGCGCGCGACTTCAATCCGGCGTCGCTGTCGGACCCGGCGGCCATCGAAAACCTGCTCGGGCAGGGCGTTTTCGAGCCCAAGGCAACACCCGCTCAGATGCAGGCGCTCGAACGCCTGGAAACGCTGCTCGCCCTGATCGAGGGGTGGGTGCAGGTGGTGGTGGCCGACGCGCTGGGCGACCGGATTCCCGGCGCGGCCGCGCTGGGCGAGACGATGCGCCGCCGCCGGGCCAGCAGCGGCCCCGCCGAGCAGACCTTCGCAACGTTGGTGGGGCTGGAGCTGCGGCCGCGCAAGATGCGCGAGGCCGCCGCGTTCTGGGAGCGCCTCACGGAGGCCGCCGGCGTCGACGCGCGCGACGGCATCTGGCAACACCCCGATCTGCTGCCCGACGCCGACGACCTCGACGAGCCGGCGGGCTTCATCGACCGCGTCATCGGCGGCGACACCAGCGGAATCGACGAGGCCATCGCCAAACTCGAGCGCGAGGGTCAAAACCCCGAGGACCCGGGCCCGGGTTCTGTGCATAACTGACCGGAGCCATCGCCTCTGTCGTGACACAGTTGCGCGGTGACTCAGCGCTGCCAGGCCGCGCTTTCCACCTATGCGCTGGATCCGGCGCTGCCGGTGTTGCTGCGCCCCGACGGCGCGGTCCAGGTGGGCTGGGATCCGCGCCGCGCGGTGCTGGTCCGCCCGCCGGGCGGCCTGGCCGCCGCCGAGCTGGCCACACTGTTGCGGACCATGTGGTCGCCGACCCCGCTCTCGGAGTTGCAGCGCCGCGCGCTGCAACGCGGCCTGACCGACGCCGACGGCCTGCGAAACCTGGTGGCGCAGTTGATCGATGCCGGGGTCGCCACCGAATGCGGGCGACCACGCGCCCGGGCGGCCTCGGTGCGGATCCACGGCCGCGGGCCGTTGTCCGAACTCCTGGTGGAGACGTTGCGCTGCTCGGGCGCCCGGATCGCGCACAGCAGCCAACCGCACGCCGCGGTGTCGGCCGACGACGTTGATCTGGTGGTGTTATCGGACTTCCTGGTCGCCGACCCGCACATGGTCCGCGACCTGCACAAGCAGGGCGTCGCGCATCTGTTGGTGCGGGTGCGCGACGGCATCGGGCTGGTGGGCCCGCTGGTGATCCCCGGCGTGACCAGCTGCCTGGGCTGCGCGGACCTGCACCGCCGGGACCGCGACGCGGCGTGGCCGGCCATCTGCGCGCAGCTACGCGAGACCGTCGGCGTCGCCGATCGCGCCACCGTGCTGGCGACCGCGGCGCTGGCGCTCAGCCAGGTGAACCGGGTGATCGCGGCCGTGCACGGGCAGGAGGCGGCGGCCGAACCGGCACCACCCCAGACGCTGAACGCGACCCTGGAATTCGACCTGCACTCCGCCGCTATCGTCACGCGGCGGTGGGCCAAACACCCGCTGTGCTCCTGCTGACCGCTACGGGCGATTCGACGAGCTGTAGTGAAGGCCACATCGACCGTCGAATCCGGTTGACCAGGCCGTTAATTACCGTGACAACGTGCGTTGTCGGCATCGCTCCACATCGCGCTGGCCATCATGGATGATGGGTACGTGGCTGACATCAAACGGGGCCGTGCTGCGCGCAATGCGAAGCTGGCCAGCATTCCGGTCGGATTCGCCGGCAGGGCAGCGCTCGGATTCGGTAAACGGCTGACCGGAAAGTCCAGGGACGAGGTCCAGGCCGAGCTTCTGGAAAAGGCCGCCCACCAACTGTTCACCGTCTTGGGTGAGCTCAAGGGCGGCGCAATGAAGGTGGGCCAGGCTCTGTCGGTGCTCGAAGCCGCCATTCCCGAGGAATTCGGCGAGCCGTACCGCGAAGCGCTGACCAAGCTGCAAAAGGACGCCCCGCCGCTGCCCGCCGCCAAGGTGCACCGGGTGCTCGATGCCCAGCTGGGAACCAAGTGGCGCGAACGCTTCAGCTCGTTCGACGACACGCCGGTGGCGTCGGCCAGCATCGGCCAGGTCCACAAGGGCGTGTGGTCCGACGGCCGCGAGGTGGCCGTCAAGATCCAGTACCCCGGCGCCGACGAGGCCCTGCGGGCCGACCTCAAGACCATGCAGCGCCTGGTCGGGGTGTTCAAGCAGCTCACGCCCGGCGCCGACGTCCAGGGCGTGGTCGACGAGCTGATCGAGCGCACCGAGATGGAGCTGGACTACCGGCTGGAAGCCGAGAACCAGCGCGCCTTCGCTAAGGCCTATCACGATCACCCGCACTTCGCGGTGCCGCGCATCGTGGCCAGCGCGCCCAAGGTGGTGATCCAGGAGTGGATGCAGGGCACCCCGATGGCCGAGATCATCCGGCACGGCACCGTCGAGCAGCGCGACCTGATGGGCACCCGGCTGCTCGAACTCACCTTCGACGCGCCGAGCCGGCTGGGCATGCTGCACGGCGACGCCCACCCGGGCAACTTCATGCTGCTTCCCGACGGCCGCATGGGCGTGATCGACTTCGGCGCCGTTGCCGCGCTGCCCGGCGGCTTGCCGATTGAGCTCGGTATGAGCATCCGGCTGGCCCGCGACAAGAACTACGACCTACTGCTGCCGACGATGGAGAAGGCCGGGTTCATTCAGAAGGGCCAGCAGGTGTCGGTCCGCGACATCGACGACATGCTGCGCCAGTACGTCGAACCGGTCGAGGTCGAGGTTTTCCACTACACCCGTAAGTGGCTGCAGAAGATGTCGGCCATCGAGATCGATCGGTCGGTGTCGCAGATCCGCACGGCCCGGCAGATGGACCTGCCGCCCAAACTGGTCATCCCGATGCGGGTGATCATGTCGGTGGCCGCGATCCTGTGCCAGCTGGATGCCCACGTGCCGATCAAGGCGCTGTCCGAAGAGCTGGTGCCCGGCTTCGCCGAACCCGACAGCGCCGTCGTCTAGCTCCGGCGCCCTACGCGGCGGCCCCGTCTTGCCTGCTGCCCTTGCGGGGGCGCCCGCGGGGCCGTTTGAAGCTCAGCACCGAGCCGCGGTCGATGATTTCGCCGCCCCACACACCCCAGGGTTCGGCCCGTTCCAGCGCGGCCGCCAGGCACTGGCGCCGCACCGGGCAGCCGGTGCAGAGCGTCTTGGCCCGCTCGAGATCGGCCGGGGCGTCGGCGAACCACAGGTCGGGATCGCCGACGTGACACGGCAGGGCTTGTCTGGGGACTGTCGGTGCCGACATGTCCTACCACCTACTTCCTGGTCTGGTTGCTGTCCTTAGCAGTGATCCGGACCAGGTCGAAGAGGTGCCGACCCTACAGATATGGCCACGGATCCTTGCGACTTCGGGTCCGTGGCCATTTGGGAGAAAACCGGGCTGGTGCTTACCTTGCCTTCGGTGGGCCCCCGACATCTACGGACGCGTCGGTCGCGGCGGCGGCGCGATGCTTACGCGCGGCCGCCGAGGCGGCGTGTGCGGCATGGGAGGTACCCGCGGCAAGCGCCGCGCGAACCACGCCTACACCGAACGCGTCGTTGAGCATCGTGGCCACCCTCCTTCTCCGTAGTGCCGAGTTGCGGTTTCGAGGGTAAACGGTCACCGCCGGTGACCACAACCGATTTTCTGACCAGCGGGTTTACCGGTCAGCGTCCGCGGACCACTTCCAGCACGTCCGGGCCGTACTGCTCCAGCTTGCGGGCGCCGATGCCCGGAATCGCGATCAGCGCAGCCTCGTCGCCGGGCCGCAGCTCGGCGATGGCGATCAGCGTGTTGTCGGTGAAGACGACGTAGGCGGGCACCTGCTGCTCCTTGGCGACGTCCAGTCGCCACGCCTTGAGCCGCAGCAACAGGTCCTCGTCGATGTCGCCGGCGCAGGTCTCACAGCGGCGCAGCATGACGGCCGCCGGGGTGGTCAGGTTGTTGTTGCAGATCCGGCAGCGGCTCGCCGTGCCCCGGTTGCGCCGGGACTTGTTCGGCGCCGCGTCGGCTCGCGCCTGGGGCGCGATGCCGTTGAGGAACCGCGACGGCTTGCGGCCCTGGCGCCCACCCGGGCTGCGGGCCAGCGCCCAGCTGAGGCCCAAATGTATTCGAGCCCTGGTGATTCCGACGTAGAGCAGCCGCCGCTCCTCTTCGACCGCTTCACTCTCGGCGCCATGCGCCAACGCGTGCGAGATGGGCAGCGTGCCGTCAGCCAGCCCGACCAGAAACACCGCGTCCCACTCGAGTCCCTTGGCGGCGTGCAGCGACGCCAGCGCGACGCCCTGCACCACCGGTGGGTGCCGCGAATCGGCCCGCGTCCGCAGTTCGGCCACCAGTCCCGGGAGTTCCAGCTGCGGACGCTGCGCCACCTCGTCGTCGACCAGCTCGGCCAGGGCGGTCAGCGCCTCCCAGCGCTCCCGGGCGCGGGCGCCGACGGGTTCCTCGGCCGTCAGCCCCAGCGGTTCCAGGATGGTGCGGACCACGTCGGGCAACGGACCTGCTGGCCCATCCTCAGAGCCGCGCTCCGCGGCCCGATTCAGCGCGAGCAGGGCCTGCTTGATCTCCTGGCGGTTGAAGAAGCCCTCACCGCCGCGAACCTGATAGGCGATGCCGGCCTCGGTCAACGCCTCCTCGTAGATCTCCGATTGAGCGTTGACCCGGTACAGCACCGCGATCTCCGAGGGCGGGGTGCCGGATTCGATGAGCCGCTTGATCGACGCCACGACGGCGGCGGCCTCGGCCGGTTCGTCGGGATGCTCGTGGAACGACGGCGCCGGCCCAGGCGCCCGCTGACCCACCAGGTGCAGCTTGCTGCCGGCGACGCGGCCGCGGGCCGCGGCGATCACCTGGTTGGCCAACGACACCACCTGCGGGGTGGAGCGGTAGTCGCGCTCCAGGCGCACCACGGTGGCGTCGGGGAATCGGCGGGAGAAGTCGAGCAGGAACCGCGGCGAGGCCCCGGTGAACGAATAGATGGTCTGGTTGGCGTCACCCACCACGGTCAGGTCGTCGCGATCGCCGAGCCACGCCGTCAGCACCCGCTGTTGCAGCGGCGTGACGTCCTGGTATTCGTCGACGACGAAGCAGCGGTAGCGGTCGCGGAACTCCTCGGCCACCGCCGGATCGTTCTCGATCGCGGCCGCGGTGTGCAGCAGCAGGTCGTCGAAGTCGAGCAGGGTGACGTTGTCGCCGCGGGCCTTGAGCGCCTCGTAGGCGGCGTAGACGGTGGCGACGCGGGCGGCATCCAACGGGATGTCGCGCGCGGCGGCGGCCACCGCGGCCGGGTATTCCTCGGGTCCGATCAGCGACGCTTTGGCCCACTCGATCTCGCCGGCCAGGTCGCGCACGTCGTCGGTGCTGGCGTTGATCCGGGCTCGGGCGGCCGCCCGAGCGACGACGGCGAACTTGCTGTCCAGCAGCTGCCACCCGGTGTCGCCGACCACGCGCGGCCAGAAATACCGCAGCTGCCGGTGGGCGGCCGCGTGGAACGTCAGGGCGGACACCGCGCCGACGGTGGTGTCCGCGCCCGCAGCGGCGTCGATCGTCCGCAACCTCGAGCGCATCTCCCCCGCCGCCCGCTGGGTGAAGGTGACGGCCAGCACCTGGCCGGCCGCGACGTGACCGCTGGCGATCAGCTGGGCGATCCGATGCGTGATGGTGCGGGTCTTTCCCGTTCCGGCGCCGGCAAGCACACAGACCGGGCCGCGGGGAGCCAGCACGGCCTCGCGCTGCTCGTCGTCCAGCCCGGCTGTCAAAGGATCGGCGACCGTCGGCATGGCGTCCATCTTGGCAGCGGTCGCCGACAAACCCGACGCATCGCCACGCCTGAATCGCCGGGCTTGGCGTGTCGCCCCGGCGAGTCGGCGGATCCGTCCCCCTCGCCGGGCGCGCCCGGGCCGCTCCCGCTTCGCGGAATGCATCGCCGCCGGGCTACGTTAACCATTTATGACCTCTGCTTCACTCACCGTCTACACGACATCCTGGTGCGGCTACTGCCATCGGCTGATGACGGTGCTCAAGTCCAACGGCATTCCCTACGAGGCGGTCGACATCGAGGACGACGCCGCGGCCGCTGATTTCGTCAGCTCGGTCAACGGCGGCAACAGGACGGTTCCCACGGTGAAATTCGCCGACGGGTCGACGCTGACCAATCCGAGCGCGGCCCAGGTGAAGGCGAAGCTGGCCGAGGCCGGCCACTAGGCGCCGGTCAGTCGATCGCGGCCCAGGATTCGATGATCACGCGGGCGATCGAGATCGACCCGGGCAGAAGAAGATTCGACTCCGACGAGCTGGACCAGTCCCCGGCCGCCAGCGCGGTGCGCACCTCGTCGCGCGTGAACCATGCCGCCTCGGCGATCTCGCCGTCGTTGAACGAGAATTCTTCGGCCGGGTCGGCCACGGCGTGGAAGCCGACCATCAGCGAGCGCGGGAACGGCCACGGCTGACTGCCCAGGTATCGCACGTCGCGGACGGTCAGCCCGATCTCCTCGCGGATCTCCCGGGCGACGCACACCTCGAAAGACTCACCGGCCTCGACGAATCCGGCCAGTAGCGAGAACATCCGCTCCGGCCACACCGCCTGGCGCGCCAGCACCGCGCGGTCACCTCCGTCGTGGACCAGGCAGATCACCGCCGGGTCGATACGCGGAAACTCCTCGTGACCGGTCACCGGGTTGACGCGCGACCAGCCCGCCCGGGCCGGCCTCGTCGGTGAACCGTCCACGGAGCTGAAGCGCGCCTTGTCATGCCAATTCAGCAGCGCGACCGCCGCGGACACCAGCTGGCTGCTGGTGTCGTCGAAAACCGGGCCGAGACTGCGCACGTTCACCACCTCCGCGTGGGCGGCGGGGTCGTCCGGAGCCTGCAGCGCGCCGCGGATGCCCCAGACGTGGCGGCCGTCCTCGAGGCGCCCCAGAAACACCGCCTCCGACGGCGGCTTGTCGCCCACTTCGACGGCGGCGCCGAGCACCACCCGGCCATTGGCGGCCAGCACCTGGTTGCGCGAATCCACCCGCAGCAGCGCCGCATCCGCCCAGCCCGTGGTGGCCGCCTCGACGTCGGTGCGCAGCTGATCGGCGCGGTCGGCACCCACCCGCGACAACAAGGGCACGCTGCGCAGCTGAAAGTCCGCGATCGCCATCAGTGGTCGGCGTTTCGGATGTAGAGCAGCCGATCGTTGGCCTCGATGGCATCCACTTCCGGTGCGCCGATGCGCAGCAGGTGGCCGTCGCGCACCACGCCGAGCACGATGTCGCGCAGATGCCGCGGCGATCCGCCGACCTCGGTCTGCTCGACTTCGCGTTCGGCGATGGCCAGCCCGACGTCGGGCGTCAGCAGGTCCTCGATCATCTCCACGACGCTGGGGGTGGTGGTGGCCAGCCCGAGGAGCCGGCCGGCGGTGGCCGAGGACACCACCACCGAGTCCGCGCCCGACTGCTGCAGCAGGTGCTGATTCTCGGTCTCCCGGATGGAGGCGACGATCTTGGCCTTGGGCGCGATTTCGCGCGCCGTCAGCGTCACCAGCACCGCGGTGTCGTCGCGGCTGGTGGCGACGATGATGGACGCCGCATGCTGGGCGCCGGCCAGCCGCAGCACATCGGCCTTGGTGGCATCGCCGTGCAGGGTGACCAGGCCGGCACTTTCGGCGTGCTCGAGCGTGCTGCGATCGGTGTCGACGACGACGACCTCTGTCTGCACGGTCTCGTCACCGAGGATGGCCGCGACCGCGGTCTTCCCCTTGGTGCCGTAGCCGATCACGATCGTGTGGTTGCGCACTCTGCTCCTCCAACGCTGAATCTTCCACCCTTGGCGAGACCGCTCGGAGAGCACTTCGAGCGTGGTGCCGACCAATACGGCCAGGAACGCGATCCGCAGCGCGGTGAAGATCAGGGTGTGCACCAGACGCGCGGTTTCGGTGTACGGCGTGATGTCGCCGTAGCCGGTGGTCGACAGGGACACCGCGGAGAAGTACACGCAGTCTAAAAAGGTCAGCGGTTGGTTGCGCACGTCGCGGTAACCGTTGCGGTCCAGATAGACGATGACGGCCGCGGCGAACAGCACCACCAGCGCGATGGCCAGGCGCCGGGTGATGACGCGGATGGGGCTCGCGTGGTCCTCGGGGATGCGCACCACGCCGATCAGCTGGTGACCGCGCTGAGCCGTCAGGGTTTCGTCCAGACCGCTCAGCCTTCGGGACCTACCGTTGGCCACGGCGGTCCGTCATCGGCTTACCTTCTGCGCACGCGACACGCACCGTCTTATGTAACCACGGCCACAGCTTCGCCAATACTCGGGCGGCGCAGGTCACACCCGGGCGTGACGATCGCCGGCCGGGTCCGTCAGCAGCCCCGCGACCTCGGCGGCGCTCGGCAGTTCCTCGGGGATCACGGTGGTGCGGGCGCGCACGTAATAAAAGGCGGTGCGCACCGAGGATTCCGGGATGCGCGCCAACGCCGCCCAGGCCGCGCGGTACACGGCGAGCTGGACGGCGGCCTGCCGCATCGCTTCCGGCCCGTGCGGCGGTTCGCCGGTCTTCCAGTCCACCACGGTGGCGCCGCCGTCGGGATCAGCGAAGACCGCGTCGATGCGTCCGCGCACCAGTGTGTCGCCGATCGGCATCTCGAACGGCACCTCGATGGCCACGGGAGTTCTTGCGGCCCAGGGCGATTCGGTGAAGGCATCCTGTAACGCGGCCAGTTCCGCGGTGTCGCCGACGTCGGAGTCGGCCGCGCCCGGTAGATCGCCGAGATCGAACAGACACTCGGCGCCGTAGAATTTCTGGACCCACGCGTGAAAGGCATTGCCCAGCAGCGCATGCGGCTCCGGCCGCGACGGCAGCCGGTGCCGCAACCGCTGCGCGGTGCCCGCCCGATCGCGCGCCAGGCCGACCAGGGAGCTTACCGACAGCTGGCCCGGCAGGACGGTTGCCGGCGGCTGTACCAGCCGGGCGCGCTCGGCCAGCAGTGCGTCGACGTCGGCGATCCAGCCGTCCACATCGACGTACTCGTCGGTCGCATCGGCCCGCAACGCCTGCGCCACCAGCGCGGCGCCGCGCTCGACGTCGTCGCGCCGCGCCGCCAGCGGGTCGGGCGGCCATACCGCTTCGACGACGTTGTCGCGCAGCGGGTTTCGCTCCCCATCGGCGGGCGCGGGGGCCCAGCATTCGACCTTTCCGCAGGGATCGTCGGCCGCGGCCGAATCGTCGATGATGGCCTTGATCTCGCACAGGAAGTCCGATGGGCCGCGCGGCTTGATGCCGGTGGCCCCCCAATGGTGCCCGGACACCAGCAGCGTGTCCTCGGCCCGGGTGATGGCGACATACAACAACCGGCGCTCCTCGTCGATGCGGCGCTGCTCGAGCTGGCGGCGATGCTCGGAGATCTTGTCCGACAGCTGCTTTCGATTTGTGACGTCCGAGGTGTCCATGACCGGGATGCCCAGCGCGCCCGCGGCGGCGCGGTCACCGCGCAAGAGCGGCGGCAGCTCGGCGGCGTCGGTGAGCCAGGTACTCTTCGACGCCGTCGACGGGAAGGTGCCCCCGGACAGGTGGGCCACCGCCACGACCTGCCATTCCAGTCCCTTCGCGGAGTGCACGGTGAGCACTTGGACGCGGTCGCGGGCGACCGCCAATGGTGCGGGCGCCAAACCGTTCTCGACCGACTCGGCGACATCCAGGAATGCCAGCAGGCCGGTCACCGAGGTGGCTGCCGATCCGTCCGCCGGCCCGGTCGCCGTGTCGGTGCGTTCGGCATACCCGGCGACGACGTCGGCGAATGCGTCCAGGTGCTCGGTGCCGGCCCAGCCGGCACCGACCCCCGCTGCGGCCCGGACTTCGCAGTCGATGCCCAGCACCCGGCGCACCTCGGCGACCAGGTCGGGGAGCGGATGTCCCAGGTGGGCACGCAGGGCGCTCAGTTCGGCGGCCAGTGCGGTGACCCGCTGGTATCCCGCAGCCGAATACGCCTCGGCCGCACCGGGATCGGCGATCGCGTCGGCCAGGCACACGGTGTCCGCGTCGGGGCCTGCCGCACTCGCGATCGACTCGGGCGACGACGCCTCGGCGGGCTGGGCCACCCCGCCGAGCGCGCGAGCCCGCTGCCACAGCGCCGCGAGGTCGCTGGCGCCCAGGCGCCAGCGTGAACCGGTGAGCACCCGCATCGCCGCCGCGCCGGCCGTCGGGTCGGCGACCAGCCGCAGCATGGCGACCAGCTCGGCGACCTCGGGAATGGCCAGCAGCCCGGCCAGCCCGACGACCTCGACGGGGATGCCGCGGGCGCGCAGCGCGTCGGCGATGGGTGCGGCATCGGCGTTGCGGCGCACCAACACCGCGGCCGTCGGCGGCCCGACGCCCTCGTCGCGGGCCTGCCGGTACCGCGCGTCGAGGTGATCGGCGATCCAGTCGCGCTCGGCCGTCACATCGGGCAGCAATGCGCAGCGGACGGTGCCGGGCGGGGCGTCCGGACGCGGGCGCAGCGCGTGCACGGCCACCGATCGCCGCCGGGCCTCCGCCGACACGGCGTTGGCCACCCGCAGCGTGCGCGGGGGGTTGCGCCAGCTCGTCCGCAACTCCAGGATGGGCGCGGGGGTGCCGTCGGATCGGGGGAAGTCGGTGGTGAACCGGGGCAGGTTGGTCGCCGAGGCGCCGCGCCAGCCGTAGATCGACTGAATGGGGTCGCCGACGGCCGTGAGCGCCAGCCCGTCGTCGACCCCGCCACCGAATAGTGCTGAGAGCGCGATGCGTTGGGCGTGGCCGGTGTCCTGATACTCGTCGAGCAGCACCACCCGGTAGCGACCGCGCAGGTCCTCGCCGACTTGCGGGAACCTCGCCGCCAGCCTGGCCGCCGAGGCCATCTGCATCCCGAAGTCCATCACCTTCGCGGCGCGCATGCGGTCGTTGAGCGCGTCGAGCAGTGGGACCAGCTCGGTGCGTTCGGTCTGGGTGGCCAGCAGCCGCAGCAACCACTGGCTGGGGCCGCGGTCCCGTTGATAAGAGCCCGCGGGCAGGCAGTGGATCAGCCGCTCCAGCTCCACGTGGGTGTCGCGCAGCCGGCCGGTGTCCACCAGGTGTTCGGCCAGTTGCCCCCACAGCCGCAGCACCATCGAGGTGACGGCCGCCGGGGTCTTGTCGGTCCGCAGTTCGCCGGGATAGCCGTTCACCACGTCGAAAGCCAGCTGCCACAACTCGGTTTCGCTGAGTAGGCGGGTGTCGGGCTCGACGGGCAGCAGCAGCCCGTAGTCGCGCAGCAGCGAACCCGCGAAGGCGTGGTAGGTGCTGACCGTCGGAGCATCCTCGGTGTCGACGGCCGCGCCCGGCGCGCCCAGGCCGACGCCGTCCAGCCGGGCCAATCGGGACCGGACCCGGCGCAGCAGCTGGCCGGCGGCCTTGCGGGTGAACGTCAAGCCCAGCACCTGACCGGGGTCGGCGTAGCCGTTGGCGATCAGCCACACCACCCGCGCCGCCATGGTTTCGGTCTTGCCGGCGCCGGCGCCGGCAATGACCACCAGCGGTCCCGGCGGCGCGGCGATGACGGCGGCCTGCTCGTCGGTCGGCGGGAAAAGTCCTAGCGCGCCGGCCAATTCGGCGGGGCTGTAGCGCGGCCGCGGCGGGGTCATCGTTGCGCGCCGTCGGCGTGGGCCGGACAGTTCGGCCGGATGGGACAGCGGGCGCAGCCGTCGTTGCGCCGCGCGATGAACTGCGGGCCGGACGTCGCGCCGGCCGCGCGCCCGATGACCTCGCGCCATTCGTCGCCGGCGGCGGCGGTCAACGGATCCTGTTCGCGTTCGGCCACTCCGGACGCCCCGGTCTTGCCGACGTAGACCAGCCGCGCGCCGCCGGGCTCAACGTTGTCGGTCCCGTTGCCCACCAATCCTTCTGCCACCGCCAGCTGATACATGGCGAGCTGGGCGTGTTGTTGCGCATCGTCCTTGCTGACCGGTGTCTTGCCGGTTTTGATGTCGACGATCACCAGCCGGCCGGCGGCATCGCGCTCGAGCCGGTCGACCCGGCCGCGCACCCGCACCTCGTCGCCGTCGGCGGTGGCCACGGTCCCCTCGATCTCGACCTCGACGCCGACCTCGGTCAGTGCGCCCCGGGTCTGCGCGCGCCACTCGATGAACGCCTCCAGCATGGCGCTATGCCGGGCCAACTCGTTGTCCGAATGCCATTGTGCCGCGAAGGGAAGATGCTTCCAGGCGCGGTCCAGCTCGGCGAGCAATTCCGATTCGCTCCGGTGCGGTTCGGCGATCAGGGCGTGCACCACCGACCCGATTGCCGAGCGCACGTCGCGCGGGCCGGATCCGCCATGCCGCTCGGCGAGCCAGCGCAACGGACAGTCGTTGAGGGTCTGCAGGGTCGACGGCGTCAAGGTCACCACCTCACCACTGCCGCGCAGCGGTGAGGTGGTGCTGACCGGGGTCAGGCCGTGCCAACCGGCCGGGTCGGCGCCCGGCACACCGGCTTTGGCCAACCGGGCCAATTGCGTTGCCGCACAATCGCGGGCGAGCTCGTCCACCTCGCCCTCAGGCGCGCACACCACGCCACGCAGCCGGCCGACCAGCGCGGCCGCGGACAGCACCCGCGGCGCCGAGATCGGCTGCACGCCGGCGCTATCGGCGTCGTCGTCGGACCATTGCGCGATTTCGGCGAAGAACACCGACGGCAGCGCGGCCTGTAGACCGGCCCCACCGGTGTCGCTGTCGACGGCCGTCACCAGCAACCGGCGCCGGGCCCGGCCCATCGCCGCCACCAGCAGCCTGCGTTCCTCGGCCAACAGCGGCGCGCGCACCGAGGCGTCGGCGCCGACCCCGTCCAGCACGTCCAGGAGCCGCTGGGTGGCCAGCACGCCGCCGCGCGGAACGGTGTTGGGCCACAAGCCATCCTGCAATCCGGCGATGACCACGAAATCCCATTCGTGGCCCAGCGCGGCGTGCGCGCTGAGCACCCTGACCTGCTCGGCCGCGGCGACCGGCTCGGGGGTGGGGCTCGGCAGCGCCAGCGCGGCGATGTGCTCGGCCAGACCGCGCAACGACGCGCCCGAGGTGCGCGACACGTAGTCGTCGGCGACTTCGAACAACGCGGTCACCGACTCGAGGTTCCGGGTGGCGTGGGCCGCGGCGGGACCGCCGCGCTCGCTCACCGTCAGCCAGCGGCGCTGCAACCCGGACCGGTGCCAGGCGGCCCACAGGGTGTAGCGCGGGTCGTCACCGGCGCGGTGCGAGCGCGCGGCCGCGTCCAGCACCGCGCGGACCTTTCGCAGCGGGGCGAACTGCGGACCCGGCGGCGTCGCGTCACCGGACAGCGCCTCGACCAACAGGTCGGCGAAATCGGCCGGTGCCCGATCGGGGTTGGCGCGCTGCAGTGTTCGGCGCAGCTGGCGCAGCGAAACCGGATCGACACGGCCGATGGGTCCGGTCAGCAGCGCCAGCGCCTGCTGCCCGACGAGCCCGTCGGCGGTGGCCAGCAGCACGGTGAGCAGGGCCCGCGCGGCCGGCTCCTCGGACAACGGCCCGGGGACGGCCGGCGCGGCCACCGGCACGCCGGCGGCGGCCAACGCGCGTGGCAACCGCGCACCGGCCCGCGGCACCGACCGGACGATGACCGCCATCTGCGACCAGGGCACGCCGTCGAGCAGGTGTGCGCGTCGCAGCGCGTCGGCGATGGTCGCCGCCTCGGCGTGCGCCGACGCGGCTAGCCGCACCGCGACCGACCCCTCCCCTGCCCCGGCGCCGTCGATCTGCCGGCCGCTGCTGCCGCCCGGTAACCGGCCGGCGATACCGCTGACCGCGCGCGCCACGGCGGGGGCGCAGCGGTGCGACGTCGTCAGCGTCACCGAGGGCACGTCGCCGCCGAGCAACCCGGCGGGTTCGCCACCCCGGAAACCGAAGACCGCCTGGTTGGGATCGCCGGCGAGCAGCGCCAGCTCGGCGCCCGCCGCGAGCACCCGAACCAGGCGGGCGGCCTGCGGGTCGAGTTGTTGGGCGTCGTCGACCAGCAGGACGCGGATCCGGCCCCGTTCGGCGGACAGCAATTCGGGGTCGACGGCGAACGCTTCCAGTGCGGCGCCGACCAATTCGGCGGCGCCCAGCGCGGGTGTGGTGGCCTCCGGCGCGGCCGTGCCCACCGCGGCGCGCAGCAGCATCACCTGCTCGTACTGGCGCGCGAATTGGCCGGCGGCGGTCCACTCCGGCCGCCGGCAACGACGGCCCAGCCGCTCCAGCTCCTGGGGATCCACACCGCGTTCGGCGCAGCGGGCCAATAGGTTTCGCAGCTCGGTGGCGAAGCCGGCGGTACTCAGCGCGGGCCGCAGCTGGGCCGGCCAGGCCGTCGCGGCGCGCGGCCCGTCTTCGAGGTCACCGGCCAGCAGCTCCCGGATGATGGCGTCCTGTTCGGCGCTGGTGACCAGCCGCGGCGGTGCCTCGCCGGCGCGCTCGGCCGCGCGCCGCAAGACCGCGTACGCGTACCCGTGCACGGTCCGCACCAGTGGCTCGCTCACGGCGGCCCGGCCGCCGCCGTTGGATCGCGAGCGCAACAACGCCGTCGTCAGCGCGCTGCGCTCGGCCATCCCGATCCGGCCGGAACCGGTAAGCAGCAGAACCGATTCCGGGTCGACCCCAGCGTCAATCTGGGCGACGGCGGCGTCGATCAGCAGGCTGCTCTTGCCGGTGCCGGGCCCACCGAGAATACGCAGCTGGCCGCGCGCACCTGGGTCTAAGACGCTGTGCGCTTCGGCATCCCACGTGTAGGCCATGACGGCATGACATCACGAGGGTCCGACAGATCCGCTAGCGCGCGACGAACGCGGCCTGCAGCAGCTGGTGGTCGAACCCGCCGACCGTCTCGCCGGTGACCGCGTATTGGTACACCGCGACACGGAAGATCTGGCTGAGCGCGGTCGAGATGAACGAGATGACAACGGCGAACACGAACGTGGCGGCCAGCACCGCGATGCCCAGCGGCGCGAGCCGGGCCGCGATCAGCGCGATGCCGCCCACCACGCCGCCCACCACGACCACCAGGGTGACCAGAAACGTCACCACCCCGATGGTGGCCGCCCCCGCGGCGCTCTCACCCCAGCGCGCCTTGACGGTGTCCACCGAGCGGCGCAGCGACCGAACCGGCCCGGCGCCCTCGAGCGCTATCACCGGTATGACGAAAAACGTTGCGACCGCCCATGCCGCGCCGACGAGGTCCGCGACGAGCTTGCCGACGTTGGGTAAACGCTCCTCGACCGCCTTGAGAATCAAGCCCACCGTGGTCGCCACCACCGTCCACTCCAGAATCGGACCGATCCGGCGCACCGCCGCGCTGATGCCCTCGGCGACCCTGGTGTCCTCGCCACGCATCGAGCGCACCGCGCAGGCGGCCAGCGCCACATTGAAGAAGATGGCGATGAACATGGACACATACGCCGTTGCCGCGCCCGCGATGTAGTAGACGGGGTCGTGGCTGTCCACCTGATGGCCGCCGAACACACCGCGCACCAGCAGCGTCGGCACCCAGATCGCGATCGTGGCCAGGGCGGCGAAAACGGTGGACAAGATCGGGAAACAGACGAGCGATCGGTCCTTTTTCAGAACTTTCCAGCTCTGCTGCGAAAGCGCCCAACCGCGCCTGATTCTGCCCATGACCGCTCCCGTTGGGTCGTCGACACGATCGAGCGGCTCAGCGTACCCGGCCGGCACCTACCCTGGAGGCCGGAGCGACCCACGCCCGGAATGAGGGGTTGAAGACCATGCAGGACGACGAACGCGGCAGTCCGATCGACGAGGCGCCCGAAGGCGACGCGGTGGAACAACTGCGGCCCGCAGATTCCGACGACGAGACCGGCCTGGACACCGACTACGTGACCGCCGGGGACCGGGAAGCCAACGAGGCCGACGTCATCGAGCAGGCCTACATCGTCCCCACCGAGGACGATCGCGATGACGGCCGGTGAGGACCGCCCGCGCGTCGTGACAGTGGCGGCTGGCACCATCGACGGGTGACCGCGAAGTTGCATGTGCACCGCTACGGCCCGTCGGGACCGGTCCAGATCCTGGCGCTGCACGGGTTGACCGGCCACGGCCGGCGTTGGCAGCACCTGTCCGGCTTTCTGCCCGGGATCGGCATCGCCGCACCGGATCTGGTCGGCCACGGCCGGTCCTCGTGGGCCGCGCCGTGGACCATCGACGCCAATGTCGCGGCCCTGGCCGCGCTGCTCGACGAGCAGCCCCACACCCCGGTGGTGATCGTGGGCCACTCGTTCGGCGGCGGGCTGGCGATGCACCTGGCCGCGGCCCGCCCCGGCCGCGTCGCGGGGCTGCTGCTGCTCGACCCGGCGGTCGGGCTGGACGGCGACTGGATGCGTGAGATCGCCGAGGCGATGCTGTCCTCGCCCGACTATCCGGACGCCGAGGAAGCGCGCCTGGAGAAGGTGCACGGCTCGTGGTCCGATGTCGAGCTCGCCCTGCTGGACGCCGAGCTCGACGAGCATCTGATCGCGCTACCGGGCGGGCGCTACGGCTGGCGGGTCAGCCTGCCGGCGATGATGTCGTACTGGAGCGAGTTGGCCCGCGACACCGTGCTGCCGCCGGCGAAGACCCCGACCGTCCTGGTGCGGGCCAAGCGGACCACCCCGGCCTATGTCACCGACAAACTCATCGACGCCCTGGCGGATCGGTTGGGACCGGACTTCAGGCTGCTGGATTTCGACTGCAACCACATGGTGCCCTACGCCAAGCCCGACGAGGTCGCCGCGTTGACCCGCGAGCTGTTGGAAGCCCGCTGAGGATGCCGCTGGTGACGGACGAGCAGGTCGAGCGGGTGCGGGCGCTGGTCGCCGCGATCCCGTCCGGCCGGGTGGCCACCTACGGTGACATCGCCACTGTCGCAGGGCTTTCCAGCCCGCGCATCGTTGGCTGGATCATGCGGACCGACTCCTCCGACCTGCCCTGGCACCGAGTGATCACCGCGTCCGGACGCCCGGCGCGGCACCTGACGACCCGTCAGCTGGAGTTGTTGCGCGCCGAAGGCGTGCTGGCGACCGACGGCAGGATCGCGCTGCGCGAGGTTCGCTACGAGTTTCCCGGCGGACGCTAGTGGCGATCGCCGGCGCGGCGAAGCCGGGCGCAGCGGGTCGCCACGCGGCTAGGTCAGAGCACCAGCCGGACCAGCGCCGCGGTGCGGGCCAGGCCGGGGAACGCCTCGGCGGTGGACCGCGGGTGCAGCGCATGAACCGCGAGGCGAAACATCAACGCCCGCAACAACATCTGCGGCCACTCCGGCAGCGCGTTCCAGCGCTCGATCAGGCCGTCGTCGGCCTCCCCCCAGGACAGCGCGTCGATGACGACCACGCCGGCCGCCCACGAGGCCGGCCGCCAGTACGGGGTGATGTCGGTGATTCCGGGCGCCGCCGTGCCGACGAAAAGCACTGTCCCGTACAGGTCTCCGTGCACCAGTTGGTTGGGGCTCTTGGTCGGCTTACGCAAGGTGGAGAGCTGGTGGAGCAGCTCCACCGACCGCTCGGCGTCCGCAGTCGGCGGGGCCACCCGCGCGCCCGGCGGCACCGAGGCCAGCGGCCGTTCCTCCCAGGCCGCCCGATCGGCGGCGATGAAGATGTCGACGTCGCCCCACGGCGCCGTGGGCCCCTGGGTCAGGAAGCGGGGCCGGTCCAGTTTGCCCGTCGCCTCGTGCAGGCGCACCGCGGCGGAGACGACTTCGTCATGGCGGGGCTCGGGTGTCCCGGCCACGAAGGTGTCCGCCCGCCAACCGGAAATGACGTAGCGCCCATCGGTCGAACGGACCGGCCGGGCCAGCCGGACGCCGTCGACGAACAGGGTCTCACGGACCCGCGCGGACCAGGCCGCGCGCGCGTTGTCGGCCACCAGCGACAAGACGACTTCGCCGCACCGCCAGCCGCCCTCCCAGCTGGCCCCCAGATAGACGGGTTTAACGCCGGCCAAACCAAACGCCGACAACACATGATCCGGCGGTGGCTCGACTGTCACACCGGTACTCTAAACGAGTCCAACAAGCGGCGATCGCAAGCGCGGCGAAGCCGGGCGCGGCGG
>NZ_JBVAXZ010000001.1:2810066-4420469 GCF_055419585.1 Mycobacterium sp. IDUB_3 | reverse complement strand
GGGTCGCCGCAAGTCAGCACCCGGCGATCGCAAGCGCGGCGAAGCCGGGCGCGGCGGGTCGCCGCAAGTCAGCACCCGGCGATCGCAAGCGCGGCGAAGCCGGGCGCGGCGGGTCGCCGCAAGTCAGCACCCGTTCCGGGTCAGTACATGATCATGTCGGGTTGCATCTGCTGCGCCCATGCCACGATCCCGCCCTGCAAATGCACCGCGTCGGCGAATCCGGCCTGGCGCAACACTGCCAGCGCCTGGGCCGAGCGCACCCCGGTTTTGCAGTACAGCACCGGCAGGCGGTCCTGCGGCAGCTTTGCCAGACCCTCGCCGGAGTTGATCAACGACTGCGGGATCAGCTGGGCCCCGTCGATGTGCACGATGTCGAACTCCACGGGTTCGCGCACGTCGATCAACGCGAGCTTCTTGCCGGAATCCAGCCAGTCGCGCAGCTCGCGGGGCGTGATGGCCGACGCGTCGTCTCGCGCCGCCGGCTCGGGCGCCAGGCCGCACAACTGCTCGTAGTCGACGAGCTCGGTGATCTTCGGCCTCGACTCGTCCGACGGATCGCGGCGGATCGCGATGGTGCGGTAGGTCATCTCCAGTGCGTCGTAGATCATCAGCCGGCCCAGCAGCGAGTCGCCGATCCCGGTGATGAGTTTGACCACTTCCGTGCTCATCACCGAGGCGATGGAGGCGCAGACGATGCCCAGCACGCCGCCCTCGGCGCAGGATGGGACGGAGCCGGCCGGGGGCGGCTCCGGGTAGAGGTCGCGATAGTTGAGTCCGCGTCCGTCCGGGGCGTCCTCCCAGCACACCGAGACCTGGCCCTCGAAGCGGTAGATCGATCCCCACACGTAGGGCTTCTTCGCCAGCACCGCCGCGTCGTTGACCAGGTACCGGGTCGCGAAGTTGTCGGTGCCGTCGACGATCAGGTCGTAGTGGCCGAACAACTCGACCGCGTTGGTGGAGTCCAGGCGGAACTCGTGCAGCCGCACGTCGACCAGCGGGTTGATCGCGGCGATGGAGTCGCGCGCCGATCGGGCCTTGGACCGTCCGACGTCGGCCACACCGTGGATGATCTGGCGGTGCAGGTTCGACTCGTCGACCACGTCGAAATCGACGATGCCGATGGTGCCGACCCCGGCCGCCGCCAGGTAGAGCAGCGTCGGCGCGCCCAGCCCGCCCGCGCCGATCACCAGCACCCGGGCGTTCTTGAGCCGCTTCTGCCCGTCGGGGCCCAGGCCGGGAATGATCAGGTGCCGGCTGTAGCGGGCCACCTCGTCACCACTGAGGTGGTCTGCGGGTGCCACCAGGGGTGGCAGCGGCGTCGACACTGCGAAACATCTCCTCGGTCGGCCTGGCGGAAAGCGTGGTCTACCAACCATCACAGCAGCCGATTGCGGGCGCGGCAACGAGCGCCGGTCCGCTAAGCGATCGGGTACGGCCAGGGATTGAACCGGCAGGTCTTCCCGTCGGCCTTGACGACGTCGGGGTCGAACTGGGCGGCGTCGTTGTTCGACGTCGAGAACGTCTGCTGCATCATCACCGGCGCCAGGGCGCCCTGCTGCTCGCAGGGCTCGTGGTGCAGGTATCCGATGGCGTGGCCGACCTCGTGGTTGATCACGTACTGCCGGTAGGAGCCGATGTCACCTTCGAACGGCACGGCTCCCCGTACCCAGCGCGCCTCGTTGATGAAGACGCGCGCCTCGCGGTTGGCGCCGAACACCGGGTTGTAGCAAGAGGTCTCGAGCCGGAATTCGTAGCCGCAGCCTTCCCGCACCGTCACCGGCGACACCAGCGAGATCCGAAAGTCGGGTTTGCCGTTGTCGATCCGGATGAACGCGAACTGCGGGTTGTGCGTCCAGCCCTTCGGATTGCCCAGCGTCTGCTCGACCATCTGGGCGAAGGCGTCGTCGCCGCCGAACATGGTCGGGTCGATGCCGTTCTCCACTTCGACGGTGTACCTGAACACCTTTGCGGTGCCCTGGCCGACCTGCGGTGTGTTGCCCGCCACCACATGCCAGGTCTTGTCGCCCGCTTCGGTGAACGGTCCGCCGTCGGGCAGGGTCCCGGCCGGCAGGTTGGCGTCGAACGCGGCGAGCCCGCGCGGCGGGGCGTCGATGATCGTGGTGCCCACCGCGCCGATCGCCGGCGGACTCTGGATAGGCCGGCTGGCCGTCGGCTTCGGCGCGCCGGTGCCGGTCACCGTCTGGTACATCACCACCGCGGTGAGCACCACCAGGACGGGCAGCGCGTACGCACGCCACCCGTAGGTGGAGACGAACCGTCCCAGCCAGGTCTGTTTGCGCCATCGGCGCGGACGCTCACGGTCGGCCCGGACCCGTCCGGGTTCCCGCGCCAGGGGGTCGCGCAGTGCCCGCAGGGGCTCACGCCACTCGTCGCGCAGCACCGGCACGCGACCTGTGCTGCGCGGCGGCCGCGGGGACGTCATTTCCCCAGGATTACACAGCCGGGTAGCCGCGTCGTCCGTGGCGCGCCCGAATCCACCGGCCGACACCGCTTCTGCCTGCGGTGACGACCGCGATGACGGTCGCATCGAGGCGGCGGGTAGTAAGGTCTTTTCCACGGGCTGCGAGCGGCTGACCCCGGTCTACCGACGGCCGGCCGCCGATAATCAGATGAGGAATCGATGAGCGAACTCGCCAAGGTGCCGGCGCGCCGCGCCGTCAGATCGGCTGACCGCGGTCGGCCGGCGGATGGTTCCGCGGTTTCCAACCGGCGGGGCAACCGGTTGCCCCGCGACGAGCGGCGCGGTCAATTGCTCATCGTGGCCAGCGACGTGTTCGTCGACCGCGGCTACCACGCGGCCGGCATGGACGAGATCGCCGACCGCGCCGGGGTCAGCAAACCCGTTCTGTATCAACACTTTTCGAGCAAGCTCGAGCTGTACCTGGCGGTGCTGGCTCGGCACGTGGAGAACCTGGTCTCGGGTGTTCAGAATGCGCTGAGCACCACCACCGACAACCGGCGACGGTTGCACTCCGCGGTGCAGGCGTTCTTCGATTTCATCGAACACGACAGCCAGGGGTACCGGCTGATCTTCGAGAACGACTACGTCACCGAACCCGAGGTGGCCGCCCAGGTCCGCGTCGCCACCGAAGCCTGCATCGACGCGGTCTTCGCGTTGATCAGCGAGGATTCCGGGCTGGACCCGCACCGGGCCCGGATGATTGCGGTCGGACTGGTCGGCGTCAGCGTCGACTGCGCCAGGTACTGGCTGGACTCGGACCGCCCGATCTCCAAGGCGGACGCCGTCGACGGCACCGTCCAGTTCGCCTGGGGCGGACTGTCACACGTGCCGCTGACCCGCTCTTAACTCCCCTTGCCGGCGTGCTTGCCTGATTCCGCGCTGATCCCGAAGCCCACCCGGCGCGCGTCGGCGACGCCGATCTCGACGTAGGCGATCTTGGTGGTGTGAATCAGGAAGCGGCGGCCCCGCTCGTCGCTCAGGCGCAGCAGGCCCGACCCGTCGCTCAGCGCGGCGCTGACCAGTTCTTCGATCTCCGCGGGCGTCTGGGTGCTGGCAAGGACCAGCTCGCGCGGACTATCCGTGATACCGATCTTGACCTCCACGGTCACCCCTTCCATGGGTTTTGCCGTCTTGCGCAGGTATTGCAGTCCCGGCCCTGTCAGCAGCAGGCTAGTTGACGCGGCTGACCCCCACCTCCCCGCGTCCCCACACTTCGCGGTCAGCGAAACCCCGGTCGCAGCGCGGTAACGATTCGCTTGCAGGTTGTCTCACACACCCGCGCGATACCCGATCCGTGTTTTCACATGGCTAACTTCGGCACCATGGGTACCACGTGGGCGCACCTTGACGACCGGATCCGGGATTACCCCAACGACGACGTTGACGACTCCTGCGATACCGATCCCTACCTGAACGCCGACTACAACTGGACGGGCTGGCCGGCCGACTCGCGCTGGCGTCCCGCCACGGCGGTGGTGGGCGCGGTGGTGGCGCTGGGCGCCATCGCCACCGCCGTCATCATCAACAGCGGCGACAGCGCGTCGACCAAGGCCACGCTGGGTGCACCGGCTCCCCACCCGGTGACCTCGGCGCCCGCGACGACCAAGGCCTCCGCACCGCCCAAGGCCGCCCCCGGCCCCTCGCAGTTGCCGGCCGAGACCTTCACGACGGTCACCACGCCCAGCGCCGCGCCCGTCGCACCGCCGGCGGTGGCCGCGCCCACCGTCGCACCACCGCTCGCCGCGACGCCGCCGACGGCCGCGCTGAACCCGCGCACCGTGCTCTACAGCGTCAACGGGACCAAGCAGCTGCTGGACCTGGTGAACGTCGTCTACACCGACGCGCGGGGCGTACCGCAGACCGAGTTCAACGTGTCGCTGCCGTGGTCGAAGGTCGTGGTGCTGAACCCGGGCGTGCAGACCGAATCGGTCGTCGCGACCAGCTTCTACGGTCAGCTCAGCTGCTCGATCTTCAACGCCGCCGGTCAGCGGGTCGTCGCGTCGGCCAACAACTCGAACATGGCGACCTGCGCGCGCTGAGTCTTACGGCCGTGACCCGCTGCGCCCGGCTACGCCGCGCTTGCGATCACGGCGGAGCCTCAGCTCAGGCCCAGCTCGTGCATGCGCCGGTCGTGCGTCTGCTGCATCCGGTCGAAGAACGCGTTGAGCTGGCCGAGCCCGCCGGCGGCCGACATCACCAGGTCGACCAGCTCGTCGTGGTCGGCCAGCAGGTACTGGGCCTGCGTGATCGCTTCGCCGAACAGGCGGCGTGACCACAGCGCCAGCCGGCTGCGCTGCTTGCCGCTGGATGTCACCGCTGCGCGCACCTCGGCGACGACGAACTGCGAGTGCCCGGTTTCCGACAGTGCCGCGCGCACCACGTCGGCAACCTCGTCGGGCAGGCCGTCGGCGATCTCCAGGTACAGATCCGCCGCCAGGGCGTCGCCCACGTAGGTCTTCACCAAGGCCTCCAGCCACGTGCTGGGCATCGTCAGCCGGTGGTAATTCTCCAGCGCCGAGACGTATTTGGACATCGCCGAGACCACGTCGACGCCGCGGCTTGCCAGCGCGTCGCGCAGCTGCTCGTAGTGCTGCATCTCGGCGGCGGCCATGCTGGCCATCGAGATCCTTCCGCGCAGGTCGGGGGCCATCCGCGCCTCGTCGGTGAGCCGGTAGAACGCGGCGATCTCGCCGTAGGCCAGGACCGCGAACAACTCGTTGACACCGGGGTGATCGGCCGACAGCCGCGGAGCGGGCGAATCGTCGATTTGGTCGGCGCCCAGATCGGCTTGGGAGGGCTGGCAGGAGGGCCGGGTCATGGCAACACTGTAGTCGGCTGACGTGGTGCAAAACGGAGCCGGCTGTCGACCAGCTATCATGTATATAGATGGCGGCTGTGTTTATGCCGTAATTGTTTTTTTCAAGCCGCTATCGGCGAAATGTGCGTGCACAGCTGGCCCGCCCTAACTGGACCCTCCCAGACTGAGCCAGGGCCGGCGACTCGGCGACGTATTCGGAGTCGGAACTCGTGCGCGCGTGACCGCGACAGAGAGATACCGACAAACCGAACGTCACCGAGAGGCTACTTACCCACGCATGACCGCACCCACAAGCACAACTGAACTGACCACCCAACCTACGTTTGCCCAACTCGGTGTCCGCGACGAAATCGTGCGCGCGCTCGCCGAAAAAGGGATCGAAAGCCCTTTTGCCATCCAGGAACTGACCCTGCCGATGGCGCTGGCCGGTGACGATCTGATCGGCCAGGCCCGCACCGGGATGGGCAAGACCTTCGCCTTCGGCGTGCCGCTGCTGCAGCGGATCACGTCCGGCACCGCCGCCCGGCCGCTCAACGGCACACCGCGGGCGCTGATCGTGGTGCCCACTCGCGAGCTGTGCCTGCAGGTCACCGATGACCTGACGCTGGCCGCCAAGCACCTGATCGCCGACGGCGACCGGCGACTGTCGGTGGTGCCCATCTACGGCGGGCGCCCCTACGAGCCGCAGATCGAGGCGCTGCGCGCCGGCGCCGACGTCGTGGTCGGCACGCCGGGCCGGCTGCTCGACCTGAGCCAACAGAACCACCTGCAACTGGGCGGGCTGTCGGTGCTGGTGCTCGACGAGGCCGACGAGATGCTCGACCTGGGCTTCCTTCCCGACATCGAGCGCATCCTGCGCCAGATCCCGACCGACCGGCAATCCATGCTGTTCTCGGCCACCATGCCGGACCCGATCATCACGCTGGCCCGCACCTTCATGAACCAGCCCACCCATATCCGGGCGGAGGCGCCGCACTCGGCGGCCACCCACGACACCACCGTCCAGTACGTCTACCGGGCCCACGCCCTGGACAAGGTGGAGCTGGTCAGCCGCATCCTGCAGGCCGAGGGCCGCGGCGCGACGATGATCTTCACCCGCACCAAGCGCACCGCGCAGAAGGTGGCCGACGAGTTGGCCGAGCGTGGCTTCGCGGTCGGCGCGGTGCACGGCGACCTCGGCCAGGCGGCCCGCGAAAAGGCGCTCAAGGCCTTCCGTACCGGCGACATCGACGTGCTGGTCGCCACCGACGTTGCCGCCCGCGGCATCGACATCGATGACATCACCCACGTCATCAACTACCAGATCCCCGAGGACGAGCAGGCCTACGTGCACCGCATCGGCCGTACCGGCCGCGCCGGCAAGACCGGTATCGCGGTCACCCTGGTGGACTGGGACGAGCTACCCCGCTGGGCGCTGATCGACAAGGCGCTGGGGCTGGACTGCCCCGAGCCCGCCGAGACCTACTCCAATTCGCCGCACCTGCACGACGAGCTGGGTATCCCCGCCGAGGCCGGCGGCGCCGTGGGCGCGGCCCGCAAGCCGCAAGGCCAGCGCCGCAGCAGCGACCGGGACGGCAAGAAGCCGGAGCAGAAGTCGGAGAGGCCCGCGCGCCGCTCCGGCACCCGGCGGCGCACCCGGGCCGGCCAGCCCGTCACCGCGCACCCGTCGGGCAACGGGGCCGCGAGCACCAACGGCGAGGCCACCGCGGAGACCCCGGCCGCCTCGCCCCCGGGCAACGCCGGCTCCACCCGGCGCCGCCGCCGGCGTCGCAAGCCCGCCGAAGGTCAGGCCGCCGCGGCTACCGCCGCCAACACGCAGAGCAACTAACGCCCCGCGCCGCCGCATGGTCAGACCCGAGCGCCGCACCAAGGGCGACATGCTCGCCGCCGCGGCCATCGCGGTCGTCGTCGCCGCGGTCACGGCGCTGATCTGGTGGAGCAGCGACGCCCGGGCCACCAGCAGCCGGCCCGCCGCGGTGCCCGCACCCAACCCGACGCCGGCCAAGCAGGTGCCGGCCGGGCTGAAACAGCTGTGGAGCGCCGCCAGTCCGGCCACCGCCGCCCCGGTGGTCGCCGGTGGGGAGGTCGTCACCGCCGCGGGCCGCCGGATCGACGGACGCGATCCCGACACCGGCCAATCCCGCTGGAGCTACTCCCGCGACATCGACCTGTGCGGGGTCACCTGGCTGTACCGCTACGCCGTCGCGGTGTACCGCGACGACCGTGGCTGCGGGCAGGTGAGCACCCTGGACGGCTCCACCGGTCGCCGGGGCCCCGCGCGCAGCGGCTACGCCGATCCGCGGGTGCGGCTGTCCTCCGACGGCATGACGGTCTTGTCGGCCGGCGACACCCGGCTGGAGCTGTGGCGTTCCGACATGGTCCGGATGCTGGCCTACGGGGAGACCGACGCGCGGGTGAAGCCGTCGACGCGCGGCCTGCACTCCGGATGCAAGCTGATCTCGGCCGCGGCCAGCTCGCAGGCGGTGTCGGTGCTGGAGAGCTGTGCGAACCAGGCCGACCTGCGGCTGGTGCTGCTGCGTCCGGGCAAGGACGACGACGAACCCCAGCAACACATCGTGGCCGAACCGGGGATCGCGCCGGACTCGGGCGCGCGGGTGCTGACCGTCGCGGAGAACACCACCGCGGTCTACCTGCCCGCGCCGCAGCCGCGGGTCGACGTGATCGACGAAACCGGGGCCACCGTGTCGAGCACGCCGCTGCCCAAGCCGCCGTCGCGCTCGGCGGTGGTCTCCCATCCTGGCAGCCAGATCACCTGGTGGACGGGCGATTCGCTGATGGTCTTCGACGCGAACACGCTGGCGCTGCGCTACACCATTGCCGCGGGCGACAAGACGGCGCCGTTGGGGCCCGGGGTCGTGATGGCGGGCAAGCTGCTGGTGCCGGTCACCGGCGCGATCGGGGTCTATGACCCGCTCAGCGGCGCCAACGAACGCTACATTCCGGTGGACCGCTCGACGAGCGCCCCACCGGCCGGCAAACCGGTGTTCCCCGCCGTGATCGGGTCGCGGGTGCTCGAGCAGCGCGGGGATACCCTGGTCGCGCTCGGCTAGCTACGCCCGGTTAAACCTCGACCGCGAACGTCGGCAGCGGCCTGCCGCTCTTCCAGTGCTTGAGCAGCGCCGCCGCCAGATCGCCGTAGGCCGCCGCGCCCTTGTTCTTGCGACCGGCCATCACCGACGAGCCCGAGGCGCTGGCCTCGGCGAACCGCACGGTGCGCGGGATCGGCGGGGCCAGCACCGGCAGGTTGTACCGGTCGGCGACGTCGAGCAGGACGTCGCGGGTGTGGGTGGTGCGCGAGTCGTACAGCGTGGGCAGTGCGCCGAGCAGGCGCAGCTCCGGGTTGGTGATCTGCTGGACATCGGCGACCGTGCGCAGGAACTGGCCGACCCCGCGATGCGCGAGCGTCTCGCACTGCAGCGGCACGATGACCTCGTCGGCGGCCGTCAGCCCGTTGAGGGTGAGCACGCCCAGCGACGGCGGGCAGTCGATGATCACCACGTCGAACTGGTCGCCGAGCTTGGCCAGCGCCCGCTTGAGCGCGTATTCGCGGCCGGCCCGCATCAGCAGCATCGCTTCGGCGCCGGCGAGGTCAATGTTGGCCGGTAGCAGCGTCATTCCCTCCGCCGTCTCGACCAGTGCGGCGTTGGGCTCGACCTCGCCGAGCAGTACCTCGTGCACGGACACCGGCAACTTGTCGGGGTCTTGGCCCAGCGAGAAGGTCAGGCAGCCCTGCGGGTCGAGGTCGATCAGCAGCACCCGTTTCTTCTCGTCCACCAACGCCGCCCCCAACGACGCGACCGTGGTCGTCTTGGCGACACCACCCTTCTGGTTGGCCACCGCCAATACCCGCGTCTTACTCACCGGCGTCGCCACCTCATCGCTGCCTCCCCACTGCATCGTCGCGTGCGGTTCACAGTGCCATCCTGGCATGTTCAACCGCCGTGCGCTTCGGCCTGAGTAACCACCGCGAGTCGTCCGGCAGAATCAATCGATATGGGCTTGCACAATCACCGTCTGGTGCTGCTGCGCCACGGCGAGACGGAGTGGTCGAAATCGGGCCGGCACACCGGCCGTACCGAGGTCGAGCTGACCGAGGCCGGCCGAACGCAGGCCAAGCTGGCCGGCGGCGTCCTCGGTGAACTCAAACTCGTTGACCCGCTGGTGATCAGCAGCCCGCGGCAGCGTTCCCTGACCACCGCGGAGCTGGCCGGGCTGTCCGTCGACGAGGTGTCCGAGCTGCTGGCCGAGTGGGACTACGGGTCATATGAGGGCCTGACCACCGAGCAGATCCGGGAGACGGTGCCCGATTGGCTGGTGTGGACGTACGGCTGCCCGGCCGGTGAGACCGTCGCCCAGGTCAGTGAGCGCGCCGACGCGGCCGTCGCGACGGCGCTGCGGCACATGGAGTCGCGCGACGTGGTCTTCGTCAGCCACGGCCACTTCTCCCGCGCGGTGATCACGCGCTGGGTCGAGCTGCCGCTGGTCGAGGGCAGCCGCTTCGGCATGATCACCGCGTCGATCGCGGTCTGCGGGTTCGAGCACGGCGTGCGGCAGCTGCGCGCGCTCGGATTGACCGGTCAGTGAGCAGCGAAGGCGACGACGAGCGCCGCGCAGCGGCGCGCGAAGGAGTCGAGCAGCTGAACCGCGAACCGCCGTTCGCGCTGTGCGGGCCGAGTCGAACAATGATCGCCGACGGGGTCCGGCGACGCTACGACGACGTGGGTGCCGCGCAGGCGGCATTGCACTCAGGGGAAGCATTGATTGTGTTGGGCGCGTTCCCTTTTGACATCGCCATGCCGGCCGCGTTGCTGACGCCGGAGGCGGTGAGCACCACGGATGGGCCGCCGGACTGGCCGGCCGACGGCCTGCCGCCGGTGCGGGTGGCCGAAGCCGTGCCACCGCCGGCGGACTACCGGGACCGGATCCGCCGGGCGTGCGAGCAGCTCGCCGCGGCCGACAACCCGCTGGACAAGGTGGTGCTGGCCCGCGCGCTGCGGCTGGTCGCCGATACCCCGCTGGATGCGCGCGTGATCCTGCGCCGGCTCATCGCCGCGGACCCGGCGGCCTACGGCTACCTCGTCGACCTGACCGCCGCCGGCGACGAGTACGCCGGCACCGCGCTGGTGGGTGCGAGCCCCGAGTTGCTGGTGGCGCGCAACGGCGACCGGGTGGAGTGCCGGCCGTTCGCCGGCTCGGCCCCGCGCGCCGCCGACCCGCGCACCGACGCCGCCAACGGCGCCGCGCTGGCCGCCTCGGCCAAGAACCGCCACGAGCACCAGCTGGTGATCGAGACCATCAGAGCCGCCCTGGAACCGCTGTGCGACGACCTGTCCATCGCCGCCGAACCGCAGCTGAGCAGCACCGCCACCGTCTGGCATCTGTGCACGCCGATCACCGGACGCCTGCGTGACACATCAAGCACCGCAATCGATTTGGCGCTGACGCTGCACCCCACCCCGGCGGTCGGCGGGGTCCCGACCAAGGCCGCCACGAGGCTGATCAGCGAACTGGAAGGCGACCGCGGGTTCTACGCCGGGGCGGTGGGCTGGTGCGACGGCCGCGGCGACGGCCGCTGGGTGGTGTCGCTGCGCTGCGCACAGCTGTCGGCGGACCGGCGCAGCGCGCTGGCGCGGGCCGGCGGCGGCATCGTCGCCGAGTCCGACCCCGACGAGGAAGTCGCCGAAACGACAACTAAATTCGGCACCATCCTCAACGCCCTGGGAGTAGAGCAATGAGCCGGCACATCCGTCGCGCCGCGCCGCAGGATGCCGGTGCGATCACCGAAATGATCTACGCCCTGGCCGAATTCGAGAACGCCGCCGACCAGTGCACGGTGACCGAAACACAAATCACCGCAGCGCTTTTCGGTGACGTGCCGACGGTGTACGGACATGTTGCCGAGGTGGACGGCGAGGTCGCGGCGATGGCACTGTGGTTCGTCAACTTCTCCACCTGGGACGGCGTGGCGGGCATCTATCTGGAAGACCTGTTCGTGCGTCCGGAGTTCCGTCGGCGCGGGCTGGCCCGGGCGCTGCTGGCCGCGCTGGCGTCCGAATGCCTGCAGCGCGGCTACACGCGGCTGTCCTGGGCGGTGCTGAATTGGAACGCCGACGCCATCACCCTCTACGACGGCATCGGCGGTGAACCGCAGAACGAATGGACGACCTACCGGCTGTCCGGCGCGCCGTTGGCGGGCCTGGCCGAATCGCCCTGATCGCCCGCGGCCCAGCGCACAGCGGCGGGACTGAACAGCAATCCGAGCACGAGCAGCGCTACCGCGCCCGCCGGAATCCCGAAGCCCGGCTGGTGTGATCCGACCGCGAGGTACCAGGCCACCGGCAGCAACAGCAGCTGGGTGATGACGGCCAGCCCACGGCCCCAGCGCTTGCCGAGCATCAGCGCGCGCCCGGCGGCGATCACCCCGGCACCGACCAGGACGAACCAGCCTGCCGTCGCCAGGCCGTTGACCACCTGCTGGTCGGCTCCGGCGATGCCGCGCACCACCAGCACCACCGCCACGATCAGCGCTGCAATCCCCTGCAGCACAACGATCAGGCCGGCGCGGCGGACGGGGGTCGGGGCGGCTGGCGGCGTCACAGCGTCAGCGTAGCCAGGGCGGCCGCCGGTCCCCGGCGGTTCCCCCACAGCGTGGACTTAGGCGGCCCGCATAAGCTCGTGCCTCATGCGGGCCGTGCTGATCGTCAACCCCACAGCAACTTCCACCACGGCGGCCGGTCGCGACCTGCTGGCCCACGCGCTCAAAAGTCGCCTGGAGCTCAGCGTCGAACACACCAACCACCGCGGTCATGGCACCGAGCTCGCACAGAAGGCGGTTGCCGACGGTATCGATCTGGTGGTGGTGCACGGCGGCGACGGCACGGTGAGCGGCGTGGTCAACGGTCTGCTCGGCCGGCCGGGACCGCTGCCGACCGGCCCGGTACCGGCGGTCGCCGTGGTGCCCGGCGGCTCGGCGAACGTGCTGGCGCGGTCCCTGGGCATCTCCGCGGATCCGGTCGCTGCCACCAACCAGCTCATCCAGCTGCTCGACGACTACAAAAGGCGCCGCACCTGGCGGCGGATCGGGCTGATCGACTGCGGCGAGCGCTGGGCAGTGTTCAACACCGGCATGGGCGTCGACGCCGAGGTGGTGGCCGCGGTCGAGGCCGAACGGGACAAGGGTGGCAAGGTTTCGGCGTGGCGGTACATCCGCGCGGCGGTGCCCGCCGTCTGGGCCTACACCCGCCGCGAGCCCATGCTGACGCTCGAACTTCCCGGCCGCGAACCCATTACCGGGGTCAGCTTCGCGTTCGTGTCGAACTCCAGCCCGTGGACTTTCGCCAACCAACGACCGGTCTGGACCAACCCCGGCTGCAGCTTCGAGTCGGGCCTCGGGGTGTTCGCGCCCACCACCATGAAGCCGATCCCCACCCTGCGAATCGTGCGACAGATGTTCGCCAAACGGCCCACCTTCGACTTCAAGCACCTCGTCACCGAGGACGACCTGCCAAGCCTGCGAGTTACCTCCACCGGGGGCGCCGTCGCCTGCCAGTTCGACGGCGATTACCTCGGCGTGCGCGAATCCATGACGTTCCGGGCGGTCCCGGATGCGCTGGCGGTGGCCGCTCCCCCTCAGCAGAAATGGCGCTGACCTGCGGCAATGATGCGCCTTGAGCGCGTGCCGGAAAAACATTTCGGGGGGCAGCCCGTGGAGTGTAGTACAACGGAGTAAGGGCTTGGCTACGAGCTGATCAAAGTGAGATAGCCCACGAGCGAACTCACACTATTGACATCTGTTGAGCCTGTGAAACGATCAAAAGGTTGCATGCAGAGTTTACGTAGGAGTCCGGACTCCTCTTCTTCTGCAAGCGTTAAAACAGCCGAAGAAAATGGCCGTGCGCCTTGCTGCGCACTCAGTGAGGAGTAAAGACGTATGGATTGGCGCCACAAGGCGGTCTGTCGTGACGAAGACCCGGAGCTGTTCTTCCCGGTAGGGAACAGCGGCCCGGCTCTCGCGCAGATCGCTGACGCGAAACTGGTCTGTAATCGGTGCCCGGTGACCACAGAGTGCCTTGGTTGGGCACTGAACACGGGCCAGGACTCGGGCGTCTGGGGCGGCATGAGCGAAGACGAGCGGCGCGCACTGAAGCGTCGCAACGCCCGGACGAAGGCCCGCAGCGGGGTTTAACCCACATAACGCGAACAGTGCGGCCTCGACGAAAGTCGGGGCCGCACCTTTGCGTGTGGGTTCGGCACGACGCGCGCCTACAGCAGCAAACGGGTGCGCCGGCCGATCGGCACCCGTAGCACCACATCGGTGCCGGTGACCGGCGCCTGACGCATGCCCAGGGTGCCGTCCAGCTCGGCCGACACCAGGGTCCGGACGATCTGCAGACCGAGGCTGTCCGAGGTCTCCAGGCTGAATCCCTCCGGCAGCCCGCGACCGTCGTCGTGCACCACCACGTCGAGCCAGCGAGCGGAGCGCTCGGCGCGAATCGTCACCGAACCTTCCTCGGCCGCCGGGTCAAAGGCGTGTTCGATCGCGTTCTGCACCAGTTCGGTGATCACCATGATCAGCGCCGTGGCCCGGTCGGAGTCCAGCACACCGAGGTCGCCGACCCGGTTGATGCGGATCGGCCGGTCCACCGATGCCACGTCGTTCATGATCGGCAGGATCCGGTCGATCACCTCGTCGAGGTTGACCTGCTCGTCCACCGACATCGACAGCGCGTCGTGCACCAGCGCGATCGACGACACCCGGCGTACCGACTCGATCAGGGCCTCCCGCCCCTCCGCGTTGACGGTCCGGCGGGCCTGCAGGCGCAACAGCGCCGCCACGGTTTGCAGGTTGTTCTTCACCCGGTGGTGGATCTCCCGGATGGTGGCGTCCTTGGATATCAGGGCCCGGTCGCGGCGCTTGACCTCGGTGACGTCGCGGATCAGCACCGCCGCGCCGGCGCTGACGCCGTCGACCATCAGCGGCAGCGTGCGCAGCAGGACGGTGGCGCCCCCGGCGTCGACCTCCATGCGCATGCTGCGCCCGCCCGCCACCAGGTCGCGCACGTGCTCGGCCACTTCCTGCGCCTCGAACGGGTCGGAGATCAGCGGGCGGGTGACCTCGATCAGGTTGTGCCCCTCCAGCTCGGTGGTCAGGCCCATCCGGTGGTAGGCCGACAGCGCGTTGGGACTGGCGTAGTCGACGACGCCGTGCACGTCGAGGCGGATGAAGCCATCGCCGGCCCGCGGGGTCGAGCGCGACATGACCACGTCGCCCACGTCGGGAAAAGTGCCCTCGGCGAGCATGTGGACCAGGTCGGCGGCGCACTCCCGGTAGGCGATCTCCAGCTGACCGGACGCACGGTCGGCGGCCAACGCCGTCTGATGATGTGTGAGCACGGCCACCACCTTGCCGCCGTAACGCACCGGAGACGCCTCGACGTGGGTGCCGGGCAACCACGAATCTTGGGGTCCCGCAACGTCATTCCGCTTGGCGGTGCCCGTGGCGAACGTCTCGGCCACGAGCTGCAATCGGTCGGATCCGACGGCGGTGCCCACCGCGTCGGTCTGCAGCGCCGTGGGCGCGGTGTTGGGCCGGCACTGCGCCACACAGACGAGCACGCCGTCGTCGCGACGCACCCACATCAGGTAGTCGGCGAACGACAGGTCCGCCAGCAGCTGCCACTCCCCGACCACCGCGTGCAGGTGGTCCACCGCGTTGCCCGGCAACATGGTGTGTTCGGCGAGCAGATCACCGAGAGTTGACATCGCTTACTCCCCGGGTCGTTCCCCGGCGGCTGGTCGAGACGGCCCGGCGGCTAGCTGATCACCGCGATGAGGTCGCCCGCCTGAATGACGTCGCCCACCGACACGCTGACCTTGCTGACGGTGCCGCCGACTTCGGCCAGGACGGGGATCTCCATCTTCATCGACTCCAGCAGCACCACGATGTCGCCCTTGCCGATCTGGTCACCCTCGTTCACAACGACTTCGAGCACGCTGGCCACGATCTCGGCACGCACATCCTCCGCCATCTTCACCCCACTCGTCTCGGCCTTCGCGCAGGCTGGCTGCTGGTCATCACGGTTCTTTTCTGCCATCAGGCTCGGATACATCGAACCACAGGACCACTCAGGGCCGCGTCGCACGTGCCCAGAGCAGTCCGCAGCAGGGCGAAGACACTGCATAGGACGTCTCGTGAGAGAATGGCCGTCAAGCCGACGGGCGCCGGGCGCCTCGTTCGACAAGCAATCACGGAGGTTTACATCATGGCCAAACGAGGCCGTAAGAAGCGCGACCGCAAGCACAGCAAGGCCAACCACGGCAAGCGCCCCAACGCCTGACGGACGCTACTGCGCACCCCGGATGATCGTGGTGCGCCGGATCTCGAGCCGTAGCCGCTCGCGCAACCCCTCGGGGGCCTTGTCGCCGCTGCATTTAGTGGCGATCAACGCCTTGATCCGCTCTTCGAGCCCGTAGTGCTTGAAGCAGCCGGGGCACGCCTCGAGGTGCTGGCGCAGCTGCTCGCGAGTGTCCGGGCCGCATTCACCGTCGAGCAGCAGCCAGACCTGACGGATGACCTCCGCGCAGCCGACGCTGCCGTGGGACTCGTCGTTGGGGCAGGCGTCGGGCGAGGCACCGCCCTGGCCGGAGAGCTCGCTCATGACGACACCTCCTCGTGCGTCTGCTGACCGCGGTTGAAGCCCCGCTCCTTGGCAACGTCGGCCAACAGGCCGCGCAGCTGCCGTCGGCCGCGGTGCAGCCGTGACATTACCGTTCCGATCGGCGTATCCATGATCTCGGCGATTTCCTTGTACGGGAAGCCTTCGACATCGGCGTAATAGACCGCCATCCGGAATTCCTCCGGCAACGCCGCCAGCGCCTCTTTGATCTCCGAGTCCGGCAGCGCCTCCAGGGCCTCCACCTCGGCCGATCGCAGCCCGGTGGACGAATGCTCGGCGTTGGCGGCCAGCTGCCAGTCGGTGATCTCCTCGGTCGGATACTCCGCGGGTTGGCGCTGCTTCTTGCGGTAGCTGTTGATGTAGGTGTTGGTCAGGATCCGGTACAGCCACGCCTTGAGATTGGTGCCCGCCCTGAAGGAGCGGAATCCCGCGTAGGCCTTCACCATGGTCTCTTGCAGCAGGTCCTCGGCGTCGGCGGGATTGCGCGTCATGCGCAGCGCGCCGCCGTAAAGCTGGTCCAGCAGGGGAATCGCGTCGCGTTCGAATCGCGCCGTTAATTCCGCGTCCGTCTCTTCGTGCGCTGCGGGCTCGGGAATCTCGGGCCCTGTCGCGCTGTCGCGGCCATCTTCGGAGTCGGCCATGTCGATCAACCCGGTCCCTTCTGCGGCGGTGTTACCGGAGAGCATCGAAAGCGCCACCGGACTCGCAAGGAAGCCAGCCAACCGCTCCTCGCCTAACAGGCTCGTCGCCGTTGACACCACGCTGCTCCTCCCAATCTAAAGGCTGACCCCGACAGCGTCCGTCCGGGTCCTCTCCACCGCATGTGGGACCGATTAGATCAACACCGCGGGTGACCGCACTATTTCCGCAGCGCGACAGGCCGGGTGCCGGCCTCGGCCGCCTCGATCGGACCCCGATCCGGCCGATTCGGGCGTGGCGTTAATGTGACGCCATGTCCCACGCCACGTCTCTGCAAGGCAAGACCATGTTCATCTCCGGCGCCAGCCGCGGCATCGGCCTGGCGATCGCCAAGCGCGCCGCGCAGGACGGCGCCAACATCGCGCTGATCGCCAAGACCGCCGAACCGCACCCGAAGCTGCCCGGCACGGTGTTCACCGCGGCCAAAGAGCTCGAGGAGGCGGGTGGGCAGGCCCTGCCGATCGTCGGCGACGTCCGCGACCCGGATTCGGTGGAGGCCGCCGTGGCCAAGACCGTCGAGCAGTTCGGCGGCATCGACATCTGCGTCAACAACGCGTCGGCGATCAACCTGGGATCCATCGCCGAGGTGCCGATGAAGCGGTTCGACTTGATGAACGGCATTCAGGTGCGCGGCACGTACGCGGTGTCCCAGGCGTGCCTGCCGCACATGAAGGGCCGGGAGAACCCGCACATCTTGACGCTGTCCCCGCCGGTGCTGCTGGGCGAGGAGTGGCTGAAGCCGACGGCGTACATGATGGCCAAGTTCGGTATGACGTTGTGCGCGTTGGGCATTGCCCAGGAGATGCGCGAGGAGGGCATCGCGTCCAACACGTTGTGGCCGCGCACGCTGGTCGCCACCGCCGCGGTGCAGAACCTGCTCGGCGGTGAGGAGGCGATGGGCCGCGCCCGCAAACCGGAGATCTACTCCGACGCCGCCTACGTCATCCTCAACAAGCCGGCCAAGGAGTTCACCGGCAACATGTTGCTGTGCGAGGACGTGCTGGTGGACTCCGGCGTCACCGACCTCTCGACCTACGACTGCATCCCCGGCTCGAAGCTGGGCGTCGACTTCTGGGTGGACGGCGTCAACCCGCCGGGGTACACGGGCCCGTAGCCGTGATCGCAAGCGCGGCGGAGCCGGGCGCGGCGGGTCACGGCCATCGAAGGAGTAGCTCGTGGCCGCCACACCGGGCATTGCCGCGTTGGTGAAAGCCGGTGTGCCGCACGAAGTCCTGACCTTCGATCACGATCGGCGGGAGCACTCGTTCGGCGCCGAGGCGGTTGAGGCGCTCACCGCGGCCGCCGGCATCGAACCCGGGCAGATCTACAAGACGCTCATCATCGCGGTGCCCGACGGGTTGGCGGTCGCCATCGTGCCGGCCACCGCACGGCTCTCGCTGAAGGCGGCCGCCGCCGCGCTGGGTGTCGCCAAGGCGTCCATGGCCGAAGCCGCGGTCGCCGAGCGGATCACCGGTTACGTGGTCGGTGCGGTGTCGCCGTTCGGTCAACGCAGGAAGCTGCCGACGGTCGTCGATTCCGATGCGCTGGCATGGGAGCGGGTGTTCTGCAGCGCCGGCCGCCGAGGCTGGGAGGTCGCGGTGGCGCCGCAGGATCTGATCCGCCTCACCGGCGCGATCACGGCCGACATCACCCGAACGTGACGACGACCTTGTCCGCGGCCCCCGGGGTATGCGCCAGCTCGAGCGCCTCGACGACGTTGTCGAACGGGATGGTGTGGCTGACGATCAGCGCGTACTTCTCCCAGTTCGCGACGAGATCCCTGGTCACCTCGAAGATCTCGTCCGGATAACCCATCGATCCAAGGATGGTGATCTCGTTGCTCATCACGTTGACGAACTCGACGGGCACCGGTTGCTTGTGCACGCCAACGATTCCCAGAGTGGCGCCCTTCTTGGCCGCCGCCAGCGCGGTGTCGATTACCGCGGGCACACCGGCGGCGTCGAAATAGATGTCGGTGCCCGCCTTGCCTGCAAACATCGATTGGCCCTCGCCGTGCAGTTCGACGAGGCGGGCCGGCAAGTCCTCTTCGGCGGAGTTGATGACGGCGTCGGCGCCGACCTGCAGCGCCTTGTCCAGGCGGCCGGGGATCAGGTCCGCGACGACGACGTGGCTGACGCCAAGGGATTTGAAGGCCAGCACGGCGCCCAGCCCGATCGGCCCGGCCCCGAACACGAGGACCTTGTCGGTCGGTTTGGGCCGGCAGCGGTTGGCGCCGTGGCGCGCGACGGCCATCGGTTCGTTGAGCGCGGCCACCTCCCACGGGATGTGATCCGGGATCACTTCCAGACTCGTTCCGCGGACTGCGTTTTCGATGAGCAGGTAGTCGGCGAGCGCCCCGGTGGCGCCGCCGTTGCCGATGATGCCGCTGGGCGCGGCCATCGGGTTGATGACGACGTGGTCGCCGACGGCCAGCCCGGTCACCTCCGACCCGACCTCGGCGACCTCGCCGGCGGGCTCGTGCCCAAGCGGCGTGTGCCCCTGGCGCGGCGGGAGGCCGCCGATGGTGATGTAGAACGCGTCCGAACCGCAGATACCGCAGGCGCGCATCCGCACCAGCACATCGCGCGGGCCGACTTCGGGGCGCTCGGTATCGAGCACCTCCGCCTTGCCCGGCCCGGTGACCACGGATGCTTTCACGGCATGCCCTCCAGTTCGATGTCGAAGGTATCGAGGTACTCGGCGAAGGTCGGCGCGAGCTGTTCGACGCTCAGACCGTACTCGTCGAGGCGATAGGCGTTGAGCGCGAACCGGTCCTGGGGATGCTCGGCGAGCCAATTGCGCATGCGCGCTTCGGTTTCGGCGGTCAGCGGTTCGTCCGCCCACTCGTAGATGCGCCGCATCACGCCCATCGGGTCGCGCATCATCTCGTGGTAGTACATGTGGAAGAAACGTTCGTCGCCGATGCGGTCGCGGGCGCGCAGCGGCCGGTCGACGTGATAGCCCATCTGCCACATGGCCAGCCGGCCCATCTCCGTCTGATCCAGCAACTCGGTGTTCATCACCAGGCTCTGCGGCAGCCGCCACAGGTTGCACAGCGAGCCGGTCGCCTTATACGGATCGCGGTGCGCCCAGATCAGTCGGGCGTCGGGAAACACCTTCAGCAGCGCCTCGATGTGCACCGAGTGCGAGGGCATCTTCAGGCTCCAGTTGCCCGGCGCGGTGGACTGCAGGACCTGAAGGTAACGCTTCTGGTACTCGTAGGTGCTGCTCATGTCGGCCTCGTCGAACAGCCAGCGCGCGTAGCGATCCGTCGGCAGGAACGAGTCCCAGGACAGGCCCTTGAAATCCTGGTTGTGAATGAACATGTCCTCGGTCGGACCGTCGGCGTCTTCCCAGTGCGGCAGCGGCATTTTCGCCTGGGTCACCAGTTCGAGGATTTTGCGTTGCTCTTCCAGCAGGGCCAGGCACCGCGGGTCGGTGCGCAGCGTGTCGGTGCCGGCGGGCGGGATCGGGTCGACGCACTGCCAGTGCAGCAGTGATCGCCGGCCCGGGTCCTGGTCGAGCAGGTAGCTGATGACGGTGGTGCCGGTGCGGGGCATGCCGAGCACGATCAGCGGCCGCTCGACGGGCGCGTCCAGCACGTCGGGGTGCGCCTGGATGTAACCGTGCACCTGCATGCGCCGCCCCAGCGCGTTGGTGGCATCGTCCAGGACCCGCTCGCGGCCGAACGGGGTGAAGGCCGGCGAGGTGTTGAGCTCGTCGAGAATGAGCTGCAGCCCGTCCCGCCATGAGTCGGAGTCGATTTCGCTGAGGCCGGTGCGCTGGGCCGCCAGTTCGAAGACGTCGTCGACGGTCGCGATGTTGGCTAGTCCATTCATGTCGCTCATGGCTCTAGACCGTCAGGTATCCGCCGTCGACGGCGATGGTGCTGCCGGTGATATACGACGCGGCGTCGGTACACAAGAACAGGGCGGCGCCCGCGCAGTCCTGGGGTGTGCCCGGCCTGCCCAGCGGGGTGTGGAAGCCGATCTCGACGTCCATCACCTCGGGAATTCCCATGGCAGGGTGGGTCATTCGGGTGTCGATGAGCCCGGGCGCGATGGCGTTCACCCGGATGCCGTCATTGGCCCAGCGGCGGGACAGGTTCATGGTCAATGCGAGCAGACCCATCTTCGACGAGGCGTAGCCCGGAACGAAGACCGCCGACCGGAACGCGGACATCGAGACCACGCTGACGACGCTCGCGCCGCCGGGAGCCTGGCTGGACTTGAGGCGCTCATGGCAGCGCATGGTGAGCCGCATCGGGCCCAGCATGTTCTGCGTCACCGACGCGACGTAGCCGTCCGGGTCGTATTCGTCGCCGGCGGGATAGGGGCCGCCCGCGTTGTTGACCAGGATGTCCAGGTCGCCCAGCGAATCGGCCAGGGCATCAACGGATTCGGGATCCTGGATCTGGCACTGGCGGTAGGTGAACGCGTCCAGCTCCGTCTCGGCGTAGTCGGCTGCCGCGCCCCGGGTGCCGGTCACCGTGACGGCGGCCCCGGCGCCGGCGAAGGCGGCGGCGATCGCGTTGCCGATGCCGCTTGTGCCGCCGGTCACCAGCACGTGGGCGCCGGTGAAATCGAAGTTGACGGAGTTCATTCCGATGTCCTTTCCGAGGTCCTCAATGCGGTGATCGACTTGGTGAGCCAGGCCTTTTCCCAGAAGTTCTCCGTGTCGGCCAGCAGCGCCTCGTGCGCGTCGGCGGCCACCACCCGCGCCTGCGCATGCAGCGGCTGGGCGGCCAGGATCAGGTCGGTGAGGTGGATGGCCTGCACCGGGCGCCCGGCGGCCACGTGAGCGCGCGCCGCGTCCACCAGTGCGTCGGCGCCCGCAGCGCTGACCACGTCGGCGGCGACCGAATCCGGCGCCACGCCATACAGTTCGGTGGTGGAGCGGTGCCGGAACCATCCCGTGTACATCTCCCAGATGGCCCGCACGTTCCAGGAGGTCTTGCCGTAGCCCTCGCCGATGTCGAGGTGCTCGGGCACCTTGACCTCACGCATCGCGGTATAGATATCGGCGCCGGAATTCATTAGTTCGGCGGTGCGGTCGTGCACGGCCTGCATCCCGTCCCGCATCGCGGTGACCTCCTCGGCGATGCGATCGGCACCCTCGATGGGAGCGAAGTGGCCGGTGATCAGCCGCCGCGGACCGTAGTCCAGCACGGTGTTCAGCGATTCGATGTAGAGGATCGGATCGCGGTATCGGTCGCCGCGGATGGTCATCAGATTCGGCACGTGGCCGAACAGTGGTCCGAACAGATTGCCGCTGAACAGGATCCGATCCTCGGGCAGCCACACCACCAGCGCGTCGGTGGTCTCGCCACCGGGCGTCCATGCCAGCTCGAACGCGCGCCCACCCACCGTGAGGGCGTGGCGCTGGTCGAAGGTCGTGGTCGGCTCGGGAAACGAGAAGTCGATGGTCGCGGGGTCGATCGTCTTGAAGTGCTCGAGCACGGCGTCGGAGAACTTCTTGAAGGCGAACGATGTCTTGGGCACCCGGTAGCCCATCAGCAGCGTGTTGTCGTCGCGCCAGTACCGGTAGTTGCGGTGCATCATCACTTGGGTGCCGTCGTCGCGCAGCGAATTCACCCCGCCCCAATGGTCGGCGTGGCCCTGGGTGACGATGATCGCCCGCGTCGGGCCGGCAACGTCGGCAAAAGCCTTGCGGTGCAACGGCCCTTCGAAGACCAAGCCGCTGTTGACGATGACCCGTCCCTCGTCGGTGGCCACCGCATAGGAGTTGGAGACGCCCGGCGACATCCAGACGCCGTCGCCCAGGGGCTGCGCGGGGGTGTCCGTCGCCGCCGAGAGGTCGCCAGCTCCGGGGCGCTCCCGATGAATCCCTGCCATGACTGGCGATCCTCTACAGTTCTAGAGGTAAAGTCAATATCTTCGAACTCAATGTCTTCGATGCGGAAAGGGGCGCTCATGGGACTGCGCGGCCTGGCCGGCAAGGTGGCGATCGTCGCCGGCGGCGCCACCGGCCTCGGCGCGGCGACCGCCGCCCGGCTGGGCGAGGAGGGCTGCCGGGTGGTCATCGGCGACGTCGCCGTCGACGCCGCGCGGCAGACGGCCGCGCGCATCGACGCGGCCGGCGGCACCGCGACCCAGGTCGTCTTCGACCTGGCCTACCCGGCGTCGGTCGCCGGCCTGATCGATTCCGCCGCAACCGATTACGGCGGGGTGGACCTGCTGTTCAACGTCGGCGCCGACATGAGCACCATCCGCTCCGACACCGACGTGGTCGACATCGACTTCGACGTCTGGGACCGGGTGATGACGGTCAACCTGCGCGGGTATGTGGCGGCGATGAAATACGCCATCCCGGAAATGCTCAAACGCGGCGGCGGGGCGATCGTCAACATGTCCTCGGCGGCGGCGTTCCAGGGTGAGCCCGCGCGTCCGGCCTATGCCACCGCGAAGGCCGGCATCGGCGCGCTCACCCGACACGTCGCGTCGCGGTGGGGCAAGGACAACATCCGGTGCAACGCGGTCGCACCTGGCTTCACCGCCACCGAGGCCATCCGTTCGGTGCCGCAATGGCCGGACCTTCAGGCCGCCGCGCTCAAGCGCATCCGGGCGCCCCGGGTCGGCGATCCCGGCGACGTCGCCGCGCTGGTCGCCTTCCTGCTGTCGGCCGAGGGCGAATGGATCAACGGCCAGGTCGTCAACGTCGACGGCGGCACGGTGCTGCGCTGAGGACGGTCATGGCCACCGACAGATCCCGTAAACGCAACGGCGACGAACGCCGCCGCGACCTGTGCGATGCGGCGATCCGGGTGCTGGCCGACCACGGCTCGCGCGGGCTGACGCACGGGCGGGTCGACCGCGTCGCCGGTGTACCCGACGGAACCACGTCGTACTACTACCGCACCCGCGCCGCCCTGCTGCGCGGCGTCGGCAAGCGCGTCGCGCAGATCGATGTGGCGAACCTGCAGTCTGTGATCGACGAGCCGGTCGATCCCCGCTCCCCGTTCGCACATCTGGCGCGGCTCACCATGATCCAGGCGGACGGGTCCGGCCTCATGCTCAACAGGGCGCGCCACGAGCTGCTGCTGGGCGCCGCCCGCGATCCCGGTCTGGCCGAAACGTCGCAGGTGTTCGTCGCCCGGATCAACGGCATGGCCCGCGACGCCATCGCCCACCTGCAGCCCGATACCCGCGACCCGGCGCTGCTGGCCGCGCAGACCACCGCCGTCACCACGTTCATCGCCGGTGTCTTCACCCGGCTGGCCGCCGGCGACCGCGACGTCGGGGACGCCGAGCAACTCGGCCGCCTGCTCGAAGCGGTGGCCACCGCGGTGGCGCTCGCGGCTCAGCGAAGTTGAGTGTCCGGCGAAAAGCACTCCGTGGCCCGTCGATTCCGCATACCGTTGAGCGATGGACATCAAGCGTTTCGCCGCCGCAGGCCTGCTGGCAATGGCCGGACTGTTGACGATCGGCGTGGGCGTCAGCGGCGCCGACACGATCCAGACGGAGGGCAATTACCCGACCCGGGAGGCGTGTCAGAACGCCGGACCGGGCGTAAAGGCCACGACGCCGGGAAGCTGGAACAACTTCTGGTGTGTTCCGGACCGTAACGTCAACGGCAACTGGAAGTTGGTTCTCAGCAACTGATTTAGGCCCGCCCGCGGTGGGCCGTCGCCCGTGACGGTCCGGTGCCTTGAGCGCGTCATCGGCTGTCCCGCCTGGCTCGGACCAGAATTCGGATATCGAAGACGCATAGCGAAATATCTTGTGTCACTTGTGTTTCAGGTGTCCCTCGCGGGCGTTTTTTGTCGGTGGGCTCGGATAGTTTCGGGGTATGAGTTCGGGTGGCATCGTCGATCGGGACGCGATCAGCGCGGCCTTCGATGCGCTCGATGATGCGCTCGAGGGCGTGGGTGCGCTGAGCTTTGACGTGTTGAGTCCCCGAGAATGCCTGGCGTTCTTGGCACGCAGTGAGAAGGCGCGCCGGCGGCTGCCGGTAGCCGAGCATCAGCTGATCAATCACGTTGCCCGACAAGCCACCCCAACAGAGCTCGGCGGCAAGCTGTCACACGCGCTGGCCGAACGGGTCCTGATCAGCCGTGCGGAGGCCGCGCGCCGCATCCGCGAAGCCGCCGACCTGGGACCACGACAGGGGCTGACCGGCGAGCCCATCGCGCCAGTGCTGGCCGCCACCGCGGCCAGACAGCGGGCGGGAGAGCTCGGGGCCTGCCAGGTCTCGGTGATCCGCAAGTTCTGCCACCAGTTGCCCGGCTGGATCGACGCGCCCACCCGCGAGCAGGCCGAGGCCAAACTCGCCAGGGAGGGAACCCGGTATCGGCCCGAGCAACTCGGCAAGCTGGCCGACGTCTTGGCCGATTGCCTGAACCCCGATGGCTCCTTCACCGACGAGGACCGGGCGCGTCAGCGCGGGCTGACGCTGGGCAACCAGCAGGCCGACGGGATGTCGGCGTTGCGCGGCTGGCTCACCCCCGAGGTACGCGCCACGTTCGAAGCCGTCCTGGCGAAACTTGCCGCACCGGGCATGTGCAACCCCTTCGATGACACACCTTGCGTGGACGGCGCGCCCAGTCAGGACGCCATCGATCGCGACCCGCGATCCGCGGCCCAGCGCAACCACGATGGACTGCTGGCCGCCCTGCGCGCCATGTTGGCCTCCGGAGAGCTGGGTCAGCACAACGGCTTACCGGCCTCCATCATCGTCACCACCACGCTGCAGGACCTCGAAGCGGCGGCCGGGCGTGGGTTGACCGGTGGCGGCACCATCTTGCCGATGAGCGACGTGATCCGCCTGGCCCGCCACGCCCGGCACTACCTGGCGATCTTCGACCACGGCAAGGCCCTGGCGCTCTATCACACCAAACGCCTGGCCTCACCCGGACAGCGAATATTGTTGTACGCCAAGGATCGCGGCTGTTCGGCCCCGGGCTGCACCGTGCCCGGCTACTACTGCGAAGTCCATCACGTCACCGACTACGCCACCTGCCACACCACCGACGTCAACGACCTGACCTTCGCCTGCGGACCCCAACACCGCCTCCTGAAACCGGGAGGCTGGACCACCCGCAAAAACGCCAAGGGTGACACCGAATGGATCCCGCCTCCGCATCTGGACCGAGGTCAACCCCGCACCAACACCTTCCATCACCCCGAGAAGCTGCTGCGCGATGGAGACGACGATGAGGCGGCGTAGCGGGCGAACCTGTGTGAACTTGACGTTCAGGCCGCCCATGGGCCCACGCCGCCGACTTTCTCGATCGTGATGCGAGTCAGGTATCCGGGGGGTGCGTCGGGCGGCGGGAACCCCGTGCCGGGGCCGAAGATCGTCGTGGCGATCTCGTCGAGTAGTTCGGGAGCACCGCCCTCCTCGACGCGCGCCGTGCCCCTGATCGACAGATAGGGTGTCTGTGGCCCGCTGCGGTCGGTGGACGCGATGGTCACCGCCACGCGCGGATCACGCCGGATATTGCGGACCTTCTGATGCTCCTGCAGATGAGCGGTTACCAGCTCATCACCGCCGTCGGCTCTACTCTGCACCGTCACCCAAACCAGGCTGACTTGCGGACTCCCGTCACGATTGATCGTGACAAGCGTTGCCGGGTCGGAACCGATGAGTTGGCGTGCGCTGTCGCTGAGTTTCATGATGTTCATTGCGTTCTCCTGATTCGTCGTGTCTCCGGACATCTCTATCCATACGACGAAGGAGCGGTGCCAAATCCGACAGCCCGACCGTCGCGCTGCTGGCGACCAGCGGAGAACTAGGGAAGCAGGGAGGACGACGCGAAACCGCCACTGGCCCGAGGCAAATCGGCTATGTGGACATCCAACCGGTCCCCGAGAAACTGCTTCGCGACGGGGACGACGACCGGGGACGACGACGGGGACGACAACGGGGACGACGACGCGGCGTAGCGGCTAAAGCAGCGCTACAGGATCTTCATCTGCTCGGGCTGCGGCTCGGCCGGCTCGAGCAACTGCGGGCCGTTGTTGCGGACGTTGTTGACCAACGTCGACACCTCTCGCATCCGGATGGCGCGCACATCGGGCGTGCGGGCCAGCAGGTCCTCGTCGATCGCGGCGTCGGGGTCCAGCCACCGATCCCAGTCGCGCTCGGGCAGCACCAGCGGCATCCGGTCGTGAATCTGCGCCAACTCCCCGGGCGCATCCGTGGTGATGATCGTGCAGCTCAGCAACGGCGACGCGTCCTTGGCCGGTTTCCAGACCGACCACAGGCCCGCCATGAACAGCGGCTCCCCGTCTTCGGAGTACATGAAGAACGGCGTCTTGCGGGTCTTCTTGCCGGCCGCGTCGCCCGAGTTGACCCGCCACTCGTAATAGCCGTCCATCGGGATCAGGCAGCGCTTGGACTTGGCGCTGCTCCGGAAGGCCGGCGACGTGGTGACCTTGTCCGCGCGGGCGTTGATCAGCATCGGCCCCTTGGTGTCCGGTGCGCCGTCGGCACCGGCCTTGGCCCATGGCGGCACCAAGCCCCAGCGCATCAGCCGCACCCGCCGCGTCGGCTGGTCGTCGGGCTCGGAATGCCGGCTGACGACGGTCGCGATGGTCGAGGTCGGGGCGACGTTGTAGTTGGGCGCGCTGGAGTTCGGGGCGCTCGAGCCGGCGTCGGCGCCGGTGGCCTCATCAATAGCCTTGATCTTCTCGGCCAGCAGGGCCGGATCGGTGGTCACCGCGAACCGTCCACACATAAGACCCATAGTGGCAGAGCCACGAAGACCCATTGGGTCAGAGCCACGAAGACCTATTGGGGCAGAAACCCCCGACAGGCAATGATGGACCGATGAGTACGTGGACGGCCCCCTTGGCATCGCAGCCGGTACGCGCGACCGTGACCGTTCCCGGTTCGAAGTCGCAGACCAACAGGGCCCTGGTGCTGGCGGCGCTGGCGGCCGCGCAGGAGCAGGGCAGCCCGACCATCAGCGGGGCGCTGCGCAGCCGCGACACCGACCTGATGATCGGGGCGCTGCGCACGCTGGGCTTGCGCATCGACGGCGATGGGGACGGCGACGGGACGGAGCTCGCGGTCAGCGGCCGCGTGTCGCCGGAACCGATGGCACAGGTCGATTGCGGGCTGGCCGGGACGGTGCTGCGGTTCGTCCCGCCGTTGGCGGCGCTGGCCGAATCGATGGTCGAGTTCGACGGCGACGAGCAGGCCCGGGCGCGGCCAATCGCGCCGCTGCTGGACGCGCTGCGCGGGCTCGGCGTCCGGATCGACGGCTCTGGTCTCCCGTTCCGGGTGCTGGGCACCGGCTCGATCATCGGCGGCACCGTCGACATCGACGCCTCGGCCTCGTCGCAGTTCGTCTCCGGGCTGTTGTTGTGCGCGGCCTCGTTCACCGAGGGCCTGACCGTGCAGCACACCGGTGCGTCGCTGCCGTCGGCGCCGCACATCGCGATGACCGTGACGATGCTGCGCCAGGCCGGCGTGGACGTCGACGACTCCGCGCCTAACCGCTGGGCGGTGCGGCCCGGGCCGGTCGCGGCTCGGCACTGGGAGGTCGAGCCGGACCTGACCAACGCCGTCCCCTTCCTGGCGGCGGCGGTGGTCAGCGGGGGCGCGGTGCGCATCTCCGGCTGGCCGGCCAGCAGCGTGCAGCCCGCCGAGAACATCCTCACTGTGCTGCGGGAGTTGAATGCCGTTGTCACACAGAATGATTCGTTTCTGGAAGCGCGCGGGTCCGGGGACTACGGCGGTTTCGATGTCGACCTGCGGGCGGTCGGCGAGCTGACGCCGTCGGTGGCCGCCCTGGCGGCGCTGGCGACGCCGGGATCGGTGTCGCGCCTGTCCGGCATCGCGCACCTGCGCGGCCACGAGACCGATCGGCTGGCCGCGCTGAGCAAGGAGATCAACCGCCTGGGCGGCGACTGCACCGAAACGCCCGACGGTCTGGAGATCACCGCGACGCCGCTGCGGTCCGGGGTGTGGCACTCCTATGCCGATCACCGGATGGCGATGGCGGGTGCGATCGTCGGGCTGCGGGTGGAGGGGGTCGAGGTCGACGACATCGGCGCCACCAGCAAGACGCTGCCGGACTTTCCGCGACTGTGGGCCCGCATGCTGGAGACCGGGGAAGAGCGCGGCATGTGAAGCCCGGCGACTACGACGAGTCGGACGTCAAGATCCGCTCCGGCCGGGGCTCGCGCCCGCGGACCAAGACCCGTCCCGAGCACGCCGACGCCGAGGCCGCGATGGTGGTCAGTGTCGACCGTGGCCGCTGGGGATGCGTGCTGGGCGGCGACGTCGACCGCCGGGTCACCGCCATGCGGGCGCGCGAACTGGGCCGCACCCCGATCGTGGTGGGCGACGAGGTCGACGTGGTCGGTGACCTGTCCGGGCGGCCGGACACGCTGGCCCGCATCGTGCGTCGCGGCGAACGGCGAACGGTGTTGCGCCGCACCGCCGATGACACCGATCCGACCGAACGGGTGGTGGTCGCCAACGCCGATCAGCTGCTGATCGTGGTGGCGCTGGCCGACCCGCCGCCCCGCACCGGCCTGGTGGACCGGACGCTGATCGCCGCCTATGCCGGCGGACTCACGCCGATCCTGTGCCTGACCAAGACCGATCTGGCCCCGCCGGAGCCGTTCGCGGAGCAGTTCGTCGACCTGGACCTGACCGTGGTGGTCGCCGGCCGCGACGATCCCCTGCTGGCCGTGGCGGACCTGCTCGCGGGCAAGATCACCGTGCTGCTCGGGCATTCCGGCGTCGGCAAGTCCACGTTGGTGAACCGCCTGGTGCCCGACGCGGACCGCGCCGTCGGCGACGTGACCGACATCGGCAGGGGACGGCACACGTCGACGCAGTCGGTGGCGCTGCCGTTGACCGAGCCGCTGGGCACCACGGGCTGGGTAATCGACACGCCGGGCATCCGCTCATTCGGGCTCGCGCACATCCAGCCCGACGACGTCATGATGGCGTTCTCCGACCTGGCCGAGGCCATCGCGGATTGCCCCCGCGGTTGCGGGCACATGGGGCCGCCGGCCGACCCCGAGTGCGCGCTGGACACCCTGACCGGGCCCGCGGTGCGCCGCGTCGCCGCGGCCCGCCGGCTGCTGGCCGCGCTCAACCAGACTTATTAGCCAGCCGCATGCCGAGCTCGTCGGGCGGCACCAGATGGCCTTCCGCGCAACGGATTTCGACGGTCGCCTCGGCACCGCAGCCCAGGTGGGTCAACCGCAGCCGGTTGCGTCCCGGCAGGTGATGCCTGCCCCACTCGAACAGCGACCACACCACCGGCATGAAGTCGACGCCGGCGTCGGTCAGCACGTACTCGTCGCGGCTGCGCTGTCCGGGTTCTTGGTAGGGCTGGCGCCGCAGCAACCCCAGCTCGACCAGTTCGCTCAGCCGCGCCGAGGTGGCGGCCTTGGTGATGCCCACCCGGCGGGCGAAGTCGTCGAATCGGGTGGTGCCGTAGTAGGCCTCGCGCATGATCAGCATCGCGGACTTGGTTCCGACGACCGCCATCGTCTTCTCGATCGCGCACTCGCCCACCGCCGACCAGGCGTCGCGGTCGGCCAGCGGTCCTTGCAGCAGTGTCATCTAAATCACCTCCGCACCTGGGTTGCTTTAAGCATACCTAGGTGTTTGTCTAAGTATAGAGATTTATACCTAGATCGAGTTGGACTCGAGGAGGAGTCATGACCAGTCATCCCAGTTCCGGGGTCCGCGACGCCGTCATCGTCGGAGCCGTCCGCACCCCCATCGGCAAGGGCAAGGCTAGTGGCGCACTGCACGACGTTCTGCCCGCCGATCTGCTGGCCCACAGCCTGCGCGAGCTGGTGGCGCGCACCGGCGTGGATCCGGCCCAGGTCGACGATGTCATCGCCGGCGCCGTCACCCAGGTCGGCGACCAGGCGGCCAACATTGCCCGTAATGCGCTGCTGGGCGCGGGTTTCCCGGAGTCGGTTCCCGGTGTCACGATCGACCGCCAATGCGGCAGCAGCCAGCAGGCCATCAGCTTCGCCGCCCAGGGCGTGATTGCCGGCGCCTACGACCTGGTCATTGCCGGCGGCGTGGAGTCGATGAGCCGCGTCCCGATGGGCACGCAGGTGTCCCCGGGCAGCAACCCGATGGGCCAGGACATGACCCGGCGCTACCCCGACGGCCTGGTGCCGCAGGGCATCAGCGCCGAACTGATCGCCGCGAAGTGGGGCTTCTCGCGCGCCCAACTCGACGAGTTCTCCGCAGGGAGCCACGAGAAGGCCGCCCGCGCCACCAAGGAGGGGCTGTTCGACAACGAGCTCATCCCGATCGCGGGGCTGGCCACCGACGAGATCATCCGCCCCGGCACCACAGTCGAGACGCTGGCCGGGTTGCAGCCGGCGTTCTATAGCGACGCTGCCAAAGCCCGTTTCCCGCAGATCAATTGGGAGATCACGCCCGGCAACTCCTCACCGCTGTCGGACGGCAGCGCCGCGGTGCTGATCGCCAGCAGCGAGGCTGCCAACAAGCTGGGGCTGCGCCCGCTGGCGCGGATCCACACCGCCACCGTGGTGGGTTCCGACCCGCTCTACATGCTGACCGGCGTCATACCGGCCACCGAGAAGGTGTTGTCGAAGGCGGGTCTGACGCTGGCCGACATCGACCTGTTCGAGGTGAACGAGGCGTTCGCGCCCGTCGTGCTGGCCTGGGCGCAGGACACCGGTGCCGATCTGGCCAAGACCAACGTCAACGGCGGGGCGATCGCCATCGGTCACCCGTTGGGCGCCAGCGGTGCTCGCCTGATGACCACTCTAGTCAACGCGCTCGAACAGCGCGGCGGACGCTACGGGCTGCAGACGATGTGCGAGGGCGGCGGCATGGCCAACGCCACCATCATCGAGCGATTGGGATGAGATCATGCAAGAAACGAAATTCGACGGCGTTCGGGTGCACTACGACAGCGCCAAGAGCTACGACCAACTGGTAGCCGCGTTGCTCGCCGACATCGGCGAGCAACCGGTGCCGATCAACGACATCGCGACATCCACCGACGACTGGCAGTCCTATCAGGAGCGCGTCGAACCCCACGTCGGCCCAAGCGGATTCATGCTGTTCGGCACCGTCGACCACGGCGCCTGGATCACCAAGGCCGGCATCGACCGCAAGGCCTTGCGCGTCATCCTCGGCAACCCCTTGATCGCCATCACCATGCTGCGCCACGACGTGGCGGCCGGATTGTTCGCCCCGGTCGAGCTGCTGTTGCTCGAGGAGGACGACGGCCGTAGCAGCCTGACCTACGTCAAGCCGTCGTCGCTGATGGTCGTGCAGCCCAATCCGGAATTGCTCGGCGCCGCAGACCAACTCGACGCCAAGCTGGCCGCGCTGGCCGAGAAGGTCACCGGCTGAACCAGTGGCATATGTCATCGCCGCGGACGTGCATCAGGTGGTTGACGACGCGGGGCAGCACCCGGGGGCCGGGATCATCGGCTGACGCTCACTGACGACCGTCATTGACGGCCGTCAGCGAAAGGGCGTACGGTGCCCCCATGGAGTCACCACGGGCGCCGTCGGCGACCGGATCGCCGGGCGGCGGCGTGCGCGAAACCCGCCGGCTGGAAACCCGTGCGCGCCTGTTCGACGCGGCGCTGGCCGAGATTTCGCGGCGCGGCGTGGCCGCCGCCGACGTCAGCGCGATCGTCGCCGATGCGGGCGTGGCCCGGGGGACGTTCTATTTTCACTTCCCGACCAAGGAGCACGTCCTCATCGAGGTGGAGCGCCTCGAGGAGACCCGCATTATCAGCGAACTCGGGAAAGCCGAGGGTGACCTGGCGTCGGTGTTCTCCCAACTGATTCACCACGTGCTCGGCGCCGAAAGCCGTTTGGGAGAAGCGGTTTTCCGGGACATGCTCGGATTGCATTTCTCCTCGACTCGTCCGATCGAAGACGAGTTCGCGCAGCACCCGCTCGGACAATTCGTGGTGGACGTCATCGGTCGAGCGCAGGACACGGGGCAGGTCAACTCCGACCTCGACGCAACCGAACTCGCAACGTTCTTCCTCACCGGGCTTTTCGCCCTGCTGGCCACCGGGGCCCACGATGCCGCGCTGTTAAGTCGTTACGTGGCAACGATTGTCAAAGGGATGGAGAAGCGATGAATCGCACCGGCATCGAGGGTTACCGGGACTTCCTGGCCGAACGTGACGGCGAAGCCGATCTGCTCAACAGACGGCTGGCCAATCGCGAGCGGTTCTTCAACGATCTGGAGGCGAATCCCATCCGGTCAGCCCGTCCGGCCGACCGAGCCGTTTTCCTGCGAAACCTTCGCCGTCGGCGCCCCGAACCCGGCCTGGATGACAAGATGCTCTTCCTGCTGGCAACCGCAAAGCTGAATCAGGCGGAGCGATTCGGCGTGGGGCTGGGTGAAACCTACGGGCGCAACAGCGACGAGAGCGTGCCGCCCGAGCGCGTCTACCTCGAGCTGGAAGAGCACTACCACACCCGGCTGTTGGCGTACGCGCTCGACGCGTTCGACTTGACCTTCCAAGTGGTCCCCCCGCCCTTCGTCATGCGCCAGTTCGTCAAAGTGAGCGTTTTCGTGCCCGAACGGCTCGGCTTCATGTTCGTCGGAGCCGCGGAGATGGCGGGCTGCATCCTGTTCGACGAATTACGCCGTGCCGGCAGAAGGCTTTTCGCCGACGAACCGCACGTCGCCGAACGAATCGAACTGCTCTACAGCGAGATCCTGACCGACGAGATCGGCCACGTCGGCTACTGTGCGTCGCGTTGCACCTCTGCGGAGCGGGCGGTCATGCGTCGAATCTATCCACTCATCGGGCGACTGTTCGCCCGTCAAACCGCGGAGATAAGCCGGCTCATCGATCGCACGGCGTTGCACGCACGCCTCGACCGCCCCTTCGATGTCGAGGAACTCACCGCCGACCTGGACAACGAGACCTACCTCGTCACCCACCCCTGACAGCGAATGCGCCCCCCGGGATCCCGGAGTCAGTCACCCTCGGGCATCCAACGCAGAGCTTTACCGAGGTGCGTCGCGGGAGTATCGTTCGCGCGTGCCAGCCAGGCGGTGGGCACGGTCGGAGGTAACGCCGATGGGTCGTGTCGCGGTGATCACCGGAGCCAGCCGGGGCATCGGCGCGGCGACCGCATTGGTCTTGGCGGAGCAGGGATTTCGGGTGGTCGTCAACTACCGGTCCAGCGCCGCGGAGGCCGACGAGGTGGTGGCCGCCGCGATCGCGGCCGGTGGTGAGGCCGTCGCGATCCGGGCCGACGTCACCGAACCCGACGACGTCGCCGCAATGGTCGGCGAGATCGACACGAGGTGGGGCGGCGTCGACGTGCTCGTGCACAACGCGCTGATCCCCTACGACGTCACCTCGTTCGCCGATCTGAGCTGGGAGCAGCTCGGCGGCAAACTGGACCGCGAACTGCATGCCGCCTTCCTGGTGACCAAAGCCGTTGTTCCCGATATGGTTTCACGAGAATATGGCCGACTGATCTATCTCACCACGGTGCTGTCCCGCCGGCCCAGACAGGGCATGATCACGGTGGGAACCGCCAAGGCGGCAATGGACCAGTTTGTCCGCTACGTCGCCCTCGAGCTGGCTCCGAACCAGATCACCGCCAACCTCGTCTCGCCCGCCACCGTCGCCGATCCCACCGCGAACGCGCTGTTGACGGCCGAAGAGATACACCAGCTCGGCGCGACGAACCCCATGGGGCGGCTCGTCAGTCCCGAGGAGGTGGCCAAGACGGTGGCGTTCCTGGCCGGCGAGGATTCCGGCTTCATCACCGGCCACTGCCTGGAGGTCAACGGCGGCCTCGCCATGAATTGACAGCGGATTCTGCGACCGGGAAAGAGGTTCGGCGTGCAGACGATCGATCTCGCTTACGTCGGGCGGGGCATTCACGAGGAGCTGATCGCCCATGTCGCCGATCAGGAGGACTACTACCGCGACGAAGGTGTCCACGTCGCCATCCGCGACGGGGTGGGCTGGAGCGCGCAGCGGCTTCGCCACGTCGCGGTGATCGGCCTGGGCCGGGCACTGCTGTCGCGGCTGCACGACGGGATCGGCTGGAAAGCGTTGAGCGTCAACACCGATCGTCCGTTGTTCTGGTTTCTCGGCAACGCCGAGGTGAAGTCCATGGCGGATCTGCACGGGCGACGCCTGGCCGTGCACGCCGCCGACAACCCGCCGGGCACGTTCGCCCGGATCGTCCTGCGTAAGCACGGCCTGGACCCCGACCGCGACCTGCATTGCGTGGTGCGGCACCCGGGTGACTACCAGATGGACCTGCGCCGGATGCGCGACGGCACGATCGATGCGGCCTATGTCGGGAGCACCCTGTCCCCCGAACAGGTCGCCACCGAAGAGGGGTTTCACCTGCTGGCCTGGGTCGGCGATCATTTCCGGATCCCCACGGTGGGCGTGGCCGTCGACCCCGCCCACATCCCACCGGACAGCCCGGCGCTGCAGGCCATGATGCGGGCCCATCAGCGGGCGCTGCGGCTGCTCGTCGAACAACCCGGCCGCGCCGTCGACTACATCAACTGGTTCCTCGACCGGCTCACCGCCGATGAGGCGCGACGACACTACGAGCGCTATGTCGGCCCGTACTTCACCCCCGACTACCAGGTGGACCTGGGCATCGCGCAGCAGGCGATCGACGCGGTCGCGGGCGAACTGGGTGTCGCCCCGATAGCCGCCGCGGACTTCTACCAGCCCGGGTAATCGCCAGTTAAGCGGCCAGACCTTCGTCGGCACGCCGCGCCGCGGCCGCCCGCTTCCCGCGCCGCCAGCCCCGCACCGCGGTGATCGCGGACTTGAGCCCACGACGACGGCCGGTGACCGGATCGGTGCCCAGGAAACCTGGCTCGAGCTCGGCGAACATCCGCTCGCTGCGGGTCTCCGGCGCGTTGTCGGCGTCGTCCCGCAGGTACTTGTTCGGCAGCGAGAGCTTGGCTATCGTGCGCCACGTCTTGCCGTACTGGAGCAGGAAAGATCCTGTGGTGTAAGGCAAGTCGTACTTGTCGCATACCTCGCGCACCCGTACCGAGATCTCGTGCAGCCGGTTGCTCGGCAGGTCGGGGTACAAGTGGTGCTCGATCTGGTGGCACAGGTTGCCGCTCATGAAGCGCAAAGCCGGGCCGGCCTCGAAGTTCGCACTGCCCAGCATCTGACGCAGGTACCACTGGCCCTTGGTCTCGCCGATCATGTCGGTCTTGGTGAATTTCTCTGCGCCATCGGGGAAATGGCCGCAGAAGATCACCGCGTTGGCCCACACGTTGCGAATCACATTGGCAAGCGCGTTGGCCTTCAACGTCGACATGTAGGTCGCACCGGGCGACAACGAGGTCAGCGCCGGGAATGCGACATAGTCCTTGAGCACCTGCCGCCCGGCCTTGGCCAGGAACTCCTCGGTCCGCTGCCGGGCCTCGTCGTTGTCCATCCGCTTCTTGGCGATCTTGCCGAGCTCGACGTGCTGCAAGCCGACTCCCCACTCGAAGAGCAGCGCGAGCAATGTGTTGTACACCAGGTTGAAGATGTTGAAGCGCTTCCAGCGCTGGTCGCGGGTGACACGCAGCAGGCCGTAGCCCACGTCGTCGTCCATCCCGAGGATGTTGGTGTACTTGTGGTGCACGAAGTTGTGGGTGTAGCGCCAGTGCTTGGACGACCCGCTCATGTCCCACTCCCACGTCGAGGAGTGAATCTCGGGGTCGTTCATCCAGTCCCACTGGCCGTGCATGACGTTGTGGCCGATCTCCATGTTCTCGACGATCTTGGCCACGCCCAGCGTCACCGTCCCCGCCCACCAGGCCGAGCGGCGCGAGCTGGCGGCCAGCAGCAGCCGGCCGGTCACCTCCAGCGCGCGCTGGGCCGCGATGGTGCGGCGGATGTAGCGAGCGTCCCGGTCGCCCCGTGAATCTTCCACGTCCTGGCGGATGGCATCGAGCTCAACGGCCAGGTTTTCGATATCGACGTCCGTCAGATGGGCGAATACGTCGACGTCTGTGATCGCCATCGTCGTGATCTCCCTGCGGTAGTTTTTCGGTCCTTAACGTGTTCCAGACCTACGCTATCGTAACCTACGAAGCCGTAGGTTACCTGTGAGTAGCCTTTAAATGTCGAGCACGCAATCGCCGGACGCGGCGGAAATGCAGGTCTGCACCCGGGTCCCCGGGTCGTGCTCCTGCCCGGTGCGCAGATCACGGACGTGACCCTCCACCAGACCGACCACGCACGACTGGCAGATCCCCATGCGGCACCCGAAGGGCATCTGCACCCCTACGCCCTCGCCCGCGTCCATCAGCGACGTAGCCGCGTCGGCATCGACGGTGCGTCCGCTTCGAGCGAAGGTGACGGTGCCGCCGGCGCCGGTGGGTGCGGCCTTGGACACCGCGAACCGCTCGAGGTGCAAGCGCTCACCGATACCCGCGGCCGACCACACCTGCTCGGCCTCGGCGAGCATGCCTTCCGGACCGCAGGCCCAGGTCTGGCGTTCGCGCCAGTCCGGCACCTGTTGGTCCAGCACCGAAAGATCCAGCCGGCCCTGGGTACGCGTCTCGCGCAGGCGCATCCGATAGCCGGGGTGCTCGGCGGCCAGCGCGGACAACTCGTCGCGAAACATGACGTCGGACTGAGTGGGCGCCGAATGCAGGTGGGCGATGTCACCGATTTGGTTGCGGCGCACCAGGGTTCGCAGCATCGACATCACCGGCGTGATCCCGGAGCCGGCGGTGAGGAACAGGATCGACGCGGGCGCCGGATCGGGCAACACGAAGTTGCCCTGCGGTGCGGCCAGCCGGACGATGGTGCCCGGCTCGACACCGGCCACCAGGTGCGACGACAGGAACCCTTCCGGCATCGCCTTCACGGTGATGGTCACGGTGCGCGTCGAACCGGAGCCCGAGCGCGAGGCTGCGCCGGCCGGGGCCGAGGTGAGCGAATACGACCGCCAGCGCCAGCGCCCGTCCATCAGCAGTCCGATGCCGATGTACTGGCCCGGCTGGTAATCGAAGTTGAAACCCCAGCCCGGCTTGATGACCAGCGTCGCGGAGTCTTCCGTCTCGCGGCGCACCTGCAGGATCCGGCCCCGCAGTTCGCGCGCCGACCAGAGGGGGTTGGCCAGGTGCAGGTAGTCATCGGGCAACAGCGGCGTCGTGATGCGCGCGGCGAGTTGGCGCAGCGCATGCCAGCCGGGGTGCCGGTCCGCGCCGGCGACAACAGGTCGCGTGGTATCGACGACGTTGCCCGTGATCGATGGGTTACGTCTGCCCAGGGGAAGCTCCTGCTCACGATGCGGCGTCTGGCTTGCGCTCACATTGTGATCGATTCTGTGTGCTTCACGAAACCTACGGTACCGTAACCTACGGTGTCGTAGCTAGCGCTGCTGCCCGGTTTGCCTCACTTCGGCGGTCACATCAGCTCCAAAAGGAACGGCAGCTCCTGGTTGGCGTACCAGGCCAGATCGTGGTCTTGCGCATCGCCGACGATCAGGTCGGCATCCTCATCGCCCAGGTCGGCGGCGTCGACCGCCTCGATGGCCCTCGCCACCGCCGGTTCGGCCCCGGCGTTGTCGACGTAGGCGGCAATCACGTCGTCGATCGGCACCGGCCCGGACAGTCTGACCACGGCGTCGTCGAGGTCGGGGCGGTACGTGACGTCCTTGACCTCGGCGGCCAGCACCGCGCGGCGGGGCGGCGGGGGCGCCGACGACTCGCCGCCTCCTCCCGCTTCCCCGGCTGCCCCGGCCGCCAGCAGCCGCAGCGACGCCAGCGCCGCCTCGCGCAACGCCACGTCGGCGAGCTCGTCGTCGTCGCCCTCCGCGTAGGCCTCGCGCAGCCTCGGCGTCAGCGCGAATGCGGTACCGCTGACCGGCCACAACGAGCCGTCGGCGACGAGCTGCGCCAACATGGGCAGCGTGGCGGGGATATAGACGACCGTCATGGGCGGCTAGATCAGCGTGGCCGCGTAGTCGTCAACGTACGTCGACAGCTCCCGCGGCGGGCGCTGGTAGTTACCAGTGACCACGGGATGCGCCGGGAGCTTGACCTTCGGCGTCTCGACATCGTGGTACGGGACGGTGGACAACAAATGGGCCATCATGTTCAGTCGCGCGTGCTTCTTGATATCCGATTCCACGATGTACCACGGACTTTCCGGGGTATCGGTGTGCACCATCATCTCGTCTTTGGCGCGTGAATAATCCTCCCACCGGTATACCGATTCCAGGTCGATCGGGGACAGCTTCCAGCGCCGGACCGGATCGTTGCGCCGCGCCTTGAACCGGCGCAGCTGTTCGGCCTCGGAGACCGAGAACCAGTACTTGCGCAGCAGGATCCCGTCGTCGATCAGCATCTGCTCGAAAATCGGCGTCTGCCGCATGAACAGCGCATACTCGCGCGGCGTGCAGAATCCCATGACCTTCTCGATGCCCGCCCGGTTGTACCAGGACCGGTCGAAGAGCACGATCTCGCCCTTGGTGGGCAGGTGGGCGATGTAGCGCTGGTAATACCACTGGCCGCGTTCACGATCCGAGGGCACCGGCAGCGCGGCGATGTGGGCGATCCGCGGGCTGAGGTATTCGGTAATCCGTTTGATAGCGCCGCCCTTGCCCGCGGCGTCACGGCCCTCGAACAGCACCACCAGCCGCGCCCCGGACTGCCGCACCCACTCCTGCAGCTTCACCAATTCCGTTTGGAGACGGAACAATTCGGCTTCGTAGACCTCGTCGGAGATCTTGGGCACGGCCGACCGTGCCGACTCCTTCTTGGTCGGCTTGGCCGGCGCGCCATGGCTTTTCGCGGTACTCACAGCAACGAATAATAGCCCCACGCAGGCGTTTTCACCGCCGACTAGGACCGGGACGCCTCCAGCAGTTCTTCGAGCGCCTGGCGCAGCAGTCCGGGCAGCAACTCGACATCGCTCATGGCTTCGCGGTCGGCGTTGATTCCGTAGTACAGCTCGCCGTTGTACGACGTCACGCCGATGGCGAGCGCCTGATTGTGTAGCAGCGGCGGCACCGCGTAGGTCTCCAGCAATTTGGTGCCGGCGATGTACATCTGCGACTGGGCGCCGGGGGCGTTGGTGATGAGCAGATTGAAGGTGCGCTTGGAGAAACTCGGGAAACTGGTCGCCACCCGGATGCCCATCGCGTGCAGCGTCGGTGGGGCGAAACCCGAGAGCGTGACGATGGTCCTGGCGTCCACCAGATGGGCGGCAGTCGGGTTCGATTCGGTGGCGTGCGCGATCTGCGACAGCCGCACCACGGCATTAGGCTCCCCCACCGGCAGGTCGACGAGGAACGGCATCACCTGGCTGATCGCCTGACCGGGCCCGCTCGCGTCTAGGTCGCCGTCGTCGTACACCGGCAGCGGCGCCATCGCCCGCACCGTCGCGGTGGGTGAGACCGCCACGCCCCGTGACATCAGCCAGTTACCCAGCGCGCCGGCGATGACCGCGAGCACCACGTCGTTGACGTCACAGTCGTACCGCGCACGGACGGCGCGGTAATCCTCGAGGCTGCCCCGCGCGACCGTGAAGCGCCGGTGGCGCGACACGGTGGCGTTGAGCGGGCTGCTGGGGGCGGTGCCCCGGGCCACGGTGCGCACCAGGTCGACGGCTCGGCGTCCGGCGTCGAGCAGCTCGCCGTTATTGGTCAACATGCCACCGACCATCGAGCCGACGGCCTGCAGCTGGGCGCCCGGACCCGCAAACCAGTCACCGATCGCGCCCAACATCAGCCGGGTGGTGCCGGGATCGCGCTCCGGGATCCAGATGTCCTCGGGGAACGGTGGCGGGCGTTTCGTCCGGTCGGCGATGACGTGGTTGATCTCCAGCGCCGACATGCCGTTGATCAGCGCCTGATGCGACTTGGTGTAGAGCGCGATCCGGTTCTTGGACAGGCCTTCGACGAGGTACATCTCCCACAGCGGGCGGGACTTGTCCAGCGGCCGCGCGGCCAGCCGGGCGATCAGCTCGTGCAGCTGCTCGTCGCTGCCCGGGGAGGGCAACGCCGAGCGCCGCACGTGATAGGTGATGTCGAAGTCATTGTCGTCGAGCCACACCGGCCGGGCCGTGCTGACCCGCACCTCCCGCACCTTCTGCCGGTAGCGCGGTATCTGCTGCAGCCGCTGCTCGACGGTGGCCAGCAGCGTTTCGTAGCTCAGGCCGGCACGGGGGCGACGCAGGATCGACAGCGATCCGACGTACATGGGGGTCGCGGTGTTCTCCATCCGATAGAACGACGCGTCCGGCGGCGACAAGCGACTCACCATGCGGCGCTGTCCTCCTGGCAAGTTCGTCGCCCGTGCGCTCGGGGCTCCCGGGGCCCCTGCAGCCTGATGTCTTGCCCACGGTAACCGGGTGGGCCGTGCACCGGTCAGCGTGGGTACGCGTGCAGTCGAGTTATGCCATGATGACCACTGACCAACCACCGTCTGCCCCTCTCCAGCAGGCTTGAATGTCCGGCCGAGAGTTGGAGAGTGCGCGTTGAACACGAGTCCTGCTGCGAATCCATCTGACGCTTTCACCGTCATACCAGTCGTCGACTACGAGCCGCCGACGCAGGACCTGGCGCACACCGTCGCGCAGTGCCGGCAACCCCCGCGGTCCGCATTGCGCGGCCGCAGCGGCCACGCGCAGCCGCGGTCCTACACCGGGCAGCCCAGCAGGGCGCCGGCACCGGACCCCGGCGCCGTCATGTCCCCGCGGCTGCGTCAGGCGGGCGTCTTCGCCGACGCCGCGCTGCGCCGGGTGCTGGAAGTCATCGACCGACGCCGGCCCGCCGCCCAGTTGAATCCGCTGCTGGCGCCCAGCCTGGTGGATTCGGTGGCCGCGGTTGGTCGTTCGGCCGCGGGCCGTAACCGCGGCGCCGCGGTGTTGCGCCGGATGCGGCTGCAGGCGGCCGGTCACCGCGACCCGGACTCGGCGGCGGAGGTGTTCGGTTCCTACAGCCGCGGGAACCGGATCCACGCCATCGCCTGCCGGGTGGAGCAGGTCAGCGCCGCGGGCGGCACCCGCTGGATGGTGGTGGCCCTGCACATCGGCTGACGGCGGCCACCGGTCAGGCCACCGGTGCGGCGCCCGCCGGCCGCGGACCGCCCGTGTAGCGGGTGAGGATGGGCCCCGCGATCGCCATGATGAAAACGTAGGACGTCGCCAGCGCCGCGACGGCGGGTAGCGACTTGCCGGCCAACCCGATGATGATCAACGAGAACTCGCCGCGCGCGATCAGCGCGGTGCCCGCGCGCAGCTGCCCGCGCCGCGCCACGCCGTCATGCCGCGCGGCGAAGATTCCGGTGGCCACCTTGGTGGCCGCGGTCACCGCGGCCAGGATCAGCGCCGCCGGAAGCATCGGGACCAACTCGTGCGGGTCCACCGAGTAGCCGATCGCCAGGAAGAAGATCGCGGCGAACAGGTCGCGCAGCGGGCTCAGCACCTGGCGGGCCCGCTCGGCCGTCTCGCCGGTCAGCGTGAGGCCCACCAGGAACGCGCCGACCGCCGCCGAGGCGTGCAGGGACTCCGCCATCGCCGCCACGATCAGGGTGATGCCCAGCACCCGCAGCATCAGCTGTTCGGAGTCGGGGTGTTGCACGAGCCGCTCTACGTGGTGACCCCACCGGTAGGACGCGGCGAACGCCGCGAACAGAGCGCCCACCGCCACGGCCATGCCGCCGACGGCGTGCAGCCATCCCCCGCCCGACGCCAGGACCGCGAACAGCGGAAGATAGGCGGCCATCGCGAAGTCTTCGAGCACCAGCACCGACAGCACCGCCGGCGTCTCCCGGTTGCCGAGCCGCTGCAGGTCCTCCAGCAGCCGCGCGATGACGCCCGAGGATGAGATGTAGGTGACGCCGGCCAGGCACAGGATGGCCACGCCGTCCAGACCCAGTAGCCAGCCGGCGATCGCGCCGGGCGCGGCGTTGAGGACGATGTCGACGGCCGCCGACGGCAGGTGATGGCGCATGCTGCTGGAGAACTCGGCCACCGAGAACTCGCAGCCCAGGGTCAGCAGCAGCAACACGACGCCGATGGGTGCGCTGGTGGTGATGAACTGGCCACCGGCGGCCAGCGGCAGGATGCCGCCGTTGCCCAGGGCCAGGCCCGCCAGCAGGTACACGGGGATGGGCGATAACGCGAATCGCCTTGCGGCGGCGCCCAATACGGCCAGAGTGGCCAGGAGGGCGCCGAGTTGCAAAAGCAGCGTCCCCGAAATCTGCACCGGCTCAGCCTTTGTCGATAATCTTCTCGACGCCCGCGATGCCGTCTTCGGTGCCGATCACGATCAGAACGTCTTGGACGTGCAGCATCTCGGCAGGGCCGGGTGAGGCGAGCACTTCCTCGTTGCGCACGATCGCCACGATGGATGCGCCGGTGCGGGTGCGCGCCCGAGTGTCGCCCAGCGGGTGATCCACGAAGGGGCTGCCGGCCAAGATGTGCACCTGGCCGGTCTCGAGCCCGGGGATCTCGCGGGCCAGCTCGGTGAACCGCTCGGCGATTCGGGGCGCCCCCAGGATCTGGGCCACGGCCTCGGCCTCCTGGTCGCTGAGGTGGAGCAGCGGCCGGGCCTCGTCCGGATCGTCGCGGGCATACACGACGACGTCGAAATCGCCGCTGCGCCGCGCGATGATGCCGATGCGGTCGCCCTTGTGATCGGTGAATTCGTAGCGAAGACCGACCCCGGGGAGCAACACCTCCTTGACATCCATACCGTCAATCCTGACAGGTCGCCCGGCCTGCGGTAAGCGGCTGGATGCAAAAATCGTCAGCCCGGGGCGTCCGCCGGTTGCCTGGGGCCACCGCGCGGCCGACGGCCCAGCGGCAGCAACCTCGGTACCTCGCGCCGGTAGTTGACATAGTCATCGCCCAACGCCTCCACCAGGTCGTGCTCCTCGATCCGGGTGGCGACCAGGATGTAACCCGTCATGGCGACGGAGAACAGCAGATGCCCGGCCGTCATGGTGGGGGCCGCCCAGAAGGCGATGATGAAACCGAGCATGAGCGGGTGGCGCACCAGCCGGTACAACATCCGAATGTGAAAAGCTATGTGCGTGTAGGGTTTTCCGCGCCATGCCAGATACACCTGCCGGAGCCCGAACAGGTCGAAATGGTTGATCATGAACGTCGACGCCAGGGCGATTGCCCAGCCGAGCCAGAACAGCGTCCACAACACCAGGCGCCCGGCCGGTAGTTCCACCTTCCAGATGACGGCCGGCATCGTTCGCCATTGCCAATACAGCAGCACCAGCACGGCATTGGACAGCATCACGTAGGTGCTGCGCTCGATCGATGACGGCACCACCCGCGTCCACCAGGCCTTGAACCCGGGGCGCGCCATGACGCTGTGCTGCAGGCCGAACAGGCCGACCAGCACCATGTTGACCAACACCGCCTGGCCGATGGGCGCCGACAGCCCGTGATCGACCGTCCGCGGCACCCAGAAGTTGCCCAGGAAGGCGACAAGGTACAGGAATACGGCAAGAAAGAGCAGATAAGCGGCGGCGCCGTAGCCAACCGTCAGGTAACGCTTCATTAGCTGATTGTGCGCCTGATCGGCGCCCACACATATAGGTCATTTGCCCCAATTTCAGCCGGCGTGACCTGGGCGTTGCTGCCCGGCCCGTTCGATCATTTGAGGCAAACGCCCCATGTAGGGCGCAAGCGGTTGGACCGATGATCGCTCGTGACAGACCTACCTCGAGAAAATACGGAGACGAAATCATGAGCGAATCGACATGCACCGCTCCAGCCATCGAGCTGCTCGGTGCTCACCCGGCGCAAGCGCCCGACGGCGCCCGGATCGACGCAATCGATGTCGGCCGGCGCGTCAGCGGCCGGCAACTCCTGCAGGACATATCGCTCTCGGTGGAGCCCGGCGAATTGGTCGCCATCGCCGGCGGTAGCGGAGCCGGCAAAACCACCTTGCTGGAAGTGCTTGCGGGACTGCAACCGCCGTCTGCGGGGGAGGTTCGACACGACGGTGTCGTCCCCCGTACCCGCGCCGGCGCGACGGTCGGCTACGTGCCCCAGGACGACATCATTCACCTCGAGATGCCCCTGCGCCGCACCCTGCGCTACGCGGCGCTGCTCCGGCTGCCCGCCGGCACATCCGCGGCCGCAGCGGAACGGATCGTCGATGAGACTCTGCGGAGCCTCGACCTGGCCGACCGGGCCGACGTGCCGGTGCGTGCGCTGTCCGGCGGTCAGCGCAAGCGGGCCAGCATCGCCGTGGAGCTGTTGACCCGGCCACGCCTTTTCTTCCTCGACGAGCCGACCTCCGGGCTCGATCCCTCGACCGCCGCTGACGTGATGCGCCTGCTGCGCCGGCTCACCCAACACGGTGTCACCGTCGTCCTCACCACCCACGAGCCGGCCGGCATCGACCAGTGCGACCGGGTCGTCTTCTTGGCCCGCGACGGCCACCTTGCCTTCGCCGGCACCCCCGACGCGGCCCGGCGCTACTTCGGCGTGGAAGGCCTCACCGAGGTGTACGAGCGCCTGGCTCAAGAGCACACGCCGCGGATCTGGGCGGATCGATTCGCGGACAGCCGCGAGAAGCCGCCGACCCGGCCGGGCTTCACTCATAACGGGGTCTCGGCCACGCCGTCCGACGTCAATCGCACGGGCATGGTCCGGCAATGGTGGCTACTCACCCGTCGCAACGTCGACGTTCTGTTGCGTAATCGGCTGACCCTGGCGATCCTGCTCGGCTCACCGGTGCTGGTGACGGCGATGATGGCGACGTTGTTCAAGCCGGGTGCGTTCGATAACAGTGCCCCCGCCGGCGTCGGTCCGGCCCAGATCGTCTTCTGGATTGCCTTCGACGGCTTCTTCTTTGGGTTGACGTACGGCCTGCTGCAGATCGTCGGTGAGATGGCCGTCTTCCGGCGCGAACGCCTGGCCGGGCTCAGCGTGAGCGCCTACGTGGCATCGAAGGTGGCGGCGCTGCTTCCGGTTCTCGCTGGAGTGAGCGCGGTGTTGCTGGTGGTGTTGCGCGCGCTCGGTCGGCTCCCCGCGCTCGGGTGGCACGTGTACGCGTTGCTGTTCGCGACGATTGTGATCGAGGCGATTTCGGCGCTGGCCCTGGGCCTTTTCGCATCGGCCGCCGTCTCCAACGCCGCACAAGCGGCCCTCGCCCTGCCGATGCTGTGCTTCCCCCAGGTCTTGTTCGGTGGTGCCATCGTGCCCGTCGACCAGATGGCCACCCCCGGGCGGCTGATGAGCCTGGTGCTGTCCAACCGCCACGCCTTCGACGCGTTGGGCCGCGACCTGCAACTCGACCGCTACACCAATACGCTGCCGGCCATGTCCGTCTACCGGCAGACCTTTCAGGGAGGCAACGCCGTAAGCCTCATCGCGCTTGCGTCATTCGCCGTCGTCCTCACGCTGGCGACCGCGTGGTTACTGGATCGGCGATCCCGGCCCGGCGCATCCATGCGATGACGGCCACGCCGGACCCGCGATCCTTTACCGGGATCGCGGGCTCAGGCTTGGTGGATGCATCGCGGCGCCGAGGGCAGGTAGCGAAACGCATGCCGCGCCCTGACCAGCGACGCGTGGCCGTCGTTGAGCACCCTGTCCCACAGCACCGACGAGGGCGTCAGTTGCCGTTCCGACGCGGCGGCCGAGGGACCTCTGGCGTTGTTAGTCATGCGGAAATGTTCGGCTCGATTCGCCGCGGGGACATGGGCATTCACCCCATACATCGCGGAGGCTTCCTCAGTTGGGTACGCCGCCGGCCAGGCCGTGCCGGGTCGCGTACAAGCTGGCCCCGATCCGGTTCGAGACGTCGATCTTGGCGTAGATGTGTTCGACGTGATTGCGCACCGTCTTCTCGGAAATCCAGAGTGCCGACGCGATCTCCTTATTGGATAGGCCCTGCGCGACATGAAGCAACACCTCGGCCTCGCGCCGAGTCAAACCCGCCGGCCTGGCGGCTCTGCGCGACGGCCGGTGACCCGCGGCCTGCAGGACGGCTTCGACCGCGTCGCCGTCCAGGCGGCCGCGCACGGCTTCATCTCGCAGTTTCCTGGCCGCGGCGTCCGCGTCCCGGGCATCGCGATAAGGCCGCGGTTCCGTTGAGGAGCAATAGCTTTCGGCGGCAGCGAGCAGACGGTCGCGAACCGACAGGTCATCACCGCGCAGGCCGTTCGGGTAGCCCGAGCCGTCCAGTCGCTCGTGATGATTCACCGCGACCTCCCGGACGGCCTTCAGCCCACCCACCCGGGCCAGAATCCTGCCTGTCAAATATGGATGCAAATGCACTCGCTCGCGTTCGACGTGGGTCAGTGCGCCGGACTTCTCCCAGACCCGGTTCGACACACCAATGCGACCGATATCGTGAACGTAGCCTGCGCGACGCAGGATATCGATCTCGTCTTGCGGCAGCCCCGCGCACTGGCCTGCGCTCTCCGCCAACTGCGCGACGGCACGCGAATGGCCAAGGGTGAAAGGGCATTTCAGATCCGCGAAGTCACCCATGGCGCACAGGAGTCGGTCCAGCGCGGGCCCGCTCAGCGCTTCGCCCGGATCTGGAACCAGCTCGGCAGCGGTCGACCACACGTCTTCGTCCTCGCGCAGCAGGTCGTCGGCGGCGGCAGCGAACACCGCGACCATATCCGGGTCGAACTGTTTGCCGCTGCGACGGCGGATCTCCGCGATTGCCGCGCTCGCGCCGTAAGCGCGATGGTGCACGTCGGCGATGTCGGAGATCTGCGCCACCCGCATCGCCACGGGTATCTGGTTTCCGACGGCTCCGGCGGGAAGACCGCTGCCGTCCCATCGTTCGTACGCGTAGGGCAGGGCTTTGCACACATCGGCGCCCAACCCGATCTCCTCGGCGAGCAGCGCAGCCGACAGACAATGGGAGTGCACCAACGCGCCGAGATTCCCGCGTGCGTCCCAGAAAACTTTGGCCGCCAACTGGGCTCGTTTCGGCAACGTCGTCCCACGGCCCAAATTGGTCATGAGAAACCGACGGAAAGGGGCGCCGGACCAGTCGATGTAGTGGCTGTCATGTCGCACCGCGATATCGTCGCCGAACCACTGCGCATACTCGTGCGAGTCGGCGTGACAGCCGATCCACATCACCAGGGCGGTGTAGAAAACGGTCCCGCACTCGCGCTCGTCGAATCCCAGCCGCGTCGCCAATCTCGAGCCCATCGTGGCCGACCGCAGCATGTGATCCATCGGCTGTCCGAGCCCGAGGTCGATCGCCAGAGATAACGCCGCCAGAACGTCAGTCCGCGACACGGCTCCGTCGAAGGGCATGAAACTCGTCCCTTTCTCGACCCTCATCGGCGCGGCGTCACTATAGCCACACAACAGCCGATGCCTGATAAGCCTAGGGCATGGGGGTTGCCAGCCGCATGCTATCGCCGAGCGTGAAGCCAGCCGCACGTTCGGTGCCGAGTGTGCGGCCAGCCGCACGTTCGAGTGGGGGTGGGGCCCCGCTAGCGCCGCTTGACCGACTTGGGCGGTTTGGTACCGCGGCCCTGTTGCCGCGCCGCGGCGCGCCGTTCACGGCGGCTGGCCCCGCCGGGCACCCCGGCCGGCGCTTTGGCGTCGCCGCCGTTGCGCTGCACCGCCGCCGTGCCGTCCTCGGACGGTCCGGAATACGTCATGGCCGGCGCTTCGTTGTCAATTCCCTTGGCGCGCAACTGGGTTGGAGCCTCTTCGCGCACGGCCGTCGCGGTACCGCCCTGCTGCCCGGCCGCGGCAGTGGCGAACTCCTCCAGCCCCTCCGGCGCTTCGACCGGGGCGACCTGCGGGCTGGGCACCGCCTCGACGGTGACATTGAACAGGAACCCGACCGACTCCTCCTTCATGCCGTCGAGCATCGCCATGAACATGTCGTAGCCCTCGCGCTGGTACTCCACCAGCGGATCGCGCTGCGCCATCGCGCGCAGCCCGATGCCCTCCTTGAGGTAGTCCATCTCGTAGAGGTGCTCGCGCCATTTGCGGTCGATGACGTTGAGCAGCACGTTGCGCTCCAGCTGGCGCATCGCGCCCTCGCCCGCGATCTCCTCGAGCTCGGCTTCCCTTGCGGCATAAGACTTTTCGGCGTCTTTGAGCAGCTCCTCAAGCAGCTCCTCGCGGGTCAGGTCGTCGCGGTCGGAGTCGGCGTCGTGGTGGGTCAGCGTCGCATGGTCGATGCCGACCGGGTACAGCGTCTTCAGCGCCGTCCACAGGGCTTCGAGGTCCCAGTCCTCGGCATAGCCCTCGGCGGTCGCGCCGTTGACGTACGCGGTGACCACATCGCGGACCATGTCCAGCGCCTGCTCCTTGAGGTTCTCGCCCTCCAGGATGCGGCGGCGCTCGGCGTAGATGACCTTGCGCTGCTGATTCATCACCTCGTCGTACTTCAGGACGTTTTTGCGGACCTCGAAGTTCTGCTGCTCCACCTGCGTCTGTGCGCTCTTGATGGCCCGGGTGACCATCTTGGCCTCGATGGGCACATCGTCGGGCAGGTTCAGCCGGTTGAGCATCGCCTCGAGCGCGGCGCCGTTGAACCGGCGCATGAGCTCGTCGCCCAGCGACAGGTAGAACCGCGACTCGCCCGGGTCGCCCTGCCGGCCGGAGCGGCCGCGCAACTGGTTGTCGATGCGGCGGGACTCGTGGCGTTCGGTACCCAGCACGTAGAGCCCGCCGGCCTCGATCACCTCGGCGGCCTCCGCGCTGACCTCCTCCTTGACCTTGGGCAGTTCCTCGTGCCACGCCGCGTCGTACTCCTCGGGCGTCTCGACCGGGTCCAGACCACGCTCCCGCAGCCGCTGGTCGGCGAGGAAGTCGGCGTTGCCGCCCAGCACGATGTCGGTACCGCGGCCGGCCATGTTGGTGGCGACGGTGATGCCGCCGCGGCGGCCGGCCACGGCGACGATGGTCGCCTCCTGCTCGTGGAACTTCGCGTTCAGCACGTTGTGCGGCACGCGGCGCTTCTGGAACTGCCGCGACAGGTACTCCGAGCGCTCGACGCTGGTGGTACCGATCAGCACCGGCTGGCCCTTCTCGTAGCGCTCGACGACGTCGTCGACCACGGCGATGTACTTGGCTTCCTCGGTCTTGTAGATGAGGTCGGACTGGTCGGCGCGGATCATCGGCTTGTTGGTCGGGATGGGCACCACGCCCAGCTTGTAGATCTCGTGCAGCTCGGTCGCCTCGGTCTGGGCGGTACCGGTCATGCCGGCGAGCTTTTCGTAGAGCCGGAAGTAGTTCTGCAGCGTGATGGTGGCCAGCGTCTGGTTCTCGGCCTTGATCTCCACGTGCTCCTTGGCCTCGATGGCCTGGTGCATGCCCTCGTTGTAGCGGCGGCCGTAGAGCACGCGGCCGGTGAACTCGTCGACGATCAGGACCTCGCCGTCGCGCACGATGTAGTCCTTGTCGCGGTTGAACAGCTCCTTGGCCTTCAGCGCGTTGTTGAGGTAGCTGACCAGCGGCGAGTTGGCGGCCTCGTAGAGATTGTCGATGCCGAGCTGGTCCTCGACGAACTCCACGCCCAGCTCGTGCACGCCGACGGTGCGCTTGCGCAGGTCCACCTCGTAGTGGGTGTCCTTCTGCATGAGCGGGGCCAGCCGGGCGAACTCGAGATACCAGTTGGAGGCGCCGTCGGCGGGACCGGAGATGATCAGCGGGGTGCGGGCCTCGTCGATCAGGATGGAGTCGACCTCGTCGACGATCGCGAAGTTGTGCCCGCGCTGCACCAGATCGTCGAGCGAATGCGCCATGTTGTCGCGCAGGTAGTCGAACCCGAACTCGTTGTTGGTCCCATAAGTGATGTCGGCGTTGTAGGCCACCCGGCGCTCGTCGGGCGTCATCTGCGCGAGGATCACGCCGACGTCCAGGCCGAGGAAGCGGTGCACGCGGCCCATCCACTCGCTGTCACGTTTGGCCAGGTAGTCGTTGACGGTCACGACGTGCACGCCCTTGCCGCCGATGCCGTTGAGGTAGGCCGGCAGCACCGAGGTCAGGGTCTTGCCCTCACCGGTCTTCATCTCCGCGACGTTGCCGAAGTGCAGCGCCGCCGCGCCCATCACCTGCACGTCGAAGGGACGCTGGTCGAGCACCCGCCAGGCCGCCTCGCGGGCCACCGCGAAGGCCTCGGGCAGCAGGTCGTCGAGGCTTTCGCCGTCGGCGTGCCGCTTCTTGAACTCGTCGGTTTTGGCCCGCAACTCGGCGTCGGTGAGCTTCTCGATCTCGTCGGACAAGGTGTTGACGTAGTCAGACACCCGCTTGAGACGCTTGAGCATGCGACCTTCGCCAAGGCGCAGCAACTTCGACAGCACAGCTATGTCCCCTGTTGGTAGGAGTCTTGCATTGAGCGACTCCCATGGTAGGCGACGGCCAGGTGATGGCCGCCGAAGCGGCGATCGCAAGCACGGCAACGCCGGGCGTAGCGGTCGCCGCCCGAAGACCCCGTCAGGAGAGCCTGATCAGCCCAGTCGGATCAGGCCGTAGTCGTAGGCGTGCCGTCGGTAGACCACGCAGGGCCGTTCGGTCTGCTTGTCGTGGAACAAGAAGAAGTCGTGTCCTACGAGCTCCATCTCGTAGAGCGCGTCGTCGACCGTCATCGGCCTGGCCGGGTGTTCCTTGGTCCGCACGATCCGTCCGGGCTCGTGGTCGGCGTCCGCGCCGTCGTGCTCGGTCGACGGGGCCTGCGCCGCGCTGCGCGGCGGGACGGGTGGCGGCACCGCGGTCGCGGCCGCCAGTGACACCGGGGTCTTGTCCCCGTAGTGAACCTTGCGGCGGTCCTTGACCCGGCGCAGCCGGTTCTCCAGCTTGTCGACCGCCGACTCGAACGCGGCGTAGAAACTGTTGGCGCAGGCTTCCGCCCGCGTCACCGGGCCGCGGCCACGGGCGGTGATCTCCACGCGCTGACAGGATTTGCGCTGACGCCGGTTGGGCGCGTGCTTGAGCTCGACATCGAAAAGATAAATGGAGCGATCGAATCGCTCGAGACGGGCGAGTTTTTGCGAGACGTACAGACGGTAATGATCGGGAATTTCTACGTTGCGGCCCTTGAACACAACGTCGGCGGTGGTTGTCGGTTGGGCTTGCCCATCGGTGACGGGCGGTTGGTCCAGAATCTGACCGGAATCCACGGATAGCCTTGACATACGTGACAACTCGTTTCTCTCTTCACGTCACACGCGCCCTGCGTGCCCGGCTGCTTGATGCGCCGACGAGGTGGGAGCGGTTCGAGACTGGCTACCGCCGCAGGCTGCCCGCCGGAGCAAGGTGTCGATTACTCACCCCTTCCCGCGGATGGGTCTCACCTGGAGATTTTGCGACCAGTGAGTCAGACCGATGAGTCGTTCTTCGTTGTTTTCGACGTTAGCTCGTGTTCGCCTGCCGATGCCACTAATTTGGTCGAGCTGTTGCGAGTTCTTCACATGCTCTTGGCTAGTTCATGGGTTGGGCGCGGCCGCGGGCGATCACACCGCCGCGATCGCCAGCACCGCGGCGACCCGGACCCCGGCGGCGTGCAGGATCCGCACCGACTCGCGCGCCGTCGCTCCGGTGGTCACGATGTCGTCGACGACCATGACTTCGGCGCGGGGCGGCCGGCCGCGCAGCACCACCCTGCCGGCGACGTTGCGCTCGCGCGCGGCGGTGCCCAGACCCACCGAGTCGCGGGCGAGTGCCTTGAGCCGCAAGACCGGCGCGACCGTGATGTCCGGATGCCGCGCCACCGCGGCGCGCGCCAACCGCGCGACGGGGTCACCGCCGCGTCGGCGCGCTGCCGAACGCCGGGTCGGTGCGGGCACGACGGTCAACGGAGTCGGCACGATCCCCCACCACAGCAGGCGGTGCACACCGATGGCCAGCGCACGCGCCAGGGGGTCGACGAGGTCGGCGCGGCCCTGCTCCTTGAGCGCCAGGATCGCGTGCCGGCGGGTGTTGGCGTAGCGGCCGAGCGCGAAGACAGGGACCCCCGGATCGATGCGCGGGTTCACCACGTGCGGCTGATCGGCTGCCACCGACAGCTCGAGCGCGCAGGCGTCGCACCAGCGGGTGGATGGCGCGCCGCAGCCGCCACATTCGGTCGGTAGGAACAGGTCGAGCATGGCGCCAGTCTGCTGATCGGGTGTGACATCTGTGGCCCTCGCCGCTAGCCCGGCAGCACCGGGGCCGCCCCGGGAATCGTCAGCCCGGGCACCTCCGACCAGCCCTGCTGGCCGTCGGCCGACGGCGAATACTGCAGCACCCCTTGGGGTCCCGCGACGTAGGCCGTCGACGGGTTGGCGACCACGGTCGTCACCGGCATCTGCAGACCGTGCGGCGGCGCATCGGAGTTCACCCCGTCGATGTTCACGTAGGACACCGGATGGCTGGCGTCCGTGCGGGTCACCACGATGTCATCACCGGTGCGCCACGACAGCGACACCACCGAATTGCCCAACCCGAAACCGAGCCGGCGCGGGAAGGTCAGGGCGTACTGCCCGGCCTGGGTCTGCTCGACGCTGGCCAGAATCACCTGGCCGCCGATCACCATCGCGGCGCGGGTGCTGTCGCGGGACAGCTGCAGGTCGGTGATCGGCCCCGGGAACCGGGTGGCCACCGCCACCGAATCCACCGGAAGGCGCGCCGGTTGCCCGGAGGCCGGCTCCTGGATGGCCCGCAACACGTTGTTGCCGTCGACCACCACCCAGACCACGTCGTCCAGCGACCAGGTGGGGCGCGACAGGCTGTGCCCGTCGGCGGCCTGCACGGCTTCCTGGCCGAGGTCACCGATCCACAAGGACGCCGCCATGTCCGGGGCGCCGCGGTGCAGTGTCACCACCGACGCCACCTGCCGGCCGGTTCTCGACAGCGCGGCGCCCGTCTGATCGCCCACGCGCCCGAACGCGCCAGGCACCGTTACGGTGTGCTGGCCGTCCAGCGACACCAGGGAGCCGTTGACCAAAGCGTGCAGCCCCGCGCCCGCGCCGTCGGCCGCGCCGGGATCGGTGGCCGCGACGTCGGAGGTGGTCCACCCGTCACGGAACCGGTCGTCCAACGGCGCGCCGTCGGCACTGATCACGTACGGGCCCCGGATGTCGGCCCTGGCCAGGGTCCAAATGATCTGCGCCGCAAGCAATTGCCGGCTGTGCGGATCGGTGGTGGACAGCTTCTCCAGGTCGACGCGCGCCCCGCCGTATCCGCGCCCGATGCCGCTCTTGCCGCCGTCGGCCCGGGTCACCGGCCCGCGCAGCCGCAGCGGCGGGGCGAGCAGATTGCGGACCGTGTGCGCCATCTCGGGCCGTGGCCCGGCGATCAGCTTGGAGATCAGCTCGGTGGCCAACTGGTCGTGGTCGGGCACCGCGACGTAACGCGGGTCGGGAACCACCGTCTTGCCGGTCGGATCGGCGAAGTACAGCGTGTTGCGTTTGTAGGTGGACTGGAACTGCTGCCAGTCCAGGAAGACACCGTTGGGCAGCCGGTCGATGCGCCAGCCCCCCGAGGTCTTGGCCAATTCGATCGGCCCGGGGTCGGGCAGCACCCCCTCGGCGGTCTCGAACACCCCCACGTCGGACAGCGAACCCAGGATGTCCGCCCGCATGGTCGCCGAAACACGCTCGGCCGCACGGGTTTCGACAAACACCACGTGGTCGATCAGCAGGGCGCTACCGGCGTCGTCCCACGCGTTGGACGCCGACTGGGTGAGGAACTGGCGGGCGGCCAGGTGCCGGTTCGCGGGATCGGCTGTGGCCTTGAAGAATTCGCGCAGCAGCACGTCGGGGTCCATGCCCGGGGTGGGCTTGGGCAGGTTCGACGGCGCCGGCCGCTCGACGGTGCCGATGGCCTGCGGCGCCGACGAGCTGGGCACCCCCGCGCAGCCCGCGAGCAGCATGGCCAGCATCAGCAGGCCCACGAGTCGGCGCATCACAGGCTTCTCTCGGCGTGCTCTCGTTGGCGCGTACGGTCTTTCGCGTGCTGCGGGCCGCCGGGGGCGGGTTGCGGGATCGGCTTCATGGGCAGCGGACTGGTGGTCACCTTGTGCCCGCGCACCAGCGGCAGGGTCAGCCGGAAGCACGAGCCGTCGCCCGGTTCGCCCCACGCCTCCAGCCGGCCCTGGTGCAGGCGCGCGTCCTCGATGCTGATGGCCAGGCCCAGCCCGGTGCCGCCGGAGCGGCGAACCCGCGACGGGTCGGCCCGCCAGAACCGGCTGAACACCAGCTTCTCCTCACCCGGTCGCAGCCCGACGCCGTAGTCGCGGACGGTGACCGCGACCGTGTCCTCGTCGGCGGCCATCCGGATCTTCACCGGCTTGTGCTCGGCGTGGTCGATGGCGTTGGCGATCAGGTTGCGCAGGATGCGCTCCACCCGCCGGGTGTCGACCTCGGCGATCACCTCTTCGGTCGGCAGGTCCACCTTCAGCTCGATGCCGGCGTCCTCGGCCAGGTGTCCCACGTTGCTCAGCGCGCTCTGCACCGTGGTGCGCAGGTCGACCGCCTCGACGGACAGCTCGGCGACACCGGCGTCGTGCCGGGAGATTTCCAGCAGGTCGTTGAGCAGCGACTCGAACCGGTCCAGCTCGTTGACCATCAGCTCAGTGGACCGCGCCAGCGTCGGGTCCAGGTCGGCGCTGTGGTCATAGATCAGGTCAGCGGCCATCCGCACCGTGGTCAACGGGGTGCGCAGTTCGTGGCTCACGTCAGAAGTGAAGCGGCGCTGCAGATTACCGAACTCCTCCAGCTGGGTGATCTGGCGCGACAGGCTCTCGGCCATGTCGTTGAACGACATGGCCAGCCGCGCCATGTCGTCCTCGCCGCGCACCGGCATGCGCTCGGACAGATGCCCTTCGGCGAACCGTTCGGCGATGCGCGACGCCGAACGCACCGGCACCACCACCTGGCGCGACACCAGTAGCGCGATCCCGGCCAGCAGCACCAGCAGCACCGCGCCGCCGGTGATCATGGTGCCGCGCACCAGCTGGATGGTGGCCTGCTCGTTCTTCAGCGGGAAGATCAGGTACAGCTCCAGGTTGGCCACCTGAGACGACGCCGGCGTGCCGACGATCAGCGCCGGCCCGGAGAACCCGTCGGTGTGCACTGAGGCGTACTGGTAGGACGCCTGCCCCGCCTTGACGAAGCCGCGCAGCGAACCGGGCACCTGGTCGACGGGCCCGGCCGTGGTCGCCGCGCGCGGGCCGTCGCCCGGCACCATCAACACCGCGTCGAAGGCGCCGGCCATTCCCGCACCCGAGGCCGGGTCGGTCTTGGAGGTCAGCGTGTTGCGCGCCAGCTGCAGGCTGCTGTCCAACGAGCGCGCCTCTTCGCCGTTGACGATCCCGCCCACGGTGGTGCGTGCCCGCTCGATCTGCTCGATGGCGGCCTTGACCTTGACGTCCAGCACGCGATTGGTGACCTGACTGGTCAATACGAAGCCGAGAGCCAAAATGACCGCAAGGGACAACCCCAGGGTCAGCGCCACCACCCGTAGCTGCAGCGAGCGTCGCCAGGCAATGGCCACGGCGCGACTCACCGCGCCCATGCCACGAGTCATGGGGCCTGAACGTCCCCAGCGGCTCCGAGTTCGTCGCCGGGAGCCCCAGATCACTGCCGGCGCTCCTCCCCAACGCGACGCGCTACAACGTCGCCGCCGGTCACGGAGGTCCGGCCTTGTAACCCACTCCTCGAACGGTCAACACTACGGTCGGGTTTTCAGGGTCTTTCTCAACCTTGGCGCGCAGACGCTGGACGTGCACGTTCACCAGGCGGGTATCCGCCGGGTGACGATAGCCCCACACCTGTTCGAGCAGCACATCACGAGTAAACACCTGCCGCGGTTTGCGCGCCAACGCCACCAGCAAGTCGAACTCCAGCGGTGTCAGGGAAATCTGCTCGCCGTTGCGCGTAACCTTGTGCGCCGGCACGTCGATCTCGACGTCGGCGATGGACAGCATCTCGGCGGGCTCGTCGTCGTTGCGCCGAAGCCGCGCCCGCACCCGGGCCACCAGCTCCTTCGGCTTGAACGGCTTCATGATGTAGTCGTCGGCACCCGACTCGAGGCCCAGGACCACGTCGACGGTGTCGGTCTTGGCGGTCAGCATCACGATCGGCACGCCGGAGTCGGCGCGCAACACCCGGCACACGTCGATGCCGTTCATGCCGGGCAGCATCAGGTCCAGCAGCACCAAATCGGGGCGCAGTTCGCGCACCGCAGTCAGGGCCTGGGTACCGTCACCGATGACCGCAGTGTCGAAACCCTCACCCCGCAACACGATGGTCAACATCTCGGCGAGCGAAGCGTCGTCATCGACGACGAGAATCCTTTGCCTCATGGAGTCCATGGTGTCACCAGATCGGGACAAAATTGGGGCGCCACACGGGCGTTTCTTGGCCCGATGGCCAATTTTGGATGCAAATTCCGTTAAATTCGCTGATTCGGCCGCCCCGGGCGCGTCAGTCCCGCGCCGCCGCGGCGCCCTCGGCGCCGGTCAACACGGCGGCCAGCCGCCCCGGATCGACGTCCGCGTCGACGCTCAGCCAGCGACCGCCCCAGCCCGACGCGGCCAGCTCGGCGTAGACCGCGGCGGTGCGCTGCTGTAGCCCGTCGTCGCGTTCGTAGCTGTCGCGCGCGCGGTCCGGATCGGCCTCGGCCCGGCTGCGGGCGCGCCGCCCGGCCAGCTCGGCCGGCACCGCGAGCAGCACCTGCCAGTCGGGCGCGGGCAGTCCGAGCCGCCCGTACTCCAGCGCGTGTATCCATTCCACGGCCGGCCCGCCCGCGTCCTGGTTCAGACGGGCGGCCGTGTAGGCCGCGTTGGATGCGACGTAGCGGTCCATGATCACCACGTCGTGCTCGCGGCGCAGCGCCTCGATGTCATCGACCGCCCCGGCACGGTCCAGCGCGAAGAGTGTCGCCATCGCGTAGGCCGAGGACGCGAGGTCGCCGTGTTCGCCGTGCAGGGCCTCGGCCGCGATGTCGGCGGTCACCGATCGTCCGTATCGCGGGAAGGCCAGCATGGCCACCGACTTGCCGTCCGCCTGAAAAAGGTTGCGAAGCTTGTCCGTCAGCGTCCGCTTGCCGGCGCCGTCAATGCCTTCTATCGCGATCAGCACGGCGCGAGCCTATCGCCGCCGAGTGCCACGCTGGCGCGACACTCGGCGGTCGGGCGGCTCAGTAGCGGTAGTGGTCGGCCTTGTAGGGGCCGTCGACGTCGACACCGATGTACTCGGCCTGCTCCTTGGTGAGCTTGGTCAGCTCGCCGCCGAGCGCCTCGACGTGGATGCGCGCCACCTTCTCGTCCAGGTGCTTGGGCAGCCGGTAGACCTCGTTGTCGTACTCGTCGTTCTTGGTCCACAGCTCGATCTGCGCGATGACCTGGTTGGAGAAGCTGTTGCTCATCACGAACGACGGGTGGCCGGTGGCGTTACCCAGGTTCAGCAGCCGACCCTCGGACAGCAGGATGATCGACTTGCCGGTGTCCGGGAACGTCCACAGGTCGACCTGCGGGCGGATGTTGACCTTGGTGGCGCCGGACTTCTCCAGCCGGGCGACCTGGATTTCGTTGTCGAAGTGGCCGATGTTGCCCAGGATCGCCTTGTCCTTCATCGCCTTCATGTGCTCGAGGGTGATGATGTCCTTGTTGCCGGTGGTGGTGATGATGATGTCGGCCTCGCCGATCACGTCCTCCACCCGCTTGACGTCGAACCCCTCCATCAGCGCCTGCAGGGCGTTGATCGGGTCGATCTCGGTGACGGTCACCCGCGCGCCCTGGCCGGCCACCGACTCGGCGGAGCCCTTACCGACGTCGCCGTAGCCGCAGATCAGCACCTTCTTGCCGCCGATCAGCACGTCGGTGCCGCGGTTGATGCCGTCGATCAGCGAGTGCCGGCAGCCGTACTTGTTGTCGAACTTGCTCTTGGTGACCGAGTCGTTGACGTTGATCGCCGGGAACGCCAGATCGCCGGCGGCGGCGAACTGGTAGAGGCGCAGCACGCCGGTGGTGGTCTCCTCGGAGACGCCCTTGATCGACGCCGCGATCTTGGTCCACTTGTCCTTGTCGGTCTCGAACCGCTTGCGCAACAGGTTGAGGAACACCCGGTGCTCGGCCGAGTCGTCTTCCTCGTCCGGCGGCACAACGCCGGCCTTCTCGTACTGCGCGCCGCGCAGCACCAGCATGGTGGCATCGCCCCCGTCGTCCAGGATCATGTTGGCCGGCTCGTCGGGCCAGGTCAGAACCTGCTCGGCCGCCCACCAGTACTCCTCGAGCGTCTCGCCCTTCCACGCGTACACCGGGACCCCCTTGGGCTCCTCCGGGGTGCCGTGTGGGCCGACGACCACCGCGGCCGCGGCGTGGTCCTGGGTGGAGAAGATGTTGCAGGACGCCCAGCGGACCTCGGCGCCCAGCGCGACGAGGGTCTCGATCAGCACCGCGGTCTGCACGGTCATGTGCAGCGAACCCGAGATGCGCGCGCCCTTGAGCGGCTGCACGTCGTGGTACTCGCGGCGCAGCGACATCAGACCCGGCATCTCCTGCTCCGAGAGCTCGATGTCCCGGCGACCGTAATCCGCCAACGACAGATCGGCGACCTTGAAATCGATGCCGTTTCGAACGTCGGGGGTGAGTGCGTTTTCGGTCGTCGTCATAACGTGTTTCTTCCTTCTTCGGCTCGCTCGGATCCAAGCGGTAATTAGCTTAGGTATGTTCTTGCGCCACTGTAGTCGCGGGTCGGTCCGCACCTCGGTTCAGGGAAGGGCTCAGGGAACGTTGATGACGCCGTGACGCTCCGCGAAAGGCGTCATCAACCGGGCCAGATCGGCCGCCACATCGTGGTCCGCCTCCGGCGGCATCGACACGTAGCTCAGCGCCAGCCGCACGATGGCCCGCGCCAGCACCCCGGCGTCCTCGTCGCTGGTGGCCACCCAGCTGTGGGTCAGCGCCGTGGTCAGCCGCTCGGAGGCGCGGTTGATGATGGGGGCGCTGTCGGTGGTGATGATCTGCAGCAGGTCCGGCTTGGCCACACCGGTGAGCAGCGAGATCACCAGCGGGTCCGCCGACAGCTCGGTGAACAGGTCGCGGAAGCCCTGCAGGAACGCCTCAAAAATGTTGCCGACGTTGGCTTCCAGCGCGGCGTTGACGGCGTCGACCAGCCGGTCGGCCAGCCGCAGGCCATACCCCTGCGCCAGGCCCTGCCGGGAGCCGAACTCGTTGTAGATAGTCTGCCGGCTGATGCCCGCGGCGCGGGCCACGTCCGACAGGGTGATCGCCGACCAGTCGCGGGTCAGCAGCAGATCCCGCATCGCATCCAGCACCGAGTCACGCAGCAGGGCACGCGACGCCTCGGCGTAGGGCATCCGCTTCACAGGCGCGACAATAGCGGCTTTCACCGCGGCGTTGGCTGCGATCATCAGCGCCGCTCCTCCTCATCGCTACGCTCTGCATCGTCGCCGGCGGTCACGAACGGGCGATCTCCACCATCTCGAAGTCGGTCTTGGCCGCACCGCAATCCGGGCAGCTCCAATCCTCGGGGATGTCGTCCCACCGGGTCCCGGGAGCGATGCCGTCCTCCGGCCAGCCCTTGGCCTCGTCGTACTCGAATCCGCACTGCACGCAGACGAAGAGCTTGTAGTCCTCACTCATCGGTTCACTCCTTCTCGGATCTCGATGAAATCGGCCTTCTCGAGCACCGCGCAATCGGGGCAGCACCAGTCTTCGGGGAGGTCGGCGAAGGGCGTGCCCGCGGGAAACCCTTCCCGCGGTGCGCCTTTCGCTTCGTCGTAGGTGTAGTCGCAGCCGGGGCAGCGATACGCGCTCATGCCGCACCCGCCTGCGGGGCCCCGTAGCGCGCCAGCAGCTTCTCCCGCAGCCGGGGTTGCACGTTGACCCGGGTGATGTCGCCGTCGTAGTGCGCCAGCACGCGGTGATCCATCACCTTGCGCCACAACGGCGGGAAGTAGGTGAGCGAGATCATCGACGCGTAGCCGCTGGGCAGGTTGGGGGCGCCCGCCATGCTGCGCAGCGTCTGGTAGCGCCGGGTCGGGTTGGCGTGGTGATCGCTGTGCCGTTGCAGGTGGTAGAGGAACAGGTTGGTCACCACGTGGTCGGAGTTCCAGCTGTGCTCCGGCGTGCAGCGCTCATAGCGGCCGCTCGAATTCTTCTGCCGCAGCAGGCCGTAGTGCTCCAGGTAGTTGACCGATTCCAGCAGGCTGAAGCCGAAGACCGCCTGGATGATCACGAATCCGATCAGTGCCGGGCCGAAGATCGCGATCAGCGCCCCCCACAGCACTACCGACATCAGCCAGGCGTTGAGGACGTCGTTGGACGCGTACGTCTTGGGATGCCACGGGCTGGCGCCCTGCCGGCGAATCCGTTGCGCCTCCAGCCGCAGCGACGAGCGCAGGCTACCGAACACGCTGCGCGGCAAGAACTCCCAGAACGTCTCGCCGAAGCGCGCCGACGCCGGGTCCTCCGGGGTGGCGACCCGCACGTGGTGGCCGCGGTTGTGCTCGATGTAGAAGTGCCCGTAGCAGGTCTGCGCCAGGGTGATCTTGGACAGCCAGCGCTCCAGCGAGTCCTTCTTGTGGCCCATCTCGTGGGCGGTGTTGATGCCTACGCCACCGAGCACGCCGACCGACAGCGCCAGGCCCAGCTTGCCCGCCCAGCTGAGCGCGCCGTCGAAGCCGAGCCAGCCCAGGTTCGAGGCGGTGAACAGATAGGCGCCGACGATGACGCTGAGGTATTGGAACGGGATGTAGACGTAGGTGCAGTAGCGGTAGTACTTGTCGTTCTCCAGCCGCTCCATGACCCCGTCGGGCGGGTTCTGCCCGTCGGGCCCGAAACGCATGTCGAGGATCGGCAGCAGGACCCAGAGCAGGATCGGCCCGATCCACAGCGGCACCTGCGCGGCGGCGTGCCAGCCCAGCCGGTTCAGGCCCCACATCAGCGGCAGCATCACGAACAACGCCGTCGGGGCGATCAGCCCCATCAGCCATAGGCGGCGCTTCTTGTCCCGCCAGGTGAGCGGCTCGGATTCCTGGCTCAGTCGCGGTTCGAATGTGGTCATATGCCAAACCTCCTTGTGAGTCACACCACGTTGAGGTTGGACAATACCGACGCTCGCGTCTTCTGTCTAGACAAAAGACGCTGATTTGTAAAGCAGAGGGCTAGGGCACCGGACTGGGCGAGTCGCCCTCGAGCGCGTCGCTGGGCTCGGTCTCCCCCTCCCCCCGCCGGCCCTGCACCGAGTGCCAGTAGCCGTAGCCGGCGTAGATCGCCGTGCCGACCACCAACCACACCCCGAACCGGACCCAGGTGAGCGCGGTGAGGTTGAGCATCAGCCACAGGCAAGCGGCAATCGAGGCGATCGGGAGTACCGGCACCCACGGCGCCTTGAACCCGCGCTCCAGGTCCGGCCGGGTCCGGCGCAGCACCATCACGCCGGCCGACACCAGGACGAAGGCGAACAGGGTTCCGACGTTCACCATCTCCTCCAGCTTGGTGATGGGGAACACCGATGCCGTCACGGCAACCACCACGGCGACCAGCACGGTGATCCGCACCGGGGTCCCATGCGAGCCCGTCTTGGCCAGCGACCGCGGCAACAGGCCGTCGCGCGCCATCGCGAACAGGACCCGGCACTGGCCGAGCATCAGCACCATCACCACGGTGGTCAGCCCCGCCAGCGCGCCGATGGAGATGATCTTGCTCGCCCAGTGGATGCCGTTAGCGGTGAAGGCGGTGGCCAGGTTCGCCTGCCCGTGCCCCCGAACCGTTTTGAGCTGGGTGTAGGGCACCATGCCGGACAGCACGATGGCGACGGCGACGTAGAGCAGGGTGACGATGCCCAGCGACGCCAGGATTCCCCGCGGCACGTCGCGCTGCGGATTCTTGGTCTCCTCGGCCATGGTGGCGACGATGTCGAACCCGATGAACGCGAAGAACACGATGGACGCCCCCGCCAGCACGCCGTACCAGCCGTAGTGACTGCTGTGCGCTCCGGTCAGCAACGACAGGACGGACTGGTCGATGCCCTTGGCCTCGCCACCGGCTTCGGCCTCCGGGATGAACGGCGAGTAATTGGCGCGCTTGATGTAGAAGGCGCCGACCACCACCACGAAGAGCACGACCGACACCTTGATCGCGGTGACCACGGCGGAGAACCGCGACGACAGTTTGGTGCCCAGCGCGATCAGGGTCGCGACCCCCCCGACGATCACCAGCGCCCCCCAGTCCACCTGGATCCCGCCGAATCTGGCCGTGCCGCCGGCGAATCCGAACACCGTGCCCAGGTAACTCGACCAGCCCTTGGCCACCACGGCGGCACCGATCGCCAATTCCAGCAGCAGGTTCCAGCCGATGATCCAGGCCAGGAACTCGCCGAAGGTGGCGTAGGAGAAGGTGTAGGCGCTACCGGCCACCGGCAGCATCGAGGCGAACTCGGCGTAGCACAGCGCGGCCAGCGCGCAGGTGCCCGCCGCGATCACGAACGACACCCAGATGGCCGGGCCGGTGATGTCGCCGGTCGTCGACGCGGTGACCGTGAAGATGCCGGCGCCGATCACCACCGCGACGCCGAAAACGACCAGGTCCTTCCAGGTCAGGTCCTTGCGCAGCTTGGTGTCCGGCTCGTCGGTATCGGCGATTGATTGCTCGATCGACTTGGTCCGCCATCGATTGGCCATGCATTCGCCCTTCCCCAACGCTGGGAGTCATTGGTCCGTCACAGTACTGGGTACTCTCCGCCAATGCCGGACAGCACAGCAACGGCCAGGGATCACGCCGTCGTCATCGGGGGAAGCATCGCGGGCCTTTGCGCGGCGCGGGTGCTCTCGGATGCGTATTCGCGGGTGACGGTGTACGAGCGCGACGAGTTGCCGGCCGAACCGGCGAACCGGGCGACGGTGCCCCAGGACCGGCACCTGCACATGCTGATGGCGCGCGGAGCGATGGAATTCGAAGACCTGTTTCCCGGCCTGCTGGACGACATGGTGGCCGCCGGAGTGCCCAAACTGGAGAATCGGCCCGACTGCATCCACCTGGGCGCGGCGGGCCACGTGCTGGGCACCGGGCACACACTGCGCGACGAGTTCACCGCCTATGTGCCCAGCCGCCCGCATTTGGAATGGCAATTGCGCACCCGGGTCCGCGACATCGACAACGTCACCGTGGCGCGGCGCTCGGTGGCCGAGCCGCGCTTCGACCGGGCGCGACAACGGGTGACCGGTGTGCTGCTGGATCCGGCCGACCCTGACGGCGACGACAAGGAGTTCGTGGCCGCGGACCTGGTCGTCGACGCGGCGGGCCGGGGCACCCGGCTGCCGGTGTGGTTGACCCAATGGGGATTTCCGCGTCCGGTCGAACAAGAAATGGACATCGGCATCCATTACGCCACCCAGCAATTCCGCATCCCCGACGGGCTGATCGCGGAGAAGGTGGTGGTCGCCGGCGCCTCCCACGACGATTCCCTGGGGCTGGGCATGCTGTGCTACGAGGACGGCACCTGGGTCCTGACCACGTTCGGAGTGGCAAACGCCAAACCGCCGAAGACCTTTCCCGAGATGCTGGCACTGGCGCAACGGCTGCTTCCGGAGCACTTCAATGCCGCGCTGACACGCGCCGAACCGGTGGGCGATCCGGCGTTTCACGCCTTCCCGGCCAGCAAATGGCGGCGCTACGACAAGCTGGAGCGCCTCCCGGCCGGCATCCTCGCCTTCGGCGACGCGGTGGCCAGCTTCAACCCGACCTTCGGGCAGGGCATGACGATGACCTCGCTGCAGGCCGGGCATCTGCGCTGCGCGTTGCAACTGCCCGACGATCAAGTTGCCGCCGCGCTGAACCGGGCCACCGCCAAGAGCACCTACCCGGTCTGGACAATGAACGCGATCGGCGACGTCACGTTCCACCATGCCGGCACCAATGGGCCGATCCCCTGGTGGTGGCGGCCCTCAGGCGCGCTGTTCGACCAATTCCTGGGCGCCGCCGAGACCGATCGCGTGCTGGCGGAATGGTTCCTGCGGCGCTTCTCCCTGCTGGACAGCCTCTATATGGTTCCGCCGCCGCGGATCATTGGGCGCACGATGGCGCACAACCTGCGGCTGTGGCTGCGCGAGCGGCGCGAGTCGCGGCGCGCCGGCGACGAACGGGCCGTCACAACCCAACCGTCGCCCTGAACAACTTGGTGGACTCGTGCGCGACCAGCCGGATCGGGGCGTCGTCGGCCGCCACCCAGGCGGCCATCCCCCGCTTCAGCGTCAGCGAGCCGGACTTGCCGTACACCGTCGTGCAACCCTGGCTGCACAACAGGATCTGCGGCCCGTCGTGGCTGCACGTCGCGTCCACCTCGTGGCCGACGTACTCCTCGTCGAGCTCCAGCAGCGCGACGGCGAACTCGTCGGTCGGTGTCTGATAGATCAGTCCGAAGCCCTCGCGACGGATCGGCGGCCGCAGCTGCTCCTCGGTGGTGGGCGCGAAGTCCAGCACCCGCAGCAGTTCCGGCACGTCGACGTGCTTGGGGGTCAGGCCGCCGCGTAACACGTTGTCGGAGTTGGCCATCACCTCCACCGCGAAACCACGCAGGTAGGTGTGCAGGTTGCCGGCGGTGACGAAGATCGCCTCGCCGGGCGCCAGGCTGACCCGGTTGAGCAGCAGGGCCGCCAGCACACCCGCATCACCGGGATAGCGTTCGCCGAGCTCGAGCACCGTCTTCGCCTCGGCGGCGAATTCGGTTGCGCCCGAACTGAGGTACGCGATGGCGCCGTCCAGCACGGCGGTCACCAGGACGTCGATGTCGGGCTGCGGGGCGGTGATCCAGGTGGTGAACAGCGCGCGCAGACCGTCGGCGTCGGACTGGTCGTTCAGCAGATCGATGTAGGGATCGAGGTCGGAAACGGCCAGGGCCCGCAACAACTCGACGGTGCGCGAAGCCTGACGAAATCCGGCCAGCGCCTCGAACGGGTGCAGCGCGACCAGCAGCTCGGGCTTGTGCGACATGTCGCGGTAGTTGCGCACCGGCGAGTTCAGCGGGATGCCGACCCGCTCCTCGCGCAGGTAACCCTCGGCCGCCTGCGCGGCGCTCGGGTGGGCCTGCAGGGACAGCGGCTCGTCGGCGGCCAACACCTTGACCAGGAACGGCAGCATGTCGCCGAAGCGGGCCCGTGACACCGGCCCGAGCTGCCCCTCCGGATCGTCACCCAGCGCCTCGAGCAACGTGATTTCGCCATTGCCCGTCTCCAGCCACGCCGGATCCCCGGGATGCGCCCCGAACCAGAGCTCGGCCTCGGGGTGCGCCGCCGGCACCGGACGCTCGGTGAATTCGGCAATGGCGGTACGCGAACCCCAGGCGTACGTTCTCAACGCCCCGCGAAGCAGTTCCACTGTTGTATCTATCCCCGCACCAGTCGCAAATAAACCGCGGCCATCTCCAACCGGACGGCCAATACTGCCAGTTGCTGCTCGGAGCTCCCGGGACCCCCCAGCGCCGGAGAAACGCCGTAGCCGGCCGAGCCGCCGGGCCCGTCGGGCACATCCTCGGCAGCGAGCAGGTACACGTTGTCCAGCCCGGCGGTCCGGGCGGCCACACCCGCCTGCTCGGCCGCCAGGACGATGGTCAGCACCCGCAACCGCTCCGGCAGCGGCCCGTCGATCTCTTGGTCGTGAAACAGGGCGGCGTCGGGATCCTCGAAGCCGTCCGAGGCCGCGGCGTGCAGCGCGACCAGCGCGTCCGCCAGCCCGGTGGCCGGCGTCACCTGGTTCGCAACCCGCAACAGCACCGAGCTGCCGTGCCGGGCCAGCGCCAGCGTCGCGGCACCGTCGCCGGCCAGCGCCACCTGACGCTCGGCGACCCGCGCGGCCAGCAGCTTGGCGGGGTTGGTGAACAGCTCGCGGGTGGCGCTGTTGCGCAATGCCTCGGCGTCCAGCTCGTCGGCGAGCAACCCCAGGTCGACCTTGGGTCGCGGGTCCACGGCATGCAGCACGGCCAGCCCGGCGGCCAGGTACCGGCACAGGCCGAACTCGTCGGGAACCGACAGCCGGGGCGCCAGCACCGCGGCGCGCCCGGCGGTGGCGTCCCTCAGCGGGCCCTCGTACGGCGCCGCCACCACCACCCGGGCGCCCCGGCGCAACCCGGTCGCGGCGGCGGCGCCCAGTGCGGGATCACCCGGTTCGCCGCCCGCGACGACCAGCACGTCGAGCGGGCCCACCCATGGCGGTGCCTCGTCGGCGAGAGTGAAGGGCTGCGAGGCGGTCCCACCCATGGTCGCGGCCAGCATCGTCCCGGCGGTCTCGGCGGTACCGCGCCCGGCCACCCAGACGACGCTGCGCGGACGGTCGTCGGCGCGCAGCGGGTCCAGCGCACCCTCGTCGACCGCGGCGGCGACCGCACGAACCTGGGCACCGGCCGACGAGGCGGCCCGCAGCAGGCCGTCGCGGTCGGCGCCCAGCAGGCCCTCGGTGTCCTCGAGATCGATCGCCCGGGTGGCGTTCACGGGGCGGCCTTCACGCCCGAGGTAATCGTGGCGATTTCGGCACTGATCTGGGCGACCACCGCGGCCACGTCCTCGGCCGTGCGGCATTCCACGTTCAGCCGCAGCAACGGCTCGGTATTGGAGCTGCGCAGGTTGAACCAGCTGCCGTCGCCCAGGTCGGCCGTCACCCCGTCCACGTGGTCGAGGGAATGGATCCTGGTGCCGAACGACTTCAGCACCGCCTCGGTGCACTGCCCGGCGTCGGAAACCGTGAAGTTGATTTCGCCGGACGATTCGTAGCGCTGGTAGTCCGCGGTCAGCTCCGACAGCGGGCGGTCCTGCTCGCCGAGGGCGGCCAGCACGTACAGCGCGGCCAGCATCCCGGAGTCGGCGCCCCAGAAGTCGCGGAAGTAGTAGTGCGCCGAATGCTCACCGCCGAAGATCGCGCCGGTGTCGGCCATCAGCGTCTTGATATAGGAGTGCCCCACCCGGGACCGCAACGGAGTGCCGCCGCGCTCGGCGACCAGTTCGGGCACCGCGCGCGAGGTGATCACATTGTGGATGATCGTCGCGCCGATCTCGCGGCCCAGCTCGCGGGCGGCCACCAGGCTGGTCACCGTCGACGGCGACACCGGGTTGCCGCGTTCGTCGACCACGAAGCAGCGGTCCGCGTCGCCGTCGAAGGCCAGCCCGATGTCGGCGCGGGTCTCGCGCACATAGGCCTGCAGGTCCGCCAGGTTGGCGGGGTCGAGCGGGTTGGCCTCGTGATTGGGAAACGAGCCGTCGAGCTCGAAGTACAACGGCTCCAACGTGATCGAGCCGATCGGACCGAGCACGGCGGGCGTGGTCAGCCCCGCCATGCCGTTGCCGGCGTCGACGGCCACCCGCAGCGGGCGCAGCCCGGAGGTGTTCACCAGCGACCGCAGGAACTGCCCGTAGTCGGCCAGCACGTCGCGATCGCTCACGGCGCCGGGTTCGCCGTCATAACCCTCGACGCCGGCGATCACGTCCTCGGCGACGACGCGCAGCCCGGTCTCGGCGCCGACCGGTTTGGCCCCCGCCCGGCACAGCTTGATGCCGTTGTAGGCCGCCGGGTTGTGGCTCGCGGTGAACATGGCGCCGGGGCAGTCCAGCTGCCCGGAGGCGAAGTAGAGCTGGTCGGTGGACGCCAGGCCGATGCGCACCACATCCAGTCCCTGGCTGGTGACCCCGGCCGCGAACGCGGCGGCCAGCGTGGGCGAACTGTCCCGCATGTCGTGGCCGATGACGACCTGGCGGGCGCCCTCGCCGCGCATCAGGTTGGCGAAGGCCGCGCCGAGATCGGTGACCAACGGCTGGTCGAGCTCTTCGCCGACTAGCCCACGCACGTCGTAAGCCTTGACGACACGGTGGACAGTCGCGGCGGGCCGGGACATGCGGGACTCCTGACGACGTGAACTCTTGGCCGTCAGCCTATCGGGCCAAGGAGAACTGGAGCCGCCTAGTGGCGATCGCAAGCGCGGCGGAGCCGGGCGCTGGGGGTCGCCACCATCGGGGCTAGTCGCTGGGATCGGGCAACACGCGCAGATGTCCGCGGCGCCGTCCGGAGCGAGGCTCGGGCGGCGCCACCAGGCTGCTGCTGGGCGCGGTGGCCTGGGATCCGCCGTGATGGATGTGCGCGTCGGCGAAGCCGTTCACCGGCGTCGCCGCGTATGGCGCGCCGCGATCGCCGCCCTCGCGCACCGCGTCGGCCAGGGCGACCAGGTCGTCCTCGTCCGGATGGGTGGGCAGCGGCCCGGCATGGCGCACCAGCTCCCACCCGCGGGGCGCGGTGATCCGGCCGGCATGGTTGACGCACAAATCCCAGGAATGCGGTTCCCGCGCGGTCGCCAGCGGACCGACGACTGCCGTCGAGTCCGAATAGACGAACGTCAGGGTCGCCACGGCGTAGTGCGGGCACCCGGGCCGGCAACAGCGACGGGGAACGTTCACGCTCGAAAGGCTATCGTGCGCAAACGTCGCCGAAGCGCCGGACACGCGCATCTCCCGGGCCCTCGATGTGCAACCGTTACCATCGGCCCAATGAGTGAATCCCGCGGCGATTCGCGCAACTCCCCGAACAGAGATCAATTTTCTGACGGTTCGGCTCCGCGGCGAACCGCGAGCCATCGACTCTTCCGCAGGGGCCGCGATATGCGCGGCCCGCTGTTGCCCCCGACCGTGCCGGGCTGGCGCAGCCGCGCCGAGCGGTTCGACATGGCGGTGCTGGAGGCCTACGAACCCATCGAGCGGAGCTGGCAGGACCGGCTGGCCGAACTGGACGTGGCGGTCGACGAGATTCCGCGCATCTCGGCGAAGGATCCCGAGAGTGTGCAGTGGCCACCCGAGGTGATCGCCGACGGGCCGATCCCGCTGGCGCGGTTGATCCCGGCCGGCGTCGACATCCGCGGCAACTCCACGCGGGCGCGAATTGTGTTGTTCCGCAAGCCAATTGAGCGACGGGCCAAAGACACCGTCGAACTCGGCGACCTGCTCCACGAAATCCTGGTGGCCCAGGTCGCCATCTACCTCGACGTTGAGCCAACGGTCATCGATCCGACGATCGACGACGAATAACTTCTCCTTGCGCGGCGCGCGTTATGCGCTGGAGGCTTAACGCTCAGCGCGCGCTGCGATCGGTGTGCGTCAGATTATGCCGCGCTTGAGGCGGCGGCGCTCGCGTTCGGACAAACCGCCCCAGATACCGAAGCGCTCGTCGTGCTCGAGGGCGTACTCGAGGCACTCATGACGCACCTCGCAACCCAGGCAGATCTTCTTCGCCTCGCGGGTGGAACCACCCTTTTCCGGGAAGAAGGCCTCCGGGTCGGTCTGGGCGCACAGCGCCCGGTCCTGCCACTGGTCGGCGGCCGGCTCCGGCAAGGGCTCGGGCTCGAAAGCGATTGGCGCATCAGGGACCACGGTCAAATGCGGCCGAGCGGGGCGGTCCAGCGCCGGGTCGATGTCGATGTGCGGCGTGCTCGCCATGGCGCTTCGAAAAGTTTCGTAAGACATACGGTCGTCCGCCTCCTCAGCTTGATTGAGAGAGAGAGTGATTGGTTTCCCACTGTTCTGATGTACAGACAATTCGAACAAGTGATCGAATCTCGGTCTGCGACACCGGAGTCGGCCGGCCAACCGGGAAATGACACTGATGTGATTAGACACGGGTTGATCTGCCGGGTCAAGCACTTCGGCGCATTTCCATACCATCTCGTGATCGAATTTCGGCGTTTCTGTTGTTTTGAGCGTTCGGCGTGTCGATCACAGGGCCCTCAACTTTCCCACGAGTCGCCCACATTCGCTGGGGAACCGCAACTTTGAGGCACCCCTGATGGGCCAGTCACAGCACCACCGCAGGGCAGTACTGTCGTGCAATGTGAAGGTCACCGTTCTGGTCGGTGGGGTTGGCGGCGCCCGCTTCCTGCTGGGGGTTCAACAGCTGTTCGGGCTCGGTCAATTTCAGTCGCAACGGCACCCGGGCACCGAGGCCGGCAGTCACGAGCTCACGGCGATCGTCAACATTGGCGATGACGCCTGGATCCACGGACTGCGAGTCTGCCCCGATTTGGACACCTGCATGTACACCTTAGGTGGAGGTGTAGATCCGGAGCGAGGGTGGGGGCACCGCAACGAAACTTGGCACGCCAAAGAGGAATTGGCGCGCTACGGCGTGCAGCCGGACTGGTTCGGACTCGGTGACCGCGACCTGGGCACCCACCTGGTGCGCACCCAGATGCTCAACGCCGGCTACTCCCTGTCGCAGATCACCACCGCGCTGTGCGACCGCTGGCAACCCGGCGCGCGGCTGCTGCCCGCGAGCGACGACCGGTGCGAGACCCACGTGGTGATAACCGATCCCGACGACGGCAGCCGGCGGGCTATCCACTTCCAGGAGTGGTGGGTCCGCTACCGGGCCCAGGTGCCCACCCACAGCTTCGCCTTCGTCGGTGCCGAAAAGGCGGCCGCCACAACTGATGCCACGGCGGCCATCGCGGACGCCGACGTGATCCTGCTGGCGCCGTCGAACCCGGTGGTGAGCGTCGGCGCCATCCTTGCCGTCCCCGGCATTCGCGGCGCGTTGCGCGCGGCGCGCGCACCCATCGTCGGCTACTCGCCCATAATCGGTGGAAAGCCATTGCGCGGCATGGCCGATGCCTGCCTGTCGGTGATCGGGGTCGAGTCGACCGCCGAGGCGGTCGGCCGCCACTACGGCGCGCGCCGCGACACCGGCATCCTGGACGGCTGGCTGGTGAGCGAGGACGACCGCGCCGACATCGACGGCGTCAAGGTGCGCTCGGCGCCGCTGGTGATGACCGACCCGGCGGCGACGGCCGAGATGGTCCGGGCCGGGCTGGACCTCGCCGGGGTGCCGGGGTGACCGCCCGGGGCGAGCACGGCACCGCCGCCGCCATCGAAATCCTGCCCGTCCCCGGGCTGCCCGAGTTCCGGCCCGGCCACGATCTGGGCGCGGCCGTCGCCGCGGCCGCGCCCTGGCTGCGCGACGGCGACGTCGTCGTGGTCACCAGCAAGGCGGTGTCCAAGTGTGAGGGCCGGCTGGTGCCGGCGCCGCGCGATCCCGTGGAGCGCGACGAGCTGAGGCGCAAGCTGGTCGACGACGAAGCCGTCCGGGTGCTCGCCCGCAAGGGCCGAACCCTGATCACCGAGAACCGGATCGGCCTGGTGCAGGCCGCCGCGGGCGTGGACGGATCCAACGTCGATCGTGACGAACTGGCGCTGCTGCCGGTCGACCCGGACGGCAGCGCCGCGGCGCTGCGGGCCGGGCTGCGCGAGCGGCTCGGCGTCGAGGTCGCCGTGGTCATCACCGACACGATGGGCCGCGCGTGGCGCAACGGCCAGACCGACGCGGCCGTGGGCGCGGCGGGTCTGGCTGTGCTGCACGGCTATTCGGGGGCCGTCGACCAGCACGGCAACGAGCTGCTGGTCACCGAGGTCGCGATCGCCGACGAGATCGCCGCGGCCGCCGATCTGGTCAAGGGCAAACTGACCGGGATGCCTGTGGCGGTGGTGCGCGGCCTGTCCGTGACCGACGACGGCTCCACGGCGCGACAGTTGCTGCGGCCGGGCACCGAGGACCTGTTTTGGCTCGGCACCGCCGAGGCCCTGGAGATGGGGCGGCGCGAGGCGCAGCTGCTGCGCCGATCGGTGCGGCGGTTCAGTGCCGAGCCGGTGCCCGCCGACCTGCTGGAGGCCGCCGTCGCCGAGGCGCTGACCGCACCGGCACCGCACCACACCCGCCCGGTGCGGTTCGTCTGGCTGCGTACCCCGGCCACCCGGACCCGGCTGCTGGACCGCATGAAGGACAAGTGGCGCGCCGACCTCGCCGGCGACGGCCGCCCCGCCGACTCCATCGACCGCCGGCTGGCGCGCGGCCAGATCCTCTACGACGCGCCCGAAGTCGTGATCCCGATCCTGGTGCCCGACGGCGCCCACTCCTATCCCGACGCCGCCCGCACCGACGCCGAGCACACCATGTTCACCGTCGCGGTCGGCGCGGCCGTGCAGGCCCTGCTGGTCGCGCTGGCGGTGCGCGGGCTGGGCAGCTGCTGGATCGGCTCGACGATCTTCGCCGCCGACCTGGTGCGCGCCGAGCTCGAACTGGCCGCCGACTGGGAGCCGTTGGGCGCCATCGCCATCGGCTATGCCGCCGAACCGGCCGGGCCGCGCGGTCCGGCGGACCCCGGCGATCTGCTGATCCGCAAGTAATACTGAGCCCATGAAGTTCGCGGGCAAGGCGGCGGCCTCGGCCGACAAGGTCCGCGGCGGCTACTACACCCCCGCGCCGGTGGCCCGATTCCTGGCCGCCTGGGTCCGCGCGGCGGGCCCCAAGATCGTCGAACCCGCCTGCGGCGACGGTGCCATCCTGCGCGAGCTGGCCGGGCTCAGCGACCAGGTGCGGGGCGTCGAGCTGATCGCCGACGAAGCGGCCAAGGCCCGCCGGTTCGCGCCCGTCGACGCCGGGAACCTGTTCGGCTGGCTCGCCACCGCCGAGGCGGGCGGCTGGGACGGGGTCGCCGGCAACCCGCCCTACATCCGGTTCGGCAACTGGTCGTCGCAGCAGCGTGATCCGGCGCTGGACCTGATGCGACGCAAGGGTCTGCGCCCCACCCGGCTGACCAACGCCTGGGTCCCGTTCGTGGTGGCGAGCACCGCGCTGGCACGCGACGGCGGACGGGTCGGACTGGTGCTGCCGGCCGAGCTGCTCCAGGTCACCTACGCCGCGCAGCTGCGCGACTTCCTGCTGAGCCGATTCCGCGAGATCACCCTGCTGACCTTCGAGCGCCTCGTGTTCGACGGCATCCTGCAGGAGGTCGTGTTGTTCTGCGGTGTGGTCGGCACCGGCCCCGCGCGCATCCGCACCGTCCACCTCAGGGACGCCGACGCCCTGGCCGACGCCGACCTGGACGTCGAATCGGCACCGGCGCTGCTGCACGACGACGAGAAGTGGACCAAGTACTTTCTGGACCCCGCCGCGATCCGGCTGCTGCGCGCGCTCAGGAGCTCGGGCAGCCTGACCCGGCTCGGGTCGGTCGCCGAGGTCGACGTCGGCATCGTGACCGGGCGCAACGCCTTCTTCACGTTCACCGACGCCCAGGCCGGCGAGCTGGGGCTGCGGCCGCACTGCGTCCCGCTCGTCTCGCGCAGCGCCCAGCTGTCCGGGCTGGTCTACGACAGCGATTGCCGGGCAAGCGATCTCGCCGCCGGGCAGCGCAGCTGGCTGCTCAACGCGCCGCGCGAACCGGTCGATCCCGAGTTGAGAGCCCACCTGCGCGCCGGCGAGGCGGCCGGGGTGCACCGCGGCTACAAGTGCTCGATTCGCAAGCCGTGGTGGGCCACACCGTCGCTGTGGATGCCCGACCTGTTCCTGCTGCGCCAGATCCACCGGGCGCCGCGGCTGACCGTCAACGCCGCCGCGGCCACGAGCACCGACACCGTGCACCGGGTGCGCCTCACCGCCCGGGTCGAGCCGGCCGCGCTGGCCGCGGCGTTCCACAACAGCGTGACGTTCGCGTTCGCCGAGATCATGGGTCGCAGCTACGGTGGCGGCGTCCTGGAGCTCGAGCCCCGCGAGGCCGAGCGGCTGCCCATTGCGCCGCCGGCATACGCCGATGCCGAGCTCGCCTCCGATGTGGATCTGCTGCTGAAGGCCAACGAGGTCGAGAAGGCCCTCGACGTCGTCGACCGCCGCGTGCTGATCGACGGACTGGGCTTGCCCGCCGAGGCGGTGGCGGACTGCCGCGCGGCGTGGGTGTCGTTGCGGGATCGGCGGAAACGGCGGGGGTCACGGTGAGCGTTCGGGAATCGGCGATCGCCGTGCTGTCGGACTGGCAGCCCGCCGACCCGGCCCAGGATTCGTTGCGGCACGCCGTGCTGGCCTTCGTGCACGCCCGCGCCGATGCGTGCCTGCGCGAGTGTGTGCCCGGCCACGTCACCGCGTCGGCGCTGGTGCTCGACCACACCGGCACACAGGTGCTGCTGACCCTGCATCGCCGCCTGGGCCGCTGGGTGCAGCTGGGCGGCCACTGCGACGATGACGACGCCGAAATCCTCGCGGCGGCGCTGCGCGAGGCCACCGAGGAGTCCGGGATCGACGGGCTGCGCATCGAGCCCCGGTTGGTCGCGGTGCACGTGCATCCGGTCACCTGCTCGCTGGGTGTGCCGACCCGCCATCTGGATCTGCAGTTCGTCGCGCATGCGCCGGCCGGCGCGCGGATCGCGATCAGCGACGAGTCCGAGGACCTGCGATGGTGGCCCGCCGACGCCCTGCCGGACGGGACGGATCACGCGCTGGCCTACCTGGTCGCCCGGGCCACCCGCCTTTAGCTACCCGCCGAGTGTGCGGCTGGGTTCACATTCGACGCCGAGTGTGCGGCTGGGTTCACAGTCGGCCGAATAGGCCGCGCGAGCCTAGACGTCGGACGAGTACCGGATGCCGCCGTCGGGAATCGACACACCGGGCCACACCCGGGCGCCGCGCAACAACTCGCAGCGCGCCCCGATGTCGGCGCCGTCGCCGATCACGCCGTCGCGGATCAGCGCCCGCGGGCCGATGCGCGCGCCGAAGCCGATGATCGAGCGCTCGATCACGCTGCCGGCCTCCACCTTGACGCCGTCGAAGATCACCGCGCCGTCCAGCCGGACGCCCGGACCGATCTCGGCGCCGCGCCCGACGACCGTGCCGCCGACCAGCACCGCGCCCGGCGACACCGCGGCGCCGTCGTGCACCAACTGTTCGCCGCGGTGGCCGTGCAGCGCCGGCGACGGGGCGATGCCACGCACCAGATCCGCCGAGCCGCGGACGAAGTCCTCGGGCGTGCCCATGTCGCGCCAGTAGCTGGCATCGACGTAGCCGCACACCTTCACGCCGGGGTCGGACAGCAGCGCGGGGAACACCTCACGCTCCACCGAGACCTCCCGGCCGCGCGGAATCCGGTCGACCACCTGGCGGGAGAAGACGTAGGTGCCGGCGTTGATCTGGTCGGTCGGCGGGTCCTGCGTCTTCTCCACGAAGGCGGTGACCCGGCCGTTGTCGTCGGTGGTCACGCAGCCGAACGCCCGCGGGTCACCCACCCGCACCAGGTGCAGGGTGACGTCGGATTGCTGGGCGGAGTGGAAGTCGAGCATCTGGCCCAGGTCGGACCCGGAGAGCACGTCGCCGTTGAACACCATCACGGTGTCGTGCCGCAGGTGTCCGGCCACGTTGGCGATGCCGCCGCCGGTGCCCAGCGGGTGCTCCTCGGTAACGTAGTCGATCTGCAGGCCCAGCTTGGAGCCGTCGCCGAACTCCGCCTCGAACACCGCGGCCTGATACGACGTGCTGAGAATGACGTGCTCGATGCCGGCCGCGGCGACCCGGGACAGCAGATGCGTGAGGAACGGCAGCCCGGCGGTGGGCAGCATGGGCTTGGGTGCGGACAGGGTCAGCGGCCGCAACCGGGTGCCCTTGCCGCCGACCAGGATCACCACATCGACTTGCGGAGTTGCCACCTCAGCGTCGCCCTTCTACCAGTTTCCGCCGTCCGGAGGCACGCAGCGCGCTGCGCACCATCAGGCGAGACCGCACCGCCAGCGAGGCGCGCAGGGTCCAGCGCAGCGGAGCGTGCAACCAACCGGAATGCCGGTCGGCCAGAAACATATAAGTGCTCTTGTGGTGGGCGGCCAGGTGGTTGGCCGGATCCCCGCCGGTGGAGTGGCCCTTGTGGTGCAGCACCTCTGCGGACGGAACATAGACGGACAGCCAGCCGGCCTTGCCGAGCCGGTCGCCGAGGTCGACATCCTCCATGTACATGAAGTAGCGCTCGTCGAATCCGCCGATCTGGCCGAACGCCGAGCGGCGCACCAGCAGGCACGACCCCGACAGCCAGCCCACCGCCCGCTCGCTGGGCTCCAGCCGCTCCTGGCGGTATGCCGCCGACCACGGGTTGCTCTTCCAGAACGGCCCGACGACCGCGTGCATGCCGCCGCGGATCAGGCTGGGCAGGTGCCGCGCCGACGGATAGACCGATCCGTCGGGATCGCGGACCAACGGGCCCAGCGCGCCGGCGCGCGGCCAGCGCGACGCGGCGTCCAGCAGTTCGTCGATGCTGCCCGGGCCCCATTGCACGTCGGGGTTGGCCACGATGACCCAGTCGTCGTCGCGGTCCAGTTGGGCGACGGCGCGATTCACGGCGGTGCCATAGCCGAGGTTGGCTCCGGTGTGGAACAGCCGCACGTTGGGATAACGCTCGACGGCGGCCTCGGGGGTGCCGTCGGTGGACCCGTTGTCGGCCAGCAGCACGCACACCTCTCGCTCGGTGGCCAGCGATAGCGAGGCCAGGAAGCGCTCCAGGTGCGGGCCTGGTGAGTAGGTCACCGTCACGACCGGCAGGACGTCAGTCACGCGTAGAGGGTAACGGTCGATCGGACACAACAGCGCCAGCTGCGTTGGTTTCAGAGGCGGCCAGCGCCGCGACAAGCGCAGGGCGCCAAGGCCTCAGGGGCTGCATCCCCGCCGCCACGGACTGGCCGCTGGACAGCGCGGAATAGGCCGGCCGGGGCGCGGGGCGGGGAAAGTGGTCGGTGGTGACCGGTCGCACCCGCTCCGGATCGGCGCCGCACTCCTCGAAGACGGCGCGGGCCTGTTCGAACCGCGAGCAGGCGCCCTCGTTGGCGGCGTGCAGGATCGGGCCGGGCACACCGGAGTCGACGATCTGCAGCAGCGCGGCCGCCAGGTCGCCGACGTAGGTCGGGGAACCGATCTGGTCGTCCACCACGTCCACCGGGCCGTCCCCGGCGGCCAGCCGACGCATGACGGCGACGAAGTCCTTGCCCGTGCCGCCGGTGTAGACCCAGGCGGTGCGGACCACGACCGCCTCTGGCAGTGCCGCGAGCACCGCCCGCTCCCCCGCGACCTTGCTGCGGGCGTACACACCCTGCGGCGCGGTTTGATCGGTGGGCTCGTACGGCCGGGGCGCCGCGCCGCCGAAGTCCCCGTTGAACACGTAGTCGGTGGAGACGTGGATCAGCTGCGCGCCGGCCCGCGCGCAGGCGCGGGCGATCTGCCCGGGTCCGGTTCCGTTGACCGCGAACGCGACGGCCTCGTCGCTCTCGGCGCCGTCGACGTTGGTATAGGCCGCGCAGTTGATCACCACGTCGCCGGGCGCGACGATCCGCTCGGCGGCCGCGGGGTCGGTGATGTCCCACTGCGATGACGTGAGCGCCAGGGCGTCGCGGCCCTGACTTGCCGTTAGCGAGGTCAAATAGCGACCCAACTGCCCACCGGCGCCGGTGATCACGATCCTGCCTGACATGGTTCGAGTTTGGCATGGCCCGAAGACCAGGGGCCAAGCCCGGGGCGCGCGGGGGTTCGCTACCCGTGAAGCTACTGTGTCGCAAGTAATGTAGTGGGATGCCTGTGCAACGTGTGGTTCGTGTGATTGCCACTGTGCTGACGCTCGCGGTCGTCCTCGGCACCGGGATCGCGTGGAGCAATGTCCGGTCTTTCGAAGACGGCATCTTTCACATGTCCGCGCCCTCGCTGGGCAAGGGCGGCGACGACGGCGCGATCGACATCCTGCTGGTGGGGCTGGACAGCCGCACCGATGCGCACGGCAACCCGTTGTCGCGGGAGGAACTGGAGGCGCTGAAGGCCGGCGACGAGGAAGCCACCAATACCGACACGATCATCCTGATCCGCATCCCCAACAACGGGAAGTCGGCCACCGCGATCTCGATCCCGCGCGACTCCTACGTCGCGGCCCCCGGCCTGGGCAAGACCAAGATCAACGGCGTCTACGGCCAGACCCGGGAGGCCAAGCGCACCGCCCTGGTCAAGGCCGGCGCCTCCGCCACCGAGGCGGCGGCCCGGGGCACCGAGGCGGGTCGCGAGGCGCTGATCAAGACCGTCGCCGACCTCACCGGCGTCACCGTCGACCACTACGCCGAGATCGGCCTGCTCGGCTTCTCGCTGATCACCGACGCCCTCGGCGGGGTCGACGTCTGCCTCAAGGAGCCGGTGTTCGAACCGCTGTCGGGCGCCGACTTCCCGGCCGGCCCGCAGCGACTCAGCGGTCCCGAGGCGCTCAGCTTCGTGCGCCAGCGCCACGAGCTGCCGCGCGGCGACCTGGACCGGGTGGTGCGCCAGCAGGTGGTGATGGCCTCGCTGGCCCACCGGGTCATCTCGGGCAAGACGCTGTCCAGCCCCACCACGGTCAGGCGGCTGGAGGCCGCCGTCCAGCGCTCGGTGGTGATCTCCGCCGGTTGGGACGTCATGGATTTCGTGCAGCAGATGCAGAAGCTGGCCGGCGGTAACGTCGCCTTCGCCACCATCCCGGTGCTCGACGGCGCCGGCTGGAGCGACGACGGCATGCAGAGCGTGGTGCGGCTGGACCCGCATCAGGTCGCCGACTGGGTCGGTGGCCTGCTGCACGAGCAGGAACAGGGCAAGACCGAGGAGATCGCCTACACGCCCGCCAAGACCACGGCCAGCGTGGTCAACGACACCGACATCAACGGCCTGGCCTCGGCAGTGTCAGACGTGTTGAGCGCCAAGGGCTTTGCCACAGGTACGGTGGGCAACAACGAGAGCGGGCACGTCAAGGCCAGCCAGGTACGCGCGGCGAACAGCGACGACCTGGGGGCCAAGGAGGTCTCCAAGGAATTGGGTGGGTTGCCGGTGGTCGCCGACACCTCGCTGGCGCCGGGTGCGGTGCGGGTGGTGCTGGCCAACGACTACAGCGGTCCGGGCTCGGGCCTGTCCGGAGACGCGACGATCATGCCCGCCAAGGTGTCCACCGCGGGCGCGGTGGCGGCCGACCCCAAGGTCCCCGCGCCGTCGCCGATCCTGACCGCGGGCTCCGACAAGCCGGAGTGCATCAACTGAGCACGCTGAGCGGGGCCATCCTCGATCCGATGCTGCGGGCCGATCCGGTCGGCCCGCGCATCACCTACTACGACGACGCGACCGGCGAGCGCATCGAACTGTCCGGTGTGACGCTGGCCAACTGGGCCGCCAAGACGGGCAACCTGCTGCGCGACGAGCTGGGCGCCGGACCGGGCAGCCGGGTGGCGATCCTGTTGCCCGCGCACTGGCAGACGGCGGCCGTGCTGTTCGGGGTGTGGTGGATCGGTGCCGAGGCGGTGCTGGCGGGCCCGGCCGATGTGGCCCTGTGCACGGCGCAGCGACTGGACGAGGCGGACGACGCGGTGGCCGGCGGTGAGGTGGCGGTGCTGTCGCTGGATCCGTTCGGTCGCCCGGCACCCGACCTGCCGATCGGCGTGACGGACTACGCGACCGCCGTGCGGGTGCACGGCGATCAGATCGTGCCCGAGCCGAGCCCGGGACCGGCGCTGGGCGGGCGGTCGGTCGAGGAGGTGCTGGCCGACTGCCAAAGCTCCGCGGCCGCACGGGGTTTGACGTCGAGCGACCGGGTACTGTCCGGCGCGTCCTGGTCGGGGCCCGCCGAACTGGTGGACGGCCTGCTGGCGATCATGGCCGTCGGCGGCTCGCTGGTGCAGGTGGCCCACGCCGACCCGGCCGGACAAGAGCGCCGCATCGAGGCCGAAAAAGTCACCAGGGTGCTGTAAGGGGCCCTGGCCGGCCGGCAGAAGCCCCGTCGCAATACATATTGATATCGCTATATTGCGATGTTAACGTCGTGCAAGCATGGGCTTAAACGCTTCATACGATAGGAAGGTTGCGGCAATGGCGGTGTACGGGCTCCTGGCGAAGGCGGCAGGCACGGTGGTCACCGGGTTGGTCGGCGTGACAGCCTACGAGGTGGTGCGCAAGGCCGCGGCGAAGGCGCCCCTGCACGAGACCGCGGTCAAGGGCGCCGAGCTGGGGCTGCGCGGCACCCGCAAGGCCGAGGAGGCCGCCGAGTCGGCGCGCCTCAAGCTCGCCGACGTCATGGCCGAGGCCCGCGAGCGCATCGGCGAGGAGGCGCCCACCCCCTCGATCGCCGACACCCACGACCACGACCACTGATCGAAGCGATATGGACCTCGCCCTAGTCCCCGACATCACAGACGAGGCGCGAACCGAAGACCCCGCGCTGCAAGTCATTTCGGATGCGGCCGGACGCGTGCGGGTCGGCGTCGACTGGGTGCGCGCCAACTCCCGGCGCGCCGTGGCGGTCGAAGAGGCCGTCGCCAAGTGCGAGGGCGTGCGCGTGGTGCACGCCTACCCGCGCACCGGGTCGGTAGTCGTCTGGTACTCGCCGCGGCGCTGCGACCGCTCCGCGGTGCTGGCCGCCATCGGCGAGGCGTTGCACGTCGCCGCCGAGCTGATCCCGGCCCGCGCGCCGCATTCGGAGGAGATCCGCAACGCCGACGTGCTGCGCATGGTCATCGGCGGCGCCGCGCTGGCGCTGCTCGGGGTGCGCCGCTACGTCTTCGCGCGGCCGCCGCTGCTGGGACCCAGCGGCCGGCTGTTCGCCACCGGCGTCACCGTGTTCACCGGCTATCCCTTCCTGCGCGGCGCGGTGCGCTCGTTGCGTTCCGGCAAGGCCGGCACCGACGCGCTGGTGTCGGCGGCGACGGTGGCGAGCCTGGTGCTGCGGGAGAACGTCGTCGCGCTCACCGTGCTGTGGCTGCTCAATATCGGTGAGTACCTTCAGGATCTGACGTTGCGCCGGACCCGCCGCGCCATCTCCGAACTGCTGCGCGGCAGCCAGGACACGGCCTGGATCCGTTTGACGGACGGCCCCGAGGCAGGGACCGAGGTTCAGGTGCCGATCGATACCGTGCAGATCGGCGACGAGGTCGTGGTCCACGACCACGTCGCGATCCCGGTTGACGGCGAGGTGGTCGACGGCGAGGCGATCGTCAACCAGTCCGCGATCACCGGGGAGAATCTGCCGGTCAGCGTGGTGGTCGGCGCGCACGTGCACGCGGGTTCGGTGGTGGTGCGCGGACGCCTGGTGGTGCGCGCTCGCGCCGTCGGCAACCAGACCACCATCGGCCGCATCATCACCCGGGTCGAGGAGGCCCAGCACGACAGAGCGCCGATCCAGACCGTCGGCGAAAACTTCTCCCGCCGTTTCGTTCCCACCTCGTTCATCGTCTCGGCCATCACGCTGGCGGTCACCGGTGACGTCCGACGGGCGATGACCATGCTGCTGATCGCCTGCCCGTGCGCGGTGGGCCTGGCCACCCCGACCGCGATCAGCGCGGCGATCGGAAACGGTGCGCGCCGCGGCATCCTGATCAAGGGCGGCTCGCACCTCGAGCAGGCCGGCCGGGTGGACGCCATCGTGTTCGACAAGACCGGCACGCTGACCGTGGGACGCCCGGTGGTCACCAATATCATTGCGTTGCACAAGGATTGGCAGCCCGAACAGGTGCTGGCGTATGCGGCCAGCTCCGAGATCCACTCCCGGCACCCGCTGGCCGAGGCGGTGATTCGGTCCACCGAGGAACGCCACATCACCATCCCGCCGCACGAGGAGTGCGAGGTCCTGGTGGGCCTGGGCATGCGGACCTGGGCGGACGGCCGAACCCTGCTGCTGGGCAGCCCCGGGCTGCTGCGCGCCGAAAACGTGCGGGTGTCCAAGAAGGCGTCGGAGTGGGTGGACCGGCTGCGCGGCCAGGCCGAGACCCCGCTGCTGCTCGCCGTCGACGGCAAGCTGGTGGGCTTGATCAGCCTGCGCGACGAGGTGCGGCCCGAGGCCTCAGCCGTGCTGAACAAGCTGCGCGCCAACGGTATTCGCCGCATCGTCATGCTCACCGGCGACCACCCCGACATCGCCGAGGTGGTGGCCGGCGAGCTCGGGATCGACGAATGGCGCGCCGAGGTGATGCCGGAGGACAAGCTCGCGGCGGTGCGCGACCTGCAGGACGAGGGCTACACCGTCGGCATGGTCGGCGACGGCATCAACGACGCGCCCGCGCTGGCCGCCGCCGACATCGGGATAGCGATGGGGCTGGCCGGAACAGACGTCGCCGTCGAGACCGCCGACGTGGCGCTGGCCAACGACGACCTGCACCGCCTGCTCGACGTGGGGGACCTGGGTGCCCGCGCGGTCGACGTCATCCGGGAGAACTACGGCATGTCCATCGCCGTCAACGCCGCCGGGCTGATCATCGGCGCGGGCGGTGCGCTGTCTCCCGTGCTGGCCGCGATTTTGCACAACGCGTCGTCGGTGGCGGTGGTGGCCAACAGCTCGCGGCTGATCCGCTACCGGCTGGACGCGCCGCGCGGCGCGGCGAACGGCGAGCGCGCCGGCTGAAAAATCAGCAGCCGCAATCCTCGCCGCGCCAGGCACGCACACCCTGCCAGACCGCGACGCAGGCGATGGCCAGCCCGACGGCCGGGTCGATCCACCACGCGCCGGACCACAGCGCCGTCATCGCGAGGCCGGCCAGCACCCCGGCGGCCTGGGCGGCGCACAGATAGTTCTGCACCCCCTCGGCCGCGGTGGCCCCCGACCCCAACCGGGTGCCCAACCGGTGGTTGGCCCGGCCCAGCACCGGCATCAGCACCAGCGCGAGGGCGGTCAGCCCGATGCCGATCACCGAGGTCTCGGCGTGCGGTCCACCGGCCAGCTCACGGATCGACTCGGCGGCGATGTACGGGGCGGTCAGCCAGAACGACACGGCGACGCCGCGTTGCGCGCGCCGCTCGGCGGTTGCGGAGAACGCGCGCATCCCGCTGAACCGCCACACCACCATGGCGCTGGCCAGTGCCTCCGATGCGCCGCCCAGGGCCCACCCGGTCAGGGCGACCGAGGAGACCGCGAATCCCTGCCACAGCCCGACGACGCCCTCGACGAGCACCACGGCCAGGCTCACCCAGGCCAGCCGCCGCGCCCAGTCGGCGCCGCGCCGCCAGTCGGCGTCGCGCGCGGCGATGCCCCGGCACTCGTGCGTGATGGCAACCGGAGTGGTCATGGCGCGAGGCTAGCCGCGCCGCGGCGGGGACCGCGCCCGCAACGCCCGGCCATGATCGATCTGTGTCGCACCTCGCGCCGGGGCACCGCCCGCTGGTAGTTATTGTGGCTAACCAGTAGATCGGAAGGGATTTCCTCGATGGCGCGCACCGACGACGACACCTGGAACCTGGCGACCAGCGTGGGAGCGACCGCCACCATGGTGGCCGCCGGGCGAGCCCGGGCCACCCGGGACGGGCTCATCGACGATCGGTTCGCCGAGCCGCTGGTGCGCGCGGTCGGCGTCGACTTCATGACCCGGTGGGCCGCCGGCGAGCTCGCCGCCGCCGACGTCGACGAGCCGGACGCTCCGTGGGGCATGCAACGCATGACCGACATGATGGCCGCCCGCACCCGTTACATCGACGCGTTCTTCGCCGAGGCGGGTGCGGCGGGCATCGACCAGGTGGTCATCCTGGCCTCCGGCCTGGACGCGCGTGCCTACCGGCTGCCGTGGGCGCCGGGCACCAGGGTGTTCGAGATCGATCAGCCGCAGGTTTTGGAGTTCAAGGCGGCCACCATCGCCGAGCTCGGCGCCGAACCCACCGCCGAGGTGCGCGACGTTCCGATCGACCTGCGTCACGACTGGCCATCGGCGCTGCGGCAGGCCGGCTTCGACACCGGCCGGCCCGCCGCCTGGGCGGCCGAGGGCCTGATCGGCTTCCTGCCGCCCGAGGCCCAGGATCGGTTGCTGGACAACGTCACCGCCCTGTCCGCCGACGGCAGCCAGCTGGTGGCCGAGATCTTCGCGAACACCGGGATCAGCGGGGACGCGCTGAATGCCGCGAGCGAGAAGTGGCGGCGCAACGGCCTCGACATCGCCTTGGGCGAGCTGGGTTTCCCAGGCGAGCGCAACGATGTGGCGACCTATCTGCAGCAGCTGGGCTGGCAGCCGGTCCGCACTCCCCTGAACCAGATGCTGGCCAACAACGGCCTGCCGCTGCAGTCGACCGACCCCGATGCGCCCTTCGCGCAGAATTACTACTGCACCGCGGTGCTGCACCGGTCAGGTTCTTAGGAAGGCAGGCGCCGTGCCCAACAGCAAGCCAAATAGCAAGCCCGCCAAGCCACTTGACGGATTCCGGGTGCTCGACTTCACCCAGAACATCGCCGGGCCGATGGCCGGTCAGGTGCTGGCCGATCTGGGTGCCGAGGTGATCAAAATCGAGGCGCCCGTCGGCGAGGCGGCCCGGCACATCACCGCGGTCCTGCCCGGGCGCCCGCCGCTGGCCACCCTGTTCCTCCCCCACAACCGGGGCAAGAAATCGGTGATGGCCGACCTGCGCAGCGAAGAGGCCAAGCAGCAGATCCTGCGGCTGGTCGATACGGCCGACGTTGTGCTGGAAGGGTTTCGGCCCGGGGTGATGGAACGCATGGGCCTGGGCCCCGACGAGCTGCAGTCCCGCAACCCCCGACTCATCTATGCGCGCCTTTCCGCCTACGGTGGCAACGGCCCCGAGGGCAGCCGCCCGGGCGTCGACCTGATGGTCGCCGCCGAATCGGGCATGACCACCGGAATGCCCACGCCCACCGGCAAACCCCAGATCATCCCGTTCCAGCTCGTCGACGCCGCCAGCGGTCACGTGCTGGCCCAGGCCGTGCTGGCCGCGCTGCTCAACCGGGAACGCCACGGGGTGGCCGACATCGTGCGCGTCGCCATGTATGACGTCGCGGTCAGCCTGCAGGCCAGCCAGCTGACCATCCACCTCAACAAACCGAGCGAGTCCCCCAAGCCGGATGAGTCACCAAAGCCCAAGCGGCGCAAGGGTGTTGGCTTCGCCACCCAGCCATCGGATGCCTTCAAGGCGGCCGATGGCTACCTGGTGATCAGCGCGTACGTGCCCAAGCACTGGGACAAGCTGTGCGAGATCATCGGCCGGCCCGACATGCGCGACGACGAGCGGTTCGCCGACCAGCGCGCGCGGGCGCTCAACTATCCCGAACTGACCGAGGAACTCGAGAAGGCCCTGGCCGCCAAGACCGCGGACGAATGGGTGCAGTTGCTCCAGGAGGGCGGCCTGATGGCCTGCCACGCCTACACCTGGAAGCAGGTGGTCGGCACCGCGCTGTTCGCCGAGAACGAGCTCGCCCTCCCGGTCGGCGAGGGTGCGGACGAGGTCACGGTAATCCGGACTCCCGCACGCTATTCCAGCTTCGATGCCGCCGTCGCCGAACCCCCGCCCGCCCTCGGCGAGCACACTGAGGAGTACCTCGGCGCACCGCAGCCCGCGCCGTAAACCTCACGGCGCCAGTTTGACCACCCGGTTGTTGCCGCGGTCGGCGACGTAGACGTTCTGGTCCTTGTCAACCGTCACCGCCAGCGGAGTGTTGAGCCCGTTGAACGGCACAACGGCCCCGGTGGACGAGCCCGGGGCGTACTTCACCACGTCGCTCTTGTCGTGCTCGGTGACGTAGACCGTGCCACTGTTGTCCACGGCGATGCCCCAGGGCACGGACAGGTCATGAAATGGCAACTCCGACTGAGTGTTCGATGCCGCGTCGAGCTTCACCACCCTGTTGTTGTCGGTGTCCGCGACGTAGACGTTGCCCGCAGGATCGACGGCCACCCCGTCCGGGTTGTTGAGCCCGTCGAACGGCAGCACGATCTGTGTCTTGGATCCGGCCGCCAGTTTCACCACCCTGCTGTTGCCGCGGTCGGCGACATACACGGCGCCTTGGCTGTCGACCGCGACGCCCTCCGGGTAGTTCAGGCCGCTGAACGGCAGTTCCTTCTGGCTGTTGGAGCCCGCGGCCATGCTGATCACCCGGTTGTTGAAATCGGCGACGTACACGGTGCCCGCGCCGTCGACGGCCAAGCCCTGCGGCTGGTAGAGCCCGTTGAACGGCAGCACCGTCGTGGCCTTCGAATCCGTCGACAGCTTCACCACCCGGCCGTACATGCCCTCGCTGGTGACGTAGACGTTGCCGGCACTGTCCAGCGTCACCCCGCCGGGAGACAAACGAAAGTCAATGCCGGTGAACGGCAACACACTTTGACCACTCGCCTGCTTCGACGGTCCCGACGATTCGGTGGACAGGTAGCCGACAACGGCCACGACGAAGGCTATCAGCGCGACGAGAGCGATGGCGCCGACGATGATCCACTGTTTACGTTTGTTGTCGTTCGCGGGATGCCTGAAGTCCGGGCCGCGTCCATACACCCGGCCGGAAGTCGTTGGGGCGGCACGTATGAGCGACGGCCCAGGGCCGGACCGGACGCTCCTGTTAGTGCCGCCGCCTCCCGAAGGCCACGGACCCGCCACGGTGTCCGCGCTCGGCGCCGAGGCGAAGGAATCCGGCTCGCGCGCAACGCGCGCAGCGTTCGCACCCGCGCCCAGGGCCGCGCTTTCCCCGTCGCGCAGAATCGTGCTGGCCTGCAGCTGCTGGGATCCGGTAAGCGCGTCATGGGCGGCGGCGGCGAATTCGCCTGCGGTGCGATAGCGCTCCTCGGGACGTTTAGCCATGCCCTTGGCGATCACGCGATCCAAGGCGGGCGGAACCGCGCCGGGTCGTAATTGGCTGGGCGGCGGGGCCGTCTTCGTCAGATGTGCGGCGACCAGCCGTTCGACGGTGTCTGCCCGGTATGGCGGTGATCCAGTCAGGCACTCACTCAAAACGCATGCGAGCGAATAGATGTCGGCGCTGTGGGTTACCTCATCGTCGGTGAATCGTTCCGGCGCCATGTAGTAATAGGTTCCGATAGCGGTCCCGACCTGGGTCAGCCCCGGATCGGTCGCGGCCCGCGCGATGCCGAAATCCGCCAGGTAGGCGAAGTCGCTGGGGGTGACCAGAATGTTCCCCGGTGTGACGTCGCGGTGCGTGACTCCGGCGGCGTGCGCCGCGTCCAACGCGGCGGCGACCTGGCTGATGATGGCGATCGCCCGCGGTGGGGCCAGCGGCCCGTCCCTATGCAACAGCGTGGCCAGATTGACGCCGTCGACGAGGCGCATGTCCACGTAAAAGCGCCCGTCGAACTCGCCGTAGTCGTGGATCGGCACCACATGCGGTTCGGTCAGCCGCCCGGCGATATCGGCCTCGCGCTGCAGGCGCGCCCGAAACTCCGAGTTGCCGGAGAACTGCTGCGAGATCAGTTTCAGGGCCACCATCCGGCCCTTGCGGGTGTCCTCGGCCTCGTAGACCTCACCCATGCCGCCCTGGCGCAGGAGCCGCACCAGCCGGTAGGGGCCGAACCATGACCCGACCCGCGAGGCCGGCGCGCTATCGCTCACCCTCGAGCCTCCTTCGCATCGTCAGGAAATCGCATTGACCGCGCCCGACAGCTTCGCCGTGAACGAGCCGGGCAGCGGGATGGAACCGTATTGGTCCAAACCGTCCTGGCCCGGACCGATCGCCGCCTGCATGAACGCCTTCACCGCCGCGCCCGTGGCCGCGTCCGGGTATTTCGAGCAGACGATTTCATAGGTCGCGAGCACGATCGGGTACGCGCCGGACTGCGTCGGCTTGTAGAACGACGAGGTGTCCAGCACCAGGTCGTTGCCCTGGCCGCTGACGGTCGCCCCGGCGATCGTCTTCTCGACGGAGTCCTTGGTGATCGGCACCGCGTCCGGCCCCGCCGACGTGATGATCGACGCCATGGTCAGCTGCTTGCCCACCGCGAAGGACCACTCGTTGTAGGTGATCGACCCCTCGGTGTTCTGCAGCAGACCGGAGGTGCCGTTGTTCCCGCTGGCGCCCTGACCGACGCCGCCGTTGAACGTCTCGCTGGCGCCCTTGCCCCACGCGCCGTTGGAGGCACCGTCCAGATACTTCTGAAAGTTCGCCGTGGTGCCGGATTTGTCACTGCGGAAGATGACCGCGATGGGTGTCGACGGCAGGTTGAGGCCCGAGTTGATGGCCTTCAGCGCCGGGTCGTCCCACTTGGTGATGGTGCCGTTGAAGATCTTCGCAACGGTGGGACCGTCCAGTTTCAGCCCGTTCACCCCGGTGAGGTGGTAGGTGACCGCGATCGGCCCGAACACGGTGGGCAGATCCCAGGCCGGCGAGCCGCATCGCTGCGCCGCCCGGTCGTACTGACCCGTCGAGGGGTCCAGGGGGATATCGGAACCGGCGAGGTCGGTTTGATTGTTGAGGAACTGGGTCAGGCCGGCGCCGGATCCGTTCGCGTTGTAATCCAGCGTGTAACCGGGGCAGGCCCGAACGTAGGCGTAAACGAACTGCTCGATCGCGTTTTGCTGCGCTGTCGAACCGCTGTCTTTCAGCACCTTCTTGCCGCCGCAGTCCACCGCCGACTTGGCGCCGGACGAATTCGAGTCGCCGCCGCACCCCGTCAGTGCCAGTGCGGTGACGGCCACCAGGCTCAGCGCGGCGCCATATCGAGCGAACCTCACGCAACTCCTTCGGACGTCTCGGCGGCGAATGCGAACGCCTCGCCGCCGGCTGCTGTCCCACGGGACAACAAAAGTTAACCAATCGTGAATATACAAACCCTTGACATTCAATAAGTGGTAACTGTGTGCCCGCTGTTTGCCGAACCCCGGCACGTAGCATCGATGGCTGATGAGAAGTCCAGAACAACAACAGCCGCGCGTCCGGTTTCGGTTTCCGGCGTGCACGGCCGCCTAACCGGCCGTGTTCCTGCTGCTGATCATGCTCGGGCTGCTTGTCACCCGGCTATCGAGGCGCAAGTCGCGCAGCTAGGCGCCGCCGCTCGGCAGCCGCACCACCTGAACGAAGAACTCGTCGATCTGCCGGACGGCCTTCATGAACTGGTCCAGGTCAACGGGTTTGGTGACGTAGGCATTCGCGTGCAGCTTGTAGCTCCTGAGGATGTCTTCCTCGGCCGAGGAGGTGGTGAGCACCACGACCGGGATGCGCGCCAGGTCGGGGTCTGACTTGATCTTCTCCAGCAGCTGGCGGCCGTCGTATTTGGGCAGGTTCAGGTCGAGCAGGATGAGGTCGGGCCGCGGCGCGTCGCCGAACTTCCCCCGCCGGTACAGGTAGTCGAGGCCTTCCTCGCCGTCGTGCGCGACATGGAGCCTGTTCTTGAGCTTGTTGTGCTCGAACGCTTCGCGGGTGATGAGCTCGTCGCCCGGGTCGTCCTCGACGAGCAGGATGTCGATCGCCCTGCCTTCTGGTGTCGTCATTGATGCGCTCCTTCCAAAGCGACCGGGTCTGCTTCGTCGACGGGTCCGGGGATGGGCAGGGTGAATTCGAATCGGGTCCCGTCGGTGTAGGACGTGTCGATCCGGACGGTGCCGCCGTGGTGTTCGACGATCTTCTTGACCAGGGCCAGGCCGACTCCGGTTCCGGCGTACACGTCGCGGCCGTGCAGCCGCTGGAAGATCACGAAGACCTTGTCGGAGAATTCCTCCGGGATGCCGATGCCGTTGTCGGCCACGCTCAGTAGCCATTCGCCGTCATGGGTGCCGGCGCCGGGCGCGCATTCGATGACGACCCGGGGCCGACGATCCTTGTGCCGGAACTTGATCGCGTTGCCGATCAGGTTCTGCCACAGCATCGTCAGCAGCATCGGATCCCCGACGATCTGCGGCAACGGCTGCTTCGGGCGCACGATCTGCGCCTCGGTTTCCTCGATCGCGGTGGCCAGGTTCGCCAGCCCGGCGTCGAGCGTCGCGTCGAGCTGTACCTCCGTTTCCGTGGTGCCCAGCCGGCCGACGCGCGAGAAGGTGAGCAAGTCGTTGATCAGCGCCTGCATCCGCTTGGCGCCGTCGACCGCGAATCCGATGTATTCGATGCCGCGTTCGTCGAGCTGGTCGCCATAGCGTTTCTCCAGCAGCTGACAGAAGGACGCGACCTTGCGCAGCGGTTCCTGCAGATCGTGCGATGCGACGTAGGCGAACTGCTCGAGTTCGGTGTTGGATCGCCGCAATTCGGCGGTCTGTTCGTCCAATTGCGCCTGCGCCGACTGCGACACCTCGAGCTCGTCGACGATGTGCTTGCGCATGTTCTCCACATTGATCGCCATATTGCGAATGTCCCTGGGCCGGCGCGGAGGCGAGATCGTCTCCTCGAAGTTTCCCTCGGTGATGCGCCGGCAGGCCGCGGCGAGCGCCGCGATGGGTCGGGTGATCGCGGCGCGACTGAGCAGCCCGAGCAGCAGGGCGGTTCCGAGCACGATCAGTACCGTGGCGCCCAGCACCCAATCGCGCCAGCCGTTGATCTCGTTGAGCTCATCGATGGCAGCGGCGCCGGCCACCGTCAGGTGCGTGTTCTGCGTGTCGAAAAGCTCACGGAGATGGTCGAATTTGCTCTTGCCCATGTCGGCCGTGCGGGAGCTGATGTAGCTCGGCGTCTTGGGAGCCACATTGGAAATCAGTGGCTCGGCGTAGTTCGTCCGCCAGTCGGCGGCGGCGGCTTCCACCGCGTCCAGGTCGGCCATCAGCTCCGCGCGCCCGCCCACCAGACGCCGAATCTCCTCGGCCGCAGCCTGTTCGGCGCGCTGCCCGTCGTAGTACGGCGCGAGGAACTGCCGGTCGGCGGAGATCAGGAAGCCGCGCATGCCCGTCTCCTGGTCGCGCAGCGCCGCCTGCAGGCGCGCCGCGGCGACGCGCGCCGGCTGAATGTTCTGGGCCATCTGGCGCGACACCTCGTCGGTGCGATGGAGCAGCACGGCGCCGACCAGAGCCCCGACGAGCACAGTCGCGCCCATGATCCACAGCACCAACGCCAGCCATCCCCGCACGGTGAGCTCCGTGAGCCGAAGCGGACGCGATGGGATCACGGGGTAGTCCTCTCGACGCGCAGGACGGCGATGTCATCGGTCAAACCGCCGCGTGGCTCGGCGAGCGCCTGCGCACCGTTGATGAGCGCGTCGACGAAGGCGGGGCCGGGCTTACTCGCGTGCCCGCGGGCCAGGGCGAGCAGACCGTCCTCGCCCAGGCGTTGCGTGCCCTCGCCCGAATAGCCCTCGAAGAGTCCGTCGGTCAGCAGCAGCAGGGCGTGCCCGGTGGGCAGCTCCAGCTCTTCGGACGGCCAGTCGCCGGCGCGCAGGCCCAGTGCCGGGCCGCCCGCCGGCTCGAGCCACTGCACGGTTCCGCCGGCCTGCACCAACATCGGCGGGTGGCCGGCGCGGATGACGCTGACGCGCGGGCCGTCGGGCGAGATCTCGAGGCTGAGCACCGTCGCGAAGATTCCGGTGTCGGTACGTTCCGAATACAGGACCCTTTCGAGCTGCCGCATCAGTTCGACGCCGTGCACACCGGCAAAGGTGAGCGCGCGGAACGCGATCCGCAACGCCGCACCCAGCGCGGCCTCGTGCGGGCCGTGCCCGGCGACGTCGCCGATCAGCACGTGCACGACCCGATCGGGCGTCTGGACGACGTCGTAGAAGTCACCGCACAGCAGCGCGTCTTCGCGGCTCGGCCGGTACCGGGCGACGATGTCGACGCCCGGGTTGTCCAGCAGCAGTGGCGAGGGCAGCAGGCCGCGTTCCAACAGCGCGTTCTCCCGGGCCCGCAGCCGAGTCGCGTGCAGGTCTGCGGCGATGAGTTCGGCGCGCTTGCGTTCGATGGCGTACAGCAGCGCGCGACGCAGCATCTCCGGCTCGACCCGTCCCTTGACCAGATAGTCCTGGGCGCCGGCGGCCACCGCCGAGGCCCCGAAGTACTCGTCGTTCAATCCGGTCAGCACCACGATCGGCACGGTGGCATCGAGATTGGCGATTCGGTTCAGCGCGTCGATCCCGCTGGCGTCCGGCAGGTGTAGGTCCAACAGCACGCAGTCGGGTCGGGCGGACTCGAGCTCGCGTTCGGCGTGCGCCATCGACTTCGCCCACACCACCCGGATGTCGGTGACCGCGTCGGTGATCAGGTCTTCCACCAGCACCGCGTCGGCGCGGTCGTCCTCGACCAACAGCAACGACAATGACTGCCAACTCGCCGTCGGGGTGGTTGGAGCTTGCACGGGCATCAGATCCCGGTCGCCCGGCGCCGCACAGGGGAAGTCGCGTTCTGCACTGTGACCCCCTGGCCGTCGGTGAGACCTTGCGTGACGACGTTCCGACTCGGTTAGCTCGGGCGCGCCGACGGCGACTCTACGTGTGGCGTTACCGCCCCGAATGGTTGCCGTGGGACATCTTATTCGTTGTCGGTTAGCTTTCTAAACGAACCGCCGGAAAACGGTCAGCGCAGCAGCGCTCGCGACATCACCACGCGCTGAATCTGATTGGTGCCCTCGTAGATCTGGGTGATCTTGGCGTCCCGCATCATCCGCTCGACGGGGAAGTCGATGGTGTAGCCGGCGCCGCCGAAGAGCTGCACCGCGTCGGTGGTGACTTCCATCGCGGCGTCGGAGGCCAGGCACTTGGAGGCCGCGGAGATGAAGCCCAGGTGGGATTCGCCGCGCTCGGCGCGGGCGGCGGCGTGGTACACCATCAGCCGGGCGGACTCGACCTTCATGGCCATGTCGGCGAGCATGAACTGCACCCCCTGGTTGTCGCTGACCGGATGGCCGAACTGCTTGCGGTCCTTGGTGTATGCGATGGCCGCGTCCAATGCGCCCTGCGCGATGCCGACGGCCTGCGCCCCGATGGTGGGCCGGGTGTGGTCCAGCGTCGCCAGCGCGGTCTTGAAGCCGGTGCCAGGCTCGCCGATGATCCGGTCACCCGGGATGCGGCAGTTCTCGAAGTACAGCTCGGTGGTCGGTGAGCCCTTGATGCCGAGTTTCTTTTCCTTCGGCCCCACGGTGAAGCCTTCGTCGTCCTTGTGCACCATGAACGACGAGATGCCGTTGGCGCCCTTGTCCGGATCGGTCACGGCCATCACCGTGTACCAGCTCGACTTGCCGCCGTTGGTGATCCAGCACTTGGCGCCGTTGAGAATCCAGTCGTCCCCGTCGGCCTTCGCCCGGGTCCGCATGGCCGCCGCGTCGCTGCCGGCCTCGCGCTCGCTCAGCGCGTAGGACGCCATCGCCGTACCGTCCGCGATCGAGGGCAGCACCTGCTTCTTCAGCTCGTCGGAGCCGCGCAGGATCAGCCCCATCGTGCCCAGCTTGTTCACCGCGGGAATCAGCGACGCCGAGGTGTCGACGCGGGCGACCTCCTCGATCACGATGCACGCCGCCACCGAGTCGGCGCCCTGCCCGCCGTACTCCTCGGGCACGTGCACGGCGTTGAAACCGGAGGAATTCAGCGCCTGAAGCGCCTCCTCGGGAAAGCGGGAGTTCTCATCCACGTCAGCGGCGTGCGGCGCGATCTCCTTCTCCGCCAGCGCACGGATCGCGGCGCGCAACTCCTGGTGCTCTTCGGGTAGTTGGAACAAATCGAAGTCGGGGTTTCCGGCCCATCCAGCCATCTCGGCCTCCTCTTGCACTATGCCGACATGCCCGGCTTCTCTGCGGGCGCGGGCCGCCTCGCCGCCAGGCTACTAGCCGGTAACTTTACCCTGACGCTGCTGCAGCGCCTCATCCTTGGCCCGCACGCTGCGCGCCAGCTGATCCTGGAAGTCGACGATCCGCGCGCGCAGCGCCGGGTCCGACGATCCGAGGATGCGCACCGCGAGCAGCCCGGCGTTGCGGGCTCCCCCGATGGAGACCGTGGCCACGGGGACGCCGGCGGGCATCTGCACGATCGACAGCAGCGAGTCCAGGCCGTCCAGGCGCGCCAGCGGTACCGGCACACCAATCACCGGCAGCGGCGTCGCGGACGCGACCATCCCGGGCAGGTGCGCGGCTCCCCCGGCTCCGGCGATGATCACCTCGATGCCGCGCCCGGCCGCGTCGCGCGCATAGTCGAACATCGCCTGCGGGGTGCGGTGCGCGGAGACGACCCGGACCTCGGCCGGCACGTCGAACTCGGCCAGCGCCGCGGCGGCGTCCTGCATCACCGACCAGTCGCTGTCGCTGCCCATGATCACCGCGACGCGCGGAGCTTCACTCATGGCACCCCTCCTCATCGCGTCGTCCCCCTCGGCGCTTCGCGCCTGGGGGCGCCCCCACTGCATCGTCGCCGGCGCTACTCATGTGGATCCCATCCATCCGTCCACTGCCCGTGTGACAACCAGTGTGCCGCCAGGTCTGCGCGTTCCCGCAGCTTCGCCACGTTTTCCCGATCCGCCGGCCCGGAGCCGGCGAAGTTGATGTGCCCGACCTTGCGGCCGGGGCGTTCTTGTTTGCCGTAGAGGTGGACTCGGGCGTCGGGCATCCGCGCGAACAGGTGGTGCAGCCGCTCGTCGACGCTCATCTGCGGGACTTCGGGGGCGCCCAGCACGTTGGCCATCACCGTCACCGGTGCGATCGCTTCGGTGTCGCCGAGCGGGTAGTCCAGCACCGCGCGCACATGCTGCTCGAACTGACTGGTGCGCGACCCGTCCATGGTCCAGTGCCCCGAGTTGTGCGGCCGCATCGCCAGCTCGTTGACCAGCAGCTCGCCGTCGGCCGTCTCGAAGAGCTCGACCGCGAGCACCCCGACCACGCTGAGCTCGGCGGCCAGCCGCAACGCCAGCTGCTGCGCGGCGGCGGCCAGTTCGCCGGACAGCTCCGGTGCGGGCGCAATCACCTGCACGCAAATCCCGTCGCGTTGCACGGTCTCGACCACCGGCCACGCCGCGCCCTGACCGAACGGCGACCGGGCCACCAAGGCCGACAGTTCGCGGCGCAGGTTCACCTGCTCCTCGGCCATCACCGGCACGCCGTCGGCCAGGAAGGCGGTCGCGATCTCGCGGGCGTGCGACGGGTCGCGCGCCATCCGCACCCCGCGCCCGTCGTAACCGCCGCGGACCGCCTTGACCACCACGGGCCCGGCGATGCGCCGCGCGAACGCGTCGAGTTCGTCGACGCTGCGGATCTCGGCGTAGCGGGGCACCGGGACGCCGAGGGACTCGAGCCGGCGGCGCATGACGAGCTTGTCCTGCGCATGCACCAGGGCCTGCGGTGGGGGCGCCACGTTGACGCCCTCCGCGACCAGCTTCTCCAGCAGTTCGTTCGGCACGTGTTCGTGGTCGAAGGTCAGCACGTCGGCGCCCGCGGCCACCCGGCGCAGGGCATCGAGATCGGTGTGCGACCCGATGACGATGTCGGGCGCGACCAGCGCGGCGGGCTCGTCGGCGGCGGTGGCCAGCACCCGCAGCGACTGCCCCAAGGCAATCGCCGCCTGGTGGGTCATCCGGGCGAGCTGGCCGCCACCGACCATTGCGACGACGGGGACGGCTCGGGGGGCTGCAGGGGTCGCTCGGAGGGGGGCTGCCCCTGGCGGGCGTGTACTCGGCACGGCCATCATGGTGTCACGGCTGAACGAACCGGCGCTAAAAGCATGTTGACCGGGGCCGACACCGAATTGTTATGTACGATTTTGCGTCGAATTTGTGTCCATCCGTAGACTGACGTGTTGTGTCCTTCGCCGAAGCCACGATCGCGCGTCTGCCTAGGGTTATGCAGCCCTATTTGCTACGCCACCACGAACTGATCAAATTCGCCATCGTCGGCGGAACCACATTCGTCATCGACTCGGCGATTTTCTACACGCTGAAGCTGACGATTCTCGAACCCAAACCGGTGACCGCAAAGGTGATCGCCGGCATTGTGGCGGTCATCGCGTCCTACGTGCTGAACCGGGAATGGAGCTTCCGCAATCGCGGCGGCCGCGAGCGCCACCACGAGGCGCTGCTGTTCTTCGCGTTCAGCGGCGTGGGGGTGCTGCTCTCCATGGCGCCGCTGTGGTTCTCCAGCTACGTGTTGCAGCTGCGCGAGCCGATGGTGTCGCTGGCGGTGGAAAACGTCGCCGACTTCATCTCGGCCTACATCATCGGCAACCTGCTGCAAATGGCTTTCCGGTTCTGGGCATTTCGCCGCTGGGTGTTCCCCGACCAATTCGCGCGCGACCCCGAGAAGGCGCTGGAATCCGCGCTTACCGCCGGCGGTATCGCCGAAATCTTCGAGGACGAGATCGAGGGCGGCAACGTCACGCTGCTGCGCGCCTGGCGCAACCGGGCCAGCCGGCTCACTCAGCTGGGCGATTCCTCGGAACCCAGGGTGTCGAAGACTTCGTGATACAGCAGCGCGTGCACCTCGCGCAGCCGCGGAATGTCGTAGAACTCCAACGGATCTTGTGACGCCGACTCGATGATCAGCGTCCCGGTGCGGAACATGCGCTCGGTGATGCGGTCACGGAATTCCACGCTGTTGATCCGGGCCAGCGGGATATCGATGCCGGTGCGCGTCAGCACCCCGTGCCGGAACATCACCCGCCGGTTGGTCACCACGAAATGGGTGGTCAGCCAGCTCAAAAACGGCCACAGCGTCAGCCAGCCCACGATCACCAGCCAGATCCCCCAGATGACGCCGTGGATGATGTTCTTGGCGAGCTGCTCGAAGTGCGTCGAGTTGAGGTATCCGGAACCGAACGCGGCCAGTCCGGTCACCAGGATGAGGACCAGCACCGGCCAGATCAGGCGCTTCCAGTGCGGGTGGCGATGCACGATGACGTGTTCGCCGGCGGCCAGAACGTTATCCGGGTAGCCCATGCCCGCCGACATTAGCTGTGTAACGCGACATTCCGTGGCCAACTAGAGCAAATGGTGGCGACCCGCTGCACCCGGCTCCGCCGCGCTTGCGATCGCCACTAGCGCAAATGCACGACGTCGCCGGCCGCGACGACGACGGTTTGCCCGCCGCTCTCCAGGCACAGTCTTCCCTGGTCATCGATGGCGCTGGCGGTCCCGTCGACCTGCTTGCCGCCGGGCAGGTGCGCGCGCACCCGGGTGCCGATGGTCAGGCTGCGCGCCCGGTAGTCGGCGGCCAGCGCCCAGTCGGCCCCGCGCGCGGCGCGCCAGGCCACGATCCGCCGGCCCAGCTCCCGCAGCAGCGCCGACACCAGTTGGGTGCGGTCGGGCGCGGCCACACCCAGGTCGAGCAGCGACGTCGCGCCGGGGCCGTCGATCTCGTCGGCGGACTGAGTCACGTTGAGCCCCAACCCGATAACCACGACGGGCTTGGCCACCTCGGCGAGGATGCCGGCCAGCTTGCCCGGCGAATCCGGCGGGCCGGCCAGCACGTCGTTGGGCCACTTGAGACCCGCCTGCGCCCCGGTCCCCGCCAGCAGCGGCGTCACGGTGTCGACCACCGCCACCCCGGTGGCCAGTGGCAGCCAGCCCCAGCCAGTGGTCGGGACATCGACGACACTCACCCCGACCGACATGGTGACCTGGGCCCGCGGCGTGGCCGACCAACCGCGGCCGTGCCGGCCTCGCCCGGCGGTCTGGTGCTCGGCGATCAACACGGCACCGGCGACGTCGTCGCCCGACGCCGCGCGCGCCAGCAGGTCGGCGTTGGTGGAGCCGGTCTCCTCGACGACGTCGAGCTTGCGCCAGCCCAGCCCGGTGCCGATCAACTCGGCGCGCAATGCGCTCTCGTCCAACGGTGCTCGAAGCTGATCTCGTTCTGTCACCGCACCCAGCCTAGAACTCAGGGCCGGCGGTCGCGCATGTCCAGCACGGCCAAATGGCTGAACAGCATGCTGGTTCCGATCGGGTTGCCGCCGCCGGGATAGGCGGTGCCGCTGGGCGCGGCCATCGTGTTGCCCGCGGCGTACAGGCCGGCAATGGGGTTGCCGGCGGCATCGAGCACCCGCGCCGAGGCGTCGGTCCGCAGCCCGCCCTTGGTGCCCAGATCGGAGATGCCGAACGCGGCGGCGTGATACGGCGGCGAGTCGATGGGCACCAGCGGCGACGCGCCCGCCGAGAAGGCGCGGTCGAAGGCCTCGTCGCCGCGGCCGAAGTCCTCATCGACGCCGGCGGCGGCGAAGCCGTTGAACCGCGCGACCGTCGCCGCCAGGTTCTGCCCCGGTACGCCGATCTTGGCCGCGAGTTCCTCGAGGCTGTCCGCGGTGTGCCATAGGCCGGCGGTGACGTACTTGTCGGTCTCCACGATGGTGACGTTGGCCGCCTTCACCGGCGGCACCTCGCCCTCCTTGTCGTCGTAGATCATCCAGTACGGCAACGTCATCGACCCGTCGGCCAGCTGCGCGATGATCTCGCGGCCGGCGCGATCGTAGGCCCGGGACTCGTTGACGAACCGGTTGCCGGACTGGTTGACGAAGATGCCGCCGGTGAACCACAGCGCGAACGCGGAGCGACCGTCGGGATGGGTCATGCCCGGTGACCACCACGCCTGATCCAGCAGGTCGGTGTCGGCGCCCGCGGCGATGCCGGCCTGCAGCGCCAGGCCGCGACTTCCCGGGCCGCCCATGGTGTCTCGCGACGTTCCCGGCACGCCGTAGCGCCGGCGCAACTCCTCGTTGGCCTCGAAACCACCGGCGGCCAGCAGCACCCCCCGACGGGCGCGGATCGCGCGGCGCTCGCCGGCGGTCTCGACGATCGCTCCCGTCACCCGGCCCTCGGCTACCACCAGCTCGACCAGGGCGGTGTCGAGCCGCAGCGTCGCCGTCGGGTACTGCCCGATGGCCTTGAGAAACCGCGCGATCAGGGCGCGACCCCCGACGTAGTAGTCGGACGGCGGTTCGGCGCCGAGCCGGTCGGTGTCCAGCGGACCGCGGATCGCCTCGCGGAATTCCGGTGCGGCGGCGACCGCCAGCGGCTTGGCGGCGATGTGGCGCTGACCGTCCAGGCGCGCCTTGGGGGCGGTGCCGTAGTAGTCGGGCCAGGGCAACGGCACGAACTTGAGGTTCGGGTCGGCCTCCAGGTACTCGATCAGCGGCGCGCCGCCGCGGACGAAGGTTTCCTGAAGTTCGCGCGGGGTGCGGCCGCCGACCACGGCGCGGTAGTAGGTGAGCGCGTCCTCGATCGTGTCGTCGGTGCCGGCGCGCATCAGCACCGGGTTGCACGGGAACCAGACGCCGCCACCGCCGGAGTACGCGGTGGTGCCACCGAATTTGGACGTCGCCTCAACCAGCAGCACGTCGAGGCCCTCGCGCGCCGCGGTGTACGCGCCGGTGACGCCGCCGCCGCCGGAACCCGCCACCAGCACGTCGCATTCGGCCGCCCAGTCCACAGTTCCCAACGGGCGGGCGTTCATCAGCGGAGAGTACCGCGCCGCTAAGCTCGACACTCATGACGAGCGTTACCGACCACACTGCGGAACCGGCCGCCGAACACTCCATCGACATCCACACCACGGCGGGCAAGCTGGCGGAGCTGCACAAGCGCCGCGAAGAGTCGCTGCACCCGGTGGGCGAAGAGGCCGTCGAGAAGGTGCACGCCAAGGGCAAGCTGACCGCCCGCGAGCGCATCCTCGCCCTGCTCGACGAGGACTCGTTCGTGGAGCTCGACGCGCTGGCCCGGCACCGCAGCAAGAACTTCGGCCTGGAGAACAACCGCCCGCTGGGCGACGGCGTGATCACCGGCTACGGCACCATCGACGGCCGCGACGTGTGCATCTTCAGCCAGGACGCCACGGTGTTCGGCGGCAGCCTCGGCGAGGTGTACGGCGAGAAGATCGTCAAGGTCCAGGAGCTGGCGATCAAGACCGGCCGCCCGCTGATCGGCATCAATGACGGCGCCGGCGCGCGGATCCAGGAGGGCGTCGTCTCGCTGGGCCTGTACAGCAAGATCTTCCGCAACAACATCCTGGCCTCCGGCGTCATCCCACAGATCTCGCTGATCATGGGCGCCGCGGCCGGTGGGCACGTGTACTCCCCCGCCCTGACCGACTTCGTGGTGATGGTCGACCAGACCAGCCAGATGTTCATCACCGGGCCCGACGTCATCAAGACCGTCACCGGCGAGGACGTCACCATGGAGGAGCTGGGCGGCGCCCACACCCACATGGCCAAGTCGGGCACCCTGCACTACGTCGCCTCCGGCGAGCAGGATGCCTTCGACTGGGTTCGCGACCTGCTCAGCTACCTGCCGCCCAACAACGCCACCGACGCGCCGCGCTACGCCGAGCCGCATCCCCCGGGCGCCATCGAGGACAACCTCACCGAGGAGGACCTCGAGCTGGACACGCTGATCCCGGACTCGCCCAACCAGCCGTACGACATGCACGAGGTGATCACCCGCATCCTCGACGACGACGAGTTCCTGGAGGTTCAGGGCGGTTACGCGCAGAACATCGTCGTCGGGTTCGGCCGCATCGAGGGCCGGCCGGTCGGGATCGTCGCCAACCAGCCGACCCAGTTCGCCGGCTGCCTGGACATCAACGCCTCGGAGAAGGCGGCGCGGTTCGTGCGGACCTGCGACTGCTTCAACATTCCGATCATCATGCTGGTGGACGTCCCGGGCTTCCTGCCGGGCACCGGCCAGGAATACAACGGCATCATCCGGCGCGGCGCCAAGCTGCTGTTCGCCTACGGCGAGGCCACCGTCCCTAAGATCACCGTCATCACCCGCAAGGCCTACGGCGGCGCCTACTGCGTCATGGGGTCCAAGGACATGGGCTGCGACGTCAACCTGGCGTGGCCGTCGGCGCAGATCGCGGTGATGGGCGCCTCGGGTGCCGTCGGGTTCGTCTACCGCAAGCAGCTGAGCGAGGCCGCCAAGGAGGGCAAGGACGTCGACGCGCTGCGCCTGCAGCTGCAGCAGGAGTACGAGGACACGCTGGTCAACCCGTACGTCGCGGCCGAGCGCGGCTACGTCGACGCGGTCATCCCGCCGTCGCACACCCGCGGCTACATCGGCACGGCGCTGCGGCTGCTGGAACGCAAGATCTCCCACCTGCCCCCTAAGAAGCACGGGAACATACCCCTGTGAGTCGAGTGAGCGGAACGAACGAAGTGAGTGACGGGAACGAGACGAACGGTTCGGCCCAGTGACCGCGCAGACCGACGTGGTGGCCGACGACGTGGTGGCCGACGAGACCGGGCAGCCGCAGCCGCACGAGCCGCACATCCAGATCCTCAAGGGCCAACCCACCGCCGAAGAGGTGGCCGCGCTGGTCGCGGTGCTGGGCTGCGCCGGCGGTGCGCCAGAGCCCGAACAGCCCGAGCGCACGCGCTGGGGCCTGCCGGTCGACCGGCTGCGCTTCGCGATGACCAACTATCAGCGGCTCACGTTCCAGCAGATGTCCCACATGAGGCATTGACCCGCCTGGTGCTGGCGTCGGCCTCTGCCGGCCGGCTCAAGGTGCTGCGCCAGGCCGGCGTCGATCCGCTGGTCGTGGTGTCCGGCGTCGACGAGGACGCCGTCGCCGCCGCGCTGAGCCCGGACGCGTCGCCGGGCGACGTGGTGTGCGCCCTAGCCGCCGCCAAGGCCGACCGGGTAGCCGCCGAATTGGACGGCGGCGTCGCGGCCAATTGCGTTGTCATCGGCTGTGATTCGATGCTCGAAGTCGACGGCCGGCTGTGCGGGAAGCCCGGATCGGCAGATGCCGCCGTGAGCCAGTGGCGCCTGATGGGTGGCCGCTCCGGCGAGCTGCACACCGGGCACTGCCTGCTGCGGCTCACCGGCGGCGCCATTACCCACCGTGAGGTCGAATCACTGTGCACCACAGTGCATTTCGCCACACCGTCGGATGCGGACCTGCGGGCGTACGTCGCCCACGGCGAACCGTGGCACGTGGCCGGCGGCTTCACCCTGGACGGGCTGGGCGGCTGGTTCGTCGACCGCATCGACGGCGACCCGTCGAACGTGATCGGCGTCAGCCTGCCGCTGCTGCGGTCGCTGCTGGGCCGGGTCGCGCTGTCGGTATCCGCGCTGTGGGCGGACAACGCCGTAGCAGACCCCGGCTCCCAGGTGCCATGACAGCCTCCTGGACGGAGTTCGCCGCCGAAGCGCCCGGCATCGCGGCCGTCTTCACCCGCCGACACCGCGCCACCGGGAACCTGTGCATGCTGGCGACCACCCGATCCGACGGGTTCCCGCGGATTTGCCCGTTGGAGCCGCGAATCTTCGAGAGCCGACTGTGGCTGCCGGGAATGCCGAGAACCACCAAATTCCGTGATCTGGAGCGTGATCCACGGTTTTGCCTACACACCGCGACCGTCGACACCCGGCTGCCCGACGGCGACGCCAAGCTGTGGGGACTCGCGCATGAGTGCTCCGACGCGGCGCAACGCCGGCGATTCGTCGACGACTTGATGCAGGACACCGGACTGGATCTGCGCGGCGAGGAATTCGCGTTTTTCGGCACCGAGGTCACTGGCGCATCAGCGATCGAGCTGCGGGGCGACCACCTCGAGATCACCGTCTGGAAGCCGGGTGGGCCCGAACGGACGGTGCAGAAGCACTGAGACACCGGTGGCATTGGGCACTGAGTAAGCTTTTACCTGTGGCATTACCACCCGATCCAAGCCCGACATTGTCGGCCTACGCCCACCCCGAGCGACTGGTCACCGCCGACTGGCTGTCCGCGAACCAAGGCGCGCCCGGCCTGGCGATCGTCGAATCCGACGAGGACGTCCTGCTCTACGACGTCGGTCATATCCCCGGCGCGGTGAAGGTCGACTGGCACACCGACCTCAACGATCCCCGGGTTCGCGACTACATCAACGGCGAACAGTTCGCGCAGCTGATGGACCGCAAGGGCATCGCCCGCGACGACACCGTGGTGATCTACGGCGACAAGAGCAACTGGTGGGCGGCCTACGCGCTGTGGGTGTTCACGCTGTTCGGCCACCCCGACGTGCGGCTGCTCAACGGCGGCCGTGACCTGTGGCTGGCCGAACGCCGGGAGACCACGCTGGACGTGCCCACCAAGACGTCCAGCGGCTACCCCGTCGTCACCCGCAACGACGAGCCCATCCGCGCCTTCAGGGACGACGTACTGGGCATTCTCGGCAGCCAGCCGCTGATCGACGTCCGCTCGCCGGACGAGTACACCGGCAAGCGCACCCACATGCCCGAGTACCCCGAGGAAGGCGTGCTGCGCGGCGGCCACATCCCCACCGCCCGGTCCATCCCGTGGGCCAAGGCCGCCGACGAGAACGGCCGGTTCCGCAGCCGCGAGGAGCTCGAGGAGCTGTACGGCTTCCTGCAGCCGGACGACAAGACCGTCGTGTACTGCCGCATCGGCGAGCGGTCCAGCCACACCTGGTTCGTGCTGACGCATCTGCTGGGCAAGCCCGGGGTGCGCAACTACGACGGCTCGTGGACCGAGTGGGGCAACACCGTGCGCACGCCGATCGTGGCGGGTGAAGAGCCGGGCACCGTTGCGATCTGATGGCGCCGCGATGAGCATGCCCGCGCCGCTGGCCGAGGTGGTCTCCGACTTCGCCGAGGTCGAGGGCCAGGACAAGCTGGCGCTGCTGCTGGAGTTCGCCAACGAACTCCCGGCGCTGCCGCCCGGCCTCGAACAGGCGGCGATGGAACCGGTGCCCGAATGCCAGACCCCGCTGTTTTTGCATGTCGACGCCAGCGACCCCGAGCGGGTGCGGCTGCACTTCAGCGCGCCCGCCGAATCGCCCACCACGCGGGGGTTCGCGTCGATTCTGGCCACCGGGCTCGACGAACAGCCGGCCGCCGACATTCTGGCGGTGCCCGAGGATTTTTACGCCGACCTCGGGCTGGCCGCTCTGATCAGCCCGCTGCGGCTGCGCGGCCTGTCGGCGATGCTCGCCCGCATCAAGCGCAGGCTGCGCGAGAGTGCCTAAAAAACCACAAAATTCCGGACCGCCTCGTCGGGCCGAACGGTGCGCCGCTTAGACTTCCCGAGAACTCGTTGTAAGAAATTCTCTTAGAGAAGCCCGCAGAATTGCGTCTGCGGATATGCCAAACAGGAGGCGCTGTGGCTAGTCACGCCAGCTCGAGGATCTCCAAGGTGCTCGTCGCCAACCGCGGCGAAATCGCTGTCCGGGTGATCCGCGCGGCCCGCGATGCGGGCCTGTCCAGCGTGGCGGTGTACGCCGAGCCCGACGCCGACGCGCCGCACGTGCGTCTGGCCGACGAGGCGTTCGCTCTAGGCGGTCAGACGTCGGCCGAGTCCTACCTGGACTTCGGCAAAATCCTTGACGCGGCGGCCAAGTCGGGCGCCAACGCCATTCACCCTGGCTACGGCTTCCTGTCCGAAAACGCCGACTTCGCGCAGGCGGTCCTGGACGCGAACCTGATCTGGATCGGGCCCAGCCCGCAGTCCATCCGCGACCTCGGTGACAAGGTCACCGCCCGTCACATCGCCGCCCGCGCGCAGGCCCCGCTGGTGCCCGGCACCCCCGACCCGGTGAAGGACGCCGACGAGGTGGTGGCCTTCGCCAAGGAGTACGGCGTACCGATCGCCATCAAGGCGGCGTTCGGCGGCGGCGGCCGCGGCATGAAGGTGGCCCGCACCATCGAAGAGATCCCCGAGCTGTTCGAGTCGGCCACCCGTGAGGCCGTCGCGGCGTTCGGCCGCGGCGAGTGCTTCGTCGAGCGCTACCTGGACAAGCCGCGCCACGTCGAGGCGCAGGTGATCGCCGACCAGCATGGCAACGTCATCGTCGCCGGCACCCGCGACTGCTCGCTGCAGCGCCGGTTCCAGAAGCTGGTGGAGGAGGCGCCCGCGCCGTTCCTGACCGACGCGCAGCGCAAGGAGATCCACGAGTCGGCCAAGCGGATCTGCAAAGAGGCGCACTACTACGGCGCCGGGACCGTCGAGTACCTGGTCGGCCAGGACGGCCTGATCTCGTTCCTGGAGGTCAACACCCGTCTGCAGGTCGAGCACCCGGTCACCGAGGAGACCGCCGGCATCGACCTCGTGCTGCAGCAGTTCAAGATCGCCAACGGCGAGAAGCTGGACCTCACCGAGGACCCGACGCCGCGCGGGCACGCGATCGAGTTCCGGATCAACGGCGAGGACGCCGGCCGCGGCTTCCTGCCCGCGCCCGGCCCGGTCACCCGCTACGACATCCCGACCGGGCCCGGTGTCCGGCTGGATTCGGGCGTCGAGGCCGGTTCGGTCATCGGCGGCCAGTTCGACTCGATGCTGTCCAAGCTGATCGTGTACGGCGCCACCCGCGAGGAGGCGCTCGCCCGCTCCCGCCGGGCGCTGGACGAGTTCCACGTCGAAGGCCTGGCCACGGTCATCCCGTTCCACCGCGCCGTGGTGTCCGACCCGGCTTTCATCGGTGACGGCGACGGCTTCTCGGTGCACACCCGCTGGATCGAGACCGAGTGGGACAACACCATCGAACCGTTCACCGGCGGCGAGCCGCTGGACGAAGAGGACGCCCGGCCCCGCCAGAAGGTGGTCGTCGAGGTCGGCGGCCGCCGGCTCGAGGTGTCGCTGCCCGGTGACTTGGCGCTGTCCGGCGGCGGCGCGGCCGACCCGGCCGGTGTCATCCGCAAGAAGCCGAAGGCGCGCAAGCGCGGGTCGCACGCGGGTGCGGCCGCCTCGGGTGACGCGGTGACCGCCCCCATGCAGGGCACTGTCGTCAAGGTCGCGGTCGAGGAAGGCCAGGAGGTCGCCGCGGGCGACCTGGTGGTGGTGCTCGAGGCGATGAAGATGGAGAACCCGGTCACCGCGCACAAGGACGGTGTCATCACCGGACTTGCGGTCGAGCCCGGCGCCGCCATCACTCAGGGCACGGTGCTCGCCGAGATCAAGTAGCGCTGCCTGAGAGTTTTGTCAGACAGCGTTGTCGGCCCTGGCCATCGCGAGTAGGGTTTCGGTCAAGGTTGAGTTCACAGCCGCCCGGGGTACGTCAGTGACGTGGGGGTGGGCGGAATTCCCTCCTTATCGAACTTTTTGCACGTGGCTGACGTATCCACAGCGGGAATCCACCTCAATGGTACGGAGTCAGCTATGTCTGTGGCGCAATCGTGGCAGCAAAGCCGCACAGCACAATTCACCGCCCGCTGGGGCCCGACGGGCACCCTGATCACGGTGGACGGCGAGCTCGACGCGGCCAACGCCGATCAGCTCGTCGCGTACGTGCAGCAGAGCGCGAGCCGCTCCCGGCGGATCATCCTTGACCTCCGTGGCCTGAAATTCATTGGTACCGCGGGCTTTTCGGCGCTGCACCGGATCAACGTGAAATGCTCGGGCGCCCAGGTGTCCTGGGCCATGGCGCCGAGCCCGGCGGTGGCCAGGTTGCTGCGGGTCTGCGACCCGGACGGAACCCTGCCGGTGACGACGCAGCAGGCCGAGCCGCTGCTAGAACCGCTGTGGGTTGAGGAAGAGCCCCGGCCGCTACTGCAGCTGGTCACGGAGCCGAGTTAACGACTTCGCCAGCAATCGCGAGACGTGCATCTGGGAGATGCCGACCCGCTCGGCGATCTGCGTCTGCGTCATCGACTCGAAGAATCGCAGCACCAACACCGTTCGCTCGCGCTCGGGCAACGCCTCGAGCAGCGGACGCAGCGATTCCTGATCCTCGATCCGGTCCAGGCCGGTGTCGACGTCGCCGAGGGTGTCCGCGATGGCGCGGGCTTCCTCCTCCTCGCCGCCGCCGCCGCTGTCGATGGACAGGGTGTTGTACGAGCTGCCCGCCACCAGACCCTCGACGACCTCTTCCCGATCCATGTCGAGTTCCGCGGCGAGTTCGGTCGCGGTGGGCGCCCGGCCCAGTCGCTGCGACAAGTCGGCGGTGGCGGTGCCCAACCGCAGGTGCAGTTCCTTGAGCCGCCGCGGGACCTTGACCGACCAGCTGTTGTCACGGAAGTGGCGGCGGACCTCGCCCATGATCGTGGGCACGGCGAAGGAGACGAAGTCCGAGCCGGCGTCGACGTCGAAGCGGACCACCGCGTTGACCAACCCGACGCGCGCCACCTGAACCAGGTCGTCACGCGGTTCGCCGCGGCCCTCGAAGCGGCGCGCGATGTGATCGGCGAGCGGCAAACACCGCTCGACGATCTTGTCCCGTTGACGTTGAAATTCCATCGAGTCGGGCGTGGTGGTGGCCAACTCACGGAACATGTCCGGAACATCGGCGTATTCGTTCGGACGCGAAACCGAACCGCCGGCAGCTCGCGCTGTCACCTGCTGGAGGCCGCCCGTCGCGCCGTCAGTGTGATGCCGAAAACACTGCCGCTTTCATTGGGTTCGCGACCGTCATGGAAAGTCTGGACGTCGTCGGCGAGCGACGTCAGCACATGCCAGCTGAAGCTGCCGGGTGCCACCACATCGTGGGTGTCGCAGGCCGCGGAAGCTTCCACCACCAATTGGTCATCCTGCGGATCGACCACGACGATCAGGGTCGCGTCGGGAGTGGCCGAACGAATCAACCGGGTGCACACTTCGTCGACGGCGAGCCGCAGGTCCGCCACCGCATCGAAATCCAGGTCCTCGAAGGTGCCGATGGCCCCGACCAGGGTGCGCAGCATCGCGAGGTTCTCCAGTCGCGCAGCAACGTGAAGCTCGACGGCGCGATGGCCGCGCGGACGCTTGTTAGCGTGCAATCCAGCATCATTCATATGGTCTCCCGGCAATGTTTGACTGACACTACTACTGCTTCGCAGTCCGCCGTGGACCTCGCGTTCGAGCCGGTTAGTCATGATCGCCGCCGGGTATTTGGGCCGCCGCGGGCGGCCCTGACACGACCGACACAGTTCGGGCGCGCCGATGGGGGCGTGTCGCGGTGATCGCCGGGGTCACGCTGGTCATTTCGATAGTCGTTGCAGTAGGCATATATACATCGGTGTGTTCGTGATCCTGTTTCCCCACGATGGGGTGACCACGCTAACGCAACCGTTCCGGCACTCATCATGGTGCAGACCTGATACCCACAAGTTCGCGCCCGTAACCTCAAAATCAGCTGTCATGTCAAATTTCACACGGCCCCGTGTCGGGGCAGGTCACCGGCGAAAAACCCGCGATGAGGGCCGGCGCCCCGGCTAGTCGGCGGCAGGTGCTAGCTGGCCGGCCACTGCCGCTGCACCTCCGGATGTTCGGTGTACCAGCGATCGGCGATCCGGCGAATCCTGCGGTGCTCCACCGCAAGCCAGGCCAGCCCGAGCACCGCGGCGATCACCGCGACGATCCCCGCCGTCATGCCCTCCTGGTGATGTCCGCTGGCGAAGGCCGCAAGACTGCCGCAGACGCCGATCACGCCGGCGACGACTAAGAGATACCCGGGCCAGTGCAGGACGTCGATCAGCGACTCGCCGGCGAGTGGCCGCGTCGTCCTCAGATGGTCGACGGGGTCGTGGTAGGTGTCTCCCATAACTGCTCCTCACCGCACCCTCAACGTTAGATCGCGGGAGGACAAACCTAAAGAGCCAGTACCAGCCTAAAGAGCCGGTATAGGACCGGCGATCGGAGCAACACCCATGGCGACCATCAGCGCCATTGCGGTCAGTAGGAACCAGCCCGCGCCGTGCCATCCCCACCACGTGCCCTGGGCCTTCCACACCAGATAGGTGCGCACAAACGCCCAGATCCCGGCGGCGAGCGCGATCAGCGGGCCACCGAACGCCAGCAGGGTGCGCTGCGGCGCGCCGCACGCCACCGTGTCCACGCTGACTCCCGGGCAGGTGCTCACCCACACCGCGGCGGTCAAGAGGAAGCCGACGGCGGCCAGCGTGGACAGCACGGCAAACCGGATAGCGGCGTGCACCTCGCCGTCTTCCTGACCCAAGCGGTCACCGCCTGATCGAGCGTCCGCTTTTTGCATCGTTGGTCACCTCCCTTTAGGGTCCGCGTTTAGTTCATCGCTCGCTACGTCGCATTAGTTACCGGGCATCATCACCGCGCTGGTAGCAGCGGAAGTCGCACGGGTTCAAATACCCCGCGGCAAACCGCGGTAAACGGGAGCGATGTCAGGTCAAGGCCTAATGCAGGGCCCGCAGCGCGGCCCGGATGGCGTACAGGGCGACGTCGATCTCCGCGCGCGAGACGGTCAGCGCCGGACGGAACCGGACACCGTCGTGCCCCGAGGGCAGCACGATCACCGCGTGGCGCCACAGCAGGCGGATCAGCTCGTCGCGGTCGGCGGTGCTCGGCAGGCTGAATGCACACATCAGGCCGCGGCCTCGGGGGTCGAGCACCAGGCCGGGAAATTCGCCGGCGAGCTCCTCGAGGCGCGCATGCAGGTAGGCCCCTCGTTCGGCGGCCCGGTCGAACAGTCCGTCGGCCTCGATCACCTCCAGGATGCGGCGGGCGCGCACCATGTCGGTCAGGTTGCCGCCCCACGTCGAGTTCACCCGGGAGGACACCGCGAACACGTTGTCGGCGACCTCGTCGACCCGGCGGCCGGCCATGATGCCGCACACCTGGGTCTTCTTGCCAAACGCCACCACGTCGGGTTGCACGCCCAATTGCTGGTAGGCCCAAGGCGTTCCGGTCAGGCCGCAGCCGGTCTGCACCTCGTCGAAGATCAACAAGGCGTCGTGTTCGTCGCACAGCTCGCGCATGGCCGCGAAGAACTCCGGCCGGAAGTGACGGTCGCCGCCCTCGCCCTGGATGGGTTCGGCCACGAAGCAGGCGATGTCGTGCGGGTGGGACTCGAAGGCCGCGCGGGCCTGGCGCAGCGACTCGGCTTCCAGCGCCGCCACGGCCTCCCGGTCCAGGCCGGGCCGCAGGAACGGGGCGTCGATGCGGGGCCAGTCGAACTTGGGGAAGCGGGCCACGGTGACCGGCTTGGTGTTGGTCAGCGACAGCGTGTATCCGCTGCGGCCGTGGAACGCGCCGCGCAGGTGCAGCACCCGGGTGCCCAGTGCGGGGTCGATCCCGCGCGCTTCGTTGAACCGGCTCTTCCAGTCGAAAGCCACCTTGAGCGCGTTCTCCACCGCGAGCGCGCCGCCATCGACGAAGAACAGGTGCGGCAGCGCCGGGTCACCCAGCACCCGTGCGAAGGTCTGCACGAACCGGGCCATCGCCACCGAGTAGACGTCGGAATTGCTCGGCTTGTTCAGGGCGGCCTGCGCCAGCTCAGCGCGAAACTCCTGGTCATCGGCCAGCGCGGGGTGATTCATGCCCAGCGCCGAGGACGCGAAGAAGGTGAACATGTCCAGGTAGCGCCGGCCGTCGCGGGCGTCGTACAGGTAGGAGCCGGCGGAGCGGGCCAGATCGAGCACGAAGTCGAAACCGTCGACCAGAATGCTGCGCGCCAGCACCTCGTGGACCCGGTCAGTCTCGGCGTGGGTGACGCGTTCCAGGGTGGCGGTCATGGCGCCCATCATACGGGAAATAGCCGATTTTTACGGAATCATGAGGCATATGCCGTATATTTTATGGTATTCGCTGTCTATCAGCGTAAAAAGTATTCAATATGATGGTGCTTCGAGTCCTGACGTTGGCCGCCGTCCGTATCCGCTGCAACAAGTCCTCCAGCGCACGGGCAGACGGAACGCGCACCAGCAGGACGTAGCTTTCCTCGCCGGCCACCGAGTGACACGATTCGATCTCCTCGATGTGCTCGAGGCGGGCGGGCGCATCATCGGGTTGAGAGGGATCCAAGGGAGTGATGGCCACGAACGCCGACAGCAGGTGTCCGACCGCCTCCGGGTCGATGCGCGCCGCGTATCCCGAGATGACACCGCGTGCCTCGAGCCGGCGCACCCGCGACTGCACCGCCGAGACCGACAGCCGCGCGCTGGCGGCCAGCTCCGCCAGCGTCGCACGGCCGTCGGCGGCCAGCTCGCGCACCAGAATCCGGTCGACCTCGTCGAGCGTCTCACTCATGGCCGGAGACTATCGCAGGAACGGCCCGTCGTGACCCGCACGAAATGGCTGGAAACCTGGCAGCTCAGGGCACAGTTCGCCGCGGGCCTGTCGGCGATGTATGCGGCCGAGGTGCCCGCCTACGGCACCCTGGTCGAGGTCAGCGAGCGCGTCAACGCCGATTACGCGGCGCGTCATGCCGATGCCGAACGGTTCGGATCGCTGCGGCGGGTCACCGCCGAGCGGCACGGCGCCATCCGGGTGGGCAGCCCGGCCGAATTGGCGGCCGTCGCCGACCTTTTCGGCGCGTTCGGCATGCTGCCGGTGGGCTACTACGACCTGCGTTGCGCGGCGTCACCCGTCCCTGTTGTGTCGACCGCCTTCCGTCCCATCGACCCAACCGAGTTGTCGCGCAACCCGTTCCGGGTGTTCACCTCGATGCTGGCCACCCGCGACCCGCGTTACTTCGACCGCGACCTACGCCGCCGCGTCGGCACCTTCCTGGCGCGGCGCCGCCTGTTCGACCCCGCGGTGTCGGCCCGGGCGCGAGTCATCGCCGCCGAGGGCGGCTGCGATGCGGACGAGGCGCGGCCGTTCGTCGCGGCGGCGGTGGCGGCCTTCGCGTTGTCAGGCGAGCCGATCGAGCGATCCTGGTACGACGAATTGGCGCGGGTCTCCGCGGTGGCCGCCGACATCGCGGGGGTAGGTTCCACCCACATCAACCACCTGACGCCCCGGGTGCTCGACATCGATGACCTGTACCAGCGGATGACCCGGCGCGGCATCACCATGATCGACACCATCCAGGGGCCGCCCCGCACCGACGGTCCGGCGGTCCTGTTGCGCCAGACGTCTTTCCGTGCCCTGGCCGAACCGCGCCGCTTCCGCGGCGACGACGGCCACATCACCGATGCAACGCTGCGGATGCGCTTCGGCGAGGTGGAGGCGCGCGGTGTCGCGCTGACACCGAAGGGCCGGCAACGCTACGACGCCGCGATGGCCGCGGCCGACCCGGCCGCGGTGTGGGCGGACCACTTCCCACGTACCGACGCGGAGATGGCCGCCGCGGGACTGGCCTACTACCGCGGCGGCGACCCGTCGGCGCCGATCGTCTATGAGGACTTCCTGCCCGCGTCGGCGGCGGGTATTTTCCGGTCGAACCTGGACTCGCCCACCGGCTTCGGAACCCATTGCGCTGTCGACGATTCCGGCTACGGCGCGCAGTGGCTGGCCGGGTCCATCGACCGCGAGATCTACGATCCCTACCCGATTTACGAAGCGCTCTCCCAGGAGGCACCGCGATGACCATGCCCACAGCCGATGACTTGCGCGCCCGCGCGCGCGACGCCCTGCGGGCGATGGGAGCCGACATCGCACTCGGCGAGCCAAACGCCCACGGGATGCCGGCCGGCACACCGATCACCGGCGAGGTCCTGTTCACCGTCACGCCCACCCCACCCGAGCAGGCCGAGCGGGTGATATCCGAAGCAGCGCAAGCATTTTCGGTGTGGCGCGCCACCCCGGCCCCGGTTCGCGGCGCGCTGGTGGCGCGCCTCGGCGAGCTTTTGACGGCACACAAGGACGAGCTGGCCACCCTGGTGACGTGCGAGGTCGGCAAGATCACCTCCGAGGCCGCCGGCGAAGTGCAGGAGATGATCGACGTCTGCCAGTTCGCCGTCGGCCTGTCGCGTCAGCTCTACGGCCGGACCATCGGCTCGGAGCGCCCCGGACACCGGCTGCTGGAGACCTGGCACCCGCTCGGTGTGGTCGGGGTCATCACCGCGTTCAACTTCCCGGTCGCGGTCTGGGCCTGGAACGCCGCGCTGGCCCTGGTGTGTGGGGACCCGGTGGTGTGGAAGCCCTCGGAGCTGACGCCGTTGACGGCGCTGGCCACCCAGGCGCTGATCACCCGGGCCGCGGCCGACGTCGGCGCCCCGCCCGCGGTGAGCTCACTGGTGCTGGGCGACCGCGAACTCGGCGAGCTGCTGGTGGACGACCCGCGCATCGCGCTGGTATCCGCGACCGGTTCGGTACGGATGGGCCGGGCCGTCGGTCCCCGCGTCGCCGCCCGGTTCGGGCGGGTGCTGCTGGAACTCGGCGGCAACAACGCCGCCATCGTGGCGCCGTCGGCCGACCTGGACCTAGCGGTGCGGGCGGTCGTGTTCGCCGCGGCCGGCACGGCCGGTCAACGCTGCACCAGCCTGCGCCGGCTGATCGTGCACCGCTCGGTGGCCGACGAGGTCGTCGCGCGCGTCGCGTCCGCTTTCGGGCAGCTCCGGATCGGCGACCCGTCCGCACCGGGCACGCTGGTCGGGCCGCTGATCCACGAGACCGCCTACCGCGACATGGTGGGGGCGCTGGAACAGGCGCGCGCCGACGGCGGTGAGGTCATCGGCGGCGAGCGCACCCACCCGGGCGTCGCCGAGCATCCGAGTTCCTACTACGTCGCGCCGGCCGTGGTGCGGATGCCCGCGCAGACCGCCATCGTGGCGGCCGAGACGTTCGCGCCCATCCTCTACGTGCTGACCTACGACGAACTGGACGACGCGATCGCGCTCAACAATGCTGTACCGCAGGGTCTTTCGTCTGCCATCTTTACCACCGACCTGCGCGAGGCCGAGCGGTTCCTGGCCGAATCCGACTGCGGAATCGCCAATGTCAACATCGGCACGTCCGGCGCGGAGATCGGCGGCGCGTTCGGCGGCGAGAAGGAAACCGGCGGCGGACGCGAATCCGGCACTGACTCATGGCAGGCCTACATGCGCCAAAGTACCAATACCGTCAATTATTCCGGCGAGTTGCCGCTGGCCCAGGGCGTGAAGTTCGGATGAATCCAAACTGGCCGACGTCTCATGTCGTATGAGTACTATCTGACACATGCCGACAGCCCGCAGGCGCCTATCCCCCGAGGATCGACGCGCTGAGCTGCTCGCTTTAGGGGCAGAGGTCTTCGGGAAGCGGCCCTACGACGACGTCCGCATCGATGAGATTGCGGAACGCGCCGGGGTGTCGCGGGCCCTGATGTACCACTACTTCCCGGACAAGCGAGCATTCTTCGCGGCGGTGGTCAAAGACGAGGCCGACCGCTTGTACGAGAACACCAACATGGACGACGCCTCCGGCCTGACCATGTACGAAGAGGTGCGGACCGGAGTGATGGCCTACATGGCGTATCACCAGCAGAATCCCGAGGCCGCGTGGGCCGCCTACGTCGGGCTGGGCCGTTCCGATCCGGTTCTGCTGGGCGTCGACGACGAAGCCAAGAACCGTCAGCTCGAACACATCATGAGCCGGATCACCGACCTCGTCGCCAAGACCCCCGCGCGCAAGCTGGAGCCCGACGTGGAACGCGACCTTCGGGTGATCTGCCACGGCTGGTTGGCGTTCACCTTCGAGCTGTGCCGGCAGCGCATCATCGACCCCACGACCGACGCCGATCGCCTCGCCGACGCGTGCGCGCACTCACTGTTCGACGCCATCGCCCGGGTGCCCGAGATCCCCGAGGAACTCTCCCACGCGATGTCGACCGCTCGTATCGAGCCGCGCTGACGGACGCACTTGTCGGTGCCCGTTGGCACCATGGATAGGTGAGCACTCGCGCTGATCCCGGCCCGCCCGGCCGCTCCGACCCGTTGGGGCGGTTCAGCGCGATCACGCGCGAGTGGTTCACCAGCACCTTCGACGCACCCACCACCGCGCAGGCTGACGCCTGGAACGCCATCGCCGACGGCCACAACACCCTGGTGATCGCCCCCACCGGATCGGGCAAGACGCTGGCGGCGTTCCTGTGGGCGCTGGACAGCCTCGCCGGCTCAGCCGAGCGCCCGCCCGGCACCCGGGTCCTCTACGTCTCCCCGCTCAAGGCGCTGGCCGTCGACGTCGAGCGCAACCTGCGCACTCCCCTGGCCGGCCTCACCCGCATCGCCGAGCGCCGTGGCCTGCCGGCCCCGGACATCAGCGTCGGGGTCCGCTCCGGCGACACCCCGCCCGCCGCCCGTCGCCAGCTGATCAACCGCCCGCCCGACGTGCTGATCACCACCCCGGAGTCGCTGTTTCTGATGCTGACCTCGGCCGCGCGGGAGACGTTGGCCGGCGTGCGGACGGTGATCGTGGACGAGATCCACGCCATCGCCGCCGGCAAGCGCGGCGCGCACCTGGCCGTGTCGCTGGAGCGCCTCGACGCGTTGCGGGAGGACAAACCCGCCCAGCGCATCGGGTTGTCGGCGACCGTGCGCCCGCCCGAGGAACTGGCCCGGTTCCTGTCCGGGCAGGCGCCGACGACCATCGTGGCGCCGCCGTCGGCCAAGACGGTCGAACTGACCGTGCAGGTGCCGGTGCCCGACATGGCCAACCTGGCCAACACCACCATCTGGCCCGACGTGGAGAACCGTCTGGTCGACCTGATCGAATCACACAATTCGACCATCGTGTTCGCCAACTCGCGGCGGCTGGCCGAGCGACTTACCGCCCGCCTCAACGAGATTCACACCGAACGCAGCGGCGTCGAACTGTCCACGGACGCCAACCCGAAGGTGGCCGGCGGCGCCCCTGCGCACATCATGGGCAGCGGCCAGACCTACGGCGCCGACCCGATACTGGCCCGCGCCCATCACGGTTCGGTCAGCAAGGAGCAGCGCGCCCTGGTCGAAGAGGACCTCAAACGCGGGCTGCTCAAGGCGGTGGTGGCCACCTCGAGCCTGGAGTTGGGCATCGACATGGGCGCCGTCGATCTGGTGATCCAGGTGGAGGCGCCGCCGTCGGTGGCCAGCGGCCTGCAGCGCATCGGCCGGGCCGGCCACCAGGTCGGCGAGGTCTCGCAGGGGGTGCTGTTCCCCAAGCACCGCACCGACCTGCTCGGCTGCGCGGTCAGCGTGCAGCGCATGCTGACCGGCCAGATCGAAACCATGCGGGTGCCCGCCAATCCGCTCGACATCCTGGCGCAGCAGACCGTGGCGGCCGCCGCGCTCGAACCGCTGGACGCCGACCGGTGGTTCGACACCGTCCGGCGGGCCGCCCCGTTCGCGACGCTGCCGCGCAGCGTGTACGAGGCCACCCTGGACCTGTTGAGCGGCAAGTACCCGTCCACCGAATTCGCCGAGCTGCGACCGCGATTGGTCTACGACCGCGACACCGGCACACTGACCGCGCGGCCCGGCGCTCAGCGGCTGGCCGTGACCTCCGGCGGCGCCATCCCCGATCGCGGGCTGTTCACCGTCTACCTCGCCTCCGAAGCTGAAAAGCCCTCTCGGGTAGGCGAACTCGAAGAGGAGATGGTCTACGAGTCCCGTCCCGGCGACGTCATCTCGCTGGGCGCCACCAGCTGGCGGATCACCGAGATCACCCACGACCGGGTACTCGTCATCCCCGCACCCGGCCAGCCCGCCCGGCTGCCGTTCTGGCGCGGCGACGGCCTGGGCCGGCCGGCCGAGTTGGGCGCCGCGCTCGGCGCGTTCACCGGCGAGCTGGCCGGGCTCAAGCGGGAGGCCTTCGAGACCCGCTGCGCGGGCCTGGGTTTCGACGCGTACGCCACCGAGAACCTTCTGCGCCTGCTCGACGAGCAGCGCAGCGCCGCCGGGGTGGTGCCCACGGACACCACCCTGCTGGTCGAGCGGTTCCGCGACGAGCTGGGCGACTGGCGGGTGATCCTGCACTCGCCGTACGGGCTTGCGGTGAACGGACCGCTGGCGCTGGCGGTGGGCCGCCGGCTGCGCGAGCGCTACGGCATCGACGAGAAGCCCACCGCGTCCGACGACGGCGTCGTGGTGCGGCTGCCCGACACCATTTCCGATTTCGCGTCCGACACGGGAACCGACAGCCCGCCCGGCGCCGACCTTTTCGTCTTCGACGCCGAGGAGATCGACCCGATCGTCACCGCCGAGGTGGGCGGCTCGGCGCTGTTCGCGTCGCGATTCCGCGAGTGCGCGGCCCGCGCGCTGCTGCTGCCGCGCCGGCACCCCGGCCGCCGCTCGCCGCTGTGGCAGCAGCGCCAGCGCGCCGCCCAGCTGCTCGAAGTGGCCCGCAAATACCCCGATTTCCCGGTGGTGCTGGAGACCATCCGCGAATGCCTGCAGGACGTCTATGACGTCCCGGCCCTGACCCTGCTGATGACCGGCATCGCGCAGCGACGGGTGCGGGTGCTCGAGGTCGAGACGCAGCGGCCGTCGCCGTTCGCGGCTTCGCTGCTGTTCGGCTACGTCGGCGCATTCATGTACGAGGGCGACAGCCCGCTGGCCGAGCGCCGGGCCGCCGCGCTGTCGCTGGACAGCACGCTGCTGGCCGAGCTGCTGGGCCGGGTGGAGCTGCGCGACCTGCTCGATCCCGAGATCATCGCCGCCACCGGCCGCCAGCTCCAGCACCTCGCACCCGACCGGGCCGCCCGCGACGCCGAGGGCGTCGCGGACCTGCTGCGGCTGCTGGGCCCGCTGACCGAGGAGGAGGTGGCCGCCCGCGCCGGCGGCGCCGACGTGGGCGGCTGGCTGGAAGGGTTGCGCGCGGCCCGGCGCGCGCTGACGGTGTCGTTCGCCGGCCGCAGCTGGTGGGTGGCCATCGAGGACATCGGCCGGCTGCGCGACGGCATCGGCATCGCGGTCCCGTTGGGCGTGCCGGCCGCCTTCACCGAGGAGGTGGCCGACCCGCTGGGCGAATTGCTGGGCCGCTACGCGCGCACCCACACCCCGTTCACCACCGGCGAGGCCGCCGCCCGGTTCGGGCTGGGGCTGCGGGTTACCGCCGACATCCTGGGCCGGCTGGCCGGTGACGGCCGGCTGGTGCGCGGCGACTTCGTCGCCGCGGCCGAGGCGCCCGGCGCTCCGGTGGCCGGGGGCGAGCAGTGGTGTGACGCCGACGTGCTGCGCATCCTGCGGCGGCGGTCGCTGGCGGCGCTGCGGGCGCAGGTCGAGCCGGTCAGCACGGCCGCATACGGCCGGTTCCTGCCGGCCTGGCATCGGGTGGGGGCGGCCGAATCATCGCGCTCGCCAAGCCATTCCGGGTTGGACGGCCTGATGACCGTGATCGATCAGCTGGCCGGGGTCAAGATGCCCGCTTCGGCGATCGAGCCGCTGGTGCTGGCCCCCCGGGTCCGCGACTACTCCCCCGCGCTGCTCGACGAGCTGCTCGCCACCGGCGAGGTCACCTGGTCGGGGGCCGGGTCGATCTCCAGCGGAGACGGCTGGATCGCGTTGCACCCCGGCGAATCCGCGCCGTTGACGCTGCCCGGGCCCGCCGACATCGAACTGGGCGACGCCCACCGCGCCGTCCTGGACACGCTCGCGCCGGGTGGCGCCTACTTCTTCCGACAGCTCACGCAGGGCGGGATGCCCGAGTCCGAGCTCAAATCCGCGCTGTGGGAACTGATCTGGGCCGGCTGGATCACCGGCGACACGTTCGCCCCAGTGCGCGCCCTGCTCGGGGGCACCGGCACCCGCAGGCGCTCGGCGCCCGCGCACCGATCGCATCGCCCGCCGCGGCTGAGCCGCTACAGCCTCGCGCACCCGCAGACGCGGCCCGCCGACCCGACCGTGGCCGGCCGGTGGTCGATCCTGCCGGCCCCGGAGCCGGACTCCACGCTGCGCGCCCACTACCAGGCCGAGCTCCTGCTGGGCCGCCACGGCGTGCTGACCCGGGGCGCGGTGGCCGCCGAGGGTGTGCCCGGCGGGTTCGCCACCCTGTACAAGGTGTTGAGCACCTTCGAGGACGCCGGCCGGTGCCAGCGCGGCTACTTCATCGAATCGCTGGGCGGCGCGCAGTTCGCGGTCGCGTCGACCGTCGACCGGCTGCGCGCCTACTCCGACGGCGTCGACCCGGAACGGCCCGAGTACCGGGCGATCGCGCTGGCCGCCGCGGACCCGGCCAACCCCTACGGCGCCGCGCTGCCCTGGCCCGCCCCCCGCGGCGAAGGCTCGGGGTCCGGGGGGCCGGGGGCGCGCCCGGGCCGCAAGGCCGGTGCGCTGGTGGTGCTGGTGGACGGCGAGCTGGGCTGGTTCCTCGAACGGGGCGGTCGATCGCTGCTCACCTTCACCGACGACCCCGCCGCACATCACGCCGCGGCGACGGCGCTGGCCGACCTGGTCGCGTCCCGGCGCGTCGCGTCAATCCTGGTCGAACGCATCGACGGGGTGCCGGCCCTGCGGCCCCGCACGGGCGGGCCCGGCCCGGCCGACGCGCTCGCCGACGCCGGCTTCGCCCGCACCCCGCGGGGAATGCGGCTGCGCTGACATGCCCGAAGGCGACACCGTCTGGCACACCGCCGCCGCGCTGCGCGAGCACCTGGTCGGCGGCACCTTGACCCGCTGCGACGTCCGGGTGCCGCGGTTCGCCACCGTCGATCTCACCGGGCAGGTGGTCGACGAGGTCCTCAGCCGCGGCAAGCACCTGTTCATCCGGGTGGGCGCCGCCAGCATCCACTCGCACCTGAAGATGGACGGCAGCTGGCGGGTCGGCAGCCGCGCGGTACGGGTCGACCACCGCGCGCGCATCATCCTGGAAACCGACAGCGTCCGCGCCGTCGGCGTGGACCTCGGCGTGCTCGAGATTTTGGAGCGCGAGCGAGACGGTGACGCCGTCGCGCATCTGGGCCCCGATCTGCTGGGCGAGGATTGGGATCCCGCGCTCGCCGCCGCCAACCTGACTGCCGACCCGGACCGGCCGATCGCCGAGGCGCTGCTGGACCAGCGGGTGCTGGCCGGGGTCGGCAACGTCTACAGCAACGAATTGTGTTTCCTATCCGGGCACCTGCCCACCGCGCCGGTGCGCGACGTAGCCGACCCCCATCGGCTGGTCTCGCGTGCGCGGGACATGTTGTGGCTCAACCGCTTCCGCTGGAACCGGTGCACCACCGGCGACACCCGGACCGGACGGCAGCTGTGGGTCTACGGGCGATCCGGGCAGCCCTGCCGCCGCTGCGGCACCCGGATCAACTTCGACGACTCCGGGGAGCGGGTGACCTACTGGTGCCCGTCCTGCCAGCGCTGAGGCACGCGCTCTAGTCCCGACGACGGCGACCCGCTGCGCCCGGGTTCGCCGCGCTTGCGATCGCCGCTAGTCGCGGGCGTGGGCGAGGAAGAACTGGGCGATGGCTTCGGACCCGTCGAGCGCGCGGGTGGTGGGGCCGATGACGGCCGCGGGCAGATATTGCTTGCCGCCGGGCCAGGTGTGGCCGCCGCTGTCGATCTTGTAAAACACCACCTCGGTGTTCGCCGCGCACCCCGTGGACTCGTAGCGGTGCACGACGGTGCCGTCGCGGACGTCGGGCAGCGCCTCCATGGCCGGCTCGCCCTGGCACCCGTCGGCCGAGCGCCACTTGGCCACCATGCTGTCCGCCGAGATGGAGTGGCTGACCCCGCCGCGCCCGCGCACCGTCCCACCCTTGAAGGGCACCAGGGGGTCGGCGGTTCCGTGGGCTTCCCAGACCGACACCGGCTGCGACGGATTGCAGGCCGCCCCCACGCCCAGCGTGCCGGCCACCGGGGCGACCGCGGCGAACAGGTCGGCGCGGTCGCACGCCAGCCGGTTGGTCATGAAGCCGCCGTTGGACATCCCGGTGACGAACACGTGCCCCGGCGCGATGCCGTAGTCGTTCAGCAGCTTGCTCACCAGCCCGACCAGAAAGGCCACATCGTCGATGTGGCGGCGGTCGGCGGGCGAGGCGCCGCGCCCGTCGGCCCAGCTCTTGTCGTAGCCGTCGGGGTAGGCCACCAACAGGTTGTGCGCATCAGCAACGGTGTCGAAGCCCGTCAGGCCGCGCTGCGAGATCCCGGTGCCGCCGCCCCCGTGCAAACTGAGCACCAGCCCGACGGGGTCGCCCGCCGGCACGTGCAACATGTAGGTTCGGTCCATGCCGCCGGATCGAAAGGTGCCGGAAATGTCTCGAGCGCTGGCCGCCGACACGTGCTGCACATCGCAGCCGACCACGCATATCGCCACCACAGCGAGCCACAGCCACCGCGCGTATGCCATGTCGTCAGATCACCGACGGCGCGCCGACGAGGGCTCGCCGGTAACGCGCGTCCGACGGCGGAGCAAACGCTTGTGTGGCACAAACCGCATTATCGGCGATACGGCGCCTGGTGGCGCCGCAACATGCAAACATTCGAACTAGCCCCGCCTTCAGCAAGCAACGGCACTTCTGTTCCACGGGAGTATCAGAAATGACGACCACCCAGATACGCAAGCCCATCCGGGCGCTGTCGCTCCTGGCGATCGGCGTGGCGCCGGTGGCCGGGTTGCTCGGCGTGCTGGCCGCGTCCGCCACCGCGCACGCCACCAATCCTGACGACGTCTTCCTGGCCGCGCTGAAGGCCAAGGGCATCAATTACGAGTCATCCGACGCCGCGGTCAATTCCGGGCACACCGTGTGTCACGAACTCGACATGGGCCAGACACCCGAACAGGTCGCCAACAACGTGTTGTCCAGCAGCACGCTGGACAGCTATCACGCCGGCTATTTCGTCGGGGTCGCCATCAAGGCGTACTGCCCGAAGTACGCGGATGCGGCGGCATCGTCCGGGTCCTGAAATTTACCGCCGGTTGACAGGCTCGTGATGCAATCGCGGATAAAATTTCAGGTATCCGAAACGAAGAAGTTCAAGGCCGAAAATGATTCCGAAACTTTTGGTCGGCGTTGCGGGTATCGCGGTCGCTGTCGGCGTTTCCAGCGCGGCCACGGCATCGGCCGGCACCGACCCCAATCCCTTCAGCCATCTCAGGTGCGCCTGTGAGGATTCCGATCCGCCGGGCAGCCCCGCCCTGCGGGACAAGATCGATCAGGGCATCCAGCAAGGCATTTCGGCCCCGTCCGTCGCGCGGTAACCCGTGGCGGCCTACAGCCAGTCGCGACGCTTGAACATCACGTAGAGCACCACCATCAAGACGAGTATCACGCCGGTACTGGCCGCGAACCCGGCGTGCGTGCCGAAGCCCGGGTAGGGCACGTTCTGCCCGTAGAAGCCCGTGATCGCCGTCGGCACGGCGATGATGGCGGCCCATCCCGTCAGCTTCTTCATGACGATGTTCAACCGGGCGTCCTGCAGCGACAGGTTGGTCTCGAAAATGGTTGTGAGCATGTCGCGCAACGATTCCGTCCATTCGGACACCCGCAACACGTGGTCGTACAGGTCGGCGTACAGCGGGTCCAGCCGGCGATCGGAGCCGTCCGAAACACGATGATGCGCAATCGCATTGACGACCTCGCGCATGGGCAGGGCGACCCGGCGCAGGTTCACCAGGTCCCTGCGCAGCCGGAAGGTGCGGCGCTGAAAGACTCCCGTGCGGGGCCTGCCGTCGAACAGCTCGTCCTCGATGGCTTCGATGCAGTCATCGAGGGCCTCCACGGCGGTGAAATGGCTGTCCACCACCACGTCGAGCAGGCCGTGCACCAGTGCGCCGACGCCGTAGCTCTGGCCGCCGATCTCCTGCCACCGCCGGGTCACCTGCGCCGTGTCGAAGTCAGGCGTCAGGCGCACGGTGATCAGCCCCTGCGGCAGCACGAATCCCGAAATGCGTTGCATCGACAGCATCCGCTCGCCGGTATCGGGGGTATCGACGGCGACGTGCACGGCGTAGACGGTGAAGAAGGTGTGGCTCTCATAGGCGGTGGCCTTGACGCGCTCGGCGGCCGCCAGGGCGTCTTCGACCGCCCAGCGATTCAGGCCGAGTTCGTCGGCCAGCCCGCACAGCGTGTCGTGGTCCGGTTCGCACAGGTCGACCCACACCAGGGTGTCTGGTTCGGTGAGGTAGTCCGAGATCTTGTCGAACTCGAAGTCGTCCTGCGCCTTGCCGCCGCGCCACACCCGGCCCTGGATACTCGAAGCGATCTGCACCACGACATCTTCTCAATCGTTGTTCACGATCGGTAAACCCGCCAGCCACTCGCTGGCGCCGCGGTCGCCGATTACCCGTGATGGTCTTGACATTGCCGGGGGCCGTCAGGCCGATCCGCGAGATCCGGCGAGCAGGTGGGGTGACATGGAGCAATCAAACCGGTTGCAGCTCAAGACATATCGGGCTGTGTCCGAGCACATCGACGGCGCCTGGTGGCCGCGGTCGACGGACCTGGCCAAGGAGCTGCCGGGCCTGGTGGCGTCGTTGTCCGACCGGCTGGGACAGATCGTCATGGTGGGTTACCGCCGCAACGCCTGGCACGACACACCGCCGCTGGTTGAAATCGACGGGCACACAATCGAATTACTGGGCTTTAGCAGCGACGGGGAGGCCAGCGTCATCGTGATGGGCGAGAACGGCCGCCACATCACCCTGCATGTCATCCGGCCGGACACCGACGAGGACGTCGCCCGTCGGGCACTCGACGCGGTGCGGGCACCCGCCGACGCCGTGGTGTCCCCCGCCGTCCGCGTCACCGTGGGGAGGTCGGTGGCCGACGTGGCCGACAAGCTGGCCCGTCAGGAGGGGCTCGGTGACGAACGGCGCACCGCTCAGATCAGGCGCTGGTGCGAGGAGACGGCGCAAAGATTCATCAACGCACCGGTGCAGACCTTCGTCCCCATCCTCGTCGAACACATCGTCCGCAAGCGCATGATGGAGTCGCCCAACCAGCGCTATCCCGCCGACGGCGGCCTGTTCATCACGGTGCCGGGCAGTTCCGCGCCGTATTCAATATCGTCGTAGTCGCGTCCACCCTCACGCCGGCGACCGGTCGCCGAGCCGCTCGCCGGGCGCATCGGGACCATCGGGAGCATGGGAGTCTGGCCGGCCCCTGCGGGCAGCGCGGAGGCCGCCGACGCCAGTTGCACCGGCGCCGACGATCCCAGCATTCCCACCGTCGCGGGTGGCATCGTCAGGTTGCCGAGCGAAATGCCGACGCCCAGCGTCGCGCGGGGAACCAAGGATCCGGCCGAGTTGACCGCGCCGAGCAGCTGCGTCTCCGCCGACGACAGCGCGGCAGCGCCATCCGCCAGACCGGGGCCCACGTCGGCGCCCAGCGACTGAAACGCATGCGCGGTGGCCAACTGCGCGCACACACCCAGAATGTTGACCGGGTAACCGCCTGCGGCGAAGGTCTGCCATCCCCACGTGCTCCAGTATTTGAACCAGCCCGAGTCGGGATCGAAGAAGGCGAGGGAGGCCGCTTGGAGGTTACCGGCGACGCCGGTGCTCTGGCTGGCACCGGCGGCGGCGGCCTGCACGCCGGAATTGGTCGTGGTCGTGGCCGGCATCAGGGCGGCCTGGGTGGTGATGCCCGACGGGTTGGCCACTTGCGGCGGCGGCGAGAACTGCGGGGACCTGACCGAGGCGGCCGCCGTCGCGGCGTAGCGGTACATCGCCGCCGAGTTGGTCACCCACATGGCGTGGTACTCGGCTTCGGTTTCGGCGATGGCCGGGTAGTTGATCCCGAAGAAGTTGGTGGCCAGCAGCATCGCCAGGCGCGCGCGGTTGGCGGCGACCAGTGAGGGATGCACCACGGTCCAGTGCGTCGATTCGAATGCCGTGGTCATGACTTCCACCGACGTGGCGATCTGCTGGCACTGCTGCGCGGTGACGCGCAGCCAGTCCAGGTAGGGCTCGAAGGCTTGGGCCATCGCCATCGAGGACGGCCCATGCCACGTGGTGGACAGCTCGGACAACTCCGCGGTGTAGCTGTTGGCGGATTGCTCGAGCTCGGCGCTGAGCGTCTGCCACATGCCGGCGGCTTCGATCCATGACCAGGCGCCGGGTCCAGCGTGGATCAGCGCCGAGATGATCTCCGGCGGCAGTATCCCGAAATCCATGAACCTTTACCTTGGGGAAGAACGCGGCTGGGGCGAACGCTGCGCGTCGGCCAGTCCGGCAATTCGAGAATCGATGACGGCGGGGCATCCCGGTGACCCACTGTTGGTCGCCGTTGACCCATTCGGTGGCGGCAGGCGGTGTCCGTGGCGGCGGGGCACCATGACAACTCAGCCCGCCGATGGATTTCGGGGCATCACTTTGCCCTTGACCTGCTGGCCGTAGTCGACGTCCTCGTACTTTTGCTGTTTACGTTTGCGCCAACCGGTGCCCGCCGACGCCGTCGTCGGCGGCACCATCATCGGCATCAGCGGAAGGCCTGATTCCGCCGCGGGAAGGGGCGAGGCCGCGGAGGCGAGCTGCACTCCGGTCTGGGTCCCCGGCAACAGTCCCACCACGGCGGGAGGGGCGGTGAGCTTGCCCACCGTCACCCCGACGCCCATCGCCCCCGTCGGGGCCATTCCCGCGCCGAGGCCTTTGACCGCGTTGGACAGGCTCGCCGTGGCCGCGCCCAGGCCTTCGGACAGGCCGCTGCCGATGTCGCCACCCACGGACTGAACCCCTTGGGCGGTCGCCAGCTGCGCCCACACACCGAGCAGGTTGATCGGAAAGCCGGACGACAGGAACTGGTTGCCCCAGGTGCTCCAGTAGTTGAACCAGCCGGCGTTCGGATCGAACCCTCCGGGCATGTTGAGAGAGTTCAGCAACGATCCCACCGACGAGGCCGCATTGCCGGAGCCCGAAGCATCGGCCTGCATCACCGCGACCTGTTGGTTGGCCGTCCCGGACGGGTTGACGATGGACAGCGGGGAGTTGAACTGAGACAGCTGGGTGGTCGCTTGCGAGGCCGTGGCCTGATAGCGGGTCATCGCAGCCGAGTTGTTCGCCCACATGGTCTGGTACTCGTTTTCGGTCTCGGCGATGGCCGCCGTGTTGGTGCCGAACCCGTTGGTGGCCAGCAGCTGCGCCAGGCGCGTGCGGTTGGACATGACGACCGAGGGATGAACCACCGCGGCCCGTGTGGTGCTGAACGCCGTCGCGGCGGCCTCGGCCGAGGTGGCCATCTGGGCGGACTGCTGCGCGGTCTCACGCAGCCAGAGCAGGTAGGGCTGGACGGATTGCAGCATCGCCATCGACGACGGCCCGTCCCAGGACTCGATGAGCGACGACAGCGTCGATGCGTAGGTGGAGACCGAATTCTCCAGCTCGACGGCCAGCCGCTGCCAGGCACCGGCGGCCTCGATCAGCGAGCCCGCTCCCGGCCCGGTGTGGATGAGCGTCGAGGTGACCTCGGGGGGTGCAAAAAGATCCATCACATCTCACAATGCCCACGCTGAGAACGTCCCCAGCAAATTTGCGTTAACCAGGCAACGAAGAACCCTGTAACTCTGCATATCGAAGCCTGTCACCTGCAGCCGGTACCTCCCAGTTCGACCGCCACGTGTTAGGACACCCTATACCTTTGGCTGAGAGCGATTTGACATTTGCTGGCTCGGGCCACCTGCGCGACACCCGCCGTCCATCAAATGGTCACCGAAGCGCCGCGGTTCAACGTGATGATCCGGTCCCCCAGGCCGCGCTGCTGCATCTCCCGGGTGAAGTCGGCCAGCGGCGACGCGAAGGCCGCGTAGTCGTCGAAGTGCACCGGGATCGCCTTCGGGAGGGCCAGCAGCGCGACCAGTTCGGCGCCCTGGCGGCCGTCCATCGTCACCGTCAGTCCGAACGGAAGCCGGTTTCCGGCCGGCAGTCGGGTGCCGCCGAGGTGCAGCATGCCCGCGTCGATCGGGTCGAACCGCGCGGGAATCTCCTTGAGCTCCTCGACCAGCAGGGTGTCGCCGGAGATGTAGAGCCGGCGCCGGGGCGAGCCGTCGTCGGCGGCGACCTCCAGCATGGTGCCCATCACCGGCGGGAGCAGGTGCTGGCTCCACCCCGGCGCATGGCGCCCCGGCAAGGACGTGAGGGTGAGCGTGCTACCGCCCTTCGTGATCATGTGCTGCTGCCACGTCCGCAGGCCACGCGCCCGCGCGAAGCCTCGGCGGTGCAGCCGTTTGGCGGCGTGCGGGGTGGTGACGACGGGCAGTTCGTGGTCGAGGCCCCGCTGCGACACCCTGTCCCAGTGGTCACCGTGCATGTGTGACAGCACGATCGCGTCGACCGGCGGCAGTTCGCTGAGGCCCAACGCCGGCTCCTTGAGCCGTTTGGACACCAGGCCGTGGCCGAGGTAGGCGCGTTGCCCCTGGTGCAGGAAGTTGGGGTCGGTCAGCAGCGTCAGCCCGCCCGCCGAAATCAGCGTGGTGGCGTTGCCGACGAACGTGACGGTGATGTCCATAGCTGCGGGCTACCCGGTCCCCGCGTCGTCCATGCCGGCCGGCGCCCGCCTACGGGGCAATGGGCAAGTTAGGAAACCGCATCGCCGATACCTATCGCCGGTCGTCGATCAACGCGGTATCTGTGTTGCGGCAGGCAGGGCCATGGTGTCGAGTCGCTTTCGTCCCGGCCACGGCTTCGATGAGCTTCTCAGCAGCGGCGTAGGCGGCAGGCCACCATTTCGCCAGCATCGTCAGTTCGGCCGCTTCCTGTCGAAGTGTCGCGGCTCGGGACACGACGATCCGTGTCGAGTCGACGTCGGGGGGTTCCGGCGCGACGCCGGCAGCTTTGGCTCTGGCGGCGTAAGCCAGGCGCAGAGCTGAGAGGGCCGCGTCGTGGTCGCGCGCCGGCACCTTATGGGGCTCGGTGAGAAAGTGCATCACATCATCGTCGGGTATTTCACGCAGATAATGGCGCAATCCCAAGATGGCGTCGCGGATCTCAACCACGGTCTGGTGCAGCTGCAACTCCGTCTTTCGGCGGCCCGGCTCGTCATCGTCGGGTTTGAAGACACATTCTGGGGCAACAACTCTCAAGGCCTGTCGCAGCGGCTGCAATTCGCGCCAGCTGCGGCTGATGTAATCGAGTCCGAGGGAACGACGCAGCTTCATCGCGAGAGGGATGGGGGCGATCACGAACAGGCTGAATATCATGAAGAATAAGTAGGACGCGTGGTACTGCTGCCTGAAGTCGGCGGTGTGAGTCCAGCCAAGTTCATCGGAGATCTGCAGGGCGGCTTCTTGGAGCGCTGTCACAACCGCCGTCAGACCCATCGCCAGTGTGCTGATCGCGATCAAGTGCTCCCGCCGCCTGGCGGCAATCCGTAACTCGCGCAGGGAATTCCAGATCACACGCGTCACCAGCACCATCGGCATGGCAATAAAGCAAGTCAAGGTCGTCAGGGAGTCCCAGCCGATCGTGAACTCCAGGGGCTGTGCCGCCATTCGGGCACGCGTACCAAAGACGAGCAGCCCGACGGCAAGCAACACACCCGCCAGGCGATAATACTTGTGCTTACGCCGGGTTTCGGCTTCAGACATCCCCGACCACAACAGGGTGAACCCGATGAATTCGGCGTAGCTGTAGCTCAACACCGCGGTGCCCAATTGCCACGTGCCGGGCATCGTCATGAAGGCCGTTCGGACGAGCAAGCCTTGCACAAGATGCTCGCGCAGCAACTGAGCCAGCAGCATGAGCGCCAATGTGATGTTGAAGTATTTCTCAAAGAGGTTGCCGTTGCACCAGCGGTAGCGCCCGAGCAGCACCACCATCATGAACACGATCAAAGGCCACGCGATGATGCCCGGTACGGTGGAGGCGCTCACCGGCGGAAGAACACGCTGCTCATCATCGACTGTCGCGCACCGGCTTCGGCGGCGAGCATCACCAACGACGCGAACATCTCGGCATCGCGTTCGCGGTCGTCATCGAAGCTGGTGCGGCCCAATATGACCCCGGTGCCGGGGTCGAAACCGGCCAGTGCGCTCCCAAAGATCATTTTGGGGTAGTACTCCCCGCTGGCATCCCCTCGCGACCCGCCGTCGTGTTCCAACACCATGTGCCCGATTTCGTGGCAGACGATCTGATCGATGTGATATTCCGACGTACCCGCCTCGTGGATGATGATGTCGTCGTCGTCGCGCTTGAGCCACACCCCGCAGGGGCCCAGCGTGAGCTCGTCTACCGTCGGCACCAGCCGAATGGGCCGGCCCCGCAAGCGGGCGACAGCGTCGATGAACGCCGCGCGATCCCAGGGCTCGGGGACGGGCAGGCTCCGAACCAACGCAACTATGTCAACTTTGGGTGCCATCTGGGCCTCACCGCCCTTCGCGAGGTATCACCGGCAGGTCTTGGAGCTTACGAACCTCGTCGACCATGGCCGCCAAGCTCGTTATGGCCTCCGGGGTCAGGCCGGACGTGCGCACCGCCAAGTCTCGTACCCCGACGTCGCGCAGCGCTTGGATCAAGGTCAGCTGCGCATCGATCCTCTGATCTGGGTCGCGATCGATCAGGTACGACGCCGGCACCCCGAAAAAGTCTGCGATCGCCCGTAAATGCGCGACCGTGGGGTTTCGTTTCACGCCGCTTCTCAACTGCCACAGGTAAGCCGGACTGATTGATACGCCGGTCTTCTCGGTGATAGCCGCCGCGGCCGCGGCGTTGGACAGCGGCGCCGTGGCGGCCTTTCGCATCACCTCGAAAAGCTTGGTCAGCCTGAGCGCGAGATCAGAGTCGTTGTCAGCACCGTTACCGGCTGGCGCTTCGTCTGGCCCGCTGCCGCGATCCAATGCACTCTCATTTCATCCAAGCGCGATAATCGTGTACTGACGTTACCAGCCGGCAAGCGTTGAATCCACCGATTACCCGGTCTGACCTTGGTCGTTGCCATCGTCTTGCCCGCCACGCACATCGTCTATACGTACTTCCTTCTGGGCGAAGGAGTTTCGGCTCCGAATCGCAAATGCGGACGGATGCGGATATCGGCTCTGAGGAATCGCATCTTTGCACTGCGGTAACCGCCCGGGGCAACGATTCGGCGGGCCATCCGCAAACGGCCAAGTTGTAACATGGGCAAAACTCGCGGGCGTGTGCATGAAACGGGAGACCATTGGGAGTCGACGATGTCCAGGCCGAAGGGCCGGATAACGGCGAGCTGGCATCGCGCTTGACGAAGCTTTTCGACGTGATGCGCAAGGCCGGCACGGCGCCGCTGTCCAACGCCGCGGCCGCGGCGGCTATCACCGAGAAGACCGGCGTATCAATCAGTCCGGCTTACCTGTGGCAGTTGAGAAGCGGCATTAAACGAAACCCCACGGTCGCGCATTTACAGGCGATCGCAGACTTTTTCGGGGTGCCGGCGTCGTACCTGATCGATCGCGACGCGGACCCGGCGATAGAGGCGCAACTCAACCTTCTACAGGCACTGCGCGACAATGGCGTGCGCGACCTGGCAGCTCGGGCGTCCGGGCTGACTCCGCAGGCCCTCAAGAGCCTGGCAGCGATCATCGATCACCTTCGCGAACTCGAACGGTTGCCCCCGATCGCGTCTCGGCGAGCCGACCAATCCGAATAGCGCAATAGGCTCAGGGCCCGACCCGGCGGCTGACGAACTCACGCCGATCGCCGGTCAGCGGATCGGCGAACTCGATGCGCTGCGCCAACAGCCGCAGCGGGGTGCTGAAGTCGTCGGGCGCAACGTCAATGACGTTGGGATACAACGGATCACCATCGATCGGTATCCCCAGCGAGGCCATGTGCAGGCGCAGCTGGTGGGTGCGCCCGGTGCGTGGCGTGAGCCGGTACAGCCCGTCCGAGGCCAGCAGCTCCACACGGGTCTCGGAGTTGGGCACACCGGGTTCACAGACGGCCTGCAAGTGACCGCGGCGCTTGATGATTCGGTTCTTCACCACGCGGGGCAGCTCCAGCTTCGGGTCTACGCCGGCCCGGGCCAGATACGTCTTGGCGACCAGTCCGCGTGAGAACAGCGTCTGGTAGGCGCCGCGCACCTCGCGCCGCGTGGTGAACAGCAGCACCCCGGCGGTGAGCCGGTCGAGCCGGTGTGCCGGGCTGAGCTCGGGCAACCCCAGCTCCCGCCGCAACAGCACCAGCGCGGTCTGCGCGACGTGGCGTCCGCGCGGCATGGTGGCCAGGAAGTGCGGTTTGTCGACGACCACGATGTCGGCGTCGCGATGCAGCACCGGGATGTCGAACGGGACGGGTACCTCGTCCGGCAGCTCGCGGTACAGGTAGACACTCGCCCCGGCGGGAAGCGCTGTGGTGGCGTCGATTACCGTGCCGTCGGCGTCCACCACCTCCCCGGCCTGCACCTTGACGCGGGCCTGCGCGCCGAACCGGGCGGTCAGTTCGGCCAGCACCGGCCCGCCCCGCAGCCGCACCCGCGCGGGCCCCAATCCGTCGCGCACCGGAAGCGGGGCGGTCCTCAACTGAGGGGCACCGGCTCGAGGATCTCGGCGCGCGCCTCGGGCGCGCTGGCCCGCAATTCGTCGGCGGACACGTCGTCGGGCTGCGCCTGGGACAGGACCTCGGCCTGCACCCGCGCGGTGTAGTTCGCGACCTCACGCTCGATGTCCTCGGCCGACCAGCCCAGCACCGGCGCGACCACGTCGGCCACCTCTCGGGCGCAGTCGACGCCGCGGTGCGAGTATTCGATGGAAACGCGCATCCGGCGGGCCAGAATGTCCTCCAAATGCAAAGCGCCCTCGGCGATTACGGCATACATCGCCTCCACCTTCAGGTAGCCCGGCGCTTCCTTGATCGGGTTGAGCAGATGGTGGTTTTCGCCCGCCAGCGCCAGCACGTCACCGATCAGCGAGCCGTAGCGGTCCAGCAGATGACGCACCCGGTAGGGATGCAGGCCTTGCAGCTCGGCGACGTGTTCGGCCTGGTTGATCAGCGCGAAGTAGCCGTCGGCGCCCAGCAGGCTGACCTTCTCGGTGATCGACGGCGCGACCCGCGCCGGAATGAATTGGGCAGCGGCATCAATCGCGTCGGCGGCCATCACCCGATAGGTGGTGTACTTGCCGCCGGCGATGGCCACCAGGCCCGGCGCGGGCACCGCCACGGCGTGCTCCCGGGACAGTTTGGAGGTCTCCTCGCTCTCGCCGGCCAGCAACGGCCGCAGACCCGCGTACACCCCGTCGATGTCGGCATGCGTCAGCGGGATGGCCAGCACGGTGTTGACGGTTTGCAGGATGTAGTCGATGTCGGCCTTGGTGGCCGCGGGGTGGGCCAGGTCGAGATTCCAGTCGGTGTCGGTGGTGCCGATGATCCAATGGCTGCCCCACGGGATGACGAACATTACCGACTTCTCGGTGCGCAGGATGATCGCGACGTCGCTGACGATGCGGTCGCGCGGCACCACCACATGCACGCCCTTGGATGCCCGGACCTGAAAACGCCCGCGCTGCTTGGACAATGCCTGGATCTCGTCGGTCCACACGCCGGTCGCGTTGACCACCACGTGCCCGCGGACTTCGGTGATCGCGCCGTTCTCGGAGTCGCGGACGCGCACACCGGTCACCCGATCGCCTTCGCGCAGCATGGCGACAACCTGGGTGGAGGTGCGCACCACCGTGCCGTAATGCGCGGCGGTGCGTGCGACGGTCATGGTGTGCCGGGCGTCGTCGACAACCGTGTCGTAGTAACGGATTCCGCCGATCAGCGAGCTGCGCTTGAGGCCGGGGCTCAACCGCAAGGCGCCCGCGCGGGTCAGATGCTTCTGCGCCGGAACCGATTTCGCACCGCCAAGCCGGTCGTAGAGAAAGATTCCGGCGGCGATATACGGACGTTCCCACATGCGATTGGTCAACGGGAACAGGAAAGGCATCGGCTTGACCAGATGCGGCGCCAGTGTGGTCAGCGACAGCTCGCGCTCATAGAGCGCCTCGCGTACCAAGCCGAACTCGAGCTGTTCGAGGTAGCGCAGGCCGCCGTGGAACATCTTCGACGAGCGGCTCGAGGTGCCCGAGGCGAAATCGCGCGCCTCCACCAGCGCGACCTTGAGCCCGCGGGTCGCGGCATCCAGTGCACAACCCGAGCCCACCACGCCGCCGCCGATCACCACCACGTCGAACTGCTCGGTGCTCAGTCGCTCCCAGGCCAACGCGCGTTGCCTAGGTCCCAGAGAGGAAGCCGTCCAGCTTTGCGCGCTACCGGGTTCCTGAATCGGGTTGCTCACGGCAGAGGACTCCGCACTGGGGAAACTCCTGTCGGTTACTCGTCAGTAGGACGTGCTGCACCAAGGCTAACCGCTAATCCAGATCGTCGTGCGCCATCAGCCGCCGCGCGGCCTCGGTGATCGAGCCGGACAACGACGGGTAAACCGCCAGCGTCTGCGCCAATTCGTTGACGGTGATCCGGTTCGTCACGGCCACCGCGATCGGCAGGATCAGCTCGGAGGCGATCGGGGCCACCACCACGCCGCCGATCACCACGCCGGTGGCCTGGCGACAGAACAGCTTCACGAAGCCCTGCCGCAGCCCCGACATCTTGGCTCGCGCGTTGGTCCGCAGTGGCAGCATGACCGTGCGGGCCGGCACCGAACCGTCGTCGATCATGGTCTGCGGGACGCCGACGGCCGCGATCTCGGGCCTGGTGAACACCGTCGCCGCCACCGTGCGCAGCCGGATCGGGCTGACACCCTCGCCCAGCGCGTGATACATCGCGATCCGGCCCTGCATCGCGGCGACCGAGGCCAGCGGCAGCAGCCCGGTGCAGTCGCCGGCGGCGTAGATACCGGCCACCGAGGTCCGCGACACCCGGTCCACGGTCAGGTAGCCGCCGCGGCCCAGCTCGATGCCGACCCGGTCCAGGCCCAGGCCGGTGGTGTTGGGGACCGACCCGATGGTCATCAGCGCGTGGCTGCCCTCGACCGTGCGCCCGTCGGTCAGGGTGACCAGCACACCGTTCTCGGTGCGGGTCACCGATTGCGCGCGGGCGTTCTTGACCAGCTCGACACCGCGCTCGGAGAACGCCTCCTCCAGCACCAGCGCGGCGTCCGCGTCCTCGTAGGGCAGCACCCGGTCCCGGCTGGCGACCACGGTCACCGGCACGCCCAATTCGGTGTAGGCGTGCACGAATTCGGCACCGGTGACCCCGGACCCGACCACGATCAGGTGCTCGGGCAGCGCCTCTAGGTTGTAGAGCTGGCGCCAGGTCAGGATCCGCTCGCCGTCGGGCGGCGCCGACGGCAGCACCCGCGGGCTGGCGCCGGTCGCGATCAGCACGACGTCGGCCTCGTACTCGCTGGTGACGGGGCCCTCGGACCCCGGATCGGAATGGGTCGCTTTGATGCGGTGGCAGGCCAGGCCCGGCGCGGGGTCGATCAGCTCGCCGCGGCCGGCCACGACCTGTACGCCCATGCTGAGCAGCTGATCGGTGATGTCGGCGGACTGCTCGGTGGCGAGCTGCTTGACCCGGGCATGGATCTGCGGCAAGGAGATCTTGGCGTCGTCGATGTCGATCTCGAACCCCAGCCGCGGCGCCCGGCGCAGTTCGGTGCGCAGCCAGGTCGAGGCGATGAACGTCTTGGACGGCACGCAGTCGTCCAGGACGGCTGCCCCGCCGATGCCCTCGGACTCGATCACCGTGACGCGGGTCGTGTCGGGGTGCGACGTCGCGGCCACCAGCGCGGCTTCGTAACCGGCCGGGCCGCCGCCGAGGATCACGATGCGGGTCACCACAGCCCCTAACCTAACGAAGCGGCGGAGGCGCTGCGAATGCTCAGGGGAAGACCCACCAGCATCGGACGTCTAAGCTTTTCCCGTGCCGCTCTACGCCGCGTACGGGTCGAACATGGATCCCGAGCAGATGCAGAAACGCGCGCCCCATTCGCCGATGGCCGGAACCGGCTGGCTGCACGGGTGGCGGTTGACCTTCGGCGGCGAGGACATCGGCTGGGAGGGCGCGCTGGCAAGCGTCGTCGAGGACCCGGATTCGAAGGTGTTCGTCGTCCTCTACGACATGACACCCTCGGACGAGAACAACCTGGACCGCTGGGAGGGCTCGGAGTTCGGCGTCCACAAGAAGATCCGCTGCCGGGTGGAGCGCATCTCCTCGGACACCGACACCGACCCGGTCCTGGCGTGGCTGTACGTCCTGGACGCCTGGGAAGGCGGGATGCCGTCGGCCCGGTACCTGGGCGTGATGGCCGATGCCGCCGAAATCGCCGGGGCACCAGCCGAATACGTGCATTGGCTGCGGACCCGCCCGGCCCGCAACATCGGCCCGGGAACCGGCGCCTGACCCCGCTCGCCGGCGGCACCGGCAAAAATTATTCGCCCGACGGCGATCGGCAGGGTAGACAGACAGACCGATGATGCGCGCCCCGACCCGGGGGTGGCGCCGGGGAAAGGAGAATCGGCTGTCCATTCTGTCCACACCGCTGGTCGCCGACGCGGCGGCGCGCACCTTCGCCGCTGCCTTCAGGCCCGCCCCCAAAGCCGCCGTGCGCTTCCCGGAGATTGCGGGCCGAACCACCGAAGTCGCGATCGACACCCGTCACGGCCCGGTGTCCGCGACCGTGTACCACCCGCCGGCGGCGACGAACCCGCCCGTCTACGTCAACGTGCACGGCGGCGGGTTCGTGGTCGGGCACCCCGAGCAGGACGATCCGTGGTGCCGCTACCTCGCCGCCAACGCGGGCGTGCTGGTGATCAACCCCGACTACGTGCTGGCGCCCCGGCACCGCTTTCCCACCGCGGCGCATCAGATCTACGACGTCGTCTGCTGGGCGGCCGGCCCCGGCCGCGACTGGGACGGCACCCGCCTGTGCGTCGGCGGTCAAAGCGCGGGCGGCAACCTCAGCGCCGCGGCCGCGCGGCTCGCGCTGGAGAACGGTGGCCCCGACATCGCGCTGCAGGTGCTGCACTACGCGCCGCTGGACCTGGTCACGCCCAGCCGCGACAAGCCATCCACCCTGGGCCGCCGCGCCATCATGAAGCCGTGGATGAGCGAGGTCTTCGACACCGCCTACATCCCCGAGCCGGCGCGGCGGCGCGACCGCCTGGCCTCGCCCGCCTGGGGTGACAACGCCGAAGACATCGCCGGCATCGCGCCCGCCCTGGTCGTGACGGCCGAGCACGATCGGCTGCGCGACGAAGCCCGCAGGTACGCAGGGAAACTCGGCGCCGTCGGAGCGTTAACGGAGTACCACGAGGTGGCCGGCGTCGACCACGGCTACAACATCATGAGCGAGGCCGCAGACGTCACGCGGCGCACCTACGCCCGCATCGCCGAACACGTCGTGCGCGCCACCGGCGCCTAGGAGGGCTCGAACGCGGCCGACTGCTCGACGATGTTCGTCATCACGCGCACCCCGATCGGCAGGGCCCGCTCGTCGAGATTGAACGTCGGCTGGTGCAGGTCCAGCTGCGGACCCACCCCCGGCCACACCCCCAACCGGGCCATCGCACCGGGAACCTCCTCCAGATACCAGGAGAAGTCCTCGCCACCGCCGGACTGGCGGGTGTCGGACAGGGCGTCGGGGCCGATCGATTCGATCGCGTGGGTGAGGATGCGCGTCGAGATGTCCTCGTTGACCACCGGCGGCACGCCGCGCCGGTATTGCAGCGTGTGCTCGATGGCCAGCGGCGCGAGCAGCCCGGACACCGTCTCGCGGATGATCTCCTCCAAGCCCACCCAGGTCTGCCGACTCGCGGTGCGCACGGTGCCGGCCAGCACGCCGCTCTGCGGGATGGCGTTGGCGGCGACGCCGGCGTTGACCGCGCCCCATACCAGCACGGTGCCGTTGCGCGGGTCAATGCGCCTCGACAACACCCCGGGCAGCCCGGTGATCAGCGTGCCCAGCCCGTACACCAGATCGGCGGTCAGGTGCGGCCGCGACGTGTGCCCGCCGGGTGAATACAGCGTGATCTCTATCTGGTCGGCCGCCGAGGTGATGGGGCCGTGCCGGACCGCGATCCTGCCGACCTCCAGCCGGGGGTCGCAGTGCAGGGCGAAGATCCGCGACACCCCGGTGATGGCGCCGGCCGCGATGGCGTCGATCGCCCCGCCGGGCATCAGCTCCTCGGCGGCCTGGAAGATCAGCCGCACCCCGATCGGCAGCTCGGGCACCGACGCCAGCACCAGCGCGGTGCCCAGCAGGATCGCCGTGTGCGCGTCGTGACCGCAGGCATGCGCCACGTTGGGCATGGTGGAGGAGTACGGAACGCCGGTGAGCTCGGCCATCGGCAGGGCGTCCATGTCGGCGCGCAACGCGATCCTGGGCTCGTGTTCGGGCCCGATGTCGCAGACCAGTCCGGTTCCGCCCGGCAGCACCTTCGGGTTGAGCCCGGCTCCGGCCAGCCGCTCGGCGACGAACTGGGTGGTGGCGTACTCCTGCCGGCCCAACTCGGGGTAGCGGTGGAGGTGCCGGCGCCACTCGACCAGGTCCTGGTGATGGGTGGCCAGCCACGAATTGGCGGCGTCGACGAGGCTCATGATTGCGTCCCGGCGCGCCTGCGCTCCTGCGCGTCCAGCACCCGGTTGCGCTGGGCGGGCGTCTGGGCCAACTGAACCACCGTGCGCGCCAGCATGATCGCGCCCTCGATGACCGCGCGGTCGGCGCTGGGACCGGCGGCCGCGTCGGCGAAGGCGCGCTGGTGAACCATGGCGCCGCCGGCGTCGACCCCGACCACCGGGTGGATTCCCGGCAGCACGTGCGTCACGTTGCCCATGTCGGTGCTGCCCATCGGCAGCGCCACCTCGTACTCGCGGGCCACCGGCTCGCGGCCGAGCCGGCACATCTCGTCGCGGAAGGTGTCGGCCAGCCATTGGTCGGGCTTCAGCTCGTCATACGGCGGTGCGGGGTTGTCGATGTCGTATTCGCAGCCGGTGGCCAGCGCGCCCGCGGCGAAGCACGCGTACATCCTGCCCTCGAGCTCGCGCAGGGATTCCGCTTCGACCGCGCGCATCGCGTACTGAAGCGCCGCGTGCCCGGGAATGACGTTGACCGCCTGCCCGCCGTTGGTGACGATCCCGTGCACCAGCTGCCCGGGCGCCAATTGCTGGCGCAGCAACCCGATGGCCACCTGAGCGACGGTGACCGCGTCGAGCGCGTTGATGCCTTGGTGCGGCGCAACGGCCGCATGGGATTCCTTGCCCCGGTAGCTCACCGTCGCTTCGGACAGAGCCAGCGAGCGGGCCGCCGCGATGTCGGCCGGTCCGGGGTGGAGCATGACCGCCGCGGCGATGTCGTCGAACACCCCGGCCTTCAGCAGCAGCGCCTTGCCGCCGCCGGCCTCCTCGGCCGGGGTGCCCAGCAGCGACACCCGCAGCCCCAGGTCGTCGGCCACCTCGGCCAGCGCGAGCGCGGTCCCCACCGCCGACGCCGCGATGATGTTGTGGCCGCAGGCGTGGCCGATCTCGGGCAGCGCGTCGTATTCGGCGCAGATGCCGATGGTCAGCGGCCCGCTGCCGAAGTCGGCGCGAAAGGCGGTGTCCAGCCCGCCGGCCGCCGGGGTGATCTCGAAGCCGCGCTCGGCGACCAGCGCCTGCGCCTTGGCGCAGCTGCGATGCTCGGCGAAGGCCAGCTCAGGCTCTCCGTGGATGTCATGAGACAACTCGACAAGGTCGGCACCACGCCGCCGCACGACATCTTCAACGCTGTCTAACGGGGTTATTGGCACTCTCGCAGTATCTCACTCACCGGTCTGCGCCCCTGAGGGGATGAAAGCTACACCAGTCCGGCGATGAATCCCGCCGCCTGGCCGGGGTACGGCGGTTCGGAGTAGTCGTGGTGCGCATCGCGGTCGCGGCCACCGACGACGCAGACGGGATCGCCCTCGCTGCACAGGTCGATGGCGCGGCCGGCGAAGGCACCCGTCGACGACAGCGGCGTGTTGAACCGGTTGCCGGGGTTGCCGAACACCGCGACGGCCCTGATCTTGCCGGCCAGTCCTGGATCCAACGCGGGCGCCGAGCCGAAGTTGCCGATGCGCTGGCCCACCGGCGGCACCCCCGCGAGCATCGAGACCGCGGCGGCGCCCTGCGAGAAGCCGCCGAGCACCAGCCGCGTCGACGGGCACTGGTCGACCATCTGCGCGATGTGGTCGCGGGCGTCGTTGGCGCCGTCGGCGGTGGTCAGGAAGTTGTAACTGGCCGGGTAGTTCACCGCGTAGGAGTCGACATTGCGCGATCCCAGCGCGGGCTGCAGCGCGGCGAACAGCGCGTCGCCCACCATCCCCAGACCGGGCGGCTCGGCGGTACCGCGGACGAAGATGAGTTGCACGTCGGGACAGTCCGCTCTCGCCGACGGCGCCGGGCCGAATGTGATCGAAACCACCGACAGCACAACGGCGACGGCTACTCCCATGACCGGGCCAACCACCGGCCACTTTCCAAGATTCATACGGCAGATCCTGACACATACCGGCGACACCGCCCCACCGATAGGCTCCCACTGTGACCGAAACCCCGTCCGACCCAGGCGACCTCGCGCGCCGGGCGGCCGAGGTCATCGCCGAACGCACCGGAATCGCCGAGCACGACGTCGCGATCGTGCTCGGATCGGGCTGGCCACCGGCCGTCACCGCGCTCGGCGCCCCCACCGCCGTGCTGCCCCAGGCCGAGCTGCCCGGGTTCTCCCCGCCCACCGCGGTCGGGCACACCGGCGAGCTGCTGTCGATACGCATCGGCGCGCACCGGGTGCTGGTGCTGGTCGGGCGCATCCACGCCTACGAGGGCCACGACCTGTGTCACGTCGTGCACTCGGTGCGGGCGGCCTGCGCGGCGGGCGTGCGCGCGGTGGTGCTCACCAACGCGGCGGGCGGGCTGCGCGCGGACATGGCCGTCGGCGAACCCGTGCTGATCAGCGACCACCTGAACCTGACCGCCCGTTCCCCGCTGGTCGGCCCGCAATTCGTGGACCTGACCGATGCCTACTCCCCGCGGCTGCGGGCACTGGCCCGCCAGGCCGACCCGACGCTGACCGAGGGTGTCTACGCCGGGCTGCCCGGTCCCCACTACGAGACGCCCGCCGAGATCCGGATGCTGCGCACGCTGGGCGCCGACCTGGTCGGCATGTCGACGGTGCACGAGACCATCGCGGCCCGGGCCGCCGGCGCCGAGGTGCTGGGCGTGTCGCTGGTGACCAACCTGGCCGCCGGGATCAGCGGCGAGCCGCTGAGCCACACCGAGGTGCTGGCCGCCGGCGCCGCAGCGGCCACCCGGATGGGGGCGCTGCTGGCCATGATCCTCGAGCAGCTTCCCCGGTTCTAGGCCATGACGCCCGAGGAGTGGATCGCCCACGATCCCGACCCGGCGACGGCCGCCGAACTCGCCGCGTGCGGCCCCGACGAACTCGCCGCGCGGTTCGCCCACCCCCTGAGGTTCGGCACCGCGGGCCTGCGTGGCCCGGTGCGCGGCGGGCCGGACGCCATGAACGTCGCGGTGGTGTCGCGGGCCAGCTGGGCGGTGGCACAGGTGCTGATCCGACGCGGCCTGCTCGGCTCCTCGGTGATCGTGGGACGCGACGCCCGGCACGGCTCGGCGGTATTCGCCACGGTGACCGCAGAAGTGCTTGCCGCCCAAGGTTTTTCCGTGCAGCTACTGCCCGGCGCGGTGCCCACCCCGGTGGTGGCGTTCGCGGCGCGGCACACCGGCGCAGCGGCCGGAATCCAGATCACCGCGTCGCATAACCCGCCCGCCGACAACGGCTACAAGGTGTACCTGGACGGCGGCATCCAGATCGTCTCCCCCACCGACCGCGAGATCGAGGCCGCCATGGCCACCGCCCCGCCGGCCGACCAGATCGCCAGGGCCCCGGTCAAACCCGCGCGCACCGACCTGATCGAGCGCTACATCGCACGGACGGCCGGCTTGCGGCGCGGCACCGGTTCGGTGCGGGTGGCGTTGACCGCGCTGCATGGGGTGGGCGGCGCGGTGGCCGCCGAGACATTGCACCGTGCGGGGATCATCGAAGTGCACTCCGTCGCAAGCCAACTCGCACCGGACCCGGAGTTTCCCTCCGTCGCGTTCCCCAACCCCGAGGAGCCTGGCGCCACCGACGCGCTGCTGGGCCTGGCCGCCGACGTCGGCGCCGACGTGGCGATCGCGCTGGATCCCGACGCCGACCGGTGCGCGGTCGGCATTCCCGAAGCAGGGCGGTGGCGGATGCTGTCGGGCGACGAAACCGGTTGGCTGCTGGGCGATTACCTGCTGTCCACGACCCAGTTGGACACACCGGTGGTGGCCAGCACGGTGGTGTCGTCGCGGATGCTGTCGGTCATCGCCGCGCGCCACGGCGCCGTCCACGTCGAAACCCTCACCGGCTTCAAATGGTTGGCCCGGGCCGACGCGAAAGTGCCCGGCGGCACACTGATCTACGCCTACGAGGAGGCGATCGGCCACTGCGTCGACCCCGCGGCCGTCCGCGACAAGGACGGCATCAGCGCGGCGGTGCTGGTGTGCGACCTGGTGGCCGCGGCCGCGCGGCGGGGCCGTTCGGTCTCCGACCTGCTCGACGACCTGGCCCGGCGGTACGGGGTGCACGACGTCGCCGCGGTGTCGCGCCGCGTCGCCGATCCCAGCGAGGCGGTCGAACTCATGCGGCGATGGAGGGCGGCCCCGCCGAAGGCGCTGGCCGGCTACACCGCGAGTCTCACCGATATCACCGACGCGCTGATCTTCACCGGCGGCGACGACGACACGTCGATCAGGCTGGTGGTGCGGCCTTCGGGGACCGAGCCGAAGTTGAAGTGCTACTTGGAGATTCGCTGTGCGGTGGACGACGACCTGGGCTCTTCGCGGCGGCGCGCCGGCGCCCTGCGCGAGGAGCTGGTCGCTGCGGTGCAGAGCTGGTGAACAGGTTGGGCCCGAATTGGCGGTCGCCGGCGTCACCGAGGCCCGGCACGATATAGGCCGCCTTGTTCAGGCCCTTGTCGACCGCGGCGGTGAACACCCGCGCGTCCGGCGCCGCTTTCTTCACCGCCGCAATGCCTTCCGGGGCCGCCACCACACAGAGCACGGTGATGTCCGTTGCGCCGCGTCGCGCCAACAGGTCGATGGCGTGCACCATCGACCCGCCGGTGGCCAGCATGGGATCGAGGACGATCACCGGCCTGCCCACGAGCTTGGGGGGCAGCGCCTCCAGATACGGCACCGGCAGGTGGGTTTCCTCGTTACGGGCGACACCGACGAAGCCCACCTCCGCGTCCGGTAGCGCGGCGTGCGCCGCGTCGACCATGCCCAGCCCGGCCCGCAGCACCGGCACCAGCAACGGCGGCTTGACCAAGCGCGTCCCGACGGTCGGGCCCACCGGGGTGCGGATCTTCACCGACTTTCGCGGCGCGTCCCGGCTGGCTTCGTAGACCAGCATCAGCGTCAGCTCCCGCAGCGCGGCGCGAAACCCGGCGGTGTCGGTGCGTTCGTCACGCAGCACCGTCAGCCGGGCGGCGGCCAACGGGTGGTCGACGACGCACATTTCCATGGGGTCGAGGGTATATAACGATCGGGCAAAGCCCTTCGGACACGCTCGCGTTCGTCCCGGAACACTGCCACGTCCGTTCCTATACTCCGGGCGTGTCGCGCGAAATTCGAAGTCCGAGAAGGCTGATCGGCGGGGCGTACCGGAGCCTGCGGATACTGGGCGCGTGGGCGCTGGTGGCTCTGGCGGCCAGCCCGTTGACCCCGCGCATAGGCCTTGCGGCAGCGGCCATTCCGCAACCGGCACACGTCGTGATCGTGGTCGAGGAGAACCGTTCCGAGAACGGCATCATCGGCAACAAGTCGTCGCCCTTCATCACCACGCTGGCCGCGAACGGTGCCAACATGACCCAGTCGTTCGCCGAAACCCATCCCAGCGAACCGAATTACCTGGCGCTGTTCGCCGGCAACACCTTCGGCGTGACCAAGGACCTGTGCCCGGTCAACGGCGGCGCCGCGCCGAACCTCGGCTCCGAATTGCTCGCCGCAGGCTACACATTCGTCGGTTTCGCCGAGGGCCTGCCCGCGGCCGGATCCCCGGTCTGCAGCGCGGGCAAGTACGCGCGCAAGCATGTGCCCTGGGCCAACTTCACCAACGTGCCGGCGGCGAATTCGCTGCCGTTCTCCGCGTTCCCGAGGGGCAACTACTCCAGCCTGCCGACCGTCTCGTTCGTCATCCCCGACAACGACGACAACATGCACGACGGCTCGATCGCGCAGGCCGACTCCTGGCTGAACCGCGAGCTGTCCGGGTACGCGAACTGGGCGGTGGCCAACAACAGCCTGCTGATCGTGACGTTCGATGAGGACGATAACGGCAGCCGCAACCAGATCCCCACGGTGTTCTATGGCGCCCACATCCGTCCCGGCAACTACAGCGAACAGATCAACCACTACAACGTGCTTTCCACGGTGGAGCAGATGTACGGATTGCCCAAGACGGGCTACGCCGCCAACGCCGCGCCCATCACCGATATCTGGGGCTAGTCCCGGACGGCCCGACAGGCGATCGCCGCAGGCCCGATGGCGACGACCCGCTTCGCCCGGCTCCGCCGCACTCGCGATCGCCGCTCGTCGCTATTCTGTGCCGCATGGTTGCTGACCTCGTGCCTATCCGCCTGAGCCTGTCCGATGGTGACCGCTACACCGTGTGGGCACCCCGCTGGCGCGACTCCGGCGACGAGTGGGAGGCGTTCCTAGGCAAGGACGAGGACCTGTTCGGGTTCGCCAGCGTCGCCGACCTGGTCGCGTTCGTGCGTTCGGACGACGACAACGACCTGACCGACCACCCGGCGTGGAAGGAGCTGCGGGCGGCGCACGCGCATACCTTCACCCCGGCCGCCGCCGCGCAGTTCGACCTCGTCGCCGTCGAGGAGCTGGTGGCGGAGAAGCCCACCGAGGAATCGGTGTCCGCGTTGGCCGGCGCACTGTCGATCGTGTCGTCCATCGGATCGGTGTGCGAGCTGGCGGCGGTGTCGAAGTTCTTCAACGGCAACCCCAGCCTGGGCACCGTGGCCGGCGGAATCGAGCACTTCACCGGCAAGGCCGGCGCCAAGCGCTGGAACGCGATCGCCGAGGTGATCGGGCGCAGCTGGGACGACGTGCTCGCCGCGATCGACGGGATCGTCAGCACCCCCGAGGTGGACCCCAAGCTGTCGGACAAGGCCGCCGACGAACTGGCCGAGGAGCGCGAGGAGGACGAGCCGGAGGAAGACACCGACGCCGAGGACGCCGTCGAGGAAGAGGCCCCCGAGGAAGCCGCGGAGGACGACGCCGAGGCGCAGGACGAGGACACCGACGACGAGCCGGACCGCGCGACCGGCGACAGCGTCGTGCTGGGCAGCGACAAGGACTTCTGGCTGCAGGTGGGCATCGATCCGATCCGGATCATGACCAGTTCTGGCACCTTCTACACGCTGCGCTGCTACCTGGACGAACAGCCGATCTTCCTGGGCCGCAACGGACGCATCAGCGTCTTCACGTCCGAGCGCGCGCTCGCCCGCTACCTGGCCGACGAGCACGACCACGACCTGGCCGACCTGAGCACCTACGACGACATCCGCACCGCCGCGACCGACGGCTCGCTGGCGGTCGAGATCACCGACGACAACATCTACGTGCTCAGCGGGCTGGCCGACGACCTGGCCGACGGACCGGACGCCGTGGATCGCGAGCAGCTGGAACTGGCCGTCGAGGTGCTCCGCGACATCGGCGACTACTCCGAGGAGAGCACCGTCGACAAGGCCCTCGAGACTTCCAAGCCGCTGGGCAAGCTGGTGGCCGCCGTCCTCGAGCCCGACTCGGTCACCAAGCCGTCGCCGCCGTACGCCGCGGCGGTGCGCGAGTGGGAGAAACTGGAGCAGTTCGTCGACGGACGCCTGCGCCGCGAGTAGCGCCGTCGTTTGACGGGATAGGTTGGGTGACGTGTCGCTTCCCGGTATCGGCCCGCTACCGCTCTACGGGTTCCAACGTCCTGGCCTGTTGCTGTTCGGCTTGGTGCCGCTGGCCCTGCTGGCCGTCTACATCCTGGTCCAGGCGCGGCGGCGCCAACGGCTGCACCGCTACACCGACACCCCCGTGCCGCAGTCGCCGTGGCGGCACCTCCCAATTGCCGTGTCGCTGCTGTGCCTGGCGCTGTTGACCATCGCGCTGGCCACCCCCACCCACGACATGCGCATCCCGCGCAACCGCGCCGTCATCATGCTGGTGATCGACATGTCGCAGTCCATGCGGGCGACCGACGTCGAACCCAACCGGCTCAAGGCCGCCGAACAGGCCGCCACCCAGTTCGCCGGCCAGCTCACGCCCGGCATCAACCTCGGGCTGGTCGGATTCGCCGGCACGCCCTATCTGCTGGTGCCGCCGACCCCGCAACACCAGGCCACCATCGACGCGCTGAAGAAGCTGGACTTCGCCGACAGCACCGCCACCGGCCAAGCGATCTTCACCGCCTTGCATGCGATCAGCGCCACCGCGGTCGCCGGCGGCGACAAGCCGCCACCGGCCCGCATCGTGCTGCTCTCCGACGGCGGCGAGAACAGGCCCTCCAATCCCAGCGATCCGCACGACGGCGTTTTCACCGCGGCGCGGCTGGCCAAGGACGAGGGCGTGCCCATCTCGACGATCTCGTTCGGGACCAAGGGCGGCGAGATCGAGATGGACGGGCAGCGCATCGCCGTCCCCGTCTCGACCGACCAGATGAAGACGGTCGCCAAGCTGTCCGGCGGGCAGTCCTACACCGCCACCACCCTCGGCGAGCTGCAAAAGAGCTACAACGCCATCGAGAACGAGATCGGCTACCGCACCGTGCCGGGGCCGGGCAGCGCCGGGTGGCTACGGCTGGCCGTGCTGACCGCCCTGATCGCGACGGCGCTGGCGCTGCTGATCAACCGGCGCCTGCCCAGCTGAGCACTCAGGCGGGCAGCCTGCGGTTCAGCAGCAGACCGGCCAACATGGCGCCGGCCATGACGAAGGCACCGAGCAGCATCCAGGCCAGGCTCGCGTCGCCCTTCACGGTTTCGTAGCCGATCTGGCGCTGCAGCGTCGAGTACACGTTCTTCAGCGAGTCCAGGCTGTCGGCGTGGAACGACTGGCCGTCGGTGATCTCGCAGATCTTCTGCAGCGTCTGGTCGTCCACCGGAACCGGGATGGTGGCGCCCTCGTAGTCGACGGTGCCGTACGGAGTGCCGAACGAGATCGTCGAGATCTGCACGCCCCCGGCCTTGGCGGCCCGGGCCGCGGTGAACGCTCCCTGCGGGGCATTGGGGTCCAGCGGCACGTTCTCGGCGCCGTCGGACTCCAACACGATCCGCGCCGGCGGCGGGCCGTCGCCGCCACCCATCACCGAACCCACCGTCGCGATCGCCTGCAAAGCGGTGAAAATGCCTTCTCCCGTAGCGGTTTTGGGCATCGGCTTGAGGCTGTCGATGCCCGCCTTCACCGCGCCGCGGTTGGTCGTCGGCGGCACCAACAGCGTGGCGTTGGCCGCGAACTCCACCAGCCCCAGGTTGATCGCCGGGGTCAGCTGGTCGGCGAACTGCTTGCCGGCCTCTTTGGCCGCGTCCAGGCGGTTGGGCGGCACGTCGGTGGAGGCCATCGACTCCGACACGTCGATCACCAGCATCACGACCGCACGGTTGAGCGGAATCCGCACATCCGACGTCGGCCCGGCCATCGCGGTGGTCAGCAACACCAGCGAGACGGCCAGCAGGATCGTCGGCACGTGCCGCCACTTGCTGGGCCGCGGCGGCGCCACCCGCTCCAGCACCTCCATGTTGGCGAAGCGCAGCACCCGGCGACGACGGGCGAATTGCTGCACGACGTAGAGGCCGATCACCAGCAGCACGATCAGCAGGACCAGGAAGAACCAGGCGTTCTGGAAGCCCGTGAGCGACACCGGTCCCAGCAGGGGCACCTTCATGTCCAGCCACACTAGGCGTCGAGCTCCAGCGGTGCATGGATCGCCGCCGGGGATTACCCGGCGACGAGATCGCGGCGCTGGGTGAACTTGATGTCCAGGCTGCGCAGGTGGGTCTGCAGCCCGGCGTCCTGGACCGGGATCAGGTGGGCCGGCTCATCGGTCTCGTTGTAGTGCGCGTGCCACATGCCCGGCGGGGTGGTGAAGGCGCACCCGGCCCGCCAGTCCACCCGGGTGGGGTCGACGATCTCGCCGCGGGAGTCGAGGCGGGTGCCCAGCAGCGTGTAGCAGCCGGACTCCGGGGCATCGAGGATGAGATCCAGCGCGACCGACTGGTGCCGGTGCGGGCGCTGCACCTGGTTGGGCGGCAGCACGCCGAACATGGCCCACAGCACATGGGTGATGGTCAGCGTCTGCTCCTGGTTGGCGTTGGCCAGCAGCACACTCACCCGGCTCTTGTCGTTGGCGCCCGGCCGGGAGGCGATCTCCTCCAGCTTGGCCACCGCGTCGGCGCGGCGGAACTTGGTCGCCGCAAAGCGCGGCCGGGTGGCCTCGGCGCCCAGGTAGCGCATCAGCGGCTCGTCGTGCACCCAGTACATGGCCGTGTCGGCGGCGGCGTAGAACACCGAGTGGCTGCCGGCGGGCAGCGTCACGAAGTCGCCCTTCTCCCACTCGACTAGCCGGCCGTTGACCGCCGCAAAGCCCCGCCCGTAGAGCACGTAGTACAGCTGTGAGGTGGCGTTGGGGCTGGTGTCGACCTGCTCCCGGGCCCGGATACTGACGAAGTTGGCCAGCAGCGCCGGGCTGGTCGCCGCGCCGGTGTCGATGCCCAGTTCGTCGGACAGATCCAGCGGGATCACCCCGGTCGGCGCGCCGAGGTAGATCTCGGGATCGAACCGCCGCAGCGGAACCTGCGGGACGTGCCCGGATCCGATCGGGTTGGCCGCCTTGGAGTACTCGAAGTATTCGGCCTGCTGCGCCCACTCCTGGAAACGCCCCTCGAACCCGTACTCGGCCATGTTGATCATCGGTGCCGGGATCGTCGGATCCAGGTTCGGCGTCAATATCTGCGTCGTGGGCATCTGCGGCCTCCTAGGCTCGGTCGTATCTCGTATCTGAATAGTATTTATCTTGTATCTCAGCGTCAATCCTCGCAGCTAGAAGCCCGTGGTGTACGGTGATGACCACGCTTGAGATACAACTTAGCTACCAGAAGCGGGGGTGCGCGTGGCGGCAAAGGATCCCCGGCCGGGCACGGCCAAGGACCGCGCGCTCGACTACGTCAAGGCGCAGGTGCTCACCGGCGAGCTCCCGGGCGGCGAGCTGATCAGCGAGGGCGACGTCGCCACCGCGCTCGGGATGTCGCGCACCCCGGTGCGCGAGGCGTTCCTGCGGCTGGAGGCCGAGGGGCTGTTGCGGCTCTACCCGCAGCGCGGCGCGTTGGTGGTCCCGGTCTCGCCCGACGAGGTGCGGGCGGTCATGGAGGCCCGGCTGGTGCTGGAGCAGTTCGCGGCCGGCAAGGTGATCGGACGCGGCCCGGCCGTCTGCGCCGTGGTCTTCGAACGGCAGACGGGCGAGCTGCGCCGGCAGCGCGAGGCCGTGGCGGCGGCCGACTGGCGGGAGTTCGTGGAATCCGACCGCGCCTTCCACGCCATCACCCTGGAAGAGTCGGGCAACGCCATCCTGTCGGCTTTCTACTCGACCTTGCGCGACCGCCAGATGCGGATGATCGGGGAATCGGCGCTGCGCGAACCCGATCGGGTGGCCACGATCATGGCCGAGCACGCGGACATCGCGGAAGCCTTGCGCGACGGCGACGTACCGCGCGCAGTGCGTGCGGTGCAGACCCACTTGGCCAGCACCGTGCGGGCCATGGGGCTGTCGGTGTTCTAGGACTCGGGTCGCAGGTGATCGACGGGTGTTCGCATCCGGCCGCGGACGATCGGCATGCAATCACCGGGGAGTTCCGTGGTGACCTGCACGCCGGAGCGGGTCAGTTCGTCGAGAAACCTCGGTAGCGGCTCCATCGCTCCGGTGGGTAGGTCGTGCAGCACGACCACGGTGTGCTGGTACCTGCGGGTATCGGCGAGCGCCCGGCTCACCCAGCCGTCGGGATCGGCCCAGTCGCGCGGGACGCTGTTCCACAGGACGCAGCTGTACTTCTCCGCGATGAGGTGATCGACCGCCGCCTGATTCAGACAGCGCCGGTCGAGCACGCCCTCCGTTCCCCATGGTCGGAAGTACCGATCGGCATCGGCGAAATCATCCAAAAGCTTTTGCGTACTGCTGATTTCGTGAATGGCTCTCGCCGAGGATAGCTCGCCCAGAGGTCGACCATGGGTGAAGGAGTGATTGCCGATCCGATGCCCATCACGCACGGCCCGCGCCATCAGCTCACGTCCCTGCGGCGCGCACACCCTCTCCCCGACGACGAAGAAGATGGCGGACATCCGCCGCTGAGCCAGCGCATCGAGAACCTGATCCGTGACGCCGGGAGTCGGGCCGTTGTCAAAGGTCAAAGTGATCTTCGGCGACACATTCTCATGCATAGCAGGTGCTCACCCGTCACGTCATGGTTGCCTGACTGATCGATCAGACAGTATGTTATCGGGTAACCGGTGCCGAAGAGAAGAGTCGATGTTGACCGCAACAGTTCCGGAGGCTCAGCACAACGCTGGTTCCGCGGCGACGGCAGGCGACGCCCGGCAGCGAATCCTGCGGACCACGGTGAGGTGCTTCGGCGCGTACGGCTACGAGAAATCCTCGATGAAGCTCATCTCGAACGAGGCCGGCGTTTCGCAGACGCTGCTGCACTATCACTTCGAGACGAAGGAAAAGCTCTTCCAGGCGGCGATCGACGACATGGCTAAGACGATGTTCTCCACCGCTTCGGCCCGACTGACGGATGCGGTGTCCGTGGGTGAGGGCCTGACCAAGGCGGCCGATCTGGTCTACACCCTGTTCATCGACAACCTCGACGCCGTCACCTTCATGGTCGAGTTCGCCGCAGCGGCCAACCACAACGAGTTCTTGCGGACCGCGTATGTCGACTATCGCGATACCCAGCGCGGGCGGATCGCCGAGCTGCTACGCACGATCATTGGTGACGATGCGCCGGCGGGTTTGATCGACGAGACGGTGCATCTCTTCGAAATCGTGCTGCTGGGCATGTCGATGCAGCGCCCGTTCATCTCCGACACTTCACACTTCCGCAGCGATTTCGACGCTTTCGCGCGCATGATCGGCACCCACATCACCGAAGGATTGGATCGGAGGAGCTGATGATCCCGACCACCACCACGGCGCCAGTGCCGCTGATGGTCGAAGACGCGGTGACAGGATCCGGTGCCAGACGTATTTTCGTGCGCCGCTATGACAATGACAACGCCGACTATGTCTTGGTGCTGGTGCATGGGACCGCCGGGAACAGCGAGGGTTACGACACGTTCGCCGAGCACATGCGCCGCCACTATCGGGCGGCGGTCTATTCGTTCGACCTCACCGGGCACGGTCGCACCGAGGGCATGGCGGGTGTGTTCACCTTCGAAGACTTTCTCGAAGACACCAGGGCAGTAACCGATTACGCCGCACGACGCACTTCGCTACCCGTCGTCGTGCACGGCGCCAGCCAGGGTGGCGAAGTCGCTTTTCACGCGCTCGACGCGTGCCCGGCCGTGGCGGCCGGTGTATGCATGAACATCCTGTTGAACCACGAGACGCCAATGAGCATGGCGATCCGACTGTTTCAGTCGCGCCCAGCGCAATGCGCCGCAGCCAGGATAGGTGACCGACTGCCGGTCCCGCTGCGACGGTTCATAGACTTCAAGGCTGCCTACCAAGAAGACCCCGGATTGCTGGACACGAAGAAGAAGGACCCGCTCTACGTCTGGTCGTATGGATTTAAGAGCTACCACTCCGTGTTCAACTATGTCCCGCGTCTGCCCGCCGCCGCCAATTCGAAACCCGTTCTGATCACCTGCGGCGAGCACGATGAAATCGTCGGCGCCGAGCGCTGCCGCGCATGCTTTGAGCGGATCGGCGGAACCAAAGACTTTTTCATGATGCCCGGCGGCGGCCATCAGCTCATGTTGTTCGACAGAACCGTCTACAGCCGGGTCATCGACTCGTGGATTCGGGAGCGTGTGCTCGGCAACGCCCAATCATGGGAAGCGGCAATCGAACCCGAAGAGCAGCGCTACTTCGAGTTCCTCGACCGGGAACGAGCCAATGACGCAGCCGGTGAGCCCGAGTACCGCTATTCGATGATGGATCGCGCTCTGGTGCGGATCTGCAACGGCACGATCGAGCGCGGCGTCCGTTATTTCTCGAACGCTGACGTCAGCGCACAGTGGCGCTTCACCGCAGAACTGGTCAGCGAAATCGACTACACCGCATGGGATTTTCTACGCGACTACCTTCCATCCGCGAACACCGAACGCCCGCGGATGGCAGTGGTCGGCTGCGGCAGCGGCGGGGCGATCGCGGGATTGCTGGAACGATATCCGGAGTTGGGCGAGTGGGACATCGTCGGCGTCGACGTCGACTATAAAGCGATCGACGCAGCCCGCAAGCTCTTCACCGACAACACCAGGCTGCAGTTCATTGTCGGCGATGCACGAACCGCGGATGTGTTGGCGGCCAGTCGGTTCGATCTTGTTTACCTGCACGGAGTCCTCGACCATTGCACCGAGCACCGCCGTCTGTTCGACAGTGTATTACGCGCGCTGAAGCCGGGCGGCCGGATGTTCTACGTCACGCCGGATCGCAACCTGTTCACCTGGCTTTGCTTCGTCGCGGTTGGGCCGCTGTACGTGTTCGGTCTGCACAAGTCCAACCACGACTTTCGGCGATTCCCCCGCCCGGCGGAGTTGAACAGCCTGCTTCAGGCCGCCGGTTTCGAGTTGCTGACCAGGCGAGACCGGCCGACCGCACCGGCGATGATCGGCCTCGAGTACAAGTCTGGGATGAATCCGTTCCCGGTCAGGAGGTCGGTGCGCACCCGCGTCCTCGACGAGAAGATCTTCAAGCACACCAGCCCCAGGTGGTGGTTGCGCAATGGCTTCATCGGTGAGTATGTGGGGGCGGCGCAAAAACCGAGCCGATGAATTTCGGAGCAGCTTAGAACATCGATGCCAGCCGCTAACCGATCAACACGGCATAGCGCGGCTTGATCACCTCATCGATGATCGCCAGGCGCTCGTCGAACGGGATGAACGCGGACTTCATCGCATTGATGGTGAAGCGCTCGAGGTCGCTCCACCCGTAGCCGAAAGCTTGTACCAGCCGGTGCATTTCGCGGCTCATGAAGGTGTCGCTCATCAGCCGGTTGTCGGTGTTGACGGTCACCCGGAAGCGGGCGCGGGCCAGCAGATCGAACGGATGCTCGGCGATGCTCTTGACGGCACCGGTCTGCACGTTCGAGCTGGGGCACAGTTCCAGAGGAATTCGCTTGTCCCGCAAGATGGACGCCTGTCGACCCAGCCGGACTCGCCCGTCGTCGGACACCTCGATGTCGTCGACGATGCGCACCCCGTGGCCCAGCCGGTCCGCTCCGCAGAAGGCGATCGCCTCATGGATGGACGGCAGCCCGAACGCCTCACCGGCATGAATGGTGAAGCGGGCGTTGTGGTCTCGCATGTACTCGAAGGCGTCCAGGTGCCGGGTCGGCGGGTTGCCCGCCTCGGCGCCGGCGATGTCGAATCCGACGACTCCCCTGTCCCGGAACCGGATCGCCAGCTCGGCGATCTCCCGGGACACCGCCGCGTGCCGCATCGCGGTGACCAGCAGGCGCACCACGATCGGGCGATTCGCTGCCGCACAAGCCTTTTCGCCGTCAGCGAAGCCGGCGAGCACGGCGTCGACGATCGCGTCGAATGACAGCCCTCGGTCGATGTGCAGCTCGGGCGCGAACCGGACCTCGGCGTACACCACCGAGTCCTCGGCCAGATCCTCCACGCACTCGTAGGCGACCCGATGCAGGGCCTCCGGTGTCTGCATCACCGCCACGGTGTGCGAGAACGGCTCCAGGTAGCGCTCCAGCGAGCCGCTGTGCGAACGGGTGCGAAACCACGTCGCCAGGTCGTCGACGTCGGTGGCGGGCAGCCCGTCGTAGCCGACCTGCCCGGCGATGTCCAGCACGGTGGACGGGCGCAGCCCGCCGTCGAGGTGGTCGTGCAGCAGGGCCTTGGGGGCCTTTCTGATCTGCTCGAGTCCCAGCGGTGTGGTCATGTGACGATCCGATCGATGATCAGCGGTCGGGAGGCCGGTGCTGTGTCGTCGACGCTCCACCCGCCGTCGAGCTCGGCGAGTGCGGCACCGAAGCGGTCCGGGGTGTCGGTGTAGAGGGTGAACAACGGCTCACCGGCCGTGACCGGCTCGCCGGGGCGGCGGTGGATGCGGATACCCGCGCCCAACTGCACGCGTTCGCCCGGCCGGGACCTGCCCGCACCGAGGCGCCATGCCCCCAGCCCCACTGCCATCGCGTCGATATCGCCCATTGTGCCGCCCCGCGGGGCGATAACGGTCTCGGCGTGCCCGGCGATGGGCAGCGGCACCGACAAATCGCCGCCCTGGGCCGCGATGAGCCGACGGAACCGGTCCATCGCGGTGCCGTCGCGCAGCGTGTCCGCGGGATCGCGGTCGTCGATCCCGGCCAGCTCGAGCATCTCGGAGGCCAGCCGCAACGTCAGCTCGACGACGTCGGGCGGGCCGCCCCCGGCCAGCACCTCGAGCGACTCGGCGACCTCCAGGGCGTTGCCGACGGTCGCGCCCAGCGGGCGGTTCATGTCGGTCAGCAGCGCGCGGGTCGGCACCCCGTGCGCGGCGCCCAGCCCGACCATGGTGTGCGCCAGCTCGCGGCACTGCCGCTCGGAGTCCAGCAACGCCCCGGAGCCGACCTTCACGTCGAGCACCAGCGCGCCGGCCCCCTCGGCCAGCTTCTTGCTCATGATCGAGCTGGCGATCAGCGGCAGCGATTCGACCGTGGCGGTGATGTCGCGCAGCGCGTACAGCTTGGCGTCGGCCGGGGCCAGGTCACCGGCGGCGAAGATGGCCGCGCCGACCTCGCGAAGCTGGTCGCGGACGCGGCGGTTGGACAGCTCGGCGCTGAACCCGGCGATGGATTCCAGCTTGTCCAGGGTCCCACCGGTGTGGCCGAGCCCCCGGCCCGACGCCTGCGGAACCGCGGCCCCGCAAGCGGCGACGACGGGCACCAGGGGCAGGGTGATCTTGTCCCCCACCCCGCCGGTGGAGTGCTTGTCGACCGTGGCCAGGCCCAGGTCGCCGAAGTCGAGCGTGTCGCCCGACGCCAGCATCGCCGCCGTCCACCGGGCGGTCTCGCCGGGGTCCATGCCGCGCAACAGGATCGCCATCAGCAGCGCGGCCATCTGCTCTTCGGCCACCCGGCCGTCTGTGTAGGCGCCGACGACCCAGTCGATGGCGGCGTCGGACAACCGGCCGCCGTCGCGCTTGGTCCTGATCACCGTGGGCGCGTCGAACGTGACGTCAGTCAAGTGCGTCCCCGGAGCTCAGGGTGCCGTCACGTTCTCTGTGATGAATGACGCCAGAGCGCCGGTGAGCTGTGTCGAGAACGGTAGGGCCTTCGTGTAATTGGCCGGCGTTCTGCTGGTGTCCTCCTTGAGGACATGGTCGACGCCGGTCAGGTGGACATAGTCGGTCTTCGTTCCCGCGCTGGTCAGGCCGGGCACCAGGTAATCGACGTCCTGGCAGGTGATCTGCAGGTCGGCGTCGCTGCAGGTGATCAAGACCGGCATGGCGCGAGGTAGCTTGGCGGCCAGGGCCGCCGGGTCGATTGCGTCTTCCTGCAATAGCGCCCGCGCGTTCGCGGCGTTGATCACCGGCTTGAGCGCCGGCGGTTCGTCGGGCGGGACCGTTCCGGTCGCGCGGAACTCCTGGATGGCTTTATCGATCGCCGCCGTGCTTTCGGCGGCCCGGGCGGCGGGGAGTCGCCCGGACCGGACGGCCGCGTCGGCCTGGGCGTGGGCCTGCTCGGACAGATGGTCGAGGATGCGGCGGCTGGCCGGCTCCACCAGCCCCAGGGCCTGCACCGCGGGAGCGGTTCCCGGCGCGGCGGTGGCCAACATCATCGCGTACAGGGCGCCCTCGCTGTGGCCGACCACTATGAGGCGAGTCCGGTCGATGCCGGATCGGCCGGCCAGGAAGTTCAACGCGGCCGTCGCCTCGTTTTGGAACGCGTCGATATCGACCGTTGTCGGGTCCGTCGCGTAGTGGCCCAGGCCGGTCTGGCCGGTGCCGAGCTTGTCGTAGCGCAAGCTGGCGACGCCATCGTTGGACAGGGCCTGCGCCAGGTTCCGCAACGTGTCGACCTGACCCGGCATGACGGCCGAGTCACCGTTGCGATCCGTGGGCCCGCTACCGGCGATCAACAACGCCCCCGGCACGGCGCGGCCCTGCCCCGCCGGATGGCGGAACGTGCCGTACACGGTCATATCCGCCGCCGAGAACGAGACGGCGTCCTCCATCCAGGACCCGGGCGCCGACGACGCAGTCGAAGATGACGCGGTCGAAGATGACGGCTTCGCCGCGGGCGATTGCGACGAGCATCCCGCCGCCCCCATTCCCGCCACGATCAGCACCGCAACCAAGAGTCTGGGCAACGATTTGGGCAGCGATCCCGTCGGCATCATCGGTGCGCTCCCCGTTGCACACGGATGACCGTAAGCCGACCGGCAACGCTCAGCAAGCTGCGGCGCGCCGACTCGGCGAAGGCGGTCAGCCGCGCCCCGCGGCCAGGTCGTCGGGGCCGAAGGCGTCCGGCAGCAGGTCGCCGAGCCGGCGCGGCCCGTCCGGGTGGTCGATCAGCAGTTCGGGCCCGCCGTGTTCGAGCAGCACCTGACGGCAGCGCCCGCACGGCATCAGCGCCGATCCCCGCCCGTCCACGCATGCCAGCGCCACCAGGCGCCCGCCGCCGCTCGAATGCAGCGCGCAGACCACCGCACATTCGGCACAGAGACCAAGGCCATATGAGATGTTCTCCACATTGCAACCGGCGACCACCCGGCCGTCGTCGATCAGCGCGGCCGCCCCGACCCGGAACCGCGAGTAGGGTGCGTAAGCCCCCGCTGAGACATCGATCGCCTTGTCCCGCAACGTCTTCCAGTCGATCTCAGGCATAACGAAACCCCGCTCACCCATCGCCGATTCCGACAGTCACCCTAGTCGCAAAACGGCTGTTCGCTTGGCGGACATTGGCGCAAGTCACACCGTGTGCGAGCTAAGCTCAAGTGCCCGGAGTGGCTGACGTTGAAGTCGGAAGAAGGCGGTGAGGACTGGGGTGACTACGCAACCGACAACCGCGGATCCGGCGGCACCGGTATCGGCTCCCTCGCGCAAACGCAGGCCACCGCGGACGCTGTACCGCGGCGACCCCGGCATGTGGTCCTGGGTGCTGCACCGGATCAGCGGCGCGACGATCTTCTTTTTCCTGTTCGTCCACGTGCTGGACGCCGCGATGCTGCGGGTGAGCCCGCAGACCTACAACGCGGTGATCCACGACTACCAGATGCCCATCGTCGGCCTGATGGAATACGGACTGGTCGCCGCGGTGCTCTTCCACGGCCTGAACGGCATCCGGGTGATCCTGATCGATTTCTGGTCCGAGGGCCCGCGCCACCAGAAGCTGATGTTCTGGATCGTCGGCATCGTGTTCCTGCTGCTGATGGTTCCGGCCGGCGTGGTGACGGTCATCCACATGATGGAGCACTTCCGATGAGCAGTCCGGACCTGCAGCTGGGCCGGGGCGAGGCGGCCCCGGTCAAACAGCGCCTGTACGACCGTCCCGCCAGCCTGGACAACCCCCGCTCGCCGCGGCGGCGGGCCGGCATCCCCAACTTCGAGAAATTCGCCTGGCTGTTCATGCGGTTCTCCGGGATCGCGCTGTTCGTACTGGCGATCGGGCACCTGTTCATCATGCTGATGTGGGATGACGGCGTTTACCGCATCGACTTCAACTACGTGGCGCAGCGCTGGGCGTCGCCGTTCTGGCAGTTCTGGGACCTGGCGCTGCTGTGGTTGGCGCAACTGCACGGCGGCAACGGGCTGCGCACCATCATCGACGACTACAGCCGCAAGGACAGCACCCGGTTCTGGCTCAACAGCCTGCTGCTGTTGTCCATGGGCTTCACGTTGGTACTGGGCACCTACGTGCTGCTGACATTCGACCCCAATATCGGAGGCTGAACATGTTTGCGCCACCTCCTCATCGCCTCGCTCTGCATCGTCGGCGGCGGCCGTGATCCAGCAACACCGGTACGACGTGGTGATCGTCGGCGCGGGTGGTGCCGGCATGCGGGCCGCGGTGGAGGCGGGTCCGCGGGTGCGCACCGCGGTGCTGACCAAGCTCTACCCCACCCGCAGCCACACCGGGGCCGCTCAGGGCGGCATGTGCGCGGCGCTGGCCAACGTCGAAGAGGACAACTGGGAGTGGCACACGTTCGACACCGTCAAGGGCGGCGACTACCTCGCCGACCAGGACGCCGTGGAGATCATGTGCAAGGAAGCCATCGACGCGGTGCTAGACCTGGAGAAGATGGGGATGCCGTTCAACCGCACCCCCGAGGGCCGCATCGACCAGCGCCGGTTCGGCGGGCACACCCGCGACCACGGCAAGGCCCCGGTGCGCCGGGCCTGTTATGCCGCCGACCGCACCGGCCACATGATCCTGCAGACGCTGTACCAGAACTGCGTCCGGCACGACGTGCAGTTCTTCAACGAGTTCTATGCGCTGGACCTGGTGCTCACCCAGACCCCGAGCGGTCCGGTGGCCACCGGGGTGGTCGCCTACGAGCTGGCCACCGGCGACATCCACGTCTTCCACGCCAAGGCAATCGTGCTCGCCACCGGTGGCTCGGGCCGGATGTACAAGACCACTTCCAACGCGCACACGCTGACCGGTGACGGCATCGGCATCGTCTTCCGCAAGGGACTTCCGTTGGAGGACATGGAGTTTCACCAATTCCACCCGACGGGCCTGGCGGGCCTGGGCATCCTGATCTCCGAGGCGGTGCGCGGTGAGGGTGGCCGGCTGCTCAACGGCGAGGGCGAGCGCTTCATGGAGCGCTACGCCCCGACGATCGTCGACCTGGCCCCGCGCGACATCGTGGCCCGCTCCATGGTTTTGGAGGTTCTGGAGGGCCGCGGCGCGGGCCCGCACAAGGACTACGTCTACATCGACGTCCGCCACCTCGGCGAGGACGTGCTCGAGGCCAAGCTGCCCGACATCACCGAGTTCGCCCGCACCTACCTGGGCGTGGACCCGGTGCACGAGCTGGTCCCCGTCTACCCGACCTGCCACTACGTGATGGGCGGCATCCCGACCACGGTCACCGGACAGGTGTTGCGGGACAACACTTCCACGGTGCCGGGGCTGTACGCGGCCGGCGAGTGCGCGTGCGTGTCGGTGCACGGGGCCAACCGGCTGGGCACCAATTCACTGTTGGACATCAACGTGTTCGGCCGCCGGGCCGGCATCGCCGCGGCCAACTACGCGCGGGGGCACGACTTTGTCGACATGCCGCCGGAGCCGGAGGCGATGGTCGTCGGCTGGGTCGGCGACATTTTGAGCGAACACGGCAACGAGCGCGTCGCCGACATCCGCATCGCCCTGCAGCAGTCGATGGACAACAACGCCGCGGTGTTCCGCACCGAGGAGACACTGAAGCAGGCGCTGACCGACATCCACGCGCTGAAGGAGCGGTACGCACGAATCAGCGTGCACGACAAGGGGAAACGATTCAACAGCGACCTGCTGGAGGCGATCGAGCTGGGCTTCCTGCTGGAGCTGGCCGAGGTCACCGTGGTCGGCGCGCTGAATCGCAAGGAGTCGCGCGGCGGCCACGCCCGCGAGGACTATCCCAACCGCGACGACGTCAACTTCATGCGCCACACCATGGCCTACAAGCAGGGCAGCGACCTGCTGAGCGACATCGCGGTGGACTTCAAGCCCGTGGTGCAGACGCGCTACGAACCCAAAGAACGGAAGTACTGATGGCCGAAGGCGTCGGAACCGAAGAGACGGCCGAGGTCGAGACCAGCCTGGAGCCACCGCTGCCGGCGATTCCCGACGGCGCGGTGATGGTGACCGTCAAGATCGCGCGGTTCAACCCCGACCAGCCCGACGCCTTCGCGGAAACCGGTGGCTGGCAAAGCTTTCGGGTGCCGTGCCTGCCCAGCGACCGGATGCTCAACCTGCTGATCTACATCAAGAGCTACCTGGACGGGACGCTGACCTTCCGCCGCTCCTGCGCGCACGGGGTGTGCGGCTCGGACGCCATGCGCATCAACGGCGTCAACCGGCTGGCGTGCAAGGTGCTGATGCGCGACCTGCTGCCCAAGAGTAGGCCGGGCAAGCCCCAAAAAACCTTGACCATCACGGTCGAGCCGATCCGCGGGCTGCCGGTGGAGAAGGACCTGGTGGTCGACATGGAGCCGTTCTTCGACGCCTACCGGGCGGTGAAACCGTACCTGATCACCACCGGCAACCCGCCCACCCGCGAACGCATTCAGAGCCCGACCGACCGCGCCCGCTACGACGACACCACCAAGTGCATCCTGTGCGCGGCATGCACCACCAGCTGCCCGATCTTCTGGCACGAGGGCAGCTACTACGGACCGGCGGCGATCGTCAACGCGCACCGGTTCATCTTCGACAGCCGCGACGAGGCCGCCGCCGAGCGCCTGGACATCCTCAACGAGGTCGACGGCGTGTGGCGCTGCCGCACCACGTTCAACTGCACCGAAGCCTGTCCCCGCGGCATCGAGATCACCAAGGCGATCCAAGAGGTCAAGCGCGCGATCATGTTCTCCCGCTAGGCGCTTGACCGGCGGCCAGTCGTCCGATCAGGGCGTTGATTCGCCGCGGCGATTACCCGCTACGTGCCCCGGCCCGACGCGGTCGTCGTCGCCGTCCGATTCCGGCATTTCCGAAGCCGGCTGTTCGTCGGCCGGAGACTGACTCGCACCGCCAGGGGTGCTCGCCGGGCTGGCTGACTTGTAATCGGGATTCGTCGCCGGGCCCGTAGCACCGCCGGTGCCTTCGGTGTCCGTCGCGGCACTTTCTCGGCGTCCCTCGTACGGCGGGATTGCACTGCCCGTGTCTTGCGGTGGCAGTTCGCCGGTGCCGCTGTAGGTATCCGACGCGGTCGGATCGCTCATCGGCGGATTCGCGTCTTCGTCCACGGTTCCGACGGGACGATCTCCGCCGCCGGGCTCCGGAGTGTCCGTGCCGGTGTCGCGCGCGCCGCTACCCAACTCAGGGTCGTCGAAGCGCTCCTGCCTCGCATCGTCGGGCTGTTGATCATTTTGAGAGGTCATAATCTGTCTCCTCACCCTCTCGCTGCCCCGCCGCGCCGGTTGGCGTGGCGAGAGTGAGGGTCGGGTACCCGGACCTTCTGACGGGAAACACCTGCTCACGGCGATCGGACCGACCGTGCCGTCACACATCGCGGGCCCGCTTCGTCCGATCTGTATGACACAGAAAACCCGCATCGAGCCCCTGCCGCCCAAGCGCACCGGATTGCTGACCCGGGTGATGTACCGGATCGCCAAGCGGCGCTACGGCCAAGTTCCCGAACCCTTCACCGTCACCGCGCACCATCGCGGGCTGATGATCGCCGGCGCCCTGCACGAGACCATGCTGGACCGGGCATCGAAGACATTGCCGGTCAGCGTGCGCGAGCTCGCGGTGTTCTGGACCGCGCGCACGGTCGGCTGCTCGTGGTGCGTCGACTTCGGGTCCATGCTGCAGCGCCTCGACGGCCTGGACATCCAGCGCCTCAAGGAGATCGACAACTACGCCACATCAACGGCATTCACCGACGACGAGCGCGCGGCCATCGCCTACGCCGACGCGATGACCACCGACCCGCACACGGTCACCGACGAGCAGGTCGCCGATCTGCGGGCCCGCTTCGGCGACGCCGGGGTGATCGAGCTGACCTATCAGATCGGCGTGGAGAACATGCGGGCGCGGATGAACACCGCGTTGGGCATCACCGAGCAGGGCTTCAATTCCGGTGACGCCTGCCGCGTTCCCTGGGCCACCCAGCTCAACGAGCCCGCAGCGGGGAGCCGGTGAATTTGTCCGGGTTGGCCACATCCCAAAGGGCGCAGACCTTTCCGTCGCGCACCGTCGCGGCCATGATCCGCGGCATCATCTCGCGATACCCGTCGCTGGCGGGGCAGCCGGGCGTGTAGCCGCCCAGCTCGCCGTTGACCAGCCCCAGCTGATACGAGGTGAACATCGCCGGGCCGTAGCGCTGGGCCAGGCCGAAGAAGAACCGGGCCACCTTGTCCGCGCCGTGGATGACGTTGATCGCGGTGGGCGCCTTGCCATTCGCGTCGCCGGTCAGGATCACGTCGGGATGCAGCAGCGCCACCACGGCCTCCAGATCGCCGGATGCCATGGCGGCCAACAACTTCCCGACCACCTCGCTGTGCGCCGGATCGGGCTTGGGTGGCGCCTCGGCCGAGACGGCCTTGCGGGCCCGCGACGCCAGCTGGCGGGCGGCGGCCTCGTTGGTCCCCAACACCTGGGCCACCTCCGCGAACGGCACGGCGAACCCGTCGTGCAGCACGAAGGCGACGCGCTGATCGGGTGACAGCCGCTCCAGCACCACCATCGCCGCGAACCGCGCGTCCTCGCCGGCCACCACCGCGGACAGCGGATCGGCCGTGTCGAAGCCGGTGACCACCGGCTCGGGCAACCAGTTGCCGATGTAGGTCTCGCGACGATGCGCGGCCGAACGCAACCTGTCCAGGCCCAGCCTGCTCACCACCGTGGTCAGCCAGGCCCGCAGGTCGGTGATCTCTGATCCCTTGTCGGGGTCCTGCCGGTGCCAGCGCAGCCAGGCGTCCTGCACGATGTCCTCGGCATCGGCCACCGTGCCGGTCAGCCGGTAGGCGACCGACATGAGGTGGGGCCGTAGCGACTCGAACTCGCTGACCTGCTGCGCTGAGGTCATGTCAACGAGCCTAGCGTTAGGCTCCACACGACATGACTGGGAATCTCTGGCTGCACTTCGCCCGGCACGGCCCGGACATCACGCCGCCGATCATCACCCGCGGCGAGGGCGTCACGATCTTCGACGACCGCGGCAAGAGCTACCTCGACGGCTTGTCGGGACTGTTCACCGTGCAGGTCGGCCACGGCCGCACCGAACTGGCCGAGGTCGCCGCCCGGCAGGCCGGCACGCTGGCCTTCTTCCCGCTGTGGGGATACGCCACTTTGCCCGCGATCGAGCTCGCCGAACGCCTCGCCGGCTACACCCCCGGCGACCTGAACCGGGTCTTCTTCACCACCGGCGGCACCGAGGCCGTCGAGACCGCGTGGAAACTGGCCAAGCAATATTTCAAGCTCACCGGCAAACCCGGTAAGCACAAGGTGATTTCGCGCGCGGTCGCCTACCACGGCACCACCCAGGGCGCGCTGGCGATCACCGGGCTGCCCCGCTTCAAGGCGCCCTTCGAGCCGGTGACGCCCGGCGGCTTCCGGGTGCCCAACACCAACTTCTACCGGGCACCCGAACCGTTCGGCACCGATCCGAAAGCCTTCGGACAGTGGGCCGCCGACCGGATCGCCGAGGCCATCGAGTTCGAGGGCCCCGACACGGTGGCAGCGGTGTTCCTCGAGCCGGTGCAGAACGCGGGTGGCAGCATCCCGCCTCCCCCAGGCTATTTCGAACGGGTGCGCCAGATCTGCGACGAATACGACGTGCTGCTGGTCTCCGACGAGGTGATCTGCGCGTTCGGCCGGATCGGGTCGATGTTCGCCTGCGACGACTTCGGCTACGCGCCCGACATGATCACCTGCGCCAAGGGGATGACGTCGGGCTACTCACCGATCGGCGCCATGATCGCCAGCGAGAGGTTGTTCGAGCCCTTCAACGACGGCGCCACCACGTTCCCGCACGGGTATACCTTTGGCGGCCATCCGGTTTCGGCGGCCGTGGCGCTGGCCAACCTCGACATCTTCGAGCGTGAGCGCCTAAACGATCACGTCCGGACTCACGCGCCCGCCTTCCGCGCCACCTTGGACAAGCTCTACGACCTGCCCATCGTCGGCGACGTGCGCGGCGAGGGTTTCTTCTACGGCGTGGAACTGGTCAAGGACAAGGCCACCAAGCAGACCTTCACCGACGAAGAACGCGGCCCGCTGCTCGCCCGGGTGGGTGCGGCGCTGTTCGAAGCAGGGTTGTACTGCCGCACCGATGACCGCGGCGATTCCGTCATCCAGCTGGCGCCGCCGCTGATCAGCGGCCAGCCCGAATTCGACCTCATCGAGGCGGCGCTGCGCAGCGTCCTCAGCGACGAGTGCCGTCGGCTGTAGCCAGGACCCGCTTTACCTCGTACGCGGCCAGCAGCACCTCGCGGGAGTGCGCCGCCGTCGGGTTGCTGGTGATCCGCGCTTGCGCGTTACAGAGCCAGGTGAGTGCGGACCGCAGGTCGCCCTCGGGTGTGGCGTCGCGATGCAGCTTCAGCTCGCTCAACACCCGGTCATGGTCGAAGCTGCGAACCTGGCTTCCCTTCTCCACCTGCTTGAGCAGATGTTCCAACGATCGCGGGCCGTCGCCGCCGCGCCGCCGCGCAGACCATGTTCGAGACCAAAACCGATCGTTTGAAATGGCACATCCCTCTGGGATTCGGGGCGGTTGATTGCTTCCGGTCTGACCGCGCGCCCAGCGTATCGCGGCCCCTCCGCCGCCGCTCAGTAACTTCCGCCTCACCAGTCACAGCGCGGCTCCCCGGATTCCGGCCGCCGATCGCTTACTGTGCACAGACGATGACCCTGTTACGTTCCGCATCATGCCTGGCAGCGGCACTTTTCCTGACGGCCGCCCCGGTCACGTTGGCAGCACCGGCGACGTTGCCGCTGGGAGTGCCGCTGGGGATGCCGCTGGCGAAGGCCGAACCCGGCCCCGAACCCAATGCCGCACCCCCGGACTGCCCGTACAAGGTGAACACCCCGAAGGCCGTGGACTCGTCGGAGGCGCCCACCGCCGGTGACCCGCCGATCCCGCTGGCGGTTCCCCCCAAGCCGGTCGGCGGCGACGCGCTGGGCAGCTGCGGGATCGTCGCGGCGCCGAATACGCCTGCGCTACCCAATGACGTCTCCGCCGAGGCGTGGCTGGTGGCGGACCTGGACAGCGGCGCCGTCATCGCGGCCAAGGATCCGCACGGGCGGCACCGCCCGGCCAGCATCATCAAGGTGCTGGTCGCGATGGCCTCGATCAACGCGCTCAACCTGAACAAGTCGGTGCCCGGAACCGCCGACGACGCCGCCGCCGAGGGCACCAAGGTCGGCGTCGAGGAGGGCGGCGTCTTCACCGTCAACCAGCTGCTGCACGGGTTGCTGATGCACTCCGGCAACGACGCCGCCCACGCGCTGTCCATGCAGCTGGGCGGCATGCAGCAGGCGCTGGAGAAGATCAACGTGCTGGCCGCCAAGCTGGGCGGCCAGGACACCCGGGTGGCGTCGCCGTCGGGGCTGGACGCGCCCGGCATGAGCACCTCGGCCTACGACATCGGGCTGTTCTACCGCTACGCGTGGCAGAACCCGACGTTCGCCGACATCGTCGCGACGCGGACCTTCGACTTCCCCGGCCACGGCGACCACCCGGGCTACGAGCTGGAGAACGACAACCAGCTGCTCTACAAGTATCCCGGCGCCCTGGGCGGCAAGACCGGTTACACCGACGACGCAGGCCAGACCTTCGTTGGCGCGGCCAATCACGACGGGCGACGGCTGGTGGCGGTGCTGTTGCACGGGACGCGGGTGCCGATCGCGCCGTGGGAGCAGGCCGCGCACCTGCTGGACTACGGTTTCTCCACGCCGCAGGGCACGCAGGTCGGCTCGCTGATCGCGCCCGACCCGTCCCTGGCGCCGGCCAAGCACGACTCCGCCGCGGATCCGCTGGCGACTAACGCCGCGGCCGGCGGGTTCATCGGTTCGGCGGACGCCATGCCGATCCGGGTGGGTGTGGCGGTGATCGGCACCATCGTCGTGTTCGCGTTGATCATGATGGCCCGCTCGATGAACCGCCGACCACTTCACCGCTGAACGCCGTGGCAAGCGGATCGCGGCGCGGACTGCTGGTCGGGCTGACCGCCGCCAGCGTGGGCGTCATTTACGGCTACGACCTGTCCATCATCGCCGGGGCGCAGTTGTTCGTCACCGAGGACTTCGGATTGTCCACGCGCCAGCAGGAATTGCTGACGACGATGGTGGTGATCGGTCAGATCGTCGGGGCGCTGGGCGCCGGCGTGCTGGCCAACGTGATCGGGCGGAAACGGTCGGTGGTCCTGATCCTGTTCGCCTACGCGGTTTTCGCGCTGCTGGCGGCTTTCTCGGTCTCGTTGCCGATGTTGCTGACGGCGCGGCTGTTGCTGGGGCTGACCATCGGCGTGACCGTGGTGGTGGTCCCGGTGTACGTGGCTGAGTCGGCCCCGACGGCGGTGCGCGGCTCGCTGCTGACGGCCTATCAGCTGGCGATCGTCAGCGGCCTGATCGTCGGCTATGTGACCGGCTACCTGCTGGCCGACACCCACGGCTGGCGGTGGATGCTGGGGCTGGCCTGCGTGCCCGCAGTGCTGTTGCTGCCCTTGGTGATTCGGATGCCCGACACGGCCCGGTGGTACGTGCTCAAGGGCCGGATGGACGAGGCCCGGCGGACGTTGCTGCGGGTGCAGCCCACCGCACAGGTCGACGACGAGCTCGCCGAGATCAGCCGCGCCCTGAGCGAGGCCGCGCCCGGCGGCAGGGGCGGCTTCACCGAGATGCTGCGGCCCCCATACCTGCGGGCCACCGCCTTCGTGGTCGTGCTCGGCTTCCTGATCCAGATCACCGGCATCAACGCGATCATCTACTACAGCCCCCGAATCTTCCAGGCCATGGGCTTCACCGGCAATTTCGCGCTGCTCGGGCTGCCCGCCCTGCTGCAGGTCGCGGGGCTGGCGGCCGTTGGCGCGGCGCTGCTGCTGGTCGACCGGGTGGGCCGGCGGCCAATCCTGTTGTGGGGCACCGCCATGATGATCGTCGCCGACGTCGTGCTGATGGCCGTGTTCGGTCAGGGCTTCGGCGGCGCGATCGCCGGGTTGGCCGGCATCCTGCTGTTCATCATCGGCTACACGATGGGCTTCGGCTCGCTGGGCTGGGTGTACGCCAGCGAAAGCTTCCCGTCCCGGCTACGCTCGATCGGGTCGAGCACGATGTTGACCTCCAACCTGGTGGCTAACGCCATCATCGCCGCCGTCTTCCTGAGCCTGCTCCATTCACTGGGTGGCGCAGGGACTTTCGCACTGTTCGCGGGGCTCGCGGCCGTCGCGTTCGTCTTCGTGTACCGGTACGCGCCGGAGACCAAGGGCCGCCAGCTCGAGGACATCCGCCACTTCTGGGAAAACGGCGGCCGATGGCCGTGATCGCCGCGGGCACCATGGTGCTCGACGGTCAGGTCTGCCGCCCCGGCTGGCTGCAGACCTCCGGCGGACAGATCGTGGCCTGCGCGCCGGGCCCGCCGCCCCACCCGGCCGACCGGGACTTCCCCGATTGCACTGTGGTGCCGGGCTTTGTCGACATGCACGTGCACGGCGGCGGCGGCGCGTCCTACACCGACGCCGACGCCATCGCCGACGCCGCCACGTTCCACCTACGGCACGGCACCACCACCACGCTGGGCAGCCTGGTGACCGCCTCGCCGGCCGAACTGCTCGCCGGGGTGCGCGCGCTCGGCGAAGCCACCCACCGGGGCACGGTCGCGGGCATCCACCTGGAGGGGCCGTGGCTGAGCCGCGCACACTGCGGAGCCCACGACCGCACCAAGATGCGCGAGCCGGACCCGGCCGAGATCGACGCGGTGCTGGCCGCGGGCGCCGGCACCATCCGGATGGTGACGGTGGCACCCGAGCTACCCGGAACCGACGCGGCGATCGGCCGTTTCGTGGGCGCGGGAGTCGTTGTGGCCGTGGGACATACCGGCGCAACCTACGAGCAGACCCGGCACGCCATCGCGCTGGGCGCCACGGTCGGCACGCATCTGTTCAACGCTATGCCGCCGCTGCACCACCGCGAGCCCGGCCCGGCGCTGGCGCTGCTGCGCGACCCGGCGGTGACCGTCGAGGTGATCGCCGATGGCGTGCACCTGCACCCCGACGTGGTGGCGGCGGTGATCTCGGCCGCGGGGGCGGACCGGGTCGCGGTGGTCACCGACGCGATCGCCGCGGCCGGCCGGCCCGACGGCGCGTTCCGGCTCGGGTCGGTGCACGTCGATGTCGTCGCTGGTGTCGCGCGGGTGCACGGGACGTCGACGATCGCGGGCAGCACCGCCACCATGGATCGGCTCTTCCGCGCGGTGCATGCCGACGCCGGACTGCTCGCCGCGGTGCGGACCACCGCCGCGACGCCGGCGCGCGCCCTCGGCCTGCGGCGGGTGGGCGAGCTGAGGGCGGGCTACGACGCCAATCTTGTTGTGCTGGCTCGCGATTTGCGCGTATCGGAGGTCATGGTGCGCGGCGCCTGGCGAGACCTGGCCAGCTAGCGATCTCGGCGAGTGAGGCGCGCGACCCGGGAAAGCGTCAGCGCCCCAACGGCTCCCAGCGCCATCGCGGTCAGCGTCTGGCGGGTGTTGAGACCCTCGTCCATCTGCACGCACGGCGCGATGATCGCCGGGGCCGGAGGCGCGACGGGCTGACTACGCGGATCGGTCGATGCCGTCGCCGCCCATGCGGTGCAGAACAGGACGAGATACGCGGTGATGTAGGCGAACACCATCAACCCCAGCACCGGGCCGAAGGCGGCGCCCGCGGGACTTCGCAACACCGTCTTCAGATAGATGGACGCCACCTGTTTGAACACCTCGAAGACGATCGCCGCGATCAGCCCGGCCCGCATCGAATCGACCAGGCTGACCTTCTCGCGGGGCAGGCGAGCGATCATCCAGGTGAACAGCAGCCACGACACCAGCGTCGCGATCAGGATCGAGATCAGCCAGAAGAGCCAGTCGAACACCACAAATTGCGGCATGCCAAGCCATTTCAGCAGCGCGGCCATGGGCGCGGCGTGGCCGACGGTGGTCAGCGCGACGGTGGCCACGATCACCGCGAACGTCCCCATCATCGCCAGCAGATCGGAGAGCTTGTTGCGCACGAAGCCCGGTGACTCGATGTGGGTGTCCCACCACATCTCCGTCAACGCCTGGCGCAGATGCGATATCCAGCCCAGGCCGGCCCACACCGCGGTGGCCAAACCGATGACACCGACCGAGGTTCGGGCGTCGATGGCCGAGTTCATCAACTCCTGCAACTGATTACCCAGCGTGCCGGTCACCTGGGAGCGGATGTGGTCGTCGATCGTGCTCAACAGCGACGGGCGGCGGGCCAGCACGAACCCGAAGACCGCGAATCCGACCATCAGCAAAGGGAACAACGCGAAAATCGTGTAATAGGTGAGGCCGGCCGCAAAGAACCCGCCGTTGCGCTCGTCGAAACGCTGGTAGGCGCGGATGACGTGATCGATCCACCCGTAGCGGGCGCGCAGCCGGTCGAAAAAGCCCGGCTTGGCCGGCTCACTCATCGCACGACTCCAAATGAGTAGGGGTACTAGCTTTTGTGTGGAAGAAACCCAAGCCGATCGTAAACCCGCTGGACCGTTTTCCCGGCCACATCGTTGGCCTTTTGCGCGCCGGACGCGAGCACGGCCTCCAATTCGGCGAAATCGGCGGTCAGTTCGTCCACCCGGGCCTTGATCGGGGTGACGAATTCGACGACCGCCTCGGCGGTGTCCTTCTTCAAATCGCCGTAACCCCTTCCGGCATAGCCCTGCACGAGGTGATCGATCCCGACCCCGGTGACCGCGGACTGGATGCTCAGCAGGTTGGACACGCCCGGCTTGGCCTCGGTGTCGAAGCGGATCTCCCGCTCGCTGTCGGTGACCGCGGAGCGAATCTTCTTGGCCGACACCGCCGGTTCGTCGAGCAGGTTGATCAACCCGGCATCGGTGGCCGCCGACTTGCTCATCTTCGACGTCGGGTCCTGCAGGTCGTAGATCTTGGCGGTGGCCTTCGGGATGAGCATGTCCGGCACCACGAACGTCTCCGGGAAGCGGCTGTTGAACCGCTCGGCGACGTCGCGCGCCAACTCGAGGTGCTGACGCTGGTCCTCACCCACCGGCACCAGCTCGGTGTCGTAGGCCAGCACGTCGGCCGCCTGCAGCACCGGGTAGGTGAACAACCCCACGGTGGTGGAGTCGGCGCCCTGGCGCACCGACTTGTCCTTGAACTGCGTCATCCGCGAGGCCTGCCCGAAGCCGGTGAAACAACCCAGCACCCAGGCCAGCTGGGTGTGGGCCGGCACGTGGCTCTGCACGAACACGGTGCTGCGGGCCGGGTCGATGCCCAGCGCCAGGTACTGCGCGGCCGTGATCAGGGTGCGCCGGCGCAGCGCCTCGGGATCCTGGGCGATGGTGATGGCGTGCAGGTCGACGACGCAGAAGAACGCGTCGTGATCGTCCTGCAGCGCGACCCACTGCGTGACGGCGCCCAGCGCGTTACCCAGGTGAAGCGAATCGGAGGTGGGCTGCACGCCGGAGAATATCCGGCTGGATCCGGTAGCGGTGCTCATGATCCACCGATCTTTTCACGCGCAGCCGCCGCGGCCGCACTGACCGGCGGCCCGCGCAACCCCGCCGGTTGCGGTACCGCCGGTACCGCATTTAATGTCGGGTTATGACGACTCGTTCGCCAATCCACCTCGGTCCCAGGGATGGTTCCGGAGAGCCGATCGTGATGCTGCACGGATTCCTGATGTCGCAGACGGTATGGGAGCCGGTCGCGCCGCGGCTGGCCGAGACCGGCCGTTTCGAGGTCTTCGCCCCCACCATGGCGGGGCACAACGGCGGGCCCTACGCGGGCACCTGGCTGCTGAGCTCGTCGGTGCTGGCCGACCACCTCGAGCGCCAGCTCGACCAGCTCGGCTGGGAAACCGCCCACCTGGTGGGCAACTCGCTGGGCGGCTGGGTCGCCTTCGAGCTGGAGCGGCGCGGGCGCGCGCGCAGCGTGACCGGCATCGGCGCCGCGGGCGGATGGACGCGGTGGAGCCCGGTGAAATTCGAGGTCATCAGCAAGTTCATCGCGGGCATGCCCGTCCTGGCGCTGGCCCGGCTGCTCGGCCAGCGCACGCTGCGGCTGCCGCTGAGCCGGCGCCTCGCCACCCTGCCGCTGACCGCGACGCCTGACGGGATCAGCGAGGAGCAGCTGCGCGGTGTCGTCGACGACGCCGCGCACTGCCCGGCCTACTTCCAGCTGCTGGTCAAGTCGCTGCTGGATCCCGGCCTGCTGCAGCTGGCCGAGACCGCGGTGCCGGTCCAGCTGGTGTTGTGCGAGAAGGACCGGGTGGTGCCCGCGAGCAGGTTCAGCCGGCACTTCACCGACTACCTGCCGCCGGGAACGAAGATCACCAAGCTCGACGGCGTCGGGCACGTACCGATGTTCGAGGCACCCGAGCGGGTCACCGCGGCCATCGCCGACTTCATCGACGACTGCGCCGGCGGGGCCCACCGGCAACAGCCACCGGCTAGCTAGCCAGCTGTTTTTCCAGGTTCTCGGCGATCGAGTTGAGGAATTCCTCGCTCTGCTGCCACTCCTGGTCGGGGCCGATGAGGATGGCCAGGTCCTTGGTCATCTTGCCGCTCTCGACGGTGGAGACCACCACGTTCTCACACGTCTGCGCGAAGTCGATCACCTCGGGGGTGTCGTCCAGCTTGCCGCGGTGCGCCAGGCCGCGCGTCCAGGCGAAGATCGAGGCGATCGGGTTGGTCGAGGTCGGCTTGCCGGCCTGATACTGGCGGAAGTGCCGGGTGACGGTGCCGTGGGCGGCCTCGGCCTCGACCGTCTTGCCGTCGGGGGTCATCAGCACCGACGTCATCAGCCCCAGTGAGCCGTAGCCCTGCGCGACGAGGTCCGACTGGACGTCGCCGTCGTAGTTCTTGCAGGCCCACACGTAGCCGCCCTCCCACTTCAGGCACGCCGCGACCATGTCGTCGATCAACCGGTGCTCGTAGGTCAGCCCCTCGGCCTCGAACTCGTCCTTGAACTCCTCGTCGTAGACGCGCTGGAACTCGTCTTTGAACATGCCGTCGTAGGCCTTGAGGATGGTGTTCTTGGTGGACAGGTACACCGGCCACTTGGCGTTCAGCCCGTACTTCAGCGAGGCGCGGGCGAAGTCCCGGATGGAGTCCTTGAAGTTGTACATCCCCATTACGACGCCGCCGTCTTCAGGGATGGACACCACCTCGTGCACCATCGGCTCGCTGCCGTCGGCGGGGGTGAAAGTGATTGCGACGGTTCCGGGTTTGTCGACCTTGAAGTTGGTCGACCGGTACTGATCGCCGAAGGCGTGGCGGCCGATGACGATCGGCTTGGTCCAGCCCGGCACCAACCGCGGCACGTTCGAGATCACGATGGGCTCTCGGAAGATGGTGCCGCCCAGAATATTTCGGATGGTGCCGTTCGGCGAGAGCCACATCCTCTTGAGGTTGAACTCCTGGACGCGGGCCTCGTCGGGGGTGATGGTCGCGCACTTGACGCCCACGCCGTGCTTCTTGATGGCGTAGGCGGCGTCGATGGTCACCTGGTCGTCGGTGCGGTCGCGGTGCTCGATGCCCAGGTCGTAGTAGTCGAGGTCGATGTCGAGGTGCGGCAGGATGAGCATGTCCTTGATGAACTTCCAGATGACGCGGGTCATTTCGTCACCGTCGAGCTCTACGACGCGGCCTTTGACCTTGATCTTGCCTTCGCCTGCCATGTCGAGTCCGGCTTCCTGCTTGCGGCCCTAGCCTGTCGAAGCCGCCAGCGCCTCGTTGAATGTCTTGCTGGGGCGCATGATCGCCGTGGTCTTCTCGGTGTCCGGCTGGTAATAGCCGCCGATGTCGACCGTCTCGCCCTGCGCCGCGGCCAGTTCGGACACGATGGCTTCTTCGTGGTCGGCCAGCGAGTCGGCCAGCGCGGCGAAGTGCTTGCGCAACTCGTCGTCGTCGGACTTCGCGAGTTCCTGCGCCCAGTACAGCGCCAGGTAGAACTGGCTCCCCCGGTTGTCGAGTTCACCGGTCTTGCGCGACGGGCTCTTGTCGTTCTCCAGCAGCTTGCCGATCGCGGCATCCAGCGCCTTGCCCAGAACCTTGGCGCGCTCGTTGTCGGTCTTGATGCCGATGTCTTCGAAACACGCTCCGAGAGCGAGGAATTCACCCAAGGAGTCCCAGCGCAGGTGATTCTCCTCGACGAGCTGGTGGACGTGCTTGGGCGCCGAACCACCCGCCCCGGTTTCATACATTCCGCCGCCGGACATCAACGGCACGATAGACAGCATCTTGGCGCTGGTGCCCAGCTCCAGGATCGGGAACAGGTCGGTGAGATAGTCGCGCAGGATGTTTCCGGTCGCCGCGATGGTGTCCTGGCCGCGCATTGCACGCTCGATCGTGTGCCGCATGGCCCGTTCCTGCGACATGATCTGAATGTCGAGGCCCTCGGTGTCGTGCTCGGCCAGGTAGGTGTTGACCTTCTTGCGCAGCTCGTTCTCGTGCGGGCGCTCCTGGTCCAGCCAAAACACCACCGGCATACCCGAATTCCGGGTCCGGGTGACGGCCAGCTTGACCCAGTCGCGAATCGGCTCGTCGCGCACGATCGGCATCCGCCAGATGTCGCCCTCTTCGACGTTCTGGGTCAGCAGCACTTCCCCGGTGTCGAGGTCGACGATGTTGGCGACGCCGTCCTCGGGGATCTCGAACGTCTTGTCGTGCGAGCCGTACTCCTCGGCCTGCTGCGCCATCAGCCCGACGTTGGGCACCGTGCCCATCGTGGTCGGATCGAACTGCCCGTGAGTTTTACAGAAGTTGATGATCTCCTGGTAGATCCGGGAGAAGGTGGACTCGGGGTTGACGGCCTTGGTGTCCTTCTGCCGCCCGTCGGCGCCCCACATCTTGCCGCCCGCGCGGATCATCGCCGGCATGGACGCGTCCACGATTACATCGCTGGGCGAGTGAAAGTTGGTGATGCCCTTGGCCGAATCGACCATGGCCAGCTCGGGCCGGTGCTCGTGGCACGCGTGCAGGTCGCGGATGATCTCGTCGCGCTGCGACGCGGGCAGCGACTCGATCTTGTCGTACAGATCGGACAATCCGTTGTTGACGTCGACGCCGAGCTCGTCGAACAGCGCGCCGTGCTTGGCGAACGCGTCCTTGTAGAAGATCTTCACGGCGTGGCCGAAGACGATGGGGTGCGACACCTTCATCATCGTCGCCTTGACGTGCAGCGAGAACATCACGCCGGTCTCGTAGGCGTCCTGCATCTGCTCCTCGTAGAACTCGATGAGGGCCTTCTTGCTCATGAACATGGAGTCGATGACGTCGCCCTTGCGCAGCGACACCATGGACTTGAGCACAATCGTCTTGCCGCCCTTGGTCTCCAGCTCCATCTTCACGTTGCACGCGCGGTCCAGCGTCATCGACTTCTCGCCGTGATAGAAGTCGCCGTGCCGCATCGTCGCGACGTGGGTGCGCGACGCCTGCGACCACTTGCCCATGCTGTGCGGGTGCTTGCGCGCATACTCCTTGACGGCCTTAGGCGCGCGCCGGTCCGAGTTGCCTTGCCGCAGCACCGGATTGACCGCGCTGCCCAGGCACTTGGCGTAGCGGTCACGGATCTTGCGGTCCTCGTCGGTCTTCGGGCTGTGCGGGAAGTCCGGGACCTTGAATCCCTTGCCCTGCAGTTCCTTGATCGCGGCGATCAGCTGGGGCACCGAGGCGCTGATGTTCGGCAGCTTGATGATGTTGGTGTCGGCCAGCTTCGTCAGCCGCCCCAATTCCGCCAGGTTGTCGGGCACCCGCTGCTCTTCGGTCAGGTGCTCGGGGAACTCCGCGAGGATCCGGGCCGCCACGGAGATGTCGCTGGTCTTGATCTCGATGCCCGCCGGTTCGGCGAAGGCGCGCACGATCGGCAGGAACGCGTAAGTCGCCAGTAGTGGCGCTTCATCGGTAAGTGTGTAGATGACGGTCGGCTGTTCGGCGCTCACGGTCCCTCTCCCGGCGTCAATGATGGGTTCGAAATTTTGGCGGACTCAGCGTTCTGACTGCCACGTTATCAAGGGTGTTTGGACAGGTGTCGGCCTGCACATGGACCGCGATAGTTGGCACCGACTCGGCACAGTAAGCTAATCTTTGTATTGGTCATGAGCGCCAGCATCAAGCCCCGGCTTGCTGGCCGGCAACCCTCCAACCGCGGTGGGGTGCCCCGGGTGATGACCAGGTTGAGTAGCCACACAAACCGGCTATCCGGCAAGCGCGGGTCCGCCATGACGGGCCCCTGAGTAGACAGGGAAACGTGATGTGCGCTCGCTTCGCTCATTCGCTCCTCATCGTGTGTCGCTGCTAATTCGCGGCGCCGGTTGACGCCGCCTTCCGGCGTCCCGCCCGTCCGCTAGCAGATCCCCTACCAGCAGAAAGCAACCCCGTGACCTCCGACAACGCCGATCACGACACCGATCCGACCGCGAACTGGTCGTTCGACACCAAGCAGGTGCACGCCGGCCAGCACCCGGACCCCGCCACCAACGCCCGCGCCCTGCCGATCTACCAGACCACGTCGTACACCTTCGACGACACCACGCACGCCGCCGCCCTGTTCGGGCTGGAAGTGCCGGGCAACATCTACACCCGGATCGGCAACCCGACCACCGACGTGGTCGAGCAGCGCGTCGCCGCGCTCGAGGGCGGCGTGGCGGCGCTGTTTCTGAGCTCCGGACAGGCGGCTGAGACTTTCGCCATATTGAACCTGGCTTGTGCCGGGGATCACATCGTCTCGAGCCCGCGGCTCTACGGCGGCACGTACAACCTGCTGCACTACTCGCTGGCCAAGCTCGGAATCGAGGTCACCTTCGTGGAGGACCCCGACGACCTGGATTCGTGGCAGGCGGCGGTGCGGCCGAACACCAAGGCCTTCTTCGGCGAGACCATCTCCAACCCGCAGATCGACGTGCTGGACATCCCCGGGGTCGCCGGGGTGGCGCACGCCAACGGCGTCCCGCTGATCGTGGACAACACCATCGCCACGCCGTACCTGATCCAGCCGTTCTCCCACGGCGCCGACATCGTCGTGCACTCGGCCACCAAGTACCTCGGCGGGCACGGCTCGGCAATCGCCGGGGTCATCGTCGACGGCGGCACCTTCGACTGGACCCAGGGCCGCTTCCCCGGATTCACCACCCCCGACCCGAGCTATCACGGCGTGGTGTTCGCCGAGCTCGGCCCGCCGGCCTACGCGCTCAAGGCGCGCGTGCAACTGCTGCGCGACCTCGGTTCGGCCGCTTCGCCGTTCAACGCGTTCCTGGTCGCCCAGGGCATCGAGACGCTGAGCCTGCGCATGGAGCGCCACGTCGCCAACGCGCAGCGCGTGGCCGAGTACCTGGCCGGCCACGACGGCGTGCTGTCGGTCAACTATGCGGGCCTGCCCGGCTCGCCCTGGTATGAGCGGGCAAAGAAGCTGGCCCCCAAGGGAACCGGCGCGGTGCTGGCCTTCGAGCTGGCCGGTGGCATCGAGGCCGGCAAGGCGTTCGTCAACGCGCTGAAGCTGCACAGCCACGTCGCCAACATCGGCGACGTGCGCTCCCTGGTGATCCACCCGGCGTCCACGACCCACGCGCAGCTGTCCGCGCAGGAACAGTTGAGCACCGGGGTAAGCCCCGGGCTGGTGCGCCTGGCCGTCGGCATCGAGGGCATCGACGACATCCTGGCCGACCTGGAGCTCGGCTTCGCAGCGGCAAGCAAATTCGGTGCGACCGCGGGGGCGTCCGGCACCGATCCGCAAGCCGTGGCCGCGTTCTAAGGAGCCCGGCGATGGCGATCTCTGACATCCCGACCCAGACGCTGCCCGACGAAGGCGAAATCGGCTTCGTCCACATCGGCTCGCTGACCACCGAGAGCGGCGCGATCATCGACGACGTGCACATCGCCGTCCAGCGCTGGGGCGACTTGTCGCCGACGCGCGACAACGTGGTGATGGTGCTGCACGCGCTCACCGGCGATTCGCACATCACCGGGCCCGCCGGACCTGGACACCCCACCGGCGGCTGGTGGGACGGGATGGTCGGGCCGGACGCTCCGATCGACACCAACCGCTGGTGCGCGGTGGCCACCAATGTGCTGGGCGGTTGCCGCGGCTCCACCGGCCCCAGCTCGCGGACCCGGGACGGAAAGCCTTGGGGCTCAAGGTTCCCCCGCATCACGATTCGTGACCAGGTCGAGGCCGACGTCGCCGCGCTCGCTGCGCTGGGGATCGAGCGGGTCGCCGCGGTGGTCGGTGGATCCATGGGTGGCGCAAGGGCTTTGGAGTGGATCGTCGGTCACCCGGACCGGGCCCGGGCCGGGCTGCTGCTGGCGGTCGGCGCGCGCGCCACCGCCGATCAGATCGGCACCCAGTGCACGCAGATCGCGGCGATCAAGGCCGACCCGAACTGGCAGGGCGGCGATTACCACGACACCGGGCTTGCGCCCGACGCCGGACTGGCAATCGCACGCCGCTTCGCGCACCTGACCTATCGCGGTGAGGCCGAGCTGGACAGCCGGTTCGCCAACTACGGCCAGAACGACGAGGATCCGAACAACGACGGCCGCTACGCGATCCAAAGCTATCTCGAATACCAGGGCAACAAGCTGCTGGAGCGCTTCGACGCGGGCAGCTACGTGACCCTGACCGAGGCGCTGAACAGTCACGACGTCGGCCGAGCGCGCGGCGGGGTACATAAGGCGTTGCGAAACTGCCCGGTCCCAGTGGTGATCGGCGGCATAACGTCCGACCGGCTCTACCCGCTGCGATTGCAACAAGAGCTGTCCGAACAGCTGCCCGGTTGCACCGAGCTACACGTCGTGGACTCCCTGTCCGGGCACGACGGCTTCCTGGTGGAATCCGACGCCGTCGGCGAAATGATCCGTAAGACACTGGTGTTGGCCGACTCGGGCGACAGGGAAGGCGCGTCGTAACGCATGACCCGCTCGCGGCACGACCGCTCCCTCTCGTTCGGCTCCGCGGCCGCGGCGTATGAGCGTGGGCGTCCCTCCTATCCGCCGGAGGCGATCGACTGGCTGTTGCCGATCGGGGCGCGCCGGGTGCTCGACCTGGGCGCCGGAACCGGCAAACTGACCACCCGGCTGGTGGAACGCGGCCTGGACGTGGTGGCCGTCGACCCGATTCAGGACATGCTGGAGGTGTTGCGCACCTCGCTGCCGGAGACACGGGCGCTGCTGGGCACCGCGGAAGAGATTCCGTTGGAGGACAACAGCGTTGACGTGGTGCTGGTGGCGCAGGCCTGGCATTGGGTGGATGCCGAGCGCGCGATTCCGGAGGTGGCCCGGGTGCTGCGGCCCGGCGGCCGGCTTGGCCTGGTGTGGAACACCCGCGACGAGCGCCTCGGCTGGGTGCGCGAACTGGGCCGGATCATCGGCAGCGACGGCGACGGCCGCACCCAGGTGACACTGCCCGAGCCGTTCACCGACCTGGCTCATCATCGGGTCGAGTGGACGAGTTACATTACGCCCCAGGCGTTGATCGACCTGGTCGCGTCGCGCAGCTACTGCATCACCTCGCCGACCGAGGTCCGCACCCAGACGCTCGACCAGGTGCGCCAACTGCTGGCCACCCATCCGGCGCTGGCGAATTCGACGGGCCTGGCGCTGCCCTACGTCACCATGTGCACGCGGGCGACGCTGGCCGGCTGAGCATGGAGCAACGACTGAGTTTGATTACCCTGGGCGTTGCCGATCTGGATCGCGCCCACCACTTTTATGAACGCCTGGGCTGGCACGGTCAAAGAGTGCAGGAAACGGTCTTCTTTCAGGCCGGCGGTCTCGCTGTGGGTCTGTGGGCGCGTGAGAAGCTTTCAGCCGATCTCGGCATCGCCGACCAAGGCGATGACGGCTTCGGCGGCATCGCCTTGGCTCACAACGTGCGGTCGTGCGCCGAGGTGGACGAGATCATGGCCGTGGCAGAAGATGCCGGAGCGGCCATTACCCGCGCCGCTGCCGAGACGTTCTACGGCGGTTATGCGGGTGCATTCCGCGATCTCGATGGTCACGCGTGGGAGGTCGCCCACAACCCTGGATTCGCGCTGGCCGAGGACGGCTCGGTCACAGTGCCCGACTTCTCAGACGTCTGATCACCGTACTTCAAGTACCCCAGCTCGGTTACCACCCGTCATCGTCGTTCTCACCCAGCAGCTTCTCCGGGTGGTGTAAAGTGTTGGTGTGGGGCCGGCCACGCTCGAGGTCGGGTGGTGGTTTCCATTCGGTGTCGCCGCGGGCGTTTTTGCGGGTGTTCCAGCCGCCGGGTCGCAGCAGGCGGTGATGCGGGCCGCAAGCGAAGGTGAGGTCATTGACGTCGGTGCTGTGGCACTTGCTGTAGTCGGTGACGTGGTGGACTTCGCAGTAGTATCCCGGCACGGTGCAGCCTGGCGCACTACAACCGCGGTCCTTGGCGTACAACACGATTCGCTGACCGGGTGAGGCCAGGCGTTTGGCGTGATAGAGGGCCAGCGCCTTGCCTTTGTCGAAGACGGCCAAATAGTGGTGGGCGTGACGGGCCAGCCGGATCACGTCGCTCATCGGCAGGATGGTGCCGCCACCGGTCAACCCACGCCCGGCCGCCGCTTCGAGGTCCTGCAGCGTCGTGGTGACGACGATAGAGACCGGTAAACCGTTGTGCTGCCCCAGGTCTCCGGAGGCCAACAGCGCGCGTAGTGCCGCGTTGAGTCCGTTGTGATTGCGCTGCCCGGCCGACCGCGGGTCGTGCTCGATGGCTTTTTGGGTAGGCGCGCCGTCCACGCACGGGGCGTCGTCGAGGGGGTTGCACATACCGGGGGCGGCGAGTTTGGCCAAGACGGCCTCGAGGGTGGCACGCGCTTCGGGCGTCAGCCATCCCCGCAGCGCCGACATGCCGTCGGCTTGCTGGTTACCCAGCGTCAGGCCGCGCTGACGCGCCCGGTCCTCGTCGGTGAAGGTGCCATCGGGGTTGAGGCAATCGGCGAGCGTGCCGGCCAGCCCGGCCAGTTGCTCGGGACGAAATCGACTGCCCTCCTTGGCCAAACGGGCCTCGGCCTGCTCGCGGGTCGCCATGTCCACCCAGCCGGGCAGCCGATGGCAGAACTTGCGGATTACCGCAGCCTGACCGGCCCCCAGCGTGCCTTCGCGTTGGGCGGCGGCGGTGGCCGCCAGCGCCGCAGGTAGCTGTTCGCCGGTCAGGCCATGCCGCGGGCCCAAGTCCCGCGCCGCCCTGATGCGCCGGGAGGCTTCGGCGCGGCTGATCAGCGTTGCCTCGGAGATCGCATGGGACACTGTGCCGCCGAGCTCCCGCGAAGGGGTTTGGCGAGCAAGGGAATTGATCAGGGGGTGCTCTAGGGCCGGGATACGCCGGCGCAGCTTCTCACAGCGCTCCAAGACCGCCAGTTGCTGATGGGGGTTCAGCGCGTCGAACGACAGCGCGCACGCACGGTCCAAGTCAGCTTCGAGCGCGTCGAACACCGCGTCGACATCCTGCTGACTACTTGGACTCACACCGCCAAACTAGCCGCACCCACCGACAAAAAGCGGCCCGATGTAACAGTTGGAACAGAAGTTGCACAAGAGATTTCGCTAGAAATCCAGGCCCGAGAACATCAGCCGATTCGGGTCGTACTTCTGCCGGACGGTGGTCAGCCGCGGCAGGTTCGACCCGTAATAGCGGGCCGGCGAGGGGTTGGGCTCCAGATAGTTGACGTAGCCGCCGACCGAGAACTGTTGCACCGCCTGGTGTGCGCTGCCCACCCAGCTGGTCGCGGCGGAAACCTGGTTGCCGGCGGGCTCGACATACCACTGCACCACCGCGGACTGATTGCGCCACGGAAACGCGGTGTCGCCCGGAGCAATATCGGCCACCGCACCACCCAGCGGATCGATCAGGACCGAGGCTTGCCCCGCCCCGGCGGCCGGCCACTGCCCGGCCGCGGTCGCAATGGCATGGGCCGCAGCCGAAGTCATCGGCCCGATCACATCGGACCCGGCCACGAAGCCGCGCGCCGGGCTGGTCCCGCTGCCGCCGGCCAGATAGGTGACCAGGTCCATGTGGCTGAGCGTCTTGTTGGTCACCGCGCTGGGCGCCAGCCCCACCGCCGACTTGAGGGCGTCCACCACAGCGGAGCCGGTGCCGGCCGGCGCCGTCGCCAGCACATGGCAATTCGCTTGCGCCGAACCGACCGACAGGTCGACCATCCCCCACGTGTTCCGGTCCGCACCCGCCAGCCAGGACTGCCACCCGGTGAGCACCTGCACCGCCGACGACGGCGGGAAGTCCAGCCGCACCAGGTCGCTGTCGCCGGTGGCGAAGGTCGCGAACGTCATCGAGGTCGTCACCCCGAAGTTGCCACCGCCGCCACCGCGCAACGCCCAGAACAGATCCGGGTTGTCGTTGGCCGACGCGGTGACCACGTCGCCACTGGGCAGCACCACGGTCGCGGACTGCAACGCATCGCAGGTGAGCCCGGCGCGCCGGGCGTCGGCTCCCACCCCGCCGCCCAGCGCCAGCCCCGCCATGCCGACGGTTGGACAGGTGCCGGTGGGAACGGCGCGGCCCGCGCCGGCCAGGGCCTGGTGTACCGCATACACATTCGTCGCCGGGGTCACCGTGACGTTGTTGCCGTCGAAGTTCGCGCCGCCGGGAAGACCGCGCAGGTCGAGCACCATGGTGCCGTTGGCGCCGGAGGCGCCGACATACGAATGCCCACCGCCGCGCGGTGCGATCTTGAGGTTGTTGACCTTCGCGAACGCGACCGCCTTCTGGACATCGGCCTGCGACGAAACCCGCACCACCGCAGCGGGATTCGAATTGTTGTACAACGAGTTGAAAACCTGTTTGCCCGTGGAGAATTGGGCGCCGCTGGCCGGCAACAGCACGCTCCCGCCGATCGACGAGGCCAGACCGGCCCAGCCGGCGGCGGGGTCCGCGGCCGCCGGACCGGTACCGAACACCGCTCCCGTCGCGAACGTGACGGCGCCGCGGAGAAACGCCTGCCGAGAGATCACATGGCTGGGCGGACGGCTGCGATTAGTCGTCATGGGGCGGATTCTGGTTCATTTCGCGTCCAGAATTCCGGTGCCGCCGCCCGTGTTACATCACAGTGTGGCGTCGATCCACCGCCCGGCCTTGCGCTACGGGGCCGCGTAATAACCGACGTCGCGGAGACTCTGACCTCGCGAAACGCGTATTGCGCGAACCTTTACCCCACCGTGTCGCAAACGTGACAGTTATGGCGCAGAGTTCGTAGGCGTGATTCGAGTGCTCACACGCACTCCATGGCGGACGGGGAGACTGGCGTGAAGGCACTTGCACGAACTCATCAATGGATCTGGGTTTTGCGTCATCAGCCCTTCACCATTCGCCTGCTGGCCGCCGCCGCCGGCCTGCTGACCGTCGCCTCGGCGTTCGCGGCGCCGGCCGGAGCGAACGGGAACGGCGACGACTTCATCGACGCGCTCAACCACGCCGGCATCGATTTCGGTGAGCCTGGCAACGCGATGTCCGTCGGCGAGTCGGTGTGCCCCATGCTGGCGCAGCCGGGTGGCAATTTCGCCGCCGTCGCGTCCAGCGTCGCCGGCCGGGGCATGTCACCCACCATGGCGCGCATGTTCACCACGATCGCGATCCAGACCTACTGCCCCGAGGAGATGGCGAACATCGCCAACGGCAACCTGTCCGGCGCCATGCCGCAGATTCCGGGCATGGCCGGGCAGATGCCGGGCATGCCGGGGCAGATCCCGGGCATGCCGGGCCAGATCCCGGGCATGGCCGGGCAGATGCCGGGCATGGCGGGACAGATCCCGGGCATGCCGGGGCAGGTTCCTTCGCTGCCGAGGTACTAGCGGGTGCCCAGCGGGTCGATGGTCCATGCGATGTAGAACATCGCCGCCCCGACCGTCGCGGTGGTCATGAAGTCGATTCCCTTGCCGCGCACCACCAGAAGGCCGGCCCGGTCCTCGGACAACACCAGCCGCAGCAGCGCCGCCACGCCGACACCGATGCCGATCAACAGCGAACCGCGACGCCAGAAGTTGGCCCCGACCAAGGCCAGCGCCGCCGCAAAGATCAGGCCCACCAACATAATTGGCCATTGGGCCCGCAGCACGGCGCGGGGGGTCATTGCCGCTCGGCCAGCTCGACGACGTTGGTCAGCAGGAACGCGCGGGTCAGCGGTCCCACGCCGCCGGGGTTCGGCGACACGTGGCCGGCCACCTCCCACACGTCCGGGTGCACGTCGCCGGTGAGCTTGCCGTCGACCCGGCTGACGCCGACGTCGAGCACCGCGACGCCGGGACGCACCATGTCGGCGGTCACCATGTGCGGCACCCCGACGGCGGCGACGATGATGTCGGCCTGCCTGGTCAGCGCCGGCAGGTCGCGAGTTCCGGTGTGGCACAAGGTGACCGTGGCGTTTTCGGAGCGACGGGTCAGCAGCAGGCCCAGCGGGCGGCCGACCGTGACACCGCGCCCGATGACGACCACGTGCGCCCCGGCGATCTCAACGTCGTAGCGGCGCAACAGATGCACGATGCCGCGCGGGGTGGACGGCAGCGGGGCCGGGTTGTTGAGCACCAGCCGACCCAGGTTGGTCGGGTGCAGCCCGTCGGCGTCCTTGTCCGGGTCCAGCCGCTCCAGCGCCGCGTTCTCGTCCAGCTGCTTGGGCAGCGGCAACTGCACGATGTAACCGGTGCAGTCGGGATTGGCGTTGAGCTCGTCGATGGTGTCGTTGAGCGTGGCGGTGCTGATGTCGGCGGGCAGGTCGCGGCGGATCGAGGTGATGCCGACCTTGGCGCAGTCGGCGTGCTTACCCCGCACGTATGCCTGCGAGCCCGGGTCGTCGCCCACCAGGATGGTGCCCAGGCCCGGGGTGCGGCCCGCGGCGGTCAGGGCGGTCACCCGCTGTTTGAGGTCGACGAAGATCTCGTCGCGGGTGGCCTTGCCGTCCAGCGTGATTGCTCCCACGCTGACAGTCTGGCAGACATCGATGATGGCGACCCGCCGCGCCCGGCTTCGCCGCGCTTGCGATCGCCATTAGACATCGATGATGGCGACCCGCCGCGCCCGGCTTCGCCGCGCTTGCGATCGCCATTAGGCTCCCGGTATGTCTACCGCTCCGGACGTGTTCAGCCCCGCCAAGCTCGGGCCGATCACGCTGCGCAACCGGACCATCAAGTCCGCCACCTTCGAAGCCCGCACGCCCGACGCGCTGGTGACCGACGACCTGATCGAGTACCACCGGTTGCCGGCAGCGGGTGGGGTAGGCATGACGACCGTCGCCTACTGCGCCGTCTCCCCCGGCGGCCGCACCGAGGGCAACGGGATCTGGATGCGACCCGAGGCCGTGCCCGGGTTCCGCCGGCTCACCGACGCGATCCACGCCGAGGGCGCCGCCGTCAGCGCGCAGATCGGCCACGCGGGTCCGGTGGCCAACGCCAAGTCCAATAAGGCGAAGGCCCTGGCGCCGGTCCGGTTCTTCAACCCCATCGGGATGCGGTTCGCCAAGAAGGCGACCCGCGAGGACATCGACGAGGTGATCGCCGGGCACGCCAACGCCGCCCGCCTGGCTATCGAGGCCGGGTTCGACGCCGTCGAAATCCATTTGGGCCACAACTACTTGGCGAGTTCGTTCCTGTCCCCGCTGATCAACCGCCGCGACGACGAGTTCGGCGGATCGCTGCAGAACCGGGCCAAGGTCGCCCGCGGCATGGTGATGGCCGTCCGGCGGGCGGTGGAAAAAGAGGGCACGCCCATCGCGGTGACGGCCAAGCTGAACATGGCCGATGGGGTTCGTGGCGGCATCAGCACGGAGGAATCGCTGACCACCGCCAAGTGGCTCGAGTCCGACGGCGGGCTGGACGCGATCGAACTCACCGCGGGCAGCTCGCTGGTCAACCCGATGTACCTGTTCCGCGGCGACGCGCCGCTCAAGGAATTCGCCGGGGCGTTCAAGCCGCCGCTGAGCTGGGGCATGCGCATGACGGGCAAGAAATTCCTGCGCGAGTACCCCTACCGCGAGGCCTACCTGTTGCGCGACGCCAAACTGTTCCGCAACGAGCTGAAGATGCCGCTGATCCTGCTCGGCGGGATCACCAACCGGGAAACGATGGACCTGGCGATGGCCGAGGGATTCGAGTTCGTCGCGATGGCCCGGGCGCTGCTGGCCGAGCCGGATCTGATCAACCGAATCGCCGCTGATGGCGCCGCGCACCAAGTGCATTCGGCGTGCACGCACTGCAATCAGTGCATGCCCACGATCTACACCCGAACGCACTGCGTGGTGACGGGCGCGCCCGACGCCACCCGCTGACGCTCAGAGCTAAACCACAGGGCTGCAAGCTACAGTTGTGGCGATGTCAGCACCAGCCCCGCCAGCGCTAACCGTCCATCACGAAGGATCGGAACGCACCTTCGCAGCGGGCCACGATGTAGTAGTCGGGCGCGACCTGCGAGCGGACATGCGTATCACCCACCCGTTGATTTCGCGTGCCCACCTGCTGTTGCGTTTCGACCAGGGCAAGTGGCTGGCCATCGACAACGGTTCGCTCAACGGAACTTTCGTCAACGGCCGGCGCGTGCCGGTGGTCGAGATCCACGACGGGCAGACCCTGAACATCGGAAACCCCGACGGGCCGCTGCTGACCTTCGACGTCGGGCGCCACCAGGGCATGGCCGGGCGTCCGCCCCGAACCGAATCGATGGGCATCCCGATGGCGGCTCCGCCGCAGGCCGCTGCGTGGTCGGCGCAGCCGTCACCACCCGTCGCCCCGCCGCCTCCTCCGCCACCCGGGCGCACGCCCAACTGGGCGGCGCCGCCGCGGCGACCGCAACCCGCGCCCGTGCAGCGGCAAGCCCCGCCCGCACAGACCATGTACGGCGGTGGACGCCCGCCCGCATTCCCGCCCGCCGCGCCACCCCCGCCGCACAACGCGCCGCCCCTGGCGCAGATCCCCGCCGTCTCGGGGAGCCCGCACACCCAGATGGCGCCCGCCTCCGCGAAGCCGCCCGAGGTAGCGAACCTGGCGACGAAGATGTTCCACGCGTTGATGCCGTCACGCTCCGGTGCGATCCAGAAGCCGGCGGGGTCGCAGACCATCGGCCGGGCCACCGACAACGACATCGTCATCCAGGACGTCCTGGCCTCACGCCACCATGCCTTCTTGATCCAGACGCAGCTGGGCACCGAGATCCGCGACTCGCACAGCGTGAACGGGACGTTCGTCAACGGCGTCCGGGTTGGTTCGGCGGTGCTGACCGAGGGCGACGTGGTCACCATCGGCAACGTCGACCTGGTGTTCACCGGCGACAACCTGGTCCGGCGCACCGAGGCGGCGACGCGCACCGGCGGGCTGGAGGTCAACTCCGTCTGCTACACCGTCGACCACGGCAAGCAGCTGCTGGACCACATCTCGCTGACCGCCCGGCCCGGGACGCTGACCGCCATCATCGGTGGGTCGGGCGCCGGCAAGACCACCCTGTCGCGGCTGATCGTCGGCTACACCAGCCCGACCTCGGGCAATGTCACGTTCGAGGGCCACAACATCCACACTGAGTACGCGTCCATGCGCAGCAGGATCGGGATGGTCCCGCAGGACGACGTGGTGCACCGCCAGCTGACGGTCAACCAGGCCCTCAACTACGCCGCCGAGCTGCGCCTGCCGCCGGACACCAGCAAAGAGGAACGGGCCCGCGTCGTCGCGCAGGTGCTCGAGGAACTCGACATGACCCAGCACGCCGACACCCGGGTCGACAAGCTCTCCGGCGGCCAGCGCAAGCGCGCCTCGGTCGCCCTCGAGCTGCTCACCCAGCCGTCGCTGCTGCTGCTGGACGAGCCCACGTCGGGTCTGGACCCGGCGCTGGACCGCCAGGTCATGCTGATGCTGCGCCAGCTGGCCGACGCGGGCCGCGTGGTGCTGGTGGTGACCCACTCGGTGTCGTACCTGGACGTGTGCGATCAGATCCTGCTGGTCGCGCCAGGCGGGAAGACGGCGTTCTGCGGGCCGCCCGACCAGGTCGAGTCCGCGATGGGGACGCGCAACTGGGCCGACATCTTCGCCAAGGTGGGTGCCGACCCGGACGAGGCCAACCGCCGCTTCAAGGAGCGCAACCAGCAGTCGTCGCAGCCACCCACCCCGGAGAGCCCGGCGGATCTGGGCGAACCACCGCAGACCGACCTGTTCCGGCAGCTGTCCACGATCGCCCGTCGCCAGGTCCGACTGGTCGTGTCCGACCGCGGCTACACGATCTTCCTGGCGATCCTGCCGTTTCTCATCGGCGCGTTGTCGCTTACGGTGAAGGGCCCGCACCCGGGCCTCGGCCCGGCCGACCCGATGGGGCCCGCGCCGACGCAGCCGCAGTACATCATGGTGCTGCTCAACATCGGCGCCGTCTTCATGGGCACCGCGCTCACCATTCGCGACCTGATCGGCGAGCGCGCCATCTTCAAGCGAGAACAGGCGGTCGGCCTGTCCACCACCGCCTACCTGCTGGCCAAGATCGCGGTGTTCTGCGTGTTCGCCACCGGCCAGGCGGCGATCGCGACCATCATCGTGCGGCTGGGTAAGGGCGCCCCGACGGCGCATCCCCAGTTCTTCGGCAACTCCACCTTCTCGCTGTTCGTCACCGTCGCGGGCACCTGCGTGGCCTCGGCCATGCTGGGCCTGCTGCTGTCGGCCCTGGCGCAGTCCAACGAGCAGATCATGCCGCTGCTGGTGGTGTCGATCATGTCCCAGCTGGTGTTCTCCAGCGGCATGATCCCGGTGTATCAGCGCTTCGGCCTCGAACAGATGGCGTGGCTGACGCCCGCCCGGTGGGGCTATGCGGCGGGCGCGTCCTCGATCGACTTCCCGTCGCTGGTGAAGGTCAAGCAGATCCCGACCAACGACCCGATCTGGCAGCACTCGAAGCACATTTTCCTGTTCGACATGTTCATGCTGGCCGCACTTTCGATCGGCTACACCGGCTTCGTCCGCTGGCATATCCGGCTGAAGCGCTAGGCCGGCGCCTCAACCTCGACCCCCAACCTGGATGTTATGACTCGACCTGCGCAGCCCGTGCTGACGGCTCGATCTGACCGCTCCGAAGGTAGTTTCGCCGCTGGCCGCGATGTGGTCGTGGGCAGCGACCTGCGCGCCGACCTGCGCGTGGCGCACCCGCTGATCGCCCGCGCGCACGTGCTGCTGCGCTTCGACCAGGGGCGGTGGCTGGCCGTCGACAACAACTCGCTCAACGGGATCTACCTGGACGGCCAGCGGGTGCCGGTCGTCGACATCCACGACGGCCAGACCATCAACATCGGCAAGCCCGACGGCCCGCGGATCACCTTCGAAGTGGGCCAGCACGTGGGCAGCGTCGGCCTGCTTCCGCCGACCACCAAGTCGATCCCCATCATCACCGCGCGGCCCGTCGCGCCGGCGCCGGCCACCGGCCCACGTCCGGCGACGGCGCCGTCCCACCCGGTGGCGCATCCGTCACGGCCGCCCGCGCCGCCGTCGCGCCCCTTCCCCCGCCGCGACCCCAAGCGCAGGTCCGCCGCTCCGCCCGTCCCGCCGGACAGCGCGACCCGCGCCGTACCGCAGTCCGGGCCGCACCCCACCGGGCTGAACCCGCCCACCCGGGCCGGCCGCGCCGGGGAGTTCCCCACCACGTGGGCCGGCGTCCCGGGGTCCGACTCGGAACTCCGGCCGCAGCCCGGCCGCGGCGCCTCGATCGGGCGCGCGCTCAATAACGACATCGTCATCCATGACGTCCTGGCCTCGCGCCATCACGCCTACCTGACGCCGACGCCGACGGGCGCCGAGATCCGCGACGCGAACAGCAGCAACGGCACCTTCGTCAACGGTGTCAGGGTCGGCTCGGCGGTCCTGTCCGAAGGCGACGTGGTGACGATCGCCAACGTCGACCTGGTGTTCCACGACGGCGTGCTGGTTCGCCGCCAGGAGGCGGCGACGCGGGCCGGCGGCCTGGAGGTGCGCGAGGTCAACTTCCGCGTCGACGGCAAGAACCTGCTGGAGCGGATCTCGTTCGTCGCCCGGCCCGGCACGCTGACCGCGCTGATCGGCGGGTCCGGCGCGGGCAAGACCACGCTGTCCCGGCTGATCGCCGGGTACGCCAGCCCGTCTTCGGGCTCGGTCACCTTCGAGGGCCACAACATTCACACCGAGTACGCCTCGCTGCGCACCAGGATCGGGATGGTCCCGCAGGACGACGTCGTGCACCGGCAGCTGACGGTCAGCCAGGCGCTCGGCTACGCCGCCGAGCTGCGCCTGCCGCCCGACACCAGCAAGTCCGACCGCGAGCAGGTGGTCGCCCAGGTCCTCGACGAGCTGGGCCTGACCGAGCACGCGGACACCCGGGTCGACAACCTGTCCGGGGGCCAGCGCAAGCGCGCGTCGGTGGCCCTGGAACTGCTGACCGGGCCGTCGCTGCTGATCCTCGACGAGCCGACCTCCGGCCTGGACCCGGCGCTGGACCTGCAGGTGATGACCATGCTGCGGCAGCTCGCCGACGCCGGCCGCGTCGTGCTGGTGGTCACGCACTCGCTGACCTATCTCGACGTCTGCGACCAGGTGCTGCTGATGGCGCCGGGCGGCAAGACGGCGTACCTCGGGCCGCCCGGCCAGATCGGCGCGGCCATGGGCACCACCCACTGGGCGCACATCTTCGCCAAGGTGGGCGCCGATCCGGACGAGGCCAATCGCCGCTTCCTGGCCCAGAACAAGCCCCCGCCGCCCACGCGCACCGAGGCGCCGGCCGAGCTGGGCGCCCCGGCGCGCACCAGCAAGCGCCGCCAGTTCTCCACCATCGCCCGCCGCCAGGTCCGGCTGGTGGTGTCCGACCGCGCCTACTTCCTGTTCCTGGCGGTGCTGCCGTTCGTGATGGGCGCGCTGTCCCTGGCCGTGCCCGGCAGCGTCGGTTTCGGCTACGCCGATCCGGTGAGCGAGTCGGCCGGTGAGGCCGGGATGATCCTGACCCTGCTCACCATGGCGGCCGCGTTCATGGGTACCGCTCTGACCATCCGCGACCTGATCGGCGAGCGGCCGATCTTCCGGCGAGAACAGGCGGTCGGCCTGTCGAGCACGGCCTACCTGCTGGCCAAGGTGGCGGTGTTCAGCACGTTCGCCGTCATCCAGGCGGCCATCGCCACGGCCATCGTGGTGGTGGGCAAGGGGCCGCCGACGCGGCCGGCGGTGCTGCTCGGTAACGCCACCCTCGAGCTGTTCGCCGGGGTCGCCGCGACGTGTGTGGCGGCGGCGATGCTGGGCCTGTTGCTCTCGGCGCTGGCGCGGTCCAACGAGCAGATCATGCCGCTGCTGGTGGTATCGCTGATGATGCAGATGGTGCTCTCTGGTGGCATGGTGCCGGTCACCCACCGGATCTTCCTCGACCAGCTGTCCTGGCTGGTGCCCTCCCGGTGGGGGTACGCGGCGCAGGGGTCCACGGTCGACCTGTGGGCGGTGTCGCCCGGCCCGCAGAGCCCGCGGGACAGCCACTTCGAGCACACGCCGGTGGCGTGGCTGTTCGACATGGGCATGCTCGCGGTGCTGACGGTCGCCTACGCCGCACTGGTGCGGTGGCGCATCCGGCTCACCCGCTGAGCGATCAGCCGCCGATGGCTCAGCCGTCCACGTCTCCATCCAGCCGCAGCCCGTGGGCGAGCGCGAAGGCGACGGCCTGGTCGACGTCGACGCGGGCACCGGCCAGCGAGGCCGTCGTCCACAGCGCCGGATCCACGGTGCTGCCGCGCAGGTCGGCATCGTCGAAACGGGTGCCTGCGGTCCGCGCGCCGCGCAGGTCCCCGCCGCGCAGCACTGCCTTGCGCAGGTCGGCCTCCACCAGGCTGGTTTCCCGCAGCCGGCAGCCGCTCAGGTCGACGCCGCGCAGGTCGATTCCGCCGAGCACCGCGAGCGTGAAGTCGACCTCGTCGAATGTGATCGGCCGGAGCCGGCACTGCACGAACACCGAGCCGAGCAGGCTGCACTGCGAAAAGGTGCTGTGCCACAACGACGTCCGCCGGAACGTGCAGTTGCGGAAGGCCGAACCGCGGTGCTGCGACTCGGCGAGGTTGGCGCCGCTGAAGTTGCATTCGGTGAACACGACCCGCTCGGTCTGCAGCCGGCTGAGGTCGTCGTCAGTGAAGTCGTGGCCCTCGAATTCCTGGTCGACCCACCGCGTGGTCAATTGGCCGACAGGCTGGCCAGGGCGTATTCGCTGACCGCGATCAGGGCGTCGGTCGCCGACCGGCGATCCCGGGCGTCGACGCTGATCACCGGGATGTGCGGCGGCAGGGTCAGCGCCTCACGCACCTCGGCGACCGGGTAGCGCGGGGCGCCGTCGAATTCGTTGATCGCGACGAGGAACGGCAGGTTGCGGTGCTCGAAGAAGTCGACGGCGGCGAAGCTGTCCTGCAGGCGCCGGCAGTCGACCAGCACCACCGCACCGATCGCGCCGCGCACCAGGTCGTCCCACATGAACCAGAAGCGGCGCTGCCCCGGCGTGCCGAACAGGTAGAGCACCAGGTCCTCGGCCAGGGTGATCCGGCCGAAATCCATTGCGACGGTGGTGGTCCGCTTGTCCGGGGTGGCCTCGAGCGCGTCGACGCCGGTCGAGGCGTCGGTGAGCATCGCCTCGGTGCGCAGCGGCATGATCTCCGACACCGCCCCGACGAAGGTGGTCTTGCCGGCCCCGAATCCGCCGGCGATCACGATCTTCGTCGACGCGTGGGCGCCGGAATCGGCCTGCACGTCAGAGTGCGCGTAAGCCACGCAGTGTCCTTCCTATGAGTTCATGGCGCTCGTCTCTGGTGGAACGCTCGGACAACGTCTTGTGCACTTGAACGTAGCCGGACAGCACCAGATCCCCGACCAGGACGCGCGCGACGCCGAGCGGAAGGTCAAGCCGGGCGGAGATTTCGGCGACCGACGGGTGCTCGACGCACAGTTGGATGATTCTGCCTCGCGCGTCGTTGGGCGGCCACCGGTGGGCCAGGCCGGCCTGCAGCGTCTGAATCGGCGCCTCGAGGGGAAGGTCGACGTTGGTGTCGGTCCGGCCGGACGTCAGGGTGTACGGGCGGACCAGGTTCCCCTTACGGTGTGCGGGCCAGGTCTCGGGGGTGTCCATCGCGGCTCACGAGTGCTGCTGCACGGCCGACCGGCGGGTCGACTGCACCACGCCGCCCACTCGTTCGACGAGGACAGCCATCTCGTAGCCGATCTGACCGATGTCGCACGACGACACGGCCAGCGTCGCCAGGTGCGAGCCATCGCCGACCCGCATCAACAACAGGTAGCCGTTCTGCATCTCGACCACCGACTGCAGCACCTGGCCGCCCTCGAACAGCTGCGCGGCGCCGGTGGCCAGGCTGGCCAGTCCGGAGGCCACCGCGGCCAGCTGGTCGGCGCGTTCGCGCGGGAGATGCTCGCTGGCCGCGATGGGCAGCCCGTCGACGGACACCAGCAGCGCGTGCGCGACGCCGGGTACCTCGCGGGCGAACCTCGTCACCAGCCAGTCCAGGGAGTTGTCGGGGGAGGTCATTATTCGTCGGATCCTTGATCGGTCTCACGGGCGTGCGAACGTCCGGTGCGCACGCCACCGAAATGGTTACTGAACGAGGCGCGAACCGCCTCGGGGTCCCGGGCTACGGGTCCGGTGGCAGCGTGCTGCGGTTCCCGGTGCGACGGGGACCGGCCGCTGCTCCCCTGGTCCGGCTCGGCCGGCTCGTCCTGTAAGACGCCGTTGGCGCCGCCGGGCACCAGCCGGGCGCCCGGCGTGCGCACCGGCAGGCCGTGGTCGGTGGTGTGGGCCTCGACGGGCTTTTCATCGGCCGCGGCCGCCAGCGTCCAGCCACGGTCCCAGACCGACTGCCAATCCAGGTCGGGGCTGTTGACCAGGTCGTGCGGGTCGCCGAGCATCTCCGACAGCATCCGCCGGTAGATGACGTCGTCGTCGGCCGGGGCCGCCGGGGCCTTCGGGGCCGGCGGGATGGACGCCGCCGGGGCAGGCTGGTCCTGCCGGGTCTGTGTGCGGCCGTCCGCCTCCCGGGAGCGGGCGGAGAAGAAGGCCGAGGTGTCCGACGCCGCCCGGGCCGGTTGCGCGGGCGCGGGCTTCGGCTCGGGCGCGGGCTCGGGGGCGGGAGCCGGCTTCGGAGCGTTCTCCCACCAGGGCGTCGCCAACTCGCGGCGCTGGCGGCGGGGCAGTTTTTCGGCGGCCGGGGCGGGGACCGCGGGAACTTCGGTGATGCCACTGGAACCCGGGTTGCGGCGCGGCAACAACGTGACCGACGGGCCGGTCGCGTCCGGGCCGGTGCCCGCCGGCTCGAGCGTGCCGTCGTCGCGCTGGGCGTCCTGCGCGGGGGCGGCGTTCGCGCTGGCCAGCTTGGCGCTCGGCGAGGAGACCGCACGGATGTGGCGGGGCGCCGCCGACTCGGCGACCGCCCGGCCGGCGAGCACCGTCGGCGGCAGGTAGATCTCGGCGGTGGTACCCGAGCCCGATTCGTTGGCCGCGGGGCCGCGCAGCCCCACCCGGATGCCGTGCCGGGCCGCGATCCGGCCGACCACGAAAAGACCCATGTGCCGGGCGTTGTCGGGGCTGACGTCGCCGCCGGCCTGCAGGCGCATGTTCGCCATCCGCCGGTCGGTGTCGTTCATCCCCAGACCGGAGTCGGCGATCCGCACCACAACTCCCCCGTCGCCGCCGCGTGACGCGGAGATCCGGGCGGACGTCGTCGGCGGCGAGTAGCGCAGGGCGTTGTCGATCAGCTCGGCGAACAGATGGATGGCACCGCCCGCGGCCGAGCCGATCAGCTCGCACTCGGGCAGCCCGGCGAGCTCGACACGGCGGTAATCCTCGACCTCAGACACCGCGGCGTTGATCACAGTGGCCAGCGGCACCGGGTCGCGCTGGTCGCGGGCGAGCTGCGAGCCGGCCAGCACCAGCAGGTTGGCGCTGTTGCGGCGCAGTCGCGCGGCCAGGTGGTCAAGCCGGAACAGGCTGTCCAGGCGGTCGGGGTTCTCCTCGTTGCGCTCCAGCCGGTCGATGAGAGCCAGCTGCTGGTCCACCAGCGTGCGGCTGCGCCGCGACATGGTCTCGAACATGTCGTTGACCAGCAGTCGCAACCGTGCCTCGTCGCCGGCCAGCAGCAGGGCCTGGGTGTGCAGCTCGTCCACCGCGTGGGCGACCTGGCCGATCTCCTCGGTGGTGTACACCGGCAGCGGGCTCGGAGTCGGTTCGGCCCCACCGGCTTTCACCGAAGCGATCTCCTCTACAAGATCGGTGTGGGCGACCTTGAGCGCGCCGTCGCGCAGGATGCGCAACGGCCGCACCAGCGCGCGCGCCACCAACAGCACGATGCCCAACGCGATCACGATCGCGGCCAGCACCAGCACGGTGTCCAGGATCGCGGCCGAGCGACGCTCGGCGGCCTGGGCGTGCACCGACTTGGTCACCGACGCGGTGGCGTTCTTGATGACCTGGTCGGCGATGTCGTCGGTGGTCTGGATCGAACGCAGCAGGTCGGCGTTGTCGACGAGCACGCTGGCCGGATCGGACATGATCGCCATACGGCTCACCATCTGCCGCTGCAGCGCCTTGGCCTCTGGCGATCCGGCGCCCAGCACCTCGCTCATGCCGAACAGCGTCGACGGCTCGGTGCCCGCCAGGGTGGCCATCGAGGTCCGCAGCTGCGGCTCGGGAAGCTCGGCCCCGCGGGTGACGAGGACCTTCTGCATCGTCATCTGCCCGCGGGCGCCGACCGCCCGGCTCAGGCCCTGCGCCTGCGCACGGATCTTCTCGTCGTCGACGCGCACCGAGGCGTTGATGGCGTCTTCTGCCGTCAGCAGGATGGGCGCGTAGAGCGTCACCCGCTCCCGCAAACCGAGACCCGGGTCGGCCGCCTTGTTCACCACCATCTGGCCGCCGTCGAGCAGGTTGTTCACGCCGGACCGGACGTCCGCGCTGACGTCGGTGTCGTCCAGCCTGGCCTGCAGCTCGCCCTTGCGCGCCTCGTAGTTCTTCTTGGCGCCGTCGACGTCGTGTCCGGTGGAACTGGCCAGCAGGGCGACGTCCAGCGCCGACATGTACTTGGTGATCACCGGCACCACGTCGGCGCGGGTGGCGGCCAGCCGCAGGTTGGCCGAGTTGGCCATGGCGCCGTGGATGCGCAGCACGCCGAAAACCGTCGCCAAAATCAGCGGGACCAGCACGATCGCCAGCACCTTCCAGCGCACCGGCCAGTTGCTCAGCGACCAGGTCGGCGGGCGTTTGGCCGCCGCGGCGTCGGCGCCGGGCTTCGGCGCGGGCTCTACGACATCCGCCTCGGCCGGGTTGGTCGGGCGGGTGAACATGGTCACGTCATCGCGGCCGGACGACCGGCCGCTGCGCTGACCCTGAGCGCTGAATGAAACGAGTGGCTCATGAAACTTCCTGCTTTATTTCGCCCGCCCCGCGCCAGATTGGCGTGTGCTTGTAGGTGTGGCAATCCGACGAGTATGACAGCCCGCGGCGCATGCCACCAGAATCGTTACTGAGCAGACAGGTCCCTCCAAGGTGGCGCCGCGCCCGCACGATCACCCCTGGCAAACACCACCGAGCGCGAAACCCTAGGCGGGCCGAAGGAGCGCGACGAGGAAATCGGAGTCGTCGGTGAAGGGCCGCATGTCCCAGGTGGACAGCAGCAGATCGGGTGCGAAGCCCGCGTTGACGGCGTCGTTGAGAAATTCGTCGAACTCGTAATCGCGGCCGGCGCCGAACCCGATCGCCGCCCGCCCGTCGTCGGCGATGTGGGCCCGCAGCCGGCTCAGCACCTGGATTCGGGTGCTCGGGGCAAGAAACGTCATGACGTTGCCGGCGGACACGATCGCGTCGAACGGTTCGGCGATGCCGCGCGCCGGCAGGTCCAGCTCGGCCAGGTCGCCGACCAGCCAGCGCGGGCCGGGGTAGTCCTGCTCGGCCGCCTCGATCAGCGCCGGGTCGACGTCCACGCCGACTACCCGGTGACCCACCGCGGCCAGGTATCCGCCCAGCCGCCCGGGCCCGCACCCGGCGTCCAGAATCCGCGCCCCGCGCGGCGCCATGGCGTCCACGAACCGGGCCTCGCCGGCCAGGTCGTCGCCGGCGCGGGCCATGGCGCGGAAACGCTCGATGTACCACTGCGAATGCCCCGGATCGGCAGCGACCTTCTGCATCCAGTAGCTCTGCTCGACCATGCGACCATTATCGGCGTTGTGTTCAAGCTGATGTTCGTGTCCCCTCGCATCCCGCCCAACACGGGCAACGCCATCCGGACGGTGGCGGCGACGGGCTGCGAATTGCATCTGGTCGAGCCGATGGGGTTCGACCTGTCCGAACCCAAGCTGCGCCGAGCGGGGCTGGACTACCACGACCTCGCGTCGGTCACCGTGCACGCCTCGCTGGCGGCCGCCTGGGCGGCGCTGTCACCGCAGCGGGTGTTCGCGTTCACCTCGCACGCGCCCACCTCTTTCGCCGACGTGGACTACCGGGCCGGCGACGTGCTGATGTTCGGCCCCGAACCCACCGGGCTGGACGCCGCCACGCTGGCCGACCCGCACATCACCGCGCAGGTGCGCATCCCGATGCTGGCGGGCCGGCGCTCGCTGAACCTGTCCAACGCCGCGGCGATCGCCGTCTACGAAGCCTGGCGCCAGCACGGCTACCCGGGCGCGGTGTAGCGACGAGTTCTGCACCGGAGAAGAGTCAGCATCGATATGCCTACCTTCATCACGATCGGTTACGGCGACGAGGCCGGATACCACCAACTGACCGACGACCGCAAACAGGCCGCACACGCCCGCGACGACGAACTCCGCGCGTCCGGCGCGCTAGTGGGCCGAGCTAAAGACCCCGTCCAGGTGCGCAATCCGGACGGCGCGGGGGTACGGATCGAGCCCGGCCCCTTCCTGCGATCGGCGTTGCCGATCGCAGGGTTCGCGGTCATCGACGCCGAAGACATTGACGCGGCGATTGAGCGGGTGAGCCAGACGCCGTGTGCGGTCGCGCACGGGATCGTCGAGGTTTGGCCTCTTCAGGCCTGATCACCAGGCATTCCAGTGAGTGAGCTGCGCGGCGGGCAGCCGCTTGGCCGGGCGGAAGTCGGTGCCCTTGGTGTAGGCGATGGGAAACAGCCCACCCTGGCTGTACTTGTCGTGCGGGATGCCGAGCACGTCCGCGACCTGCTGTTCGCCGCCACCGAGCAGGTGCAGCGTCGTCCAGCAGGACCCCAATCCCCGGGAACGCAGCGCCAGGCAGAAGCTCCACACCGCCGGAAATAGCGAAGCCCAGAACGAGACGCCACCTATCGGCGACTTGTCTTCGCGGCCTTGGAGGCACGGGATCAGCAGCACCGGCGCCTCGTGCATGTGCTCGGCGAGATACATCGCCGAATCCGCGACCTTGCCCATCCGCTCACCGCGGGTGTCGCCCTGGTCGTAGTCGGGCTTCGGCGCGCTGAGGTAAGGCTGAGCGTTCTTCAGGTAGACGTCGGCGATCGCCTTCTTCTTGTCCGCATCCTCGACGAAAATCCATTGCCAGCCTTGCGCATTGGAGCCGGTGGGCGCCTGCAGCGCCAGTTCGAGGCATTCCATCAGCACGTCGCGGCCCACCGGCTTGTCGAAGTCGAGACGCTTGCGGACCGAGCGGGTGGTGGTGAGCAATTCGTCGACGGACAAGTTGAGGGTCATGTGTGGAGACTACGGAATCACCGGAAGTCGCGGGACTTCGAGCCGACCGCCAGGGTGATGCGGCCCAGCCGTTCGGCGACGACGGTGATCGCGCCGCTGGCGTTTTGCACCTGCCCGCGCACCAGCAGCGCCGGGGCCGAGTTCGCCAGCTTGCGATGCCGTGCCCACACCCACGGCGCACAGAGCACGTTGACCATCCCGGTTTCGTCCTCGAGGTTGATGAACGTGACCCCCTGTGCCGTGCCGGGCCGCTGCCGATGGGTGACCGCGCCCGCGATCAGCACCCGGTCGCCGTCGGGCATCGAGCCCAGTTTCTCGGCGGGCACCACCCCCATCGCGTCCAGATCGGCCCGCAGGAACTGCGTCGGGTAACTGTCCGGGGAGACGCCGGTGGCCCACACGTCGGCGGCGGCCAGTTCCAGCTCGCTCATCCCGGGCAGCACCGGGACGTGCGACGACGACCCCACCCCAGGCAGCCGGCCCGGCCGCTGGGTGGCCGCGGCCCCGGCCGCCCACAACGCCTCGCGCCGGGACATGTCGAAGCAGCCCAGCGCCCCGGCCGTCGCCAGCGCCTCGGTCTGCGGCACGGAAAGCTGCAGCCGGGTCGTCAGGTCAAGCAGAGAAGTGAACGGGCCGTTGGCTTTTCGCTCGTCGACGAGTTGTTCGGCCAGGTCGTCGCCGATGTGGCGGACCGCGCCCAGGCCGAGGCGGACCTCGGTGCCGGCGTTCTCGAGCGTGGCGTGCGCCAGGCTGGCGTTGACGTCCGGGCCGTGCACCGTCACGCCGTGCCGGCGCGCATCGGCCACCAGCGACTGGGGCGAGTAGAACCCCATCGGCTGAGCGCGCAGCAGCGCCGCGCAGAAGGCCGCCGGGTGGTGCAGCTTGAACCACGACGAGTAGAACACCAGCGACGCGAAGCTCAGCGCATGGCTTTCCGGGAAGCCGAAATTGGCGAAGGCTTCCAGTTTTTCGTAGGTGCGATCGATCACCTCGTCGTCGGCGCCGTGCAGCGTGCGCATGCCCTCGTAGAACCGGCCGCGCAGCCGTCGCATGCGTTCGGTCGAGCGCTTGGACCCCATGGCGCGGCGCAGCTGGTCGGCCTCGGCGGCCGAGAATCCGGCGCAGTCGACCGCGAGCTGCATCAGCTGCTCCTGAAAGAGCGGCACCCCCAATGTCTTTCGCAGCGCCGGTTGCATCGACGGGTGGTCGTAGAGCACCGGGTCCAGCCCGTTGCGCCGCCGGATGTAGGGATGCACGGACCCGCCCTGGATGGGGCCGGGACGGATCAGCGCGACCTCCACCACCAGGTCGTAGAACACCCGCGGCTTCAGCCGCGGCAGGGTGGCCATCTGCGCGCGCGACTCCACCTGGAACACGCCGACCGAATCGGCACGCGAAAGCATCTCGTACACCGCGGGCTCGGAGAGGTCGAGGCGGGCCAGGTCCACCTCGATCCTCTTGTGCTCGGCCACCAGGTCGATGGCGTAGTGCAGCGCCGAGAGCATCCCCAGCCCGAGCAGATCGAACTTCACCAATCCGATTGCCGCGCAGTCGTCTTTGTCCCACTGCAGCACGCTGCGGTTCTCCATCCGCGCCCACTCCACCGGGCACACGTCGGCGATCGGGCGGTCGCAGATCACCATGCCGCCGGAATGAATGCCCATGTGCCGCGGCAGGTTCCGGATCTGGTTCGCCAGGTCGATCACCGGTTCGGGGATGCCCTCGACGTCGGGCGCCGGGTCACTCGAATTGGGGCCAAGCCCGCTCCAGTGGCTGATCTGCTTGCTCCACGCGTCCTGCTGACCCTGCGAGAAACCCAGGGCGCGGGCCATGTCACGCACCGCGATCTTTCCCCGGTAGGTGATGACGTTGGCGACCTGGGCGGCGTAGTCGCGGCCGTATTTGTCGTAGACGTACTGGATGACCTTTTCCCGCTGATCGGACTCGATGTCCATGTCGATGTCGGGCGGCCCGTCGCGGGCCGGCGACAGAAAACGCTCGAACAGCAGCTCGTTGGCCACCGGGTCGACGGCGGTGACGCCCAGGGCGTAGCAGACCGCGGAGTTGGCGGCCGATCCCCGGCCCTGGCACAGGATGTTGTTGTCCCGGCAGAACCGGGCGATGTCGTGCACCACCAGGAAGTAGCCCGGAAACGTCAGGTGGGCAATGACTTTCAGCTCGTGTTCGATCTGGGCATACGCCCGTGGCGCGTGCTCGGCCGACCCGTAGCGGTCGCGCGCCCCGGCCATGGTCAATTGCCGCAGCCAGCTGTCCTCGGTGTGCCCGGCGGGCACGTCGAACGGCGGCAGCTGCGGTGCGATGAGCGCCAGCCCGAACGCGCACTGCTCGCCCAGCTCGGCGGCCGCGGTCACCACGTCGGGCCGCTGGGCGAACAGCCGGGCCATCTCGTCACCCGAGCGCAGGTGCGAACCGCCCAGCGGGGCCAGCCACCCGGCGGCCGAATCCAGCGACTGCCGCGCCCGGATGGCACCCATCGCCATGGCCAGCCGGCGCCGCGACGGCCCCGCGAAATGCGCGCCGGTGGTGGCGACGACGCCGACCCCGAAGCGGGGGGCCAGCGCGGCCAGCGCCGCGTTGCGTTCGTCGTCGAGCGGCTGACCGTGATGGGTCAGCTCGACGCTGACCCGGTGCGCTCCGAACCGGTCCACCAGATCGGCCAGCGCCCGCTCGGCCGCCGATGGGCCACCCTCGGAAAGGGCTTGGCGCACATGGCCTTTACGACAGCCGGTCAGGATGTGCCAGTGCCCGCCGGCGGCCTCGGTCAGCGCGTCGGCATCGTAGCGGGGCTTACCCTTCTCGCCGCCGGCCAGATGCGCCGCGGCCAGTTGCCGCGACAACCGCCGGTACCCCTCCGCGCCGCGGGCCAGCACCAGCAGGTGCGGGCCGGGCGGATCCGGCGTCTCGGTGCGCGCACCCGGGCCCAGCGACAGCTCGGCGCCGAACACGGTGCGTATGTCGAGCTCGGCCGCCGCCTCGGCGAACCGCACCGCCCCGTACAAACCGTCGTGGTCGGTGAGCGCCAGGGCGCGCAGGTCCAGCCGGGCCGCCTCCTCGACCAGCTCCTCAGGCGTGCTCGCCCCGTCCAGGAAGCTGAACGCCGAATGCGCATGCAGTTCGGCATAAGCGACGGACGAGCGCGACGCCCGGCCGCTGTCCGGCGGCTGGTACGTCGCGCGCCTGCGCGACAGGGGGCCGTCGGATTCCGGGCCCGCCGACTCCCCGGCATGGCGCGGCTTGCTGTCGAGCACCCGCTCCATTTCCGCCCAGCTCGGCGGCCCGTTGAACCAGCCCACGGTTCGAGTATATCGAACTGGTGTTCGATTTAACCGCGGCTCAGTACAACCGTTGTTAAACCGATCTTCAACTCCTAAACAAGGTCTTAACGCTGCGGCACTACCGCGGATCGCGAGGTCCACAGATACTGGTACAAGTTCAAGAAGCGGACTACGGCGGGGGCCGGCATGGCACAGACACTGGACACGGCATTCCTTCAAGCCCACGATCCGGATCAGCACGCGAGCCTGGCGATCGGCGCGGTCGCCATCGTCAACGGCACCGTACCCGACTATGAACGGCTCAAAAGGCTTCTGGCCGAACGTCTCCAGCCGATCACGCGATGCACGCAGCTGCTGCGGGCGCATCCGCTGAACCAGGAGTGGATCGACTGCCCGGACTTCGACCTGGCCCACCACGTGCGCCGGGTGGCCATCCCCCGCCCCGGCGACGAGGCCGAGCTGTCCCGGGCCATCGCCCATGCCTTGGAGCGGCCCCTCGACCTGGACCGCCCCCCGTGGGAGTGCTGGGTCATCGAGGGCCTGAAGGGCAACCGGTGGGCGATCCTGATGAAGACCCATCACGGCCTGCTCGACGGCAACTCGGCGGCACGCCTGATCAGCAGGCTCTGCGACGACGCCGACGCGGACACCTTCGCCAACGGCGCCGCGGCCAAACCGGTTTCGATACCGGCCGCGGGCAAGCCGGGCTGGGTCGACGCGCTGTGGCGGACTTCGTCGGCCGCCGGCGCCCTGGTCGGCGCGATGTGGCCGGCCGTGCGCACCGATTCGGTCACCGCCTCGCGGCGCTACAGCACGGTGCGGGTCCCGATCACCGACGTCGACAGCGTCTGCCGCAAATTCGGCGTCAGCGCCAACGACGTCGCGCTCGCCGCCATCACCGAGGGGTTCCGCGCGGCGCTGCTCGGCCGCGGTGAGGAACCGCGGGCGGACTCGCTGCGCACCCTGGTGCCGATGCCGGTCCGCTCGGCGATGCTCTCGCACCTGCCCGTCGAACACGACGACCCGGTGCGCCGGTTGCAGACGGTGCACAACAGGTGGAAGGCCAAGCTGATCGCCCAGCCGCCCGGCATCGTGGACTCGGCGATCGGCTTCCTGCCGACGGTGTTGCGCAGCAACGTCTTACAGCTGCTCTCCCGCCTTCCGCAGCGCGCCATCGTCACCTTGGCCACCACCGTGCCCGGGCCGCGCCGGCGGCTGCGGGTGATGGGCCAGACGCTGGAACGGCTGTTGCCGATCCCCCCGACGGCCGCGGCGCTGCACACCGGCGTCGCGGTGCTGAGCTACGGCGATGAACTGGTCTTCGGCATCACCGCCGAACACGGCGACGCGTTCGACGTCAAGCAGCTGGCCGCCGGCATCGAGCTGGGCATGGCGCGACTGGTGGCCCTCGGCGACGATTCCGTGCTGCTGTTCAACCGCAAGCGTTCCGCGCGTCCGGTGGTGCGCCCCGTGCCGCCGACGCACCCGTCGGCGCCGGGGCACGCGCGCCGCTGACCCGTTCTCCCGGCGGCCGACCACCGTGAGAAGGTTGGTCATGGGCAAGTCGGGGCCGGTCATCATCGATCCGCGCCGCCATGACGCGGTGCTGTTCGACGACGAAGGCGCGCTGGGATCCACCCTGGCCACCCGACTTCGCAAGACCGGGGTGGGCACCGCCGTCATATCTGCGGACGGTCCCGTCGCGGCGGCCGACCGCCTGCAGGTGCGACCGGGCCGCTGCGTCGTGGTCGCCGGGGACGTCGCGGGCGTCGAAGCCGCACGCGCCGCCGGGTTCGCGTTGGTGATCGCTGTCGACCCGGCCCGTGCTGACGACGCGGTGCGCAAGGCGGGGGCCGACGCGGTGGTCACCGACCTGCGCGACGTCACCGTGCGGACCGGCGACCTCCGCATGTCGCAGCTGCCCGATGCGCTGCAGGCCCTGGCCGATGGGCTCGCCGACCGGCGACCGGCCGTGTTCTTCGACTTCGACGGCACGCTCTCGGACATCGTCGACGACCCGGACGCGGCGCGGCCCGTCGCCGGTGCCGCCGAGGCGCTGGACAAGCTGGCCGCGCGGTGCCCGGTCGCGGTGCTGTCCGGCCGTGATCTCGCCGATGTTACGAAACGGGTTGGGGTACAAGGGATCTGGTATGCAGGCAGCCACGGTTTCGAGCTGACCGCGCCAGATGGCACCCACCACCAGAACGACGACGCGGCCGCGGCGATCCCGGTGCTGGAGCAGGCGGCCGGCCAGCTGCGCGACCGGCTCGGCTCGATTCCCGGTGTCGTGGTGGAGCACAAGCGATTCGGGGTGGCCGTGCACTACCGCAACGCCGATCGCGACCGCGTCGGGGAGGTGCTGGCGGCGGTGCGCGCCGCGGGCCGCCGCGACGAGCTTCGGGTCACCACCGGCCGCGAGGTCATCGAGCTGCGCCCGGACCTGGACTGGGACAAGGGCAAAACGCTGCGCTGGGTGATCGACCACCTGCACGAGGCCGGATCGGGTCCGCTGACGCCGGTCTACCTCGGCGACGACATCACCGACGAGGACGCGTTCGACGCGGTGCGCGCGGGACCGGTTCAGGGCGTGCCGATCCTGGTGCGGCACGGCGACGACGGCGACCGCGCCACCGCCGCGCTCTTCGCGCTGGACAGCCCGGCCAGGGCCGGCGAATTCACCGGCCGGCTGGCCGATCAGCTCGAAGGTCTCGAACGTTAGGCGTATTCCACCGCGCCGTCGTCGAGCACCACCCGGGTATCGGCCCCGTCGGAACCCTCAGAAGAAGAAGCCTCGGTGCGGAACACCGCCTTGCCCGGCTCGGTGCGCCAGATCAGCGTGGTCAGCGTCTCGCCGGGAAACACCGGCGAGGTGAACCGCGAGGCGATCGAGGTGATGTTGGCCGCGACGCCCTGGCCCAGCTCGGACACCAGCGCGCGACCCGACACCCCGTAGGTGCACAGCCCGTGCAGGATCGGCTTGGGGAAGCCGGCCAGCTCCCGGGCGAACCACGGGTCGCTGTGCAGCGGGTTGCGGTCACCGGAGAGCCGGTAGATCAGCGCCTGGTCCTCGCGGGTGGGCAGCGGGATGCGGGCGTCGGGCTCGCGGTCCGGGAATTCCGGCGCGACGGGCCGCTGGCCCGGCATGCCCCCGAAGCCGCCCTCGCCGCGGATGACCAGGGTGGTGAGCGTCTCGGCGATCAGCTGCCCGGAATCCGGCTCGGTGCCCCGGCCGCGCAACACCAGGATCGCGTTCTTGCCCTCGCCTTTGTCCTGGATGTCGGCGACCTCGGACACCACCGAAAGCTTGCCCGCGGGCGGCAGCGGTGCGTGCAGCCGGATGCTCTGCGATCCGTGTAACAGCATGGCCCAGTTGAACTTTCCGACCAGGCCGGCCGCGCCGAAGGCCGGGCAGCAGATCACCGCATACGTGGGCAGCACCTGCTGGTCGATGTCGTGGCTGTTCTCGGTGGTGAACGGCAGGTCGTCGATCCCGGCGCCGACACCGAGCGCGTAGAGCAGCGTGTCCCGGTCGGTCCATTCGAACTGCACGGGTTCGGTCACCGCGCCGACGGCACTCGGATCAATCGCCATGGAAGTCTCCTGATCGTTGAGTAGTGATCCCCGGTCCACTCTGGCATCCGGAGAAACGCCGGCGCGACCAAGGCCCTCTCCGGAGAGGCCGCGCGGTAACAAACCGTCGCAAACCCTTCCCACCGGAGCCGTCGGCAAGGCAGGCTAATCGACATGCCCAAGCGCAGCATGATCCGGAAAGCCACGATGGCGCTCGCCGCGCTCACCGCAACGATGATCGTCGCCGGCTGCGGCGGCGGCTCACCGCAGGCGCGGTCCATCACGGTGACGTTCATCCGGCACGCCCAGTCCGAGGCCAACGCCAGCGGCACCATCGACACGGGGGTGCCGGGCCCGGGCCTGACGCCGGAGGGCAAGGGGCAGGCCGAGCAGCTCGCGCACCAACTCGGCCGCAAGGACTACGACAGCGTCTACGCCTCCACCATGACCCGGACCCAGCAAACCGCCGCCCCGCTGGCCGCCGCGCTCGGCAAGCAGGTCGAGGTCCTGCCCGGCATCCAGGAGATCAACGCCGGCTGGTTCAACGGCAAACCCGAGTCGATGGCGAAGTCGACGTACATGCTGGCGCCGGTGAACTGGATCAACGGCGATGTGTCAGACAGCATCCCCGGCTCGGTCAGCGGCAAGGAGTTCAACGACCAGTTCACCGCGGCCATCAACAAGATCTACAACAGCGGCCACCGCAACCCGGTGGTGTTCTCGCACCGGAACTCGATCATGGTGTGGACGCTGATGAACGCGCAGAACGCCAAGGACAGCCTGATGGACAGCCACCCGATTCCGAACACGGGTCGCGTGGTGATCAGCGGTAACCCGATGACCGGCTGGACGCTGGTCGACTGGGACGGGATCCGCGACTTCCACAACTGACCTCCCGCGCAAGATCGGCAGTTGACGTGCGCGGCTGCCACCGCCACCATGTCTTCATGCGGTATGTCGTTACCGGCGGTACCGGGTTTATTGGCCGCCGGGTCGTGTCTGGTCTTGTGGAATCCCGTCCCGACGCGCAGGTGTGGGTGCTGGTGCGACGGCAGTCCCTGGGCCGCTTCGAGCGGCTCGCGGAACGCTGGGGTGAGCGGGTGAAACCGCTGGTCGCAGCGCTACCGGAGCTGGAGCTGAGCGACGAGGCCCTCGCCGAGCTGGGCGAGATCGATCACGTGGTGCACTGCGCGGCGATCTACGACATCACCGCAGGTGAGCCTGAGCAGCGGGCCAGCAACGTCGAGGGCACCCGCGCGATGATCGGACTGGCGCAGCGGCTGGACGCGACGTTGCACCACGTCTCGTCGATCGCCGTGGCCGGCGATTTCGCAGGCGAATACACCGAGGACGATTTCGACGTCGGCCAGCAGCTGCCGACGCCCTATCACCAGACCAAGTTCGAGGCCGAGCTGTTGGTGCGCTCGGCGCCCGGGCTGCGGCATCGCATCTACCGCCCGGCGGTGGTGGTGGGCGACTCACGCACCGGCGAGATGGACAAGGTGGACGGCCCGTATTACTTCTTCGGCGTGCTGGCCAAGCTGGCGGTGCTGCCATCGCTGACCCCGATCCTGCTGCCCGACACCGGCCGCACCAACATCGTGCCGGTCGACTACGTGGTCGACGCCCTGATCGCGCTGATGCACGCCGACGGCCGTGACGGACAGACGTTCCACCTGACCGCGGAGAAGACCATCGGCCTGCGCGGCATCTACCGCGGCGTGGCCAAGGCGGCCGGGCTGCCGCCGCTGCGCGGGTCGCTGCCGCGCTCGGCGGCCGCCCCGGTGCTCAAGGTGCGCGGGCGAGCCAGGGTGGTGCGCAACATGGCGGCCACCCAGCTCGGCATCCCCGCCGAGGTGCTCGACGTCGTCGACCTGGCGCCCACCTTCGTTAGCGAAAAGACGCGAAATGCCTTGCAGGGCACCGGGATCAGCGTTCCGCAGTTCGCCGACTACGCGCCCAGGCTGTGGCGGTACTGGGCGGAGCACCTCGATCCCGATCGCGCGCGCCGCGACGATCCGCAGGAACCGTTGCAGGGCCGCCACGTCATCATCACCGGCGCGTCCAGCGGCATCGGCCGGGCCGCGGCCCTCGCCATTGCGGAGCGGGGCGCCACCGTGTTCGCGCTGGCCCGCAACGGCGCGGCGCTGGATGCGCTGGTCGACGAGATCCGCGCCAATGGTGGTGTCGCCCATGCCTTTACCTGCGACGTCACCGATTCCGCTTCGGTGGAACACACCGTCAAGGACATCCTGGGCCGCTTCGACCACGTCGACTACCTGGTGAACAACGCCGGCCGGTCGATCCGCCGCTCGGTGGTCAACTCCACCGACCGGCTGCACGATTACGAACGGGTGATGGCGGTCAACTACTTCGGCGCGGTGCGGATGGTGCTGGCGCTGCTACCGCACTGGCGCGAACGCCGGTTCGGTCACATCGTCAACGTGTCGAGCGCCGGCGTGCAGGCGCGCAATCCCAAGTACAGCTCGTACCTGCCCAGCAAGGCCGCGCTGGACGCGTTCTCCGACGTGGTGGGTTCGGAGGTGCTGTCCGACCACATCACCTTCACCAACATCCACATGCCGCTGGTGCGCACCCCCATGATCGTGCCGTCGCACCGGCTCAACCCGGTGCCGGCGATCAGCCCTGAGCGCGCGGCCGCGATGGTGGTGCGCGGGCTGGTGGAAAAGCCGGCCCGCATCGACACCCCGCTGGGCACACTCGCCGAGGCAGGCAATTATTTCGCCCCGCGGACGTCGCGGCGCGTGCTGCACCAGCTCTATCTCGGCTATCCGGATTCGGCCGCGGCGCGCGGGCAAACCACCGAGCCCGCCGCGGCCCCGCGGACCGCCCGCCGCAAGCCCAGCCGGCCGGTGCGCGCCGTCACCCGGGGCATCCGGACCCCCCGGGGAGTCAAGCGGCTGGTCCGCCTGGTGCCCGGCGTGCACTGGTAGTCACTTCTGCAGCGTGAACTGGTTGACGTCGATGTATCCGACTCGGAATGCGTCGGCGCAACCGGTCAGGTATTTCATGTAGCGCTCGTAGACTTCCTCGGACTGCAGCGCGATGGCCTCGTCCTTGCGGGCTTCCAGGCCGGCTGCCCAGATGTCGAGCGTCTTGGCGTAGTGCGGCTGCAGCGACTGCACCCGGCTCACCGTGAAACCGTTCGCGGTGGCGCGCTCCTGGACCATCGGTATCGACGGCAGCCGCCCGCCCGGAAAGATCTCGGTGACAATGAATTTGATGAACCGGGCGAACGTGAACGAGATCGGCATGCCGCGTTCGACCATCTCGTTGGGATGCAGCCCGGTGATGGTGTGCAGCAGCATGACCCCGTCGGCGGGCAGCAGGTCGTGCGCCAGGGTGAAGAACGCGTCGTAGCGCTCGTGCCCGAAGTGCTCGAAGGCGCCGATGCTGACGATCCGGTCGACCGGCTCGTCGAACTTCTCCCAGCCCTCCAGCAGGACCCGGGCCGAGCGAGAGCTCCCGGACCGGGCGATCAGCTGCTCGACGTGCTCGGCCTGGTTGCGGCTCAGGGTGAGGCCGACGACGTTGACGTCGTACTTTTCCTGGGCCCGCATCATGGTGGCGCCCCAACCGCAGCCGACGTCGAGCAACGTCATGCCCGGTTGCAGCCCGAGTTTGCCGAGCGCGAGGTCGATCTTGGCGATCTGCGCCTCCTCCAGCGTCATATCCTCGCGCTCGAAGTACGCGCAGCTGTATGTCTGGGTCGGATCGAGAAATAGCCGGAAGAAGTCGTCCGACAGGTCGTAGTGGGCCTGCACATCGTCGAAATGCGGCGTTAAATCAGTCCCCTCGGGGGGCTCCGACGTCGTTGGCATTACGCCAGCCTAGCCGCCGGATTGAGTATCTTGGAATCGATGAACTCCCCCGTCTTCGTTGACGTCGATACCGGCGTGGATGATGCGCTGGCGCTGATGTACCTGTTCGCCAGCCCGGACGCCGAAGTGATCGGCATCGCCTCGACCGGGGGAAACGTTGGGGTGGAGCAGGTTTGCGAAAACAACCAGGGCCTGCTGGCGCTGTGCGAGCGCACCGGCATACCGGTCTCCAAGGGGGCCGGGGAAACTCTGACCGGACCGATGCGGCTGCCGTCAAAAGTCCACGGCCCCAGGGGATTGGGTTACGCCGACCTGCCACCGGGTTCTGCCCGGCTCACCGACTACGACTCCGCCGAGGCCTGGGTGCGCGCGGCGCGGGCCTATCCCGGTGAGCTGATCGGGGTGGCGACCGGCCCGCTGACCAACCTGGCGCTGGCGCTGCGCGCCGAGCCCGAACTGCCTGCGCTGCTGAAACGGCTGGTGATCATGGGCGGGTCCTACGACCACCGGGGCAACACCACCGCGGTCGCGGAGTGGAACATCAGCGTGGACCCCGAGGCGGCGGCCGAGGTGCTGGCCGCATGGTGCCCAGAAAATGCTGGGCGACAACGGCTCCCGATCCTGTGCGGCCTGGATCTGACCCGCAAGGTGGCGATGACGCCCGATCATCTGGCGCGGCTCGCGGCGGCCGCGGCGTCGACGACGACGCGGCTGAGCGAACACGACCCCGCCGGAACCCGGTCGACGGCGTCCAACCCGCTGATTCGGGTGATCGAGGACGCAATGCGGTTCTACCTGGAGGCCTATCACGAACGCGGCCATGGGTACCAGGCACACCTGCACGACCCGTTGGCCGCCGCCGTCGCGCTGGATCCCGAGCTGGTCACGACGCGCCCGGCGACGGTGGACATCGAGCTGACCGGAACCCTGACCCGCGCCATGACGGTGACCGACTGGTCGGACCGCCGAGAACCCAACGCGCTCATCGGGATTGACGTCGACGCGGCGGCATTCTTCGATCGGTTCATCGAACGGGTGGGCCCTTTTGCACGTCAAATAGGGGGTGGCGGATGAAGATTCGTGCGATCGAGCTGATCCGGGCGGGGTGGGGCGCGGTGCTGCTCGCCGCCCCCAACCAGGTGCTCGACCACATCCACGGGGTGCAGGTCGACCGTAAGGCGCTCGTCGTCACCCGGATCCTGGGCGCACGCCACCTGGCCCAGGCGCTGCTGTCGGGGGTCAACCCCGGCCCGGAGGTGCTCGCGGCCGGGGTCTGGGTCGACACCGTGCACTCGGCGACCGCGCTCGGCCTGGCCGTGGTCGACCGGCACCGCGCGCGCGGCGGGGTGACCGACGCCGTCGTCGCGGCGTCGTGGGCGGGGTTGGGCTGGCGTCACCTGCGCGCCGGAAAGGCCAGGACCGACGGCGTGCGCGGCCGCGACCGACTGGCCCGCACCGTGGTGGGCGCCCTGCCCGGCGGCCGCGGGCTGATGGCGCGCGCGGCGGCGGTACGCGCCGGATAACGCCCGGCGAGCGCGCGGTATCCGCGAAGCGAGGGCAGGCGCATCCAACGCTTCTGACGTTGGGGACAATGACACATTGTGTTTTCATGATTTGGTGGGGAACGGGGCTCGGCGTCACGCGTGGCAGCCCTGACCAGATGAAAGGTTTCGCGAGTCATGACCGAGTTGGTTACCGGGAAAACGTTGCCGAATGTGGTCGTCACTGGCGTCGCCATGACGACCGCGCTGGCAACTGATGCCGAAACCACCTGGAAGCTGTTGCTGGACAAGCAAAGTGGTATCCGCAAACTCGAGGATTCGTTCATCGAGGAGTTTGACCTGCCGGTGCGTATCGGTGGGCATCTGCTGGAGGACTTCGACGGCGGGCTGACGCGGGCCGAACGCCACCGGATGGGCTACCTGCAGCGGATGTCGACCGTGTTGAGCCGACGGGTCTGGGAGAACGCCGGCTCCCCCGAGGTCGACCCCAACCGCCTGATGGTGTCCATCGGCACCGGCCTGGGGTCCGCCGAGCAGATCGTGTTCAGTTATGACGATTTGCGCGCCCGCGGCATGAATGGGGTCTCGCCGCTGGCCGTGTCCAAGTACATGCCCGACGGCGCGGCCGTCGCGGTGGCCCTGGAGCGCCGCGCCAAGGCCGGGGTGATCACGCCGGTGTCGGCGTGCGCGTCGGGTTCTGAGGGTGTGGCGCAGGCCTGGCGCAACATCGTGTTCGGCGAGGCCGACGTCGCCATCTGCGGTGGCGTCGAGGTCAGGATCGAGGCGGTCGCGATCGCGGCGTTCGCCCAGATGCGCATCGTGATGTCGACCAAGAACGACGACCCGGTGGGCGCCTGTCGCCCGTTCGACCGCGACCGCACCGGCTTCGTGTTCGGCGAGGCCGGCGCGCTGATGGTCATCGAGACCGAGGAACACGCCAAAGCCCGCGGCGCCAACATCTTGGCCCGCATCATGGGCGCCAGCATCACCTCCGACGGCTACCACATGGTGGCCCCGGACCCCAACGGCGAACGCGCCGGACACGCCATGAGCCGGGCCATCCAGCTCGCCGGCCTCAGCCCCTCCGACATCGGCCACGTCAACGCCCACGCCACCGGCACCTCGGTCGGAGACGTCGCCGAGGGCAAAGCCATCAACAATGCGTTGGGCAGCAACAAACCGGCCGTCTACGCCCCCAAGGCCGCACTGGGCCACTCGGTGGGTGCGGTCGGTGCCGTGGAATCCATCCTGACCGTGCTCGCCCTGCGCGACCAGGTGGTCCCACCCACGCTCAACCTGGAAAACCTCGACCCCGAAATCGACCTCGACGTCGTGGCAGGCAAACCCCGCCCCGGCAACTACGAGTACGCGATCAACAACTCGTTCGGCTTCGGCGGACACAACGTGGCCATCGCCTTCGGGCGGTACTGAAACTCGTTTGGTGGGCGGAGCGGGGGGTACGGCCCCGAGTATGGCCTTCGCCGAGTATCAAAACGAGCTGTACGACCAATCGCTGCACGGCAATCAGCCGCAGTACCCGATCAGGTTCGAGGAGCTGGAGAAGAAGGCGTCGGCGGCGATGACGCCGAAGGTGCTGGGCTACGTGGCCGGCGGCGCCGGCGACGAACACACCCAGCGCGCCAACTGCGAGGCGTTCAAGCACTGGGGGTTGTACCCGCGGATGGGGATCGCCCCCGAGCAGCGGGACATGTCGGTCGAGCTGTTCGGCATCAGGTTCGGTTCCCCGATCTTCATGGCGCCCATCGGCGTCATCGGGGTGTGCGACCCGGACGGCCACGGGGACATGCTCTGCGCGCGGGCCTCGGTCCGCACGGGTGTGCCGTTTTTCGTCGGGACGCTGTCGGCCGACCCGATGGAAGACCTCGCCGCCGAGCTCGGCGACACCCCGGCGTTCTTCCAGCTGTACACGCCGCCGGATCGCAAGATGGCCGCCAGCCTGGTGCACCGCGCTGAGGCGGCCGGATTCAAGGGCATCGCCGTCACCCTCGACACGTGGGTCACCGGCTGGCGCCCCCGCGACCTCAAGGGCGGGAACTACCCGCAGGTGCCCAGTGGCTGCCTGGCCAACTACACCAGCGATCCGGTTTTCCGCGCCAACCTGAGCCGCGGCGAAGACGCCACCGAGGCGGCGGTGCGCAAGCTGCCGATCTTCGGTGGGCCGTTCCGGTGGTCGGACCTGGAATGGCTGCGGTCCGAGACCAACCTGCCGCTGATGGTCAAGGGCATCTGCCATCCCGATGACGTCCGGCGCGCCAAAGACATTGGGGTGGACGGCATTTACTGCTCCAACCACGGCGGAAGGCAAGCCAACGGCGGGCTGCCCTGCCTGGACTGCCTGCCCGCGGTGATCGAGGCCGCCGACGGGATGCCGGTGCTGTTCGACTCGGGAGTGCGTGGCGGCGCCGACATCATCAAGGCGCTCGCGCTGGGCGCGACCGCCGTGGGGATCGGCCGCCCGTACGCCTACGGGCTGGCCATCGGTGGTGTGGAAGGCGTGGTGCACGTGCTGCGCTCGCTGCTGGCCGAAGCGGACCTGATCATGGCCGTCGACGGATATCCCTCGCTCAAGGACCTGACCCCCGACGCGTTGCGACGCGTCGAATACGCTGTAGCGCAGGACTATTCGTAACTCCCCTCCACATACCAGCGTCGCTGGCGATAGCACAGTAGCAGCGCACGCTCGCTCTCCAGCAACACCTGGACACGGGCGGTGCGACCCTTACTCAATTCGGGATCCCACCATCGCTCGTCGACCGGCCAGGGCCCGGACCACCAGCACAGCCGCTCCTCGCGGCCGTGGGCGATCATGCGCGCGGGGTCGGCGGAGAACAGCCCCCGGATGGTCACCCGTATCGGGTTTCCTTGGGCGTCAATCAGTTCCACCGGGTCGTCCAGCAGCACCGCCGGTGACGGCTCGGGCAGCCGGCCGGGCCACGGCGGATCGGGATCGGCCCGCGGTACCGGCTCGTCACCGAGCGGGATCAGCGTGATGCGCTCGGCCGGGCCGCGCCCGCCGGACAGCACCGGCACGCGCACCGCCTCCGGGCCGAGCAGGCCCTGCACCCGCACCAGCGCCCGGCGGGCCCGCAGCCTGTCCTCCTCGCCCAGGCCGCCCCAGAGCGGCAACTGCAACGCCTCGGCGGAGACCACCTCCACCGCGCCCAGCCGCAACAGCGTCACGGCGGCGGTGGGACGGGGATTGTGCGCGGTGCGGCTGCTCAACCATCCGTCCAGCTGCCAGCGCACCCGGTCGGCGGTCGCGTCCTCGGTCAACGGCTCGGCGCATCGCCATACCCGGTGCAGTTCTTCGCCGTTGGCGGTGACGGCGTGGATGGCCAGCCGGGTGCAGCCCACGCCGGCGGCCATCAGTGTCTGATGCAGCCTGCCGGCCAGTGAGCGCCCGGCGAACGCCGCGGCATCGACCCGGTCGATCGGCGGATCGCAGTCCAGCACGGCCTCGAGTTCGGCCGGCGGCTCCCGGCCGGACGGCGGCCGCTCGGGTTCGCCGCGGGCCAACCGGTGCGCGGCCACCCCGTCGGCGCCGAACCGGGAAGCCACGTCGCTGCGTGACAGCGCGGCGAACTGCCCGATGGTGCGAATCCCCATCCGCCACAACAGGTCCGTCAGCTCTTCGCGGCCTGCGCCGGACAGACTCGGCTCGGTGGCAAGCTGCCGGATGGACAGCACCGACAAAAACTTCGCGTCACCCCCCGGCTCGACGACACGGCCCGCCCGCGCCGCGAAGACCGCGGTGGACAGCTGGTCGGCGACCCCGGCCTGACACTCGGCGCCGGCCACTGAACTCACGGCCACCGCATCGATCAGCCGTTCGGCGGCGGTGACCTCGGACCCGAAATAACGGGCCGCCCCGCGCACCGGCAACACCAGGAGGCCGGGCCGCAGCACCTCGGCGCGGGGCACCAGGTCGTCCACCGCCGCGATCACCGCCTCGAAGAAGCGGGCGTCGCGGTCCGCGTCGGCGGCGGTGACGTGCAGTTGCGGGCACCGGGCTGCCGCCTCCCGGCGTCGCAGCCCCCGCCGCACACCCGCCGCCCGGGCCGCCGCCGAGCAGGCGATCACCCGGTTGGCCAGCGTGACCGCGATCGGGGCGGTCGCGGACAGGCCCGCGGCCGTCGCCGCCGCGACCGCGGGCCAATCCATGCACCAGATCGCCAAAACCCGGGAATCGGACGGGGACAATGGAATTCACCCGGCTCGCGCCGGGGTCATCACGCGTCGTCCCGCGCACGTCCCGCTGACCTGCAGCCGCACCGCGCCGATCCGGCCGAATCCGGGGCGGCTGTCCGCGGTGATGTCATAGCCACAGACCCGGGCGGCAAGGCGCGTCGGCGCCCCCTGCCAATCGCCGCCGGTGACCAGCAGGGTGCAGCCCTTGTTCCGGGCGCGGGCCACCACCGCACGCGCCCGACTGGGCGGCACCCGGCACCCGCCCAGCCCCAGGACCACCAGGTCCATGCCGTCGACGAGCACGGCGGCCACCTCCACCGGATCGGTGCCGGGATCCGGTATCACCGCGAGACGGCTCAGGTCCGCCCCCATCTCCGCGGCGGCCAGCAGCCCGATGTCCGGCTGGCCGACGATTGCGGCGTTGCCACCGGCCGCCGTGACCGCGGCCACCATGCTCAACAGCAGCGACCGGGCACCCGAGAGCACCGCGACCGTTCCCCGCGGCACCGGGGCGGGCAGCAGGTCGGCCAGCCACGGCGGGAGGGCCAGCTGGGTCTCCGAGTCCGGCAGCAGGTCCCCGGCGGCCGCAGCGGCGGCGGTGAGCCCGGCCTTCTTCCCGGAGATGCTCGCCATCCGCCTGCGAAGCGATTCCAGCTGTTCAGCTCGGGTTTCCTGGCGGGGACTGGAGGCAAAAGCCGCGGTCATGACAGCCTCCTATCACCAGCTTTCCGGGAGCTTCCGGGGAGTGTATTCGAATGTATGTTCGATACATTTCGAAGTAAACACCCGCCGTCTGACAACCGTCAAGCGACGTGAGGGACAGCGTTATGCGATCGGTACGGGTGTGGCTGATGGGTGCAATGTGGCCGCATTTTTGCCGAAACTAGGCCGGACCGGCTACTCCCATTCGATGGTGCCGGGCGGTTTGCTGGTGATGTCCAGCACCACGCGGTTGACCTCGGCCACCTCGTTGGTGATGCGGGTGGAGATTCGCTCCAGCACCTCGTAGGGAACCCGGGTCCAGTCGGCGGTCATGGCGTCCTCACTGGTCACCGGCCGCAGCACGATCGGGTGCCCGTAGGTGCGGTTGTCGCCCTGCACGCCGACCGAGCGGACTTCGCCCAGCAGCACCACCGGGCACTGCCAGATCAGGGTGTCCAGGCCCGCCGCGGTCAACTCCTCGCGCGCGATCGAGTCCGCGCGGCGCAGGGTGTCCAACCGCGGCGCGGTGACCTCGCCGACGATCCGGATCCCCAGGCCGGGGCCCGGAAAGGGCTGGCGCGCAACGATTTCTTCCGGCAGGCCCAGCTCGCGCCCGACCGCGCGGACTTCGTCCTTGAACAGCAGCCGCAGCGGCTCGACGAGTTTGAACTTCAGGTCGTCGGGCAGGCCGCCGACGTTGTGGTGGCTCTTGATGTTCGCGGTGCCGCTGCCGCCGCCGGACTCCACCACGTCCGGATACAGCGTGCCCTGCACCAGGAAATCGACGTGAGAATCCCCGTCTCCCACAATGTCTCGCACCGCGCCCTCGAAGGCCCGGATGAACTGGCGGCCGATGATCTTGCGCTTGCCCTCGGGATTGGTCACGCCCGCCAGCGCGTCCAGGAAGGTGTCGGCCGCGTCGACGGTGACCAGGTTGGCGCCGGTGGCGGCCACGAAGTCGCGTTGCACCTGCGCGCGCTCCCCGGCGCGAAGGAGCCCGTGGTCGACGAAGACACAGGTCAACCGGTCACCGATGGCCCGCTGCACCAGCGCGGCGGCCACCGCGGAATCGACGCCGCCGGACAGCCCGCAGATCGCCCGGCCGTCGCCGATCTGGGCGCGCACCTGCTCGATCAGCACACCGGCGATGTTGGCCGCGGTCCAGTCCGCCCCCAGCCCGGCGAAGTCGTGCAGGAATCGGCTGAGCACCTGCTGACCGTGCGGGGTGTGCATGACCTCCGGGTGGTACTGCACACCGGCCAGGCGACGTTGCCGGTTCTCGAAGCCGGCCACCGCCGCGCCGGAGCTGCTGGCCACCACCTCGAACCCGTCCGGTGCGGCCGTGACCGCGTCGCCGTGGCTCATCCACACCGGTTGCGAACTCGGCAATCCCGAATGCAGTTCGCCACCAATGACTTTCAGTTCGGTGCGGCCGTATTCGCTGGTGCCGGTGTGGGCGACCGTCCCACCCAGCGCCTGCGCCATGGCCTGAAACCCGTAGCAGATGCCGAACACCGGCACCCCGAGATCGAACAGCGCCGGATCGATCTGGGGCGCGCCGTCGGCGTAGACACTGGACGGCCCGCCGGACAGCACCAGCGCCAGCGGGTCGCGGGCCTTGATCTCCTCGACCGTGGTGGTGTGCGGGATCACCTCGGAGAACACCCGCGCCTCGCGGACGCGACGGGCGATCAGCTGCGCATACTGCGCGCCGAAGTCCACGACGAGCACCGGTCGGGCCGGCGATCCGGACGCATCGGTTTCAAGAGTTTCGGTGGGGTCGGCCACGCAGGCGAGTCTAGTGGCTGTCCGCGTCGCCTCCGCCCCGCAGGGCTACAGCGCAAATGCGCTACGCAGCGCGCCGACGGCCGCCGCGTCGCCGTGAAACTCGATTCGCCGCAGGGCGGCGTCGCGCTCGCCTTCCTCGGCCCCCAGCCGGGCGGTGACGAGGTCCGCCGCCGTGGCCGTGATCGTCACCGCGGGCTCGCCGCGCGCCGCGCCGAGGCGGCCTTGCGTGACGGCGAATTCGAAACGGCGACCGTCGATCTCGACACGGCATGTAGTTTCCACTCCAGCGGCCCTACCCGGATGGAAGCCCAGCAGGATTCCGGCCAGAAATCCGTTGAGCGGGGACGCCGGCCCATCGCCGATCGGGTCCAGGTGGTCCAGCCCGAACCACGCGATGCTCTGCAGGATCGGCAGCACGCGCTGCCAGCCCAGATCACTGAGGGTGTAGACGGTGCGACCGATCGGGGCCGGCAAGTCGCTGCGGTCAACGAGCCTGGCGTCCTGAAGCTCCTTGAGCCTTTCGGCGAGCAGATTGGTTGCGATGCCGGGCAGTTCGGCCCGCAGGTCACCGTAGCGACGCACGCCGCCGACCAGCTCCCGCAGGATCAGCAGGGTCCACCGCTCACCCAGCACATCGAGCCCGCGGGCGATCGGACAGTTCTGGTTGTAGTTCCTGCGGGACGCCACCATGCCACTCTACCTGCCGTTAGACATCTTTTTCAACTTCTTACTTGATTTGTTTGTCTTCTAGATTTACTGTTTTGTCCATGCGCACCGAACCGACATTCCGAGATCACCCCATTGCCGCGCTTGCGGTCATCTGCCTCGGCGTCTTCGTGATCAGCGTCGACGCCACCATCGTCAACATCGCGCTGCCCACGCTGTCGCGTGAACTCGGCGCCGACACCGCGCAACTGCAATGGATCGTCGATGCCTACACCCTGGTGATGTCCGGCCTGCTGCTCTCGGCGGGCAGCCTGTCCGACCGCTATGGCAGGCGAGGCTGGCTGAATTCCGGGCTAGCGCTGTTCGCGTTGACGTCTGCGGTTGCGGCACAGGCGAATTCCGCCGATCAGCTGATCGCGGCGCGTGCGGCCATGGGGGTGGGAGCGGCGGTGATATTCCCGACCACGCTGGGACTGATCACCAATATCTTCACCGACCCGGTGCCGCGGGCGAAGGCAATCGGGCTGTGGGCGGCCATGGTTGGCGTCGGGGTGGCCGTGGGACCGATCAGCGGCGGCTGGCTCCTCGAACACTTCTGGTGGGGGTCCATCTTCATGGTGAACATTCCGGTCGCCGCGCTGGCCATCATCGGCGCCACGTTGTTCGTTCCGAGCTCGCGCGACCCCGCAGCGCCGCGCGTCGACGTGCCCGGCTTAACCCTGTCCGCGATCGGGATCACCATGCTGGTCTACACCGTCATCGAGGCGCCCACCTGGGGATGGACCGACGGCCGGACCATGGCCGGATTCTCCTTCGCCGCAATCTTTCTCGTCGCGTTTGCGCGCTGGGAGCGGCGCAGCACCCATCCGATGCTGGACGTCTCGGTCTTTTCGAATCGCCGGTTCTCCGGCGGCAGCCTGGCGGTGACGGCGGGGTTCCTGACGCTGTTCGGCTTCATCTTCGTCATCACCCAGTACTTCCAATTCATCAAGGACTACACGGCGTTTCAGGCCGGCGTGCGGTTACTGCCGGTCGCCGCCTCGATCGCGCTGGCCAGCATCCTGGGGCCCCGGCTGGTGGAACGGATCGGCACCACCGCCGTCGTCGCCTCGGGCCTGGCCGTGTTCGCGGCCGGTCTGGCTTGGGCGTCCACGGCCGATGGGGCGACGCCCTATGTCCAGATAGCCACACAGATGCTGCTGCTCGGCGGCGGCCTCGGCCTGACCTTTTCGCCGGCCACCGAGGCGATCATGGGATCGCTGTCCGCCGACAAAGCGGGGGTCGGCTCGGCCGTCAACGACACCACGCGCGAACTCGGGGGCACGCTCGGAGTGGCCATCGCAGGCAGCATCTTCGCGTCGGTGTACTCGGGCCATCTCGGTGCGTCCGCACTGACGGGACTGCCCGCCGATGCCATGCGCCATTCGATGGCCGTGGCGCACACGGTGATTCAGCATCTACCCGCGCAGCAAGCCGGGCATGTGCGCGCCGCGGTCGATCGCGCGTTCCTGGACGGGCTGCGGGTCAGCTCGCTGGTGTGCGCCGGCATCGCGCTGGGCGCGGCGATCGTCGTCGGCTGGCTTCTCCCAGCCAGGGAACCGGCGCGTCAACAGGAAAGGACACTCCGATGAGTACCGCACCACAGGGCAGCACATACGTTCTCGGCCACGCCGACGCGGAGGTGCAGCGACTCCTCCTGCAGGGGCAGCTGTACGACGACTACACCGAGCATGCGCTGCGGCTCGCCGGGCTGCGCCCGGGCATGCGGGTGCTCGACATCGGGTCCGGGCCCGGTGACGTGTCGTTCATCGCCGCTCGGTTGGTCGGGCCGACCGGAACCGTTCTCGGCGTCGATGCGGCACCTGCGATGGTCGAACTCGCCCGCGCCCGTGCCGCCGAAAAGGGCTTGTCCACGGTGCATTTCACGCAGTCCGCGATCGACGCGATCGCGCTGGACGAACCTGTGGACGCCGTCATCGGCCGGTTGATCCTGATGCATTTGCCCGACCCGGCCGCCACCGTCCGCCACCTCGTCTCGTTCGTGCGCCCGGGCGGGGTTGTCGCGTTCTCCGAGAACGACATCACCGGTGCGCACGGCGTTCCGGACACGCCGATGTTCCGGCGGGTGACGGGGGGGATCGTTCGCGCTTTCGAGGCCATGGGGCTCAGCCCGCGGTTCGGCACCACGCTGCACACGATCTTCGCCGACGCCGGCCTTGGCGCGCCGCGGCTGACCCTCGGCACGCCGATCGGCACGCCCGCCGACACCGACATCCTGGCCTACCTCGCGGAAGTCTGGCGGCTGGTGTCCCCCGTCGCCGAACAAGGGGGCTTCGCCATCGACGAGCTCGCCGACATCGACGAATTCGTGCCGCGATTCCGTCAGGAGGCGCTCGCCGTCAACGCGCTCATCGCGATGCCCCCGATGATCACCGCATGGGCGCAGGTGCGGAAATGAGCGGCACCATCGAAAACCAGTACTCGACCGGGCTGTCGCGACCCGGCATCGAGCGCGCCCTGCTCGACGCAGGCAAGGACGTCGACGACCTGGCGCCCGCGGACCTGGGGCCGCTGGAGGACTTTCACACCATGGGCCGCTACGCCACCGCCCAGTTGCTGGAGCTGGCCGGGATCACCAGCGAAAGCCGCATTCTCGACGCCGGCAGCGGGATCGGCGGCACCGCCCGCTACCTCGCCGACCACTACGGCTGCGCGGTCGCCGCCGTCGATCTCACCGCTGAGTACTGCGACACGCACCGATGGCTCAATCGACTTGTCGGGCTGGACGATTCGATCACCGTCGAACAGGGTGACGTCACCGCACTGCCGCTCCCCCGCGGCTGCGTCGAAGTGGTGGTCAGTCAGCACGTCCAGATGAACGTGGCCGACAAGGCTCGTCTGTACGGCGAGGCCCGCCGCGTCCTCACGCCCGGAGGCCGGCTTGCGCTGTGGGACTTGACCATTGGCGACGGTCACACCCTCGACTTCCCGCTGCCCTGGGCCGACGCACCCACCGACAGCCACCTGGTGACCCCCGACGAGCTGCGCACCCTGGTCAGCTCCGCCGGGTTCGCGGTGCGGCACTGGAACGACCTCACCGAGACCGCGAGCTCGCTGATGCAGGCGTTGCTGGCCCAGCCGCCCCAACCGCTGGGCCTGCACGCGTTCGTCACCGACTTCGGCCGCAAGGCCGAGAACCTCACCCGGGCGCTGGCCGATGGCAGACTGCGCGCGATCCAGGGCGTCGCCACGGCAATCGGCGGCTGAACGCTTGGCGACACACATGGCGACATGGTGGAGTGGGTATCGGTTAATCAGCCCCCGAGACCAGAGAGGACCGCCGGTGAGCTCAGCGCTGGGTCTGCCCGAGAAAGTGCGTGCCTGCCTGTTCGACCTCGACGGCGTGCTCACCGACACCGCCAGTGTGCACACCAAAGCCTGGAAGGCCATGTTCGACGCCTACCTGTCGGACCGGGCCAAACGCACCGGCGACAAGTTCGTTCCCTTCGACCAGGCGGCCGACTACCGCGAATACGTCGACGGCAAGAAGCGCGAGGATGGCGTCCGCTCGTTCTTGGAGAGCCGCGACATCCACCTGCCCGACGGCAGCCCCGACGATCCCGACGACGCCGAGACGATCTACGGCCTGGGCAACCGCAAGAACGACATGTTCCAGAAGGTCTTGAAGGAAGACGGCGTCAAGGTGTTCGACGGGTCGCGGCGCTACCTGGAGGCGGTGTCGGCCGCGGGGCTGGGCATCGCCGTGGTGTCGTCGAGCGCCAACACCCGCGACGTCCTCGAGATCACCGGCCTGGACCGGTTCGTGCAGCAGCGGGTGGACGGCATCACCCTGCGCGACGAACACATCGCCGGCAAACCCGCCCCCGACTCCTACCTGCGCGGGGCGCAGCTGCTCGACGTCCCCGCCGACGCCGCGGCCGTGTTCGAGGACGCCTTGTCGGGGGTGGAAGCCGGCCGGGCCGGTAACTTCGGGTTCGTGGTAGGCGTCGACCGAGTGGGCCAAGCCGAGGACTTACGCCGCAACGGCGCCGACGTGGTGGTCACCGACCTCGCCGAGCTGCTGGCGTCATGATCACCGACGAATCGTTCCCCGTTGATCCCTGGCATGTGCGCGAGACCCAGCTCGACCTCAACCTGCTGGCCCAGTCCGAATCCCTGTTCACCCTGTCCAACGGGCACATCGGGCTGCGCGGCAACCTCGACGAGGGCGAGCCGTACGGCCTGCCGGGCACCTACCTGAACTCCTTCTACGAGATCCGTCCGCTGCCCTACGCCGAGGCCGGTTACGGCTACCCCGAAGCCGGCCAGACGCTCGTCGACGTCACCAACGGCAAGATCCTCCGGCTGCTGGTCGAGGACGAGCCGTTCGACGTCCGCTACGGCGAATTGCTCTCCCACGAGCGGGATCTGGACCTGCGCGCCGGGACGCTGACCCGCACCGCGCACTGGCGCTCACCCGCGGGCAAAGAGGTCAGGGTGATATCCACCCGGCTGGTGTCGCTGGCCCAGCGCGGCGTCGCCGCGATCGAGTACTCCGTCGAGGCGGTCGGCGAGTTCGTCCGGGTGACGGTGCAGTCCGAGCTGGTCACCAACGAGGACCAGCCGGAGACCTCGGGTGACCCCCGGGTGTCGGCCATCATGGAGAACCCGCTTGAAGCGGTCGACCACGAAAACACCGACACCGGAGCGGTTCTCATGCACCGGACGCGCAGCAGCGCGCTGATGATGGCCGCGGGTATGGACCATGAGGTCGATGTCGAGGGGCGCGTCGAGGTCGGCACCGATTCCCGCGCCGACCTGGCGCGCACCACCGTGATCTGCGGGCTGCGCGAAGGACAGAAGCTGCGCATCGTCAAGTACCTGGCGTACGGCTGGTCGAGCATGCGCTCGCGCCCGGCGCTGCGCGATCAGGTCGCCGCCGCGCTGCACAGCGCCCGCTATACCGGCTGGCAGGGGCTGGTTGATTCGCAACGCAAGTATCTGGACAATTTCTGGGACTGCGCCGACGTCGAGGTCGAGGGCGACCCGGAATCCCAGCAGGCCGTGCGATTCGGCCTCTTCCACCTGTTGCAGGCCAGCGCCCGCGCCGAGCGCCGCGCGATCGCCGCCAAGGGGCTCACCGGAACCGGGTATGACGGCCACGCCTTTTGGGACACCGAGGGGTACGTGCTGCCGGTGCTCACCTACACCGCGCCGCACACGGTGGCCGACGCGCTGCGCTGGCGGGCCTCGACCCTGGACCTGGCCAAGGAGCGGGCGGCCGAACTGGGACTGGAGGGCGCCGCGTTCCCGTGGCGGACCATTCGCGGGCAGGAGTGCTCGGCCTACTGGCCGGCCGGCACGGCGGCTTGGCACATCAACGCCGACATCGCGATGGCCTTCGAGCGCTACCGCGTCGTCACCGGCGACGACGAGCTGGAAGCCGACTGCGGGCTGGAGTTGCTGGTCGAGACCGCGCGGCTGTGGCTGTCGCTCGGCCATCACGATCGGCACGGCGTCTGGCACCTCGACGGTGTCACCGGCCCCGACGAGTACACGGCGATCGTGCGGGACAACGTCTTCACCAACCTGATGGCCGCGCACAATCTGCACGTCGCCGCCGCCGCCTGCAACCGCCACCCCGACGCGGCCAAGGCGCTGGGGGTCACCACCGAGGAGGCGGCGGCCTGGCGCGATGCGGCCGACGCCGCCAACATCCCGTACGACGACGGGCTGGGGGTCCATCAGCAGTGCGAGGGCTTCACCACTTTGGCGGAGTGGGACTTCCGGGAGACTCACTCCTACCCGTTGCTGCTGCACGACCCGTACGTGCGCCTGTACCCCGCGCAGGTGATCAAGCAGGCCGACCTGGTGCTGGCCATGCATTGGCGAAGCCACGCGTTCACGCTCGAGCAGAAGGCGCGCAACGTCGACTACTACGAGCCGCGGATGGTCCGCGATTCGTCGCTGTCGGCCTGCACGCAGGCGGTGATGTGCGCCGAGGTCGGGCATTTGGAGCTGGCCCACGACTACGCCTATGAGGCCGCCCTGATCGATCTGCGCGACCTGCACCACAACACCCGCGACGGCCTGCACATGGCCTCGTTGGCGGGTGCCTGGACGGCGCTGGTGTCCGGCTTCGGCGGCCTGCGCGACGACGAGGGCATCCTGTCGCTGGATCCCCAACTGCCCGATGGTATTTCGCGGCTACGGTTCCGGTTGCGGTGGCGGGACTTCCGGCTCACCGTCGACGTCAACCACGACGACGTCACCTACACGCTGCGCGACGGGCCGGGCGGCGAGCTGAAGATTCGCCACTCCGGCCAAGAGCTCGAGTTGAGCACCGACTCGACGACGACCGTCGCGGTGCGTACCCGCAAGCCGCACCTGCCGGCGCCGCACCAACCGCCGGGGCGCGAACCGCTGCATCGGCGGGCCCTGATCGCGGATTCAGTGCGGAATCAGTGAGGGTCGGCGGGTCCCAGAATCCGCTGCACCTCGGCGCCGGTCGCTTCGCGTATCTGGTCATCCGTCAGGTCTTCGATCCCGGTGGCAGAGCGCAGGATTGGCGCGAACAGCCGCCAACCGAACTGCAGTGCAAGGGCATTGGCGACGGCGAGCCGGGCCTTGACGTCGTCGTCGTAGAGCGGCCGCACCCCGTCGAGCAGGGTGGCGATGTTGGGAAAGCGTTTCTGTAGCTGACCGGCCGGATAGCCGTCGAGGACGGTGCGCGCCATCACCCGCATCTGTCGGTCCAGCGAACTCTGCAGCACGGCCGCGGGCGCATCCGTGCCCAGCAGGGCGCTCAGGTTGGCGCCCAGGTGGTCGAGCACGGCGCCGACCAATTGCTCCTTGGTGCCGAAGTGGCGGAACACCAGCCCGTGGTTGACGTTGGATCGCGCGGCGATGTCGCGGATGGACGTCGCGGCCGGACCGCGCTCTGCGAACAGGTCGGTGGCGGCCTCCAGGATCGCCGCGGCCACTTCCGCGCGCCCGGTGGGCATTTTCCCGCGGCCTGTTGCGGAAGTTGTAGTCATCTGACTACACTACCAAATGTAGTCAGATGACTACACCCGTTTTGAGCAAGGACGACGAAAATGACAGGTCAGATAACCGTCACCAAGCTGGGCAGCCGGATCGGCGCCCGGGTGGACGGGGTTCGCCTCGGCGGCGACCTCGACGAGGACGCGGTCGAGACGATCCGCCGGGCGCTGTTGGCCCACAAGGTGATCTTCTTCCGTCACCAGCACCAGCTGGACGACGAGCAGCAGCTCGCGTTCGCCGCGCTGCTGGGCACGCCCATCGGCCACCCGGCCGCCGGCGCCCTGGTCGCCAGGCACGCCCCGGTGATCACCCCGATCGACTCCGAATACGGCAAAGCCAACCGCTGGCACACCGACGTGACGTTCGCCGCCAACTATCCGGCGGCATCGATCCTGCGCGCGGTCAAGCTGCCAACCTATGGCGGCTCGACGCTGTGGGCGTCGACCGTGGCGGCCTATGAGCACCTGCCCGAGCCGCTCAAGCCTCTGGTGGAAAATCTCTGGGCCCTACACACCAACCGCTACGACTACGTGACCACCGAGGCGGCGCTGTCGATGAGCGACACGCAGCGGTCGTTTCGCCAGGCCTTCGAAAAGCCGGACTTTCGCACCGAGCATCCGGTGGTGCGGGTGCACCCGGAGACCGGTGAGCGCACCCTGCTGGCGGGTGACTTCGTGCGCGGCTTCGTCGGCCTGGACAGCCACGAGTCCAGCGCCCTGCTGGAACTGCTGCAGCGCCGAATCACGTTGCCGGAGAACACTATTTGCTGGAACTGGGCACACGGTGACGTCGCGATGTGGGACAACCGCGCGACCCAGCACCGGGCGATCGACGACTACGACGACCAGCCCCGGCTGATGCACCGCATCACCTTGATGGGCGATGTGCCGGTCAACGTGCGCGGCGAACGCAGTCGGGCGGTCAGCGGCGCACCGCTGCAGGTGCTTGCGAGCTAGCCGGCGTCCGCGGTGCGCACCGGATTGATCGGCAGCCAGCGCAGCGCGCCGGGCGCCTCGGCAGGCACCACGGGTGCATTCGGGGCGATCGGCTCCAGCCGGCGGTACGGCTGGCCCTGGATCGGGCGCTGATCGTTCTCGCCGTTGTTCGGCCACAACGATGCGGCCCGCTCAGCCTGGGCGGTGATCGACAGCGAGGGGTTGACGCCCAGGTTGGCCGAGATGGCCGCGCCGTCGACCACGAACAGCGTCGGGTAGCCGTAGACCCGGTGATACGGGTCGATCACCCCATGGTCGGCGTTGTCGCCGATCACGGCGCCGCCGAGGAAGTGCGCGGTCAGCGGGATGTTGAACAGCTCTCCCCAGGTGCCGCCGGCCACGGCGTCGATTTTCCCGGCGATGCGCCGGGTCACTTGGTTCCCGACCGGAATCCAGCTCGGGTTCGGCTCGCCGTGTCCCTGTTTGCTGGTGTACCAGCGGATGCCCAGCTTGCCGCGCTTGGTGTAAGTGGTGATCGAGTTGTCCAGGTTCTGCATCACCAGGGCGATCAGCGTGCGTTCGCTCCACTGACTGACGTTGAGCAACCGCATCATGCGGCGCGGGTCGTCGCGTGCCTGGTCCAACAGCTGCTTCCAGCGCGGCACGTCGGTGCCCTCCGGGCCGGACCCGTCGGTCATCAGCGTCTGCAGTAGCCCCATCGCGTTGGAGCCCTTGCCATAGCGGACCGGTTCGATGTGCGTGTCCGATGTCGGGTGGATCGACGACGTGATCGCCACCCCGTGCGTCAGGTCGAGGTTCGGGTCGACCTCGAGCTTCCCGGCGCCGACGATGGACTCGGAATTGGTGCGGGTGAGCATGCCCAGCCGATTCGAGAGCCGGGGCAGCAGACCCTGATCGCGCATGTTGAACAGCAGGTGCTGGGTTCCCCAGGTTCCCGCGGCCAGGACCACATGCTTCGCCGTGTAGGTGCGCCGGTCGCGGCGCAGCCAACTTCCGGTGCGCACCGTGCGGACCTCCCACAGCCCATCCGGACGCTGCTCGAAACGCTTCACCGTGGTCATCGGAATCACCTGCGCCCCACCAGATTCCGCGAGAGCGAGGTAGTTCTTCAGCAGGGTGTTCTTGGCGCCGTAGCGGCAGCCGGTCATGCAGCAACCACACTCCAGGCATCCGGTGCGCTCCGGCCCCGCGCCACCGAAGTAGGGGTCCGGCACCGTCTTGCCCGGGGCCTTGGTGCCGTCAGGGCCGAAGAACACCCCGACCGGTGTCGGCACGAACGTGTCGCCGCAGCCCATCTCGTCGGCGACCTGTTTGACGATGCGGTCGGCGTCGGTGAAGGTCGGGTTCTCCACCACGCCCAGCATCCGTCGCGCCTGGTCGTAGTGCGGCATCAGCTCGTCGCGCCAGTCGGTGATGTGCTTCCACTGCGGGTCGTTGAAGAATGGATCGGGCGGCACGTACAGCGTGTTGGCGTAGTTCAGCGAGCCGCCGCCCACCCCGGCGCCGGCCAGGATCAACACATTCTTCAGCGGGTGGATGCGCTGGATCCCGTAGCAACCCAGCTTCGGCGCCCACAAAAACTTACGCAGATCCCAGGACGTCTCGGCGAAATCCTCGTCGGAGTACCGCCGCCCTGCCTCCAATATGCCGACGCGGTAGCCCTTTTCGGTCAGCCGCAACGCGCTGACGCTTCCCCCGAAACCCGAACCGATGATCAGTACGTCGTAATCCGGCTTCATCGCACCAGTATGGCCGTACCGACGGGTAACAAGCCAGCGGCCTCCGGGTTAGCTGCCGACGGTCAGGCCGACCTTCTGGAACTCCTTGAGGTCGCAATAGCCGGCCTTGGCCATCGACCGGCGCAGGCCGCCGACCAGGTTGAGGCTGCCGAACGGGTCGTCGGACGGGCCGTTGAGCACCTGGTGCAGCGGCGGGCGCTCGCCGACGGCGATCTGCAGCAGCGCCCCGCGCGGCAGCGACGGGTGCGCGGCGGCGGCCGGCCAGAACCAGCCCTCGCCGAGCGCCTCGGCGGACTCGGCGAGTGGGGTGCCCAGCACCACCGCGTCGGCGCCACAGGCGATCGCCTTGGCCAGCTCCCCGGAGGTGTGGATGTCGCCGTCGGCCAGCACGTGCACGTAGCGGCCGCCGGTCTCGTCCAGGTACTCGCGGCGCGCGGCGGCGGCATCGGCGATCGCGGTGGCCATCGGCACGCTGATCCCCAGCACCTCGTCGCTGGTGGTCACCCCCCTGGTCGCGCCGTAGCCGACGATGACGCCGGCGGCGCCGGTGCGCATCAGGTGCAACGCGGTGCGGTGGTCTTGCACGCCGCCGGCGACCACCGGCACGTCGAGCTCGGAGATGAACGTCTTGAGGTTCAGCGGTTCACCGTCGCTGGCCACCCGCTCGGCCGAGATGATGGTGCCCTGGATGACCAGCAGGTCGATGCCGGCCTGTACCAAAACCGGCGTCAGCGCCTGGGCGTTCTGCGGGCTGACCCGCACCGCGGTGGTGACCCCGGCTTCCCGGATCCTGGCGACCGCGGCGCCCAGCAGGTCCGGGTTGAGCGGGGCCGCGTGGAACTCCTGCAGCAGCCGGATCGACGCCGACGGCTCGGGTTCCTTGCTGGCGGCCTCGACCAGCTGGGCGATCTTGGACTCGACGTCGGCGTGCCGTCCGATCAGCCCCTCGCCGTTGAGCACGCCCAGGCCGCCGAGCTTGGCGAGCTCGATCGCGAACTCCGGCGAGACCAGCGCATCGGTCGGATGAGCGAGCACCGGGATCTCGAACCGGTAGGCGTCCAGCTGCCAGGCGGTCGACACGTCCTGCGACGAGCGGGTGCGCCGGGAGGCCACGATGCTGACTTCGCTCAGTTCATAGCTGCGACGGGCGACGCGGCCCATCCCGATTTCGACCATGTGGGCCTCAGCGTGCGTAGTAGTTGGGGGCTTCGACCGTCATGGCGACGTCGTGCGGGTGGCTTTCCCGCAGGCCCGCCGCGGTGATCCGGACGAACTGCGCCTGTTGCAGCGCCTCGATGCTCGGCGAGCCGGTGTAGCCCATCGCGGCGCGCAGGCCGCCGGTCAGCTGGTGGATCACCGAGGATAGCGGGCCGCGGAAGGGCACCCGGCCCTCGATGCCCTCCGGCACCAACTTGTCTTCGGAGAGCGCGTCGTCGGCGAAGTAGCGGTCCTTGGAGTACGACTTTCCGCTGCCCGAACCCCGGCCGGCCATGGCTCCCAGCGACCCCATCCCGCGGTAGCTCTTGAACTGCTTGCCGTTGACGAAGATCAGCTCGCCGGGGGCCTCGGCGGTGCCCGCCAGCAGCGAACCCAGCATGGCCGTCGACGCGCCGGCGGCCAGCGCCTTGGCGATGTCGCCGGAGTACTGCAGGCCACCGTCGGCGATCACCGGCACGCCCGCCGGGCCACAGGCCGCGACCGCCTCCAGAATCGCCGTGATCTGTGGTGCGCCGACGCCGGCCACCACCCGGGTGGTGCAGATCGAGCCGGGCCCGACGCCCACCTTCACCGCGTCGGCGCCGGCGGCGACCAGGGCCGCGGCCGCCGATCGGGTGGCGACGTTGCCGCCGATCACCTCGACCTTCTCGCCCACCTCGGCCTTGAGTTTGCCGACCATGTCGAGCACCAGTCGGTTGTGCGCGTGCGCGGTGTCCACGATCAGCACGTCCACTCCGGCGTCGACCAGCATCATCGCGCGCACCCAGGCGTCGCCGCCGACGCCGACGGCGGCGCCGACCAGCAGCCTGCCGTCGCTGTCCTTGGTGGCCAGCGGGTGTTGCTCGGTCTTGACGAAGTCCTTGACGGTGATCAGACCGGTCAGCCGTCCGTGGCCGTCGACGATGGGCAGCTTCTCGATCTTGTGGCGCCGCAACAGGCCCAGCGCCGCGTCGGCGGACACACCCTCCTGCGCGGTGATCAGCGGGGCCTTGGTCATCACCTCGGCGACCTTGCGGGTCTGGTCGACCTCGAACCGCATGTCGCGGTTGGTGATGATGCCGACCAGCGCACCCGACTCGTCGACCACCGGCAGGCCGGAGATCCGGAACCGCGCGCACATCGCGTCGACCTGGGCCAGGGTGTTGTCCGGGCGGCAGGTGACCGGGTCGGTGACCATGCCGGCCTCCGAGCGCTTGACCATCTCCACCTGCCCGGCCTGTTCGGCGACCGGCAGGTTGCGGTGCAGCACGCCCATGCCGCCGGCCCGGGCCATCGCGATGGCCATCCGCGACTCGGTGACGGTGTCCATCGCCGAACTCACCAGCGGCACCTTGAGCCTGATCTTCTTGGTGAGCTGGCTGGAGGTGTCCGCGGTTGCCGGGACGACGTCGGAGGCCGCGGGCAGCAGCAGCACGTCGTCGAACGTCAGCCCGAGCATGGCGATCTTGTGCGGGTTGTCGCCTCCGGTGGGCACCGGGTCGTCGACCAGGCCACCCACCCGCACATACGCACTGCCGACGAGGTCAGAGCTGTCTTCCAGGTGGGACGTGCCACGGGTCATCAGTGGGGCCCTCCATACGATGCGGCGTGAGAAACCCATCCTATCGGCTCGCCTGCCGCTGTCGTTCGCTTCCTCGGGCGCGCCGCGCGCACCAAACGGCCCAGCATGGCGGGGGCGGCTCCCTGCTGGCGTTATCCCGGGCGGGCTGCGTAGGCTAGAGGCGTGCGCGACCACCTCCCACCGGGTTTGCCGCCCGACCCTTTCGCCGACGACCCCTGTGATCCGTCGGCGGCGCTGGAAGCCGTCGAGCCGGGCCAGCCCCTGGATCAGCAAGAGCGGATGGCCGTCGAGGCCGACCTCGCCGATCTGGCCGTGTACGAAGCGCTGCTGGCGCACAAGGGTATTCGCGGACTCGTAGTGTGCTGCGACGAATGTCAGCAGGATCATTACCACGACTGGGACATGCTGCGCGCCAACCTGCTGCAGCTGCTGATCGACGGCACCGTGCGTCCGCACGAGCCCGCCTATGACCCCGAGCCGGATGCCTACGTCACGTGGGATTACTGCCGGGGCTACGCCGACGCCTCGCTCAACGAAGCGACGTCAGACGCCGACGGTTTCCACCGCCGGCACTGATTCACTGATTCGGAGTCAACGGCGCCACCGGTGGTGGCGTCTGGCCGTGATGATGGTGCTTGCGCACTGACGGACTCGGCGACGGGCTCGGCGGACTGAGCGGCGCCGGTGTCGCGTCCTTCGCCGGCGCGACCGAGGCGGCGGGTGGCGCCGCCGGAATCGCGGTGGCCGGCCCGGGTGGCGAAGCGACCGGCAGCGTGGCGTTCGGGTCGCGCGCATCGACCTTGGCGTTCAACAGCTTCAGCTGATTCATCAGGTCTTGTTTGCTGGCCGGGTCGTCGATCGACTGCACCAGGCTGCTCACCTCGGTCAGCTGATTCTTGGCCTGGTCCCACTGACCCCGGTCGATCGATTCCTGGACCTTGGCCAGGTCGGCCTTGGCGGCCAGCATCTCCTGTTTTTCGTGCACCTGGGGCTGGTCGAAGAACATCGCGTGCAACCCGTACAGGGCGCCGCCGGGCCGGGCCTCGACCACCATGGCGCCAAAGCCGCTGAGCACCATCAGCGCCGCGGCGACCGAGCCGACGACCGCCAGGTCACCACGATGGCTCCGGCGGCGCTCGGCCAATCCGGTGCGCAACGCGTTGACGGCCTCTTCGGGAGTCACCAGCGCGCTGGCCGGGGGCCACCTCAGGTCGTCGCGCCAGTCCTCCAGCAGGTTGGTCAGCACGTCGACCTCGGGGTCCTCGACGTCCACCGGCCTGCGCTGGGCGAGCGCATCGAGCAGCAGGTCGGTGCGGGCGAATTCATCCAGGGATTCAGGCACAGTCACCTGCCGCAATCATTTCGGACTTCAGCCGCGACAGCGCGCGGTGCTGGGCGACTCGGACCGCCCCGGTGGTGCTGCCGACCGCGGCCGCGGTCTCCTCGGCGGACAGCCCGACGACGACGCGCAGGATCAAAATCTCGCGCTGCTTGGCGGGCAGGATCTCGAGCAATTCGCTCATCCGGCTCACCGAATCGGCTTCAATCGCAAGCTGTTCGGGTCCCGCGTCATTCGACCAACGATCGGGAATCGTTTCGGTGGGATAGGCGAGGTCGCGTCCGGCGGCCCGGTGGGCGTCGGCGACCTTGTGGGCCGCGATGCCGTACAGGAAGGCCAGGAATGGACGCCCGCGATCGCGATAACGCGGCAGCGCCGTGATAGTCGCCAAGCACACCTCCTGTGCCACGTCGTCCGCTGACAGGCCACCCCGATCGACGGTGCCGACACGCGCTCGGCAATATCGCACGACGATCGGACGGATGGTCTCCAGCACCTCCCTCAATGCGTTGTGATCTCCGGTGACGGCTTGGGCGACCACAGCGTCGAGACGTTCCCCTGCTGGAATTGTCATCGACGGTGATATCTCCAACGTTACGAAGCGGACACATCGCGGGCCAACTGGGCTAACTAACGAAATGACAATAACGGGCCGAGGGCCGTTTCAAGCGGAACGCCACGTTCCACCGGCGCGCCGCACCTGGCCTGCGCAGACATCGCGGATTTCGTGCAGCTGATGTGCTGGAAACGTGACACTTTCGATATCGATCAGCAAGCAGGCCAGCGCCCAACGAAGTGGTAGCAGCCCTAATTGGCCGGTGGTCACCAGCGCGGCGTCGGCGACCGTGCGGGCGCGCTGGGGGTTTCCCGCGCAACACAGCGCAGCGGCCAGCACCACTTCGCTCTTGACCCGGTGCCGTGGCGACGCGACGGCCATGGCCGCCGCCAGCTCGACGCCTTCGCCGGCGTGCCGGACGGCGGCGTCGCCGTCGCCGCGGGCCATCGCGAGCTCCGCGGCCACCCACCGCCGGCGCACCGGCAGCCGGTCGGGCACCGGCGTTTCGGAATTCGCCGGCGCCATTAGCGGGTCGGCGCGCGCCAGCAGCGCGGCCGCGGCCGCGAAGCGCCCGACGCCCAACGCGTCGGCGGCGAGGCCGATGAGGGCATCGGCTCCCGCCTCGGGGTCGCCGCCGGCCAGCGCCAGGGCGCGTCCGTCCCAGCCCCGGGCCAGGGCGTGCCAACCGAGTTGGCGCAGGAACGACCCGTGCGTGCTCATGGCCAACGAGGCCAGCCGCCCGCCCGGCGCGCTGCGCCGCAGTACCGCAAGGTCCCGGAAGGCGGCGCCGTAGCGACCCTGTCCGCCGGCCGCGACGGCACGCAGCCACAGCTGGGCCGGCGTGGTCGCCGACGGCAGCGGCCAGCAGCCGGGCCGCTCCCCGAAGGCGGCGTCGGCCAACTGCCGTCCAATCAAGGAAGTGTGACGAGTTTCAATCACAATGATGTAGTAAACACTTTGTGGTCTTCATGTTACCGAACCGTTAATCACTATAGCCCATGGATAAATTCGCCTTATCCCCCTCCCGCGCGCTGAGCTGGGAAATCTCGTTTCGGCCAACGGGCTGGTAGCACGGCACGGGTTTCGCAATTTCATTCGAGGTGAACGTAAAGTTAATTCTGCTCCAACGAGCACATATTTTGTCGGGCTAAGTGGCTATTGACGGAAATTCACCGTCCCCCCTAACGTCTACGCATGACGGGTAGTCATCGGTGACCCCACTCCACTTAATTTAAGTTGCACCCAACCGCTTTCACGAACCCGACCTCGGCCGAGGGGTGCAGAGAGGGAACAAGCCAATGCCACAGCCGGAACAGCTACCTGGACCCAACGCCGACATCTGGAATTGGCAACTGCACGGCGTGTGCCGCGGCGTTGACTCATCGATGTTCTTCCATCCCGACGGCGAGCGTGGCCGGGCCCGCATGCAACGCGAGCAGCGCGCGAAGGAAATGTGCCGGCAGTGTCCGGTGATCCAGGAGTGCCGCTCGCACGCCCTCGAAGTGGGTGAGCCCTACGGGGTTTGGGGCGGTCTGTCGGAGTCCGAACGCGACCTGCTGCTCAAGGGTGACATCGGGCGCGGTCGCACCATTCGCCGCTCGGCCTAGTCACCCGTCGACTCCGCGGTTGAACGATCCCCGGTGCCATCCCGTGTCCTAGTCATGGACTAGGCCGGTCGGGTCGCGGTCCCAGTCGACGCGGCGTCCAGCCCGTTGCGTCCCGCCGGCTCTCGCACACACCGGAGGGACGCCGTGGCGAATCGGTGGCAGCATTTCGAAAATCGGATCCGCGCTGCCGGGCTTGCGGTGCGGACAACCCTGGGGCGACAGGCGTGGCTGGATCGGCCCAGCTACCGGCTCGAGCACGCGTTGACCTTTCTGTTCGCGGCCGCCGGACGCTACCGCGATCGGGTCGGCAACGCACTGCACGGCACCTGGCTCGGTCATCCGCTGCACCCGGCGCTCACGTCGGTGCCTACCGGCGCGGTGGCGACGACGCTCGTGATGGACGCAGCCAGCGTCCTGCCCGGAAGTGCCGCTCGGCTGCGTGACGGGGCACGGTTCGCCCTGGGCGTCGCGCTCGTGGGGAGCGTCGGCGCCGCGGCCACCGGGGCGACGGACTGGCAGCACACCCACGAGGAGTCGCGCCGCATCGGTCTCGTCCACGGCGCGCTCAACGCGATCGCAACCGGGCTGTATGCGGCGTCCTGGAGGGATAGGCGCCGCGGCCGTCATCGGCGCGCGATGGCGAGCAGTGCACTGGGCTATGGCCTGACCCTGGGCAGTGGCTACCTCGGCGGGGCGTTGGTGTTCGGATCGGGCATCGGTGTGGACCGCTCCGGCGCGCGGCTGGCCGGCGACCGCTGGACGCCGGTGCTGGCGGCCACCGCGCTCGATGGCCAACCGCAGCGGGTCGTGGTCGACGGCGTCGGCGTCGTTCTCTATCGCAACGACGGGCAGATCGTCGCGGTCGGTGAGTATTGCCCGCACCTCGGCGCGCCGATGAGCGACGGGTGGATCGACCGCGGTCGCATCGTCTGCCCCTGGCATGGTTCCAGGTTCGCGTGCCAATCGGGCGAGGTGCTGCGCGGACCGGCGACCGCGGCGCTGCCGCATTACCCGGTGCGAATTCGCGACGGGCTCGTCGAAGTACACGGGATGACGAAATGAACGCCTACGAGGTTCTTTTCGAGCACCATGACGTCTTACGAGGTCTGTGCAAGAAGCTTACCGACATACCCCCGAATACCTACGAGCGGCAACAGGCGCTCGATGAACTGCTGATCGAACTCGACATCCACATGCGCATCGAGGACGACCTTTTCTATCCGGCGGTCGCGGCAGCCAGCACGCTGGTCGCCATCGCGCATGCCGAACACCGGCAGGTGTGGGATCAGCTGGCGGTGCTCCTTCGCACGCCGCCGGCGGCACCCGACTACGCCGACGAATGGCACTCGTTCGTGACCGTGCTGGACGCCCATGCCAGCGAGGAGGAACGCGACTTATGCCCGGCCCCAATAGATTTGAGCAAGAATATGCTCGACGCGCTGGGAGACCGAATGGTGGAGCGCATCGCCGAGCTGCGTAGGTCGCCCATCAACAGGCTCCGGGTCCGAAGCCGCAAGGCCTTGCTGAGCTCGCTGAGCAGGTAGGCTTAGTCGTCGGGGACGCCTAAACGGAGGGGAACTCAGATGGCCGACAACGCGTCAGATCGCGCTATTGACAACATCTTTGAAGCGGTGAACACGACGGCGACGCATCTCGGGCGCATCGTGGGTCTCATCGCCGGCGCGGCGGGGCGTGCCGCGCAAGAGGTGGTGGACCTGGTCTGGGACTACCGCGACCTGGCCAACGACGTGCGCAAACCCGCCAAGTAAGTCGTTTCGGCGCGGGCCAATGTGGGTAGGCACCGCAAATGAACAAGGCCGCATGCTTTGCGGTCGCGGCGCTTACCGCGACCATCGCTCCGCTCGCCGCATGCTCGAACCAGCAAAGCAGCCAGCCCAACACCTCGCCGCTGACCAGCTCGACGCCCGGTGCCGAGCGGCTGACCACCCAGCTGAAGACCCCCGACGGTAGTCCGGTCGCCAACGCCACCTTCGAATTCGCCAACGGCTACGCGACGGTGACCGTGGAGGCCGGTCCGAATCACGTGCTTAGCCCCGGTTTCCACGGGCTGCAGATCCACGCGGTGGGCAAGTGCGAGCCCAATTCGTCAGCCCCGAACGGGGGCTCGACCGGAGACTTCGATTCCGCCGGAAGCGTCTATCAGGCGGCCGATCACACGAGTTATCCCGCCAGCGGCGACCTGACCGCCTTGCAGGTGCGCTCCGACGGCTCGGCGAAGCTGGTCACCACCAGTAACGCGTTCACCTCCGCCGACCTGAGGAACAGCTCGGGCACCGCGCTGATCATTCACCAGACGGCGGACAACCTGGGCAGCACCGCCCCCACGGCTGATTCCGGCAAGCGGCTGGCCTGCGGCGTGATCGCGGCGTCGTCATCGACGACCTCGGCGACCACCAGCGTCACGACCAGCACCACCACCACCGTCGTGCCTCCGGCGTCGACGAGCACGAGCACCAGCACCAGCACCGTCACGGTCACCAGCACCCCAACCACAACGTCCGCTCCGACCACGACCGTCACGACCCCGCCGTACAATCCGCCCGGACGCTGACGCACACGCCACCATGAAGGGAACACCCCCGATCCGCAAGGGACCGGGGGTGTTTCGCACCTGCCACTCCACTCAGTCGTGGTCCGCAAGGACGGCGGTGACTTGGATCTCGACGCGCATCTTCGGACTCGCCAATGCGGCGACGCCGATGCACGTCCACAGGGGTGCGTGGTCGCCCATGCGCCGGCGGAACTGTTGGACCATGGTGTCCAGGTGCTCGGGCCCGATCCGGCCATCTGCGTCCGGCAGGTGGTAGGAGTGCACGTGCACGACGTCCCGCCAGCGGGCTCCAGCTGTCGACAATGTCCGTTCGACGTTGTCGAAGGCCTGAACGACCTCGTCGCGGACCGACTCGGGATAGCGCCAGTGGTCGTCCCAACCTCCTTGGCCGGCGGTCTCCAGCCGGTCCCCGTACCGAACAACCTGTGAATAGTGGTACTCCCGCAGCTGGTGGTCGCCATAGCCGGGAGTGACAGAAAATATCGGCTTACCCATGTGTGCCATCTTTGTCGCGACGGCGTGGTGGGGACTCGCTTGACGCGAATCCGCCGCGGGCGTCGCCGCACGCCCCTACTGTGCTGACATGCAGACGCTGCTGTTCACGCTCGGGTTGGTCCTGTTCCTGCTCGGGCTGCTCACTGGGCTGGCCGTGCCCGCGCTGAAGAATCCGCGCATGGCGCTGTCGAGCCACCTCGAGGCGTTGCTCAACGGCATCTTCTTGGTGGTGCTCGGCCTGCTGTGGCCGCACCTTCACCTGTCCCCCGCGTGGGGGACCGCGGCGATCGCACTGGTCGCTTACGCCGGCTACGCGAACTGGTTGGCGACACTGCTCGCGGCGGCATGGGGCGCCGGCCGCAGATTCGCGCCGATTGCGACCGGCGACCACGAGGCCTCGGGCGGCAAAGAAGGGCTCGTCAGCTTTTTGCTGATATCCCTGTCCCTGGCGATCTTGGTCGGCGTCGGCATCGTGATCGCCGGGCTCTGAGGACGACCCCCGCGTCTACCCCGTGTGTACGTCCGGCGTGCGGACATGCTCGGGACGGAAACCGCGCCCGACGAAAATCGGCGGAATCGCTTGCAGCGGACCAAAACCCACGATCTTGGGCACGCGGATCGGGGATAGGTCACCGCTCAAGTAGGGCGCGATCGCGTTGTCTTGCATCAGCACCTGGAAGGCCTGGACGATCCTGGTGGGCAGCTCGCGCCGCCGCTGCACCTTCGCGAGATCTTTGTCGGCCAGTCGGCCTTCGCGCAGCGGGGCGCACAGGATGTTGGCGGCGGCCACCGCATCGGCGACGGCGAGGTTGATGCCGACCCCGCCCGCAGGCGACATGGCGTGCGCGGCATCACCAATGCACAACAGGCCGGTCCGCCACCACGTCTCGAGCCGGTCCACCCGCACGTCGAGCTCGCTGGTGTCGTCCCACGAGTTCAGGTCGTTGACGTGTTCCCGCAGCCGCGGTTGCGCGGTGACGATCCGCTCCTTGAATTCCTCCAAGGATCCGTCCCGGGGGTTCGATCCCTTCGGCATCAGATAGGCGATCTGCCAGTAGTCGCCCCGGTAGATCATGGCCATCATCAGGCCCTTACGCAGCACCGCGAACAGTTCCTCAGGATCGCCGGGGCGCCATTTCAGCCGGAACCACAGCACGTCCATCGGGGAGTGTGCCTCGGCGGTCTGCAGCCCCGCGGCCGCGCGCACCGCGGACTTGCGTCCGTCCGCGGCTATCACCAGCTCGGCGCGCACCTCCAGATTCGGTGTACGCACCCCGGCCACCCGATCGCCCTCGACGATCAGCTCGGTGACCTCAGCGTTGCGGACCAGGGTGAATTCCGGGTAGGCAGAAGCCTTTTCGGCGAGAAAGTCGAGAAAGTCCCACTGCGGCATCATGGCGATATAGGGCTGTCTGAAACCGAGCCGCTTGAGCACCTTGAAGTTGCCGAAAGTGCGAATCGAGCCATCGGTGTCGAAGGCGACGCGGTCGATCTTGGTGTGCGGTAGCCGCAGGAACTCGTCGATGAACCCCAACTCGTCCATGATTCGCAGGGTGGTCGGGTGCACGGTGTCGCCGCGGAAGTCACGCAGGAAGTCGTTGTGCTTCTCCAGGACCACCACCCGGATCCCGGCCCGCGCCAGCAGCAGGGCGTGAACCATGCCGGCGGGACCGCCGCCGACGACACACACCTGGGTTTGCATCACTTGCGTCATCGTTCTGGCACTCCTCGTGGAGTATGGAATACGATTGCAGACTACATCAAGTAACGTATCACGATGGCCAGGGAGGCGGAATGGCTCGACACGTGTCGACGCCACAAGTGGTTCAGGCCGCGCTACGCGTCGCGAAAAGGCTGGGTAAAGATGTGGCCGACGTTCCCGTCGCATCAATCGCCGTGGAGGCAGGGATCTCGCGCAGCACCCTGTTGCGCCGCTTCGGCGGCTCACGCACCGCCCTGAATGCCGCCATTCGTGCCGCCGGAGTCGACCCTGGCGGGCTGCCCCCCGTCCGTATCCGGGCGGTGGCTGCCGCCGCATCGTTGATCGGTGAATCCGGGCTCGCCGCAACAACGCTGGAAGCCGTCGCGGCCCGCGCGGGCTGCTCGGTCTACAGCCTCCACGCGGTGTTCGGCGGGCGCGACGAGCTGATGCGCGCGGTGTTCGAGCAGCACAGCCCGATCCGCGACATCGAGGAATACCTCGAGCGTCCCGTCGGCGACCTGTCGGAGAGGGTGCGCGGTTTCTACCGGACAGTGGCGAGCGCGCTGGGCAGAGAACCCCGAGTGGCCCCGGCGATATTCGCCGAGGCCTTCGCACGGCCGACCAGCCCCGCCGTGCAATCGCTGGCGTCCTACGGCCCCCCGCGGATGCTCGCTGTCCTCGGCCGCTGGTTCGAAGCCGAGATACGTGCCGGGCGCATCCGCGAGTTGCCGATGCCGTTACTGGCCCAACAACTGCTGGGGCCCATCATGATTCACGTGTTGACCCGACCGGCTTTGCCGAATGTCCCCGCGTGGTCGCCGCCCGACATCGACACCGTCTGCGACGTCTTCGCCGACGCGTTCGTGCGTGCCGTCGCGACGTAGCGTCAGCTGAGGCGATGTGGGCGCGCCGGGCCGATGCCGAAGACCTGTACCTCGGCCGACTTGCCCTTGAGGGCGTGAAATCCCCTGTCCATCAGGCTTATTGGTCGATCACTCAGCGCGTCGACGGTCTGTCGAGTGAGAAGGATCGCATCACCGGTGGACTTGGTGAGCTGTTCGACGCGGGCGGCGACGTTGACGGCGTCACCGATAAGCGTGAATTCGAGTTTGCTTCCGCCGCCGATGGTCCCGGCGATCACCTTGCCGGTGTTGATGCCGATGCCGATGCGAAGCTCACCGCCGAATCGCTCAGCCACACGGCGGTGAATCAGCACAGCGGTATTCACCGCCGCGTCGGCGTGATTCGCCAGTTCGTTCGGGGCACCGAAGACCGCCAAGGCGCCGTCACCAAGGAATTTGTTCACATGCCCACCGGCATCGACGACGGCCGGCACCGCGATTTCGAATAGGGCGTTGAGACGCGCAACCGTATCCTCCGCACTATTCGCCTCGGCGAACGGGGTGAAGTCGCGGATGTCGACGAACATCACCGTCACCTCACGGCGCTCGCCGGTGAAGACGTCGTCACCCTGCTCGAGCAGCCGTGCCGCCAGGGCCGGGTCGACGTAGGTCCCGAACGCGGCCTGAAGTCGTTGCCGCTCAGTCAGACCCGCCTGCATGCGGTTGAACGACGCCGCCAGCGCGCCGAGGTCGTCGTCCTGCACCACCGGCAGGCGTTGACTGAAATCACCGGCCGCAACGCGCTCGGTTCCTGCGGCGAGATCGCGAATGGGTTGCAGCAGTGGCGAATACCCGGCCCAGAGCGACGGTCCGATTACGAGCACCAGTACGCCACCGATCACCATGGCGAGGGCGGGTCCGTGCCTGGCCACGTCTAACACAGCTCCCAGAATCGCGCCCGCGACGGCAAAGGCGAACCCCACCGCAAGCATGGCCGCGTTGGTCCACGTGGCGAACGCCGGGCGAGAGCGAGGCAGTGAATCGCCGACCTCCGTATCCGAGGCGATCGCGGCCCTGGCGGGCCGCAAGGTTGATTCGACGTAGCTGTGCACCGTGATCAGCTGGCCTGCAGTTCCGGCAACGGCGCCCAGAATCGCGTACTGGATGAGCCGCGACCCGCTCGCTCCGGCGATCATCCCAACACCCACGAACAGCGCAGCGACCGAAACAAAGGTGACCACCACCCCCCTGGCAATCAGCTTCCGGCCAAAGCTGTAGGTGGCGCGCAGTGCGCTCTCTCGATCAACGCCGTCGCCAGCGGCCCACCGCTCGATGATGCGGGGATCCCTTCCGCCGGGAACTACGACCACAAACAGGTACGCGAGCACGGCGACCACGGTCAAGGCGGCCGCCTCGGTGTAGTGATCAGACCTCTCGAAAGCGACAATGCCCAACGACCAGGCGAGATAAACCGGGAGTGCCAGGGCAAGCGTGAGCGCCCAGCATGCCCACGAATACCTGGTTTTGTACCGGTCCCACGCCGCTTGCCAGATGCGATCCATGCCGATAACGAAACACCCCCGGGGATAAACCCGGGGGTGTTTCGTCGGCACTACCTAGTGGTGATGGTGATGACCGTGACCGTGGTCGTCCGCCTCCGCGGCGGGCTTCTCGACGATCGCCGTCTCGGTGGTCAGCACCATCCGGGCCACCGACGCCGCGTTGAGCACCGCCGAGCGGGTGACCTTGACCGGGTCGATGACGCCGTCGGCGATCAGGTCGCCGTAGGTCAGCTTGTCCGCGTTCAGGCCGTGGCCGTTGGGCAGCTCGGTCACCTTGTGCACCGCGACCGCGCCGTCGAGCCCGGCGTTGGTGGCGATCCAGTACAGCGGCGCGGCCAACGCCTCGGAGAAGACGCTGACGCCCAGCGCCTGATCGCCGCTCAGGGATTTGCGGAGCTTTTCCAGCGCCTTGCGGGTCTGCAGCAGCGCCGAGCCGCCGCCCGCGACGATGCCCTCCTCGACCGCAGCCTTGGCCGCGGCGACGGCGTCTTCGACGCTTTCCTTGCGCTCCTTGAGCGCGGTCTCGGTCGCCGCGCCCACCTGGATCACGGCCACGCCGCCGGCCAGCTTGGCCAGCCGCTCCTGCAGCTTCTCCCGGTCCCAGTCGGAGTCGCTCGCCTCGATCTCGGCGCGCAGCTGCTTGATGCGGTTGGCCACCGCATCCTTGGGGCCGCCGCCGTCGACGATGACGGTGTCGTCCTTGCTGACCACCACGCGTCGGGCCGAGCCCAGCACGTCCGTGCCGACCTCGCGCAGCAGCAGGCCCGCGTCGGGGTTGATCACCTGGCCGCCGGTCACCACCGCGAGGTCCTCCAGGAACGCCTTGCGGCGGTCACCGAAGAACGGCGCCTTTACCGCGACGGCCTTGAGCGTCTTGCGGATGGAGTTGACGACCAGGGTCGCCAGCGCCTCGCCCTCGATGTCCTCGGCGATGATCAGCAGCGGCTTGCCCGATTCGGCGACCTTCTCCAGCAGGGGCAGCAGGTCGGGCAGCGAGCTGATCTTGTCCTGGTGCAGCAGGATCACCGGGTCGTCCAGCACGGCCTGCTGGGCGTCGAAGTCGGTGACGAAATACGCCGACAGGAAGCCCTTGTCGAACCCGACGCCCTCGGTGAATTCGAGCTCGGTGCTCAGCGTCGAGGATTCTTCGACGCTCACCACGCCGTCGGTGCCGACCTTGGTCATCGCCTCGCCGACCAGCTCACCCAGCAGCTGGTCGCGCGAGGACACGGTCGCCACCTGCGCGATCGCCTCCTTGCCGGAGACCGGGGTGGCCGCCTTCAGCAGCGCCTCGGACACCGCGTCGGCGGCCTTGCTGATCCCCGCTCCGAGTTCGATGGGGTTGGCGCCGGCCGCGACCAGCCGCAGGCCGCCCTTGACCAGCGCCTGCGCCAGCACGGTCGCGGTCGTGGTGCCGTCGCCCGCGACGTCGTTGGTCTTGGTCGCCACCGACTTCACCAGCTGGGCGCCCAGGTTCTCGAACGGGTCTTCCAGGTCGATCTCACGCGCGACGGTCACGCCGTCGTTGGTGACCGTCGGGCCGCCGAATGCCTTGGCCAGCACCACATGCCGACCGCGGGGACCGAGCGTCACCCGCACCGCGTCGGCGAGCGTGTTCACGCCCGCCTCGATGGCGCGACGTGCTGTCTCGTCGTACTCAATGATCTTGCTCATCAGGCTCCTTCAGCCAAACGCATGCCGCCCCGGAAATCACCCGCGCAGGACGCGGGGATCCCCGGGGCGGAACACGGTTATTACTTGGAGACGACAGCCAGCACGTCGCGTGCCGACAGGATCAGGTACTCCTCGCCGCCGTACTTGATCTCGGTGCCGCCGTACTTGCTGTAGATGACGGTGTCGCCTTCCGAGACGTCCAGCGGGATGCGCTTCGCGCCGTCTTCGTCCCACCGGCCGGGGCCGACTGCGACGACGGTGCCTTCCTGCGGCTTCTCCTTGGCGGTGTCAGGAATGACCAGACCAGACGCGGTCGTGGTCTCGGCCTCGTTGGCCTGCACGAGAATCTTGTCCTCGAGTGGCTTGATCTTCACCTTCGCCACGATTGGAGCCCTCCAGTGTTTGGGTCGGGTCCGGGACATCCCCGGACCGGAGTTGACGGCCGGCACGGGTTGACCCCGAACCGTCCGAGTTATCAGGTGTTCGGCATCCGTCCGTGCCCGAGCGCCGTCGTCGCGGGTGCCGACACAGGGCTTGGCCGATTGCCACCTAGCACTCTATACATGCGAGTGCTAGCACTCAAGGGCGCCCTGCTGCTTCTTCCCCGTTGGGGTGTCCGCGCTCAGCGAACGTCAGTTCACCTGCGCTTTTACCACCGGCAGCCCCGGGTCGCTGGGCGCGTCCAGCGGTGAGGGGGCCGCCCCGGCGGCCACCAGGTGCGCGGCGAAGGCCGCGATCATCGCCCCGTTGTCGGTGCACAGCCGCGGCCTGGGGATCCGCAGCGTCAGCCCGGCCGCCGTGCAGCGCTGCTCCGCCAGTCCGCGCAACCGCGAATTCGCGGCAACTCCCCCGGCGATCAGCAGGGTCTGCACGCCCAGCGCGGTGGCGGCGCGCACCGCCTTTTTGGTCAGCACGTCGGCGACGGCTTCCTGGAACCCGGCGGCGATGTCGGCGTTGACGGCGTCCGGGTTGCTTTCCAGATAGCGCGCGACGGCCGTCTTCAGCCCGGAGAAGCTGAACGCGTACGGGTCGTCGCGCGGCCCGGTCATGCCGCGTGGGAAGGCAGTGGCTTTGGGGTCTCCGGTGCGGGCGAGCTCGTCGAGCACCCTGCCGCCCGGGTAGCCCAGCCCGAGCAGCCGCGCCACCTTGTCGTAGGCCTCGCCGGCGGCGTCGTCGACGGTGCTGCCCAGCTCGACGATCGGCTCGCCGAGCGAGCGCACGTGCAACAGGTGGGTGTGGCCGCCGGAGACCAGCAGCGCCACACACTCGGGCAGCGGCCCGTGCTCGTAGACGTCGGCGGCCAGGTGCCCGCCCAAGTGGTTCACCGCGTAGAAGGGCACGTCCCAGGCGGCCGAATACGCTTTGGCCGCAGCGATTCCCACCAGCAGGGCACCGGCCAGCCCGGGCCCGATGGTGGCCGCGACGACGTCGGGCTTGTCCAGGCCGGCGGTCGACAGCGCGCGGCGCATGGCGGGGCCCAACGCCTCCAGGTGCGCGCGTGAGGCGATCTCGGGTACCACGCCGCCGAACCGCACGTGTTCGTCGACGCTGGACGCCACCTCGTCGGCCAGCAGCGTCACGGTACCGTCGGCGTCCAGTCGTGCGATGCCGACTCCCGTTTCATCGCAAGAGGTTTCGATCGCCAGGATGGTCTTCACAGGGCTCCCCCGCAAGCGGGAGGTGCCCCCACCCGCCGCATCGTGTACGCGTCGGCGCCACTGACGCGGTAGTAGCGGCGGCGCAGACCGATCTGCTCGAACCCGACGCTGGTATACAGCCCGATCGCCGGCGCATTGTCGGTGCGGACCTCCAGGTACACCGCACCGCCGTCGGCGAAGGTCAGCAGCTCGTCGAGCAGCCGGCGTCCGATGCCCCGGCCCTGGTGTGCGGGATCCACGCCGATGGTGTGCACTTCGTACTCGTAGGGCGGGTTGCGGCCCAGCCGCGAGATACCGGCGTAGCCGACCAGCGTCTCGCCGATCCGTGCGCCCACGTAATGGTTGTGCGCACTGGTCAATTCGCGGTGGAAAGCCGCCGCGGGCCAGGGATCGTCGCCGTCGAAGAGCTGCGCCTCCAGCTCGGCGCAGCGCTGCGCGTCGGCCCGGGTCAGGCCGCCGACGGTGACGGCCTCGTTGTGGGCGGTCATTGGCGTGCCGCCAACGGTTTGGCGTCGGGCCGACGCAGATACAGGGCCACCAACGGCTCGGATGCGACGGACCAATCCGGCACCGCCGCAACCAATCCCGCCGGTGTAGGGCAGCTGGGCTCGCGCACCGGCAGGCCGAACAGGCCGGCGTGGTCGGGTGAGCCGGCGACGGCCGCGGCGGTACCCGGGTCGACGTCGGCCGGGGCGCTGACCGCGGGACCGTGGGTGCGCACGCCGTCGCGGTAGCGGGCCCAGTAGACCTCGCGGCGGCGGGCGTCGGTGACCACCAACGCGTCCCCGGTGGTTTGCACGCCGATGGCGTCCAGGCTGCACACGCCGCGCACTGGGATGCCCAACGCATGACCGTAGGCGGCGGCGGTGGCCATCCCGGCCCGCAGGCCGGTGAACGGGCCCGGGCCGCAGCCCACCACGACGGCGTCCAGGTCGGCCATCGTCAGCCCCGCATCGGCCAGGGCCGCAACGACATTCGGAGTGAGCCGTTCAGCGTGGGCCCGCGGGTCGACGGTGACCCGCTCGGCCAGCACGCTCAGATCCGCACGGCGCACCAGGCCGGCCGTCACCGCCGGGGTGGAGGTGTCGAGGGCAAGGATGATGCTCATGAATGGTCCTCGGTGTCGGCGTTGTCGGCCCATTGCCAGGTCGCGATCCGGACGTCGGATCCGGTGACGCGCTCCAGCCGGATGTCCAGATGACGCTCGGCGAGCCGCTCGACCAGGCCCTCGCCCCATTCCACCACGACCACAGCGTCGTCGAGATCGCTGTCCAAGTCCAGCGAATCGAGTTCACCGAGCAGGTCTGCGCCCTGGTTGCCGGTGTGGTCGAGCAGCCGGTACATGTCGACGTGAATCATGGTCGGGGCGCCGGGGCGCCGGGGCGGATGCACCCGCGCCAACACGTAGGACGGTGAGGTGACCGGCCCGTCGACATCCATTGCCGCGGCAATTCCCTTGGCCAGCACGGTCTTTCCGGCTCCGAGCGGACCGGACAGCACCACCACGTCACCCGCCCGCAGGTGTTGCCCCAGCCGCGACCCCAGCGCCATGGTGTCCTCGACGCGCTCCAGCGTCGCGGTGCCGCCATTGACCTTAACCACGACGCCGCAACCTTTCTCGCATCCGTCGTATCCGCAGCGCCGCCCTGGTCGGGGTGGCCCGCCTGACCAGTCGGACCAGTCCGCCGTTGATGGCGTCGGGCTTGTCCAGCAGCGCCAGGTGGCTGGCCCCGGCGACGATCACCAGCTCGGACTGCGGCAGGCTGGCGGCCATCTTTCGTGAATACTCGTCCGGGGTGAGCAGGTCGTGGTCCCCGCAGGCGATCAGCGTCGGAACGCGCAGCAGCGTCCACAGCCCGGCGGTTTCGTCATGCTTTTCCAGCGCGTCGAGGAAGCCCACCATGGTGGGGATCGGGGTGCTGTTCATCATCCGCTGCGAGAATGCGTCCAGGCTGCGGCTGACCTGCAGGTCGCTGTAGGAGGCGGCCCGTAACACCGGGCCGATCAACGAGCGGGACACGTTGCGGCCGCGGTGCATCAGCTTCGGCGCAGACCGGGCTGCGACCCGGACCGCTTCCAGCGCAGGGTTTTTCAGGATCTCGCCGAGCGGTGATCTCGAAACGCCCTCGGCCGCCGAGGAAATCAGCGCGGCGCCCACGATGCGGCGCCCGTACTGCTCGGGGAACTGGCGGGCATGGGACAACACCGTCATGCCGCCCATCGAATGGCCCACCAGCACGATCATTCCGCGCGGCACCACCACGTTCAGCACCGTCTGCAGGTCCCGACCGAGCTGGGTCAGCGTGTAGGTTTCGGGGTCGGCCTCGCCGGACCTGCCGTGCCCGCGCTGGTCGTAGAAGACCATCCGCACGTCGGGGCCCAACTGATCGGGCAACCGCGTGCGCTGAAAATGAAAGGCGCCCATCTGCAAGCAGAATCCGTGGATGAACACCAAGGTCAGCGGCGCGTCGGCCGGGCCGGCCTCGCGGACCGCCAGCGGTATCCCGTCGGGGGTGGCCACCACCAGGCTGGCGTCGTCCTCGAGCCGATTGAAATCCTCATGGGCGTAGGGGTCTTCGACCATGGCGCGCTGGGTCATCGACCGGCGGGCGGAGGCTCCGATGATGGTGGCGACGGCGGTCACCCCCGCGCCTCCCGCAAGCCAGGCCCTGCCCTTGCGGCGCCTGCGGGATTCCTCACGACTCAACGGTTTGCGCCTCGCGGTAGGTCCTGGTGATCCGCCCGCGGGGGCTGGTCACCACTTCGTAGTGGATGGTGCCGAGCAGATCGGCCCAGTCCTGCGCGGTGGGCTCACCACTGGTGCCCGGCCCGAACAGGATCGCCTCGTCGCCCTCGGCCACGTCGGTGCGGCCCGGGCCGAGGTCGACGACGAACTGGTCCATGCAGATCCGCCCGACGCCCGGCCGCCGCCTGCCGTTGATCAACACCTCCAGCCGGCCGCCCAGCGACCGGAAGACGCCGTCGGCGTAGCCGACCGGGATCAGCGCGAGGTTGGTGTCGTGCTGCGCGGTCCAGGTGTGGCCATAGGACACGCTCTCCCCCGCACGAATCGACTTCACCAGCGCCACACTGCATTTCACCGTCATCGCCGGCACCAGACCCATGTCGCCGCGCTCGGGGACCGGACTCAGTCCGTATACCGCGACGCCCGGGCGCACCATGTCGAAGGCCAGGTCGGGACGCGACATGGTGGCCGATGAGTTCGACAGGTGCGCCACGTCGAACCGCACACCCTGATCGCGCGCCTGGGCCAGCATGTCGCTGAATCGTTGGGCCTGAAGGTTATTCACGGGATTGGCGGGCTGGTCGGCGTACACCATGTGCGACATCAGGCCCCGCAGCACGATGGCCTCCTCGGCGGCGGCCTTACGCAGCGCGGTCAGCATCGCGGGGTATTGCCCCGGCGGTACCCCATTGCGGTTCAGCCCGGTGTCGACCTTGACGGTCACCGTCGCGGTCCGGCCGGTGCGGCGGGCCGCGTCCAACAGCTCGTTGAGCTGACGCTCCGACGACACGGCGATCTGGACGTCGGCCAGCAGCGCGGGCCCGAAGTCGATGCCGGGCGGGTGCAGCCAGGCCAGCACCGGCGCGGTGATTCCGGCCGCGCGCAGCGCCAGCCCCTCGGCGACGGTGGCCACACCCAGCTCGGTGGCCCCCGCCGCCAGCGCGGCGCGCGCCGTCTGGGAAGCTCCGTGCCCGTAGCCGTCGGCCTTGACCACGGCCATCACCTGCGCGCCGACGGCCTGCTCGCACAGCAGCCGCACGTTGTGCTCAATCGCGCCCAGGTCGACCAGGGCCTCGGCGAGGACGCCCGGCGTCAGGGATATCGGCGTAACGGCCAAGGAAGTTGCGCTCCACTCGTGTGTCTGTCAGTTCGCAGCAGCCATTGTCCCAGAACCGGTCGGACACACCGTTCGCCGACGGCGGGCGGACCGCACACAGCCGGGCTCGCGTCGCCGCAGTGGTCACAGCCGCCACATGCGCCCCGGCCGCGGGTGGACGGTGTGACTAAACCCGGCCGACGGGCCCGCTCAGTGCGCGAAGTGCTCGGCGCTGTAGTGACCGCCCGGCTTGAGCTTGTCCAGCGAGGCCAGCGCGGTGCGGGCGTCGTCGTGCAGGGCCCGGGCCAGGTCGGCGGACAAGCCCTCGCGCACCACGATGCGCAGCACCGAGATGTCGGTGGCGTTGTCGGGCATGGTGTAGGCGGGCACCTGCCAACCGAAGGTCCGCAGCTCGTGGGAGACGTCGAACTCGGTGTAGCCCAGACCGCGCTGCAGCCGGAAGCTGACCACCGGGATCGCCGAGCCGTCGGAGATCAGGTCGCAGTGGTCCCCGACCCGCAGCTGCTCACCCAGCCAGCGCGCGGTTGACGACAGCGTCTGCATGACCTGCGTGTAGCCCTCGCGGCCCAGCCGCAGGAAGTTGTAGTACTGGCCGACGACCTGGTTGCCGGGGCGGGAGAAGTTCAGCGTGAAGGTCGGCATGTCGCCGCCCAGATAATTCACATGGAACACCAGATCCTCGGGCAGGTACTCCTTGCTGCGCCACACCACGAACCCGACGCCCGGGTAGGTCAGCCCGTACTTGTGGCCGCTGACGTTGATCGAGACCACCCGGGGCAGCCGGAAGTCCCACTTCACCTCGGGGTGCAGGAACGGCACCACGAACCCCCCGCTGGCGGCGTCTACGTGGACCGGGACGTCCACCCCGCCACCGGCCGCCAGCTTGTCCAGCGCCGCACAGATCTCGGCGACGGGCTCCAACTCACCGGTGTAGGTGGTGCCCAGGATCGCCACCACACCGATGGTGTCCTCGTCGACGGCATCGACAACCTGCTCCGGCGTGATGACGTAGCGCCCCTCCTCCATCGGCAGGTAGCGCGGTTCGACGTCGAAGTAGCGGCAGAACTTCTCCCATACCACCTGGACGTTGGAGCCCATCACCATGTTCGGGGTGCGGCCCTTCCAGTCCTTGCCGACCTTCTCGCGCCACCGCCACTTCATCGCCAGACCGCCCAGCATCACGGCCTCGCTGGACCCGATCGTGGACACGCCGCAGGCGCTGGACGGGTCGTCGTCGCGCAGGCCTTCGGCATGGAATAGGTCGGCGACCATATTTACGCAGCGCTGTTCGATGGCCGCGGTCGCCGGATACTCGTCTTTGTCGATCATGTTCTTGTCGAACGTCTCGGCCATCAGCTTTCCGGCCTCGGGATCCATCCACGTCGTCACGAACGTGGCCAGGTTGAGCCGCGAGCTGCCGTCGAGCATCAGCTCGTCGTGGATGAAGCGGTATGCCGCGTCGGGGTCCATCGACTCGTCGGGCATCCGCAACGCCGGTATGGGCGCGGTGAACAGGCGACCGGTATAGGCGGGCGCAATCGAATGGGCGGGCAGGGATGGGTGGTGGGGCACTGGGAGAATCCTTCCTAGAGGGCGGCCAGAGCCGCCCGGATGTGCGGCACCATGCGCGATGCCGAGGTGGGCGCTTTGCCCGGGCCGGGATCGGCGGCGGACAACGCCGCCGCCCGCGCGTGCACGAACGCGGCCGCCGCGGCCGCCTCGACCGGCGGCAGGCCCGACGCCAGCAGCGCGCCGATCATGCCGGACAACACGTCACCGGAGCCGGCGGTGGCCGCCCAGGACTGCCCCGCCGGATTGAGGTACACCGGGCCGCCCGGGTCGGCGATGACCGTGACGTTGCCCTTGAGCAGCACCGTGGCGCCGAACGCGTCCGCCAGCCTGCGGCACGCACCCACCCGGTCATCACCGGGCGGATTACCCGCCAGCCGGGCGAATTCACCGGCGTGCGGAGTAAGCACCGTCGGCGCGGTGCGGTTGGCCACCAGCTCGGGATGGGCCGCCACGATGGTCAGCCCGTCGGCGTCCACGATCACCGGCAGGTCTGTTTCCAGCGCGAACCACAGCGCCGCTGCCCCGACGTCGTCGGTGCCCAACCCCGGCCCGACGACCCAGGACTGCACGCGCCCGGCCGCCGCGGGGGTGGGCGAGGCGATCACCTCGGGCCACACCGCCAGCACCTCGCGGTGCGCGCTGCCGGCGTAGCGAACCATGCCGGAGGTCGCCGCGACGGCGGCGCCGGTGCACAGCACGGCCGCACCCGGATACGTCGACGAGCCGGCCATCACGCCGGTGACGCCCTGGGTGTACTTGTCGTCGTGCGGCCCGGGCACCGGCCAGCGGGCGGCCACGTCGGCCGCTTCGAACCCCAACAGCTCGGTCTCGGGCAGGCTCAGCCCGATGTCGATCAGCTTGACCCGCCCGCAGTCGCCCAGCGCGTGCACGGGTTTGAGCCCACCGAAGGTGACGGTCAGCGCCGCGTGCACCGCGGGGCCGGTGATCGCCCCCGTTGCCGCGTCGATGCCGCTGGGAATGTCGACGGCGATCACCGGGATTCTCGCGTCGTCGACCGCGGCGAACACCTCGGCCGCCGCGGGTCGCAGCGCCCCGGAGCCGGAGATGCCCACCACGCCATCGATGACGAGATCGGTTGTCGGCGAAACACTTTCGACGATACGACCGCCTGCCTGCCGAAACGCCGCCAGCCCCTTGCGGTGGGTGCGCTCCGGGTTGAGCAGGATCGCGTCGGCGGCCGCACCGCGGCGACGCAGGAAGGTGGCTGCCCACAGCGCGTCACCGCCGTTGTCTCCGGAGCCGACGACCGCGCACACACGTCGCCCGGTTACCCCGCCGGTGCGGGCGGCTAACTCGCCGATGATCTCGGTGGCCAGCCCATAGGCGGCGCGCCGCATCAGCGCACCGTCGGGCAGGCTGGCCAGCAGTGGCGCCTCGGCCTGGCGGATCGCGTCTACGGAATAGTAATGCCGCATCAGAGTCAGATTACGTGGCAGCGTCGCGGTGCACAGCCGCGCTCGCCCCACCGGCACGCACCGCGGCCGGCATCGTCGCGGAGTGGCTTGGCGCCCAGGGTCTTTCGGTGCCGGCTGGCGCCGGCATCAGGTCGAGGTCTCCGGCGGCACGTTGCGGCGCGCCATGGCCCGCAGGCCCGCGGGGCTCAACGGGCTGCTGCGTTTGGAGCTCGTGCGCGTCATCGGGTAGAAGCACAAGCCGATGAGGATCGAGGTGAAGTGCCCGATCGCGGTGAAGTTCAATTCGCTGCCCATCGTGATCAGTGGGAAACCGAAGATGATGAACAACACCCCGAGATATCCCCAGCGCCACGGCCGGACGATGTGGTAGCTCAGCACGGCCATTACGCCGACCAGGAAATAACTCACCCCGATGTCGCGCGCGTGCACCAGCCGCTGTGGGGCCTCGTGGTCCTCGATCGCGAAGTAGAGGATGCCTTCGCTGATGTAGGTGGCGAGGATGTGCGAGCTCAATCCCACAGTGAGCCAGCGCAGCTGGCCCAGCCAGTGTTCGGCGGGCGCGAGAAACAGGGTGAACAGCAGCAGGTAAGGCTCGAAGTTTTTGCCGTCGATCCACAGCAGGCTGGAGAACAGGACGCCGAGCGGGTCGCTGCCCAACTCGTGAATGTTGGTGGAGCGGTGCAGCAGTACCGAGTGCAGCTCCCGGCCGGTCAGATGGGTCTGGATGAACGTCGTGACCATCAGCACCAACAGCCAGCCGTAGGTCAGCGGGGCGCTGGTGACGAAATGCCACACCACCAGCGTCATGCTGCGCACTCGCCTGCGAACCGATGGATGCACCACGACATCAACCTTCGCACGCGGGGCGGGGCGCCGGACACCTTCGGCGGCAAACACGCCGCCGGCGACCGGCTACTTCGCCGGTACCGGGGTGGCTTCCGGTGCGGGGGTGGGTTCCGGTGCGCGGGCGGGTTCCGCCGGCGCGGGGGCGGCCACCGGTTTCAAATGCCGCCACCAGCAGCCGATGTAGAGAATCATCGAGACCGCCAGCGCGACCAGCACCCAGATGACGACGGTGATGTCGACCCAGCTGCCGAATGGTGGCGAGCCGGGCAGCGCGTTGCGCAGTGGCACCACCGCGAACAACATGGCCGCGTACCACGTCGTCATCGGCGGCTGAAACGGCCGCCGATCGCGCGCCGTCTGAATCGCGACCACCAGAGCCAGACTCGCAATCGTGATGAGCACGCCGAGGATGACGATCGCGAACGCCGCGGTGCTGAGCGAGCGATGCACGTTCAGCCGGTATGGACCGTCCGCCTGGCTTCTGGTGGCGGATAGCCGCCACCCCGAAAGGTGATCGACAAAGGTGATCGGCACGTGGTCGGGCGCCCGGTCGGTGTCAGGGCCGTAGAAGATCTCGACTTCGATCGGCCCCGAGCGGTATTGATCGAAGGGCCACCGCTCGATCTGGCCGGCGATGGTCAGCGGGACGGCCATCAGGCCGGGAAGCATGCCCTTGGTCCAGGTGTGCCGGGCAGGCATGGCGGCGGACCTGACGCGCAGGCTGAGATCGTCCTTGAGGTGGTGGGTTTTCGGGTCCAGCAACGCCGATCCGGGATTGAACGCCAGATTGACGGCGAGCACGCTGTTGTTGGACTGGATGTCTTCGACGTTGATCGTCGCCGACGGCTTGTCTCCGTCGACGGATGGAGCGGTCACATCCAGATGCCGGCCGTTGCCGCTTTGCGCGTACATCCCGACCGCCACCACGTATACCGCGAGGACGAGAACGATAAGACCCACGACGCCGTATTTTGTCCCGGCCGACCGCATACTTCCTCCCGTACGGACTTAGCCCAACCCACCTGCCGCAAAAGCTGTCCCAGGGCAATGTAATGGATCGGCCGCGCGTCCGCCGGGTATCCGGGCGAAGCGGCGCAAGCTATTTCCCGCCTATTCGACGGTGACGGACTTGGCCAGGTTTCGCGGCTTGTCGACGTCGTAACCGCGGGCCTGCGCCACCGACGCCGCGAACACCTGAAGCGGGATGGTCGACAGCAGCGGCTGCAGAAGCGTTGACACAGAGGGAATTTCGATCAGGTGGTCGGCGTAGGGCCGCACGGTGTCGTCGCCTTCCTCGGCGATGACGATGGTGATCGCGCCGCGCGCCTGGATCTCGCGGATGTTGGACAGCAACTTGGCGTGCAGCACGGCCGACCCCTTGGGCGACGGCATGATGACGATGACCGGCAGATCGTCTTCGATCAGCGCGATGGGGCCGTGCTTGAGCTCGCCGGCGGCGAACCCCTCGGCGTGCATGTACGCCAATTCCTTGAGCTTCAACGCGCCTTCGAGCGCCACCGGGTATCCGACATGGCGGCCCAGGAAAAGCACCGTCGGGGACTGGGCGAATTGATACGCCAGGGCGGCCACCGGCTTGATCGTCGCGATGACCCGCGCGACAAGGTCGGGCATCGCTTCCAGTTCGTGGTATTCACGCCATACCTCGTCGGGGTACTTGGTGCCGCGGGCCTGCGCCAGCGCCAGCCCGACCAGATAATTGGCGGTGATCTGCGCCAGGAACGTCTTGGTCGAGGCCACCCCGATCTCCGGACCGGCGCGGGTGTAGAGCACCGCGTCGCATTCGCGCGGAATCTGCGAGCCGTTGGTGTTGCAGATCGCCAGGACCTTGGCCTTCTGCTCCTTGGCGTGCCGGACCGCTTCGAGGGTGTCCGCCGTCTCACCGGACTGCGAGATGGCCACCACCAGGGTGCTGCGGTCCAGAACCGGGTCGCGGTAGCGGAATTCGCTGGCCAGCTCGACCTCGACCGGCAGCCGCGTCCAGTGCTCGATCGCGTACTTCGCCAGCAGGCCGGAGTGATACGCGGTGCCGCAGGCCACCACGAACACCTTGTCGATCTCGCGGAGTTCCTGATCGGACAGCCGCTGTTCGTCGAGGACGATCCGGCCGTCGACGAAGTGCCCCAGCAGCGTGTCTGCCACGGCGGCGGGCTGCTCGGCGATCTCCTTGAGCATGAAGTACTCGTAGCCGCCCTTTTCCGCGGCGGCCAGGTCCCAATCGATGTGGAACTCGCGGTATGCCGCCGGCCCCAGGTCCTCGTTGCCGTCGAAGTCGGTGATCCGGTAGCTGTTCGCGGTGATCACCACGGCTTGGTCCTGGCCGAGTTCGATGGCGTTGCGGGTGTGCGGGATGAACGCCGCCACGTCGGAGCCGACGAACATCTCGCCGTCGCCGATGCCGATCACCAGCGGGGTGGAGCGGCGGGCGGCGACGATGGTGCCGGGGTCGTCGGCGTTGGCGAACACCAGCGTGAAATGGCCGTCCAGGCGGCGCAGCACCGCGAGCACCGACGCGGCGAAATCGCCCGCGGTGGGGCCGTGCCGGTACGCCTGCGACACCAGGTGCACCGCCACCTCGGTGTCGGTGTCGCTGGCGAATTCCACGCCCTCGGCCTCCAGCTCGTGGCGCAGGCCGGCGTAGTTCTCGATGATGCCGTTGTGGACCACCGCGATCTTGCCGGCGGCGTCGCTGTGCGGGTGGGCGTTGCGGTCGGTGGGACGTCCGTGGGTGGCCCACCGGGTGTGGCCCAGGCCGGTGGTTCCGGTGAGCGACGATGCCGGCATCTCGGCGACCGCCTCTTCCAGGTTGGCCAGCCGGCCGGCACGGCGGCTGACCGTCAGGGTGCCTGCTGAGGGGCCACTGCCGTTGACCAAGGCGACGCCCGACGAGTCGTAGCCCCGGTACTCCATCCGGCGCAGCGCGGCCATGACGACCTCACAGGCGGGCTGCTGCCCGACATAGCCGACGATTCCGCACATTCTGAACAGGGTAGTGCAGGCGGGCCACCACCCCCGCACTCCGCGGTTGGGGTCAGGCCGCCCACCTGCGCAAAGGCCCGCTGTGACCTTCCCCTACCCCGGTTCTCCATCCGACGCGTCTCGGGCGGGTGTCCTGGACCATCCGTCATTCACTCAATCGTCATAAACAACGGAAATGTTTTTCACCTGATGTATTTGCGACGGTTTCGTGTCGCAACAACACCCACCTGACATGCCGCATTACATTCGAAATATCAGCAAAGACTGGAAAGGACCGGATCCAGCGAAAGGACGAGCTGCGTGAAGCCCGCACGATCACGAATGCGCAGCGTGTCAGCTACGAATCCGTGGTCAGCGATGTACGGTCCGGCTATTATTGGGCATAGACCAGATATTCTGGCTACGTGGGACCACGTTTTTAGCCGCGCCATGAATTCTCCCCGTCAGTGGTTGTTAACCGGGAATTGTGCAACGGGTCGTATTGAGATGCGTAACTTTCTGGACCGCCCGCCGGGCGCCATGAGGAGGCAATCATGACCGCAGTTCGCTACGACGATGTGGTGCCCGCCCCCCTGGCGCCGCCGGCCCATACCCCCAAGGCCCGCTCGCAGGCGTCGGCCGGCTCCGGGAACCCCTTGATGGACATTTCCACCCAGCTGGTGTCCATCCCGCTGCACCAGCTCTATGCGGCGCTGTGGCGGATGGGTGTCATCGAGGTCAGGGGTTAGTTCGGTCCCGCGCCCGCGGCGGCCGGGCCGAACGGTATTCCTTCTCCCCCGGCGCCAGATTGCGATGCGCTAACGTCAACGCGTGGCCCGCATCCGCAAGCTCGTCGCCGCTCTCAGCCGCCGTGGTCCGCATCGGGTTTTGCGTGGTGACCTGGCCTTTGCCGGGCTACCGGGCGTGGTGTACACCCCGGAGCAGGGGCTGAACCTGCCCGGCGTGGCGTTCGGCCACGACTGGCTGGCCGGCGCGGCCCGCTATTCGAACCTGCTCGAGCATCTGGCGTCGTGGGGCCTCGTGGCCGGCGCTCCCGACACCCAGCGCGGCGTGGCCCCCTCGGTGCTGAACCTCGCCTTCGATTTGGGCACCGCCCTGGACATCGTGTCGGGCGTGCGCCTGGGCCCCGGCAAGATCAGCGTGCATCCGGCCAAGCTCGGCGTGGCCGGTCACGGCTTCGGCGGCGCGGCGGCGGTGTTCGCCGCCGCCGGCATGCCGGCCAAGCCCGCGGCGGTGGCCGCGATCTTCCCGAGCGTCACCAGCCCGCCGGCCCAGCAACCGGCCGCGACGCTGCAGGTGCCCGGGGTGATCTTCGCCGCCCCGGGCGATTCGAAAACGCTCAACTCCAACGCATCGGCGCTCGCCGACGTGTGGGACGCGGCGACGCTGCGCATCGTCAGCAAGGCCGAATCCGGCGGACTGGTCGAGGGCCGGCGGCTGACCAAGGTGCTGGGGCTGCCCGGTCAGCACCGGCGCACCCAGCGCTCGGTTCGGGCGCTGCTGACCGGCTACCTGCTCTACACCCTGGGCGGCGACAAGAAGTACCGCGACTTCGCCGACCCGGACGTGCACCTGCCGGGCACCGACGCGATCGACCCCGAGGCCGAGGCAATTCCCCTGGAAGACAAGATCGTCGCCCTGCTGAAGTGAGGAAGGGGTATTCGCCCTTTCATGTCGACCGTGCAAGCGCTCTACGACCGCTGGATCATCGAACTGTGGAACGGCCAGCCCATCGCGGCCGAGATCGTCACCGACGACTTCGTGGGTCACTGGCCCGGCCGAGAGGTCTGTGGACCCCAGGAACTTGCGCAGGTCATCGAGCAGACCCGAAACATGTTCTCGGACTTGAGCTTTGCCGTCGAGCTCGGCCCGCTGCGCGACGGTGACCTGGTCGCCGGGCGCTGGGTGGGCACCGGGCTCGGCCCGGACGGCCCGGTCACGTTCACCGGCAACGACATCCTTCGCCTGGCCGCCGACGGCCAGCGGTTCGCGGAGTACTGGACGGGCACTTCGGCGGGCTGAGCGTCCCGGCCGGCGCGGCCGCGTGGTAAGTGTCATGGATGCGAATCGGGATCGCTCTGAATTATTCGGGCGGCTTTCACGAGGCCGTGGATCGCGTGGTCGAACTCGAGAAGTCCGGCATCGAGGTCGTGGTGGTGGCAGAGGCGTACGCCTTCGACGCCATCAGCCAGCTGGGCTATCTGGCCGCCAGGACGAACACCGTCGAGTTGGCGTCCGGCGTGCTGCCCATCTACATCCGCACGCCGTCGCTGCTGGCGATGACCGCCGCCGGGCTGGATTACGTGTCCGACGGGCGATTCCGCCTGGGCATCGGCACCTCCGGGCCGCAGGTGATCGAGGGGTTCCACGGCGTTCCGTTCGACGCCCCGATCGGCCGCACCCGCGAGATCGTGGAGATCTGCCGCAAGGTGTGGCGCCGCGAACGCGTGCAATACGACGGCAAGCACTATCAGTTGCCGTTACCGGCGGATCGCGGAACGGGCCTGGGCAAGTCGCTGCAGCTCATCAATCACCCCGTGCGCGAACGCATTCCGGTGAGCATCGCCGCGTTGGGCCCCAAGAACGTCGAGCTCACCGCCGAGATCGCCGAGGGCTGGCAGCCCGTCTTCTACCTGCCGGACAAGGCCGACTCGATCTGGGGAGAGGCGCTGGCGGCCGGCGCCGCCAAGCGTGACCCCGCGCTGGGGCCGCTGGACGTGATGGTGCACGCGTCGCTGGCCATCGGGGAGAACCTCGACGAGCGGCTGGCGTGGGTCAAGCCGCAGCTGGGCCTCTACATCGGTGGGATGGGCGCCAAAGGCCGCAATTTCTACCACAATCTGGCGACGCGCTACGGGTTCGGTGAGGTCGCCGACCGCATTCAGGAGCTGTACCTGTCCGGCCGCAAGCAGGAGGCCATCGACGCGGTGCCCGACGAGCTGGTGCGCGGCATGTCGCTGATCGGGCCGCCCGGATATGTCGCCGAACGCATGGCCGCCTTCGCCGAGGCCGGCGTGACCACGCTGCTGTTGAACCCGCTGTCCACCGACCGCGCCGAATCCGTCCGCTTCGTCGAGGAAGCCCTGAAGCTGAAGCCCGCCTAGCGGTTACTGCCCCGCCTGCGGAAGCTGGTCGGCGGCAATCTCGCATGGCGTTTTCTCCGGGTCGGCCGCGGGTGCCGGTTCGGCGACGGGAGCGGCGGGCGGTGCGGCCGGCGCATCCGGTGCTGGAGTGTCGAGCGGCGGTGTGTCCACCGGCGGTGGGGCCCCGACCTGTTGGATCGCGTCGTCGGGCTCGGGCTGAGGTTCGTTTACGGGTTGGGCCTGGTCGGCTTCGGCGGGATCGGCTGGATCATCCGCGGCCTTGTCGGCGACCGTATCCTCGGGATCGTCTGCATGGAACGGCTTTTCGTCGAACACGTCGTCACCGCCGTTCAACGGGCCCTCGCCGTCCAGCCCGCCCGCGCCGTCCAGCCCGTCGCCCGCCGATCCGATCAGCCCACCCACCACATCGACGATCCGGCCGGCCAGCCCGAGAAGCCCACCGCCCCCGCCAAGACCATTACCCAGACCGCCGCCTCCGCCGAGACCACCACCCAAATCACCCATAGGCATGCCCATTGCGTCGCCGAGCGCGGCTCCCCAGTCCGCAGGGGTCACCGAATCCGGCGCGGCACCAACCGGACTGGGCGCGGCAGCCATCAACGTCGGCGCGGGATCCGCCGCCAGGACGGGCGCGGGGGCTACCAGCGGGACGGGCGCGGGGGCCACCGGCGGTGCGAGCTGCACCGGCGCATCGCCGGCCCCGAGGTCGCCGGGAAATTCGAAGCGCGCTGTCGGGACGGCTGTCATCTTGTCGATGACCATGGCGTAGGACGTCTCGACCCCGCCCGAGGCGGACCGCATCGCCGTCAGCCAGTCATTGCGAATATCGTTGTCCACGTAGGGCATTACCTGCTGGCGCACCACGTCGGCCGCGCCGTCCCGGCCCCCCGCGGTGACCGCGGCGGCGGCCGCCAGCCACGCCGGCCGCTGAACACGAACGCGATTGTCGACGGCAACGGCGGTCGCCACCTCCGAATCGACCAGATACCACAGGTTGTCGCGCAGCGACTCGCATCGTTGGGCCGCCGCGCGCAGTTCGGTCGCGATGGCGTCCGCGGTATCGCAGTGCCGCTGCAACAGCTGCACCGCGGCATCCCCGCCCGGACCCGTCCACGCCGCGGCCAGCTCGGCCACCTGGGCCCGCTGCATCCGCAGCGCTTCGGCCGCCAGCACGGCCGCCGCGCGCAGCTCGCCACAGTCGCGGTCCAGCGCGCGCAGATCCAGCCCGTCCTCCGCCGCATACAGTTCGCGAACTTGCGCGGGATGCATTGTCAGATCTGGGTTTTGGTAGCCCAGCGCGTGACAGGCCTGCACGTAGGTCTGGGTGTGCTCGACGGCCGCCAGGCCCTCGGCGAGGCGCGCGGCCACATCCAATCGGTCAGCCACGGGGCTAGGCGATCCGCGCCGCGGCATACAGTTCGGCGTCGGCGTAGCGCTCGGCGCTGGACCGCAGCGCAGCGGCGATCTCGGCCGATGCGCGCGACCATTGAGACACCTGCGCCACCAGCCGCTCCAACTCGACGCGCAGCGCGTCGCCGCGCGCGGCGTGGACCCACCCCGCGCAGGCCCCGCCGAAAGTCAGCCTGGACAGGTGGTCGCTGACCGCGCGGTCGATGAATTCGGCCGCCATCGCGAATTGGTTAGCGACCCGCTGCGCCGCCGGCACGTCGATCTGCGTGCGGGCGATGGCTACCGGGCGTGTTCCCCCAACGGATTTCATGCCTTATCCGACGCCCGCGGGCGCGGCGGGGTTCCGGGGAGATTACAGCGCCTCGCTGACCGCTTCGGCGACGCGGGTGGCGACCCGCTGGGCGATCTCCTTCTCGGGCGCCTCCACCATGACGCGGATCATTGGCTCGGTTCCCGAGGGGCGCAACAGGATTCGGCCGGTATCACCCAGCTCGGCCTCGGCCTGCCCGACCGCTGTCTGCACCGCGGGTGCGGCGGCGATGTCCTTGTCGGCGACGGTGACGTTGATCAGCACCTGCGGCAGCGTCTGCATCGCCGAGGCCAGCTCGGCCAGCGACGAGCCGGTCTGCGCCATGCGGGTCATCAGCCGCAGGCCGGTGACGATGCCGTCGCCGGTTGAGCCCAGCGCGGGCATCACGATGTGCCCGGACTGCTCACCGCCCAGGCTGTAGTCGCCGGCGCGCAATTCCTCGACGACGTAGCGGTCGCCAACGCCGGTGGTGCGCACCGTGATCCCGGCCGAGCGCATGGCCAGGTGCAGTCCCAGGTTGCTCATCACGGTGGTGACCAGCGTCTTGGACGCCAGCTCGCCGGCCTCGTGCATCGCCGTCGCGAGCACCACCATGATGTGGTCGCCGTCGACCAGGTTGCCTTCGGCGTCGATGGCCAGGCAGCGGTCGGCGTCCCCGTCGTGCGCCAGGCCCAGGTCGGCGCGGTGCGCGACGACGGCCGCGCGCAGCGAATCGAGATGCGTCGAACCGCAGTTGTCGTTGATGTTGAGCCCGTTGGGGTCGGCGTTGATCGCGATCACCCGGGCACCGGCGGCGCGGTAGGCGCGCGGGGCCACCGCGGAGGCCGCGCCGTGGGCGCAGTCCACCACCACGGTCAACCCGTCGAGGCGCAGCGTGCTGGCCTTGCTCAGGTGGCGCAGGTAGCGGTCGTCAGCGTCCTCGGCGTCGATGACCCGGCCGATCCCGGCGCCGACCGGGCGCGACCCGGGATCGGTGTCGAGCAGCGCCTCGATCTGTTCCTCGGTGCCGTCGTCGAGTTTGTGGCCGCCGGGGCCGAAGATCTTGATGCCGTTGTCGGGCATCGGGTTGTGCGACGCGGAGATCATCACGCCGAAGTCGGCGTCGTAGGCCCCGGTCAGGTAGGCCACCGCGGGGGTGGGCAGCACCCCGACCCGCAGCGCGTCGACACCCTGGCTGGTCAGTCCGGCGATCACCGCCGCCTCCAGCATTTCGCCGCTGGCCCGCGGATCGCGGCCGATCACGGCCACTCGCCGGCCCGGTGCCGGGGCGCTCGCCAGGTGCCGCGCCGCCGCGGAACCCAGCGCCAGCGCCAGCTCGGCGGTCAACTCGCGATTGGCGACCCCACGGACACCGTCGGTGCCGAATAGTCGACCCATGCGACCAAACCTCTCACAGTTGTCGGGCTAGCACCTAACGTGCCCGTTCCTTTGTGAACGAAACCGGCCACGTCCGGGCGCAGACACGCCGCAACCGGCCACAACTTGTGCACCACGATGCCAAGTTGTGGCCGGATAGCGACAGCTGATCAGCGCTTGCTGTACTGAGGCGCCTTGCGGGCCTTCTTCAGGCCGTACTTCTTGCGCTCGGTGGCACGCGGGTCACGGGTGAGGAAGCCGGCCTTCTTCAGCGGGGGCCGGTCCTCGGGCTGGGCCACGATGAGCGCCCGGGCGATGCCCAGACGCAGCGCGCCGGCCTGCCCCGAGGGGCCGCCGCCGTGCAGCAGGGCGTAGATGTCGAAGGCGTCCACCCGGTCGACGGTGACCAGCGGGGCCTTGATGAGCTGCTGGTGCACCTTGTTGGGGAAGTAGCCCTCCAGGGTGCGGCCGTTCAGGTTGAACTTGCCGGTGCCGGGCACCAGGCGCACCCGGACCACGGCCTCCTTGCGGCGGCCGACGGTCTGGATGGGCCGGTCGAACACGAAGGACTCGGCGGGCGCGGGGGCCTCGGCGGCCTCGACCGGGGCTTCGGTCACCTCGGCGACGGCCACTGTTTCCTCGACGGTTTCTGCGACTTCCGGGGTCTCCGGGTTCTCCGGGTTTTCCACGGCCTCGGTCGTTTCGGTCACTGGGCCACCTGCTTGATCTCGTACGGAACGGGCTGTTGTGCGGCGTGGGGGTGCGTCGGGCCGGCGTAGACGTGCAGCTTGCGCGCGATTTGGCGGGCCAGCTTGTTCTTGGGCAGCATGCCGACGATCGCGTCCTCCACGACGCGGTCGGGGTGCTTGTCCATCAGCTCGCGGATGGTTCGGCTGCTCAGACCGCCGGGATACCCCGAGTGGCGGTAAGCCAGCTTCTTGTCCAGCTTCTGTCCGCTGAAGGCGACCTTGTCGGCGTTGATGACGACGACAAAGTCACCGCCGTCGACATTGGGTGTGAACGTCGGCTTGTGCTTGCCGCGCAGCAGGGTGGCTGCCGCGACGGCGAGGCGGCCAAGCACCACGTCCGTGGCGTCGATGACGTGCCACGACCTCGTGGTGTCACCCGCCTTTGGCGTGTACGTAGGCACAGCGCTTACCTTCTTCTTCTCGAGGGTGGATCCCGGTGTGACCCGGGGGCCGGTCAGGCGTCCGCGGTGAGGGCTTGGTCTCGGCGACCGACATTGACCCGAGGCCCCGGCGTACCGCACGCCAACGGAGCAGCTTACCGACCGCCATCCCCGCAGGTCAAAATGACTGTGTGGTCCTGACGGCTCTCCCCCGCCAGGACCACACAGTCTCACGGCGCGGCTACCCCCGCGCGGTGGTCTGTTCGGCCGCTACCGCGCCCACACGCCGGCGGCCCGGCGGTCGGCGTCGGACACCTCTTCGGCACCGTCGCGCACGGCATTTCCCAGCTCGGCCAGTATCTCGTTGAGCGCGGTCGCCGACTGGTGCCATTTCAGCTGCTCAGCCTGGTAGGCGGCGGCCGATTCACTGGTCCAGAGCTGCCGCAGCGGTGCGATTTGCGAGCTCAGCTCGTCCAGCGCGGCGTTGAAGTGGGCGGCCGTGGCATGGATCTCCTGACGCACCGAGTGTTCGATCTCGCCGAAGTTATAGGAAAGCACCGGGTCCACGAGCATCCTCTCTTGTCACAGGTTTCCGCCGGCGGCGGCGATGTGGTGTGCATGGTTCTGGCCGGCCTCCTGCAGGGCGGCCGCGTTGTGCCGGATGGTGTCGGCGATGGCACTGAGGGCGTGATAGAGCCGCAGCGACTCGGCGTTCCAGCGATCCATGACGTCTTTGAAGCGCGCGGCGGCGAGCCCACCCCACGCCGAGGGCGGCACGCTGTTCATGCGGCCGACGAATGCCTGCAGCAGCGCCCTGAGTTCCTCGTTGCGGGCGTCGGTGGTACCCGCCACCGACCGCATCAGGTCGAAGTCGGTGCTCACTGTGTTCGATGCAGCCATACCAACTACGACCCCCGGGGGTGGTACTTCGGTTCCACCGATTTTTCATCCGATCGCGTGGGCGGACCGCACCGCCAGCTCGCAGGCGTCGTGGACGGCGCCTTCGTCGCCGGCCCGGCTCTGGCAACCGATGCTGATCCGAACCGGGCCGTCCAGCAGGACCGTCCAGCGCACGTGATGGCCCGGGCGCACTTCGCGATAAGTCACGGCCGGTCGGCCGGCGCTGGTTCCGGATGGGTTGAAGTCGACGAACACCCCGGGGGCTTCGGCATCAATCGCGCGCTTCAACCGCTCGGCGGTGCCGCTCAGGGTCTCACCGGCGACCGGCGATTGGGTGATGTGCAGGGCCAGGTCGGGATCCGTCGGCGAGGTGACCAGCACGCGGGCCGAACCCGGTCCGCCGACCACCCGCTGCGACGACCAGGTCGCCGGCACCGACAGCGCCACCCGGCCTTCCACCAAAAACGTTGCGGGCGCGGTTTCCACCGGCTTGCTCGCCACCTCACCGGGTCGGCCCATCGTCACCGCGGTCGGCGTCGCAGCCGCGACGACGATGGCGGCCGCCCCAACCCCGGTGAGCATCCGGCCGCGTGTTCGGCCGGCACGGGCAGGCGCGGTGACGGCCGCCCCCGACGGCTGGGTGGTTGCCGGGTAGGCCGACCGCGCGACGCGCGCCAGCCGAATGCCGTTGATTTCAAGGATTTCTGGGATGTCCTGTCCGGCCCCGCGCACCGCGTCCGCAATGAGCCGTGCCAGCGCCTGCGCACCGACGACACCACTCGGCGTATCGATCAGCACGGCTTCGGGCGCCATCGCCGCCACGACGCCCGCAACGTCACGGGCGACGCAATCCGGTTCCCCCGTGCGCGGTATCGCCGTGACGTCGCCCGCGGTGATCGCCACCAGCCGTTCGGCGATTTCGACCACTACGGTCGCCTCCCGTGCCGCGCGGGACGCCCGCACCAGCAGGGACGACCGCGTGTGCGTTTGACCGGCCACGGCCGCAGCGGCCGCGCTCACCACGCCCACGCGCGCCGCCGACCACCATGACGGGTGCACGACGATCATTCCGTCACGGTGGCCGCGGCTTGCCGAACGCAACGCAGCTTCCCACAGTGCGTCGACGGTCACCGGCCGCTCCCGGACCAGCGCCACCCGGTCGTCAACGGCATCCAGCGCCGACCGAACGATGTCGGCCATCTCGTCGTCCACGACGGCGTTTGTGCCGCAACATAATCGCCGGATCGTGCCGGGCCCGGCCTCGACGATTGCGGGATGTCCACTCACGGTGGGCTCCAGGCAACCTGGACGAGTTCGTCGTCACCGGTCGGAGTGGTCAGGATGCCGCGGCCCGGCGGCAATCGCAGCGGCGAAGTGAAGCCGGGCGATGCAGCGGGGCATCCGCTCATCATCAGAGACGCGCAACCGAGGTCACGCAGACTCGCCAGCAGTGGCTCGAACATCGCCCGCTCGAGCCCACCGCTGCGGCGTGCGATGACCAGATGCAATCCCAGATCCGCCGCATACGGCAGGAATTCGATGATCGGCGCCAGCGCATTGCCCGCCGGCCCGCCGACAAGGTCGTAGTCATCGACGATGACATAGAGGTCCGGTCCGGACCACCAGGAGCCACTGCGCAACTGCGCCTGGCTCGCGTCGGGCGGCGGCATCCGTGTCTGCAGAGACTGGAGCAGTTGGGGCAGCAACACGGCCGCGGCGGCAGGCGATATGGCGTAACCGCCGAGATGTTCTGACTCGACGACGCCAAGCAGCGCGCGCCGGAAGTCGACGATCGACAGCATGGCTTGCGTGGGCGTCTTCGTGCGGACGATCTCCCGGCACAAGGTCCGCAGCGTCGCGGTCTTCCCGGACTCGTTGTCACCGAGGACGAGAAGGTGCGAATGACGTTCGAAATCGATTGCGATTGGTTGCAGTTCGCGCTCTCCCAAGCCCAGCAGTATCCGTGTACCCAACCGGGCGCCCGACCGGCGCACCACCGCCTCGCGGTCGACGCGGGTGGGCAGCAGGGGTATCGGCGGAGCGGCCGATTCCGCGGCGGGAACCTCGGCGATGGGCAAGGCGATCACCATGTGCAGGCCCTCGCGGGAAAGGCCGCGGCCCGGAATGCTTCGAGGAACGTGCTGCGCGGACTTCCGGTCGATTTCGGAGTCCGCAGGATCGCCCAGCCGTAACTCGATGCGGGTGCCGATCTGGTCCCTCAGCGAGGGCCGCACCTCGGCCCACCGCGACGCCGATAACACTACGTGCACGCCGTACGAAAGGCCTTGTGCTGCCAGCATACTGATCGACTCTTCCAGCGCACCGAATTCTTGGCGCACGCTTGCCCAGCCGTCGACGACGAGGAACACGTCACCGAACGGATCACCGGCTGCGTCGATGTCCCTGCGCCGCTGACGGTATTGCATGATCGACGCGATGCCATGCTCGCGGAACAGGGCTTCGCGGCGACGAACGACCGACTCGCACTCGGCGACTATCCGGCCGACGAGACGCGGCTCCGCTCGCCCGGCGACGGCACCCACATGCGGCAGCATGCGCATCGCCGACAGCGCCCCGCCACCGAAATCCAGGCAGTAGAACTGCGCCTGGCCAGGATCATGCGTGGCCGCCAGGGCGGTAATGAGCGTGCGCAACGCCGTCGACTTTCCCGATTGGGGTGCGCCGACGATCGCCAGATTGCCTGCGGCCCCCGACATATCGACCATCAGCGGCGCTCGGCACTGATCGAGAGGCCGGTCGACGGTGCCGATGGGGACTGCCAGGCCGCCGGGCGCGCACGTCACGTCGGCCAGCACGGTGTTCAGCGCCGGCGCCGCACCGAGCGGGGGCAGCCAGACCCGATGCGCGGGCGGCCCCTGGCCGGACAGCCGGTCCAGGACAGCGCTCGAGAAGGTCCGGCCCGGGGTCTCGCTCTCCTCGGCGGCGCGGCTGACCGCCCCCACGATCCGGGTGCCGAATACCCGGACCGAGCCCGCCGCCGCAGTGGCCGCGCGGGCCGGGGTGTTCGCCGGCAGCGGCGCCGACACCAGCGCCGCCTGGAAGCGAACCGGTTCGCCGCCGCCGATGCGCAAGAAGCCGGCGCCAGGGGCGCTCGGCAGTCGATATGCATCGAGGCCACCCAACACGGTCTGCGATTCACTGGCCGACAACGTCTTCAGGCACATCCGGTACGAAAGGTGGGCTTCCAGTCCGCGTAACCGTCCCTCTTCGAGTCGCTGGCTGGCCAGCAGTAGGTGGATGCCCAGCGACCGGCCCAGGCGGCCGATCGCGACGAACATTTCGGCGAAATCGGGATGCTGGCTGAGCAGTTCGGAGAACTCGTCGACGATGATGAACAACGTGGGCAGCGGGGGCGACGCGCCACCCTCGCGCGCCCGTTCGTAAGCCGCGGCGCTGACGCAGCCCGCCGTCCGCAGTAGCTGCTGGCGACGGTTCATCTCGCCGGCCAGGGCATCGCGCATCCGGGCCACCAGCGGCGCGTCGTCGGCCAGGTTGGTGATCACCGCGGCTACGTGTGGGGCCCGGGCATAGTCGAGAAAGGTCGCACCGCCCTTGAAGTCGACCAGCAGCAGGTTGAGCGTTTCCGGCGAGTTGTGGGCCATCATGCCCAGTGCGATGGTGCGAAGCAGCTCTGACTTGCCCGACCCGGTGGCGCCGATGCACAGCCCATGTGGGCCCATCCCGCCCTCGGCAGGCTCTTTGATGTCCAGCTCGAGCGGGGCACCCGCAACGGTGTTTCCGATCGGCACGCGAAGTCGATCGCGGCGTCGTTGGCGACGCCACAAAGCGGCCGGGTCGAACCGGTCCAGCGCCGAAAACCCGGTCAGCTCGGGCCAATTGGGATCAGTGCTTCCGCGGCGGTTCTGGTGCGCGTGGTGGCCGGCCAGCCGGCGTGCGCATACCAGCGCATCGATGGGCGCCATCTGATCGGGGCACCACCCCGGTGCCGTCAGTGCGGGCGATCGAAATTTCAGCGGTGCGCCGTCGCCGCCGGTCCCGGCCCCGATGATGGTTGCGCCGACGATCGGATCGCTACCCTCGGCGAGATCGGTGACCACGACGAGTTCGGGACCTTGCACTGCGGCGAGCGCACGTTGCGCCTGCGCGGCGCTCGAGTAGATCATCCGCACCGGACCCGCCTCATCGGCTTCTACCGGATGTTGGTTGTGCGGAAGCCATTTGAGCCAATCCCAGTGACCGCGATTGTCGTCGTCGACAGCGGCCACGATCAGGATTTGGTCCGGCGCATGCAGCACGGCGAGTTGGCAGAGGATTGCGCGCAGCAACCCGCGCACCTCGCCCGGATCGCCGTCGATCGTCACCGCCGTTCCCGCACGCAGACCGATCGTGACCGGCGCGTGGATCGTCGAGTACGCGTGCAGGAAGCGCCGTAGTGCCGTGGCGGTGACCGGATCGCGCAGCTCCTGCGACGGAAGCTGCGGGGCTACCAGGCGGCGGGCGAGTGGCTGACTTCCCATGCCCACGCGGGCGAGGCCGAAGTCGACGGCGGCTTGCCGCCGCTCCCACATTCGTGGGCCGCCGATCAGGGTCCACAGCGTGTCGGGATCGGGGTGTCGGCTGATCGATGACCGGCGCTGCGCCACAGCGATTTCGGATACTGTTTGACCCAGAATGCCTAGATAGTCGAGGTATCGATCGCGGTCGGCGTCGAGCCCGCCGCCTCGCCGACGGCCACGACCGGTCAGCCCCGATACCACGGTCGAAATCAGCATCATCGCCGGCAGCGCCAGGAACGCGGGGTTGCGGGCCACGCCGGTCCCCGCGGTGAACACCGTAGCCATGGCGCCCATGCACACCAGAGAGAGCACAACCGGAAGCAACCGCGGCAGCAGGCCCGGCGATGCCGCGGACGGCAGCTGTGGCGGCGCGTCGACAACGATGTCTGCGCCTGGCGCCGCAGGCGCCAAAGCATGCGTCATCTCACACCTCCCGGTCCGAGGACGTTAAGCAGCACCGAAATCGGGGGCAAGTCACCTGTGGAGAACCGGATGCCGGGCCTTACAGACCTGGCTATGGTCTCTGCTCATCCGATCGAAGGGTTCGCTGTTGCCTGCATCCGATACCGGGCTACGGCGCGTCGCGGTGCATTGGGGCACCGTGGCCGTCGACGTCACCCTGCCCGCGGGAATCCCTGTCGCTGCGCTGATTCCGGCGGTCGTCGACATCCTCGGGGTTGATCAACCCGACCATGAAGCCGGGCGATACCGCTTATCGGCGCCCGGCGCATCCGGGCTGGATCCGTCAATGACGCTGGTGCAGCACGACATCGGAGATGGCACAATCCTGGTGCTGAGCCGGCAGGGTGCGCCGTCGCCTGCGCCACGCTACTTCGATGTCGCGGAGGCCGTGTCGGCCACACTCGACGCGGCGACTGCGCCGAGCGGCGGCGCTTCACGCGCACGCGCGGTCCGACTCATCGGCGCGGCGGCGGCAATGCTGTTCACCGGCGCCGGAGGACTGGTAATCGTGCATAACACGTTCGGCAGCAACGCCGACCGAGATGCTGCCGCGACGGTCATCGCGCTGGTGTCGGCCGGCGCCCTGGCGCTCGGGCTGGCGGCCGTCGCACACCGCGGCTTTCGAGATGAGACCGCCGGGCTGACATTGAGCGTGATCGCCACGGCGTTGGTGGCGGTTGCCGGCTTTGTGGCGGTGCCCGGTGCGCTCGGCACGGCCAATGTCTTGCTGTCCGCAGCGGCGGCCGGCGTCACCGCGGTTATCGCGATGCACGTATCGGGTTGCGGTGTAGTCACATTGACCGCCGTGTCAGGCTGCGCGGTGGTCGTCGCAGTGGCCGGGCTGGTGGGCGTGATCAGCGCAGCGCCGCCGCGCGTCGTCGCTTCGGCTGCTGCGCTGGTATCCGTCGGCCTGCTTACGGTGGCGGCGCGCGCGTCGATCACGCTGGCCGGGCTGTCGCCCCGACTGGAGGCGAAGGACGCGGCGGAGATGGAGCCGCGTGACGCGAGCACACGTTCGCGGGCGGTCCGCGCCGACAGGTGGCTGACCAGCCTGCTCGCCGGGTTGTCGGTATCGGCCGCCGTCGGCGCGGCAGTCACCGTGCTTGCCGGCGCACCACGCCCGTCGTGTACCGCGTTCGGCACCGTCACCGGTGCGCTCCTGCTGCTGCGTGCGCGATGCACCGACACCAGAAGGATGCTGGTGTTCACCGTCGCCGGGATCGCAGTTTCCACAACAACATTCGGTGTTGCCGCCTTTCGCGCTACGGTGCCCGGGCCCTGGATCGCTACAGCGACGACGCTGGCGGTCGCCGCGGCGCTGTACCTCGGCTTCGTCGGCCCGGCGCGTCCCGCCTCGCCCCTCCTGCGCCGAGGCGTCGGGCTGGTGGAGTGGCTGGCGCTGGCAGCGATGGTTCCGTTGACCTGCTGGATATGTGGACTCTATGGCGCGGCGCGGGGATTGAACCTCACATGATCGGTGGATGTGCCGGTCGCCTGCTGGTGACGTCGGCGCTGACGCTCGGAACCGCGTGTGGAATGCCGACGGCGCAGGCGTTTTCGCCGCCAGACGTCGACGACAGGTGGTTGCCAAAGCCCGGCTTGCCGGCGTCCCCGTCGCCAACCGTGCAACGCGAGATTTGCGCGCCGATGACGGTCGACGCGGGACCGGGCCGCAATCAGCCGACGGGCCTGGGCGACCTGTCGGCGCTCTGGCAACTCACCCGCGGCGCCGGACAACGGGTCGCGGTCATCGACACCGGGATCTCACGACACCGTCGGCTGCCCGATGTGGTGCCCGGGGGCGACTACGTGTCGACTGGCGACGGCACGCAGGATTGCGACGCGCACGGCACCCTGGTGGCCGGAATCATCGCGGCCACAGCCGATTCCAAGGCCGACAACTTCAGCGGGGTCGCGCCCGAGGCCACGTTGATCAGCATTCGTCAGTCCAGCGCCAAGTTCGGCCCCGCCGGCGACCGGTCCCGCGTCGGGGTCGGTGACGTCGAGACGCTGGCGAAGGCCGTTCGAACGGCCGCCGATCTGGGAGCCTCGGTGATCAACATTTCGTCGGTTGCGTGTGCTCCGGCGGCTTCGGCACTCGACGACCGCGCGCTGGGCGCGGCACTGGCCTACGCCGTCGACGTCAAAAATGCCGTCGTCGTGGCCGCGGCCGGCAATACCGGCGGCGCCGGTCAGTGCCCGCCGCAGCGGACCGACGCCAGTTGGCAGACGATCACGGTCGCCGTCAGCCCCGCGTGGTACGACGACTACGTGCTGACCGTCGGATCGGTGAATGTCCATGGCGCGCCATCGCCATTCACCCTTGCCGGCCCCTGGGTGGATGTCGCCGCGCCCGGTGAGGCGGTGGCGTCGCTCGCGACGGAACCGGTGTCCGGCACGAGCTATGCCGCCCCGGTGGTCAGTGGACTGGCCGCGCTGATCCGGGCCCGGTTCCCGGCGTTGTCGGCCCGCCAGGTGATGCAGCGCATCGAGACGACCGCGCATCATCCACCCGCCGGATGGGATCCCCTCGTCGGCAACGGCACCATTGACCCCGTCGCCGCCGTCAGCACCGGCACGGGTCCGGCCGCCGACCACCGCGGCCCGGCACCGGCACCGGCGCCGATCGCCGCGTCGCCGCCGATCCCACCGCGCGATTCTCGCGCCCGGGACACCGCGCTCCGGGGCGCCGCGATCTGCCTGGTCGCACTGACCGTCGCTCTGGCAACCGGGGCAATACGAGATCGCTCAAGGCGAGCGCGCGACCGCATCACGTGCGATTGACGCGTTCTGCCGGCTCAACTCCGGCCCCGCCGGCAATAGCGAGAGAAGCGGCCACGGTGCCCGGCCCGCGTCGCCGAGGCCGAGATCGTGCGCGGCGGCATCGTCCGGAATCGCGAACCGGACCCCCGTATCGGCGATCAGGTAGCGGGTTCCGGCCTCGTCACCCGCCCGCACGTACGCGCTTGCCCCGGGCGGCATATACACGGCGTCCAACGCGGGGCCGTCGCCGTCGGCCTGCGCCAACGCCACCGGCGCCCGATCGGACGGGACGGGCAGCCGGCTCTCGGCCAGGAATGCGACGCCGGTTTTCGCCTCCTCCCAGTTGGCGCACAACGTCCCGGCGGGCTCGGCAAGCGTCGGTGCCCGGTCAGGGAAGAGGGCAACCGGCAGCTCGGCGACGACGGGAGCGGCCCGGATCGCGTCGGGCGCGACGGTGACGGGGTTGGCCGTTCCCTGCGGGTTGCTGAGGCGCAGCAGGTCGGCTGCCACCTGGCCGACGCGCTGCACCCCGGTCGCCAGCACCGCGTAAAACTCGTCGCCGTCGGCCCGTGTGATGCGAAGCACACTGCCGACCGCGAATCCGGGCAGTTCGGGCATCCTGGCGCCCCGACCGCGGATCCGCGGCGGTGCGATCGGTGGCGCTTCCGGCACGGCATTCAGCAATGCCTGCGAGACGATCAGCGGCGCACGGCCCTCGATGCGCAGAGCGCGGACCACGGCGGCATCGTCGAGGTCCACGATCGCCCGGTGGCCGCCGTACAGCAGATAGGCCGGCGAACCGGAAGCCGGAGCCGCCAGGATCGCCTGCCCGGGGGCCAAGGGGTGCACCGCGGGCGCCTCGGACCGGCGGCCGATGACGACCGTCGTGGTGCTAGCGCCGGTGCTATCGCATATCGACCAACCCATATCCCCCGCAGACAGCGGCCTGCCGAGAAATTGCGGCGCGCCCGGAATGCCCAGCAGCGGGCCGCGTTTGGTGGCGCCCAGATCGGATTCGGTAACCGTCTGCGGGTCGGCGGCCGTCGCCGCGATGAGCCGGGCGGAGGCCAGGTTGAGCACCGGGTGCCAGACGTCGCCCACCCGAACGAAGAGGGCGCCCGATTCCCGGCTCAGCACGATCTGCGCGCGATCGAGCGCCACATGCGGTCGCAGCAAACCGAGTACCGCGCAGCCCGCCACGGCGATGGCCGTGACGACGCACCCGAACGCCAAGCCGGTCGGCCCGATTTCTTCGCCGAGCAACGCACGTTCGGTGCGTCGCAGCAAATACCGGTACGCGCTGACGTGCAGCCACGTAGCCGGCTGACGCGGCACTGCATCTCCCCACCCCGTGAATCCGTTGACCACTACGGTAGGCCGTCTCTTCGGGGCGCCAGAGCGGTTATCCACAGGTCGCGGGGGTTTCGGCGCATAACAATTTGGGTAAAATTGCCCGGTGAAAACTCACCGTGTACGTACCCGTCGGGCGGGCACCGCGCGGTCAGCAGGCCGTTTGATCGGTCTGGGTGTTTCTGCCCTGGTTATTGCTGCTGGCCTGTTCGCCACCCCCGCCGCAGCGCCCAAGGCCTCCGCCTTCGACTGCCCGGACGTCGAGGTCATCTTCGCCCGCGGCACCAACGAGCCCACCGGCCTGGGCCGGGTCGGCGACGCCTTGGTGGACTCGCTGCGCCAGCAGACCGGCTTGAACATCCTGCCCTACGGGGTGAACTACGCCGCCAGCAAGCTGCAGCTGCACGGCGGCGACGGTGCCAACGACACCATCGACCGGGTCAAGAAGAGCGTGGAAACCTGCCCGAACACCAAGATCGTGCTGGGCGGCTACTCCCAAGGCGCCTCGGTGATGGACATCGTGGCCGGCGTCCCGATCGGCGGCATCAGCTGGGGCAACACCCTGCCTGCGCAATACGCCAACAACATCGCCGCCGTCGTGACCTTCGGTGACGTGGCCGACCGCGCCGGAGGGTCGCTACCCACCAAGAGCGCGATGCTGGGCTCCAAGGCCGCCGACTATTGCAACCCCAACGACCCGATCTGCCACGCGGGCGAGGGCAACGAGTGGAGCGGGCACACCGAGGGCTACGTCCCCGTCTACACCACCCAGGCCGCGTCGTTCGTCGCGCAGAAGCTGGCGGCCGCCGGCCTCGGCCAGCAGTCACCCGCGTTCGGCCCACCGCTGGGCGGCGTCCCGCAGCAGCCGGGCTACGGTCAGCAGTCGCCGGTCTACGGGCAGAACCCGCCCGGGTCGGGCCCCTCGATCCAAGGCGGCACCGCTCCGGCGCCCGCGCCGTCGCTGCCGACTCCGGCTACCGACTCACCGCAAGCACCTCTCGTCTAAATCGTTACCGTCGGGTTATCAACGCCCCCTTAACATCGCTGTGTGAGGCTTATCCCGTTAGGGCTGGGCATCGGAATTGGCGCGACGGGCGCATTATTGATTGCCCCCCAATTGGTTCCGCATGCGTCAGCATCGTGCCCCGGCGTTGAAGTGGTGTTCGCCCGGGGCACCGACGAGCCGCCGGGTGTCGGCAAGGTGGGCGGTGCGTTCGTCAGCTCGTTGCGCGACCAGACCCGCAAAAGCGTTGGCGCATACGGGGTCAATTACCCGGCCAGTAAGGACTTCCTGGCCGCCACCAACGGCGCCAACGACGCCAGCGCCCACATCCAGCAGATGGCGGCAAACTGCCCCAACACCAAACTGGTGCTGGGCGGATACTCGCAGGGCGCCGCCGTCGTCGACATCGTCACGGCCGCACCGGTGCCCGGCCTCGGCTACCGCCAGCCGTTGCCGCCCGTGGCCGCCGACCACGTCGCCGCCGTCGCACTGTTCGGCAATCCGTCCGGCCGCGCGGGTCAACTGATGAGTGCCCTGTCCCCGAATTTCGAGGGCAAGACCATCGACCTGTGCAACCCGGGCGACCCGATCTGCTCGAGCGGCATGCAGTGGAGTTCGCACCTGAGCTACGTCCCCGGATTGACCAGCAGGGCAGCGAATTTCGTCGCGGCAAGGGTCTAGCGCGAGCGGATGTCCCGGGTGATCAGATTGCGCGCGGCCAGCTGATCATCGGGCGGGTAGTCGACCCCGACCAGCGACAGCCCATGGGCCGGCGCCGCGGCGAAGTCGCTGGAACGCTCGGTGGCGCTGAGCAATTCGCGACAATACGAGACCGGCCGGCGGTGTTCGCCGACCGCCAGCAACGCCCCGACCAGCGAGCGCACCATCGACCAGCAGAACGCGTCGGCGCTAACCCGCGCGGTGATCAGGTCGCCGTCGCGGGCCCACTCCAGCCGCTGCAGGTCGCGGATGGTGGTGGCGTTCTCGCGGTGACGGCAGAACGCGGCAAAGTCGTGCAGTCCCAGCAGGTCTCGCGACGCGGCGTTCATCGCCTCGACGTCCAGCGGACGCGGCCAGGCGGTGACGTAGCGGGCCTGCAGCGGCTGCACCCCCCACGGCGCCGTCGAGATCCGATACACATAGTGGCGCCGCAACGCCGAGAAGCGGGCGTCGAAACCCGCGGGGGCGCGGCTGATATCTACGACCCGGACATCGGTCGGCAGGAATCGACCCAGCCGCCGCAGCAGCGGCAGAAACTCGGGTTCACCGACGTGCGGTGCACGCGGGTAGGCGTTCGGCAGCGCCTCCAGCGGCACGTCGACGTGGGCCACCTGCCCGGTGGCGTGGACTCCGGCGTCGGTGCGTCCCGCCGCGCGCAGCCGCACCGGCGTGCGAAACACCGTCGTCAGCGCCTCGTCGAGAACTCCTGCCACGGTCCGCTGGCCGGCCTGAGCGGCCCAGCCCGCGAAACCTGTTCCGTCGTAGGCGATATCAAGCCGCAGACGGACGTCCTCGCTAACTCTCGTCAGCCTCGTCGTTCGCCTCGGCGGCTTCGGCATCCGCCCGCGCGGCCACGGCCTTGTCGGCCTTTTCCTCGGCCTCCGCCTGGGCCTTGGTCGGCTCGGCGGAGTCCTCTTCGGACTTGGTCTCCTGCGCCTCGGCGGTGGCCTCCTCGGCCGTCGGGCCGACGGCTTCCTGCGGCTCGACAGCCGCCTGAGGTGCCGCCGCAGCCGCGACGGGAGCGTCGGACTTCTTGGACGCCTTCGCCCGACGAGCCCGATCGGCCTCGGAGGTGACCGTCTTCTCCCGCACCAGCTCGATCACGGCCATGGGCGCGTTGTCGCCCTTGCGCGGCTCGACCTTGATGATGCGGGTGTAACCGCCGTTGCGGTCGGCATAGAACGGGCCGATCTCCGCGAACAGGGCGTGCACCACGTCCTTGTCGCGGATCTTCTTTAACACCTCTCGACGGTTGTGCAGCGCACCCTTTTTCGCGTGGGTGATCAACTTCTCCGCGTAGGGCCGCAGCGCCCGCGCCTTGGGCTCGGTCGTCTTGATCCGGCCGTGCTCGAACAGGGAGGTGGCCAGGTTGGCGAGAAGCGCCTTCTGGTGCGAAGACGACCCGCCGAGGCGAGGTCCCTTAGTGGGCTTGGGCATTGCGACTATCTCCTAATTGGGGCCGGCCCCCGTATCAGGTAGGGCCGGGACGGACGGTGTTGCATGTGTCCGGTTCCTCAGCGGCCGCTGCGCGGCCGCATCGTCGCCGGACGGTCCTTAGAGCTGCTCGGTTTCGGCGTAGTCCTGGTCGTCGTAGGACGCCTCGTTGGACCAGGTGCCGGTGGCGACGTCGTAACCCGCGACCTCCGAGGGGTCGAAGCTCGGCGGGCTGTCCTTGAGCGACAGGCCCAGCTGGTGCAGCTTGACCTTCACCTCGTCGATGGACTTCTGCCCGAAGTTGCGGATGTCGAGCAGGTCGGACTCGGTGCGGCTGACCAGCTCGCCGACGGTGTGCACACCCTCACGCTTGAGGCAGTTGTAGGACCGCACGGTCAGATCCAGGTCGTCGATCGGCAGGGCGAACGACGCGATGTGGTCGGCCTCGGCCGGCGACGGCCCGATCTCGATGCCCTCGGCCTCGACGTTGAGTTCGCGTGCCAGGCCGAACAATTCGACCAGGGTCTTACCCGCCGACGCCAGCGCGTCGCGAGGGTTGATCGAGCTCTTGGTCTCGACGTCCAGGATCAGCTTGTCGAAGTCGGTGCGCTGCTCGACACGGGTGGCGTCCACCTTGTAGGTGACCTTGAGCACCGGCGAGTAGATCGAATCGACTGGGATACGGCCGATTTCGGCACCCGAGGCGCGGTTCTGCACGGCCGGCACGTAGCCACGGCCGCGCTCGACGACCAGCTCGACCTCGAGCTTGCCCTTGTCGTTCAGCGTCGCGATGTGCAGGTCGGGGTTGTGCACGGTGACACCGGCGGGCGGCACGATGTCCCCCGCGGTGACCTCACCCGGGCCCTGCTTGCGCAGGTACATGGTGACCGGCTCGTCCTCCTCGGAGGACACCACCAGGCTCTTGAGGTTCAAGATGATCGCGGTGACGTCTTCCTTGACGCCCGGCACGGTGGTGAACTCGTGCAGCACGCCGTCGATGCGGATGCTGGTGACGGCCGCACCCGGGATCGAGGACAGCAGCGTCCGGCGCAACGAATTGCCCAGGGTGTAACCGAATCCCGGCTCCAGCGGCTCGATGACGAACTGGGAGCGGCTGTCGGTGAGAACTTCCTCCGACAATGTGGGTCGCTGAGAGATCAGCATGGTGTTTCTTCTTCTCCTTCTCGGCACCCGCTATTTGATGCCGGTAAGACCTGCGCCGGGTTCAGCGCAGGGGGTCTTTACTTCGAGTAGAACTCGACGATGAGCTGCTCGGTGAGCGGCACGTCGATCTGCGCCCGCTCGGGCAGCTGGTGCACGAGGATGCGCTGACGCTCCCCCACCACCTGCAACCAGCTCGGGATCGGGCGGTCGCCCGCCGTCTCCCGCGCGATCTGGAACGGCACGGTGTTCAGCGAGCCGTCCCGCACGTCGATGATGTCGTGCTGCGACACCCGGTAGCTGGGCACGTTGACGTGCACGCCGTTGACGCTGAAGTGTCCGTGGCTGACCAGCTGGCGGGCCATCCGGCGGGTACGCGCCAGCCCGGCCCGGTAGACGACGTTGTCGAGCCTGCTTTCCAGGATGCGCAGCAGCTCTTCACCGGTCTTGCCGGATTGCCGCACGGCCTCTTCGTAGTAACGGCGGAACTGCTTCTCCATCACGCCGTAGGTGAAGCGGGCCTTCTGCTTCTCCTGCAGCTGCAGCAGGTATTCGCTCTCCTTGATCCGCGCGCGGCCGTGCTGGCCGGGCGGGTAGGGACGCTTCTCGAACGCCTGGTCGCCACCGACGAGGTCGGTGCGCAGCCGGCGCGACTTGCGGGTGATGGGTCCGGTGTAACGAGCCATGACTATCTCCTAGACCCTTCTGCGCTTCGGGGGGCGAACGCCGTTGTGCGGCTGGGGGGTGACGTCGGAGATCGCGCCGACCTCCAGACCGGCGGCCTGCAGCGACCGGATCGCCGTCTCCCGGCCCGATCCCGGGCCCTTCACGAACACGTCAACCTTTTTCACGCCGTGCTCCTGCGCCTTGCGGGCCGCGTTCTCGGCGGCCAGCTGCGCGGCGAACGGCGTCGACTTCCGCGAGCCCTTGAACCCGACGTGACCCGACGACGCCCAGGCGATGACGTTGCCCTGCGGGTCGGTGATGGTCACGATCGTGTTGTTGAACGTGCTCTTGATGTGGGCGGCACCGTGCGGGACGTTCTTCTTTTCCCGGCGACGGGTCTTCTGCCCCTTCTTGGGGGCAGAGGCTGCCTTCTTGGCTGGTGGCATGAGTGATTACCTGGCCTTCTTCTTGCCGGCGATGGTGCGCTTGGGGCCCTTGCGGGTGCGCGCGTTGGTCTTGGTCCGCTGGCCGCGTACCGGCAGGCCGCGGCGGTGCCGCAGGCCCTGGTAGGCACCAATCTCGATCTTGCGCCGGATGTCGGCCTGAACCTCGCGGCGCAGGTCACCCTCCACCTTCAGGTTCGCTTCGATGTAGTCACGCAAGTGGGTCAGCTGGTCATCGGTCAGGTCCCGGGTGCGCAGGTTCCGGTCGATGCCGGTGGCTGCCAGGATCTCGTTCGACCGAGTGCGGCCGACGCCGAAGATATAGGTCAGCGCGATCTCCATCCGCTTGTCACGCGGAAGATCGACGCCTACTAGTCGAGCCATAGGTGGCGTTTCCTCTTTTTCTAGGCGGAGGTCTGATCCCAGCCCGTTCCCTCGCCGAAATGGATTCGGCATCGGGGCCCGGCCTCCGTCCGGGCGTGGATGAGCGACCTATTCGCTCAGTGGTGCTGGGAGGTCTGCATTCAGTTGTGTTGGGGCTGGGCCGCCTCGGTCGATGGCGACGACCCGCTGCGCCCAGCTACGCCGCGCTTGCGATCGTTGCTAGCCCTGGCGCTGCTTGTGGCGCGGATCGGAGCAGATCACCATGACCCGCCCATGCCGACGGATCACCCTGCACTTGTCACAGATTGGCTTGACGCTCGGGTTCACCTTCACGGCTGTTCGATCCTGTTCTGTGTTCGTTCGTACGGTGTTCTGATCAGGCGCTTTACTTGTACCGGTACACGATGCGGCCGCGGGACAGGTCGTAGGGAGACAACTCCACCACCACCCGGTCCTCGGGGAGGATGCGGATGTAGTGCTGCCGCATCTTGCCGCTGATGTGGGCAAGCACCTTGTGACCGTTCTCCAGCTCAATGCGGAACATCGCATTGGGCAGGGGCTCGACCACCCGGCCTTCCACCTCGATGGCGCCGTCCTTCTTGGCCATAACTCGTTAAAAGTCCTCGTCGTATAGTTTCGTTCTCGTCTGCGCCTATCCGACGCGACATTGCACCGACTTGGAACGTGAGCCGGTGACAGGAAATTCCTAGGGACTTGGCACACAAGAAGCCGGCGCGGATGCCGCACCGTTGTTCCACGATACCTGGTTATTCCGCTTCACCAAAATCGCTGTCGGAGGAACCGGGCCCGCCTCCTCGACCTCCCACACGGCCGCTGACGAGCGCATACTTAACGCCGATGACCAACCCCTCTGGCCGCTCGGCCTCCATAGACGACGCCGGCCCCGCCGCGCCACAGCGCAAGCCCGTCATGCTGACCGTCGACGACGATCCGTCGGTGTCCCGCGCGGTCGCCCGCGACCTGCGCCGCCACTACGGCGAGGAGCACCGGATCGTGCGCGCGGAATCCGGGCCCGACGCCCTGGGCACGCTCAAGGAGCTCAAGCTGCGCGGCGAGACCGTCGCCCTGCTGATCGCCGACTACCGGATGCCGCAGATGAGCGGCATCGAGTTCCTCGAACAGGCGATGGACCTGTACCCGGCGGCGCGCCGGGTGCTGCTGACCGCCTACGCCGACACCCACGCCGCGATCGACGCGATCAACGTTGTGGACCTGGACCACTACCTGCTCAAGCCGTGGGATCCCCCGGAGGAGAAGTTCTACCCCGTCATCGACGGGCTGCTGGACGCCTGGCGGGCCGCACCCGAGCACCCCATCCCGCACACCAAGGTGATCGGCCACCGCTGGTCGGCGCGGTCCTGGCAGGTCCGCGACTTCTTGGCGCGCAACGGCCTCTACTACACCTGGTTCATGGCCGACGAACCCGCCGGCGAGCGGCTGCTCGCCGCGGCCGGCGAGGACGGCAGGCGGCTGCCGGTGGTGGTCACCCAGCGCGGCGACACCCTGGTCGAACCCACCGACGCGCAGCTGGCCGAGACGCTGGGCCTGACCACCACGCCGTCGCAGGAGTTCTACGACCTGATCGTGGTCGGCGGCGGGCCCGCGGGCCTGGCCGCGGCCGTGTACGGCGCCTCCGAGGGGCTGCGCACCGTGCTCATCGAGCACACCGCCACCGGCGGTCAGGCCGGCCAGAGCTCGCGCATCGAGAACTACCTGGGCTTCCCGGACGGGGTGTCGGGCGGGCAGCTCGCCGACCGCGCCCGCCGGCAGGCGGAGAAGTTCGGCGCCGAGCTGATCACCGCCCGCAAGGCCACCTCCCTCGAGGTGAACGGATCCAAGCGCACCGTGCGGTTCGCCGACGGCGGCTCGATCGACGCGCACGCCGTCATCCTGGCCACCGGAGTCTCCTACCGCCAGCTGCAGGCCGAGGGCTGCACCGAGCTGACCGGTTGCGGCATCTACTACGGCGCGGCCATCTCGGTCGCCCCGGAGTGCGAAGACGAAGAGGTCTACGTGATCGGCGGGGCCAACTCGGCCGGCCAGGCCGCGATGTACCTGTCGCGGACGGCCAAGTCGGTAAACATCGTGGTGCGGGCCCCGTCGCTGGAGGCGTCGATGTCCTACTACCTCATCCAGCAGATCGAGGCGAATCCCAAGATCAACGTGCTGACCTGCACCGAGGTGCAGCGCGCCACCGGCGACGGCCACCTGGAGCAGCTGCGGCTGGTCAACAACCGCACCGGCCAAACGGAGGACGTCACCTGCGGGCGGATGTTCATCTTCATCGGCGCCGCCCCGCGCACCGACTGGCTGGACGGGGTGCTGGCCCGCGACGACCACGGGTTCATCCTGACCGGCCCGGACCTGCGCAACGTGTGCGGCTGGACGCTGGAACGCCCGCCGCATCACCTGGAGACCAGCGTGCCCGGGGTGTTCGCCACCGGCGATGTCCGCTCGACGTCCGCCAAACGGGTCGCCGCCGCGGTCGGTGAAGGGTCGATGGCGGTCATGCTCGTGCACCGATACCTGGCCGAAGCATGACCGGGACCGAATCGATGGCCGAGCGGGTGCCCTGCGAGCCCGATGAGCTGCGCAGCCTGTTCCTGTTCGAGGCGCTCACCGACGAGCAGCTCGCGGTGCTGTGCAGCAACGGGCACATCCAGCAATACGAACCGGGGCCGATCTGCGTCGAGGGCGAACCGGCGACCTGCTTCTACGTCCTGATCGACGGGGAGCTGACTATGACCAAGCTCTCCGGCGGCCAGGACATCGAGACCAACCGCACCTCGCAGCGCGGCGTGTACTGCGGGGCCTGGCGGGCGTTCACCGGCGGCAAGCAGAAGAGTTACGACGCCTCGGTGCACGTGATCAAGCCGTCGCGCTTCTTCGTGATGGACGCCCCGGTGTTCGCGCAGTTCATGAAGGACCAGTTCCCCATGGCCGTGCACCTGCTCGACGGCATCGCCGTGGGCACCGATCGCACCCGCCGGATCATCGACAACCGGGAGAAGCTGCTGGCGCTGGGCCGGCTGTCGGCGGGGCTGACGCACCAGCTGAACAATCCCGCCGCGGCGATCTCGCGGTCCGCGGCGGATCTGCGCGAACGCGTGGCGAACATGCGGCACAAGCTGGCGATGCTCGCCGACGGCACCATCACCCCCGAGGCGTTGAGCGCCCTGGTGCAGCTGCAGGAGCGGGTCGCCGAGCAGGTCGCCAAGTCGGCCGCGCAGCATTTGAGCGCGCTGGAGACCTCCGACCGCGAGGATGCCGTCGGCGACTGGCTGGACGACCACGGCATAGAGGGCGGGTGGGACATCGCGCCGACGTTCGTCGAGGGCGGCATCGACACCGATTGGCTGGAACGGATTTCCGCGGTCAGCGACGAGCTCGCGCCCGGATCGCTGGAGATGGCGATTCGATGGATCAACTACACCATCGAAAGCGAACTCCTGATGAACCAGATTCTTGAAGCGAGCAAACGGATTTCGGCGCTGGTCGCCGACGCCAAGCAGTATTCGCAAATGGATCGGGCCCCGTTCCAGGTGGCCAACGTGCACGACCTGCTCTACAGCACGCTGGTGATGTTCGCCGACCGGTTGACCAAGGACGCGGGCAAGGATGCCAGTAAGAACCCCGTGATCACCGTGGTCAAGGACTTCGACAAATCGCTTCCCGAAATCCCTTGCTACCCAGGCGATCTCAATCAGGTGTGGACCAATATCATCGACAATGCGATCGCCGCGATGCGCGACACCGGGGGCACGCTGACCATCCGCACCTGCCGGGAAGGCGAGAAACTGGCCCGTGTCGAGATCTGTGACACCGGGCCGGGGATACCCGAGGACGTGCGCGAGCACATCTTCGAGCCGTTCTTCACCACCAAGCCCTTCGGTGAGGGCACCGGGCTGGGCCTGGACCTGGCGTTCAACATCGTGGTGAAGAAGCATCGCGGGGACCTACGGGTGGAGTCGGCGCCCGGCGACACCCGGTTCATCGTGCTGCTGCCGCTGGAGCCGCCCGCCGCCGGCGTCGCCGGTGCCGTTGTCGACGATGCCGATGAGGATGTAGCCGACCCGGAATAGCCTGCACCGGGCACAGGTTGGGAAGACCATGACCGATGCAGCGAGCAAACCCAATCTCGGCCGGTTCGGATCGTTCGGACGCGGCGTCACTCCCGAGCAGGCCAGGGACATCGAAGCGCTGGGCTACGGCGCGGTCTGGGTCGGTGGTTCACCGGCCGCCGAGCTGGCCTGGGTCGAGCCCCTCCTAAAGGCGACCACGACGTTGCAGGTGGGCACCGGCATCGTCAACATCTGGACCGCGGCCGCCAAGCCGGTGGCCGAGTCGTTCCACCGCATCGACAAGGCGTACCCGGGCCGCTTCCTGCTGGGCATCGGCGTCGGCCATCCCGAGGCTCACACCGAATATCGCAAGCCCTACGACGCGCTCACCGACTACCTCAAGCAGCTCGACGACTACGGCGTACCCGCCAATCGCCGGGTGGTGGCGGCGCTGGGCCCGCGCGTCCTCAAGTTGTCCGCGGAACGCTCGGCCGGGGCGCACCCTTACCTGACCACCCCGGAACACACCGCACGGGCCCGCGAACTCATCGGGCCCTCGGCGTTCCTGGCGCCCGAGCACAAGGCGATCCTGACCACCGACGCCGAGAAGGCCCGGGCGGTCGGGCGCAAGGCGCTCGACATCTATTTCAACCTCGCCAACTACCGAAACAACTGGAAGCGGCTGGGTTTCACCGAGGACGAGGTCACCCGGCCGGGCAGCGACCGTCTGGTGGACGCGGTGGTGGCATATGGCACCGTGGACCAGATCGCGGCGCGGCTCACCGAACATCTCGACGCCGGCGCCGATCACGTCCCCGTGCAGGTCCTGACGAAGGATGAAAACCTGGTCTCGGCGCTGGCCGAACTGGCGGGGCCGCTTGGACTGCAGCCGTCCTGACAAAGCTTCTAGGGGGAGCCCGATGACCGCGGGAGTTTCGCTCAAGCCCGAGCTGGGCCGGTTCGGCGTGTGGCTGCCCACCCGATCCATCTCCGCCGAACTGGCCGCGGGCATCGAATCGCTGGGCTACGGCGCCGCCTGGATCGGCGGATCACCGGATGCCGATCTGTCCTGGGCCGAACCGGCCCTGGCCCGGACGACGTCGCTGCAGCTGGCCACCGGGATCGTCAACATCTGGTCGGCGCCCGCCCCGGACGTCGCCAAGTCCTTCCACCGGATCGAATCCGGCCATCCGGGAAGGTTTTTGCTGGGTGTCGGGGTGGGCCACCCGGAGCACACCCAGGAGTACGTGAAGCCGTACGACGCCCTGGTCTCTTACCTGGACGAACTCGACGCGGCCCTGGTGCCGACCAGCCGACGGGTGGTTGCGGCGCTCGGGCCGCGGGTGCTGGGCCTCGCGGCCCAACGCAGCGCCGGTGCGCACCCGTACCTGACCACGCCGGAACACACCGCGAAAGCGCGCGATTTGCTCGGCGGTGCAGTGTATTTGGCGCCCGAACACAAGGTGGTGCTCACCACCGACGCGGAGAAGGCGCGCGCGATCGGGCGCCAGACCGTCGAGCATTACCTGGGCCTGAGCAACTACGTGAACAACTGGCTGCGGCTGGGGTTCACCGAAGCCGACGTACACAAGCCCGGCAGCGACAAGCTGATCGACGCGGTGGTCGCCCATGGCACCCCGGACGACATCGCGAGGCGCCTGTGTGAACATCTGGAGGCCGGAGCCGACCACGTGGCGATCCAGGTGCTGGGCGGCCACGACGAAGAATCGCTGTTACCTGCGCTAACCGAATTGGCCGGACCTCTGGGGCTAACTCGCGCAAACTGACCGATCGCCTCGGTTAGGGTTTGGGCATGCGGTTACTGGTCACCGGCGGCGCTGGATTCATCGGCGCCAACTTCGTGCACAGCACGCTCCGCGAACACCCCGAAGATTCCGTGACGGTGCTCGACGCCATGACCTATGCGGGTCGGCGCGAGTCACTGGCCGACGTCGAGGACTCGATCGAGCTGGTGGTCGGTGACATCACCGACGCCGAGCTGGTGTCGCGGCTGGTCGCCGAATCCGACGCGGTGGTGCATTTCGCGGCGGAGAGCCACGTCGACAACGCGCTGGACAGCCCCGAACCGTTCCTGCACACCAACGTCGTCGGCACCTTCACCATCCTCGAGGCGGTGCGACGTTATGGTGTGCGGCTGCACCACATCTCGACCGACGAGGTCTACGGTGACCTGGAGCTCGACGACCCGCAGCGGTTCACCGAGGCGACACCCTACAACCCGTCCAGTCCGTATTCGGCGACCAAAGCCGCCGCCGACATGCTGGTGCGCGCCTGGGTGCGCTCGTACGGGGTGCGCGCCACGATCTCGAACTGCTCCAACAATTACGGGCCGTATCAGCACGTCGAGAAGTTCATCCCGCGCCAGATCACCAACGTGCTCACCGGTCGGCGGCCCAAGCTGTACGGCGCCGGCGCCAACGTGCGCGACTGGATCCACGTCGACGACCACAACAGCGCGGTGCGGCGCATCCTGGACAAGGGCGAGATCGGGCGCACCTACCTGATCAGCTCCGAGGGCGAACGCGACAACCTGACCGTGCTACGCACACTGCTGCAGATGATGGGCCGCGAGCCCGACGATTTCGACCACGTCACCGATCGCGTCGGCCACGATTTGCGTTACGCCATCGACCCGTCCACGCTGTATGACGAATTATGTTGGGCGCCAAAACATACCGACTTCGAGGAAGGGCTGCGTGCCACCATTGACTGGTATCGCGCAAACGAATCGTGGTGGCGTCCGTTGAAAGACGCCTCGGAAGCCCGCTACGAAGAACGTGGGCAGTAGCGTGGAAGTTCGCGAACTGAAAGTTCCCGGCGCCTGGGAGATCACCCCTACGGTGCACGGGGATTCGCGCGGCCATTTCTTCGAATGGCTCACCGACAAGGGATTCCGTTCCTTCGCCGGTCATCGCTTGGACGTCCGGCAGGCCAATTGTTCGGTGTCATCGGCCGGCGTGTTGCGCGGATTGCATTTCGCCCAGGTGCCGCCGAGCCAGGCCAAGTACGTGACCTGTGTCCGCGGTTCGGTGTTCGACGTCGTCGTCGACATTCGGGTGGGTTCGCCGACGTTCGGGCAATGGGATTCGGTTCTGCTCGACGACACCGATCACCGGACGATCTACCTGTCCGAAGGCCTCGGGCATGGTTTCCTAGCGCTGCAAGACAATTCGACGGTCATGTATCTGTGCTCGGCGGAATACAACCCGCAGCGCGAGCACACGATCTGCGCAACCGATCCGGCGCTGGCCATCGATTGGCCGCTGGTGGATGGCGCGCCGCCCAACCTCTCCGACCGCGACGCCGCGGCGCCCAGCCTCGAAGAAGTGCGCGCCGCCGGCCTGCTGCCCACTTGGGACGAGACAACGGTATTCATCGAGGGTATGCGCGACTAGCCACGGCAATCGGCTGGCCCACGCCGGCTCACCGCGGCGATGTGCGTTATCCCGCAACACTGTTGGGCTCTTATTAGACACATGTAGATTAGCGCGGCGTTTGCCGTCAGCCGATCCGTCGGATAGCGTAAACCGGCCCTTTTCCCTTTATGAGGGCGCTAAGATTGCGCCGATGATGCCGATGACGCCCGATGCGGGTGGCGGGGGACGCCGATGAAGCTAGGGCATGTTTTCGATCCGCGAAGCAACGCACTGAACGCATGGCGGTTAGCGCTCGCGGCGGAGGTCATCTTCTGGCACACCTACCCGGTTCGGGGTCATCTGCCCTCGCTGCGGGCCGTTCTGCAACTCCTGCTGTCCGTGGGGGTGGACGGGTTCTTCGCGATCTCGGGATTCCTCATCACCGCGAGCTGGCTGAGCAACCCGAAGCTGCGCGCTTACCTCGCCGCGCGGGCCCTGCGCATCCTGCCCGGCTTCTACGTCTGCATGATCGTGACGGCCTTCGTGTTCGCCCCGCTCAGTGTGGCGATCCAGGGCGGTTCGCCGACCAAGCTGCTGTTCTCGTTCGCGCCGTTCGAGTACGTCCTGAAAAACATCGCGGTCTTGTGGCTCAAGCCCGACGTGGGCGGTACTCCGTTCGACATCCCCAATGCGGGCATCTGGAACGCTTCGCTGTGGTCACTGTTCTGGGAAGTGATGTGCTACCTGGTCGTTGCCGCCATCGGCGTGGCCGGACTGGCCAACCGCAGGTGGGTCTCCCCGGCGATATTGGTGGTGGCCGCCATCGGGGCCTCCATGATGCCTCCAGTCACCTTTCCCGAGGTGTTCAACAGGCCGACCGGCAACGTGGGCGTCGTCATCATCTTCATGGCGTGCCGCGCCGCGATCATGTTCGCCGCCGGAGCCCTGCTCTATCAATGGCGGGACGTGATTCCCGCCCGCTGGTCGCTGGTCGCGGTGAGTGTGGTCATCGTGCTGGTGGCCGGCCAGTTGCCCGATTACCGGGTGGTCGCCGCCGTGCCGCTGGCCTACGCCGTCATCGTCTCCGGGTCCCTGTTGCACAACAAGCGATTGAGGTTGCGTACGGACCTGTCCTACGGCATGTACATCTACGCGTATCCGACCCAGCAGCTGCTGGCGATCCTGGGGCTGCTCAGCCTCAACCCGATCGTGTTCTGCCTGACCGTGGCGCTGGCCACCCTGCCGCTGGCCGCGGCGAGCTGGTTCCTGGTCGAAAAGCCGGCGAGGTCGCTCAAGGCGCGACTGAAACGCAGATCCGCCGGTTCCCGCGAGCAAGCGGCCATGGCGATGCCGCCGGAGGTCCCCGGGCCGGTTAGCCATGATCGTGACAATTTGAAGACGCAAGGCGCGGCGCTACCGGCAAAGCATCGCGGGGCCGCAACCTGATCAAGGCCACCGCCCGTATCAGCGCCCGTCGGGTTTCGGCCCGTACGATGGCGCCGATGACGAGTGGTGTGCGGGCGGAGGTTGGATGAAGCTAGGGCAGGTATTCGATCCGCGAAGAAACGCGCTCAACGCACTTCGGTTGGCGCTGGCGGCCGAGGTGATGCTCTTCCACTCCTGGCCATGCACCGGTCACATGCCCCCGAAGGCGACCCTGCAGCTGTTCTTCTCGGTAGGTGTCGACGGATTTTTCGCGATCTCCGGCTTTCTCATCACTCGCAGTTGGCTCACCGACCCCAAACTGCGTGACTATCTCACCGCCCGCGCCCTTCGCATCTTTCCCGGGTTCTACGTCTGCCTGGTCGTGACCGCCTTCGTCTTCGCCCCGTTGAGCATGGTGATCCAGGGCGGTTCGGCCGCCAAGCTGCTCGGGTCCACCGCCCCGCTCGAGTACGTCCTGAAAAACAGCGCGATCGCGTACCTGCAGCCGACCATCGACGGAACGCTGCACGGTGTGCCGGGTGGACCCGCCTGGAACGGTTCGATGTGGTCGCTGATCTGGGAACTGCTGTGCTACCTCTTCGTTGCCGCCGTCGGCGTGGCGGGACTGGCCAATCGCCGCTGGATATCCCCCACGGTGTTGGTGCTGGCGACACTGGCGGCGTTGGTCGTGCCGCCCCTGACATTTCCCGGGGTGTGGACCATTCCGCAGCTTGCGGTGCGCTCGGCCATCATGTTCGCGGCCGGAGCCCTCCTGTATCAGTGGCGAGACGTCATCCCCGCCCGATGGTCGCTGGTCGCGGTCTGCGTCGTGATCGTGGCGGCGGCCGGGTTGCTGCCCGATTACCGGGTGGTCGGTGCCCTTCCGCTGGCCTACGCCGTCGTCGTGTCGGGCGCCCTGCTCAAGAGCGAACGGTTGCGGCTGCGCACCGATCTGTCCTACGGCGTCTACATTTACGCATTCCCGGCCCAGCAATTGCTGGCCGTCAGTGGGCTCGCGACGCGCCTGCACCCGGTGTTGTTCTTTCTCGTCGCGGTGGCGACCACCCTGCCGCTCGCCGTGGTGAGCTGGTTCCTCATCGAGAAACCGTCCATGTCGCTCAAACGCCGGCTTCGGATCAAGTGGTCGGCTCCCGTCGCGTCCAGCTCCGACGAGCCCGGGCCGGTCAGCACCGCCGACGCCCTGGCTGACCAACCGGCCCCGGAGGCCCCGGGCGCCGCGTAGCCCTGCCTGGCGCGAGTATGCCCCCGCCCAGAGCATCGGGGCTGCCGCCGGGCGCTGTCACTCAAACGCCGGCTCAAACGACGGTGGTCTGGCCTCTTCGAAACCGAAGGCGTGCACCGATCCCCCACAGCGCCACCGTGGCCACCTCGACCGCCACACTGATGGCCGCGTAAGGAGCCGGCTCCCAGCCCCGCTCGGAGAAGCCGGACAGGCCGACGGTGCGCGACAAGACGAACGCGACCAGGGAGCCGGCCGCCACCGCCGCACCGGCCCAGGGCAGCCACGCGGGACCGCCGACCAGGATCAGCAGCGCAATCGCGAACGAAAGGCTGGCCTGGGCGAGGAATGCCGTACCGATCTCCGGAATATGTTGGTAGCCATGAACATAGAGATAGGCGTGGCTGGCCGCGCTGACGATCAACGACGCGGCCAGGCCGAGCCGGACCAGAATGCTCGTCAAAGTCATTGCAGTGCGGTCTCCTTCAAGGCCAGGGCGGCCTCTCCCCTGGTGTAGCTGACCTCGCGGATGCCGAGCGCATCACGCAGCTTGCCGGCCGGCAGCGTGACCGGCTTGGGCGCCGGCCCATCGCCCGGTCGCGGCAGCGGGTACGCGGTGGTGGTGCCGCTGTAGAACGTGACGTGGTCCTCCGTCTTGGAGAACAGTTGGTGGACATGGCCGTTGAGGCACGTGACCGAGGAGAACCGCCGCAGGTAGCTCAGCGCCTGGGTGGCATCGTCGGTGCCCCAGCCCCATTGCGGGTACATCGCGAACAGCGGGATGTGGCTGAACACGATGATGGGGGTATCGCTGGAAAGACGCGCGACGTCGTTCTTGACGAACTCCAGTTGATCGGCACCCAGATGCCCGAGCTTGCGCAGATTCAACGTGTTGACCAACGCGATCAGGTGCACGCCGGCGATGTCTTGGCTGTACCACCCATCGCCAACGGAGCCGGAGCCGAACGTGTTTCGGTACTTCTGACCCGCATCATCGACCGAGTCGTGCTCCCCCGGCACGGTGAACACGTGCGGCGTCTTGAGGCCCGTCATCATCTGCTTCACCTGGTCGAACTGCTCCGGGCTGGACAGGTGGGTGAGGTCCCCGGTGTGGATGACGAAATCCGGTGTGTATCCGAGGTTGTTGACCTGATCGATCGCGTGGCCGAACGTACCGGCGACGTCCGGGTTGGGCGCCCCGGTGAAACCGATATGGCTGTCGCTGATCTGGGCGAACCGCAGCGTGGGCCGCGCCGCCGCGTGCTGCGCCTTCGCCTGACCCGCGACATGCGAGATGACCTCGCCGCCGGTCACGGCGAATCCGACCGCCGCTCCGAACCAGGCCGTGTGCCGGATGAGCTGGCGGCGAGTCATGCCGTTCGCGTGAGCGCTCATCCCGTCACCACCACGGTGCCGCGCATCATCGGGTGGATCGAGCAGACGTAGTCGAAAGTCCCTGCGGTGGGAAAGGTATGGGTGAAGGTGGCTCCGGTTCCCATGCCGGGTGAATGAAACGAACCATCACTGGCGGCCACCGTATGAGGTTCTTCGTCGCGGTTGGTCCAGGTGACGGTGGTACCGGCGGGCACGGTCACGGTCACCGGCGCGAACGCGAAGCCGTCGATGGTGACCTGGTCGCCGCGCACTGGAGCCGCCGGCGCGGTGACCGACATTCCGGTGGTTGGCGCGGGGGTGGTGGCCGCCGGCCGTGACTGGGAGCAACCGGCCAACAGCAGCACACCCGCGGCCGCCATGGCCGCCGAATGCCTTCCGAGCATGGGGATATCCATGCCCAGAGATAGGGCGGCGGGTTACACCACTCAGGCCGGCCGCTCGGTGCGCGGCGGGGCGAACACCTCGATGACCCCGTTGACCTCACGAACCATCAATGCGGGCAACGGCTTCGGCGCGATCGGTAGCTGGTGGGTGAGCACCTGCCCGCTGGGCGAGAACGACGTGGTGTGGCAGGGGCAGCGCAGCGTGTCGTCGGGTGCGTCGAACCACAGCTTGCAGCCCTGATGGGTGCACACCCCGGAGATCGCCTGGATTTTGCCGTCGACGCGGCGGACGAATCCGGTCACCGAGCCGAGATCGAAGGCGCGCATCGCACCGTCGGGCACATCCGATCCGGCCGCGACGCGCTGCCAGCTGCCCTCGTTGGGCGTGAGTTGTCCGGCGGCGACCTCGGGGGGCCGACCGTCGCCGGTCTGCCCCCCGATCAGTGCGCGGTCGACGGATACCGCGGCGACCGCGGCGGTGGCGGCGGCCGACGTGCCGACGATGACCTGGCGCCGCGTGCTGCCGCGCACCTGCGGCGTTTCCGTTGGCGTGCCGGACATCTGCTCGGCGATACGCCGATGTAGCTCGGCAACGAATTCCTGGCGCGGAGCGTCGCCACCCTCGCGGGCGGCGCGCAGCTCGATGGCCGTGCGGAGCTGGGCCGCCTCGAAGTCGTCGGGCGCGAACGGCCTGGGCCGCCGCCCCCGCAACAGGTCGTCGACGTAACGTCGCAGCCCTCGCGCATTCATGGCTGGCCCCCATCGTTGACCTGCGCCGCCAGCCGCAGAGCGCGGTGCTGGAGCACTTTGGCATTGGCCACGCTGATCCCGAGTTCCGCGGCCGACTCCTTGATCGAATTGCCCTGCAAGAAGCGCGATTCCAGAATCTGGCGGTAGCGATCCGGCAGGTTGTCCAGGACCCGGGCAACACGTTGCGGCGCGGTGCTGATCGCGTCCTGGCTCTCGGCTGGTTGTTCGACGTCCTCGATCGAGGTTATCTCTCGGCCCAGCGTCTCGCGCCAGTGCGCGGCCAGCACGGTCCGGGCCGTCGCCCGCAGGTACGCGCGCACCTCGGCGACGCTCGCGGTCAGCCGCAGCGGCCGCAGCGCGGCGAGGAACACCTCGGCGGTGAGGTCTTCGGCGTCGGTCCGGTTGCCGACGCGCGCGAACAGCGTGCGGTACACCCAGGTCACGTTGTCGGAGTACACGGCTTCCCAGTCCGGGTAGCCGTCATCATGGCCACTGTCGGGCACCGCGCGCAGGGGTCGCGGGCCGACGGGTTCGTTTCTTGCCGCCACAGGCCTCCTTCACCCGATGAATATCGACTCGGGTTACACGGGTCAGGGCGCCGCGAGCGCGCCCTCGGCGGCCATCAGCTGGTCGAGCTTGGTGGCGGTGGCGGAGAAGACGGACTTGGCGATGTCCAGAATCCGCATCCGCACCCGGGGCTTCGCCGACGCCGACGGCAGCAGGTGGCCGATCAGATGGCCGAACAGGTCCAGGCGCGCCGCGGACAACCACGACATCAACTCCGGCTCATCGAACCAGCGCAGCTGGTTGCTGTAGTCGGCCAGCGCCAGCCGTAGCCAGTCGAGGTCGGTGTCCGGATGCGGCAGGGGCACACACAGCTCGTTTTTCACGGCGTCGTCACGGTAGGCGGCCTCGACGTGGGCGATCAGCGCGGAACTGAAGATCTGTTGGCAGCCGCGCACGCTCTGCAGAGTGATCCGCCCGGGATCGAAAATGGCTGTGGCGGGCCGCTTTTCGGCGCCATCCGCGGTGCAGTCGATGAACAGCTCGTGCCCGCTGAGGGGGAGCGTCCCGCCGTCGAGGACCATCCTGCCCGCCTCGATGGCCAGCAGGTGGCCCAGGCGCACCACGTCGGCGACGCGGCGCAACTGCTCGAGTTCGAGCCGGGTGACCGTAGCGCAGCGGTACATGGCCGGCCGGACCATCGGGTCGAGCCGCAACAGCACGCCGGCATCCTCGAGACGCGCGAACAGATCCTGCGCCGAGGCCGCGTCGTTGATCGCGCGCAGCTGCGCGGTGAAACCGGCCTTGAGCTTGTCGGCGAAAAACGCGGCGGGCTGCATCGTCTCGCGGTCCAGCAGCCACGCGTCGCGGGGCATGATCCAGGTCAGCCGGTCCGGCCCGACGCCGTGACTCAGCAGCCACAGGCACGTGTCGATGCCGGTCTTGCCGGCCCCGACGACGACGCAGCGCTGGTGCGCGGCGAGCCTGGGCAGGTCGTTGGGCGGCACACATTGGACGCCGGCGGCGACCGCGTACGGCGGGCGCCGCATGGCCGGAACGGTAACCCGCATGTAGGTGGCGTCGACGACGCGGTTCGTCACGCGGACGGTGTAGTCGGCGCCGGCCAGCGTGCGAAACCGGCCGTCGCCGAGGTATTCGCTCATCGGGAAATAACTGACCCGGCCGGTCGGCAACCACTCCCGGCGCATGATGCGGTCGTAGTACGCGCAGATCTCGCCGGCGCTCGCCAGTTCGTAAAGGCCCCGGTTCCAACCCACTTGGTCGATGGTGTCGCCGCCCAGCCGTGACGAGTTGACGCCGTAGAACGCCGAGGGCTGATGCAACCGCACAAACGGGTACGCCATCGTCCAGTGCCCACCGGGTGCGTGGTAGCGATCCACCACCACCACGCGGGCCTCCGTCTCGGCGACCAGCGTGTCGATGAACGCCATGCCCATGGCGCCCGCGCCGACTACCAGGTAGTCGGCCTCGATGGTGTGCATACCCGATACAGGCTAACCCCACTTGCCGCCCGCGCGGCGCGCGTAGCTATGCCACCCGTGCTTCGACCACGCTGAGGGGTGAAGCGGTTTGAACCACCCGCGTCATCTGCAGTCCGGCTCGGCCCAGCAGGGCTTGGTACTCGTCGGCCGTGCGTTCGCGGGCCCCCAAATTCAGTAGCATCTCCAAATCCACCCATTTCCCCGGGAAGTCACGGTCGTGCTTCGGGATGACCAATTCGATCAGGAGCACCGCCGCTCGGGGGCCGGCCGCCGTGCGAACGTTCCGCAGGATCTGAACAGCTTTTTCGTCGGGCCAGTCGTGGAGGATGTTCTTGAGGATGTAGGCGTCTCCCCCCGAGGGAACGCCGTCAAAGAACGATCCCTCCGCGATACGCACCCGGTCGGCGACCATGTGCTCGCGCAACTGCCTAGGGGCGTCCGCTACTACCTGCGGCAGGTCGTACAGGACGCCGCGCGAAGCCGGTGCCCCCGCCAGGATGGTGGCCAACAGTGGGCCGTGCCCACCACCCACGTCGACGATCGTGGAGTAGGCGCCGAAATCGTAACCAGCGACCACCGATCCGTCCGTGAGCTCCGAAACACTCGTCATCGTCTGGTTGAAAAGTTCAGCAAGCTCAGGCTGCCCGGCGAAGTAGTCGAAGCTCTCCATGCCGCGCAATGCCGGGACGACCGTATTTCCGGTTCGGATCGAATCCACCAGCAGGGTCCAGCGTTCGCGCTGCTCGGCCGACCCATAGAACTGCGCCGCGCAACTCATCGAGATGGGTGCATCCGAACACAGGGTGGCGGCAAGGGAATTCAGCTCGTAGCGTCCGTCCCGCCGATGCCGGAAGATGCCCTTGCCAATCAAGGCCCGCAACAGCCGACGTAGCGCATCCCCGTCCGCGCCCACCCGGGTGGCCAGTTCCTCGATCGGCAGCGGGCCTTCGGAGAGTGCGTCGGCGACGCCGAGTTGGGCCGCGACAGTGATCGCCTGCGACGTCCAGGTTGCCACGATCATCTCCATCATTGCTGCCGGCGCAGGGATGCATCGTTGATGGAGCCGATGCAGGTAGTGGCGCATCCACTCAATAGCGCGGGCCAGCCTGGCGGGTGGCACCATGGGCGACTTGCTCACGTTGTTCATGTGGCATCGACAAGACGGATAGTCGTCGAGGCTTCGAGGTCTCGGCTGGTCGCCGCGGATATCCGGCGATGACTCACCGCACGCATAAACGTTGTGAGTGCACGGGTCATGAGACGGTCTGGGATCATCGCCGCCGGCCTCAGCACGGCCTCACTGCGGGCCACTTGCAGCGTGGTCACGAAAGACACCGCCCTGACCTTGCGTCGCCTCGTGTTCTCGTACCAGCGCAGCGCGCCCGAGAGATCACGGCTGCTGCTGCGCCCCTTCCAATCTCTTTGGAGATCCGAAAGCGCTCTGCGCAAGACCATTGTGTCGAGCAGCGCTTGATTGGTTCCTTGCGCCAGGGTGGGCGGCATCGTGTGTGCGGCATCGCCGAGCAACGTCACCGCGCCGTGCCCGGACACGGGAATCGGATGCCGAAAATGCGGGAACGGCGAACGGGCCAGGTCCTCGTCGGTCAGCGTCGTTAGCACTCGATCGACCGAGTCGGACCATCCATTGAAGTGCGACCGGATCATCTCGATCGGACGCTCGGGTCTGACGTAGTCGGGCGACCACGGCACGTCGAACCACCATTGCACCTCCGAACCTCCGGCCGGCCACAGGCCGAGGTTTCCGCGCTCGCCGATGATCACTTGCGCGACGTCCTTGTCCGCGATGCGGGGAAGGGTGATCAGTCCCTGCCAGCTGCACCAGCCGGTCGGCTGCGCGGGTGGTGCGCCAACGATGTCTCGAACCACCGAGTGCAGGCCGTCCGCACCGATCAGCAGATCTCCGTCGGCCCGGCCGCCGTCTTCGAAATGGAGGCGGACTCCGTTTTGGGTAGTGACGGCCCCTACCACACGGGCATTGCAACGGATGCGCTCGGTCGGAAAGCCTTCCAGCAGCCTCTCCAGCACGACTCGGCGGGGGACCATCCGAACTGGCGCGCCCAGTCCGTCTGCAATCGCTGCCAGGTCGACGGTGGCGACCGGAAGACCCCCTGCCGTCAGGACCCGCAGGGTGGAAAGCAGCTGACCGGCCCCATCCATATCGACCCCCAGCTGGTCGAGAACCGTTGCGCCGTTGGACCAGATGGTGACGGCTCCGCCAGCCGCCTGCACGCCCGAGCGCTGCTCGAAGACGGTGACGTCATGTCCATCACGCAATAATCCGCGGGCAATGGAAATGCCGCCCACGCCGGCGCCGACGACGAGGACGCGAAGCGACCGAGTCGATCGCGCGATCGGCATGTACCGGTGCTTCAGGTGACAGCTCACGTCAGCTCTCTTCGCGCGGTATCAGGCCGAATTCGCCAGTGCGGCCAATACCGCTTGAGTGGACGCGCGGCTTCCGACGGTGATCCGGGCAGCGCCGTCCGGGTAGTAGCGGGCCCTCAGCGCGGTGTCGCCGAACACCTCTCGCCAGGGTCGCCCGACGGCCGGTAGGTAAACGAAGTTGGCATGCCCGTCGGTGGTGTACACGCCCATTGCCCGCAGGCGCCGGGACAGGTAATCCCGCTCGCCGGTGATTCGCAGAATGCGTTGCCGCAACTGGTCTTCGGCATCGTAGGACGCTGCCACCGCGGCCAAGCTGGTAATGCTCACGCCGAACGGTAATTGCATCCCCCACAGTGTGGTGGCCAGTTCTGGTGCGGCGAAGCCGTAGCCGATACGAAGTCCGGCCAACCCATAGGCCTTCGAGAATGTGCGCAATACGACGACATTCGGAAAACGTCCGACCAGATCCGGTCCGTCGATGCGGTGCTGGGGGGCGACAAACTCGATGTAGGCCTCGTCGAGTAACACGACCGTGTCGTCTGGCACCCGCCGCAGGAATCGCTGCACATCCGCGACAGATTCCAGAGTGCCGGTGGGATTGTGCGGCCGACACAGGACGACCACGCCGGCGCCCGCCGCCGCCTCGGCCATTGCCTCCAGGTCGTGATGGCCGTGCTCGTCGAGCGGAACCGTGACCGATTCCAGGCGGGCCATCTGGGCGAAAATCGGGTATCCGTCGAAAGTCGGCTCGCTCAGCACAATCCGGTCACCGGGCCGCGTCACCGCGTGCAGGACCTGCATCACCACTCCACTCGCACCCGCTCCCAACACGACCTGCTGTTCGCAGACCCCGATGTGGCCGGCGATCAAGCGGCGCAGCCGTTCGGGCAGGAATTCCGGATACCGATTTGCGACATCGATCGATCGGATCAGTGCCGACCGCACTGCCGGCAGCGGTGGAAACGGGTTTTCGTTGAGCGACAACGCGAATGGATCGGTCGCGCTGGGCAGCGCGTCGAGGATCTCCGTGGTGACGGGACTTGCCTGAAGTTTCGGTAACATCAGCGTGCTCCGCCCCAGCGGAACGCCGCCGCACCCGCGAAGTCGCCGGCGTGCGCGAAGGCGGCCATCATCACGACGTCACCTGCCTTGACCCGACCGTCGGATATCGCACGGTCGAGGTTGATCGGGATCCCCGCCCCGAACAGGTTGCCGTATTCATCGAACGTATCGAGGTGCCTGGATTCGGGTACCTCGAGCGCTTCGCGCCAGTTGCGCAGGAACACCCGGTTCGGCTGATTGGTGACCAGCAGGTCGATGTCCTTGGAGTTGAGGTTGATTCGATCGCAGACGGCCAGCGCCACTTCGGGGACCTGCCGATTTCCGCGAGCAAGCACCTTGGCGATCTTTGTCTCGGTGAACCCGATACTGCCCTCACCGGGGCCTGGCTGCCACCATTTGCGGGGCGGGTCGATGGCGAGCGTCATATCGCCGGCGTATTCACCGTAGGTGCGGCACTCGATGTCGAGAATCGGTGATTCGTCTGAGACGGTGACCAATCCGACGGCGGCGCCGTCGCCGGGCACCGACGACTGCGCCTTACGACGCACGCCGGGCTGGTCGAAGATCTGGCCGGCGGCGTTCTGGGCGATCGCGATCAGCGCCGTCCTGCCCTGCCCCGTGGCGAGCAACTGACGGGCGACTTTTAGCGCCAGCACGAACACTGCGCAACCGCCATTGTGCAGATCCAGCACCCAATTGGGCCGCATGCCCAGGCGGTGCGCGATGCCGCCGCCCCCGCCGTAGAACGGCATGTCGGGCATTTGGGCGTGGGTGATCAGCACGTCGACGTTCGCAATGACGTCTTGGCCGTGTCGTTCGATCAGGCCCTGCGCGGCTCGCTCGATCATGTCGATCGCGGTTTCGTCCGGCCCGACGTGACGACGGAACCTTGGCGCGCGGAACATCAGGTTGGCTGCGAGGTCGTCCGACCCGGCGAAGTTCGCGTAATAATCGGCGCCGATGGGTTCACCGGGCAGATAGGTGGAGACGTCGGTCAGGCTGACAATGGGCTCGTTCATGATGTACTCATCCAGTCGGGCCTGATCGGCAGTCCGTTGCGGTGGCGGTATTCGGCGATTGTCTTGAGGTTGTTGAGCTCCAGCCCATGACCGGCACCGAACATGTCCCAGAAGTCACCCACCCAGCCGGTGCGCTCTGCCGGTGCGGCGTCGGGATACGGGTTGTCGTCGTAGAAGGGGTGACGGCAATTGGTCCACAACACAACGGAACCGGGCTTGTCGAGCAGCACTTGCGCGTCGAGGACCCGCATCAGGTAGATCATCCACAAGTGCTTGCCCTGGTCCCAGGCGCAGTGGTAGTCGACGGTACGAGCCTGGGCGTTGGCCACGGTGCGGGTGTAGATCTTGGTGTCCGGGAGCAACCGGTCGTAGGCCAGCCAGAGCCCGGACTCCGCCGTGGGAGTGAAGTTACGCAGGGTATAGGTCCACTCCTCCAGGCTGCGGGTGTCGGCCAGGTATTCGAACAACTCGTCGGGCGGGCAGTCGACGTAGTCGTTGACCGTGCAGTACTGGCCGAAGACCTCGTCGTGGGGGTACACCGATCGCATCTTGGCCATGAACATCGGGGCGGTCTCTTCCAAGGGCGAGGTCTCGATCCGCACCACTCCCTCGATCGGTTCCGTGGTGCCGCGATGTACGGCGATATCGTCAAGCGCTGGTAGGGACATGGAATTTGTTCTCCTTTGGAGTTGTAATCTGTTTCTCAACAATGCTTTTGGTGGGCTTGCCGTTCAGGAACGCCGCGAATGGCGGGATTTCGTCTGCGGAGCACTCGATGGTGACCACGGACGGACCGTCGACGGCCATTGCCCGTTCCAGTGCTGCGGGTAGTGCGTCGATGTCGGACACGTCGACCGAAGGCAGCCCGGGGAACATGCCCGCCAGACCGGCTCCCAGCTGGCTGGGAGCGAACCGGTTGTAGCTGTACAGGTCGTCGTAGAACAATTGCTCGCGGGTCACGCACATGGCGTGGGCGTTGTTATTGAACAGTACGAATGTCACCGGAAGCCGGTACTGCACCGCGGTGTGTACCTCCATACCGTGCATGAAGAATGCCCCGTCCCCGGCGATCACCACGGTGCGCCGGTTGGGCCTGTTGCTCATGGCTCGGCCGAAGGTCATCCCGATACCGGCACCGAAGCTGTAGCCCATGCCTCCCATGCCGAGTGCGACCGCGAAGCGACCGTCCCGGCGAACGGGGAGGTAATGGATTGCGGCTGCACCGGTGTTGCCGGCGTCGACGACGATGTCGGTCCCGTCGGGCAACGCGCTGTCGAGAGCCACCATGGCGTCCCGGTAACGCACGCCCGTGCCGGCGAAGGATGGTGGGTGAAGTTCCGTGTGCGCAACGAAATCGGGCACCCGCAGTCCCCTTGCCCGCCCCCGCCCGGACAACGCCCGGGTCAGCATCGTCAGCGATCCCCGCAGATTCTCGGTGCGCACATGCGTGCACGGCAGGTACGGAGGGGCGGAGCCGAGCGAGACCGTCCGCACCGCCGCGAGCGCGTCGTCGAGGCCGGCGCGGGCGGTCACCGACAACCGGGTGCCGACCACCAGGCACACGGCGCTCGCGGCGATCGCGTCGGCCACACCGGGGTGGCCCATCACACCGGTCACACCGAGCGCCGAAGAGGAACCGAAACCCGGTGTGCCGGCGACATCCTTGGCGTCGGGCACACACGCTACCTGCGCGCGCAGTATGGCCCGTAGCTCCTCGAGTTCGGACCGGGCGTTATCACGAGCCACCTGCTCGCCGGCGATGATGGTGATAGGTCCAGCCGCTCGGCGCAGCGCACGCACGATTGCATGCGGCTCACCTGCGAGACTTCCGGCATGATCGGAGCCATGCCGGCCATTACCGCCGTAGCCGTTGACGCCGACCTGAGCCTGCTGAATATCCTTGGGCAGCAACAATACTGCAGGGCCACCGGTTCGTGCCGCCGCTATAGCGCTGGGCAATGCCGCAACGATGTCAGAAGGTGTCACCATCCGCCGGCAGAAGACCGACACCGCAGAAAACAATCCCTCGGCATTTAATGAACCGTTGCGACCACTGGTGTCTTGAAAGCTGCCCCGGCCGTCCATTGTGATCGCAGGCTGGCCCACCAATGCCAACACCGGCACCCGGCTGGCCAATGATTCCCCAAGGCCTGGAATGAGATTGAGTGCGCCTCCGCCCGACGTCGCCGCCACCACGCCCAAACCCGCGCCACTGCGACTGTACCCGTCGGCCATCGTGGCAGCGGAGAACTCGTGCTTAGCCAACACCGCGGTGATGTCCGAATTGAAATATGCGGCGTCGTACAGATCCTCGATGTTGGCACCGTCGACGCCGAATATGTAATCGCTGTCGGTTCTCGCGAGTTGCTCGACGATGTGGTCGACCACCCTGTGTTGCCTGGGCATCTGCATACCTAACTTGTGATGATGCCGGTAACACGACCTGCGGGTGACTTCAGTTCACCCGGGTTCGAAATTTACAGCGAACGCTCCAGCAGCACTTGGCCGTCGGCTGAAACCACCTGCACAGCAGCGATTTGCTCGACCCGTGTCGAAGTGCTGCCAGTGGGGGTCGCCGTGTGGCCCGGATTCGCCACCCAGGTTGCCATTCGAGTGTGGCTACCGTCGCGACCTACCATGACCATCGCCAGCGTGTCGTGATGGGCGTTCAGCGGGGCCAGGCAGACGCAGTTCATCGAGATGGACGTTCCCCATTGCTGGCTGCTGACCGAAACCGTCGAGGCCAGCCTGTTCGTCCCGACTTGCGCCATCGGCTGAATCGGCACGCCCGCCTGCGGCGGCATGGGCACCGAAGTCGGGTAATTGCCCGCCACGCCGACGAGGACACCGATCGCCAGCACCGCGGCTGCGGCTGCCCCAGCCGTCCACGTCACGATGCGGGACCGGCGCCGCCGCCAGCTCACCGCGGCCAGCAGCGACGGCAGCAACTCGCCGGGCAGCAATGATTCAACGCCACTGCGATCGTCGATCGCCGCCAAGTCGTTGCGATTCAGCTGCAACAGGAGGGCCGGCATGCCGCCGAGCTCGCCGACGGCGCTGGCGCACAACGGGCAGCCGGTCATGTGCGCTTCGAATTCGCGCCGCTCGGTGGACGACAACGATCCCAGCACGTATGCGGCATCCCACGTCGTGTATTCGTCATGCCCGGATTCCTCACCGCCACAAGGCGTTCCGGCCAGCCATACCTGCATTATCGGGTGACTCCCATCTTCCCTGGCACATAAGGTATTTCGTGTCCGGCGGTCGTTCGGACGACCAGTAAAGCCAACATGTGTTATCCGTTTCTTACATTGTGAGTCGCATGGCGGCGGCACGGCGCGGCGCCTTTGGTGATGTCGAGATCGGCGGCACCGGTCTGCTCAAGTGCCCTGTCCGGAAAAAGTGACCAGCGGGCCGCGCTACCCGGCGCTCGTCGCTGATTGATGTTGCGGGGACTGTGAACGGCCCTTGCTTGTTAAACGATAGAAGTGCCTGTTCGGTTCACACGCGCCACCGGCCACTGTTAGCTGGGCGGCAAGGTAGGAAACTCGTCGTCAATCACTGCCATGGTGTCCGACCGGTCGCCAAGGGTCAGGCTGCGCCCATCCAACTGTGGAATCGGCCATCCGGGTCGTATGCCGAGCGCACTTTGTCGAGGCGTGCCATGTTCGATTCGGCGATGAATCGCGCGGGACGGCGGCACAGATTCTCGTCCGCGAGCGAGCTGCCGGTCGCCAAATGCGACAACGCTGCCATGTTCGACGAGGCCCAGTCCCTGTACCGTTCATCGTCGGCCGCGTCCTGCCAGATGGTGTAAAGCGCCAGGTAGACCTCGTCTTCCACGCCGTACACCATGTCCGCGCGCTCCGGGGCCGTCTTCCAGCCCGTGAAAATGAAGTGCGAGGGGTGCGGTGGCATGGTTTCGATGATTTTGCGGATACCCGGCAGTAGTTCTTCGGCCGAAGCCGATGTGAACATGTTGTCGGCGATGTAGCGGTGCCCCTTCGGGTAGCTGCTCATCACCGCGGTATACCAATTGGCCAATATTGTCGGTGCATAAGGAAGGGCGACGATGGCCTTGTCGATGACCGGGCAATCACCAAGCAGAGCAAGGGCTTTCGCTGCATCTTCCTCCGAGTCGGCGAATACCGGCGAGGCGATCGTGATACCAGGTCGGTCGAGCCCGGCGGCCGGAAAGCTGCGCGCGGTATGGATCTGCAGTTCGACCCGGTCGTCGAGCTCGGACACGATCGAGCGTCCCCAGGTGAACACCTCTTCCGCGACCTCGATCGGATACATGTACAGGCAGGTACCCCACACCGCGGGACGTGGGTGTACCCGCAGTTTGAACGAGGTGACCACACCGAAGAAGCCCGGCCCAGAGCCACGAGCCGCCCAATACATGTCTGGATGGTTTTCGGGGTCGCAGTAGATCCGTTCACCACCGGCAGTCACGACTTCCAGTCCGAGCACGCTCTCGCAGGCAGGCCCGAGCTTCGGACTGTTCCAGCCGTATCCGCCCTGCAGAAGATAGCCACCGAGACAAATGCCTGCACAGTGGCCGGCGGGAAAGAACAGCCCTTGTGCGTCCAGTTCCGCCGCGAAGACGCTGGCGACCTTGCCTGGGCCGACGTCTGCGGTCATTCGATCAGGTTCGACAGTGCAGTGATCGAGCCGGCTGACGTCGAGCATCAGGCCACCGTCGCGCAGATGGCTGGCAGTCCAGCTGTGCCCGCCCGAGCGGATGCCCACTTGATATCCGTTGTCCCGCGCATAACGAATCGCTGCGACCACGTCGTCGTTGTCGTGCGCCTGCACGATCACATCGGGAAAGCGTTCCGGCACAAGGCCATTCCACACCGTGTCCCGACGCGCCTTTTCGTAACCATCTGCGCCACGGAAGAAAGTCTTTTCAGTGGAAAGTAGAACCATTTCACCCCTTAACCTGAAACCGGTGTCCCGGCGCGACCAGATCTGCCGACGCAGACTCAAGTGAAGCCGGGGCGGATAGACGCATTCGCTTCAAATAGTCCGCGACCTCGCGGGCCAGTGGCGTTGCGTGCAAGCGGATTGCCCGTAGTGGGCCGTTGGGCGGAATTCCGTATCCGATCGCGAACATTCCGTCGCCCAGGTGCGACGCAAAGCCGCCACGGGGGTTGCCCTGCGCGTCGAGGACACCAAGATGTCCGACCAAACCGTCGAGATCAGTGCCGAACCCGGTGGCAGCGATGATCGCCTGCGGAGCCACCGACGCCCCACCGACGAGGGTTACGCCCTCGGATTCGAGCGCCTCGACGGCGCCGACGACCTCAATGCGCCCGACCCGCACGAGGTCGATGAGCTCGTCGGCCAGCGTCGGAATACGACCGCGTTGCTCCACGGTGGCCTTCAGCCCGAGCGTCGGCCGCGCGAAACCGTAGGCCGAGAGGTCGCCCCACGTCAGGCGGTTCATGCGCGCGATCAACGGATCGACTATGCGTGCGGGAACTCTCGAGAACAGCTCGAGGAAGATGTCCGATGGAAACGGGCCCATGGCCCGCCGCACCAGGTGCGGCGGTGTCCGCACCGCAAGCCAGATCCGTCGCGCGCCGTTATTGGCGAGCTGAACGGCGATGTCGGCCGCCGAATTGCCGGCGCCGACGACCAGAACGTCGCGGTCGCGATAAGGCCAAGCGTTGGTGAAGTCGCCGGAGTGAACGAGGTCGCCGTTGAAGCAACTCAGTCCGGGCCATGCCGGGATGGTGGGTACACCGTAGTTACCCGTTGCGAGGACGATTGCAGGGGTTCGGATCTCACCCGACGACGTGTCGAGTCGCCATAGTTCCCCGTCGCGGTTGACGTGGTGGACGTCGCACCCCAGCATGATCGCGATGTTCTGCCGCACAACGTAGTGGTCGAAATAGCGGACCATGTCCTCCTTGGTTGGCCAACGGCCCGCATTGAAGGCAATCCGTTGTCCGGGAAGGTGCGACAAGAATCCGGTCGTGTTGAGTCGGAAGTTGTCATAGCGCCTGCGCCACGAAATCGCCGGTGCCGCTGCCCGGTCGACAACGAGCGCCTTGATGCCATGCCGATGATCCATTTGACGCGCAACAGCCAGACCGGCGGGCCCGGCACCGATGACAACGGCGTCGGGGCTGACCCGGGTCTCTGCCGCCATCCGTGATCTCCCGTCGTGTTTCTTGGGTGCCCAAGACCTCGGGCCCCCAGCCCTAACACGACCCGGAACCGCTCGCGGTTCATCTGGCGGGATGGCGGGCGCGGCGCCGTCGGCACAGGCCGCACGTTCATCGGGCGCAGCACCGGGCACCCACCTTGCCAAGGTTCGAACTGAGTTACTAGGATATCCAAGTATCCGCTTAAGCGCCGTCAAAACACATTCGAGGGCCCCATGACCACACAGATTCCCCACTTCATCGATGGGCAGCGCACCGCCGGGCAGTCCGGCCGCAGCGCTGAAGTCTTCGACCCCAGCACCGGGCAGGTTCAGGCACAGGTGCCGCTGGCCGGCCAGGCCGACATCGACGCCGCGGTGGCGTCGGCCGCCGAGGCCCAAAAGGGCTGGGCCGCAACCAATCCGCAGCGGCGCGCACGGGTGATGATGCGCTTCATCGAGCTGGTCAACAAGCACAACGACGAGCTGGCCGACCTGCTGTCCCGCGAGCACGGCAAGACACTGGCCGACGCCAAGGGTGACATCCAGCGCGGCATCGAGGTCATCGAGTTCTGCGTCGGCATCCCCCACCTGCTCAAGGGTGAGTACAGCGAAGGCGCCGGACCGGGCATCGACGTCTACTCGCTGCGCCAGCCGCTGGGCGTCGTCGCCGGCATCACCCCGTTCAACTTCCCGGCGATGATCCCGCTGTGGAAGGCCGGCCCGGCGCTGGCCTGCGGCAACGCGTTCGTGCTCAAGCCCAGCGAGCGCGACCCGTCGGTCCCGGTGCGGCTGGCCGAGCTCTTTCTGGAAGCGGGCCTGCCGCCGGGCGTGTTCCAGGTCGTGCACGGTGACAAGGAGGCCGTCGACGCCATCCTGAACCACCCCGACATCCAGGCGGTCGGGTTCGTCGGCAGCTCCGACATCGCACAGTACATCTACGCCGGGGCCGCGGCCACCGGCAAGCGCTCGCAGTGCTTCGGCGGCGCCAAGAACCACATGATCGTCATGCCCGACGCGGACCTGGACCAGGCCGTCGACGCCCTGATCGGCGCCGGGTACGGCAGCGCCGGCGAGCGCTGCATGGCGATCAGCGTCGCCGTCCCGGTCGGTGACCAGACCGCCGACCGGCTGCGCGCCCGGCTCATCGAGCGGATCAACAACCTGCGCGTCGGCCACAGCCTGGACCCCAAGGCCGACTACGGTCCGCTGGTGACCGAGGCCGCTGTGGCACGGGTGCGCGACTACATCGCCCAGGGGGTCGACGCGGGAGCCGAACTGGTCATCGACGGCCGCGAACGCGCCAGCGACGACCTGACTTTCGGTGACGCCAACCTCGAAGGTGGCTTCTTCATCGGCCCCACCCTGTTCGACCACGTCACCCCGGACATGTCGATCTACACCGACGAGATCTTCGGGCCCGTGCTGTGCATCGTGCGCGCGCATGACTACGAGGAGGCGCTGCGGCTGCCGTCCGAGCACGAATACGGCAACGGCGTCGCGGTTTTCACGCGTGACGGCGACGCCGCCCGCGACTTCGTCTCGCGCGTGCAGGTCGGCATGGTCGGTGTCAACGTGCCGATCCCGGTGCCGGTGGCCTACCACACCTTCGGCGGCTGGAAGCGCTCCGGCTTCGGCGACCTCAACCAGCACGGCCCCTCGTCGGTCATCTTCTACACCAAGACCAAGACGGTGACGTCGCGGTGGCCGTCCGGCATCAAGGATGGCGCCGAATTTGTCATACCCACAATGGATTAGGGAAGTCATGTTCACCCTGAACGATGACGAGCGTGTCATCACCGAAACCGCGGCCGCGTTCGCCGCCAAGCGCATCGCCCCGCACGCACTGGAATGGGATTCGGCCAAACACTTTCCGATCGATGTGCTGCGCGAGTCCGCCGAACTCGGCATGGCCGCCATCTACTGTCGCGACGACGTCGGCGGCAGCGGGCTGCGCCGGCTCGACGGGGTCCGCATCTTCGAGCAGTTGGCCATCGCCGACCCCACCACCGCCGCGTTCCTGTCCATTCACAACATGTGCGCGTGGATGATCGACACCTTCGGCACCGCCGAGCAGCGCAAGGACTGGGTCCCGCGGCTGGCATCCATGGACGTCATCGCCAGCTACTGCCTCACCGAGCCCGGCGCCGGTTCCGATGCCAGTGCGTTGAGCACCCGCGCCGTCAAACAGGGTGACGACTACGTGTTGGACGGCGTCAAGCAGTTCATCTCCGGCGCGGGCGCGTCGGATGTCTACGTGGTGATGGCCCGCACCGGTAGTGAGGGACCGCGCGGCATATCGGCCTTCGTGGTCGAAAAGGGCACCGCGGGGCTCAGTTTCGGCTCGCTCGAGGAGAAGATGGGCTGGCACGCCCAACCCACGGCGCAGGTGATCCTGGAGGGGGTCCGGGTGCCGGCCGACGCGATGCTGGGCGGCACCGACGGCGAGGGCGCAGGGTTCGGCATCGCGATGAACGGCCTCAACGGCGGGCGGCTCAACATCGCCGCGTGCTCACTCGGTGGCGCGCAGGCCGCCTCGGACAAGGCCGGAGCGTATCTGCGCGATCGGCAGGCGTTCGGGTCGTCCCTGCTCGACGAGCCGACCATCCGCTTCACTCTGGCCGACATGGCCACCGGCCTGGAAACGTCGCGAATGATGTTGTGGCGGGCGGCCAATGCGCTGGATGCTGACGATCCTGACAAGGTCGAGTTGTGTGCGATGGCCAAGCGCTACGTCACCGACACCTGTTTCGAGGTCGCCGACAAAGCCCTGCAGCTGCACGGTGGCTACGGCTACCTGCGCGAGTATGGTCTGGAAAAGATCGTCCGCGACCTGCGGGTGCACCGGATCCTGGAAGGCACCAACGAAATCATGCGAGTGGTCATCGGTCGGGCCGAAGCCGCGCGGGTCCGTGCAACCGCATAGAAGGGTCACCAGATGACCGAGCACCTGACGGTGGCCTTCCTGGGCCTGGGCCACATGGGCGGGCCCATGGCGACGAATCTTGTTGCGGCTAAACATGCGGTGCGCGGATATGATCCCGCGCCGGGGGCGCTGTCCGCGGCGGCCGAGGCCGGCGTCACCGGATTCGACAGCGCCACCGACGCGGTAGCCGGGTCGGACGTGGTGATCACCATGCTGCCCAACGGGGAGCTGGTCAAACGCTGCTACGCGGAGATCCTGCCCGCCGCGCGACCCGGCGCCCTGTTCATCGACAGCTCCACGATCTCGGTCAACGATGCCCGCGAGGTGCACGCGCTGGCCGAATCGAGCGGCGTCGCGCAGCTGGACGCCCCGGTCTCGGGCGGGGTGAAGGGCGCCGTCGCCGGGACGTTGGCGTTCATGGTGGGCGGCGACGAGGACGCCGTGCAGCGGGCACGGCCGGTGCTGGAACCCATGGCGGGCAAGATCATTCACTGCGGCGCGGCCGGCGCCGGGCAGGCTGCCAAGGTGTGCAACAACATGGTGCTGGCGGTGCAGCAGATCGCGATCGGCGAGGCGTTCATCCTGGCTGAGAAACTCGGGTTGTCCAACCAGTCCCTGTTCGACGTCATCACCGGGGCGACCGGCAACTGCTGGGCCGTGCACACCAATTGCCCTGTGCCGGGCCCGGTCCCGACCTCACCCGCCAACAACGACTTCAAACCGGGCTTTGCCACCGCGCTGATGAACAAGGACCTGGGCCTTGCGATGGATGCGGTGTCCTCCAGCGGGGCGGCAGCGCCGCTGGGTACACACGCCGCGCAGATCTACGCGGAATTCGCAGCCGAGCACGGCGCCTTGGACTTCAGCGCGGTCATCGAGATGCTGCGCGGCAGCTGAAGGGCTCAGAAGTCACCGGCGTTGCGCCGCAACGTCTCAATGGCCGACGCCAAATCCTGCGATTCGGTGTCGGCCATTCCGATGTCGGCGAACACCTGCTTGTTCAGGGTGACCGTGGCGTCCTCGACCGTGCAGCGGCCCAGCTCGGTGATCTGCACCAGCGTGGTGCGCCCGTCGGTGGGGTGCGGCACCCGCTGCACCAGCCCGTCGGCCTCCAGCCGGCGGATCGCGTGGGTCACGCTGGTGACGTGGACCTGCAACCGGTCCGAGGCCTTGGTGATGGGCAGCGCACCGGTGCGGCTGAACGCCAACAGCCGCAGCAATTCGTACCGGGAGAAACTCAGGTCGTAGGGGCGCAGCGCCGTCTCGACGCGGGCCAGCAGGATCTGGTGCGCGCGCATCACCGACGTCACCGCCACCATGCCCGGCGCCACATCACCCCACCCGGCGCGCTCCCAGTTGGCGCGCGCCGCGGCAATCGGATCACGCTTCTCCGGTCTTGATTGCGCCACGCCCCTTCTTACCGCACTCAAAGCGCGAGCGGGTACAACCTCACAGCGAGCGTTGCAGCAGCACCTGGCCGCTATCAGCGGCCACCACCTGCACGGCGGCGATCTGATCGACCGGGGTCGAGATCGCGCCCGCGGGCGTCGCCGTGTGGCCGGGCACGGCCACCCATGTCGCCAGCCGGGTCTGGCTGCCGTCACGTCCCACCACGACCATCGCGAGCGTGTCGTGGTGCGCGTTCAGCGGAGCCAGGCACACGCAGCGCAGGTCGATGGACGTCCCCCAGTGCTGGCTGCTGACGGCGATCGTCGACGTGAGCAGGCTGGTGCTCACCTGAGCCATCGGCTCAGACGATGCAGTCACCTGCTGGGACGGAGTCGACGACCACCCCTCAATGCCGACGAACACCCCGATGGCCAGCACCGCGGCCGCGGCCGTCGACGCCACCCAGGTCACTACCCGGGTGCGGCGCCGCCGCCAACGAACCGTCGCCAGCAGGGACGGCAGCAATTTCGGAGACATCTCCGGAGCCGGACCGGACTGGTTCATCGAGGCCACTTCGGCACTTCGGAGCTGGGACAGCAGGGCCGGCACGCCACTGAGGTCGGCAACGGCCGCCCGGCAGTCCGGGCAGTGCGCCATGTGCGTCTCGAATTCGCGTCGTTGCGCGGCCGGCAGGGAGCCCAGCACGTATGCGGCATCCCACATCGCGTAGCGGTCTTCGGGAGGGCCGAGATCCTGCACCGGCGTCCTCATTTCATCCATTCTTCTCACCCCTCAAGCATCCGGAGGCCCTCATCGGGTAACCCCGAGTTCCTGCAGAGTGAGTCGCAACGCCCGCACGGCATAGTGTAGTCGCGACTTCACCGTCCCCTCGGCGATGCCGAGGTCTGCAGCAGTCTGTGTGGTGGTCCAACCGCGGTAGTAGGACCGTTCGATCACCGCTCGGTGCTCGGCGGACAACTGGGCCATCGCGTCCGCTATCAGCAACCGGTCCAGCGCCGCATTGACCTCATCCGGCGTGGACTGTTCGGGTGCCCCCGATACGTCTGTGGAGCCGACGACGTTGCGAAACCGCGCGCTGCGCCGGTCGTCGATGATCATGTTGCGGGCCACGGTGAACAACCACGCCCGCGCCGAGCGCTCCGTGTCGCCGACGACCTCGGGGTGTTGCCACGCCCGCAGCAACGTCTCCTGAACCACGTCCTCGGACTGGCTCGCGTCCCCCGTCAGCCGCAAGGCGTAGCGCCACAGAACCGCGGCGTGTTCGTCGTACAGCGCCTTCATCAGAGCGGCCTCGGCAGCTCCGGTCACCGCACGACTGCCAGAAACCCGAGCCACTCGATCACCTCCGACTACTGAAACGAGGCGAGTGGGCGTTTAGTTCAAGGCTAGCCCTGCTAGGAGGCCAAAGTGAGGATACGCGGACCGGCGTCGGTGACGGCGACCGTGTGCTCCCAGTGCGCCGCACGCGACCCGTCCGTGGTGGTGACCGTCCACTGGTCGTCCAGCACCACGGTCTTGCCGGTTCCCAGCGTCAGCATGGGTTCGATGGCCAACACCGAGCCGGCGGCCAGCAGGGGGCCGCGCCCGGGCGAGCCCTCATTGGGCAGGAAGGGGTCCATGTGCATCTGCCTGCCGATGCCGTGGCCGCCGTAGCCCTCGACGATCCCGAAGGCCCGCGAATGGCGGATAGCGGCGTCGCGCGTGCCCATCTCGATGGCGTGCGAGACATCGGTCAGCCGGTTCCCGGGCACCATCGCCGCGATCCCGGCCTCCAGCGATTCCCTGGTCGCCTGTGACAGCGCTTCGTCGGCCGCGTCCAGCGTCCCGATCCCGAAGGTGACCGCGGCGTCGCCGTGCCAGCCGTCCAGCACCGCGCCGCAGTCGATCGACACCAGGTCACCGGGCGCCAGGATCTCGGCGGCCGACGGGATCCCATGCACCACCCGCTCGTTGACCGACGCGCAGATCGACGCGGGGTAACCGTGATATCCCAGGAAAGACGGCACTGCGCCGGCGTCCCGGATCACCGATTCGGCGACTTCGTCCAGGCTCAGCGTCGAGACTCCGGAAACCGCGGCCGCCCGCACAGCCTGCAGCGCCGCCGCGACCACCGCGCCCGCCGCGGCCATGGCGTCGAGTTCGTCGGCGCTGCGCTGCGGCACCACCTTGCGACTCCGCAGCCGCGCCAGCGGGTTCATTCCTACTTGCCCAGCGCCCGCAGCGCGCGGGCGAACACTTCGTCCATGGTGCCGACGGCGTCGACCGTCTTGAGCTGGTCGCGGTAGTACTCCAGCAGCGGCGCGGTCTCGTCACGGTAGATCTTCATCCGGTTCAGGATGACTTCCTCGGTGTCGTCGGCGCGGCCGCGGCCCTTCAACCGCTGCAGCAACTCATCCTCGGAGACCCGGAATTCCAGCACCGCGTCGATGTCGGTGCCCCGGCGTCCCAGCATGTCGTGCAGCGCCTTGGCCTGCTCTGTCGACCGCGGGAAGCCGTCCAGGATGAATCCGTTGGCCGCGTCGGGATCGCTCAGCCGGTCGTCGACGAGCTGATTGGTCAACTCCGAGGGCACCAGGTCGCCGGCGTCCAGGTAGCGCTTGGCCTCCAGGCCGAGTTTGGTCCCGTTCTCGATGTTGCTGCGGAACAGCTCACCGGTGGAGATGTGCGGGATCCCGAGCTTTTCGGAGAGCTTCTGGGCCTGCGTTCCCTTGCCCGCCCCCGGCGGGCCCAGCAAAACGACTCTCACTTCAGGAACCCTTCATAGTTGCGCTGCATGAGCTGACTCTCGATCTGCTTGACCGTATCCAAGCCCACGCCGATCATGATCAACACCGCGGTACCGCCGAACGGCAGATTCTGAACCGCTCCGCTGTTGCCGATCTGCAAGAACAAGTTGGGCAGCACCGAAATTGCGCCGAGGTAGATCGAACCCGGCAGGGTGATCCGGCTCAGCACGAAACGCAGGTAGTCGGCGGTCGGCTTGCCCGGCCGGATGCCGGGAATGAAGCCGCCGAACTTCTTCATCTCGTCGGCACGCTCGTCGGGATTGAACGTGATCGACACGTAGAAGTACGTGAAGAAGATGATGAGGCCGAAGTAGATGGCGATGTAGACGGGGTCGCTCGGGTCGGACAGGTACGTGCCGACGAACTTGTCCCACCAGCTGTTGCCCACGCCGCCGCTGCCGCTGCGGATCAACTGGGTGATCAGGTGCGGGATGTAGATCAGCGAGGACGCGAAGATCACCGGGATAACGCCGGCCTGGTTGACCTTGAGCGGCAGATACGTCGACGTTCCGCCGTACATGCGACGGCCGACCATGCGCTTGGCGTACTGGACCGGGATCCGGCGCTGGCCCTGCTCGACGAAGACCACGCCGACGATGATGGCCAGCGCGGCGATCAGGACGGCGGCGAAGATCATGCCGCCGCGGCTGTCCAGGATCGTCTTGCCCTCGGCGGGGATGCGGGCCGCGATGCCGACGAAGATCAGCAGGGACATGCCGTTGCCGATGCCGCGCTCGGTGATCAGCTCACCCATCCACATCACCAGGGCCGCGCCGCTGGTCATCACCAGCACGATGACCACCAGCGTGAAGATGCTCTGGTCGGCGATGATGTCCAGCGAGCAGCCCTGCAGCAGCCCGCCGTTGGCCGCGAGCGCCACGATGCTGGTGGCCTGCAGGATGGCCAGCGCGATGGCCAGATAACGCGTGTACTGCGTCATCTTGGCCTGGCCCGACTGGCCTTCCTTGCGTAGCTCCTCGAACCGCGGGATGACCACCGTGAGCAGCTGCACGATGATGCTGGCGGTGATGTAGGGCATCACGCCCACCGCGAACACGGTGAGTTTGAGCAGCGCACCACCCGAGAACAGGTTGATCAGCGAGTAGATCTGTCCGGCCGCGCCGCCGCTGGCCTCTTTGATGCACTGCTGGACGTTCGGGTAGTTGACGCCAGGGGACGGTAGCGCGGCGCCGACCCGATACAAGACGAGGATGCCAAGCGTGAAGAGGATCTTCCGTCTCAGGTCGACTGTCCGCAGCGATGAGATGAAAGCGGAAAGCAACTCTTCCTCCTGCGCAGCCGGGGTTTCCTACATCACGCGCCCAACACCCGCAGGCCAGGACGTACGGCCGACTTCTCTATAGCGCGTCAAACCGTGTACGAGACTAACAGCTGGTACGGGCAGGTCTGGTCAGGGCCTTTCCTGTGACCCCTCGCGGCGCCGTTCACCGGGTGTTTGAACCACCGCCGTAACGCGCCCGAAAATTACAGGAAGCCGTAAGCCGTGGAGCGTAGAGTTTCCGTGACTCGTTGCATTTGCTAAATAACTTGGGAGCAGCATGACACGCACTGACCAAGACAGCTGGGACCTGGCCTCGAGCGTCGGAGCCACGGCCACGATGGTCGCAGCGGCCCGCGCACTGGCCAGCGGGGCGACCAACCCCATCATCAACGACCCGTTCGCCGCGCCCCTGGTGCGCGCCGTCGGCCTGGATTTCTTCCGGCGCCTGGTCGACGGTGAGGTCGGCGACTCCGAGGGCTATGAGGGCAGCGGCAAGGATCTGGGGCTGGAAACCGACTCCATCGCCGTACGCACCCGCTTCTTCGACGACTTCTTCCTCAACGCCGCCCGCGACGGGGTTCGCCAGGCGGTCATCCTGGCGGCCGGCCTGGACGCCCGCGCCTACCGGTTGAGCTGGCCAGCCGGAAGCGTGGTCTACGAGGTCGATCAGCCCGCCGTCATCGAGTTCAAGAGCACCACGATGTCCAGCCTGGGTGCCGCCCCGGCCGCCGAGCGGCGCACGGTCAGCATCGACCTGCGCGAGGACTGGCCCGCCGCGTTGCGCGCCAGCGGCTTTGACGTGACGCAGCCGACGTCGTGGAGCGCCGAGGGGCTGCTGATGTACCTGCCGCCCGACGCCCAGGACCGGCTCTTCGACAACATCACCGAGCTCAGCGCGCCCGGCAGCTTGCTGGCCACCGAGTACCACCCCGACACCGCCGGCACGACGATGTCGCAACGCGCCCAGGAGTTCAACGACCGCTGGGCCAAGGTCGGCTGCGACATCGACCTGTCGGGACTGTTCTTCGACGGCGAGCGCAGCAACGTCGTCGACTACCTGACCGGCAAAGGCTGGGAGGTGGCCGCCCGGCCGCGCCGCGAACTGTTCGGCGATTACGGCCTGCAATTCCACGACGACGAGGCGATGGCGCAGTTCCGCAATATCGTCGCCGTCACCGCCACCCTCAAGTGAGGAGCTGCCATGCCGGAGACCGACAGCAAGCGATCTGACGGCGACAGTTGGGACCTGGCGTCCAGCGTGGGCGCCACCGCGACCGCGGTGGCCGCCCGGCGGGCGCTGGCCTCCAAGGGCCCTGACCCGTTGATCGACGATCCCTTCGCCGAGCCGTTGGTGCGTGCCGTCGGAGTCGAGGCTTTCATCAGGATGATGGACGGAGACATCGAGACACCCGAGGACGATCCGGCGTTCACCCCGCGTCGTCTCGGTGAGGGCATGGCGGTCCGCACCCGGTTCTTCGACTCGTTCTTCCTCGACGCCGCCGACTCCGGTATCCGCCAGGCCGTCATCCTGGCCTCGGGGCTGGACACCCGCGCCTACCGGCTGGCCTGGCCGCCCGGGACGGTGGTCTACGAGATAGACCAGCCCCGGGTGATCGAGTTCAAGACCCGCACCCTGGCGGAGCTGGGCGCAGCACCGAGCGCCGACCGGCGGGCAGTGGGGGTCGACCTGCGCGATGACTGGCCGGCGGCGTTGGGCGACAGTGGATTCGACACAGGGGCGCCGGCGGCGTGGAGCGCCGAAGGGCTGCTGGGTTACCTGCCGCCGGATGCCCAGGACCGCCTGTTCGACCACATCACCGCGCTGTCCGCCGAGGGCAGCAGGATCGGCACCGGCTACGTGCCCGACATCCGGGGCCGCATCGAAAAGCGCGGCCGCGAGATCAGCGAGCGCTGGCGCCGGATGGGGCTGGACCTCAACTGGGCCGATCTGGTCTACCCCGGCCAACGCAACGACGTGGTGACCTACCTGTCCGAGCGGGGCTGGCACTCGTGGGTGCACAGCACCCCGGAACTCTACGCGGCCAACGGTTTTGATTTCCCCGAGCAGCCGTCGATGGCCGCCTTCGGCGACATCCGATACGTCACCGCCGTTCTGCGCTAACTTTCGGGATTGGCGGCCGGTGCGCGCACCACCATCGGCACCGCGGGGAAACACCACGCCATCTCCGAGCGCGACTTGCGCAGCGCGGCGGTGCCGTAACCCCGCTTGCGGTGATCGGGGTGAATCCAGATCCGAACGTCGACCTCGCCACGGACCAGCTCGCCGAACACCATGCCTACCTTCTCGCCGCCGTCGATGGCCACGAACCACGCGGCCTCTTCGTCGTCGACCCGGCCCAGCGCGGCGCTGATCTCGTCGTCCACGTTGCCCGCCGGCCCCCCGGAGCCGTCACCGGCGAAGCCGATGTCCTCGGTGCGCACGGCGAAGATGTCGCGGTCCTCGCTCGCGGAGAACGGCCGGAGTTCGAGGGTGTCCCCCGAGCTCGCCGGACGCTCGCCCAGGGTGAAGCTCAGCTGTTTGTTCAGGTCTTCGAGTTCGGTCTGGATCGTCTTGCGCGAATCCTTGGTGAGTCGGTCGAAGGACAGGCCGAACACTGCTTCGGCACCCGTGTGCGACGTGCCGAGCAAACCGGCGATGGCGTTGACCGCTTCCGAATTGTTGTCGGCCTCCACGATCAGGTCGAGCACTTCGTGCCGTCGTTCGAGGGCTTTCAACAGAGCGTCGGCGATTTCGCGGCGGGCGGCTTTGCGGTCCTGGTCGGTCATGGCACCAGCCTAGAACGCCGGTGGTGCCACCGCGCTACATCTGCGGTCTGCCAGCTCCTGGAAGCGCTGATAGCGATCCTCGACCGCGCTCGCCCAGGCGGGGTCGGGCTCGACGATGCGCTCGGTGCGCGCCCATCGGGCGGCGTCGGCGATCGTCGTCTCCAGGCCGACCGCCATGCGGGCCAGGAAGGCCGCTCCCAGCGCGGCGCCTTCCGCCACCCCGGACACCTCGACCGGCCGGCCGGTGGCGTCGGCGATGGCCTGCAGCCACGGGCCCACCCGGGTGCCGCCGCCGGTGGCCACGATGCGCGACACCGGCGCCCCGCCGAGTTCGATCAGCCGGCGGACCACGAAGCCGGACGCCTCATAGGCGGCGCGGCGCAGCGCGGCGGCGTCGTGGGTCAGATCCAGCGCCTCGAGCACGCCCCGGCGGTCCCGATCGTGGAACGGCGTGCGCTCGCCGCGCAGATACGGCGCCCACACCGGGACGCGCCCGGGTTCGACGGCGGTCGGGTCTGCCGCTGCCACAACGCGATCCACCCAGCCCAGGAACAGCCCGCCGGCATTGCTGGCCCCGCCGATCTGGCTCTTGCCGGGCGCGGTGTGCGGAATGGTCCACAGGCCGGGCATCTGACGCGCCTCGGCGACCGTGGTCCACACGATCAGCGTGGTGCCGCACATCACCAGCACGTCGCCGTCGCGGTCGGCGCCGGCGACGATCTGTTCGCACAGCGCGTCGATGGCGCCGGTGGCCAGCGCGGCGTCGGTGCCGCGCAGCTGCCCGACGACGGCTCCCATGCTCTCCACCCGCGGCATCTGCTCGACGGCCGCGCCGCGCTCGGCGCAGGCCTCGGGATTCCAGCCGGTCCCGTCGAACAAGGGGAACGCGGTGGCGGCGGTGGCGATGTCGATCGCCGCCTGCCCCGACAGCGCGTGGTTGGCCACCGCGGGCGCGGGACAGTACCCGGCGGCGCCCGGCGCCTGCGCGGCGGTCCAGCGCAGGAATTCGGCGGCCTCGCCGAGCGCGGGCAGCGGCTGCGCGTCCCCGCCGGGTGTGCGGCCCCGGCCGTCGCCGTAGAGCAGCCCCGGGGTGATGGGCGCGCCGGTGTCGTCGACGGCGGTCATCGACGGCACCATCGCCGAGACGGCCGCCGCGGCGATGCCGGGTTGGTGGATCAGTTGGTTGCACGCCGCCACCGGCCCACGCCGCCACGCCGCCTCGGCGTCGTGCTCCAGCCGGTCGGGCGCCGGCACCCGCAGCTCATGGGGGATCCGGACGCGGGCCGTCACGTTGCCCTCGGCGTCGGCGCATATCGCCTTGACCGCGGTGCTGCCGACGTCGATGCCGATTGTGACGTCTTTGCGTGACACGGGCGTCACCGTACGCCAGCATTGGCACTCGTGACGTCCAAACCACGCGCCTTGGTGACGGCCCCGATGCGGGGGCCGGGGTTCGCCAAACTGCGGCAGCTGGCCGACGTCGTATACGACCCCTGGATCGAGCAGACCCCGCTGCGCATCTACAGCCCCGAGCAGCTGGCCGAGCGGATCGCCGGCGAATCCGCCGAAATCGTGGTGGTGGAAAGCGATTCCGTGCGCGGCCCGGTGTTCGAGCAGGGCGTGCGGGTGATCGCGTCCACCCGCGGCGACCCCAACAACGTCGACATCGCCGGGGCCACCGCGGCCGGCATCCCGGTGCTGAACACCCCGGCCCGCAACGCCGATGCGGTCGCCGAGATGACGGTGGCCCTACTGCTCGCCGCTACCCGTCACGTGCTGACTGCGGACGCGGATGTGCGCAGCGGCAACATCTTTCGCGACGGCAGCATCCCGTATCAGCGGTTCCGCGCCGCCGAGATCGCGGGGCTCACCGCCGGGCTGGTCGGCCTCGGCGCCGTCGGCCGTGCGACGCAGTGGCGGTTGTCCGGGCTGGGGCTGCGGGTCATCGCGCACGATCCCTACAACCCCGACGCCCGGCACAGCCTCGACGAGCTGCTGAGCGAGGCCGACGTGGTCTCGCTGCACGCCCCGGTCACCGACGACACGGCCGGCATGATCGGCGCGCGGGAGTTCGCGGCCATGCGCGACGGCGTGGTCTTCCTCAACACCGCCCGCGCCCAGCTGCACGACACCGACGCCCTGGTCGACGCCCTGGTCGCGGGCAAGGTGGGCGCCGCGGGCCTGGACCACTTCGCCGGCGAATGGCTGCCGGCCGATCACCCGCTGGTGGGGATGGGAAACGTCGTGCTGACGCCGCACATCGGCGGCGCCACCTTCGACACCGAGGCGCGGCAGGCGCAGATGGTCGCCGACGACCTGGAGGCGCTGCTGGCCGGCAACGCGCCCGCTCACATCGTCAACCCGGAGGTGCTGGGCCATGAAGTTCGTTGACAACCCGGAGACCGCGGTGCTGGACGCCGCCAAGGACATGCTGCGCCGCGGCCTGGTGGAGGGCACGGCCGGCAACATCTCGGCGCGCCGCGCCGACGGCAACGTCGTCATCACCCCGTCGTCGGTGGACTACCGCGACATGCAGCTCGACGATCTGGTGCTCGTCGACGCGGACGGCTCGGTCCTGCAGGCGGCCGAGGGTCGCTCACCGTCGTCGGAGATGCAGCTGCACCTGGCCTGCTACCGGGCCTTCGACGACGTCGGCAGCGTCATTCACAGCCATCCGGTGTGGGCCACCATGTTCGCCATCGCCCACGAATCGATCCCGGCGTGCATCGACGAGTTCGCGGTGTACTGCGGCGGCGACGTCCGGTGCACCGACTATGCCGCGTCCGGCACGCCGGATGTCGGCGCCAACGCCGTGCGGGCGCTCGAGGGCCGCGGCGCAGCGCTGATCGCCAACCATGGCCTGGTGGCGGTGGGTCCACGGCCCGACAAGGTCCTGCATATCACCGCCCTGGTCGAGCGGACCGCCCAAATCGTCTGGGGCGCAAGAGCACTGGGTGGTCCGGTGCCGATTCCCGAGGACGTCAACCGAAACTTCGCCTCGGTCTACGGCTATCTGCGGGCGAACGCGTGACGGGCTCGATCCAGTTGGGCCGCGCCAGCGAGGCCGAGCAAGCCAAGGCCGCCATGAGCCCCGCGCGCTACCCCGGTCGAGGTGGCGCGACCCTTCGCGCGGGCGAGGACCGATTCGACGTTGACCAGTGGCTGGACATCGAATCCCTCTGACGCCATTCGCGGGGCGAGGCCCCGTGCGCGCGGGCGAATAGCCGGCTGAAATAGCCGGGATCGGATATCCCGACCCGCCTGGCCACCTCCGCGACCGACACGTCGGTTTCGGCCAGCAGCACGCGGGCCGCGGTCATCCGGCGGTCGGTGATCCACTCCCCGACAGTGCGTCCGGTGCGGCGCCGCACCACCGTGGTCAGGTGGCCCGAGGTCAAGCCGAGCTCGCCGGCCACCTCGCGCAGCGACAATGGCCCGGCGTGACGCCGGTCGATCACCTCGAAGACATCTGCCAGCAGCGGTTCCCCGCTGCGCCGCAGCTCGGCCACCACCGGCCCCGCCAACCGCGCAAGGTCGATCAATAACAGGGTCAGGTGCGCCAGCGTCGCCTGTCGATAACCATCCTGGCGCGCGCGCAGTTCCATTTCGATCGAACCGATCGCGGCGTCCCACGCCGTCCGTCGCACCGCGGGCACGTCGAGGCGCAGGATGCCGCCGGCCTGTCCGTGCAGAAACGGGAACAGCAGCGGGTGCGCTCGCCACGCCGGCCACGGCGATCGCGCGTCCTCCCCGAGCGCGGCCGGGTCGAAGAACACAGCCACCCCGGCGTCACAACGATCCAGGCGCTCGGGGTCGAGCACCTGGCCCGCGGCCGCCACGTAGACCAGACCAGCCGCGGGCAGGTACCAGAGCGCAGGGAAGTCGTGAATGTGGCGACCGCGCTCGATGAAATCCTCGGGACCCGACCGCACCACCGACACCGGGGGCGTTTCCGGATCGGTGCGGTACTCGTAAATCGGCACGCCCGCGCGCTGCCGAACCAACCGAGCGGGCCGCGTCATACACCAAAGATAGTCCTATTTTTACCAAGGATCACCCAATTCTGCGGGGATGCAGCGGTTCACCATGGACTCTGTGACCAAACATCATCCACATGATTACCTGCCCGCCGCCGGCCACGATGCGCTACTTCCCTGCTACGACGTGATCAGCCGCTTGTTGGGCATGAACCGGGTCTATGAGACTTTGATCACGCAGGCGGAGCTGGCCGACGGCCAGCGCGTGCTGGAAATCGGCTGCGGCACGGGCAATCTCACCACCCGGGTCAAGCGGTCATATCCCGCCGTGGAAGTGACTGGATGCGACCCCGACCCCCGCGCGCTGGACCGGGCACGGCGGAAAGGGCACGGGCTGAACGGTATTCGGTTCGAACACGGTTACGCCGAGCGGCTGCCATACGCCGACGGCGAATTCGACCGGGTGCTGTCTTCGATGATGCTGCACCACATCGCCGATGACGCGAAAACCGCCGCGGCGGCCGAGGTGTTCCGGGTCCTGCGCCCCGGCGGCAGGCTGCACCTGGTCGACATCGGCGGCGACACGACGACCCAGCACGGCCTGGCGGCGCGGCTGATCAGGCGCAACCAGCACGCCGCAGGCAACCTCGGCGACGCGATTCCGCGCCTGCTGAGCAGGGCCGGTTTCGACTGCAGTGAGGTCGCCACGCACCCGCAGCGCATGGTTGGACGACTCAACTACTATCGCGCGACGCGCCCCGCCTAGCGCCGCTCGAGGCGGACCGGTAGTGACTCGTACACGGTCATGTTGTTGCACAGGTCGGGAAGCGTCATCTTCGGATCACCGACCTCGATGCCGACCGTACTCAGCAAGATCTCGTCGAGGGCCGCCCTGACTTCCGCCCGCGCCAGCATTGCGCCCAAACAGTGGTGGGCCCCACCACCCCCGAAGGACTGGTGGGGGTTGGGGTCGCGGCGAATGTAGAAGCGGTGCGGATCCTCGAAGACGTCTTCGTCGCGATTGGCCGAACGCAGCATCGTCACCACGCGCGCACCCTCGGGGATCGGCACGTCGCCGAGGATCACGTCCTTGGCCGCTCCGCGCACCCAGAACATGATCGGCGTGGAATAGCGGATCACCTCCTCTACCGCGGTGCGCCGCGCGTCCTGGTCGGATCGATAGACCGCAATCTGTTCCGGATTGGCCGCGAAGGCCCTGATCCCGTCGCATAACGCATTTCGAGTCGTGTCAGCGCCGGCCAATCCGAGGATGAAGAAGAAGATCTCGAGTTCGTTGGAGGGCAGCAAGAAGGTCTCCCCCGATTCCGCCGTGATCTCCGTGGTGCACAACGCGCTCCAGATGTCGTCGTCCGGGTGCTCACGCTTGTACGCGGTCAATGTGCTGGCGTACTCGAACAACTCCATGAAGGGCAACAGGTCATCACCATCGGGAAGCGACAGCTGCGCGCCGGCGACCTTCAACACCCGGTCGATCAGGCCGAACACGTGCGGGCGGTCGGCGTCCGGAATCCCGACGATGTCACCGATCACCGAGATCGGCAGTCCCGCAGCCAGATCGACGAACTCACCACCACCGGATTCCAGTAGAGCGGCGGCCATCGCCTGGGCCCGATTTCGGATGCCATCCTCCAGCTTGGCCACCGCGCGTCGCGTGAAAGCGCGAGCGATGACTTTGCGGCGAATCGTGTGATCCGGTGGGTCCATACTCACGATGGCCGGGTATGCGTCGAACATCGGCACATCCTGGATCAGCGGTCCCCCGGTCGCCGTGAACGACTCGTGATCGCGATGGACTCGCGCGACATCGGCATGCTTGGTGCACACCCAGAATTCGCGGCCCACAGTTGATCTCACGTCAGGGGTGAGTTGCTGGTGGAACACCGGTGTGTGGGCGCGCAGCTCGGCGAAGAGGTTGTCGGGAAATCGCGTGGCCCAGATCGCCGGCTCGGCGAGATCGATCGCCGTCTCCGTCATGACACGCCTCGAGCGTGCTTCACTTCGCCGCGCAGACCGTGAAGGATCAGGCGCAAGCCGTACGCGAATGCTTTGTCGCTCGGGCCACCGGCGCGGCGCGTGTGTTCGAGCTGCACGGAACCCAGTAGGTGGATATACAACGCGGCGTGAGCGGCATCGAAATGTTCGGCGTCCAAGCCGGATTCGCGCAGGATCGCGCGAGAGGCGCGGTCCATCTCGGTCGCCGCGGCCGTGTGCGGGTGCTCCTGCAGCAGCGCCGCGATGCCGGGCACGTCCACCAGCACCTTCCAGGCAGCCAGGTACAGAGCGACCAGACGAGTCTCCCAGTCGCCCTCCTGCGGAACCTCGATCTGTGCAAGTACCGATTCGATCAGCAGGTCGAGCAGTTCCCGCTTGTCGCGGACGTGGTAGTAGACCGACGAGGCCGCCGTGCCCGCCTCTGCCGCCAGCTCGCGCATCGTGACCCGGCTGACGCCCACGCGCTTGGCCAGTCGCAACAAGTGCTTTGTCAGGTGCGCTCGGTCCAGCGCCCCATAGCGCAGCACCGGCGCCTTGGCCACGGCCGCCACACGCCCCCACTTCCGAACGATGTACGAATTCGAACAGTATTCAGATTAGAACAATGTTCGCCTACGATGTCAAACATGGCGCCCTACCGCGTAGTCCAGTGGTCAACCGGCAACATCGGCAGTCGAGCGCTCGGCGTCCTGTTGGACCGTGACGACCTCGACGTGGTGGGCGTCCACGCATTCGGTTCGGACAAGGTGGGCCGCGATGCGGGCGTGTTGGCCGGCCGCCCCCCGATCGGGGTGCCCGCAACCGCCGACGCCGATGCGTTGATCGAGCTTCGGCCGGACTATGTCAACTACATGCCCCGCGTCATCGACTACGAGCTGGTAATCAGGATGCTGTGCTCCGGCATCAACGTCGTCACTACCGGAGATTTCCTGACCGGCACCCATCACCCCGTCGAGCTCCCGGCGCTCGAGGAGGCGGCACAACAGGGGCGCGCAACCTTCCTGGGCACGGGATTCGAGCCGGGCTTCATCAACGTCGTTGCCGGATTCCTCACCGGCGCATGCCGACGGGTGCACAGCGTCAAGCTCGTCGAAACATTGGACTGCACAACCTATCCCGTACAGGACGTGTGGAAGGTGCTCGGCTTCGGCAAACCTCCCCGTGCGCGGGTGACGCACCTCGACCCGGAGACGCAGCGATACGGCCTCGGCTACTTCGAAACGCTGGACATGATCGCCGCCATGCTGGGCACCGAGCTCGACTCCAAGGAGGCATTCGTCGAGCCCGCGGTGCTGACAAGGTACCTCGATCTGGGCTGGGTGGACTATGCCGCCGGCACCTCCGGGGGCCAGCGCCGCACCTATCGCGGCTATCGAGGCGGCCGCCCGGTGGTCGAGCTCGCCATCTGCTGGACTATGAGCGACGACGCGCTCGACCCGAAATGGCCCGACCCCAAGGGATTCAGTGTGGTAATCGAAGGTGAACCACGCGTCGACGCGACCATCCGGTTCGGCAAACCCGGGGAGGACGTGATGACCGTGTTGATGGACAGCACCGCCGTCGCGGCGGTCAACGCCATTCCGTTCGTTTGTGACGCGCGGCCGGGTGTCATCACCCCGATCGACTTGCCGCTCACCGGGTCCCGCGGGGCACTCGCCTAGCGCTGGTCGATCCCCACCTTCACCGCGCCGCTGTCGTCCTGGTTGGCAATCGCCAAAAATGCGTCCCGCCAATGCTCTAGCCCAAACGTGTGGGTCAGCATGGGACGCAGGTTTACCCGGTGAGCGGCGCTCAGGTCGAGGTAGTGGGCGATGGCGTGCTTGCGCTGCCCGTCCACCTCTTCGACGCCGAAGGCATTCGAGCCGACGAACGAGATCTCCTTGAAGTAGAGCGGGCTGTCCTCCCACCGCCCGGGGGCGTGGACGCCGGCCTTCACCAACGTCCCTCGCGACCGCAGCACCCGGACGCCGACCTCGAAAGTCTCGGGCTTACCGACGGTGTCGTAGACGACGTCGACGGCGCCGGGGTGAGCCATCGGCAGTCCCTGCAGCGGCTGACGCAGCCGGCCACCGCCCCAGGCGACGGTCTCTTCGATGATGGCCGTTCGCGGTTCGTGCGCAAGGGTTTTCGCGACGCCGAACCGGCGGGCCAGCTCGGCCTGCGCGGCGAAGCGCGCCACCACCGCGACGGCCACGTCGGGATACAGCGCCCGCAGGATCGCGACCGCACACAACCCCAGCGAGCCGGCCCCGTACACCAGTGCGGCGCCGGAGCGGGGCGGCGGGTGTCGGGTGATCGCGTGCAGCGACACCGAGAACGGGTCGGCGAACACGGCCACCTCGTCGGGAATCGAATCCGGCACGGCGAACAGCATGCTGTCGTGAGCGGGCATCAGCTCGGCGTAGCCGCCCGTCACATCGGCCGACACCCCCGTGTGGATGCCGGGCTTGATGTCGCCGTCGGTGAAGCTCCAGCACAGGCTGTAGTCACCGGCTTCGCATGCGGGACAGGGCGGTTGGATGCCACGCGGCCCGCAAGACAGCCACGGATTGAGCACCACCCGCTCCCCCACCTGCAGCCCCCGTGCCTTGGGCCCCAGCTCCACCACGTCGGCGACCACCTCGTGGCCCATGACTTGCGGGAACGAACAGAACGCCGCCATAGCATTGTCGACGTCGCCCTCGCCGAAATCCATCAAAATCTGCTTGGAATCCGACCCGCAGATGCCGGTCAGCCGCGGACGGGTGATCACCCAGTCCTCATGCGGCAGTTCCGGATCCGGCCATTCGCGCAGGGCGGTCGGGGTTTGCGCCAGGTTCTGGGTCAACGGGTTCGCGTCGCCGGGAACCTCGAAAGGCTCCGGCGGCACGCCGTAGACGAGCGCCTTCATGAGGACGCCATCCCAGCCGCCCCGGCGATGAACGCATCCAGGTCAGCGTTTTTCGCGTCGATGACGGCCTTCATGTCGGGTAAGTAGTGCTCGAAGCGCTCACTGCCCAGGGCCGCGATGACGCCGTCGGCCACCACGTCCGCGGCCACCTTGGGTCCCTGGTAGAGCGGTTCCTCGCTGCCCGAGTGGTCCCAAATCTCGGTGTCGACCGGGCCCGGCTCGATCAGCTTCACCGAGATCGGCGTGTCGTGCAGATCCACGGCCATCGCCTCGCTCCAGCCGCACAGCGCGAATTTGCTTGCACAGTAGGCGGATTCGTGCACTATGCCGAGCCGGCCGCCGACGCTGGACACGTTGACGATCATGCCAGATCCGCGCGCCAGCATCCGTGGTAACAGCGCCAGCGTCAGGCGCATCGGGGCGAAGAAGTTGACCCGCATGACGTCTTCGGCCTCGTCCGGGTCCAGTGCGATGACGCTGCGCCGCTTCGGCATCGCGGCGTTGTTGATCAGCACGTCGATGCCGCCGAGCGCATCCCAGGCCCGCAGCGCCAGGTCGCCCAGCGCCGACGCGTCGGCCAGGTCGGCCACGAACATGGCCGATCCGGGTGAGGTGTTCCGGCAGTCGGCCAGCACCTCGGCCAGCCGATCCCGGCGGCGCGCGACCAGCCCCACTACCGCGCTGTGGGCGGCCAGCTGCCGCGCCAGGGCCGCGCCCAATCCCGACGAGGCACCCGTGATGAGCACCCGTTTACCAGCCTCCGCGTACGCCATCAGTCAAGGTTGCCGCGAATCGCGGGAAGCGTACAGTGGGAGCAGCTTGTTATATCGGCTAAATATTAGATTGACTACCTCCGATAGGGGCACAAACATGACTTCCACCAGGTATGAAGGCGACACCTGGGACCTGGCATCCAGCGTCGGCGTGACCGCGACGATGGTCGCGGCGGCCCGCGCCATGGCCACCCGCGCCGACAACCCGCTGATCAACGACCCGTTCGCCGAGCCGCTGGTCAAGCTGGTCGGCGTGGACCTGCTCTCCCAGCTGGCCAGCGGTGAGCTGGATCCCGCCGAGTTGAACGACGTGCACGACGGTGCCGCGGGGTCCGCCGGGGCGATGTCGCGGATGGCCGACAACATGGCGGTCCGCACCAAGTTCTTCGACGAGTTCTTCCTGGACGCGACCAACTCGGGTGTCAAGCAGGCGGTGATCCTGGCCTCCGGTCTGGACGCCCGCCCCTACCGGTTGGCGTGGCCGGCCGGGACGGTGGTCTACGAGGTGGATCAACCGCAGGTCATCGAATTCAAGACCCGCTCGCTGGCCGATCTGGGGGCCGCCCCCACCGCCGAGCGACGGGTGGTGGCCGTCGATCTGCGTGACGACTGGCCCACCGCGCTGCGCAACGCCGGCTTCGACCCGTCCCAGCCCACCGCGTGGAGCGCCGAGGGCCTGCTCGGCTACCTGCCGCCCGAGGCGCAGGATCGCCTGCTGGACACCATCACCGAGCTCAGCGCGCCGGGCAGCCGGCTGGCCACCGAAAGCGCCCCCAACCCCGAGCCTGGCGACGAGGACAAGATGAAGGAGCGCATGCAGACGATCTCCGAGCGCTGGCGTGCGCACGGTTTCGAGCTGGACATGGCCGGGCTGGTCTACTTCGGCGATCGCAACGAGGCGGCTCCATACCTGGCCGATCGCGGTTGGCGGCTCAACAGCGCCAGCATCGCAGAACTGTTCGCGGCCAACGGACTTGACCCGCTCACCGACGACGACGTGCGCATGGGCGAGATGGTGTACACCAGCGGAACCCTCGAGAAGTAGGAGCCATCCGCAATGACCGCTGACACGGGAAGAACCGAGGGCGACAGCTGGGACCTAGCGTCCAGCGTGGGAGCGACGGCCACGATGGTCGCCGCCGCCCGCGCCGTGGCCTCGCAGGGACCAAACCAGCTGCTGGACGATCAACTGGCCGATCCGCTGGTGCGCGCCGTGGGGCTGGACCCTTTCATCCGGATCATCGACGGTGAGATCGACTTCGCCGACGACCCGCTGATGGACCGCAAGACCAGGGCCGAGCAGATGACGGTGCGGACAAGGTTCTTCGACGACTTCTTCATCAATGCCACCAAAGACGTTGTGCGCCAAGCGGTGATCCTCGCTTCCGGCCTGGACACCAGGGCTTACCGCCTGCCGTGGCCCGCGGGCACGGTGGTTTACGAGGTCGACCAGCCACAGGTCATCGCGTTCAAGACCAATACGCTGGCCGATCTCGGCGCCGCTCCGACCGCCGAACGTCGAACCGTAGGCATCGACCTGCGAGATGACTGGCCCGCCGCATTGCGGGAGAGCGGTTTTGACGTCACCCAGCCGACCGCGTGGAGCGCCGAAGGACTACTGCCCTATCTGCCGCCCGAGGCCCAGGACCGCTTGTTCGACCACATCGCCTCGCTCAGCGCGCCGGGTAGTCGGCTGGCGACCGAACACGTGCCGGATCCCAATTCCTTCACCGACGAGCGCGTGCAACGCATCACCGAGCGGTGGCGGAGTGCCGGGTTCAACCTCGATGCGGGTGAGCTGTTCTACCGGGGCGAGCGCAGCGTTGTTGTTGACTACCTGAGCGGGCACGGATGGGATGTGACGGCCCGCGCGGTCAGGGAACTATACGCGCACAACGGCTTCGAGTTCCCCGAAGAAGTGGTCGAGGCCTTCGGCGACCTGAGTTACGTCGCCGCGACGTTCAAGTAGGGTTCCAACCATGTCACGCTCTCACGACGATGAGTGGGATCTGGCGTCCAGCGTCGGCGCGACCGCGACCATGGTCGCGGCCGGGCGTGCGATGGCGACCAAGGATCCCCGCGGTTTGATCAACGATCCCTTCGCCGAGCCGCTGGTGCGCGCGGTCGGAGTGGACTTCTTCACCAAGATGATGGACGGCGAGCTCGATCTGGACGCGATCGAGAATGCCTCGCCGGTGCGTATCCAGTCGATGGTCGACGGAATGGCCGTGCGCACCAAGTACTTTGACGACTATTTCGTCGCCGCCACGGGCGGCGGGGGGCGGCAGGTGGTGATCTTGGCCTCCGGCTTGGACTCGCGCGCCTACCGGTTACCCTGGCCGGCCGGCACGGTGGTCTACGAGATCGACCAGCCCAGGGTGATCGAGTTCAAGAGCACCACCCTGGCCGATGTCGGCGCCGAGCCGACCGCGTCGCGGCGCACCATTCCCATCGATCTGCGCGCGGACTGGCCCGCCGCACTGAAGGCGGCCGGGTTCGACACGACGGCGCCGACGGCCTGGCTGGCCGAGGGTCTGCTGATCTACCTGCCGCCGGATGCCCAGGATCGGCTGTTCGACAACATCACCGCGCTCAGCGCGCCGGGCAGCACCATCGCCACCGAATTCGTGCCCGGCATCGTTAATTTCGATGCGGAACGGGTGCGCCAGATGTCCGGGTCATTCCGGGAGCACGGCGTCGACATCGACATGGCTTCGCTGGTCTACGCCGGCGAACGCAACCACGTCGTCGACTACCTGTCCAGCATCGGGTGGCGGCCCGAGGGCATCACCCGAACGGAACTGTTCGAGCGTAACGGCATCGAGCCGCCCGCCCCGGAGAACGACGACCCGCTCGGCGAGATCATCTTCATCAGCGCCAAGCTGGTGGGCTAGTGGCGATCGCAAGCGCGGCGTAGCCGGGCGCAGCGGGTCGCCACCATCAGGCTAGTGGCGATCGCAAGCGCGGCGTAGCCGGGCGCAGCGGGTCGCCACCATCAGGCTAGTGGCGATCGCAAGCGCGGCGTAGCCGGGCGCAGCGGGTCGCCACCATCAGGCTAGAGCCGCCAGGCTCCCGGCCACAACGCGCTGGCACCGGTGTAGGACCGTTCCACGTTGTCCAGGATGCCGCCGATGGTGCGGCCCAGCAGCGCGCCCAGCGCGTCGGGCACCGACGCGGCGGCCGGTTGCGAGGAGGCCCGTGGCCGCAGCATGTCCAGCAGCGAGCCACCCGGGTAGGTCACGACGCGCACGTCGGTGTCCTCGTCAAGTCCGGCAAGGATTTTCGCCCGGCGCAGCGCGGTGCGCAAGCCGCCCAGTTCGTCGACCAGGCCTCGCTCGCGCGCGTCGGCGCCGGTCCACACCCGGCCCCGGGCGACGCGATCGACGGCCTCGGTGGTCAGGTTGCGGCCGTCGGCGACCCGCTCCAGGAAGTCGGCGTACACCAGGTCGGCCTCGGCCTCCCGGTGGGCGCGTTGCTCCGGGGTGAACGGCGTCTCGATAGACCAGGCATCGGCATTGGCGTTGGTGCGCACACTGTCCAGCCCGACGCCGAGGCGCTCCAGCAGATCGCGAATCACCAGCTTGCCGGTGATCACGCCGATCGAACCGGTGATGGTCGCGGGACTGGCGACGATCGCGTCGGCGGCCACCGCTATGTAGTAGCCGCCGGACGCGGCGACCGCGCCCATCGACGCCACCACCGGCTTGCCGCGTTTGCGAGCCCTTTTCACTTCGCGCCAAAGGGTTTCCGATGCGGTCACCGAACCCCCGGGGCTGTTCACCCGCAGCACGATCGCGGACACCGAGTCATCGGCGGCGGCTTCCCGCAGCGCCGGGGCGATGGTGTCGCTTCCGACGGTGGAGGCGCCGAACGGCAGGAACTGCGGTCCCCCACGCCCGTCGACGATCGTGCCGTCGATGTTGATGACGGCCACCTTCGGCTTGGGGCGGCGTCCGGGAACCGAGGGCACCGGCGGGGTCAGCCGGGACCTGGACGCGCCGGCGTAGCGCGACAGGTACAGCCGCGGTGGCGTGTTCTCCTCGGCAACATCTTGCACGCCAACCAGTTCCGCGATGTGGTCGTAGGCCTCGTCCCGGAACCCGATCCGGTCGACCAGTCCCGACGAGACGGCCTCCTCGCGCAGCAGCGGGGCGCGGTCGGCCAGCGCATCGAGCACACCGGCGTCGAGCTTGCGCGAGCGCGCCACCGCTTCCCACACCTGCTCCTGCAGGCTTTCCAGCATCCGGGTGACGGCCTCGCGGTGTGCCTCGGTGAAGCCGTACTCGGTGAAACGGTTTGCGGCCGACTTGTATTCGCCGCGCGCGACGAATTGGGCTTCGATGCCGGCCTTGTCGAACGCGTCGCGCAGGAAGGTGGCATTGCTGGCGAAGCCGATCAGCCCGACGCTTCCGGCGGGCTGCATCCAGACCTCACCGAACGCCGAGGCCAGGTAGTACGACAGCGTGCCAGGGTAGGTCTCGGCCCAGGCCAGCGACGGCTTGGCGGCGGTGAACGCGACGATGGCCTCGCGCAACTCCTGCACCGCGGCCGACGGCGACGCGCCGAGTTGAACCCGGGCGATCAGCCCGGCCACCCGCGGGTCCTCGGCCGCCCGGTAGACGGCGTCCACCATCTCGCGCAGCGGGACCGGCCGGTTTCCCCCGCTGAGGATGGCCAACGGGTCGAAGCCCGACGTCTCCGGCGGCATCGAACGCAGGTCCAATTCGAGCACGCAACCGTTGGGCACGCCGTGATGGCGGGCGGTGTCGACCCGCCCGGCGAGGGCAAGAACCTCACCGACGCCGGGGATCGAAGGCAGGAAACCGAACATGTCTGCAGACTACCGATGCACGACCGTACGGTGGTCGGGTGAGGTTCTCCATCGCGATCCCGCAGTTCGACTACGACGGCTTCGACGCAGCCGGCCTGCGCGCATTTCTCGCGCGCGCCGAAGAGCTCGGGTTCGAGGGCGGCTGGCTGCTCGAGCAGATCATCGGGCCCGCACCGCTGCTGGCCCCGCTGGAGCTGCTGGCGTACTGCGCGGCCTGCACCGAACGGCTGCGCCTGGGCGTCGCGGTCCTGGTGACGTCGTTGCACGACCCGCTGCAGTTGGCCTCGGCCGCCACCGCCGTCGACCGGCTCAGCCATGGCCGGCTGGACATCGGCGTCGCGCCGGGCGGCGGCAGGCGGAAATTCGCGGCCTTCGGCGTGGACAAGGACACCTTCATCTCGTATTTCACCGAGGGCCTGGAGCTGATGAAGGCGGCCTGGTCCGACGAGCCGCGGGTGACGTTTCACGGCCGGTTCCGCGACGTCGATGACCTGCCGATCCAACCCAAGCCGGTGCAGCGGCCGCATCCGCCGATCTGGTTCGGCGGCCTCGCGCCCAAGGCGCTGGCCCGCGCGGTGCGGCACGGCGACTCGTTTTTGGGCGCCGGTTCGTCGACCACCGAGGCGTTCGCCGGGGCCGTGACCGTGGTGCGCCGCGAGCTCGACGAGCAAGGGAAGGACCCCGCGAATTTCACCATCGGCAAACGGGTGTACCTGATGGTCGACGACGACGCCGCCAGGGCCCGCGAGCGCGTGCTCGCCGGGCTGGACCGCATCTACGGAAAGATGCCCGGCGTACAAGACGTACCGGTGTCCGGCACACCCGACGACGTGGCGCGCGGGTTGCGTGAGGTCATCGACGCCGGGGCGCAGATGGTGCTACTGAACCCCGTCGGCGTCGACACGGCAGAGAACCATGAGCAGATGGAACGCCTTGCCGCAGAAGTGATTCCGCAGCTGAGCTAGCTAGGACAGCTCGGTCGCGGAACCGCCTGCGGCGGTGATCTTCTCGCGTGCGCTGCCGCTGAACTTGTGCGCGGTCACCTCGACCTTGACCGTCAGCTTGCCGTCGCCGAGGACCTTGACCAGCGAGTTGCGGCGAACCGCACCCTTGGCCACCAGCTCGTCCACGCCGATCGAACCGCCCTGCGGGAAAAGCCGATTGAGGTCGCCGACGTTGACGATCTCGTACTCGGTGCGGAACCGGTTCTTGAAGCCCTTGAGCTTGGGCAGCCGCATGTGGAGCGGCATCTGGCCACCCTCGAAGGTCGCCGGCACGTTCTTGCGTGCCTTGGTGCCCTTGGTACCGCGACCGGCGGTCTTACCCTTGGAGCCCTCACCGCGACCGACCCGGGTGCGGGCGGTCTTCGACCCGCGAGCCGGCTTGAGATCGTGCAGCTTGATCGTCATTTCTTGCTACCTCCGGTGCCCGTGGTCGTCGCCTCGGCCGGCTCCACCTCGACGAGGTGGCTGACCACCGCGATCAGGCCGCGGGTCTGCGCGTTGTCCTCGCGGATCACCGAGTGGCGGATCTTTCGCAGGCCCAGGGTGCGCAGGGACTCGCGCTGCTTCCAGCGGGTCCCGATGGTGCTGCGTACCTGGGTGATCTTCAGTTGACTACTCATGGTTGTGTCCCCGGCGTCTGGGCGTCTCGTGCCGCCGCACTGGCCATCGCGTCACTTTCGCGGCGCGCCTTGAGCATTCCGGCCGGCGCAACGTCCTCGATGGGCAGGCCGCGCCGAGCGGCCACCTCCTCGGGGCGCTGCAGCAGCTTGAGCGCGGCGACGGTCGCGTGCACCACGTTGATCGCGTTGTCGCTACCCAGCGACTTGGCCAGGATGTCGTGCACGCCGGCGCATTCCAGCACCGCACGGGCGGCGCCACCGGCGATCACACCGGTACCGGGGCTGGCCGGGCGCAGCAGCACCACACCGGCGGCCGCCTCACCCTGCACCGGGTGCGTGACGGTGCCGCGGATCAGGGGCACCCGGAAGAAGCTCTTGCGGGCCTCCTCGACGCCCTTGGCGATGGCCGCGGGAACTTCCTTGGCCTTGCCGTAGCCGACACCGACCATGCCGTTGCCGTCGCCGACGATCACCAACGCGGTGAAGCTGAATCGCCGACCACCCTTGACCACCTTGGAGACACGGTTGATCGCGACAACCCGCTCCAGGTAGTTGCTCTTGTCGCCGTCGCGGTCGCGGCCGCCACGGCCGCCGTCGCCACGACGACCGCGGCTGTCGCGGTCACCGCGCGAGTCACGGCTGTCGCCGGCGCCTTGTCCGCCGGCCGGCTGCTCCGCCATTATGCGGTCCTTCCAGTCGTGTTCAAGCTCTTCGTCATCAGAAACTCAATCCGTTCTCGCGTGCGGCATCGGCCAGCGCCGCGATCCGTCCGCCGTAGGTGTATCCGCCACGGTCGAAGACCACGCTGTCGATGCCGACGGCCTTGGCGCGCTCGGCAATCAGCTGGCCCACCCGCACGCTGCGGGCTTTCTTGTCGCCCTGCAGGCTGCGCACGTCGTCCTCGATCGACGACGCGGCGGCCACTGTGGTCCCGTTCTCGTCGTTGACCAGTTGCACGTGAATGTGCCGCGCGGACCGGTTGATCACCAGCCGCGGACGCTGCGCGTTGCCGGCGATCTTCTTGCGCAGACGTGCGTGCCTCCGCAGCCGAGAGACGCGTCGAGTCGCGGAAACGCTCTGCCCCACCGGCTTTCGCGTGGCGGTGTCAGCTTTTGTTTGCGCCATGATTACTTACCTGTCTTTCCGACCTTGCGGCGGATCTGTTCACCCTCGTAGCGCACGCCCTTGCCCTTGTACGGGTCGGGGCGGCGCAGACGGCGGATGTTCGCCGAGATCTGGCCGACCTTCTGCTTGTCGATCCCGGTGACGGAGAACTTCGTCGGCGACTGGACGGCGAACGTGATGCCGTCCGGAGCCTCGATCACCACGGGGTGGCTGTAGCCGAGCGCGAACTCGAGGTTGGAGCCCTTGAGCTGCACCCGGTAACCGACACCGAAGATCTCCATCTTCACCGTGTAGCCCTGCGTCACGCCGGTGACCAGGTTGGACACCAGGGTGCGCGACAGTCCGTGCAGCGAGCGGTTGCGCCGCTCGTCGTTGGGACGGGCGACCACGATCGCGCCATCCTCGCTGCGCGACACGGTGATCGGCTCGGCCACCGTCAGATCCAGGACGCCCTTGGGCCCCTTCACCGACACCTTCTGGCCATCGATCGTCACGTCAACTCCGGACGGGACCGGAACCGGCTGCTTACCAATGCGAGACATAGTCTTTCGTTACCTCCCCGCCCTTACCAGACGTACGCGAGGACTTCGCCGCCCACGCCCTGTCGGGCTGCCTGGCGGTCGGTCAGCAGGCCAGAGGAGGTGGAGATGATCGCCACACCCAGGCCACCGAGCACGCGCGGCAGATTGGTGGATTTCGCGTACACCCGCAGACCGGGCTTGGACACGCGGCGTAGGCCGGCGATGCTTCGCTCCCGGCTCGGCCCGTACTTGAGCTGGACGATCAGCGACTTGCCGACCCGAGCATCCTCGGTCCGGTAATCGGTGATGTAGCCCTCGCTCTTGAGGATCTGGGCGATGTTTGCCTTCAGCTTCGAGTGCGGCAACGTCACCTCGTCGTGATACGCCGAATTGGCGTTGCGCAGACGTGTCAAGAAGTCTGCGATCGGGTCCGTCATCGTCATGACAGCGTTGGTACCTTCCTCGCGATGGTTCCCGGTCCGGGCCTGTCGCGCACCTTTTCTCGGTTGGTCTTGGGGGTTAGGGCTGTTACCAGCTGCTCTTCTGCACGCCGGGCAGCTCGCCCGCGTGCGCCATCTCGCGCAGGCAGATCCGGCACAGGCCGAATTTGCGGAAGACCGCGCGCGGGCGGCCGCACCTGTTGCAACGCGTGTAGCCGCGCACCGCGAACTTCGGCTTGCGTGCGGCCTTGTTGACCAGTGCCTTCTTTGCCATCTACTCAGTTCTCCTTGAAGGGAAAGCCGAGGGCCCGCAACAGCGCTCGTCCTTCGTCGTCATTCGTCGCCGAGGTGACGACGTTGATGTCCATGCCGCGGACCCGGTCGATCTTGTCCACGTCGATCTCGTGGAACACCGACTGCTCGGCGAGCCCGAACGTGTAGTTGCCGACTCCGTCGAACTGCTTGGGCGAAAGCCCGCGGAAGTCGCGGATACGGGGCAGCGCGATGGAGGTGAGCCGGTCCAGGAACTCCCACATCCGATCCCCGCGCAGGGTGACCCGCGCACCGATCGGCATGCCCTCACGCAGTTTGAACTGCGCGATGGACTTGCGCGCGCGACGGATCTCGGGGCGCTGCCCGGTGATCAGGCCCAGGTCGTTGACCGCGCCGTTGATCAGTTTCGCGTCCCGCGCCGCATCGCCGACACCCATGTTGACGACGACTTTGGTCACCGTCGGGATCTGCATGACGTTGGCGTAGCCGAACTGCTGCTGCAGCGAATCGCGAATCTCGCTGCGGTAGCGCTCTTTCAGGCGCGGCTGAACCTTTTCTGCAGTACTCATCAGATGTCCTTGCCGTTGCGCTTGGAGATACGAACCCGCTTGCCGGTCTCCTCGTCGACCCGGTAACCGACCCGGGTGGGCTTACCGTCCGAGTCGACCACCATCACGTTGGAGATGTGGATCGGCGCTTCCTGGGTGACGATCCCGCCCGACTGCGCGCCGCGCTGGTTGGTCGAAACCGCGGTGTGCTTCTTGATCGCGTTGACGCCCTCGACCAGCACGCGCTCGCGGTCCGGGTAGACCTTCAACACCTTGCCTTTGGCGCCCTTGTCCTTACCGGCGATCACCAGGACGGTGTCGTCCTTCTTGACCTTCATTTACAAAACCTCCGGGGCCAGCGAGATGATCTTCATGAAACGCTTCTCGCGCAGTTCGCGGCCCACCGGCCCGAAGATGCGCGTCCCTCGCGGGTCGTTGTCGGGCTTGATGATCACCGCGGCGTTCTCGTCGAACTTGATGTAGCTGCCGTCGGGCCGGCGGCGCTCCTTGACCGTGCGCACCACGACGGCCTTGACGACGTCTCCGCGCTTGACGTTGCCGCCGGGGATGGCGTCCTTGACGGTGGCGACGATGACATCACCGATGCCGGCGTAGCGTCGCGACGAACCGCCGAGCACACGGATGCACAAGATCTCCTTGGCGCCGGTGTTGTCGGCGACCTTCAGTCGCGATTCCTGCTGAATCACTCGATCTCCTGACCTGGGTTGCGTGTGCACGGCAGGAGAACCCACCGGGGTGGGCATCGGCGGACATGACCCACCAAAAACCTGACGTGCGCGGTCTTTGTCACCGAAGGGCACGCGGGGCCGATTCACACCGGCCGAGGTCTGCCCAAGGCAACCCCTAGAGTCTAGGGGACGACCAGCTCAGAGCCAAATTCTGCGCCCAGGCGATCGAGATCGGTCAGTTCTGCACCTAAAACGGTGGTGGATCCTCGCCGGTGCCCCAGGTGGACAGCCGTGTAGAGCCCACCGAACGGCCCGGCGCTTGCTTGCTGCTGGGTGACGACGATCCGGTCGTGACGGTCGGGTTCGGCGTCAGCGCGCCGGAAGCGCCCGTGTGGTTGCGAGGATCGTGTCGGCGCATAGGCGCGGATTGTCGATCATCGGGACGTGACCGACGTCGGGGAGTAGCAAGTACTGGGCTCCAGGGAGCCGTTCTCGGGCGGTGGTGCCGTAGACGTGCGGCGGAAGAATGCGGTCGTTGCCCGACCATGCCAGGGTCATTGGGCAGGGCAGCGGATCGAGAGGTTCGACGCTCTCGGATGGTCGCAGCATGTCTTCGGCGGCGGTGCATCTTGCAATGTCGAGAAGGGCATCGAGGGCATGGGCGGGTGTGAGTCGTTCACCGTGATCGGCGGCATCCTGCGTCGCCAGTCGACGAAGACATGCGAAGCGGAGCAACGCCGGTGCTACCGGCCGAACTAGATGCACCCGGCGTCTGGTGCGCCGAAGCTTGTCGCTGGCACGAGTTTCGTCGCTTTTACCGTGCGTCCAGAACCCTGCCGGTGAGAAGGCGCAGACGGTAAGTGCACGGCCTCGGCGGGCCAGTTCGATGGCCATCCACCCACCCATCGAATTGCCGGCGATGTGAATGCGATCGAGTCCTCGGGCATCCAGGAGGCGCTCCATTTCATCGGTGAGGGCCGCAACGGTGGCTTTGCCGGTGAGCTTTGGCCCGCCGCGATGGCCGATGGCGGTGGGTGCCATGACGTCATGGCGATCGGCCAGCAGCGGGAAGACGTCGGCCCACACACTCGCGGACATCATCAGACCGTGCAGGAGAAGAAGCGGCTGGCTGGTGGTCATGGGGTTCCTTCGCTGTGGTGGCGTTTGCCTAAACCAGGGATGGCGGCCATCGCCAACCAACGCGCGGCGGCGTACTTCGCCGAACTCGTTGATGGCCCTTAGACGCAGCTCGTTTGCGCCATGTGACAACACGGCCACCCGGTGTGACGTACCTCACAGCCCCTGCACGCGCGCAAAGGGGTGTCCAGCACGCTGCGCGACCTCGTCATCGGGTCAGGACTCGAGTTTGGGCCACCGAAAGGTACGGTCAGTCGCCCTGCCGGATCCACGCGACGATGTACAGGGTCATGGCCGTCACCAGCGCGATGAGGACCCACTGCACGATCGCCTGGTCGATCCACGAACCGGGCGGCGGCGCCCCGGGCAGAATGTTGCGCAGCGGGACGATCGCGAAAAGGTTGGCGGCGTACCAGGTGGCGAACGGCGGCAGAAACTTCCTCCTGCCCAGTGCCATCGGAATGGCGACCAGCAGGGCCAGGGTGGGCAGGCTGATCAGCACCAGGCAGATCCCGAGGTCGAAGATCAGCGGACCCTTGGCCCGCTTCAGCGTGATCACCACGTTGCCGTTGTCGGTCGCGCGGGAGGTGGGCAGCGCGCTCCGGTCGTGCACCCGGTTGACGCTGATCTCCCAACCGTCGAGCGCGCCGGTCACTTCGACGCGGGCGGGCACCTTCTTGCGGTTGTCACCGGTCCCGACGAACGCGTCGGCCGCGATCGGCTCGGTTCGGTAGGAGTCGAACGGCCAGTTACCCGGGTCGCCGTGCGCCTCGATGGTGGTGCTGAGCTGGGCCGGCGCCTTGCCCTTCGGGTACTGCAGATCGCCCAGATCGCTTGTGGGATATAGGCGTACCGCGACATCGCTGGCCAGCACGTCAAAACGGTTGTCGTACTGGGCAACTCCGGGATAGGCGAGCACCTCGACGGACAGGCGGTTGGCGACCGGCTTCAGCTCCTCGAGACGCAGCTGCACGATCGTGGCGTCGCCGCCGCCCTGGCTCAGGTCCAGCGGGGGCAGGGGCCCCTCCGACCGCTGCAGAAAATGCACACCGAAAAGCGACAGGACGTAGACGATGATGACCGCCGCGAGAATGCACACGCCGATCGCGATCCGCGGCGCCTCGCGCTTTTTCGTCGCGCGCGGTGCCGGAGCCGCCGCGACCGGGGTCGGAGCCTCCGTGGTCATCGGCGGCCGTCGCGAGCAATGGCGGACCGCGTGCACCGCAAGGCTTGCTGGGGCCACGCCGGCACCGCTGACGACATCCGGCTGGAGCGGGGTGACACGTCGTCAGATGTTAGCCAATGACGGAACCTGACGCGCGGCGAAATCCCCTGTCCAGAAAGATAACAGGCGCCAGACACCCTGCGGACACGCACCGTTAACTTCACCGGCCGACACGTCCCGGGCGCAACCGTCCGGTGCGGTGCTACGGATTTGCTAGCCCGATGACGAGTCGGCCACGCAGCGAAACCCGATGTGCGTCGTCGCGGAGTCCTGCGACTGCGGTGACCGGGCCGCCGGACGATAGCGGTGGCAATACTCGGGCGCGCACAGGTGGCTGCCGCCCTTCAACGTCTGGTTGACGGACGGATCGGCCGGGCCCGACGGCGTGCAGCAGGATTTGGGCGGCTGGTCGAGCCGGTGGTGGGCGGCGAACTCGGTGGCCGTCCACTCCCACACGTTGCCGATCATGTCGACCAGCCCAAAAGCGTTGGGGGCGAACGTGCCAACGGGTGACGTTCCCACCCAGCCGAGCGCGCCGTCATTGCGGTACGGGAAGCTGCCCTGCCAGGTGTTGGCCATCAACCGCCCGCCGCTCGTGGCCTCGTCACCCCACGAGTACGTCGTCGTCGATCCGGCCCGGGCCGCATACTCCCACTCGGCTTCGGTCGGCAGGCGCCGCCCGGCCCAGCGCGCATAGGCCGCCGCGTCCGGATACGCCACCTGCACCACCGGATGATCGCCGCGACCCGCGACATCGCTGTCGGGCCCGAACGGATGACGCCAGCTCGCCCCCGGCACCCACTGCCACCACTGCCGCCAGTCGCGCAGGTCGACCGGCCCCGGCGTCGGCCGGAAAACCATTGCGCCCGGGCACAAATCGTCCGCGTTCGCCCCCGGGTAGAGCGCCGGATCGATCGGCTGCTCTGCCACTGTGACATATCCGGTGGCGTCGACGAATTCGGCGAACTGCGTGTTGGTCACCGGGTGCCGTTCCACCGCGATCGGCCCCACCGTCACGGTGTGGATCGGTGCCTCCTCGGGATAGAAGCTGGTCGATCCCATGCGGAATGACCCGCCCGGGAGGTCGACCAGCTCGCTCAACACCCCTTCAGGGTATAGATGACCCCTTAATCCGATTGCCGGTACCAGGTGAGCATGTACAGAGCCATCGCCGCGACGAGACCGATCAGCACCCAGAGCACCAGGACTTGGTCGATCCACGCGCCTGGTGGTGGCGCGCCCGGAAGGAAGTTACGGATGGGAATGACGGCGAACAGCAGGGCGGCGAACCACGTCACGAAGGGCGGCACGAATTTCCTTCGTCCCAAGGCGATTTGAATCACCACGGCAAACGCCAAGGCGGGCAGCGCGAAGAGCACCAGGCAGATGCCCAAGTCGAAGATCAACGGCCCCTTGGCCCGGTGCAGGGTGATGATGACGTTGTCGGCGCGATCCGAGTCCTGGCTGGCCTCGCCGACGCGCTGGACGCCGACGTCCCAGCCGTCCAAACCGCCGGTGACCTCTACCCGCGCGGGTATGTAGCGACGAGCATCGCCCTGGCCGACAAGCACATCGGCGGAGAGGGCATCGGTGCGGTAGGAGTCGAACGGCCAGTTGTTCGGGTTGCCATGTGCCTCAATGGTCGTCGCGACTTGCGCCGGTGACTTACCGGCCGGGTACTGCAAGTCCCCCAAGTCATTCGGCGGGTCCATGCGCACCGCGGTGTCGGTCTTGAGCACTTCGAGGCGTTTGTCGAACATCGACTCCTCGGGGATCACCAGCACCTTGACCGTGAGGCGGTTGGCGGCGGTGTCCAGCTTTTCCAGCCGCACCAGCACGACGGTGTCATTGGTCGCGTTGAGGTCCGGCGGCTTGAGCGGCCCCGCGGTCTGGGCCAGCAGATGCACGCCGAACAGCGACAGGACGTAGACCGCGACGAAGCCCGCGACGGCCGCCACGACGATGACCCTGCGCCGTTTGCGCCGGTCGGACGCGGCCGCGGGCGCAGGTGCCGCGGGTGATTGCTCCGACGGCGCTGCAGCCGGTGGCGAGGGTGGTGCTTGATGGGTCATCGGTGAATACCTCCGTGGGGGATTCGAGCACTCGAAGACGGATGCTAGCGAACTACGGCTCGCGGCGGGGCGAGTTGGAAAATTCGTCATGCGTAGGTAATTTTCGCCGATCCGGCATGCCCCAGCGGCAACCCCAGCGAAACGGATATGTTGGCTCGGCGGCGGCCGCAGGCGCGGCCGTGCAAACCTCGGGCAGACCGCCGGTCGGCGCTCCAGTTCATCCCGATTTTGTTTGCCTGTTAATCCACAGCGGTAATTGTCGAACGGTGAAGCACAATCGTTCGGTCTTCGGCGCCCTGGCGGCCGGCACCATGTTGGTCTCCGCCTGCAGCAACTCCCCCGCGAGCCTGTCGTACACCGCTGGGGCCAAGGTCGACTGTGGCGGCAAGCAGACCCTGGCGGCCAGCGGCTCGACCGCGCAAGCCAACGCGATGACCAAATTCATCGACGCCTATCGCCAGGCCTGCTCATCGCAGACACTCAACTACACCGCCAACGGGTCCGGCAACGGCATCAACGACTTCCTTGCCGGCAAAACCGATTTCGCCGGATCGGACACACCGCTGTCGGGAGACCAATACGCCGCCGCCAAACGGCGGTGCGGCGGCGCCGACGCCTGGAACCTGCCGGTGGTGTTCGGCCCGCTGGCCATCACCTACAACCTCGCCACCGTCGACTCCCTGGTGCTGGACGCGCCCACGCTGGCCAAGATCTTCAACGGCACCATCACGCGGTGGGACGACCCGGCGCTGGCATCGCTCAACGCCTCCATGCCGACCGAGGACATTCACGTCATCTACCGCAGCGACGACTCGGGCACCACCGACAACTTCCAGGCCTACCTGCAGTCCGCGGCCGGCGGGGCCTGGGGCAAGGGTGCGGGCAAGACCTTCAACGGTGGTGTGGGCACCGGCGCCGTCGGCAACGCCGGCATCGCGGCCGCCGTGAAGAGCACCGAGGGGGCGATCGGCTACAACGAACTCTCGTTCGCGCTCCAGCAAGGCCTGTTCGCCGCCGAGATCAAGACTCCGGCCAGTCGCAGGTCGTTGCGCCCGGTCCGGATCGGCACCGACACGGTGGGCAAAACCATCAAGGGCACCAAGATCACCGGCGCGGGCAACGATCTGGTGCTCGACCTGTCGTCGTTCTACAACCCCGCCCAGCCCGACGTCTACCCGATCGTGTTGGCCACCTACGAGATCGTCTGCTCGAGGTACCCGACCTACGATGTGGCCAAGGCGGTCAAGGCTTTTCTGCAGGCGGCCATCGGCCCCGGTCAGATCGAGCTGGCCAGAAACGGTTACATCCCGTTGTCGGCCGACTTCCAGGCGCGGGTCTCCAGCGCGGTGGACGCGATCAGCTCGGCGGACGCACCGAAGCCCGAATGAGCGAATTCAGGTCTTGGTAGGCGTTTTTCGATCACGTTGTCGCCACCAGCCGACCAGGAACAGCGTCAGCGCGCCGACCAGCCCGATCAACACCCACAACACGATGGCCTGGTCGACCCACGAGCCGTACGGTGGGCTGCCCGGCAGGATGTTACGTAGCGGGACGATGGCGAAAAGCATTGCGCCGTACCACGTGGTGAGCGGCGGCAGGAACGACGTCCTGCCCAGCGCCACGGGAATGGCGACCCAGAGCGCCAAGACGGGCAGCGAGATCAACACCAGGCAGATGCCTACGTCGAAGATCAGCTGCCCCTTGGTCCGGTGCAGCGTAATGACCAAGTCGTCCTTGAGATCTGGGTTGTTGTCTTCGGCGTCGTGGACGCGGGTGACGGTGGCATCCCACCCGTCCAGCCCACCGGTGGCTTCGACGCGGGCGGCGGTCTTCTCCTTGTTGGCGCCGGAGCCGGTGAACACGTCGGCCGAGATGACCCCGGTTCGGTACGAATCGAAGGGCCAGTTCGCGGGATCGCCGTGCGCCTCGATGGTCGTGGTCACCTGTGCGGGCGCCTTGCCGACCGGGTACTGCAGGTCACCCAGGTCGTTGTCGGGATACAGCCGCACCGCCGCGTCGGTCGTCAGCACGCCGAAGTTCTTGTCGTACAACGTGTCTTTGGGATACACCAGCACATTGACTGTCAACCGGTTCGCGACGGTGTCCAGTTTCTCCAGCCGCACCTGTACGACGCTGTCCTCGGCCTCGACCTTGCTCAGGTCCACCGCGGGCAGCGGGGGCGCCGATTTGGCCAGCAGGTGCACCGCGATCAGTGACAGCAGGTAGATAACGATGAGGGAGGCGACGATCCCGAACGCGATCGCGAATTGCCGCCCTTTTGCAGCGGTCGGTGCCGGCGGCCCGGCGGTCGTCGGGGTAGCCATCAGTCCCGCGAAAAGGCAAGCGCGATCTCGGTTTCCACATCCACGTAGGGCCGCCCGGACAGGTCGACGGTGACCTGGGTGATGGTGCCGCCGCTGAACGTGAAGGGTGCCTTATAGCGGCTGGACACCGCCGATCCGCCGTTGCGCCCGACCGTGATACCCGCACCGGCCAGCCCGAAGGTGCCGGGGTGGGTGGTCACCCCGGCCAGCGTGCCGACGACCTTGTCGTCGATGAACAGCGTGACGTCGCCCATCGGCGTGTGACTGTTCTCGACCGTTCCGGTGCGTGAATAGCTGGCCCCGAACAGGTGCCTGCCCAGGGGCACGGCGTCGGACGAGGACACCTCCTGCTGGCGCTCGCCGAGGAAGTTGTACACGTAGTGCAGCCGCCCGTCCTGAATGAACAGCACATGGCCACCGTGCGCCCCGCCCTGCTTGAACAGCACCCCCTCGGCGCCGGTGGTGTCCACGGTCACCTCGGCCAGCACCGAGAAAGACCGGCCGCGGAGTTCGGCGGCGGCACCGATGCTGACGTCGGCGCAGTCGGGATAGTAGATGTAGCTGTTGCGGTCGCTGACCAGATACGGCCGCGACCGCCCCAGTGTCTCGAGGATGTTCAGGTCCGATAGCGGCAGCCCGTTGTATTTGGCCGCCTCGGCGAACCACAGCGCTTTGAGTTCTTCGAGTTTGGCCGGTTTTTCGGCCGCCAGGTCGTGGCACTGGCTGCGGTCGGCCTCGATGTGGAACAGTTCCCAGCGGTCGGCGTCGAAGTGCGACCAGCCGGCCGGTGTCGCCGCGTGCACGGTGTTGGCGAACCAGCCCTGATGCCAGATACCGCGGGTGCCCAGCATGGTGTAGAACTGGGTGCTCTTGCCGGTGTCGGCGCCCGAATCGGAAAGGGCCGCTGTGAAACTCACGCCGTCGAGCGGCTTCTGGCGGATGCCCTTGACCGTTTCCGGCGGTGTCATGCCCAGCAGGTCGTAGACCGTCGGGGTGATGTCGCAGACGTTGACGTAGTTGTCGCGGACTTCCCCGTGTGCGGCAATTCCGTTGGGCCACGAGATGATTGCCGTGTCGGCGATGCCGCCCTCATGCGAGGCGTAGCGCTTGTACAGCTTGTAGGGCGTGTTGAACGCCATCGCCCATCCGATCGGGTAATGGTTGTAGGTCTGCGGGCCGCCGAGGTGTTCGAACAGCTTCATGCTTTCTTCGACGGTGTCGATGTAGCCGTTGAAGAACTTGCCCTCGTTGACCGATCCGTTCGGGCCGCCCTCGCCGCTGGCGCCGTTGTCGGAGATGACCACGATGATGGTGTTGTCCAGCTGACCCGATTCCTCGAGATAGTCCAGAACCCGGCCGATCTGGGCGTCGGTGTAGCTCAGGAACCCGGCGAACACCTCCGCCATCCGGGAGAACAGCCTCTTCTCTTCGTCGTTGAGCGATTCCCATGGCCGCACCGTGTCCTGCAGCGGCCACGGTTCGCCGGCCGGCCCCTTCACGTCGAGATACGGGTTCACCGGCGACAGTTCGGTGTCGGGCGGCACGATCCCCAGCGACTTCTGCCGCTCCAGCACCACCTCGCGGTAGCGTTCGTAGCCCATGTCGAACTTGCCCGCGTAGCGGTCCGCCCACTCGGAGAAGACGTGATGCGGCGCGTGCCCGGCGCCGGGGCACACGTAGGAGAACCAAGGCTTCTCGGGCGCAATCACTTTGGCGTCGCGGATGAATTCGATCGTCTTGTCGGCGATGTCCTTCGACAGGTGGTAGCCGTCCTCCGGGGTGCCCGGCGGAGTGACCGGATGGTTGTCGTACACCAGGTCCGGGTACCACTGGTCGGTCTCCCCGCCCAGGAATCCGTAGAACCGTTCGAAGCCGCGCGAGGTCGGCCAGTGCCGCTTCGTGGAGGCGAGATTCGATTCCTCGAGGGGGGTCAGATGCCACTTGCCCACGCAGTAGGTGTTGTATCCCCGTTCGGCGAGAGCCTCCGACAGCAGGCCGGTTTCGAACGGGATGCGGCCGTTGGAGTTGGGGAAGCCCTCGGTGAACTCCTCGATGGTGGCCATGCCGACGGTCGTGGCGTTGCGGCCTGTCAGCAACGACGCCCGGGTCGGCGAGCACAGCGCGGTGGTGTGGAATTGCGAGAGACGAATGCCGCGCTCGGCGATGCGCGACATGGCGGGCATCTCCACCAGGCCGCCGAAGCAGTCCCAGGTCGCAATGCCCGTGTCGTCCCACACCAGGTACAGCACGTTGGGCGCGTTCGCAGGCGCGGTCGGCGCGGCGTAGGGCCCCCAGTCCGGTTCGGAATCCCGGATGTCGAGCTCGATCTTGCCGCCAAATCCCGCGGATTCCGCGGACTCCGACCCAGCCACCATCGTCAGCCTCACTCTCGTCGCGGACTTGCCGAACGTGCGTGAAGACTACACCCGGGACAGGGCGCTGCGGTGGTGGTACGAAAAGGCCTTACTTCGCCTTTTCCAGAATTTCGACGAGCCGCCAACGCTTGGTCGCCGACGTCGGGCGGGTCTCCATCAACGAGACGCGGTCGCCGATCCCGGCGGTGCTGTTCTCGTCGTGCGCCTTGACCTTCGTGGTGGTCCGGATGATCTTGCCGTATAGCGGGTGACGCACGCGGTCTTCGAGTTCGACCACGATGGTCTTCTGCATCTTGTCGCTCACCACGTAGCCGATGCGCACCTTGCGGCGGCCCCGCACCTTCGGGTTGGCCGGAGTGTTCTTGGGGCCCTTGTCCTTCGACGCGGCCTCGGTTTTGGCGGCCTTCTTGGGGGCAGCCTTCTTGGCTTCTGCCATCACGATTCCTTACCGTCGGGCCCGGAAGCCAAGCCCAGTTCTCGTTCGCGCAGCACGGTGTAGACGCGCGCGATCTCCTGACGCACCGTGCGGAGCCGGCGGTTGTTGGTGAGCTGTCCGGTCGCCATCTGGAAACGCAGATTGAAAAGCTCTTCCTTGGATTCGCGCAACCGCTCGGCCAGCTCATCTTCGGTGAGCTCACGCAGTTCGCCAGGCGAAATTCCCACGGCCATCAGAACTGATCCTCTCGAGTCACGATGCGAGCCTTGATCGGCAGCTTGTGGATTGCGCGGGTCAGCGCCGCCCTGGCGGTCTGCTCGTTGGGGTAGCTGAGTTCGAACAGCACCCGGCCCGGCTTGACGTTGACGACCCACCACTCCGGCGAACCCTTACCCGAACCCATGCGGGTTTCGGCGGGCTTCTTGGTCAGCGGGCGGTCGGGGAAGACGTTGATCCACACCTTGCCGCCGCGCTTGATGTGCCGGTTGATGGCGATACGAGCGGACTCGATCTGCCGGTTGGTGACGTAGGCGTGCTCCAGAGCCTGGATGCCGTAGTCACCGAAGTTCACCGCCGTGCCGCCACTGGCGATGCCGCGCTGGCGGGGGTGGTGCTGCTTACGGTGTTTAACCCTGCGGGGAATCAACATGATTCAGCTCTCCGTGCTTTGTGATTCTGCAGCGGGTGCGGACTGGGTCGCGGCGGCTGCTGCGCCCTCTTCGGCGCTGGCGGCCGCGCGGCCTGCCTCGGTGCTGGTGGCCGTGGTGCCCGACGCGCCACTGCGGCGCGGGCGGGTGCCCGACGGACGCTCGCGGCGCGGACGCTCGGCGCCCGCCGGAGCGGCGGCGGCCAATTCGCGCTTCCCACCGACGACGTCGCCCTTGTAGATCCACACCTTCACGCCGATCCGGCCGAAGGTGGTCTTGGCTTCGTACAGGCCGTAGTCGATGTCGGCGCGCAGCGTGTGCAGCGGCACCCGGCCCTCGCGGTAGAACTCCGAGCGGCTCATCTCGGCGCCACCGAGGCGGCCGGAGCACTGCACCCGGATGCCTTTGACGTTGGGCTGACGCATCGCCGACTGGATTGCCTTACGCATCGCGCGGCGGAACGCCACGCGGTTGCTCAGCTGCTCGGCGACGCCCTGGGCCACCAATTGTGCCTGCGACTCCGGGTTTCGGACCTCGAGGATGTTGAGCTGCACCTGCTTGCCGGTCAGCTTCTCCAGGTCGGCACGGATCCGGTCGGCCTCGGTGCCGCGGCGGCCGATGACGATGCCGGGACGCGCGGTGTGGATGTCCACCCGGACCCGGTCGCGGGTCCGCTCGATCTCCACGTCGGCGATGCCGGCGCGCTCCAGGCCGGTCGAGAGCAGCCGCCGGATCGCGACGTCTTCCTTGACGTAGTCCGCGTACTGCTTGTCGGCGTACCAGCGTGACTTCCAGTCGGTGGTGATACCCAGCCGGAACCCGTGCGGATTGATCTTCTGGCCCACTAGTCTGAGCCTCCCTTCGCGTCAGAAGTCTCAGACGTCTTGGCTTCGGCTTTCGCCTCGGTTTTGGTTGAGGCCTTCTTCGCGGGCGCCTTGCTCGCGGCCTTTTTGGCGGGTGCCTTGTTGGCCGGCGCTTTCTTGGCGGGGGCCTTCGCGGCGGCCTTGCTGGCCTCGGCGCGACGGGTCCGGGTCGACTTCGCCGATCCCTGGTCCTTGCCCGGCCTGCTTTCCACCACGACCGTGATGTGGCTGGTGCGCTTGCGGATCCGGAACGCGCGGCCCTGGGCGCGCGGACGGATGCGCTTGGCGGTGGGGCCCTCGTCGGCGTAGACGGTGGCGACTACCAGGGTCGCCGGGTCCAGCCCGTTGTTGTTCTGCGCGTTGGCCGCGGCACTGGCGATCACCTTGGCCACCGGCTCACTCGCGGCCTGCGGCGCCCAGCGCAGGATGTCCAGCGCGTCGGCCACCGAGCGGCCCCGCACCAGGTCGATCACCCGGCGCGCCTTTCTCGGCGACACCCGCACGAAACGTGCTTTGGCCACCGCCGATGGGAATTCCGTTGTGGTCATCGCCGTTTGGCCTTCCGGTCGTCCTTGATGTGTCCCTTGAAGGTGCGGGTGGGCGCGAATTCACCAAGCTTGTGGCCGACCATCGCCTCGGTGACGAACACCGGGACGTGCTTGCGTCCGTCGTGGACGGCGAAGGTGTGGCCGATGAAGTCAGGAATGATCGTCGAACGACGCGACCATGTCTTGATTACCTGTTTGGTGTTCTTCTCGTTCTGCGTGTCCACCTTCTTGAGCAGGTGGCCATCGACGAACGGGCCCTTCTTCAGGCTGCGTGGCATGTGCTACTCCTGACTTCCTAGCGACCGTGCTTCTTGCCGGTGCGCCGGCGTCGGACAATGAGCTTGTTACTGGCCTTGTTCGGGTGGCGGGTGCGACCCTCCGGCTTGCCCCACGGGCTCACCGGGTGGCGACCACCGGAGGTCTTACCCTCACCACCACCGTGCGGGTGGTCCACCGGGTTCATGACGACACCACGGACCGAAGGGCGCTTGCCCTTCCACCGCATCCGGCCGGCCTTGCCCCAGTTGATGTTCGCTTGCTCGGCGTTGCCGACCTCGCCGACCGTGGCGCGGCAGCGCACGTCGACGCGGCGGATCTCACCGCTGGGCATCCGCAGCGACGCGTAGGTGCCCTCTTTACCGAGCAACTGGATGCTGGATCCGGCCGACCGCGCCAGCTTGGCGCCACCGCCCGGACGCAGCTCCACGGCGTGCACCACGGTACCGGCCGGGATGTTGCGCAACGGCAGGTTGTTGCCCGGCTTGATGTCCGCGTTCGGGCCACACTCCACCACGTCGCCCTGCGACAGGCCCTGCGGCGCAATGATGTAGCGCTTCTCGCCGTCCAGGAAGTGCAGCAGCGCGATGTTCGCGGTGCGGTTGGGGTCGTACTCGATGTGCGCGACCTTGGCGTCGACGCCGTCCTTGTCGTTGCGACGGAAGTCGATCACCCGGTAGGCGCGCTTGTGGCCACCGCCCTTGTGACGGGTGGTGATGCGGCCGTGCGCGTTTCGCCCACCGCGACCGTGCAGCGGGCGCACCAGCGACTTCTCCGGGGTGGTACGAGTGACCTCGGAGAAATCGGACACGCTCGAGCCGCGACGGCCGGGGCTCGTCGGCTTGTACTTACGAATTGCCATGTCTAATCAGGTTTCCTCTCGCGGCGGCTACGCCGGTGCCCCGAACAGATCGATCGGCTTGCTACCCGGCGCCAGCGTGACGATGGCCCGCTTGGTGCTCTTGCGCTTGCCGAATCCGGTCCTGGTGCGCTTCCGCTTACCTTGCCGGTTCGCGGTGTTCACCGATGCGACCTTGACGGAGAAGATCTTCTCGATAGCGATCTTGATCTGCGTCTTGTTCGAATCGGGGTGCACCACAAACGTGTACACGTTGTCGTCGAGCAGCGAATAGGACTTCTCCGAGATGACCGGGCCGAGAATGATGTCGCGGGGGTCAGTGATGGTCGCCATCTACGCCGTTACCTCCACATCCTTGTCGGCGGCACCGCCGGTGGCCCCGGCGATGTAGGCGTTGAGCGCCTCAACGCTGAACACCACGTCGTCGGAGCGCAGCACGTCATAGGTGTTGAGCTGGTCGGGGGTCAGGATGTGCACACCGGGTAGGTTGCGCACGCTCTTGGCGCCGGCCTCGTCGCTGCGACCGATCACGACCAGCAGCCGCCTGCGGTCGGTCAGCGTGCCCAGGAACGCCGCGGCGCTCTTTGTCGAAGGGGTTTGGCCGGCGACGATTTCGGTGATCGCGTGGATGCGGCCGTTGCGCGCCCGGTCGGACAGTGCGCCGCGCAACGCCGCGGCGATCATCTTCTTGGGGGTGCGCTGGCTGTAGTCGCGGGGCTTGGGGCCGTGCACGACGCCACCGCCGGTGAACTGCGGGGCACGCGTCGAACCCTGTCGGGCCCGGCCGGTTCCCTTCTGCCGGTACGGCTTACGGCCACCGCCGCTGACGTCTCCGCGGGTCTTGGTCGAGTGCGTGCCCTGACGCGCCGCCGCCCGCTGCGCGGTGACGACCTGGTGCATCAGCGCGATATTGGCCGGGGCGTCGAACAATTCGGCCGGCAGCTCGATCGAGCCCTCGACCTTGCCGCCCGGCGTCTTGACGTCAATCTTGAGCGTCTTGGAGCCTTCTGCCATCACTTCTCACCTCGTTTGACCGCGCTGCGGACCACGACGAGTCCACCGGTGCGGCCGGGGACCGCGCCCTTGATCAGCAGCACGCCGTTCTCGGTATCGACCTTGTGCACCAACAGGTTCTGGACGGTCACGCGATCGCTACCCATCCGGCCCGACATCCGGGTGCCTTTGAACACCCGGGCGGGGGTGGCGCAGCCACCGATCGAACCCGGGCGACGGTGCACCGCCTGGGCACCGTGGCTGGCGCCCTGACCACTGAAGCCGTGGCGCTTCATGGTGCCGGCGAAGCCCTTTCCCTTGGAGGTGCCGGTGACGTCGACGTAGGCGCCGTCGGCGAAGATCTCCGCCGTCAGCTCCTGGCCGACCTCGTATTCGGCGGCCGCCTCGGGATTCTCCAGCCGCAGCTCGGCCAGGAACCGGCGCGGGTTCACGCCCGCGGCGGCGTACTGACCGGTCACCGGCTTGTTGACCTTGCGGGGACTGATCTCGCCGTAGGCCAGCTGCACGGCGCTGTAGCCGTCCTGCTCGGGGGTACGGATCCGGGTCACCACGTTCGGGCCGGCCTTGACGACCGTCACCGGCACAATCCTGTTGTTCTCGTCGAACACCTGCGTCATGCCCAGCTTGGTACCCAGAATGCCTTTTCTTGCCATGAGTCTGGATCTCCTACTGGATGTTGACGTCGACACTGGCCGGAAGGTCGATGCGCATCAGCGCGTCGACGGTCTTCGGCGTCGGGTCGAGGATGTCGATCAGCCGCTTGTGCGTGCGCATCTCGAAGTGCTCCCGCGAGTCCTTGTACTTGTGCGGTGAGCGGATGACGCAATACACGTTCTTCTCAGTCGGCAGCGGCACCGGACCTACAACGCTGGCACCCGTGCGGACGACGGTCTCGACGATCTTGCGCGCCGACGCGTCAATAGCCTCATGGTCGTAGGCCTTAAGCCTGATGCGGATCTTCTGTCCCGCCACGCTTCTCCTACCCTCACTCCTGTTGGGGCCCGGTATTCGGGCTCACATAGTCCTCAGTGCCACCGGCGCGCCGATCGGGCCGGCCAACTCTGGGCCGATCGAGCGTTGCGCCGGATATTGCGCCGCTGTTTACCTGTCGTGGTCCACCGGCCCCCGCGGTCGGGTGTGTCACCCTCACGCAGCCTCATCCGCGATCGAAATTCGTCGCTCTCAAAGGATGGGACCGGACGCGCCCGTTTGGACGCTGGTCGTATGCCCGACCAGGCGCAAACCCGGCTCAAGGCAACCTGAACAGTATGCCTCAGATCCTGGCCCGAACAAAATTCGGCCGCAATCTCGGGCCGAATCCGCCACACCCGACTCGAGGACGGTGGCATCGGGGCGCAAAAGCGCAGGTCAGCGAACTCAGGATCGGGAACGCCGGGCCGTCAGGCGCCCGCCGATTCGATGTTCGTCGCGGCGGCCCTGCCGCATTGCACATGTAAGAATCCGTCGACGGCCGCCAGCGCGCACTGGTGATAGTCGAAATCGGGCAGCGTGGACAGGCGGCCCAGCACCAGCGGTCCGATGAGCAGGGCGATCGCCCGCGACCGATCCACCTCCCCCAACAAGGCGGCCTCCGGGCTGTCGAAGATGGCGTCGAAGGGCTCGGCGTACTGCTGGGCGATGCGCTCGCGCAGGGTGGTGATCGCCGCGCTGTCGGCGTTGTGGCTGTGCCGCGGCTCAGGCAGGCCCTCCAGGTCGCGGCCCAGCGCAAGCCAGGACATGGCGGTCATCATGGTGGGCGCCTGGGCGACGGATTCGGCCTGGGCCAGCACCACCGCGACCAGCCGGTCGCGCAGCGAACCCTCCGCGGGCGGGGTGGGCGACGGCGGAATCAGGCTGTTGAAAGCCGCTGCCAATAGGTCGTTTCCGCTCGGGAAGTGGCGATACAGGGTCGCCCGGGCCACGTTGGCGGTGCGGGTGACCGCGTCGACCGTCACCGCGCTGGGACCCCCGGCACGCAACAGCGTGACGGCGGCATCCAGCAGCCTGGCCCGCGACCTCGCCGGCCGCGGGTCGGACGTCCCGGTGGCGATTGTCACCCACCTCCCTGTTTGAGAACGAGACTATCGGTCTACCTACAAGACTATTGGTCTCGAAACTTCACACGCTGCCAAGGAGGCGCACCGCATGGTCGAAACCCTCGTCCGGTCTGACCAGCGTACTGACGGGATCGGCATCGGCGATAGCTTCCGGGCCCGAAACTGGACGCTGGCCGTCGCCTGCATGGCCGTGGCCCTGGTGGTGGCGTCGATGACGGCCCTGAACACCGCGCTCGGCGACCTCGCGGTGGCCACCTCGGCCACCGCGTCGCAGCTGAACTGGGTCGTCGACGGCTACACCGTGGCCCTTGCCTGCCTGCTGCTGCCGGCCGGCGCGATCGGTGACCGCTACGGCCGGCGCGGTGCGCTGCTGACCGGACTGCTGGTGTTCGCGCTCGGGTCGGTGGCCCCGGCGCTGCTGCACAACCCGGACCAGATCATCGCGGGCCGGGCGGTGGCCGGGATCGGCGCCGCCTTCGTGATGCCCGCCACGCTGTCGCTGCTGACGGTGGCCTATCCAAAAGAGGACCGCACCAAGGCCGTTGGCATCTGGGCCGGGACGGCCGGCTCCGGCGGCGTCCTAGGCATTCTGGGTTCCGGCCTGCTGCTTCGCTTTTGGGACTGGCACGCCATCTTCTGGTCGTTGGGCATCGCCGGGCTGGTGATCTTCGCACTGGCCTGCACCGTCGCGTCGTCGCGCGACGCGGGCGCCCCCCGGGTCGATGCGCTGGGCGCGGTCCTGATCGGCGCGGCGGTCGCCATCGCGGTGGCCGCAATCCTGGAAGCGCCCGGGCGCGGCTGGAGCGACCCGGTGGTGTGGGGCGGGCTCGTCGTCGGCGCGGTGATCGCGGCTGCGTTCGGTGCCCTCGAGTTGCGCCTGGCCCTGCGCGGCAGGCAACCACTGCTGGACGTCCGGCTGTTCGCCGACCCCAATTTCGCCACCGGGGTGACCGCCATCGTCATCCTGTTCGGCGCCACCTTCGGCTTCTTCTACATCGGCATGCAGTACGTGCAGCAGATCATGGGCTACTCCGCGCTGGCGACGGCGATCGCCTTCGGGCCGTTCATGGTGCCGCTGGGCATCTTCTCGGCCCTGTCGTTCTGGTACGTGCCCAAGCTGGGGCTGCGGCTGGTGTTGTTCGTCGGCACACTGCTGATGGCGCTCGGATTCGGGTGCATGTACGGGCTGGATCTGCACCCGACGTACTTCGACTTCGCCTGGCCCACTTTGATTCTCGCCACCGGAATCGGAATCTGCACGGCGCCGACGACTTCGGCGATCATGGGCGCGGTTCCCGACGAGAAGCAGGGGGTGGCCTCCGCCGTGAACGACACGTCGCGCGAGATGGGCGGCGCGCTGGGCATCGCGGTGGCCGGTTCCATCCTGGCCGGCCGCTACTCGCACGAGCTTGCGCCCAGGCTGGCGGAATTTCCCGCGCCGGTCCGCGGTCAGGCGACCGATTCGCTGGCCAAGGCCGTCGAGATCGCCGACCGGCTCGGGCCCCAGGGCCGACAGCTGGCCGACATCAGCAAGTCCGCGTTCCTGGCGGCCCTGCACGCCTCGACCATCACGATGGCCGCGATAGTCGCCGTCGCCGCCGTGGCGATCGGGGTGTGGGCGCCCGGCCGCGACGGCCGCCAGCTACGCCCGGTGCGCCGAATGCTGTCGCTTCACTGAACGAACTCCGCGGCGCGGTGGCCCATCATCACGATCGTGGCGTGCGGGCCGCGGCTGGTGATCGCGGGCAGGATCGAGCCGTCGATCACCCACAGGTTGTCGACGCCGAGCACCCGGCACCGGGGGTCGACGACGGCGTGCGGGTCGCCGTCGGTGCCCATTGGTGCGGTGCCGCACAGATGCTGCGAGGTCGACCAGACGGCCGCGGCGGCATCGATTGTGCCGCCGACCAATTCGCGGGCCAGCTCGCTGCCCCGGCGCAGCGCCGCGACATCGTCGGGCTCGCTGTCGTAGCGGTGCTCGATTCGCGGCGCCACGTCGGGGTCGGCCGAGACCAGCGTGATGCGCCCCCGGGATTGCGGCTGCATCAGCGCCACCCCGATGTGTGGCCAGTCGGCGTGCCCGGCGGTGCCGTCGCCGGTCATCGCCACGAATCCGCCCGTGTAGGGCCTGATCTCGAGGTCGTCGGCCGTGCTGAGCACCACTTCGAGCACCGGCCGTCCGGGCGCCACCGTCCAATCGGTGGGCAGCACCCACTCGGCATGATCGCTGAACGACATGCCGACAGGCAGCGGCGCGAACACCGGCACGCCGGCGCCACGCAACATTTTTTCGTCTCCGAAACCCGAAAGCATCAGCAGCCGCGCCGTCTCAATCGCGCCGGCGCACAATACAACTCGGTCGGCGGTCAGGGTCATTCGGCCGTGCGGGCCGACCGCGTCGACGCCCACCGCGACGGCACCGGCGAAACGCAGCCGGGCCACCCGGGTCCGCGCGTGCAGGTTCAGGTTCGGCCGGGCCAGCGCTGGAATCAGGTAACCCGCGCCGGAGCCCCGCCGCACGCCGTCGACGATGTTGAGCGGGACGGCCCCGATTCCCGAAACCTGATCGGGCGCCGCATCATTGAGGTCGGCGATCCAGCCGAATCCGGCGCGCTCGGCGGCGGCGATGAATCGCTCGGTGGTCCCGGTCATCTCGTGTGTGCGGCGCACCCGGATGGGGCCGCTGTCGCCGTGTGCGGGACCGTCGAAGTCCAGGTCGGTCTCGATGGCACGGAAGCTGTCCAGCACGTCGGCCCAGCTCCAGCCCGGGATGGCGATGCGATCGAAGTCGCGCGGCAACCCGCGGCAGAAGTAGCCGCCGTTGATCGCACCCGATCCGCCCACCGTCGCCCCGCGCACGAGGGGATGCTGGCGGGCGGGTTCGTCGGTGAGGCGGGTTTGATAGCGCTGCACCAGCGGACTGCCGACGCCTATCGGCAACTGCAACCCGTTGGCGGTCTGGGCGAGCAGTCCTGGGTCGTCGAGCGCCGGCCCCGCCTCGAGGACGGTCACCGCGCACTGCGGATCGGCGGAAAGACGTTCCGCAACAACCGATCCTGCACTGCCGGCGCCGACGATCAGCACATCGCTGTGCGAGGCGGCTGTGGTCAAGGTGGTGGTTAACTCCGGATCTGGGGTTTCAGGGCGCGCACGTTGCGTTCCCGTACCACACCCCACCACAACCCCAGCCCGTACGCCAGGTCGTCGACGCGCTTGAGCACCAGGTAGGTCGGCAGTCCGATCGGTTCGACATCGTCACCGATCGCGTCGCGGCGGCGAACCCAGTCGACCACCCCGTCCATCACGGCCGCGACCAGGACCACCCGGCGGAAATGGCGCGACATGGTCGCGGCCACCAGCGCCAGCGGCCAGTAGTGCCGGCACAGCGCGGACGCCAGTTGCAGCGCCGCCGACCACAGTCCGCGGCCCGCGATCATCGCGACATCGGTCATCGACGTCTCGGCGCTGCGCATCGCCCGGGCGATCCGGCGACCGGTCAGCACGGCCAGGACGATGGACGCCAGCCGCGACAGGGTGGAGCCGAACGCCATCAGGATCCAGGTCATCAGCGCCCAGCCGGAAATCACCACCGGCGCCGTCTTGTCCGGGTGGCGCACCGACAGCGGAGCAGCCGAACCACCGTAAAACGCTTTGCGCGCAAGCCAACCCCGCAATTCGGTGCGGTGGTCGTGGGCGACCAGCGCGATCGGCTCGTAGCGCAGCCGGGTGCCCAACTCGATCAGCCGCCAGCACAGGTCGACGTCCTCGCCGGACTGCAGGGTCTCGTCGAACCCGCCGACCTCCCGGATCGCCGAGCACCGGCAGATGATCGCCGCGCTGGGCACGTAGGACACCGTGCTGTGCGGCAGCACCGGCGCCTCGCGCTCGCCGAGGTCGAGCGAGGAGTGCACCGCCTCGTAGCGCGCCACCACGTTCTCGCTGTGCGACAGGCCGACGATGCGGGGCGCGACCAGGCCGACCGTGGGATCGCAGAAGTGACCGAGCAGCGCCTCCAGCCAGCCCCGCCGCGGTGCGACGTCGGAGTCCAGGAAGGCGACGAAGTCCGTCCGGCAGACCCGCAGGCCGGTGTTGCGGGCTGCCGCCGGGCCCTTGCTGCGGTGGTGGCGCAGCACCTCGATGTCGCAGTGCGCGCCGACGAAGTCTTCCGGCTCGATCGGGGGGAACGAGCCGTCGTCCACCACGATTACCCGCAGGCCGCGCAGGGAGCTCACCAAGCGCCGCACCCCAGAAAGGTTGTTCCGCACTGGAATTACCACCGTCACGTCATGGTGCGACGGGCCGCCCGCGGGCCGGGGGTGGGCCACCGTGGCGTCCAGCAGGGTGCGGGCGAGTTGGGCGGACAGGTCGTCTCGCACCTTCAGCCGGCCATCCGCGAGCATGTCCTGCGCGGCGGGCGCCAACTTCAGCAGCCGGGTCGGCGAACCGCCCAGCAGTGCCGAGCCGTCGCCGAGCACCCGCACGCGGCGGTCGACCTGGACGGCGAACCCGTTCGGCAGCCGGGGCGCGTTCATGTCAGCATCCCGTCGGGCCCGGGCCGCCACCGGGAGACCCGGCGAACACAGCCGTCGACCATCTCGGTGAAGATCCGCTCGCCCTCAACGGCGGTGGCGGTGGTCGGGTCGCCCAGCACCCCGACCGGGCTGACCGCCGCGACTCCCCCGCGCCGCATCGACCCGAGCAACTCGGGCAGGGGCGCGGTGTTGCCGGCCACCGACTGCTCGGCGCGGACCACGGCCGGCGAGATGTGCAGCAACACCGACGTTTCGGTATGGCCGGCGTGGGCGTCACCGCCGGCGGTCAGGCAGGGGCACCAGCCGACCTCGCGGCCCTCGGTGCGCAACAGGGCCACCGCGCTGCTCAGCGCCTCGACGTTGCCGCCGTGACCGTTGACGAAGACGAGGCGCCGGGCCCAGCCGGCCGCTGACCTGCCGTACTCGACCAGCAGCAGCGTCAGCGCCTCGGTGCCCAGCGAGATCGTCCCGGCGAAACTCTGGTGCTCGCCGCTGGCGCCGTAGGCGACGGCCGGCGCCACCAGCCACTCGTGCCCGAGGCGGGGTTGGGCGCCGTCGGCGACCGCCGCCGCGATCCGCGTGTCGGTGTCCAGCGGCAGGTGCGGGCCGTGTTGTTCGGTCGACCCCAGCGGAACCAATACCGACGCCGGCGTGCTTGATAGCTGGCTCGACGTCGCGGTTCCCAATTCGCCGAGTACGGACACTCGGTGATGGTAGGACGAATTCACCTGGCGTGCACCAATTGTTGAAGAGCGAAAAAAACTTTTTTTCCGGGTCGTTCACTGGGCGTTCGAATTGTGGGCTCGTCCGTCACGGTTACCCCGCCCGTATCACGATTTGCGCAAACGTCACTTAATCCGGATAGGTCTGCCCTGAATACTCGGGCTTTTGCTACGCACCACCCGAGGGCACGCCCAATGCCCGGGTGAATCCGGGCGGCACCAGAATGTGGTCCGGTCCGAGGTCGTGAACCGATGAGAGCCCGAGACCCATCAGCGCCGAGTCGATGCCGCCGCGCAGAATGTCGAGCACGTTCTCCACACCCGGTTGACCGGCCGCGGCCAGCCCCCACAGGTAGGCCCGGCCGATCATCACCGCGCGCGCTCCCAGCGCCACGGCCTTGACGACGTCGCTTCCGCGCCGCACCCCGCCGTCGAGGAGCACCTCGATCTGATCGCCGACGGCCGCGGCTACCGCGGGCAGCGCGCGGATCGAGGCCGGCGTGCCGTCCAGGTTGTTACCGCCGTGGTTCGACACCGAAATGGCCGAAACCCCCGCGTCCACCGCCCTTTTGGCGTCGTCGACGCGCATCACGCCCTTGAGCATGAACGGCCCGCCCCACAGTTCGCGGAGCCAGGCGATGTCCTCCCAGGTCGGCGGCGGCGTGCCCATCCACTCCCCGTACGCCTGGAAGAAGGGCGGCCCGGGCTCGCCGCGGCGGCCCTGGTTGGGCACGCGCAGCTCCGGCGGCCGCATGGTCTTCGCCCACTGCAGGAACCACCGCGGCTTGGTGATGACCTCCGGGCTCATCTTGACGATGGTCTTGAGGTCCATCTTCTCCGGGATCGACGGGCTGCCCCAGTCCCGGCCGTGCGAGAAGCTCCAGTCGGTGGTGACGATCAGCCCGACCGCCCCGGCCGCGCGGGCGCGCTCGACCCGGGCCGCGATCGCGTCGCGGTCACCCAGCCAGTACACCTGGAAGAACACCTTGGGGTTGGCCGCGACGACCTCTTCGATCGGCTTGCTGGCGAACGAGGACAGCCCCATGGCGGTGCCACGGGCGGCGGCTGCCCGCGCCACCGCGACCTCACCCTCGGGGTGCACCGCCTGCACGCCCGTCGGCGAGATCAGCACCGGCAGCGAAATCTCTTGTCCCATAACGTTGGTCGACAACTCGCGCTTTTCCTGCGCACCGATGACGTGCGGCGCGAATCCTAGCTCGCTGAACGCTGTCACGTTGTCGGAGACCGTAACTCCCTTTTCGCTGGCCGAAATCAGCGACGAGTAGGCCGATTTCGGCAGCCTGCGTTTGGCGCGTTGCTGCGCGATGGCGACGGTCTCAAACCATGCGTCGGCCATTGTCACACCGGGCTTTCGTTACACATGCGGGCCGGCGGCGTCTCCGGCGTGATCGCCGGCGGTCGCAGCGACAGCGTCAGCGGCACCGGCTGGCGGATGCGCTTGCCGCGGGAGTGATCGGCCCGGGGGCGCGGCGTCTCGCGGTCGTGCGCCAGCGCCATCGCACTGTGGCCCTGCACGCATTCGGGATCCGGCCCGTCGAGCGGCAGGCCGGTGAAGAATTTGGCGGCCATGCATCCGCCCCGGCAGCTGTCGTAGTGACCGCAGCTGCCGCACGCGCCCGCGGACTGCGGCTCGCGCAGCTCGCGGAACAGCGGGGCGTTCTTCCAGACGTTGGCGAAGCCGGCTCCAAAACCGGTGTCCGTCAACACGTTTCCGGCCAGGAAGCGGTCGTGGATGGCGAATGGGCAGGCGTACACGTCGCCGACCGGGTCGATCAGGCACACGACGCGGCCCGCGCCGCACATGTTCAGACCGGCCAGGGCGCCGGATTGGCCGAGCGGGGCGAGGTGGAAGAAGGAATCGCCGGTGAGCACCCGTTCACCCTTGGCGACCAGCCATTCATACAGCTGGACCTGCTGGTCGGCGGTGGGGTGCAGCTCTTCCCAGACATCGGCGCCGCGCCCGGACGGGCGGAGCCGGGTGATCCGCAGCGTGGCGCCGTAACGGCTTGCCAGCGCCGCGAATTCGTCGAGCTGGTCGACGTTGTGCCGGGTGACGACCACGGAGATCTTTGCGTCTTTGAAGCCGGCCGCCGCCAGATTCTGAAGCGCGCGCACCGCCATGTCGAACGAGCCGGGTCCGCGGACCGCGTCGTTGACCTCCGCGGTCGCGCCGTCCAGCGAGATCTGGACGTCGACGTAGTCGCTGGCCGCCAGCCGCGCGGCGACCTCGGGCGTGATCCGGACACCGTTGGTGGAGAACTTCACGCCGACGTGGTGCTCGGTCGCGTAGTCGACCAGTTCCCAAAAGTCCGGGCGCACAGTGGGTTCCCCGCCACCGATGTTGACGTAGAACACCTGCATGCGTTCCAGCTCATCGATGATGTCCATGCATTGACGGGTGGACAGCTCGCGCGGGTCCGGCTTGCCCGACGACGACAGGCAGTGCACGCAGGCCAGGTTGCATGCGTACGTCAGCTCCCAGGTGAGGCAGATGGGCGCGTCGAGGCCGTGCTCGAACTGCTCGATCAGCCGGGGGACGGGGGCCGCTGTTGTCATTGATGGTCCTTCCGGGGCACCAGCATGTTGGACTCGACGAGTACACCCAGCGCATGCAGATACGGCGCCTGCGCGTTGTCGTCCACTCCCGCCGCGCGGCAGGCGGACCGGATGTCGGGATGGTCGGCGAGCGACTGCACCACGGTGAGAATGGTGCGGTTCTTCAGAAACGACAGCTTGCGGGTACCGAAGTGGTAGAGCAGCGCGCCGAACGGTTCCGGCCGGACCGCCACCTGCGGGTGCAATCGCCAGCCGCGATCAGGATCGAACGAGGTCGCCGTCCGGGCCTGCGCGGACGCGGGCACGGTCAGTAGACCCCGCACATGCCGTCGATGGACACCTCTTCGACCAGGGTCTCGGCGACGAGTTGGGTGTCAGTTTCGGTCTCGTGGTCCACGGGGTCTTGCCTTTCGTCCGGTCTTGACAACGATGGGGTCTGAGTCACACTCGCCGCCAGAATATGGCATCGAGTGCCGAAATGGAAGGGCGGGGTCCGATGATGCCGCAGCCGCGGGTGGGCAGGCGCCGTTCGACCACTCCGCACCACATCACCGACGTCGCCAACGACATGTTCACTGCCCGCGGTTTCGCCGAGGTGAGCGTCGATGATGTCGCCCAGGCCGCCGGCATCTCACGCCGCACCCTGTTCCGCTATTACGCATCCAAGAACGCGATCCCCTGGGGCGACTTCGACAATCACCTTGCACACCTGCGCGATCTGCTCGACAACGTCGATCCTGGCGTGCGCCTGGGTGACGCGTTGCGCGCTGCGCTGTTGGCGTTCAACACCTTTGACGAATCCGAGACGGCCCGCCACCGCCAGCGCATGAGGGTGATCCTGCAAACCGCTGAGCTGCAAGCGTATTCGATGACGATGTATGCCGGCTGGCGTGAGGTGATCGCGGGGTTCGTGGCGCGTCGTCTTGACTGCAAGACCACGGACCTGCTGCCCCAGACCGTCGCCTGGACGATGCTCGGGGTGGCGTTGTCGGCCTACGAGCACTGGCTGAGCGATGAATCCGTCCCGCTGCCGGTCGCCCTGGGCAACGCCTTCGACGTGGTCGGCGCCGGGTTGGACGGGCTGGACGGGTGACGGCCGAGCACCTGGTGCACACCCTGCGGTCACAGGGCAGGTTCTGCGCCTCGTCGGGCTCGCCGATGTATGGCGATCTGTCCGAACTGGTCGCCGGCGACGTCGAAGCCGGTGGCGTCTTCGCGACCGTCTTGTCCGGGCGCGAGGACGCCCCGTCCCGCGACGCGGTGCCGCTGCGGCTGCTCGGCGGGCTGCACCGGCTGGTGCTCGACGGCCGGGCGGCGCGGCTGCGACGTTTCTACCCCAGCACCGGGGGCGGATGGGACGCCAGAGCCGCCTGGCCGGAGATCCTGGACACCGCGGCCGGTCACCTCGACGCGCTGCGCGCGGCGCTGAGCCGGCCGCCGCAGACCAACGAGGTGGGCCGATCGGCGGCCCTGATCGGCGGACTACTGCACATCAACCACGAATTCGGGTTGCCCATACGGCTTTTCGAGATCGGCTCCAGCGCGGGGCTGAACCTGCGCGCGGACCACTACTGCTACGGCTTCGCCGGTGGCCGGTGGGGGCCGGACGACTCACCGGTCACCATCGACGACGCGTGGCGCGGCGCGCTCCCACCCCGGCGCGATGTGCGGATCGTCGCACGGCACGGCTACGACATCGCGCCCATCGACGTCGGCGCCCCCGACGGGGAACTGACCGTGCTGAGCTATGTCTGGCCGGACCAGGCCGCCCGGCTGGCGCGGCTGCGCGGCGCCATCGAGGTCGCCCGCCGCGTGCCGGCGACACTCGAGCGCATGACCGCGGCCGAAGCGGTCGCCGGCCTGACGCTGGCCGACGGTGCGCTGACCGTGTTGTGGCATTCGATCACCTGGCAGTACCTGTCCACCGACGAGCGCGCCGCGGTGCGCGAGCACGTGGACGCGCTGGCGGCCCGGGCAGAGGCCCGCTCGCCGTTCGCCCACCTCACGATGGAGCCCGCGCGCGACGGCCCGGGCGCACCGATCAGGTTCGTGGTGCGGGCCCGCAGCTGGCCAACCGGCGACGTGCAGACGCTGGGCGAATGCCATCCGCACGGCCCGCCGGTGGACTGGCAGTGACTAGGTCCCCATGAAGGTCATCGGGTCGTGCAGCACGCGGGTGCCGTCATGCAATCCCTCGATGGCCTCCATGTGCTCGGGGTCGAGGGTGAAGTCGAACACCTCCAAGTTCTGGGCGACGCGTTCGGGTTTCGACGACCGCGAGACCACGACGTTGTCCAACTGCAGGTTCCACCGGACCAGCACCTGGGCGGGGGTGCGGCCGTACTCGGCGGCGATCGACGTCACCACCGGCTCCTCGATCAGCCGCCCGACGCCCAGCGGGCTGTAGGACTGCGTGGTCACATCGTGCTGGGCGTGCGCCTGGCGCAGCTCGGCCTGGTTCAGCCGCGGGTGCAGCTCGACCTGGTTCACGGCGGGCACCTCGTCGGTTTCCTCGATGACCGTCGCCAGCAGTTCCTCGGTGAAGTTGCAGACGCCGATCGAGCGGACATGGCCCTCTTCGCGCGCCACCTTCATGCCCTCGAAGCTCTCCACGTACTTGCCCAGCTTCGGCGCCGGCCAGTGAATCAGGTAGAGGTCGAGGTAATCCAGCCCGAGCCGGTCCAGGCTCGCCTTGCACGATTCCTGAGCCGTGTGGAAGCCCTGCTTCGAGGTGCCCAGCTTGGTGGCGACGAACAACTCCTCACGGGCAATGCCCGAGGCGGCGATAGCGCGCCCCACGGCTTCCTCGTTGCCGTACGAGGCGGCGGTGTCGATGAGGCGACAGCCGGCCTCCAGCGCCGCGAGTACCGAGCTTTCCGTCTCCTCGTCCGACAACTTGGCTACCCCCAAGCCAAGTACGGGCATCTTCGCCTCGTCATTGAGAGCGACGGTCGGAATCGCGCTGGGCGAGCTGTATATCTCATCAATCACTGTCACTTGCCAATCACCTGCCTGCTCAAGTTGGTTACTGGGTTATCTGGGAAAGGAACGATGATCAGCGGCGGCCCGCAGGCCGGGCGGTTCAGCCAACCCACTGCGTTGTGAAAAGGTCCCAACATCGCTCGCCTGCAGACAGTAGCCAAGCTCGGCAAGCGGTGCACCGAGCGCGGCGATACATGTCGGCACAGCAAAATTCGTCATCGCTCGGAGTTACGAGTTTCCAGCACAATGCGTTTGGCGTTGCTGGTGATGGCAATTTTGTGACACCGACTACAGCGCTGGACGTTGCGCACGATGACCTTTCCGGACAGATGCGTCCAGTGAGGTGTGTCACCATCGAATTGGGCTGTGGCGTATGACCAATTCGCGCCGAACCACCAGGCGGACGGGGTAACCGAGCGAAAATCTCGGTGGTCTAAGTGCTTTCGATCTCCCCGTGTTCAACGGGGCGCGCGGACGTTCAACGGGGCGCGCGCTACGCGAATTCGCCGATCCCTTATGCTCGACAAACGCCGAACGCACGCCAATACCGGAAGCGAGGCAGACCTGTCCCATGAAGACAATGCAAGAACTTTTCGAAATAGCTTGGCAGGCAACACAAATCGGTGCCACCACGCTGAAGAAGTCGCAACCGAGCTCGGTGCAGCACAAGGGTGACCGCGACACGGTCACCGATGTCGACCTCACAATCCAGCGCGACATCGCCGCCTACCTCGCCCAGACCACACCCGATATCGCGCTACTGGCCGAGGAGTCCGAGCAGCAGCCGGAGATCGAAACGTCCGAGTGGCTCTGGGTTCTCGACCCCATCGACGGGACGTCCAACTTCGTCCACGGCCTGCCGCTGTGCGCGGTATCGCTGGCCCTGCTGCACGCCGGTCGCGCCGTGGTGGCCGTCACCCACGCTCCCCTGATCGGCAAGACCTACCACGCCATCGAGGGCAAAGGCGCGTTCATGAATGGGCAGCGGATCACCGCCAGTGCCACCCAGAGCCTCAGCGAAGCCATCGTGTCCCTCGGCGACTACGCCGTCGGCCACGACGCCGGCCGGCTCAATCAGCACCGGCTGGCGCTCACCACCGAGCTGGTGCCCCGCGTCGAGCGCATCCGGATGATCGGGGCAGCGACGCTCGACCTCGCCTTCGTCGCCGAGGGCGCGCTGGACGCCTGCGTGATGATGTCCAACAAACCATGGGACACCGCCGCGGGGACGCTGATCGCCCTCGAGGCCGGAGCGCAGCTCACCGACGCGCAGGGGAACCCGCACACCCACAGCTCCGCGTCGACGATCGTCACCGCGCCGGGTATCGCCGAGCAGCTCGCCACGGTGATCCGCAACACCGAGCTCCCCAGCGAGCGGTACGCCGCCGCCGTCGGCTAGCCCGGATGCGAAAGATATTGCTCAGCCCAGCATTTCGGTGATGGGCACGGCCGCGGCGATCTTGGCGCGGGCCTTCATGACCTTGCCGGGCATCCCGCCGCCGACCACCCCGACCAGGGCGCCGTCGCGTTCGTAGTAGGCCAGGAACTTGCGGCCGTCGTCCTCGACGACGTGGACGATGTCGTCGGCCTCCGGCTCGCCCAGGCACTGGATCTTGACGTCGTACTGGTCGCTCCAGAAGTACGGGACGACGACGATCGGCGCCACGTCCTCGCCGAGCATCGCGGGCACGACGGCGCGGGCCTGATCGGCGACGTTGCTCCAATGTTCCACGCGCCCTTGATGTCCCGTCGCGTCACGCCATGAGGCGACGTCGCCGAGTGCCCACACATTCGGTGCGCTGGTGCGGCCGGCCTCGTCGCAGATGACGCCGTTGTCGACCTGGACCCCACTGCCCTCGAGCCATTCGGTCGCCGGGCGTGACCCGATGCCCACGACCACGATGTCGGCCGGCAGTTCGGTGCCGTCGCTCAGGACCACCGCCTCGACGCGTGAGTCGCCGCGCACCTCCGTCACCCCGACCCCGAGGCGAACGTCGACGCCTTCGGCACGGTGCAGCCGGGCCACCAGCTCGCCGATTTGCTCTCCGAGCACCGCGGCCAGCGGCGTCGGCTGCGGCTCAACCAGCGCCACGTCCACGCCCAGGCTGCGCAGGCTGGCCGCCACCTCGCAGCCGATGAACCCGGCGCCGATGACGACGGCGCGCTGGGCCGCGGACGCATGCTTGCGCAGCGCCATGCTTTCGTCGAAGGTCCGCAGCACGCGGATGCCCTCGAGGTCCGGGATCGCCGGGATGCGCCGGGGCACCAGGCCTGTGGCGATCACGAGTTCGTCGTAGCGCAGCGCGGTGCCGTCGTCGAGAGTCACGGTCTGCGCCGCGGTGTCCAGGCTGCTCGCGGCCGACCCCAGTCGCAGGGTGATGCCGTTCTCGTCGTACCACTCGCGCGGTTTGAGCGCGGTGTCGTCGACCTCTTTGCGCAGCACCTCTTTGGACAGCGGCGGGCGGTCGTAGGGCAGATGCACCTCGTCGCTGACGATCGTGATGGGCCCGGAATACTCCGAGCGCCGCAGCTGCTCGGCGGTGCGGGCGGCGGCCAATCCGCCGCCGACGATCACGATTCCGTTGTTCGCGCTTGCGTCACTACTCACGTGGAGTTCTTAGCACGATGGGGGGTCAGTACTTTAGGGCACCCTTATCCACGGGGATCTGGGTGCCCGTGAGTGTGCCCGAGCCGTCGCCGGCGAGCCAGGCCACCACGTCGGCCACTTCGTCAGCCGCCATGAAGCCGTTGGGCTGCACCGGCATTGGCGGAAAGCTGTGCACGAACGTGGGATGCTTGGCGAATATCTCCATCATCGCCTCGGGTTCGATCATCGGGGTGTCCACCGAGTACGGGTGGATGGAGTTGACCCGGATGCCGAATTCGCCGAGCTCGATCGCCAGCGTGTTGGTCAGCGCCGTGAGCCCGTGCTTGCTGGCCGAATAGTGGCCGTTGCCCGGAGTGGCCTTGATGCCCGCCGACGAGCTGACCACGACGATGGATCCGCCGTTTCCAGCCTCGATCATGGCGGGCACGGTGGCGCGCAGCGTGCGCCAGGTGCCGGTCAGGTTGACGCCGATGACGGTGTCCCACTGCTCGTCGGTGAGTTCCCAAATGCGGCCCCAGCTCAGCACTCCGGCGTTGGCCACCACGATGTCGAGCCGGCCGAACTGCTCGATCCCGTCGGCCACCAGCTCCCGCAGCGCGGCATCGTCGCGGACGTCGACCTCGCGGGTCAGGCTCTTGCGGCCCTCGTTCTCCACCAGTCGTGCGGTCTCGCCGAGGTCTTCGTGGGTGGCCGGCGTGTACGTCACGCTGGCGGATGCCGCCGCGCAGATGTCCAGCGCGATGATGTCGGCGCCCTCGCGGGCCAGCCGCACCGCGTGCGAGCGCCCCTGCCCGCGGGCGGCCCCGGTGATGAACGCGACCCGCCCCTGCAGTGATCCGGCCTGTCCAGCCACGTGTAACCCCTTCGACCGCCGATAGACCAAGCCAGGCTAGCAGCGCAACTGAAACGTGTTCTAATTCACCCGCCGGTGCCGGGCGAGCGGTCAGATTTCGGAGATGATCGCTGCGCGCCGGCTGGTGTATTCGGCGTCGGTCAGCGCCCCGCCGGCGTGCAGATCCTGCAGCTCCTGCAGCCGTGCGGCGATCGACGGCTCGGGCGGTGTGAGGACCGCCGCGGCCGCGGGCGCCGCGGCCGGCGCCGGCTGCGGCGCAGGGGCCTGCTGTTCGACCGCGCGGCGCACCACCGCCTGGATCTGGGCGCGCAGGGCCGGGTTCGACCGGATGTCCACCATCTGGTTGAGCGCAACGTTGTTGGCCTTGAGGATCTGCAGGATCTCCATCAACGGGCCGGCCTGCCCGCTCAGGTCGTAGGTTTTGTTGTCCTCGGCCACGGTGAACTGGGCGGGCACCAGGCCGTTGACCAAAGCGCTTCGCTCCCAGTCGATTCGGTACTCGCTGGTGGTGGGGTTGACCAGCACCACCACCTTGCGGGCGTTGAGGTTGCCGAGCCTGGTGACGCTGGCGATGACCCGGTCCTCGCTGTCGAACGGCAGGAGTCCGGGGCCGGCGATGTGCAGGTGCACCTTGACGACCTGCTGGTTGTTGACCCACGTTCCTGTCTCGGTGATCCCGGTGATCTGGGCGAGCGCCAGCACCCCGTTCTGCTCGAGCGCGGCCACCTTGGCCGACGACTTGGCCCCGTAGTTCGCCAGGGCGATCGCGATCAGCACGTCGGCGACGGTGATCAGCAGGCCGACGTAGAACATCCACTGCAGCAGGCTGTCGAGCCCGAGGGTGAAGTACACGACCAGGAAGATCGGTCCGACCAGGCCGCCGCACAACAAAACCACCAACTGTGCCTTCAGGTAGCGCGCTAACACATGCTCCTCCTCGGCTTACTGGGGAATCCGTGTCAGATTAGCGCTAAGGGTGCCGCGACGAATGCGATACGCGCAAACCGCGCCCGGTCGCCTACACCGACTCGGTGGGCACGATCGGCACCCGCTTGACCGGTGCGCCCGCCGGTTGCGCCGGGTGCGCCGGCTGCGCGGCCGGCGCGGGCGGAGCGGTACGCGCCGACACCGGCATCGTGGAGGCCGGCGAGGTCTGCGGCGGCACCGCGGTCTGCATCGCCGCGGCGGGGGTTCCGGCCGGCGTCGCGACAGAGGCCGCCGGCTGCACAGGGGCTGGCGAGCTTGCCGGCGCGTAGGCCGGCGTCACCACCCGCGTCGCGCCGGCCGGCGTGGTGGCCGAGGCCAGCGTCGCCGACCCCGCCGGGGCCGCCGCGACCGGCGTGCCGGCCGGTGCGGGCGTCACCGCGGCAGCAGCCGGCGCCACCGCAGCGGCCAGGGGCCCCGCGGGCGCGGTCGGCGCGGCCGTACCCACGGCGCCGGCGCTCACCGCCGGCACCTGAGCGGCTACCGACGCCGGGCCCGCCGCGGTCTGCAAGGGCGAGGTGTTGGCGGCCTCGGCGAAGGCGTACTGCGCCGCACCGCCGTTCATCAGCTGAACGAACTGGCTGTGGAACGCGGCCGCCTGGGCGCTGAGCGCCTGATAGACCTGGGAGTGCGCATCGAACAGCGCGGCAATGCTCGCCGACACCTCGTCGGCGCCGGGGGCCAGCACGTCCGACGTCGGACCGAACGCGGCGGTGTTGGCAGAGCTGATCGTCGACCCGATCCTGGCCAAATCCCCGGCAGCGGCCGCCATGAATTCGGGCGTCGCCTGAACGAACGACATCGGCACCTCCCCGCAACGCTACGGTCAGGAGAATTATGAGCAAATCCTAAACCCGGCGCCGCGGTTGCCGCATGATTTCTCCCGCGTTGCTCCGGGCGACGTTCGGCCCGAAAGCACAAAGCCCGGATTGCCGAAGCGGCAATCCGGGCTTTGCGGTGGTCGAAACTACTTGATGATCTTGACGACCCGGCCGGCGCCGACGGTGCGGCCACCCTCACGGATCGCGAACCGCAGACCGTCGTCCATGGCGACGGGCTGGATCAGCTTCACCGAGATGTTGGTGTTGTCACCGGGCATCACCATTTCGGTGCCCTCCGGCAGCGTCACCACACCGGTCACGTCGGTGGTGCGGAAGTAGAACTGCGGACGGTAGTTGTTGAAGAACGGCGTGTGCCGGCCGCCCTCGTCCTTGGACAGGATGTAGACCTGGCCCTCGAACTCGGTGTGCGGGGTGGTGGTGCCGGGCTTGGTCACGACCTGACCGCGCTCGACGTCCTCACGCTTGATACCGCGGAGCAGCAGCCCGACGTTGTCGCCGGCCTGACCCTGGTCGAGCAGCTTGCGGAACATCTCCACACCGGTGACGGTGGTCTTGGTGCTGGTCGGCTTGATGCCGACGATCTCGACCTCTTCGTTGACGTTGATGATGCCCCGCTCGACACGACCGGTGACCACCGTGCCACGACCGGTGATGGTGAAGACGTCCTCGACAGGCATCAGGAACGGCTTCTCCGTCTCGCGGACCGGGTCCGGGATCGACTCGTCGACTGCAGCCATCAGCTGCTCGACGGACTCGACCCACTTGGCGTCGCCCTCGAGCGCCTTCAGCGCCGACACTCGGATGACCGGGGCCCCCTCGTCGAACTCCTGAGCGGCCAGCAGTTCGCGGACCTCCAGCTCGACGAGCTCGAGCAGCTCCTCGTCGTCGACCATGTCGGCCTTGTTCAGCGCGACCAGGATGTAGGGCACGCCGACCTGACGGGCCAGCAGCACGTGCTCACGCGTCTGCGGCATCGGGCCGTCGGTGGCGGCCACCACCAGGATGGCGCCGTCCATCTGGGCCGCACCGGTGATCATGTTCTTGATGTAGTCGGCGTGACCCGGGGCGTCGACGTGGGCGTAGTGACGCTTCTCCGTCTGGTACTCCACGTGGGAGATGTTGATGGTGATACCGCGCTGACGCTCCTCGGGGGCGTTGTCGATCTGGTCGAACGCGCGGGACTCGTTCAGGTTGGGGTACTTGTCATGCAGAACCTTGGTGATAGCCGCGGTCAGCGTGGTCTTGCCGTGGTCAACGTGACCGATGGTCCCGATGTTGACGTGCGGCTTCGTCCGCTCGAACTTCGCCTTCGCCACTTCTGTGTCCTCCTGGACTAGTTGGTGCTCGTTAAAGCAGTGTTGGTGTTTTCAGTTGTGCCGCGCCCAAGGCATTCCAATGACCCGGCAAGATTACTCCGCTGGCCGTTACTGGCCCGTCGCCTTCGCGATGATCTCCTTCGACACGTTCGCCGGCACTTCGGCGTACGAGTCGAAGACCATGGAGTAGTTCGCCCGGCCTTGGGTCTTGGACCGCAGGTCGCCGACGTAGCCGAACATCTCCGACAGCGGCACGTGCGCCTTGACGACGCGTGCACCGCTCCGCTCCTCCATAGCCTGGATCTGGCCACGGCGGGAGTTCAGGTCGCCGATCACGTCGCCCATGTAGTCCTCGGGCGTGGTGACCTCGACGGCCATGATCGGTTCCAGGATGACCGGCTGCGCTTGCTGCGCAGCCTTTTTCAGCACCTGCGAACCTGCGATCTTGAACGCCATCTCCGACGAGTCGACCTCGTGGAAAGCTCCGTCGAGCAGGGTGACCTTCAAGTTGACCAGCGGGTAACCGGCCAGCACGCCGTACTGCATGGCGTCCTGGGCGCCGGCGTCCACCGACGGGATGTACTCACGCGGGATACGTCCACCGGTGACCTTGTTCTCGAACTCGTAGGTCGCACCGTCTTCGCCGTGGAACGGTTCGAGGCTGATCAGCACCTTGGCGAACTGGCCGGAACCGCCGGTCTGCTTCTTGTGGGTGAACTCGACCTTTTCCACCGTCCGCTTGATGGTCTCCTTGTAGGCGACCTGCGGCTTGCCGACGTTCGCCTCGACCTTGAACTCGCGGCGCATCCGGTCCACCAGGATGTCCAGGTGCAACTCGCCCATCCCGCCGATCACGGTCTGGCCGGTCTCTGTGTCCTGGTGAACCTTGAAGGTCGGGTCTTCCTCGGCGAGCTTCTGGATCGACAGGCTCAGCTTCTCCTGGTCGCTCTTGGTCTTGGGCTCGATGGCCACCTCGATCACCGGGTCGGGGAACGTCATCGACTCCAGCACGACCTGCTGGTTCGCGTCGCTCAGGGTGTCACCGGTGGTGGTGTCCTTCAGCCCGATCACCGCATAGATGTGACCCGCCGACGCCGTCTCCACCGGGTTCTCCTTGTTGGAGTGCATCTGGAACAGCTTGCCCAGCCGCTCCTTCTTGCCCTTGGTGGCGTTGATGACCTGGCTGCCGGAGTCGACCTTGCCCGAGTACACCCGGACGTAGGTCAGCTTGCCGAAGAACGGGTGCGTCGCGACCTTGAACGCCAGCGCGGAGAACGGCTCGTCGGTCGACGGGTTGCGGGTGACCTCTTCGTCCTCCTTGCCCGGCGCGTGGCCCACGGCCGGCGGCACGTCCAACGGCGAGGGCAGGTAGTCGATGACGGCGTCCAGCATCGGCTGCACACCCTTGTTCTTGAACGCGCTGCCGCACAGCACCGGGTAGGCCTCCGAGCTGATGGTCAGCTTGCGGATGGCGCCCTTGATCTCTTCGACCGTGAGCTCTTCGCCGCCGAGGTACTTCTCCAGCAGCGCCTCGTCCGTCTCGGCGACGGCCTCGAGCAGCTTGGTGCGGTACTCCTCGGCCTTCTCGGCCAGTTCGGCCGGGATCTCGATGGTGTCGTAGGTCTCGCCCAGCTTCGTCTCACCGCGCCACACCTTGGCGTTCATCTCGACCAGGTCGACGATGCCTTCGAAGTCACCCTCGGAGCCGACGGGCAGCTGAATCGGGATCACGTTGGCGCCGAGGCGCTCCTCCATGGTCTTCACCGAGAAGTAGAAGTCGGCGCCGATCTTGTCCATCTTGTTGACGAAGCAGATGCGCGGGACGTCGTACTTGTCGGCCTGCCGCCAGACCTGCTCGGACTGCGGCTCGACACCCTCCTTGCCGTCGAAGACGGCCACGGCACCGTCGAGCACGCGCAGGCTGCGCTCCACCTCGACGGTGAAGTCGACGTGCCCGGGGGTGTCGATGATGTTGATCTGGTTGTCTTTCCAGAAGCAGGTGGTAGCCGCGGAGGTGATGGTGATCCCCCGCTCCTGCTCCTGCTCCATCCAGTCCATGGTGGCGGCGCCGTCGTGCACCTCACCGATCTTGTAGCTGATACCGGTGTAGTAGAGGATGCGCTCGGTCGTCGTCGTCTTGCCGGCGTCGATGTGTGCCATGATGCCGATGTTGCGGACCTTGGTGAGGTCGGTCAGCACGTCCTTCTGTGCCACAGAAGTCTTCCCACTCTTTCGATTGCTTGGTTATTCGCTGTCGCTTTGCGCCCGGCCACCCTGCCTTGACGCGGTTGGAGTCCCTACCAGCGATAGTGCGCGAAGGCGCGGTTGGCCTCGGCCATCTTGTGGGTGTCCTCGCGCCGCTTGACGGCGGCACCGAGGCCATTGCTGGCATCCAGGATCTCGTTGGCCAGCCGCTCGACCATGGTCTTCTCGCGGCGTTGCTTGGAGAAGCTGACCAACCAACGCAGTGCCAGCGTCACGGAACGATCCGGACGCACCTCGACGGGGACCTGGTACGTAGCACCACCGACGCGGCGGCTGCGCACCTCGAGGGAGGGCTTGACGTTGTCCATCGCGCGCTTGAGCGTGATCACCGGGTCGGTACCTGTCTTTTCCCGGGCATTCTCGAGCGCACCATAAACAATGCGTTCGGCCAGCGATTTCTTCCCGTCCAGCAGAACCTTGTTCACCAGCTGCGTCACCAGCTGTGACCCGTAGACCGGGTCATTGACCAACGGACGCTTCGGCGCGGGCCCCTTGCGCGGCATCAGCTCTTCTCCTTCTTGGCGCCGTAACGGCTGCGAGCCTGCTTGCGGTTCTTGACACCCTGGGTGTCGAGCGAACCGCGGATGATCTTGTACCGGACACCGGGCAGGTCCTTCACACGACCACCGCGCACCAGCACCATCGAGTGCTCCTGCAGGTTGTGGCCTTCGCCGGGGATGTAGGCGGTGACCTCAACCTGACTCGTCAGCTTCACGCGGGCGACCTTCCGAAGCGCCGAGTTCGGCTTCTTCGGGGTGGTGGTGTACACGCGGGTGCATACGCCACGGCGCTGCGGGCTGCCCTTCAGGGCCGCGGTCTTGACCTTGGCGACCTTGTCGCGGCGACCCTTGCGGACCAGCTGCTGAATGGTTGGCATCTACCGGCTTTCTGTGTTCGTGTTCGGCATACTTCTTAGCGTCTTCAAGTCTGTGTACTGCAGTTATGTCCGGCCGCATCACCCCGCGTCCGGGTGTGTCGCATGCGCTGCGCACCGGACTTGGTCCGATGCTCCGTGGACACGCGAATTCGCCCGGCATTCACTCCCTTACGGTTAGGCGCCGTAAGCCGCCAGGCACGAGGGACCACAATACCCGCCGCCGGTCTCGCAGGTCAAAGCGACGGCGGGCTAGTAGCGTGCGCCATCGGTGGCGGTGCGCCTTTCCAGGCCGGCCGCCAGCCGCAGCACCATGTCGGAGAACAGCGCGTCGGTGTCGATCTCGTCCATCACGCCCGTCATCTCCAGCAACACAAAACCATGCAGCGCCGACCAGAACTCCAGCGACGCGTGGAAGGCCGCCTCACCGTCCAGACCGTACGAGGACAGCACCGCGATCACCGGCGCGGCCGCGCCGCGGGTGGCGGCGGTGTACTCGGGATCGTCACCGCCGAACGGCATCCGCGTGAAGGCCGAGTAGCGGCCCGGGTGGTGGTGGGCGTAGCTGCGGTAGGCCCCGGCCATCACCAGCACCGCGTCGTCGCGGGCGCGGCCCTCGCCGACCCGGTTGAGCATCGTGATGATGTCGTCGATGACCCGGATCCGCACCGCGCGCCGCAGGTCTTCCAGGCTGTCGACGTGGTTGTACAGCGACGGCCCCTTGGTGCCCAACTGCATCGCCAGCGCGTTGATGGTCAGCGCGTCCCAGCCCTCGCGGTCCAGGAACGTCAGGGCGCCGTCGATGATCCCTTCCCGGCTGAGCTTGGCCGGACGGGAGGCGGGGCGCCCCGCGCGCTGGCGTCCGGCCACCGACGGCGGATCCGGTGGAGCTGCCATGGCGGTCGCCCTTCGATTGCGTGCACGGGTTGCGGTTAACTAATGACTCTAGTTGACGCCCGTTCAGACCTTAAGCTCCCCGGAGGGGATACGAGCGCCCGGCAAAGGAAAATAAAGTCTGCCATCGGGCAGGCAAATGCACGTAATGTCATGCTTGCCTCGTTTCGAGCAGCCGACCCGTCCAAGAGGGGGCCCGCAGTGAAGTGGACGACTGTCGCCGGGTCGCTGGCCACCTGTGTCATCGCCGTCGTCGCCGGCGCCGCCACCCCGCCGCGGGTCGCGCAGGCCAAGAACGGTGACACCCACGTCATCGGGCAGGACATCGAGCAGACGATCGACTGCAACGACGCCACGCTCATGGTCAACGGCTCCGGCATCAACGTCACCGCGCTGGGCAACTGCTACGCCGTGACGGTGATGGGTTCGTCGAACACCGTCATCGCCGACTCGGTCTCGCACGACATCACCGTGTACGGCTACAACCAGACGGTGTTCTACAAGAGCGGTCAGCCCGCCCTGTGGGACCGTGGCCGCGAACTGGGCATGACCAACCGGCTCCAGCAGGTGCCGGGCTAAACCGCGGCACCACAACAACATCCGATCAAGAATCGAGGAACCATGCCCGCCAACATCCGTGACCGCTCGCTGCGCCTGGCCGTGCTCGCCATGACACCGGCCACCGCGGCCCTGGTGCTGGCCGGCTGCAGTTCGACGGCCAACCCGCCGGCGGGGTCCTCGACGACCACCACGAAGAGCAGCGCGACGACCAGTGCCGGCGCCGCGCCGACGACGGGAACGAGCGGGGCGAGCACCACCGCGTCCATCGAGATCGGCAACACGATCAACTACGGATCGATGGGCACCACCACCACCCTGGACTGCGCCAGCGGAAAGTCGCTGAACGTCGGCGGCTCGGACAACACCCTGACCATCACCGGCACCTGCGAGACGGCCACCGTCACCGGCACCAACAACAAGATCACCTTCGACAAGGTCAACACCCGCATCACCGTGCTGGGGATGAACAACACCATCACCTACAAAGACGGTGACCCCAAGGTCGACAAGATCGGCCAGAGCAACACGATCAACAAGGGCAGCTGACCGTCAGCCGGCCGGCGCCCCGTGCCGTCCCGCGCCCGCCGCGAAGCGCCCTGCCCCTTCGTTCGCTTCCGCGGCGACCCGCGAGATGCTGGCGAATTCGAAGTCGATCGCATCGGATTCGGTTGCGCCCCACTGGTGTAGCGCCGAGAGCCGGTCGGAGCGCAGGCACTGCTGCGGCAGCGCCGCCAGTTGCGCCGCCAGTTCCTCGGCGGCCTGGCGCGACTGCCCCTTGGGCACAACCCGATTCGCCAATCCGATGGTCAGGGCCTCGTCGGCGGCCACCGCGCGGCCGGTGAGGATCATGTCCATCGCGCGGCTGTGCCCGATCAGCCGGGGCAGCCGGACGGTGCCCCCGTCGATCAGGGGGACGCCCCAGCGCCGGCAGAACACGCCGAACACCGCGTCCTCCTCGGCCACCCGCAGGTCACACCAGATGGCCAGTTCCAGGCCGCCGGCGACTGCGTAGCCGCTGACCGCGGCGATGACGGGTTTGGACAGCACCATCCGCGTCGGGCCCATCGGGCCCGGGCCGGTGCGGTGCACGGCGTTGGCATCGGTCGTACCGAACGCCTTCAAATCGGCTCCGGCGCAGAAGGTTCCATTGTCGCCCCACAGCACGGCCACCGACGCGGTGTCGTCGCGGTCGAACTCCTCGAACGCTGAATACAGCGCGGCGGCCGTCGGGCCGTTGACCGCGTTACGCGCCGCAGGCCGGTCGATGATCACCGTGGTCACCGGGCCGTTGCGCTCGATCCGCACGGGTTCACTCATGTCGCCTCCGCAAATAGTGGTTCACGCCGCCGCAGCAGCTCAGCGGCGAAGTCGTGGTAGGCCGCCCGCAACCGGGCGCCGGGCCAGTCGGCCGGCAGCAGTTCGTCGGGCAGCACGGGGTCGGCGAGAAGGTGGCGCACGGTCGCCGCGGCCACCAGAAAACGGCCGGGAATGTCTGGTGCGGTGGCCATCTCGTCGAGCAGCTGATGGCCGGTCTGGGCCCAGTCGGGCAGGTCCCACAGCTGCGCGGCCAACTCGGCGGGGTCGTCGTCACGCGCCCGCAGCACCCTCGCCTGGGCGATGATCTCGGGCCCGGGCTCCGACTCGATGTTGTCGGGCCGCATCCACACCCCTTCGCGAAGCTCACCGAAGCGCTTGTCGTGCAAGGTGGTTCGCAGCGCCGCGCGGGTGCGCGCGTCATTTCCGACGCTCGTCACGATCAGCGTGACCCACTCGCCGTTCCAGGGATGCACCCGCGGGTCGATGGCGTCGTCCTGGCGCTTCTGACGGGCCAGCAGGCGATCGGAGAGCCGATAGCCGTCGGCGGAGCGGATCAGGTCGCCGGCACCGACCATGCGGGTCAGCGCCACCCGAAGCGTCGACTCCTTGATGCCGAAATCGGAGGTGAGCCTGACCAATTCGCTGGCCCGGGCGTGCGCCGGGTGAGCGCCGAGCAGCACGCTGAGCACCACCGACCGCGCCGTCATGTCCGGCATGGCTACACTCCGGACGCGCGGCGGCCGTGGTCGCCGAACGGTTCGTCGCGGTGCCGTACCGCCTCGCGGAACCCGTGCTCGACGGCGTCGGCGACGAAGGCATGCCCCTCGGGTGTGTGCCGGGCGACGCCGTCGAAAACCGTGCTGACCATCCGGCTGGTCGCCACGCCCTGTTGCAGCAGAGCGGAATTCAGCGCGAGCTTGACCATGATCAGCTGGTTGACGGGCACCGCCGCGATCCGCTCGACCAGCCGCTCGGTGCGCTCGTCGAGGTCCGCCGGATCCGGCGCCTCGACGGCCCATCCCCACTCGGCGGCCTGCGCGCCGGTGATGCAATCACCGGTGAACAACAGCCTTTTCGCGCGCTGATCACCCAGGCGGTGCGCCCACAGGCCGGCCGCCGGGACGCCCCATACCCGGGTCGGCGGGTAGCCGATCTTGGCGTCGGCGGCGGCGATCACCTGATCGGCGTGCAGTGCGATGTCGGTGCCGCCCGCCACGCAGTAGCCGTGGATCTTGACCACCGTCGGCTTGTCGGCGTGCAAAAGGCTGGAAAAGCCCCGCACAAAGCGACTCATCATCTGATAGTCGATCATCGGATCCCACGGCTGATCGGCCAAATGGTTGACCGCCTGGGTCTTTCCGTCCAGCACGGTGCCCTGGTACGCGCCGGTGCCACCGGCCGAGCCGGTGCGATCGGCGTAGGCACTCAGGTCGAAGCCCGCGCAGAAGCCCTCGCCGCGACCGGACACCAAGATGACGTGCACGTTCGGGTCGAGGTCGGCGCGCTCCACCAACGCCGAGAGTTCCAGCGGGGTGTCCGCGACGATCGCGTTGCCCTTGTCCGGCCGGTTGAACGTGATGCGCGCAACCCGATCGGTGACCTCGTAGGTCATCGTTTTGAGGTTGTCGAAGTCGACCGGCCTGATCGCGTGAGTCATTGGCGCTCAGCCCTTTACCAGCGCCCGCTCCAGGATCGGTGCGAGGTCGAGCCCGTCCGGCATGGTGCCGAAGGCACCACCCCACTGTCGGTCGAGGCGGGTGGTCAGGAACGCTTCGGCGACGGCCGGGTGGCCGTGCCGCACCAGCAGCGAGCCCTGCAGCGCCAGGCAGATGTCTTCGGCCACCTTGCGGCCGCGGTACTGGATGGTCTCCAGGTCGCCCAGCTGATCGCGCACCCGCGCGACGTGGTTGGCCAGGCGCGGGTCCTGACCCGCACCGTCGGCGAGCTCGTCGAACAGCACCTCGACGCACTCAGGGCGAGTTGCCATGGCGCGCAACGTGTCCAGCGCGCTGACGTTGCCCGAGCCCTCCCAGATGCCCATCAGCGGCGCCTCCCGGTACAGCCGCGGCATACCGGAATCCTCGACATAGCCGTTGCCACCCAGGCATTCCAGCGCCTCGGCGGCGTGCGGCGTGGAGCGCTTGCATACCCAGTACTTGCTGGCCGCCAGGCCGATGCGGCGCAGCAGCGCCTCCCGCTGGTCGCCGCGCACGGCCTTGTCGGTGGCGCCGGCCATCCGCATCGCGACCATGGTGGCCGCCTCCGCCTCGACGGCGAGGTCGGCCAGCACGTTGCGCATCAGCGGCTGGTCGATCAGATAGGCGCCGAAGGCCTTTCGGTGTTGCGCGTGGTAGATCGCCCGGGTCAGACCGGTGCGCATGCTGGTGGCGCTGCCCAGCGTGCAATCCAGCCGGGTGAGGTTGACCATCTCGATGATGGTGGGTACGCCGCGCCCTTCCTCCCCCACCAGCCACGCGATCGCGCCGTCGTATTCGACCTCACTCGATGCGTTGGCGTGGTTGCCGAGCTTGTCCTTGAGGCGCTGCAGGAACATTCGGTTGCGGGTGCCGTCGGGCAGGACCCGGGGCAGCATGAAGCAGGACAGCCCGCCCGGCGCCTGCGCCAGCACCAGGAAGATGTCGCACATCGGCGCTGAGGTGAACCACTTGTGACCGGTCAGGCGGTAGGTGCCGTCGGCGTTGGGCGTCGCCTCGGTGGTGCCGGCGCGCACGTCGGAGCCGCCCTGCTTCTCGGTCATCGACATGCCCGCGGTGATGCCCGGCTTGGTGGTGGCCAGCCGGAGCTCGGGGTCGTATTCGCGACTGGTCAGCAGCGGCTCGTACACCTTGGCCAGCTCGGGGTTGAAGCGCAGCGCCGGAACGACGGCGTACGTCATCGAGATCGGGCAGATGTGGCCCGGCTCGACCGTCCACACCGACGTTTTGGCGGCGCGGACGACGTGCGCGCCGGGGCGCTCGTCGGCCCAGGGCGCGGCGTGCATGCCGTGGGCGACCGCCGCGCGCATGAGTTCGTGGTAGGCGGGGTCGTATTCGACCTCGTCGACGCGGTGACCGTTGCGGTCGTGGGTGTGCAGGACGGGCCGGTTGCGGTCCGCGAGCTCACCCCACCGCTGCGCCTGATGGGTAGCCGACAGCGCACCCACTTCGTTCACCTCGTCCAGGCCCCACTGCCCGCCCTCGCGGATCAGGGCCTCGATGAGCACCGCGGAACTGGCCGGGTTGTGGTTTTCCAGGGGCGGGACCTGATTGGTGACGACATGAGTGTCCGACATGCCACCAATGTTACATTTTCCCGACAGTTGCACAAGAGGTGTAACAGTCCGGGCCGGCGGTCAGCTCGCGGTGTGCTCCCGCAGGAACGCGATGTCGTCCTTGCGGCCCTCGTCCGCGGTCTCGCAGATCACCGGCGCGTCGGCGGCCTCGACCACCGCGACGAGCAGCTGCGGATCGATCTGGCCGGTGCCGAAGTTGGCGTGCCGGTCGGCACCCGAACCCGCCGCGTCCCTCGAGTCGTTGCAGTGCACCAGATCGATGCGTCCGGTGATGGCCCTGATCCTGTCGACCGCATCGATCAGGGCCTCACCGGCGGCCCAGGCGTGGCAGGTGTCCAGGCAGAAGCCAATCCCCTTGTCGCCGATGCGATCCCACAGTTTGCCGATGATGTCGAAATGGCGGGCCATCGCGTGGTCGCCGCCTGCGGTGTTTTCCAGATACACCTGCACGTCTGTTTCCAGATAGTCCAGTGCTTTGACCCACCGCTCGAAGCCGGCCTCCATGTCGTCGTCGTCGGCGTGGCCGCCGTGCACGATGACCGCCGTCGCGTTGATTTCCGAGGCGGCGTCGCACGTGTCCTGCAAAATCTTGCGCGACGGGATCCGGATGCGGTTGTTCGCCGATGCGACGTTGATGAGGTAGGGCGCATGGACGTAAAGCGGCACGCTCGACGCTTTGAGCGCCTCGGCGTCGTCGCGGGGTTTCGGTTTCTTCCAGCTCTGTGGGTTGCCGAGGAAGAACTGCACCACGTCGGCGCCGTCGGTCTGCGCGGCGGCCAGCGGGTCGTCGTTGCGGACGTGTGAACCGATGAGCACGTCGGCCAGTCTAGTGACGGGCCCCGACGGCCGCGACGGCCCCGCGCAACGAAAAAGCCCCGGGGCGAACCCGGGGCTTTTTCGTTGTTGACTAGCGGTAGTCGCTGTAGCCGTAGTCGTCCAGCGGCACCGCGGCACCGGTGGCCTGGCCGAAGTCCGGGCTGTAGTACTGATCCTCGTAGGACGGGATCGTGTACGCGGCGGCCCGGGCCTCCTCGGTCGGCTGCACCTGGATGTTGCGATACCGGTTGATACCGGTGCCTGCCGGGATCAGCTTTCCGATGATCACGTTCTCCTTCAGACCGTTGAGCTTGTCGCTGCGGCAGTTGATCGCCGCATCGGTCAGCACTCGCGTGGTCTCCTGGAACGACGCCGCACTCAGCCACGAGTCGGTGGCCAGCGACGCCTTCGTGATACCCATCAGCACCGGACGGCCGGCGGCGGGCTCGCCGCCCTCGGCCACCACCCGGCGGTTCTCCGCCTCGAACTCCGCACGGTCGATCAGCGAGCCGGGCAGGAACTCCGTCGAGCCCGAGTCGATGATGGTGACGCGGCGCAGCATCTGGCGGACGATCACCTCGATGTGCTTGTCGTGGATCGACACACCCTGTGCGCGGTACACCTCCTGGACCTCGCGGACCAGGTGGATCTGCACCTCGCGGGGGCCCTGCACGCGCAGCACCTCGTGCGGGTCGGCCGAGCCTTCCATCAGCTGCTGGCCCACCTCGACGTGGTCGCCGTCGGACAGCACCCGCTCGGAACCGTCTTCGTGCTTGAACACACGCAGCCGCTGCCGCTTGGAGAGCTTGTCGTACACGACCTCTTCGCTGCCGTCGTCGGGAACGATGGTGATCTTGTAGAAGCGCTCACCGTCCTCGAGATGGACCCGCCCGGTGACGTCGGCGATCGGCGCCTTACCGCGCGGGATGCGGGCCTCGAACAGCTCCTGCACACGGGGCAGACCGCCGGTGATGTCCTCACCGACGCCACCCTGGTGGAAGGTACGCATGGTCAGCTGCGTGCCGGGCTCACCGATGGACTGCGCGGCGACGATACCGACGGCCTCACCGATGTCGACCAGCTTGCCGGTCGCCATGGACCGCCCGTAACAGGTCGCACACACACCGGTTCCGGTGGTGCAGGTCAGCACCGAACGCACCTTGATCTGGGTGATGCCCGCGGCCAACAGGGCCTCGATCGACGGGTCACCCAGGTCCTCGCCGCGCGCGACGACGACGTTGCCGGCCTCGTCGACCGCGTCGGCACCCAGAGTCCGCGCGTACGCCGAGGTTTCGATGTACGGGTCGCGGATCAGGCTGCCGTCGGGCTGACGTTCAGCCAGCTCGACGAGGATGCCCCGCTCGGTCTCGCAGTCGTGCTCTCGGACGATGACGTCCTGGCTCACGTCCACCAGACGACGGGTCAGGTAACCCGAGTCAGCGGTACGCAACGCGGTGTCCGCCAAGCCCTTTCGAGCGCCGTGCGTGTTGATGAAGTACTCCAGCACGGTCAGGCCCTCACGGAACGAGGACTTGACCGGACGCGGGATGAACTCACCCTTCGGGTTGGTCACCAGACCCTTCATGCCGGCCAGCGTTCGCGTCTGGGTGAAGTTACCCGTGGCGCCCGAGTCCACGATCGTGATGATCGGGTTGTCCGCCGGGTAGTGCTCACGCAGCGCCTGACCGACCTCGTCGGTGGCTTCCTTCCAGATCTCCACCAGCGCCTCGTTGCGCTCGTCGTGGTTCAAAGCACCACGCTGGAACTGCTTTTCGACCTTCTCGGCCCGCTCCTCGTACTGGTCGAGGATCTCCTTCTTGCGCGGCGGGACGAGCACGTCGGCCATCGAGACCGTGACACCGCTGCGGGTCGCCCAGTAGAAACCGGCGTCCTTGAGCTTGTCCACGGTCTGCGCGACCACGATCATCGGGTAGCGCTCGGCCAGATCGTTGATGATCGACGCCTGCACCTTCTTGTGCATCTGCTTGTTCACGAACGGGTAGCCCACCGGCAGCAGCTCGTTGAAAAGCACCCGGCCCAAAGTGGTCTCGGCCATCCACGCGTCGCCCGGCTGCCAGCCGTTGGCGCCGAACAACTCGGCCTCGATCTCGGCCGGCGGCCGCAGCTGGGTCAGCCGCACCTTGATCTTGGCCCGCACCGACAGCACGCCACGGTCGGACGCCATGATCGCCTCGGCCGGCGAGGAGTACACCCCGACCTCGGGCTCATCCTTGGCGGCCGCCTTGAATTCGCCCTTGTCGCCGTCGACCTCGGTGGTCAGGAAGTACAGACCGGTCACCATGTCCAGACGCGGCATGGCCAGCGGGCGGCCCGACGCGGGCGACAGGATGTTGTTACTCGACAGCATCAGGATGCGTGCCTCGGCCTGCGCCTCGGCGCTCAGCGGCAGGTGCACCGCCATCTGGTCACCGTCGAAGTCGGCGTTGAACGCCTCACACACCAGCGGGTGCAGCTGGATCGCCTTGCCTTCCACCAACATTGGCTCGAAGGCCTGGATACCCAGCCGGTGCAGGGTGGGTGCGCGGTTCAGCAGCACCGGGTGCTCGGCGATGACCTCTTCGAGGACATCCCACACCTGGGGACGCTGACGCTCCACCATGCGCTTGGCGCTCTTGATGTTCTGCGCGTGGTTCAGGTCGACCAGTCGCTTCATCACGAACGGCTTGAACAGCTCCAGCGCCATCAGCTTGGGCAGGCCGCACTGGTGCAGCTTGAGCTGCGGACCGACCACGATGACCGAACGGCCCGAGTAGTCGACGCGCTTACCGAGCAGGTTCTGACGGAACCGGCCCTGCTTGCCCTTGAGCAGATCGGACAGCGACTTGAGCGGGCGGTTACCCGGCCCGGTGACCGGGCGGCCGCGACGGCCGTTGTCGAACAGCGCGTCCACCGACTCCTGAAGCATCCGCTTCTCGTTGTTGACGATGATCTCGGGCGCGCCGAGGTCGATCAGTCGCTTGAGCCGGTTGTTGCGGTTGATCACGCGGCGGTACAGGTCGTTGAGGTCCGACGTGGCGAACCGGCCACCGTCCAGCTGCACCATCGGGCGCAGTTCCGGCGGGATCACCGGGACGGCGTCGAGCACCATGCCCATCGGCGAGTTGCCCGACTGCTGGAAGGCGGCGACCACCTTGAGCCGCTTGAGGGCGCGAAGCTTCTTCTGCCCCTTGCCGTTCTTGATGACGTCGCGCAACGACTCGGCTTCGGCGTCGATGTCGAAGTTCTCGATCAGCTTCTGGATTGACTCCGCGCCCATGGCGCCGGTGAAGTACTCACCGAAGCGGTCGATCAGCTCGCGGTAGAGGTTCTCGTCGACGATCAGCTGCTTGGGAGCCAGCTTGGTGAAGGTCGTCCAGATCTCCTCGAGCCGGTCCAGCTCACGCTGGGCCCGGTCGCGCAGCTGGCGCATCTCGCGCTCGCCGCCGTCGCGAACCTTGCGGCGCGCGTCGGCCTTGGCACCCTCGGCCTCCAGCTCGGCCAGGTCGGCCTCGAGCTTCTGGGCACGGGCCTCAAGATCGGCGTCGCGCTGGTCCTCAATGGCCTTGCGCTCCACCAGCATTTCGGCCTCGAGCGTGGAGAGCTCGTTGTGGCGCATCTCGTCGTCGACCGCGGTGATGACGTAGGCGGCGAAGTAGATGATCTTCTCGAGATCCTTCGGCGCCAGGTCGAGCAGATAACCCAACCGAGACGGCACGCCCTTGAAGTACCAGATGTGCGTCACGGGCGCGGCCAACTCGATGTGACCCATCCGCTCGCGACGCACCTTGGCGCGGGTCACCTCGACGCCACAGCGCTCACAGATGATGCCCTTGAACCGGACACGCTTATACTTGCCGCAGTAGCACTCCCAGTCGCGAGTCGGTCCGAAGATCTTCTCGCAGAACAGGCCGTCCTTCTCCGGCTTCAGCGTGCGGTAGTTGATCGTCTCCGGCTTCTTGACCTCGCCGTAAGACCATTGCCTGATGTCCTCCGCGGTGGCCAGGCCGATACGGAGTTCATCGAAGAAGTTGACGTCGAGCACGTAACTCCCTTTCCCCTTGCGGGTTTAGTTACCAAAAAGAGGCTGGCTTGGCTGCAATAGCTTTGCCGCTAAGCCAGGTCCTCAACAGACGCAGATTCGTTGCGGGACAGGTTGATTCCCAGGTTCGCCGCTGCCCGCTCGAGGTCCTCGTCCTCGCCTTCGCGCAGCTCGATCGCCGCACCGTCCGAGGAGAGCACCTCGACGTTGAGGCAGAGCGACTGCAGTTCCTTGAGCAACACCTTGAAGGACTCGGGAATACCCGGCTCCGGGATGTTCTCGCCCTTGACGATCGCCTCGTACACCTTGACCCGGCCGACGGTGTCGTCGGACTTGATGGTCAACAGCTCCTGCAGCGTGTACGCCGCGCCGTAGGCCTGCATGGCCCAGCACTCCATCTCACCGAAGCGCTGCCCACCGAACTGCGCCTTACCACCCAGCGGCTGCTGCGTGATCATCGAGTACGGACCGGTGGAGCGGGCGTGGATCTTGTCGTCCACCAAGTGGTGCAGCTTCATGATGTACATGTAGCCGACCGTCACCGGGTACGGGAACGGCTCACCACTGCGGCCGTCGAACAGCACCGCCTTGCCGTCGCCGTTGACCATGACCTCGCCGTCGCGGTTGGGCAGCGTGCAGGACAGCATGCCCTGCAGCTCCTCCTCCTTGGCGCCGTCGAACACCGGCGTGGACACGATCTGGTCCGGCTGCGCGTGCCGCAGCTGCTCGGGCAGGTTGACCGCCCACTCGGGCGAACCGTCGATGTTCCAGCCGGACTTGGCCACCCACCCGAGGTGGGTCTCCAGGATCTGACCGATGTTCATCCGTCGCGGCACACCGTGCGTGTTCAGGATGATGTCCACCGGGGTGCCGTCCGGCAGGAACGGCATGTCCTCCTGCGGCAGGATCTTGCCGATGACGCCCTTGTTGCCGTGGCGTCCGGCGAGCTTGTCGCCGTCGGAGATCTTGCGCTTCTGGGCCACGTAGACGCGCACCAGCTCGTTGACGCCGGCCGGCAGCTCGTCGTCGTCCTCGCGGGAGAACACCCGGATGCCGATGACCTTGCCGGACTCGCCGTGCGGCACCTTCAGGGAGGTGTCGCGAACCTCGCGGGCCTTCTCACCGAAGATCGCGCGCAGCAGCCGCTCCTCCGGGGTCAGCTCGGTTTCACCCTTCGGGGTGACCTTGCCGACCAGGATGTCGCCGTCGCGAACCTCGGCACCGATGCGCACGATGCCACGCTCGTCCAGGTCGGCCAGCACCTCGTCGGAGACGTTCGGGATGTCCCGGGTGATCTCCTCGGCGCCCAGCTTGGTGTCGCGAGCGTCGATCTCGTGCTCCTCGATGTGGATCGACGTGAGCACGTCCTCCTCAACCAGCCGGTTGGAGAGGATGATCGCGTCCTCGTAGTTGTGGCCTTCCCACGGCATGATCGCCACGAGCAGGTTCTTGCCCAGCGCCATCTCGCCGTTCTCGGTGCAGGGACCGTCGGCGATGACCTGGCCGGCCTCGACCCGCTCCCCCGCGTCGACGATCGGCGACTGGTTGGCGCAGGTGCCGTGGTTGGACCGCTCGAATTTGCGCATCCGGTAGGTGTGCCGGGTGCCGTCGTCGGCCATCACGGTGATGTAGTCGGCGGACACCTCCTCGATCACCCCGGCCTTGTCGGCCACGACCACGTCGCCGGCGTCGATCGCCGCGCGCAGCTCCATACCGGTGCCCACCAGGGGCGCCTCACTGCGCACCAGCGGAACCGCCTGGCGCTGCATGTTGGCGCCCATCAGGGCACGGTTGGCGTCGTCGTGCTCGAGGAACGGGATCATGGCCGTGGCCACCGACACCATCTGGCGCGGCGACACGTCCATGTAGTCCACCTCCGACGAGGGCACGTACTCGACCTCGCCCGCCTTCCGGCGGACCAGGACACGCGACTCTTCGAACCGGCCCTTGGCGTCGATCGGCGAGTTGGCCTGCGCAACGACGTGGCGGTCCTCCTCGTCGGCGGTCAGGTAGTGGATCTCGTCGCTGATCACACCGTCGACGACCTTGCGGTACGGCGTCTCGATGAACCCGAACGGGTTGACCCGCGCGTAAGTCGCCAGCGAGCCGATCAGACCGATGTTCGGACCTTCCGGGGTCTCGATCGGGCACATGCGGCCGTAGTGCGACGGGTGGACGTCACGGACCTCCAGGCCGGCGCGCTCACGGGACAGACCGCCCGGGCCCAGCGCCGAGAGACGACGCTTGTGGGTCAGCCCGGACAGCGGGTTGTTCTGGTCCATGAACTGCGACAGCTGGCTGGTGCCGAAGAACTCCTTGATCGCGGCGACGACCGGCCGGATGTTGATCAGGGTCTGCGGCGTGATGGCCTCGACGTCCTGCGTGGTCATCCGCTCCCGGACCACGCGCTCCATGCGCGACATACCGACCCGGATCTGGTTCTGGATCAGCTCGCCCACGGTGCGCAACCGGCGGTTGCCGAAGTGGTCGATGTCGTCGGTCTCCACCGGCACCTCGGTGCCGCCGGGGACGGTCATCGTGGCCTGGCCCTCGTGCAGGCGCACCAGGTATTCGATGGTGGCGACGACGTCTTCCTCGGTCAGGGTCGACGACGTGATCGGCTCGCCCACATTCAGGCCGAGCTTCTTGTTGACCTTGTAGCGGCCCACGCGGGCCAGGTCGTAGCGCTTCTCCTTGAAGAACAGGTTCTCCAACAGGGTCTGCGCGGACTCCTTGGTCGGCGGCTCGCCCGGACGCAGCTTGCGGTAGATGTCCAGCAGTGCCTCGTCGGTGCCGGCGGTGTTGTCCTTCTCAAGCGTCGACATCATGATCTCGGAGAAACCGAACCGCTCGGTGATCTGCTCGTTGGTCCAGCCCAGCGCCTTGAGCAGCACGGTGACCGGCTGGCGGCGCTTGCGGTCGATACGCACGCCGACGGTGTCGCGCTTGTCGACGTCGAACTCCAGCCAGGCGCCCCGGCTCGGGATCACCTTGACGCTGTGCAACAGCTTCTCGGTCGACTTGTCGATCGACTCGTCGAAGTACACACCCGGCGAGCGGACCAGCTGGCTGACCACCACACGCTCGGTCCCGTTGATGATGAAGGTGCCCTTCTCGGTCATCATCGGGAAGTCGCCCATGAACACCGTCTGGCTCTTGATCTCGCCGGTGTTGTTGTTGATGAACTCGGCCGTGACGAACAGCGGGGCCGCGTACGTCATGTCCTTGTCTTTGCACTCGTCGACCGGCGCCTTGACCTCGTCGAAACGCGGGTCGGAGAACGACAGCGACATCGAGCCCGAGAAGTCCTCGATCGGCGAGAGCTCGTAGAGCACCTCTTCCAGGCCACCCACCGGAGTCACGTCCCCACGGGCGGCGGCGGCCTCACGCCACCGCGGCGCGCCGATCAACCACTCGAAGGCGTCGATCTGCACGTCAAGCAGGCCCGGAACCTCGAGCGGTTCGCGGAGCTTGGCGAAGGAAACTCGGTTAGGGGCTCCGGGCACGGAGCCGTTTGAAGAACTTCCGTTAGAGGAACTTTGTGGGCGATCCGTCTTGCTCTGGCGGAAATCTGCCAAGATGCATCCTTCCAGCACCTCGTGCGACTCACGAAGACCGGGACCACCGGCCAGCTCGCCGCGAATTTTGTTGGTTCGGCCGGCGAACGATCTGTCCGGATCTCACGCGCAACTAGAACTAAGCCGCTTGAGGGGGCTCAGGCTTAGACCACGGTGTCAGGTGGCGGGTGAGGTGGGCAGGAGGTAGCCAGCGCAACGTCCAACAATAGCGCAGGACGGCGTATTCCTCAACTTCCCACCATCAGCAGTCCAGGGACATCGGCGCTGGCTGGCGTTTCGACTTTCCGCTGGAAACATGCTGCCCAACAGACTGGCCCGTTTACGGCCCGTCGTCAAGTGGGCGGGCCGTCGTGTTACGCGGAGTTATCGCGAAACACGGCGGGCCGGCCGCCTAGTCGCCGAACTCATGGGCGCGGTACTTGTGGGTCCCTTCGAGGTCGTCGAGGATGGCGGCCTGAGCGCCCTTGGGCAGGGTGTGCAGAATCTCACGCACCCTAGCCTGGCGGCGGGCGACGGCCTTGCGCTCGGGCATTCCCGGTGTCGCGACGATCTGCGGCGGCACCCCCTCGATCTCCTCGACACCACCGGCGTGGTGACCGGCGTCGATCATGGCCTGCTCCTCGGCCATGGTCGCCTCGTCCTTTTCCTCGGACATGCCGATCGGCCCGATCCGGCGGCCGTTGAGGAACTGCCGGACGACCGGCTCGTCGCTGGTCAGCAGAACCTCGCGAGGACCGAACATGACGAGCTTGCGGCGGAACAGCATGCCCATGTTGTCCGGCACGGTGCGGGCGATGTTGATGTTGTGGGTAACGATCAGCACCGTGGCGTCGATCTGGGCGTTGATGTCCAGGATCAATTGGCTCAGGTAAGCGGTACGGACCGGGTCCAGACCGGAGTCGGGCTCGTCACAGAGGATGATCTGCGGGTCCATCACCAGGGCACGGGCCAGGCTGGCGCGCTTGCGCATACCGCCGGAGATCTCGCCGGGGAACTTCTTCTCGTCGCCACCGAGTCCGACCAGGGTCAGCTTCTCCATGACGATGTCACGGATCTCGCCTTCCTTCTTCTTGGTGTGCTCGCGCAGCGGGAAGGCCGCGTTGTCGAACAGGTTCATCGAACCGAACAGAGCACCGTCCTGGAACATCACGCCGAACAGCGTGCGGATCTCGTAGAGCTCCTTTGCCGAGCACTGCAGGATGTCGGTGCCGTCGATGACCACCGAGCCGCGCTCGGGCCGCAACAAACCGATCAAGGACTTCAGGAAAACCGATTTGCCGGTACCCGACGGCCCCAGCAGGACGCTGACTTCCCCGGCGGGGATTTCCAGCGTCACGTCTTCCCAAATCCTCGAGGAGCCGAAGGACTTGGTAAGTCCATTCACCTCGATAGCGACGCCCATGGGGAATCCTTCCGTCGAAACTCGTGCCCGCCACCTGCCCTTTTATGTGGCATGAGTCACTGTAGCGCACGCCTGCCACACCGCAGCAGGGATGCGGACGACAGCGGGGAGAAAATTGGCCGTCCTGAGATCAGCCGGAAGCCCGCACGGCACAACTTATTTGACGCACGTGTTAGCCGACCGTTAGCCGGTGGGCGCCCAGTTGCCGTGGAAGCCCATCGGCACCCGCTGCGGCAGGTGGACGGTGGCCATCCACTCGAGCGTCTGCGCGTCCAGCAAGAGCAACTGGCCCTCATCGTTGTCGCGGTGATAGCCGAAGCCCATCAGGATGCCGTCGTCTTCGGCGCGCGCGGCGGGGTTCGGCACAAAGGACATCTCGCCGAGCAAAAGGCCGGCATCGAGGGCGGCGGCGGTACTCGATCCGGTCGCATAGTCGTGTTTGTAAAGCGCGGTGGACATCTCGGACGCACCGTTCGACAGGTAGCCGCCGTCGGTGCCGATGGTGTAGCCGAATCGGTGCCGCCCGCCCAGCAAACCCTCGTTGATGCGCGGAAACTCCTGCGGGCGATCGTCGCGGCGTTCGCTGGCCACCGCCCCGGTCGCGAGGTTGACGGTCCAGCGGTCCAGAGTCGGCCGGCTGTCGCCGGGCCCGCGCAGGTCGTGGTCGAACATCCGCGAGTAGCGAACCACATCGAGCACCAAAACCTCAGCGCCACCGCGCATCTCGGAGTACGCGTTGAGCGGGTGGTAGACGTAGCAGGGTTCGATGTCGAACCAGCGGATGTCTTTGTTGCCGCCCTCCCGCGGCATGACTCCGATGCGCGCCCGGTAGTCAGGATTCCAGCGGTAGGGCATCCGATTGATCGGCTCGCGATTGCGGTTGATCATCGTGGTCACCGGACCGGGGAACCGGACGCGTCCGATCAACGACTGCATCACCAGCCGCGCCGGCAAACCCAACCAACGCGGCACGTTCGTCGGCATCACCTGCACGGGATCGAACGTCACCGGCAGGTCGTAGATCACCACGTATTTGTCGGTCAGGGAGAAGTCGTGCATCATCGGCGACCCGCCCACCTCGATGTCGACGGTGCGACGGGCACGGCCGGCGGTATCGATCACCGAGTACTGCACGGTCCGCCCGCGGGTGAACGCGTAGGACACGGCGTGCAATTCGCCGGTGCGGGGATCACGGTGCGGATGGGCGGTGTAGCCCCCGACAAGGGTGCCGTCGAAATCGCACGGCCCCTCGGTGTCCAGCTCGTCGGTCAGCCGGTAATTCGCCCCGCCCCCCTCGACGAGTGCGAGCGTTTGCCCGGCATGGCTCAGCACATTGGTGTTCGGGCCGACGGACAGCATCCCGGCGCGCGGGTTCAGCCCCTGGGGCGCCGGCTGGGCCAATGCCCTGCAGACGTGCGCGGTGCGCACCCAGCGGTTGCGGTACCAGCGGGCCTGCCCGTCGCGCAGCGCCACCCCGTGCACCATGCCGTCGCCGCTGAACCAGTGGTAGACGGCCGGGTCCACCTCGGCGACCGGGTTGGGCCCGTTACGCAGGTAGCGGCCGTCGAGGTGTTCGGGAATGCGGCCGGTGACGCGCAGATCGTGCGCGGTGACCTCCGCGCGCACCGGCGCCAGGAAGTCCTCAAGGTAGGGGTTGCCGGGTTTGGCTGTTGCCGTGCTCACCATCGCTGAGCTCCTATAACATTGTTATTGCAGCGTTATTGGCACGGTACGCCGCCGATGAGAAGATGGCAACGATGACTTCAGAGGTTCAGCGCAGCGTTCGCGACGAGATGCTGCACGCCGCGGTCGGCCTGCTCGACGAGCACGGGCCCGACGCCCTGCAGACGCGCAAGGTGGCCGGCGCCGCGGGCACCTCCACGATGGCGGTGTACACGCACTTCGGCGGGATGCGGGGGCTGATCGCGGAGGTGGCCGAGGAGGGCCTGCGCCAGTTCGACGCCGCGCTGACGGTGCCGCTGACCGCCGACCCGGTCGCCGATTTGTTCGTCACGGGTGCGGCGTATCGCCGCTACGCCATCAGGCGCCCGCACATGTACCGGCTGATGTTCGGCAGCACCAGCGCACACGGCATCAATGCGCCCGCCCACAACGTGCTGACGCTGACGGTCGCCGAGATCGAGCGGCGCTACCCCAGCTTCGCGCACGTGGTGCGCGGGGTGCACCGGTGCATGCTGGCCGGCCGCATCAAACCCGCGGGCGCTTTGAAAGACGGTGTCGACGACGCGTCCGTCGTGGCCACCGCGGCCCAGTTCTGGGCGTTGATCCACGGCTTCGTGATGCTCGAGCTGGCCGGCTATTACGGCGACGACGACTCGGCCGTCGCACCGGTGCTCGGTGCGATGACTACGAACTTGCTTGTTGCCCTTGGGGATTCACCCGAGCGGGTGGCGCAGTCGCTGGAGTCGGCGAGGCACTGAACGCACGAAACCCCCGGGACGGTGATCCCGGGGGTTTGCGCGCTTGCGACTTACTTGACGGTGACGGTGGCGCCGGCGGCCTCGAGCTTGGTCTTGGCCTCGTCGGCGGCCTCCTTGGCCACCTTCTCCAGCAGCGGCTTGGGCGCGCCGTCGACCAGGTCCTTGGCCTCCTTGAGGCCCAGGCCGGAGACGATCTCGCGGACCACCTTGATGACGCCGATCTTCTTGTCACCGGCGGCCTCGAGGATGACGTCGAACTCCGATTGCTCCTCGGCGGCCTCGGCGGGCGCGGCACCGGCGGCGCCACCACCGGCGGCGGCAACGGCGACCGGGGCGGCCGCGGTGACCTCGAAGGTCTCCTCGAACTTCTTCACGAAGTCGGAGAGCTCCAGCAGGGTCATTTCCTTGAAAGCGTCGAGCAGGTCGTCGGTAGACATCTTTGCCATGGGTGTGGGTCCTTCCTTATTTTTTCCAGGTTCCGGGTTTGGTTGTTATTCGGCTTCGGCCGGGGTTTCCGGCGCCTCAGCGGGTGTTTCCGAAGCGGGCTCCGGGGTGGCGTCCGCGGCGGGCTCAGCGGCGGCTGCGGGTCCTGCAGCAGCGGCGGGACCCTCGGCGGCCTTCTTCTCCTGCAGCGCGGCCGCGAGCCGGGCGACCTGCGAAGCGGGAGCGTTGAACAGCCCCGCCGCCTTGGCGAGGTTGCCCTTCATCGCGCCGGCCAGCTTGGCCAGCAGCACCTCGCGCGACTCGAGGTCGGCGATACGCTCGACTTCGGCGACCGTGAGCGCACGACCGTCCATGTAGCCGCCCTTGATGACCAGCGCCTTATGGTCCTTGGCGAAGGTCTTGATGGCCTTGGCGGCGTCGACCGCCTCGCCGGTGACGAATGCGATGGCCGTCGGGCCGGTGAAGAGCTCGTCGAGCCCCTCGACCCCGGCCTCCGAAGCCGCACGCTTGACCAGCGTGTTCTTGGCCACCGAGTAGGTGGCCGCCCCGTTGAGCGAGCGCCGAAGCTCGGCCAGGTTGGCGACAGTCAGACCGCGGTACTCCGTGATCAGGGTTGCGGTCGACTCCTTGAACTGCTCGGCGATGTCTGCAACGGCGGTGGCCTTGTCAGCCCTGGCCATGCCTACCTCCTGAAGTGAAAGTCAATGCGACGTGTCGTCTCGATTCCCCGAAGAACGACGAACGCCCCGGCGCAGAAGCGGCCGGGGCGTGAACATACGCCGGCGCGAGCCGGCGGTGATGCCTCGTCCTCCTGCGTGGGCCGCCGGGATGCTCCCGGACCTTCAACCGATTACTCGGTGACCGACGGTCTTCGGTGGATCGGCTAACAGAATAGCGTGGCACGCGCGATCAGCCAAAACGACGGCCTCAGGTGACGGCGAGGGCCAGCAGGACGAACACCGCCAGCAGCAGGATCACCCGCACCCGGTGCCGTCGATCCCAGCGAACCGCGAGCTCGCGCGAGAGCTCTCCGGTGCTCGGCCATTTCGCGATGCGGTTGTTGATCGGCACCAGCAGGGCAACCGTCAGCAGGATCACCACGGCCATCAGCCCCGCGGCGATGCCGCAGAGCCAGTCGCGCTGCTCGCCGCGCTCCTGGATGGCGAGCGAGGCCACCAGCAGCAGGGTGACGGCATACCAGAACGGCATCGTCGTGCCCAGCGCCCGGGCGGCACCGCCGCGGGCGGCACGGAAGCCGTCGTCGGGCAGCCGGGCGATGATCGGATTGAAGAAGACCGCGACCGCCAGCTCCACGCCGACCATCAGTCCGGTGACCACGACCGCGAGCGCGTCGATGCTGTTGTTCATGGCAACGACCTTGGCGGTTATGCTGACAAATATCAAGGTACTGACAAATTAGTCAGCGAGGTGCTCGTGTCCGTATCCAAGAAGGAACTCAGCGACTGCCCGATCGACGCCGCGCTGTCGGTGATCGACGGCCGCTGGAAGGGCACCATCCTGTGGCGGCTGTGCGACGGCCCGATGCGCACCGCCGAGCTGCGGCGCAGCATCCCCGGCATCACCGAACGCATGCTCATCCGGCACCTGCACGAACTGGTCGACGCCGGAATCATCGAGCGCCACGACGCGCGCACGGTGCCGCCGTGCGTGCACTATTCGATTTCCGAATACGGCATGACGCTGGGGCCGGTGCTGGCCAGCCTGTGCGACTGGGGCCGAAAGCACATGCAGCGGGTCAGCTGAGCCCCGCGAGCCGGGCCGCCCCGATCAGCCCGGCCGCACCGCCGAGCTCGCCCGGCACCACCCGCAGCCCGGACAGAAAGTCCAGGCCGGCGTATTCGGCGAGCTTTGCCCGCAGCGGGTCGAAGAGCAGCGGCCCGGATCTGGCGACGCCTCCCCCGATCACCACGAGATCCAGATCGCACACCGCGCCGACCGAGGCGATCATCGCGGCGAGCGCGTTGGCGCCCCGGTGAAATGCCTGCTGGGCCAACGGGTCTCCGGCCGCCGCCGCGGCGGCCAGGTCGCTGGCGCCGGCTTCGGGCGGCGCGGACCAGCCGCTCTCCCGCGCCCGGCGCACCATCCACGGTCCGGACGCGACGGTCTCCACGCAACCGTGACCGCCGCAGGTGCAGGGCCGCCCGTCCAGTTCGACCACCACGTGCCCGACGTGACCGGCGTTGCCGGTGCGCCCCGAGTACGGGACGCCATCGAACACCAGCCCGCCGCCCACCCCGGTGGAGACCACCATGCCCAGCAGGAATCGTGCCTCCGGGGCCGCGTTTTTCCCCGCCCCGATCCAGTGCTCCCCCAACGCCATGCAGACGCCGTCACCGGCCAGCACCACCGGTAGCCCCGGCACCGCCGCGGCGACCTTGTCGCGCAACGGGAAACGGTCCCAGCTGTCGATGTTGATCGGGCTGACGGAGCCGTTGCGCAGATCGATGGGCCCGGCCGAGGCGATCCCGACCGCGCCGACCGGAGCGTCCGCCGCGCGCAGCGCGTCGGCGATCAACGCTTCGACGACGGCCCACACGTCGCCGGCGGCGGACGTGACCGGGGTGGGGCGGATAGCCGTGTACACCAGCTTTCCACCCGAATCTGCCAGCGCGGCAGCGATTTTGGTTCCGCCGATGTCCAGGCAGAGGGTAAGCATGGCGCTCAGTGCCGGTGGGTGTTGTCGGGTTGGCGGGGGTCGCCGGGATGCTCGTAGCCGGGCGCCAGCTGCACCAGCGCGGCACGCCGCGCGTCCAACCACAACCGGAAGGCGCGCCGCCGTGCGGCGCCGCGCAGGTGCTCCTCGATCGCCGATCGCACCTCGTCCAACGGTGGAGCCGCCAATGCCGTTGTGCGCCAGCCATGTTCGTCCCGCTGCGGCGCGGCGAAGCGCAGTGGGTTGCGGGCGTGATACGCGGCCACCTCGGTGTCGGCCACCCGCACCGCGGCGGTGACGTCGGCGAACAGCGCCCGGGCACGCGGTTCGGCCAGGACGGCGGCGGCGACGCTGCCGATCTCCAGCCGGGCGGTCACGTCGGGCAGCAGCTCGGCCTCGGACGGCGCGCCGCGCGCGCCCAGCCCGCGGGCCTCGGCCTCCGCGGCGACCACCCGCTCGGTGACGATGAGCTGGGTCAGCCACCGCCGCAGCTGGCGGCCCTCGCTGGTGCCGCTGACGGGCAGGGCGCCCGCTCCCCGTGCGGCGCGCATCCGCGCCTCGGCGGCGTCGAGGACGCCCGACCACACGGGCGTGCCGGCAACGGTCGCAATCGGGTGGACGCTCATGTCACCGTCACCTTCACCGCCGGCGAGTAGACCAGTCGGCCGGCGCAGCCGATCCGCACCAGGGCCCACCACTGGCCGGGTTCCAGCCAGGCCGGCGGGGTCAGCTGGAAGCTGAGGTCGACGGTGCCGCCGGCGGGCAGCACCGCGCCGAGGGCGCCCGGACCCATCCACTCCCAGGTGCCCCAGGGGCTGACCAGGTGCGCCTCCAGTGCGAGGTCGGCGCCGGCGTGGCTGCCGACCGTGACGGTCAGGGCGCCGGCTTCGCCGGGTCCGAGCGTGACCTCGGTGGGCCCCTCGGCGAGGTAGACCAGCTCGCCCGTCGCCCCGCCCACCGTCACCACGCAGACGTCCTCGACGGGCTGTCGCCAGCAGGCCGGCACGTCGTCGCCGGTGATGCGGAGTTCGGCGCGCACCGGGTAGTGGCCGGGTTCGGCCCTCGCCGGGACCGACACCACCACGTCTTCGTAGAAGTGTTCGCCGCCGCGCAGGGTGACGGGCAACTCGGCGGGCCTGGCCGTCCAGCCGTCCGGACACCGGAGACCGACCGCGCCGCGCAGCGTGGCGTCGGTGCTGTCGCTGGCCGCGGCGAGGCGCAGCGTCACCTGTCCGCCGGGCTCAGCGCCCGCCTGCGGCGGGTGCAGGTGCGCGACCGCCGGCAGCCCGCCGAGCGGCGCGGGGCCGCGATTGTGCAGCCAATACCGCGCGTACAGCGGCTGCGCGGCCTCGGCGTGCGGGGCCAGGACGGCGGCACCGGGCGCGGCCCGGGGCGCGTCGACGCGGGCCAGCACGGTCGCCACCTGGTAGCCGTGCAGCTCGACCGACGCCACGGGTTCGGGGTGGGTTTCCAGCAGATCGGCGCGCCGCAGGGCGCGCACCGTCGCGACGTCGGAGTCGATGAAGACCGGGGTGCCGGCGCCGGTGGTCTCCACCAGGCGCAGGGCCACCGCGTTCGGGTCGAGCGGCGCCGCGCTGCCCTCGGTCAGTGGGTTGCCGGCGGCCTTGAGGGCGCCCAGCTGTACCGATTCGGGCTCGACGCGCAGCAGCGATCCGGCCGGCGGCAGCGCTCCCCGTCGCCGGCTGGGCGTGACGGCGAGCAGCGGCTGGGAGAACTGCGCGCTGCGGGTGGGGATCCCCGCCTGGCGCCAGTCGCCCGCCCCGCTGACCAACGCGTAATCGAAGGCGTGGGTCCAGTGCTGCAGTTGGAAGTTGGAGCCGTCAGGTGCGGTGCGGCGCGGGTCGTCGATCCAGATGCCCGACGGCCAGCCGGTGCAAGACCGCATCAGCGCGGTGTGCAGGGTGCCCTCGGTGTCGACGGCGAAGCTGGGCACCCCGCGGTTGAGCAGGGCGACGGTGCGGTCTTCGAAAGTGTCCGTCGCCGAGGGTGCTTGCTGCGACACGGCGATCTCGGCGTCGCCGAGATCGCCGGCCACCTGCGCGATCGCGCCCCGCAGGTCGTCCTCGTCGCGGCCGTCGATGATCAGCACCGGCAGCGCGCGCGGCGCACGCAGGTCGGCGTCGGGCACCCACACCGCGTCCAGCGGCGTCTCGGCCGGCACCCACACCCGGGCCCGGCCGGTCGCCGCCAACTGGCGCTCCAGCTCGTCGGCGTACGCCGGAGCGCCGGCCAGCACGGTCGCGGTGAAGGCGTTGCGAGCGGGCCCGCCCAGCGCGATGCGCACGTCGGGCAGGTTCGAATCGACCTCGAGGTGGCCGTAGCGCGGCTTGCCTGCGGCGCTGCAGGTCGCCGTGACGCCGGCGCGCACCAGCGCGACCATCAGCTCCCGGGCCAGCGGCCCGGCCATCGCCTCGGTCGGCGACACCACCTCGGCGACCGACACCGCCCGCACGCCGGCGCCCGACACCCGGATCCGGGCCGCCGAGGACAGGCCGAACCAGCCGTACGCCGGGTTGTCCAGGGTCCACAGGTGCCGGCCGGTGTCGACCGCGCCGGAGCCGTCGGGCGTGTGCAGCAGCGCAAAACCGCGGCCGACGACGGCGTCGCCCACCTCGCTGACCGGCATCGCGCCGGCCACCGGGCACGGCCAGCGCAGCCGCACCAGCTCGTCGGCGCCGCTGAACTCGTCGATGGTGGTGCGGCAGTCCACCCGCGCGACGCCGCGCCACAGCGTCACCGTTTGGGTGTAGCGCAGCAGCGTGCCGATCCGGCCGTGCACCACCACCCGCTGACCGAGCGGCCCAGCGAAGGCCTGCACCCGCGCGGGCCCTTCCGACGAGCACACCACCGGCCCCTTGGGCAGCAGGTGCCACGGGCCCTCACCCTGGCTCGGGTGCGCCGGGTATTCCTCGTAGACGGCGAGCTCGTTGCCCACCCTGCCGTCGGCGATCAGCTCGCGGCCGTCCTGCAGCAGCGAGGCGACCCCGCCGCCGCGCGCCGGGTCGACCCGGATGCGGTAGTGCTCGTTGGCGATCCGCGATCCCGCGACCGGTTCCCAGCCGGGCGGTTCGTCCCGGTCGGGGGCGGGCACCAGCCGGTACGCCCGCCAACCCAGCGACGGCACGTCGCGCGCCAGCCAGCTGATCGACCGGCCGTCGTGCTCGACGTGCGCCGCCAGCTCGGCACCGTCGGCGTCGAGCACCCGCACCCGGGCGCCCCGTGGCGGGTCGAGGCGCGCGGTGACGATGTCGGTGCGCCTGCAGGTCAGCGGATTCCACGCGATCACATCGCCCTCGCCGGAACCGACCTCGCCGGACAGCAACGCCAGCGAGTTGTCGCGGGCCGCGCGGCCCAGCTCCCAGGCGTCGCGCCAGCCGGTCAGCAGGTCGAGGTATACCTGGTCGGATTCCGAGCCGGTGATGGCGTCGTGGTGCGCGCCGTAGACCAACTGCACCCAGGCCTTGGCCAGGGCGTCCTGCGGGTAGGGGGCGCCGGTCAGCAGCCCGGCGAACACCGCGAAACGCTCTGCCTGCAGCACGGCGTTCTCGGCGCCCCGGTTGGCCTGCTTGGTGTCGATGTAGGACACGTCCTTGCCGGTGTAGATCGGGTTCATGTCCCGGGTCTGCGGCGAGGGCACGCGGTCGCGCTGCGCCAGTTCGGCGCGCACCGCCGCGAAGAACTCGCACGGCAGCGCGCACACGAAGCGCGGCCAGGTGTAGCGGGCGGCCCAGTCGCGGTGGATGTCGGTGACCCACTTGTTGGGCGGGGTGTAGTCGGTGCCGACGGGCAGCAGCACGTTGCGGGTGAGCGCGACCTTCTTGAGCTGATCGAACAGCTGGTACGTGGCCTCCTCGGCCTCGCCCAGCGACGCCGCGGAGTCCATCCACCAGCCCGCCGAATAGTGCGCGGGCATGTAGTGGGTGAGCAGGCCGCGGCCCGACGGCGAGATCCACTCGAACTCGCTGGCGAACTGCATGCGCTCGACGTCGCCGCCGCCCAGCGCAGGGCCCCACTGGTGGTGCGGTCCCCGGGCCCACGAACTCGACGTCAGGCCGGCGTCGGCGGCCAGCCCCGGGAATTGGGGATCGTGGCCGAACACGTCCAGCTGCCACGCGGTGGCGGGGTTCGCTCCCATGATGTGACGCTGAAACCCCATGCCGTGCATCAGGTTCCGAATCGTCGTTTCCGGGCTGGTGAGGTTGGTGTTGGGTTCGTTGTAGGTGCCGCCCATCACCTCGACGCGGCCCTGGTCGATGAACCGGCGCAGGTCGGCCCGGTCTTCGGGGCGGGTGTCCCAGTACGGCTTGAGGTAGTCGACCTCGGCGAGCACGAACTTGTACTCGGGGTCACGGCGCGCCATCTCCAGATGCGCGTGCACCAGGTCGAAGCCGTTGGTCTGCCGGGCCCGCCCCGGCGGGTCCTCGGCCCACTCGCTGGTATAGGCGCCCTGGGTGTTCCACCACACCGGGTCGTAGTGGAAGTGGCTGATCATGAACATGGTCCAGCCGGGCTCGGCCACGGTGAACTCGAACGGCAGCCGCTGACCGCCGGCGTGCGCCAGCGCGGCCCGGCGCTGGCCGACGACGGCTTCGTCGACGCGCACCGCGACCTCGACGACCTCGCGCCCGGGTTCGGCGACCGCCCGCCCGCGCAGGCCGGGGCCGTCGATGCGGATCGGCGTGGGTGCGGCGCACTCGGACACGGTGACGCGGACCAGCTGCAGCGGCCCGTCCGGTGGCCCGACGAAGAGCTCGGTCGACTCGGCCTTCGTTATTCGCATGCCGAAACCACCTGCATCCCCGCACCTTACGGCGCGCAAGACCTAGGATCGACCAATGCCCGCCCTCGCCCCGCCGGTGGCCGACGAACGCAACGCCCTGCGCGAATTCCTGGCGTTTCACCAGAGCGCGTATTTCGCCGTCAGCCATGGCCTCACCGACGATCAGGCCCGGTCCACGCCCTCGGTCAGCGCGCTGTCCATCGGCGGGCTGGTCAAGCACGCGACCGGGATGCAGCGCAGCTGGATGGCGCGCGTCAGCGCCGCACCGGACGCGCCACCGAAAGACCCGCGCCCGTTCGAGCAGATCGCCTCGGAGTTCGCCGACCAGCACGTGATGCGGCCCGACGAGACGCTCACCGGGCTGCTGGGGGCGTTCGAGGCGCAGAACGCGACCTCGCTGCGGCTGGTGGAGACCGCCGACCTGGACGCCGCGGTGCCCGTTCCGCGGGACATCCCGTGGTTTCCCAAGGATCAGCAGGCCTGGTCGGTGCGCTGGGTGATCCTGCACGTGATCAACGAGCTCGCTCGGCATGCCGGGCACGCCGACATCATCCGGGAGACGATCGACGGCGCCACCATGTACGAGTTGATCGCCGCGCGGGAGGACTGGGCGATCGAGGGCTGGGTGCAGCCCTGGAAACGCGGGGCCGGCGGCGGGCGCCCGAGTTAGAGGATTGGGACTCATCCGTGCCGGTTTGGCACACTGCACAGATGAGCTCTGTCAAACATCGAGAGGGCGCCAAGCTCGACCGGGTGCCGTTGCCGGTCGAAGCGGCCCGGGTTGCCGTGACCGGTTGGCAGGTCACCCGCACCGCCGCTCGCATCGTCACCAAGCTGCCGGGCAGGGGCCCGTGGCAGCAGAAGGTGATCAAGCAGCTCCCCCAGACCTTCGCCGACCTGGGACCGACGTACGTCAAGTTCGGCCAGATCATCGCGTCCAGTCCCGGCGCGTTCGGTGAATCGCTGTCCCGGGAGTTCCGCGGCCTGCTGGACCGGGTGCCGCCCGCCGACGCCGACGAGGTGCACAAGCTCTTCGTCGAGGACCTCGGCGGTGACCCGTCGGAGCTGTTCGCCGAATGGGACGAGACGCCGTTCGCGTCGGCGTCCATCGCGCAGGTGCACTACGCCACCCTGCACACCGGCGAGGAGGTCGTCGTCAAGATCCAGCGCCCGGGCATCCGGCGCCGGGTCGCAGCCGACCTGCAGATCCTCAAGCGTTTCGCCCAGGCCGTCGAACTGGCCAAGCTGGGCCGCCGGCTCTCGGCGCAGGACGTGGTCGCAGACTTCTCCGACAACCTGGCCGAGGAGCTGAACTTCCGGCTGGAGGCGCAGTCGATGGAGGCGTGGGTGTCGCACCTGCACACCTCCCCGTTGGGCAAGAACATCCGGGTACCGCAGGTGTTCTGGGACTTCACCAGCGACCGGGTGCTGACCATGGAGCGGGTGCACGGCATCCGGATCGACGACGTCGCCGCCATCCGCAAGGCCGGCTTCGACGGGACTGAGCTGGTCAAGGCGCTGCTGTTCTCGCTGTTCGAGGGTGGGCTGCGGCACGGGCTGTTCCACGGCGACCTGCACGCCGGCAACCTCTACGTCGACGACCAGGGCCGCATCGTCTTCTTCGACTTCGGGATCATGGGCCGCATCGATCCGCGCACCCGCTGGCTGCTGCGCGAGCTGGTGTACGCGCTGCTGGTCAAGAAGGACCACGCGGCGGCGGGCAAGATCGTGGTGCTGATGGGCGCGGTCGGCACCATGAAGCCCGAAGCCGAGGCCGCCAAGGACCTGGAGAAGTTCGCGACCCCGCTGACCATGTCGACGCTGGGCGACATGTCCTACGCCGACATCGGCCGGCAGCTGTCGACGCTGGCCGACGCCTACGACGTCAAGCTGCCCCGCGAGCTGGTGCTGATCGGCAAGCAATTCCTCTATGTCGAGCGGTACATGAAGCTGCTGGCACCCAAGTGGCAGATGATGTCGGATCCGCAGCTGACGGGCTATTTCGCGAACTTCATGGTCGAAGTCAGCCGCGAGCACTCGTCCGACGTCGAGGTATAGGAGCTCTCTGGTGCAGGTCCGCGCGGGGCATGCCATTTCTGGCGATCTGAAGCTGTACTACGAGGACATGGGCGACATCGACGACCCTCCCGTCCTGCTGATCATGGGGCTGGGAGCCCAGCTGCTGCTGTGGCGGGTCGCCTTCTGCGAGAAGCTGGTCGGCCACGGCCTGCGCGTCATCCGTTACGACAACCGCGACGTCGGCCTGTCCAGCAAGACGCAGCACCGCAGCTCGGGGCAGCCGCTGGTGATCAGGCTGCTGCGGTCCTGGCTGGGTCTGCCCAGCCAGTCGGCGTACAAGCTCGAAGACATGGCCGACGACGCCGCTGCCGTGCTGGACCATCTGGGCATCGACCGCGCCCACATCGTGGGTGCGTCGATGGGCGGCATGATCGCGCAGATCTTCGCCGCGCGATTCAGCGAGCGGACCAGGACCCTGGCGGTCATCTTCTCCAGCAACAATTCGGCGCTGCTGCCGCCGCCGGCCCCGCGCGCGCTGCTGGCGCTGCTGAAGGGCCCGCCGCCGGACTCGCCGCGCGAGGTGATCATCGACAACGCGGTGCGCGTCGGCAACATCATCGGCAGCCCGCGCTACCGCGTGCCCGAAGAGCAGGCCCGCGCCGAGGCCGCCGAGGGCTACGACCGCAACTACTACCCGCAGGGCGTCGCGAGGCATTTCGGTGCGGTGCTGGGTAGCGGCAGCCTGCGCCGCTACAACCGCCAGACCACCGCGCCCACCGTGGTGATCCACGGCCGGGCCGATAAGCTGATGCGGCCTTTCGGGGGGCGTGCCGTGGCGCGGGCGATCGACGGCGCCCGATTGGTGACATTCGACGGAATGGGTCATGATCTTCCACAACAGTTGTGGGATCAGGTGATCGGCGTGCTGACGGAGAACTTCAGCCGGGCCGGCTAGCGAAAAGTACTCGGTAGAAACGCTTCCCCGGAATTTTTACTCCACGTCTTAGGACTGTACGGTTAGCAGAGGAAGGGTGGGTGTGTGAAATGGCGAACCTGAAGCCGTATTACGAAGAGTCGCAGGCGACCTACGACATTTCAGACGACTTCTTCGCGCTGTTCCTCGACCCGAACATGGTGTACACCTGCGCCTACTTCAAGAACGACGATATGACCCTGGAAGAGGCTCAGCTCGCCAAGATCGATCTGGCGCTGGACAAGCTGCAACTCGAGCCGGGAATGACGGTGCTTGACGTCGGATGCGGCTGGGGCGGCGCCGTGGTCCGGGCGGTCGAGAAATACGACGTGAATGTCGTTGGCATCACGCTGAGTCGCAATCATTACGCGCGCACCAAAGCGAGGCTGGCCGCGATCGGCACGACGCGGCGCGCCGAGGCCCGGCTGCAGGGGTGGGAAGAGTTCGACGAGCAAGTCGATCGGATCATCAGCTTCGAGGCCTACGACGCCTTCAAGAAAGACCGCTGGCCGGCGTTCTGGGATTGGGCCTACAAAACTCTCCCCGATGACAGCCGGATGCTGATGCACAGCATTTTCACGCAGCCGCAGTCGTACTGGAGCGAGCACGGCATCCCGATCACGATGAAAGACCTGCGTTTCCTGCACTTCCTCGGCAAGGAGATTTTCCCCGGCGGGGGAATGTGCGGCGAACCCGATATCGTCGACAATGCACAAAACAGCGGTTTCACGGTCGAGCAAACCCAATATCTGCAGCCGCACTACGCGCGAACTCTGGACACCTGGGCCGCCAATCTGGAGGCCAATCGCGAACGAGCTATCGCCATCCAGTCTCAAGAGGTCTACGACCGCTACATGCGCTATCTGACCGGCTGCGCGGACCTGTTCCGCAAGACGATCGCCAACGTTGCCCAGTACACGCTCACCAAGTAGCGGCCGGGTTGGGTGGACGTGTACCAGCTAACCCTGGAAAAGTAGACTTCGTATCGCAGTCGGGCCCGCGACGCGCACCCGCACCCTTTTCGAATCACGCATCGAGGTTGGGTATCGTTGCTGGTCAACCATCACCCCTCCGATGCGTGCGCGGGTTGTAGGAAGTGAACCTCTTCCAGGAGAACAGGACGAAAATGGCTGAGCAACCGACTGGCCCGACGAAGACGCGGACGCGTTCAGAGGACATCCAGGCGCATTACGACGTCTCCGACGACTTCTTCGGCCTGTTTCAGGACCCGACCCGCACCTACAGCTGCGCCTACTTCGAGCGCGACGATATGAGCCTGGAAGAGGCCCAGTACGCCAAGATCGACCTCAACCTGGACAAGCTGGACCTCAAGCCGGGCATGACCCTGCTGGACATCGGCTGCGGGTGGGGCACCACGATGAAGCGCGCCGTCGAGAAGTATGACGTCAACGTCATCGGCCTGACGCTGTCCAAGAATCAGCACGCCCGCGCCGAGGCGTTGCTCGATTCCATGGACACCAGCCGCTCGCGCCAGGTCCGCCTGCAGAATTGGGAGGATTTCAACGAGCCCGTCGACCGCATCGTGTCGATCGAGGCCTTCGAGCACTTCGGCCACGAGAACTACGACGACTTCTTCAAGCGGACGTTCGACATCATGCCCGACGACGGCCGGATGACCGTGCAGAGCAGCGTCAGCTACCACCCGTACGACCTGGCCGCGCGCGGCAAGAAGCTGAGCTTCGAGACGGCGCGGTTCATCAAGTTCATCGTCACCGAGATCTTCCCTGGCGGCCGGCTGCCATCCACCCAGATGATGGTCGATCACGGCGAGAAGGCGGGATTTGTTGTGCCCGAACCGATCTCGCTGCGGCCGCACTACATCAAGACGCTGCATATCTGGAGCGACACGCTCGAGTCGAACCGGGACAAGGCCATCGAGGTCACGTCCGAAGAGGTGTACAACCGCTACATCAAGTACCTGCGCGGCTGCGAGCACTACTTCGGCGACGAGATGCTCGACGTCAGCCTGGTGACCTACCTCAAGCCGGGTGCCTCGAACTAGCGGGTCCTGATTTTTGCGCCGTCTGTCGGATTGGCGCTGCGCGGTTCGTCGAGTAGGTAGAGAGTGGAGCACACGGCTTCGCTCACTACCGGAGGTGACGAACATGCAGTACTTCGCCTTATTGATCAGCGAGGAACAGAACCGTACGCCCGACGATGCCGCCACCGCGATGGCTGCCTGGGAGAACTTCCACGCCAAGGCCGGATCGGCGATCAAGGCCGGTGACGCGCTGGCCCCCGCCGCGGCCGCGGCGTTGATCACCGGCGGCCCGGACGCGCCGACGGTCACCGACGGGCCCTTCGCGGAGTCAGCCGAGGTGGCGTGCGGCTACTACGTCTTCGAAGCGGAAAACCTGGACGAGGCGCTGGCACTGGCGCGCGACGTCCCCGTCGCCGCGTTCGGGGCGGTGGAGCTGTGGCCGGTCGTCCACTCGATCGAGCCTGCACGCAAGCCGACCGGCAACGACTGGCTGGCGCTGCTGCTGGAACCGCCCACCACCGCCCACACGCCGGGCACCCCCGAGTGGGAGGCGGTCGCGGCCAAGCACGCGGACCTGCACGCGGCCGCGGGCGACCGCATCATCGGCGGCGCCGCATTGCACGATCGCTCCACCGCGACGACCGTGCGGGTGCGCGACGGCGAGGTCCTCATCACGGACGGCCCCTATGTCGAGGGTGCCGAGATCGCGACCGGCGTTTACCTGCTGGGCGCCACCGACCGTGACGAGGCGATCAAGATCGCGTCGATGATCCCCGCTTCGACCGTCCAGCTGCGCCAACTGGCGGGCGTCTCCGGCCTGTAGCGAATGGCCGACCTGGACGGCGTCTTCCGCCGCGAATGGGGCCCGGCCGTGGCCGCGCTCGCGCGGTGGTCCGGTGACCTCACCGTCGCCGAGGACGCCGTCCAGGAGGCCTGCGCCGAAGCGCTGCGCACCTGGCCGCGCGACGGGGTGCCCGAAAGCCCGGGCGGCTGGCTGGTGACGGTCGGACGTAACCGCGCCCGGGACCGGCTGCGCCGCGAATCCGTGCGTCCCGGAAAGGAATTGGCGGCTGTGTTGAACGACATCAGGGCGCGCACCGATCACACCGATCCGCATCCGGTACGCGACGACGAATTGCGGATGATGTTCACCTGTGCCCACCCGGCGCTGGACCGGCAATCGCAGTTGGCCCTCACGCTGCGGATGGTGTCCGGTTTGACCGTCGGCGAGATCGCGCGGGCGCTGCTACAGACCGAGGCGGCCATCGGTCAGCGAATCACGCGCGCCAAGAACAAGGTTCGGCACGCCAACATCCCGCTGCGGGTGCCACCGGCCGAGTTGCTGCCCGAGCGCACGCCGCACGTGTTCGGTTGCGTCTATTCGGTGTTCACCGAGGGCTACTGGTCGACCGCGGGCCCGTCGGCCATCCGCGACGACCTGTGCGACGAAGGGATCCGGCTGGGCGCGGAGCTGTGCGCGCTGCTGCCCGACGAGCCCGAGGCACACGCTCTGTCCGCCCTGATGCTGCTGCACGATTCGCGGCGCGCGACCCGGGTGGACGACACCGGGATGCTGGTGCCGCTCGAGGATCAGGACCGGCGCCGATGGGACCGGGACCGCATTTCACGCGGCCTCGAGCGGTTGCGTCGCGCCCAGGGCTCGACGGGCGCCTATCTCCCCCAGGCCGTGATCGCCGCGCTGCATGCCACGGCACCGTCCTGGGAGCAGACCGACTGGGTGACCATCTGCGTCGCCTACGACCGGCTGTGGGGTTTGACCGGCTCACCGGTGGTGGCCGCCAACCGGGCGCTGGCGATCGGGTTCCGCGACGGTCCTGACTCCGGCCTGGCGGCCCTGGACGCGGTGGCACACGATCCGCGGCTGACCCGGTCCAATCTCGTTGCGACCGTGCGCGCCGACCTGCTGCGGCGCGCGGGCAGACCCGCCGATGCGCTGCCCTGGTATCGGGAGGCGTTGGAGTCCAACGGATCCGACCCCGGCCGCGCGTTTCTGCGGCGGCGCATCGTCGAGTGCGGGGGTTAGGACTCCGAGAAGTTGCGGGTGACGGCCGGGTCGACCGGGATGCCCGGTCCGGTCGTCGTCGAGACCACGATCTTCTTCAGGTAGCGGCCCTTGGAGGCGGACGGCTTGAGCCGCAGCACCTCGTCCAGCGCGGCGCCGTAGTTCTCGGCCAGGGCCTTCTCGTCGAATGAGGCCTTGCCGATGACGAAGTGCAGGTTGGCCTGCTTGTCGACGCGAAAGTTGATCTTCCCGCCCTTGATGTCGGACACGGCCTTGGCGACATCGGGGGTGACGGTGCCGGTCTTGGGGTTCGGCATCAGGCCACGCGGGCCAAGGATGCGCGCGATGCGACCGACCTTGGCCATCTGGTCGGGGGTGGCGATCGCGGCATCGAAGTCCAGGAAGCCGCCCTGGATCTTCTCGATCAGGTCGTCGCTGCCGACGATGTCGGCGCCGGCGGCCTGGGCCTGCTCGGCCTTGTCACCGACGGCGAACACCGCGACGCGGGCGGTCTTACCGGTGCCGTGCGGCAGGTTGACGGTGCCGCGGACCATCTGGTCGGCCTTGCGCGGGTCGACCCCAAGCCGGATCGCGACCTCCACGGTGGAGTCCTGCTTGCTCGACGACGTTTCCTTGGCCAGCTTGGCCGCTTCCAGCGGGGAGTACAGGTTGTCGCGGTCCACCTTCTCGGCGGCGGCGCGGTATGCCTTGCTGTTCTTGCTCATTGATCAATCCAATCGGGTGTTGGGTCGTGGTTAACTCGGGCCGAAGCCAGCCCTCCCACGGTCTTTGCGGTTATTACTCGACGGTGATACCCATCGACCGGGCGGTGCCGGCGATGATCTTGGCCGCTGCGTCGATGTCGTTGGCGTTCAGATCGGCCTTCTTGGTCTCGGCGATCTCCTTGACCTGATCCCAGCTGACCTTGGCGACCTTGGTCTTGTGCGGCTCGGCCGATCCCTTGCCCACGCCGGCGGCCTTGAGCAGCAGCTTGGCGGCGGGCGGGGTCTTGAGCGCGAAGGTGAAGCTGCGGTCCTCGTAGACCGTGATCTCCACCGGGATGACCTGGCCGCGCTGGTTCTCCGTGGCAGCGTTGTATGCCTTGCAGAACTCCATGATGTTGACGCCGTGCTGACCGAGCGCGGGCCCGACCGGCGGCGCCGGGTTGGCCTGCCCCGCCTGGATCTGAAGCTTGATCAGCCCGACGACTTTCTTCTTCGGGGCCATGAGATTGTGCGGTTCCTTCCTGGGTTTACGCCCGGCGTATGCGCCGGTTTAGAGCTTGGAGACTTGGCTGAAGGTCAGTTCGACCGGGGTTTCGCGGCCGAAGATCGACACCAGCACCTTGAGCTTCTGCTGTTCGCCGTTGACCTCGTTGATGGTGGCCGGCAACGTGGCGAACGGTCCGTCCATGACCGTCACCGATTCGCCGACCTCGTAGTCGACCTCGATGGTCGGGCGTTCCAGCCCGCCGACCTCGGCGGCGGCGGCCGTGGTGGCCGCGCCCTTGGCGGCCTTCTTCGTCGCGCCGCGCGGCAGCAGGAACTTCACCACGTCGTCGAGCGTCAGCGCCGACGGACGCGAGGTCGCCCCGACGAACCCGGTGACGCCCGGGGTGTTACGCACCGCGGCCCACGAGTCGTCGGTCAGGTCCATGCGCACCAGAATGTAGCCGGGCAGCACCTTGCGGTTGACCTGCTTGCGCTGACCGTTCTTGATCTCGGTGACCTCTTCGGTTGGCACCTCCACCTGGAAGATGTAGTCACCGACGTCGAGGTTCTGCACACGGGTTTCGAGGTTGGCTTTGACCTTGTTCTCGTATCCGGCGTAGGAGTGGATGACATACCAGTCGCCGGGCTTGCTGCGCAGCTCCGCTTTGAGCGTGGCGGCCGGGTCGGCCTCTTCGGCCGAATCGTCGGGCGCCGCGGCGGCCTCGGCCGTCTCGTCCACAGTCGCCTCGGTGGCCTCAGCCGCTGCGGAGGTGTCCGTGGCCTGCGCCTGCGCGGCTTCGTCCACGTCGACCGCTTCACCCGCGGACGGGTCACCGTCGAAGGTAGTCACGGTTTGAGTCCTCTCTGTCACTCGCTCAGCCGAACACCAACAGCACCAGCTTGGTCAGGCCGAAATCCGCCAGGCCGACCAGTGCCACCATGAAGGCCAGGAAAGCCAGCACAACGGAGGTGTAAGTGAGCATCTGCTTGCGGTTGGGCCAGATGACCTTCCGCATCTCTGCAACGACCTGCTTGAGGTAGTTGTAGACGAACACGAAGGGGTTGGCCCGATGGTCGCCGGCCTTAAGCTTTGCGGCCTTCTTGGCTTTGGCGCCCTTCTTGGCCTTGTCCGGCGTGGCGGCCTCGACCGCGTCCGCCGACTCGGCGTCTTCCCCGGCCTCGGCAGCCCGTTGCCGGGACCGCTTGCCCGTGGGGCGCTGTGGTCGCGTAACCACCGCCGTCCGACCGCCGCTCGCGCGGCCGTCCTCTTTGTCAGTGCCGTCGCTTGCGGCGTCGTTGGCAACGTCGCCTTCGTCGCTCACCGCATGCTCCTTTGTTTGCTCGTACCCCGAAAGCCGTCCCATTTGTGGCGGCACATACTTCCAGTGTCCACCATGGCACGCCTTCGTCTTCAGCAGGGGCGACAGGACTTGAACCTGCAACCTGCGGTTTTGGAGACCGCTGCTCTGCCAGTTGAGCTACGCCCCTTCGCGGTTGGCAGGCCAACCTGCGCTTACCTACCGGGGCCTACATGACACGCGCGCCTTCCGATCGCTCGACTCACGGAAAGCGCGCTAATGCTGGGAAAACCCCGACGACCGAGTGTACTTGATTGCCCCTAAGCGCGGGAAATCCAATACCGATTACGCCGTTCTGACGACCTGGCCGGAGTCCGGGTCCCAGCGCAGGTTCGCGGACCCGTCGGTGTACTGGCTCATCAACGTGGTGTAGGAGTCCAAGACCACCTCCCCCTGCTCGTTGGTGCAGGTGTTCTTGGTGACGACGATATCGGCGCCGAAGCGCTCTTCAACCGAGTAGACGTCCATCCGGGCCCACAGCTTGTCGCCGGCCTTGATCGGCTTGGAGAACACGAACCGCTGGTCGACCTGAACGATCACCAGCGTCTCCATGCCGATGTCGACGTGCCGGAAGAAATCCAGTTGGACCAGCTTGGCGAGAATGGTCGCGAAGGTCAGCGGCGCGACAATCGCGTCGTGGCCGAGCTCGGCGGCCACGCTTTCCTCGAAGTGGGCCGGGTGGTCGTTCTTGACGGCCAGCGCGAACTGGCGCAATTGCTCCCGCCCCACGACGAAGTAGTCAGGGTAGCGCCAGATCATTCCCCTGATATCTGTTTTGAGTGCCATGGCCTACGCGAGAGTCGCGGACGCGATCGCCCTGCCGAAAATCTTCTTGCCGCCGGTGGTGGCCGTGAGCGCGATGGTCACGGACTTGGTCTCGGGATCGGCAGACTTCACGCGTCCGCTGAAGACCAGCTCGGCGCCCTTGCCGTCGTTGGGCACCGGCACCACCGCGGTGAACCGCACGTTGTACTCGGTGACCGCACCGGGGTCACCGATCCACGCAGTGACATAGCCACCGCCGATACCCATGGTCAGCATGCCGTGCGCGATCGCGGTGTCCAGGCCGACGACCTTGGCGATCTCGTCGTCCCAGTGGATGGGGTTCAAGTCGCCGGAAACGCCCGCGTAATTCACCAGATCCTGTCGAGTCAACGGATACGTCTTCTCAGGAAGTTGGTCACCCACCTTCACGGAGCTGAACTCACGCAGTGGCATCAGTAAATCCCTCTTCTCCATCATCACCGGCACGGCCCGCCAGGGTCGTGTAGGTCTCTTGCACGACGTCACCGGCCTCGTTGGTGATGACATTCTTAGTGACAATGATCTGGGTGCCGTGCGATACGCGCACCGAGTCCACATAGACGTCGCAGTACAGCTTGTCCCCGGCCACCAGCGGCGCGAAGAACTTCAGCACCTGGTCGACCTGGACGATCTGTGCGTCCTGGACGGCGACATTGGCGTACTTGAAAAATGCCGTCTGCGCCTGATAGCCGAATACACAGACGAACGTGAGCGGGGCGGGCAGGCCTTTGTAGCCGAGTTCGGCCGCCGCCTTCTCCGCGAAGAACGACGGATCGTCGTTCTGCACGGCCACCGCGTATTCGCGGATCTTCTCCCGCTCCACCTCGTAATGATCGGGGTAGCGGTAGTGCATCCCCACGATGCTTTCGGTTAACGGCACGGTTCTTAAACTACCTAGTCAATCGGAGTAAACGCTCGCGGGTGGCCGCTAGCGTGTCTCCCGATGCGCCTGGTGCTTACCGCAGTTGGGGCAGAACTTCTTCAGCTCCATTCGGTCCGGGTCGTTCCGGCGGTTTTTCTTGGTGATGTAGTTACGGTGCTTGCACACCTCGCATGCCAGGGTGATCTTCGGCCGTACGTCGGTACTGGAAGCCATGATGTTCTCTCTCGATTCTTCAAAAAGCTGTGCTGTTGTGCTGTTGTGCTGTAGCGATGGCCGGACTCGAACCGGCGACCTAACGATTATGAGTCGTTCGCTCTAACCGACTGAGCTACATCGCCTCTGGCCACCCCATTTTGGGTCGGGGCCGCCACGCCTGCTCGGCGTCCGCCGAGCCCCCTAACGGAATCGAACCGTTGACCTTTTCCTTACCATGGAAACGCTCTACCGACTGAGCTAAGGGGGCCGTTCACCCGAAGCGATCTCCTCCGCGCGGGCCTAAAAGAGGGTACAGCCTGGCTCGCAGCGGAACCAAACCAACGGGTATCAGGGAGCTCCGCCACCGTTGCGCCGCGGCTGCCAGGCGCTGAGGTCACTGAACTCGTCGTACGCATCGTCCTGTCCCACGGAATCGCCCTCGTTGAGCAGGGTCCGCAACGCGAGGTTGACGGCCTCGCGCGCATCGAGGAGATGAAACCGGCGGATAGCCTCGTCGACCAGATCGACGTCGACCTCGATTTCGACCTTCTTCTTCATGCGCCAACAGTACCCACCGGATACCGGCCGAACCGGGCCCGAAACGGCGGTGTCGGGCAGCGTCCTAGTCTGGTCACGTGCCCGAGGATCGGCTGTACTTTCGTCAACTGCTCTCCGGCCGCGATTTCGCCGCCGGCGACATGCTCGCGACGCAGATGCGCAACTTCGCCTACCTGATCGGCGACCGGCAAACCGGTGACTGCGTGGTCGTCGACCCGGCGTACGCCGCCGGCGATCTGCTCGACGCGCTCGAGGCCGACGGCATGCGCCTGTCCGGCGTGCTGGTGACCCACCACCACCCCGACCACGTGGGTGGATCGATGATGGGGTTCGCGCTGGCGGGCCTGGCCGAACTGCTGGAGCGGGCGCCGGTGCCGGTCCACGTCAACACCCATGAGGCACTGTGGGTTTCGCGCGTCACCGGGATAAGCCTGGGCGACCTGACCTCGCATGAGAACCATGACAAGGTCAGCATCGGCGACATCGAGATCGAGTTGCTGCACACCCCGGGCCACACGCCGGGCAGCCAGTGCTTTCTGCTCGACGGGCGCCTTGTCGCCGGTGACACGCTGTTCCTGGAGGGCTGCGGGCGCACCGATTTCCCCGGCGGCGACTCCGACGAGATGTACCGCAGCCTGCAGCGGCTCGCCACCCTGCCCGGTGACCCGACGGTTTTTCCCGGCCACTGGTATTCGGCGGAGCCCAGCGCCTCGCTCTCGGAGGTCAAGCGTTCCAACTACGTGTACCGGGCCTCGGACCTCGATCAATGGCGGATGCTGATGGGCGGCTGAGCTCCCCAGCGATCGCTCGGTCACCACCCTCCGGCGACCGCCCTGTGATATAAGCGGAGGGTGGATTCCATGGGTTGGGTCCAGGACAGCTGGCATGATGTCACGCACGTCGGGTCCGGCACCTGGATAGCGTGGGCAGCGTGGGCGGCAATCGTCCTGGCGATCGTCACGTTGGTCTTCACCAACAGCCAGATCAACCGGAATCGCCGCGCGGCGGCCGAGCAGACGCGCCCACAGGTCGCGATGTTCATGGAGCCGCATTCCGCCGACTGGCATGTGATCGAACTCGTCGTCCGGAACTTCGGCCGCACCGCGGCCTACGACATCGGCTTCTCCTTCGCCAATCCCCCCACGGTGGCCGAATACGAGAACGCCAGCGACGGCTACGCCGACGTCATCGAACTGCGGCTCCCCCGCGAGCTGCCGATGCTGGCGCCCGGCCAGGAGTGGCGCATGGTGTGGGATTCCGCGCTCGACCGCGCCGAGATCGGCAGCGGCATCGAATCCCGCTTCACCGGCACCCTGACCTACTACGACCGGCCCGATCGTGCACGCGGCCGGCGGTTCTGGGAGCGCGAGCGTTCCCCGCTGCACACCGACGTCGTGCTGGACTGGGACGCCCTGCCGCCCGTACAGCGCATCGAGTTGATGACCACCCATGACCTGGCGAAGCGGGAGAAGGAGAAGCTGGAGCTGCTGCGCGGCCTGCTGACCTATTTCCACTACGCCAGCAAGGAAACCCGCCCCGAGGTGTTCCGCAGCGAGATCGAACGGATCAACGCCGCGGTCCGGGAGACCCAAGACAGATGGCGCACCCGCGAACTCGACGAACCCACCGATGTGAGCCTGCGCTGGAGTAACGCCGAAGACGACCTGGGTAAACACCACAGCCAGCCCGCCTGACGGCAAGGAGCAACCGATGAGCGCCCCGGTCCACTACAGCATCAAGGACTCCATAGCCGTCATCAAGATGGACGACGGCAAGGTCAATGCGCTGGGCCCCACCATGCAGCAGGCCCTGAACGACGCGATCGACACGGCCGAGGCGGACAACGCCGGTGCGCTGGTGATCACCGGTAACGATCGGGTGTTCAGCGGCGGCTTCGACCTGAAGATCCTGACCTCCGGTGAGGTGCAGCCCGCGATCGACATGCTCCGCGGCGGGTTCGAGCTGGCGTATCGCCTGTTGTCCTTCCCCAAGCCGGTGGTGATGGCGTGCACCGGCCATGCCATCGCGATGGGGGCGTTCCTGTTGTCGGCGGGCGATCACCGGGTGGCCGCGCACGCCTACAACATCCAGGCCAACGAGGTCGCGATCGGCATGGTGATCCCCCATGCCGCCCTAGAGATCATGAAGCTGCGCTTGACGCCGTCGGCCTATCAGCAGGCCAGCGGGCTGGCCAAGACCTTCTTCGGTGAAACCGCGCTCGCCGCAGGCTTTATCGACGAGATCGTGCTTCCGGAGGTGGTGGTCGACCGCGCCCAAGAGGCCGCGCGAGAGTTCGCCGGCCTGCATCAGCGCGCGCACGCCGCCACCAAGTTGCGCACCCGCGCCGACGGCCTGGCGGCCATCCGCGCCGGGATCGACGGGATCGAAGCCGAATTCGGGGTGTGAGCCGCTGAGGGCGTCCGCCCGAGCCGGTTTCGCAGGCCGCTGCCCGGGAAGTCAGACCGCACCACGGGACTGACCTATAACAAGCTGCGGGCGCCCAGCGGCATCCAATGGCCTTGCAACGCAGAGCGTCCCGATGGCACCGAACCCCTCTATGCCGACGCGAAATTCTGGGCGGCGCCCGACTACTGCGAGGCATACGGCGAGGACATGATCACCGGGGCGCCACTGCAGCCCGACGAGTATCGCTCGATGAACCCCCTTCGGAGCTTTCGCCGCAAGTCTTGATGAACTGAGACGGCGAACGCGGTGGCCGCCACTGGCCGCCACCGCGTTCCCTTCGCCTCCTCAAAGGCCAGTCTGGCACTGGCGCGCCGTGTCGTCACTTCACTCGGGCGACCTCGTTTCAGTCCTGCGCCTCGACCCATTGATAGGGAAGGAATTTCCCGTCGAACATCACCACGACCCGGTCACCAGACGGGTGCGGCTTCTTCTGCACGTCGAGGCTGAAGTTGATGGCGCTCATGATGCCGTCGCCGAACTGTTCGGCGATCACCTCCTTGAGGGCGCCGCCGTACACCTGCAGGGCTTCGTAGAAGCGGTAGACGGTGGGGTCGGTGGGGACCGCGGTGGGTAGGCCGCCACGCATCGGGGCGGCGGCCAGCACCGGCACCACGGAGTCGTCCAGCTTCAACTTCTCCGCCAGAACCTTGGCCTGCTCCACCGGGATCGGGTGCTGGCCGAGCAGCGCCGCCGTGGTCCACATCAGCGGCCTGTCGATCGCATCGGCCAGTTGTTGCCACGTCAGCCCCTCGCGCAGCCGGGCTATGACGACCTGTTCGGTGATTTCGGTTCGGTTCATGGCCCCAAGCATGCCTGCCGGGTCTCATTCCGGCTTGGTTGCGGTGACCAGGCGCGTGGAGAACCAGGGGCCGCCGTACCACATCCGCCAGCCGAGGTTGCGCCGGCGCACGTCGCGCCAGCCGAGTTCGCGCAGCCGGGCGGCGTGTTGACGCGTCTCCCACAGGTCGGCGATGGCGAGCCGGCCCCCCGGCCGCAGCACGCGCACGGCTTCGTCGAGCGCGCGGCGGCGACCGGCGTGACCTGGAATGTTGTGGATGGCCAGGTTGCTCACGATCACGTCGACGCTCTCGTCGGGCAGCGGCAGCGCGGTCATGTCGGCGGTGTGCAACTCGATGCGATCGGCGACGTCCTCGGCCACCGCGTTTGCCAGCGTGGCCTGCTCGGAGTTGTCGGTCTGGTCGGCCTGCCACAGGTCGACGCCGATCGCGCGCCCGCGCGGCAACCGCTTGGCCGCCGCCAGCAGCACCGCGCCGCGCCCGCAGCCGAGGTCGAGCACCGTTTCGTCGCCCACGAGCCGCAGGTCACGCAGAACCCGTTCCCAGACAACAAATTTCCCGGCCCGGGTGGCGTACACGTACAGGATCACCGCACCCGCGACCCCGGCGGAGGACACCGCGGCCAGCGCCGCGCGAAGCCGCCTGCCGCGCGCCCAGCTGATTCCCGCGAACACGGCCAGGGCGGCGGCTTGAGCGCCGATGCCTATCCCCTGCGCGCGTGCCGAGACGGTGTGAAAGGAACCGTCGACCCCGTAATCGCCCTGATGGTCATGCACGCCCATCACCTTACGACTGGACAAGTCGCCGAAGGTTTTTCGCGGTGGCGATCACCAACGGCCGTGGTGCACGACCTCGGCGAACGGCCGCCGGTTCGGCTTGCGGATCGGGGCGAGCGGGCGATCGGCGGGATAGCCGACGCCGAGCAAGAAGGCCACCAGGTATTCGTCGGGCACCCCGAGGATCGCGCGCGCCTTGTCCTGGTCCCCCACCGACGAGTGACCGGTCCCAATGCCCAGGTCCGTGGCGGCGATCATCATCGCCATGGTGGCTTGGCCGACGTCGTAGTTGTCGGTGATGACCCGCCGCTCGTCGGGCGGCACCGGGACCACGATGGCGATTGCGGCCGCGGCTCCGGCGATGTGGCCCGCACCCCGCCAGACCGTGGACAGCTCCTGCAACTGGTTGCGGTCGGTGACGATGACGAAGTCCCATGGCTGGCGGTTCTTCGCCGACGGCGCGCGCCAGCCGGCCTCGGCAATGCGGTCCAGATCGTCTGCCGGTATCGGTTTCGGCTGGTACTCGCGCACATTGCGACGCGCGCAGATCGCGTCCCAAGCTTCCATCTGGTTCCCTCCAGTGACTGTTTTCCCGGGTCAAGCGGCGTAGGATCGGCTGGATTCCCAGGTAGCGATTGCGCGTTCGCCCGTAGTCTAGCCCCGGTAAGTGTGAGTGGACGGGTGCCAACGCAGCCAAACACCTTGGGCCACAGTTAAACACGCGCGCCCTGCGCGGCCACCGCCGCGGTTGCCATCCAGCGCCGGACGACACAATGCCTGGCGGGTCGGTTTGGGTTCGACAACCGCCTTTCCGGGAAGTCGGGGTGAACCAATTGACCGGCCCACTCGTGAACAACCGAATGGCCCCAAGTCAGAAAGGCGGGTACCCGCCGTGGCAGAGCACCTGACGCCGCACTTCGAAGAGGTACAGGCCCACTACGACCTGTCCGACGACTTCTTCCGGTTGTTCCTCGACCCCACCATGACCTACAGCTGCGCGTATTGGGACCGCAACCGGGACATATCGCTGGAAGAGGCGCAGCTGCGCAAGATGGACCTCTCGCTTGGCAAGCTGGGTCTGCGGCCGGGCATGACGCTGCTGGACATCGGGTGCGGCTGGGGCGGCACCATGCGCCGCGCGATCGAAAACTACGACGTGAACGTCGTCGGTCTGACCCTGTCCGAACACCAGGCCGCGCACGTGCAGCGGCTCTTCGACGCGATGGACACCGAACGCAGCAGGCGGGTGCTGCTGCATGGCTGGGAAGAGTTCGACGAACAGGCGGACCGGATCGTGTCCATCGGCGCGTTCGAACATTTCGGGTACGACCGTTACGACGACTTCTTCGCGATGGCCCACCGCACCCTGCCCGAGGACGGGGTGATGCTGCTGCACACCATCACCATGCTGACGCCGCAGCAGATCGTCGAGCGCGGTCTGCCGATGACCGAGGAGCAGACGAGCTTCAACGAGTTCATCGCCACCGAGATCTTCCCGGGCGGCCAGTTGCCTGCCATCGAGATCGTGGAGTTCCACGCCTCGAAGATGGGCTTCAACCTCAAGCGCAGGCAGTCGCTGCAGCTGCACTACGCCCGGACCCTCGACCGCTGGGCGGAGGCCCTGCAGGCGCACCACAGCGAGGCCGTCGAGATCCAGTCCGAAGAGGTCTACCAGCGCTACATGCGGTATCTGACCGGCTGCGCCAACGCATTCCGCGTCGGATACATCGACGTCAACCAGTTCACGCTGGCCAAGTAGCACCGCGCCCCGGGCGCTGGGGTTTATCGTGACAGCGCAATGCCGCTTCATCTGCACCGTGCCGAGCGCACCGATCTGTTGGCCGATGGTCTCGGCGCTCTGCTGGCCAACCCGCTGACCGACCCGTTCGCCACCGAACTCGTCGTGGTTCCGGCGCGCGGCGTGGAACGCTGGCTCAGCCAGCGGTTGTCGCATGTGCTCGGTGGGCGGGACGGCGACGGGGTGTGCGCCGGGGTGGCGTTTCGCAGCCCCGGCTCGCTGATCGCCGAGATCACCGGCACGGCCGACAACGATCCGTGGTCACCTGACGCCATGGCCTGGCCGCTGCTGGAGGCGATCGACTGCTCGCTGGACGAGCCGTGGTGCCGCGCGCTGGCCATGCATGTGGGCCACTTCCACACCGGCGCGGAGGCCGAGCTGCGGCAGGGCCGCCGATACGAGGTGGCGCGCCGGCTGGCCGGGCTGTTCGACTCCTATGCGCGGCAGCGCCCGCAGCTGCTCGTCGATTGGGGCGACGGCGACCCCGGTGATCTCGACGAGGACCTGCGCTGGCAGCCCGAGCTGTGGCGGGCGCTGGTCGTGCGGGTCGCCGTGGACCCGCCGCATGTCCGCCACGCCAAGACCATCGCGCGGCTGCGCGAGGCGCCCAGCGAGCTGCCGCCCCGGCTGTCGCTGTTCGGGCACACCCGATTGACCCGCACCGATATCGAGCTGTTGGAGGCGGTGGCCACCCACCACGACCTGCATCTGTGGCTACCGCACCCGAGCGAGGTGCTGTGGCGCGCGCTGGCCGGCACCCGCGGCGCTATCCCCCGGCGCGAGGACGTCAGCCATCGCGCGGTGTCGCATCCGTTGCTCGCGACGCTCGGACGAGACCTGCGCGAACTGCAACGCGGCCTGCCGGCGGATCCGGTGACCGACGAGTATCTGGCCGGTACCGCGCGCCCGGACACGCTGCTCGGCTGGCTGCAGTCCGACATCGCCGCCGATGCCGTTCGCCCACTTGGCCGCACGATGGCGGCCGGCGACCGATCGGTGCAGATCCACAATTGCCACGGCCCGGCCCGCCAGGTCGACGTGCTGCGCGAGGTGCTGCTCGGGTTGTTGCAGGACGACCCGACGCTCGAGCCGCGCGACATCCTGGTGATGTGCCCGGACATCGAGACCTATGCGCCGCTGATCATGGCCGACTTCGGCCTGGGCGACGTCGTGCACGGCGCCCATCCCGCACACCAGCTGCGAGTGCGGCTGGCGGACCGCTCGCCGATCCAGACCAATCCGCTGCTGGGTGTGGCCACGCAACTGCTGGCCCTGGCGGCGGGTCGGGTGACGGCGAGCGAAGTGCTCAACCTGGCCCAGGCCCCGCCGGTGCGCGCCCGGTTCGGATTCACCGACGACGATCTGGAGGCCATCACCCGCTGGGTCCGGCAGGCGAACATCCGGTGGGGCCTGGACCAGGAGCATCGGCGGCCCTACCACGTCGACTTCGTGCACAACACATGGCGTTTCGGCATCGACCGGATACTCGCCGGCGTCGCGATGTCCGACGATTCGAACGCATGGATAGACGCGACACTGCCGCTCGACGACGTCAGCAGCAACCGAGTCGAATTGGCCGGCCAGTTCGCCGAATTCGTCGCCCGGCTGCAGCACACCCTCGACTCGCTCACCGGGACCAGACCACTGACCGAGTGGCTGGCCGCCCTCACCGAGGGCATCGCGCTGCTGACGCGGGTCCGCGATGCGGACGAATGGCAGACCGGTCAGATGCAACGCGAGTTCACTCAGACGCTGGGCCAGGCCGGGCCCCGCGGTGATATCGCGTTGCGGCTGCCCGACATTCGCGCGCTGCTCACCCAGCGCCTCGCCGGTCGCCCGACGCGGGCCAACTTCCGCACCGGCACCCTGACGGTGTGCACCATGGTGCCGATGCGCTCGGTGCCGCACCGGGTGGTCTGCCTGGTCGGCCTCGACGACGGGCTGTTCCCACGGCTCGGCATCGTCGACGGTGACGACGCGCTGGCCCGGTGCCCGATGACCGGGGAACGCGACATCCGTTCCGAGGACCGGCAATTGCTTCTCGACGCGATCGGCGCCGCCACCGAAAAGCTGGTGATCACCTACACCGGCGCCAACGAGTATTCGGGGCAGCCGCGCCCGCCGGCGGTGCCGCTGGCCGAACTGCTGGACACCCTCGACGCCACCACCATGGCCGAGGTGCGGGACAGCATCGTCGTCGGACATCCGTTGCAGCCGTTCGACATTCGCAACGTCATTCCCGGTGGCCTCGTCCCGGACGTGCCGTTCAGTTTCGACCCCACGGTGCTGCGCGCGGCGCGCGCGACCACCGGCGACCACGGCGAACAGCCGAAATTCATCTCGGCACCGCTGCCGCCACCGCCGGCCGGCGACATCATCCTTGCCGACCTGGTCGGTTTCTTCAAAGACCCGGTGAAGGGCTTCTTCCGCGCACTGGAATTCATCCTGCCCTACGACGTCGACGGCGTGCAGGACGCGATGCCCGTCGACATCGACGGTCTCGAGGAGTGGACCGTCGGCGACAGGATGCTGGGCGACATCCTGCGCGGGATGACTCCCGACGACGCGCGGCAAGCCGAGTGGCGGCGCGGCACGCTGCCGCCGGGTCAGCTGGGCTGGCGCAAGGTCACCGAGATCCGCGACCAGGCCGCCCTGCTGGCGAGCGAAGCGCTTCGTCACATGCACCGGCACCGCCCGGCCGACGCGTCCGCGTACGACGTCGACGTCGACCTCGGCGGCGGGCGGCGCCTCACCGGCACGGTGTCGCCGGTGTATGACGACCGGCTGGTGTCGGTGACGTATTCGCGACTGGACGGCAAGCATCTACTCGAATCGTGGATCCCGTTGCTGGCGTTGGTCGCTCACGATCCCGGCCGGGACTTCTCGGCGGTGTGCATCGGCCGCATGCGCCGGGGCGCCAGCACCCGGACGGAGGGGCTAGGTCCGCCGCACGACGGTGAGCAGGCCGTCGAGGTGCTGCGCGAGCTGGTCGCGATCTACGACGCCGGACGGCGAGAGCCGATTCCGTTGCCCATCAAGACGTCCTACGCCTGGGCCGCCGCCCGCTACGGCGGCGAGGACCCGGTGGCCGAGGCGCGGTACCGATGGAAATCCAGCGACCGCTTCCCGGGCGAGGACCAGGCGCCGGCGCACGCGCGGGCGTGGGGCAACGGCGCGCCGCTGGAGGAGCTGATGCAGCCCGTGCGCCCGGGCGAGGAGTGCGACGGCGAGGACAACCGGCTCGGCGCCTACGCCGCGCGGGTTTGGCTGCCGATGCTGCGCGCCGAGCGGAAGCCGGTCTGATGGAACGCTTCGACCTGTTGGGTGCGCTGCCGGCCGCGCGCTCCACCACAGTGCTGGAGGCCAGCGCGGGAACCGGCAAGACCTTCGCGCTGGCCGGGCTCGTCACGCGATACATCGCCGACGGAGCCGCGACGCTGGACCAGATGCTGCTCATCACGTTCGGCCGGGCGGCCAGCCAGGAGCTCCGCGAACGCGTCCGCTGCCAAATGGTGGATGCCGTAAAGGCTTTCGCGGACCCGTCGACCGTCGGCGACAATCAGGTGGTGGCCTACCTGCTAGGCGGCACCGACCAACAGCGCGCGGCGCGCCGGCAGCGCCTTCGCGACGCGCTGGCAGGTTTCGATGCGGCGACGATCGCCACCACCCACCAGTTCTGCCAGCTGGTGCTGCGCTCGCTCGGCGTCGCCGGAGACACCGCGGCCGGTGTGACGCTGCTCGACAGCCTCGACGACCTGGTGACCGAGATCGTCGACGATCTGTACCTGGCCCACTTCGGTCAGGAGCGCGACGACCCGCCGCTGCACTACCGCGAAGCGTTGCGTCTCGCCCGCGAGGTCGTCAAGAATCCGTCGACCCAGCTGCGCCCGCTCGACCCGGATCCCGACTCGCGCGCCGCCGCCAGCGTCAGGTTCGCCAATGATGTTCTGGTCGAGCTGGATACGCGCAAACGCCGGCTCGGTGTACTCGACTATGACGACCTGCTGATCCGGCTGGCCGACGCGTTGGCCACCGACGACTCCCCCGCCCGGCTGCGCATGCATCAACGCTGGCCGATCGTGATGGTCGACGAGTTCCAGGACACCGACCCGGTGCAGTGGCAGGTGATCGACCGCGCGTTCAGTGGGCGCTCCACCGTCATTCTCATCGGCGATCCGAAGCAGGCGATCTACGCGTTCCGCGGCGGCGACATCGTGACCTACCTGCGCGCGGCCGAGACGGCGGGTGTGCGCAAGACGCTGGACACCAACTGGCGCAGCGACTCCGCGCTGCTGCAGCGGCTGCAGGTGGTGCTGCGCGGCGCCCAACTCGGTGACCCGGCGATCGTGGTGAACGACGTCGACGCGCACCACCGCGGGCATCGCCTCGGCGGCGCGCCGCACAACGGCCCGTTCCGGCTGCGGGTGGTCGCACGGAAGACGTTGGGCCGCCGCGGTGTTCAGAACCTGCCGATCGACCAGGTGCGCGAGCACATCGGTGCCGACCTCGCGTCGGACATCCGCGCGCTGCTGGCCAGCGGTGCGACGTTCGCCGGTAGACGGCTGCAGGCCCGGGATATCGCCGTGATCGTGGAGAAGCACCGCGATGCGCACGCGTGCTTCAAGGCGCTCTGCGCCGCGGGCGTGCCCGCGGTCTACACCGGCAACTCAGATGTGTTCACCTCCGAGGCCGCCGAGGATTGGCTGTGCCTGCTGGAGGCCTTCGATCAGCCGCACCGGCCCGGGATGGTGCGCGCGGCCGCGGCGACGATGTTCTTCGGCGAGACCGCCGAAACGCTGGCGGCCGGCGGCGACGCGCTCACCGACCGGATCGCGAAGACCCTGCGGGAGTGGGCCGGTCACGCCCGCGAACGCGGTGTCGCGGCCATCTTCGAGGCCGCCCAATTGCTGGGCATGGGCAATCGCGTGCTCGGCTGGCGGGGCGGTGAGCGGCACATGACCGACCTGGCGCACCTCACCCAGCTGCTGCAGGATGTCGCGCACCGCGAGCACTACAGCCTGCCCGCGCTGCGCGATTGGCTGCGCCGGCAGCGTGACGAGCGCAGCGGCGCACCCGAACGCAACCGCCGGCTCGACAGCGACGCCGCGGCCGTGCAGATCATGACCGTGTTCGTCAGCAAGGGCCTGCAGTATCCGATCGTGTATCTGCCGTTCGCGTTCAACCGAAACACCCAGGACAGTGATGTGGTGCTGTTCCACGACGAGGACGGCACGCGTTGCCTGCACGTCGGCGGCAAGGACAGCCCCGACTTCAAAGCCGTTGAGCGCCTGGGGCGTAAAGAGGATGCCAGCGACGACAGCCGGCTGACGTACGTCGCACTGACCAGGGCGCAGGCCCAGGTGGTGGCGTGGTGGTCACCGGCGTACTACGAACCCAACGGCGGCCTGTCGCGGCTGCTGCGCGGCCGCCGGCCCGGCGAGCCGGTGGTGCCGGACCGATGCGAACCCGCCAAGGTCTCCGACGACGCCGCCATGGCCCGGCTGCGCGAGTGGGAGGCGGCAGGCGGGCCGGTCATCGAGGAATCGCTGGTGGCGCCGGCCCCGGCGCTGCCCGCCGAGCCGGTGCCCGGGGGCCTGGCGAATCGCCACTTCCATCGCGGCATCGACACCGGCTGGCGGCGCACCTCCTATTCCGGTCTGATCCGGGCGGCGCAGACCAGCGGGGTGGGCAGCGAACCCGAAGTCGGCGAACTCGACGACGAGGCCGGCGACATTCCGTTGGTATCCGCGGCATCGGGGCCGGACGTGCCCTCACCGATGGCGGACCTGCCGGCCGGGGCCACGTTCGGGACGCTGGTGCACGCCGTGCTCGAGACGGCCGACCCGTTCGCCCCGGACCTGGCCGCCGAGCTGCAGACGCAGATCCGGGCGCATGCCGCGTGGTGGCCGGTCGCCGCGACCCCCGAGGAACTGGCCGCGGCGATGGTGCCGATGCACGACACGCCGCTGGGCCCGTTGACGGGCGGTATGACGCTGCGCCAGATCGGATTGTCAGACCGATTGCGCGAACTGGATTTTGAGATCCCGCTGGCCGGCGGTGATCGCCGTTCGACGGCGCCGCAGGTTCGGCTGGCGGATTTGGCGCCGCTGTTGCGCGAGCACCTGCCGGCCGATGACGTGCTGGCATCGTATGCCGACCGGCTGGCCGGGCACGGGCTCGGCGATCAGTCGCTGCGCGGCTACCTCACGGGCTCGATCGACGCCGTGCTCCGCGTCCCCGACGGCGCGGGGCACCGCTTCGTGGTGGTGGACTACAAGACCAACCGGCTCGGCGACCTGGAACGACCGCTGACCGCCGCCGACTACGACCGGTCACGGATGGCGGAGGCGATGCTGCACTCGGACTATCCGCTGCAGGCGTTGCTGTACTGCGCGGTGCTGCATCGGTTTTTGCGTTGGCGGCTACGCGACTACGACCCGAGCCGGCACCTCGGCGGCGTGCTCTACCTGTTCCTGCGGGGCATGTGCGGCGCGCAGACCCCGGTGCTCGACGGCCACCCGGCGGGTGTCTTCGGTTGGCGACCGCCCTGGTCGCTGATCGCGGCCCTGTCGGACCTGCTCGACGCCCAGGGGGTGGCCGCGTGACGGTGGAAGTCATGTCCGCGACCGGACTGCTGCGCACGTTCAGCGATGCCGGTGTGCTCGAGCCCGCCGATGTCCATGTGGCGCAACGGCTTACCTCGCTCACCGGCGAAACCGATGAGCGGGTGGCGCTGGCGGTCGCCCTGGTGGTGCGGGCGCTGCGGGGCGGTTCGGTCTGCGTCGACCTGCGCGCGGCGCCAGCCCAGGCCGACGCGGACGACGACCTACCCTGGCCCGGCGCCGACGACTGGATGGCGGCGGTGCGGGCCAGCGCCTTGCTGCGGACGCCGCCGGTGCTGCGGCTGCTGGGCGACCTGCTCTACTTCGATCGGTACTGGCTCGAGGAAGAGCAAGTGTGTACCGACCTGTTGGCCCTGTCGGCGGCCCCGGTGACCGTCGAATCATCCAGCTACGAAAGGCTTTTCCCGTCCGGCTACGAGGAACAGCGGGCCGCCGCCGAGGTCGCGGTGGCGCAGGCGCTGACCGTGCTGACCGGCGGGCCCGGCACCGGCAAGACCACCACGGTCGCCCGCCTGCTCGCCCTGCTGGTCGAACAGGCGGAGCGCGCCGGTCTGCCGCGACCGCGGATCGCGCTGGCCGCGCCGACCGGCAAGGCGGCGGCGCGGCTGGCCGAGGCGGTGGCCGCGGGAAGCGAGGAGCTCACCGCGGTGGACAGGGCGCGCCTGACCGGGCTATCGGGAACCACGCTGCACCGCCTGCTCGGACCTCGCCCGGATACGTCGGTGCGGTTTAAGCACAATCGCGGCAATCGCCTGCCGCACGACGTCATCGTGGTCGACGAGACGTCGATGGTGTCGTTGACCATGATGGCGCGGCTGGTCGAAGCAGTGCGACCGGACACCCGGCTGATCCTGGTCGGTGACCCCGACCAGCTGGCCTCGGTGGAAGCGGGCGCGGTGCTGGCCGACCTGGTGGACGGGCTGGCCGCCCGCGGCGACGTGCGGGTGGCGGCCCTGCGCACGCCACACCGATTCGGCACGTCGATCGGCGCCCTGGCCGAGGCGATCCGGGTCGGCGACTCCGGCCGCGTCGTGCAGTTGCTGACGGCCGGCGGTGAACACATCGAGTGGGTGGATGCCGAGCGCCCGGCCGAGCGGCTGCGAGAGGTGCTGGTTGCCCACGCACTGCGGCTGCGCTCGGCCGCGCTGCTTGGCGCGGTCGGCGAGGCGCTGGCCACGCTGGACGAGCACCGGCTGTTGTGTGCGCACCGCGAGGGACCCTACGGCGCCGCGCACTGGAACACGCTGGTGCAGAAGTGGATTGGCGAAGCGACGGACCAGCCGGCCTGGTCGCAGTGGTACGCCGGGCGTCCCCTGCTCGTGACCGCCAACGACTACGGCCTGCGCCTCTACAACGGCGACACCGGCGTGGCGGTGGCGGGTGTGGACGGCCTGCGTGCGGTCGTCGCCGGCGCGACCGGACCGCTGGACTTCGCGACCAGCCGCCTCGGCGAGGTGGAGACGATGCACGCCATGACCATCCACAAGAGCCAGGGCAGCCAGGCGGACGAGGTGACGGTGTTGATACCGCCGGAAGATTCGCGATTGCTGACGCGGGAGTTGTTCTACACGGCGGTGACCCGAGCGAAGACCAAGGTGCGGGTGGTGGGCCCCGAGGCGTCCGTGCGCGCGGCGATCGAACGCCGGGCGGTGCGGGCCACCGGGTTGCGGCAGCGGCTGCGGTCGGTCAGGTAGTAGCGGGACCGCCCTGGAGCGCTTCCGCGCATACGTATGGGTTCCATCACGGTGAGTTGGTTGTCCTGCTTGGATTCTCCGCCAGTGGACGAGTTTGCGGAACCGGTGATGACGTCGACCCCGTCGATGATCACCATCTTCAAGTGCATGATCGCCGACTCGGTCATCGGGGAAGGCCTCTCACGGTATGCAGCTCCCTGACATGCAGTACTCTACGGCGATCACGCGCGCGCACCGCGGCGTGTTGGAAATAGCCGGGTGGGGACAGCGCGCGGCGGTGCGGAAGAATCACCGTCAACATGGACGACGACGACGCTCCCGCACCGGCATCGCGACGGGGCCACATCGTGCGGCTCGCCGTGTTCGCCGGGTTTCTGGCCGTGGTCTTCTATCTGGTGGCCGTCGCGCGGGTGATCAACATCGACGAGATCCGGGGCGTGGTGTCGGCGACCGGGCCGGCGGCGCCCCTGACCTACGTGGTGGTCTCGGCGGTGGTGGGCGCCTTGTTCGTGCCGGGCTCGATTCTGGCCGCGGGCAGTGGGTTGCTGTTCGGTCCGCTGCTGGGCGTTTTCGTGACACTGGGCGCGACGGTGGGCACCGCGATCGTCGCGAGTTTCGTCGGCCGGCGGGCCGGCCGCGACAGCGCACGCGCGCTGCTGGGCGCGACGCGGGCCGATCGCATGGACGCGCTGATCGGACGCGGCGGCCTGTGGGCGGTCGTCGGGCAGCGCTTCGTCCCGGGCATCTCGGATGCGCTGGCCTCGTACGCGTTCGGTGCGTTCGGAGTTCCGGTGTGGCAGATGGCCGTTGGCGCGTTCATCGGCTCGGCCCCGCGCGCGTTCGCCTACACTGCGCTGGGCGCCTCGATCGGGAACCGGTCCTCGCCATTGGCCTATGCCGCGATAGCGGTGTGGTGCGTCAGCGCGATCGTCGGCGCGTTCGCCGCGCATCGCGGGTACCGGAAATGGCGTGGGCACGCGAAACACGACGATGCGTCCGGCTCGACAGAGTCGGATTCCGCCGCCCCCTAGCGAACCCTGGTGGTTAGCGGCGCCGAAAACCGTTCTGTTCCATTCTCAACCGGGTTCATCGTCAGGCCACTGTGCAGCGCGCGGCTCACTTGGCTCACGGCGTGTGCTGGGGATCGGGTGGCCTGGATTTGTCGGTGGTGGCTGCGATGATGAGGTTATGTCTTCGACCGCATCCGCAGGCGCGTTGGTGGTGAGTCCTAGTGAGCGGCTTGAGGTGTTGTTCGAGGAGTTGGCGGAGTTGACCGGTCAGCGCAACGCGATTGATGGGCGCATCGTAGAGATCGTGGCCGAGATCGAGCGCGACGAGTTGTGCGGGGTGACCGGCGCGCGGTCGGTGCCGGCGTTGGTGGCCTGGAAGACCGGCTGTTCGCCGGCAAACGCGCACACGATCACCACGATTGCGAGCCGGCTGCAGGAGTTCCCGCGCTGCGCCCAAGGCCTGCGGGAGGGCCGGCTGTCGGCCGATCAGGTCGGCATCATCGCGGCGCGGGCCGGCGAGGGGTCCGATGAGCACTATGCGCAGCTGGCGCGTAGTGCCACGGTCACGCAGCTGCGCACCGCGGTCAAGCTGGAGCCCCGACCCGGACCCGAATCCCGGCCCGAGCTGGAGCGCTCGATCACTGCGACCGCCACCGAGCGGGGCAGCTGCTACCGGATCAGTTTGGGTCACCATGATGCCGCGAAGTTCGACGCCGCGTTGGCGTCTCATCGTGATGCGCTGATCACCGAGTACCAGCGCGAGCACGGCGACGGCGCGGACGCGTCCGAGCAGCGGCCCCCGTTGCCTGGCACCGCCGAGGCGTTCATGCGGCTGGTCGAGGCTGGATGGGACGCCGAGGCGGCCCGGCGGCCACACGGACAGCACACCACGGTGGTGGTGCACCTCGACGTCGAGCAGCGCGCTGCGGCACTGCATCTGGGTCCGCTGCTGTGTGACGCCGAACGCCGATACCTGACCTGTGATGCCACCTGTGAGGTCTGGTTCGAGCGGCGCGGCGAGGTCATCGGTGCTGGCCGGTCGACGCGGCTGATCAACCGGCGGCTGCGCCGCGCGCTGGAGCATCGCGACGGCACCTGCGCGGTCCCCGGTTGTGGTGCCACCCGTGGTCTGCACGCCCATCACATTCGGCACTGGGAAGACGGCGGCCCCACCGAGTTAACCAACCTGGTGCTGCTCTGCCCTTATCATCACCGATTGCACCATCGTGGGATCCTCAATATCACCGGATCCGCAGGTGCACTTAGGGTCACCGACGACACCGGCCGAGTGCTGAGCCCGGGATCGCTGGCGCGCCCACCAACCGGGCCCCCGCCCGCAGTGCCGCCGTGTCCCGGACCGACCGGCGAGCGCGCCGACTGGTGGTGGTACACACCTTTCCAACCCCAACCACCACCGACAAACAACTAACTCGACACGGGACCAGTCGCCACCGGAACTGCAAACATACTGGTGTACAAAGGAATTCGTTCACACTACCGGCTGACGCCCACCCGTCGGCCACTGAAGCTTGAGCGGCACAAGGGATTTGATGTCGCTATTTCGCCGAGCGTTGCGCCGCCACAAACAGATTCCCGGGCACGTAGTCCCGGACCTCCTCGGGCGCCGAGCGCCCGTAGCCGGCCATCAGCTCGTCGGCGGGTGTCACCGTCACGTCCCAGCCGTGCCGGCCGAACCACTCGCCGACGTCCTCGCGTTCCTCGAAATACCACAGCTCGTCGGTCCGCGGGATCTCGCGGTCCGGATCCACGCCGGCCATCAACCCGCGGATCCGGTCCATCCGCTGACGGCGCTTGGCGCGGAACTGCGGGTCGAGGAACGTCGGACCCAGCGCCTCCACTGCGACCCGGCTGCCGGGAACGGTCAGTCCCTGAATGCGTTCGAACAGTAGGTCCTGGGCGGCAGCGGGCAGATACGGCATCAGCCCCTCGGCCGACCAGACGCTGGGCGCGGAGGCGTCAAAACCCGCCTGCCGCAACGCGGCCGGCCAATCCTGGCGCAGGTCCACCGGCACCGCCACCCGGTTGCACGCGGGCTGCGCCCCGTGCTCGGCCAACGTGGCGGCCTTGAAATCCAGCACCCGGGTCTGGTCGAGCTCGTAGACCGTGACGCCCGCCGGCCAGGGCAACCGCCAGGATCGCGCGTCCAGGCCGGCCGCCAGGATCACCGCCTGGCGGATGCCCGCGCCGACCGCGTCGAGGAAGAACCTGTCGAAAAATGCTGTGCGCGAAGCCATGTAGCTGACCATCGACTGCATCTGCAGCGGCAACGTCGGTTCGGCCTCGATCACCTCGTCCGGCAGCTGGGCGCCGGCGTGCCAGTTCCACACGCCGTCGCCCGCGGCGTCGAGGAACACCTGGGCGAACGGGTCTGTGATCAACGGGTTTTCGTTGCGGGTCTCCGCCGCGCGGGCCGAGGCGACCCCCAGCGCGGTCGCTCCCACGCTTTCGGTGATCTCCCAGCTGTCGTTGTCGGTCCTCGCCATCCTCAGTCCCTTCCCGTCCGCTTTGCCGATACGAACAGCGTCTGCGGCGTGGCGCCCTCGATGTCCTGCGGTGGTCGGCGGTCGTAGCCGGCCATCAGTTCCGGCGCCGGGGTGACCGTGACGTCCCAGCCGTGCCGGCGCAGCCAGTCCCCCACGTCTTCGCGTTCCTCGAAGTACCAGAGGTCTTGCACGTCGGGGATGTCACGGTCGGGCTGCAGTTCGGCCATCAGGTCGCGCACCCGCTGCATGGTCTGACGCTGCCGCTCGCGAGCGTCCTCGTCGAGGAAGTCGGGTCCCGGTGCCTCCACGGCGATCCGGCTGCCGCGCGCGCCGAGCGCCTGCACCCGCTCGAACAACAGTTCCTGGGCGGCCGCAGGCAGAAACGGCAACAGCCCCTCGGCCGACCACACGCTGGGCGCTTCGGCGTCAAATCCGGCCCGCTGCAAAGCGGACGGCCAGTCGTGGCGCAGGTCGACGGGAACACTGACCAGCTCGCAGGTCGGCTGGGCGCCCTCATCGCGCAGCGTCGACGCCTTGAAGTCCAGCACCCGGGGCTGGTCCAGCTCGTACACCGTGGTGCCGTCCGGCCAGGGCAGCCGCCACGCCCGGGAGTCCAGCCCCGCCGCCAGGATCACCACCTGCCGCACGCCGGCGCCGGTGGCGTCGAGGAAGAACTGGTCGAAGAAGGCCGTCCGCGAGGCCATGTAGTCGACCATGCCCTGCATCCGCGGCCTGAGGTCCGGATCGATCTCGGCGACTTGGGCGGGCAGGTCGGGGGCCGCGAACCAGTCCCACATGCCTTCCCCGGCGGCCCGCAGGAACACCCGCGCGAACGGGTCGCTGATCAGCGGATTCTCGCTTTCGGTCGCCGCGGCCCGGGCGGCCGCCACACCGAGCGCCGTCGCCCCCACACTCTCGGTGATCTCCCAGCTGTCGTTGTCCGTCCTGACCACGCCGATGCCTCCCCAATTCGCTAGCACGCCTACGTACCAGACCCTACGCGCGCCGGATGAGTGGGAGCTGTCAACGAACCGGGTATTGAGTTAACTTGTCGGCGGGCCGTTCAGCAGGCCCAAGGCACCGTGTCAGCGCGAATCCGAAGGATGTACATGCGAGTTGACGGGCGCGACATCGTCGTCTCCGGCAACTTGCTGCAGCCATTGACCCGGCGGACCAACGACATCCTGCGGCTGGTGCTGGCCTTGCTGTTCCTGGCGGTGGTGATCACGGGTTCGGTGATCACCCGCCCGCAATGGATCGCGCTGGAGAAATCGGTTTCGCAGATCGTCGGCGTCTTGTCGCCGACGCAGTCCGATGTGGCGTACCTGATCTACGGATTGGCCATCGTCGCATTGCCGTTCGTGATTCTCATCGGCTTGATCGTGGCCGGGCAGTGGAAACTGCTGGGCGCCTATGCCACCGCGGGGTTGAGTGCGATCGTGCTGTTGTCGATCAGCGGCACCGGCCTCGCCGCGCCGCGGTGGCACTTCGAAGCCCTCGACCGGCTGACCACTCTGCCGGCGCAATTTCTCGACGACCCCCGGTGGATCGGGATGCTGGCGGCGGTGCTGACGGTGTCGGGGCCCTGGTTGCCGGCGCGCTGGCGGCGCTGGTGGTGGGCGCTGCTGCTGGCGTTTGTCCCCATCCATCTGGTGGTCAGCGCCATCGTCCCGGCGCGCTCCTTGGTCGGTCTGGCGGTCGGGTGGGTCGTCGGCGCGCTGGTGGTGCTGGTGGTCGGCACTCCCGCGCTCGAGGTGCCGCTGGATGCCGCGGTGCGTGCCCTGGCCAAGGCCGGCTTCGCCGTCTCGCGGCTCACCGTGGTTCGGCCGGCCGGCCGCGGCCCGCTGATTCTGTCGGCCGACGGCGAACACCTCGGGGAGACGGCGCTGATCGAGCTGTACGGCCCGCATCAGCGCAGCGGCGGCGCGCTGCGCCAGCTCTGGGGAAAGCTGCGGCTGCGCGACGTCGAGACCGCGCCCCTGGTGACCTCCATGCGGCGGGCGGTGGAGCATCGCGCGTTGATGGCCATCGCCATCGGTGATGCGGGCCTGGCCAACACGGCGACGGTCGCCGTCGCCCCGCTGGACCGCGGGTGGATGCTCTACTCGCACCGGCCCCCTCTCGGCACGCCCGTCGACGAATGCGCGAAGACGACTCCCGTTGCCCGGCTGTGGGAATCGCTGCGAGTCCTCAACGACCGCCAGATCGCCCACGGTGACCTGCGCAGCCACCACATCACGGTGGAGGACGACACCGTGATGTTCGGCGGGTTCGGCAGCGCCGAATACGGGGCGACCGACGCCCAGCTGCAATCCGACATCGCCCAGCTGCTGGTGACCGCCTCCGCCCTCTACGACCCGAAGTCGGCGGTGCGCGCGGCGATCGAGGTGTTCGGCAAGGACACCATCCTGAGCGCATCCCGTCGGCTCACGAAAGTCGCTGTGCCACGGTATATTCGGCGTTCGGTGCCCGACGCCGGTGCCATCATCTCCGGCGCGCGGGCCGAGGTCAAACGCCAGACCGGTGCCGATCAGATCAAGCCGCAGACCATCACCAGATTCACCCGCAGCCAGCTCGTCCAGCTGGTGCTCTTCGGCGCGCTGGTCTATGTGGCGTACCCCTTCATCAGCACGGCGCCGACGTTCTTCTCCCAGCTGAGGACCGCGAACTGGTGGTGGGCGCTGCTCGGCCTGCTGGTGTCGGCGCTCACCTACGTCGGTGCGGCCGCCGCGCTGTGGGCGTCTGCCGACGGTATGGTGAACTTCTGGACACTGTCAATCGCCCAGGTGGCCAACACTTTTGCCGCGACCACCACCCCGGCGGGCGTCGGCGGGCTGGCCCTGAGTACCCGGTTCTTGCAGAAGAGCGGCCTGTCGGCGATGCGGGCGACCGCGGCGGTGGCGCTGCAACAATCGGTACAGGTGATCGCGCATCTGGCGCTGTTGGTCTTGTTCAGCGCAGCGGCCGGCGCCTCGATGAACCTGCGGCATTTCGTCCCGAGCGCGACGCTGCTCTACCTGATCGCGGGGATCGCGCTGGGCATCGTCGGCACCTTCCTGTTCGTGCCCACGCTACGCAAGTGGCTGGCGACCGAGGTGCGCCCCAAGCTGAACGAGGTGGTGACCGATCTGGTCAAGCTGGCGCGCGAACCGCGGCGGTTGGCCCTGATCCTGCTGGGTTGTGCGGGCACCACGCTCGGTGCGGCGCTGGCGTTGTGGGCCAGCATCGAGGCCTTCGGTGGCGGAACGACTTTCGTCGCCGTCACCGTGGTCACCATGGTCGGCGGCACGTTGGCGTCCGCGGCGCCCACGCCCGGCGGTGTCGGGGCGGTCGAGGCGGCGCTGATCGGTGGGCTGGCCGCGTTCGGCGTGTCTGCGGCCGTCGGCGTGCCGTCGGTCCTGCTGTACCGGGTGCTGACCTGCTGGCTACCGGTGTTCGTCGGCTGGCCGGTGATGCGGTGGCTGACCACCAACGAGATGGTCTGAAGCCTAGCTCTCAGATTCGGTCTGTGTGACCACCAGAACCGTTGAGGTGCGCACGCTTTGGCCGACCGTGGTGGTCAAAGACACCAGGTAGTAGTCCTCGGGCACCGACTGCGCGACCGTGATCGGGACGGTGACGCTGGCCGATCCGTCGGCGGCGAATCGACCCGACACCGGCTTCACGCCGATCCCTGCATCCGACGAGGTGCCCGTGACGGCGTAGCCGTCGGCGCCGTCGGTCATGCGTTGCGCATCGAGGGTGACACTGCCCGTGCGCCCGGGCGCGATCGTGACGACGGGCTGATCGACGTTGACGGCCACCGCCGAACTGCCCGCCCCGAACGACGGGGGCGCATCCGCTTCGGCTGTGCCCCAGTGCTTGTCGGGATAGGCGGCCAGCGAGAAGCCCAGCGTGCCGCCGGTGCGGATGATCGACTCGGGCAGCGAGGTGCGGTCGGTTTCCTGGCCGTCGATCTTCAGGCCGCTGATGTATTTGAGGTGGTGCGGTCCGGATGCGCCCGGGGCGGCGATACGGATGGATTTGTTTGCGGGAAGCGCGATTTCGATGCGATCGAATAACGGCGCGCCCACCGTCAGGATCGGCGTTCCGGGAGTGGCCGGGTACAGGCCCAGCGCCGCCCACACGTACCAGCCGGCCAGGGCCCCCAGGTCGTCGTTGCCCGGCTCGCCGTCGGCGGTCGGGGCGAAGAGTCCGCGCACCCGGTCGACCGTGCGCTGTGCCTTCCACGGCTGGCCGATGTAGTTGTACAGCCACGGCACACCGAAACTCGGTTCGTTGCCGGCCCACAGGTAGGGCTGGTTGGGCCCGACGTTGAGCTTCTCGGTGAAGCGGTCGAGCCGGTCGGCCACGGCCGCGCGCCCTCCGAGCGCGGTTACCAGGCCGGCGACATTGTGCGGCACCGACCAGACGTACTGTTCGGCGTTGCCCTCGTCGTATCCCACCTGACCGAAGTTTTCCGGGACCACCACAAATCCCGGACCCTGCCGAAAGAAGCCGGTCCAGCTGCGCGGCAAGACGTATCGCGTGGTCGGGTTGAACAGGTTCTGCCAATACTGCGCCCGGTTCGCGAATTCGGCGGCGGTCGCGGCATCGCCCAGCGACTCGGCGAATCGGGAAATGGTGAAGTCGTCGATCGACCACTCGAGGGTGATGGACGCGTCGGCGATCCAGCCGTTGCGGCCGAATTCCAACGTGAACGGGGCGTAGCCGAGCCGCAGGTAGGTGGCGATGCCGCGGCGCTCGATGTAACCGCCCAGACCCACACCGCCTTTGGTCGCCCCGTCCACCATGTAGCGCAGCGCCGTTTTGGTGTCGAAGTCGTTGGCCCCGAACGTGTTAAGGTTCACGATCAGCGGTACCACGCTGTCCCCGCTCATCTCACCCGTCGCGGCATTGGCGAAGGCCCAGCGGGGCAGCGCACCGCTCTGGTCGGCATCGTTCACCAGCGATTGGGCCATGTCGCTGGTCCGTTCCGGGAACAGCAAGGCCTGCAGCGCCGCCAGGCATCGGTAGGTGTCCCAGTCGGAGAAGTTGGCGTACTGGGTGTGGCCGGCGGCCACCGTGTGGATGGAGCCGTCGAACCCGACGTAGCGCCCGTCGGCGTCGTTGAACATGTTGGGGTGCAACAACGATCGATACAGGGAGGTGTAGAAGGTGGTCAGATCGTCGACGTTGCGGCCGGCTACCGACACGCGCGACAGTGCGGCGTTCCATTCCCTCGACGCGGCCCCGCGAACATCGTCGAAGCCCGCCCCGCCCTCGGCCGCCAGGTTCGCCCGCGCACCCTCGATGCCGACGTAGGAGATCGCGGTGTGCACCTGCAGCGTCGAGCCGGGCGGGAACTCGACATACCCGCCGCTGTACGGCGCGTTCGCGCTGCGGGCGCCGGCGTAAACCGCACTGCCGTCCCAGGATCCGTACGAGGTGAAGGGCTGGCTGAACTTCATCGCGAAGTACACGGTGTAGGCGTTCGGCTTGTCGCAGAATCCGCCGCTGGTGGCCCACCCGGTGATGGTGGTGTTGTCCTCCCCGATCTGGATGGTCGCGCGCGAATTGCCCGCCAGCGACGAGCCGGAGCGCACCTGGAACAGCGCGGGCCGTCCGTTGCGCGGGTAGCTGAAACGCCCGACACCCGTGTGCGCGGTGGCGGTGAGTTCGGCCTTTAGCCCGGTGCCGGGGAACCGCACCGTGTAGTAACCGGGCACGCCCTGCTCGGTATCGTCGTGGGCGATCCTCTCGGTGGTGTTCCAGGGTTGCGGGCCTATTTCACCGGTGACCGGCAGCATCGAGATGTCGCCGAATGCAGCGCATCCCACCGAGGCGTGGGTCATGCTGAATCCGGTGGCGCGCGGGTTGTCGTAGTTGTAGCCGGCGTAGTTGCCGACGGTGTCCGGCGAGTACTGCACCATGCCGAACGGCACGGTGGCACCCGGGAAGTTGTTGATCTCCCCCACCGTCTCGCCGCCCGTCCCGGTGCCGATGAGGGTCACGACGTGGTCGACGGGATTGGCCACGAACACGGGCGGGCCGTCGTATCCCCTCGGCGGGGCCGCCGCGATGAAGACCATGAAGACGGCCGACGCCGCGATTACCGCAATGAGGGCCCGCCGCGACCGCATACCTGTCTAATACTGGAAAACGACTGCACAACGGCGTATTCGCGTGGCGTTTTGGCCGACGAATTGGATAACGATTGGCGGCCGGCCGGGAGCCGGGAAAAAGCCCAAAAGATTCTGGCAAAGTGGCGAGCTATTTCGGTTACTGTCATGCCCAGCATGGCTGGCGCTGGTACCGGCCCAATTTTCGGGAGATTGGTCGATGAAACATTTGACGCTAGCAACCATTTCCATGGCGCTGAGTTTGGCGCTCGTCGGTTGCGGCCATGAACACAAATCGGGCGATAAAACCTCGACGTCCACTTCGACGACGTCGCCGACCTCGGCAACGTCGCCGCAAACGAGCGCGCCACCGGCGGCGAAAGCCAAATACACCATCGCGGACTACGTGAAGGACAACAACATCTCCGAAACGCCCGTGCACCACGGCGATCCGGGCCCGAATGTCGACCTGCCGGTGCCCGCGGGCTGGCAGCTCAACCAGAACTCGGGCACCTCCTACGGCGGCATCATCCAGAGTCAGCCCGCTAATCCCTCGGATCCGCCCACCGTCTCGGCATTGTTCTCCAGGCTGACCGGCAACGTCGACCCGGCCAAGCTCATCCAGTACGCGCCGGGCGAGGTGCAGAACCTGCCCGGATACCAGGGCGGGGGTGGGGGCGACGGATCCGCGTCCACGCTCGGTGGTTTCCAGGCCTGGCAGGTGGGCGGCACGTACCAGCGGGGCGGTCAGACCCGCGTCATCGCGCAGAAGACGGTGGTGATCTCCAGCCAGGACGCGGTTTACGTGTTGCAGCTCAACGCCGACGGGCTGGAGGCCGATCAACTCCCGTTGATGGACGCCACCCACGTCATCGACGAAAAGACCACCATCACCGGCTGAATTTCTAGGCCACCGACCCCGGTTGGCTCTACGGTGAACGCATGACAGAGCAGTCGTATGCGGTGGACGCCGGGCATCCGCCGTCGGCGCTGATGCGTCTGGTCAACCCGGCAATGGGATTCTTGCTACGCAGTCCGCTCGCCGGGCTCGCCCGCAATCAGTTCATGGTGTTGAGCTTCACCGGGCGCAAGACGGGACGGCCGTATTCAATTCCGTTGAGCGCCCACCTGATTGACGGCCAGCTTTACGCGCTGACCGGCAACCCGTGGAAGCAGAACTTCCGCGACGGCGGGCCGGTCCAGGTGGTGTACGACGGCAAGGCGACGGCGATGCGCGGTGAGCTGATCCGAGACCGGGGTGTGGTCTCGGACCTGTTGTTGCGCTGCGCCGAGTTCTACGGAGTTCAGCGCGCACAACGCATGATCGGGCTGAAGTTTCGCGACCAGCGCATCCCGACACGCGATGAGTTCGCCGAGGCGGTCGATCGGCTGCATCTGGGTGCGGTCCGGCTCGGTCCGGCGGAATAGAACCGAGCCCGCTCAGCCGCCGTCGCCGCCGGTGCTGGGCGACCGCAGGTGCGCTTCGCGCAGCCGCTGGTCGAAGCGCGAGCGCGCGGTGATGACCTCTTTGCCCAGCGCGGCGAAGTCATCGGCGATCCGTTGGGCGAGCAGTCCCAGCTTCATGTTTCCCGACTGGGACAGCGTCTTGAGCATGTTGAACGCGGCGTCCTCGTCGATGCCGTAGATCAGCATCAGCATGCCTTTGGTGCGGTCGATCACGCCGCGGCGCCCGGCGATTTCGGCGACCTTGGCGCTGATGGAGTCCTCCCGGGCGCGGACGGGTGCCGGTGTGAGTTCGATGTAGAAGCCGTGGGTGCCGACGACTTTCCCGCTCTCATCGCAAAACGGGTCGCCCACCACCAGGACGTGGTGAATCATCCCGCCGGTGTCCACGATGCGATGCCGCGTGGAGAACGCCCGACGGCGCCTGATCATGTCATTGATCCCGTCGGTCACCTGGGGACGATCGGCCGGATGCTTGTGCGACAGCACCAACTCGGTGGTGGGTGTCACGGTGCCCGGCTCGTACCCGTGCATGCGCTGGACCTGGTCGGACCACACCCAGCGGTGGCCTTCGAAGTAGAAGCGGAACCAGCCCGCAGACTGCGGGGTGGCGCCGGCCAGCCCCCGCTCGATCGCCGCGGCTTGGCCTTCTAAATCCCAAGCCACGGTGAATGTTTCGCGTGGACGGCGACGAAATGGGCGGCAGGTATCGGTAGCGATCGCGCAGCGATCGCTACCGATCGGGCGGGAAAACCCGTACTGCACATGCAGGACTGAGATACCCCCATGGGGGTTCACGTTACATTTAGTGACCAGTGGTCATCGGCAGAATGGCGAAATTGCCGAGCAAGTAAGTTCGGGTGCTCCTCACACCAGCTCCGCGCCCGCGGCCGCGCGGGTCCGGGTGACGGTCGGCCGCTCGAAGCCGGCGTCGATCGCGGCGCGCCGCACCGCGTCGCCGACCTTCTCGATACGGTCCAGCGGCACCAGCGCGATCACACAGCCGCCGAAGCCGCCGCCGGTCATCCGCGCGCCCAGCGCGCCCGCGCACACCGCGGTGCGCGCGATCAGGTCGATGCGTTCGGTGGTGATCTCGAAATCGTCGCGCATGGAGGCGTGCGAGGCTGTGAAAATCCGCCCGGCTTCGGGATAGTCCGAATTTCTCAGCGCCGCAACGCAGTCGATGACCCGCTGGTTTTCGCTGAGCACGTGACGGGCGCGGCGGGCGTCGACGGGGTCACGCACGACCGACAGGTCGGCCGTCCCGCGATCGGCGACCACCCGCAGCGACGGCGCCGACAGGTCGCCGGCAGCCCGCTCGCAGGACGCGCGCCGCGCCGCGTAATCGCCGCCGGCGTGGCTGTGCCGCTCCCGGGAGTCGATCAGCAGCAACGCGACGCCGGCGGACTCAGGGTCGAAAACCACCGGCGTGACGGTCAGGTCGGCGAAGTCGATCAGCACCGCGGTCGCGTCCCGGCCGAAGAGCGCGGCGAGCTGGTCGAGCAAACCCGTTGGCGCGCCCACATACTCGTTCTCGGCCTGCTGGGCCAGGCGGGCCTGCTCCTTGACGTCGATGCGGACGCCGGCGGCCGAGGCGATCGCGCCCAGCGTCGCGCATTCCAGCGCCGCCGAGGACGACAGGCCCGATCCCATTTCCACGTCGCTGGTGATCGACATGGTGCCGCCGGGCACCGGGTGACCGCCCTGGCGCAGCGCCCACACCACGCCGGCCACGTAGGCCGCCCAGCCGGTCACCTCACGGGGAGCGGTGCCGAGCCGGACGCGCACCGGGGCGTCCGCGAGGTCGCTGACCACGGTGATCGCATCGTCGTCAGCGGGCGTGAACGTCGCGATGGTTCGCTGCGGTAACGCGATGGGCAGCGCGAAACCCAGGTTGTAGTCGGTGTGTTCGCCGATCAAATTGATCCGCCCCGGTGCGGCGTAGCGGATCCTCATCGCAGTTCTCGCAGCCGCTGGGCCACGCTTTCCGGTGTGACGTCGCCGATGAAGGCGTCCATCGCCGACTCGGAGGCCGCCAGGTACTTGAGCTTGGTGGCGCTGCGCCGGATGGACATCAATTCGACGTGGAAGTAGCCCTCGGCCTGGGCGGCGGTGTCGGCGTACTGGTGCAGTGCCGAGATGTAGGGCAGCGGCGTGGAATACATCCGGTCGAACCGGCCGAGCACGTCGAGGTACACGCCCACGAACGCATCCATCTCGTCCTCGTCGAGTTCGGTCAGGTTGTGCACGAACCGGTTCGGGTAGATGTGCACCTCGACGGGCCAGCGCGCCGCGAACGGCACGAAGGCGGTGAACAGCTCGTTGCGCGCGACGATGCGGCTGCCGTTGGCGACCTCACGGGCCAGCAGGTCGCCGAACAGATTGCCGCCGTGCCGGTTTCGGTGTTGACGAGCCCGCTCCAGCATGGTGGCCGTGCGCGGCGTCAGATAGGGGTAGCCGTAGATCTGACCGTGCGGGTGGGTCAACGTCACCCCGATCTCCTCACCGCGGTTCTCGAAACAGAACACCTGCTCGATGCCCGGCCTGGCCATCAGGTCGGCGGTGCGATGCCGCCACGCCTCGACCACCAGCCGCGCGTGCGCCGGCTCCAGCTGGGCCACGGACCCGGTGTGGTCGGCGGAAAAACAGATCACCTCGCAGCGGCCGTGCCCGGGCGCGGTCACGAAGCCCTCATCGGCGGGCACGAGCGCCGAGGCGGGCAGTGACGGCAGCGCCCCGGACAGGCTGGGGAACCGATTCTCGAACACGACGACGTCGTAGTCGGCGGCGGGCACCTCGCTGGTCAGCCCGGTCGGGCCCGGGCACAGCGGGCACGCTTGCGGTGGCGGCTTATAGGTGCGGTCCTGGCGCAGCGCTGCGATGATCACCCACTGCCCGGTGGACCGGTCGAACCGCAACTGCGACTGCGCCGAGGGCTCACGCGCCGCCAGCGGCCTGCGGTCCTCGACCGGCGCCGGACGGTGCCCGGGCAGCGCGAAGAACAGCAGGTCACGACCGTCAGCCAGCTTCGCGAGCGTGGGCGGGGTCACGATGTCGAAGACTAGCTTGGTCGCCGCGTCGCGGTTCGGGTAACCATGTCTGAGTGAGCGCAAGAAAGGCGGTCTGCCGATAACTGTTCTTTACGAGCGCGCCCGCAACTGGGTGATCGGCTCCGACCCTGGCTTGCTTCGGCTGCGAATGGCCACCCGGACGACGGCCGCGCTCGGCCTTTCCCTGCTGGCGCTCTTCATCCTCACCCGGGCGACGGGACAACCGCTGACCGTCGCTCTGCTGGGCGTCGTCATCACCATGGTCGCGTCCCGCTCCGTCAACGAACCCGACCCGCGCCAGCAGCGGATCACCATGGCCCTGCTACCCCTGCCCGCCGCGGTGTCCATCACGGCCGCCGCGGTGCTGGCGCCGCACACGGTGGCCAGCGACGTCGTCTTCGTGATCGTCGTGTTCACCGCGGCATACATCCGGCGCTACGGTGCACGGGGCAGGGCGCTGGGCATGGTCGCGTTCATGTCCTACTTCTTCACGCTGTATCTGCGGGCCCGGCTCGCGGAGCTGCCCTGGATGATCGGGGCGGTCGCGGTGGGCACCGTGTGCACGTACGTGATGAGCGCCTACCTAATGCCCGATCGGCCCGAGCGGGTGCTGCGTGCCACCATCCGGGCGCTGCGGGCCCGCATGGCGATCGTCCTGGACGTCACCGCCGAGGCGGTGCGCACGGGCCGCCTCGACGAACGGCGGCGCCGCCGCATGCGGGCCCGCACCATCCGGCTCAACGAGACGGCCCTGATGGTGCAGAGCCAGATCGAGGACAACGCGGACCCCGGCACCCTGTGGCCCGGCGTCACCGCCGAACGACTTGCCCCCTGGCTGCTGGACGCGGAGCTGGCCATCGAATGGGTCGCCACCGCCGGCCGGCGGGCGGCCGTCATCGCTTGCGAGGACCCGGATTCCATGCCCGCGCCCACCCGGGTCGCGCTCGTCGACGCGCTCACCCAACTGTCGCGGGCCATCCGGCTTCCCGAACCCGACGGGCTGCGCCGGGCCGCCGACCGCGCGCAGCGGCTGCTCGACGAGCAGCGCGAGCCCGCGGGCGACGACGAGGGCAGCGCGGCCGTGCGCCGCCTAGCGCTGGCGATCATCAACGCCGCGTCGGCGACGTCCGACGTGCGGGCGATCGTCGACCGGGTGGCGACCGGCCGGCCCCTCGACGACGGCGACGGCGAGCGCCCCCAGCCACTCGGGGACGCCGTCCCCGACGAGGCCGCCGAGGAAGAGCCGGCCGCCGGGCTGCGGCCGACCACCCGGCAGGCCGTCCAGGTCTCCGTCGCCGCATCCCTGGCCATCGTCGTCGGCGAGCTGGTCTCGCCGGCGCGCTGGTATTGGGCGGTGATCGCGGCGTTCGTGATCTTCGCCGGCACCAACTCCTGGGGCGAAACCCTGACCAAGGGCTGGCAACGCCTGCTCGGGACGCTGCTCGGCGTGCCATGCGGCGTGCTGGTGGCGACGCTGCTGACCGGCCACAAGACCGCCGCGCTGGCCGGCATCTTCGTGTGCCTGTTCTGCGCCTTCTACTTCATGACGGTCACGTACAGCCTGATGACCTTCTGGATCACCACGATGCTGGCGCTGTTATACGGGCTGCTCGGCCAGTTCTCGTTCGGCGTGCTGATGCTGCGGATCGAAGAGACCGCGATCGGTGCCGTCATCGGGGTGACCGTCGCGGTCGTGGTGCTGCCGACCAACACCAGAACGGCGATCCGCAGCGACACCCGGGCCTTCTTGACGAGTCTTTCCGCCCTGATCGAGATCTCCACCGCGACCATGATCGGTGCCCAGGACGGCGCCAGCCCGTCGGAGCAGGCGCGTCAGCTCGATCGGGATCTGCAGCAATTCCGGGTCACCGCCAAACCGTTGCTGGCCGGCGTCGCCGGACTTGCCGGCCGGCGCAGCATCCGGCGCGCGCTGCGGATCTTCACCGCCTGCGACCGGTACGGCCGGAGCCTGGCGCGCAGCGCCGAGCAGTATCAGGATCCGGTCGGGTCAACCTCGCTGGCCTCCGAACTGGCGCAAGCCTTTACGGCGGCCGCGGACCAGACGCGACGCAACATCGACGCATTGCAGGAAGCCATCGAGGGCGGCCACGGACCGACCCTGGTCTCGGCGACCGACGAGCTCGATGCCGCTGAAACCCTCGCCCGCCAGTTTGGCGGCGACGGGCCGGCGCAGCTCGAAACTCGCCGCTTTCTCACCGCCGTACATGCCCTTCGCCAGATCGAGCGGGCCATCGTGACCGCGGCAACAAACCTCGGCGCGCGCGACGGCCGTAAGGCACCCAGCCCGACCGCGAGATTTACTGCACACCAATCCCCCAAGAGGTAGGGTGCTAAGCGGTTGATTTCCCAGCCTTACGGAAACGTCGCGGCGGCGACCTGAACTTCCCCGCCGTTCGAGCCTCTACCCAGACGTAAGCCGACAGATTCAGGTTTCTTACCTACTGATGGATTCGGCCGCCTGCGGATTCGGCTCCTCTGCTCCCAGTCACGTCGATTGGGACGTTGTGGTGCGCGGTACGCGGCGGAGTCTTAACAGGGCGCGCTGTCGGTCAAAGGGATTCCCGTGAGCAGATTTACCAAAGGAATGTTCGCCAATGCCCAGTGGAGTTTCAACGGCATAACCACCGGTGAGCCCGGCGCTCCCGTACGGCACACCTGGCTCGAGATCCATGCGCGAGCCCGGCATATTGCCGGCGGGCTGGCTTCCGCGGGCATCGGCCACAGGGACGCAGTCGCAGTGTTGGCCGGCGCCCCGGCCGAAATCGCTCCGACGGCACAGGCGATCTGGATGCGCGGCGCAAGCCTGACGATGCTGCATCACCCCACCCCGCGCACCGATCTGCAGCGGTGGGCCGAGGAGACCACGAACGTCGTCAAGATGATCGGCGCTCACGTTGTCGTCGTCTCCGACCCATTCATGACCGCGGTGCCATTGCTCTCCCAGTGGGGCATCCGGGTGCTGACCATCGAGCAACTGCTCGAGGGCCGCCCGATCGACCCCCTTGACCCACACGAAGACGACTTGGCTTTCATGCAGTTGACCTCGGGCTCGACGGGTGCGCCCAAGGCTGTCCGAATCACCCACGCAAATCTCGTCGCCAATGCCGAGGCGATGTTCGCCGCCGCCAACGTTGATATCGACTCCGACGTCATCGTGAGCTGGCTGCCGTGTTTCCACGACATGGGCATGACCGGTTACCTGACCGTGCCGATGTACTACTGCGTTGAGCTCGTCAAGATCACCCCGGCCGACTTCCTGCGCGATACGTTGTTGTGGGCCAGGCTCATTGACAAGTACCGGGCCACCATGACCGCTGCGCCCAACTTCGCATACAGCATGCTGGCCAGACGCCTCCGCCGACAGGCGACGCCCCTCCAGTTCGACCTGTCCTCGCTGCGGTGGGCGTTGTCGGGGGCCGAGGCGGTCGACCCGACCGTTGTGGAAGACCTCTGCGACGCCGGCGCGCCGTTCGGGTTGAAACCGGAGGCCATGGTGCCCGCCTACGGCATGGCCGAGACGACGGTGGCTGTGTCGTTCACCGAGTGCGGGGACGGCATGGTCGTCGACGAGGTGCACGCCGATCTGCTCGCAGGGCTGCACCGGGCCGTCCCGGCCAGCAGGGGGCACACCCGGAGACTGGTCTGCCTCGGCCGGCCGCTGGGGGGCATAGACGTGCGCGTTGTCGACGAAAATTGCAACGTGCTGTCCGCACGCGGCGTCGGCGTCATCCAGGTACGCGGTCAGGCGGTGTCCGATGGCTATAACGCTCATTCCGGTTTCGTTGCCGCACAAGACGAGCAAGGCTGGTTCGACACCGGCGATCTCGGCTACCTGACCGAGACAGACAACATCGTGGTGTGCGGCCGGGTCAAGGACGTCATCATCATGGCCGGTCGCAAGATCTACCCCACCGACATCGAACGCGCCGCCGTCCGGGTATCCGGGGTTAGGCCGGGATGCGCCGCGGCGGTGCGCCTGGACGCCGGCCTGTCCCGCGAAAGCTTCGCCGTGGCGGTCGAGTCGAAGGTTTGGCAGGAAGCCCCCGAAGTACACCGCATCCAGCGGCAGGTCGCACGCGAGGTGTTGGCCGAGGTGAACATGCGACCGCGCAATGTCGTGGTACTTGAGCCGGGCACGATTCCGAAGACTCCGTCCGGAAAGTTGCAGCGCGCTCTTGCGTTGGCACTGGTGAACTAGTCGGCTCAACGCGCCGGGCTACCTAGAATGGGGTGGATCATGGCCAACTACGACGCTCAGCCCGGCAGGACCCCGGCGGAGCAACCCGAACCGTCCCCCGCACAGATGGAAGCCGACGAGGTCGATCTGCATGCCGGGTTGGTCGGAGTGGCCGGGATCGTGGCCGACGCACGCCAAGTAGACGAAATCCTCGCCGAGGTAGCTGAATTCGCGGAGCGCGCCATACCGGGCGCCGACGGCGCCGGGGTGACGTTGATCAGCTCTGGCGATGATGTGCCGCGGGTCCAAACCTGGGCGGTGACGGCGGAATTCGTCGCAGAGATCGATGTCGTCCAATACCGGGACCTCGGCGAGGGACCGTGCATCACCTGCATGGACTCGCGGCGGCCCGCGGTCAGTGGATCGCTGGGAAGCGACAGCCGGTGGCCGCACTTCGGAGGCCGGGTGGCCCGGATGGGCGTGCATTCCGCGCTGGCGTTGCCGCTGGCCGTCGGCGACCGGGTGATCGGCGCGATCAATTCCTACGCGCACCGCCGCGACGCTTTCACCGAGCACGCCGTGCAATTGGGTTCACAATTCGCCGTTCCCGCGGCGGTGTCGGTCTACCACGCGCAGCTCTTGGCCAGCGCCCGAGAGCGCACCGATCGACTGCAGCGGGCGCTGAAGAGCCGAGCGGTCATCGATCAGGCCATCGGCATCATCCGAAGCAGAAGCGGTCTGAGTGCGACCGCGGCCTTCGATCGGCTCAGCCACATCAGTCAAGAGGAAAACCTCAAGCTGAACGTCGTCGCCGAGCGGCTGGTGGATGAGGCCGTGCGACGCGCCCGGGCACGGCAGCGCTGACGGTCACTCCGACGGCGCGGCGAGCTCGCTCAACGCTTCGAGCAGACTCGGACGGCCATGACGCTCGGTGATCAACCGACGGGCCACGTCGCTCAGGTGTTCGCCGCTCTTGCGGGCGTAGGTCCGCATCAGCGTGAAGGCCTCGTCCACCGGGACGTCGAGACGCTCCCGAAGGAAGCCCTTGGCCTGCTCGATCGTCACGCGGCTGGCCAGGACTGTGCGAAGTTGCGGCAAGACCGTCGACGGTGTCGGGGGGTGTTCCTGCAGGATCGCGACGCTGGCGATATGTGCCAGTGTCTGGGCGACAAGCAGGTCGGCGTCGGACAGCGCGCCCGGGCGATCGCCGAACAGGCCCAGCGCACCCAGGACGAGGCCCGCGGCACGCATGGGCATCGCGTGCACCGAACGGAACCCGGCGTCGGACGCCGCGGACGCGAACTGGGGCCATCGGCCGGCTTCGGCGCCCACGTCGGCGATGGAAACCGGTCGGCCGGTGAGGTAGCACTCGACGCACGGCCCTTCGTCGGCCTGCACCTGGAAAAGTTCCAGATCTCGAGCTTGATTGGAGGTGGCGGCCAGCAGCCGGAGCTGCTGGAGCGGGTCGGCGAGCAACAAGCCGGCGGCCGCGACGCCCAGCAACTCGGTGCATTGCTTGGTGAGCTCGGTCAGCAAGTCGACGACGTCGAAATCGTCGAGCAGGCTGTCGACGAGCGAGACCACGGCGTCGAGGACGCGGGCTTCTCGGGCGGTCTCACTCATTTTGGCCTCCGTTCGGTCCTGGGTTCGAGTACCCGCATCAGTCGCTGTCCAGCTTCAGCCGGCGCGCGAGGATGTCGCGCGCGACATCGGTGGCGTTACGTCCGGTGGCATAGGCGTGGGCCCTGAGCCGGACCAGGGCTTCGGCGGGTTCGACATCGAGCTGCGCGACGAGCATGCCGGTGGCCTGGCTGACCTCGGTGCGCGACAGCGCATTGAACTCGGCCCAGGCGTTGCTGTTCGGGTCAGCGACGGCGGCCTGCAGGTCGGCGTCCAGAAGGTCGAGGAGGGGGACGGACGCGAGTTCGGCCGCGACGATGGCGCCGGACAGGTGCTCACCCTCGAGCCGCCCGGGCGCGCGCCGGAAAAGGTCTAGTGCGCCGACATATTCGCCGGCAATGACGACCGGGATCGCATAGACGCCGCGGATACGGTGGGCGAGCAACGCCGGACCGAATGCGGGCCAGCGACGGTCGGCGGGATCGGCGAGATCGACGGCGAGAACAGGAATCCGCCCGCTGATGGAGTCGAGGCATGGGCCCTCACCGAGGGTGAACTGAAGCTCGTCGTACGTGCGAGCCAGTGCACTGCTCGACCCGAGCGTCCCGGTGGGCGCGCCGTCAAAGATCAGCGAAATGGCCGCGGCGTCCATCTCGAGCAGCACCGCGCAGGCCGCACACAAACGGTCCGCAGCCGCTACCCCGCGGTAACCGTCCACGGCCGTGAGGAGCCGCTCCCGCATCAACATATTCAGTCGAAGCGCAGGGAGTGGGGGAAGCCGAGCGGCGTCATGACCACAGCCTTTGTTCGTTGGACCTGGTGGCGATGCCGCCCGGCTGGGTCTTGTTGCTTTGGCACATCGGCGAGGGTGTCGCCGAATGGTCCAATGGGCTGCGTTTGTGCACACAGCAGTTCGACGGCGGCCAGCCTGGTGCTGACTGCTTAACACCACAGTTGCACCAACGGCCGTCTAGCAGGGGAAGCGGACTCAACGTGACATGTCCAGAGGACGCAACCTGCCCCAATCCCGCGCTTGACACAAGGCTAGTCCCTTTTCCGGGGGTCCGCGCAACCCCGGATCGTCAGGTCGGGTTGGCCGACCCGGATGGATTGGTCTGGGCCTTGTGCCACAATCTCTGCCGCCACGTCGACGACTCGCAAATTCGAATTCTGCGAAATCTGGATTATCAGCTCGAAGGCTCGGACCGGCCCTACGCCAAATCGTTCCATGATCATGCCTTTGGCTTGGCCGATGGCATCGCGGCTGGCGAGCGCAGACTGAAACTGAAGCTCCTTGTTGTGGGCTATCAGCGCAGTTGCCGCATGGGTCGCGATCACTCCGGCTATGGCTTCGGCTTCCATCGTGAACGTGTTTCGTTGCAACCCCATCAGATTCAACGCGGCCCGGCCACGATTGTGCGTATAGAGCTGGAAAGACAGGATGCTGTGGACTCCAACTGCGGCCGCCGACCCGCCGAACTTGGTCCACCGACTATCGCTTTCGAGATCGTCGCATCGCACCAACGGCTGTCCATCGGCGGCGTCCACGCAGGGACCCTCGTGAAACTCGCGCTGCAACGCGTCGATCTGCTGCGCCAAAGGTGACGTCGCAGCCAGCGACTCGAACCCGTCCGGAGCGCAGATCATCAGAATGTCTGCGCATTCGACGCCCGGAACGAGCTGCACCGCAGCTTTGGTGACTCCCATCAGCGTGATATTCAATTCTGTTGGGTGGGAGTATCTTTCAGTGAGATCGACCATCGTTTGGCGAAGCAAGTTCGCAAACTCGTCATCGTCCATGGCGCGCCTTAATGTCCGCGGGCAAAGCGAGGCGGACCCAGGCGGCCCAGAATGAGACCTCTCGAAGCTGATGAGCGCGACGCACGGTTATCTACCGTTCCTCACTTGAGGCTAGCCGGTTTCGGCCTGACGCGAAATGCCGGGGATGCGGGGAGCCCGACCGAATGCCCGACGAGAGTTCGACTGATCAATTTCACCGTAGGTGTATGCCCACGTTCGGCAGAGCATTAGCATCTCCCCTAACCGATCTGTTGAAGCCCGTCAGGAGAAATCCCATGGCGACACCGAACCTCCCGCCGGGCTTTGATTTCACCGACCCCGACATCTACGCCCATCGGCTTCCGGTGCACGAGTTCGCCGAACTGCGCACCACGGAACCCATCTGGTGGAATGAACAGCCCCTCGATCAAGGGGGCTTCGGCGATGGCGGCTACTGGGTGGTGACCAAGCACCGCGACATCCGTGAGGTATCGCTGCGCAGCGACGTCTTCTCGTCGGCCACCAAGTCGATCGTGCCCCGCTATCGAGAAGACTTGGCGCAGGGCCAGATCGAGGCGGGACGGGCGTCGATGATCATGATGGACGACCCCGAGCACAGCCGGCTGCGCAAGATCGTCTCGCGTGTTTTCACGCCTCGCGCGGTCGAGCGGTTGCGCCCCGAACTCACCGAACGCGCGCGAAGCATCACCGCCGACGCCGCCGCGCACGGTTCGGGAGACTTCGTCCGCCAGGTGGCGTGCGAGCTTCCGCTGCAAGCCATTTCGGGCCTGCTCGGCGTACCGGCGGAGGACTACGACAAGCTGTTCGACTGGACCAACAACATGATCGGCAGCGACGACCCGGAGTTCGCCGGCCATGACGCGCTGACGTCGGCGGGCGAATTGATGTGGTACGCCATGCAATTAGCGGCACGCAAGGCCGAGGACCCGGGATCCGGAGATCGGGACATCGTCACCACGCTGATCGAGGCCGATTCCGAGGAGCAGCGACTGTCCGACGCCGAGTTCGGCATGTTCGTGGTCACGCTGGCCGTGGCCGGCAACGAGACGACCCGCAACTCGATCACCCAGGGCATGATGGCCTTCACCGACCACCCGCAGCAGTGGGAGTTGTTCAAGGCGCAGCGACCGAAAACCGCTGCCGACGAGATCATCCGCTGGGCCACCCCGATCACGGCGTTTCAGCGCACCGCGCTGGTGGACACCGAACTCGGCGGCGTGCACATCGAGAAGGGCCAGCGGGTGGTGCTGTTCTACCGGTCCGCGAACTTCGACGAAGAGGTCTTCGACGACCCGTTCACATTCGACATCCTGCGCAGCCCCAATCCGCACGTCGGATTCGGCGGCACCGGAGCGCATTACTGCATCGGCGCCAACCTGGCCCGCATGACGATCGACCTGATGTTCAACGCGATCGCCGACCACATGCCCGATCTGCGCTCGGCGGGTGACCCCGAACGGCTGCGGTCATCCTTCATCAACGGCATCAAGCACTGGCAGGTCGACTATCGGCGGGCGTGCCCGGCGGAGCGTTAGCTCGGCCCGGACGGCTGCGGGCTCTGCGTATCGCGCCGCTCGCCCGTGTTGATGAAGTCCTCGATCAACTCCACTACCCGGCCGGGCGCCTCCACCTGCGCGAAGTGACCCACATCGGGCAGCACCTCGAGCCTGGCATCGGTGCGCGCCTCGTGCGCGGCGTAGGCGTGCGCGACGGGAATGATGCCATCGCGCTCCCCCCAGATCGCCATGACCGGCAGCTGGTCGCGCAGCCGCAGCCGATTGAGCGCACTGACGGCCTGTCCGCGATAGTCGACGACCGATCGCAGCGTCTTCAGGAACGACTGCCGCGTCTCGCCATCGGACAGGGACGAGTAGGCGCTCCACAGCTCGGCGCCGCGCGGCGACTGGATGCCGGCGCTTCGCAGCCAGGACCGGAGCTTGTTGCCGACCGACAGGACGGGTTGCGGCGCGATGATCGGCAACACCAGCTCCGCCCCGGGCGCCGAGAGCAGCCGCAACACCCATCCGACATCGGGACCCAGGCCGCCGCTGCTGATCAGGATCAACCGCTGGGCGTAGTCGGGGTGCTGGTAGACGAACTGCATGGCCACCCCACCACCGAGCGAGTGACCGACGACGGTGGCGTGGCTGACGCCGAGCTCGTCGAGGAAATCACGGAGCCACACCGCGAACGCGCCCAGCGAGTAGTCCGTGCGGGGTTTCGCCGAGTCGCCGTGGCCGAGCAGGTCCGGGGCGATGACCCGGAACTTCTTCGACAGCGGCGGGATCACCGACCGCCAAGTCTCCGAACTGCCCGCCATGCCGTGGATTAGCAGCAGGACGTCGCCCTCCCCTTCGTCGCGGTAGGCGACGCGATCGCCGTGTAGTTCGAGAACCTTCACTTCATTCATGTGGGTCTGGGTACCCGCTTTGGCCCCGCTCCGCAATGATCGAAGGCATGACCGAACCGGTTTCGACCCGAGTGGCCGTCTACCTCGACTTCGACAACATCGTGATCTCCCGGTACGACCAGATCCACGGGCGGAATTCGTTCCAGCGGGACAAGGCCAAGGGGCTCGAGCAGCACGCCGAGCGGCTGGACCAGGCGACGGTCGACGTCGCCGCGATCCTCGACTTCGCCTCGTCCTTCGGAACCCTGGTGCTCACCCGCGCCTACGCCGACTGGTCGGCGGATATCAACGCCGGGTATCGCGGACAGCTGGTGGCCCGCGCGGTCGACCTGGTGCAGCTGTTCCCGGCGGCGGCCTACGGCAAGAACGGCGCCGACATCCGGTTGGCCGTGGACGCGGTCGAGGACATGTTCCGGCTGCCCGACCTGACCCACGTGGTGATCGTGGCCGGTGACTCCGACTACATTCCGCTGGCCCAGCGCTGCAAGAGGCTCGGCCGGTACGTGGTGGGCATCGGGGTGGCCGGCGCGTCGAGCCGCGCGCTCGCGGCCGCCTGCGACGACTTCGTCATCTACGACGCGCTGCCCGGGGTCCCGGTGCCGGAGCCGGCCGACGCGGACGCGACCAAGCCGAAAAAAGGGGCCAGCCGCGCCGAGTCGGCCAAGCGGGACGAGCCCGACGAGCAGCCCGACCCGCAGGCCGCCGCCACCGCGCTGCTGACGCGGGCCCTGCAGATCGGCCTGGAGAAGGACGACGTCGACTGGCTGCACAACTCCGCCGTCAAGGCGCAGATGAAACGGATGGACCCGTCGTTCAGCGAAAGGTCTTTGGGATTCCGCTCATTCAGCGACTTCCTGCGCTCGCGCTCTGAGGTCGTCGAGCTGGACGAGACGTCGACGACGCGGATGGTGCGGCTGCGCGCGCACGATTGAGCCACGCCGTGCGTCCGCCGCGGCAATGCGTTTTCTATTTGGTGTATGGCGCCGACGCCGAGTGATGGGCGATGTCGTTGACACTCCCCAGCCCTGGCCATACATTGTCTGAAAGTCGTCCGCAGCCGGCTGCGGAACCAAGGAGACCGTCATGACCGTCGGTGCCGCTCCTCCAAGCGTTTTCGAGGCCGAACTGCCGACGCTCTCGTACGACCCCGAAGAACCACCCGCGCAGGTCTACCCGCGGCTGCGGGAGGCGCAGCGGCAGGCCCGCGTCGCAATGGGGCCCCACGGTCCCGAGGTGCTCTCCTACCGCCTGGTCCGTTCCGTCCTTCGCGATCCCCGGTTCCAGATCCCGCCCGGCATCAACCTGCTCGCGCAGGGCATCGACTCGGGCCCGCTGTGGGACAAGGTCACCAACAGCCTGCTATGCCTGGAGGGCGACGCGCACCATCGGCTGCGCAGCCTGTGCTCCAAGGCGTTCACCCCGCGAACGGTCGCGCGCCTGCACGACACCATGGCCGGCGTGATGAACGAGTTGGTCGATGCGGTGGCCGACGCGGGCCGTTGCGACGTCGTCACCGACATCGCGCGCCCCTACCCCGTGCCGATCATCTGCGCGCTGCTCGGCGCACCGCGCGAGGATTGGCAACAGTTCTCCCTATGGGCCGACGACGTGTTCAAGGCCTTCAGCTTCAGCGTGGACCTCAGCGCGGTCGAGCCCGTCGTGATGCGCGCGTGGCGCGAGCTCGACGACTACGTCGACGAGATGGTCGAGCGCCGCCGGCACAGTCTGACCGAAGACCTGCTTTCCGACCTGATTCGCGCCGAGGACGAGGGCGACCGCCTGGATGCCGCCGAGCTGCGCATGCTGGCCGGTGGCCTGCTGTTGGCGGGGACGGACACCACCCGCAACCAGGTGGCCGCCTCCGTGCAGGTGCTGTGCGAACATCCGGAGCAGTGGGAGCTGCTGCGGCAGCGGCCCGAGCTGGCGATGCGTGCCGTCGAGGAGACGATGCGGCACTCGCCGATCGCGTGCGGAACCCTGCGGCTGGTGGTCGAGGATGCCGAGCTCGACGGCTACTCATTCCCCGCCGGCACCGCGGTGTTGGTGAATACCTTTGCGGCCAACCGTGATCCGGCGGTGTACGACGACCCCGACCGTGTCGACATCACCCGTGATGCGGCGCCGCCCATCCTGACCTTCGGCGGCGGCGTGCATTACTGCCTGGGCGCCAACCTGGCCAGGCGGGAGATCGCCGAATCGCTGAATGTCCTCGCGAACCGGCTGCGAAACCCGCGCATGGCCGGGCCGGCGCCGTGGAAGCCGATGGTGAGCCTCAGCGGGCCGACGAGCCTGCCCATCGAGTTCGACCGATAGGTATCGCCGGCGGCTGCTGTGACAAAGGCCGCTATGCGCCCGAGTCGCGGTCGCATCGGGGCGGCCGTACGCTCCTTGGTTACACGAACTTAACGGGGGTTTTCAATGCGTGCAGCCTGGGTGCATGCGTCCCGGCACCGCCTGTTCACCTACGGGCGTGCCGCGGTCGCGTCGGTCGGCTGCCTGGCCATGGCGTCCTGTTCGGAGACCGCGGCGCCGCCCCCGCTCACCGCCACCACCTCGACATCGGTCTCGAAAACCAGTGCCCGCGCGGCTCCCCCGCCCAACCCGATCACCGGTCCGCTGCAGAAGGATTGGAAAAGCTACGGCGGAACGGCGTATTTCGGTTGCCCGGAGAAGTTCTCGGCCGGCAAAACGGCGCTCGAGGACATCCGGCCGAAGATCTTCGACCCGAAGACCGGGCAATACGTCGCGCCCGCCATCCCCACCATCCCGGCCGGGCAGAACATCACCGGCGGCATCTGCGCCCTGACCGGCACCGCCGACGAGATGAAGGTCGTGTACCTCGTCACGACCGTCGCGCCGGCGCAGGCCCCGTCCCCCGAAGTCACCGCGACCACCGCCTACCTGTTCGACTCCAAGTCGGGCCAGCAGGTGGCCACCAAGGAGTTGGTGCCGCCCGCCCCCGACCTGAAGCCGGCCGTGCCGAAGGATTGGGCGCTGGCCTCGACCGCATCGGGGGTGGCGTGGCTCAACGCCTTCACCGACGGCCACGGCGCCGCGACGCCGCCCCGCACCGTGGTCCTGTCCGGCGCCGACCTGTCGATGATATGGAACGACCCCCAGCCCGGCCGGGTCTGGCAGGACGTTCTCGCGTTCGCGCGCAACACCGAGCCTCCCAAGACATCCGGCGCCGAGCTGCGCCGGCCCAGCGGGGAGGCGATCTACCAGGACAACGACGTGCAATCCGTCGACGCCGAATTGACCGACGGCCCAAACAAACTGGTGAAGATCACGCACTGGGATTCCTACAGCCCCCCGGTGCTGTCGACGATGTTCTACGACCTCAACGCCAAGTCCATCATCAAGATCGGCGATTCCGACCGGATCTCCGGCGGCGGACTGACCGCGGAGCTGTCCGATGGGAAACTGTTCGTCGACGGCCACGGCTCGGACAGCTCCCAATTCGGCTTCGGCGTGTGGAACCTGCGCAGCCAGCAGTGGGACTTCCAGAAGAGCCGAGACGACGCCAAGAAGCTCTCGATCGCCAAGCTGGCGTTTTTCGAAGACCACCTCTACACCACCGGCACCGGCGGCACATTCTCCGTAATCGCCTTGCCCGCAACCGATCCCGTAGCACCGAACTGGTCACTACGCCCCTTCGAGCGCATCTCCGGATGGACCCTGGTGTGCCGCGGCGAGACCGCACCGGGGTCCAATGGCGAGTGCAAGGAGATCGTCATGGTGCAGGACCAGGACGGCCACTACCCCGGGCCCTGGTTCTGAGGCTGGCTCGCGCTCAGAACAAGCCGAGGGCCTGCGGAACCATGTAGAGGCCGAAGCCGATGGTCACGAAGCACAGCGCGCGGGTGAGGTACTTGTGCAGCATCCGGCACTGCTCGGAGAGCCCCATTAGCCAAAACGACATGGCCATTCTCGAAAATGCGATAGGCCTTCTCGAATGGCGAGAGTACGTTACCGGAGTATGCAAACGGTGCGTAGCTTCTGCCGCGTCTGCACCTCGGTCTGCGGCATCCTCGTCGACGTCGACGGCGACGAGGTGGTCCGCGTCCGCGGCGATCAGGATCATCCCTTCTCGCACGGCTACACCTGTCCGAAGGGTCGCGCGTTACCGCAGCTGCACCATCACCCGGACCGGCTCGAGCGTCCGCGGATGCGGGTGGTCGGCCGGCTGCAGGACGCCACCTGGGACGCCTGCCTGGACGACCTGGGCGTCCGGCTGAAGGAGATCATCGACCGGCACGGACCCGAGTCGGTTGCGTTCTACTTCTCCACCATGGAAAGCGCCGGCTTCCGGATGGCCGAGGCCCTGCACGCCGCGATCGGCACACCGGCCAAGTTCAGCCCGCTGACCATCGACGGCACCGCCAAACCCCTGGTCTCTGACCTGGTCGGCGGATTCATGGGGTTGTCCGGCCGAACCGACCTGGACAACGCCGACTTTCTATTGCTCGTCGGTGTCAATCCCGTTGTGTCGCACGGCCATGCGATCTCGATGCCCAACCCGACCGGCACGGTGCGTGAAATCGCCCGGCGCGGACAGGTTTGGGTGATCGACCCGCGCCGCACCGAGACCGCGCGGCTGGCCACCGCCCATCTGGCGCCGCGACCCAGCACCGACCACGCGGTGCTGGCCTACCTGGTTCGCGAAATCCTATGCGACGGAATGAAAACCGATGTGCCGGTGCAGGGCATCGAGGCGCTGGTCGCCGCGGTGCGACCGTTCACACTCGAGCACACCGCGCAGCTCGCCGACGTCGCCGAGGTCGACCTGGTCCGGCTGTGCGAGGCGGTGCGCGCCGCCAAGTGCGTCGCGGTCGAGACCGGCACCGGCGTCACCATGACGGCCGAGCGCGCCAACGTCACTCAGTGGCTCGCCTGGGTGCTGATGATCCTCACCGGCGCGATGAACCGGCCCGGCGGTACCTGGTTCCATCCCGGATTCGCTTACCAGCTGGAAACTTTCGGCGAGTTCCTGCCCGTCACGCCGATCGAGGGGGCTTTCGGCCCCGGGCCGCGCAGCCGTCCCGAGGCGCAGGCCTTCATCAACGAGTGGCCGTGCGCGGTGCTGCCCGACGAAATCGCCGCCGGCAACATCCGCGCCCTGATCAACGTCGGCGGCAGCCTGGTCACCTCGTTTCCCGAGACGGCCAAGCTGATTCCGGCGCTGCAGAACCTCGAGGTGTTCGCCACCACCGAGATCATCAATAACGAGACCACGGAACTGGCCACGCACGTGCTGCCCACCAAGGATCCGTTGGAGCGCCCCGACATCACCATCCACGACATCCTGAGTTCGCATGTGTCGGTGCAGTACAGCCCGGCCGTCGTCGCGCCGGTCGGCGAACGGCGCTCGATGTGGTGGGTGTTCGCCGAACTCGGTCGCCGGCTGGGTTACGACCTCGGCAATCTCGGCAACCCCGACACCAGCACCGACGACGACGTGCTGTCCGTCCTATTGGCCGGCGCGCGAACGGGTTTCGATGAGGTGGCGGCCGTGGGCTGGGCCGAGGCGCCGCGCGAACTACCGGCGGCCTGGGTCGACGACCATATCGCGCGAATGGGCGGCTGGCGGTTGGCGCCCCCGCTGCTGGTCGACCAGCTCGCGGCCCTACGACCGCCCGCGCCGCTGGTGATGGTGCCGCGCCGGCAGCGCCGAAAGCTCAACGGGCAGCTCGATTTTCTCGGCGAAGCCCCCGAGATCCTCATCCATCCCGACGACGGCGCCGCCGCGGGAGTCGTCGACGGCCAGAAGGTCACCGTCCGCAGCACCAGCGGCGAACTGACCGGCATCGCGAAGGTCGACGCCTCCATCCGGCGCGGCGCGGTGTCGATCCCGCACGGTCACCACGTGGCCAACGTCAACCGCCTGACCAACAAGGACGACATCGACGTGGTGACCGGCATGGTGCGCTATTCCGGCATACCCGTCAGCCTGCACCCCGCCTAACGCGATCCCTCAATCATCCTCGCTGACACCGCTTTTCGTTCTGAAGACGGCGAGTACGGTACAGACCAACAGCACGGCGGTGACCGCGGCCTCGGCGAGCAGTGCGCCGGAGTTCACAAACTCCCGGTCCGCCAGCCCGGACGCCCCCATCTCGTGCTTGGTGCCGTCGACCAGCAATGCCGGATACACCCAGCACAGGACGGCGGTGACGAATGCGACCGCAGCACAGCCGCACGCGACGAGGCCGAGCCAGCGCACCCGCAGTGCGGCCAGCAACGCGGCGGCGGCCCCGAGCGCGGCGACCAGCACAATCCAACCCGGCGCGCTGTTCACCATGCCGCTGAGCAAGGCGCCATAGTGATCGGCATCCTCTCCGTCGTATATGCCGAGGCCATTCCACCGGATGGGAAAACCCAAGTGGCTCAGGTCGATCCAGGGCAGCTGGGTCAGCGCCGCTGACGCAATGGCAGCGACGATTGCCACTATGGTGATTACCTTGGTACGCAGCATGTTTCCTTTCGATCGGCCGATCGGGACGAACTTCCCGCCGGCCACCCAGGGTAAGGCGGGACGGGCCGGCGCCGAAAGAGCGAGTTAACCGCGCCGAGGTCAGGGGTACCCCTCAGGGCATGGGGTGGGTGACGACGCACGCGGTCGCGATCTTGTCGGCTTTGCTTTCCGCATTCTGGGCCGCGGTGGGCATCGTGGTCCGCCAGCGGGCCACCCAGCGCGTTCCGGGTGATGAGGCCATGTCCGCGGCGATGGCTACGACGCTGGTCCGCCAGCCGCTGTGGTGGGCGGGGACGTTTGCCGCGTTCGCCGGCTACACGTTTCAGGCCGTGGCGCTGGCGCACGGGTCGCTGCTGCTCGTCCAGCCGCTACTGGTGTCGTCGTTGCTGTTCGCGCTGCCATTGAGCGCGGCGCTATGCCACCAGCGCATCAGTCGGGTCCAGTGGGGCTGGGCGATGCTGCTGACGGTCGCGCTGGCGGTCTTCCTGCTGGTGGGCCAGCCACGCGAGGGCCACAGCCGTCCCCCGATTCCAGCGTGGACGCTGGCGCTGGCGATCACCGTGCCATCGGTGATCGCCTGTGTCATCGCGGCCCATCGCGCCGCGGGCCGGGTGCGTGCCTCGCTGCTGGGTGTCGCGGTGGCGATCCTGCTCGGCATGATCGCGGTCGTCACAAAGGTCTGCACCCACCGCTACTCGGTCGGCGGATGGCATGCGCTCATGACCGTTCCCGCCCCGTATGTGCTGGTGGCGCTGGCGGTGACCGTGACCGTGGTGCAGAACTCCGCGTTTCACGCGGGCACGCTGCAGGCGTCGGTACCGATCATGCTGGTGGGTGAACCGGTGGTCGCCGTCCTGCTCGGGGTCGTCGTGCTCGGTGAGCACCTGGCGGTGGGCGGCCTGACGGCGCTCATGCTTGCCGTCGCGGTTGCGGCGATGGCGGCGGCCACCGTCGCCCTGGGCCGCAGCCAGGCGATCGAAAATGGCGCTGCCCCGGATGAGGCACCGAGCGTGTGCTCGGGCCGGGACGAGGCCGCGCTGGCGGCCGTCGGGGCGGGCGGCAGCCCCGCGGGCGGGCGCGATCGCCTCGAGTGACGTCCGAAGCTAATTCTTGTCGCGCCGCAGCCGGTATAGCCCGACGCGACGAGGTTGCCCCGGCAGCCCACCTTGATGAAGATTCCATTCGGGCCGTAGCCCCCGTGGGGTATCTCCCAGGCGATCGCGGATATCAATTTGATTGTGGCCGAGGCGATTTCGGCTATCCTGGGCTGCACCTGGGTTTGCGTGTCCTCGAACGACGGCGGGGATTTCAGCGTTGCCGGGGCGTTGGCGGCGTCGGTGGACGGGCTCGGTTCGTGGGGCTGATTCACGCGGCATGCGGTTGCGTCCAACGGTGGCGGCTGCGGCGGCCACGATCGGAACGCCTCGGACACAACGAGTGTCGGTAACTCGGACAGTGGGGCACCCCGACGCCTGGGTTGGGTTGGGAGGAGTCAGCGCCGGGGTGCCGTCTCGGTCGGGGAGCCCGTCGAAAGAGCTCAGCCCGTCGCTTCGGAGATGAAAATGTCGAGGCGATCGAGGTGGTCGTTCCCGCGCCGCACGGTTTCATCCAGGCGCCTCACCATAGGATCGCTAGGCGGAAGAGCAACTTTCACGTCTAGTAGTTCGAACATAGCGTCCTGCAGCGTGTTTCGTGCGGCTTCGAGGCCGCCCACGCTATCTACAGAATCCATCAGCTCGACGCCGTGTTGGAACAGTCCGGTGGCCTTGCCGATGTCAGATGTGACGCTCATGGGCAACGACCTTTCCCAGGTAGATACAACGCTACGCGCGAAAACACGTGGTGGGGAGGATTGCGGCCGTGCGGGTTTCAGCCGGTTTGTTTGACATCCGTATATTAGACCGGGCTTTCCGGCGGCGCCCGGCAAGCCCCGAGGGCGGCCGGACAGATGTCCCGGAGCCGGGTCGGTCCGAAGAAAGCTCGAAAGCCCTAATCTGTTTTCCCGCCTTGTATTTCGTCCTCAGGGCGCGCCGGCGAGCGTCGGCAGTGTTCCGGCCATGATTCGACGCGATGATCGCACCGTCCAGTTGCAGCCAGGTGCCTGCGTTTGCACCGGGGCGACCACGAGCGCTTCCCGGCACACAACGTTGCCGCCACCCAGCCCTCGGTTGGGGTTCAGCTGCCGTGCCGGCGACCGTGGCGCTGCGATTGGGCGCATTGAGGCTTACGCGCGCTGGCGGTGTCGGTGGGCCCCTGCCCGGCCGGCCACCGACCGACGCACCGAGCGCTACGATGCGGCGAGCATGCGGACGACATCCGCACCGGAACCTGAAGACGTCCCGTGGCCTACAAACCTTTGGTGGCAGGTACAGGATTCGAACCTGTGAAGCTTTCGCGACGGATTTACAGTCCGCTCCCATTGGCCGCTCGGGCAACCTGCCGCCAGACAGGTTACAACGAGCGAGTAGACAAAGCACAAACGCCTATCACCGAGTGAAGGGACCGAATGCATGGCGGACTCATCGTTCGACATCGTCAGCAAAGTGGATCGCCAGGAGGTCGACAACGCGCTCAACCAGGCCGCCAAGGAGTTGGCCACCCGATTCGACTTCCGCGGCACCGACACCACAATCGCCTGGAAGGGCGACGAGGCGATCGAGTTGACGTCGTCCACCGAGGAACGCGTCAAGGCCGCGGTCGACGTCTTCAAGGAGAAGCTGATCCGCCGTGACATCTCGATGAAGGCCTTCGACGCCGGCGAACCGCAGGCCTCCGGCAAGACCTACAAGATCAGCGGCACCCTCAAGCAGGGCATCAGCAGCGAGAACGCCAAGAAGATCACCAAGCTGGTCCGCGACGACGGCCCCAAGTCCGTCAAGACCCAGATCCAGGGCGACGAAATCCGGGTCACCAGCAAAAAGCGCGACGATCTGCAGGCCGTCCAAGCGCTGCTCAAGCAGGCCGACCTGGAAGTCGCGCTGCAGTTCGTCAACTACCGCTGACCGGCGCGGTTGGCCGGCCGTGTGGCACGGATTCGCGCGTTACTGGCCCGACCAACCGGTGGGTCTCTAGGCTGGTGACGAGTCCCACAATTTGAGCGAGGTTCACGATGCCCGTGACTCCCCAGGAAGCCGCCGACAGCGGTGCGACCGAGGCCGGATATTCCGACGTGATCATCGTCGGTGCCGGCATCTCGGGCATCGACGCGGCCTATCGGATCATCGAGCGCAATCCGCACATGACGTACACCGTCCTGGAGCGGCGCGCCCAGATCGGCGGGACGTGGGACCTGTTCCGCTACCCCGGGGTGCGCTCCGACAGCAGCATCTTCACGCTGTCCTTCCCGTTCGAGCCGTGGACGCGCAAAGAGGGCGTCGCCGACGGCGTGCACATCCGCGAGTACCTGGCCGCCACCGCGCGCAAGTACGGCATCGACCGGCACATCCGGTTCAACAGCCACGTGCGCTCGGCCGACTGGGACTCCGCCACCGACACCTGGACGGTCACCGTCGAGCAGGACGGCGCACGCATGCTGTACCGCGGCCGCTTCCTGTTCTTCGGCAGCGGCTACTACAACTACGACGAGGGCTACACCCCCGACTTCCCCGGCATCGAGCAGTTCGACGGCACCGTGGTGCACCCGCAGCACTGGCCCGAAGACCTGGACTACACCGGCAAGAGGGTCGTGGTGATCGGCAGCGGGGCAACCGCGGTCACGCTGCTGCCGTCGTTGTCGGACCGCGCCGCGAAAGTCACCATGCTGCAGCGCTCGCCGACGTATCTGATTTCGGCGTCCAAGTATGGCGCCGTCGCCGCGATCTCTCGAAAGCTGTTGCCCCGCAAGCCCGCGCATCTGGTCATCCGTATGTACAGCGCCCTGACCGAGGCGGTGTTCTTCGCGTTGTCCCGCAAGGCGCCGGGGCTGGTGCGATGGCTGCTGCGGCGCAAGGCGATCAGCAGCCTGCCCGCAGGCTACGACGTCGACACCCACTTCAAGCCGCGCTACAACCCGTGGGACCAGCGGATGTGCCTGATCCCCGACGCCGATCTGTACAACGCCATCACCGCGGGCGGCGCCGAGGTGGTCACCGACCACATCGACCATTTCGACGCGACCGGCATCGCGCTGAAATCCGGCGGGCACCTCGACGCCGACATCATCGTCACGGCCACCGGGCTACAACTGCAGGCGCTGGGCGGGGCCGCCATCAGCCTGGACGGCACCGAGATCAAGACCAGCGACCGCTTCGTCTACAAAGCGCACATGCTCGAAGACGTGCCGAACCTGTTCTGGTGCGTGGGCTACACCAATGCGTCGTGGACGCTGCGCGCCGACATCACCGCCCGCGCCACGGCAAAGCTGATGGAGCACATGGCCGCTCACGGCTACACTCACGCCGCCCCGCATCGCGGCGACGAGCCGATGACCGAGAAGCCGTCGTGGGACATCAACGCCGGCTACGTGCTGCGCTCGGTGCACATGCTGCCGAAGTCGGGCACCAAGCGGCCGTGGAACGTGCGGCAGAACTACCTCGCCGACGCCCTCGACTACCGCTTCGACCGCATCGAGGAGGCGATGGTGTTCGGCCGGGTCGACGACCGGGCGCCGCTGGCGGGCTAGCGCGGGCGGGTGTTGTTGAACTGCTACTAAATCGCAGGTGTCCGCAATACGCTGATCGCCATGGCACCTGAGAAGCGCGAACCCAAAGTCGTTGTCCTCGGTGGCGGTTCCTGGGGCACCACCGTGGCCTCAATCTGCGCGCGTCGCGGGCCGACGCTGCAGTGGGTGCGCTCCGAGGAGACTGCCGCCGACATCAACGACAATCACCGCAACAGTCGCTACCTCGGCAACGACGTCGTGCTGAGCGACACCCTGCGCGCCACCACCGACTTCGCCGAGGCGGCGAACTCCGCCGACGTCGTCGTGATGGGCGTTCCCTCGCACGGCTTTCGGGGCGTGCTGAGCGAGCTGGCCAAGGAACTGCGGCCGTGGGTGCCGGTGGTGTCGCTGGTCAAGGGGCTCGAGCAGGGCACCAACATGCGGATGTCGCAGATCATCGAGGAGACGCTGCCCGGGCATCCCGCGGGCATCCTGGCCGGACCGAACATCGCCCGCGAGGTTGGCGAGGGCTACGCGGCCGCGGCGGTGCTGGCGATGCCCGACCAGCACCTGGCGACCCGGCTGTCGGGCCTGTTCCGCACCCGGCGCTTCCGCGTGTACACCACCGACGACGTCGTCGGGGTGGAGATGGCCGGCGCGTTGAAGAACGTCTATGCCATATCGGTCGGGATGGGCTACTCGCTGGGCATCGGGGAAAACACTCGCGCGCTGGTGATCGCCCGCGCGCTGCGCGAGATGACCAAGCTGGGCGTCGCCCTGGGCGGAAATCCCGAGACCTTCCCGGGCCTGGCCGGCCTGGGCGACCTCATCGTCACCTGCACCAGCCAGCGCAGCCGTAACCGGCACGTCGGTGAACAACTGGGGGCGGGCAAGCCGATCGACGAGATCATCGCCTCGATGAACCAGGTCGCCGAGGGCGTCAAGGCCGCCAGCGTGATCATGGAGTTTGCCAACGAATTCGGCCTCACCATGCCGATCGCCCGGGAGGTCGACGCCGTGATCAACCACGGCTCGTCCGTCGAGCAGGCCTATCGGGGCCTGATCGCCGAGGTCCCCGGCCATGAGGTGCACGGCTCCGGCTTCTGACCCGGTTGGTTAACGCCGGGTAATTCAAATCTTTGTGTTCTCTATGGGCAGGGCCCGTCGGCTTGACCGGCCTTTGCCAGCAAAATACGTTCGATCCAGGCGGCCAGGGGTTTCCGGGCGCGATCTTTCGGGTCGGTCCGGTCGTAATCGTTTGTACGCCAGCGCGTTACGAAGAGGTAATGAGCGCACGATGGGGCGGATATCGGAACATCCCCCGCTAACACCTACCGAGGGACGCGACCGATGCACAACGTTGAACAGGCGGGTGATCGAACCCGTGAACAGGAACGGCCCGAACCGCGTATCGATCGCCTGCGCGGCGTCATCCGGCACGACCTGCCGTCATCCCTGGTGGTGTTCCTGGTCGCGCTCCCCCTGTCGCTCGGGATCGCGATCGCGTCCAACGCGCCGGTGCTCGCCGGCCTGATCGCCGCGATCGTCGGCGGAATCATCGTCGGCGCGTTGGGTGGGTCCCCGCTGCAGGTCAGTGGTCCCGCGGCCGGGTTGACGGTGGTTGTCGCCGGGCTTGTTTCCGACTTCGGTTGGGGCATAACGTGCTTGATCACCGTTGCCGCCGGAGCCGTGCAGGTTCTGCTAGGGCTCAGCCGGGTTGCGCGTGCCGCCCTGGCGATCTCACCGGTGGTCGTGCACGCGATGCTGGCCGGCATCGGCATTACGATCGCCCTGCAGCAGGCGCACGTGTTGCTAGGCGGGAAATCCAAGAGCACGGCCTGGCACAACCTGATCGGGCTGCCCGGCCAGATCATCGGCGCGCACCGTCCGGGCGTGATCCTGGGGGTGCTGGTGATCGTCATCCTGGTGGCGTGGCGATGGGTGCCGGCCAAGGTCCGCCGCGTTCCCGGTCCCCTGATCGCCATCGTGGCAGTGACGGTGATCTCGGTGGTCTTTCCGTTCCACGTGCGCCGGATCAACCTCGAGGGATCACCACTGGACGCGCTGCGGTTGCCCGATCTTCCCCACGGCAACTGGGGCGCGTTCGCGATCGGGGTGATCACGGTGGCGCTCATCGCCAGCGTCGAGAGCCTGCTGTCGGCGGTGTCGGTCGACCGGATGCACAACGGGCCACGCACCGATTTCAACCGCGAGCTGGTGGGGCAGGGCGCCGCCAACATCGTGTCGGGCGCCGTCGGCGGGCTCCCGGTGACCGGGGTCATCGTCCGCAGCTCGACAAATGTCAACGCAGGGGCCAAATCCCGCGCCTCGGCGATCATGCACGGAGTCTGGATCCTGTTGTTCACCATCCCGTTCGCCGGCCTGGTCGAGGAGATCCCCACCGCCGCCCTCGCCGGTCTGCTCATCGTCATCGGGATTCAGCTGCTGAAGCCTGCGCACATTGAAACCGCAATGAAGCAAGGCGATCTCGCGGTGTACGTCGTGACGGCCGCCTGCGTCATCTTCCTGAACCTGCTGCACGGGGTCATCATCGGCCTCGCGCTGGCCATCACGTTGACCGGCTGGAGGGTGATCCGGGCCAAGATCGAAGCCACGCCGGTGGACGACGAATGGCGGGTGAGCATCCAGGGCGCGGCCTGCACCTTCCTGGCGCTGCCGAGGCTGACGCGGATGCTGGCGTCGGTTCCGCAGGGCGCGACGGCGACGGTGGCCATTGCCGTCCACTACCTCGATCACGCTGCGCACCAGGCGATTACCGACTGGCAGCAACAGCATGAGGCGACGGACGGGACGGTTCACATCCAGGGCATGATGGAGACGGGTCAGCGCGACACGCACGAGCCACTGGTCGAAGCGCAAAGGCCCGAGGCCGCAGCGTAATTGGACTCGGGCGTGACCCGGCTCGGGCGGTCAGTCCACCTCGATGCGGATGTGCAGACGCTTGCCGCACACCTGCGCCAGCCGTTGCAGCACATCGACGCGGGGGACCTCGGTCCCGTCCTCCCACGCGGCGACGGCCTCGCGGGTGGTGCCCAGCGCCTCGGCCAGTTGCGCCTGATTCATCCCGGCACCGGCACGCGTTTCGAAGATCAAGTCGGGCAGATCCAGCGCCAGCCCGGCTTCATGGATATCCATCGAGTTTTGTTCAGTCATCGCTAATCACATCCAACTTCGATGGTACTTGCGAACGCGGGTTTAGCGCCCGGCCATTTCCTCCAGCCGACGGATACGGTCCTCGATCGGCGGGTGTGTCGAAAACAGCGACCCGATCCGCTCGCCCGCCCGGAAGGGGTTGGCGATCATCAGGTGCGCCTGGCTGGCCAGTTGGGGCTCCGGAGGCAGCGGGGCCGCCTGGACGCCACCGGAAATCTTGCGCAGGGCCGACGCCAGCGCCAGCGGGTCACCGGTCAGCACCGCGCCCGATTCATCCGCCTGGTATTCGCGTGACCGCGACACCGCCAACCGCACCACGGTCGCGGCGATCGGACCGAGCAGCGAAACCAGCAGCAGCGCAAAGGGATTCTCGCCATCGCGGTTGTTACCGCCGAACATGCCGGCGAACATGGCCATGTTGGCCAGCGCGGTGATCACGGACGCCAGCGCGCCGGCGATGCACGAGATCAGGATGTCGCGGTTGTAGACGTGCGAAAGCTCGTGCCCCAGCACGGCGCGCAGCTCGCGTTCGGTGAGGATGTCCAGAATGCCGGTGGTGCAGCAAACCGCCGCGTTGCGCGGGTTGCGCCCGGTCGCGAACGCGTTGGGTGCGTTGGTATCGCTGATGTACAGCCGGGGCATCGGCTGGTGCGCGGCGGTGGCCAGCTCACGCACGATCCGGTACATCGCCGGCGCCTGCACCTCCGAGACCGGCTGCGCGCGCATCGCCCGCAGCGCCAGCTTGTCGCTGTTGAAGTACGTGTAGACGTTCATGCCGATCGCGAACAGCACCGCGAGGAACATCGCGGTCCTGCCGAACAGCGAACCAACGAACACGATCAACGCGGACATGCCAACCAACAACGCGAACGTCTTGAACGTGTTGTGATGCGGATGCCAGGTCATCGGTGTCCTCCTTGCGAACACTCGGGTGCACGCGTTATTGCCGATTACAGCTCATTGAACGCCCGAGACGGCCCCGTTGGTTCCGCAGGGCCGTTACGGGCCGCGCTAGCCGTGCCGGCTGATGGTGTAGTCGACCAGCGTCTGCAAGGCGTGCCGGCCCGGGACATCCGGCAGCAGGGCCAGCTCCTGGCGGGCCTGCTCGGCATACTCCTGAAGCGAATGCTTGGCCTTGGTCATGCCCGGGGATGCCCGCAACAACCTGAGCGCCTCTGCCACCGCCGCCTCGTCGTCGATGGGCCCGACCAGCAGCTCGCGCAGCCGCGCCGCCTCGGGCCCCGGTTCGCGCAACGCGTAGACCATCGGCAAGGTGTGCACGCCTTCGCGCACGTCGGTACCGGGCAGCTTGCCGGACTCGTGCGAGTCGCTGTCGATGTCGATGATGTCGTCGGAGATCTGGAACGCGGTGCCCACGATGCCGCCCAGCCTGCTCAGCCGCTCCACCTGATCGGCGTCGGCGCCCGAGAACATCGCACCGAACCGGCCCGCCGCGGCGATCAGGCACGCGGTCTTCTCGTACACCACTTTCAGATAGTGCTCGATCGGGTCGGATCCCTCGACGAACCCGCGCGTCTCGCGCATCTGCCCCGTCACCAGCTGGGCGAACGTCTCGGCGATCAGCCGCACCGCCTCGGGCCCCAGCCGGGAGACCAACCGGGATGCCGTGGCGAACAGGTAGTCGCCGGCCAGGATCGCGACGTTGTTTCCCCAGCGCACGTTGGCGGTGGGGGTGCCGCGGCGAACCTCGGCCTCGTCCATCACGTCGTCGTGGTACAGCGTGGCCAGGTGCACCAGCTCGATGACGGCGCCGGCGATGGTCACGTCCACGCTGTCCGGGTCGGGCCCGATCTGCGCCGACAGCACGGTGAACAGCGGCCGGAACCGCTTGCCGCCGGCCTTGAACAGGTGCGTCAGCGACTCGGTCATGATGTCGTCGGCGCTGCGAAATTCCGCTTCCATGAGCTGCTCGATGCGGCCGACACCGTCTCGTACGGTCGCCGCGAAGCCGGGGTCACCGAAGTCAACGCCCGCCACCACCGTCGCCGGAGTACTCACGCGACCAAACATACTGGTGTGCATGAAGACGGGAGCGACCCGAGCCCTCAAGGCCCAAGTGGTGGTCGTGGGCGCAGGACCCGCGGGTTCGGCGGCGGCGGCCTGGGCCGCCCGCGCGGGCAACGACGTCCTGGTCATCGATTCGGCGAGCTTTCCCCGCGACAAGGCCTGCGGCGACGGGCTGACCCCGCGCGCGGTCGCCGAGCTGGAACGGCTGGGGCTGCGCGACTGGCTGGACACCCGGATCCGGCATCGGGGACTGCGGATGAGCGGGTTCGGCGGCGAGGTGGAGGTCGATTGGCCCGGCCCGTCGTTCCCGTCGACCGGCAGCGCGGTGGCCCGCTTCGAGCTGGACGACCGGATCCGCAAAGTCGCCGAGGATTCCGGGGCGCGGATGCTGCTCGGGACCAAGGCCGTTGCGGCGCAACATGATTCATCGGGCCGGGTGACATCGGTGACGCTGGCCGACGGCACCGAGGTGAGCTGCGGCCACTTGATCGTGGCCGACGGCGCGCGCTCGTCGCTGGGCCGCAAGCTGGGCCGGCGCTGGCACCAGGAAACGGTGTACGGCGTCGCCGCGCGCGGGTATCTGACCACACCGCGCGCCGACGACCCCTGGCTTACGTCACATCTGGAACTGCGCGGACCCGACGGCTCCAAGGACAAAGTGCTGCCCGGGTACGGCTGGATCTTCCCGCTCGGCAACGGCGAGGTGAACATCGGCGTCGGTGCGTTGTCGACGTCGAAACGGCCCGCCGACCTGGCCCTGCGGCCGTTGATCGACTACTACACCGACCTGCGCCGCGACGAGTGGGGCTTCACCGGCCACCCGCGGGCGGTGGCCTCGGCGCTGCTGCCGATGGGCGGCGCGGTGTCGGGGGTGGCCGGCGCCAACTGGATGCTGATCGGCGACGCCGCGGCCTGTGTGAACCCCCTCAATGGCGAAGGCATCGACTACGGCCTCGAGACCGGGCGGCTGGCCGCGGCGCTACTGGACTGCCCCGACCTGTCGCAGGTGTGGCCGTCGCTGCTGCAGCAGCACTACGGTCGCGGCTTCTCGGTGGCGCGCCGGCTGGCGCTGCTGCTGACGTTCCAGCGGTTTCTGCCGTCGACCGGACCGATCGCGATGCGCTCGACGACGCTGATGACCATAGCCGTGCGGGTGATGGCCAACCTGGTCACCGACGACGACGCGGACTGGGTGGCGCGCGCCTGGCGCGGCGGCGGCCGGCTGTCCCGGCTGCTCGACCGTCGCACGCCGTTCAGCTGACCGAGCGTCCCCATCGTCGCAGGTCGACGGGTTCCGCGGCTCCCGGCGGGGCCGTCGATCGGCGATGGACTTTCGTCCGCGCACCCACAGCGAGGCGTGTATAGTCCAGCTAATGAAGGGAACGAGCCTGGCTACTATCGGAGCCGCCGCTGCAATCGCTCTGGCCGCGCTGGCCATGCCGGCGCAGCTCTCCGTGCCGGCGCAGGCGGATCCGCCGCCGACGGCGCCGTACCCCACCCCGCGGACGCCGTCGCCCCCGAGCGACTACGACGCGCCGTTCAAGAACACCGTCAACGGCTTCGGCATCTACCAGCCGCAGGACCAGTTGGCCTGGTTGGGCAAGATCACCTGCGAGCGGATTGGCCGGGGCGTGGACGGCGACGCCTACAAGTCGGCGACGTTCATCCAGCGCAACCTGCCGCGCGGCACCACTCAGGGCCAGGCGTTCCAGTTCCTCGGTGCCGCGGTTGACCACTACTGCCCCGACCAGGTCGGCTTCGTGCAAGCCGCCGGCAATCACTAGAACCGTCTCAGCGCAGGGGCTTGTAGCCCGCGTGTAGCGCGACGATGCCGCCGGTCAGATTGCGCCAGCGCACCCCGGACCAGCCGGCCTGGGTTATCTGCTGCGCCAGCGCCGCCTGATCGGGCCACGCCCTGATCGATTCCGCGAGGTACACGTATGCCTCGGGATTGCTGGACACCGCCCGCGCCACCCGCGGCAGCGCCCGCATCAAGTACTCCTTGTAGACGGTGGCGAACAGCGCGTGGCTGGGCGTGGAGAACTCGCACACCACCAACCGGCCGCCCGGGCGCGTGACGCGGGCCATCTCGCGCAGCCCGGCCTGGGTGTCGACGACGTTGCGCAGCCCGAAACTGATTGTCACGGCATCGAATACGTCGTCGCCGAACGGCAGCCTGGTGGCATCGCCGGCGACCTTCGGCACGTCGCGCGCCGCACCCGCCGCCAGCATGCCGACGGAGAAGTCGGCGGCCACACACCACGCCCCGGATTTCTCCAGCTCCACGGTGGACACCGCGGTGCCCGCGGCGAGGTCCAGCACCTTCTGACCGGGCCCGACGGCCAGCGCCGACCGGGTGGCCTTGCGCCAGTACCGGTCCTGGCCCATCGAGAGCACGGTGTTGGTCAGGTCGTACCGGCGGGCGACGCCGTCGAACATCGACGCGACATCCCGGGGATCCTTGTCCAACTCCGCACGACTCACCACAGAGACGCTACCTGCTGCGGGAATGAGGCGGCGCGGACGGCGTTGTAGGAGGACGTGACTGAAAAAGTTTGGTTTATCACCGGCGCATCGCGAGGTTTTGGACGGGCGTGGACGATCGCGGCCTTGGAGCGCGGCGACAAGGTGGCCGCCACGGCGCGCAACACCGCATCGCTGGACGACCTGGCGCAGAAGTACGGCGACGCGCTGCTACCCATTCGGCTCGACGTCACCGACCGGGCGGCCGACTTTGCGGCGGTCCAGCAGGCGCACGACCACTTCGGCCGGCTCGACATCGTGGTGAACAACGCAGGATACGGGCAATTCGGTTTCGTCGAGGAGCTCTCCGAGCAGGACGCACGCGACCAGATAGAGACCAACGTCTTTGGGGCACTGTGGATCACGCAGGCGGCGCTGCCCTATCTGCGCGAGCGGGGCAGCGGCCACATCATCCAGGTGTCCTCCATCGGGGGCATCACCGCCTTCCCGTTGGTCGGCATGTACCACGCGTCGAAGTGGGCGCTGGAGGGCTTCTCCCAGGCGCTGGCGCAGGAGGTCGCGCCGTTCGGCGTGCACGTCACGCTGATCGAGCCGGGCGGTTTCGACACCGACTGGGCCGGGGATTCCGCCAGGCACGCCGATCCGATCCCGGCCTACGACGACGTCCGCGCCGCCGTCCAGGCCGAGCGCAGCCGCCGGTGGGCCAGCCCGGGTGACCCGTCGGCGTCCGCGGCCGCGCTGCTGAAGGTGATCGACGCCGAAAAGCCGCCGCTGCGAGTCTTTTTCGGCGCTTCGCCGCTGGAAACCGCCAAGGCCGACTACCAGAGCCGGCTGCGCAACTGGGAGGAATGGCAGCCCGTCGCGGAGCTGGCGCAGGGCTAGACGGCGTTCGGGCCGCCGATGGTCCATCACCATTCGCGGCGGAAACTGCAACGCCCGCTGCGCTATTGGGCGACGGCGTCCAATTCGGTCCGGGCCTGGTCGATTTGGTCGTAGGCGTACATCGCCATCGCGGCGGTGGTCATCGTCTCGCCCTCGCGGGCGAGTGATTCGTAGACCAGACCGCCGAGGACTTCGCGTAGGTGGGCGATCGCGGTATTGATCTCGGGGGAGATCGCCGCGGTGATGGGGCTGAAGGCGAAGCCGGCGATGGTGGCCGCTGGTTCGTAACGCCCGAGTCGGTCGAGGAGGGCGGCGAGGATAGCCAGGGTGGCGTGGATCAGGGTGGTGTTGCCCGCGTCGTGGAGGTTGCGGATCCCCACCATCAGGTAATTGAGCGCAGCCACCGGGTCCCCATACTCGGCCTCCAGGCGGGACACACTGGCCGCCAGGGTCGTCTCGTGGCCACGGTTGCCGCTTTCCTGGGCGATCGCCAGTCCCCGGCGTAGAGATTCCAGCGCTACAACGGGATCCGCGCCGTGAAACGCGTAGCCGTGGGCCCAAAGCGCGTACGAGAGCATACAGGGGTTGCGCGTTGCTTCGGCGGCGTCGATCAGGCCGTTCGAAACGGCCCTTGCCTCGTCACCGCGGCCGGTAGCGGTCAGGGCGAGCACGAAGATTGCCCAAGTGATCACCCTGGCGTCGCGACCGCGTGCGAGCTGCGCGCGGCACCACTCGACATATCGTTGGGGCTGGCCGGCGACCATGTACGCAGCGCCGAGCCAGCCGTCAACGCCGAATGGCACCTCGTGGCGACCATCGGCAATCACCGGCCCCCCGGCGTCGCTGTAGCGGACGGCCGCCTTGACTCGTCCGGGGTGGAAGGACTGCGACGCCAGGACGTACAGGAAAGCGAGTCGGGGATGGTCGACAGCTCTGGCGGGCTCGATGAGCTGTTCGGCCCAGGCGACCGGCTCGTAGTTTTCGATCCAGACGCCGAGAAACGCCGCGTAGGTCGCGATGGCGGCGGCAAGGTCGAGATCACCCTGGTCGGCGGCCCATTGAAACGCCGCACGTAGGTTGGCCAGCTCGGCCGTGAACCACGTATAGGCCTCCCTCTGCCGGGGACTGTCCCACAGGGCCAGGAGATCGGCCTCGCGTCCGGCGAAGTGGCGCGCATGTGCCATCCGGGCCTCGGTCGCCGCACCGCTCGCGGCGAGTTGCTCGGCGGCGAACTGGCGAATGGTCTCCAGCATCGAGTATCGGATCCGCCCGGATGACCGATCGGCGACCAGCAGCGATTTGCGCACCAGGGCGTCCAGCAGATCAATGATGGCGTAGTCGTCGAGGTTCTCGAATCGCCCAACCGCGCAGGCGCTTTCGAGATCAAATCCACCGACGAACACCGAATACCGCTCCAACAGAGCCTTCTCTGCATCGTCCAGAAGATCGTAGGACCAGGCCACGGCCTGTCGCAGCGTGTGGTGATGTTTCAGGCCGCGCCTCGGCCCGACCAGCAACCGGAACCGGTGATCGAGATGGTCACGCACGTCGCTGGCGGTCATCGACACCATCCGAGGGGCGGCCAGTTCGATCGCAAGCGGGATCCCATCCAGGCGGCGGCAGATCTCTAATACCGCGCCCGCCTCACCCGCATGGACTATCGAAAAGCGCGGAGAAACAGTTTGCGCGCGTTCGACGAACAGATTCACCGCATCGGATTCGGCACCCGCGTCGACGTCCAGCGGGCGCACCGGCCACAGTTGCTCGTCGGTTAATCCGAGTCCTTCGCGACTGGTCGCGAGGATCTTGACGGTTGAGGAGTGCGCAATGATGACGTCGATGACATCCGCTGCAGCATCCAGCACATGCTCGCAGTTGTCGAATACCAGCAACCGCACTCGGCCCTCCATAGCGGCGGCCACGGAATCCCCGATGCTCTTCCCGGGTTGCTGCGTCGTGCCCAGCACGGCTGCCACCGCAGCGGGCACCGCGGCAGGATCGGAGACCGCCGCGAGTTCGAAAAGCCAAACACCGTCAAAGAATTCATCGGCCAGCCGCGTCGCGACCTCCACCGCCAGCCGAGTCTTGCCCACTCCGCCAACCCCGGTCAGCGTCACCAACCGATGGGCCTTGATTGCGGCTTCGACCTCGCCGATCTCGGATTCGCGTCCGATCAAGCTGGTGGTCGCGGGCCGCAGATTTCCCGGCGTCGTGTCGAGTGCCCGCAGAGGCGGGAAGTCTGTGCGCAGTCCGTCTGCTCGTAGTTGAAACAGAGCAACCGGCATTGGTACGTCCCGCAGGCGCCGCAGGCCCAGTTCGATAAGGTCCACTCCGCTGAGCAGGCTCGCTGTGGACTCGGCCAGCAGTATCTGGCCGCCGTGGCCCGCGGCCATTACTCGCGCGGCCCGGTTGAGCACGACACCGAAGTAATCCCCCTCGCGCAGCTCGGCTTCGCCAGTCGCCAGCCCCATCCGGACCGGCAACTCCAGCGCCCGCTGTGCAGCCACGGCAGCATCCACGGCCGACCGTGGTGACGCGAATGCCGCGCACATTCCGTCGCCGGTGTGCTTGAACAGGAAGCCGTCGTGCTTCTCGATCGCATTGCGCAGCACCTCGTCGTGTGCTGCCAGCGCCACACGCATCCCGTCCGCGTCTGACTCCCACCGACGGGTCGAACCCTCGATATCGGTGAATAGGAACGTCACCACCCCAGAGGGGGTGGGTACCGCGGACACGCTCACAGGATTTCACAAGGAGCCCACCACCATCCAGCAAAGCGCGACCGACTTTCGAAGGCGACGGGTCAGGCGGGGTTCAGCGACACACCGCAAACCACGAAGCCTGAAGAGGAGGGGCATGGCCCGGCAGGAAAAGGGGTAAGCGCTGTAGTACCACCCAGAACGGAATTGAAGGACACGCTATGAGCGCCGCGGATAAGGCCCGAAACAAGATGCGGCAGGTCACGGGCAAGCTCAAGGCGGCAACCGGCCGCGCCACCAACGACCCGGCGTTGGAAGCTGAGGGCAGGGCGGACCAGCGGGCGGGCCATTTGAGAGATGCCGGTGAAAAGGTCAAAGACGCATTCCGGCCCCGCCGGCGCCGACAGGTCTAGTCGGCAAACCGCCGCGGAACATCAGTCGCCATTAATGAAGTAGTCGATTACTCATCCCAGGCAGCACGGTGTGGACGCACAATTGGGTCTCTGCGAGGAAAGGCGCTCCCGATGTCCGCACCCCAGCACCGACCCGTGGAAACCTGCGACGTTTGCATCGTCGGAGCCGGCATCGCCGGGCTGAACGCCCTATTTGCCGCCAGCCGATACCTGTCGCGGGATCAGAAGGTGATTCTGATCGATCGGCGGGCACGCGTCGGCGGCATGTGGGTCGATGTGTACTCCTACGTCCGGCTGCACCAACCGCACCCCATGTTCACCGCGGGCAACATCGAGTGGACGCTCGGCGAGGACCGCAGCTACCTGGCTACCAAGTGCGAGGTGCTTGACCATTTTCAGCACTGCCTCGACGTGATGAGGGAGCGCGTCCAGGTCGACGAGTATTACGGCTGGAACTTCGAGTCGGAAGAAGAAGCGAACGGAATCGTGCGGGTCACCGCTGGTGCTGCCGACGGCCGGCGGCTTGTCATCGAGGCCAAGCGATTGATCAAAGCCTATGGCCTGGGAGTCACGCCCAACGAACCGCTCGACATCTCCAGCACGCGCGTCCATTCGGTGTCGCCCGACTACTGCGATGTTCGGGAAGGCGACATCGAGGAAAGCGATGCGCCGGTGTGGATCATCGGCGGCGGGAAGACCGCGATGGACACCGCACACGCACTGATCACGACCTACCCCGGTCGCGAGGTCAACCTCGTCGCCGGCCGCGGCACCTTCTTCTCCAACCGCGACACCCTGTTGCCGAGCGGCGCCCGGCGGTGGTGGACGGGCACACCGCCGAGTGCCCTCGCCGCACAGCTGAGTCGCCGGTACGACGGCACGAACGAATCACAAGTGCAAGATTGGTTCCGCGCCACCCATGGCACGTTCCTGACCCCCCAGGCAGACAACTTTGTGCTGGGAGTGTTGTCCGAGGCCGAGAACCGCACGATCTCCGCCGGGTTGAACGATCTCGTGATGGACTATTTCGAGGATGCAGTCGACCGCAATGGCACGACCGAGTTGGTGTTCCGGAGCGGATCGACGAAGACCATCCAACCGGGCAGCTGGGTCGTCAACTGCACCGGATACGTCAAATTCCCCGATGAATACCCGTACGAGCCGTACGTTTCGCCCAGTGGCGCAGTCGTTTCCATCAACGTGCGGTCGTCCATACTGCACTTGCCCGCGTTCATGGGGTATTTCCTGGGACACCTGATGTTCTTGGGCAAGCTCAGTGAGGTGCCGCTGTACGAAATCGATTGGCAGGCACTGCGGCAGAAGGCGCCGATGGCATTTCCGTACGTGCTCTTCGCGCTCGTCCAGCACAACCTCAGCCTGATCTACGACAACGTCCCGAGTCGCGTGTTCAACCAGAACGGCCTCGATTTCGACAAGTGGTACCCACTACCGCGCCGCCTGCCGAGCCTGGCACGGTTCATGCTCACGCACCGCCGGGAACGCCAGCGCCAGCGCCGTGTTCTCGACACAGTCCGGGAACGCTTCCAAATCCGTTGCGGCCCACTGGGCGCACAGCTGGTACCCGGCGCCACCACAATGTAACGTCAACGCAACGTCTCAGCCCACGCGATATGTCCTTCGTAGCCAAGCGTTTTCGCCATGCTGCGGTAGTCACCCCGCAATCGCGTGTAAGCGACGCCGTCACCCCGGGCGCGGGCCAGTAACGCTCGCAGCCGCAACCACCAAAGGTCGCGCAGCAGCAGACCCTCATCGGCCGCCGCGACCGCCGACCGGTCGATCGCCACCTCGGTGTCGACACGGATGAGAAATGGCTTTGGCCGGGGCTGTCAGCGGATGACACCGACGTTGATCAACGGCATTCACTCGATGCCGGTCCGGTTCACGCCCGGCTGCCCCGTGGGCGCTCAGTGACCCCGTGGGGACGGCCGCAAGACAGGTAGTCGGCTACGCATGTGCTGCGTCCTCGCGCCGATAAGACTTGGCGGCGAGAGTACTTCACCGATCAGCTTCGGGGTGCAAGATGACTATCACGATTGACGCGTCGACCTGCCCGAGCGTCTTTGATGCCGGCCTTCCGGCGATCGATTATGAGCGTTGCCAGAGCCTCGACGAGGCCCACCAGATCATCCGCCAGGCGCGACAACAGGCGTCGATCGCCATCGGCCCCCACGGGCCGGAGTTGCTGACGTACGAACTGGTTCGAACCGTGCTGCGCGACCCGCGATTCCGCGTGCCCCAAGGGATGTTCCTTGCTTCCCAGGGCATCACCACCGGCCCACTGTGGGCGCGCGTCGCCACGAACCTGATCAGTCTCGACGGGGCCGAGCACCACCGGCTGCGCCGACTGGTGTCCAAAGCCTTCACCCCACGAGCCACCGCCCGGCTGCACGCGACGATCGTCGAGGTGATCACCGAACTGCTGGACCACCACACAGCGTCGGGGCGCTGCGAGGTGGTTACCGACATCGCACGTCAATATCCGATCCCGATCATCTGTGCGCTGTTGGGGGCCCCGGCCCAGGACTGGAAGCTGTTCTCGGAATGGACCGATGACATCTTCAAGGCCTTCAGCTGGGAGGTCGCCGCCCACCAGCGAACCATTCTCGCCTCGTGGGATGAGCTCGACGCCTACGTCGACGACATGGTCGAACAGCGACGCCACAGGCTGACCGACGACCTCATCTCTGACCTGATCCGTGCCGAAGATGGCGACGATCACCTGAGCGCCGACGAACTCCGCATGCTCGCCGCGGGCCTGCTGATGGCCGGCACCGACACCACCCGCAACCAGCTGGCCGCCTCCGTGCACGCGCTGTGCGACCGTCCCGACCAGTGGAAGTTGCTGGCCGAGCACCCGGACCTCGCCAGCAGGGCGGTTGAAGAGACGATGCGGCATTCACCGATCGCAGCCGCCACCTTGCGCATCGCCCTCGAAGACGTCGAAATCGCCGGGGTGACAATCCCTGCGGGCACAGTGGTTATCGCGAACACCGCCGCCGCCAACCGCGATCCCGCCGTCTATGACGACCCCGACCGACTCGACATCACCCGCGTCGGAGCCCCGGCGATGCAGACGTTCGGCGCCGGCATGCACTATTGCCTGGGCGCCAACCTAGCCCGACTCGAGCTCGCCGAAGCCTTGGCGATCATGGCGCAGCGCATGCCCAACGCCCATCGCACCGGGCCCGCCCCATGGAAGCCCCTCACCGGGCTGAGCGGGCCGACCACCCTGCCGATCGAATTCGATCCCGCAACGTGAAGCCGAGTCCCGCGCAGGCGCGTGGCTCGCCGACAAAAAGGGTAACCGGCCGTTGCGGTTGAGTTGAACGAAAAAAAGGACACGCTATGAGCGGCGCGGATAAAGCCCGAAACAAGCTGCGGCTGCTGACGGGCAAGATCAAAACGGCTACCGGACACGTGATCCAGGATCCGGCGCTGGGAGCCGAGGGCAGGGCGGACCAGCGGGCGGCTCATCTCAGGGACGCCGGCGAAAAGGTCAAAGACGCCTTCCGGCCCCGGCGGCGTCGACAGGTGTAGCCGAGAAACGCCCGCGAGCACGGCTGCGGCTACCACGCCTCGGCATACTTCATACGCTACTGCCCCTGCGCGAAACGGGTGGACAGTAGTTGCCGCCGGACGAACGGCGACAGCACCGCTTCGTAATGGCCGAGGAGCTCGTCGCAGATGACCGGCCAGCTCCGGCCGACCACGCTGCGCCGGGCGGCCAGCGCGTAGCGCGACCGTTCGGCGATCAAATGTGCGACCGCGTCGGGCAACCGGGACTCGAACTCGTTGACGGCCAACAGCAGACCGGTTCGCCAAGGGGTGACGAGGTCACGTGGGCCGCCGGCGTCGGGGGCGATCACCGGCAACCCCGACGCCAGCGCTTCTTGCACGACCTGACAAAACGTCTCGTGCTCACCGGGATGCACGAACACGTCCATGCTCGCGTACGCCGCGGCGAGTTCGTCGCCGTATAGCGCGCCGGTGAAAACCGCTGTCGGCATTGCCGATTGCAGCTTGTCGCGGTCGACACCGTCGCCCACGATGACGAGCTGAACCGCGCCACCGGCGGCCAGCTCGATGAGTCGCTCGACGTGTTTCTCGGGCGCGAGCCGGCCCACGAATCCGACGATGGGCTTGCCCTGCGGCGACCACTGCGCGCGCAGCGCCTCGTTGCGCGCGGACGGCGCGAACCGCAGCACGTCGACGCCGCGCGCCCACCGGTGCACCCGCGGAAATCGATGAGCGACAAGCGATTCCATCGTCACACTGGACGGCGCCAGGGTACGGTCGGCGAGATTGTGCAGATGGCGGAACCAGGCCCAGGCGGCCCGGGCCGTCATCGGAATGCCGTAGCTCGCCGCAAAGCCGGGGACGTCGGTCTGATACACCGCGACCGTCGGCACCCCCAGCCACCGCGCCGCCCGCACCCCGCCATAGCCCAGCAGCGCCGGCGAAGCGAGATGCACCACGTGCGGATCGAATCCGCGCAACACCTTCACCAGCCGGGGCGTCGGCACGCCGAGCGGCAGGGTGGTCACCTTGGGGAACATCCGCGACGGCACCCGGTGAACCCGGATCCCGTCGTAGATGCGATCGGCCCGGGGCTGTCCGGGCGGGGTGTCGGGGGCGATGACGAGGGCTTCGTGACCCGTCCGGCGCAGATGCTCGAGCACCCGGATCACCGAGTTGCTGACACCGTTGACTTCGGGCAGGAATGATTCCGCGACGATGGCAACGCGCACATCACTACCGTGTCAGGGTCGCCTGTCGACAAGGTTGCCTGTGTGTATACGTCACGCGAAATTTGCAGGTCCGACACTTTTTTCGGCCGGGCTCGCCGGTGCGTCGCGACGGTCCAGCCACTTGTCCAACAGCGCCAGCGCGACCAGCATCGCCGCCGCGGCCAGCCAGCCCACCACCGCGATGGATCCGGCCGGGATGATCGCCAGCCCGGCGTTGCGGTGCTGCACGCGCACCAGGTTCGGGTCGTTCTTGTTGTACTCGACGTAGATGCGCATCCCGGTCGCCAGATGGGACGGGTAGAGCACGCCGAGCTCGGGGCGATAGGTGACCCGCTCAGGGGTGACGAATTCGATGGTGGAGCGGCGCGGCCCGGCGCTGAGCACCTCGGCCTGCGCGACGCCCATGTTGTGGGTGATCGCGATGTCGTCGCGCCAGGCGCCGGCCACCAGCAGCATCGACTGCAGCGTGACCAGGCCGGCCACGATCAGCACCGCAATGCGGGCCCACCGCAACGCAATCCGAGTCCGTGTTTTCGGCCGTTCGTCACTACGCCCATGAATCAGGATGCGCAGCAGCACTTTTGGAGATACCGCCATCTAGGTGCGCCTCACAGCGCGGCCTTGATGGCGGCGTGCAGCTGCCGCAGCGACGACCGGTCGGCCTTGACCTCCAGGACCCGCATCCCCGGCGCGGGTTCGTCGAGGGCCGTGGGCAATTCACCGACCTCGATCTGGCGGCTCTCGACATGGTAGGCGCGACACAGCGCGCCCACGTCGACGTCGTGCGGTGTGCCGAACACCCGCGACGACACGTCAGAGAACCGCGGGTCGCCCTGCTCGAGCAGTTCGAAGATGCCGCCGCCGTTGTCGTTGGAGACCACGATCGTCAGCCGCCGCGGCGTGGGCTCGGTGGGGCCGATCAGCAACCCGGAGCTGTCGTGCACGAACGTCAGGTCCCCGATCAGCGCGACGGTCCGCGCCGGACCGTCCGGGCCGCCGTCGCGTTCGTGGGCCAGCGCCGCCCCGATGGCCGTGGAGACCGTCCCGTCGATCCCGGCCACACCGCGGTTGGACCGCACCCGGATGTCACGGGTGTCCAGGCCGACCAGCGCCGCGTCGCGGACCGGGTTGGAGGCCCCGAGCACCAGCTGATCGCCGGGCGCCAGTGCTTCGGCCACGGCCGCCGCGACGTGCAGGCCGGTGGTCAGCGGGTGCGCCGCGAGCTGGCTGCGCACGGCGGCCAGCGCATGCCGGTTGGTGTCGGCGCAGCGCCGCAGCCACGCCGGGCTTGGCGTGCCGGTGGTGACCGCACGCGTCCCGGTGGCCTGCGAATTGCCCGAGACGTCCGGCCAGCGCGGCCCGGTGGTCAGCGCGAACACCGGCACGTGCGGATCGGCCAGCAGCGCCGACACCGGGCGATGCAGGGTGGGGCGGCCGAGCATGATCACCTGCTTGGGCCGCAGCAGCGGCAGCGCCAGCGGGTGCAGCGGGTTGGCCGGGGCGGGCGCAGTCGGCTCGGCGACGGTCGGCAGCTGCGCCAGGTTGGGCTGCACACCCGCCCCGTGTCCGGCGATCACGACCGTGTCGGGTGACAGGTCGATGTCCAGCGGCTGGTCGAAGCTGACCGGCGGCGTGTAGGTCCACGGCCGCCCGCCCGGGCGGCCCTGCGGCGTCGGCGCTTGAGGTTCGGGATCCGGCACCAGGGGCTCGCGCAGCGGGATGTCGAACTGCACCGGGCCGGCGTTGGCGGTGCGAGAGCCGGTGGCGGCCACCAGCACCCGGCACGTGGCCGATCGCCAGGTGGCGTTGAGGGCATCCAGCCGCTCGGGGGCGTCCTCGGCCAGGCCGAGGCTGATGGTAGCCCGCACCTGGGTGCCGAAGTAGCCCAGCTGCTCCATGGTCTGGTTGGCCCCGGTGCCCAGCAGCTCGTAGGGCCGGTTGGCGGAGAGCACGATCAGCGGCACCCGGGCGTAGTTGGCCTCGATCACCGCCGGGCCGAGGTTGGCGACCGCGGTGCCCGACGTCATGGCCACGCACACCGGCGCGCCTGCGGCGATGGCCAGGCCGATGGCCAGGTAGCCGGCGGTGCGCTCGTCGATGCGGACGTGCAGGCGGATGCGGCCGGAGCGGTCGGCGTCCTGCAACGCGAAGGCCAGCGGGGCGTTTCGCGAACCGGGGCAGAGCACCACATCGCGGACGCCGCCGCGAATCAGCTCGTCAACGACGACGCGAGCCTGTGTCGTCGAGGGGTTCACTCCTACAGCCTGTCACAGGCAGCAGGAACCGCACTCAGAGCTGGTGAACCGAGCTCAGCCCGTGGCCTCGTCGAAGAACTTGAGCATGGCGGCGTTGACCGCGTCGGGCCGCTCGAAGAAACCGAGATGGCCGGTGTCGGGGATCTGCACGTAGCGGCCGTTCGGCAGCGCGTCGGCGACCTCGCGGCCCAGATACGGCGGGGTGAGCACGTCGTCGGAGAAGCCGATCACCAGCACCGGGGTCGCGATGCTGCGGTAGGCGGTCAATCGGCTGGTATACGGCGCGATATCCAGCTGGGCGCGCATGCCGGGAGTGGACTTGACGGGCCAGGTGGAGAACATCGCGATCCAGTCGGCGATGGCGGTGTCGTCGTTGAGCGTCTTGCGGGAAAAGTTTTCCAGCAGGCGGATTTTGGCTTCATACGCGGGCGGCATCGCGATGTCGGCGTCGGCCAGCTCGGCCTCGGCGTCGCGGAAGAATTGCCGGGCCCGGTCCATGCGGCCCCGGGTGCCCATCAGCACCGCCGAGCTGACCAGCTCGGGCCGGGCCAGCATGAGTTCCTGGGCGATGTATGCGCCCATCGACATCCCGACGATGCGGGCCGGGGCCGCGTTCAGGCCCTCGATCAGGGCCGCGGTGTCGGCGACCATGGTCTGGGTCGAGAAGCCGTCCGCGTTCTCCGTGGCGCCGATCCCGCGATTGTCGAAGGTGATGACGCGGTATCCGGCCGCCAGGAACGCGGGCACTTGGTAGGGGTGCCAGGTCCGTCCGGCGCCGCCGTGGCCGGCGATAAAGACCACGGGCTCACCGGAGCCGCGGTCGTCGTAAGCCAGGTTGATCACTCGGTCGACGGTACAAGCAACCGATGGCAGGCCTTGACCCGGTCGATCCACCACTGCCGCCGCTCCGGCGCCGCGCGCAGCGCGTACATCCGACCCGGATCGGGCGTGACCGGGCCCACCGGCAGGCAGCCGTCGACGGGCGCGGCGTGCTCGGCGACGTCCTCGACGAACAGCCCGCCGGTGCCGAGCCCGCAGGCGTGCCGCAGTTGCGGCAAAGCCGCCGCGGCGGTCAGCCCGGCGGCGATGCCCACCGCCGAATCCAGCGCGCTGGAGACCACGACCGGGATATCGATCTGCGCGGCGATTTCGAGCATGGCCGAAATCCCGCCCAGCGGAGCGACTTTGAGCACCGCGATGTCGGCGGCGCCGGCGCGGACCACGGCCAGCGGGTCCTCGGCCTTACGGATGCTTTCGTCGGCGGCGATCGGCACCTCGATCCGCCGACGCAACGCCGCGAGCTCGGCGACCGTAGCGCAGGGTTGTTCGAGGTATTCCAGCGGGCCGTCGGCGGTCAGCGCGGCGGCCGCCGCGGCCGCCTCCTCGACGCTCCAACCGCCGTTGGCGTCCACCCGCACGGTCGGCACCAGTTCGCGCACGGCGTCGACCCGCGCGACGTCGTCGGCCAGCGTCTGCCCGGGCTCGGCGACCTTCACCTTTGCCGTGCCGGCCCCCGGGAAGCGCGCCAGCACCTCGGCCACCTGCGCGGCGGGCACCGCCGGCACGGTCGCGTTGATGGGCACGCGGTCGCGGTGGGTCGGCGGTGGATCCCGGTAGGCGGCCGCGATACCCGACGCCAGCCAGTGCGCGGCCTCGTGTGGCTCGTATTCGACGAACGCGCCGAACTCGCCCCAGCCCACCGGGCCGTCGATAAGCGCGACTTCACGGATGGTGATGCCGCGAAACCGCACCCGCATCGGCAGCGCCACCACGTGCAGGCGGTCGAGCAGGTCCTCGAGCGTCGGTGTCACGCGCCGTAGACCTGGCGACCCGCCAGATACGTCGCCCGGACCTCGAGGTCGGCGATCTGCTCGGGCGGAACGGTTCGCGGATCGGCCGACAGCACCACCAGATCGGCGTACTTGCCGACCTCCAGCGAGCCGATCACGTCGTCGGAGAACAGCTGCCAGGCTGCGTCGATGGTTTGCGCGCGGATCGCCTGCTCGACGGTCAGCCGCTCCTCGGGGCCCAGCACCCGGCCGCTCGGCGCCGTGCGGGTCACGGCCACGCTGATGTTGCGCAGCGGCTCCTCGGGCGTCACCGGCGGGTCGTTGTGCAACGAGATGCGCATCCCGGTGGCCACCGCGGATCCCGCCGGCATCCAACGGGTTCCGCGTTCCTCGCCGAACAGCCCGTCGACGATGACATCACCCCAGTAGTGGATCTGGTCGACGAAGATGCTGCAGGTGACGCCGAGGTCGTGGGCGCGCTGCAGCTGCTCGGGCCGGATGGCGCCGACGTGCTCGAGCCGCAGCCGATGGTCGTCGCGCGGATGGCGCTTGAGGGCCTCTTCGTAGACGTCGAGGATGGTGTCCACGCCGGCGTCGCCCTGCACGTGGCACGCCATCGGCCAGCCCAGCGGGAAGTAGGCGCCGACGATCTCATGCAGCTGCTCGGCGGTGTAGTTGGCGCAGCCGCAGGAGCCCGGCACCACGCCGATGATCCGGGTGGCCTCGGTGTCCAGGTAGGGGAACGAGAGGTCGATATTGCCGATCCAGGGCGACCCATCGACCCAGATCTTGATGCCCACCTGACGCAGGAGGTCGTCACCCTGCCCGGGGGTGGCAGCGGTGGACATCTGCGGATTGGAGATCTCGTAGGTGCGCAGCCGTACCGTGAGCCGCTCGCGCAGTTGCTCGACCACCGGCCGGAAGTTCGGGTCGAAGGCCATCTCCGAGCAGGTGGTCAGGCCGGCGCGGTTGAGCCGGGCGCATTCGGCGAGCAGCATCCGCGGGTAGTCGGCGAGATCGATGGCCCCGCCCAGCAGCGGGAACACCGCGCCGGTCTCCTCGGCGGTGCCGTCGAGTTCGCCGTTGGCGTCGCGGCCGTACCTGGCGCCCTTGGGGTCGGGGGTGTCGCGGTTCAGCCCGTGCAGCTTGGCCGCGCGCGAGTTGAAGTACGCCTTGTGCCCGGAGTTGTGCAGGATGACCAGCGGGCTGTCCGGCGCGACGTCGTCGAGCCAGCCCAGCGTCGGTTCCGGAAGGCCGTTCTGCAGCAGCGGATCCCAGCCGTTGAGGTAGGCGCCGTCGGATCCCCGCCGGGCGACCTCGCGGTGGATCGCCGCGACGACGTCGTCGGCACCGCGCATGGTGACCGGGCGGATGTCGACGATGCGGTCAGACAGCGCGACCGCCTCCATCAGCGGATGCCCATGTGCCTCAACGAAGCCCGGCATGACGCAGCCGTCACCGACGTCGACGGTCTGCGTGTCGGGGCCGGCGAACCCGGCGACCTCGGCGCGGGTGCCGACGGCGATGATCTTGCCGTGGGCGACGGCAAACGCCTCGGCCGTGGGCAGCGCCTCGTCGACGGTCAGGATGGTTCCGGTAACGACGAGATCTGCCAGCCCCATGGGGAGGGATCCTAGTGGGGTCGCCACGGGTCAGGCCATGATCGGCGGCGTCGCCGAGGGTGCGGCTGACCCAAATTGCAACACGTTCTAGTCTGACCACATGAGTGACGATCTGTTGCGCAACCCGACCCATAACGGCCACCTGCTCGTCGGCGCGCTCAAGCGCCACAAGACCAAGCCGGTGCTGTTCCTCGGCGACACCACGCTGACCGGTGGTCAGATGGCCGAGCGGATCAGCCAGTACATCCAGGCGTTCGAGGCGCTGGGCGCGGGCACCGGTGTGGCGGTCGGCCTGCTGTCCCTCAACCGGCCCGAGGTCCTGTTGATCATCGGCGCGGGGCAGACCCGTGGCTACCGCCGCACCGCCCTGCACCCGCTGGGCTCGCTGGACGACCACGCCTACGTGCTCAACGACGCAGGCATCAGCTCGCTGATCATCGACCCCAACCCGATGTTCGTCGAGCGCGCACTGGCGTTGCTGGAGAAGGTGCCCGGGCTCAAGCAGATCCTCACCATCGGCCCGGTGCCCGAGGCGCTCAGCGGCGTCGCGGTGGACCTGGCGGCCGAGGCGGCCAAGTACGACCCGCAGCCGCTGACCGCCGCGGACCTGCCGCCCGATCAGGTCATCGGCCTGACCTACACCGGCGGCACCACCGGCAAGCCCAAGGGCGTGATGGGCACCGCACAGTCGATCTCTTCGATGACCCAGATCCAGCTCAGCGAATGGGAGTGGCCCGAGGAACCGCGGTTTCTGATGATCACCCCGCTGTCGCACGCCGGGGCGGCGTATTTCCTGCCCACGCTGATCAAGGGCGGCGAGATGCATGTGCTGCCCAAGTTCGACCCCGCCGACGTGCTGAAAACCATTGAGGAGAAGCAGATTACGGCCACGTTCCTGGTGCCGTCGATGCTATATGCGCTGATGGACCACCCGGATTCGCACACCCGCGACCTGTCGTCACTGCAGACCGTCTATTACGGCGCGTCGGCGATCAACCCGGTGCGGCTGGCCGAGGCGATCCGCCGGTTCGGACAGATCTTCGCCCAGAACTACGGGCAGTCCGAGGCGCCGATGGCCATCACCTACCTGGCCAAGGGCGAGCACGACGAGAAGCGGCTGACATCCTGCGGGCGCCCAACGCTTTTCGCGCGGGTGGCGCTGCTCGGCGAAGACGGCAAGCCGGTGCCGCAGGGCGAGCCGGGTGAAATCTGTGTCAGCGGACCGCTTTTGGCGGGCGGTTACTGGAACCTGCCCGAGGCGACGGCCGAGACGTTCAAGGATGGCTGGCTGCACACCGGCGACATGGCCCGCGAGGACGAGGACGGCTTCTACTTCATCGTCGACCGGGTCAAGGACATGATCGTCACCGGCGGTTTCAACGTCTTCCCGCGTGAGGTCGAGGACGTCGTCGCCGAGCACCCGGCAATCGCCCAGGTGTGCGTGGTCGGGGCGCCGGACGAGAAGTGGGGCGAGGCCGTCACCGCGGTCGTGGTGCTGCGCTCCGACGCGCCCCGCGACGACGCCGCGATCGAGAAGATGACCGCCGAGATCCAGGCCGCGGTCAAGGACCGCAAGGGTTCGGTGCAGTCGCCCAAGCGCGTGGTGCTCGCCGACTCGCTGCCGTTGACCGGGCTGGGCAAGCCGGACAAGAAGGCCGTGCGCGCGCAGTTTTGGGAGGGCGCCGCCCGCTCCGTGGGCTGAGTGGTTGCGGGCGAGCGTGAAACTAACTGCACACTCGCGCCCGAACGTGAAACTAGTTTCACACTCGGCGGGGGATGGGACTCGGCGCTGACACCTACGCCGTGACGCCGGCGACCAGCAGGTCGAGCATGCGGCCGGTCTGCTCCGGTGAACCGCTGGCCAGGAAGATTCCGATCAGGCTCGACACCACGTCGTCGGCCTGCACGTCGGCGCGCAGGGTCGCGTCGTCGGCGCCGGCCCGCAGCAACATGTCGACCGCGCCGATGATGCTGTCCCGCGTCTGGCTGGGCGCAAGAGCGCCGGAAGCGAAGATCGCGGATAGCGACTCGGCCATGCCGCGCTTGGCGGCCACGAAGCCGGCGTAACGGTCCATCCAGCGTCGCAGGGCGGTCTTCGGTGGATGGCGCTTGAGCAGCTGCTCGGCCGCCGCGGCCACCTCGGCGAGCTCGGCCCGGTAGACGGCCTCGACGAGAGCCTCCCGGTTGGGGAAATGGCGGTAGAGCGTGCCGATCCCCACCCCCGCGTCGCGGGCGATCGCCTCGAGCGACGCCGAGCCGCCGTGCGCGGTGAACGCCGCGGTGGCCGCCTGCAGCAGCCGTTCGCGATTGCGCCGCGCGTCCGACCTTCCAACCAAAGCGGAGGTTCCTCCGTTTCTGCTACGCTGACCGAAGCGGAGGCTCCTCCGCATTTTCACCAGTGTGTCACGAGCCAAGGAGCATCATGACCGACAAGCCACAGCCCGGCGGTACCGGCAGGATCGGCACGGCCCCCGTCGCCCGCATGGGCTACGGCGCCATGCAACTGTTCGAGGAAACCACCGTCGACGACGCGGTCGCGGTGCTGCGCCGCGCCCTCGAGCTCGGCGTCAACCACATCGACACCGCGTCGTTCTACGGCCCCGGCGAGGTGAACCGCCGGATCCACGCGGCGCTGGCGCCCTACCCGGACGACCTCGTCATCGTCAGCAAGGTCGGGGCGCGCTACACCGGCGAACAACCGATCCCGCTGGCTCCAGCACAACGGCCCGCCGAGCTGCGCGCCGCCGTCGAGGACGACCTGCGTCAGCTCGGCCTGGACCGCGTCCCGGTGGTCAACCTGCGCCGGCTCGACTCCGGGATCGGTATGGCCGCCGAGGGCGATCAGATCGTCGACCTCGACGACCAGCTCGCCGAGATGATCGCCCTGCGCGACGAGGGCAAGATCGGCGCGATCGGGATCAGCAGTGTGTCGCTCGACGTGCTGCGGCGAGCGCTGCCCGCCGGCATCGTCTGCGTGCAGAACGCCTACAGCCTGCTGGACCGCTCCCAGGAAGCCACGCTCGAGTTGTGCGTGGGCGAGGGGATCGCGTGGGTGCCGTACTTCCCGCTCGGCTCGGCCTTCCCCGGGTTTCCGAAGGTCGCCGACAACCCGGTGGTCGTCGACATCGCCGGCGAGTTGGGCGTTACCGGCGCCCAGGTCGGGCTGGCCTGGATCTTGGCGCACGCGCCGAACACGTTGCTGATTCCCGGCACCCGGTCGATCGCCCACCTCGAGGAGAACATCGGCGCGGCCGGCGTCACGCTGAGCGCCGAGGCGATCGCCCGGCTGGAGGCCGTCGCCGCACCCGGCGCCGATCCCTGGGCGCACGGTGCCGAACCCTTCCTGGAGGCGCCCCGAACCTGACTACTGTGTCAGGCATGGGTACGCCCGACGGGCACAAGCCGTCCCTCAAACCGCCGTGGTGGCTGAAGCCGGCGAACAAGGTCGTCATCCGGATGTCGCGGCTCGGGCTGAGCTTCGGCGGCGAAAGCCCGGTGGTGCTGACCGTGCCCGGACGCAAGTCCGGGGCACCCCGCTCGACGCCGGTGACACCGATGACGGTGGACGGCAAACGCTATGTGGTGGGCGGATTCCCGGGTGCGGATTGGATCCGCAACGTCCGCGCCGCCGAATACGCGACGCTGGCCCGCGGCCGGAACTCCGAGCGGGTGCGGATGGTGGAGTTGTCGGCCGACGCGGCGCGGCCGTTGTTGCGGGCGTTCCCCACCGAGGTGCCCACCGGCGTCGGGTTCATGAAACGCTCTGGGTTGGTCGTCGACGGTCGCCCCGAGGAGTTCGAGGCGCTGGCCGGCGTGTGTCCGGTATTTCGGCTGGACCCGGCATAGGAGTTCAAACAGATTGAGTGACAACCCCTTTGATGCGCAGGCCTGGAGACCCGTGGACGGGTTCGGCGACCTGACCGACATCACCTATCACCGGCACGTCGACGATGCCACGGTGCGAGTGGCGTTCGACCGGCCCGAGGTCCGCAACGCGTTTCGGCCGCACACCGTCGACGAGCTCTACCGAGTGCTCGACCACGCCCGGATGTCCCCCGACGTCGGCGTCGTATTGCTCACCGGCAACGGCCCATCGCCGAAGGACGGCGGCTGGGCGTTCTGCTCCGGCGGGGACCAGCGCATCCGCGGCCGCAGCGGCTACCAGTACGCGAGCGGCGACACCGCCGACACCGTCGACACCGCCCGGGCCGGCCGGTTACACATCCTCGAGGTCCAGCGGCTGATCCGGTTCATGCCCAAGGTGGTCATCTGTCTGGTCAACGGGTGGGCGGCCGGCGGCGGGCACAGCCTGCACGTCGTCTGCGACCTCACGCTGGCCAGCCGCGAGCACGCCCGCTTCAAGCAGACCGACGCCGACGTCGGCAGCTTCGACGGCGGCTACGGCAGCGCGTACCTGGCCCGCCAGGTCGGCCAGAAGTTCGCCCGCGAAATCTTCTTCCTTGGCCGCCCCTACACCGCCGAGCAGATGCATCACATGGGTGCGGTCAACGCCGTCGTCGATCATGCGGCGCTGGAGTCGGAGGCAATCCAGTGGGCGCGCGAGATCAACGCAAAATCGCCGCAGGCGCAACGCATGTTGAAGTTCGCGTTCAACCTGCTCGACGACGGCCTGGTGGGCCAGCAGCTGTTCGCGGGCGAGGCCACCCGGCTGGCCTACATGACCGATGAGGCCGTCGAGGGCCGCGACGCCTTCCTGGAGAAGCGCGACCCGGACTGGAGCCGGTTCCCCCGCTACTTCTAGCGGCGGGCGCGCCGGCGCCACCGCCTAGACTCGCGTCACGTGAGCAAGAGTCCCCTCCGCCGGATCGCCGACCAGTTCGTGCTGGCGACCATGCGTCCCCCCATGGCGCCGCAGGTATTGGTCAACCGTCCGCTGATCAAGCCGATCGAGCTGACCGGCAAGCGCATCCTGCTTACCGGGGCCTCGTCGGGGATAGGCGAGGCCGCGGCCGAACAGTTCGCCCGGGCGGGCGCCACCGTGGTCGTCGTCGCGCGCCGCCAGGATCTGCTGGACGCGCTGGCCGAGCGAATCACCGGCGCCGGCGGTGAAGCGCTGTCGATCCCGTGCGACGTCTCGGACATGGACGCCGTCGACGCGCTGGTGGCCGACGTCGAAAAGCGTCTCGGCGGAATCGACATCCTGATCAACAACGCCGGCCGGTCCATCCGCCGGCCGCTGGCCGAGTCGCTGGAACGCTGGCACGACGTCGAGCGGACCATCGTGCTCAACTACTACGCGCCGCTGCGGCTGATCCGCGGGCTGGCGCCGGGGATGATCGAGCGCGGCGACGGCCACATCATCAACGTCTCGACGTGGGGGGTGCTGTCGGAGGCCTCGCCGCTGTTCGCGGTCTACAACGCCTCGAAGGCCGCGCTGTCGACGGTCAGCCGGGTGGTGGAAACCGAGTGGGGCGACAAGGGCGTGCACTCCACCACGCTGTACTACCCGCTGGTGGCCACCCCGATGATCGCCCCGACCAAGGCCTACGAGGGAATGCCGGCGCTGACATCGGAGGAGGCCGGCGAGTGGATGATCACCGCCGCCCGCACCCGCCCGGTGCGCATCGCACCGCGGATGGCGATCGCCGCCAAGGCGCTGGACACCTTCGGCCCGCGGTGGGTAAATACACTCATGCAGCGTCAACGCGTCCAGCCCAATCGCGATAGCTGAGCTGCGACCCGCTGAACCTTCGGGAGTTGCCATGTCCGATCTGTGGGCTACCATCGCCGCCGAGCGCGGCGCGCTTGCCGACGACCTCGCCGGCCTCACCCCGGCGCAATGGGATACGCCGTCGCTCTGTGCGGGCTGGACGGTCCGCGACATCGTCGCGCACCTGTCGGCGACGGCCTCGCTGAATCCGGCCACGTTCTTCTTCGGGATTGCCAAGGTCAAGTTCAACTTCGACAAGTTCGCCAACGACCAGATCGCCAAGCACCTGGGAGCCGACCCGGCCGCGACGCTGGCCGAGTTCCGGGGCTTGCAGAACTCCACCTCCGCACCGCCGGGCCCCAAAACCTCCTGGTTGGGTGAGGTGGTGGTGCACGGCGCAGACGTTCGCCGTCCGTTGGGCATCCCCCACGCCTATCCGCCCGGCGCCGTCCGCCAAGCGGTGGACTTCTACAAGGGCTCCAACATGCTGCTCGGCTCCAAGAACCGCGTCGCCGGTCTGGCGTTGTCCGCCACCGACGACGACTGGCAACACGGACAGGGTGAAGCGGTAGAGGGCCCGCTGCTGGCATTGTTGCTCGCCATGACCGGCCGGGGCGCGGCTTGCGACGATCTCGTCGGGCCCGGCGTGGCGACGCTTCGCAGCCGATGCGCCCAGGCGGGCTAGAGACGTGCTAGACACGATTTCATGGAGATCCTGGCCAGCCGGATGCTGCTGCGACCGTCGGACTATCAACGGTCGCTAGCCTTTTACCGCGACGAGATCGGGCTGGCTATTTGGCGCGACTACGGCGCTGGGACGGTGTTTTTCGCGGGCCAGTCCTTGCTGGAGCTGGCCGGTTACGGCGCTCCGGGCCCCTCTCAGCCGACCTTTCCCGGTGCGCTGTGGCTACAGGTCCGCGACATCGAGGCCACCCAAGCTGAATTGGCCGACCGCGGGGTGTCGATCGCGCGCGAAGCTCGCCAGGAACCATGGGGTTTGAAAGAGATGCACGTGACCGACCCGGACGGCCTAACGCTCATTTTCGTCGAGGTGCCGCCGGAGCACCCGCTACGGCGCGACACGCGAGGTGAACGAGAGGGAAACGCCGGTTAACTGACAGGTAACATATGGCGACGGTTCAAGGTACACCCGCGTTTCGGCTGCCGCAGCATTCGACAATGGAAACCTCCTACCACCAGAATCAGGCGCTGTGAACATCCAATTGTTCCTCTTGATCATTGTCGTAATCACGGCATTGGCTTTCGATTTCACGAATGGCTTCCACGACACGGGCAACGCGATGGCGACCTCGATCGCCAGTGGTGCGCTCAAGCCCAAAGCGGCGGTCGCGCTATCCGCGGTGCTGAACCTCGTGGGCGCGTTCATGTCCACCGCCGTCGCCGCGACGATCGCCAAGGGCTTGATCGACGGGCACATCGTGACGCTGGAGCTGGTTTTCGCGGGCCTCGTCGGCGGCATCGTGTGGAACCTGCTGACTTGGCTCCTCGGCATCCCGTCGAGTTCGTCGCACGCCCTGATCGGCGGCATCGTCGGCGCCACCATCGCAGCCGTCGGCGGGCACGGGGTGATCTGGAAAGGCCTGGTGTCCCACGTACTCATCCCGGCCGTGGTGGCCGCGATCCTGGCCATCGCCGTAGGGGCGATCGCGACCTGGCTCGTCTACCGGATCACCCGCGGTCTGGAGACCGGTCGCACCGAGGCCGGGTTCCGCTATGGCCAGTGGGGCTCGGCGTCGCTGGTTTCGCTGGCGCACGGGACCGGCGACGCGCAGAAGACGATGGGCATCATCTTCCTGGCGCTGATGTCCTACGGCTCGATCAGCAAAAACGAGGCCACGCCGCCGCTTTGGGTCATCGTCGCTTGCGCGGTGTCGATTGCGCTCGGCACCTATCTTGGCGGCTGGCGGATCATCCGCACCCTGGGCAAAGGACTGGTCGAAATCCAGTCGCCGCAGGGCATGGCGGCCGAATCCTCTTCGGCCGCGGTGATTTTGCTGTCCACCCACTTCGGCTACGCGCTGTCGACGACCCAGGTCTGCACCGGTTCGGTGCTCGGCAGCGGGCTGGGCAAGCCCGGCGGCGAGGTCCGCTGGGGCGTCGCCGGTCGCATGGGCGTCGCGTGGCTGGTCACGCTTCCGCTGGCCGGGCTCGTCGGTGCGGTCACGTACTGGATCGTGCACCTGATCGGCGGCTACCCCGGCGCCATCGTGGGCTTCGCGCTGCTGATCGCGGTTTCGGCCACCATCTACATCCGGTCGCGCAAGGTCAAGGTCGACCACCGCAACGTCAACGCCGAATGGAAGGGCGGCCTGACCGCTGGACTCGAAGATGCCGACGATCAGCACCCGCCCTCGGGCGCCGGACCCACACCCGCCGGCACGTCTCCCCGGTCCGACTCCGACGACCCCACGATTAAGGCGAACGCCTGATGAGTCACTTCAGCGACTGGTTCAACTACCAGGCCTCCCTCAAGATCCTGATCTTCAGCATGCTGGCCGGTGCCGCATTGCCGGGACTGTTTGCCCTGGGGCTCCGATTCCACGCGGTCAGCGCCGGACAGGCCGGCACCGATGGCAGCTCGCCACAGAGAAACCCGGCGCTGCTGGCGGTCGCGTACGCGATCTATGCGGTGGTGCTATTGGTGATCGCCTTCGCGCTGGCTTACATCTCCCGGGACTTCGTCGCGCATCACACCGGCTACCCGTTCCTCGGAGCCAAAGCGAAGTAGCATCGATTGATGCCCACGGATTTGCTAAGCCAAACACCGGGGGGTGTTGTCAGAGCGTGAACGGATTCCTCAACTCGATCGTCTCCTGGCTCCGCGCGGGATATCCGGAAGGCGTTCCGGCGACCGACACCTTCCCGGTGCTCGCGTTGCTTGCCCGCCGGCTGTCCAACGACGAAGCCAAGGAGGTGGCCTGCGAGCTGGTTCGGCGCGGGGAGTTCGACGATGTCGACATCGGCGTGCTGATCACCCAGATCACCGATGAGTTGCCGTCACCCACCGACGTCGAGCGGGTGCGGATGCGGTTGGCGGCCCAAGGCTGGCCCTTCGACGACGCCGACGAGGCCGGGGACCCCGCATAGCCGTACTGCGCGCGCTGTACGTCCCGCCGGGTTCGGCGGCATCGTCACTGCTGCCGGCGCTCGGGCGCGTACTGGACGGGCGTGAGCCCGCACTGGTCGCCCTGCCCGCGGGCGAGAACCGTGAGTCGGATGCGCTGCGGGCGGGCCTGCGCGTCGGGGAGGCCATCGACGACGACGTCGCCCTGGTCGCGGCGACCTCGGGAACCACCGGAATTCCCAAGGGCGCGTTGCTGACCGCCGCCGCCCTGACGGCCAGCGCGGTGGCCACCCATGACCGCCTCGGCGGGCCGGGCAGCTGGCTGCTCGCCCTGCCGCCCCACCACATCGCCGGCATACAGGTCCTGGTGCGCAGCCTGCTCGCCGGCTCGGCACCGGTCGAGATGGACGTCTCCGCCGGATTCGACGTCGCCGAATTGCCCGGTGCGATAAGGGCCTTGGGCTCGGGGCGGCGCTACAGCTCGCTGGTCGCCGCGCAGCTGGCCAAGGCGCTCGGCGACCCGGCCGCCGCGGCCGCCCTCGCCGAACTGGACGCCGTGCTGCTCGGCGGCGGACCCGCGCCACGCCCGGTGCTCGACGACGCGGCCGCGGCGGGCATCACCGTGGTCCGCACCTACGGGATGAGCGAGACCGCCGGGGGCTGCGTGTACGACGGTGTCCCGCTGGACGGGGTGCGGCTGCGCACGGTGGACGGGCGCATCGTCATCGGCGGCGCGACGCTGGCCAAGGGCTACCGCAACCCGGTCGACCCCGATCCGTTCGCCGAGCCGGGCTGGTTTGCGACCGACGACCTCGGCGCCGTCAGCGACGAGGGCGTGCTGACCGTCCTGGGCCGCGCCGACGACGCGATCAGCACCGGCGGGCTGACCGTGTTGCCGCAGCCGGTCGAGGCGGCGCTGTGCACCCATCCGGCCGTGAGCGATTGCGCGGTATTCGGGGTGGCCGACGACAGGCTGGGGCAGCGGGTGGTCGCCGCGATCGTGCTGCGCGACGGGGCGGCCGCGCCGACCCTGGACGCGCTGCGCGCGCAGGTGACCCGCACTCTGGACGCCACCGCCGCACCGCGCGAGCTGCACATCGTCGACACCCTGCCGCGCCGCGGCATCGGCAAGGTCGACCGGACGGCGTTGGTGCGCCGGTTCGCCGGCCCGAGCCATCAATAGGCTGTTCGTCCGTGAGGATCGCTCGACGGGAGGCAGTGCGCGAGGCGGTAGCGGTCACGGTCGGGGTGGTGCTGGTGGCGGCGGCGTTCGTGCTGCCGCGGATGAACGTAGGCGTGCGGCCGCGGCTGGACGTCGGCGCCGAGAAGTTCGCCACCCACGCCGGCGCCGCGCCGATCTTCGGCGACTGGCTGATCCACGCCGGCTGGGGAACCGGGCCGGCCATCGCCCTCGCAATCGCCGTTGTCGCGTGGGGGCCGATTCTGGCGCAACGCCTTTCGTGGCGGGCGTTGACGCTGGGCAGCTGGGCCACCGCGTGCGGATGGGCATTCGCGCTGGCGATGATCGACGGCTGGCAGCGCGGCTTCGCCGGCCGGCTGACCACCCGCGACGAATACCTGTCGCAGGTGCCCGGCGTCACCGACATCGGTGCGACCCTGCGCACGTTCGCCAGCCGGATCGTGGATTACCAGCCGAACTCGTGGACCACCCACGTGTCCGGGCATCCACCCGGCGCGCTGCTGACCTTCGCCTGGCTGGACCGGCTCGGCCTGCACGGCGGCGCCTGGGCCGGACTGCTGTGCCTAATGGCCGGCTCGAGCGCGGCCGCCGCGGTGGTGATCGCCGTGCGCGCGCTGGCCGACGAGCAGACCGCGCGGCGCGCCGCCCCGTTCGTCGCCCTGGCGCCGACGGCGATCTGGGTGGCGGTGTCGGCCGACGGCTACTTCGCCGGGGTGGCGGCGTGGGGCATCGCGCTACTGGCCGTGGCGGTGCACCGCCCGGTCCGCTTCCCCGCGTTGACGGCCGCGGGGGCGGGCCTGCTGCTGGGCTGGGGGGTGTTCTGCAACTACGGCCTGATGCTGATGGGGTTCCCGGCGTTGGCGGTGCTGGCCTCGGCCCAGAGGACGGCCAACGGCTGGGCGGACTGGCGGGCGATCCTGCGGGCCCTGGGCCCGGCGGCGCTGGCCGCGATCGCGGTGGCGGTCGCCTTCGCCGTCGCGGGGTTCTTCTGGTTCGACGGCTATACCCTGGTGCAGCAACGCTATTGGCAGGGCATAGCCAAATTCCGACCGTTCCAGTATTGGAGCTGGGCGAACCTGGCGTGCGTCGTGTGCGCGATCGGGTTGGGCGGCGTCGCCGGAATCAGCAGGGTGTTCGACTGGCCCGCCATCCGCCGCCGCTCCGGCTTTCACCTGCTGCTGTTGGGCATGCTGGCCGCCATCGTTTTCGCGGACCTGAGCATGCTCAGCAAGGCCGAGGTGGAACGCATCTGGCTGCCGTTCACCGTCTGGCTCACCGCGGCGGCCGCACTCCTGCCGGTGCGTTCACACCGGATCTGGTTGGCGCTCAACGCCGTCGGCGCGCTGGCGCTCAACACGATCATCCTGACGAACTGGTAGCCCGGCTAGAGGCCGACAGCGCGGGTGACGCACGCGAACCGGCTGGTGGGTGCGCAGGCGTCGCGCACCACCGCGACGTCGTCGATAAAGTCCACGTCGGCCAGCGCTTCAACGGTCGCTACGTCAATGCCGTTGTCGCGCAATGCTTTCAGGGTCAGATCACCGGTGTCGGGCGCGGACATCGGCACGGTACGCAGGCATTGCGCCATCGCCGGCTCCCCCACGCCGAGCACCCACCAGCCGCCGTCGCGGGCCGGCCCGAGCACCGCCTGCGTCTCGAGCAGCCGGCGCGCGCACCCGGCCAACAGATCCGCGCTCACCTGGGGGGTGTCCATGCCGATCTGCAGCACCGGAAACCCGGTGGCCGCGTCGGCGTGCGCGTTGGCGAGCCGGGCCGCGAAATCCGCACCGCGCTGGGCGACCACCGTGAACGACGCCAGGCGCTGCCGGATCTCGGCGGCGTTCGCCGCGCCGTCCAGGTCGCCGGCCAACGCCACCACCCGCGCGGCCACCGGGGCGGCCGCCACCGCGTCGAGCGTGTCAAGCAGTGCGGCGGCGGCGATTTCGGCGGCGACCCGGTCGCCGACGGTCGCCGCGAGCCGCGTCTTGGCCCGGCCCGGCTCGGGCGCCTTGGCGACCACCAGCAGGGTCACCGGCAGCTCGCTCACGAGATCACCTTCCAGAAGTCCAGGATCGCGGTGATGCTGCCCCGCAGCGAACCGCTGACCTTCGACTTGCCGCCCGTCCGCGGGCCGTAGCTGACGTCGAGTTCGACGACGCGCCAGCCGGCGGCCGCGGCACGCACCAGCAATTCCAGCGGATAACCCGATCGCCGGTCGGCGACGCCGAGTTGCAACAGCGCTTCGCGCCGGGCCACTCGCATCGGCGCGATGTCGTGCACCGGCAGGCCGTGTCGGGTGCGCAACCGCCAGCTCATGACGACGGTGCCCACCCGGGCCACCCACGGCCAGTGCAGCCCGGGTACCGGCCGGCGCCGGCCGGTCACCAGGTCGGCGCCCCGCTCCAGCTCGGCGACCAGCCGGGGCAGATCGCCGCCGTCCATCGAGCCGTCGGCGTCGATGACCGCCACGATCGGGGTGGTGGCGGCCAGCACGCCGGCGTGGACGGCCGAGCCGTATCCGGCCCGCGGTTCGGCGACGACGCGGGCGCCGTGCCGACTCGCGACCGCGGCGGTGTCGTCGGTGCTGTTGTTGTCCACCACCAGCGCCCGGTAGCCGGCCGGGATGGCGGCCAGCACCGCGGGCAGCGACTCCTCTTCGTTGAGGCAGGGCAGGACGACCGTCACCAGACCGTCGGCGTCGGGCACGCTCAGAACCCGCGGTGGGGGTGTGGCTCCTGGGGGAATATCGGCTGCGAGTGCGTCGGCGGCACGGTCTGCTGCGAGTGGGTCGGCGGCAGGGTCTGCTGGGTGTGCGTCGGCGGCGGCGCCTGGGTGGTTTCCCGGGTGCTCGGCGGCGAATAGGTGCTCGTCGGCGGCTGGTGCGTGGTGCTCGGCGGCGAATACGTCGTCGTAGGAGGCGAATACGTCGTCGTCGGGGGCTCGTGGGTGGTGCTCGGCGGCGAATACGTCGTCGTCGGCGGCTGGTACGTGGTGGTCGGCGGCGTGTAAGGCGGGGTCGTCGGCGGCGTGTAAGGCGGGTTGTAGGGGGGGTTGTACGGCGGGTAGTTCGGCCCCCACCCCGGGATCGGAATGGGAATCGGAATGGGCACCGGCACAATGGGATTCGGGCGAGGCGCCCAACCAGGATCGGGATTGGGCACGACACCGGGGTTGACCGGGGCCTCGGGGACGGGGGCGGGCACGCCGCCTCCCGCCGGGGGCGCGACCTGCTGGGGGGCCGGGACGTTGTTGGGGGCCGGGACGGTGCCGCCCTGGAATCCGGCGTTGGGCGCATCGGCCGGGGGCGGGGGCAGCGGCGCCTGCTGCTGGCTCGGCAGGATCGGCATGAACTTGCCCGGGGTGCCGTTCTGGACGCCCACCACCGGCTGCCGGCTGGCGGTCGGCTCAACGGCGACCGCGATCGCGGTGGCCAGCGACGCCAATCCGATGACCGCGAAGGCGACCACGGCGTTGCCGACCATCAGCGATCGCCGCGACAACTTCGTCGGCGCCTCCTCGTCGGCGTCGCCGTACTCGTAGTCGTCGAATTCGGGGTCGTACTCGTCGAATTCGCCCGGGTACTGCTCGCCCTCGTCGGCCATTGAATAGGCCAGCTGGTGGTCTTCAGCGTTCGGATCCGCGAACTCCGATGCCGGCACCACGGTCGTCTCGTCCCCGGTGAGCCCCGCCGCCGGGGCCATCGCGGTGGCTTCCCCGAACGCCGGCGCCATCGCGGTGGCGTCCCCGGCCGCCGGGGCCATGGCGGTCTCGTCACCCGTCAAACCGAGCGCCGGTGCCATCGCCGTCGCACCCCCGGCTCCCAGCACCGCCGCCGGCGCGGCGGCGATCGCAGCGCCGCGCGCGAGCGCAAAGGTGGGATCCTCGGCGACCCGCACCCGCATGGTCGACGCGTCGCGAAGCTCGTCGGCGACCCGGTTCAGATCGGGCGACGCACCGAGCAGATAGACATCCTGCGGGGCGTCGGGGTGGGCGCTCAGGTTCGCCATCATGGTGTGGAACGCCGCCGTCGCATCGCCGCCCGACGCACCCGCCAGCGGCTGGCTGGCCAACACGGTCGGCGGCGCGTCGGGGTCGCCGTCGCCCGAACCCACCATCGACAGCGTCGCGGTCGCGTCGTCCATCACCAGCGCCGCGCCGGGCCGGCCGGCCGCGCGCATCAGGGCGGCCACCGCCTGCGATTCCGAGAGCACCGCGACGTTGTGCACGCCCGAGTCCTCCAGCGCCCGCCGCAGCTGGTCGGCGGCGGGATGGTCGGTCCAGCACAGCCGGGTGCCGACCAGCCGGTGATTCTCACCGGCCAGCAGCCGGTTGGTTCCGACCACGGTCTCGGTCAGCGTGCCGATCGGATTGTCGGCAAGGTCGACGACGGATTGGTCGATCACGTCGGCCCCCTGCGCGCCCGACCCGACCAGGGCCAACCGCGCGACGGGTCCGGTGACCGCAACCCCCAAAACGACGTCCATCCCGGTTCTCCTTCGCGCCGGCTACCCCACAACCAGCAATGTCCCGGCATCATTACACTTGCGATACCGTTGCCAGTATCAGTCATTCAGGCAACAAGCTTCGTCTACTAGCGCAGCGTAACCAGCTTTTCGAACGACAGGACGCCTCACCGCGGAATCATCTCCGCCCAGCAACCGGCCACAGCCACTGCCACGGCATCCGAACGGAGAATATGTTCGCAAGCAAGCAGTGCGTTTCCCTCGGCAGGGTAGTCCCTCGCCGAACACCCGAAGCTGCGCCAAGAATATCCGTCCTTGAATCCCGGGGGGCATGGTGAGCCAGAGCAGCGACGAGACGCCGACCGGCCCGATCCGCGGTCAGACGCAGCAGGCACCGGCGCCGCGCATCATCCGCCCGCACGCGACGGGCGGCGCCGCGGCCGCGCCCGGGATGAAGCGGTACCGCCACGTCGTCGGTGACCTGACCGCGGTGGCGCTGCTGGTCCTCGCGGTGTTCCTGCCATGGAACCTCTACTTCGGCCTCGGGATCCCGAACAGCAGCACGACGCTGTTCGGGGTGCTGATCGCCGTGACGGCGCTGGCCGTCGTCGCCGTCGTGGTCGCCGGTTCCTGGCGGTCGGCAGGCGCGCGGTTCAACCCCGGACGAGCCGCCCGGCTTCGCCTGGCGCTAAACGTCCCCTACCTGCTGCTGGTGCTCGCCTTCGTCGTGTTCGACGCGTACGAGACCGTCCGTTTCGGTGGCACCGTCAACGTGCCGGGCGGTGTCGGTCCGGGCGCCTGGGCCGGGATCGCCGGCTCGCTGCTGAGCGCCCAGGCGGTGCCGGCCGGCGCGCTTGCCGGACCGGTTCCGGCCGGCGACGAATCCACTGGGTGGCACCGGTCGGCGCGGGTGATCGGCTCGGTGTCGATGCTCGCAGCGGTGCTCAGCTTCGGCTTCAACCTGTACTGGCGGGTGCGATACGCGCTGCAAAGCACCGGCGGCGCCGAGGAATTCGGCAAGCAGAACATCGCCGTGATCGCGACCGCGGTGGTGTACGGCGTGGTGGCGCTGGTCGCGGTGCTGGTCGCCGCGCGGTGGCTGCTGCGCAGCGCGCGGGAGAGCCGACTGACCACCGTCGCGCTCGGCGCGTCGACGCTGGCCGCCGGGGTCCTGGTGTGGTTCCTGCCCGCCGGTCGTGACATCGACGCGTTCCACGGCATCGCGCAGAACACGTCCACCGCCGGCGTCGGGTTCGAGGGCTACCTGGCATGGGCGGCCGGCGCGGCGCTGTTCGCGCCGCGGGCCCTGTTCGGTCACCGCAACGCTTCGCCGACCGAGGAGTCCGCGTGGCGCGCGACGACCCGAAATGGCTTGCTGCTCATCGCCGTTTGGTCGGTGGGATCGGTGGCGATGCGGATCACCGACCTCGTCGTCGGCGTGATCCTGAACTACCCGTTCTCCCGATACTCCAGCATCGTGCTGGCGGCGTTCGATCTGGCCACCGCGGTGCTGGCGATCTGGCTGCGCCGCAGGCTGGCCACCCTCTCGCCGAGAATGGTCACGTCGCTGTGCGGGCTCGTCGCCACGCTCAGCGTCGCCCGCGTCGTCGTCGGCCTGGAGCTGGCGCCGCGGTTCCAAGACTCGCCCAATTCGCCTGCGCTGCATCCGGTCTACGGCAACAACCTGGCCCAGCAGATCACCAGCACCTTCGACGTGACGCTGTGCGGGCTGGCCCTGGGCATCCTGGTGGCGGCCATCGTCGCCGGGCAGCTGAGCGGCCGACGGCGGGCCCGTCGCGCCGCCCGCAGGCGCGCCGCGGCGGCGAATGCGGCGGCGCCGACCACCCGGGTCCCGGTGGGCCAGGGCGCGGGTCCGTCGGCCGCGGCGACCACCCGCATCCCGGCCGGCGTCCCCGGCGGGGACAACGAACCGCCCACCACGGAGATAGCGCCGCTGGCCAACGCGCCCCGGATCTTCCGCGGCGACGACTCCGGCACGCGCCAGGTACCCGTGCAGAAGCCGCAGATCTACCGGCCCCCGCAGGGTTAGCGAAGGGGCGCGAACGCGAACTCGCGCAGCCCGTCGGCCGGTGCGACGGCCGCGCGGAAACCGAGCACCTCGACGGCCCGGGACGGGTCGGCGACGATGTGGCGCACGTCGCCGCTGCGGTACTGCCCGGTGACCACCGGGGACAACGAAGCGCCGCGCGCGTCGCAGAGCGCGCCGGCCACCTCCGAGATCGAAATAGGTTGTCCCGAGCAGACATTGACCGCGGTGAAACCCTCGTCCCATTGTGTCGCCGCGACGTTGGCGGCGGCCACGTCGTCGACGTGGACGAAGTCTCGCATCTGCCCGCCGTCCTCGAAAACCCTTGGCGGATCACCCTTTTCCAGCGCGGACCGAAAGATCGCCGCCACCCCGGAGTACGGGGTGTCGCGCGGCATTCCCGGGCCGTAGACGTTGTGGTAGCGCAACGCCACCACCGAACCGCCGGTGGCCTCCGACCAGGCCAGCGCGTAATGCTCCTGGGCGGTCTTGCTGGCGGCGTACAGGCTCCGGGGCCGCAGGCAGGCGTCCTCGCCGACGAGGCGCCAGTGCAGTTCCTCCCCGCCGAACGGGCACCGGTGCTCGAAGATTCCGGCGTCGAGGTCCGCGCGGCGCCGCGGTAGCGGATCAACGAATCCGTGTTGTTCGCAGTGATAGCGCCCCTGGCCGTACACCACCATCGACGAGGCCAGCACCAGGCGCCGCACCCCGGCGGCGAACATCTGCGCCAGTAAGACCGTGGTGGCCAGGTCGTTGTGGCCGCCGTAGGCGGGGGCGTCGGCGGCGTCCACGCCCGCGCCCACCATCGCCGCCTGATGGCACACCACGTCCACGCCGGCCAGCAGCGGCGCCAGGGCGTCGGCGTCGCGCACGTCGACGTGGTGACATCCTTGCGGCAGCAACGGGTTCGGGCCGTGGGCGGCGGGCAGCAACGCGTCGAGGGCGATCACTTCGTGCCCCGCGGCGCGCAGCGCGGCGTCCACCCGTGAACCGATGAAGCCGGCCGCCCCGGTCAGCAGCACCCTCACGGCAGCTCGATGGGCAGGGTGACTCCGGCGTGCGGCAGGCAGTGCGTGCAGGTGCGGTCGGCGGCGACCCGGCCGATGGCGCCGCGGACCAGCGTTTTGAAAACTTCGATGTTCTTCTCGAATTCGGCGAACACGTCGACGGTCTTCACGCCCTCACCGGCGCTCACACCTGCATCCAGATCGGTCACCAAAGCGATTGCCGCATAGCATATTTCAAGCTCACGGGCGAGCGCCGCCTCCGGATAACCGGTCATGTTGACCAGCGAGAAGCCGGCGGAGGCGAACCACTGACTCTCGGCGCGGGTGGAAAAGCGCGGCCCCTGGATCACCACCATGGTGCCGCCGTCGACCACGTCGGGCAGGCCGGTCACCGCCTCGCGCAGCGTCGGGCAGTACGGGTCGGCGAAATCGACGTGGATGCCGCCGGAGTCGAAGTAGGTGTCGGCGCGGCCCCGGGTGCGGTCGACGAGTTGGTCGGGCACCACGACGGTGCCGGGTCCGAGTGTGGGGGTGAGGCTCCCGACCGCGCACGGCGCGAGCACCCGCCGCACGCCGAGCTTGCGCAGCGCCCACATGTTGGCGCGGTAAGGCACGGTGTGCGCGGAGAATTCGTGTCTGGCGCCGTGGCGGGGCAGGAACGCCACCTCGTGGTCGCCGATGGCGCCGACGGTGACCGGGGCGCTGGGCGGCCCGTACGGGGTGTCCACGGCGACGTCGCGGGAGTCGGATCCGAAGAAGGTGTAGAAGCCGCTGCCGCCGATGACTCCGAGCATCCGACCATTGTGGTGCATGACGCCGGGCTGATCGCGGGTGCGGGCCCGCAGATCGACGGCCCGCATCCTGGCAGGATGTTCGTGTGGCCAATTTCGGGCAGTGGGTTTCCGGTGCGCGCCCGCGGACGTTACCCAACGCGGTGGCACCGGTAGTCGCGGGAACCGGTGCGGCCGCGTGGCTGCATTCCGCGGTGTGGTGGAAGGCGCTGCTGGCGCTGGCCGTCGCGCTCGCGCTGACCGTCGGCGTCAACTACGCCAACGACTACTCGGACGGCATCCGCGGCACCGACGACGACCGGGCCGGCCCGGTGCGCCTGGTCGGCTCGCGGCTGGCGGCGCCGCGGGCGGTGTTGGCCGCCGCGGTCGCCAGCCTGACCGTCGGCGCGCTCGCCGGCCTCGCGCTGGCGCTGTTCAGCGCGCCGTGGCTGATCGCGGTGGGAGCGGCCTGTATTGCCGGCGCTTGGCTGTACACCGGCGGGTCGAAACCCTACGGGTACGCCGGTTTTGGCGAGGTCGCGGTGTTCCTGTTCTTCGGGCTCGTCGCCGTGCTGGGCACCCAGTACACCCAGGCGCTGCGGGTGGACTGGGTGGGCCTGGTGCTGGCGGTGTCGATCGGGGCGCTGTCGTCGTCGGTGCTGGTGGCCAACAACCTGCGGGACATCCCGACCGACGCGCGCTCGGGAAAGGTCACGCTGGCGGTGCGGCTGGGCGATGCCCGCACCCGGATCCTGTACCAGGCCCTGCTGGGGACCGCCGGGGTGCTGACCCTGGTGCTGATGCTGGCGACCCCGTGGTGTGCCGCCGGATTGGTGGCCGCGCCGCTGGCCCTGCGCGCGGCGGCACCGGTGCGCTCCGGCCGCGGCGGCCCGGAGCTGATCCCGGTGCTGCGCGATACCGGCCTGGCGATGGTGGCGTGGGCGGTCGCGGTGGCCGCGGCGTTGGCGCTGGCGACCTGACGCCGCGGTTGGGTTACCTATAGTGCAGGCAAAGGCCTCCGAGGGCGCCCCGCTTGGGGTACTTTTGCGTCGGCTCGGGCGATAGCGAAGGACCGCAATGAAGCAGATTGCCGCGACCAGCGGGCCCAAGAACATCGGCTTGCTCAGCGTCGGGTCGTACCGGCCCGAGCGGGTGGTCACCAACGACGAGCTCTGCGAGAACATCGACTCGTCCGACGAGTGGATCTACTCGCGAACCGGCATCAAAACCCGCCGATTCGCCAGGCGCGACGAATCCGCCGGTTCGATGGCGATCGCGGCCGGGCAGGAGGCGATCGCCAAGGCCTCCCTCGAGGGATCCGACATCGACTGTGTCATCGTCGCCACCAGCACGCATTTCCTGCAGACCCCCGCGTGCGCGCCGGCGGTCGCGACGGCCGTGGGCGCCACCGGCGTGCCCGCGTTCGACGTGTCGGCCGGGTGCGCCGGCTTCGGCTACGCGCTGGGCGTGGCGGCCGACATGGTCCGCGGCGGCACCGCCGCCAAGGTGCTGGTGCTCGGCTCGGAGAAGCTGTCCCCCACCGTGGACATGCAGGACCGCAGCAACTGCTTCATCTTCGCCGACGGCGCCGCCGGGGTGGTGGTGGGCGAGACGCCCGACCAGGGCATCGGCCCCACCGTCTGGGGCAGCGACGGCGCGCAGGCCACCGCCATCCGCCAGGACATCGAGTGGATCGACTACACCGAGAACCCGACGGGCGAGCGCCCGTACCTGAGGCTCGAAGGCAGCGCGGTGTTCCGGTGGGCGGCATTCGAGATGGGCAAGGTCGGCCGGCAGGCGATGGACGCGGCGGGCATCCGGCCCGACGAGATCGACGTGTTCCTGCCGCACCAGGCCAACAGCCGGATCAACGAGGTGCTGGCCAAGAGCCTCGAGCTGCGCCCGGATGCGGTCGTCGCCAACGACATCGAGCACACCGGAAACACCTCGGCGGCGTCCATCCCGCTGGCGATGGCCGAAGTGCTGGCGACCGGCGCGGCCAAGGCCGGCGACCTGGCCCTGCTGCTCGGCTACGGCGCGGGCCTGAGCTACGCCGCTCAGGTCGTGCGGCTGCCGAACGGCTAACCGCGCCCTGATTCTTGCTCGCCCCCCTCGTCGGGGGCGGCGTCCCCGTGCAGTCGGGCCTGGAGCAGTTCGCGCTCCCTGCGCCGCCGCTCCCCGGCGATCGCGAGCGCGGCGGTGGCCCGGCGGCGCAACGGGGCGAACACCCAGATGCCCAGCGGCATCGCGATGATCAGGGCGAACAGCACGGCCACCACGATCGGGAACTGCGCGATTCCCGCCAGGCGCGCGACACCGTAGATCACGCCGGTCAGCGCCACCGCCAGCAGCACCCGCGCCGCCATGTACGCCGCGACGTGGACGGCGACGTGGTTTCCGGTCCGTTGCGCCGTGCCCTCATCCGCGGCGCGGTCTCCGGTGCTGTCGTCGCTAGCTTCTTGTGACACAGCCTGAGCCTACGGCGCGGGTATATTCGCCCCAAGGAGGTGTTTGGTGCTCTACCTGCTGCTCGTCGTGATTTTGGGGACGCTGATCTACGTCGGCTGGCGTGCGGCGCGGTCGCAGGCCCACCGGCCGAAGACGCGCGTCATCGGACCCGACGACGACCCAGACTTCTTGCGGCGGTTGGGTCATGGCGACAACAACCCGCGCTAGCTCGATGGCTGGCTAGCCGAGCACTCCCGGGTTGTGCTGGTCGCCGGGGAACCCGTCGGCGACGATGGCGGCCAGCTCGGTGAGCGCTTCGCGGGTCCCGCGGCGTAGCCGGTCCAGCTCGATCTCGGCGCCCTCTTCCAGGTGCGGGTCGAACGGCACCAGCTGAACCGCGCGGCAGCGCCGGGAGAAGTGGTCGATCACCTTGTTCATGTCGACCTTGCCCGGGCGGGGCTTCACCCCGTTGATCACCGCGATGGAATTGCGGACCAGGTCCTCGTGGCCGTGCGCGTCCAGCCAGTCCAGGGTCGCCGAGGCGCTGCGCGCGCCGTCGATGGACGCCGAGCTGACCACGACGAGGGCGTCGGCCTTGTCCAGCACCGAGCTCATCACCGAGTGCAGCAGGCCGGGCCCGCAGTCGGTGAGCACCAGGCCGTAGAACCGTTCCAGGATGTCCAGGATTCGCGCGTAGTCCTCGGCGCCGAACGCGTCCGAGATGCCGGGATCCGTTTCGGACGCCAGCACCTCCAGACCGCTCGGGCCCTTGGAGGTGTAGCGGCGGACGTCGCTGTAGCGCTCGATGGTGCCGGCGTCGTGCAGCAGCTGGCGCACCGTGGCCGCCGTCTCCAGCGGGATCTTCTGGCTCAGCGTGCCGCGGTCGGGGTTGGCGTCCACGGCCACCACGCGGTCACCGCGGATGGAGGCGAAGGTGGCGCCCAGCGTCGCGGCGATCGTGGTCTTGCCGACGCCGCCCTTGAGCGACAGAAACGCCACCCGGTAGGAACCCCGCAGGGGCCGGTTCACCTGGGCGACCAGATTGTTGTACCGGGTGGCCCGCGGGCTCTCGCCCAGGTTGATCAGGCCGCCGGACAACTTGAACAGCAGCAGCCGCCAGCCGTCCGATGGCGGCGGGGCGACCGGCCGCAGCAGCATGCCGGTGGACAGCTCCGGGTACGGCGTGTGCGGCAGGTGCTCCGGACGATGCTGCGGGGGCCCCTGCATCTGGGTGGGGGGTGCCTCCTGACCGTCGTAGTAGGCGCCGTACGCGGTCGGGTCGACACGTGGGATGCCGGTCATCGGCGTGGGGTCCCACGGCGGCATCCCCCCGGGCCGCGACGCCACGGGCGGTGCGGCCTGCTGGCGCTCCGGCGCGGGGACGCGGCGTTCGGTGCGGAATCCGGCGAAGGCGCGGGTGGGGGCGTCGTCGCCGCCCGATTGGGCCTGCGGCTCCGCTGCCTCGTGCTGGTGGCCCGCCGGCGATGTTGTCTGTGGGGGTATCTGCGTGGTCGGTTGTTCGGGCGCCCCCGCGCCCGTCGTCGGATGCTCGGTCACTGCACTCCCCCTTGTCGTGCGTTTTTCCGGTGTTGTGCGTTATTCGGGCCGGTTGTGCACGGTCACCCGACGCCCGCATAAGAATGCAGGCCCACAGTGACCAGGTTAACGAAGAACAAATTGAAGACCATGGCCACAAACCCTGCGACATTGATCCAGGCGGCTTTCCTGTCCCGCCATCCCGCCGTAGACCTGGCGTGCAGATACGCGGCGTAAATCACCCAGGCGACAAATGACACGGTCTCCTTGGGATCCCAGCCCCAATATCGGCCCCAGGCTTCTTCGGCCCAGATGGCCCCGAAAATGACACCGAAACCGAACACCGGAAAGGCGAAAATCGTCGTTCGATATGCGATGCGGTCCAGGGTCTGCGCGTCCGGGAACCGCTGCACCAGCCGGCTCAGCGCGCTGTGCTCGGTGCGGTCCGGATCGCCCAGCGGCGACGTCCGCAGCAGAAAAAGGATGCTGGCGATGCCGGCGACCAGGAAGACGCCCGATCCCAGGCTGACCACCGACACGTGGATGGGCAGCCAGTAGGACTGCAGCGCGGGCATCACCGGCGCCGCGTTGGTGTAGAGCCAGCGCCCGGACACCGTGAGCAGGATCAGCACCGGCAGCAGCAGGAACACCCACAAGGGGCGGAATTGCGGGCGGCGCAGCACCACCGCCCCGGCGACCAACCCACACAGGCAGGTCAGGTTGATGAATTCGTACATGTTGCCCCAGGGCACCCGCAGGGTGGCCAGGCCGCGCAGCACCAGGCAGGCCAGCAACAGCCCGATGCCCAGGTACACCACGCACAGCCCGGCCCTGCCGACGCGCTCGTCGACCGGGCGCTGGGTGGCCTCTTCCACGACCCCGGGGGTGACGGAGTCGGCGCTGACGGCACCGGCCAGCACCCGGGCGCGCTGATCCGCGCGGCGCCCGCCGGCGTAGGCCAGCTCGAAGGCCAGCAACAGCAGCGCGATGACCAGGGCTACCACCGCCGACGTGAACGCCCAGTCGGAGTAGCGTGCCAGCTCGATGTTGACGTGCACCGTGTTCATTTGACGTCCACCTCAGAACTCCTCTTCACGGCCGCCGGGTCGCCAAGCCCGGTCAGTAGCCGCTCGGACAGTCGCTCGAACTCGTCGCCCCAACCGGAGTTGTCGGTGCGCGCCAAGCCGCCCAGTTCGACGTTCACCGTACCGGGCGACCCTCCGGTGTCCGGCGTCAGACGGATCCACACCCGGCGGCGGCGCACCAGCAGCGACACCACCAGACCGCCCATCATCGTGATCGCGAAGACCAGCACCCAGGTTTGGCCCGGGTCGTGCGAGACCTGCAGGTTGACGAACGGGACGGCGCCGTCGAAACGGATCATGGTGCCGGCCGCGGGACCCTGGTCGATCCGGACCGATTGGCCCGCACGCAGGTTGACCCGCTTCTCCTTGGTCAACCGGTGCTGCTCGATCAGCCGGGGGTCCAGGGTGAACAGCGACTGAGGCCGCCCGGTGTCCAGCCCGGTATCGCCGCGGTAGACGTCGACGGCCACCGCCGGGGCGTCCAGCGCCGGGAAGCGCGAGGACAACAGCGTGCCCTCCAGCTGCTCGGTCGGGGCCAGCAGGCCCTGGATGGCGATCTCGTGGTTGCGGCGCTCCGCGGCGTTGGGATAGCTGCCGGCGGGCGGGTCGATGCGCACCACGCCCGACGAGAGCAGGGTTTGCGGGTTGTCGGGTCGCCACTGCACGGTCGCGGTGCGGATCTGCCCGTCCGGGTAGGTGACGCTGAAGGTGGGCGCGTAGCCGTGCCCCTGCAGGTACACGCGGTCGCCGCCGAGCCGCAGCGGGTGGTTGACCTCCAGCCGGTAGTGCCGCCAGGTGTTCGCGGTCAGATCCTCGCCGGACTGGTAGTCGATGTTCGCGGCGAACGAGGTGGCCTGTCCCGACGGCAGGTAGTGCGCCGCGAAGTCGTCGACCCGGATGCACAGCGGGTGCAGCGAGGTGCCGTCGACGGTGTTGCCGGCCCGGAACGAGTCGAACGCGGCCGGCGAGGCCGAGCAGAAGCCGGGTCCGCCGTCGGCGATGACGATGACGTTGCCCTCGTAGCCGAACAGCTTGCCGGCGGCCACCGCGACCAGCAGGCCAAGCAGTGAGAAGTGGAAGACGATGTTGCCGAACTCACGCAGGTAGCCCTTCTCGGCGGACACCTCGGCGACTTCGGCATCGGCCGGCTCGGCGCCGTCCTGGTGCCGGATGGCGGTGCGCCAGCCGCGCAGCCGTTCGGCCAGCGTGTTGGCCAGGGCGTTCAGCTCGTCGGGTCCGGCCTGGACCCGACGGCTGGCGTACTTGGGCAGCCGGGCCAGGTTGCGCGGGGCGGCTACCGGGGTGGACCGCAGGCTGCGGACGTGCTCGATCATCCGTGGGGTGAGGCAGCCGACCAGAGACACGAACAACAGCACGTAGATGGCGGTGAACCAGAAGCTGGAGAACACGTTGAAGGCCTGCAACCGATCCAGCCACGGCCCGATCACCCGGTGGGCCTTCAGGTAGTCGTCGACCTTGCCGGCGTTGAGGTTGCGCTGCGGCAGCAGCGCCCCCGGTATCGCGCCCAGCGCCAGCAGGAACAACAGCACCAGCGCGGTGCCCATCGAGGTCAGCGCGCGCCAGGTGTTGCGGCTCCAGGCGAATAAGTGCCTCAAATCGGCAACCTCACGTCGGACACGAACGCGTCGCGCAGCCAGGAGACGAAGTCGTTCCACACCCCGGTGACCAGCAGCGCGCCGACCCCGATCAGCAGCACGCCGCCGAAGACCTGGATGGCCCGGGTGTGCCGGCGCAGCCAGCCCAGGCCCCCTACCGCGCCCGCCGAGCCAAACGCCAGCAGCACGAACGGGATGCCCAGACCCAGGCAGTAGGCGATCACCAGCACGATTCCGCGCGCCACGCTGGCGCCGTCGGTGGCCGAGGCGACGGTGATCACGCCGGCCAGCGTCGGCCCCAGGCACGGCGTCCAGCCCAGCGCGAACACCGCGCCAAGCAGCGGCGCCCCGGCGACCGTGGTCAGCTGGCGCGGACTGAACCGGGCCTGCCGCTGCAGGGCCGGGATGAGGCCGACGAACACCAGCCCCATCACGATGGTCAGCACTCCTCCGGCCCGTTGCAGCAGCAGTTGGTTGGTGATCAGCGTGGTCGTCATGCCGAGGACGGCGACGGTGCCGAGCACGAACACGGTGGTGAACCCGGCGACGAACAACGCCGCGGATCCCGCGACCCGCCAGCGGGCGCCCGGTGGGGCCTTGATTGCGCCCTCCGGCGGCTGTTCGTCCACGCCGACCACGGCGGCCAGGTACGACAGGTAGCCGGGCACCAGCGGCACCACGCACGGCGAAGCGAACGACACCAGTCCCGCCAGCAGGCACACGCCGAGCGCCACCAGAAGCGGTCCGGCGGCGGCGATCTGGGTGAAGCCCGTCACTGCTGGGCCACCTTCTGCACCACCGGCTTCAGGTCGGTCGCCAGCAATTCGCGCAGGAAGACCGCGGCGACCCGGTGCTGGCGGTCCAGGACCAGCGTGGACGGGATCACGGTGGTGGGGTATCTGCCGCCGAACGCGATCAGCGTGCGCATCGCCGGGTCGTAGATGGACGGGAACGTCACCTGGCGGTCGTTGACGAAGTCCAGCGCGGCCTGCCGGTTGTTGTCCCGGACGTCGATGCCCAGGAAGGACACCCCGGCACCGCGGGTGGCGTCATACACCTGCTGCAGCTGGGTGACCTCGGCGCGGCACGGCCCGCACCACTGGCCCCAGATATTGATGACCACGACCCGGCCGGCGAAGATCGGGTCGTCCAGCGACAGCGTGTGCGCGGGGTCGGCCAGGTCGGGCCCGGCCAGCGGGCCGGGGCGGCCTCGGCTGGACGGCGGGTCGTAATAGATGTCGGTCTTGCCGCCGGGTGAGACGAATTCGAAGGTGCCGCCCTGGGCGACGGCGTCGTGCCCGGAGGAGCAGCCAACCAGGCCGGGCAGCAGCCCCGCCAGCACGGCCCCGACCAGCGCCCGTCGTCCCCAGCCGATCAACGCGCCGCCGGTTCGCAGTACTCGACGTCGGCCAGCCGGTCGCCGTCGTAGACCAGGGTGGTCACCGAGGCCAGCCCGCACTCCCGCCGCCGCGGGTCGTGCCACAGCCGCCGGCCGGTCACGTGCAGCCGCAGCGTCCACACCGGGAGTTGGTGGCTGACGCACACCACCTCGTGGCCGGCGCCACGGGCGCGGGCCTTGTCCACGGCCGTCTGCATCCGGGCCGCGATCTCGGCGTACGGCTCGCCCCAGGACGGCCGGAAGGGGTTGCGCAGCTGCCACCACACCCGCGGGTCGCGCCAGGCGCCGTCGCCCGGGCTGACCCGTCTGCCCTGGAAGAAGTTGGCCGATTCGATCAGGTCCGGGTCGGTGTCCACGGCGAGGCCGTGCTTGGCGGCGATGGGTGCGGCGGTCTCCTGCGCCCGCTGCAGCGGCGAGGCGATCACCGCGACGATGTCGCGGTCGGCCAGCGCGTCGGCCACCGCGGCCGCCTGCGCGCGGCCGTTCTCGGACAGGTGAAAGCCGGGCAGCCGCCCGTAGAGGATGCCGCTCGGGTTGTAGACCTCGCCGTGCCGCACGACGTGCACCCGGGTGTGCTCGGCCATCAGGATTTCCCCTCCTCGGCCTGCGCGGCGGCGCTGGCCGCGGCGGGCAGGGCGTCGGCGATCCGGTCGAACGCGCTGTCGTCGAGCGCGGTTGAGACGAACCACGCCTCGAAGGCGCTGCACGGCGGGTAGACGCCCGCGTCCAGCAGCGCATGGAAGAACGGGGGATACCGCCAGGTCTGGGTGGCCCGTGCGGACGCGAAGTCCGTCACCGGGGTTTCGGAGAAGAACACGCTCAGCATGTTGCCTGCTCGCGGAATCTGGTGCGCCACACCGGCATTCGTGAGCGCATCGGAGAACAGCCCGGCCAGGCGATCGGCGTTGGCGTCCAACGCGGCATAGGCGGCGGCGTCGGCGTTGCGCAGCGTGGCCAGCCCGGCCGCCATCGCCACCGGGTTCCCCGACAGCGTGCCGGCCTGATACACCGGGCCCAGCGGGGCCAGCCGCTCCATCACGTCGGCTCGGCCGCCGAACGCGGCGGCGGGTAGGCCGCCGCTCATCACCTTGCCGAAGGTGAACAGGTCGGCGTCGACGGGATCGATTCCGTACCAACCACTTCGGCTGACCCGGAAGCCGGTCATCACCTCGTCGATGATCAGCAGCGCGCCGTGCTCGGCGGTGATCGCACGCAGCGCCGCGTTGTAGCCGGCCGCGGGCGGCACCACGCCCATGTTGCCGGGGCTGGCCTCGGTGATCACCGCCGCGATCTGGTCGCCGAACCGGGCGAAGCTCTGTCGCACGGCGTCGACGTCGTTGTACGGCAACACAATCGTGTCGGCCGCGGTGGCGCCGGTGACGCCGGGCGAGGACGGCAGGCCCAGCGTCGCCACCCCGGAGCCGGCGTCGGCGAGCAACGCGTCGACATGGCCGTGGTAGCAGCCGGAGAACTTGATCACCTTCGCGCGGCCGGTGAAGCCGCGGGCCAGCCGGACCGCGCTCATGGTGGCCTCGGTGCCGGAGTTGACCAGCCGGATCCGCTCGACCGGTGCCACCCGCCCGATCATCTCGGCGGCCAGCTCGCTCTCGGCCGGCGTGGGCGCCCCGAAGGACAGGCCCGAAGCGGCGGCCTTGGCGACGGCCTCGACGACGGCGGGGTGCGCATGACCGAGGATCATCGGGCCCCACGAGCAGACCAGGTCCACGTAACGGTTGCCGTCGGCGTCGGTCAGCCGGCACCCGCGCGCCTCGGTGATGAACGGCGGCGTCCCGCCCACCGCACTGAACGCGCGGACGGGCGAGTTCACCCCACCGGGAATGACGGCGCAGGCATCCTCGAACAACCGGGCTGAGGCCGCCGTGGCCCTGGGGGCCCCGGTGGCGTGCGCGGTCGCCTGATCACTGCTTCCCATGACCACTAGTGTCCCAGCCCGCGCGGACCTTTCCACTACAGGGTGTAGCAGATCGTGCTAATGGGAGGCGGCGCGCACGCGGTGCCCGGGTTAATCGGCGTCCTGCCGGCTGCCTTCCTGGCGGCGACGAAGCGGGGTTGTCCTGGCCCGGCGCCGCGAGTTGGATAGCGGTATGCAACTCCCACAAGGACTTGCCCGGTTCAACCGTCACGTCACGAACCCGATTCAGCGGATGTGGGCCGGTTGGCTCCCGCCGTTCGGGATCGTCGAGCATGTCGGGCGGCGCTCGGGCAAGCCGTACCGCACACCAGTCAACGTGTTCAACACCACCGTCGAGGGCAAACCCGGGGTGGCCATCTTGCTGACCTATGGCCCGGACCGGGATTGGCTGAAGAATCTCAAAGCCGCGGGCGGCGGGCGGCTGCGCACCAAGGGCAAGGAATTCGGCATCGCCGATCCGCGCGTGGTCACCAAGGACGAGGCCGCGACGCACGTAACACGCAGGGTGCGACCAGTTTTCGCGAGGCTGCCGTTCGAGCAGGCGTTGTTGCTCACGCGGACTTCCTGACCACCGGGTGATGCGGATCACGTCGATCGTCGAACGATCGGTCGGCCTAGACGGCGGTCGGCGCGGCGGGCCCGCCAATGCGGTGGTCGACTTCTCCCGCCACACCGTCTCTCTGGTCGCGGTGATCACCGACGTGATCCGGCACGGACGGCCCGTAGTGGGCGTGGCTTTCGATTCGATCGGGCGGTTCGCCCAGAGTGGGATCCTGCGCGACCGGATGATCCCGCGCGTGCTGGCCGCGTCCCCCGCCGCGCTGCTGGACGAGTCCGGATGCGTCGATCCCGCCGCGGTGTTGGCGTGCGCACTCGTCGATGAAAAGCCCGGCGGCCATGGCGACCGGGCGGCGGCCGCGGCCGCGCTCGAACTGGCCTGCTGGGACCTGAACGCCAAACTGCGCGACGAACCGGCCTACGTCACCATCGCCCGCCACGCCGGGCGTGACCCCGCGGCGTCGGTGCCGGTGTACGCCGCCGGCGGCTACTACTACGCCGGCGGCGGGGTCGATTCGCTGCGCGCGGAAATGCGCGGGTATCTCGAGGCTGGCTATGACGCGGTCAAGATGAAGATCGGCGGCGCCGCGGCTAGCGAGGACCTCGCGCGGATCGAGGCGGTCGTCGACGTCGTCGGCGACGCGAAACGGGTCGCAGTCGACGCGAACGGCCGGTTCGACCGGGCCGAGGCCACCCGCTGGGCGGACGCGCTGACCCCCTACGGCCTGCGCTGGTACGAAGAGCCGGGCGACCCGCTGGATTACGCGCTGAACCGGGCGGTAGCTGAGCGCTATGACGGTGCGGTGGCCACCGGGGAAAACCTCTTCTCGGTGCCGGATGCGACGAATCTGGTGCGCCACGGCGGCATGCGGCCCAATCATGATGTCTTCCAGATGGATCCGGGCCTGAGCTACGGGCTGACCGAGTACATCCGGATGCTGGACGTCCTGGAAGATCATGGCTTTGATCGGCGCTTCGCGTTCCCGCACGGCGGTCATCTGATCAACCTGCACATCGCGGCCGGGCTGGGCCTGGGTGGCTGCGAGGCATACCCCGGCGTGTTCGCACCGTTCGGCGGCTACCCAGATGTCTGCGCGCTGTCGGCGGCCCGAATCTCGCCGACCGACGCCGCGGGCTTCGGGCTCGAGCAGAAGGCCGGCCTGGCCGAACTGATCGCCGAGCTGACCGACGGGAGAGCGCAGGGATGAAGATCGCGGTAATCGGTTGCGGTGCAATGGGGTCCATCTATGCCGCCAGGCTGGCCGCCGCGGGCAACGACGTGCTGGCCATCGACCGCTACCAGCCCGGCGTCGATCAGATCGCCCAACACGGGCTGCGGGTCACCGGCCCGGGTTACGACCGGGTGGTGCCACTGCGGGCGAGCACCACCGCGCCGGACGAGGCGATGGATCTGATCGTGCTCGCCGTGAAGGCGGCCGACGTGAAAACCGGTGCGCAACGGGCGATTCCGATGCTGGGTGCAACCACCCCGGTGCTGACCATCCAGAACGGCCTGGGATCGGCGGAAACCGTCGCGGGCATCGTCGGTGAGGAGCGGGTCGCGGTCGGAATCGCCAGCGGATTCGGCGCGGCGACCCTGGCCCCCGGGCATGTCCGTCACAACGCGATGAAAGCGATGCGGTTCGGGGCCTATTTGTCGCTGCCGCTCGCGACGGTCGAATCGATCGCGCGGGCGTGGAGCGACGCCGGATTCGATGCGGCCGCGGTCACCGACATCGCCGCCATGCAATGGGAGAAGCTGATCTGCAACGCCGCCTACAGCGCACCGTGCGCGCTGACCGGCATGACCGTGGGCCAGGTGATGGACGACCCGGAGATGGCGCCGGTCAGCCAGGCGGCCGCAACGGAGGCGTGGACGGTCGCGCGGGCATCGGGCATCGCGGTTGCCGTCACCGATGCCGTCGCACACGTTCGCGCCTTCGGCGCACAGATGCCCGACGCCAAACCATCGGCGCTGTTGGACCACGAGGCGCACCGGGTCAGCGAGATCGACGTCATCAACGGCGCCGTCCCGCGCCAGGGCGCCCGGGTCGGTGTTGCGGCACCGGTGAACGCGACCCTGACCGCGCTGATCAAGTCGATCGAAAGGCGATGGAGCTGATGGCGGCGGCCGGGATGCGCACCGGCAAGCATCGGTAGCGAGACTTCAGCCGTTGTGTGAGTTCGGAATTCGCTAGCGCCGGCGCTAACGCTTCTGAGAGGGCCCTGATTCCCGGACACCGCCGCGCGATCGCGCGAGGAAGTACAGCCCGATCACCACCGCCCAGGACAGCAGGCTCAGCCATAGCTGGCTGCGCGCGGTGTGGTCGAACGCCATCTGCACCAGCACGACGGTGATCCCGGTCAGCGTGAGAATGGACAGCACCGGGTAGAACCACATCTTCACCGTCAGCTTTTCTGCGGGGGTGCGTCGGCGAAGGATGATCTGCGACAGGGCGATCAACCAATAGACGAACAGGATGATGGCGCCCGACGAGTTGAGCAAGAAGAGGAACACCGTGTTCGGCGCGACCCGCGCCATGACGACGCATCCGAACCCGACCGCCGACGAACACAAGATCGCGAAGTGGGGAACGCCGCGCCCGCTCAGCTTGACCAACCGGCTCGGCGCCTCACCCCGCTCGGCGAGCACGAACAGCATGCGCGACGCGGTGTAGAGACCGGAGTTCAGGCAGGACAGCACCGCGGTCAGGACGACGGCGTTCATCACCTGATCCGCGCCGGAAAGCCCCATGTGTTTGAGCGCCGCCACGTACGGCGAGGTGCCGAGTTCGACGGAGTCCCAGGGCAACAGCACCACAAGCAGGAAGACCGAACCGACGAAGAAGATCCCGATGCGGACCACGACCGACCGGGTCGCCTTCTGCACCGCGAGCTCGGGGTCGCGGCTTTCGGCGGCGGCGACGGTGACGATCTCGGCGCCCACCATGGAGAAGATCACCACCACGATGGCGGCGAACACCGCGCCAACCCCGTGGGGAAAGAAACCACCGTGTGATCCCAGATTGGCCAGACCCCCGTGATGGCCTGGCACCAAGCCCAGGACGTACACCGTCCCCACGGCCAGAAAGATCACGATCGTCGCGACTTTGATTCCGGCGAACCAGAATTCGAATTCGCCGAAGGACGACACCGAGAACAGGTTGGTCGCGGTCATCAACAGCATCAGGCACAGCGACAGCAGCCACAGCGGCGCATGGAACCAGTAGTTGAGCACCTTTGCGCCGGCGACCGCCTCGAAGCCCACCACGATCACCCAGAAGTACCAATACAGCCAGGCGACCGAGAATCCCGCCCAGCCGCCCAACGCCTTGGCCGCATAGTCGGCGAACGATCCGGTCGACGGGTTGGCGGCCGCCATCTCGCCCAGCATCCGCATCACCAGGACGATGAGCAGGCCACAGAGGGCGTAGGTGAGAAACGCGGCCGGGCCGGTGTCCTTGATCACCACGCCGGACCCGACGAACAGGCCGGCACCGATCACGCCACCGAGGGCGATCATGCTGAGCTGCCGCTGTGACAGTCCTTGGCGCAGTTGCGGATTAACACCGCCATCCGGCGTGCAGGGACCGTCACCCGCAGAACCGGAACTCACCTGGCGTTGCGTGCGCCGCATGCCCGGACGCTATCGGGCTTCACGGCTTGCAGCAACAACGACTTACAGGTAGAGGTCTCGATCGCGGATCAGGGCCGTGGCGACCACGCTAATGACCGCTGTCGCAACCAGATACCCGCACGCCAGCCAGGGCGCGCCGCCGAGTGCCGCGATCAACGCCGTCAGGATCATCGGGGTGACCCCGGAGGCGTAGACGCCCGAGACCTGGTAGACGAACGACAATCCCGTGTAGCGCGTGTTCGTCGGATACAGCGCGGAGTACAACGTCCCCTGTGCGCCGTAGAACAGCGCGTGCACCGCTCCGAACACGACGATCATCGCCAGCCCGAACCACACCAGGTCTCTGGTGCCGAACAGGGCGAACGCAGGAAACGCCGCCAGGCCGTAGCAGGCGATGCCGGCCAGATATACCCGCCGCGCACCGAAGCGCTCGGTCAGTCGACCCGATACCGGCAGCAGCACCGCCATCACCAGGGCGGCGATGGTCACCACCACCAGCACCGACACCCGATTCAGGCCCAGGGCGCCGGTGGCGTAACTGATGGCGAAAACACCCCAGGTGTTGAACGCCGAGCCCTCCGCCCACCTCGACAGCAGGCCCAACACGGTGTTGCGCCGCGACCGCGGCTCGCGGACGATGTCGCGGATCGGCACGGTGGACGCGGCCTGCAGGTCCTGCAATTCGCGGAACGCCGGTGTCTCGTCGACCCGCAGCCGGACCACGATGCCGATCACGACCAGCAGCAGGCTCAGCAGGAAGCCGATGCGCCAGCCGTAGGACAGGAACCGCGCCGGCCCCAAAACGACTTGCAGGAAGGCGAATATGCCGGTGCCCAATGCCAGGCCCAGCGCCAAACCGATTTGCGGGATCGCCCCGAAGCGTCCCCGCCGGTCGCCGGGACTGTGTTCGACGGCCAGCAGTACCGCCCCACCCCATTCACCGCCGAGTGCGAAACCCTGCAGCACCCGCAGGACCAGCAACAGCACCGGCGCCCACGCGCCGATCTGCGCGGCCGTCGGCAGCACCCCGATCAGCGCCGTCGCGCCGCCCATGATGAGCATGGTCAACGCCAGGCTGCGCTTGCGACCGATCCGGTCGCCGATGTGGCCGAATACCAGGCCCCCGATGGGCCGCATGACGAACCCGACGGCGAAGGTCGCGAACGCCAATAGTGTTCCCACCAAAGAACTCTCGTTGGGGAAGAACACCTTGTTGAAGACCAGGCCGGCCGCGGTAGCGTACAGGAAGAAGTCGTACCACTCGACCGTGGTGCCCAGCAGGCTCGCCGCGACCACGATGCGCAACCGTCGGCGCTGCTGCTCGGCGGATTCATTGAAAGGTGGCGCCGCATCGGCCGCGGGGGTGGCGATCCCGGCGTCGGGCGCGGACGCGGGCAAGGTCGCTGCCATGGCCGTCAGTGCGCCGAGGCGACCGCGAACGGCGTCGCCGCTGCCGGGTGCGACTGGCGGTTGGGGTGCCGCCACAAGCCCATCCGCTCGAGCAGCGGCAGGACGCCCTCACCGAACCAGTAGGCCTCCTCCAGGTGCGGATAACCCGACAAGATGAAGTGACTGATGCCCAGCTTGGCGTATTCGGCCAGCCGCTCGGCGACCTCGGCGTGCGACCCGACCAGGGCGGTACCCGCTCCCCCGCGAACCAGCCCCACCCCGGCCCACAGGTTGGGAGCGACCAGCAGCTTGCCGCTGCTGCCGCCGTGCAGGTCCAGCATGCGGCGCTGGCCTTCGGATTCGCTGCGCGCCAGGCTGGCCTGCACCCGCTCGACGTCCGCCGGATCGATCGCGGCCAGCAACCGGTCGGCCTCGGCCCACGCCTCGGCCGCCGTGTCGCGGCTGATCACGTGAATCCGCAAGCCGTACTGCAGGATCCGGCCGGCATCGACGGCCAGTCCGCGGATCCAGTCGAGCTTCTTGGCGACCGCGGTCAGTGGTTCACCCCAGGTGAGATACACGTCGGAGTGCTTGGCCGCCACCGGTCCGGCCGCCGCCGAGGACCCGCCGAAGAACACCGCAGGGATCGGGTCGGGCGCGTTGTTCAGCTGTGCACCCTCGACCTGAATGTGTTCTCCCGCAAAGCTAACCGGCTCCCTGGAGGTCCATAGCTGGCGCACCACGTGCAGAAACTCGGCGGTGCGGGCGTACCGCGCCTCCTTGTCCAGAAAATCTCCGTAGGCGCGTTGCTCGTGCGGTTCGCCGCCGGTGACGACGTTGAGGAGTAGCCGTCCCGCCGAGTGCCGCTGGAAAGTGCCGGCCATCTGCGCGGCCAGGGTCGGACTCAGCATCCCGGGACGGAACGCAACCAAGAACTTTAGGGTCTCGGTCGATTCGACCAGCATCGCCGTCGTCAACCATGCGTCCTCACACCACAATCCGGTGGGTGTGAGGACGGCTTCGAAACCGTTGTCCTCGGCGGCCGTGCAGATCTGGTGCAGATACTTCAGCGTCGCCGGCCGGTCGCCGGACATCGCCGTGCCGTGTCCGCCCGCGACCAGATTCCGCGAATCGCCGTAGGTCGGCAGAAACCAATGAAACGCGAGACTCAATTCACAATCCTCTTTCGCTCCGCTGTCGCCCCTGTGCACAGGGACTCCATCCTGCTGAAGTCGGCGCCGGCGAGGGAGGTTTGAAACCTGCGAGATTGCATCCCCGTCCGCGCACCGCCATCACCGCGGTAGCCGGCGGCGCGCGCGTCGCACGACGACAGCGAGGCGCCGGGTGGGTTGCCGGCATGACCGCGTCTCGCGCTGTCCCAGAAGGCAATACGATCGCAATAATTCGGGCGGCGGCAACCGGCGGATTCGGCGCTACGATGATCACGATCTTGTGCGATGCCGCAACTCGGCGCCGGCATCGGCGGAGCCGGAGGGCGGCCGAAAGATCACCGCTGCGGCACCGGAAGATCACGCCAGATCACACAATGCTTCCAATACGGCGTGGCTCGGCGGGTAATCCCCGCTCAGCGCGGCATTATTGCGATCATGCCTGACCTCACACGCCGAGCGGTGCTCCGGATGGGCGCCGGTGCCAGCCTCGGAGCCGCCGGCGTGCTCACCTTCAGCTCCCTGCTGGCTGGGGCCGCTTCGGGCGCCGCGACGCTGCCGCAGGCGCCGGCGCCGTTCGAGCCTCCGACGGCGGGCAAGACCCTGCCGACCCGGCTCACCGGGTCGTTCGTGTCGGCGGCCCGTGGGGGGATCAAGACCAACTACGTGATCGCCATGCCCCCGGGCCAGACCGGTTCGCTGCGCCCGGTGATCGCCCTGCACGGCGTGGACGGCGACGCCAACCAGATGCTGGACATGGGCGTCCCGGACGGGCTGGCCCAACTGGCCAAGGAGGGCAAGCCGCCGTTCGCGGTGGTCGGCGTCGACGGCGGCAACACGTACTGGCACAAGAGGACCTCCGGCGAGGACTCCGGCGCCATGGTGCTCGACGAGCTGCTGCCGATGCTGTCCACCATGGGCTTCGACACCTCCCGGGTCGGTTTCATGGGGTGGTCGATGGGCGGATACGGGGCGCTTCGCCTGGGCGCCAAGCTGGGGCCGGCACGGACCGCCGGCATCTGCGCGATCAGCCCGGCGCTGTACACCTCGTATCCGCTGAGTGCGCCGGGGGCGTTCGACAGCAACGACGACTTTGTGCAGAACAGCGTGCTGGGCCTGCCGGCGCTGAATGCGATTCCGCTGCGCGTGGACTGCGGCAACTTCGACCGCTTCTATTTCGCCACAAAGCAATTCGTCTACCAGTTGAAGACGCAACCGGCCGGCAGCTTCTCCCTCGGCGGACACGACGTCGCCTACTGGCGCAGCCAACTGCCCGGTGAACTGGCCTGGATGGCGACCTAGCCACGCAGATGACACTTCGGGAGGAATCAGTCGCCGGCAGCCCACACACACCTGCGCGGCGGACTTCCCGAAGCGGATTCCGGCCCGACATCGAGGGGCTGCGCGCCGTCGCGGTGATCGCCGTCGTGCTCTACCACGCGGGCATCCCGGGAATCACCGGCGGCTACATCGGTGTGGACGTCTTCTTCGTGATCTCCGGGTTCCTCATCACCGGGCTGCTCTTTCGCGAGGCGAGCACCACGAATACCGTTCGGCTCGGCCGGTTTTACGGTGCGCGCGCCCGCCGGCTGCTGCCGGCCGCGGCCATCGTCGGCACCATCACGGCAATCGGTGCGGCCGCGGTGCTGCCCCCGCTGCAGGCGCGCACCGTGTTTCTCGACGGCATCGCCAGCGCCCTGTACGTCGGGAACTACCGGTTCGCGCAGCGGGGCACCGACTACCTGACGTCCGACGCCCCGTCGCCCTTCCAGCACTACTGGTCGCTCGGCGTGGAGGAACAGTTCTACCTGGTGTGGCCGGTGCTGATCATCGCCGTCGCCTGGTCGGTCGGGCGCATCGGGCTCCTTCGCCGGACCGCGACGCGCGCGGCCCCGTATGCGGCGGTCCTCGCGCTGGTCGCCGCGTCGTCGTTGACGGCGGGCGCACTGTTGACCCGCACATCGCCGTCGTGGGCGTTCTTCTCGCTGCCCACCCGCGCCTGGGAATTGGCCGCCGGTGGCCTGGTGGCCCTGTCGCTGCAGCAGTGGCGCCGGCTGTCGCTGCGGACCGCGTCGATCGCCGGCTGGGGCGGCCTCGCCTTGATCCTGCTGACCTGCACCCAGCTCAACTCCCACACCCCGTATCCCGGCACCGAGGCGCTGCTGCCGGTGCTGGGCACCGCGCTGATCATCGGCGGCGGCGCCGTCACCGGCGGGCTCGGACCAGGTCGCCTGCTGTGCCGCCCGGCGATGCGCGCCATCGGCCGGATCTCCTACTCCTGGTACCTGTGGCATTGGCCGGTGCTGCTGCTGATGCCGGCGCTGCTCGGCGAGCCGGCGGGGCTGCCGGCCAGGCTGAGCGCCACGGCCGTATCCGCCGGGCTCGCCGTGATCACCCTGCACCTGGTGGAGAACCCGGGCCGTTTCGCCGCGGCACTGCGCCGGTCGGCGAAAGTCAGTCTGGTCGTGGCGGGCGGCGCCAGCGCCGCCGCCGCGTGCGCGTGCATGCTGCTGCTCAACGTGATCCCGGCCCCGGTCGGCCACGGCGTCGCCGCCCCGCGCGCCAACATCATCGCGACGCCCCCGGCCGGCGTCCCCGCCGTCAGTCCCCAGGAGGCGGCGGTTCGACAGGGGTTCGACCAGGCGCGCGTGGCGCTCGCGGCCGCCGTCGGCCTGCGCGCGGTCCCGTCGAACCTGGACCCGCCGCTGGCCAAGGCGCCCGCAGACAAGGCCGCCGTCTTCGTCAACGGCTGCGTACGTTCCTGGCGCGACGTCGGACAGAGCGAATGCGCGACGGGCGACACCGCCTCGCCGACCACCGTCGCCCTGATCGGCGACTCGCACGCCGCCATGTGGAACCCCGCCTTCGAGCAACTCGCCGAGCAACGGCACTGGCGACTCGAGACGCTGGCCAAGGTGACCTGCCCGCTGCAGGACCTGCACATCACCAGCCCGTATCTGGGCCGCGAGTACACCGAATGCGAACAGTGGCGCGCCCAGATCGTGGCCCGGATGAACGCCGAACACCCACGCCTGATCGTGCTGGACATGAGCCGGCGCTACGGCGGGGACTTCGGCTTCACCTCGTACGACCCGGCGTGGATCGACACCCTGGGACGCACCGTGGCGCAGTTGCGCGGCACCGGCGCGACGGTTCTGGTGCTGGGGCCCGCCCCCGACCCGCATTCGTCCGCGCCGGCGTGCCTGTCCGCCCACCTCGATGACGTGAACGCCTGTACGCCAGGCAAACCCGCGGCGGTGGACGGCGACGGCATCGCCGCCGAGCAGGCGGTGACGGCCCGCAGCGGCGGCCACTACGCCGACCTGACCGACATGTTCTGCACCCCCGACCGCTGCCCCGTCATTGTCGGCAACACCCTGGTATTCCGCGACGACAACCATGTGACAACCGAATACGCGCAGTTGGTCGCACCGCTGATGGGTGCGCTCGCGGACCGCGCCCTGGTGAACGGGTGAGTGGCGAATGAACTTCTCATGGCTGACCAACGTCAGATCAGTGAAGGGTATTTGGAGGTTTTAGGGTTATGTCTCCGCTGTTGCTGGTCTGTATCGCACTAGGCGCGCCCTTCGCCGGGATCGCCTTCCTGCACGTACAAGATCGTTTGGAGCGCTGGGACTACGAGCGGCACGCCAACGACTGAGACCACACGTCCACGCCAAACTCGCTGTGTCATCACGGGTTCAGCACGCCCGGAAAGCCGCCCGCCACACCTGAGTCAGGTCGACAGCTGCGTGCGAATGAGCGGCGCGATCTTGTCCGCCATGTATTGATGCCCCGCGTCATTCGGATGCACCCCGTCGGCACCGATCAGGTCGGGGCGGCCGACGAACCAGTGTTCGGCGATCGGGTCGATGAACGTCGCCCCCGCGGCCCCGGCAGCGCCGGCGAGGACGTCGCGAATCAGATACATCGACGGCGGCACGTCGGCGGTCGGCCACGGCGGTCCGATCACCAACAACCGCGCCGCCGGCGCGAGTTGGCGCGCCACATCCAAAGCGGCGTTGGTCTTTACGGTCAGGGTCGCGGGATCGACACCCTGGTCGTTGCGGGAACCGAAGAACACCACCAGCGCGTCATCGGGCTGCACCGCCCTGGCGGTCAGGTCCTCGAAGATGCTGCCGTGGTCGCCGGGTGTGGCATAACCGGCTCTGCCCTCGGCCGCCACGCTGCTCGAGATCCGTGACCCCCGGGAACCGAGCACCTGGAAGGCGCGCGACGTCCACGATCTCGAACCCAGGCCGCCCTCATCGGTGCCGGTGGTATACGAATCCCCCACCACCGCCACATGATTGAGCCGGAAGTCCAGCGTCAACGTCTCGTAGGTGCGCACCTGCGCCGGGTAGGTGACGGTCACGCCGACCAGAAAACTCAACCCAATGAGAAAGGTGGTCAGACGACTCACTCTCACCTCCACTGTCAAGGGCATCGCCGGGGGCGGCCGCGTCCTCATCAAGTATTCCCCGTGAGTCGCGGTGGGCCGCTGAAACGGCCATCACATCGCGCGGGCCGAAACCGCTTCCAGCGGACGGTCGATCGGATGCAAGTTACTGTTTGAATCGCCGGGATCGCTTCGCGCGCTGACGGCCCTGACGTCGACCATCTTTCGCATCCAACGGCGGGCGGGCTCTTCGACACCGTGATACAGCAGCACGGAGAAGGCCAGGGCGATCGCGAGCAGGCCGATGATGTTCCATTTCCACGGGTTGTCCAGGGTCGGGAGCTCGAATTGCTCCACGGCCCAGCCCCAGGCGGTGTGCACCAGCTCATGCACCATGTACAGGCAGAACGAGATCTTGCCGCCGTACACCATCACGCGCGTCGACAGCACCCGCGGCAGGCTGCCGAGCCCGATGGCCAGCGAGATCACCAGCGGAACGAATAACACGTCGACGACGCCGCCGCTGTCGTTCTCCACCACTCCCGATATCGGGTGCGCGCCAAACCAATACAGCACACCGACCATCGCGGCCAGGAGCAGCAGGGAGACGTATCCGGCGACGCGGCGGCCAGGATCGCTCAGCCGCAGCCTGCGCACCGCGGCACAGGCCAGCGCGCCCGCCGTGAATTGCGTGACAATGCGGGGCAGCCAGCTCCACGGCGTGTAGAAATGGCCGCTGGCGAGCAGCATCACCACGGGCGGCAACGACGCCGCGAAGGCCAGGACCATCAGGCTGCGCGCCCTGGTCGCCTGCTTCATCCGCAACAGGACCAGCACCAGGACGGCGAAGAGCAGATAGGCCAGCCATTCGGCACTGATCGACCAGGCCGGGCCGTCCCAACTCGAGTCGTCGAAGAACGGCACAAACCACAACTGCACCAACAGGATCTGGCGCACGTAGCTGATCGCGGTGAGCGAGGCGGCATCCGGCGACGGCACATGACCGACGTGCAGGGTGAAGATCACCCACAGTGCGGCGAGGTGCAAGGTGACCAGGTACACCGGCCATACCCGGGCCAGGCGCAGCCACAGAAAATGCAGGGTGGCGCGGGTCGACCAGGACCGGCCCATGCGGTCGAGATAGTTGTACGTCAGCACGAACCCGCTGAGAATGAAGAACAGGTCGACGCCTTGGGCGCCGCAGTTGAGCACCGGCGCGAGGGCGTCGCGGAAGTCGGGCGACACGTCGCTGAGCATCGGCCGGAAGTGGAAGAGCACCACCCAGAGCGCGGCGATGATGCGGAGCCCCGTCAGGGCGGTGATCTCGCCCCTGATCTCTCCGCCCCGCACGCTGCTCTTCCCGTCCGAATCCTGCTGTTTGGTTCTCCTGCTACTTCGGTTGAGCGGGACATTTCGCCTTTTCACAAGCCCCCCGACCAGCAACCGGCAGCCTTGGCAGCCTAGCAGCGCAATCGGCGGCATGCGGGGACGGTTGTGGTGTGGCAAACGGCGTTCCGGGGTAATCCGCTAGCCCGACAGCCCGCTGAGCGTTTGCTCAGCCTCCGGTTCGCGGTGGGCACACAACCGCTTCTTAGCAAAGCGTTAGACACGGCTTCCGGTCCCCTTAGGCTTGCGGGCTAGCGTCATAAGTGCCCTTCGGTGAGCGTGAAGGCGCCCCCGCGAGCGGCACGGAGAGTTGAGGGGTCATGACGATCGCAGGCAGCCCGGCTGGCCACGACAATTGCGTGTTTGACTGCGACGGCGCTCAAGTCCGGGCGCACTACCGCCACCTGGCGACCGTGGTGCACATTCGCGGCGAAATCGACGACTTGAATGTAGACCGGATCAGCCACCACATTGCGCGCTTCACGCTCGGAGAAAACCCCGTGGTGCTCGACGTGGCCGATGTCAACGAATTTGCTGAGGCCGGCATCTCGCTGCTGTACACGTTCGACGCCGAATGTCGTGCAGCCGGGGTGGATTGGACCCTGGTCGCCAGCTCAGCGGTGACCCAGATGCTGGATGACACCGGTCATGACGCCAATTTTCCGATTATGCGCTCGGTTCACGAGGCGCTCCAGGATCGGGCCGACGCCATCGTGCTTCGCCGCCGCATGGCGCTGCCGCTCGTCAAGAAGGCGACTTAGCGCGCGACCGTACGCGCCGCAGCCTCGCAGTCCCGATGACCGCCAGTACCCCGGCGCTCGTCAACAGCACCAGCGTCAGCAGCAGCAGCTGCGGGTCGTACAACAGCGACGTGGTGGAGGGCTGGCCGTCGGCGATCGGCGCCACGATCACCGTGTGATGCGAGTGAAACCACGCCAGTCCCGAACACACGAACGCGACGCAGGCCAGACCGAGCTCGACCACCGCGCGCGGGCGGGCGTTCATCGCGCCATCCCGGTGTCGTCGTCCCACTCGCCGTCGATGACGTCGGATCGGGTGGGATCGACGCGCTCCTGGACCAGTGGGGTCAGTGCGGCGCGCAGCCGACGATGGCGACGCGCCCAGGCCTGGACCGTGCGATCGTTGGTGAGCTTGAGCCCGATGCCGACGCGCCGGCGCGGCACGCCGACCAGTTCGCCGAGCGCCCGGGACGACTGCCAGCGGGCCAGATCTTTCCCGGACGCTTCGTGGTTCTCGGGCTCGGGATACACCTTGACGATTTCGCGGACCAGGATTGTTTCGGTGCCCTGGCGCAGGGCATCGTCGGTAAGCTCGACCGAGACGTGGATCCGTGCGGCCATCACCTGTATCGCGAGGAACGCCGATACGAGTACCAGGAAGATCGCGGGCACCACCAGCGACACCGGGGCACCGCTCCAGATCTCGATCAGCACCATGGCCACCGCCGCGGCCGGACCGCACGCCAGCCACCACCAGCTGGCGCCGGGTTCGTAGAACAACCGCTTGGGTTCGGTGTCGCCGTCGGTGGTCATCGCAAGCCCCGTCTCACGAGAGCCACCCTGCCGCATCCGCGGCCCAATAGGTGAGGACGATATCGGCTCCGGCGCGCCGGATGCTGGTCAGCGACTCCAGCGCCGCGGCGCGTTCGTCGATCCAATTGTTCGCGGCTGCAGCGCAAATCATCGCGTACTCCCCCGACACTTGATAGGCCGCGACGGGAACGGGTGAGACGTCCGCCGCGGCCGCGACCACGTCGAGATAACTCATCGCCGGCTTGATCATCACGATGTCGGCGCCTTCGTCAAGGTCGAGCTCGATCTCGCGCAGCGCCTCGCGGGCGTTGCCCGCCTCCTGCTGATAGGTGCGCCGGTCGCCGGAGAGGCTGGAACCGACCGCCTCACGAAACGGGCCGTAGAACACCGAGGCGAACTTGGCGGCATAGGCCAGGATCGCCACGTCGGTGAAGCCCGCGGCGTCCAGCCCGTCGCGAATGGCGCCGACCTGTCCGTCCATCATGCCGCTCGGCCCCACCACGTGAGCGCCCGATTCAGCTTGCGCCACAGCGAGATCCACATACCGTGCCAGGGTGGCGTCATTGTCGACCCGACCCCGGGCGTCGAGAACGCCGCAGTGTCCGTGGTCGGTGAACTCGTCCAGGCAGGTATCGGCCATCAACACGGTGGCCTCCCCGAGATCCTTGGCCAAATCCCGCAGGGCCACATTGAGGATGCCATCGGGGTCGGTCCCGGCCGATCCGATCGAATCCTTGTCCTCATCCCGGGGCACACCGAACAGCATCAACCCGCCCACGCCGGCGGCGACGGCACTGGCGGCCGCGCTGCGCAACGAATCACGGGTGTGCTGCACCACGCCCGGCATGGACGTGATTGGCCGTGGTTCGTCGATGCCGTCGGCGACGAACATCGGCAGCACCAAATGCCTTGGCTCCAAGGACGTTTGCGCCACCAAACGGCGCAAGGCCGGGGTGGTGCGGAGCCGGCGCGGACGCTGCCGCGGGAAGGCCATCTAGCGCCTGCGGCTCTTTTTGCGCGGCGGCGGCAACGCACCCTCGGCACGCAACCGCGCGGCGTGTTCGGCCAGCGCGTCGACCAACGGGCCGACAGCGGCGGTTTCGGGCTGGACATCCACCCGCAGACCGAATTCGGCTGCGGTCTCCGCGGTCTTGGGACCGATGCAGGCGATGATGGTCCGCGCGTGCGGCTTGCCGGCGATTCCGACCAGGTTTCGCACCGTGGAACTGGATGTGAAGCACACCGCGTCGAACCCACCGGTCTTGATCATTTCCCGCGTTTCCGCCGGCGGCGGGGCGGCCCGCACCGTCCGGTAGGCGGTGACATCCTCGATCTCCCAACCACGTTCGCGCAGACCCTCGGCCAGCGTCTCGGTGGCGATGTCGGCGCGCGGCAGCAACACCCGGTTGACCGGGTCGAAAATGCTGTCATAGGGCGGGAAGTCGTCGAGCAGACCCAGTGACGACTGCTCGCCGGCCGGCACCAGTTCGGGGCTGATCCCGAACGCCCGGACCCGGTCGGCGGTCGACTCTCCCACACACGCGATCTTCACTCCGGAGAACGCACGCGCGTCCAGACCGAACTCGCCAAACTTCTCCCACACCGCGCGCACCGCGTTGGTGGAGGTGAACACCACCCACTGGAAGCGGCCGTCGACCAAACCCTTGACGGCCCTTTCCATCTGGGCGGGGCTGCGCGGCGGCTCGACCGCGATGGTCGGCACCTCGATCGGCAGCGCGCCGTAGGAGGTCAGCCGCTCGCTCATCTCGCCGGCCTGGTCCTTGGTGCGGGGCACCAGCACGGTCCAGCCGTACAGCGCGCGGCTCTCCCACCAGTTCAACTTCGCTCGGCTGGCCACCGTCTTGCCGATGGTCACCACCAGCGGACCGGTCAGCGGGCCGGCGGGGTCGGTACCGCCCAGCACCGCCGAGTCGGTCAAGCCGTGCAGCGTGGTCTCGATGGAACGCTGCTGACAGGTGGTGCCCTGCGCGGTCACCACGCACGGGGTGTTCTCGGCGAGCTCGTGCTCGATCAGGGTGCGCGCCGCGTCGGCCAGATGCGACGACGTGGCCTGCAGAATCAGCGGGCCGGGCGCCGCGGCCAAAGCTTCCCAATCGACATGTGGGTCGCGCACGTCGGCAACCGTGTGCGAGGAGCCCAGCGGCAACCCCGCATACGTCGGGACGGCATCGGTGGGCGCCAGGCCGGGCACGATCTCGATGTGCAGGTGGCTCCGGGCTATGGCATTGACCTCGGTGATGACCGCGTCGACCGTCAGCGGGTCGCCGGCCACCAGCCGCACCACGTCGACGCCCGTCCGCGCCTCGGTGGTCAGCGTCTTGGCCACCTCGGCGGGGTCACCCAGCGCCGGGCGGATATCGGGACCGCCGGAGATCACCGCAGGCTGCGCCTTGCCCCGGTCGGAATCGCCGTCGCCGTTGGCGGCGGCCGGCTCGGCCGGAGCCGGGCCGGACACCGGTGGCAGGTCTTTGCCGATCATGGCCAGCACCGGCTCAGGCACGTCGGGGTCGGTGAACACCAAAGCGGCGTTCGCCAGCACCGTCGCGGCCCGGGTCGTCAGCAACCCCGGGTCACCCGGGCCGGAGCCCACGTACGTGATGCGGCCGGGTGTCGGCTTACGCCCTCGCGTCGTCATTGTCGCTCCCAGTAATTCGCATTTAACTTCCTCGCGCCGGGTCTTGCCGCGCTTCGCTCATCAGCTCTCGGGCGCCCAGCTCGAACAGCTCCGCGGCCACCGAAAGCCCAAGCTCTCGTGCCCGATCGGGACTGCCGATACCGGACGCGCGGATCACGTCGGACCCGTCCAGCGCCGCCACGCAACCGCGCAGCGACAGCTCTTCGAAGATCCGGCCTTCCTCATCGATGGACTCGACCACTTCGGCGATCGCGCCCACCGGTGCGGAGCAACCGGCCTCCAGTTCGGCCAGCAGGGCTCGCTCCGCGGTGACCGACGCACGCGTGTCGGCGTCGTCCAGTTCCGCCAGCACTGCCGCTAACCGGCTGTCACCGGAACGGCATTCGACGGCGAGCGCGCCCTGAGCCGGTGCTGGCAACATCTGCACCGGCTCTAGCGTCTCGGTGACATCGTCGAGGCGACCGATCCGGGCGAGTCCCGCCCGGGCTACCACGATCGCGTCGAGATCACCACTGCTTACCCTGTTCAACCTGGTATCTAGGTTGCCTCGTAGGGGGCGGATTTCCAAACCGAGACCCAATGCTCTAAGCTGCGCGGCCCGCCGCGGCGACGAGGTACCCACCAGCGAACCGGCTGGCAACTCCGCGAGCACCAGTCCGTCGCGGGCGACCACCGCGTCGCGTGGATCATTGCGCACCGGTATGGCCGCCACAGCAAACCTCGGGTCGTCGGCGGTCGGCAGGTCCTTATGGGAGTGCACCGCAGCGTCGACTCGGCCCTCCTCCATGGCGTCGCGCAGTGCGGTGGTGAAGACACCCACGCCGAGCGACTCGATGGGGCCCGACGAGCGGTCCCCGGCCGTGCTGATGATCACCAGCTCCGCCGGGTGTCCCAGCGCGATCAAAGCGTCTCTTACTAACCCGGCCTGGGTAGTGGCCAGCAGGCTGCCCCGGGTGCCTATCCGGATCACGTTCGCCAATCGCCTACTCGGCGTTTTGCTGCGGGGTACCCGCGTCGAATGCGTTTGCAATGACTGGCAATTCGCCCGCGGCCACGGCGTCGACGGCGGTCTGGTCGAGTTCGAAGAGTTCGCGCAACGCCTCTGCGTAGCTGTCGCCGCCGGGCGCGCTGGCGAGCTGTTTGATCCGCACGGTCGGTGCGTGCAGCAGCTTGTCCACCACCCGTCGCACGGTGCGGGCCACCTCTTCGCGCTGGGCGCTCTCGAGCCCGGGCAGCCGGTTGTCGAGGCGCAGCAGTTCCGCTTCGACCACATCGGCAGCGCGCTGGCGTAGCGCGGTGACCGTCGGCGTGACCTCGGCCATCTTCTGTCCGGCCAGATAGGCGGCAACTTCGGTGGCGACGATGGTGCGGGCGGCGTCGACATCCGCGGCCGCGGCGTGGGCCGAGGGCTCATGCTGCACACGGTCCACATCGACGACCCAGACGCCGGGCAGGCCCGCCACCGCCGGGTCGACGTCGCGCGGCATGCCCAGGTCGCAGATCACCAGCGGGTTCTTCTCTTCGTCGCGGTACGCGGCGGCCAGCGCGTGGTGCACGTCGGCCAGCGAGACCACCGGGGTCACCGCGCCGGTACAGCTGACGACGACATCGGCGCCCGCCAAGGTGTCGGCCAAGCGCTCCAGGGGCACGGCGTCGGCCGGCACGCCGGCGTCGCGGATCTTGCGGACCAGGCGCTGGCCCCGGGACAACGACCGGTTGACCACGTGCACCTGCCCGATGCCGGCACGAGAAAGGTGTGCCGCGGCCAGGGCGCCCATCGCTCCGGCGCCGACCACGACGGCGGTCTTGCCCGACAGGCTGCCCAGGCGGCGTTCTGCCATGTTCAGGGCGACGGACACCACCGAGGCGCCGGCGGCGTCGATGGCGGTTTCGGAATGCACCCGCTTGCCCACCGACAGGGCCCGCTGGGCCAGCTCGTGCAGTATCCGGCCGACTGTGCGGTTGGTCTCGGCGTTGGCGTAGGCGCGGCGGACCTGACCGAGCACCTGCTGCTCACCGATCACCGCGGAATCCAGCCCGCTGGCGACCGCGAACAGGTGCTCGACGGCGGCTTCGCTGTACCGGACGTACGCGTATTTGGTGAGGTCGGTCATCGACATCCCGGACTGTTCGGACAGCACCTGCCCGATCACCGCTAACCCGCCGTGGAACGCGTCCACCACCGCGTAGACCTCGACCCGGTTGCATGTCGACAGCACCATCGCCTCGGTCACCAGTGGCGACTGCAACACCCGGTCGACGATCTTGCCCTGATCGGACTCGTCGATGCTGAGTTGTTCCAGGACGGAGACCGGCGCACTACGGTGCGAAACCCCGAAGAGCAAGACGCTCACGGCAGCATCACCTGGCCAGCTCCCTTGCTTCCTCCAGTAACTGAACTGCTGTCCACGGTAAACGTTTATCAGCTGGGCTACCAAATAATTGCCCCGCGCTGGGCGGCTGGGCGCCGCCGCACTGGTCAGCGGCCGAGATCGGCCCGCAGCCGGGGCTCGTCGATCTCCCAGTAACTGTGTTCGCGGCCGTCGAGCAGGACCACCGGCAGCCGGTCGCCGAACTCGGCCCGCAGCGCGGTGTTGCCCGCCGAGGCCGCGGCGTCGACGTCCGTCGTCGACAACTCGAAGCCCAGTTCACCGGCCAGTTCGACCAACCGGGCATGCACGCGCTCACAGATGGTGCACCCGTCGCGGGTTAACAGCTCCACCTGGGGCAGGTCGGTCGCCTCAGTCATGGCCCCAGTGTGTCATCGGTGACTTGTGGGGCCATCTACCAGGCGTTATGTTCCGACTATGGCCGACGAAACGCTGCGGGTCGATCCCGTCGTCATGCAGGGCGCTGCCGTCTCGCTCAGCGGTGCGGCCGAGCAGCTCTCGGCCCAGCTGTCCCAGCTCGACGATCAGGTGGGTCAGATGTTGGGCGGTTGGCAGGGTGCGGCGGGCACCGCGTACGGATCCGCGTGGGAGCTGTGGCATAAGGGTGCCCGCGAGGTGGAGCTTGGGTTGTCGATGCTGGCGCATCTGGTCGACCAGGCAGGCGGGGCGTATCAGAGCAACGAGGCCGGGTCAGCGCAGGCGGAGCGGGCGGTGCGCGGTGGCTGAGGCGTTTCGGGTTGATCCGCAGGCGTTGGCCGACGCGGTGCAGCGGATGGTGGCGTTTCAACGCTATGCCGAAGACATGATCGCCGAAATCGATTCTCGCGTAACGCGTCTGCACGCATCGTGGACCGGTGCTGCCGCGGCGGCTCATGCCGAGGCACATCAGCACTGGGTTCGCGGCGAGGCGATGATGCGCGAAGCGCTGGCGCAACTGCAGAAGGTGGCCACGACCGCGCACGGCAACTACACCGGCGCGGTGTCGACGAATCTCGGCATGTGGTCGTGAATACATGGCGCCGCTGGCGTGTGACCCGACTGCCCTAGACCGCGCCGGTGCCACCGTGCTGGCCACCGGCGTTTCGCTGGGATCGGTGATTTCGGCCCTGACCACGGCACTGGCCGGCAGTGCGCGCATGGCAGGTGACGATCCGGTGGGAGCGGCGCTCGGCCGCGCATATGACGGCGCAGCGGCCAAGGTGATCGAAGCGATGACCAAAACCCGCAACGGGTTGTGCAGCATCGGCGACGGCGTGCGGATGTCGGCACACAACTACGCACTCGCCGAGGCGATGTCGGATGTCGCGGGCCGGGCCGGGAGTCTGCCGACACCGCCGGTCACCGCGCCGTTGACCGGCAAGGCTTCGCCGCCGTCGGCCGTCGGTGCCGGTAGTAGCGCCCCGGCGGGCTGGAGCTGGGTCGCGCCGTATATCGGAATGATCTGGCCCACTGGCGATTCGGCGAAGCTGCGCGCCGCCGCGGCGGCGTGGACGACCGCGGGTGTCAACTTCATGACGACCGAGATCGCGGCCGGCGGCGCCACGATGGCCGGCATTGCCGGGCAGCAGATTCCCGAGGCCGCGGCCATCAACAAAGCGTTGGCTGATGGGTCCTGCGCCACGACCACCGTTGCGCGGCAATGCCAAACGATCGCTGCGCAACTGAACAGCTACGCAGCCAAGATCGACAAGGTCCACGCGGCGATCCTGGATCTGTTGTCCCGCATCTGCGATCCGCTGACCGGGATCAAAGAGGTCTGGGATCTCCTGACCGACGAAGACGAAGACGAGATCAAAAGAATCGCCGACGACATCAAAACGGTGGTCGACAACTTCTCCCAGGAAGCCGAAACGCTTGCCGGCCAGATCAAGACCACCATGTCCGAGGCGGCCACCGCCGCAAAGGATATGGCGCACTGGGCGGATAAAGAGTGGGACCACTTTTTGCACGGAACGCCGGTCGGCAGGGCCCTCAATCAGGTGGGCCAGACCGTCAAAGGCGTCGGCGTCGAGGGCTGGGATTTCCTTGAGATGCTCGCGAAATTCAGCCCAAGCCGGCTCCAAAGCGACCCGTTGGGCTACGCCAAGGACGTGGCCGACATGGTCTCCGGGGAGTTGCCTCTCGTCGGATTGGGCCCCGACGGTGGGCCTGGAGTCGCCGAGTCATGGAAGGCATTGGGCAAAGACGTCACTCACTGGGACGAGTGGGGCACCAATCCCGCCGAGGCCCTCGGCAAATCCATTTTCGACGTGGCGACCTTGGCGTTGCCGGGCGGCCCACTCTCCAAGGTCGGCAAGGCGGGGAGCCGGGCAGCCGATGTGCTGAAAGGTTTGAAGAAGCCGCCCGAAATTCCGAAGCCACCGTCGGTCAAGCCTCCGGCGGAGCCGCCCCCGGTCGCGCCCAAGCCGCCGGAATCGGGCCAACCGGCACCAGCGCCCCCGGGCAAGCCGGCACCCTCCGGCAAGCCGGCGCCGGGGCCCGCGGACGGTCCGCTGCCGCACAGCCCCACCGAATCCAAGCCACCGCCGGTCGGCGGGGCGCCCCGCAGCGGCGAACCGAAACCAATTGGGGTCTCGCCGGAATCGGGGGCCAAGCCACCGGTGTCGGCCCCCGCGGAAGGCACACCACCCCATCCCCAGCCGCACGAGCAGGTCCCCTTCCACGCGCCGGCATCTCCCGGCGAGCCCCCGGCCGCGCCGACGCCCCACGCCGGTCCGGCACCGGGGTCCGCACCCGCGACTCCGGCGGCTCCGCACCTGCCGACGCCGCCGTCTGCCCCCATGGCCGGCGGGATCCCCGCCGAAGCACCTCCCGGAATGGGTGAGGTTCCCCACGGCGGTGAACCGGGCGCCCATCCTGGCGAGCCGCACGGCGGGGATCCCCACCCGCCTGGCGACGGCGGTCCACATCCACCCGGTGACAGTCCTCCTCCCGGCGATGGAAACGGACCGCACCAGCCAGGTGACAGCCATCCCGCTGGCGACGGCAACGGGCCGCACGAGCCCCACCCTGGCGATGGCGGTGACACACCCGGTGATCACCACCACGGCGACGGCAGCGCTAACGGGCCTCCCAAGGCGAGAGACGTTTTCCCTGACGCAAAAGAATTTGGTGAGCTCTCCGAAGAACAGTACCGAGAGCTCTTTGAAGACCAAAATGGCCAACTCAGATACCCTGATATGGATGACCCTGCGAAGCCATACGCTATTCCGGGTACAGTCCGAATTTATACGGCTGACGATATTGCGTCGTTGAACGGCCAATGGCTAGATCGCATCGGCAGTACGCGCGGAAGGTGGCTCGCTTTCGAAGGGACACCATTCGAAGGGCGTTCGCTTCCTCACACTAGTCTCGACGAACCGTATAACGCCTACAAAGTTGACGTGTCGGCAGGACTTCCTCCTGGTTGGAAAATAGAATTTTCAAGAGCGGCGCCTTGGTTCGGCCATCCGGGCGGTGAACCGCAATTCCTCCTACTGGCCCCTAACGGTGTGCGGCCCAGTGTTCAGGCCTTGATTGACAGACATTTCCTTAATCCGCCTTAATAGCATGAGGAGTCATATGACCGATTACCATCTCGACCTCACCCCTTTTCCTGTATTCCTCCATCGTATTGTTAAATCCTGGTACGTGTGGCAGGAGGTTTACCTTCGCGGCCGCAACCGGATTCCTGGCCAGGCTCACCGTGAGCCGAAACTCGGCGAGACTCGCGAGCAAGTCTATTGGGGCCGCCGCCCACCCGAAATGACCGCCAGACACGAACTAGCTCTTATTGACGACGCGGATGTTTCCTTTTATTTGGTATGCGAAGACGATAGCTTCTTCATTGATTCCCAGGAACGCGGTTCACGAGACAGGTACTGGATGTTCAGGCGTTTCGAAGATGCTGAAAAATACCTCTTGTTTCTGATAAGTCAGGCCGCTCGCCCGGGTCAATACACCGACAGCCCCGCTTACCGCTGGTATCAAGAAGGGTTAAATCCGCGGGTCACCTTGACCAACCCGGACCCGGTAAATTTTCCCGGACGAGTCAGTTTGAGAGTGGATCAAGAACCTATAGATCGAGGTTGGATGGGCGAGACTGACGCTCCCGCAGCTTCTCATGTCTTAGTCCTTAGCTTCGAGCAACTTGACTCCGTCCTTCGCGACGGGATTCCGGCGGACTGGTTCACAATCAATATCCGAGGCGATTAGGCGATCGCGCCTGCACCAAAAGCTCCGGCCTGCTCCAGCCCGGGACACGTCAACGCCCGCACGCCATCTGCCCGATAGGGTTGGAGATCGGGCACCCGCTGGGTCGCCAGGCAACACAGCGATCTAGGAGGTTTGACGATGACTTCCTCTGACCCGGTCAACGCGGACCAATCCGGTTACGTCGACCTGGAGTCGCTGGCCGCGGACGCCAGCGCCGCCCGCGCGATCGAGGGCATGCAGGAAGCCGCCGCCTCGGAAGACCGCCCGCAGCCCCCCGTCGACCTGACCGCCGCCGCCTTCTTCGACGTGGACAACACGCTCGTGCAGGGCTCGTCGGCGGTGCATTTCGGGCGCGGTCTGGCCACGCGCAACTACTTCACCTATCGCGACGTGGTCGGATTCATCTACGCGCAGGCCAAATTCCAGATTCTCGGGACGGAAAACAGCAACGACGTCGCCGCCGGCCGGCGCAAGGCGCTCGCCTTCATCGAGGGCCGATCGGTTGAACAACTGATCACCCTGGGCGAGGAGATCTACGACGAGATCATCGCCGACAAGATCTGGCCGGGCACCCGCGAGCTCACGCAGATGCATCTGGACGCCGGCCAGCAGGTGTGGCTCATCACCGCCACGCCCTACGAACTCGCCGCGACCATCGCGCGACGGCTGGGCCTGACCGGCGCGCTGGGCACGGTCGCGGAATCGGTCGACGGCGTGTTCACCGGCAGGCTGGTCGGCGATATCTTGCACGGCACCGGCAAGGCGCACGCCGTGCGGTCGCTGGCAATTCGCGAGGGGCTCAACCTGAAACGCTGCACCGCTTACTCGGACAGCTTCAACGACGTCCCCATGCTGTCGCTGGTCGGTACGGCGGTCGCCATCAACCCCGACGCCCGCCTGCGCGCCCTGGCGCGGGAGCGAGGCTGGGAAATTCGCGATTTCCGCACCGCTCGTAAAGCGGCTCGGATCGGGGTGCCGTCGGCGTTGGCGCTGGGCGCGGCCGGCGGTGCGCTGGCGGCGCTGGCCTCTCGGCGGCAATCACGCTGATAGGCTGCGCCGCTGAGACACATTTGACCGGAGGGCATACGCCATGACAGTCCCCAAGGAAGCCGAAGGACTCATCGGCAGCCATTACCGCGCACCGGACTACTTCGAGGTCGGTCGCGAGAAGATCCGTGAGTTCGCGCTGGCGATCAAGGACGACCACCCGGCCCACTTCGACGAGCGTGAATCCCAAAATGCTGGGTACTCGGACATGGTGGCGCCGCTGACGTTCCTCGCGATCGCAGGGCGCCGCGTGCAGCTGGAGATCTTCACCAAGTTCAGCATCCCGATCAACATCGCCCGGGTCATTCACCGCGACCAGAAATTCAAGTTCCACCGGCCGATCCTGGCCCACGATAGGCTGTACTTCGACACATATCTCGATTCGGTGATTGAGTCCCACGGCACCGTGCTGGCAGAGATCCGCAGCGAAGTGACCGATGCCGATGGAAAGCCGATCGTCACGAGTGTCGTCACGATGTTGGGAGAGTCGTCAAACCAAGCGGACGTTGAAGCTACCGCGGCGGCCGTCGCATCCATATCCGCAGGGAAGTTAGGGGCGTTGTAAATGTCTGCACACGGGGAAACGGCAAGCACGCAGCTGAAGCCGCCGGTCGAGAAAGTCCGGTCGCACTACGACAAATCGAACGAGTTCTTCAAGCTCTGGCTTGACCCGTCGATGACCTACAGCTGCGGTTACTTCGACGAAAACCCAGACCCGCAGAATCTGACCAAGACGCTAGAAGAGGCGCAGTACGCCAAGCGCAAGCTCGCCTTGGACAAGCTGAACCTCGAGCCGGGCATGACGCTGCTGGACATCGGCAGCGGCTGGGGCTCGACCATGCGGCATGCCGTCGCCGAGTACGACGTCAATGTCATCGGCCTGACGCTCAGCGAGAACCAGTACGCCCACTGCGTGGCCGAGTTCGACAAGATGGACAGCCCCCGCCGCAAGGAGGTGCGGATCCAGGGCTGGGAGGAGTTCCCGGGCGACGTACCGATCGACCGCATCGTGTCGCTGGGCGCGTTCGAGCACTTCGCCGACGGCGCCGGTGACGCCGGGTACGAGCGTTACGCCACCTTCTTCAAGAAGTACTACGACCTGCTGCCCGACGACGGCCGCATGCTGCTGCACTCGATCGTGGTGCCCAGTGCCGAGGAGGGCAAGAAGCTCGGGTTGCAGATCAACATGACGCTGCTGCGGTTCATCAGTTTCATCTTGAAGGAGATCTACCCGGGCGGAAAGTTGCCCCAGGTCGACCTGGTCGATAAGTACGCGACCGACGCGGGTTTCAAGATCGAGCGGCACCACTTCATCGGCAAGAACTACGTGCCGACGCTGACGGCTTGGGGGGATGCCCTCGAGGCGCACAAGGACGAGGCGATCGCCCTGAAGGGGCAGGAGACCTACGACATCTACTTGAAGTACTTGCGTGGCTGCTCGGACCTGTTCCGGGACGGCTACACCAACGTCTGCCAATTCACGATGGTCAAGTAGTCGGCTTTCGAAGGGTCAACGCCACCGCGGAAATCCGCGGTGGCGTTTCCTTTTGCGCGGCTCAGCCGAAGAAGATGTTGCGGCGTCCGGCGAGCAGCCGGTACAGCGTCTGCTGGATGGTCTCGCGCACCTGGTCGGTCACCTCGAAGGTGACCATCGGGTCGTCGGCGTCGGAGGCGGCGTAGTCGTCGGTGTAGATCGGCTCACCGAACGCGATGTGCCATTTCGACGGCAGCGGTACCAGGCCCACGGGACCGGCCAGCGGGAACAGGGGCGTGATCGGGAAGTACGGCAGCCCGAACAGCCGCGCCAGCAGCTTGACGTCGGTCAGCATCGGGTAGATCTCCTCGGACCCGATGATCGAGCAGGGAATGATCGGCGCCTTGGTCCGCAGCGCCGCGGTGACGAATCCGCCACGGCCGAACCGCTGCAGCCGGTAGCGGTCCTCGAACCGCTTACCCAGGCCCTTGTAGCCCTCCGGGAATACGGCGGTGAGCTCGCCGGCGGCGAGCAACCGGTGCGCGTCCGTCGTGCAGGCCATGGTGTGGCCGGCCTTGCGCGCCGCCTCGCCCACCACCGGCAGGTCGAACACCATGTCGGCGGCGAGCAGTCGCAGCTCGCGGTGCGCGGGGTGCTCGTCGTGGACCGCCACCGACAGCATCAACCCGTCGAACGGCAACACACCGGCGTGGTTGGCGACCACCAGCGCGGCGCCGTCGGCCGGCAGGTTTTCGATCCCGCTCACCTCGACCCGGAACCAGGACCGGAAGAACAGCCGCAGCAACGGCCGAACGATCGCGCTGTTGAAGTGCGGGTCGAAGCCGAACTCGTCGACGCTGTAGTCGCCGGTGATCCGCTGGCGCAGGAATCCGGCCACCGAGGCGACGCGCTGCGCCAGGTCGTTCAGTGGTGCGTCGGCGGGCGTCGATCCCGCGGCACGGCGGTGCTCGTCGATTTCGCGGACCACCGCGGCGATCTGCTCGGCCGAGCCACGGCCGTTCGGATCAGACAGTAACGACGGATGCTGGCGCGATGACTCTGCTCTTTGATCGGCTCGCCGACGCGCAGCTACCCGACCCCGATTCGTATGCAGTGGAATGACATTCGCTCTGGTTTCACCCGCCACGATACCTACCTGACCCCACCCCACGGAATTGGATTTCGGCTACCCCAGCGCTGAGCCAGGGATATGGCGCGACCCTCCCAGGAGCGTACCCGATGTGGATCGATAATGGGAGTTAGGCTTCGGCCGCGAACGTAATCGTCGAAGGCCTCTGCCGTCGACCATTTCGGCTGATAGCCAAGTTCTGATCGCATTCGACTGGTATCCATGACTCGGCCATAACTCAAGTAATCAAACTGATCACGACTGATCTCGTTGTAACGGTTTGCGCGCCGTAACGAATCCAAGGCCCACACGCCGAAACCCGGTACTGGCAAAGGAATCCGGCCTGCCCGCCGAATCGCCTGCGACAGCATGATGATGCCTTCGGCGCCGATGTTGAACGTTCCCGCCTTGCCGGCCATCGCCGCACGCTCCAATGCGCCCAGCGCATCCTGCTCGTGCAGCAGTTGCAGGCGTGCGTCTCGGCCGAACATGGTCGGCACCAAAGGCCCGGCCAGATAACGGGACAGCGTGGTGTCCATCGCCGGGCCGATCATGTTGGCCAGCCGCAGGATCGTCACGGCGATGTCCGGCCGGCGCCGTCCCAAACCGCGCGCGTACGCCTCGATGTCGAGGCTGTCCTTGGCGAAACCGTTGCGGAACGGTCGGCGGCTGGTGCTGTCCTCGGTGAACATCACCGGATCGTGAGCGCTCGAGCCGTACACCTCGGACGTCGACTTGAGTACCACCCGGCGCACCGAGGGCGCCTTCTGGCAGGCCGCGAACAGCTGCATCGCGCCCATCACGTTGATCTCTTTCAACGCCGCGGTGCCGCCGGATCGCGGCGCATACGACGCGGCCGCCGCGTGCACCACGGTGTCGACATCGCCGTTGCGAATCACCTTGGCTATGAAGGGATTACGGATGTCGGCCCGGACGAACTCGGCGCGCCCCATCCGGCGCAGCATGTCCTTGCTCGGCGCTATCGCATCGACCGCGATGACCCCTTTGATCATCGGGTTCTGCGCGAGCCGAGCCGTCAGGTAGCCGCCCAGGAACCGGCAGGCACCAGTGACCAGCACGATTTTCGGGTAATGCACCGTGTTGCCTGGGGTGTCACCCGGCCCGGCGTTCTCCCCATTCGACGGATCCACCCGAACAGCCTAGCGGCCAGGCGAGACGGCGGCACTATGCCGCGGACGGGGTTACTTACCGAGTTTTCTGCGCTGCACCCGGGTGCGACGCAGCAGCTTGCGGTGCTTCTTCTTCGACATACGCTTGCGCCGCTTCTTGATTACTGAACCCATGAACTCCGCTATCTGACCGTGATCTGCTTCAAAGATTGGACCCGGACACTTTACCTGGCGGAACGCACCGAACACCAAACGGCGTCGGCCGATCGCCACGCAACCGCGGAGCCTGGGTGCCGCCCGCGAGCGGCCGCGCTTCAGGTCAGCCGGCGTCGAAGTATGACGTCTCCAGCATGTCGTGGACGGCCTTGGCGTGCACCCGGAAGGACCGGCCCACCCGGACCGCGGGCAGCTCGCCGTTGTGCACAAGCCGATACACCGTCATCTTGGAGACCCGCATCAACGCCGCTACCTCAGCGACGGTGAGAAACTGCGTCCTGCCCTGATCAACGGAACTGGCGTCCCGTGGCTTACCTGCAGCATCTCGCGCTGATGGCCCGTTACTAGACGTCATCGCAACCCAATCGTGTCAGGCACGCGCATGCCAGCGGCTTCCCCTCCGCTGGCACCCACACGTGCTTACACAAGGAGAATAGCGGGACTAATGGGGTTACTGGTACTGGTGGGGGACAATCAGTTCAAAAAACTTGGATTACTCTGATGTAATTCTTAGCTGCTCAGAGCGCTTTTTGGCGGCCTGAACGGCGGCGTCGACGGCCGCTCGCAGGCCCGCCCGTTCCAGCTCACGCAGGCCCGCCGCGGTGGTACCGCCAGGCGAGGTCACCGTCGCCCTCAGCTGCGTCGCAGTGGCGTCCACCCGCAGCCCCGGAGCCTCGGCCTCGCCCAGCTGCCGATCGGCGTCCATGCGCTCGAGCAGCATCGCGGCCGAGCCGGCCATGGTCTGCGCGGTCAGGTCCGCGGCCACCTCACGGCTCAGACCCGCCGCGACGCCGGCGTCGATCAGGGCCTCGACCAGCAGGAAGAAATACGCCGGTCCGGAGCCCGACAGCGCGGTGACGGCGTCCATCTGGGCCTCCGGGACGCTCAGCACGCCGCCTACGGAGTCAAACAGGGCCGAGACGCCCTCGAGCTGCGGCGCGGTGACGAACCGGCCCTTGGCCAGGGCCGTGACCCCGGCGCCGACCAGGGCCGCCGCGTTCGGCATGGCCCGCACCACCGGCGTCCCGGCGGGAAGTTTGGCCTCGAAGTAGGTGATGGTGATCCCGGCCGCGACGGTGACGAACACCTGCTCGGCGGTGTCGCTCTCGGCGGCGCCTGCCGCCCGGGCGATCTCCCCCATCACTGACTCGACGTCGGCGGGTTTGACCGCGACCACGACGAAGGACGCGTTCTCCACCGCGTCGGACACCGAGCTGATCAGCACCGAATAGGTGTCCGCCAGGTACTTGGCGCGCTCGGGAACCCGCTCGACCACCACCAGGTCCTTGACCTGCCGGCCCGCCCGCAGCAGACCCGACAGCAGTGCCTCCCCGATGCTGCCGCCACCGATGATCGCGATTCTTGCCATGCCGGACAGCATCGCAGACACCGCGCTCTAGCGAGCGGCAGGGACCAATGCCAATTGGCGGGCCTGCACCACCAGGCGGCCCAGGCTGTCGACGACGGTGTGGTCCTCGTCGAACCAGTCCTGCCCGATCTCGGTACAGGTCGCGACGATGCGCAGCCAGCCGTCGGCCGGCAGGCCCCGCAGGAACGCCGTGAGCTGGATTGTGGGCGCCCAGCCGGTGCGGTCCACGGCGAAGGTCACCGGCGCCGACAGATCGCCGCACATGAGCGCAAACAGCGCATCCGGGGCCACCCCACGGGGGCGCGCCCACATCTGGATCACCGGCGGCCGCCCGTCGCTGCGCAGCGCCATCGTCGACAGCACCGGCCGCACGTCGCAGCCCTCCCCCAGGTGCACGAGGCCGGCCAGCGGATGACCCGGCCCGATCGGCTCGATGTCGTCGGGGGGCTCGGGCGCCATCAGGCCGGCCACCGGATTGGCCGACAGCAAGGGCTTGACCGCACCGTCGGGTGGAAAGTGCTCGGGCTCGCCGAGGTTCACCACGGCGTGCACCGCGGTGCGGTTGCCCTGGTTGAGCTCGACGTCGACGACGCTGATCCGGCGCCCCCGCTTGCGGATCGACGTCACCAATTGGACCTGCCCCGGATCGGGCGCCCAAAGATAGCTGGCCGACACCGCGACGGGTTGCTGGACCGATTCCGGGCCGTCCGGGTGGCCACCGCAGGCGGTACGGGCGGCGTTGGCGCACAGCGCCAGCATCGCGCCGCCGTGCACCTTCGGGCCGATGGTCCAGCGCTTGTCGAGCTCGCCCTCAAAGACGCCCGAACCGACCTCCCGCAACGTCATCGCGGTGGTGAATAACGCAGTCATGTTGTCTGGATTTCTCCTGGCTTGGTCAGCGCAGCAGATGCGTGCGGGCAAACTGCAGCGATTCGGCGAGCATGGCCTCGCGCTCGTTGGCGGAACGTGCGCTGGACGTCGACACCTCCAGGATGACGTGCCCGGCGAAATGGCTGCCGGCCAGCATCTGGCACACCTCGGCGGTCGGCTGCGTGCCGCGGCCCGGCACCAGGTGCTCGTCGGCGGGCAGGCCGTTGCCGTCGCACAGGTGCAAGTGCACCAGCCCCGACCCCATCCGCTGTGCCATGTCCAACGAGTCGGTGCCCGCGGTCGCGGTGTGGGACAGGTCCAGCGTGTAGTGCGCGTGATTGCCGTCGAGCGGGTCATAGGAGGGCGCGAACGCCGAGATCGCCGCGCCGGGCCCGCCCCCGCGTTTGCGCATCCGTTCCAGCGACTGGCCGGCTCCGAAGAGGCGGTCCGCCCGGAACGGGAACATGTTCTCCACCGCGACCATCACGTCGCTGGACGCTTCCAGCTTCGCCACCTGCTCGGAGAAACCCTCGGCGTAGCGCCGCTGCCAGCGAAACGGCGGGTGCACCACCACGGTCTGCGCGCCCAGCTGCTCGGCGGCACGCACGCTGCGATCCAGCTTGGGCACCGGGTTGGCGCCCCACACCCGCTGCGAGATCAGCAGGCAGGGCGCGTGCACCGACAACACCGGGACGCGGTAGTGCCGCGACAGCTTCTTGACCGCGGCGACGTCCTGGCTGACCGATTCGGCCCACACCATCAGCTCGACACCGTCGTAGCCGAGCCGGGCCGCGTACTCGAAGGCGGCCTCGGCCCGCAAGGGGTACACCGAAGCCGTGGAAAGGCCGACTTTGATGGCGGGGCGCACTGTCTACGGTGCCGCTTAGCCCGATTGCAACGAGAGCGCCAAGGGTCCCAGGGTGATCAGCGCACCCACCGCGACCGCGATCAACGTGCTGGCGATGTCCTCGGTCTTGCGGACCACCCGCACCCCGGCCACCAGACCGAGGATGACCAGCACCGATAGCACCAACGCCACCAGGCTGTTCCAGCGCCACAGCTGGTCGAAGGCCACGAACAGCCCACCGCCGAACGCGACGGCCAGCATCGACTGCAGCACGACCACGCCGCCGCGCCACACCGCGTCGAATCTGCCCTGCTCCGGGTGAGCGTCCGCGGCGGCGTCCGCGTGCCGGTCCTCGAGCTCGAGGTGCTCGTCGTCGCCGAGCACGCGGGCCGGCAGCGGCCCCGAGCCGTCCTCGTCGTCCTCGGCATCCCCGGATCGCAGGAAGGAGCGCACGTAGGCGGAGTCCTCCAGCGCCGGTTCGGCCTCGCGCACTTCGGAGTCCATGACATCCACCGGGACGTCGGCGTAGTGGTCCAGCGGGTCGAAGCTCATGTCCTCGGCCCCGGAGCCGGCCTGGCCGGTGCCATTAGCGGACGCGCCCGACGGGCCGGCGTCGGGCAACGGCCGCGGGTATTCGCTGCGCTCGGGCCCCGCCGCGCGTTTGGGCTGCGGCGGTGACTTGGGCCAGCGCGGCTCGGGCTCGGACCAGTAGGGCGCATTGGGCTGGGCTTTGGTCACCGGTTCGGCGGCAGCCTCCCGGGCGGCAGGCTCGGCGGGCGGGGCCGCGTCGACTGCGTCGATCGTGTCCGTGGCTTCGTTGGCGTTGCGTCCGGGTTCGTCGTCGTCATCGCGGATCACCGGCAGGTCGCCGGTCAGCTCGGCGACGGTCACCGAGTCGCTGTCGCCGCGCCGGCGGCGACGCCGCCGGGTGACCGCGGGGGCGCCGATGGTTCCGTTTCTGGCCAGCAATTCGGCAACCGAGATGGGCCGAGTGCCGGGGCTCTCGGTCTCGGAGTGCGGTCCGGTCATGGTTTGTCGCCTCTCGATCGGTTCTGATTCCGATCAACTACCTGACCTCCAGCATTACGCACCGAAGGCTCCATGAGGGCCGATCCGTCGGCTTCGCTGTCGAGTTTGCGCAAGATGAGACCTTCCCGTAATGCCCACGGGCAAATATCCACCGATTCGATCGACAGCGCTCTCATGCTTGCCTCCGCCACCAGAGCACCCGCAACGATCTGCGGTGCCCGCTCGGCGCTCACTCCTTCCAGTTCTGCCCGGTCAGCGGTCGTCATCCTAGAGATGAAAGATATGAGTTGCCTGAGGCCGTTTGCTGTGAGCGTCCTCTTGACCCTTGGTCCAGCGCCCGACGGCGCCGCACCGGTGAGCCGCGCCAGCGAGCGGAAAGTCTTCGAGGTCGCCACCGTCAGGTCGGGACTACCCGCTTCGAGGATGTTCACGCTGGCTTCGGAGAGCTCGGCGTCCAGCCAGTCGCGCAGCATCGCCACCCGGCGCCGCCCGGGTGGATCGTCGGGCAGCCATTCACGGGTGAGCCGTCCGGCGCCAAGCGGCAGTGACAACGCGACCTCGGGCTCCTCGTCAACGCCGCTGGACATCTCCAGCGAGCCGCCACCGATGTCCAGGTTGATGATGCGGCCCGCGCTCCACCCGTACCACCGGCGCACCGCCAGGAAGGTCAGCCGCGACTCGTCGACGCCGGTCAGCACCCGCAGTTCCACGCCGGTCTCCTTGCGGACCCGGCTCAGCACGTCCTCGGAGTTGCCGGCATCGCGGACCGCGGATGTGGCGAAGGCCATCATCTCCGCGCAGCCCGAACTGTCGGCGATCTTGGCGAATTCGTCGATCGTGGAGATCAGCTTCTCGGCACCGCGTTTGGTGATCTTGCCGGCGCTGTCAGTGGCCTCGGCCAGACGCAGCGTGGCTTTCGTCGAACTCATCGGCGTCGGATGACCCCCGCGGTGGGCATCGACCACCAGCAGATGCACCGTGTTGCTGCCCACGTCGAGAACGCCCAATCGCACGTAAACAACCTAACGAAGCCTCATGGGCGGTGCTTTGCGCGACCCGGTTAACCCGCCGTGATCGCCGCCATACGGGCCCCGAGTGTCAGCGGCTCCGATGGGCCGAACCGTGGTCTAACGTGGATCACGTGGCGAATTCGCACCCGGAACCGGGTCAAGAGGTCGAGCTGGACTTCGCCCGCGAATGGGTGGAGTTCTACGACCCCGACAACCCCGAGCACCTGATCGCGGCGGACCTGACCTGGCTGCTCTCCCGGTGGACTTGCGTGTTCGGCACTCCGGCCTGCCGGGGCACGGTGGCGGGCCGACCGGACGACGGGTGCTGCTCGCACGGTGCCTTCCTGTCCGACGACGACGACCGCGCCCGCCTGGACGACGCGGTGAAAAAGCTGTCGGACGCCGACTGGCAATTTCGCGAAAAAGGGTTGGGCCGCAAGGGTTATCTGGAGCTCGACGAGCATGACGGCCAACCGCAGTACCGCACCCGCAAGCACAAAGATGCGTGTATCTTCCTTAACCGGCCGGGCTTCGCCGGCGGCGTCGGCTGCGCGCTGCACAGCAAGGCCCTCAAGCTGGGCGTTCCGCCGCTGACCATGAAGCCGGATGTCTGCTGGCAGTTGCCGATCCGGCGCAGCCAGGAGTGGGTGACGCGGCCCGACGGCACCGAGATCCTCAAGACCTGGGTCACCGAATACGACCGCCGCGGTTGGGGTTCCGGCGGCGCCGACCTGCACTGGTACTGCACCGGCGATCCGGCCGCCCATGTCGGCGCCAAGCAGGTGTGGGAAAGCCTGGCCGACGAACTCACCGAGCTGCTGGGTGCAAAGGCGTATTCGGAACTGGCGGCAATGTGCAAGCGCCGCAGCAAGTTAGGGCTTATCGCGGTGCACCCGGCGACTCGCATCGCCGAGTAGCCGCATACTTGCCGACGTACCCGGTAAGCCGCGCACCACGGTCGGCGACGGGAGCAGGCGATGGACGACGAAAAACGATCAGCTGCCGCCCCACGGTGGCGCGGCACGGCAGGGCGCCTCGAAGTCTGGTACGCCACCCTGTCCGACCCGCGGACAGGCGCGGGGTTGTGGATCCATTGCGAGACGGTGGCTCCCGCGCAGGGCGCTCCCTACGCCCACGGCTGGGTCACCCGGTTTCCGGCCGACGGGTCACCCCGCACCGAACGGTTCGGCCCCGAGCCCACCCGGCCCGCGGCCGGCGCCGACTGGTTTGACGCCGCCGGGGTCCGAGTGGCCGATGGGCGCCTGGCCGGCCGGGCCGGATCGCTGGCCTGGGACCTGGCCTGGACGGACGCCGGCCGCCCGCTGTGGACATTCCCCCGCCCGATGTGGGAGCGCGAGTTGTTGCCCGGCGCGCAGGTCGTCCTCGCCCCCACCGCCGACTTCACCGGCTCATCGACCGACGAAGGCACCGCCACGCCCATTTCGGGATGGCGCGGCGCCGTCGCCCACATCTACGGGCACGGCAACGCCAGACGCTGGGGATGGATCCACGCCGACCTCGGAGGCGGCGACGTCCTCGAGGTGGTCACCGCCGTGTCACACAAGCCGGGACTGCGGCGGCTCGCACCGATGGCTTTCGTGCGCTTCCGGCTCGACGGAAAGGATTGGCCCACAAGCACTTTGCCATCGCTGCGGATGCGCACCAGGCTCGACCCGCGGCACTGGCAGCTGGCGGGACGCATCGGCGGTCGCCGGGTGCTCATCCGGGTCGACCAGCCCCCGGACCGATGCGTGAGTCTGGGCTACACCGATCCCGACGGCGGCGCCGCGGTGTGCACCAATACCGAACAGGCCGACGTCCACATCGAGATCGGTCAGCGGCGTTGGTCGGTGCTCGGGCACGCCGAGGTGGGCCTGCGCGGGACCGAAGCGCCCGAGACCAACGAAAGACTCCCGGGGTGAGCCTCTTCTCGATCCGGGCGCACCCCCTGGTGTGTCAAGAACGGCGGGGCCGACACGGTTCGGCGCATCACGTTGAGCGCCAACGACGATGACCGGAGTGTCTTCGACGTCACCGGCCCGCCGGTGCAGCCGTCGGGCTAGCCTTCGAGCTTGTAACCCAGCCCCCGCACCGTCACCAGGTGCACCGGGTTGGCCGGGTCGGCTTCGATCTTGGACCGCAGCCGCTTGACGTGCACGTCCAGTGTCTTGGTGTCGCCGACATAGTCGGCACCCCAGACCCGGTCGATCAGCTGGCCGCGGGTCAACACCCGGCCGCTGTTGCGCATCAGATACTCGAGAAGGTCAAACTCCTTGAGCGGCAAGGTGATCGTGTCACCATTGACCGACACGACGTGACGTTCCACGTCCATCCGCACGGGGCCGGATTCGAGCACACCATCGCTGATTTCGGAATCGTCGTCACCGCCGCGGCGCAACACCGCCCGGATCCGCGCGATCAACTCACGCGCCGAATACGGCTTGGTCACATAGTCGTCGGCGCCGAGTTCGAGGCCCACGACCTTGTCGATCTCGCTGTCCCGGGCCGTGACCATGATCACCGGCACGCTGGACCGCGCACGCAGCTGCTTGCAGACGTCGGTGCCGGACATTCCGGGCAGCATCAGGTCGAGCAGCACGATGTCGGCGCCGCCCCGGTCAAACTCGGCCAGCGCGGCCGAACCGTCGGTCACCACGGTGGCCTCGAAACCTTCCTTGCGGAGCAGGAAGGCCAGCGGATCGGCCAGCGACTCCTCGTCCTCCACGATCAGCACACTGGTCATCGACTTAGTTCTTCCTCTCGTTGTGAGCGGTTGGGCCGCACCTCGCGACCCGGTGCTTGCTCGGATTCGTCCTGGTCTTGATCAGACGCCTCGGTCGCCGGAATGGAAAGGGTGAATGTCGATCCGGTTCCGGGTTTGCTCCACACGCCGATGCTGCCGTTGTGGTTGGCCGCGACGTGCTTGACGATGGCCAGGCCCAGCCCGCTGCCGCCGGTGGCGCGTGAGCGCGCCTTGTCCCCGCGGAAGAACCGCTCGAAAACCCGCTCCTGGTCTTCCAGAGCGATTCCGATGCCGCGGTCGGTCACCGCGATCTCGATGTTCTCGCCGCGGCGGCGGCGGCTGATCGACACCGGCGAACCCGGCGGCGAGTAGGCGATGGCGTTGGACACCAGGTTGGCCAGGGCGGTGACCAGCAGCGTCTCGTCGCCCAACACCCGCAAACCGCTGGGCGCGTCGGTGCGCACCGCGATATCGGCGTTGTCGGCTGCCACCTTGTGACGCGAAATCGCTTCGCCCACAACCTTGTCGACGTCGACCTCGATGACGGTGGGCAGGCGTTCGGCACCCTGTAGCCGGGACAGCTCGATCAGCTCGGCGACCATGTCGCCCAGCCGGTTGGCTTCCACGAGCACCTTCTCGGCGAACCGCCGCACGGTTTCGGAGTCGTCGGACGAGGCCAGCAGGGCCTCGGCGAGCAACGCCATGGCACCGACCGGGGTCTTGAGCTCGTGGCTGACGTTGGCCACGAAGTCGCGCCGGGTCGCTTCCATCCGCGCGTAGTCGGATTGATCGTGGGCGAAGACCACGGCGAACCGGCGGTCTTCTTCGCTGAGCAACCGGGCGTGCCCGTGCACCGAGAGCCCGGACCGGCCGCCCGACCGTTTCGCCGGCTGTAGGTCGAATTCGACGTCGACGCCGGTCAGGGCCTGCTGCGCCGCCTGCCAGGCCTGATCGTCGAGCTGACGGTCGCGCACCAGACCCAACTCCTTGGCCCGGTCATTGAGATAGACGACGTCGCGATGGGCGTCCACCACCGCCGCGCCCAGCGGCATCAGCGCCACGATGCGTTGCAGCATCTGCGCGACGGTGATCCCGGTCCACTCGACCCGCTGGCGGCGCTGCACCGCCCGCGGTGACAGCCGTATTCCGACCAGTACACCTGCGGCCAGCGCCAGCGCGGACAAAACCCCGGCCAGCAACAGCGCCGAGAACACAGTCACATAGCAAATCCTACAAATCTTCCTGAACGCTGCCCTAGCGGAACGAGGCCAAAATCGGACAAGTCACATCTTGCGCCTCAGGTGTTCCGCTCCCGTTCATGCGATGTTTGGCTAAATGGCCTTTATCTCGCGAAACGGGACGGGCGCGCCGGCGTCAGCCGCGCCCCTGGCTGGCGACCGCCGCGGCGCCCGCGGCGGCCGCCTCCGGGTCCAGATAGATGCCGCCGGGCACCACGGGCCGCAGGTCAGCGCCCAGGTCGTAGCGCAACGGGATGCCGGTCGGGATGTTCAATCCGGCGATCTCGTCGTCGGACACCTGGTCGAGGTGCTTGACCAGGGCCCGCAGCGAGTTGCCGTGCGCCACGATCAGCACCGTCTTGCCGCTGCGCAGGTCCGGGACGATGACGTCGGTGAAATACGGCAGGAAACGCACGACCACGTCGGCCAGGCACTCGGTCAGCGGGCCGCCGCCGATGTCGGCGTACCGGGGATCGGCGTCCTGGCTGTAGGTGCTGCCCTTCTCGATGGGCGGGGGCGGCGTGTCGTAGCTGCGTCGCCAGGCCATGAACTGGTCCTCGCCGTAGCGGGCCTTGGTCTCGGCCTTGTCCAGCCCCTGCAGCGCCCCGTAATGACGCTCGTTGAGCCGCCAGGTGCGCCGCACCGGAATCCACAGCCGGTCGGCGGCGTCCAGCGCAAGGTGCGCGGTGGAGATGGCCCGGCGCAGCAGCGAGGTGTAGAGGATGTCGGGCAGCAGGTTGTTCTCGGTCAGCAACTCACCGCTGCGCACGGCCTCGGTCCGGCCCTTCTCGGTGAGGCCGACGTCGACCCAACCGGTGAAGAGGTTCAGCGAGTTCCATTCGCTTTCGCCGTGGCGAAGCAGTACCAGCGTGGCGGTGTCACCCATGCCGGTCAGTCTCTCACGCACTCATTCAGCGGTCGTCAGCGTCTTCATCGTCGTCGTCGTCGATCAGGTGAGCGAAGGCCTCCAGGTTCTTCAGCGACTCACCGCGAGACACCCGCCACTCCCACTCTTTCTGGATCGACGAACGAAAACCCAACTCCAGCAACGTATTGAAGTCCGAATCCACCGCTTCGAGCACCTGCCCGAGCACCCGATCGAGTTCGTCGGCGTCCACCGAGGCCAGCGACATGCGGCCCACCAGATAGATGTCTCCGACCTTGTCCAGCGTGTAGGCCACGCCGTAGAGGCGGCGGTTGCGCTTGAGCAGGAAGCGGTAGACGCCTTCGTGGTTCTCGTCGGGCTTGCGGCACACGAACGCCTCCACCCGCACCGAATGCTCGCCGATGTTCAGGATGGTGTTGGTCTTGAGCTTGCGCTCGCCGGGCAGTTCCACCACCAGTCCCGACAGACCACCATGTGCGCCAGCGTGTTTCGAGTAGTTCAGCCCGCTGGCCTGCAGGGCATCCTCGATCACTCGCTCCACCGTGGAGGCGCTCATGCGCCCACGCCCCGGCGCTCGGCGGTGTATTCGCGGATCGCGCGCCGGTAGCTGGCCAACAGCGCGTCGGTGGTGTGGTCCCAGGAGAACGTGGCGGCGTGCGCGGCGGCCGCGCGGCCCATCTCCTCGGCTTGCGGCGCAGGCAACCGCAGCAGCCGGCCCAGCGCGTCCGCCCAGTGCCCGACGTCGTGCCCGGCGACCAGCGTGCCGGTCACCCCGTCCCGCACGGCCACCGGCAGCCCGCCGACCGCGGCCGCGGCCACCGGCGTCCCGCACGCCTGCGCCTCGAGGGCGACCAGACCGAAGGACTCCGAATAGCTGGGCACCGCAACCAGATTGGCCGCCTGGAACAGCGTGGCCAGATTCGGGCGCGACTGCGGGGGCAGGAACGTCACGCGCTCGGCGATACCGAGTTCGTCGGCCAGCCGCACCAATCCGTCCGGGGAGGCCAGGCCGCTGCCCGAGGGCCCGCCGGCCACCACAATGCGCACGCCGGGCAGCTGCGCGGCGGCGCGCAACACGATGTCGGGCGCCTTCAGCGGCTGGATCCGGCCGACGAACGCCACGATGTCTTCGTCGAGCGGCAGCCCCAGTGCGGCGCGGGCGGCCCTGCGGTCGCCGGGCCGGAAAACGTCGAGATCCACTCCGGGGTGCACGACATCGATCCGCGCCGGGTCGGCGTGGTGGATCGAGATCAGTTGCCTGGCTTCGTCGTCGGTGTTGACGATCAGCCGGTCCGCCTCGTCGACGACCTGCTGCTCGCCGACCGTGCGCAGCGGCGGCTCGGGCGAATCCCCCTCCGCCAGCGCCGCGTTCTTGACCGCGGCGAGCGTGTGGGCGGTGTGCACCAGCGGCACCGCCCAGCGATCCCGCGCCAGCCAACCGACCTGCCCGGACAACCAGTAGTGCGAGTGCACGATGTCGTAGTAGCCGGGCTCGTGTGATGCCTCGGCGCGCAACACCCCGGCGGCGAACGCGCACAGCTGGGTGGGCAGGTCGTATTTGTCCAGGCCCTCGAAAGGGCCCGCCACGACGTTGCGGACCAGCACCCCGGGCGCCACCCGCGCGACCGGCGGGTCGGCCGAGGCGGTCGCGCGCGTGAAGATCTCCACCTCGATGCCGCGCCGCGCCAGGTGCAACGCGGTCTGCAGCACATAGACGTTCATGCCGCCCGCGTCGCCGGTGCCGGGCTGGGCCAGTGGTGAGGTGTGGACCGCCAACACGGCAACCCGGCGCGGTTCATTCAGCCGGAAAACCTCATCGTGGCGCACCCTGTCATCTTTACAGGATGGTTTCCCGGCCAGCCGAAGCACGCCGGACACAAAGTCGCGTCAGGCGGACGACTCGTCGCGAGCCACGTCGTGCACCCGGGCATCCAGCGCCCCGGCGCGCCGCATCGCACCCAGCGGGTCGGCGTACAGCCCGGACAGCGAGACGGTTCCCGCGCCGGCCTCCTGCACCCGGTTGCCGAAGGCGGTGAGGCGGATGTCGCGGGGCCCCAGCACGGAGCGTTCGACGAAGGCCGCCTCCACCTGCTCCATCGCCTCGGGATACTCGGTGAAAGCCTGGCCGCCGACCACCAGCTCGTCGGGGTTGAGCATGTCGCGCAGCAGCGCCACCGCCTCGCCGAGCACCCGGCCCCGCTCGGCGAGCAGGTCCTTGGCCTGCTGGTTGCCGGCGCGCGCCACCCGCAGCAGATCGGAGATGCCGGTGGCGGAGCCGTTCGGGCGGTTCGCCGGGGCGAACGGCAGGATGCGTTGCTGGCGGGCGACGGCCACGACGGCCTCGTCACTGACGGTGGACTCGAGCTGGCCGGTGCCGCCGAGCAGCTCGGAGTGGGCCGGCAGGGTCGCGATGGTGCCCGGTCCGCTGGCCGGGACGTGCACCCGCCCGCCGATCACCAGCGCATAGCCCACGGTCTCGCGGGCGTAGACGTACAAGCTGGTCGGCGAGCTGGGCAGGAAGCGCCGCATGCCCAGCAGCAGCTCGGCGCCGGCCATGGCGTCGACGTGCGAGGCCACCGAGACGGGCAGGCCCAGCGCGTCGGCAAGCACCTGCCCGACCGGCGCCTGGCGCCAGCCCAGCCGCGGGTGGTCCACCTGGCCGGTGGTGCCGTCGACGGTGCCACCGATGGCGACCCCCACCCACAGCGGCCGCCGCCGATGCCAACGCCGAAGGTAGCGGCGGGCGCTGTCGGCCAGCGTCGCCAGGGCGGGGCCGGCCGGGTTGCGCGGGGTCGGGGTCTCGACCGTGTCGAGGGTGCGGCCGAACAGGTCGGTAGCGACGATGCTGGTGGTTCGCGCGCCGATGTGGATGCCCAGCGTCACGAACGGTTCGTGGTTGACCTCCACCGGCACGCGCGGGCGGCCGATGGCGCCGGAGACGGCCAAATCGGCGCGTTCCCGCAGCAGCCCTGCTTCCAGCAGCGCGATGACCTGGCGGTTGACCGTGGCGATGCTCAGCGAGGTGACGCCGGCGATGACGTCACGGCCGACGGGGCCGCGCAGCCGGACGGCCCGGAAGACGGAGGCGGCCGCCGAGTCGGGGATGTTCAGCGCCGGCGGCACGATTTGCCGGCGCACCGAGCGAGGGCCCTTTTGACCGGGCAGGTGCCCGACGGCACGGCTGGGCGAATGATGGGTATGGGTGAGGGTATTCGTGCGCACGAGCGTCCTTTTGTCCGATTTTTGCTGGCCGTCTTGGCCACACCTGGCTGGGGTCAGGAGCGGCAAAGTGCGCAGCAACAACACGCACCCGCCGCGCAGAGACACGCGGCGGTGGTGGTGTTGGACAGGGCGCTAAGGAGCACACGCAAAATCTAGCACGTTCATTAAGGTTGTTTCGATGGTTAAAACTGGCAGGAATAAACGAGTCGCAGTAATCACCGGGGCCAGCTCGGGGATCGGCGCAGCAACCGCCCGCAACCTGGCTGCGCAGGGCTTTCATGTCGTCGCGGTGGCGCGCCGGGCGGACCGGATTGAGGCCCTGGCCAGTGAAATCGGGGGTACCGCGATTGTGGCCGATGTCACAGATCAGGCATCGGTCGAAACAATGGTGAGCAAATTGGACCGCGTCGATGTGCTGGTCAACAACGCCGGCGGAGCCCGAGGCCTGGCGCCGGTCGCCGAGGCCGAACTCGAGCACTGGCAGTGGATGTGGGAGACCAACGTGATCGGCACGCTGCGGGTCACCCGCGCATTGCTGCCCAAGCTGATCGACTCCGGCGACGGGCTGATCGTCACTGTTACTTCCGTTGCGGCACTTGAGGTTTACGACGGCGGCGCCGGTTACACGGCGGCCAAACACGCCCAGGGCGCGATGCACCGCACACTGCGCGGCGAGCTACTGGGCAAGCCGGTCCGGCTCACCGAGATCGCCCCGGGCGCGGTCGAAACGGAGTTCTCGTTGGTCCGCTTCGACGGCGACCAACAGCGCGCGGACGCGGTCTACACGGGCATCACGCCGCTGGTGGCCGACGATGTGGCCGAGGTGATCGGGTTCGTCGCGTCGCGGCCGTCGCACGTCGATCTCGACTTGATCGTGATGAAGCCGCGCGACCAGGCCACGACCTCGCGGTTTAACCGCCAGGGGTAGCAGGGCCGGTGCTGGCCGGTGTCGTCGACGTGGTCGGGGTGCCCGACAGGGTCGGCGCGTTGGACGGCGTGACCGGCGCGGTGACCGGGATCTGCGTTGACGGCGGGCGCGCAGTCGGGGGCGGCAGCGCGGACATGGCCACCCAGGTGTCCCAGTCGACGGCCCAGTCCCAGAGATCGCCGTCGGAGTAGGACAGCTGGATCGAGCTGCCGGTCACCTCGACCGGGTCGCCGTATATCGCCGATTGGAAGTACTGCTCGGCGTCGCCCGTCGACAGATTGATACACCCGTTGGTGACGTTGGTGTTGCCCTGCGCGCCGGAGCTCGCCGGGTTGGCGTGGATGAACTCGCCGTTGTTGGAGATCCGGACCGCCCAGCGTTCGTGGATGTGGCTGTAGCCGGCGGCCGGGTTGGACATGTAGAAGTCGGCGTATTTCTCGCTGACCACGTGGATGCCGTTGCGGGTGACGTTGCGCGCCTTGTCGGCCTCGCCGTAGCTGCACGGGAAGTCCATGATGACGCCCTCGTCGCGGATCACCTGGATTCGGTGCGACGAGACCTCGGCCTTGACCACCTGCCGGCGACCGATCTGGATGTTCAGCGAGATGTCGTCGGCACCGTAGGCGCTGTCGCCGAACGGCAGGCCGTAGAGCTTGGCCTCGACGTTGACCGTGGTGCCGGCCGGGTAGTACTCGCGAGTGCGCCAGTGCGCCCGCGCCCCGGCCGCCTCGTCGGGCAACCAAGCCCAGCTGCCCTCGACCGGCGGATTCGTGGTGACGGTGAGCGCCTTCTCGACGGCGGCCTTATCGCTGATCGGCGCGTCGAACTGGATGATGATCGGCGCCGCGATCCCGACGGTCTGGCCGTCGGCGAGCTGGAATGAGCCGCCGATCTTCTTGGTGGGCGAGACCGTGGTGAATTTGCCCGCCACCGGGACCGCCTTGCCGTCGTGCCCGACGGCCGAGCCGCTCCAGGTATAGGTCTGGTCGTAGCCCAGCGGCTCGGAGGTCGTGTAGACGGTGCGGTCCTGATTGAAGGCACCCGCGACGGCCTTGCCCGACGAGTTCGACAGCGTGACGCGCTGGAACCAGCCGTCGTTGACCTCTACGCTGACCGGGGCGATCGGCACCACGTTGTCGGTCGCATTGGCGGGCTGGTACTTGAGCTGCGGTGCGGACTGCTCTTTCTTCTCGGCCTGCTTCGCGGTCGTGCCGCCGCAGGCGGCCAGCACGCTGGGGGCGAACACACCCATTCCCAGGGTCGTCAAAGCCGCACGCCGGTTAAACGGCCGCGGGGCGTTGGACGGGGTCACGAAAATCAAAGATACCGGGGAAAATCGGGCGGCCCGGCCATCACAAATCGGGGCCGGGCGCGCGTCGCCAAATTCTGCGGCTACAACCTGCAGCCGAGCAGGACGGGCTCGGGGACCAGTGTGATGGCAAACACATCCCGGACGCCGTCGCGGACCGTGCGGGCCAGCGCAATCACGTCTTCGGAGCCGGCGCCTCCGCGGTTGGTCAGCGCCAGCGCGTGCTTGGTGGAAAGCCGGCACCGGGCGGTCGCGTCGTCCGGATAACCCTTGCCGAAGCCGGCCCGCTCCACCAGCCAGCCGGCGGCCAGCTTGATCCCGTCGGGCGCCGGATAGTTCGGGACCGGTCCGTCGACGGATGCGGCCAGCCGCTCGTAGGCGTCCGGGGTTACCACCGGGTTGGTGAAGAACGAGCCCACGCTCCAGGTGTCGTGGTCGGCCGGGTCGAGCACCATGCCCTTGCGCGCCCGCAGGGCCAGCACGGCGTCGCGGACGGCTTGCGGGTCGGCGCGCTCGCCGACGGCCACGTTCAGCGCGGCCGCCAGCTCTCCGTAGCGCAGCGGCGCGCTGCGCCCGGACGCGTCCAGCGCGAACTCCACTTCCAAAACGACAGAAGGGATTTCGAGTCCACCGGCGCCGCGGCGTTTGAACACGCTGGTGCGGTAACCGAAGTCCAGCTCGCTGCCGGGCACCCAGCGCACCTCGCCGCTGCCGCGATCGAGCACCCGCACCCGGGTGATGGTGTCGGAGACCTCGGCGCCGTATGCCCCGACGTTCTGCACCGGGGTGGCCCCGGCCGAGCCCGGGATGCCGGACAGGCATTCCAGTCCGCCGAGCCCGTGCTCGATGGCGGTCACCACGACGTCGTCCCATACCGCGCCCGCCTGGGCGCGGAGCAGGTTGCCGTCGACGCTGATGCCGTCATTGGCCAGCCGCACCGCGGTCAGGCCGGTCAGGGCGTCGGAGATCACCAGGTTGGAGCCGCCGGCGAAGACCAGCACCGAGTCACGTTGCGCGCCAGGTGTTTCGGCGTCCAGCCGGCGCAGGGTCGCGATCACCTGTTCGCTGGTGGTGCAGGTGATCAGGCGCCGCGCGGTCGGTCCGACCCGCAGCGTGGTCAGTGGCGCCAGTGGCGCCGCGTCGGCCACCGGCGCACCGGCGAACTCCGAACCGGCTCCGCTGGAATTCATGGCCCGTAACGGTAGCCTGACCTGCTATGCCGCGTTCATTCGACTTGTCGGCCGACTACGACGGCAGTGTTGACGAGGTGCATCGCGCCTTCACCGATGCAAACTACTGGCGGGCCCGCCTGGCCGGGTCCGGCGTCGACGTCGCCAGGCTGGAATCGATGCGGGTCGGCGGCGAGTCCGGTGACGACGACACCGTCGAGGTCGTCACGTTGCAGGTGATCCGCAGTGACAAGCTGCCGGGAATGGTCACCCAGCTACACAGGGGCGACCTGCGCATCCGGCGCGAGGAGGCGTGGGGGCCGGTCACCGCCGGCGCCGCTTCGGGATCGGTGGCGGGTTCGATCGTGGATGCGCCGGTGAGCCTGACCGGCACCGCCGTCCTGGAGCCCATCGAAGAAACCGGCGGTGCCCGGCTGACGTTCCGCGCCACCGTTCAGGTGCGCGTCCCGATCCTCGGCGGCAAGTTGGAGAACATCATCGGCGCGCGGCTGGCCGAACTGGTCGCCGCCGAACAGCGCTTCACCACGGAGTGGATCGCCAAAACGGCCTGAGGCTTTCGACGTCGCCGGGCTTAAGCTGCATTGCCCAGCTCCTTCGCCCGCCGCCATAGCGGCGCGCATCGTCGCCGGGCCTAAGCTGGCGCTCATGCGAATCGCCTTGGCGCAGATCCTCAGCGGCACCGACCCGGCAGCAAACCTGCGGCTGGTGGATGACTACAGCCGCCAGGCCGCCGACGCGGGCGCGAAGCTGGTGGTGTTCCCCGAGGCGACCATGTGCCGGTTCGGGGTGCCGCTTGGCCCGGTCGCCGAGCCGGTCGACGGGCCCTGGGCCGACGGGGTGCGCCGCATCGCGGCCGACGCCGACATCACCGTCGTCGCCGGCATGTTCACCCCGTCCGGCGACGGGCGGGTGAAGAACACACTGATCGCGGCCGGTCCAGACCATGCAGGCCAGCCGGACGCGCACTACGACAAGATCCACCTCTACGACGCATTCGGCTTCACCGAATCGCGCACGGTCGCGCCGGGACACGACCCGGTGGTGATCACGGTCGACGGCGTCCGGGTGGGGCTGACCGTTTGCTATGACATTCGTTTTCCGGCGCTCTACACCGAGCTGGCCCGCCGCGGCGCCCAGGTGATCGCGGTGTGCGCGTCGTGGGGTTCGGGTCCCGGCAAACTCGATCAGTGGACGCTGTTGGCCCGCGCCCGCGCGCTCGATTCGATGAGCTACGTCGCGGCGGCCGGTCAGGCCGATCCCGGTGACGCGCACGGATCCGCCTCGGGGGCGCCGACCGGGGTCGGGGGCAGCCTGGTGGTCTCGCCGCTGGGCGAGGTCGTCGCGGCGGCCGGCTCGCAACCGCAGCTCGTGGTGGCCGATATCGACGTCGACCGGGTCGCCGAGGCCCGCAAGAGCATCGCTGTCCTTAGCAACCACTCGGACTTTGCTCAGGTTGATAGGGCAGAATCGTTCGGGTGACGAACCCACAAGGACCACCCAACCCGGACCCGTCGCAGTGGGGCCGTCCCTCCAACCAGGGACCCTTCGGCCGGCCGCCCACCGAGCGGCCGACCGAGCGGATCAGCACCGGCGGCCCGGGTCACGTAGCCCCGCCGCCGCCGCCCGCCCAGGGCCCCCCGCCGGGGCAGACCGAGCGATTCGGGACGCCCCAGCCGAACATGCAGCAGCCCGGCTACCCGCCGCCGCCGACGCCGCCCGCGGGTCCGACGGAGCGGCTGGCCGCTCAACCCGGTGACGACGCGACGTCCGGGAAAAAGAAGCGGCGCTTCGGCCGTGACCCGGTGTCCGTCTTGCTGATCTTCATCATCGTGTTCGCGCTGATCATCGCCGGGCTCATCGGCGCCGAGCTGTATGTCCGCCACCTCGCGGACAGCAAGGTCGCCCAGGCGGTGGCGTGCGAGGTCAAGGACCAGGCCACCGCCTCCTTCGGGGTGACGCCCCTGATGCTGTGGCAGCTGGCGACCAAGCACTACACCAACATCTCGGTGCAGACGGCCGGCAACAACATCCGCGACGCCAAGGGCATGAAGCTCTCGATCAACATCAACGATGTCCGGCTCAAGGACACCGGCAACTCGAAGGGCACCCTCGGCTCGCTGGACGCCACGATCGACTGGACCACTGACGGCATCAAGGAGTCGGTGCAGAACGCGATCCCGGTGCTGGGTCCGTTCGTCACCAATACCGTGACCACGCATCCCGCCGACGGCACCATCGAGTTGAAGGGCATGTTGGACAACATCACCGCCAAGCCGGTGGTGTCGGGAACCGGGTTACAGCTGCAGATCGTCAGCTTCAACGCGCTCGGGTTCACCATGCCCAAGGAGTCCGTGCAGTCGACGCTGGACGACTTCACCTCGAACCTGACCAAGAACTACCCGCTGGGTATCCACGCCGACAGCGTGCAGGTCACGGATAAGGGTGTGACAAGCCACTTTTCGACGCGGAACGCCACCATTCCGGCCGGCAACGACAACGACCCCTGCTTCGCCAACCTCTGACGGCGAGCAGCTAGTCCGTCAACCGAGGCCGTCGAGCACTCCCCGGGTGCCCGACAGCCCCAGCCGGGTGGCGCCGGCGTCCAGCATCGCGAGCGCGTCCTCGGCGCTGCGGATGCCGCCGCTGGCCTTCACCCCGAGGCGCCCACCCACGGCCTCGGCCATCAGCGCGACCGCGCGCACGGATGCGCCGCCGGCCGGATGAAACCCGGTCGACGTCTTGACGAAGTCGGCACCGGCGTCTTCGGCCGCCCGGCACACCTGCGCCAGCGTGGGCTCGTCGGCCAGCGCGAGCAGCACGGCCGATTCCACGATCACCTTCAGCACGGCGCCGCCGATCGCGCAGCGCACGGCGTGCACGTCGGAGCGCACTGCGTCGAGGTCACCGGAAAGCGCCGCCCCGACATCGATGACCATGTCGATCTCGCAGGCGCCCGACGCGACGGCCAGGGCCGCTTCGTGCGCCTTCACCGCCGGGACGTGCTTGCCGGACGGGAAGCCCGCGACGCTGGCCACCCGCACGCCGGCGCCGGCCCGTACCGCGACGGGGACCATCGAAGGCGAGACGCACACCGCGTAGACGCCCAGCTCGGCCGCTTCGGCGACCAGCGCGGCCACGTCGGCGTCGGTCGCTTCGGGTTTGAGCAGGGTGTGGTCGACGAACGCCGCCAACTGCGCTCGGCTGGGTTGGGTTGCCATTAGAAGGATTCTTCCGGACCGCCGGGATTGCAGCCGGAGGCGACCATTTCGGTGTCGTCGACGACCGGTCGCCAGGGCTCCAGGTTCCAGCTGACCTTGCCGGGCTGTGCGAGTTCGGCGAACTGCCAGTGGCAGAGGAACTGCGCGCGCATGCCGGCGGAGTCGGCGTCCGGCGACAAGGCGAGCACCTCGGCCCAGGCCTCGTCGGCCGGCGCCGTGCTCGCGGGGATTCTCGAGGCGGCCCGGCCGGCCGGCGACGGGAAGATCCGCAGGCTGCTTCGGCCCTGCCATTGTGCCCACTGGGTGTGCTCGATGTACGGCGGGGCGGGCGGATCCGCCACACCGCCCGGGTCGGGGGCGGCGACGGCGTGCGGTAGGGGGCAGGACAAGGCGACGAGCGCCACGACCGGCGCCGTCAGCAGGGCCTTCATTCCGCTAGCGCGACTTACCTTGAATCTCAAGCAGTTTGGGCCGCACGTCGACCAGATACACGCCGGCGGCACAGGCCGCTATCGCCATTCCGAGCACGCCGAAGACGAAACCCAAGATGGATGTCAGCGCGACCGCCCCTCCCAGGATCAGCAACCACACCGGCTTGGTCAGCTTCTCGGCGGCGGTGTAGGCGTCGGGTCGTTGCAGCGCGGCATGCACGAACGCGTAGATGGCCGTGACCAAGACGGCGATCTGCAAGACCAGCATGACGGTTCCCACGAGGTGGTTCACGCCTTAAGGGTATGCGGGCACCCTCCAAAACGTCGACTCCGAGCCACCCGAAGGCGACTCGGAGCCGAACGTCGTGCTGGGTCGTGCTTACTTCTGAGTGACCTTCTTGGCTGCGGCCTTCTTGGCGGGGGCCTTCTTGGCGGGAGCCTTCTTGGCCGGAGCCTTCTTGGCCGGAGCGCTCACGGCCTTCTGGGCCTTCTTGGTGGTCGCTTCGGTCTTGCCGGGCAGCTCGATGCCGACCAGCTTGGCGGCGCGCTCGCCGACCGCGCGGGTCTGCGACGCGACGGTGCCGAGAGCTTCCTGAGTCAGCTCGACGGCCTGGTCGACGTAGCCCTCGGCGCGCGCGGAAGCGTCCTCGAAGGCGGTCTGGTTGCGCAGCCGCTGCAGGGCCGCCTCGCCGCGCTCGACGAGCTCGTTGTACCGGCTGGTCGCCGCCTCCAGGTAGCCCTCGGCCGCCTTGCGCAGCTCATCGGTGGTGAACTTGTCGCGCAGCTCGGTGAACTGCTCGGGCAGGTCCTCCTGCAGCTTGGTCAGGCGAGCGCGGCGCTCCCCGACCCGGGTGCGGGTCTCGACGCGAGTCTCTTCGGCACGCTCCCGCAGGCCGGCGATCAGGTCGTTGACGGTGGCCAGGGCCAGGTCGGCCGCGCCCAGCGCCGCGAGCAGCGGGGCCCGCAGGTCTTCGATGTTCGTGTTTTCCGCCATGGTGTTTCCTTTCATTGCTTTCGCTATCGGCGTTATTCGGTGTAATTAGCTGTCTGGTCGAGAAGTTAGGTGCAAACGTCTCCTTCGCAACTGGGGCCGCCAGTGCCGGGGTTGTTTGTTCAGCAATTCAGCTGGAACCGGGTAGGTCCTCCCCGTTGGGTAACCGCGACGGCCGGTCGTCTATACATCACCAACTCGCTACCGCGATGTGGCAAGCCCGCTTGATGGTGCAAAGTCCCAGCACAGACGGGTACGGTGTGGGCAAAACGGGCCGATCACTCGCTATCGGATTCGGTCGGACACTCCTCTTCGATCGATTCATTTTGCTGGGTGAACGATGAGTAGATGTCGAGCAGGATTTGCTTTTGGCGCTCGGTGATCGCAGTGTCGGTGACGATGGCGTCCTGCACCTGGCTCTTGTCACTGGGCTCGAGGATCCCGGCGCGCACATAGAGAACCTCGGCGGAGACCCGCAGGGCCTTCGCGATCTGGTTCAAGACATCGGCGGAGGGCTTACGCAATCCACGCTCCACCTGGCTCAGATATGGATTGCTGACCCCGGACTTTTCGGCGAGTTGGCGCACCGACACCTGCGCGAGTTCACGCTGGCTACGGATGAAACTGCCGATGTCAGAGGCCACTTCGGAGGCAGCGTTGGACACCTTGGCGGAGAGCTTCTCCTCGGGCGTCATGGCGTGCTCCTGGTCGGCGGCTGTTCTGGACGCGCCCAGACTACTACAAGTGCTTGCTATTGCAAGCACTTGTTAGCACTGCTAGAAAATGCGCTAGACCAGCAACTGCGCGACGGCGTAGATCACCAGGCCCGCCAGCGAACCGACCACGGTCCCGTTGATCCGGATAAATTGCAGGTCACGGCCCACGTGCAATTCGATGCGCCGGCTGGCCTCCTCGGCGTCCCAGCGCTCGATCGTGTCGGTGATGATCGCTGTGATCTCCACCCCATATTGCGAGACCAGGTGCTGAGCCGCCCGGACCAGCCAGTTGTCCACCTTGTCCCGCAGGTCGGCGTCGTCGCGCAGCGATTCCCCGATCCGGACGACGGTGTCGGCGATCCGGGTGCGCAGGGTGCTGGACGGATCGTCCACGCCCTCGAGCACCAGCCGTTTCAGTGTCTTCCACGCCGTCGCCGCGGCGTTGGCGATCTCGTCGCGCGCCATCAGCTGCTCCTTGATCGCGTCGGCTCGCGCGATGGTGTCCGGGTCGTGCTGCAGGTCGTCGGCGAAGTCGAACAGGAAGCGGGTGGCCGACCGGCGCAGTTCGTGGTCCGGATTGCGCCGCACCTTGTCGGTGAAATCCATCAGCTCGCGGTGGATGCGGTCGCCGACCAGATGGTCGACGAAGCGCGGCGACCAGGTCGGCGAGTCACGTTCGACCACCCGCTGAATGACCTCGCCGGCCTTCAGCGACCACTGAAAGGCCCGGTCGGCCAGCAATTGGATCAGCGCTTCCTGCCGGTGCTCGGCCAGCAAGGTGGCCAGCACCCGCCCGACCGGCGGGCCCCACTGCGGTTCGGCGATTCGGCGCACGATCATCCGGTCGATGACCTGCTGGACGTCCTCGTCGCGCAGGAGTTCGACCAGCACCCGCAACACCGTGGCCGTCTCGCTCGCCACCCGCTCGGCATGGACGGTCTCCGACAGCCACTTGCCGAGCCGGCCGGACACCTGGGCGTCGCGCAGCTTGGTTTCGACGACCTCCGGCGACAGGAAGTTCTCCCGGACGAACGTGCCCAGACCCTCGCCCAGCTGGTCTTTCTTGCGCTTGATGATCGCGGTGTGCGGGATGGGAATGCCGAGCGGATGCCTGAAGAGGGCGGTCACGGCGAACCAGTCCGCCAGTGCGCCCACCATCCCGGCCTCCGCGGCCGCGCCGACATACCCCACCCAGGCCCCCAGGTTGGCGTGCGCCTGGGCCCACTGGCAGGCGAGGAACACGCCGGTGGCACCGATCAGAAAACTCAGCGCCACCATCTTCATCCGGCGCAGCGCCGCCCGGCGCTGTGCGTCGGCCTCGGGATCGGCGCCGGCGAAGGATTCGGCAAAAGACGTGCGAGCAGGTCGGGGGGCGGCCGCTGGCGACGCCGAATCGGGCCTCGCCCCCGGCGGGCCCGACGCGTCGCCTCTCACCGAGGCTCGATGTGCCACCACTCCATCATCTATCTTTCCCGCGAATTAGTGCGACGACACTGTTCGCGCCGTCTCGTCCACGCCCGGGCAGCACACGAATCCGACACCCTCACGCCGTAAGATCAAGGGCGTCTAGGGAATGGGAAATCGGCGACTGTGGCAGAGCAAATCACGGCTGTGAGCGTCAAAATGGATGGGCGCAAGCGGCGTTGGCATCAACACAAAGTGGAGCGTCGTAACGAGTTGGTCGACGGCACAATCGACGCGATTCGCCGACTGGGTGGCGCACTGAGCATGGACGAGATCGCCGCCGAGATCGGGGTCTCCAAGACGGTGCTGTACCGCTATTTCGTCGACAAGAACGACCTGACGACGGCCGTGATGATGCGATTCACTCAAACCACCCTGATTCCCAATATGGCTGGGGCGCTTACCTCTAACCTCGACGGCTTCGACCTGACCCGCGAGGTCATCCGCGTGTACGTCGAGACCGTCGCAAACGAGCCCGAGCCATACCGGTTCGTGATGTCCAACAGCTCGGCCAGCAAAAGCAAAGTCATCGCCGATTCCGAGCGGATCATCGCGCGCATGCTGGCGGTGCTGATGCGCCGACGCATGCAACACGCCGGAATGGACACCGGTGGCGCGGAACCGTGGGCGTATCTGATCGTCGGCGGCGTGCAGCTGGCCACCCACTCCTGGATGTCATACCCGCGAATGAGCCGCGATGAATTGATCGACTACCTGACCATGCTGAGCTGGAATGCCCTCAAGGGAATCGTTGAGGTCGGCGGGTCGCTGGAGAAATTCCGCGGGGAGCCGCATCCTCCACCGATCGTGCCGCCCCGCGAGGATCAGGACGATTTCGGAGCCTAAAACGGGCTCGTCCCGCTGCGCCGTTTTGGGAATTACGCGCGCCGCGTGTGAGGGTGGGACGCGCCTTGGGAGGGCGACTCAGTCGTCGCAAGTACTAGGGTATCGGGGGATGTAGCGGGGTTGCCGTTCGGCCGTTTACCCCTGTCCCCGCAAATAGAAAGGCTCGTATCGTCATGTCTGTGCAGCTCACGCCGCATTTCGGGAACGTGCAAGCGCATTATGACTTGTCCGACGACTTCTTCCGGCTGTTCCTGGATCCCACTCAGACCTACAGCTGCGCCTACTTCGAGCGTGATGACATGACCCTCGAGGAGGCGCAGATCGCCAAGATCGACCTGGCGCTGGGCAAGCTGAAGCTCGAGCCCGGGATGACGCTGCTGGACATCGGTTGCGGCTGGGGCGCCACCCTGCGGCGCGCCATCGAGAAATACGACGTCAACGTCGTCGGCCTGACGCTGTCGGAGAACCAGGCCGAGCACGTGCAGAAGTCCTTCGACCAGATGGACACCGCCCGCACCAGGCGGGTGCTGCTGGAGGGTTGGGAAAAGTTCCACGAGCCGGTGGACCGCATCGTGTCGATCGGCGCGTTCGAGCACTTCGGCCGCCAGCGCTACGGGCGCTTCTTCATGATGGCCTACAACGCGCTGCCGCCGGGCGGAGTGATGTTGCTGCACACCATCGTTCGGCCCTCATTCAAGGATGCCCGGGCCAAGGGCATGACGCTGACCCACGAAATCGTCCAGTTCTCGCAGTTCATCCTGGCCGAGATTTTCCCCGGCGGGTGGCTGCCGACGCCCCAGACCGTCGGCGAGTACGGGGTCACGGCGGGCTTCGAGTTGACCCGCGTCCAGTCGCTGCAGCTGCACTACGCCAGGACGCTGGACCTGTGGGCCGAGGCACTCGAGGCCAATCGCGAGCAGGCCCTGGCCATCCAGTCCCAAGAGGTCTACGACCGGTACATGAAGTACCTCACCGGCTGCGCGAAGCTGTTCCGCCAGGGCTACACCGACGTCAATCAATTCACGCTGGAGAAGTAACCGGCTCGCTAAAAGCGATCAGCCCCGAACGAATCACCGTTCGGGGCTGACTTGATGTGTCCTACTTCACCATCGTGAATTGCCCCACATTGCTGATGCCCTTGCGGAAGAAGTTCTCGCACCCCGTCAGATAGTGCATGTAACGGTCGTAGACCTCTTGGGACTGGATCGCGATCGCCCGGTCCTTATTGGCTTCCAGATTGGCCGCCCAAATGTTGAGGGTGCGCTCGTAGTGCTTCTGCAGCAGCTGCACCCGCTCGATCGAGAATCCAGCGGCCTCACCGAACTTGAAAATATCTTCCTGCGCCGGGAGTTGTCCGCCGGGGAAGATTTCCTGGCCAATAAATCGCGCGAATCGGATATCGTTCATCGTCAATGTGACGCCGAGTGCGGGATAGTCCTGCCAGTGATACATCAGAATCGTGTGTAAAAGCATCCTGCCGTCATCGGGAAGGATCTCATAGGCGCGTTCGAAAAATGCGGGATAGCGCTCCATCTTGAACGCCTCGAAGGCGCCGATTGTCACAATCCGATCGACCTTGTCTTCGAACTCTTCCCAGCCCTGCAGGCGCACCTCGATGTTGCGGTCCGTCGGCAACCCGGCCAGCTTGTTCTTGCTGTACTCGAACTGATTGCGGCTCAGCGTAATTCCGATGACGTTGACGTCGTACTTTTCAACCGCCCGCTTCAGCGCACCGCCCCAGCCGCAGCCGATGTCCAGCAGCGTCATACCGGGCTCCAAGTTCAGCTTGCCCAACGCCAGATCGAACTTCGCAATTTGGGCCTCTTCGAGGGTCATGTCATCGCGCTCGAAATACGCGCACGTGTAGCCCATCGTGTCGTCTAGAAATAGTGCGAAAAATTCATCCGAGACGTCGTAGATCGACTGCGATTCCTCGTAGTACGGTTCCAAATTTGTCATTTTTTCGGCACAAACCTTTCGTCCTATTAACGCGAGCATACTAACCGACGCGACAGTGGCCGGTATCCGGGCCGGTGCGTCATCAGTAGTTACTCAGTAGGTATAAAAGCCCTGGCCCGTCTTCTTACCCAGCCGGCCGGCCTCCACCATGCGCAGCAGCAGCGGCGGCGGGCCGTACTGCGGTTCCTTGAACTCCTCGAACATCTTGTCCGCGATCAGCTTCAAGGTATCCAGACCGACCAGGTCGGACAGCCGCAACGGACCCATCGGGTGCGACAGCCCGGCGACCACGGCCTTGTCGACGTCCTCGACGGTGGCGAAACCGGCCTCCACCATGCGGATGGCCGACAGCAGGTAGGGCACCAGCAGCGCGTTCACCACGAAACCGGACCGGTCCGAGCAGCGCACGACCTGCTTGCCCAGCACGGCGCCGGCGAATTCCTCCGTGCGTGCGGCGGCGGCGTCGTCAGTGACCAGCGTGCTGACCAGCTCGACGAGCGGCAGCACCGGCACGGGGTTGAAGAAGTGCAGACCCAGCACCCGTTGCGGGTTCTTGGTGGCCGCGGCGATCTTCATGATGGGGATGCTGGAGGTGTTGGACGCGAGAACCGCGTCCGGGTCGGTGATGACCCGGTCGAGTTCGGCGAAGACCTGCGCCTTGACGGCGTCGTCTTCGATGATCGCCTCGATGACCAGTTGGCGGTCGGCGAGGTCCTTCAGGTCGGTGGTGAAGGTGAGCTTGCTCAGCGCGCGGTCGCGTTCCCGCTCGGTGACCTTGCCGGCGCTGACGCCGCGCTCCAGCGACTTCACGATGCGGTTGCGTCCGGCCGTGATGAGGGCCTCGGTGGTCTCGAACACGGTCACGTCGACGCCGGCGCGGACCGAGACCTCGGCGATGCCGGACCCCATCTGGCCGGCCCCGACGACTCCTACCCGCTGGATCGTTGCGTCACTCACTGATTTCTCTCCGGTGTCGTATCGTCTTGCACCGCAATAGGCCCCGCCCAGGTTTAGCTGGGCGGGGCCTACGCTACTTCATCTCAATTTGTGGGCGCGGCGTGCGCCGCGGGCTCAGTGACTCAAGCCTTCGGTTCACCTCGTCCTCGCGGGCCAAAGCCCGCTCGTCCTCAGTGAAACTGGCCCTCTTCGGTCGAGCCGGTCAGCGCGGTGGTCGACGAGGTCGGGTCCACGGTGGTGGCGATGCGGTCGAAGTAACCGGCACCCACCTCGCGCTGGTGCTTGGTGGCGGTGTAGCCACGCTCCTCGGCGGCGAACTCGCGCTCCTGCAACTCGACGTAAGCGCTCATCTGGTTGCGGGCGTAGCCGTAGGCCAGATCGAACATCGAGTAGTTCAGCGCGTGGAAGCCGGCCAGCGTGATGAACTGGAACTTGAATCCCATTGCCGCGAGCTCCTTTTGGAACTTCGCGATGGTGGAGTCGTCCAGGTGCTTGCGCCAGTTGAACGACGGCGAGCAGTTGTAGGCCAGCATCTGGTCGGGGAACTCGGACTTGACACCCTCGGCGAACTTGGCGGCGAGCTCGAGGTCCGGAGTGCCGGTCTCCATCCAGATCAGGTCGGAGAACGGCGCGTAGGCCTTGGCGCGGGCGATACAGGGCTCGAGGCCGTTGCGGACCCGGTAGAAGCCCTCCTTGGTGCGCTCACCGGTGATGAACGGCTGGTCACGCTCGTCGACGTCGGAGGTGATCAGCGTGGCGGCCTCGGCGTCGGTCCGGGCGATGACGACGGTCGGAACGTCGCACACGTCGGCGGCCAGGCGGGCGGAGGTCAGGGTGCGGATGTGCTGCTGGGTCGGGATCAGCACCTTGCCACCCAGGTGACCACACTTCTTCTCCGAGGCCAGCTGGTCCTCCCAGTGCGATCCCGCGACGCCGGCGGCGATCATGGCCTTCTGCAGCTCGTACACGTTGAGCGCGCCACCGAAGCCGGCCTCACCGTCGGCGACGATCGGCGCCAGCCAGTTCTTCACCGAGGTGTCACCCTCGACCGCCGCGATCTCGTCGGCCCGCAGCAACGCGTTGTTGATGCGCCGCACCACCTGCGGCACCGAGTTGGCCGGGTACAGGCTCTGGTCGGGGTAGGTGTGACCGGACAGGTTGGCGTCACCGGCGACCTGCCACCCGGACAGGTAGATGGCCTTCAGGCCGGCGCGCACCTGCTGCACGGCCATGTTGCCGGTCAGGGCGCCGAGCGCGTTGATGTACTCCAGGTCGTGGAGCTGCTCCCACAGCACCTCGGCGCCGCGGCGGGCCAGGGTGGCCTCCTCGACGACGCTGCCCTGCAGGGCGACGACGTCCTTGGCGGTGTAGGTCCGGGTGACATCCTTCCACCGCGGGTTGGTGTCCCAGTCCTTCTGGATCTGTTCGGCGCTCTTGGGGGTGCCAACGACAGACATTGGGCATGCTCCTTCACGATCTTCACTACTGAGTTGCTGGACGCCTCACCGGCGGTAGCTAGCGGCTCAACTTCACTGGTGTGCTAACTCGAAGATGACACAGCTCATAGGGGGCGGTCCACCCGTTTCAGTTGCCAATTTAAGCAACGGGAACGCCCTAATTTGCGAAGCTTGCTAAGTTGCTAACTAACTTAACCGTTTCAGAAGCTACCCGCCGGTAACAAAAATGCGCAGGTCAACGGCGGTTAACGGGACGCTTGTCCGGTTTAGCGAGCAAAGATCGCGGCGACGGCTTTCGCCTCGTCGCCAACGGCGTATGTGAGCGTTGTAACAGTGCGATCGGCCAGCTCGGGGCCGAATTGTTCGGTGGATCCGGCCGGGTGAACATGCGAGATGATCTCCAGCTTGTCGCCCAGCGCCACCGGCGCCTCGTGCTCGATCGTGATGCGCAGTGGCGGCCGCATCAGTTCGGGGTGCGACGCCAGGTAGTCCTCGATCACGCTCCAGTACACCGAGTTGTTCATGTGGTCGAACAGGTCGATGTCGGTGACCCGGACCGGGAACTCGTGGATCTCGACCGCGTCGTCGCGACTCCCCGGCTTCAGATAGGACTTCCATCGCAGCCGGTCGACGGAGGTCGTCTTGTGCAGGCCGGCCAGGAAGTCGTCGGCGATGCGCGAGGGCATCTGGGTCTCGCGGTTGATGTTGATCCAGAATGCCTCTGACTCGATGAGCCCTTCACCGCGCTTCCCATCGATACGAACCCGCATCTCACACCAGCGGTTGGAGGTGCCCGAACACCATCTGCGTAGGCGCAGCATGTCGTTGAACTCGATTGGCCGGACCAGGTCGAGCATGGTGCGCCGGACGATCCACAGCGGGTGGGTCTCCTCGAAGCCCATCTCGCGCAGCTGGTCCTGGCCGATGTCCTGGATGTGGCGCGCGGACGCATCCAGCCGCAACCGGCCCGTGCGGTCGATGTCGCCGACCCGCAACGGCCACTGGCGATCGAAAACGTCAGGGTGACCGTCGGGCACCGGCATCAGTTGTTTATCCAGGCTCACGGCGTCGCTCCCCGATTCCTCCTCGTGGTTACCCCAGGTTAGGCCTGTGGCCCCGGTCGAATCATGCCAACGAGGTGCGCCGAATACCAATTTCGACAGGACCGTCCGCGATGCCAAGTCTGCGAACCAGATCTTCACATGGCCGGTAACCTCGGTGAAGTGTCCAAGACGTTCGTCGGCTCCCGCGTTCGCCAGCTGCGCAACGAACGCGGATTCTCCCAGGCCGCGCTGGCCCAGATGCTGGAGATCTCGCCGAGCTACCTCAATCAGATCGAGCACGACGTCCGCCCGCTGACGGTCGCGGTACTGCTGCGCATCACCGAGGTGTTCGGGGTGGATGCGACCTTCTTCTCCTCACAGGACGACACCCGGCTGGTCGCCGAGTTGCGCGAGGTCACCATGGACCGGGACCTGGACATCGACGTCGACCCGACCGAGGTCGCCGAGATGGTCAGCGCCCATCCCGGGTTGGCCCGCGCGGTGGTCAACCTGCACCGGCGCTACCGGATCACCACGGCGCAGCTCGCGGCGGCCACCGAGGAGCGATTCTCCGACGGCAGCGGCAGCGGCTCCATCACCATGCCGCACGAGGAAGTGCGCGACTACTTCTACCAACGGCAGAACTACCTGCACGAGCTGGACACCGCCGCCGAGGATCTCACCATCAAGATGCGATTGCACCACGGCGATCTGGCGCGCGAGCTCACCCGCCGGCTCACCGAGGTGCACGGGGTGCACATCAACCGTCGGATCGACCTGGGCGACAGCGTGCTGCACCGCTACGACCCCAAGACCAAGACGCTGGAATTCAGCAATCACCTGTCGTTGGGGCAGCAGGTTTTCAAGATGGCCGCCGAACTGGCCTACCTCGAATTCGGCGATCTGATCGACACTTTGGTCGAGGCGGGCAAGTTCACCAGCGACGAGTCGCACACGCTGGCCCGGCTCGGGCTGGCCAACTACTTCGCCGCCGCCGCCGTTCTCCCCTACCGCCAGTTTCACGACGTCGCGGAGAACTTCCGCTACGACGTCGAGCGGCTGTCGTCGTTCTACTCGATCAGTTATGAAACCATCGCGCACCGGCTTTCGACGTTGCAGCGCCCGTCGATGCGCGGCGTGCCGTTCTCGTTCGTCCGCGTCGACCGGGCCGGGAACATGTCAAAACGTCAGTCCGCCACCGGCTTTCACTTCTCATCCAGCGGAGGCACCTGCCCGCTGTGGAACGTCTACGAGACGTTCGCCAATCCGGGCAAGATCCTGGTGCAGATCGCGCAGATGCCCGACGGGCGCAATTACATGTGGGTGGCCCGCACCGTGGAACGTCGCGCGGCCCGGTATGGTCAGCCGGGTAAAACCTTCGCGATCGGGTTGGGCTGCGAGCTTCGCCACGCTCACCGGCTCGTCTACTCCGAAGGACTCGACGTTTCGGGGGAACCAGGGACAGTGGCCACACCGATCGGCGCGGGCTGCCGGGTCTGCGAACGCGACAATTGCCCGCAGCGCGCCTTCCCGGCGCTCGGACGCGCACTCGATCTCGACGAGCACCGCAGCACGGTGTCTCCCTATCTGGTGACCCAACCGTGAACTCGCCGGACGGCCGGATCCCGCCGGGGCGGTTGCGCGAACTGGGACCGATCAATTGGGTGATCGCGAAGCTGGGTGCGCGCACCGTGGCCGCCCCCGAGATGCATCTGTTCACCACGCTGGGTCAGCGCCGGTTGCTGTTCTGGACGTGGCTGGCCTACGGGGGCCGGCTGCTGCGGGGGAAGCTTCCCACCATCGACACCGAACTGGTGATCCTGCGGGTCGCGCATCTGCGCGCGTGCGAATACGAGCTGCAGCATCATCGCCGGATGGCGCGGGCGGCCGGGCTGGACGCGGACCTGCAGGCCGCCATCTTCGCGTGGCCCGAGAAGTTGGACCCGGTCGATGCCCGCCTGACCGTGCGTCAGCAGGCGCTGCTGGCGGCCACGGACGAGTTCGTCACAGATCGGACCGTCACTGCCGACACCTGGCGGCAGCTGGCGATCCATTTGGATCGGCGCCAGCTGATCGAATTCTGTTTACTCGCAAGCCAATACGACGGTCTTGCCGCGACCATGTCGGCGCTCGACATCCCGCTGGACCATCCGCGCTAGCTACAGGTAGACGTCGGCGAGGATGGCCAGCGTCAATATCACCGGAAGCACCGGCAGCGCGAGGGCGAACACCGCCCACGCCTGCTTGCCGCGTCGGCGCTGCCGCAAGCCCCACAGCGCGGCGCCGATCCCCAGCACCACCGAGGCCAGCAGCACCAGCGGGGCCCACTGGCCGGCCGTCGCGTTGTCGCCGTTCGAAATGGCCAGCAGCCACAGGACATATCCGGTCACCAGGCCGCCGACGGAACCCGCGATGGCCTGGGGGGTGACGGTGCGCATCATCTCTTGGCTCAGAAATTGATCATGTGCCCGGTCAGGCCGTGGAAGCATTCCTGCAGCGCCTCGGACATGGTCGGGTGGGTGTGCACGTTGCGGGCCAACTCGGTGGCGGTCAAATCCCACTTCTGGGCCAGCGTCAGCTCCGGAAGAAGTTCGGAGACGTCGTGGCCCACCAGGTGTCCGCCCAGCAGCTCACCGTATTTGGCGTCGGCGATCAGCTTGACGAACCCGCTGGGGTCACCGACACCGTGGGCCTTTCCGTTGGCGGTGAACGGGAACTTCGCCACCACAACGTCGTGGCCTTCGTCGCGGGCCTGCTCCTCGGTGAGCCCGAAGCTGGCGACGTTGGGCTGACAGAACGTCGCGCGCGGCATCATCCGGTAATCGCCGAGCGCCAAAGTCTCTGCACCGGCGATGGTTTCGGCTGCCACCACGCCCTGGGCCTCGGCGACGTGGGCCAGCTGCAGCTTGCCGGTGACGTCACCGATTGCGTAGATGTGCTCGATGTTGGTGCGCATGTAGTCGGTGATCCCGATGGCCTTGCTATCGGTCAACGCGACGCCGGCCGCCTCCAGACCGAAGCCCTCGACGTTGGGCGCAAAACCGATGGCCTGCAACACCTTCGCGGCCTTGAGTTCTTGGGAGTTGCCGTCCTTGCTGACGGCGACGGTCACCTCCGAGCCGTTGTCGGAGATGGACTCGACCTTCGTTCCGGTGAGGATCTTGACGCCCATCTTCTTGAACTGCCTCTCGAGCTCCTTGGAGACCTCGGCGTCCTCGTTGGGCAGGGCGCGCGCCAAGAACTCGACGACGGTGACGTCGACGCCGTAGTTCTTCAGCACATAGCCGAACTCCATCCCGATCGCTCCGCAACCGGCGATGATGATCGACTCCGGCAACTCCCGGGACAGGATCAGTTCCTCGTAGGTGACCACGTTGGCCGACAGCGACGTGCCGGGGACCAGGCGGGTGCTACTGCCGGTGGCGATGATGGCGTTGTCGAAAGTAACCGTCTCGGTGCCGCCCTCGTTGAGCTCGACCGAGATCGTGTTGGCGTCGGTAAAGCGGCCGTAGCCATGGATTTCGGTGATCTTGTTCTTCTTCATCAGGAAGTGCACGCCGGCGACGCGGCCCTCGGCCACTTTGCGGCTGCGGTCGAACGCGACGCCGTAGTCGAAGGTCGCCTCGCCGCTGATGCCGAACGTCTTGGCCTCTTTGGTGAAGATGTGGGCGAGTTCGGCGTTGCGCAGCAACGCCTTGGACGGGATGCAGCCGACATTGAGGCAGACTCCACCCCAGTACTTCGGTTCGACCACCGCGGTGGACAGGCCCAGCTGTGCGGCGCGGATGGCTGCGACATATCCGCCGGGACCGGCCCCGAGGACGACGACGTCATAGTGAGAAGTCACGAGCCCACCCTAGTTGGCCACGACCCTCGGCGGCCGCCCGGGCGAACCGTCAAAACGGAATGACGCCGACGAGACAGTGCCCCACCCGCTCGCAGTGGTAATAGCCGTACAGGGGCGCCGCGGCGACCAGCGCGGCGAACGGCCCGGACATCAGCGCCACCGAGAGCGCCGAGATCAGCGGCCTGCCCTGGGTCATCGCCAGCATCACCCCGCCGACGATGCAGACCACCACATAGACCAGGACCACGAACAGTGCCGCGGTCTTGTCGGCCGAGTGGTACCACCAATAGAACAGCGCCAGGCCGACCACGGCCGCCGCGGCCCACACGCCCAACAACACCAGGGCCAGCTTCCACCACTTGAGGTAGAGATACCGGCCGGGCACGTTGACCGGCTGCACCGGGCCGACGGGTTCGGCCGACTCCGGCTCGGCCGACTCGTGCTCGCCGGCCTCCGGCGCGGGCGTCGCCGCGTCTTCGACGGACGCACGCTCGGGCTCTTTAACGGCGGCGTGCTCGCCGGTGTCGTCATCGAAATCGGGGACCCACGACTGGGTGCCGGTGTGCTCGGCGTCGTCCTCGTCATCCGAGAAGTCCGGCACGAAAGCCTCGGTGCCCGGGTTCGAGGCTTCCTTCTCGTCAGGCACCGGCGGTCACCCGCAACGCGACCAGGACGCCGAACCAGCCGGGCGCCACCGACAGCAGGAACGCGCCCAGCATGGTGACCCAACGGCGTCCGGAAAACAGGATCGTCGTCAGCCCGACGACGCTGAGGATGCCGACCACGCACGCGATCGCGATGCCCGGGCGGGCGCTGGCGTGGACCGCCACGGTGCACGCCACACCCGCCAAAAGTCCGACCGCACTGCCGATCAGCATGGCGCTGGCCAACAACCAGGGGCGCGGAAGAGGGATCACTTTCCCGACTGTACTGCGGCTACCGGCGCGGGGGGCACGTCGCCGCGGCCGCGTCAGCCACCACCGGGCCCCGCGCCCCGGGGCGTTCACCGCGCTCGTAGTCGGCGCCGGTGATCACCTTCGCGGTGGCCAGCGACGCCTGCTCTTCGTCGGTGAAGACGCGGCCGCGGGACAGGAACCGCACCCCGTCGGGTGCCTCCAAGCTGAACCCGCCGCCGCGGCCCGGCACCACGTCGATGACCAGCTGGGTGTGCTTGTCGCGATAGTGGGCCGCGTACTGCGGGCCCGAAATCCACACCGGCACGCCGTCCGTCCCGACGTCGAGCACGCCGAGCAGCACGTCGCGGTCACCGACCAGGAAGTCGCCGAGCGGGTAACACATCGGCGACGAGCCGTCGCAGCAGCCGCCGGACTGGTGGAACATCACCGGTCCATGGGTTGCCTGCAGCCGCGTCAGCACCTCGGCGGCCGGGGCGGTGATCGCCGCCCCAGCGGGCGGGACCATCAGAAGAACCCCTGCGCCTTCTCGGAGTAGGACACCAGCATGTTCTTTGTCTGCTGATAGTGGTCGAGCATCATCTTGTGATTCTCCCGGCCGATGCCGGACTGCTTGTAGCCGCCGAACGCCGCGTGGGCGGGATAGACGTGGTAGCAGTTCACCCACACCCGGCCGGCCTGGATGTCACGACCGGCCCGGTACGCGGTGTTGCCGTCGCGACTCCACACCCCGGCGCCCAGGCCGTAAAGGGTGTCGTTGGCGATCGAGATGGCGTCGTCGTAATCGGTGAACGACGTCACCGTCACCACCGGCCCGAAGATCTCCTCCTGGAACACCCGCATCTTGTTGTTGCCGCCGAAGATGGTGGGCTGCATGTAGAAGCCGCCGGACAGGTCGCCGCCGAGCTCGGCGCGTTCGCCGCCGGTGATCACCTTGGCACCCTCGTCCTTGCCGATCTCGATGTAGGACAACACCTTTTCCAGCTGATCGTTGGATGCCTGCGACCCCAGCATGGTCTCGCTGTCCAGCGGATCACCCTGGCGGACCGCCTTGGTGCGGATCGCGGCCAGCTCGAGGAACTCGTCGTAGATGTCGGCCTGGACCAGGCTGCGCGACGGGCAGGTGCACACCTCGCCCTGGTTGAGGGCGAACATGGTGAAGCCCTCCAGCGCCTTGTCCTGGTAATCGTCGGCCTTGGCCATCACGTCGGAGAAGAAGATGTTGGGGCTCTTGCCTCCGAGTTCCAGGGTGACCGGAATCAGGTTCTGCGAGGCGTACTGCATGATCAGCCGCCCGGTGGTGGTCTCACCGGTGAACGCGATCTTGGCAATCCGGTTGCTCGACGCCAGCGGCTTGCCGGCCTCGGCGCCGAAGCCGTTGACGACGTTGATCACCCCGGGCGGCAACAGGTCACCGATCAGCGACATCAGGTAGAGGATCGAAACCGGTGTCTGCTCTGCGGGTTTGAGCACCACCGCGTTGCCGGCCGCCAGCGCGGGCGCCAGTTTCCAGGCGCCCATCAGGATGGGGAAGTTCCACGGGATGATCTGCCCGACCACGCCGAGCGGCTCGTGGAAGTGGTAGGCCACGGTGTCCTCGTCGATCTGCGACAGCGAGCCCTCCTGCGCGCGCAGCGCCCCGGCGAAATACCGGAAGTGGTCGGCGGCCAACGGAATGTCGGCGGCCAGCGCCTCGCGGATCGGCTTGCCGTTGTCCCAGACCTCGGCCACCGCCAGCGCGGCGGTGTGCTCCTCGATGCGGTCGGCGATCTTGTTCAGGATCGCGGCCCGCTCGGCCGGTGCCGTCTTGCCCCACGCCGGAGCCGCCGCGTGCGCGGCGTCGAGCGCCTTGTCGACGTCGGCCTCGTCGGAGCGGGCCACCTCGCAGAACGTCTGGCCGGTGACCGGTGTCGGGTTCTCGAAGTAGCGCCCCTTCACCGGGGCGACCCACTGCCCGCCGATGAAGTTCTGGTAGCGGGATTCATACGACATCAATGCCCCGGCAGAACCTGGACGTGCGAAAACAGTCATCTGCCCTCACCCCTCGCTCAGCTGTGTAATTCACCTCACACTACCGCTGGCGCCACAATGGCTTCCATGACGTCGCAAGCTCACGCCGCCCCCGAAGACAACCAAGATCCGTACCTGTGGCTCGAGGACGTCACCGGTGACGAGGCGCTGGATTGGGTGCGAGCGCGGAACGAGCCGACGCTGGCGCGCTTTCGCGACGAGAACTTCGAACGGATGCGCACCGAGGCGCTCGAGGTGCTCGACACCGACGCCCGCATCCCCTACGTGGTCCGCCGCGGCGAGCACCTCTACAACTTCTGGCGTGACGCGGCCAACCCGCGGGGCCTTTGGCGGCGCACCACGCTGGACAGCTACCGCACCGAGTCCCCCGAGTGGGACGTGCTGATCGACGTCGACGAGCTGGGCCGGGCCGACGGCGAGAAATGGGTGTGGGCCGGCGCCGGCGTCATCTACCCCGAATACACCCGCGCGCTGGTCAGCCTGTCCCGCGGCGGCTCGGACGCCTCCATCGTGCGTGAATTCGACATGCTGACACGACAATTCGTCGACGACGGGTTCGCGCTTCCGGAGGCCAAATCGCAGGTCAGCTGGGCCGATCCGGACACCGTGCTGGTCGGCACCGACTTCGGCCCCGATTCGCTGACCGATTCCGGCTATCCGCGGGTGGTCAAACGCTGGCGACGCGGCACCCCCCTCGCCGAAGCGGAGACGGTGTTCGAGGGGGCGCGTTCCGACGTCAACGTGGTGGCGAGCGCCAGCCGGATCCCCGGCTACGAGCGCACCCTGATCGGCCGCGCGCTGGACTTCTGGAACGAAGAGGTCTACGAGTTGCGCGGGTCGGAACTCATCCGCATCGACGCGCCCACCGATGCCAGCGTGAGCCTGCACCGCGATTGGCTGTTGATCGAGCTGCGCAGCGACTGGTCGTTGGGCGAGGCCACCTACGCCGCCGGGTCGCTGCTGGCCGCGAATTACGACGAATTCCTCGCCGGCACAGCGCGATTGCAGGTGGTCTTCGAACCCGACGAGCACACCGCCCTCAACCACTACGCGTGGACCAAGGATCGGCTGCTGATCGTCTCACTGGCGGATGTGGCCAGCCGCGTGGAGATCGTCACGCCCGGTGACTGGCGGCGCGAGCCGTTGGCCGGCATTCCCGCCGCGACCAACACCGTGATCGTTTCCGCCGACGACACCGGCGACGAGTTCTTCCTCGATTCCAGCGGATTCGACTCGCCTTCGCGGCTGATGCGCGGCACCGACGACGGGCAACTCGAACAGATCAAGTCCGCCCCCGAATTCTTCGATGCCGAAAACATCTCGGTGACACAGAATTTCGTCGCGTCGAAGGACGGCACCTCGATCCCCTACTTTGTGGTGCGGCCCGGCGGCCCGCCGGCTTCCGACGGGCCGGCACCCACCCTGCTCTACGGCTACGGCGGCTTCGAATCGTCGAACACACCGGGTTACAGCGGCGTGCTGGGCCGGCTCTGGCTGGCCCGCGGCGGCACGTACGTGCTGGCCAACATTCGCGGCGGCGGCGAATACGGCCCCGGCTGGCACACCCAGGCGATGCGTGAGGGGCGGCACAAGGTAGCCGAGGACTTCGCCGCCGTGGCAACCGATCTGGTGGATCGCGGCATTACCACGGTCAAGCAGCTCGGGGCTCAGGGCGGCAGCAACGGCGGCCTGCTGATGGGCATCATGTTGACCCGGTACCCGGAGCGGTTCGGCGCGCTGGTGTGCAGCGTTCCCCTGCTCGACATGAAGCGCTATCACCTGCTGCTGGCCGGCGCCTCGTGGGTCGCCGAATACGGCGACCCGGACAACCCCGATGACTGGGCGTTCATCTCCGAATACTCGCCCTACCAAAATATTTCGGCGACACGGCAGTACCCGCCGGTGCTGATGACCACCTCCACCCGCGACGACCGGGTGCATCCGGGTCACGCCCGCAAGATGACGGCCGCGCTCGAGGCCGCCGGTCACCCGGTCTTCTATTACGAGAACATCGAGGGCGGGCACGCCGGCGCGGCGGACAACGAGCAGGTGGCGTTCAAGTCGGCGCTAACCTACTCGTTCCTATGGCAGATGCTCGGGCGGCCATAGGATCGTCGACGTGTCCGCGATCCAACGCATCGAACTCACCCTGCTCGCCACGGGATTGATCTTCATCCTGGCCTCGGCGGCCCAGGCGCGCTATCGCTTCGTCAAACACCGCCGCGCCGGCCGGCGGTTCTACTGGGCGACCGCGATCATCGGCATCGTCTGCTTCGCGTTCGGGACGGGCCAGCTCTGGCCGAACGGCGTCCTCGCGGCGGCGGTCTTCTCCGCCATCATCGCGTTCTCGGCTTACCTCACCACGCCGTATCTGAAGATCGGCGGGCGAATATATGCGTCCTCGCCGGAGAACCGTCAGCCCGACCCCTAAGGAAGCTATGCCGACCAGCGACTTCCAGACGCTGCTGTACAGGACGGCCGGCCCGGTTGCCACCATCACGCTGAACCGTCCGGAGCAGCTCAACACCATCGTGCCGCCGATGCCCGACGAGATCGAGGCCGCCATCGGCCTGGCGGAGCGCGACCAGGCGATCAAGGTCATCGTGCTGCGCGGTGCGGGCCGATCCTTCTCGGGCGGGTACGACTTCGGCGGCGGGTTCCAGCACTGGGGCGAGTCCATGATGACCGACGGGAAATGGGATCCCGGCAAGGACTTCGCGATGGTCAGCTCCCGCGAGACCGGGCCGACAAGTAAGTTCATGGCCATCTGGCGGGCGTCCAAGCCGGTGATCGCGCAGGTGCACGGCTGGTGCGTGGGCGGGGCCAGCGACTACGCGCTGTGCGCCGACATCATCGTCGCCAGCGAAGACGCAGTGATCGGCACGCCCTACAGCAGGATGTGGGGGGCGTATCTGACCGGGATGTGGCTCTACCGGCTGAGCCTGTCCAAGGCGAAGTGGCACTCGCTGACCGGCCGACCGCTGACCGGCGTGCAGGCCGCCGACATCGAGTTGATCAACGAGGCGGTGCCGTTCGAGAGGCTGGAGGCGCGGGTCGCCGAGATCGCGGCCGAGCTGGCGCAGATCCCCTTGTCGCAGCTGCAGGCGCAGAAGCTGATCGTCAACCAGGCCTACGAGAACATGGGGCTGGCCTCAACCCAGACGCTGGGCGGAATCCTCGACGGCCTGATGCGCAACACCCCCGACGCGCTGGCCTTCATCAAGACCGCCCAGGCCCAGGGCGTGCGGGCCGCGATCGAGCGCCGCGACGGCCCGTTCGGCGACTACAGCCAGGCTCCGCCGGAGCTGCGACCCGACCCGACGCACATCATCGTCCCTGATCGCGACTGATACTGAGATGCGCTAGCCAAATCCTGGCAGTGACCTGGGAACTGTCCCCGACGGGTCAAAAAGTGTTACCGTATTTGCTATGTCTCGGCTGAGTACCGGCCTGCGTGCAGGCGCCGCGTTCCTTGCTCTGGGTGTTACCGCTGCGATCTTTCCGTCGACCGCGGTGGCCGACTCCACGGAGGACTTCCCGATCCCCCGCCGGATGATCAACACCACGTGCGACGCCGAGCAGATCCTGGCGGCCTCCCGGGACACCAGCCCGGTGTACTACCAGCGCTACATGATCGACTTCGACAACCACCCGAACGTCCAGCAGGCGACCATCGACAAGGCGCACTGGTTCTACTCGCTGTCGCCGGAGGACCGCCGGAACTACTCCGAGAACTTCTATGCGCCCGTGTCCGATCCGCTGTGGGTGGCCTGGCCCAACCACATGAAGATCTTCTGGAACAACAAGGGCGTCGTGGCCAAGGCCACCGACATCTGCAACCAGTACCCACCCGGCGACATGTCGGTCTGGGACTGGGCCGAGCCGACTGGTCCGCCTGGGTGGCCAGGGCCTGTCAAGGGCAGGGTCGACCCCCCGCAAGGCTAGGGTCGCGTAACGCGGTGACGGCGCCCGGAACTCGTTGTCCGACGCGTCGTCCCCTCGGGGCTGTATCAGCGCACGAACCCACGACCTAGGTTTGTAGGGCCGCAGCAGCTGTTGTGGGCCAGGGCTGCGGTTCACTTCTCACCGCGAAGTTTTCCTACCACGCCCCGAGGCCGAGTCGCAGCTCTTCACGCCGGCACGGATCTTCGACACTCACGTGACATGAAGGTCAGCGCGGTTGTACCACTCCGCCCGCCGGGTGCTGGTCGACGTCGTTGAGGATCAGCTCGCGCACGGCGGGACGCGGTCCGTACGGTCGCAGCATGGTGCTGGCCGGCCGTGGACGCACGTGCTGCGGCCACCAGAACCAGCGCCCGAGCAAGGTGGCCAGCGACGGTGTCATGAACGACCGCACGATCAAGGTGTCGAACAGCAGACCCAGCGCGATGGTCGTACCCACCTGAGCCATCACCAGCAGCGGGCTGAACATGAACGTGGCCATGGTGGCGGCGAACACCAGACCGGCGGAGGTAACCACCGAGCCCGAACCGGCCATCGCGCGGATCGTCCCGGTTTTGAGGCCGGCGTGGATTTCCTCTTTGAACCGCGATATCAGCAGCAGGTTGTAGTCGGAGCCGACCGCCAGCAGCAGGATGACCGCCATCGCCAGCACCATCCAGTGCAACTTCATGCCCAGGATGTACTGCCATAAGAGCACGGATAGTCCGAATGAGGCGCCCAGTGACAGCAACACCGTACCGACGATCACGACGGCCGCCACGGCGCTTCGGGTGATCACCAGCATGATGATGAAAATGAGTGTGGCTGCGGCGATTCCGGCGATCATCAGGTCGATGTTGGAGCCGTCGTGCATGTCCTTGTACGTCGCGGCGGTGCCGCCGAGGTAGACCTTGGCGCCCTCCCAGGGGGTGCCCTTGATCGCCTCGTGCACGGCCTGCTTGATCGGTTCGATGTGGTTGATGCCTTCGGGAGTCGCAGGGTCGCCTTCATGGGAGATGATCAGCCGGACGGCATGCCCGTTCGGCGAGATGAACTGTTTAAGACCCCGGGCGAAATCCGGGCTCTTGAACGCCTCCGGCGGAAGGTAGAACGTGTCGTCGTTCTTCGCTTTGTCGAAGGCATCGCCCTGGGCGGTGGCGTTGTCGGACTGCGCTCTCGCCTGTTCGTTCAGACCCATGGTGGTCGCGTAGTTCGACATGATGGTGTCGAGATTGCGCTGCTGGCTCTCGATCTGCGGCGGTATCAGCGCCACCAACTTCGGCTGGATCCGATCCAGCTTGTCCAGGTTCGCGCTGAGGTTCACGATGTTCTCAGCCACCTGGTCGATGCCGTCGAGTGCATTGAACACCGACCGGAGTGCCCAGCACACCGGAATGTCGTAGCAGTGCTTCTCCCAGTAGAAGTAGCTGCGGATCGGCCGGAGGAAGTCGTCGAAGTTGGCGATGTCGTCGCGCAACGCCTCGGTGATCTTCACCGTTTCTTTGGTCAGCCTGGTGGTTTCGTGTGTCGTGTTGCTCAGATCCTGGGTCACCTGCATCTGCTCATGCAGGGTCGCCATCGTCTTGTGCAGCTCGTCTGCCTGCTTGAGCAGGTTTGCCGCCTGCTCGTCCTGATAGTGCTGGGTCTGAATCCGCCCTGCGGCTTGCGCACCCATCTGGAAACCGAGGGTGCTGTGGTCGAGGGGGGTGCCCAACGGCCGGGTGATGGTCTGCACCCGGCCGATACCGGGGATGTGGAAGACCGCCTTGGCGACCTTGTCCAGGACGATGAAGTCGGCCGGATTACGCAGGTCGTGATCGGTCTCGATCATCAACAGCTCAGGATTGAGCCGAGCCTGGTCGAAGTGCCGGTCCGCGGCGGCATAACCGACATTGGCCGGGGTGTCCGCCGGCAGGAAGTGGCGGTTGTCGTAGTCCGTCTTGTAACCGGGCAGGGCGAGCAGACCAACCAAAGCAATCCCGATGGTCACCGCGAGAACCGGTGCGGGCCAGCGGACGACCGCGGTGCCCATGCGACGCCAGCCCCGGGTCTGCAGAAGGCGCTTCGGATCCATGAGTTTGAAGAACGACGCCACCGTCAGTATCGCCGGAGCCAGCGTCAAAGCCGCGAGCACCGCGACCAGCATGCCGACCGCACAAGGCACCCCCAGCGACTGGAAATACGGCAGCCGGCAGAAGCTCAAGCAGTACATCGCGCCGGCGATGGTCAGGCCCGATCCCAGCACGACATGCGCGGTGCTGTGGAACATGGTGTAGAACGCTTGTTCGCGGGTCTCGCCCAGACCACGAGCCTCGTGATAGCGGCCGACCACGAAGATCGCGTAATCCGTCCCGGCGGCGATCGCCATCAGCACCAGCATGTTGTTGGCAAACGTCGAAAGCCCCATGACGCCGTAATTACCGAGCGTCGCGACGACACCGCGGGCCGCTGCCAGCTCGATGAACACCATGGCCAGCATGATCAGAACGATGCTCACCGACCGGTAGACGAACAGCAGCATCACGATGATCACCACAAAAGTGACGAGCGTGACCTTCGCTACGCCCTTCTCGCCCGCGTGGGACTGATCAGCGAACAGCGGACCCGCGCCGGTGACGTATGCCTTGATTCCCGGCGGCGCGGGCACCGAGTCCACGATCTTGCGGACGGCCGCGGCAGACTCGTTCGCCAGCCCGCCGCCCATGTTGCCGGCGAGATAAACCTGGACGTACGCGGCCTTTTGATCGTGGCTCTGGGAACCCGCCGCCGTCAGCGGATCACTCCAGAAATCCTGAACGTGCTGAACGTGTTTCTTGTCTTGCTCGATGCGCCTGACGATCTCGTCGTAGTAGCGGTGCGCTTCGGCCCCGAGCGGCTTTTCGCCCTCCAGCAAGATCATGGCCGAGTTGTCGGAGTTGAACTCTTTGAACGTCGATCCGACCCGCATCATCGATTGAAAGGATGCCGCGTCAGTAGGACTCATCGACACCGAGTGGGTTTTGGCGACGACCTCCAGCTGCGGGGCCACTGTGTTGGTGACGAAGACGATGCCCAACCACACCAGGACGATCGGCAGGGCCAGCCGATGGATCATCCGCGGCAGGAACGGCGGGATCAGCGGCTGGTCGACGCGCGGCGGAGCCTGGCCTGGCTCGCTCATGCGGACTTGTCCAGGCAGTAGACGAAGGCGTTCACGGTTTGGTTGGGATCTGAGCGATTCGGAGTCTTGATGACGTCACCGCTCCCGTCGTGCTTGTTCACGACGAATTGGCAAGCGATCCAACTGCCGTCTCCTTGCGCCACCAGGTTTGCCGGAATGCCGGGCTTCGTTGAACTCAATACTTTGCTCCAGGGCAAGGGCACGTTGAGCGCCTGCTGCGGATGGGAGTTTTCGTCGAGGTAGTTGATGGTTGCGGTGCTGCCCGGTGGGCCCCAGACCTCGAGCGTGATCGTCTTGGCGTTGAACTCGTCGAGGACCTCGCCCGAGGTGCCACCACCGAACGAACCCTTGTGAACGCCGAAGACGCCGTGCAATCGGTACACGACGAATCCCGACAGCGCGACAACGGCTGCGATCGTGAGCACCAGCCAGAAACGGGCCAAAATCCCCTTTTTCCCAGCGCGCTGCGGAGCCACCTTTTCGCCCTCCCTGCCGGCGGAGCCCTGCTTCTTCAGCGGCTCGGTCCTCGGCTCAGTCGTCGTCATGAGCGCTCCAAGTCCTTCCCCGTGTTCACCGGTTGCAGTTCGCCAAACCACAGCGCTCCGGCCCCCTTTCTGAGCTCATGAGGCCTCCGCGATGAGCCCGATGCACGTGGCCGTCAGCAAGCGGGTGAGCGCGGACGCGAAATCCAGATTCCACTCGGGCGGAACGACTTCGGGCTCCTCAGCATAGACGTCGGTCAGCTGCTCCGGCGGGTTGGCGACCTGCCACAGCGTGGCCGCCAGCGAGTACGCGGCCAGCAGGATGTCGAGCGAGCCCGACCGTCCGAGTTCCGGCAGCGAGCTGCCGATCGCATCGGCCAGCGTGAGGGTGGCCGCGGTGCTGATCCGCCTGACCTCGATGACCCGTTCCGCGTCCACCTCGTGTTCGAGGTGCAGGTGCAGGTTGGCCAGCAGGTCGCAGAACAGCGGGTCGTCGGCCAGGGCCTCGGCCAGCGTCTCGGCGATGCGCGACGGCGACTTCGCGCCGGGCTCGGCCAGCTTGTCCGACACCGTGTTCGACCACCGCACCCAGCCCTCGGCGGACAGGTGCAGCAGAACCTCCTTGTGCGAGGTGAAGTAGCGGCGCACCGCCGAATAGTGAATTCCGGCGCGGCTGGCCACTGCGGTCAGGGTGACCGACGCGACGCCCGTTTCCATCGCCAGCGAGCGCGCGGCTTCCACGAGGGCCTCCGCACGTTGGCGCTTCTTTTCCTCCGTGCGGGCGCGCTGAAATGTGAGTTGCGCCACCGGCCGAGCGTAACGCACGTCGCGTGATTTGTATAACGCACGTCGCGTGATTTGTGGCCGGGTCACTCGGCGGCGGCAAAACAGGTAAAGGTGTAACCATGCTGATCGTGCCGCGCCCGTCGAGTCCCTCCGAGTAGCGCGTGCAGACCATCGCCCTGATCGGGTTTCTCGGTGGGCTGATCACCGGTATCTCGCCGTGCATTTTGCCGGTGCTCCCGGTGCTTCTGCTGTCCGGCATGGACAGCGGCCGCGCCGGCGCCCGCAGCGTGAAGTCCGCGACGCGGCCATACCTGGTGATCGCCGGCCTGGTGTGCAGTTTCAGCCTGGCCACGTTGATCGGTTCCGCGCTGCTGACGGCGCTACACCTGCCGCAGGACGCGATCCGTTGGGCTGCACTGGTTGTGTTGATCCTGATCGGCCTGGGTTTGATCTTCCCGCCGGTGCAGCACCTGCTCGAGCAGCCGTTCGCGTATTTTCCCCAACGCCAAATCGGCGCTGGGACAGATGGTTTCGGCCTGGGTCTGACGCTGGGCGCCCTGTATGTGCCGTGCGCGGGTCCGGTGCTGGCCGCCATCGTGGTGGCCGGTGGGACGTCGTCGATCGGGCCCGGTGCGCTGGTGTTGACCGCGACGTTCGCCATCGGCAACGCGTTGCCGCTGCTGGCCTTCGCACTGGCCGGGCGGCGCGTCGCCGAACGAGTGGCCGCGTTCCGCCGCCGACAGCGCGTAATTCAGATCGCCGGCGGTATCGCGATGATCGTGCTCGCCGTGGCGCTGGTGTTCAACTTGCCGGCGATGCTGCAACGCGCCGTGCCCGACTACACGACGGCGATGCAGAACAAGCTGGGGGCCAACGACATCGAGCGCAGCCTGGGTTCGACCCCTGCGCAGCAGCCCAACCAGGGCAGCGGGCTGCAGCTGAGCCGGACCGGCACCATCGTCGACGGTGCGCTCAGCGATTGCTCCAGCGGCTCCACCGAGCTGCAACAGTGCGGACCCGCTCCCGCCCTCACAGGTGTCACCGGGTGGCTCAACACCCCGGACGGCAAGCCGCTGGACCCGACATCGGTGCGCGGCAAGGTGATCCTGATCGACTTCTGGGCCTACTCGTGCATCAACTGTCAGCGCGCGATCCCGCACGTGATCGATTGGTACAACCGGTATCGCGACAGCGGGTTTCTCGTCATCGGGGTGCACACCCCCGAGTACGCCTTCGAGCGGGTGCCCACCAATGTGGCCAGCGGCGCCGCCGACCTGCACATCACCTATCCCATCGCACTGGACAACGACTACGCGACGTGGAACAACTTTCAGAACCTGTACTGGCCGGCCGAGTACCTGATCGACGCGAATGGGCAAGTGCGGCATACCAACTTCGGCGAGGGCGACTACGACGGCACCGAAAAGCTGATCCGCAGGCTGCTGACCGACGCCCATCCCGGCATTCAGCTGCCCCCGCCGACGAACTCGGCCGACATGACTCCGCAGACCCGCCTCACGCCGGAGACGTATCTGGGCGTCGGCAAGTCCGGAAACTACGGCGGCAGTGGGGATTACAAAGACGGCGCAGCCACGCTGAGCTTCCCGCCGAGCCTGGCCGACGACAAATTCGCCCTGCGCGGCCGCTGGACCCTGGACGATCAGGGGGCCACGGCCGACGGCGACGACTCCGTCGTCCGGCTGAACTACACCGCGAAGGACGTCTACGCCGTCGTCGGTGGCACCGGCACGCTCACCGTGACCCGCGACGGCAAGACCACTACGACGCCGATCGGCGGAGCGCCCACATTGCACCGGATCGTCGCCGACGACTCCGCACACCGCGATCAGCTGGACATGCAGGCAAGCAAGGGCCTGCAGGTGTTTTCGTTCACGTTCGGCTAGTCGCCCGGCTCACGACTTCTTCGCGAGGCTGCCCAGCATCGCGACCACCACGCCGAGTGCGACCAGGCCGGCGCCGGTCAGCAACGTGACGTTGAGCCATTGGTGCAGACCGGCTTCGGCGTGTCCGACCATCACCTCGGCGACACTGCGGACGTTGCCGGCGGTGCGGTTGAGCGCATCGTTGACGTAGCGCCCGGCGACCTCGATGCCCGCCCAGCCCGCCGCGCCGACGAGCAGCGCCGAGACGCCCAGGCTGCTCAGCGCCTTGCCACGGCGGCGCGCGGCGGCCACCGTCAGCAGCGCGCAGACACCGCACAGCGCCGCCGCGGCCACACTCACCCACGGGCCCCAGGTGGACAGCCGGCTCAGCCGTCCCTGCCGCATCGATCGCGGGACCGAAACTGTCAGCGGGACAGTGAGTTTCGTGGGGACGGTGACGTTGTGGCGGCTGAGCAGCGGCTGAATCGCGCCGTCGTTGAGCATCGGCGCCACGTCGACCGCCCACTGGTTGCCGTTGTCGCCGGCCCCCGGGTCGCCGAACAGCCAGCCATGCGCCGCCCGGTTCGCCTGGGCGAACAGCGGCGGAAACGCCGGGCCGGCGGTGAAGGCGCCGGCGGCGTCGTGCACCTCGGAACTGTCGACCGGATCGCGGCCGCCGCCATGCTCGGCGATGAGAGTCATTGCCCGGGTGGTCAATTCGGATGCCATGGCCGACTGCAGAGCCGGGTCGGTCGCCGCGCCCCGCGCCAGCGCGGCGTAGCCGTCGCCATCAACGACGTGCAGCTGCGTCCACGCCGCGGGAATCGCGACCGCCAGCGCGAGCGTGGTGATGAGCCACAACAGCACGGTCGCCGCGAATCGCACGCCTGCGAATCTACGCAATCCCCCGCACGTATGCGGCCTGCCCGAGGTGCTGGGCGCAGTCGTCGATGATGCTCACCAGCCGTGCGCTGGCCGTCACCGGCGGATCCCAGTTGGTGTCCACGACGCGGGCCAGCTCCTCGGCGGTGACCCCGGCGACGTATTCGAGGGTGAGCTTGTGCACCGCGTGGTAGTAGCCGGACAGCAGGTCCGCGGGCGCCTGCACCTTGGCCACGTCGTCGGGCCCGTGCCCGTAACCGGTGTCGTCGCGCGGCAGGTCCAGTCCGAACCGGTCCACCCAGCCGTCGCGGAACCACACCTGCTCGACGCCTGCGACGTCGGCCAGCTGGATGTCCTGCACCCGCGCGCTGTGCCAGAGCAGCCAGGCGATGCTGTTGGCGTTCGGGGCCGGCCGGTAACCGGACACCTCGTCGGTCAACCCCTCGGTGATCTGGTCGACGTGCTCGATCAACCGGGTGAACGCGTCGCGCAGGAGCTCCTGGAGAACGGCGGCATCGTCGGTGCTGGCCATACTCGCGACACTACGGGAGGATCCCGTGGAAGACCGCTTCGATTTGGCGTAGTCGGCGCAGTTGATTCCCACGTGGTCGCTCACGGAGAAGATCCTGGCACGACCCACCGCAACGGTCGTAGATTGTTTGAATGACTTACGACCTCACCATCCGTAATGGCACCATCGTCGACGGGCTTGGGGGTGAGCCGTACGTCGGTGACGTGGCCGTGAAAGACGGCCGCATCCAAGCGGTCGGCGCAGTCAACGGCGCGGCCGCCGAGCGGGAGATCGACGCCACCGGGCTGCTGGTCACGCCGGGCTTCGTCGACCTGCACACCCACTACGACGGCCAGTCCATCTGGTCGGAGCGGTTGACCCCGTCGTCAGCGCACGGGGTGACGACGGTGGTGATGGGTAACTGCGGAGTCGGCTTCGCGCCCTGCCGCCAGTCCGATCACGATGTGCTCGTCGACGTCATGGCCGGGGTCGAGGACATCCCGGGCGTCGTGATGACAGACGGCCTGCCCTGGACGTGGGAGACGTTTCCCGAATACCTGGACGCGCTCGAGTCGGGCAAGCGCGACATCGACGTGGCCGCGTACCTGCCGCACTCGCCGCTGCGGGTGTACGTGATGGGCCAGCGCGGCGCCGACCGCGAGCCGGCCACCGACGACGACCTGGCCAAGATGCGGGAGCTGGCCAAGGAGGCGATCGAGGTCGGCGCGCTCGGCTTCGCGTCGTCGCGGCTGACCATCCACAAGACCGAAAGCGGTTCGCCCATCCCGAGTTACGAGGCCGCCCGCGAGGAGATCGAGGAGATCGCCAGGGGTGTGGTGGATGGCGGTGGCGGCCTGCTGCAGTTCGTTCCCGACATCCCGGCCGGCGGCTACCAGCCGGTGCTGCAGACGGTGTTCGACGTCGCCGAGGACGTGGGGCTGCCGGTCACCTTCACCCTCGTCGTCGCCAACTCTGGCGACCCGTCCTGGCCGGATGCCATCACCATGATCGAGAAGGCCAACGCCGCCGGTGGTGACGTCACCGCGCAGCTTTTGCCGCGCCCGATCGGGTTGATCATCGGGCTGCAGCTGACGGCCAACCCGTTCGTGCTCTACCCCAGCTACCGCGAGATCGCGCACCTGCCGCTGGCCGAGCGGGTCGCCGAGATGCGCAAGCCCGAGGTGCGTGCCCGCATCCTGGCCGACAAGCCCGGCCAGGGGCATCCGATCCTGTACGTAGCCCAGATGTGGGACTGGATCTTCCCGCTGGGCGACACCCCCGACTACGAGCCCGACCCGTCGACCAGCATCGGGGCCCGGGCCCGCGCCCGCGGTGTGAATCCGATGGAGGAGGCCTACGACCGGCTGCTCGACGACGAGGGCCGGGCCATGCTGTTGGTCGCGACCAGCAACCTGCAGAACAACTCGCTGGACACCGTCGGGGAGCTGTTGCACCGCGAGGACGTGGTGCTGGGCCTCGGCGACGGCGGTGCGCACTACGGGATGATCTGCGACGCCAGCTACTCGACCTACTTCCTGACGCACTGGGCGCGGGACCGCAAGGCCGGGCGGTTCACCGTGTCCGAGGCGGTTCGCGAACTCACTTCGGTGCCGGCCCGCATCGCCGGGCTGGCCGATCGCGGTCGGATCGCGGCCGGCTACAAGGCCGATCTCAACGTCATCGACCACGCCGCGTTGCGGCTGCACAAGCCCATGATCAGCTACGACCTGCCGGCCGGCGGGCGGCGCCTGGACCAGACCGCCGAGGGCTATGTCGCCACGATCGTGGCCGGGGAAGTCATCGCCGAGAACGGCGTTCCCACCGACGCCCGTCCAGGCAAGTTGGTGCGTGGTCGCCAGCCCGTGCCCGCAGCCTCGCGATAACGCCACCAAAAGTGGCGTATACCAGCTAAGTTGGGTCCGTGACGAACCCGCATTTTGCGTGGTTGCCGCCAGAAGTCAACTCGGCACTAATATTCTCCGGTCCTGGTCCCGGGCCGCTGCTTGCTGCCGCGGCGGCGTGGGACGGCCTGGCCGAAGAGTTGGCATCGTCGGCATCGTCATTTTCCTCTGTGACGACAGATCTCGCGAGCGGGTCCTGGCAGGGCGCGTCGTCGGCGGCCATGATGTCCGTTGCCAGCCAGTATGTGAGCTGGCTCAGCGCGGCCGCCGCGCAAGCCGAAGAGGTGTCACACCAGGCTTCGGCCATCGCGACCGCGTTCGAGGTTGCGCTTGCCGCCACCGTGCAGCCGGCCGTGGTGGCAGCCAACCGCGCCCTGGTGTCTGCTTTGGCGGCAAACAATCACCTGGGTCAGAACACCCCGGCCATCGCCGACATCGAGGCGGCCTACGAGCAGATGTGGGCCTCGGACGTCGCGGCGATGTTCGGCTACCACGCCGACGCGTCGGCGGCCGTCGCCAAGCTGCCGCCCTGGAACCAGGTGCTGCAGAACCTCGGCTTCTCCAACACCAGCACCGCCGTCACGCGCCCGGCCAGCTCCGGCGCCGTCGCCCGCGGTTACACGTCGCGCATCGCCGGGTTCCTGCGGCCCTCGGCGCCGCAGTAGCCCGGGGATCCCGCGCCTATCCTGGGAGATCATGCGCACCAAGAAGAAGGTCGATCTCAAGGCGCTGGCCGACGCGCTGGCCGACTACCCGTATGCGTACTTGATCACGGTCGACGACGGATACCGGGTGCACACCGTGACGGTCGAGCCGCAGCTGCGTGAGGCCGCCCTGGACGTCGGGCTGATCGGCGGGCGGACCCGCAACAACCTCGCCCAGCGCGCCGACGTGACCCTGCTGTGGCCGCCGGCCGAACCCGGCGGCTACTCATTAATCGTCGACGGCACCGCCGAAGTGACCGAGGCCGGCGCCGAGACCGCCCGCCTGACCGTGATGCCCACCCGCGCGCTGTTGCACCGCGACGCCGACTCCCCCGACGCCGCGAAGGGCTGCCTGCACGACTGCGTGGTGTTCTCGCTGCCGGCCTGACGTCGTACAGTCACATCCGTGAGCCGCGTCGCCCCGCTTGCTCCGCCGTGGAGCGAAGAGGATGCCACTGGCATCAACAGCTGGGGTCACCCCGACCGCACCTACGAGCCGCTGCTGCTGGTGCGTTGCCTGCAGCGCCACCCGGCGCTGGCCTCCCGCCTGCGCAAGCTCGGCGAATCCCTTTATGTCTCAGCGCTTTTGCCGGGCCGGACACGGACCATCGCCATCCTTCGGATCTGCGCGCTGGTCGGCTGTGAATACGAGTGGGGCGGGCAGGCGGCGTTCTGGGGCCCGATCGCGGGCGTCAGCGACGACGAGTGCGACGCGCTGGTCACCGGCGGCCCCGACGATCCGCGGTGGAGCCCGGCCGAGCGGACGCTGATCGAGGCGGTGGACGAACTCGAGCGCACCGGCTCGTGGTCGGAGGCGACGTGGGTCGCGCTGGGCCGCGACCTGGACGACGAGCAGCGGATCGAATTGCTCACGGCCGTGGGGTGGTACCGCACGATCTGCACGCTGTGCAACGCGCTCGCGCTTCCGGTGGAGGGCTGGATGCGGCCCTGGCCCGGGTCAGCTTGCTGAGCGGTCCCTGCGCAGCGCCGGATGCTGGTTCTTCACTAGCGGCAACAGCACCCGCCGCGGCATGAACTGGAACAGGCGGGTGGTGATCTGGCTCGGCAGTCCCGGTATCACCGTTCCGCGGTCGTGTTCGAGCGCGTCGACTCCGGCGCGCGCCACCTCACGCGACGGCTTCCAGAGGAACTTCGGGAACGCGTTCGCGAAATCTCGCTCGTCCATACCCGCGCTCTTGACGAACTCGGTACGCACCGGGCCCGGGCACAGCAGCGCGACGGTGACGCCGGTGCCGGCGAGTTCACCGCGCAGCCCTTGTGTGTAGTTGTTGACGAACGCCTTGGTGGCCGCGTAACCGACCTGCCCCGGAAAGGGTTGGTAGCCCGCGGTGGATCCGATGTTGAGGATCGCGCCGCGTCCGCGCGGCACCATCTGCTGGACCGCGCGGGTGGTCAGGTCGACGACGGCCTCGACATTGACCCGCACCTGCGAGATTTCTTCGGCGACCGGCATTTTGGTCACCGAACCCATGGTGCCGATGCCGGCGTTGTTGACCAGGATGTCGGTGGTCAGCCCGCGACGCTCGACCTCGTCGAGAAGGCCGGCGCGGGCGGCGGGATCCGCGACGTCGCAGGCGATCACCTCGACGCGCACGCGGCCGGCGAGTTCGTCGGCCAGCTCGCGCAGACGTTCTTCGCGGCGGGCGACCAGCGTGACACCGTGGCCGCGGTCGACCAATTCGCGGGCGATGTCGGCGCCGATGCCCGACGATGCGCCGGTCACGACGGCGGTGCTGGTGGGTGCGGGAGTCGGAAGGGCCACGGGTTGAACCTACAAGGGTCCCGCGGTGCGACGCGGGCGACTGGGATGCGCGGGCACCGCAGATACGAAAAAGCCCGGCCCTTGCGAGGGCCGGGCTTTCCCGTACTCGAATCGTGGACTTAGAAGTCCATACCGCCCATGCCACCGGTCGGGTCGCCCGCGGGTGCGGCCGCCTTCTCCGGCTTGTCGGCGACGACGGCCTCGGTGGTGAGGAACAGGCCCGCGATGGACGCAGCGTTCTGCAGCGCCGAGCGGGTCACCTTCACCGGGTCGGCAACGCCGGCCTTGAGCAGGTCCTCGTACTCACCGGTGGCGGCGTTCAGGCCGGTACCGGGGGGCGAGTTGCGGACCTTCTCGGCCACAACGCCGGGCTCCAGACCACCGTTGAAGGCGATCTGCTTCAGCGGAGCCTCGAGCGCAACGCGGACGATGTTCGCACCGGTCGCCTCGTCACCGGTGAGCTTCAGCTCGTCCAGCGACGGGGTCGCGTGCAGCAGGGCCACGCCACCACCGGCGACGATGCCCTCCTCGACGGCGGCCTTGGCGTTGCGGACCGCATCTTCGATGCGGTGCTTGCGCTCCTTGAGCTCGACCTCGGTCGCGGCCCCGGCCTTGATCACCGCAACACCGCCGGCCAGCTTGGCCAGGCGTTCCTGCAGCTTCTCGCGGTCGTAGTCGGAGTCGCTGTTCTCGATCTCGCTGCGGATCTGGGCCACCCGGCCGGCGATGGCGTCGGAGTCACCGGCGCCCTCGACGATGGTGGTCTCGTCCTTGGTGACGACGACCTTGCGGGCCTTACCCAGCAGGGCGACGTCGGCGCTCTCCAGCGACAGGCCGACCTCTTCGCTGATGACCTGACCACCGGTGAGGATGGCCATGTCCTGCAGCATCGCCTTGCGGCGGTCACCGAAGCCGGGGGCCTTGACGGCCACCGACTTGAAGGTGCCACGGATCTTGTTGACGACCAGGGTGGACAGCGCCTCGCCCTCGACGTCCTCGGCGATGATCAGCAGCGGCTTACCGGCCTGAATGACCTTCTCCAGCAGGGGCAGCAGGTCCTTGACGGTCGAAACCTTGGAGCTGACCAGCAGGATGAAGGGGTCCTCGAGGACGGCTTCCTGACGCTCGGCGTCGGTGACGAAGTAGCCCGAGATGTAACCCTTGTCGAACCGCATGCCCTCGGTGAGCTCGAGCTGCAGGCCGAAGGTGTTGGACTCCTCGACGGTGATGACGCCCTCGTTGCCGACCTTGTCCATCGCCTCGGCGATCAGGTCGCCGATCGACTGGTCGCCCGCGGAGATGGCCGCGGTGGCAGCGATCTGGTCCTTGGTCTCGACCTCTTTGGCCGACTTGAGCAGGGTCTCGGTGACCTTCTCGACGGCCTTCTCGATGCCGCGCTTCAGACCCAGCGGGTTGGCGCCGGCCGCGACGTTGCGCAGGCCCTCGCGGACCAACGCCTGGGCCAGAACCGTGGCCGTCGTCGTGCCGTCACCGGCAACGTCGTCGGTCTTCTTGGCGACTTCCTTGACCAGCTCGGCGCCGATCTTCTCGTAGGGGTCCTCCAGCTCGATCTCCTTGGCGATGGACACACCATCGTTGGTGATCGTGGGGGCACCCCACTTCTTCTCCAGGACGACGTTGCGGCCCTTGGGGCCCAGCGTCACCTTTACCGCGTCGGCGAGGGCGTTGAGTCCCCGCTCGAGGCCGCGACGGGCCTCTTCGTCGTACGCAATTGTCTTGGCCATTGCGAAGTGATTCCTCCGGATTGGGGATGACACGTTCTGGCCGGGTGCAGTGCCCGCGACGGACGACCGCAGCTGTCTTCTGGCTAGGTCTCACCGTCCCGACCTAGCACTCGCTGGTCGCGAGTGCCAAGTCATTCTTAGCACTCGCCTATGTCGAGTGCAAGAAGAGGTCAGCCCTATCGCCCAGCGCGTAAACCGTCGACGACGACGTCGGTGACCCGCTCGGCCAGGTCCGGGTTGTAGGCCTCCGCCGCCTGGCACCCGACCATGATCGCCTTCACCTCGCGCACCCCGATGTCGCGGCGGGCGGTGCCGGCCCGCTGCGCGGCACGCAGCAGCTCGTCGAGCATCGCCAGGAACGCGTCCTCGGCGTCGGGCGCGGCGGTGGCGATGTCGATCCCGAATCCGGCCAGCGCGTCGACCAGGCCGCGATCCGCCGCGCCCCAATGCAGCACCATCGATCGCAGCAGAGCGAAGAGCGCCTCGCCGGGTCCGACCGATTCCAGCAGGGCCCGCCCGTCGTCGACCAGCCGCTGCATCCGGTCCTCGATGACCGCCTGGAACAGCGCCTCCTTGGTCGGGAAGTGCCGGTAGACGGTGCCGGCCCCGACGCCGGCCCGGCGCGCGACCTCGTCGATGGGCACCGAGAGGCCCTCGGCCGCAAAGATTTCGTAGGCGACCTCCAGCACGCGCGCACGGTTGCGCGCCGCGTCGGCGCGCAACCGGCGTTCGGGCTGCGCCATCTAGTCACTCCTCAAGCCCAATTGCAAAGCGGGGCGCGCGTTCCGTATAGTGGACACTCAACCGGAGCGCTCGCCCCGTTACTCTACGAGTTCAAGGAGCCTCTCATGGCCAAGTGGACCACCGCGGACATTCCCGACCAGACCGGCCGGGTCGCCGTCATCACCGGAGCCAACACGGGCCTGGGCTACGAGACCGCCCTTGCGCTGGCCGACCACGGCGCCCACGTGGTGTTGGCGGTGCGCAACCTCGACAAGGGCAAGGACGCGGCGGCCCGGATCACCGCCCAGAGCCCGCGCGCCGATGTCGCGTTGGCCGAGCTCGACCTGACGTCGCTGGCGTCCGTGCGGGCCGCCGCGGAACAGCTGCGCGCCACCCACGACCGCATCGACCTGCTGATCAACAACGCCGGGGTGATGTACACGCCGAAGTCGAACACCAAGGACGGCTTCGAGCTGCAGTTCGGCACGAACCACCTGGGCCACTTCGCCTTCACCGGCCTGCTGCTGGACCGGCTGCTGCCGGTCACCGGCTCGCGGATCGTCACGGTCAGCAGCGTCGGCCACCGCATCCTCGCCGACATCCACTTCGACGATCTGCAGTGGGAGCGCCGCTACAACCGGGTCGCCGCTTACGGGCAGGCCAAGCTCGCCAACCTGCTGTTCACCTACGAACTCCAACGACGGCTAGCCCCGCACGGCACGACGATCGCCGCCGCCGCGCACCCCGGCATGTCGGACACCGAGTTGATGCGCAACATGCCCGGCCCGCTGTTCGTCGCCTTCGAGCGGATCGCCCCGCTCGTCGCCCAGAACCCGGCCATGGGTGCCCTACCCACCCTGCGCGCGGCCACCGACCCGGCGGTGCTCGGCGGCCAGTACTACGGTCCCGACGGCCTCGGCCAGACGCGCGGCTATCCGACGGTCGTCGGCTCCAGCAAGAAGTCGCACGACGCCGACCGGCAGCGCCGGCTGTGGGCGATTTCCGAGGAACTCACCGGGGTGGTCTATCCCCTCGACTAGGCCTCTCGATTAGCCCGATGGTGCCGACCCGCTGCGCCCGGCGCATGCGCCGCGCTTGCGATCGGCACTAGCCCAGGTCGAGCAGCTGTTCGTAAAAGCCGCCGAAGCGGCGCGGGCGATCGACGAGGTGGATCTCGAGGATCCAGTGACAGATGCGGCCGCGCGGATCTGTGCGGCGCATCGGTTTGTTCGATCCGGGCATGATGATCCACTCGACGCCGGGGCCGGCGATCTTCTTGTGCGGAAACTCGCCGATCAGATGGCCCGCGATCCGGCTGCCCCACTCGAAGCCCTCCGAACGGGCCACCCCGACGACGTAGTCGAACAACTCGGCGCCGGTGATCTCGGGATGGCCGGCAAAGTGGTCGCGGCCGGCCTCCCACACCCGTGGCAGCGCATCACGAAGGGCCGTCTTGTGCGGGTCGTCGCCGAGCACGAATGTCCGCCCGAAATCGGCCTCCCACTCCTCGAAGATGGGACCCAGGTCCAGGAAGACGATGTCGTCTTCGGCGATCGTTCGATCCGGCGGGCGCTCGTGAAACGGCTGCAGCGTGTTCTCCCCGGCCCGCACGATCCGCCGGTGCCAGTGCCGCGTCACCCCGAACATCTCGCCGGCCAGGTCGTGGATCTGGTCGGAGAGCTCCTTCTCGGCCAGCCCGGGGCGGATCATCGCCCGCTTCTCGATCTCGTCGAACAGTTGCGTGGCTTTGTGCTCGGCGTCCAGCAGCCGTTGCACGCGAACATCTTCGGCGGTCGATCGGTCCACACCGGCGATGCTATGCGCACACTGGAACCATGTCCCTCTTCGTGCCGCCTTATCCGCCAGCCCGATACACCAAAGACGAACCGGAGATCAGTGCCTGGCTCAAGCGGGCCGAGCAGCCGCCCGACTATGAGACGTCCGGAGTCAAGTACCACTACCTGGCCAACCAACAGGACACCGGCGGCGACTACGGCCTCTACCGCGTCGACATCGCCCCGGCCGGCGGCGGCCCCCCGGCGCATTTCCACCGTGCCATGTCCGAGGCGTTCTTCGTCCTGTCCGGGACGATGAAGCTCTACGACGGCACGCAGTGGGCGGACGGCCACCAGGGTGACTTCCTCTACGTGCCGCCCGGGGGTGTGCACGGTTTCCGCAACGAGGCGGACGAGCCGGCATCGATCCTGATGTTGTTCGCGCCCGGCGCACCACGCGAGGCTTACTTCGAAGGCTTTGCGGCGCTGGCCGATATGACCGACGACGAGCGGCGGGAGTGGTTCGTCCGGCACGATAATTTCTGGGTGCAGTAAACCCTTGCATTAACCCGAAATTTGTTCCGCTGTAACGTTTCTACTGTTTGCGCCGGCAGCCGGAATCGTGGGCGTAGGGTGTGCCCGTGCGGACGAGAAAGCCGTCGAAGCGGGCTGCGGCCTGGATGCGGCAAAGAATCGATTGGTCGATGAGCGCCCCGGTGATGATCAGCCTGCGGATCAAACGCCCAAAACCCCGGAGCACACCGGACTTTCGGCCGCGCCCTTCGGCGCCGGTCGCCGTGCCGGAACGCGGCAGCGCCCGGGTGAGCGGCTATCAGCGGGGCGGGCGGGGGTACCGCGATCGGGCCCGGGCCCGCCTGTCCCTCGCACCGCCCGCGATGACGCGGCGGCCCCGCGCGTCGGGTCATCGTCGACGTTATGCTGCCGTTGCGGCTAAGGGCGCGGGTTACGGACGTAGCAGATAGTCCTCGGCGACCATGCTGCGAGTGCGCTCGAAGAATGTCCGGCCGCTATAGGGCAATTGGGTGACGACCTTCCCGCTGGGATGCCGAAAGTAGTTGGTACAGGCCAGCCAGACCTTGCCCGCCATCGCGGCCTGGATCTCGTCGTTGTAGCGGCGCTGCGCCTCGGCCGTCACCTCGACGGTGCGCGCTCCGCGACCGCCCATCACGTCGAGAATGTGCCGGATGAAGGTCGTCTGCGCCTCGTGGATATAGATGATCGAGTTGACGCCGTTGGTGTTGGGACCATACAGCACAAAGAAATTCGGATACCCGGTCACCAACGTGCCCAGGTATGCCTCCGCACCGTCACTCCAGTCATCGCGAAGGTGGCGGCCGCCGGCTCCGTACACGTCGATGCTGGCCAGATAGTCGGCGGCGGTGAACCCGGTGCCGTAAATGATGGTGTCGACGCGGTGTTCGACGCCGTCAACCGTACGCACGCCGCGTTCGGTCAGTTCGGCGATCGGAGTCGTTTCCAGGCTGACGTTAGGCAGTGTGAACGTGGGGTACCACTCGCGCGACATCAGCGGCCGCTTGCATCCGGCGGGATAGTTCGGTGTCAGCTTGGCCCGCAACTCGGGGTCGGCCACCTTGCGGGCCAGGTAACTGCGGGCAAGCTCGGTCGCTTCGAGGGTCTGTGGGTGGTCGACGTCGAAGCTGGCCGACTCGTAGGCATCGAAGGCCTCGTCGCGCAGCTTCTGCGCGGTGGCCGGTTCGCGTTCGAACAGCTCGTGCTGATCGGGGGTGAACGGGAAGTCGAATCGTGGCGCGATCCATATCGGGGTCCGCTGAAACACGGTCAGGTGTGCGGTCTTTCGCGCTATGGCAGGCACATATTGGATTGCGCTGGCGCCGGTGCCGATGGAAGCGACGCGCTCTCCGTCCGTCGGCTTGCTGTGGTCCCAGCGCGAGGAATGAAACCGGCGCCCGCGAAACCGCTTCGCGTCCAAAATGTCCGGGATGTACGGCACATCGAGCATCCCGACAGCGCTGACCACCACGTCGAAGTCGTGCTGTCGGCCGTCATCACTGGTCAGCGTCCAGCGGCGCCGCGAGTCCGACCAGCGAGCGGTGGTGACGGCGGTGTTGGCCCGCAGGTGCTTGGCGAGCTTGTGCTCGGCCGCCACCCTCTCGAGATAGGCGAGGATCTCGGGCTGGTTGGCATAGGTCTTGCTCCAACGAGGGTTGGGTGCAAAGGAATACGAGTAGAGGTGCGACGGGACGTCGCAGGCCGCGCCCGGAAAAGTGTTGTGGCGCCAGGTCCCGCCGAATCCGTCGGCTCGGTCGAAGATCGTGAAATCGTAACCCGCGTCGGCGAGCTGGATCCCCATCGCGATGCCGCCCGCGCCGGCGCCGATGATTCCGACCGAGGGCTTGAGGGCCACTACGCCCATTGCGCGAAGTACGGTCGCCCGGGCCGGCTCTTTTCCACCAGGATGAACACCACGCCCCATGGATCGACGAACCAGGTGGTACGAACCCGCGCCACGTCCGCGATTCCGCTGACCAGGAAGCGCACCCCCTTGGACTCCAGTTCAGCGCGGGTCGCGTCGATGTCCGCACAGATCAGTCCGACGTGCGAGAGCCCGGGGTCGGTCAGCGTTCGGCCGTCATCGGGAGGCCCGCTTTCGGCTCCGAGGTATTCGATCACCTCGAGCACCCCGTCACCGTCGTCTTCGAATCCGAGGATCGCCGCTTTCATGCTGGGATCGGCCACCAATTCACCCATGTCGTCACGAATGGCGTTGCCAGACATGACATATGGCGGCGAGAGGACACGCAGGCCCAGCACATCGCGGTAGAACGCCACCGCAGCGTCGCAATCCGGAACGCACACCCCTGTGTGAGCCAAACCGGTGATCACGTTCTCACCTTACGTCGTGGGGCCCACCCGCCCATCCGGCGGCGGTAGAACCGGATGAGTATGTTTTGGGCCATGCCTTCCAACGACACAGAGAACCGCAATTGGTCGGAGGGTGACGTTCCGGATCAGAGCGGCCGCGTCGTCGTCGTCACCGGCGCCAACACCGGCATCGGCTACGAGGCGGCCGCCGTGCTGGCCTACCGCGGCGCCCACGTCGTGCTGGCGGTGCGCAACCTGGAGAAGGGCAACGCGGCGCTGGCGCGCATCGTCGCCGCCTGCCCGCGCGCGGATGTCACGCTGCAGCAGCTGGATCTGACCTCCCTGGACTCGGTCCGCTCGGCCGCGGGCGCGCTGCGCGCGGCCTACCCACGCATCGACCTGCTGATCAACAACGCCGGGGTGATGTGGACGCCCAAGCAGGTCACCGCGGACGGCTTCGAATTGCAGTTCGGCACCAATCATCTGGGCCACTTCGCGCTGACCGGGCTGCTACTCGACAGCCTGCTGATGGTGCGGGACTCGCGCGTGGTGACGGTCAGCAGCCTCGGCCACCGGCTGCGGGCCGCGATCCACTTCGACGACCTGCAGTGGGAACACAGCTACGACCGGATCGCCGCCTACGGACAATCCAAGCTGGCCAACCTGCTGTTCACCTACGAGCTGCAGCGCCGGCTGGCCGCCAAGGCCGACGCGAAGACCATTGCGGTTGCGGCGCACCCAGGCGGCTCCAACACCGAGCTGACCCGCAACTTGCCCGGCCTCTTCCGGCCGGTGAAGGCCGTGCTGGGGCCGGTGCTGTTCCAGAGCCCGGCCATGGGCGCGCTGCCGACGCTGCGGGCCGCCACCGATCCGGCCGTGCAGGGCGGGCAGTACTACGGCCCGGCCGGCTTCCTCGAGCAGCGTGGCCGCCCGAAGCTGGTCAAGTCCAGCGCGCAGTCCCACGATGAGGAATTGCAGCGTCGGCTCTGGACCGTCTCCGAAGAGCTCACCGGCGTCAGCTTCCCAGTCTGACGCGCGGATAATGGCTCCGATGCGCTCAGTCGCCGAACATCAGCGGGTCGTCACCGAGTTGATTCGCGCGCGGCCGCCGCTTGCGGTCCCGCTGAGCGAAGCCCAGGGCCTGGTCCTGGCCGAGGACGTGGTGGCGCAGCTGGCTTTGCCGGTCTTCGACAACTCCGCGATGGACGGCTACGCGGTGCGCGCAGAGGACACGTCGGGCGCCACGCCCGAACGCCCGGTGGTGTTGCCGGTCGCCGAGGACATTCCGGCCGGGCGCACCGACGAACTGACGCTACGGCCCGGGACGGCGCACCGGATCATGACGGGCGCGCCGCTGCCGGCCGGGGCGACGGCCGTCGTTCCGGTGGAGGACACCGACGGCGGCGTGGACGTCGTGTCCATCCACGCGCCCCGGGATGCCGGCAGGCACATCCGCCGAACCGGTGAGGACGTCTCCCCCGGCACCACCGTGCTGCGCCGGGGTCAGGTCGTGACGCCGGCCGTGCTCGGCCTGGCGGCGGCGCTGGGAATCCCCGAGTTGCCGGTGATCCCGCGCCAGCGGGTGCTGGTGATCTCGACCGGCTCGGAGCTGGTGACACCGGGCACCGCGCTGCGGCCGGGGCAGATCTACGAGTCCAACTCGATCATGCTTGCCGGGGCCGTCCGGGACGCGGGCGCTGAGCTGGTCGCCGTCGCGACCGCGGAAGACGAAGTGGCCCAATTCAGTTCGATCATCGACCGATACGCCGGCTCCGAAAACCGAGTCGACCTGATCATCACCAGCGGCGGCGTCAGCGCCGGCGCCTACGAGGTGGTCAAGGACGCGTTCGGACGCGAGGGCGACCAGGGCGTGGAGTTCGTCAAGGTCGCCATGCAGCCGGGCATGCCGCAGGGCGTGGGACGGGTGGCCGGCGCGACGATCGTCACGCTGCCCGGCAACCCGGTCAGCGCGCTGGTGTCCTTCGAGGTGTTCATCCGCCCCGCGCTGCGCAGGGCGATGGGCCTGCCGGACCCGGACCGCCCGCACCGCACCGCGGTCCTCGCCGAGTCACTGACGTCGCCGCGGGGCAAGCGCCAGTTCCGGCGCGCGGTGCTGGGCGACGACGCCAGCACGGTCACCAGTTACGGGCCGCCGGCGTCGCATCACCTGCGCTGGCTGGCGTCGGCGAACGGGCTGCTGGACATCCCCGAGGACGTCATCGAGGTGCTTGAGGGGACCCCGCTTCAGGTGTGGGATCTGCGTTAGCGGGCTCACTAGGCCGCGGGCGTGGCCACTCCCGATGGAAGTCGTCGGCCCTGTCGAAGGCCGGGGAGCAGCGGATGGCGATGCCGACGATCGCCATCATCACCGGAATGGTGACCAGCGCCGCCGACAGTCCCACCCGGCTGGACAGGTGGCCGATCAGGGGCGGGCCCAGCAGGTAGCCCAGCCAACCGGTCGCGGCCACGATGGCGATCGCCGAGCCGGCGCCGCTCGCGCCGTAGGCCGCGCTGAAGGCGGTGGGGACCAGCAGCGCCACACCGACGCCCAGCGCGGCGAAACCGAGCACGCTGACCCAGGCGCTGGCGGCCACCAGCGTCACGCTCATGCCCGCGACCGCCACCAGCGCCAGCGCCGGGAGCAGCCGGCGACTGGACACCCGGGCGTGCAGCCGGGGCGCGCCGAACCGGGTGATCACCATGGTCAGGGTGTAGGCGGCGTAGCTCAGCGCGGCGACGCTCGGGCCGGCGCCGATCACGTTGCGCAGGTAGTTGGCCGACCAGTCGGTGGCGGCGCCCTCACACAGAAACGACGCGAACGACACGGCCCCCAGGATCGCCACCGCCGACGTCATCCAGGCCCGCTTGCCCTGGTCCGGATCCGGCGACGCCGCAACGGAATCGGCCGCGTCGGGCATCAGGTATCGGGTCAGCGGTTCCACCACGATCAGGACGACCAGCCCCAGCACCGTCAGCTGGCCGGTCAGGCCGACACCCACGCCGACGCACGCCGCACCGATCAGGGCACCCACCAGCGTCCCGACGCTCCACATGCCGTGGAACCGCGCCATGATCGGAGCCCTGGCGACCCGTTCGACCGTGCCGGCCTGGGTGTTCATCGCGACGTCCAGCGCCCCCTGGAACAGCCCCCACAACGCCAGCGCACCGAACAGCGCGGCCGCGGATCTGGACAGGCCCACCACCGCTCCGGCCGCGACATAGCCGGCCACCGTGACCGGGATCAGCCGGTGGCTGCCCCAGCGGGGCAGCGCCCAGTGGCTGAGCAGCGTGGCCACCACCGATCCCAGCGGCGCGCCGAACAGCGCCGTGCCGAGCGCCGCGTCGGACAGGCCGAGCTCGGCCTTGACGTGGGGAATGTGGGCGGCCCAGGACGAGAACACCAGGCCGTGTGCGACGAATACGGCGGTGACCGTGGCTTTCGCCCGGCGCAACTGTGTCGCCCGCCGATCGGTGCTGTGCGATTGCATCGAAGGTGGGCGTTCCCTCTGTGGGCGTCTACGAATCAGCGGCGCGCTCCGTAAGATGGCCGCGTGGCACGACGCCCCCGCAGTATCGGCCCTTCTGCTCAGGACCCGGGCTTCAGCCCGCAACACGCGCTGGAGTTGGTGCGCTCGGCCGTCCCACCGGTGCATCCTGCTGGGCGGCCGTTCATCGGCGCCGGGCTGGCGCTGGCGCTGGTCGGCCGCAGGCACCGATGGGTGCGGCGGGCGGGCCTGCTGGCCGCAGGCGCCTGCGCGGGGTTCTTCCGTCATCCGCCGCGGGTGCCCCCCACCCGGCCCGGCGTGATCGTCGCGCCCGCCGACGGCGAGATCTGCGTGATCGACTTCGCCGCCCCGCCCGCCGAACTGGGCATGGGCGACGCGCCGCTGCCGCGCGTCAGCATCTTCCTGTCGCTGCTGGACGCCCACGTGCAGCGCGCGCCGGTCAGCGGCGAGGTGATCGCCGTGCAGCACCGGCCGGGCCGATTCGGCTCGGCCGACCTGGCCGCGGCGAGCACCGAGAACGAACGCACCAGCCTGCACCTGCGCACCGCCAGCGGCGCGGACGTCATCGCGGTCCAGGTCGCCGGGCTGCTGGCCCGGCGCATCATCTGCGACGCACACGTCGGGGACAAGCTGTCGATCGGTGACACCTACGGCCTGATCCGGTTCGGCTCCCGGCTGGACACCTATCTGTCGCCGGGCTCCGAGCCGTTGGTGAAGGTGGGCCAGCGCGCGATCGCCGGCGAGACCGTCTTGGCCGAGCTGCCATGATCAGCAAGCCTCGCAGCCGGCCGGCGGTCAACCTGCAGATCCTGCCGAGCGCGATGACGGTGCTCTCCGTGTGCGCGGGGCTGACCTCGATCCGGTTCGCCCTCGAACACCAGCCCAAGGCGGCGATGGCGCTGATCGCCGCGGCCGCCATTCTGGACGGCCTCGACGGGCGGGTGGCCCGCATCCTGGACGCCCAGTCGCGGATGGGCGAGGAGATCGACTCGCTGGCCGACGCGGTGAACTTCGGCGTGACCCCGGCGATCGTGCTGTACGTGACGCTGCTGACCACGTCGCCTGCCGGCTGGGTGGTGATCCTGCTCTACGCGGTCTGTGTGGTGTTGCGGCTGGCACGATTCAATGCCTTGCAGGACGACGGCAGTCAGCCGTCCTACGCGCACGAGTTCTTCGTCGGCATGCCCGCGCCGGCCGGCGCGATCTCGATGATCGGCCTGATCGGACTCAAACTGCAGTTCGGTGACGGCTGGTGGACGTCGCCGCTGTTCCTGTGCATCTGGATCACCGGGACCTCGATCCTGATGGTCAGCAAGATCCCGATGCGCAAGATGCACGCGGTCGCGGTGCCGCCGAGTTGGGCCGCGCCCCTGCTGGCGGTCCTGGCGATCTGCGCGGCCGCGGCGGTGCTGGCGCCCTACGTGTTGATCTGGGTGATCATCGTCGCCTACCTGTGCCACATACCGTTCGCCATCCGCAACTCGCGTTGGCTGGCCGCGCACCCCGAGGCGTGGGACGACGAACCCAAGCAACGCCGCGCCACGCGGCGGGCGATCCGCCGGGCACAGCCCAACCGCCGGTCGGTGGCGCGGCTGGGCCTGCGCAAGCCGGGCAGGCGCTTGCCGTGAGTCGCTCCGGCGACGATGTACACCGCGCCGGCTCGGCCCGTCAGCTCACGCTGACCGCCCGGCTCAACACCTCCGCGGTCGACTCCCGCCGCGGCGTCGTTCGACTGCATCCGAATGCCATTGCCGCACTGGGCATTCGGGAATGGGATGCGGTGTCGCTGATCGGGTCGCGTACCACCGCGGCCGTCGCGGGCCTCGCCGGCCCGGACACGCCGGTCAGCACCGTGCTGCTGGACGACGTGACGCTGTCCAACGCGGGACTGCGCGAGGGCACCGCGGTGGTCGTCGGCACGGTCACCGTCTACGGCGCGCGGTCGGTGACGCTGTCCGGCTCGGCGCTGGCCACCCAGTCGGTCACGCCGGTCACGCTGCGACAAGCCTTGCTGGGCAAGGTGATCACCGTCGGTGACGCCGTGTCGCTGCTGCCCCGCGACCTGGGCCCGGGCACCTCGACGTCGGAGGCCACCCGGGCGCTGGCCACCGCGGTCGGCATCAGCTGGACCTCAGAGCTGCTCACGGTCACCGGCGTCGACCCCCGGGGGCCGGTGAGCGTTCAGCCCAACACACTGGTCACCTGGGGCACCGGCGTTCCGTCCGGTGCCGGGGCCGCGCCGCGGATTTCGGTCGAAGTCGCCAGGCCGGAGATGGTCGTCGAGGAACTGAAAGGCACTCAGCCGCAGGCGGCCAAGCTCGTCGAATGGCTCAAGCTGGCACTCGACGAACCGCACCTGCTCAAGACATTGGGCGCCGGCGCCAACCTCGGCGTGCTGGTGTCAGGTCCGGCCGGCGTGGGCAAGGTGACGCTGGTGCGCGCGGTGTGCGGCGACCGCAGGCTGGTCACGCTGGACGGCCCGGAGGTCGGCGCGCTGGGCGCCGAGGACCGGCTCAAGGCCGTGGCGTCGGCGGTGCAGACCGTCCGCGACGGCGGCGGCGTGCTGCTGATCACCGATGTCGATGCCCTGCTGCCGGCCACCGCCGAACCGGTGGCCTCGCTGATCCTGGGCGAGCTGCGTAACGCGGTGGCCAGCGAGGGCGTCGCCCTGATCGCCACCTCCGCGCGACCCGACCAACTCGACGCCCGGTTGCGGGCGCCCGACCTGTGCGACCGCGAGCTGGGCCTGCCGCTTCCCGACGGCGGCACTCGCAAAGCCCTGTTGGAGTCGCTGCTGCGCAACGCGCCCACCGGCGAGCTCGACCTCGACGAGATCGCCTCGCGTACACCGGGTTTCGTTGTCGCCGACCTGGCCGCTCTGGTGCGCGAGGCGGCGCTGCGGGCGGCGTCGCGGGCCAGTTCCGACGGCCTGCCGCCGGAACTTAAACAGGAGGACCTGGTCGGTGCGCTGACCGTCATCCGGCCGCTGTCCCGTTCGGCCAGCGAGGAAGTCAGCGTGGGCAACATCACCCTCAACGACGTCGGCGACATGGCCGAGGCCAGACAGGCGCTGACCGAGGCGGTGTTGTGGCCGTTGCAGCATCCAGACACGTTCGCCCGGCTGGGTGTCGAGCCGCCGCGCGGGGTGCTGTTGTACGGGCCGCCCGGCTGCGGCAAGACCTTCATCGTGCGGGCGCTGGCCAGCACCGGGCAGCTGTCCGTGCACGCCGTCAAGGGCTCCGAACTGATGGACAAATGGGTCGGCAGTTCGGAAAAGGCTGTGCGCGAACTATTTCGGCGCGCCCGGGACTCGGCGCCGTCGCTGGTCTTTCTCGACGAGGTGGACGCGCTGGCGCCGCGGCGCGGTCAGAGCTTCGATTCGGGCGTGACCGATCGGGTGGTGGCCGCGTTGCTGACCGAGCTCGACGGTGTCGACCCGCTGCGCGACGTGGTCGTGCTGGGCGCCACCAACCGGCCGGACCTCATCGACCCCGCGCTGCTGCGCCCGGGCCGGCTGGAGCGGCTGGTTTTCGTCGAGCCGCCGGACGCCGCGGCACGCGGCGAAATCCTGCGCACGTCAGGCAAATCCATTCCGCTGAGCGACGACGTCGATCTGGACGAGGTGGCGGCCGGTCTCGACGGTTACAGCGCCGCCGACTGCGTGGCGCTGCTGCGGGAGGCCGCGCTGAACGCCATGCGCCGATCCATCGACGCCACCGATGTGACGGCCGCCGACCTCGCGGCGGCGCACGAAAACGTCCGTCCCTCTTTGGATCCCACGCAGGTCGCGGCGCTAAGGGCGTTCGCCAAAGCTCTGTAGCACGGCCAGGGCAGAGGCCGCCACGTCCTTTTCGAGCCAGCTTGGCATCGGGTCGTCGTGCGCGTGCCGCCGCACCACGGCGTAGGGCAGGTCGGCTACCGCTCGCGCGACGGCGTCGACGGAGCGCGCCTGGGAGTTGCCATACAGTTGGCGGGCCAGCGCCGCGACGCGCCGCGTCAGTGGGGCGTTCATCGCGGCGAGCGTCCGCTGGAATGCCGCGTCGGGCTCGTCGTCGAGCAGGTCGCCGGGCCGGATCGTCAACAACAGCCGCGCATCGTCGGGCAGGGCGCGCGCGAAGCCGACGGCGGCCACGGCCATCGCCACGGCGGTGGCCGTAGGGGTATCACCCTCGGCCGCGAGCGCCCGCGCCTGGAAGCGCTCCAGCGCGCGCAGCCACGCCGCCGTCAGGATGCCGTCGCGGTTGCCGAACCGGTGATACAACGTGCCCGCCGGCGCACCACTGGCTTTCGCGATGGCGGCCACGCTGGCCGCGCGCGGCCCGCCGTCGAGCACCAGCGCCCGGGCTGCGTTGAGAATCACATCGGTTTCATGCTTCCGCGGAGGTGCCACGATCTAGTACATTCCTTCTATATGGAACGATTACCCTATATCGATGAGCATGCCATAACCATCGACGCCAACCCCGCAGACACGTGGGCGGCGCTGCTGCGGGTGATGTGTCGCGACCCGCACGACCCGTCGACCGTGCCCTTCGGCTTCGCCCTGGACGAGGCCCGACCACCGGCGCGATTCGCGCTCAAGGGCCGCCACTGGTTCGCCGTCTACCGATGGGTCTTCGAGCTGGACGCGCTCGACGACTTCGCCGGCACCCGGCTGCGGGCGGCCACCTGGGCGGACTTCCCCGGTATCCACGGCAAGGCCTATCGGGCGCTGGTGATCGGCACCGGCGGGCACCGCATCGTCGTGCGGCGGACCCTCAAACGTGTTGCCGCAGCGGTGCTCGACGAGCGGGCACGGACGGGTGAGACCGCGGCCGACTACGTGGACGTCTTCGAAGTGCCGATCGCCGCCGGCGACGCACGCACGGCCGAACAGTGCTTCCGTGACGGCCTCGGCGACAGGCCGGGCGCGGGCGGCAAGCTCGTGTTGTGGATCCACCGCAACGTGCTGCGGTTGAAGCTGGGCCCGGCCCGCTCCTCCGGTCACCTCATCGGCTGGCCGATCGTCCGTTCGGATCCCGACGAGCTGGTGTTGGCGACGGGCGGTCCGCTGATGCGCGGCGAGCTGACGCTGCGCCGACGCGACGGTCAACGTGCCGTCCTGACCACCAGACTGCACTATCGGCGCCGGGTCACCGCCCGGGCGGTCTGGGCGTTGATCGGCCCACTGCATCGCGTCGTGGCGCCACGGCTGATGCAGCGCAGCGCTCGCCGTTGAGGTGCGCTGGCGGGGATAAGTTAGTCGGCATGACCGAACACGCACTGTGGAACCTCTCCGAAAGGCTTTGTGCCGCAAACTGACCAGTCATGGCTCGGGAAGCGGCGTCCAGTCTCGGGACAGCTCTGCGGTGAAGCGCGGCGCACGACGATCGAGGAACGCGGCGACGCCCTCGGCGGCATCGGCGCCGCCCATCACCCGTTCGTGCAGCAGGGTTTCCAGCGCGGCGACCTGTCGCGGCGTGTAGCGATTGATTGCGCTGTCCCACAGTAGGCGTTTGCACAGCGCCGCCGCCATCGGCGCCACGTTCACCGCGATGTCGCGGGCCACGGTCAGCGCATGGTCGAGCACCTGCTCGGCGGGCAACGCGCGGTTGGCTACCCCGAGCGCGGCGGCCTCCGCACCGCCGAACGTGCGCCCGGTGAGCAGGATGTCGGCGGCCACCCCCAGGTTGGTCAGCTGGGTCAGTGTCCAGTGCGACATGCAGTCGGGCAGCACACCCCGGCGTACCTGCACCACACCGTATTTCGCGTCCTCGGCGACGATGCGGATGTCGGCCTGCAGTGCGATGGTCAGCCCGATGCCGACGGCGTGGCCGTTGACCGCGGCGATCACCGGTTTGCGCAATTCGAACGCCGCGGGGGTGATCGGCGAGGCCGAGAACGTGCCGTCGTTCGCGGGTGCGTCGAACGGGCTTGCGTCGCCGGAGAAGTCGGCCCCGGCGCAAAAGGCGCGCCCGGCGCCTGTCAGTACGATGGCCCGGACGTCGTCGTCGGCGTCGCATTCCCGGTACGCGCGGCCCAGCAGCTCACCCATCTCGGCGGTGTAGGCGTTGAGATGCTCGGGCCGATTGAGCGTGAGTACCGCGACGCCCGAATCGATTTCGACGGTCAGATCGGTGCTCATGACAGCGCGGGCACGCGGTGCAGGGCGCCGATCATGTCGGCGACCTCCGCCGGGCGCGGGGTGTAGCCCGGGAAGTAACAGCACACCTCGTCGGCGTGCTCGCCGAACCGGGTGGCGATCTGCTCAGCACACTGCTCGGGTGTTCCCACGATGCCGATTCGGGCCACCATCTCGTCGGTGATCAGCCCGCGCATCTCGGCGAAGCGGCCCCGCTTGGACAGCGCGTTGAGTTCCGGCTGCACGGCGTCCCAGCCCTCGACCTGCAGCACGGGCAGGTACGCCGGGGTGGAGCCGTAAAACGCGATGAGCGAGGCCACCCCGTTGATCGCGGACGCCAGGTCGGCCTCGTCGCGGCCGACGGCAACCATGGCCTGGGCGATGATCTGAAACTCGCTCAACGTCCGCCCCGAGCGGCGCAGCCCTTCAACTATGGCGGGCAGGGTGCGCTCGGCGAAGTGACGGGAACTGTTGAACGGCATCACCAGCAGGCCGTCGGCAACCTCGGCGGCGGTGCGTGTCATCACCGGTCCCAGCGCACCCAGCAGCACCGGCGGCGGTCCGAACGGGTTGGGGCCGGGGTTGAAGTTGGGCGCCATGATGGTGTGCGTGTAGAACTCGCCGCGGAAGTCCAAGCGGGCCTTGCCTTCCCACGACGCGAAGATCGCCTTGATCGCGCCGATGGCTTCGGCCATCCGCGGCGCCGGCCTGTCCCAGCTGCTGCCATAACGCTTCTCGATGTGCACCTTGATCTGGGAGCCGAGGCCGAGCCGGAACCGGCCGCCGCTGTAGAGCTGCAGGTCGTAGGCGGAGTGCGCCATGTGCAACGGGCTGCGCGGCGGGGCGATCGCCACATTGGTCATCAGGCCCAGCCCTGTCGTTCCGGCGGCGATCAGCAGCGGGAAGAACACGTCGTGCTGGCCTTCGAAGGTGAACAACCCGTCCGCGCCCGTCGCGACGATCTCGGCGGCACTCGCCGCCGCCTGCGCCGGTGAACCGCTGACCTGAAGCTGTACCTTCATGCACCCGTCCTTAACACGCCGGTCATTCGGAAAGCTGAAACTCCACCACCTCGGCAACCGCGTCCACGGCCTCGCGCAGCGCCACGAGGCGGTCGGCCGCCGTCGGCGCCGCCAGCACCGAATAGCGGTCGGCCGTGCCGATCGGGATGCGAGATGCCAACTCGAGCAGGCGCTTTCCCGCCGGACCGCTGCGGTCGTCACCCAGGATCACCTCGCGGCCGGGGAGCTTGATGTCGCGCGCCTGCGCGATCCGCTCGAACAGCGCCATCGCCCGGTCTTCGACGTCGAGCAGCTGATCGTCCGACACCGCAGCGCCGGGCTCGTCGGGCCACGGCGTGACCGTCGCCCGGGGGTACGGGTCGTCGGGCAGCCACTCCGACACCCGGATGCGGTCCCCGGTACGGCAATTCAGCGCGTAACGCCCGGCGCCTTGGTCGACGCATTCGGTGATCCGGGACAGGACACCGACGTCACAGCGCGCATCGCCGCCACCGACCTCACGCCCGCGCGAGATCAGTACCACCCCGAACGGATCGCCGGTGTCCATGCAGTGCCGCGCCAGCGCGCCATAGCGCGGCTCGAAGATCCGCAACGGCAGGTCCTGGTCGGGCAGCAGCGCCGTCTCCAGCGGAAACATCGCCAGCTCAAGGGGTTCCGTCATCAGATTTCCAGTTCGGCCACCAGTGCGTCGACGACCGCACGCAGGTCGCCGTCGTGTTCCTCGGCCACCCGGCGCTGCCGCTGGTAGGAGGCACCCTGCCGGGGGATGTCGGCCACCGCGGCCAGCTCGTCGACGCAGTTCAACTTCCTGGCCACCGGCTCCAGCCGGTTCAGCACGTCGTCGAGATCCTCGGTGACCAAGCGCTCGTTGCTGTCGGCGTCCAGGATGATCACCGCGTCCAGGCCGTAGCGGGCGGCGCGCCACTTGTTCTCCTGGTTGTGCCAGGGCGGCATGCTCGGCAGCGACTCGTCGGCTTCCAGCCGGCGATCCAGGTCGACCACCAGGCAGTGCGTCAGTGCGACCAGCGCGCCCAGCTCGCGCAGGTTGGACACGCCGTCGCAGATCCGCATTTCGATCGTGCCCAGGTGCGGGGAAGGCCTGATGTCCCAACGCACTTCGTCGACATGGTCGATGATGCCGGTCTTCTTCTGGTCGTAGACGAAGCGTTCGAATTCCGCCCACGTCTGGAATTGGAACGGCAGCCCCGCGGTGGGCAGTTGCTGAAACATCATCGCCCGGTTGCTGGCGTACCCGGTGTCCACACCCGTCCACCACGGCGACGACGCCGACAGCGCCAGCAGGTGCGGGTAGTAGTTCAGCAGCGACGTCATGATCGGCATCACCTTGTTCGGCGAGGAGATGCCGACGTGCACGTGCACACCCCAGATCAGCATCTGCCGCCCCCACCATTGGGTGCGCTTGATCAACTCTGCGTAGCGCGGCGCGTCGGTCAGCTTCTGAGAAGTCCACTGCGCGAACGGGTGTGCGCCGGCGCAGAACAGCTCCATGCCCCGCTCCCGCACGACGCGGCGCGCTGGAGCAATGGTCTGCCGCAGATCCTCCATGGCCTCGCCCGCGGAGTGGCAGATTCCGGTGACCACCTCGACGGTGTTGCGCAGTAATTCCTTGTGTACGCGCGGGTTTTCGCCGATCTCGGCGATCACCGCGGTGGCCTCGTTGCTCAGGTCGCGGGTGTGCGCGTCGACGAGGGCGAACTCCCACTCGACCCCGAGGGTCGGCCGTGGCGAACGGGCGAAGTCGATGTGAGTGGTGGCCCTATTAGCCGGCACCGATGACACCGCACGCCACCCGCTTGCCGGGGTCACCGGTACTCATCGTCATGTCGTTGGGGCCCGGATTGGTCTGGTTGTTGCTCCCCGATGGGGCGTTGGCGGAGCTGGCCGCACCGGCGTGAATGATGATCGCGGTCTTCTGCCCGGTGAGCAGATCCTGCATGGCGAATGCGTCCGTGGTGGTCATCAGCGTTCCGGAGCCGTCCTGGCGCACCTGCAAGGAGGGCAGGGCTCCGCTGGCCGGCTCGCCGGTGTGCCCGGGCGCCTGGAAGTGGTCACCGGCGGACAGGAAGTCGCCGGGCGCGCCGCCGGTCGGGGCCACCGAGTTGGGCTCGCACTTACCGACCTTGTGGATGTGCATATCGTGGAAGCCGGGCGTGAGCACACCGTTGGCGGTCGTCTCGATGGTGACGGTGGCGTAGCCGTTGTTGAATTCGAACGTGGCGGTGGCCACCTGGGTGCCGTCCGGCGCCTTCAAGTGCGTGATGATGCTCGGCGCCGTCGCGGGCCCGGACTCCGCAGCTTTTGCGGCCGAGGGTGACGGTGAACCGGTCCAAATCGCGGGAGTGGTACCCGGAACGGACGACACGTGCTCGGGCGACGAGCAGGCACCCAGCAGCGCGACGCCACCGGCCAGAACCAGAGGCAGCTTACGCATAGCCAGCAGCCTATCGCCTACCTAGCCCGCGACAAGGACGATGACACCCGGCGGCTCGCCGCTGAGTGCGGGAATTCGCGGTTCGACGGGCGCGCCCAGATTCTTGCCCACCGCATCGGCGGTGGCGTGCTCGTCGCCGGCGTCGGTGTAGTAGACCGTGGTGGCCGAGACGTCGGGCACCGCCAGGTTGTCCACCTTGGTGACTTTGAACCCGGCGGACGTCAGCTGGTCCTTGGTGCGCGCGCCGACACCCTCTTTCGCGGAGATGTTGTAGATCTGCACGTCGGCCTGGGTGCTGGCCGGCTTGTTGGTGGGCGACGCCGACGCCGAGCTGGTGGCACTCGCGCTGGACACCGCGGACGCCGAATCGTCGTCAGAGCTCCCGGACGAACCCAGGGCCTGCCAACCGAGCAGCAGGAAAATGACGCCGAGGAACAACAGCACCATCACCATGGCCCGCAGGGGCAGCCCGGTGGAGTCGGGAACTCGTTCTTTCATCGAGCCCTACTGTAACGAGTCAGGTCACCTCGAAGCCGAGGCGCCGCGCCGCACGTGCCTTCTGCCTGCTTGCGCGCAGCCGCCGCAGCCGTTTCACCAGCATCGGGTCGGCGGCCAGGGCCTCAGGCCGATCGACGAGCGCGTTCAGCACTTGGTAGTAACGCGTCGCCGACATCGAGAACAACTCCTTGATGGCGTCTTCCTTCACACCGGCGAACTTCCACCACTGTCGCTCGAAGGCCAGGATGTCGTGCTCGCGGCGGGTCAGCCCATCTGCGATCTCAGAGTCGTCCCCCGATCGATTTGCCCGCGCCATGGCGCTGTCCATATAGCTTCCCCTGGACCCTTCCGGCGAATTCCGAACTGCTCGAATGACTTGACTTAGCTATGGGCGTCTTTCGGCGAATATTGAAACACGCGCCAAACCCTCAAGCCGTCATCCAGACCCGCGAGTCGGCCGATTGGCCAAGATTGCCCAGACTCCGATCGCAGGCTGAGCGGCCCGCGGACGTGCGGTAGCTTAGCCGACCATGGCAGTCGTTCCGATCCGCATCGTGGGAGATCCCGTCCTGCATACCCCGACACAGCCGGTGCCGGTCGCTGCCGACGGTTCACTGCCGGCGGATCTGGCCGAGCTGGTCGCGGATTTGTACGACACGATGGACGCCGCGCACGGGGTGGGGCTGGCGGCCAACCAGATCGGGGTCGGCCTGCGGGTCTTCGTCTACGACTGCGCCGACGACCGGGGCCGCACGGAGCGCCGCCGCGGTGTCGTCGTCAACCCCGTCCTGGAAACCTCCGAGATACCCGAGACCATGCCCGATCCGGAGAACGACGACGAGGGCTGCCTGTCGGTGCCCGGCGAATCCTTCCCGACCGGCCGCGCCAAGTGGGCCCGCGTCACCGGACTCGACGCCGAGGGCCAGCCGGTCTCCATCGAAGGCAAGGACCTGTTCGCGCGGATGCTGCAGCACGAGACCGGGCACCTGGACGGCTTCCTCTATCTGGACCGCCTGATCGGCCGGCACGCCCGCAGCGCGAAACGCGCCGTCAAATCCCACAACTGGGGTGTGCCCGGCCTCTCCTGGATGCCCGGCGAGGGACCGGACCCCTTCGGTCACTGATGGTTTCGTGGCCCGACCCGGGAACCCGGGTGACGGTTCGCTATCGCCGCCCGGTCGGTTCGGTGCCGCCGTTGACCGACGCGGTCGGCCACCTGCTGGCGGTCGAGCCGATGGTGCGGGTGCAGACGAAGACCGGCGCGGTTGTCGAGTTCGCACCCTCCGACGCGATCGCGCTGCGGGTGCTCACCGATACCCCCATCCGCACCTCGCAGATCCGCGCGCTCGAGCATGCCGCCGCCGCGGCCTGGCCGGGCGCGGAGAATTGCTGGCTGGACGGCTGGCTGCTGCGGGCCGGCAACGGCGTCGGGTTCGCCGCCAACTCCGCAGTGCCGCTGGACCTTTCGGCCCAGCTGAGCACCGTGCCGGCGATCGTCGACTGGTATGAACGCCGCGGCCTGACGCCACGACTGGCCCTGCCCGATCGGGTGCTGCAGCCGCAGCCCGGGCTGACCAGCGAACGCGCGGAACTGGTTGTGGTGCGCGATCTTTCCGACATGGCCGCCGGCGATGCCGGCCCGTCCCCCACCCTGTCGGCGCGCCCCGACGACGCATGGCTGCGCATGTCCGGCGGCGACATTCCGGTTGACGTGCTCACAGCCGTCCTCGGCGGTGAGCTCGCGTTCGCAAGGCAGGGCGACGCAGCGGTCGCGCGCGCAGCGGTAACCGGCGCACCGGATGGCGCGCGCTGGGTTGGCATCTCGTGCGTGCGCTCCGCCGACGAGCGGACGGCGGCGGACTTGTGCGAGGCGTTGCTGGCGTGGGGCGCCGGGCGCGGCGCGACGCGCGGCTACCTGCGGGTGCCCGAGACCGGCGCGACGACGCTTGCCGCGGCGCTCGGATTCCGGCTGCACCACCGCCGCCGCTACATATCGGTGCGCCCGGGCGGCTGGGATAGCGTCTAGCCATGCCCGACGGGACGATTGATGGCGGCGACCCGCCGCTGCGGCTGGCCACCTGGAACGTCAACTCGATTCGCTCCCGGCTGCCCCGCGTCATCGACTGGCTGGCCCGCGCCGAGGTCGACGTATTGGCGATGCAGGAGACCAAATGCTCCGACGGCCAGTTCCCCACGCTGCCGTTCTTCGAACTCGGCTACGAGGTGGCCCACGTCGGTTTCAATCAGTGGAACGGTGTGGCGATCGCGTCGCGGGTCGGCCTCGACGATGTGCAGATCGGCTTCGACGGCCAGCCCAGCTGGAGCAGCAAGCCCGAAGTCGCCGCCGCCGCGGAGGCGCGCGCCCTGGCCGCCACGTGCGGCGGCGTCCGGATGTGGAGCCTCTACATCCCCAACGGCCGCGCCCTGGGCGACCCGCACTACACGTATAAGCTCGAATGGCTTGCCGCACTACGTGATTCGGCGGAAGGTTGGCTGCGCGAGGATCCCACCGCCGCAATCGCGCTGGCCGGCGACTGGAATATCGCCCCGCAAGACGACGACGTCTGGAGTATGGAGTTCTTTGCCGGCGCCACGCATGTCTCGGAGCCGGAGCGCCGCGCGTTCGAGGCCATCGTCGAGGCGCAATTCGCCGACGTGGTGCGCCCTTTCGCGCCGGGTCCCGGGGTCTACACGTACTGGGACTACACCCAGCTGAGGTTCCCCAAGCGACAAGGCATGCGCATCGATTTCATCTTGGGCTCACCGGCTTTGGCGGGCCGCGTGATCGACGCGCAGATCGTCCGTGAAGAACGCAAGGGCAAGGCGGCCAGCGATCACGCGCCGGTGCTCATCGATGTAAGGCGTGACTAGCCACGCCCGTCACGGCCGGGCGTCACATTTTGCTCAGGCAAATTTGGTGCGGCTTCTCGTTGTCTGCGCGATGGCTTGGTGGCAGGCTTTACAAATTAGTAGCAAGAGCAGGGAGTCATCATGAGTGTCATCGGCGGAGCAGTCCGAGGCGTGAGTCAGGCGGTGAACCGCGCGGCGACCGCGACGACCGCGGCCGCCGGTGCCGTGGGTGGCGCGGCGGTCAACGGAGTCATCGGCGGCGTCACCGGCGCCGCGGAGGGCGTCAAGCGCGGGATGAACAGCGGCAGCCACTCGACGCCCGCGGCCGCGCTGGCCTTCGGCGCGCTGGGCGTCGCCGGATTGGTGGAGTGGCCGCTGCTGCTGGCGGTCGGCGGCAGCGCCCTGCTGTTGCAGAAGCTCAGCCGCAAGCAGGAGGCCGAGCCACGCGCGGTCAAGGCGAACCTCACGGCGGTGCCGGCGGAGTCGGCGCCGCAGAAGTCGGCCCCCGCGAAAACCCCGAGCAAGTCCACGGCCAAGAAGACGGCCGGACGCCGGGCGGGCTCCACGGGGTTGCGCAGCACCAATTAGGCGAACCGGCTGCTGATCAACCGGTCGCTTGCTTGTACACCGCCGAAGCCAGTCGCGGCAACGGTCGGCGCACCACGGGATCTTTTGCGTGGGCGGACGGATCCGGACAGATCGGGCCCCGAACCACCCGGGGCCGCGCGTTCGCGCCGCGACGAGGCGACCGATCGCTGTGCCGGATCTCGACAACTCCGACGCGCCACAACAGCGCATAGAGTTCGAGTAGCGGCACCCTCAGCACCGAAGCAAACGATGAAACTAAAGGATCGCCCCCGGTGTCGGTCATCGTCGACATAGGTCCGACGGTGGACGCGCGACCCAGCGAGATGGGAAACCCTTCGTTACCGAAAGGCAAATGATGGCGGAAAAGAAGTCGCGGCGCGGCACACCCCAGCGCGAGGCGGTGGAGAAGATCCGCGAGGGTGAGACCTTCGCGGTGAACCTCCCGGCGATCGGCCAGGTGGAAATCCCCAGGCCAGAGCAGTTGGCCTACTTCGGTGGCCTGGCGGCCCTGGCGGCACTCGAACTCATCGACTGGCCGGTGGCCCTGGTCATCGCCGCCGGACACTTCCTGGCAAGCAACCACCACAACAAGCTTCTGGAGGAACTCGGCGAGGCGATGGAGGAGGCCTGACCGGTCAGCTCGTCGCTGATCTTCCCGCGATCGCGCGGTCGAATCGCAGGGTGACCCGAGTGCCGGCCGGGGTGCGCAGCGTGTCGACGTCATCGGCCAGTCCGCTCATCAGCGTGAGTCCCCGCCCGCGGCGCCGGTTGCGCAGGCTGGCGGACGAATCACCGATCCACTGGCCGGTATCGCTGACGGTGATGCTGACGGTGTCCTGACGCAGGAACGCCTCGATGGACACCGTCTGGCGTGGCTCATTGCCGCTGCCGTGTTCGATCGCGTTGGTGACCGCTTCACCGGTTGCCAGCAGGATGTCCGTTTCGCGAGGCGGCTCGACGCCGATGGTCTTCAACCAGTCCCGCAGCTGTTCGCGCGCGACGGGAATCTGCGCGGGCGCGGCCGGCGCTACCGTCGCGAAGCTGCCGGCGGCAAGGTGGCTTGGCCGCAGGGCGAGCACCACGACGTCATCGCGGTAGCCGGACGGCGGGGCCAGCCGGGCCAGCAGCTCCGCACAGACCGATTCCACCGGCAGGTCGGCGCACTGCGCCGCCGCCTCTTGCAGGCGGGCGAAGCCGTCGTCGAGCGTTTCGCCCGGCCGTTCGATGAGTCCGTCGGTGTAGAGCAGGATCAGACCGCCCGGCGGCAGTTCCGCCGTCGCGGTGTCGCCGGTCGGTTTGTCCGCGGCGCCGTGGGCCCCGTTTCCCGTCACCGACACCGGGGCGCGCCGGCCCGATTCCAGATAGGTGGCCTGCCCGTCGGGCAGCACCAGCAGCGGATACGGGTGCCCGGCGCAGCTGTAGCTGACGGTGGCACCGCCCCCCTGGCTTGCGGTGTCGATCAGCGCATAGGCCACCGTCGCGCAGCGCGCACCGTCGACGCTGGCGCCGTACCGGTCCAGCGAACCCAGCACCGCGTCCGGCTCACCCGCGGTGAGCGCGGACGCCGCCACCGCGGCACGCAGCCTGCTCATCACGATCGCCGCGGCCAGCCCGTGGCCCACCACGTCGCCGACCGATATCGCGATCCTGCCCGGGTGGTCCAGCGGGGTAACCGAATACCAGTCACCGCCGACTCGCATCGCCTCCCCCGCCGGCTGGTACACGGCCGCGACGACCGCTGCGGTGGAGCCGCGATCCAGATCGAGCAGGTGCTCTTGAAAGTCAATGGCGATCTCGTGTTCGCGGGCCATCAGACGCACCCGTTCCACGGCCGACGACGTCAGCTCGGCCATGCGGCCGAAGGTGTCGAGGTCGGCGGCGTCGAATTGCCGCGGTGCGGGCCACAACAACGCCAGCACCCCCAGAATGCGACCTGAGCTGTCCCGCAGCGGATGGGTCACGCAGGCGCGGATGCTCGCCGCACTGTCCTGGACCGCGTGCTCGTAGCGCGGCGGCAGGTCGAACGTGTCGGAAACGATCATCGACTCGCCCGTGCGCGCGACGTTTGCGCCGATCAACGGCGCATCGAGTGCAACGACGTGATAGCGGTCGCGAAACTCCGTCGGCAGATCGCCCGCGTATTCGAACCGCAGGTATTGCTCCCCGTCGAGTTCGCCGATCGCGACGGCGCCGGCGTCGCCCGAGCCGAACGAGGAACCCAGCAGTGCATCCAAGATTCCCGCGACCGACTTGGTGCCCTGCAGCGCGGAGTCGAGGTGCACCAGCTCCGAGGCCAGGCGAGACTGCGCCTCGCGACGCTGCCGCTCACGCTCCCGGCTCACCGCGGACAACCTCGATGTCACCCGGTCGATCAGCTCCTGCGATCGGAAGGGCTTGGGCAGGTAGTCGTCGGCGCCGCCGGCGTAGCCCTCGTTGACCGCCTCCGCACCGGCCCGGGCGGACAGCATCAGGATTGGCGTCGCCGCCAAGTCCGGGTCCGCGCGAACGGCGGCCACGAATCCGAAGCCGTCGAGCCCGGGCATCATCACGTCGGTCACGATCGCGTCGGGGCGTAGGTTGCGGGTCGCGGCCAACGCCGACTCGCCGTCGCCGACCAGGACCGTCTCCCAGTGGGTCGACAAGACCCGGTCCAGGTGTGCCCGCATGTCGGCGTTGTCATCGGCGATCAGTACCAGCTGGCGGGCCGTCTCGGGCGCGGCAGCAACGGGTTCGGCGGCCGACATCACCCACTGACTGGCCTCGGCGACATAGGGATTGGTCTCGTCCGGCCCGGCGGGCGACGAGTCGACGACCGCGCCCGAGACCGATCGCGGCACCCGGATGGTCACGGTTGTGCCATGGTCCAGTTCGCTGTCGATCGCCACCGTGCCCCGGTGCAAGTCGACCAGCCCGCGGACCAGCGACAACCCGATCCCGGTGCCTTCGACGCTGCGGCCGCGAACGTTGTCGGCCCGGTAGAAACGCTCGAACAGCAGGTTCAGATCCTCGGCGCCGATCCCGACGCCGGTGTCGCGCACGGCGATCACGCAGTCCCCCGATTCGGCTCGCACCCGCACCGAAATCGTGCCCTGCAGCGTGTATTTGACCGCATTGGACAGCAGGTTGAGAACGATCGTCTCCCACATGGCCGGGTCGACGTCGGCCAGGGCCGGCGCACAGTCCAGCTCTAGCTCGAGCCCGGCACGGTGACACAGCTCGGTGAACGACGACGCGATCTGGGCGGTGAGCGCGCCGACGTCAGTGCACACCAGCTTCGCGTTGGCCCGGCCGGCCTCGATGCGGGAGAAGTCGAGCAGAGAGTCGACCAGGCGCTGCAACCGCCGCGCGTTGCGTCCCGCGGTGGTAAGCCGCTCCGCGAGAACGCTTTCCGGCGCCGCGTCGGACAGTGCGTCGTCCAGCGGTCCGAGCAGCAGGGTCAGCGGGGTGCGGAACTCGTGGCTCACGTTGGTCAGAAATGCGGTCTTAGCCCGGTCCAGTTCGGCTAGCGCATCGGCTCGGTGCCGTTGCTGCTCGTAGGAGACGATCGAGGCGAATGTCGACGTCAACTGGTCGGCCAGCAGCTGGCAGAAACCGCGGAATTGCGTGTCCAACGGGCGTCGCGGGTTGGCGCCGACCACCAGCGCCCCCGCGGTCGAGGCTTCCCCCAGCGGCAAGACCAGAGCTTCCTGCGGACAGTCGGCGCCCAGCGCTTCTTCGATCCCGGGGATCGCGACCGCCACGTCGCCGATGACCTGCGCCTCGGCCCGGGATCGGGTGGCCGCATCCCAGTCCGTCAACTGCCTCAGTTCGCTTGGCAGCAGCGCCAGCGCCGAGGGCGTCGCCCCGCGCAGCGTGACGCCCCCAGTCTCGCCGGCCGCGACGTACACGGCGATGAACGACAGGTCGGCGGACTGGCCGGCGCAGATCCTGACCGCGACGCCGACCGCGTCGTCGATGCCGCGGCTTTCGACTATCGCGGAGGCGACCGTGTTGAGCAGATGCAGGCGGCGCTCGCTCAGCACCCGCTCGGTGGTCTCGTAGGAGGGACAGAAGATTCCGATGGGTTTTCCGTCGGCGCCGATCAGCGGGCTGTAGGTGAAGGTGAAGAACCGCTCGACGCGCCGGCCGGCGGTCACCATCGGCAGCATCAGGTCCCGCGACCAGGTCGCCTCACCGGTCGCGACGACGCCGGAAAGCATCGGGGCGATCGAATCCCAGATGTCCCACCACACCTGGCGGCCGGGCTGCCCCAGGGAGTGCGGATGCTTGTCACCGAGGATCTCGATGTAGGCGTCGTTGTACACGACGAACAGATCGTCGGTGCCCAGCCACAGCACGAGCGGGAACCGCGACGCAAGGGTCGTGGCGACCGCCGCCCGCATCTCGCCCGGCCAGTCCCGCGGCGGACCCAGCGGATGAGCGTCCCAGTCGTATTCGGCGAACCGCCGGCCCATCTCACCGCCCAAGGAAACGGCAGCGGCCAGATCAGCCGGCAGTCGCGAGTTCATCACCGTCTTCGCTGCAATGCCGCGGACCGGGTCGGGTAAATGTCGAAGACCCGGTCCAACTCGGTAACCTGGATAGGCCTGAGCACTTGGTCATGGTCGGCGACAAGTCGAACCCCGCTTCCGGCGGCTTTGGCGCCCTCATGACAATCGAGCACCGCGTTCAACGCCGCGCTACCGAAGAACTCAACGGCCAGCAAGTCGATCACCACCGCGCGTACCGGCTGCGTCGAGGCGAGCCCGAGCGCGGTGGTCAGTTGAGCGGAAAGCTCCCCGACGTTACTGGAGTCGACATCGCCTTTGACGCTCACGATCACTGCGTCGTCGTGAGCCTCCTGTTCGACCGCCAACAAACTTCATGCCTTTCGCCGCAGCAACGGTTCCGATCTGCAGCCGCTGAGCCCGACGACGCGGCGCGGATGCGCGGTCGCGCATCGCAGACCATTCCAGCGTAACCGCCACCCGAACTGACCGTTTGCCGATTCGCCGGTTACCCGGCGGGCTCGGCCGGAATCCTCTCGTGCGCAGTCAGCAGCAAATGATCGAACTGACTCTGCAGAGCGGCCGCCGGTACCGGCAGGGCGGCCATTTCGACGAGCAACTGCTTGGCCAGCGCCCGCAGTTTCACATTGGTCTCTTGCGAGCGCCACTGCAGCACCCGAAACGCCTGCTCGGCGCTGACGCGGTAGACGTACATCAGCACGCCCTTGGCCTGTTCGATGGCCGCGCGGCTCTCGAACAGGTCGGGCAGCGCCGCGTCGAGTACCTCTTGGCGGGTCTCGTCGAAGGTATCGGTGAGGTCGATGTAGTAACCCTCGGTGCCCAGCACGGCGCCCGAGTCGTCCAGCATGCGGTCGGCGACGACGATCGCGTCGTGCACGGCACCCGCGGTGTCGATGAACCGGTGCCGGCTCGAGAACGACTCTTCGGACTGCAGGGCGTGGTCGAGCACCTCCTGCACATGGGCGCGGTCGTCGGGATGTTTGTGGGAGATCAGCAGTTCGGTCGTCGGCATGACCTCCCCCGGTTCGTAGCCGTGCATCCTGGCCACCTCGTCGGACCATTCCCAACGTTGCCCGACGAACCAGAACCGGAACGCGCCGATGTTCAGATATCCGGGGGCCGGCTCGATCGGCTCGGAAAATCGCACGCCATTCCGATCGGATGGCGATTCCCCTGTTCGCCCGCGCTGTTGCACGTTTGCATTTTCCACTAAGACAACGCCCTCGGCTACTGCCCCAGGGGAAAAGCCCGTCACCCTGCCATGCGGTCGAGCGTGGGGGTAACGTCACGTGCGGACCCATCCATACGACGCGGGAGCGCACGCCGAGTGCGCTGAGAGGACGGCTCGGGGCCGTCGACCGTACGAACCTGACCGGGTAATGCCGGCGTAGGGAGATGAAAAATGACTGATGTCCTTTCCGGAACTGTGCCGGGCGCCGCTTCGCACAGCGTTGGGCCGGCCGTCACCACCGGCCCGATCGCGGGCAGCAGCAAGGCCTACCGCGAGATCGAGGGCCCGGACGGGTTGACCCTGCGGGTGCCGCTGCGGCGCGTGCACCTGTCCACCGGCGACGACTTCGACCTGTACGACACCTCGGGGCCCTACACCGATCCGGGCGCGACGATCGATCTGAGCGCCGGACTGCCGGCGCGGCCCGGCGTGGTCCGCGATCGCGGCACCCAGCTGCAGCGCGCCCGCGCCGGCGAGATCACCGCCGAGATGGCCTACATCGCCGCCCGCGAGGGCATGCCCGCCGAGCTGGTGCGCGACGAGGTCGCGCGGGGCCGCGCGGTGATCCCGGCGAACCACAACCACCCCGAGATCGAGCCGATGATCATCGGCAAGGCATTTGCGACCAAGGTGAACGCAAACATCGGCAACTCGGCGGTGACGTCTTCGATCGCCGAGGAGGTCGACAAGATGGTGTGGGCCACCCGGTGGGGCGCCGACACCATCATGGACCTGTCCACCGGCAAGAACATCCACGAAACCCGCGAGTGGATCCTGCGCAACTCGCCGGTTCCGGTCGGGACCGTACCGATCTATCAGGCGCTGGAAAAGACCAAGGGCGACCCGACAGAGCTGACCTGGGAGCTCTACCGCGACACCGTGATCGAGCAGTGCGAGCAGGGTGTGGACTACATGACGGTGCACGCCGGCGTGCTGCTGCGCTACGTGCCGCTGACCGCCAAGCGGGTCACCGGCATCGTGTCCCGCGGCGGCTCGATCATGGCGGCCTGGTGCCTGGCGCATCACCGGGAGTCGTTCCTGTACACCAACTTTGACGAGCTTTGCGAGATCTTCGCCCGCTACGACGTCACCTTCTCCCTCGGCGACGGACTGCGGCCGGGCTCGATCGCCGACGCCAACGACGCCGCGCAGTTCGCCGAGCTGCGCACCCTGGGCGAGCTGACCAAGATCGCGAAATCCCATGGCGTGCAGGTGATGATCGAGGGCCCGGGGCACGTCCCGATGCACAAGATCGTCGAGAACGTGCGGCTGGAAGAGGAGTGGTGCGAGGAGGCCCCGTTCTACACGTTGGGCCCGCTGGCCACCGACATCGCGCCGGCCTACGACCACATCACCTCGGCGATCGGTGCGGCCATCATCGCCCAGGCCGGCACCGCGATGCTCTGCTACGTGACGCCCAAGGAACACCTGGGGCTGCCGGATCGTAAGGACGTCAAGGACGGGGTGATCGCCTACAAGATCGCCGCGCACGCGGGCGATCTGGCCAAGGGACACCCGCACGCTCAGGAGCGCGACGACGCCCTGTCGACGGCGCGGTTCGAATTCCGGTGGAACGACCAGTTCGCGCTGTCGCTCGACCCGGACACCGCGCGGGAGTATCACGACGAGACGCTGCCGGCCGAACCCGCCAAGACTGCGCACTTCTGCTCGATGTGCGGACCGAAGTTCTGCTCGATGCGCATCACCCAGGATGTCCGCGACTACGCCGCCAAACACGGCCTGGACAGCGAGGAAGCGATCGAGGCGGCCATGTCCGAGGGCATGGCGGAGAAGTCGCGCGAGTTCGCGGAGCAGGGCAACCGGGTGTATCTGCCGATCACGCAGTGAATTACCTGCCGCTGCCTGCCCCGGGCACGACGCCGCGGCGGGTGCTGTCCATCGCCGGATCGGATTCCGGCGGCGGCGCGGGCATCGAAGCCGACATGCGCACGATGGCGCTGCTGGGGGTGCACGCGTGCGTCGCGGTCACCGCGGTGACCGTGCAGAACACGTTGGGCGTGCAGAGTTTTCACGAGGTGCCCGGTGATGTCGTCGCCGGCCAGATCGAAGCCGTGGCCGGCGACATCGGCATCCAGTCCGCCAAGACCGGGATGCTGGCGTCGCCGCGCATCATCGACACCGTGGCCACCACCTGGCGCCAGCTCGGGTTGACGGTTCCGCTCGTCGTCGACCCGGTGGCGGCATCCATGCACGGCGACGCGCTGATGGCGCCCGCCGCCCTGGATTCGCTTCGCGACCAACTGTTTCCGTTGGCGACGCTGGTTACACCGAACCTGGACGAGGTGCGGCTGCTGGTCGACATCGACGTGGTGGACCCGGCGTCGCAGCGGGCAGCGGCCAAGGCGCTGCATGCGCTCGGCCCGCAGTGGGTCCTGGTCAAGGGTGGTCACCTGCGGACATCGGATCGCAGCTGCGACCTGCTCTATGACGGCGCCGATTTCCACGAGTTCGACGCGGAGCGGGTCGCCACCGGCAACGACCACGGCGGTGGTGACACGCTCGCCAGCGCGGTGGCGTGCGCGCTGGCGCACGACTTCACCGTGCCGGAGGCGGTCGAATTCGGCAAGCGATGGGTAACCGAATGTCTGCGTGCCGCCTACCCGCTGGGCCGTGGCCACGGCCCCGTCTCCCCACTGTTTCGGCTGTCATGATCGCATGAACCTCGATCAGATCGCGGGCATCGCGCACGAACCGGACGGTGCACCCGAAGGCGTGGTGGTGCTGACCCACGGCGCCGGTGGCAACCGGGATGCTGTTCTGTTGCAACAGGTTTGCGACGAATGGGCGCAGCGCGGCTGGCTCGCGGTGCGCTACAACCTGCCATACCGCCGCCGCCGGCCCAACGGTCCGCCCTCCGGTTCGGCCGCCGCCGACCGGGCCGGCATCGTCGAGGCCATCACGCTGTGCCGCAGCCTTGCCGACGGCCCGCTGATCGCCGGTGGACATTCCTATGGGGGGCGGCAGACGTCCATGGTGGTTGCGGCCGGGGAGGCCGCGGTGGACGTGCTGACGCTGTTCTCCTATCCGGTGCATCCGCCGGGCAAACCCGAACGCACCCGCACCGAACACCTGCCCGACATCACGGTGCCGACCGTGTTCACGCACGGCACGTCGGATCCGTTCGGCACGCCCGACGAACTGCGCGCCGCCGCCGCATTGATCACCGGAACGACCGCCGTCGTCGAGATCGCCAGTGCCCGTCACGATCTGCGGTCCAAGACGTTGAACGTGCCTGCGTTGGCCGTCGATGCGGCTCTACAGCTGCTCGGACGAAATTAGTCAGTTACAACTGGACAGCTTTAACTGACTAATTTAGGATGGTGGCGTGGATGGCATCAGCGACTCCGCGGTGGCGGCGGCCCGCGATATCCGGGTGATCTTCAGCCGGCTACGGCGCCGACTGAAGGACATCGCGGTCGACGGTTTGACGCCGTCGCAGACTGCGGTGCTCACCCGGTTGTGGAAAGACGGGCCGTCGTCGGCCAGTGCATTGGCCGGAGCGGAACAGGTCCGCCCCCAGTCGATGGCCACCATCCTGGCCGCTCTGGGCCAACGCGGGCTCATCGAGCGCGCACCGGACCCGAATGACGGTCGGCGCCAAGTGGTCTCGCTGACCCCGGCGGGCAAACGACGTGCCGAAAGCGACCGGCGCGCCCGCGAGGAGTGGCTGGCCCGCACCATCCAGGAGCGCTACACCGAGCCCGAGCGGCGGGTCATCGTCGACGCGCTATCGCTGCTCGAGCGCTTGACCGAACAATGAAAGGACAGGTGCCACAATGGAAGTAGGACTGCACTTCATCGACTTTCTACCAGGAGACCCGGCCAGGCTGGGTCCCACGCTGGCCGACGCGGCCAAGGCCGCCGAGCAAGGCGGCGCCACACTGTTCACCCTGGCCGACCACCTCTTCCAGATGGAAGAGCTTGCGCCCGCGCAGAATCCGTTCCTCGAAGGCTACACATCGCTGGGCTTCTTGGCCGCCCAGACGACCACGATCGACCTGGCCCTGCTGGTAACCGGCGTCACCTATCGCTATCCCGGTTTGTTGGCCAAGGCGGTCACCACCCTGGACGTGCTGTCGCAGGGCCGATCGATGTTGGGCTTGGGTGCGGCCTGGTACGAACGCGAACACACCGCGCTGGGCATTCCGTATCCGCCACTGAGCACCCGCTTCGAAATGCTGGAAGAGACGCTGCAGATCTGCCGGCAGATGTGGAGTGCGGACGACGGACCCTACACCGGCACGCACTACCAGCTGAACGAGACGATCTGTGCGCCGCAACCGATTCGGCGACCCCCGATCCTGATCGGCGGGGACGGTGAGAAGAAGACGCTGCGCCTGGTCGCGCAGTACGCCGACATCTGGAACAGCATGTCGAACGGCGTCGGGGAGCTCGAGCACAAGATCGAGGTGCTGAACCGGCACTGCGACGCGGTGGGCAGGGACCCGGGTGAGGTCCGCAAGACGTCGGGCGGCCTGGCCGGCGCCGACCCCTTCGCCGATACCGACGGATTCCTGAAGACGGTCGAACGCTACGCCGCGCTGGGTGTCGACATGATCAATATCGGTCCGATGCCCGGCAATCCCGACCCCGTCGGCTTCGTCCGGCGCCTGGGCGACGAGGTGATTCCCCGGCTCGCCGAAATAGGTTGATTTCGTTGGGGATTCGTTACCACGGATAACGGGAGTAACAGGCGTCCGCGTTGCCGGTCACGCCACCGCGGAACGCCGCGATCCGGGTGAAACCGGCCGGCACGCTGGTGCCGTCCGCGTCACTGGCCACCAGATGGTTGGTGAGCAGGCCGGCCACCGCCTCGTCGAGATCACCAGCAGTCAGCAACAATTGGTTGTGCGAGGGCAGGTCGATCGGCTCGGCCATCTTGCGATGCGCCACGCCGGTCAGGCATGCGGTCCGCAGCGCGGTCCATGGGCTCTGCATAGGCAGGCCGCGGTCGTGCTGCACCGCCAGCGCATATCTCGACATGACGACGGACAGCGCGGTGTCGTCGCCTTGTGGCAGGGTCTGCTGCTTTTCGTCGGCGACCGCGCCCATGGCTGCGAGCCCGGGCAGGTCGATCACGATGGTGTTGGTGGCCGGGCAGTAGGACGCCGGTGGGGTGGCCTTTGCGTCCGGGCAATCGGCCGCCTGGTAGGACAGGGCCGGCGGGTTGGCCGGGGCGAAGATCTTTCCCAGCAACTCCATCAGATTCGACATGGTGTCCTGGTTGATCGGCACCTCACCGGTCTCTGGCGCCCCGGAGTTGTCCACCCGCAAGGCGTTTGGCAGATCGCCGCGCCGCTGCTCGATTTCGTGGCGGTTGATCGCCGCACAGGCCGAGGCGCCGTTGAGGAAGCCCATCTGGAAGGCGCTGATGCGATCCATGGCCGACCCGTGCGCGTCGTCGTTTTCGGTCTCGCTGTCCATCACCGGATCACGGGTGGTGATGATTCCCGCCAGCACGTGGTCGAGCCCGTCGGCGGTGCTCAACGTGAAACGCGGCGACTTGCCGTCGGCGACCCAGTACAGATAGACGCCCGCGAAGCAGTCGGCCTGCTGCTCGCGAACGATGGTGGCGTCCCGTCTGGTCACCAGCTTCGCCATCTGCTGCAGCGCATGGCCGAATTCATGCGCCAGCACACCGGTGACGGACATGTCACCGAAGTACTTCTGCGCCATCGGCATGAATACGCCGCGGTCCCAGGCGATCAGGTTGCACTTGCCGGTGTAGAAGGCGTTCACGAGCTTGTAGGTCTCGTTGTGGCACACGATCGGGCTGCGCGGGTCGCTGGAGTTGTAGGACACCATCTTGCCGAGCGGAACGAACTTGCCCTGCAGCGACTGGTCGTATACCGACTGCCAGTAGTCCTCGATGTCGTTGATCGACAACAGCGCCAGGTTGTCGATCGGCCCGTTGTCGGTGTTGAGCACCTTGCCGGTGGCACTCGGTGCGTTCGAACGGATTCCGCTGGGCCCGTTGGTCGCGGGCAGTCCCCCGACCAGAAAGGGGTCGTTGAGCATCGACAGTGCGCGCCCGTCGACGAACGTCGTGCAACCGGCCACCACAAGTACCGTCGCTACCCAGACGATCGCTGACCTGAGCGCAGCGCTATTCAATGACCAACCTCATCCCGACCGGCTACAGGGCAGCATCAAGGGAACTCAGTCTAGAGCCATTGACCCTACCCGGCAGCAGGAATCGAGGGACCCAGCAAACGCAGGTCACGAGGTACTAGAAAGGCGGTGGCTCGCCGTCACCTTCGGGCGGCCGGTCGGCGTGTCGTACTTGGGCGGCCAACCGTGTGTCGCGGTTGTGTCGGCGTTCGGTGGCGACGCGGGCGGCGCGGTTGTGGGCGCGGGTGCTGCGGCGTTTGGGCATCATGGCGGTGCGCTCGGCGCAGGGTTCGGGTCGGGCTGGGGCGGGCGCGGGCGCATCAGCCGTGGGGGCGCAGAGACTGGGGAACAGCAGGGCGCTGCCCGGGGTGGTGACGTATGTACGCCCGGTTGGTGAGGTCAGGATCAGCGTCGCGTCGGGCAACTGCTGTTCCTTCCAGCTCCAAAAGGTTTTCACCAAATGGTGTGTGCGGCAATAACGTTTGAGGTTCGACGCGTGGGTGGGCCCACCTCGCTGTACGGAATCGTATGGTCGAGATCGCAGTCGGTGGCCGGGCGGTCGCAGCCGGGCCAGCGGCAGGTCAGATCCCGGCAGCGCACGAAATCAGCCAGCGCCTTCGACGGCACGTAACCGGGCTCGGGAGCGGCGTCAAGAGGGTGCACCAGCGGCGCAAGTTTGGCGGAGGCAGCCAACTCTCGTATCAGTTCCGGCGGGATCAACCCGTCAGCGCCCACCTCGACGCCCGGCACCTGGCCGCCATGCAACGTGGCCGTCTCTGCGATCACATGGATTATCACCGGTCCGTTCGCGGGCCGTTCCCCGGCCGCGCAGTCGCAGCGCCCGCACCGGCATGCCAACCGGTCCGCACCGGCCGCCAACGCCCCCAACGCATCGGCCCGGCGCTGCTCGCGGCTGCGCGGGTCGTGCTCGCAGACCGTGCCCGCCAACGCATCCAACCGCCGATCCAGCGCGTGCGCGTCCGGGCTCAACAGGCTGCCTTCGATATGCGACAAGCCATCTCCACACTCGGCGATCCACACCTCGCGACCGGCCATGCGCTCCTTGCGCCGGCGCACCGCATCGGCGTCGGCGCGGGCCACGATCTTGTCCACCTGCGCGGCAAGCCGCCCCTGCGTCATCGACGGCCAGCGCGCCACCTTGATGGCCAGCTCGGCGTCGACCGCCGCCAGCACGTCATGGTCCGTAATCAGATCGGTGCGATAGACGATCGTGGAAACAGCCGGAAGTCGATGTAGCCGGCCCGAAAGACCTCACCGACCTTGGGCAGCCGTTCGCGCACCGCGCGGGCATACCGTATTCGACTGGCGGCCAGCCCCTGACTGATCCGCAGCTCCGCGGCGACCTCCGCGCTCACCGCCGCCTCGGTGTCGACCGCCCACTCCTCGCGCTCCGAACAGCGCGACAACCGATACGCAAACAACTCCCCTATCGCCGCCAACTGCTCAGCCGCCGCACGATTCTCCACTCGCGAGAACAGAGCAATCCGCTCCAACAGAGCGCCGGATTTTGGCGTCGCCGACGGATAATGCCGCTCGAACAACTCCTCAAGACGAGCGATCGCCTGGACCCTTCGCGCTGCATCGAACATATGTTCGATCATGCCACCGGGGTCCGACACGTTACGGAACCCGAGTGCGATGCCTCTTGTTGTGTGGCGGCACACCGTTGACCCCATCGATGGATTCCGCGTAGCTGCCGACGGCGAATCCGACGCCAGATCCCATGACTGCCAACGCTTCCCGGTTGATGTTGTCGATGGTGTCGCGTGGGCTCTGGAAGTTCGGGTCGAACGGCACGCCGGCCTGACCGCCCCACAGCCGGGCCTGCACAGGGGTTTTCGGCTGCGAGGATCCGGTGGTCATGCCGCCGACGGGCACGCCCGCAATCATGAAGGGGTGGTAGTCGGCCCTGGTGTCCAACGGCATGTCCGCGGGTCGCTTGCCGGCGAGATTCAGATAACCGGACAGCGTGCGTTCGATGCCGGCCGAGCCTTCGGGCACATCCGCGGGCGAGACACCGGGCCCGGGCGGGCCGGACTGATCGCCGTCGTCGGTGAAGAAGCCGGCGTTGGGCGAACCCAGCATGGTGAAGTTCAAGTACAGCGCGATGTCGTTGAGTTGGTCGCGATCCATGCCGAACACGTAGTCCAGGACGCCGTTGCGGCCGTCCTCTTCGGCGCCCCAGAAGACGAACCGCACCGCGTTGCTCACCGGAGCGAGCGGGCCCAGTTGCAGCGCCGCCTCCAGGACGGCGGCCACCCCTGAGCCGTCGTCGTTGATCCCGGGTCCGGCGCGCGAGCCGTCCAGGTGCGCGCCCACCACGACGACGTCGTGGGCCGACCCGGTCTTGGTCTGCGCCACGACGTTTCGCGAGGTGATCTTGACATTCTGCGCATCCAGTACCAGACGTATCGGCGCGGCGGAGCCCGTCAGCGCGGCGGCGCCGGAGGAACCCAGCACGGCGACCGGCACGGTCAGCTGCTTGAAGTAGCCGGTGGTGAACAGCGTGGGTGGGGCGCCCCGCCCGGTGGGCGAACTGAGCACGATCACCGCGCTCGCGCCCTTGGCCACCGCGCTGTTCTGTTTGTCGACCACCGAACACTGGGCGTCGTCGACGACGGCGATCGCGCCCTTGGGCACGACGGCCGGGTAGTCGTTCGGGGCGCAACCCGACGGCCGCGTCGGCCGGATCGGCTGGCCGGTCAGTCCGCCGGGCGGTGTCTGAACCAGTAGCGAGGCCTGGTCGACGGGATAGCTGCGGCCCGCGATGGTCACCGCGGGCTTACCCAAGGACACGGTATAGAGCCGGTCGAACTGCGGTGTCTGTACGTCGAAACCCTTGTCGCGCAGGGCTTTAGCAACGTAATCCACGCTGGCGTTGAAACCCGGCGTCCCGTCCGCACGGTTGCCGCCATTGGCGTTGGCGATGTTCTGCAGAGCACGCAGGTGCGTCAGCATGCCCTCGACGTTCACTTTGTTGGCCAAGCTGTGGCCAAGGTCCGGCGTCGCCGCCGGCACCCCCGGCCGCGTCGCCGAACAACCGGCCACCACGGCGATCAACAGCAGCGTCGCGCCCAGCCGGGAGATCATGACTTGTTGAGCACGTGCCGGGTGCGGTCGGCCATGGCGGGGACGCCGTTATGGCCGCCGATGTCTTGTGCGTAGACACCGATCGCATAAGCCACGCCGCCACCGTTGATTCCCAGCGCGGTGCGGTCGACGTGGTCGAGCGTGTCGGTTTTCTGGTGATAGTTGGGGTCGAACGGTTGGTCGGCGGTCCCGCCCCACAACTTGGCCTGGTCGGCGGACATCTTGCCTTCGGCGCCCGAGAACAGGCCGCCGGCGGGGATCCCCGCCAGGGTGAATCCGTCGTAGTCGGACCGCCCGTCGAACGAGGTGTCCTGCGCGGTCTTTCCGGCCGACTTCAGGTAGGCGACCAGTGTCCGCTCGATGCCGGCCGAACCCTCGGGTACCACCGGCTGGCCGCGAGCGTCCGCGGGCAGCGACTGGTCGCCGTCGTAGGTGAAGTACCCGGGGTTCGGTGATGCGAGCATGTCGAAGTTCAGGTACAGCGCAATGTTTTTCAGCGCCGTCAGGTCCAGCGACTCGACGTAGTTGCGCGATCCGATCAGCCCGAGTTCCTCGGCGCCCCAGAAGCCGAACCGCAGGGCGTTGTGCACCGAAGGCGAACTCCCCAGCCGCACGGCGGTTTCCAGAACCGCAGCCACACCCGAGCCGTTATCGTTGATGCCCGGCCCGGCGGGCACGCTGTCCAGGTGCGCCCCCGCCATCACCACGTCGGTCGCCGAGCCGGTCTTGGTCTGCGCAATCACGTTGCGGGCCCGGAAACTTTGGGCGCTGGCGTTGAGCTTGATCGTGGTGGGCCCCGGCTGTCCGCGCAGCTGCACGCCCACCGACTTGGTCACGCTCAGCACCGGAATCTTCACATCGGTGGCCGGCCCGAGCGTGCCGCCCATCTCTTGTTCGTCGACGTTGTCGGCGATGATCATCGCCGTGGCACCGCGCTGTGCCGCGGCGTCTTCCTTCTGAGCGAACGGGCAGGTGCCGCGGTCGACCAGCACCACCGCGCCCTGCAGCGGCAGGTTCGCATAGTCGGAGGCCGCGCAGCCCAGGTTGTTCGACGGTGCGGCGACCAGCGGCCCGCTCACCCCGTCCGGCCCGGTGCCCAGGCTGAAGTCCAGTGCGTGCGCCTCCACCGTCGTCCCGCCGACGGTGAGCACCGGCTTCTCGGCGTGGAACACCCGCGCCGAGAATTCGGGAGTTTGCACGTCAAACCCACTGCCGCGCAAGACGTTTACCACGTAGTCGACGCTGGCCTCGTATCCGGGTGTGCCCACCGCCCGGGTGCCGTTGTTGGCATTGGCGATGTCCTGCAGCTTCGACAGGTGCGCCATCATCGCGTCGGTCGTGACCTTGTCGCGCAACGCCGAGGCAAATTCGCCCGCGGCGGGTGTTTGCTGCGTGCCAGACGACCGATGGAAGCACCCGGTTGAGGATGCGGTCAGGGCAAGCACGGCGACCAACGCCGGAATCGTCGTGGATTTGTTCACCATCGCGCCCCAGGTTAGACCGCGGCCTGAGCGGCCCGGTTCAGGACACGGCGGTATCAGACATACAGCGCGGTGAAGGGCGCGACGGGGATGTTGCGCATCACGAACCAGGCCAGCACCAACGTCAGTGTCACGACGGCAGTCCAGCGCCGGTGCTGCCAGCCGCGGATCCGCCGGCCCACCAGGCGCCCGTAGGTCCAGGAGAAGTACGTCCACACCAACAGCACGACAGCCGCCAGGCCCAGAGCGTTGAACCTGGCGGCCGCCAACATATTGCCGTGCATGAGCGAATACACCATGCGTAAGCTGCCGCATCCGGGACAGTCGATCCCCAACAACGCCTTGGTGGGGCATACCGGAAGCGGGCCGTGCGGGGTGGTCGGGTCACCCGCCCAGATGGCGGCGCACATCAACGTCGTGGATGCGGCCACCACAAGTGGTGCACCCAGATTCGCGTGCGCCGCCCCCCAGCGGGTCACCATGATCGGGTTTTAGAACATCGCGGCGAGCGCCGCGTTGGTGTTCGTGTTCAGGGCACCCACCGCCATCAGGATGCCGTAGATAACGCCGACGACGACGCCGATGGCCACCGACCAGATCACCCACTTCTTGGCGCTTTCGGCGGACGCCTGCGCCTCGGCGTAGCGGCCCTGCGCCCACAACCCATTGACCTGGCTCGACTTGACGATCGCCACGATCCCGAAGGGCAGACAGCAGAAGAGAGTCGCCAGGATCGACCACACCAGATAGTTATTCGGCGCTTGGCCGGCCGGCTGCTGCGGCGGATAACCGGGCGGAGGCGGCGGCGGATAATCGGACGGCGGCGGAGGGGGTTGCGTCATGGACTCTCCAGTCAAGAGAAGTTAGCTGGCGTAAAGCGGTGCTAACCATACCCGAGCGGACTCAGATCGGCACTAGCAATGAAGAAATCGTGGTTTGGCCGCCCCGGTAGGAACGGGCCTGTGTCCCCACCTCGTTCGCCGAAAGTCGGAATTATGGCGGCGCCTCAACATAGTTCGTGATCCTGCGCGACGACCGGCTTGCCACTACCATTTTCCTGGGTCTCTGCAAGCCGAGCCGAGGAAGGATGCCCACACAGACAATTTCCTGCGGAATGTATTGCTTTACCACGACTTAGCCCTACTATCCGTGTTTAGAAGCGGCCGTTAAGGAGCCATTCATGTCTGATTTCAGCAACGTGCTGAGGGCGGCGACGGCAACGGCGCTCACCGGCGGTTTGGCCTTAGCGGGCGGTGGCCCGGCGAGCGCGGATCCGGGCACCACCGGGAACGCTTCGGATATCAACACACTTGCGGCCTCGCTGTCGAAGGGCTACGGCCTGAACAACTGCACCGCCCAGAACATCGACCGCAGCACCCAACTCGCGGTGCTCACCTGCGGGCAGAGCCCCGACCCGCGCGGCCCGGTCCAGGCCAAGTACGTCCTGTTCACCAATGCCGACAATCTGGCCACCTCGTTCAAGGCCACCATCAAAGAGGACGTCCTGACCCCGTGCGGGGACGCCGGCCAGTCTCCGTCCAACTGGCACAAGGACGGTTCGCCCGCCAGCGCCGGGCAGGCGGCCTGCGGCACTTACCAGAACGGCGCGGAGATCATCTGGACCACGGATGCCAACAACACGCTGAGTTACCTGCGCGCCTCCAACACCGACGTTGCGGCGCTCTACCAGTGGTGGCGCGCCAACGGGTGAGGCTCCCGCTGTGCGGCAACCGATTCCGTGAACCGATAACCGAGACACGTTCGCCCCTCTCTATTTCCATCAACACACAAGGAGTCAAAATGTCACATCTCAACACCGCGCTGCGCGTCATGAGTGCCGCGGCTTTCACCGGCGGTTTGGCTTTCGCGACCAGCGCCATCGCATCCGCCGAACCGAACACCGGTAACGCGTCGGACATGAACACGCTGGCCGCCTCGCTGTCCAAGGGCTATGGCCTGAACAACTGCAAGCCGCAGGAGCTGACCGAAACCGGTGAACTGGCCGAACTCCTTTGCGGGCAAAGCCCCGACTCCAACGGGCCGGGATCCGGCGTCTACGCGCTCTTCTCCAACAGCACCAATCTGGGCTCCGCGTTCAGTTCCACCATCAAAGACGTGTCCCTGGCCGCGTGTGGGGACGCCGGGGCGTCGCCGGGAACCTGGAAGCAGAACGGCCAGACGGGCGGCCAGATCGCGTGTGGCACCTATAAGAACTACGCGACGTTGACGTGGACCACCGACGCCAAGAACGTGTTGGGTCACCTGACCGCATCCAATTCCGACGTCAGCGCGCTCTACCAGTGGTGGCGCACCAACGGCTGACGTCTACAGCTGAGCCGCGATCAGATCCGCTACCGCACGCATCCCGGCCGCGTTCGGGTGTAACGGGGCGGGACGTCCCGGCAGCGGGACACCGAAGCGGGCCGGCAGCGTCGTCCAGGGCTCAGCCGACCATGCGTGATGTTCGCGACCCGCCGCGCCGGCACGGATGATTTCGCAACCGGTCACCGCGGCGGCGTCGGCCGTCATCGCCTCCAGCGTGGCGGCCACGTGCCGGCCCAGGTCGGCATCGGCGGGCGACAGCGGCGCCGCCGGCACGCCCGGCGGTGGCAGCATAGTCAAGTAGTCGACGAAGAAGATCCGTGCCCGGGTGGATCGCTGGCGCATCGCACGGCCGACCGCGCACAGCGATTCAAACACCGCGTCCAGGGCGCGATCTCGCGCGTCGCGGTCCAGCAGTTCGGCGATGCGATTCCCCAGCAGCGGCACATGACGCAGCGGGCGCGGCAGTGACGCGGCCACCAACAGCGGAACGTAGCCGACGTCGTTGCCGCCGATGGTCACCGTGACCAGGCTCTCGGTGCCGTCCAGCGCGGCGATCTGCGGCGGTGCGCTGCGCTGGCGCTCGGCGAGCACGTTCGCGGTCGTCGCCCCGGAGAAGGTGACGTCGACCAAGTCATGCTGGTATCGCCGCGCGATCAGGTGCGCGTAATTGCGTGCTGATCGGCCCGACCACCGCGGAGCCCCCGCCGCGCGGGGCCGGATGCCCGGACCTGCGGCCATCGAACTGCCCAGCGCGACATAACGACTCATCGTTGTGGGCTCGACGCCTGCGCCCAGAACCGCTTCGGGATCCGTCCGGCGCGCCGGGCCAGATACCCGGCGGTGACGGCGGCGGCCATCGCGGCGGCCATCCCGGCCGGATCGGCGGCCCTGGTCACTGCGGTGGCCAACAGCACGGCGTCGCAACCCAATTCCATCGCCAGCGCGGCATCGCTGGCGGTTCCGATGCCGGCGTCGAGCACCACCGGGACGCCGGCCCTGGCGACGATCATCTCGATGTTGTGTGAATTGGTGATGCCGAGGCCGGTGCCGATCGGCGACCCCAGCGGCATGACCGCCGCGCATCCCGCGTCCTCGAGCCGGCGCGCCAGCACCGGATCATCGTTGGTGTAAGGCAGCACGACGAACCCGTCATCGACCAATTGTTCTGCGGCTCGCAACAATTCGACGGCGTCGGGCAGCAGCGTGCGTTCGTCGGCGATCACCTCGAGCTTGATCCAGTTGGTGTCCAGCGCCTCTCGCGCCAACTGGGCGGTAAGCACCGCCTCGGCCGCGCCGCGGCATCCCGCGGTGTTGGGCAACGGCGTGATGCCCAGCCGGTTGAGCAGATCGAGCAGCCCGGTGCCGCCCTCGGCGTCGACCCGGCGGATGGCGACGGTGGTCAGTTCGGTGCCCGAGGCCACCAGCGCCTCCTCGAGCACCGCGAGGTTGCTCGCTCCCCCGGTCCCCATGATGAGCCGCGACGCGAAGCTACGGTCGCCAATGGTCAGTTTTGAGTCAGCCACCTTGAACCGCCGTCACTATCTCGAGCCTGGCACCGTCGAAAAGTTCTGTGGCCCAGCGGGATCGCGGTATCACCGCGTCGTCCATGGCGACCGCGACGCCGCGGTCCGGAAAACCCAGGGAATCCAGGAGCGTGGCGACCGTGGTGTGCGCGTCGACGTCGACCTTTTGTTCGTTGACCACGACGACCATTAGCGCCGCTCCTCCTCATCGCTTCGCGCAAGCATCGTCGCAGCGCGGATCATTGGTGTGCTCCCACCGGGGCCAGTTCGGAAACGATCTGCTCTGCCGTCCAGGGCGCCAACAGGAATCCCGACCGGCCGTGGCCGGCGGCGACCAGCGTCCGCGCGTCCAGGCGATGCACCAGCGGCAGATTATCGGGTGTCATCGGGCGCAGCCCGGCGGCGCACTCGGCCAGCTCGTATTCACCCAGCGCCGGCAGCACCGCGCACGCGTCGTCGAGCAGGTCACGCACCCCCGACACGACCGGAGCGGTGTCGCGCCCGTGTTCGTATTGGGTGGCCCCGACCACCACCCCGTCGGCGCGTGGCACCAGGTACACCTGACGTCCGTGCACTCGGGCGCGAACAACCCGCTGCGGCAACGGCATACAGCCCTTGCGCCAGCGCAGGCGCAACACTTCGCCCTTGACCGGCCGCACCGGCAGGCCGGGCCACAGCGCCGGCGCGTCGATGCCGTTGGCGATCACCACGGCGTCGCCCTCGACGCCCGACAGGTCGCGCACCGGCGGCGCCCACGCCACCCCGAGGCGCTCGCACTCCGCGCGGAGCGCCTCCACCACCGCGCGGTTGTCCACCGCCAGTTCGGTGGGCGCCCGGAAGCCGTGCCGGATGCCCTGCGCCAGCAGCGGTTCGACGTCGCGGGCGGCCGACTCCCAGATCACCGGATGCCCCTGGGCGGACAACCACTCCGCGACGGTGCGCAGGTCCGCGACGTCGGCGCGGTCGAAGGCCACCACCAGCGACTCGCGCGCGGTGACCACCTCGGCCGGCAGCCCGTCCAGGAAGCCACCCTCGCGCCACAACCGCAGCGACTCCAGGCCCAGACGCAGCAACCGCTCTTCGCCGGGCCAGCCTTCGCTGTGCGGCGCCAGCATGCCGCCGGCGACCCAGGATGCGCCCGGGTGGTCGCTGCGGTGCACCCGAACCGACCACCCGGCCTGCGCGGCGCGGCGCGCCACCGCGAGCCCGATGACGCCGCCGCCGATGACGGCCAGCGACCCCAGCGGGGGTCCCGAGGGCATCCCGGTCATTGTCGAGCCTCCCTTCGCCGGCATGACCCGGATCAGGTGTGACGGTAAGGGCAGGTCCGGATGGATCCGGCTGTGCCCACTCTCAGCCCCGCAGTCACTCGACTACCCGGGACTCCCGTGTCTGGTGGTTCTCTTCGGCTCCACGCTAGCGCGCTAGCGTCTCGGTGTGCAGCGTCCCTTTGATAGACGACTTTCCGTTCTGGCCGCCGCGCGGTTGTATCTGTGCACCGACGCGCGCCGTGAGCGCGGCGATTTGGCCGAGTTCGCCGACGCCGCCCTGGCCGGCGGGGTGGACATCATCCAGCTGCGCGACAAGGGGTCGGCCGGTGAGCAACGGTTCGGCCCGCTCGAGGCGCGCGAGGAGCTGGCGGCGTGCCGGGTCCTGGCCGACGCGGCCCGCCGGCACGGCGCCTTGTTCGCGGTCAACGACCGCGCCGACATCGCCCGCGCGGCCGGCGCCGACGTGCTACACCTCGGGCAGGGCGACCTACCGCCGGCCGTCGCCCGCGACATCGCCGGCCCGGACGTGCTGCTCGGGCTGTCCAGTCACGACCGCGAGCAGGCCGCCGCGGCGGCGCGCGGCGAAGCGGACTACTTCTGCGTCGGACCGTGCTGGCCCACGCCCACCAAGCCGGGCCGCCAGGCGCCGGGCCTGGGACTGGTGCGGGCCGCCGCCGAGTTCGGAACCGACAAGCCGTGGTTCGCGATCGGCGGCATCGACGAGCAGCGGCTGCCCGACGTGCTCGACGCCGGCGCCCGCCGCATCGTGGTGGTGCGGGCGATCACCGCGGCCGCCGACCCGCGGGCCGCGGCGCAGCGGCTCAGTTCGGCGCTGGCAGCAGCGAGCTGATCCGGCGGGTCAGCTGCGAGGGCTCTCGGCCCGCGTCACCGGGCGTGCACCACACGAAGACGCCGGCCTCGATCTCGATCGTGCGCGGCAGGTATCGCCGTCGCTCGTCGCCGTGGTCCAGCGGCAACACCGCCGGCGCGGTGCGCAGCTGCTGCCAACTGGCCGCGAAACCCGGATGCAGCGGCAGGTCGGCCACCTCCGATTCGGCGACCCAGCGCATCTCGGCGCTTTCCCGGTTGGGCACGGTGTGCAACAACTCATCGGCGTCGGCGACGACGGTGGTGTAGCTCCAGTGCGTGCCGGCGATGCCGGCGACCTCGGCCGTGACCACGGTCGCGCGCACGGCGAGCAGCTCACCGACCAGCCCGGCCTCCTCGTTCGCTTCGCGGACCGCGGTCTCCTCCGGCGTTTCGTGGCTGTCCCGCGCGCCGCCGGGCAGCCCCCACGTCCCGCCCTGATGGCTCCACACCGCGCGATGCTGCAACAGCACCGCGGGGGTGCCGTCGGGTTGCGGGGCCCGCAGTAGCAAACCCGCCGCTCCGAACCGGCCCCAGTAATGGGCGCCGCTGTCGGAGATCACCCAACCGTCACCGTCGCCCTGCACGGATTCAGGATATGCAGACTTGGTTTGGGCGTCGTCAATTGCGTCCGCCTCCACCCATCCACCCGAACATGCTCTTAGACTTCGCTTATAGAGGTCCCTGCAGCGAAACGAAATGGCCGAGAGATGAGGGCTGATAACACGTGACGGTTGAGCTGGCGCACCCGTCGACCGAGCCGCAGGGATCGCGGTCACCGGCCGAACCGGCTCATCCACGCTGGTGGTTCATCTCGACGACGCCGGGCCGCATCTTGACCATCGGGATCGTGCTGGCCGCGCTCGGCGGGATCAGCGCCTTCGCCACCTCGACCACCATCAACCACCGGCAACAGGTGCTCACCACGGTGCTCAACCACACCGAGCCGCTGTCGTTCGCCGCCGGGCGGCTCTACACCACCCTGTCGGTGGCCGACGCCGCGGCGGCCACCGCGTTCATCGCCGAGGCCGAGCCGCAGCCCGTGCGCCAGCGCTACGAGCAGGCCATCACCGACGCGTCCGTCGCGGTGACCCGGGCCTCGAGCGGCCTCACCGACGAGCCGCTGGTGCAGCTGCTCGGCCGGATCAACGCCGAGCTGGGCGTCTACACCGGACTGATCGAGATCGCCCGAACGAACAACCGGGAGGGCAATCCCGTCGGGTCGTCGTACCTGTCGGAAGCATCGGGGCTGATGCAAACGACGATCCTGCCGGACGCGGCGAAGCTGTATCAGGCGACGTCGGAGCGGGTGGACGCCGAAACCACCGCGTCGACGCAGATCCCGGCGCCGGTCATCACGGTGGTCGGCGCCACCGTGGTCTTCGGCGCGTTCTCGCACCGCTGGCTGGCGCGCCGCACGCGGCGCCGAATCAACCCCGGCCTGGTGGTGGGCGCGCTCGCTATTCTCGTCATGGTGGTTTGGGTTGGAACTGCGTTGACCATTTCTACGACGGCCAGTCGTAGCGCGAAGGACACTGCCGCGGAATCCCTCAAGACCGTCACCAACGTCGCGATCACCGCCCAGCAGGCGCGCGCCGACGAGACGCTGTCGCTGATCCGTCGCGGCGACGAGGAGAAGCGCAAGCAGTCGTTCTATCAGCGCCTCGATTCGATGCACCGCCAGCTCGACCAGTACATGTCCCGCAGCGACGCCGTGGACAAGCCGGACCTGGAAGGGGCCGACCAGCTGCTGCTGCGCTGGCGGCAGGCCAACGACCGGATCACCTCCTACATCTCGGTGGGCAACTACCGGGCCGCCACCCAGGTGGCGCTGGGCAGCAGCGAAGAGGACTCCACCCCGGCGTTCGACAAGCTGGACGAGGAGCTGGTCAAGGCCATGGACCAGGGCCGCATCACCCTGCGCAACGACGTCATCAACGCTCGCAGCGGGCTGTCCGGCGCCCAGGTCGGCGGCGTGGTGCTCAGCCTCGGCGCCGCCATCGCGGTGGCGCTGGGCCTGTGGCCGAGGCTGAAAGAGTATCGATAATGATCCGCCTGCCCCTGCTTCGCCGGGCGTGCACCGTGGCTGCCGCCGCGGTGGTGCTGGCGGGTTGCGGACACACGGAATCGCTACGGGTGGCCAGCGTGCCGACGTTGCCGCCGCCGACACCGGTCGGCATGGAGCAGTTGCCGCCGCAGCCGCCGCTGCCGCCCGACGGCCCGAACCAGAACTGCGACCTGACGGCCAGCCTGCGGCCGTTCGCCAGCAAGGCGGAGGCGGACGCCGCGGTCGCCGACATCCGCGCCCGGGGACGGCTGATCGTCGGGCTCGACATCGGCAGCAACCTGTTCAGCTTCCGCGACCCGATCACCGGTGAGATCAGCGGTTTCGACGTCGACATCGCGGGCGAGATCGCGCGGGACATCTTCGGGGCCCCGTCGCACGTCGAGTACCGGATCCTCGCGTCCGACGAACGGGTCACCGCGCTGCAGCGCTCCGAGGTCGACGTCGTGGTCAAGACCATGACCATCACCTGCGACCGGCGCAAGCAGGTGAACTTCTCGACCGTCTACCTCGACGCCAACCAGCGCATCCTCGCCCCGCGCGACTCGCCGATCGTCAAGGTCGCCGACCTGTCCGGCAAGCGGGTCTGCGTGGCCAAGGGCACCACGTCGCTGCACCGCATTCAGCAGATCGACCCGCCACCGGTGGTGGTCTCGGTGGTCAACTGGGCCGACTGCCTGGTGGCGATGCAGCAGCGCGAAGTCGACGCGGTCAGCACGGACGATTCGATCCTGGCAGGCCTGGTCGAAGAGGACCCCTACCTGCACATCGTCGGGCCGAACATGGCCACCCAGCCGTACGGCATCGGGGTCAATCTGAACAACACCGGACTGGTGCGGTTCGTCAACGGAACCCTGGAACGGATCCGCCGCGACGGAACGTGGAACACGTTGTACCGCAAGTGGTTAACGGTGCTGGGACCCGCGCCGGCCCCGCCCATACCGAGGTATCTGGACTGATGGCCGAGCCGGACAAGCAATCCGAGCAGCCGGACTCCGGCCCGGAAGACGTTGCGGAGGTGGGCCCGGGCACCCAGCCGCCCGACGTCCAGACCGGCGCCGCGGCGACGGGAAGGCTGCAGGCCACCCAAGCACTGTTCCGTCCCGACTTCGACGACGACGATGACGACGACTTTCCGCACATCTCGCTGGGCACCCTGGACACCGATCCGCAGGACCGCATGACGGTGGCGACGCGATCGCTGCCGGCGGTCCGACAGCTCGGCGGTGGCTTGGTCGAGATCCCGCGCGGACGGGACATCGATCCGCGCGAGGCCCTGATGACCAGTCCGGTGGTGCCGGAGTCCAAGCGCTTCTGCTGGAACTGCGGAAAGCCTGTCGGCCGGTCCAGCAAGAAGGTCAAGGGCACGTCGGAGGGCTGGTGCCCGTCCTGCGGCAGCCCGTATTCGTTTCTGCCGCAGCTTAATCCGGGCGATATCGTCGCCAACCAGTACGAGGTCAAGGGTTGCATCGCGCACGGCGGGCTGGGCTGGGTGTATCTGGCGGTCGACCACAACGTCAACGACCGGCCGGTGGTGCTGAAGGGCTTGGTGCACTCCGGCGACGCGGAGGCGCAGGCGATCGCGATGGCCGAGCGACAGTTTTTGGCCGAGGTGGTCCACCCGCAGATCGTGCAGATCTTCAACTTCGTCGAGCACACCGACCAGCACGGGAATCCGGTCGGCCTCATCGTCATGGAGTACGTCGGCGGTCAGCCGCTGCGGCACGGGAGGGGCGAGAAGCTCCCCGTCGCCGAGGCCATCGCCTACCTGCTGGAAATCCTGCCCGCGCTGAGCTATCTGCACTCCATCGGCCTGGTCTACAACGACCTGAAGCCGGAGAACATCATGCTCACCGAGGAACAGCTCAAGTTGATCGACCTGGGCGCGGTGTCGCGGATCAATTCGTTCGGATACCTGTATGGCACACCGGGTTTCCAGGCACCCGAGATCGTGCGGACCGGCCCCACGGTCGCCACCGACATTTACACGGTGGGCCGCACGCTGGCCGCGCTCACGCTGAACCTGCAAACCCGCAACGGCCGCTACGTCGACGGCCTGCCCGAAGACGACCCGGTGTTGACCACCTACGACTCCTTCCGCCGGTTGTTGCGCCGCGCCACCGACCCCGACCCGCGGCGCCGGTTCAGCAGCACCGAGGAGATGTCCGCCCAGATGATGGGTGTGCTGCGCGAGGTGGTCGCCTACGACACCGGGGTGCCGCGGCCCGGCCTGTCGACCATCTTCAGCCCCAGCCGCTCGACGTTCGGGGTGGACCTGCTGGTCGCCCACACCGACGTGTACCTGGACGGTCAGGTCCACTCGGAGAAGCTGACCGCCCGCGAAATCGTTACCGCACTGCAGGTTCCGCTGGTCGATCCGGCCGACGTCGCCGCTCCCGTCCTGCAGGCGACCGTGTTGTCCCAGCCGGTGCAAACGCTGGACTCGTTGCGCGCGGCCCGGCACGGGACGCTGGACGCCGAGGGTGTCGAGGTGTCCGAGTCGGTGGAACTGCCGCTGATGGAGGTCCGCGCGCTACTGGATCTCGGCGACGTCGCCAAGGCCACCCGCAAGCTCGACGACCTGGCCGAGCGGGTGGGCTGGCAATGGCGATTGGTGTGGTACAAGGCCGTCGCCGAACTGCTCACCGGCGACTACGATTCGGCCACAACACATTTCACCGAAGTGCTGGACACGTTCCCGGGCGAACTGGCGCCCAAGCTGGCGTTGGCCGCCACCGCCGAGCTGGCCGGGGACGTCGACGTGCAGAAGTACTACCAAACGGTATGGAAGACCAACGACGGAGTGATCTCGGCGGCTTTCGGGTTGGCCAGATGGCTTTCCACCGCGGGTGATCGGGCCGCCGCGGTGCGCACGCTGGACGAGGTGCCGGCTACTTCTCGCCACTTCACTACCGCGCGCCTGACCAGCGCGGTGACGCTGTTGTCCGGCCGGACCAAGACCGAAATCACCGAAGAGGACATCCGCGACGCGGCCCGGCGGGTGGAGGCGCTGCCACCCACCGAACCCCGGGTGTTGCAGATCCGCGCGCTGGTGCTGGGCTGTGCGATGGACTGGCTGGAAGACAACAAGGCCAGCACCAACCACATCCTGGGGTTCCCGTTCACCGAGCACGGTTTGCGCCTCGGCGTCGAGGCAGCGCTGCGCAACCTGGCCCGCGTCGCCCCGACCCAGCGGCACCGCTACGCACTGGTCGACATGGCGAACCGGGTGCGCCCCACCAGCACGTTCTAGACGCAACAGCCTCGGCTTCCTATCCGCCTAGCACGTTCACGCAGTCACGGGCGATGGCCAGCTCTTCGTTCGTCGGGACCACCAGGACGGCGACCGGTGAATCGTCGGCGGAGATCTGGCGCGCGCCCTGGCCGCCGCCCAGGTTGCGGCGCTGATCGAGCACGATGCCAAGCTCCTCCATCCCGGCCACCGCGTCGCGGCGCACCGCCGGGTCGTTCTCGCCGATCCCCGCGGTGAAGCTGATGACATCGGTGTGCCCCAGTACCGCCAGGTAGGCTCCGATGTATTTGCGCAGCCGGTGCGTGAACACGCTGTAAGCCAATTGCGCTGCGTTGTCGCCGGATTCGATCATCGTACGCAGCCGGCGGAAGTCACGCTCACCGGACAGACCCAACACCCCGGAGCGCTGGTTGAGCATGGACTCGACGTCGTCGACTCCCATCTTGGCCGCGTGCGAGAGGTAGCCGACGACGCTGGGGTCGATGTCGCCGCTGCGGGTGCCCATCACCAGACCTTCCAACGGCGTCAAGCCCATCGACGTGTCCAGCGGCCGGGTACCGGCGATGGCCGACGCGGAGCAGCCGTTACCCAGGTGCAGCACAATCTGTTTCAGGTCGCCGACCGATCGGTTCAGGAACGCCGCGGCCTGCTCGCTGACGTAGCGGTGCGACGTTCCGTGAAACCCGTACCGGCGGATCTGATACCTCTGCGCCAGGTCGCGATCGATGGCGTAGGTGGCCGCCGCGGGCGGCAGGTCGTGAAAGAAGCCGGTGTCGAACACCGCGATGTGGGCGATGTCGGGCAACAGTTTGCGCGCGACCTCGATGCCCTTGAGGGCGGGCGGATTGTGCAGCGGGGCCAGCTCCGACAGTTCGCCGAGTCTGCCGATCACCGCGTCGTCCAGCAGCGTGGGTTGATTAAAAGTGTTGCCGCCGTGCACCACCCGATGACCCACCGCGACGATGCCGCTCGCCTTCAGGTCGATGCCGTCGTCGGCCAGCGCGTCGAACGCGCGGCGCAGCGCGGCGTCGTGGTCGGGAACCGACGACGATTCCTCTCCGATCCGCTCGACCAGGCCCGTCGCCCGGGCGGCACCCGAATCGGGATCGACCACTTGGTATTTCAAAGATGACGAGCCGGAATTGATCACCAGCACCAGGCGCGTGTCGCTGCTGTCCGCCACCGCTACCCCTGCGCCTGAATCGCCGTGATGGCCACGGTGTTGACGATGTCTTCGACCAGTGCACCCCTGGACAGGTCGTTCACCGGCTTGCGGAGGCCCTGCAGCACGGGCCCGATGGCAAGTGCGCCGGCGCTGCGCTGCACCGCCTTGTAGGTGTTGTTGCCGGTGTTGAGGTCGGGGAAGATCAGCACCGTGGCGCGGCCGGCCACCGGCGAGTCGCGCAATTTGGTGGCCGCGACCGATGGTTCGATCGCGGCGTCGTACTGGATGGGTCCCTCCACCGGCAGGTCGGGATTGCGTTTCCGCACCAATTCGGTTGCCGTCCTTACCTTGTCGACGTCCGCGCCGGTACCCGAGTCGCCGGTGGAGTACGACAGCATCGCCACCCGCGGTTCGATGCCGAACTGCGCGGCGGTGCGCGCCGACGAGATCGCGATGTCGGCCAGCTGCTCGGGTGTCGGGTTCGGGATGATCGCGCAGTCGCCGTACGCCAGCACCCGATCGGGCAGACACATCAGGAAGATGCTGGACACGGTCGAGACGTCCGGGACCGTCTTGATGATCTCGAACGCGGGCCGAACGGTGTGGGCGGTGGTGTGCGCGGCGCCGGACACCATGCCGTCGACATGGGAGTTGTGCACCAGCATGGTGCCGAAATACGTGCTGTCGCGCATGGCCTCGCGGGCCTGCTCGACGGTGACGCCCTTCGCCTTGCGCAACTCGGCGTACTGCTCGGCGAACTCGTCGCGCAGCCGGCTACCGCGCGGGTCGATCACCGTGGCATCACCCAGGTCCACGCCGAGTTCTCCCGCACGCTGGCGGATTCGGGCCTCGTCGCCCAGGATGGTCAGGTCGGCGACGCGGCGCTGCAGCACCCGTCCGGCGGACCGCAGGATCCGGTCGTCATCGCCTTCGGGAAGCACGATGTGCTTGCGATCCGAACGTGCCTGCAGCGTCAGCTGGTGAATGAACATCTGCGGTGTGGTGACGGTGGGGATCGGAATGGAAAGCTGTGCAAGCAGATCCGTGATGTCGACGTGGCTGTCCATCAACTCCAGCGCGGTGTCGATCTTGCGCTGCGATGTCGCGGTGACCCGGCCCCGCGCCGCCGCCGCCGCGCTGGCGGTGTCGTAGGTGCCCAGTGCGGTCGCGACGATCGGCAGCCGCAGCCGAAGCCCGGCGACCAGGGCGGCGATGGACGGATGCAGCGCGAAGCCGCCGTTGAGCACGATGCACGACAGCGACGGAAAGCCTTCCGCAGCATGGGCACTGGCGACGGCGAGCACCACGTCCGAGCGGTCTCCGGGCGTGATGACGGCGATGCCGTCACGCAGCCGCTCCAGGACGTGGTCGGCGGTCATCCCGGCGACCAGTACGCCGGTGACCTCGCGTTCGCGCAGCGGCTCCTCGCCGCTGACCGGCGTACCGCCGACCGCCTTTTCCAGTTCGGCCACCGTCGGTGCCGACAGCAGCGGCTCGTCGGGCAGCACGTAGCTGCGCTGGGCGAATTTGCGCAGGGCTGCCGCGATGTCGGTCAGCCCGGCCGGATCACAGCGGTTGACCACCACCGCCGCGGTATGGGCATGCTGGGCGTCCAGCTCGGCCAGGCAGACGTCGATGACGCTGGCGATCTCGGCGGCCGTGCGCCCCTGGCCGCTGACCGTCAGCAGCAAAGGCGCACCCAGGTTGACCGCGATGCGCGCGTTGGTGGAGAGTTCCGCGGGCCGGGCCACGTCCGTGTAGTCGCTGCCAACGATCACCACGACGTCGCACGCCTGCGCCACCGCGTGATAGGCGTCGACGATGCCGGCGAGGGCGGCGTCACCGTCGGCGTGCAGCTGCTGATAGGTGACGCCGACGCACTGCTCGTACGACAGACCCGCGGTGGTCCGCGTCAGGAGCAGTTCCAGAATGTAGTCGCGCTCGTCGCCGTCGGAGCGCGTAATGGGCCGGAACACACCGACTTTTGCGACCGTCGCGGTCAATCGGTGCAGCAGCCCGAGCGCGATGGTCGACTTGCCGGTCTCCGGCTCGGGGGCGGCGATGTAGATCGCGGTCACTGAACTGATACAGCGCCGGAGACCATTCGCCCGCCTCTCAGGCCAGCCGCCGCAGCCGCGGCGCCAGGTCCTTTTCGAAGAGCTCCAGGAACCGGCGTTGGTCGTGGCCGGGCGCGTGGAACACCAGGTGGTTGAGGCCCCACTTCACGTACTGGCCGACCTTTTCGACCGCCTCGTCGGGGTCGGACGCCACGATCCAGCGCTTCGCGACCTGCTCGATGGGCAGCTCGTCGGCGGCCTTCTCCATCTCCAGCGGGTCGTGAATGCTGGTCTTCTGCTCGGCCGTCAGCGACAGCGGCGCCCAGAACCGGGTGTTCTCCAACGCCTTGTCCGGGTCGGTGTCGTAGGAGATCTTGATTTCGATCATCCGATCGATGTCGTCGGGATTCTTGCCGGCCGCCTCCGCGCCCTCCTTCATGGCGGGCATCAGCTTGTCCTTGTACAGCTCCTCGCCCTTGCCGGAGGTGCAGATGAAGCCGTCGCCGGCGCGGCCCGCGTACTTGGCCACCTGCGGACCGCCCGCGGCGATGTAGATCGGGATGCCGCCCTCGGGCACGTCGTAGATGGAGGCGCCCTTGGTGTGGTAGAACTCGCCCTCGAAGTCGACCCGGTCGCCGAGCCACAGTTCACGCATCAGCCGCACCGATTCGCGCAGCCGGGCATAGCGTTCCTTGAACTCCGGCCATTCGCCCTCGTAACCGGTGGCAATCTCGTTGAGCGATTCGCCGGTGCCGACACCGAGGAAGATGCGGTCCGGGTACAGGCAGCCCATCGTCGCGAACGCCTGCGCGATGACGGCGGGGTTGTAGCGGAAGGTCGGGGTGAGCACCGAGGTGCCCAGCACCAGCCTCTTGGTGCGCTCCCCGACGGCGGTCATCCAGGCGAGCGAGAACGGGGCGTGTCCGCCCTCGTGCCGCCACGGCTGGAAGTGGTCACTGACGGTTGCGCTGTCCATGCCGTGCCCTTCGGCGGCGACAGCGAGTTCGACGAGCTCGCGCGGTGCAAATTGTTCAGCGGACGCTTTGTATCCGAGTTTCAGTTCAGCCACCTGTTCTTTCTACTCCTGTCGTGGCGGTCGCGATCCCTCGCGCCCGGCTGCGCCGCGCTTGCGATCGCTCCTCGCAGCGCCCCTACACTCGCGGGCATGGGATCGGCGCCGACTCTCGTTCAAGTGACCGACACGGTGTACCTCGCCCGGGGCGAGGCCGTTAACTGGACGCTGGTCGTCGACGGCACCGGCGTGCTGCTGATCGACGCGGGATATCCCGGCGACCGCGAGGACGTGGTGTCGTCGCTGCGGGAGCTGAGCTATGGGCCCGGTGACGTGCGCGCCGTCCTGCTCACCCACGCCCACATCGACCACCTCGGTTCGGCGATCTGGCTGGCCCACGAATACGGCACCGACGTGTACTGCCATGCCGACGAGGTGGGGCACGCCAAGCGGGAGTACCTGGAACAGGCGTCGGTTTTCGATGTCGCCCTGCGTATTTGGCGACCACGCTGGGCCGCCTGGGGGTTGCACGTGCTGCGCAGCGGCGGCCTGATTCGCGACGGCATCCCGTCCACCCGGCCGCTAACCGCCGAGGTGGCCGCGAGCCTGCCGGGCCACCCCAGCGCGGTGTTCACCCCCGGGCACACCAGCGGGCACTGCTCGTACGTGGTCGACGGCGTGCTGGTCAGCGGCGACGCGCTGATCACCGGGCACCCGCTGCTGCGCCGCGGCGGGCCGCAGCTGCTGCCGGCGGTGTTCAGCCACAGCCAACAGAATTCGCTGCGCAGCCTGGACGCGCTGGCCCTGCTGGACACCGACGTCTTGTTGCCCGGGCACGGCGACGTGTGGCGCGGCCCCATCCGGGAGGCGACCGCACGCGCCATCGCGCTGGCTCAGTGACCGCAGTGGCACCGCCGAAGTTCCTATTGTGTGACTCTCAAACGTGCCCCTTGAAAGACGTTGGGGCGGCACTCAAGTCAAGTGAGCCACTTCTCGAACGCGATCGGCAGGAACGGACCCCACGACGGCAGCGGGTCCGGCGCTATCCGGGTATACCCCGTCGCGTCATAGAGCGCCTCGGCCTCGGGCTGCCGATTGCCGGTGATCAGGTAGAGCCGCCGATACCCACGCGCCCGGGTCTCGGCCTCCAGCGCCGCCAGCAGTTCCCTGGCGTAGCCGCGGCGCCGGTGGGCGGCGTCGGTCCAGATCCGCTTGAGTTCCGCGGTGTCGGCGTCGTAGCGGCGAAATGCGCCGCCGGTCACCGGCACGCCGTCCACCACGCCGATCAGCAGGCCGCCGTCCGGCGGCGCCAGCTCCGCCTGCGGCACGGGCAGCCAGGTCAGGTGGGTGCTCGGAGTGCCGCCGTATCGCTGCGCATACTCGACGGCCAGTTCGGCCAGCAGCGGTTGCGCCAGCGGGTCGTCGTGAGTGGCCGACACGAACCGCAATTGGCCGTGCGACGGGGTTGAATACGGCATCACCAACACTCAAACGCGTGTCGCGGTGACGTATTCCGGGATGAACTCCGAGTCGCCGGGGCCGGTCCGTCGCCGCCCGCCCAGGCCCATCGCGCCCAGCAGCTCGGTAATGGTGCGCCCAACCGTCTCCCAGCCATTCGACGCCAAATACTCCGGCACGTAATGGTATTCACCGGGATAGGTCAGGCTGGCCAGGTCGACGTCCAGGCCGCGCTGTCGCCAGCCGTCGACGAAGGCTCGCTCGGCCCCGAGCTGCAACGGATTCCAGGTGGGCATGTGATCGGCGGTGAACCGGCTGCCCGCCGCGCTCGCGGCGGTGACGCCGTTCAGCAACTGACTGTGCTCGGCGGGCGGTAGATATCCGACGAGCAGCTGCTCGGCGACCCAGGCCGTGGGCTGGGCGGCGTCGAACCCGACCCGGCGCAGCGCCGCAGGCCAATCCTGTTGCAGGTCAACGCCGATCGCACACCGGTTGGTGGCCAATTCGGCGTCGAGCCCGTGCAGCACTTCGGATTTGAAGTCGAGCACCTGCGGTTGATCGATCTCATAGACCGTGGTCCCCCGCGGCCACCACAGCCGGTACGGCCGGGTGTCCAGACCCGACGCCAGGATCACCACCTGCCGGATGCCCGCGCGGCCGGCCTCGGCCAGGAATTCGTCGACGAACCGGGTGTGGGCCGCCAGCGCGTCCATCAACGCCGTCATGGCCGGGTCGTCGCCGTCGTCCTCGGCGAACACGTGATCCTTGATCGCCCGGGTGAGGTAGTCGATCCCGACCGCGCACAGCAGCGGCTCGGCGAACGGATCGTTCAGCAGCCCCTTGCCGGTGGCCACCGCCCGCGCGGCCGCCCCGAAGGTTGCGGTCACCGCCACGTCGGCCGTCTGCGCCATGGTCGCCTCAGACGCCGGAGCGACGCCGCAGGGCCAGCCCGGCGGCCACCCGCCAGCCCAGCAACAACAGCGCGGTGACCGTCGTCGCCACCACCACGAAACTCGCCGCCACACCCGCGGAGCTCGCCTTGCGCAACAGCATGCCGACCACCACGGTGGACAACCACACGACGACCCCGGTCGGCACCACGGCGGTCGGCCGGCGCCACCCGCGGGAGATCAGCCAGCCGACCACGGTGCCGGTGAGGAACGGCCACGCCGTCACGGCGATGCCGGTGACGTTGAGGCCTTCGTCGTGGCTGCGGCGCCCCACGGCGCAGAACACCAGCACCCCAATGACGTCCACCGCGAGCCAGGCCGGCCGCTGGAGCCTAAGCATGCAGGCAGACTACCGGGACGCCGCGCGATCCTTGACCGCGCAGCCGCGGTGAACCTAGATTCGTCTGAAATGAACACCCATTCACTCCGCCGGGCCGGCGGTGGTGACCGGCGGCCCGACGATGGCAGGCTGATCCCATGAGCACAAAGACGCCACCCGCCTTCGACCGTGACGACCCGCTCGGCCTCGACGCCTCGCTATCCAGCGACGAGCTCGCGGTGCGCGACACCGTCCGGGAATTCTGCGCCGAGCACGTCCTGCCGCACGTCGCGGAGTGGTTCGAAATCGGTGACCTGCCGGTCCGCGAACTGGCCAAGGGATTCGGTCAGCTCGGCCTGCTGGGCATGCACCTGGACGGGTACGGCTGCGGCGGCGCCTCCGCCGTGCATTATGGGCTGGCCTGCGTGGAGCTGGAGGCGGCCGACTCCGGCCTGCGATCGATGGTCTCGGTGCAGGGGTCGCTGGCGATGTTCGCGATCTGGAATTTCGGGTCCGAGGAGCAGAAGCAGGAATGGCTGCCCGGCATGGCCACCGGTGAGTTGCTCGGCTGCTTCGGGCTGACCGAACCCGACGTCGGCTCCGATCCGGCGGCGATGAAAACCCGCGCGCGCCAGGATGGTTCGGACTGGGTGCTCAACGGCCGCAAGTTGTGGATCACCAACGGCTCGGTCGCCGACGTCGCGGTGGTCTGGGCCGCCACCGACGACGGGGACATCCAAGGCATTCGGGGATTCCTAGTGCCCACCAAGACACCGGGGTTTTCCGCCAACACGATTCACCACAAGCTGTCGCTGCGCGCCTCGATCACCAGTGAGCTGGTGCTCGACGACGTGCGGGTGCCTGCCGACGCGATGCTGCCCGAGGCCAAGGGGCTGCGCGGGCCGCTGTCCTGCCTGTCCGAGGCCCGCTACGGAATCATCTGGGGCTCCATGGGAGCCGCCCGCTCGGCCTGGCAGGCCGCGCTGGATTACTCCACGCAACGCACCCAGTTCGGCCGCCCGATCGCCGGCTTCCAGCTGACCCAGGCCAAGCTCGTGGACATGGCGGTCGAGCTGCACAAGGGTCAGCTGCTTTCGCTGCACCTGGGCCGCCTCAAGGACAGCGTCGGGCTGCGTCCCGAGCAGGTCAGCTTCGGCAAGCTCAACAACACCCGTGAGGCGATCAAGATCTGCCGCACCGCGCGAACCATACTGGGCGGCAACGGAATATCGCTGGAATACCCCGTCATACGGCATATGGTTAACCTCGAATCGGTGCTGACGTACGAGGGCACGCCGGAGATGCATCAGCTCGTCCTCGGCCAGGCGTTCACCGGCAGCGACGCCTTCCGCTGACAGGAGCATCGATGGCCGCACGCCTGCAGTACACGCCCGAGCATCATCAGTTCCGGGACCTGGTACGCGATTTCGTACAGCAGACGGTCGTGCCTAATCACGAGATTTGGGAACGGGACGGCCAGTGGGATCGCTCGCTGTTCGTCGAGGCGGGCAAACTCGGGCTGCTGGGCTTCTCGGTGCCCGAGCAGCTCGGCGGCCCGGGCGTGTGCGACTTCCGCTACAACGCGATCGTGATCGACGAGTTGCAGCGTGCGGGTGCGGCCGCCGAGGCCATCGCCTTCACGCTGCAAAACGACGTGGTACTGCCCTATCTCACCGATCTGACCACGCCGGAGCAGCAACAGCGCTGGTTGCCCGGCGTGGTCACCGGCGAGACGGTGCTCGCCATCGCGATGACCGAGCCCGGCACCGGCAGCGATCTGGCCGGAATCCGCACGACGGCGGTGCCGGACGGTGACGACTACGTCGTCAACGGCGCCAAGACGTTCATCTCCAACGGACAGGTCGGCGACCTCTTCGTCATCGCGGTGCGCACCTCACCGGACCGCCACCACGGGCTGTCGCTACTGGTCGTCGACCCCGCCACGCCGGGATTCTCCCGCGGCCGCAACCTGGAGAAGATCGGCCTGCACGCCCAGGACACCAGCGAGCTCACCTTCACCGATATGCGGGTGCCGAAGGCCGATCTGCTCGGGGAAGAGGGCAAGGGCTTCTACCAGCTGATGAAAAACCTGCCCCAGGAGCGGCTCGCGCTCGGGGTTGGGGCGGTGGCCGCCGCCGAAGGCATCCTGGCCGAAACCCTCGACTACGTGCGTGACCGCACGGCGTTCGGCTCACCGATCGCCAGCTTTCAGAACAGCCAATTCGTGCTCGCCGAGCTGGCGACCGAAATCGACATCGCGCGTACCTATCTCGACGACTGCCTGGCCCAACACCTGGAGGGTGAGCTGACCGCCGCGCGCGCCGCCCGGCTGAAGTGGTGGACCACCGACCTGCAGGTGCGCACCGCCGACCGCTGCCTGCAGCTGCACGGCGGGTACGGCTACATGCGCGAATACGGCGTGGCGCGCGCCTTCGTCGACGCCCGGATTCAGACCATCTACGGCGGCACCAACGAGATCATGAAGACGATCATCGCCAAGGACCTCGGCATCTGAGGTTGTGATGGTCACCGATTACAGCGAGCTGCCCGTCGAGGAGGCGGTACGCGCGGCCCGGGCCGGCTCGCGGCGCCGGCAGGTGCTCGACGCCGCGGTCAAGGTGATGGGCCGCACCGGGTTTCATCAGATGTCCATGCAGGATCTGGCCACCGAGGCCAAGGTCAGTGTCGGTCTGATCTACAAGTACTTCGGCGGCAAGGAGGACCTGCTGCTCGCGACGATCGTGCGGATCCTGGACGTGTTCCGCGATCAGCTGGCACCGGTCATCGCGGCCGCCGGTGACGACGTCGTCGACCAGTTGACAGCCGGCGTGCGCCGCTATATCGAGATCGTCGACGAGAACCTCGACGGCGTGGTGCTGACCTACCGGGAGAGCCGCACCCTCGGGGCGCCGGGTCGCACCCAGATCAAGGACCTCGAAATCGCCACCGCCGCACCGCTGCGCGCGGTGATCGAGGCGGGCATCGCCCAGGGCGTCTTTCGCCGCGTCGACGTCGACCTCACCGTGTTCGACATCATGCTGCTCGCCCACGGCTGGGCGCTCAAGCACTGGCACTTCGGGCCGATCTACAACATCGATCAGTACATCGCGCTACAGACCCGCCACCTGCTGACCGGGTTGATCGCCGACGACCGCCGCGCCGGCTACGCGCACGTGCTGAAATAAGGGTCATGAGAATGACCATCCGCCCGATTCGCAGCATGCTCGCGCTGCTGGTCCTGGGTGCCGCCGCCGGGATGCCCGCGGCGGGCGCCGATCCCAGCGGAGCACTTCCCGCGATGACCTCCAGCGGTGCCGGGCCGATCATCGGCGGCGGCTCGACCGCCGGGCAGGGAATCTCGCAGCAGCTCTTCAGCTTTGGCAACCCTAACCTGGTCCAGGAGGTGGACGGCTCGGACGCGGCGCAATTCATCACGGCCGCGGCCGGGGCCGCCAACCAGCAGCTCGCGGGTCCGTTCTCGCTGCTACGCCGGGCGTTGACCTGCCAGACCAACAACGCCGGATTCGGCGCCCGCGCCTATCGGCGCAACGACGGACAGTGGGGAGGCGCGATGTTGGTCGCCGCCAAGAGCGCTATCCCGAACGTCGACAGCCTGGTCGCCTGCGCCAAGACCAACTGGCGCAGGACGGCGGCCGGTGGCGAAGCCGCGATGTGCGACAACGGCTGGACCACCCCCACCTCCTACGAAAGCCGCCGTGGCGAGACCTATTACATCCTGCTCGCCGGCACCGCCGCCGACTTCTGCAGCGACCTCAACGCCAAGTACAAGAGCGACGCCAACGCGTGGCCGTTCTAGGCCGAGGTGAGGTGCCACCGAAGGGCCGGTGAAACCGGTTGCCGGCTTGACGGTTTCGCCGCGGCGTGGCCGCCGCCGATTTGGTTGCCGAGTTGAATTCATATCCGGCTAGCGCACACCGCGGCCGAGCAGCGGGATTAGCGTCCCAATATAGCCGTGCCGATGTGACCGCGCAGGATATTTCCATTTCTTCCCGGCGGTCGATTTTGCTGAAATTCCATTCGCGCCGAGTCGGCCGCATCCGGCAGGCGATCTCGACTCATCCGTTCGACGAATCGAGCGCCGATATTCGCGAAATCCCTTATCTACGAGTCATTGAGCACGTAAGCTGACCCGCGTCGGGCATCAGACAATCGTCTCCCAGACGAAGGGGGTTCTTTATGTCGCGTCGTACCGGCAAAATTGTCCTCGCCTTGGTCCTCGCTCTCGCAGCACCAATGACCTCGGCTTGCACGGTTCCGCTCGTTATCGATTGCGGACCCGGGTTGACCTGCACCGGATAGCAGTGCAGTAACCGAACGGGCCGCGAAGTAATTTGCGGCTTTTCGTTCGGATATACCTTCGCGTTTCGCGAAGTTCCAGAGGTGACCGGCCGGAGCCGCGACAAGGATCGCTGATCCAGCGCGACTCCGGCCGGGATCCTGCAACACACAAGGCATTTCGGGTGGCCGTCAGCCCATGCACAGGCCTGGGTCGATGGCCGTCCGGTGCCTTGGTGCGCGTGCACATCCGAAATGTGCCGAAACCCGAGTCCTTACAACGGCTTTCGCCCGTGACGTCCCTTCGGCCAATTGTGGTTGCCGCGCGCGGCGCTCCGGTATTCGGAGGATGCCTCGCCTTTCTCCCGGGTGGCGTCGTACGGTGGACATGCGCTGGGAAGATTGACACCCAGGCCCACGCGTGAAGAAGGGACAGGCATGTCGCGCCATCGTGTCGTCATCATCGGAAGCGGCTTCGGCGGACTGTCCGCGGCCAAGGCGCTCAAGCGCGCTGACGTCGACATCACGGTGATCTCGAAAACGACCACGCACCTGTTCCAGCCGCTGCTGTATCAGGTGGCCACCGGAATCCTGTCCGAGGGCGACATCGCGCCGACCACCCGACTGATCCTGCGCCGCCAGCAGAACGTGCGGGTGCTGTGGGGCGAAGTCTCGGCCATCGATCTCACCGCGAAGACGGTCACGTCACAGCTGATGGGCATGGAGACGGTGACGCCCTACGACAGCCTCATCCTTGCCGCCGGCGCCCAGCAGTCTTACTTCGGCCACGACGAGTACGCCGCCTTCGCGCCCGGGATGAAGAGCATCGACGACGCCCTGGAGTTGCGGGGCCGCATCCTCGGCGCATTCGAGGCCGCCGAGGTCGCCACCGATCCGGTCGAGCGTAAACGCCGCCTGACCTTCGTGGTGGTCGGGGCGGGGCCCACCGGCGTCGAGCTGGCGGGCGAGATCGTCCAGCTGGCCGAACGCACGCTGGCCGGGGCATTCCGGACGATCACCCCGAGCGAATGCCGCGTCATCCTGCTCGACGCGGCGTCCGCGGTGCTACCGCCGATGGGTCCCAAGCTCGGCCTCAAGGCGCAGCGGCGGCTGGAGAAGATGGACGTCGAGGTCCAGCTCAACGCGATGGTGTCCGCCGTCGACTACATGGGCATCACGATCAAGGAGGAGGACGGCGGCGAACGCCGCATCGAATGCGCGTGCAAGGTGTGGGCGGCCGGGGTGCAGGCCAGCTCGCTGGGCGCGATGATCGCCGAGCAGTCCGACGGCACCGAAACCGACCGCGCCGGAAGGGTGATCGTCGAACCCGACCTCACCGTCAAGGGACACCCGTACGTCTTCGTGGTGGGCGACCTGATGTCGGTGCCCGGCGTCCCCGGCATGGCGCAGGGCGCGATCCAGGGCGCCAAATACGCGGCCACCATCATCAAGCGGGCCGCCAAGGGCAACGACAATCCGGCCGACCGCAAACCGTTCAGGTACGTCAACAAGGGCAGCATGGCGCTGATCTCCCGCTACAGCGCCGTCGCGCAGGTCGGCAAGGTGGAGTTCGCCGGATTCGTCGCCTGGCTGGCGTGGCTGCTGCTGCACCTGTACTACCTGGTCGGCCACCGCAACCGCATCGCCGCCATGTTCGCCTGGGGCATCTCGTTCCTGGGCCGCACCCGCGGCCAGATGGCCATCACCAGCCAGATGATCTACGCCCGCCCGGTCGTCGACTGGCTGGAACGGCAGGCGCAGGACGGCAGCCTTGCGGCGGCCGAGCATGTCGACTCGGCCGAGAAACAGGCCGGCTAGCTCAACGCCCGATCGATGTCGGCGATCAGATCGTCGGTGCCTTCCAGCCCGACGGAGATGCGCACCACGCCGTCACCGAGCCCGATCGCCGCGCGACCGTCCGGGCCCATCGCCCGGTGCGTGGTGGTCGCCGGATGCGTGACAAGGGATTTGGCGTCGCCGAGATTGTTCGAGATGTCGATCAGCTGCAGTTTGTCCAGCACCTCGAAGGCGCGCCGCTTGGCTTTATAGTCGGGGCAGTCGAGCGCGAAGGTGATCACCGTTCCCCCGCCGGACATCTGGCGCTTGGCCAGGTCGTATTGCGGGTGTGAGGACAGATACGGATAGCGGACCCAGCTCACCGCCGGATGGTCCTCCAGGAATTCGGCGATCCGGTAGGCTGAGGAATTGCTGTGCTCCACCCGGACCGCCAGCGTCTCAAGCCCTTTCACCAGCACCCAGGCATTGAACGCGCTCATCGCCGGGCCGGTGTGCCGCATCAGCTTCTGCACGGGACCGTCGATGTACTCCTTGTCGCCCAGGATGGCCCCGCCGAGCACCCGGCCCTGGCCGTCGATGTGCTTGGTGCCGGAGTACACCACCACGTCGACCCCGAGCGGAATGCCCTGCTGCAGCAGCGGTGTAGCAAAAACGTTGTCCAACACCACTTTTGCGCCTGCGCTGCGGGAAAGCTCGCACACCGCGGCGATGTCAACCAGCGACTGCATCGGATTCGACGGTGTCTCGAAGAAGACCGCCGTGGTGGGCACCGACAACGCCTGCTCCCACTGGGCCAGGTCGTCGCCGTCGACGAAGACGGTTTCGACCCCCCAGCGCGGCAGGATCTCGTTGCACACCACGAAGCACGAGCCGAACAGGCTGCGCGAGGCGACCAGCCGGTCCCCCGCGCCCAGCAGCGCCCCCAGCGAGGTGAACACCGCGGCCATGCCGCTCGCGGTGGCGAAGGCCGCGGGCGCCCCTTCGAGCAGGCGCAACCGCTCCTCGAACATCGTCACGGTCGGGTTGCCGTACCGCGAGTAGACGAAGTGGTCCACCTCGCCGGTGAACGACTGCTCCGCGATCGCCGCCGACTCGTAGACGTAGCCCGACGTCAGATACATCGCCTCGGCGGTCTCGTCGAATCCCGAACGCAACAGCCCGCCGCGCACGCCGATGGTCGCCTGGCTGATTCCCTCAGGTAGCGCCGCGGGCGTGCGAACGGAGTCGTCGTCGGCCGGAGTCATCGCCGGTTCAGCCCTGTTTCCAGGGCAATCCGATTGCGCGCCAGCCCGTCTCGCCCCGGTGGCCGTTGGCATCGAGCTGGCCCTCGAAGCCGTCCAGGATGTTGTAGGCCGGCGTGATGCCGAGCTCGGTCGCGACCTCGGCGGCGCCGATGGAACGGTTGCCGGAGCGGCACAGGAACAGCACCGGCCGCTGCGCACCGGCTTCGGCCGGCGCAACCTGCTCGCGCAGCTGCTCGCCGAAGTTCGCGTTGTGCCGTCCGTCGGACGAGTTCCACTCCAGGAACAACACCTCACGGCCAAGGCTGGACAGATCGGGCACACCGACGAATCGCCATTCGGCGTCGGTCCGCACGTCCACCAGCACGGCGTTGGGGTTGTCGCTCAGCAGCTTCCATGCCTCCAAGGGAGAGATGTCCCCGGCGTAGGAGTGTGCGCGCTCTGTGTTCATGCTCGTATTCCCTCGTTGCTCGTTGTCAGCCACACTATCCGCGCCTGAGCGGTCAAGCCCCGGCCGGATTGCCCCCGTACCCGCAGCGATACCTGACTTGCGATCGTATCGAGGCCGTCGCCGGGGCCCGCTGGGGGCGGGTGGATTCGCGCGAAAGGGCGCGGGTTCAGCCGTGTGACTCCGGCGCGGCCAGCCGGCCGGCGACCTGGCCGGCGCGCTCGCGGGCGGCCGCCACCTCCGGTGCGGTCGCCAACGCCCGGTAGCCGCGCCCGAGCACCCGCAGGTCGCTTTCGGGCACGCTGAGCGCCCCGGTCAGCGCGACGGGGTCATGGCAGTCGACCTGGTCGATCGCGCGGGCGGCGGCCGGCGACACCATCATGGTGTCCACCGGCAGGCCCAGGATGGTGCGGGCCTGCAGTTCGAACGCCGAGAGCCGCTGGCTGCGCAGCGTCACCCAGGCGCTGTCGGTCGGGCGTGAGGTGACGTCGGTGAAGTAGACCTCGTCGCCGTTGACCATCAATTCGACCGCGAAGACGCCGCGCCCGCCCAGCGCCTTGACGATCCGCGCGGCGATCGACTTCGCGGCATCCGTCGCCGCCGCGCTCATGTTCTGGGGCTGCCAGGATTCCAGTACCTGCCCGGCGGAGCCGCGATGACCGATGGGCGAACAGAATTCGATCGCCGGACCGGCCGGGCCGTCGCTGCGCACCGCCAGCAGCGTCACGTAGAACTCGACCTCGACCACGGTTTCGGCGAGCACCCGCGGCTGCCCTGGGCCCGCGTGGGCACCGACCGCGCGTTGCCACGCCGGCCCGAGGTCTTCGCGCCGCGCGACCACCGACTGCGCCGGCCCGGTGGGCCCGGACACCGGCTTGACCAACAGCGGGTATCCGGCGTGCGCGCCCACCGCCTCGAGTTCGCCCGGCGACCCGGCGAACCAGAACGGCGCGGTGGGCAGCCCCAACTCGTCGGCGGCCAGCCGGCGCAGGCCCTCGCGGTCGGCGCTGAGCCGCACGGCACGGGCGCTGGGCACCAGCTCGGTGTGATTGCCGCCGGATCCGGTGGCCAGGGCGTCCAGGGCGCCGGCGGCGACGGCGTCCGAGGCGGTCACCACGAAATCGGGTTGCAACCGCTGCAGCGCCGCGGACAGCTCGGCGGCCTCGGTCAGCGGGAGCACCATGGCCTGGTCGGCCACCCCGTGCGCGGGTGCGTGCGGGTGCGCGTCGACGGCGACCACCCGGGCCCCGAGGCGGCCCAGGTCGATCGCCAGCTCCCGGCTGATCTCGCCGGAACCCAGCAGCACCACCGTCGGCCTGCCGTCGGCGGGGGTGTCCGGCTGGGCTTCGGCGCGCGCGGGAGGTTGCTGGGGCACGACGAGCGCCGTCGTTTCGTCGTCCCGTCCGTCGGTCACGCCGTCAGTCACGGCTCAAGGATAGGTCGGATCCGCATGTGCCAGGCCGCGCTCAGGGCTGGCCTGGGAGTAACTGCACCATCAGGCCGTTGGCCTCGGCCAGCAGCGCGCCGTCACCGTCGACCAGTTCCGCGGACACGAACGCCTTGCGCCCCTCGGTGCTGGTGACCCGTCCGCGCACCGCCAACGGCGCGTCGATCGGGGTGATCTTGCGGTAGTCGACGTGCAGGAAGGCCGTGCGGCTGATGGGCCGGTTCGACGCGTGCGACACCATCCCGAACATGTGGTCGAACAACAGCGGAAGCACGCCGCCGTGCACCGCGTGGTTGCCTCCGACGTGGAATCGGGTGAAACGGCCCTGCATTTCGCAGCCGTCGGGCTCGTAGCGCGTCAATGTCCACGGCGGCAGCAGCAGACTGCCCATGCCGGGCAGGCCCGGCGTCCGCCCGGCCGGTGCCCGGCCCTCCACGGCGGCCTGAAACGGGCCCAGCAGCTCCGTCAGCGCCGCGACCCGGTCGGCCGCCTCGTCCCACACGGCGTCGTCGGGGTCGGCCGACACGGCGAGGTCCTGCAGCCGGCGCATGGCCGCCACGAACCGCCCGAAGCCGGGCCCGGGGTCGGCCACCCCGTATTCGGGAAAGCCGCCGTGATGTTCGTATTCGGGGTCGAGGTCTTTGGGGTCCTGGGCGGCATCCGTCACGGACGGGCCGCCAAGACATCGCGGCGCACGATGGTCTGTTCACGCCCGGGCCCCACGCCGATGCACGAAATATACGCTCCGGCAAGCTCTTCCAGCCGCAGCACGTAGTCGCGCGCCTTGGCGGGCAGGTCGTCGAATTCCCGGGCGTCCGAGATGTCCTCCCACCAGCCGGGCAGTTCCTCGTAGATCGGTTCGGCGCGCGCCAAATCGCTCTGCGTCATCGGCATCTCGTGGATGCGCGCGCCGTCGATCTGGTAGCCCACGCACACCGGAACCGTGTCCAGGCTGGACAGCACGTCGAGCTTGGTCAGGAAGAAGTCGGTGATGCCGTTGACCCGGGTGGCATAGCGGGCGATGACGGCATCGAACCAGCCGCAGCGCCGGCGCCGGCCAGTGGTGACACCGAATTCGCCGCCCGTCTTGGACAGGTATTCGCCGTTCTCGTCGAACAGCTCGGTGGGGAACGGGCCCGAGCCGACGCGGGTGGTGTAGGCCTTGAGGATTCCCAGCACCGCGGTGATCCGGGTGGGGCCGATACCCGAACCCACGGCCGCGCCGCCCGCCGTTGGATTCGACGACGTCACATAGGGATACGTGCCGTGGTCGACGTCGAGCAGGGTGCCTTGCGAGCCCTCCAGCAGCACGGCCTCGCCGGCCTCGAGCGCCTGGTTGAGCAGCAGCCGGGAGTCGGCGATGCGGTGCCTGAAGCCCTCGGCCTGCTCCAGCAGGGCCTCGACCACCTGATGGGGATCCAGCGCCTTGCGGTTGTAGATCTTGACCAGGATCTGGTTCTTCAGCTCCAGCGCGGCTTCGACCTTGTGCGTCAACACTTCCCGATCCAGCACATCGGCGACCCGGATGCCAATCCGCGCGATCTTGTCCTGATAGCAGGGGCCGATGCCGCGGCCGGTGGTGCCGATCTTCTTGTTCCCCATGTAGCGCTCGGTGACCTTGTCGATGGCCACGTGGTAGGGCAACAGCAGGTGCGCATCGGCGGAGATGAGCAGCTTGGAGGTGTCCACGCCGCGGTCTTCGAGGCCCTTGAGCTCGTCCAGCAGCACGCCCGGGTCCACCACCACACCGTTGCCGATCACATTGGTGACGCCGGGCGTGAGCACCCCCGACGGGATCAGGTGCAGCGCGAAGTTCTCCCCGCTGGGCAAGACGACGGTGTGCCCGGCGTTGTTGCCGCCCTGGTAGCGCACCACCCACTGAACGCGCCCACCGAGCAAATCGGTGGCCTTACCTTTGCCCTCGTCGCCCCATTGGGCGCCGATGAGGACGATTGCCGGCATGACACGCTCCAACCTGATCTCGCCTGCGTATTGTGGTCCAGCCGGTGACCCACCCTAGCCGGGCGACCATGCGGGCCGCCGATGGCCAGCTGAGGAGCCGGGCAAATCAGCTTAAGCCAGGACCTGGCGAGACCGGCGTGACAGAGCCGGTAAAGGCGGCCGCCGGGTGCGGCGACCTCACCCGTAGGGCGCCGCGACCGGAGCGCTTGCCGCCGGCGGCTTGGCCGCGCACACGCCGGTCCTGGTGGACGCGTCCAACATCAGGCACAGGCCGTTGGCGCCACGGCCGTTCTTCAGACCAGACCAACCCGGATGCACCGGTTTCCCGTTCCAGCTGATCAGCGTCCAGCCATCGTGGGGGCTGCCCTGGATCACGACGATGCCCGTGTTGGGCAGCGGGTCGAAAAGCAGCAGCAACGGATCGGGATTTTTGACGCTCATCATCGTTCCGACGCCGATGGCGAATTCGCTGGAGAACGCCACCTCGGTGATCCTGCCGTTCGAGGCGCGGACCGGGTTGGCAAGGGCGCTGCCATACATCGTCTGGAGCACGTCGCTAAAGCGTCCGACGTTGGCCGCGGCATTGCCGTACACGGTTTGCAGCGCGCCGTCGAAACGCCTGCGGAACTCGTACCCGTTGGAATCAGTGGAGCCGGGAGCCAGCATCGGCACGATCCGTAGCCCGAGCATCCACGCGATCGGGGCCAGCAGGTACGCGAGTCCGCCGAGGCTGACCTGCGGCTGGCCGTTGAAAGCGCCGGCGTCGATCTCGTTGAGCCCCGGCAACACCTGCGCGTTCATGCCCAACGCGGCAGCCAGCGGCGCCGCGGTCCGCTGGGTCCTGATCAGCTGCGACGCAAAGATCGCGGCGACCGGGCCCTTGGCCGCGAGCACGCCGGCGACGGTCTGCGCCTGTTGCTGACCGAGCGCGGTGAGCGAGGCTCCGGGCGGCGCCGTGTCGATCAGACTCGCCGCATTGGCTGTCGACTGCCCGTGTCGCACCAAATCGATCACGATCGATTCGTCCGCCCACGCCGTCGCAGATCCACTGCACAGCAGGACAATCGAAAGCAGCACGGCGCCAAAGCGGCACAGCGGCTTCGTCAGCACCGGACGCGCGTGGGGCCGGCACCTGACCCGAGCAATGCGGTTCGCGCCCTTGACAGGATGGTGGTAAGTCGGCGAATGGTAGTTCTCCGTTCCCTTAACCACTCGTGGCGGGATTCCGCGCAACGTAGGCCCTGTGGCAGGAGTAAAGTATCCGGTTGTTTCCCGGCAGCGTTGCAACAACTTTCGCAGTCCGAAACCATGTTGTGACTGTGTCGTTATGGCGGGATCTTTCGACGTCGCAGCTCATTTCCGGCCAGAGATGTTGGGAGACAAAGGCATTGGATGCTTCTTGATTGGATAGACTGTGACGCAAGGAGATCGAGCCGCCGCGGTTCTTCTGTTCGGCCAACGGCGCACCTACCGACCGTTGCGGGGCATGCCAACCCACCGAGTCGTCGGTGAAACGGATATCGACGCCGCGATCGGCCCATACCGGCGGCTGGTGGTGCTGGGCGGCGACGCCGAGTTGGCCACGGTGCTGGCCCGGCTGCTGCGTGCCGAGCGGCTCGACATCGAGGTGGCGTACGTGCCGCGCCGCCGCACCCGGGCCACCCGGATCTACCGCCTGCCGGCCGGATTCCGGGCGGCACGGCGCGCCCGGCGGGCTGGGGCGCGCCGGGTGACGCTGATCCGCGACGAGACCGGGTCGGTGATCGTGGGGCGGGCGGGCTGGGTGCCGGCGGATGGCGCGCGGTCGATCCACGGCGAGGCGGTGGTCGACGACACCACGTTGTTCGACGGTGACGTCGAACGCGTGTGGATCGAGCCGATGCCGGCGGCGCCGGGCCTGCGGGCAGCGGTCGCGGGCCGTCTGTGGCCCCGCTGGGTCACCGGCCGCGCCGCCCAGCTGGGCAGCACGGGCGCCGCCGTGGTGCGTGACGGCGTGGCGGTGCCGCGCGCCGCGCGCCGCTCGGCGTTCTACCGCAACATCGAAGGCTGGCTGCTGGTCGGCTAGTTTCGATCGGTGAGCTTCCCCTCCTCCCGGCACAAATCAGTACGGCCCAGCCCGATCTTCCTGGGCCTGATCGCGCTGACGGGTGTCGGCGCCGCGCTGGCCTGGTCGGCCGGGATCAGCACGCGGCCACTGGCTTATGCAGGAGTGTTCGTCTTCGTGATCGCCGGCTGGCTGGTGTCGCTGTGCCTGCACGAATTCGGGCATGCGGTGACCGCCTGGCGGTTCGGCGATCACGATGACGCCGTGCGCGGGTACCTGACCCTGGACCCGCGCCGCTACGCCCATCCCGCGCTCTCGCTGGTGCTGCCGATGGTGGTCATCCTGCTGGGCGGTATCGGCCTGCCCGGCGCGGCGGTCTACGTGCGCACCTGGTTCATGACGCCCGCCCGCCGCACCATGGTCAGCCTGGCGGGCCCGGCGGCCAACCTGGTGCTGGCGGTGCTGCTGCTGGCGGCGACGCGGTTGTTCTTCGACCCGGCGCACGTGGTGCTGTGGTCGGGGGTGGCGTTCCTCGCGTTCCTACAGCTCACCGCCGTGTTGCTGAACCTGCTGCCCCTTCCGGGCCTGGACGGATACGACGCCCTGGAACCGCATCTGAGTCGCGAAACCCAGCGCGCGCTGGCGCCGGCCAAGCAGTGGGGATTCGTCATCCTGCTGTTCTTGCTCCTGGCACCCGTGCTCAACCAATGGTTCTTCGGGGTCGTGTTGTCGTTGTTCGACGTGTCCGGCGTGCCGGACGTCCTGGTGGGTTGGGGCAACGCGCTGACCCGCTTCTGGAGCCGCTGGTTCTGACCCTTGCCATATATGCGCTATTGCGCATATATTTCGCGCCATGGGCGCAGGCCACAACCACACCCCCGCCGAGACGGACGACGCTCGCCTGATCCCGCGCATGATCATGGCCGCGGCGATTCTGGCGGCGTTCTTCGTGGTGGAACTGGTCACCTCGCTGCTGATCAACTCGATCGCCCTGCTGGCCGACGCCGGCCACATGCTGACCGACGTGGTCGCGGTCTTCATGGGGCTCGCCGCCGTGACGCTGGCCCGCCGCGGCAGCGCGTCGCCCGCCCGGACCTACGGCTGGCATCGCGCCGAGGTGTTCACCGCCGTCGCCAACGCCGGGCTGCTGATCGGCGTGGCGCTGTTCATCCTCTACGAGGCCGTCCAGCGCCTCAGGGAAGCTCCCGCCGTCCCCGGCGTGCCGATGATCGTGGTCGCGCTGGCCGGGCTGGCCGCGAACTTCGTCGTCGCGTTGTTGTTGCGTTCCCACTCGTCGGGCAGCCTGGCGGTCAAGGGCGCCTACATGGAGGTCGTCGCCGACACCGTGGGCAGCCTGGGCGTGCTGATCGCCGGAGTGGTCACCGTGACGACGCACTGGCCCTACGCCGACGTGGTGGTGGCGGTGCTGGTCGCGCTCTGGGTGCTGCCCCGGGCCGTCGCGCTGGCCCGCGACGCGCTGCGGATCCTGTCCGAATCGTCGCCGACCCACATCGACGTCGAGGAGCTGCGCGCCGCGCTCGGAGCCGTCGACGGGGTGATCGACGTGCACGACCTGCACGTGTGGACCCTGTCACCAGGCAAGGACATGTGCACCGCACACCTGATCAGCGCCGGTGACTCCGCGCGGGTGCTGCACGACGCGCGCGGAGTGTTATCGGAGCGCGGGCTGGAGCACGCCACCGTTCAGATCGACTGCCCCGACGACACCGATTGCTCGGACAGCTTCTAGCGTCACAGCCCCAGCGCTTTGCGCGCCTCGGGGTCGCAATCGTCGAGCAGGTCCAGGCAGCGCGAGTACTCGTCGGCTTCGCCGATCGTGTCGGCGGCGCGGGCCAGTGCTGCCACACACCGCAGGAAGCCGCGGTTGGGTTCGTGCGAATACGGGACCGGGCCGAAGCCCTTCCAGCCGTTCCGGCGCAGCTTGTCCAGGCCGCGGTGATAGCCGGTCCGGGCGTAGGCGTAGGCGGTGATGGCCTCGTCGTCGGCCAGGGACTGCTCGGCCAGCGCCGCCCAGGCCACCGACGCCGTCGGATGCGCGGCCGCGACGATGCCGGCCTTCTCACCGGCCAGCAGTTCCGCCTCGGCATCGGTATCTCCGGGCAGCAGGATCGGGTCGGGCCCTAGAAGATCTCCCATAGGCGTCATGGCTCTATTCTGCAGCTCGCTCGTTTTGCCCGCGTGACGCACCTCGGCCATCGCCCCGAGGCGGGTCCTCGATCGCTAAGCTCTGCAACTACCCCACGAAGCGGGAGGACAGTAGTACTCATGCCCAACCCATCCGAACCCGACCGCGGCGGCACGCCGAAACGGCCCGGGTTCGACCCACGCGAGTCTCGCAACGAACCGAGCGACGAGTGGGGGGCCGAGTCCGGCTTCGACAGCGGACAGGACGCCACCGAGAGCGTCCCCATGGTCCCCACCGACTCCGAGACCGAGACCGTGGTGATCAACAGACCCGACCCGCACAGCGGCCCGCAGGAATCACCGGACGGGCCGCAGCGCGAACGTCGCTTCACCGCGCCGGGCTTCGACGCCAAAGAAACCGCGATCATCTCCACCACGCCGGAGCCTGCCACCGAGGTCTTCGCGACATCGCCGGGACAGGACGGCACCGCACAGTTCGGAGTCCCACCGAAACCCGCTGTCCCGCAATCGATCCCGCCCCGGCTCGGCGGAAAGTTGCGCACCTCCCGGCAGATCAACTGGGGCTGGGTCCTGGCGCTGGTGGTGATCGTGCTGGCGCTGGCGGCGATCGCGATCCTGGGCACGGTGCTGCTGACCCGGGGCAAACACACCAACGTGTCGCAGGAAGACCAGGTTCGGCACACCATCCAGAACTTCGACGTCGCGATCCAGCGGGGTGATCTGACCACGCTGCGCACCATCACGTGCGGCACCACCCGCGACGGCTATGCCGACTACGACGAGCATGCCTGGGACGAGACCTACCGGCGGGTGTCGGCGGCCAAGCAGTATCCGGTGATCGCCAGCATCGATCAGGTGGTGGTCAACGGCCAGCACGCCGAGGCGAACGTCACCACGTTCATGGCCTACGACCCGCAGCTGCGCTCCACCCGCAGCATGGATCTGCAGTACCGCGACGACCAGTGGAAGGTCTGCCAGTCCGCCAGCGGCTAGCCCGCACCGAGTGACTTTCCGGCGCAGTGCAGGTCGGTGCAGGCCTGGACCACCCGCTCGGACATCGACGCCTCGGCCTTCTTGAGGTAGCTGCGCGGGTCGTAGACCTTCTTGACGCCGACCTCGCCGTCTACCTTCAGCACGCCGTCGTAGTTGGCGAACATGTGACCGGCGATGGGGCGGGTAAACGCGTACTGGGTGTCGGTGTCCACGTTCATCTTCACCACGCCGTAGCGCAGCGACTCCTCGATCTCCGACGTCAGGGAGCCGGAACCGCCGTGGAAGACGAAGTCGAACGGCTTGGCCTCCTCGGGCAGCCCCAGCTTGGCCGCCGCCACCTTTTGGCCCAGGGACAGGATGTCGGGACGCAGCTTGACGTTGCCGGGCTTGTAGACGCCGTGGACGTTGCCGAAGGTGGCGGCGAGCAGGTACGTGCCGTGCTCGCCGTGCCCCAGTGCGTCGATGGTTTTCTCGAAGTCGTCCGGCGTGGTGTAGAGCTTGTCGTTGATCTCGTGGGCGACGCCGTCCTCTTCGCCGCCCACCACGCCGATCTCGATCTCGAGGATGATCTTGGCGGCCGCGGCCTCCGTGAGCAGCTCCCGCGCGATCGTCAGGTTCTCGTCGATCGGCACGGCCGACCCGTCCCACATGTGCGACCCGAACAGCGGATCGTGGCCCGCGGCCACCCGTTCGGCCGAGATCGCCAGCAGCGGGCGGACATAGGTGTCCAGCTTGTCCTTGGGGCAATGGTCGGTGTGCAGCGCAACGTTGATCGGGTATCTGCCCGCGATCGAACGGGTGAACTCGGCCAGCGCCACCGCGCCGGCCACCATGTCCTTGACGCCGAGCCCGGACGCGAATTCGGCACCGCCGGTGGAGAACTGGATGATCCCGTCGCTGCCCGCATCGGCGAAGCCCTTGATGGCCGCGTTCACGGTCTCCGACGAGGTGCAGTTGATCGCCGGGAAGGCATACGAGCCGTCCTTGGCGCGTCGCAGCATCTCGGCGTAGACCTCGGGTGTGGCGATGGGCATCAGACACCTCCTGACGGCTGCTCCTACCCAACCACGGATGCGTGGTCGCAGCTACCCGGCGGCCCGACGCGCGGGTTAGTCCAGCCTTTGTGCGGGCCAGGGTCGTTTCGCCGGTATGTTGAGGGATCATGAGCACCGCCGTGACGGCCCTGCCCCACATCTTCGACCCGATGTATTGGTTGGGCGCCGACGGCGTCTTCGGGTCCGCGGTGCTGCCCGGCATCCTGGTGATCGTCTTCATCGAAACCGGGCTGCTGTTTCCGCTGCTGCCCGGCGAGTCGCTGCTGTTCACCGGCGGCCTGCTGGCCGCGCACCCGAACCCACCGGCCAGCATCTGGGTGCTGGCCCCCGCAGTCGCCACGGTGGCGATATTGGGCGATCAGACCGGGTATTGGATCGGCCGGCGGATCGGCCCGGCGCTGTTCAAGAAGGAAGACTCCCGGTTCTTCAAGAAGCACTACGTGACCGAGTCACACGCCTTCTTCGAGAAGTACGGGCCCTGGGCGATCATCCTGGCCCGGTTCGCGCCGTTCGTGCGGACGTTCGTCCCGCCGGTCGCCGGGGTGTCCTACATGCGCTACCCGGTGTTCCTGGGCTTCGACATCGTCGGCGGTATCCTCTGGGGCGGCGGTGTGACGCTGGCGGGCTACTTCATGGGCAACGTGCCGTTCGTGCACCACAACCTGCAGAAGATCCTGCTCGTGATCCTGCTCGTCTCGCTGATGCCGGCGTTCATCGCCGCCTGGCGAAGCTACCGGGGACGCAAGCACGCGCCCAGCACCGACGACCGGGAATCGGAGCGGCTGCCGGCGGCCGAGTAGCCGGCCGCGCTCAGACCGCGACTTTGAAGTCGCAGCCCGTCTTGGCGCGAACTTCCTCGACCGTGACGCCGGGCTGCAGCTCGGTGAGCACCAACCCGTGTCCCGGCTCGACGTCGAAGACGCACAGGTTGGTGATGATCATGTCGACGACGTTCTTGCCGGTCAGTGGCAGCGAGCACTGGCTGAGCACCTTGGGGCTGCCGTCTTTCGCGGTGTGATCCATCAGCACGATCACGCGCTTGACGCCGGACACCAAATCCATTGCGCCGCCTGGGCCTTTGACCATCTTGCCCGGCACCATCCAGTTGGCCAGGTCCCCGTTCTCGGCGACCTCCAGGGCGCCCAGGATGGACAGGTCGATGTGGCCGCCGCGGATCATCGCGAAGGAATCGGCGCTGCTGAAGAAGCTCGACCCGGGCAGGCTGGTGATGGTCTGCTTGCCCGCGTTGATGAGATCGGGGTCGACGGTGTCCTCGCTCGGGTAGGCGCCGATGCCGAGCAGGCCGTTCTCCGATTGCAGGGTGACCTTGATGCCGTCGGGAATGAAGTTGGCCACCAACGTTGGAATGCCGATGCCCAGGTTCACGTAGAAGCCGTCGCGCAATTCCTGGGCGGCGCGCTGGGCCATCCGCTCGCGGACGGGGCTGTCGTTCTTCAGCGCGGCGCCGCCGCTGGTGGTGCGGAACTCGATGCGCTTCTCGTAGCCGGTGCCCTCGATGATGCGGTCGACGTAGATGCCCGGGGTGTGGATCAGGTCGGGGTCCAGCTCGCCGACCTCGACCAGCTCCTCCACCTCGGCGACGGTGATTGCGCCGCAGGTGGCGATCATCGGGTTGAAGTTGCGCGCCGTCTTGCGGTAGACGAGGTTGCCGGCGGTGTCGCCCTTCCACGCCTTAACGATCGCCACGTCGGCCCGAATTCCTTCTTCCAGAACGTATTCGGTGCCGTCGAAGACCCTGGTGTCCTTGCCCTCGGCGAGGTTGGTGCCGAAGGCCGTGCGGGTGTAGAAGCCGGGGATGCCGGCGCCGCCGGCGCGCAGCTTCTCCGCGAGCGTGCCCTGCGGCGTCAGCACCAGGTCCAGCTCGCCGGACAGCACCTGGCGTTCGAACTCCTTGTTCTCGCCGACGTAGGAGGCGATCACCCTTTTCACCTGCCGGCCCTTGAGCAGCAGTCCCATGCCGAAATCGTCTACGCCGGCGTTGTTTCCGACGATGGTGAGGTCCTTGATGCCGCTGTCGACCAGAGCCTGGATCAGCTTCTCGGGGATGCCGCACAGACCGAAGCCGCCCGCGGCGATGGTGATGCCGTCCTTCAGCAGGCCGTGCAGGGCCGACTCCGCGTCGTGGTGGACCTTGTTGCTCACCGGGTGCTCCTGTTCTTCGACTCGGCGGAGACGTTACAGGCGGCCTCCATGAGCATCCACCCCGACAGCTGCACCGACAGATCCCGCTCGGCCACCTCGGACGCCATCACCGCGCCCTCGACGAACTCCGCCTGTTTGCCGCCCGCCGTTGGCGACTGGGCGTCGCGGTCCCAGAACGGGCCGAACACCGGCAATCCGTCCACCGTTTGCCGGTTGTCCCACGCCGACTTCGCACTGGCCAGCACGATCTGCCGGGCGGTGTCGCGGGCCAGCACGTCGTCGGCCTCCTCCCCCGGCAGCGTGGTGGCCACCAGCGCCAGGTAGCGGGCCGTCACCCCGGCGAACAGGCCGCCGTCGCCGCCGCCGGCGCCGGCCAGCACGCCCGCCGGCGCCATGTGTTCGTGCACGGCCGCGACCAGCCGGTGCACCCGGGCGGCGTGTCGCTGCCTGATCTCAACGGCGGTGCGGGCGGCCAGCTCGGTCTCCAGCCCGAGCACCACGCCCTGGCAGTAGGTGTACTGCGCGCGCACCAGCGAACCGGCTTTGATGCCGTCGAACACCAGGTGCGTCTCCGGGTCGATCAGCGTCTGGTCAATCCAATTGCCCATCTGCTCAGCACGTTTCAGATGGTCCCCGTAGCGGGCGAGGAAGATTCCGGCCGGGCCGTTGGCCGGGGCGTTGAAGAACTGGTCGGACTTGCGCCACGGGATGCCGCCGCCGTCCTCGGGCGCCCACGCCTTGACGAACTGGCCGGCGAGCTTGGGCAGCGCCCGCCGGCGCTCGACGCCGGCGATCCGGGCGGCGCGTTCGAGCGCCAGTGCCAGCCAGGCCATGTCGTCGTAGTAGCTGTTGATCCAGGAGAAGTTGTTGCGCAACCGGTGCGAGCGGACCTGCCGGTTGATCTCGGTGTACCGGTGCGGCCGCGGATCGCGCTGCTGGGCGTCGACCAGGCAATCGAGCAGATGCGCCTGCCACCAGTAGTGCCAGGTGCCGAACCAGCGGTCGCGCCGCGCCGCCGGCCAGGCCACCACCCCCAGCTGGGTGGCGGGCAGCCCCCACAGCCGTTTCAGGTGTCGTTGGGTGACAGCGGCTTCGCTGCTGGCCGCGCGGTTGGCCCAGAGCTGATCCATACCTGTCGATCCTGCCCCACGCGGTGAGCGGGTGTGTAGGGCGTCGGGGGCTCACCAGGCGCGGGTCAGGTCGGCGTGCTGCTCGACCCAGGCGTGCATGGCGATCCCGGCGGCGACGCCGGCGTTGATGCTGCGCGTCGAGCCGAACTGCGCGATCGACACCGTCAGCCCCGCGCCCGTGCGGGTGTCGTCGGTGATCCCCGGCCCCTCCTGACCGAACACCAGCAGGCACTTGCGCGGCAGGGCGGCCTCCTCCAGGCGCGCCGCGCCCGGCACGTTGTCCACCGCGACCACGGTCAGCCCGGCATCGGCCGCGAAGGCCAGCAGTTCGGCGGTGCTGTCGTGGTGACACAACCGCTGATAGCGGTCAGTCACCATGGCGCCGCGGCGATTCCACCGCCGTCGCCCCACGATGTGCACGGTGTGCACCGCGAAGGCGTTGGCGGTGCGCACCACCGAACCGATGTTGGCGTCGTGACCGAAGTTCTCGATGGCCACGTGCAGGGGATGGCGGCGCCGGTCGATGTCGGCGATGATCGCTTCCCGGGTCCAGTACCGGTAGGCGTCGACGACGTTGCGAGTGTCGCCCTCACGCAACAGGACTGGGTCATACCGGGGGTCGTCGGGCGGCTCACCCGGCCACGGGCCGACGCCGGCGGGCGGTGTCGCCGCCCATTCGGTCGGCCCGGGTGGTTCGCTCATCGCTGCGTCCACACACCGGCGTGCGTGCCGTCGATGGCCAACGTCGCGTACAGCAACGCGTCGTTGATCTCGCCCTGGGTGCACAGCGACGCGTTCACGTGCACCGCGTCCAAGGACGCGTCGGGCAGGATCAGCACCGACGACCCGTACGTCGCGCAGGCCGGGTTCAACCCCGGCGACGGCAGGGTCGGGGATGCCAGCAGCATCATCGGGCCGCCGCGCTTGACGGACTCGTCGCGATAGCGCGCCGCGATGGCGGTGGCCTCCAGCCCCAGCAGCATGTAGCCGTTGCCGGTGAACGCCCCCGGGTCGCCCAGCTGCATCTTGGTCATCGGGGTGCCGTCCGCGCGCCATGCCGACAGGCTGGCGGTCTTGACCGCCAGGCCGCCGCTGTCGTTGGGGTTGGTCGGCAGCAGCCCGACCGGGAAGGCGACCGGGTACGCCGACGAGCTGTCCGGGATCCGGTCGCGCGGCGAGTAACCGTAGACACCGCGCACCTGGCTCCGATCCTTCAGCGGGCCGAGGCAAACCGTGCCGGTGAGCCGGTCGCGAGGTGCCGAGAGCGGCGCGGGGACGTCATGCACGCCGGTCTTCGCGTTGTCGCAGCTGCCCAGGCCGGCGGTCTCCATCGGGTGCGCCAGCGCGCCGTAGAGCCCGAAGCGGATGTCCTCGGGTTTGGCGTGCGGATCCTTGGCCGAGGCCGGGCTGGCGTCGACGTCGACCAGCACGTAGTCACCGTCCCAGCGCAGATTCGACACCGACATGTTCCAGCCCAGCAGGGCCAGCGATTCGCCGAGTCGCGCCCCCTGGGCGCCGTAGGGACGCACGGGTTGGCTGGAGGACGAGCAGCCGGCCAGACACAGCGCCAAGCAGGCCGCTATCGCGAGGAATGTGCGCACGGTGAAGCCGGCCTAGCTCAGCCCCAGATCGGCGAGGCCGAGCACGCTTCGGTAGGGCAACCCCTCGGCCTCGATGGCCTCGGCGGCCCCGGTGGCGCGGTCCACCACGGTGGCCACCCCCACCACTTCGCCGCCGGCCTCCTGGACGGCGCGCACCGCGGTCAGCGCCGAGTTGCCGGTGGTGCTGGTGTCCTCGACGACCAGGACCCGCTTGCCGGAAACCTCTGAACCTTCGATAAGGCGTTGCAGCCCATGGGTTTTCGCCGATTTACGCACGACGAAGGCGTCGATCGGGCGCCCCGATGCGTGCATGACGGCGGTGGCCACCGGGTCGGCGCCCAGGGTCAGCCCGCCGACAAGGTCGTAGTCCCAGTCGCTGGTCAGTTCGCGCATGAGCGTGCCGATCAACGCCGAGGCGCGGTGGTGCAACGTGGCCCGGCGCAGGTCGACGTAGTAGTCGGCTTCCTTGCCGGAGGACAGCGTGACCCGCCCGTGCACCACCGACAGGCGCGACACCAGCTCCGCCAACTCTTTGAGGTCAGGTCCGGCCACGGCCACTTCCGGTGATCAGGGCTACGGGGCGGGGCATGAGCGACATCCTAATGACGGCGCCATCACCGGCCGCCGCCCCGCCGTCAGCGCTGATAGTTGCTGGCCTGGTGGCCGTTGCGCCCGGAGGGGGGTGGGCGGCGGAGGGTTTCCGCACGCCCGTCGGATCGAGGCTGGTCGCGGCGCACCGGTTCGGCGGCGCGACGACCGGGCGCAAGATCGGGGCCGAGCAGCCCAGCCACGTCCTGCTGCGCGCGCCGGGGCGGCAGCTCGGCGCGGCCCGCCGGGGCCAGCGGCCGGCTCGGTGAGGCGTTGCGCGGGCCCGACGGCGCCCCGGTCTCCTGCGGGGTCTCTTCGGGCAGCGGCGGCAGCACCCGCAACAGGTCGTTGAACTGGCGCACGGTGCGCAGGCCCTCGTCCCACTCGGTGCGGGCACTGGTGATCGGCAGGGCAACCAGCGTCCAGTTCTGCTCGTTCCACATGATCTCGGCGCTGTCCGGTGCGGTGTGCGCGAAGGTGACCATGCGGCGGTCGCAGGCCCGGCGGGCGGCATCGAGATTGGTGGAGTAGACCATCCGCGGCCCGATGGCGCCCAACAGCCAAATGTCGCTTTCCCGTGGCTCTTTGAGTCCCTTGAGCCGCAGGTCGACCACGACGTTGGTGCCCACCTTGCGGTGCAGCGCGATGACGGTGGCGACCTCTTCCAGGTCGAAGATGTACACGGCCTCGCCGCGGATCTGACCCAGCACCACGTTCTGGGCGGCCACGTCGCCCACCGTCGACATCACCCCGCGCTTCCAGCGCTTGAGGATGTCGGCTGATTCACGCTCGTAGTCGAACCCGTGCGACCGCGCCCACGACTTGCGGCGCCTGCTGCGCCCGCGTCGCCGATCGATGTCGACGTACAGCAGCACCCCCGCGCCGACAAAGCACAGCGCGGAGAGCGTGAACCAGAGGGGGACCATCCAAAACAGGGTATCTGCTATTGGCCCGGAACACAGAAGGCGACCAGGTCACAACCCAATCACAGCTGGAGATAGCTGCGTGTCGCCGGACCGCCGATGGTCCCCCCCAGCGGTCAGCCCAGGATCAGCGAGTCGCCATCCGGGCTGACGTTCACCGGAACCGTGTCGCCGTCGTGCACGTCGCCGGCCAACAACAGCTTGGCCAGCTGGTCGCCGATGGCCTGCTGCACCAGGCGGCGCAACGGCCGCGCCCCGTAGACCGGGTCGAACCCGCGGTGGGCCAGCCACTGCTTGGCCGGCAGCGACACCTCCAGCGTGAGGCGGCGCTGGGCCAGCCGCTTCTGCAGCTGGGCCAGCTGGATGTCGACGATCTGCACCAGCTCACCGGGCTCGAGGCCGTGGAAGATGATCACGTCGTCGAGCCGGTTGATGAACTCCGGCTTGAACGCCGAGCGCACCGCGGCCATCACCTGCTCCTCGCTGCCACCCGACCCCAGGTTGGACGTCAGGATCAGGATGGTGTTGCGGAAGTCGACCGTGCGGCCCTGCCCGTCGGTCAGCCGGCCCTCGTCGAGCACCTGCAGCAGCACGTCGAACACGTCCGGGTGCGCCTTTTCGATCTCGTCGAACAGGATCACCGTGTACGGACGCCGCCGCACCGCCTCGGTCAGCTGCCCGCCCTGGTCGTAGCCGATGTATCCGGGCGGGGCGCCGACCAGCCGGGCCACCGAGTGCTTCTCGCCGTATTCGCTCATGTCGATGCGGACCATCGCGCGTTCGTCGTCGAACAGGAACTCGGCCAGCGCCTTGGCCAGCTCGGTCTTCCCGACGCCGGTCGGCCCGAGGAACATGAACGAACCGGTGGGCCGGTTGGGGTCGGCGACGCCGGCGCGGGACCGCCGAACGGCGTCCGAGACGGCCGTCACGGCCTTCCTCTGCCCGATGACGCGCCTGCCCAGCTCGTCTTCCATGCGCAGCAGCTTGGCGGTCTCGCCCTCGAGCATCCGCCCGGCCGGGATTCCGGTCCACGCGGAGACCACCTCGGCGATGTCGTCGGGACCGACCTCCTCCTTGAGCATCACGTTCTCGCGGGCCTCGGCCTGCGGCAGCGCGGCGTCGAGCTTCTTCTCCACCTCGGGGATGCGCCCGTAACGCAGCTCGGCGGCCTTGGCCAGGTCGCCGTCGCGCTCGGCGCGCTCGGACTCCCCGCGCAGCGCTTCCAGCTGTTCCTTGAGTTCGCGCACGACGTCGATGGCGTTCTTCTCGTTCTGCCAGCGCGTGGTGAGCTCGGACAGCTTCTCCTTCTGGTCGGCCAGCTCCGAGCGCAGCTTCTCCAGCCGCTCCTTGGACGCCTCGTCTTCTTCCTTCTCGAGCGCCATCTCCTCGATCTCGAGGCGGCGCACCAGGCGCTCGACCTCGTCGATCTCGACCGGCCGCGAGTCGATCTCCATCTTGAGCCGGCTGGCAGCCTCGTCGACCAGGTCGATGGCCTTGTCCGGCAGGAAGCGCGCGGTGATGTAGCGGTCGGACAGCGTCGCCGCGGCGACCAGCGCGGAGTCGGTGATGCGCACCCCGTGGTGCACCTCGTAGCGGTCCTTCAGGCCGCGCAGGATGCCGACGGTGTCCTCCACCGACGGCTCGCCGACGAACACCTGCTGGAAGCGGCGCTCCAGCGCGGCGTCCTTCTCGATGTACTTGCGGTACTCGTCGAGCGTGGTGGCGCCGACCAGCCGCAGCTCGCCGCGGGCCAGCATCGGCTTGATCATGTTGCCGGCGTCCATCGCGCCCTCGCCGGTCGCGCCGGCCCCGACGATGGTGTGCAGCTCGTCGATGAAGGTGATGATCTGCCCGGCGGAGTTCTTGATGTCGTCGAGGACGGCCTTGAGGCGCTCCTCGAACTCGCCGCGGTACTTCGCGCCGGCCACCATCGATCCCAGGTCCAGGCTGATGACGGTCTTGTCGCGCAGGCTCTCCGGCACGTCGCCGGCCACGATGCGCTGGGCAAGGCCCTCGACGATCGCGGTCTTGCCGACGCCGGGCTCACCGATCAGCACCGGGTTGTTCTTGGTGCGCCGAGACAGCACCTGCACGACGCGGCGAATCTCGTTGTCCCGCCCGATGACCGGGTCGAGTTTGCCTTCGCGGGCCCGCTCGGTCAGGTCGGTCGAGTACTTCTCCAGCGCCTGATAGGTCGCCTCCGGTTCCGGGCTGGTGACCCGGCCGCTGCCCCGCACCTTGACGAACCCGTCGCGCAGCGCCTGGGGCGAGGCGCCGTGGCCGGTCAACAGCTTGGCGACGTCGGAGTCGCCGGTGGCCAGGCCGACCAGCAGGTGCTCCGTCGAGACGTACTCGTCGTTCATCTCGGTGGCCAGCTGCTGGGCGGTGGTAACGGCGGCCAGCGACTCGCGCGACAACTGCGGTTGCGAGCTGGCGCCGCTGATCTGCGGCAGCCGCTCCAGCACCCGCTCGGTTTCGGCGCGGATGGCGGCCGGGTCGACGCCGACGGCCTCCAGCAGCGGCGCGGCGATGCCGTCCGCCTGCGTCAGCAGGGCCATCAGCAGGTGTGCGGGCCGGATCTCGGGATTACCGGCGGCCGAGGCCGCCTGCAGCGCGGAAGTCAGCGCCGCTTGGGTCTTGGTGGTCGGGTTGAAAGAGTCCACGACGAGCTCCGTTCGGGTACAAAAAGGTTTGCAAAAATGCTTGTCTGGTTATGCAACGCCGTCAAGGTTGAGTCTGTTCCGCTCAACTCTATCGAGTTTTGGGCAATACGACGTACGGGGTACCCCTGTTCTGATGACACAGACGACGGAGCACCCCGATCAGGCCGACGCCGAGTTCGCCGGAACCCCGCGCCGCGTTCCCCTGACCCTCGTGCTCGCCGCCGTGGCCGCCGCACTGGCTCTCACCGGGCTTGTCGCGGTCGGGTTGCACACCGATCTCGCCGGCGGCAACCCCTCGACGACGGTGCCGCAGTCCGGCACGCTGCAGGTCAGCGGGACCGGTATGACGAAGACGATCCCCTGTCACGCCGGCTACCTGTCGGTGAGCGGGAAGCAGAACGCCATCACCCTCACCGGGCATTGCACCAGCGTCAGCGTTTCCGGCAACGGCAACCACGTCGCGGTCGACAGCACCGATGCGGTCAGCGCGTCGGGGACCGGCAACGTCGTTCTCTATCACTGGGGTTCGCCCAAGGTCGACAACGTCGGGACCGCCAACATCGTCCGACAGGGCTGAGTCACCGGCGGCCAAGCCTACAATCGGGGCCCGTGAGCCTGGAGGACGTCGACGCGCTGCGGGTGCTGCGCGATGCCTTCGCACCGGGCGGGTCGGCCTCCGTCGGCGATCCCGGCGAGCTCGTCCACCGCTTCTACACCCATTGGTTCGCCCTCGACGGCTCGGTGCGCGATCTGTTCCCGCCCGAAATGGCGGCCCAGCGGCTCGCTTTCGGTCGCGCGCTGCACTGGGTGTACGGCGAGCTGGTCGCGCGCCGCGCGCAGGAGCCGGTGGCGTTCCTGGCCCAGCTCGGCCGCGATCACCGTAAATACGGTGTGCTGCCGGCGCATTACGACACCCTGCGGAGCGCGTTGTTGGCGACGCTGCGTGCTCAACTGGGTGCCGCCTGGACCGACGCCGTCGACGAGGCGGCCAACCAGTCGCTTAACCTGATCACCGGGGTGATGAGCGGCGCCGCGGACGCCGAGGAGGGGCCCGCCTGGTGGGACGGCACCGTCGTCGAGCACCTCCGGGTGTCGCGGGATCTGGCGGTGGTCCGGCTGCAGCTCGATCAGCCGATGGACTACCACCCCGGCCAATACGTCAACGTGCACGTGCCCCAATGCCCGCACCGCTGGCGGTATTTGAGTCCCGCGATTCCGGCCGACCCCGGCGGCGGGATCGAGTTTCACGTCCGCCTGGTTCCCGGCGGCCTGGTCAGCCCGGCGATCGTCGACGAAACCCGCACCGGCGACCGGTGGCGGCTGTCCAGCCCGCACGGCGGCCTACGGGTCGACCGCGAGGCCGGCGACGTGCTGATGGTTGCCGGCAGCACGGGCCTGGCGCCGCTGCGGGCGCTGATCATGGACCTGTCGCGGTTCGCGGTGAACCCGCGGATACATCTTTTCTTCGGCGCCCGCTACCGCTGCGAACTCTACGATCTGCCGACCCTGTGGCAGGTCGCCTCCCACAATCCGTGGCTGTCCGTCTCGCCCGTCTCGGAATACAACAGCGATCCCTCTTGGGCCACAAACTATCCCGACGTCACCCCACCGCGCGGCCTGCACGTGCACCAGATCGGGCGGCTGCCCGACGTGGTGACCAAGTACGGCGGCTGGGGCGATCGGCAGATCCTGGTCTGCGGCGGCCCGGCGATGGTCAGCGCCACCAAGGCCGCGCTGATCGCCAAAGGGGCTCCGCCCGAACACATTCAGCATGACCCGCTATGGAGGTAGCCATGCACGTCGTCACACTGCAGGATCCGTCGTCGCCGGTGGTTGCGCAGTTCGTCCCGGAGGCGGGGATGATCGGCACGTCGCTGCGCGACGCCGGTGTCGAGCTGCTGGGCCAGCGGCGCGGCCTGGACGCCTACATCTCGGACGGCAAGACGATGGGCATCCCGATTCTGTACCCGTGGGCAAATCGCTTGGGCGAGAACATTTATACCGCGCAGGACGTCACCGTGACCCTGACGCCGGGAGAAAACGGCGTGCGCGCCGACCCCAACGGGCTGCCCATCCACGGCGTCCTGGCCGCCTACCCCGGGTGGCGGGTGACGGCCGAGACCGCCAACGAGCTGACCGCCGAACTGGACTTCGGGGCCGATCCCCGATTGCTGGCCAGCTTCCCGTATCCGCACGTGCTGACGGTGACGGCGGAGCTGGCCGACCGGACGCTGACGGTCCGGACCACGGTCACCGCGACCGGCGACCGGGCGGTGCCGCTGTGCTTCGGGTTCCATCCCTATCTGCAGCTGCCCGATGCGCCGCGGGCCGACTGGGTAATCGAGACACCGCCGTTGCGGCATCTGGGCCTCGACGACAAGGGGCTGCCGACGGGCGACTCCGAGCCGCAACCCGCGCGCGAAGAGGCGTTGTGCGACAAGGCTTTCGACGACGCCTACGACCAGGTGGCCGAAGGTTCGGTGTTCGCCGTGTCCGGCGGCGGGCGCCGCATCGAGGTGCATTTCGAACACGGCTATCCGGCGGCGCAGATTTTCGCCCCGCCGGTCGACGATCCCGCCAAGGCGATTGTGTGCTTCGAGCCTATGACCGCACCGACCGACGCCCTGCGCCGGGGCGGCTACCGCTGCGCGCTACCGGGCGAGCCGGCGGTCACGCGGTTTTCTCTTCGGGTGTGATCAGCGTCCCCGACGCGGCTGCCACACCACCAGCGCGGTGCTCTTGGGCACCACCGCCACGTCGCGGCGCTGGCTGGCCCGGGTCTGCGCCAGCTCCTCGGTCAACTCCTTGACCCGGGCCTGCAGCGCCTCGACCTGATTGGTCAGCTCGATGATGCGCTTGATGCCGGCGAGGTTTACCCCCTCGTCCTGCGAGAGCCGTTGCACCTCACGCAGCAGGTCGACGTCGTGCTCCGAATACCGCCGTCCCCCACCGGAGGTCCGGCGCGGGCTGACCAGGCCGAGCCGGTCGTAGGTGCGCAGCGTCTGGGCGTGCATGCCGGCCAGCTCGGCGGCCACCGAGATCAAGAAGGTGTGGGCATCCTCTTTTCTTGAATTGCTCGAGCCCTTGGCCATCACCGATTACCTGCCCATCCCGCCCGCGGGTCGAAACCGCTGGACCGCTCGGCGGCGGCGTACGCCTCCAGCGCCTCCTGAGCCGCACCCTCCAAATTGGGTGGCACGGCGACCTTTACGGTCACCAGCAGGTCACCGTTGCCGCCGCTGCGCTTGGGAACGCCACGCCCACGCACCCGCAGGATGCGACCGTCGGCGGTGCCCTTGGGCACCCGCACACCGACCTTGCCGTCCAGCGTGGGCACCGAAATGGTTGAGCCCAAGGCCAACTCGGTGAAGCTGACCGGAACGGTCACGGTGAGGTCGTCTCCGTCGCGCCCGAACACCTTGTCCGGGCGCACATGCACCGTCACGTACAGGTCACCCGACGGCGCACCGCGCAACCCAGCCTCGCCCTGGCCGGGCAGCCGGATGCGCTGTCCGTCCTCGACGCCCGGCGGGATCCGCACGTTGATGGTGCGGGTGCGGGTGGTGACGCCGGTGCCCTTGCACTCGTCGCAGGGGTGCTCGATGATCGAGCCGCTGCCCCGGCAATCGGTGCACGGTTCGGAGAAGCCGAATGCGCCCTGGTTGCGGTTGATCACGCCGGAGCCGTTGCAGGTTGGACACACCTTCGGGCTGGTGCCCGGCCGCGCGCCACTGCCATGGCAGTTGGTGCACGGCGCCGGACTGGTCAGCCGCAGCGGCATCGCCACGCCCTTGGCGGCCTCGACGAAATCCAGCTGGGTTTCGGTCTCGAGGTCGTTGCCGCGGCGCGGCCGGCTGGGCCGGGCGCCCGAACCGCGCCCGAACAAGCCGCCGAACAGGTCACCGATGTTGGTGCCGCCGCTTCGGCCGGCGGCATCGAACAAATCGTTGAGGTTGAACTCGGCGCCGTCACCGCCGACGTTGAAGCCCCCGAACCCGCCGTTGTCGAACCGGCGCCCGCCAAAACCACCGCCGGCGAACAGCCTTCGGGTTTCGTCGTATTCCTTGCGCTTGGCCGGATCCGACAAGACGTTGTGCGCCTCGGAGACCGCTTTGAATCGTTCACCGGCGGCGGGGTTGTCGGGGTTGGCGTCCGGGTGCAGATCGCGCGCCAACTTGCGGTAGGCGCGTTTGATCTCTTCGGGACTGGCGTCAGAGGAGACGCCCAGCTCCTTATAGAAGTCCTTTTCGACCCATTCACGCTGGGCCATGCCGCGTCACCCCCTCACCACTTTCTTTTGGTCTCTCTTCCAATGTGCTGATTGTGTGGTCTAGTCACCGGATGTGCCGGCGTTATCGTCCGATTCGGCCGGCTCTCTTTCCCCAGCCGCCGCGGCGGACTCACCGGTGGCTGCCGCCGCGTCGCCGTCGTCGTCGACCGTGTCGACGACGCCGACCAGAGCGTGGCGCAACACCTGGTCACCCAGTTTGTAGCCCTGCCGCATGACGGTGCCGATCACCGGTCGGGAGCCATCGCCTTCGTGCTGAACGGCTTCGTGCAGCACCGGGTCGAAGTCCTCGCCCTCCTCGCCGAACGCCGTCAGGCCCAGGCCGGTCAGCGCGGTCTCCAGCTTGTCGGCCACCGACTTGAGCGGTCCGGATTCCAGATCACCGTGCTTGCGTGCCCGGTCGAGATCGTCGAGCACGCCCAGCAATTGGTTGACGACGCCGGCCTTGGCCCGGTCCGCCGCGGCCTGCTGGTCGCGCAGCGCCCGCTTGCGGTAGTTGGCGAAGTCGGCCTGCACCCGTTGCAGATCGGCGGTGAGCTCGGCGACTTTGCCCTCGGGCTGGCCCGCCGTCTCGCCGGCCGGCGCCCCTCCCGGCGTACCGCCGGGAGGGGGGACCTGCCGTACTTCACCGGTCTCAGGATCGATGCGCCGCTTGTCGGTGACCGTCACCTGTTCCTGTGGATTGCTTTCCGTCACTTGGACTCCCGGTCGTCGTCGACCACCTCCGCGTCCACGACGTCGTCAGCGGACCCACCCGGGCCGCCGGCCGCGCCGTCACCGCCCTGCTCACCGGCGGCCTGAGTGGCCTCGTAGATCGCCTGTCCGAGCGCCTGGGACTCCTGGCCCAGCTTCTCCATCGCCGCCTTGATGGCGTTGATGTCGGTGCCGCCCAGGGCCGTCTTGGCCTCGGCGATCGCGGTGTCGACCTTGGACAGCGTGTCCTCGGGGACCTTCGAGCCGCCGGACTCGGACGCTGCGCCCCGTTGTTCAGCGACGAACTTCTCCGTCTGGTAGACCAGCGATTCGGCCTGGTTGCGGACGTCGGCCTCTTCGCGACGCTGACGGTCCTCCTCGGCGTGCGCCTCGGCGTCCTTGATCATCCGGTCGATCTCCTCCTTGGACAGGCCGGAGCCCTCCTGGATTTTGATCGTGTTCTCCTTGCCGGTGCCCTTGTCCTTGGCCGTGACGTGCACGATGCCGTTGGCGTCGATGTCGAAGGTGACCTCGATCTGCGGGACGCCGCGCGGAGCCGGCGGGATGCCGGTCAGCTCGAAGGAGCCGAGCAGCTTGTTGTGCGAAGCGATTTCGCGCTCACCCTGGAAGACCTGGATCTGCACCGACGGCTGGTTGTCGTCGGCCGTGGTGAAGGTCTCCGACCGCTTGGTGGGGATGGTGGTGTTGCGCTCGATGAGCTTGGTCATCACGCCACCCTTGGTCTCGATACCCAGGCTCAGCGGCGTAACGTCAAGCAGCAGAACATCTTTCACCTCGCCCTTGAGGACACCGGCCTGCAGCGCGGCACCGACGGCCACAACTTCATCGGGGTTGACGCCCTTGTTGGGCTCCTTGCCTCCGGTGAGCTCCTTGACCAGTTCGGTCACCGCGGGCATGCGGGTGGAACCACCCACCAAAACCACGTGGTCGATTTCGGAGACGGAGATACCGGCGTCCTTGATCACGGACTGGAAGGGCTTGCGCGTGCGGTCCAGCAGATCCTGTGTGATGCGCTGGAATTCGGCGCGGGTCAGCTGCTCGTCGAGGAACAGCGGGTTCTTGTCCGCGTCGACGGTGATGTAGGGCAGGTTGATCGAGGTGCTCTGCGAACTCGAGAGCTCGATCTTGGCCTTCTCGGCGGCCTCACGCAGCCGCTGCATCGCCATCTTGTCCTTGGTCAGGTCGATTCCGCTGGTGCCCTTGAACTTGTCGACCAGCCACTCGACGACGCGGTCATCCCAGTCGTCCCCACCGAGGTGGTTGTCACCACTGGTGGCGCGGACCTCGACCACACCCTCGCCGATCTCGAGCAGCGACACGTCGAACGTACCGCCACCGAGGTCGAAGACCAGGATGGTCTGTTCCTTCTCGCCCTTGTCCAATCCGTAGGCCAGCGCGGCCGCGGTCGGCTCGTTGACGATGCGCAGCACGTTGAGGCCGGCGATCTGGCCGGCTTCCTTGGTCGCCTGACGCTGGGCGTCGTTGAAGTACGCCGGCACGGTGACGACGGCGTCCGTGACGTCCTCGCCCAGGTATGCCTCGGCGTCGCGCTTCAGCTTCATCAGCACGCGGGCGCTGATCTCCTGAGCGGTGTATTTCTTGTCATCGATCTCGACGGACCAGTCCGTGCCCATGTGCCGCTTGACCGAACGGATGGTGCGATCGACGTTGGTGACCGCCTGGTTCTTGGCGGGCTGGCCGACGAGCACTTCGCCGTTGCGCGCGAACGCGACGATGGACGGCGTGGTCCGCGAACCCTCGGAGTTGGCGACGACGACCGGGTCACCGCCCTCGAGGACTGCGACGACGGAGTTGGTGGTCCCGAGGTCGATACCGACCGCACGAGCCATAGTGATTCCTCCTGAATATGTAGAGCTTGATTGGTGCCACTATGCTGAGTGAACCAGGCTCAAGCCTGCCCCTTGGGCCGGTGGGCTGTCAACCCAGTATTGAGTGTGGTTCGCTCAACTTGTCGATTATGTTAACGGCGGTTGGTCCCGCCTTGTTCCCGGGGTGGCTGAATTTTCGCGGCCTCGCCCGCAAACTTCCTCGATCAGCGCGAGCAGCGCCCGGGTGACCGCGCCGGCCTGCCGGGTCGCCGAGGTCGCAACGTAGAGCCGCCACTGCAGGTCGTGCCCGGTGATCCGGACGCTGACCAAGCCCGAGCTGTCGATTCCCTCCAGGATGGACCAGCTCAGAAAACCGATCCCCAGCCCCTTGCGGATGCAGGTCGCCGCGGTGCCGATGTCGGCAACCTCCACCGCGACCGTCCGCTCGACACCCGCGGCCGCGAACGCATTGTCGACCACGGCGCGGTTGCCGTATCCCGGCGGCCCGTCGACGAAGGACATGCCGGCCAGGTCGGCCAGCGAAACCGCCTTGCGCCGGGCCAGCGGGTGCCCGGCGGGGACGACCAGCAGCAGGGGCACCGAGGCGACCAGCCGGGTGTGCAAATCAGCCGGCGGCGGACCGGTGAAGACCAGGAAGGCGACGTCGAGGTCGCCGTCGCGCAGCTGACCGGCCAGGCCCGCCGACCCAGCGCTGGCCGCGCGTAGGTGAACCACGACTTCGGGATGGCGGGCGTGCAGCTCGGCGAGCACGGTCGGCACGTCAATGACGCTGACCGACGTCAGCGTCCCGACCGTGACGGTCCCGCGCACGGTGCCCCGCGCGGCACCGACCGCATCCTTGGCCGCGCGGGCGGCGTCGAGGGTGGCCCGCGCGTGGGGTCGCAACGCTTCGCCGGCGGGGCTCAGTGCTACGCCGGCCGCGCCCCGGACGAACAGCTCGGTGCCCAGTTCGCGTTCGAGCGCCTTGATGGTGGCCGACACCCCGGACTGCACCACGTGCAGGCGCTTGGCCGCCGCTGTGAAGCTTCGGCTGTCCGCAACGGTCAGAAAGTACTCGAGATGGCGAAGCTCCACACCTGCGATTATCACCGCCAAAGATGGCAACCATCAGAAGATATCGTTGGTGCTGATCACACCGCCGGGCATAGCGTGACAGTGCCCATGGATCAGCATGCCCCCACCGACATCAGCACCCCCTGGTCGTCGGCGTCCGCCGACGACAGGTTCGTCGTGCAAAACCCCGCCACCGGTCAGGTCGTCACCGTCGTGCAAGGTGCCGGTACCGAGCAGGTCGACCAGGCCGTGCGAGCGGCGCACGCCGCGCACCTGACCTGGAAGCAACGCCCGGCCCGCGAGCGCGGCCGCTACCTGCGGCAGATCGCCGATGTGATTCGCGCGCACGCCGATGAGATCGCCGCTCTCGAGTCGCGGGAAATGGGCAAGCCGCTCAGCCAGGCGCGCGGCTTCGATGTCGAAGCCGCGATCGGGATCTTCGAATACTTCGCCGGGATGGTCGAGGTGCTACCGAGCCAGGCCCGCGACTACGGCCCGGTCTTCGACGTGACCACACTGGAGCCCTACGGCGTGATCGCCGGCATCGTGCCCTTCAACTGGCCGCCGATCCACACCGCCGGGAAAGTCGCGCCCGCACTTGCCGTCGGCAACGCCGTCGTGCTGAAACCGCCGGAGCAGACGCCCTCGGTGGTGCTGCGACTGGTCGAACTGATCCAGTCGGTGCTGCCCGATCCGGTGGTGCACGCCGTGCCGGGCGGCGGCGAGGTGGGCGCCGCGCTGGCCGAGCACCAACTGGTGGGAAAGATCTCCTTCACCGGATCGCCACTCACCGGTTCGGCGGTGCTGCGCACCGCGGCCGGCAACCTCACGCCGGCGCTGATGGAGCTGGGCGGGAAGAACCCGCTGCTGGTTTTCGACGATGCCGTTCTGCACGAGGCGCTGCTGGCCGCCGTGGACGGCGGCTTTTTCAATCAGGGCGAGGCGTGCACCGCCGCGTCGCGAATCCTGGTGCAGGACAACATCTATGCGGAGTTCGAAGAGAAGCTGTGCGCCGCGGTGCGGCGGCTGCGGGTGGGCGACGGCGCCGACCCCGCCACCGACGTGGGGCCGCTGGTCACCCGGGCACAGCAGAAACAGGTGTTGGACTATCTCGACATCGGGGTGGCCGAAGGCGCCCGCATCGCCGCCCAGGCGCCGCTACCGCGGGATCCCCGGCTCGCGGACGGCTTCTACGTCGCACCGACGGTGCTGACCGGCGTCACGCCGGGCATGCGGGTGGCCCAGGAGGAGATCTTCGGCCCGGTGGTCGCCCTGATCCGGTTCAGCGACGAGGCCGAGGCGGTGCGCGTCGCCAACGGCACGCCGTACGGACTGGTCGCCGCCGTGTTCACCGCCGACGGCGACCGGGCGCTGCGGGTGAGCCGGCAGATCCGAGCCGGGGCCGTCTTCGTCAACAATTACGCCCGGGTGGCCATCGGCAGCGGATTCGGCGGCGTCGGCCACAGCGGCTTCGGCCGCGAGCACGCCCAGGAGACGCTGGCCGAATACGGCTACACCAAAACCATCCGCCTGGCCGCCGACCGCGACGCGCTGCCGTATTGGAACGCGGCCACCCGAGTCCTCGAAGGATAAGTCAGATGCGTGTCATCGCTCTCGAAGAGCATTACGCCACAACGGAATTCCTACAAGGTCCGGGCACCTGGCTGGCGTCGCGGCCCGGGATCGTGGAACCGGCCAGCGACCTCGGCGAAGGCCGCATCGCCGCGATGGACGAGGCCGGGGTGGACCTGGCCGTGCTGTCGCTGGCCGCGCCCGGGGTGGAGCAACTCGAGCCTGAGGAGGCAGTGCGGCTTGCCCGCGACTGCAACGACCAGCTCGCCGCGGCGGTGCAGCGCTACCCGGATCGGTTGGCGGGCTTCGCCACGCTGCCCACCAGCGCGCCCGACCAGGCGGCCGAGGAACTCGAGCGGGCGGTGCGCGGGCTCGGCTTTCCCGGCGCGGTGATCAACGGGCACAGCCGGGGCCGCTACCTGGACGACCCGTTCTTCGAGCCCGTCCTGGCCCGAGCGGCCGAGCTGCGGGCACCGATCTACCTGCATCCGACCATCCCGCCGGCGAGCGTCATCGAATCCAGCTACGCCGGCTTCGCCGAGCCCGTCACGTTCGCGCTGGCCACCGTGGGCTGGGGGTGGCACATCAACACCGCCACCCACGCGCTGCGCATGATCCTGGGCGGCGTGTTCGACCGGCACCCGTCGTTGCAGATGATCATCGGGCACATGGGCGAGGCGACGTCGTTCATGCTGCCGCGATTCGACGCCACCCTGAAACCGGATCTGACCGGTCTGCAGTACCCCGTGAGTTCCTATCTGCGGGAGAACTTTCACTACACGTTCGCCAACTTCAACGACCACGCGACGTACGCGAACCTGGTTGCGCAGGTGGGGATCGAGCGAGTGGCCTTCTCCGCCGATTACCCATTCGGGTCGATGGTCGAGGCCCGCGCCTTCCTCGACGGCTTGCCGCTGTCCGACGACGAGCGGGCCGCGATCAGCCACCGCAACGCCGAAAAACTGTTGGGGCTGTAGCGCTCCCGAGCCCGGTCGGTCACGCGGTGATAAACCCGCGTCATCGGCTCGGTATCGATAGCTGCGCCGGGGCAGCGACTTTCGCCTCTCGTTGCGTAACCTGAGTGCCGCTATTCGAATCGTCTGGGGAGCGGCGGGTGCGGTTTTCGGAGAATGCGCGGCGGAGCCTGGCCGGTGGTTCGCTGCTGCTCGTAGCCCTGGTGGGCGGGTCGGAGTTGGTGTCCGGCTGCAGCTCAATCATCGGGGGCCGGCCGGTGGCCTCCCCCGGAGCGGGACCCACCGAACCTTCTTTCCCCACCCCCAGGTCGTCCACACCGCCGTCGGCCACCGCCGCTCCGGCGCCGGGCCCGTCCGCGGCGCCGAGTAACCCGACGAACCCGGCGGGCGCCATCCCGCTGCCGCCCGACCAGAACGGCTACGTCTTCATCGAGACCAAATCCGGCGTGACGCGCTGCCAGATCAACAAGGAGACCGTCGGCTGCGAGGCACCGTTCACCGACTCCCCGCTGCAGGACGGTGAGCACGCCAACGGCGTCAGCATCAACAGCGGCGGCAAGGTGCAGTGGGTGCTGGGCAACCTGGGGGCCATCCCGACCGTCACCATCGACTACAAGACCTACGCGGCGCAGGGCTGGACGATCATCGCCAACGCCGACGGCACCCGCTTCACGAACGACCAGACCAAGCACGGCATGTTCGTCAGCGTCGAGAAGGTCAACACGTTCTGAGGGCCTGAAACGTCAACCGTCCCAGACCAGGTGGCCGTCGGGACGCCGGCGGGCACCCTGTGCGGGGCGGTGCGGACTGAGCCGGCCGTCGGGCATGAGGTGCCGCACGGGCGCCCCGCGCCCAAGCGCCGCCACGTCGGCGATCAGCCGCCGGTGGCAGCGCCACCAGACGCTTTCGCTGCACATCACCGCCGTGGTGCGCCGGGCCGCATCGGCCAGGACGTCGTCCAGCGCCGCGTCGAATTCCGGTGTCCGGGTGTATGCGGCGTACGCCCGGAAGGCGGCCACCGTCCACCAGCTGTCCGGCTCCGGCTGTCCGGCCGCGATATGCCGCCGCCCGCCGAGGCGGGGCTCCCACCGATAGTCGATGCCGGATTGCGGCAGCCAGCATTCCAGCGCCTCCCGCCGCACGTCCGGATTGGTCCGACTGGACGGGTATCGCCGCACGTCCACCACCAGCGCAACCCCCGCCCCGGCGAGCAACTCCGTCAGCCGCTCGCGGCGGGCCGCCCCGTGCCCCACGGTCAGCAACACCCGCTCCATGAGGACAGCTTGCCCGGCTTGCGACCCGAGAGTGCGAGGTGAATTGATTACCAAGCCGGTTTCAGTAATCTTGCGCATTGAACTCGGGAGGGGTGGCAATGCGAACCGGGTTGATCAGCAGTCGGGCGAGCAGCTGACGAGTCCATGCAACTGCAATACCTGAGCGTCCCGGCCCTGATCGGCGTGGCCGGCGGCAACCCCTGGGCGATCAATGCGAGCCTGCAGGCGGGCAGCCCGTTGCAGATTTCCAACCTGGCCGAGGCGTTTCGGCGCGCCGGCCGATGCACGAAGGAGGCCAACGACGCGTTCGAGCAGGCCCGCACCCGCTTCGAGGCCGCCTGGAACCACCAGAATGGCGATCATCCGATCACCGGCTCCGACGAGGTGCAGCGGGTGACGAACGCCCTTGGGGCGCAATCTTTGCAGATACCCAAGATCGGTGCGGACCTGGAGAACATCGCCGCCACGTTGGCCGAGGCGCAGCAAGCCGCGGCCGGGCAGATCGCGTCGCTGGAAACAAAGCTGCAGAACCTCGACACTCTGATCGGCGAAGCCGACGCGATAGAAGACGACGACGACCTCAGCCAGGCCGACTTCGATGCGCTCGAGGCGTTTATCGCCGAATGCGAAGACGACGCGGTTGCTGATACCAAAGCCGCCCTGACCCAGCTGCAAGCGACACGCGACGGCTACTCGAAGTCGTTTCAGGACGCGATGGGGACCTTGCACGCAGACGGATATGACACTGTCGGGCCCCAGGCGGGGCCCGCCCCGGCGGGACCCGGTCCGGCACCGGCGAACCAACCCGGTGGAGGCCCCAAGTTGACCCCGACGCCCGGGGACGCGGCGATCGCGGGTGCGGGCGCGGTCGCCGGTGGCACCGCCGACGGTGTGCTCCAGGCGACGACCAACTTGATCGCCGAGTCGCCCGGTACGGGTCCGGGAAGGGCTGATCCGGCCTTGCTGAAGTGGCTGGAGGATCCAAAGATCGGTGGCGTCGAACTCACGGGATTCTCCCGTGTCGGCGGGGTGGTTGCCGCGGCCAGCGCGATACCCGCCGTCATGTCCGACGTCCATGACGGCAACTCGGTGCCAGAGGCCGTCACCCGGGAGACTGTGGGTGTCGCCGCCGGGCTGTGGGCCGGCGCGGAGGTCGGCGCGGCGATCGGTTCGGTCGTTCCGGGGGCAGGGACTGCGGTTGGTCTGGTCGTCGGCGCCGGTGCCGGAGCGGTTACCAGTTACTTGGCGTCCAAGGGCGTCGAAGCAGCCTGGCAGCCCGTCTCGGATGCGGTCGGGAGTGCGGTGCACGGCGTGGAATCGATCTTCGGTTTCGGGTAGGGGGCACGTTCGGTGCGATTCGATGAGGTTGTGCAGGAGTCCGGCGTCGCGGTGTCGCCGGTCGATCGGTTTGCCGGGTTTGTGGTGGAGGTGGGCGTGCCGCGGGGCTGGGAACCTTTCGACTCGGCGGTCGGGGCCCGGGTGTGGGTCTGTCGCGACGATCCGTGCATCGACGTGTTCTGCGCTAACGCGGTGTTGACGATGCATCGCGTCGAGGCACCGCTGGACCCCGGCGAGGTTTTCGCGATGCTGGTCGAGCAGCAGTTGCAGTCGGTGCCGAACTGTCGTGAGGTGCACCGCGAACTCGGTGCAGCCACCGAGGGCACCGGGATCGTGGGGCTGCTCGCAATGCAGATCGCGCATGAACTCGGCATCGTCGACAGCGTGTCACGATCGAGGATCATCACGGCCGAACAGGAGACTCTGATTGCGCAACTAACGGTGACCACGCTGCACGATTCGCCCGTGGATCGGACACCTGCCTGGCTGACCGCCCGCCCGGGCCCGGCGGCAAATCCAGCGCCCGCCGGCCGGCACCGCGCCCCGGCAATCGCTACGCGAGACGGTCGCTGATGGCCGGTGGCGGTGCGAAAGACCGTTGGGGGCGGGTGCTGCGCTACTCCTTCGGCGGTTTCCTGTGCCTGGTGGCGGCCATCAACGTGCTGGTCGGATCGGCGTGGTATCTGCCGCTCGGCGTCGCCGCGACCGGCGGCATCGTCCTGGTCGGGGGGCAGCGCCGGATTTTTCGTGCCGCCGTCAGCCGGACGAGCGACGAGATCATCTGCCGCTACGTTCCCTGGTACGAGGGCAACGCGTATATCGCGCTGGTGCTGGTCCCGCTGCTGGGAGTCGCCTCTGTTGCGGCGGGGTATGCGCCCGGCAATCCACCGTGGCTTCGTTTCATCGGCATCATCATCTTGGGTGTGACCCCGCTGACCGGGTACGGCATCGTTCGGATGTGGCGTCGCTGTCTTCTCTGCATTACCCGGTCGGCGTTGACCGTGCGGCTGGTCGAGCGCAAGAGCGAGTTGACCGAGATCCGGCGTGAGCTGGTCGAGTCGATCGAGCCCAAGCTCATCCCGCGGCTGCGGGGCGGGCGCTCGCTGCAAGTCGCAATCGCTTACCGCCCCCTGGATGCCGGCGGTGACACCGCCAAGACCGTGATGCTCGGCCTGCGACTGAGCGTTCCGCCGGTCAACCTCCTCAACGCAATCGTCGCCTGGAGGGACGGCGCCCGCGACGACCCCAGCGAGCTGCTAGATCGGATCGAAGGGATTCTTCGAGGCCGTTCAACGGCCGGCGTGTGACCGAGACGATCAGAGCTTGGAGCCTAGCCCCGCGATCAGATTGATCGTCACCGCCAGGACCACCGCTCCCAGCAGGTAGGACACCAGCGCGTGGCGCAAGACCGTCGCCCTGATCGACGCCAAGCCGATCTCGGTGTCCGACACCTGGTAGGTCATCCCGACGGTGAAGGCGAGATAGGCGAAATCCCGGAAGCGGGGCGGCTCCGGATCGTGAAAGTTGATGCCGCCCGGGTCATCCGAGTAGTAGAGCCGCGCGTAGTGCACCGAGTACAGCGTGTGCACGGCCACCCAGGACGCCGCGACGGTCAGGACGCCGACGACGGCGGCCGCCAAGGCCTCATGGCCCGCGCGTGAACCCGCGGCCACCACGTAGCCGACACCGCCCAGGCTCGCCACGCTCGCCGACAGGATGACCGCGTCGGCGACCCACCGGGTCGGATCCTCCCGCGTTGCCCATCGACACGTCTGCTCGGCGTCCATGCGGAGCAGGCTGAGGTGCGTCCACACCGCATACATTCCGGCGGTGGCGATCCAGCCGGCCAGCGCATAACGCCAACCGACCGTGTTGCCCACCACGACAGCGACGACGACTCCGAGGGCCACGCAGACCGATATCCGGACCGCGGCCGTATCCCGCAACAGCTTCACCAGGGAATCCACGACCTTGACCTAACCACCAACACGTCGCGCCGGGTTGGCATCAGCAGATTGGCAGGTGCGATCAGTACCATCAGTGCCGTGGCATCCAATGGCCCACGCGACGACTTCCACAACCAGCCGACGCAGCACGGCGACTTCGGTGCGAGCGAACAGCCGCCGACCGGCGAGATTCCGCCGGTTGGTTTCCCGCCGAACCCGCCCGAGGGGTTCGAGCAGTCCGGCGACGTCGACCCGTTCGACCAGGAGCCCGAGCCGACCCCGTGGTATCGCAAGCCCGGGATGCTCATCGCCTGGCTGGTCTCCGTCGTCATCCTGATCGCGTTGATCGTGTTCGGCATCATCGAGCTCATTCACGGTCAGACCGTCAGCCACGTCCCGAAGACGACGCCGAGCACGACGACAACCACCACGACGACGACCCCGACGACCACCACGACCACCACGTCCTCGCCCAGCACCAGTGCCGAACAGCCGCCGGCGCAGCAGCCGACGCAGCAACAGCCCACCGGGGGACAGACGCAGCAGCCGACGCATCACCACCATGTGCCGCAGCTGCCGTCGGTGATCACCATTCCCGGCGTGCCGAATCCGGTCACGGTGCCGCCGGGTCTGCGTTAGCGAGTCGGTGGCAAACCCCATCACGGTTCCACCGCGCGGCGCCGGCGAAGCCCTACACTCGCTGCAATCCACGGTCGCTACGGTGAGGATCAGCGTGGGACAGCAACGGGACGACTGACACAGGGGTGTAGCAGATGAGCGAGTCGCTCGGGCTATCGATCGGGGTGGCCAACCTGGTTGCCGCCCGCGCGGGCAGCCCTCCGGTAACCCGCAGCTCCGTGCTGACCCTGTTCGAACACCGGCCCACCGAAGTTGGCCTGCCAGAAGAGAATCCGAACCTGACCGAACCCGGCCTGGTGCTGCGCGGGTTCGTCGAACGCGTCGGCGACCGCGCGCCGTTGGTGGCGGCCGACGGCACCAAGTACGCCGGTGCGGCGCTGACGGTCGAGGCGATCGAGGCCATGGCCCGCGCGGTCGGGTATGGCTCACCGATCACCATCGCGGTGCCCGCATATTGGTCCGACGGCCAGTTCGCGGCGCTGCGCGAGGAGTTTTTCGCCCAGTCCGACCTGGCGCGCGGCGGGGTGGCGCCGATGCTGGTGTCCGACGCCACGGCCGCGCTCGCGGCGCTGCGCGGCACGCCGGGATTCGGGGCCGACGGCGTTATCGCGCTGTGCGACTTCGGCGCCGGCGGCACCACCGTCACATTGATCGACGCCAAGGCCGGCTTTGCGCCCGTCGGGCATGCCACGCGATACACCGAATTCTCCGGCGACGCGATCGATCAGCTCGTCCTGGATCACCTGCTGGCCTCCGAGGTCAGCACCGCCATGCTCGGCGGCACCGCACGGGTCGGGTCGCAGGCCCGCCTGCTCGGCGCCTGCCGGCGCGCCAAGGAGCAGCTGTCGACGGCCACGGTAGGCACCATCGCCGGCGCATCCGGCGATGGTGCCCAGCTGTCCCGCACCGAATTCGAGCAGCTCATCTCCGCACCGCTGGACCGGTTCCTGTCGTCGGTGGACGAGTCGTTGCGGCGCAACGCAATTCCGAACGCCAGGCTGAGCGCCGTGGCGATCGCCGGCGGTGGCGCGAACATCCCCCTGCTCAAGGCGCGGTTGGGGCAGCGCTTCGGGGTGCCGGTGCACCGCACCGCCCAGCCGGCGCTCAGCGCCGCCCTGGGTGCGGCGGTGCTCGGCCCGCATTACGCGTCGGGGGCAGCCCCGACCGCCGCAGCCGCCGCCGTGGAGACACCGACGGAGGTGGTCGGCACCACCGGGCTCGACATGACCCAGGCCGCGTGGGCGGCCCAGGCCACCGACGTGGATGACGCTCTGGCCTGGTCGCAGGACGCGGACAACGCCGAGCCCGTGCCCTACACCGGCCGCGACGCCACCGGCGAGTACGCCGACGAGGCAAGGGAGCTCGACGACGCGACCGGCAGCCGCTACGCCGCCGGCCAGGCGAAACTGCCCTGGTACAAACGCACGGCGCTGGTGTTGAGCGTGGCCGGGGCGGGCGCGGCGGTGCTGGTGGCCCTGATATTGGCGATCAACCTGCTGCTCACCAAGTCCACCCCGGTCAGCCCCACGTCGCCGCCCAGCCAACCGCCGCAGACGGTGACCATCACCGGACCGAACGACAGCACCACCGTCACCGTGATCCCCGCGCCGCCGCCACCGTCCAGCGAGGCGCCGGCCCCCACCACCACGGCGCCCCCGCCGGAGCCGTCGACCACGACCACGACGGCGCCGCCGCCGAGCACGACGACCACCACCGCGGCGCCCACCACGACGTCGCAGGCGACCACCACCGCGGCGCCGACGACCACGCGCGCGCGGCCCCTGCCGCCCATCTTTCAACCGCCGTTCGGGCGCTGACGGGTCGAATTACCCCGGCCAAACGGCTCCGGCAAAGGGTCATTCAACGAAATTTGGTGGCGCTCATCACTCCGACAAACGTCACATCCGGTTAGTGGGTATTAACCAGCAGGCCAGAGGCGCCGGCGAACTCAACTTAGGGCAGCCTTTCTCGCGCTGAAAGCCGCGAAGATGTAACTATGAGCGGGGCTTAGCAGGCAAATAAGCACAGGCCGAATTTCTATGCATTGGGGAGACCTTCCGTGACAACGCAGATGCTCATCAGGCTGATCGTGGGCATGGGCATGACGCTGGTCGTGGCCGCACTCGCCGCACGGCGTGTCCTGTGGCTGTTCAAGCTGATCACGTCCGGCAGGCCGGCGCCCGGGCACACCGACGAACCCGGCAAACGCGTCTGGGCCGAGGTCTCCGAGGTCTTCGGTCAACGCAAGCTGTTGAAGTGGTCCATCCCCGGTCTGGCGCACTTCTTCACCATGTGGGGCTTCTTCATCCTGCTGACGGTCTACATCGAGGCCTACGGTCTGCTGTTCCAGGACAACTTCCACATCCCGATCATCGGGCGCTGGGACGTGCTGGGCTTCCTGCAGGACTTCTTCGCGACCGCAGTCTTCCTCGGCATCGTCACCTTCGCGATCATCCGTTTGATGCGCAGCCCACGCGAGATCGGACGCTCGTCACGGTTCTACGGTTCGCACACCGGCGGCGCCTGGCTGGTGCTGTTCATGATCTTCAACGTCGTCTTCACCTACGTGTTCGTGCGCGGAGCCGCGGTCAACAACGGCACGCTGCCCTACGGCAACGGCGCCTTCCTGTCGCAGCTGTTCGGCACCATCCTGCGACCACTGGGTGAGCCCGCCAACGAGATCATCGAAACGACTGCGCTGCTGCTGCACATCTTGGTCATGCTGGCGTTCCTCATCATCGTGCTGCACTCCAAGCACATGCACATCTTCACGGCGCCGATCAACGTCATCTTCAAGCGGCTGCCCGACGGGCTCGGCCCGCTGCTGCCGCTGGAGTACGACGGCAAGCCGATCGACTTCGAAAACCCGCCCGACGACGCCCAATTCGGTCGCGGCAAGATCGAGGACTTCAGCTGGAAGGGCATGCTGGACTTCGCCACCTGTACCGAGTGCGGGCGCTGCCAGTCGCAGTGCCCGGCGTGGAACACCGGCAAGCCGCTCTCGCCCAAGCTCGTCATCATGGACCTCCGCGACCACTGGATGGCCAAGGCGCCCTACATCCTGGGCGACAAGGAAAGCCCCCTCGAGAGCACGCCGGAGGGCGGGGTCGGCGAGGAGTTGTCCGGCGAGAAGCACGCCGAGGCCCACCACGTTCCGGAGTCCGGCTTCGGCCGCGTCATGGGATCCGGCCCCGAGCAGGCCAACCGGCCGCTGGTCGGCACCGAGGAACAGGGCGGCGTCATCGACCCCGACGTGCTGTGGTCCTGCGTGTCCTGCGGCGCCTGCGTCGAGCAGTGCCCGGTGGACATCGAGCACGTCGATCACATCATCGATATGCGCCGCTACCAGGTGATGATGGAGTCGGAGTTCCCCTCCGAACTGTCGGTGCTGTTCAAGAACCTGGAAACCAAGGGCAACCCGTGGGGCCAGAACGCGTCGGACCGCACCAGCTGGATCGACGAGGTCGACTTCGACGTGCCGGTCTATGGCGAGGACGTCGACAGCTTCGACGGGTTCGAGTACCTGTTCTGGGTGGGTTGCGCCGGCGCATACGACGACAAGGCCAAGAAGACCACCAAAGCCGTCGCGGAACTGCTGGCCATCGCCGGCGTGAAGTACCTGGTGCTCGGCACCGGCGAGTCCTGCAACGGCGACTCCGCGCGCCGCTCGGGCAACGAGTTCCTGTTCCAGCAGCTGGCCGCCCAGGCCGTCGAGACCCTGGACGGGCTGTTCGAGGGCACCGAGACCGTCGACCGCAAGATCGTCGTCACCTGCCCGCACTGCTTCAACACCCTGGGCCGCGAGTACCGCCAGCTCGGCGCGAACTACTCGGTGCTGCACCACACCCAGCTGCTCAACCGGCTGATCCGGGACAACAAGCTGGTGCCGGTCACCCCGGTGTCGCAGGACATCACCTACCACGACCCCTGCTACCTGGGCCGGCACAACAAGGTCTACGAGGCGCCACGCGAGCTGATCGGGGCAGCGGGGGCGACCCTGACCGAGATGCCGCGCCACGCCGAACGCAGCTTCTGCTGCGGCGCCGGCGGCGCGCGGATGTGGATGGAAGAGCACATCGGGAAGCGGATCAACCACGAGCGCGTCGACGAGGCGCTGGCCACCGGGGCCGCCACCATCGCCACCGGCTGCCCGTTCTGCCGGGTGATGGTCACCGACGGTGTCAACGACCGTCAGGAAGAGGCCGGCCGCAGCGGTGTCGAGGTGCTTGACGTCGCGCAGATCCTGCTCGGGTCCCTCGAGTACGACAAGGCCACGCTGCCGGAGAAGGGCACGGCCGCCAAGGAAGCCGAGAAGCGGGCGGCTGAGGCGCCCAAGGCCTCGACCGCCACGGCGACCGCACCCGCCGAGGCGCCGGCCGAGGAGGCACCCGCCAAGGCCGAGGCGGCCCCGAAGTCCGAGGCCGCCGCTGCTGCTCCGGCCAAGGGGCTGGGCATCGCCGGCGGCGCCAAGAAGCCCGGCGCGAAGAAGGCTGCGGCCGAACCGGCCGGCGAGGCCACGGCGCAGGCGGCCGCCCCCGTCAAGGGGCTGGGCATCGCCGGCGGCGCCAAGAAGCCCGGCGCGAAGAAGGCTGCGGCCGAACCGGCCGGGGAGGCCACGGCGCAGGCGGCCGCCAAGGCCGAGGCACCGGCCGAGGCCGGCGGCGAAGCCAAGGCACCCGCCGCGCCGGTGAAGGGTTTGGGTCTGGCCGCCGGCGCGAAGCGACCCGGCGCCAAGAAGGCCGCACCGGCGGCCGAGGCCCCCAAGGCCGAGGCGACCGCGGAGGCGGCCCCCGCCGCCGAGACCGAGGCCAAGGAAGAAGCCAAGGCACCCGCGGCGCCGGTCAAGGGACTGGGCATCGCGGCAGGCGCCAAGCGGCCCGGCGCCAAGAAGGCGGCGCCGAAAGCCGAGGCCCCCAAGGCCGAGGCTGCGCCCGCCGAACCGGCCGAGACGCCCAATGCCGAAGCCGGGCCGGCGCCGAAAGCGGAGCCGGCAAAGCAGACCGACGGCGACGACGCGCCGCCGCAGCCACCGGTCAAAGGCCTGGGCATTGCCCGTGGGGCGCGTCCCCCGGGCAAGCGCTGACCTGCGTCTTTCACGCTTGACAGCAAATTTCAGTGGACAGTGATGGCACCATTAATGGTGTGACCACCCATCACCTGCCCCTGCACACGTCGGCTCATCACCGGCCGCAGCGGAATTTCGCACAGTCGTCGAAGCTCCAGGACGTCCTGTACGAGATCCGCGGGCCCGTGCACGCGCAGGCTGCGCGGCTGGAGGCCGAGGGGCACCGCATCCTCAAGCTCAACATCGGCAACCCCGCGCCGTTCGGCTTCGAGGCGCCCGACGTGATCATGCGGGACATGATCCAGGCCCTGCCGTACGCCCAGGGATATTCCGACTCGCAGGGCATCCTGCCCGCCCGCCGGGCAGTGGTGACTCGTTACGAGCTGGTCGACGGCTTCCCCCGGTTCGACGTCGACGACGTCTATCTAGGCAACGGGGTGTCCGAGCTGATCACCATGACGCTGCAGGCGCTGCTCGACAACGGCGACGAGGTGCTGATCCCGTCGCCGGACTACCCGCTGTGGACGGCGTCGACCTCGCTGGCGGGCGGCACGCCCGTGCATTACCTGTGCGACGAGACCCAGGGCTGGCAGCCGGACATCGCCGACATGGAGTCCAAGATCACCGACCGCACCAAGGCGCTGGTCGTGATCAACCCCAACAACCCGACCGGCGCCGTCTACACCAGCGAAGTCCTCACCCAGATCGTCGATCTCGCGCGCAAGCACGAGCTGCTGCTGCTCGCCGACGAGATCTACGACAAGATCCTTTACGACGACGCCAAGCACATCAACCTGGCCACGCTGGCGCCGGACATGTTGTGCCTGACCTTCAACGGCCTGTCCAAGGCGTACCGGGTGGCGGGCTATCGGGCCGGCTGGCTGGCGATCACCGGGCCCAAGGATCACGCCGGCAGTTTCATCGAGGGCATCAACCTGCTGGCGAACATGCGGCTGTGCCCCAACGTTCCGGCGCAGCACGCGATCCAGGTGGCCCTGGGCGGCCACCAGAGCATCGACGACCTGGTCCTGCCGGGCGGCCGGCTGCTCGAACAGCGCGACGTCGCGTGGACCAAACTCAACGAGATCCCGGGGGTGTCCTGCGTCAAGCCGGACGGTGCCCTGTACGCGTTCCCCCGGCTGGACCCCGAGGTCTACGACATCGAAGACGACGAACAGCTCGTCCTCGACCTGCTGCTGCAGGAGAAGATCCTGGTCACCCAGGGCACCGGCTTCAATTGGCCGGCGCCGGATCACCTGCGCATCGTGACGTTGCCGTGGGCCCGCGACCTGGCGGCCGCGATCGAGCGGTTGGGCAACTTCCTCGTCGGCTATCGACCGTAGGCACCCGCGCGGCCGCCTCTACGGTGGAGCGGGTGACGCACTCCCACTCGCACAGCTTGCCGTCGGGCCCGTCCGCCGTTGATCCGTTGCCCGCAAGGATCGTCGTCGGGTTACTGGTCGCGATCGGCGTGGCGGTGGCCGTCGGCGCCATCGTGCTCTGGCCCAGCCGACAGCACGTCGACATCCCGATGCCGCTGCAGAACGCGGCCGGCGGTGCGGTGAGCACGCAGGCCGGGCACGTGCTGTCCAGCGGGACGGGCGACTGCGGCAGCCCGTCGGTCAGTCAGGTGCTCACCGGCGCGCCGCAGCAGGCCACGCCCGGCGCGGGACGCTGCGTGTTGACCCAGGTCTCGATCGATTCCGGCCCCAACGCCGGGGCCCAGACGCTGCTGGAGTCCTCCCCCGGCCCCGGCCAGCCGAAATTCGCGGTGGGCGACCACATTCGGCTCGTCCGCCAAGTCGACGACCAGGGCGCCACCAGCTACGCGTTCTACGACTTCGAACGTGGCTGGGCGCTAACCGGTTTGGCGATCGCGTTCGCGGTGGTCATCGTGGCGGTGGCACGGTGGCGCGGGCTGCTCGCGCTGGTGGGCATCGTGGTCGCGTTCTTGGTGCTGGTGATGTTCCTGCTGCCGGCGCTGCGCGACGGCGCACCCGCGATTCCGGTGGCGCTGGTGGCGTCGGCGGCCATCCTGTACGCGGTCATCTACCTCGCGCACGGGGTCAACCTGCGGACCAGCGCCGCGCTGCTGGGCACCCTGTCGGCGCTGCTGCTGGCCGCCGGATTGTCCTGGGCGGCAATACAGCTGGCGCAGCTGACCGGGCTGTCGGACGAACAGAACAGCACCGTCAGCGCCTATCTGGGCAATGTGTCGATCGGCGGCCTGCTGCTCGCCGGGTTCATCATCGGGTCGCTGGGTGTGCTCAACGACGTGACGGTGACGCAGGCCTCGACGGTGTTCGAGCTCGCCCACCTCGGCGGCTCGCGGCGGGCGATCTTTCTGGGCGCCATCCGGGTGGGCCGCGATCACATCGCCAGCACGGTCTACACGCTGGTACTGGCTTACGCCGGTAGTTCGCTGCCGTTGCTGTTGCTGTTCAGCGTCGCCAACCGCTCGTTGACCGACGTGTTGACCAGCGAGAGCGTGGCCATCGAGATCGCCCGCTCGGCGGTGGGCGGCATGGCGTTGGCGCTGTCGGTGCCGCTGACGACGGCGATCGCCGCGGTGCTGGCCAAACCTAGTGAAATCGGCTGCGCTCCAACAGATCCAGCAGATAGCCGCCGTAGCCGGACTTGAGCAGGTTGTGTGCGCGCTCGGCCAACTCATCGTCGGTGATCCAGCCCCGCCGCCACGCCACTTCCTCGGGGACGCTGACCTTCAGGCCTTGGCGCCGTTCCAGGGTGCGCACGAAATCGCTGGCGTCCAGCAGCGAGTCGAACGTCCCGGTGTCCAGCCAGGCCGTGCCGCGGGCCATCACCTCGACCGAGAGCCGACCCCGGTTCAGGTAGATCTGGTTGACCTCGGTGATCTCGTACTCGCCGCGCGCCGACTTCTTGAGGCCCTTGGCGATTTCGATCACATCGTTGTCGTAGAAGTACAAACCCGGCACCGCGTAATTGGATTTCGGCGTCTTGGGCTTCTCCTCCAGCGACAGCGCCCTACCGTCGTCGCTGAACTCGACGACACCGTAGTCCGACGGGTTGGCCACCCAGTACGCGAAAACCGCTCCCCCGCTGATGGATTGGAAGCGGCTCAGGCTGGTGCCCAGCCCCGGGCCGTAGAAGATGTTGTCTCCCAACACCAAAGCCACCGGCTCGTTGCCGATGTGGTCGGCGCCAAGCACGAAGGCCTGGGCCAGACCGTCGGGCTTTTCCTGCGTCACGTAGGTGATGTTGACGCCGAACTGCGAGCCGTCGGCCAGCAGCCGCTGGAATCCGGCCGCGTCGTGCGGGGTGGTGATCACCAGGATGTCGCGGATTCCGGCCATCATCAGGGTGGACAGCGGGTAGTAGACCATCGGTTTGTCGTAGACCGGCAGCAGCTGCTTACTGATGCCCGTGGTGATCGGATGCAGGCGGGTGCCCGACCCGCCGGCCAGGATGATTCCGCGCATGGACAGCTCCTAATGCCTTGATGACCCTATTCGACGGCGTCGGACTCGGTGAGCTCGGTGGCCGCCAGCGCCCACGCCAAGCTGTCGTGCCGGAACACCGAGGTGACGTGGTCACGGACAACACGGAATGCCAGCGCGTTGGTGGCCTCCCCCGGCCCGTCGGTGCTGCCCAGTTTTTGTTCGACGACGACGACGCCGTCGTGCACGTACATCTGACCGAGCTGCGTGGCCGCCCGGTGCGACGAGGCCCAGTTGCGCAGCGCCTCGTGGCCCTGCGCGGCGCCGTGCGCGTCGCCGATCTCGATGTCGTCGCTGGATAACGCCGTCAATGTGTCGATGTCGCCGGTGTCGAGGGCGTCGTGCCATGCCAGAACGGTGGCGATCTCCGATGTGGTCATGGTGTGCAAGTTACCGTGCGGGCCCGCGGCTAGAGAGGCGTACGGTCCAACCAGCGCTCCCACACGGCGTCCTCGCCGAACAGCTCGACGCCCGTGTCGGCCAGCGGCCGCCGGCGCAGGATCGCCAGCAGCAGCTCGGTCGCACCGCCGCGCAGCGCGGCGCTGCCCTTGCCGTGCTGGTGTGACCAGGCGATCCGGCCCTCCTCGACGGCGATCGTCCATTCGCCGGCTTCACCCAGGCCGGGATCGGTGGCGTGCAGGTGCAGGGTGTCGCCCTCCTCGAGCGGAAGGGGCGCGCCCTGGTCGCCCGCCTGAATCGCGATCCGCTCCAGCCATTCGGTGATGCCGTCGGCCGCCACGCCCGGTTCCAGGGTGAACTCGCTGCCCAGCGCGATCGCCGCGTCGGCCCGATGCACCGCGACCTCGTGCAACCGGCGCCGGACCCACCAGTTCGCCGGGCGGGGCCCGAGGAACGTCCAGACCGGCGTCTCCACCCCGGTCAGCTCGACGGCGTCGATCAGCCGCTGGGCGCCGCCGTGCAGCCAGGCGATCGCGCCGGCTGGGTCGGGCGGCGGCTTGCCGCCCTCCACCGTGCGGGGGTCGAGGTAGCGGTCGAGTTTGTCGCGCACTATCTGTGCCGCCCAGCGGTCGCCTCGCCCGACGTGGCGGAACAGTTGCCGCAGAGTCCAGCCCGGGCAGGTGGGTACCGGCGTGGCCTCGTCGGCATCCTGAAAAAGCTCCGCGAAGGCCCGGTTCTCGTCGAGGAATGCTCCGGCATAGTCCACCCGGGTCAGGTTACCCGCCGGGACGCTTGACCTCCGCTCCCGTGTGCCTTGCGATGACGATTGCGCGCACTGCAGACTTGTCGTCGACGCCAGGCGCGTCGAGGCACGCCGGCCGCCCTGGTCGCCGAATGCCCTTGTCCCCGAAAGGTGCTCATGCCCGATGACAATGCGAACCTTCCGGTCGCCCGCACGGCGATCCGCGAGTTCTGGGAGCGTGAGGGGTCCGAGTACGACCAGCGCACCGCGCACGGCATCTCCTCGGAGCCCGAACGCCGACGGTGGGCGGACGCCCTGAGCCCGATCCCCCCGGCGTCGCGGGTGCTCGATGTCGCCACGGGTACCGGCTTTGTGGCGCTGTTGCTGACTGAGCTCGGCCACCAGGTGACCGGCGTCGACGCGTCCGAGGCGATGCTGGCGCGTGCGCGCGCCAAGGCCGCCGAGGGCGGGGTGGCCGTCACGTTCGTGGAGGGCGTCACCGAGCAGCTGCCGTTCGCCGACGCAAGTTTCGACGCCGTGACGGCCCGGCATTTCATCTGGACAGTGCTCGAACCGGAGCGGGCCTTCGCGGAATGGCGCAGGGTGCTGGCCCCGGGTGGGCTGTTGATCGCCGACGTTTCGCTGAACCCACATGTGGCGGGACATCACTACGCCGAGGACGTGGCGGCCAGCCTGCCCTTCCGCGAGATCCCCGACCCCGCACCGGTTGTCGACTCGCTGCGGTCAGCCGGATTCGACGACGTTGACGTCCAGGTTTCCGACGACGGCGGCGAGTACCAGCGCGCCGTGCTGTGCGCCCGGGTGGGTAACCCGCTTCGATGATGCCGAATGCTGTTGATTGCGAGCGGTTTTAGGCTTGACGCTAGGGTCGCGGCGCACCCAGGCGGTAGACCCGCCAGCCCGCCTGCTGCCAGCGGGCGACGTCCAGGCAATTGCGGCCGTCCACGATGACGCGGGCGCGCACCCGGTCGGCCAGGTCGTCGGGGTCCATGTCGACGAACTGGCGCCACTCGGTGAGCACCAGCACCGCATCCGCTCGTTCGCAGGCCTCTTCGACCGAGACGGCGTAGTTCAGCGTCGGGAACAGCCGCTGCGCGTTGTCCAGGGCCTTGGGGTCATAAACGTTGACCGCGGCACCGTTGAGCTGCAGCTGGCCCGCGACGTTGAGCGCGGGTGAGTCACGCACATCGTCGGATTCGGGCTTGAACGCCGCACCGAGCACGGCGATGTTGGCGCCAAGCAGCGATCCACCGCAGGCGGCGCTGGCCAGTTCCACCATCCGGGTGCGGCGGCGCATGTTGATGCTGTCCACCTCGCGCAAAAACGTCAGCGCCTGGTCGGCGCCCAGCTCGCCGGCGCGCGCCATAAAGGCGCGGATGTCCTTGGGCAGGCAGCCGCCGCCGAAACCCAAACCGGCATTGAGGAATTGGCGTCCGATCCGGGGGTCGTAGCCGAGCGCGTCGGCCAGCAGGCTGACGTCGGCGCCCGCGGCCTCGCATACCTCGGAAATGGCGTTGATGAATGAAATCTTGGTCGCCAGAAAGGCATTGGCGGACACCTTGGCCAGTTCCGCGGTCTGCAGATCCGTCACCAGGAACGGCACCCCGGCGTCGAGCAGCGGTCCGTACAGCTCGCGCACGGCGGCCTCGGCACGCACCGAATCCTGTTTGACCCCCAGCACGATCCGGTCCGGGTGGAGGGTGTCCTGCACGGCGTAGCCCTCGCGCAGAAACTCTGGGTTCCAGGCGATTTCGACGTCCACGCCAGCCGGCGCCAGCGCGGCCGCTCGTTGGTTCAACTCGGCCGCGGTGCCCACCGGCACGGTCGACTTGCCAACCAGCACAGCCGACGTCGTCAGCCGCGGCACCAGCGCGTCGATGACGGCGTAGACATGGCGCAGATCCGCACCGTACTCGCCCTTCTTCTGCGGTGTGCCCACCCCGAGGAAATGGACGTCGGCAAAGTCGGCCGCCATGTCGTAATCGGTGGTGAACCGCAGCCGACCGGCAGCCAGGTTCTCCCTCAACAGCTTTCGCAGGCCGGGCTCGTAGAAGGGGATGTCGCCCCCGGCGAGCTTGGCGACCTTACCCGGATCGATATCGACCCCGAGCACGTCGTGTCCGAGTTCTGCCATCCCAACCGCATGGGTGGCGCCGAGGTAACCCGTGCCAAACACCGTGCATCGCATACAACCGGTGTAGGTGGTCGCCATGAGCTAATTGCATCGCAGGGTTGAGCGGGAGGCAAACGGAAGATGACAGGTCACCGCGTTGCCGGCCAGTGCGACGGAATTACCTGCTAGTGGCGACCGAAGCCGCCGTGCCCTCCGCCGAAGCCGGGGAAGCCGCCACCGCCATGGCCACCACCGCCGCCGGGGAAGCCGGGGAAGCCGCCACCGCCACCGCCACCGTGCGGCCCTCCGTCACCGCCACCGTGCCCGCCTCCCGGGGGTCCACCGAAGCCCGGCCCACCAAGGCCCGGGATCGGCAGCGGAATGGGCACCGGGATCGGCGCCACCGCCGGCGGAGGCGGCGGCGGAGCCACCGGCGCCGGTGCGGGGGCCTCCGGCACCTGAATCGGGGCGGGAGCCGCGGGCGCCGGAGCGGGTGCCTGCGGAGCGGCCTCGGGAGCCGGCGCCTCGGGAGCCGGGGCGGGCGCCGCCGGAGCGGGTGCCTGCACGGGGGCGGGCGCCGCGGGAGCAGGAGCCGGCCGGGTGGGCGCGACAACGACGTTCTGGTTCGGGCTCGGCCGGACGTTGGCCGTCGGCCGGATGGCGATGGCCAACGACACCACCAGTGCCACGACGCCGATGACGAAGATTCCCGCCACCACGCTTCCCACCAGCCGGAAGGAGCCGCGCTCGTGGTAGTCCGCGCCGACCAGCGCCGTCGCGGCGGTCTGCGAACCGGTGAAGAACTCGTCTGGGTCGTCGGGCACGGCGCTGTACGCGAGTCCGTCCGCGCCGACCTCACCCGGGCTGTCGAAATAGCCCGGCGCCACGGCCAGCGGGTTGATCGCGCCGGTGCCGGGATCCTGCGCGTAGGCCAGGGCCGCGGTGGACGACGAGAACAGCGGTGCGTGTGCCGACGCCAGGGCCGCGCCGCGGGCCAGGGCCGTGTCCGGTTCCTCGGGCGCGGTCAGCGGCAGGGTGGTCGCCGCCTCGAGGGCGGGCTTGATCAGTGGGATGTCGACGCCGGAGCCGACGACGAACACGGCGTCCGGGCGCGTCTGCAGGTTCTCGGCGTTGGACACCATCGCGGCCAGCTGGGCGACCGCCGCCTCGTCATCGTCGGGCAGGGCCTGCCGCTGAACGTCGGCAATGGATCCGTCCGCGCTGTCGACCACCGCCAGCGTCGCGGTGTCGGGCTCGATGTAGAGCAGCGCGGTCTGCGCGTAGTTGGTCTGGTGGCCGACCGCCTGGGCCAGCGCCGCCGCGGCCAGGAAGGCCGAGACGAGCATCACATTTTCGACTTTGTGGGCGGCCAGCTTGTCCCGCAGTGCGGCAGCCTCGAGGGGGTCGGTGAACGTGACCCCGGTCGACGCTAGTTGGTAGCCGCCCTCTGCTGCGCCCTGACGCGTCCCCAAGATGGCCGAAACTACCTGGTCCGAGGCGGTTACCGTTGCTGCATCAGCGGCCGCGGCGACGTCGAAATTGTCCTCATCGACGGTCGCGCCGTCGCCGTTTTCCCCCTCGACCAGCACCATCCGGACTGCCGTCGGGGCCATCGACACACCAAGTACGGTGTCCAAAGCTCCTCCAATAGTCGGTTGCTAGCCAATCACGGCGGGGGCGGGCTCGTCACACGAAGTGGTGGCACGAGACATCGCTGAGTCCCCACCGGTATTCCCCTAACGACCCGATTTTACGCTCGTTCGGCGCTCGGGTGGTGGCCCGGGACGGGCCTGCGACCGGGCTACGGGGACGGAATTTGTGGGCCCAGGTGGCGGTGCAGCCAGTCATCCCAGTGTTGATGGTCGCCGGAATGCGGCGAGGGCTGCGGCGACGGCGGCGGGGCGGCAGGCGCTTCCGACGCCGGGGCCTGCGGCGGGGCCGCCGGCGCCTCCGACGCCGGGGGCGGGCCCGGCGCGGGATTCTGCGGGGCGACGACGTTGGTGCTGACGTCGGGCTGCTGGTCTGGGTGCGGGCCGATGCCGAACGTCAGTGCCAGCGCCAATGCCACGATGCCGCCGACGAAGACCGCGGTCACCGCGGCGATCGTCACGATCGACTTGCGGCTGCGCCGCTGCCGCACGTCGGCAGCCGGGTGGGCGTCGGAGGCTGGGTCGTCCAGGGCGCTGTAGGCGAGGTCGATCGCAGCGGCCGACGAAGTCTGTGCGGGCGGCATCGAGACAGTGCGGGGCGCCCCCAACGTCGCGTTCGCCGCGGCTAACGAAGCGCCCCGCGCCAGCGCCATCTCGGGTTCCTCGGGCGTGGTCACCGACAGCGCGGTCGCGGCCTCGAGCGTCGGCTTGATCGACGGGATGTCCACCTCCGAGCCCACCAGAAACACCCCGTCGGGCCGCGCGCTCATCGACTCGGCGCCCGACACCATCGACGTCAGCTTCGCCAGTGCGGCGTCGTCGCTCCCGGGCAGCGGGTGCCGGCGTACGTCGGTGACAGTCCCGTTCGAGGTGTCGACGACCGCCAGGGTTGCGCTGCCCGGCTCGACGAGCAGCAACGCGGTGCGCGCCCAGTTGGTGGCGCTGCCCATGGCCTGCGCCAGCGCCGCGGCGGCCATGACCGCCGAGACCAGCATCACGTTCTCGATCTTGCGGGCCGCCAACGCGTCTCGCAGCGCCGCCGCCTTGACGGGGTCGGTCCAGCTCACTCCGCTGGATCGGAGCCGATAGCCGCCCTGGGCTGCGCTGTCGCGGGTGCCGAGGATGGCTGCGACCACGTGATTCGCTGCGGCGGTGGGGGTTTCGTCGCCGGCGACGTCGAAACCGTCCTGATCGACAGTCACCCCGCCGGCCGCCTCACCTTCGATAAGCACCATGCGGACCGTCGCAGGTGCCATAGACACGCCGAGTACGACGTCCATCGCTCCTCCAAATTGTCCAATTGGTTGCTGCGCCATGCCAGGACAGCTGCGGAGCCACCACCTCGGGGGCTCGCGATTCGAGAGTCAGCCGGACGTACGAAGAGTTCTGGCCTCGGCGACATCCCCAATCCGCCAGACTAGCGCGCCCGGTCAGACAGGCGTGTGAGGCGCGACACGCTACCGGTGGCCGTGTCCACCGCCGAAGCCGTGCCCGCCGAACCCATGGCCGCCGCCAAAACCATGGCCCCCACCGAAGCCGTGGCCGCCGCCAAAACCATGGCCCCCGCCAAACGGCCCGTGTCCGCCACCGAATGGACCGCGGCCACCTAAGGGCCCGTGGCCGCCTAAGGGCCCGTGGCCACCGCCCAGCCCGGGCACCGGCAGCCGGGGCGGCGGAACGAACACGGGCGGCGGCAGGACCGGTAGGGCCGGGGCGGCCGGAGGCGGCGGCGCGACGGGGCGCGGCGCGGCCAGCGGCTGCGGCGGCGCGATCTTTGGCTGAGCCTGCACCGTCGGCCCGGGACTCGGCGGGGCCGGCGTGGGAGCCGGGGCGACGATGTTTTCGTTGGGACTGGGCCGCAACGCCACGGTCGGGCGAATGCTGATGGCAAGCGCGATTTCCAGCGCCACCACCGCGGCGATGAAGATCACCGCCAGCGAGCTGCTGACCAGCAGGAAAGACTTGCGCCGACGCGCGCGTTCGTCGAGACCGATGAGGGTTTTGGCGTCGGCGTCATCGTCCGCCACGGCGCTGTAGGCGACGTTGGTCTTGCCCTTGTCGGCATCAGCGGCCAGGGCCGCGATGTGGCTGCGGTATTCGGGCTGATAAGCGGGCACCAGCCCGGGATGCTGTCCGGCCAGGACGAGCGGGTCGACCTCGCCGGTGCCCGGATCCAGCGCGTAGGCCAGCGCGGCCGTCGACGACGCGAACAGCGGCGCATTCGCCGACGCCAGCGCGGCCCCTCGCGCCAGGGCCATCTCCGGCTCGTCGGGCACGGACAACTCGAGCGAGGTCGCGGCGGCCAACACCGGCTTGATCAGCGGGATGTCGACGCCGGAACCGACCAGAACCAGTCCTTCGGGGTGCGTTTCGAGCGCCTCGGCACCGGAGGCCATGTCGACGAGTTCGGCCACCGCTTGGTCCTCGTCGTCCGGAAGGACTTTGCGGCGCACCTCCGAGACCGAGCCGTCAGCGGTGTCGACGACGGCCAAGGTTGCGCTGTAGGGCTCGACGAAGAGCAGCGCGGTGCGTGCGTACTTGGTGGCGTCGCCGACGGCCTGCGTCAGCGCGGCCGCGGCCATGAAGGCCGAGACAAGCATGACGTTTTCGACCTTGTGGGAAATCAGGGCATCGCGCAGCATCGCCGCTTCGACGTGATCGGTCCACGTCACACCCGTCGACAGCAGTTGGTAGCCGCCATCGGTGGCGCCTTCCCGGGTGCCGAGGATCGCCGAGATCACTTCATGGGGGGCGCCGCCGGGCCTGGCGGTGCGCTGGGTGTCGACGTCAAAGTCGTCCTCGTCGACGGTGACCCCGTCGGCACTCTCGCCTTCGACCAGCACCATGCGCACTTTCGTCGGCGTCATCGAGACGCCAAGCACGATGCCCACCACCGCTTACGTTCCCCCTGCCCAATTTGCTGCGTTGCTCGACGCCCCCGTCGGCAACGCCACTATTTATCGATCACCAGGAATTTCCTGCCACAGCAGAGGAAGGGCCGCGTGCCCGCTTATGTTGCTGGGCTGATGAAATTCTGGCGGGTGAGGCGGCGTCTTCTGGCCAGCCTCAATACCCCGACCCTACCCGTGTGATTTCGCAGGGAGTGAGCGTGAATTGCTGTGGGTTGTGGCAAACCGGTTTAGTGGTGCCCGCCGCCGAAACCGCCCCCGCCGCCGCTGTGACCGCCGCCGAAGCCGCCGAGACCACCGCCGCCGCCGGGAGCTGGCGCGTGACCGCCGCCGAAACCGCCGCCACCGCCACTAGGAGCCGGGGCGTGACCGCCACCGAAGCCGCCGAGACCACCGCCGCCGGGGCCGCCCGCGGGGGGTGTGGGAACGTGGCCGCCGCCCAGGCCGCCCGGCCCGCCCGAACCCGGCGTCGGGACGTGCCCGCCGGGACCACCGGATCCCGGCGTGGGGACGTGGCCGCCACCCGAGCCACCCGTGCCGCCCGACCCAGGCGTCGGAACGTGACCGCCGGGACCACCGGATCCCGGCGTGGGGACGTGGCCGCCACCCGAGCCACCCGTGCCGCCCGACCCAGGCGTGGGAACGTGTCCACCCGGACTACCCGAACCCGGCGTCGGAATGTGCCCGCCGGGACCGCCCGGGCCGTTCTCACCGGGCGTTGGAGAGTGGCCGCCGCCGTAGTTACCGGGGCCACTCGGCTTGGGCTGGGTGCCTTCGCCGGGGGGCGTCTGGTGCGGCGGTGACTGCGGCACGGTGACCTGCGGGGGCTGGGGCAGGTGCACCGGAGGTTGCGGCTGCACCGGTTGCGGGATGGAGAGATGCGGCGGGACCGCCAGCATCGGGGGGTCCACCGGGTCGGGAACCGGAATACGCACGGGCACCGGAACCGGTACCGGGGGAACCACGACGGGCACCGGAACAATCGGCGCGGCGGGCAGCGGCGGAGGCGCAGCCGGCGGCGCCGGAACCGCGGGCAGCGGCGCAGCGACCGGCGGGCTCAGCGGCTGGGGTGCGGACGCGGGGGCGGGCAGGCTGATCTTCGACAGCGGTTCGGACGCCTGCACCGGCGCCGGCGCCGGGGCCTGTTCGGGGACGATGAGGTGCTGGCCCGGGGTGGGCTGCAAGGCAACGGTTCCCGTGGTGCGGATGCCGATCGCCAACGCGATCTCGAGCGCCAGCACCGCGCTGATGCCGACCACCGCCAGCCCGCTGCCGACCAGCAGGACCGGGTGCCGCTTGGGCTGGCTCTCTTCGGGGAGGAACAGCTTCTCGATGACGACGGTCGGTGATTCGGCGTCGTCGTCACCCACCGCGCTGTAGGCGAGTTCGTCGTCGACGGGTTCCTGCCCGAACGGGACATAGAGGTATTCGGGAAGGGAGTACTGATCGACCGCGCCGGTGCCCGGGTCTTGCGCATAGGCCAGCGCAGCGGTCGACGAGGCAAACAGCGGCGCATTCGCCGACGCCAGTGCAGCCCCGCGGGCCAGCGCCGTCTCCGGCTCCTCGGCCACACTCACGTCGAGGACCGTTGTCGCCTGCAACACCGACTTCAGCGGAGCGACGTCGATGCCCGAGCCGACCAACAACAGGCCGCCCGGCACGAGTTCCAGCTTCTCCATCCCGGCGACCATCGCGCTGAGCTGCTCGGCGGCATCGCCGTAGGACTCGGCGTGAATCTGTTGTTTGTAGACGTCCGGGATGGAACCGTCGGAGGTCTCGACGACCGCCAGCGTCGCGGTGTCGGGCTCGACCAGCAGCACCGCGGTGCGCTCGTAACCCATTGCCCCGCCGACATTTTGCGCCAGCGCCGCCGCGGCCAAGAAGGCCGAGACCAGCATCACGTTGTCGATCCGGTGGGCGGTCAGCGCGTCGCGCAGCGCCGCGGCTTCGAGCTGATCCGTCCACGTCACGCCGATCGATGACAGCTCGAGACCCGCGTCGGCGGCGCCCTCGCGGGTGCCCAGGATGGCCGAGATCACCTGGTCGGGCCCGGTCGCGGTGGCCGCGTCGTCGACGTCGGCGACGTCGAACGTGTCCTCTTCAACCGTGGCGCCGTCGGCGTATTCGCCTTCCAGGACGACCATTTGGATCGATGACGGTGCCATCGACACCCCGAGCACGATATCCAATACAAACCCCTCCAAAGGTATTGCACGATGAACCATGGCCAGGCGGAGGAAAAACCACGGCTAACTAAGTATCGCGCACAAGGGGAGCGTCAGAGCCCCTCAGAACCTATGTAGTCCGTATGAAGTTCTGATAGGAGCGCGACGGGGTCGGTCCTCGCTGGCCCTGATACTTCGAACCTACTTGCGTACTGCCGTAAGGGTGTTCGGCGGGACTGGTCAGCCGCAGAATGCACAGCTGACCGATCTTCATGCCCGGCCACAGGGTGATCGGCAGGTTGGCGACGTTGGACAGCTCCAGCGTGATGTGACCGCTGAAGCCGGGATCGATGAACCCGGCGGTGGAGTGCGTCAGCAGGCCGAGCCGGCCCAGCGACGACTTGCCCTCCAGGCGCCCGGCGAGGTCGTCGGGCAGGGTGATGAGTTCCAGCGTCGAACCGAGCACGAACTCGCCGGGATGCAGCACGAACGGCTCGCCGGCATCCGGTTCGACCAGGGTGGTCAGCTCGTCCTGTTGCTTGGCCGGGTCGATGTGGGTGTAACGGGTGTTGTTGAACACCCTGAACATGCAGTCAAGCCGCACGTCGATGCTGGACGGCTGCACCAAGCCGGCTTCGAAGGGCTCGATGCCCAGCCGCCCGGCGGTGATTTCGGACCTCAGGTCGCGATCGGAGAGCAGCACGCGACGAGCCTAGCTGGCTGCTCTACATGTTCAGCGGAGGTAGACCTCGCTGCCGCTGGGATAGCCGCCCCCGGTGGTCGTGACGTGCACGTGGTCGTAATGGCCCAGCCGGCTCGCCTGGGCTCCGTTGGGCGTGTAGTAGACGCCCCGCCAGATCGCGTCCTGGATGCCGAACCGGTTGGCGTTCTGCAGCACGTACGCGACGATCGCATTGCCCAGCGCGATGCCCTCGTCGGACTCCGGGTCGGGAATCATCACGTCGACCGCGAGACCGAGCGGGTGCCACGGCAACGGATCCGGGCGCACTCCCCCCATCTCGTGGATCTGCGGGAAGTCGGCGGTGATGCTGCGCGCGACCAGGACCGTCCGGATCTGCATGCCCCGTTCCGGGGCGACGTCGGCGGTCAGGAATCGGGCCCGGGTGTGATACCGCGACGCCGCGGCGGGCTCGACGTCAGGGGATCCCTTAATGAGCCGGTGCGACGCCGCGGTCACGATTTGAACGCAGCACGGAGCGATGTCGCTGATAACGGGTTTGGCTTCGGTGCGGGGCGCAGCAGGGTGGACGTCGGCGGACGCCGCGAAGAACACCGCCGCGGGGGCGAGTACCGCTGCCAGGGCCGCCGACGGTTTACGTCGCTTCCTGGCTAATTCGTGTCGACCCACCCGGTGCACATTACGGTGCAATAACGAAATAATAAACATGAGTATGTCAATTTGTGAAAGGAATAACTCTGAGTCGGCGCGACGGCGCACAGCCGCCGCAGCACCCCGGTCGACGAGCCGTCCTGACCTGTACGGCTGCTGTCGGGTGCTAGCCTTCCTTGGCGACAGTGCCGATGTAGTTCAATGGCAGAACATCAGCTTCCCAAGCTGAATACGCGGGTTCGATTCCCGTCATCGGCTCCCACTCAGAAGCGGCCGTGCTCGGTGACGACGGCGGTGATCAGCTCGGCCGGGGTCACGTCGAAGGCGGGGTTGAAAACGTCCGCGTCCGGCGGGGTGATCGCGGTGCCGCTGAAAGTCCTGATTTCGTCGGGCGCGCGTTCCTCGATGGCGATCTCGGCGCCGGTGGCAAGCGACCTATCGATTGTGGACGAAGGCGCGACCACGACGAGCGGCACATTGTGATGATGCGCCGCGATGGCCAGGCCGTAGGTGCCGATCTTGTTGGCAACGTCGCCGTTAGCCGCGATGCGATCGGCACCTACGAGTACACAGTCGACGAGGCCGCGTGCCATCGCCGCCGCCGCGGCGCCGTCCGGCTGCACCCGGTAGCGCACGCCCGCCTGCGCCAGCTCCCACGCCGTGAGCCGGGCACCCTGCAGCAGTGGACGTGTCTCATCGACCAGCACCGACTCGACCAGTCCGCGCTGATGAAGGTGCCAGACCACGCCGAGCGCACTGCCCCACGCCACGGTGGCGAGGTGACCGGCGTTGCAATGGCTGAGCAGCCGCAGCGGGCGACGATCGCATAGTGCGAGCACGATCTCGGCGGCGTGGGCGGACGCGACGCGGTTCAGGCGTTCGTCCTCGTCGAGGATTTCCAATGCTTCGGCGAGCACGGCCTCGGCGCCCCCATCGAGTTTCTCGAGAGCGCGCGCGACCCCCCAGCTGAGGTTGACAGCGGTCGGTCGTGCCTTCGCGACCCGTTCGGCCGATGCCCGGACGTCGCCACCTTCGTGGGTTGCCAGCACAACGCCAAGAGCCCCCGCCGCGCCGAGCGCCGGGGCGCCGCGCACGGCCAGGCGGCGGATCGCGTCGATCAGATCGTCGACGGTGCGCAAACTGACGACGCGGTACTCAGTCGGCAACGCGGTCTGGTCAATGATTGTGACCGCGTCGCCGTCCCAGTCGATGGTCCTGCGCACGCAGCCGACCCTAGCCCCGGTCAGCACAAGGTCGCGCCGCTCGTGACCACACTTTCTGAATCACGCACGATCTCCTTCGCACCTAGAGCTTGCCGGCGACGAAGCCGCCGGCCTGATCCACCAGTCCGGAATCGATGTACGAGGGCTGCAGATGCGACGGCCAATTCCTGCCTCTCCCGCAGATGGGGTCGCCGGCAGCGCACTGCTCGATCGTCTTACCGGCGAAGGCGGGGCCTACCCCGGTGCCATTACCGAACACTGCGACGGCCGCGACGTGCTGATCCACACCCGGAGGCAGTCCGCCGTAGCTCACCCGGTCGACGACCTCGGCGCCCAGCGAATAGCCGCCGAGCACCTGGCGGGTGTTGGGGCAATTTTTGGCCATAAATTGCGCGTGGCCGCTCATATCGTTAGCGCCGCTGATGGTGGTTATGTTGGCGGGGTAGTTGACCCCATAGGCGCCGACCGACATGCGCGTCTTGCCGCGCAGCGAATTGACCAGCGCGTCGCCGACCGCGCCCAAGCCTGGTGGTTCCTCCCGGCCGCGAGCGAAGGAAACTTCGACACCGGGGCAATCCGCCGATGCCTGCGGAATCAGCGACGCTATCGGAAACGGCATCGCTGCCGGCGCAACCACCAACACCGCGGCAAGCAGGGCGGCGGCGGCCATGCTGAGGACACGGTGCGCGCCTGGTGTCAACGCGGCAAGCCTCATGACGCGATATTACGGATTTACTGACAATGTGTTGTCCAATCCGGTGTTCGGCTTGCTCGGCCCGACGAATTTATTGCTCAGCAAATACCCCGTCGGTACCCCTAACGCGACCGAACCGCATTTCCAAGCTGAATACCCGGGTTCGATTCCGTCATCGCGCAAGGTGACGCAGGGTTGAAAACCGGTACCGCGGGTAATGCAAAGCCTGGGCGCCGTGAGCGCGCCCCGTCCGCGTTACGCCCAGGGGGTTGCCACACCAATGGATAGCTATTCCGCCACGCCAGTGACAGTCGCAAGCGTCCCGCACGACGAACTGCGCCGCGTCGAACGGCCGATCTCACCCGACGACGACCCCTTCTATCGAGCGCCACAAGGCTATGAGCACGCGGAACCGGGCACGGTGTTGCGCTCGCGCGACGTGGAGATCGGATTTCTCGGTCTTATCAGCCAACGGGTGCAAGCCACTCAGTTGCTGTACCGCACCACTAATCTGCACGAAGACCCGGAAGTCGCCGTGACCACTGTGCTCATCCCGGCGCAGCGCGAGTCAGACGTCGCTTATCCGGTCCTTTCTTATCAATGCGCGATCGATGCCGTGGCGTCGCGCTGTTTCCCCTCGTTCGCTATGCGGCGCGGCGCGCGACCGATCGGTGCATTCGTCCAAGCCGAGTACTTGTTGGTGACCGCCGCGCTGGCCGAAGGCTGGGCGGTTTGCGTACCCGACCACGAAGGCTGCCACGGCATGTGGGGCGCTCCCGTCGAGCCCGGCTACCGGATTCTGGACGGGCTGCGGGCCGCGATGCGGTGCGAGCGCTTGAAATTGTCGCCATCTGCACCGTTAGGTCTGTGGGGCTACTCAGGGGGAGGCTTGGCGTCGGCGTGGGCGGCCGAACTGTGTGAGCGATATGCACCGGAGCTCAATATCGTTGGCGCCGCTTTGGGCTCGCCCGTCGGCGACCCGGGGAGTGTGGCACGCCGCCTCAACGGCAGCTTCTTCGCCGGTCTCGCCGCGCTGATGATTTCCGCGTTGACGCAAGTTTTCCCCGGCGCGCAGAACGTCGTCGACGAGCACGCGACTGACGAGGGCAAGGCGCTGCTCGACGAATTGCAGACGATGACCACGGCCCAGGCGGTATGGCAGTTCCGCAACGTCGACATCGGGTCCTACGTCGACATGACGGCCGACGAGCTGTGGGACCTCCCACAAGTGCGCCACATCTTCGACGAGACCAAGCTCGGCAAGTCCAAGCCCAAGCCTCCCGTGCTGGTCATACAGGCGGTGCACGACGGAATCATCAGCGTCGACGATGTCGATGCATTGGTCGCCGAGTACGAACGCATTGGTGCCGCGGTCACCTATCACCGCGACCGGTTCTGTGGTCATCTGCTGTTGCATCCGCTGTCGGCGCCCATGACGCTGAGGTGGCTGCGCGATCGATTCGGGGACCGGCCGGTAAACAAGCACAAAACCCGCACGGTTTGGCCGACGATGTTCAACCCGTCGACGTACTTGGGCATGCTCAAGTTGGGCGTCATCACAGCGAAGGTCGTCCTCGGGCGCCCCGTCGAACGACAACCGCTGTCGACAACGGATGCCCGGTAACTTCTAGTCCTCGGTTCCTCTCACACAGGCGCGTCCGCACGGGCTTCCCAAGCTGAATACGCGGGTTCGATTCCCGTCATCGGCTGCACGACTCACGCGGGCGTAGCGCCGAAACCTCGCCCACAGCAATCGATTTCACTGCAGCACCCGGTCACCTGCAAACGCGGTGTCCGCTGGTAGCTTTACCCCATGGGTGCCTTGGATGGACGCGTGGCCTTTATCACCGGCGGGGCTCGAGGGCAGGGCCGCGCGCACGCGCTGGCGCTGGCGGGCGAAGGAGCCGACATCGTCGCCGCCGATGCGCCGCAACCGATGACCGACCTGACCTATCCGCTGGGCACCGAGGACGACCTACGGGAAACGACCAAGCTGGTCGAAGAGCTGGGCCGGCGTTGCCTACCGCTCACCCTGGACGTGCGTGATTCCGCCGCGGTCAACGCCGCGATCGAGCAGACCGTCGCCGACATGGGCAGCCTCGACATCGTGGTGGCAAACGCCGGAATCGTCAGCACCGGACTGCTGCAAGACGTCAGCGACGTGGTGTGGCAGCAGCTGATCGACACCAACCTGACCGGCGCGTTTCACGTCCTGCGGGCCGCCATACCGGTGATGCGGCAACAGCGGTTCGGCAGGATCGTGGTGACCTCCTCGATGGGCGGCCGAATGGGCATCCCCGAGCTGGCCGCGTACAACGCCACCAAGTGGGGTGTCATCGGCCTGGCGAAGTCGGCCGCCCTGGAAGTCGCCAAGGAGGGCATCACGATCAACGTCGTCTGCCCGACGACAACCCAGACACCGATGGTGCAGCCCACCGGCGACGACGACATCCCCGACGACCTGGTGCGGCGGATGACGAAGGCCAACCCGATACCCCAGCCCTGGCTGCAGCCCGAGGACGTCAGCCGCGGGGTGCTGTATCTGGTCACCGACCCCGGGGTCATCACCGGAAGCGTGCTCGAGATCGGCCTCGGCGGCAGCGCGCGCATCCATTGACGCTGGCCGAGAAGCGGCGCCCGCGGGCGGCACGTCGCGCCATTAAATGAGGTGTTCTGAACCGTACTGACGGCGAGCCGATGTTCGCTACGCTTGACCCCGATTGATACGTCGCCTGGGAAGTTGGGGCCAGGTAATGGCTGAAAGACCCAAGGCTCGCGGCGGGGCGCCGGGACCGAGCGAGATCGTGGCGGAGTTAGCCGCTGCCGGATTCGATAACGCGCGCCAGATCGCTCGCGGCGGCGCCGGGGTGGTTTATTGCTGTCGCGAGACCGCCTTGGGACGAAACGTGGCGATCAAGGTGCTGCCGACCTTCATCGACGACGCGGGCCGGGAACGCTTTCTCCGCGAGGGCTACGCGATGGGCGGCCTGTCGGGGCATCCGAACATCGTCAACATCCTGCGGGTCGGCCTGACCGCGGGCGGCCGGCCGTACATCGCCATGTCGTACTGCCCGGCGGGTTCGCTGGGGCTACGGGTGCAGCGCGAGGGCCCGATCGCCTGGCCGGAAGCCGTGCGGATCGGCGTGAAGTTGTGCGGGGCCCTGGAAACCGCCCACCTGAGTGGCACCCTGCACCGCGACATCAAGCCCGCGAATGTGCTCGTCAACGACTACGGCGAACCGCAACTGACCGATTTCGGGACCGCGCACGTTGCCGGCGGGTACGAGACGGCAGCCGGATTGTTCTCCGGCACAATCGATTACCTGGCACCGGAGGTGATGGCCGGCGATCCCGCGACGGTCGCCAGCGACGTCTATTCGCTAGGCGCCACGATCTACGCGCTCATCGCCGGTAACGCCGCGTATGAGCGCCGTGGCAGCGACGACCTGCTGGCGCACTACAAGCGGATTAACAGCACGCGGGTCCCCGACTTGCGCCAGAGCGGCATCCCGGACGCGGTGTGCTCGGCGATCGAGATGGCGATGGCACCCGACGCGAGTGAACGGCCGGCGTCCGCTGCGGATTTCGGTCGCGGGTTGCAGGAAAGTCAGCGCCGCAACGGTTTGAAAGCGGACGCGATGGCGATCACCGCCGTCGGGGCCGGTTCGGGTCGCCCGGTGGGCAATTCGGCGGGCTTGTCGAAGGCGCGGACCCTGTCGCCGGGCGCACGTGGCGGCACGATGGGCGCAGCGACTCCGAGACCACCCAGGATCGCCAAACCGGTCCCACGCGGCGCCGACTCGGACAGCGCCACCTCGCTGATCAATCCGCTGAACGATCGCCGAACGATGCCGCCGCCGTCCCGGCCCGCCGGTTCACGAAACTCCGGCCAACGCGGCCCAATTCCAGCCGCCCCCAACACATCTGAGCCGACAGCGGCGATCGCCGAGCACACCAGCCTCACGGACGCGATCGCACCGTCGGGCCCTCCCGACTCGCCTGCTGCCGCGCGCCGCGGGCCGGCCACCGGAGCGGTGGCCTGGTTGGGCTCGTCGGGGAAGAAGCGCAACCGCGTCACGGCGGCGTTGATCGCGGTGGCGATCGTGGTGGCCGTGCTGGTGTTGGGCAGCGGTGTCTACGTACTGCTGACGCAGGGCAGCAGGCACCGCAGCGCCTCCGCGAATCAAACCAACGGCCAGGCAACGGTGAGGTGGCAGCCGATCACCAACGCGCGCATCGCCCGCCAAGCGGCGGCAACCACGCAAGCCGACGGCACCATCTGGATCTTCGGCGGGATGGGAAGCAACCGCGCACTCGTGGCAAACCACGAGGGTTACGACCCGATCATCGACAGTTGGAAAAGCGGCGACGACCTCCCGGTTCCGGTTCAGCACGCGATGGCGGTGACGTGGCAGGGGAACCCGATCGTGCTCGGGGGCTGGCGCGCCGCGGGCCCGCAAAAGGTTGCCAGCGACCAGGTTTGGCGCGTAGTCAACAGCCACTGGGTCGAGCTGCCCCATCTGCTGCAGCCCCGCGCGGCGGCGTCGGCGGCAGTGGTGGGCGGCCGCATCATCGTCGCGGGCGGCGTCGACTCGAACGGCGCGCTGCTGAACACCGTCGAGATCTTCGACGGCAATTCCTGGACCCTCGGCACCCCGATACCGACCCCCCGGCAGATGCTGGCCGCGGCGTCGGACGAGAAGGTGATGTACACGGTGGGCGGCAACAACGGGACCGCCGACCTGGCGACGGTCGAGGCGTATGACCCGGCCGCGAAAAGCTGGACGCGATTGCCCGACCTTCCCCAACCGCGCGGCGACCTCGGCGTGGCACTGGCCGACCGTCGCCTGGTCGCCGTCGGGGGGCAGTCGGCGGGACAGGTCCTCAAGAGCGTGTCGGTGCTCGATCTGACGACGAACACGTGGGCGGGCTTGCCGGACATGGCGATAGCGCGACACGGCATGGCGGTCGACGCGGTAGGCCAGGCCGTGTACTCGATAGGCGGGTCGAGCGATATCGGCGACGGCCAGGCGACCGCGTCGGCGGAGGCGCTGCAACTACCGCCGCGCCGAATGCAGCCGGCCGCACAGTGGCGTTCCCTGCCGGACGCGCCGACGGCGCGGTTGATGACGGCGTGGACCGTGCTCGACGACAAGATCTGGATCATGGGCGGCCTGCGCGACGGAGCCGCGCTGCAGACGGTCGAAAGCTATGACCCGCGCACCGGCGCCTGGCAAGCGCAACCCGCCTTGCCGATCCCGCTGCACCACGCCGCGGCGGCGACCTATCGCGGCGAGGTGGTGGTGCTCGGCGGCACCAGCGGCGACCTCACTCAGGCGTCGGCCAAGGTGTTCGCGTTGCGCGGCGGCAAGTGGGTCGAGTTGCCCATCCTCACCCACGCCCGCGCGGCGCTGGCGGCCGCGGTGGTCGGTGACAAACTCGTCGTCGTCGGCGGGCAGAACGCTAAGCAGCTCGTCGGCCAGACCGAGGTGTTCGACGGCAACTCCTGGCACGACGCGGCCGACATGCCAACTCCGCGTGAACATCTGGCCGCGGTGTCCGACGGCCGCTACGTGTACGCGCTCGGCGGGAGATTCCTGTCGGCCGACAAGAACTCCGCGGCGTTCGAACGGTTCGACCCACAGTCCGGGACGTGGACGAAGTTGGTCGACATGCCGACCCCTCGCGGCAGCTACGGCGCCGCGTTCATCGACGGCCGAATCGTGGCGGTCGGCGGCGAGGAACCGACGCAGGTGGTGGGAGTGGCCGAGATGTACGACATCGCCGACGGAACCTGGACCACGTTGCGTCCCATGCCAACCCCGCGCCACGCCGAGGTGGTCGCGGCGGTGGGCAACACCGTCTACTGCATCGGCGGCGCGAACCGCCCCACCCACGAAGGCCCCGTCGCCACGGTGGAGGCCTTGGACTTCATCTAGCGGATCAATGGCGCTTGAGCCGGCTGCGCCAGCCCACGAATCCCGCGTACACGACCGTCAACAACGCCAGCATGCCCACATCGAACAACCAGGTTCCCGCCGTGTGCTTGAAGTGGCTGTCCTTCGGGGCCAGCGGCCCGGGCTCGATCGCCCACAGGTCGACCGTCGAGGCCTGCGCCGCATAACCCCAGCGCGAGGGCACCAGCCACGACATCTGATCGAGACCGATCCGGTTGGTGACGGGGACCATTCCGCCGCAGAGCACCAACTGCAGCATGAGGGAAACCACCAGCAACGGCATGATCTGCTCGTTGGAGCGGGCGAGGGAGGACAGCACCAGGCCGACCATCGCCGCGGCGACGCACATCGCGGCGGTGGCCACGTACAGCTCGAGCGTGGCGCTGCCCAGCAGCAGCGGCGGCCGCGTCGGCGCTCCCTTCCCCAGAATCGTGATGGTCGTCGCGATCGCCGACTGAACGACGGCGAAGACGAAGAACACCGCCATCTTCGCGAGTAGATACGCCTTGGTGGACAGGCCGACCGCCTGTTCCCGGCGGAAGATCGGGCGCTCGCCGATGAGGTCGCGGATCGTCAGCGCGGTACCCATGAAGACGGCGGCCATGGTAAGCAACATCAAGACCGAGCCGGGTTCGTCAGAGCCGTCGCCGCCGGGATCGGCGACATGGAATCCCGTCGAGCCGGGCACGGTCAGCGACAGCGCGCCCATCACGAACGGCAGCAGCGCCAGGAAGATGAAGTAGGCACGGTCGGCCACGATCAGCCGAACCTGGCGGCGCGCGATCGTGGCGAACTGGCGTCGCGTGCTGGAGCGCGCCGGAGCGCCCAGATCGGCCGGTTTCTCCGCCTCGGGTCCGGCCGGCGGTGGTTTGAGCTGGGCCAGGAACCGGCGGTTGGCTTCGTCGGGGTCCGCACCCACCATGCCAAAGATCTTGGCCCAGTTGGTGGTTCCCATGGTCGCTTCGATTTCACCGGGCGGGCCGCAGTAGGCCGTCTTGCCGCCGGGTGCCATCAGCAGCACCTGGTCGCAGAGATCGAGGTAGCTCAGCGAGTGCGTTACCACCAGCACCACGCGCCCGGCGTCGGCCAGCTGCCGCAGCATCGTCATGACCTGTAGGTCCAGCGCCGGATCCAGGCCCGAAGTCGGCTCGTCGAGGATCAGCAGCGATGGTCCGGTGAGCAACTCGAGCGCCACCGACGCACGCTTGCGCTGCCCACCGGACAGCTTGTCCACCCGGGTGTCGGCGTGCTTGGTCAACCCGAGTTCCTCGATCACCTGCGCGACGACCTGCGCGCGGTCTTGTTTGCTGGTATCGGGCGGCAGCCGCAGCTCGGCGGCATAGCTCAGCGCCTGGCTCACCGTCAGCTGGCGGTGCACGACGTCGTCCTGTGGCACCATCCCGATCCGGCTACGCAGCGAGGCGAAGCTGGCGTGAATGTCATGTCCCTCGAAGGTGATTGAGCCGGTGGTGGGACAGGTCGCCCCGGCGATCAAGCGGGACAGCGTGCTTTTCCCGGCGCCGGACCCACCGATCAGAGCGGTCAGCGTGCCCGGTCTGGCGGTCAGCGAGACCTTCTGGATCAGCCGTTTGCTGTCGATTTCGAAGTCGACCTCGCGCACCTCCAGGCCGCCGGTGCGGGTTGCGGCTTCGGCACGGCGAAGCAGGATTTCCCCGTTGAACACCAGGTCGACGTTGCCGATCGTGACCACGTCACCCTCGTTCAGCGGCGCCGACAAGATTCGCGTGCCGTTGACGAAAGTCCCGTTGATGCTGTGCGCGTCGTGGATCTCCATGCCGGTCGGGCCGGGAACCAGGTAGGCGTGATGGCGCGAGGCCAAGACGTCGGAGATGACGACGTCGCTGTCCTCGGCGCGACCGATCACGGCGGCTCCCGTGGGTGGCGCCGCGAGCTTCGACCGAGACTGCTGCACCGCGCGCCGCAGGTTGGTGCTGTCGAACTGCGCGGCTTCGAGTGCCTCGGCGCCGATCTCGGTCAGCTGGCCTTTTGCCGCCGACCTGGCGGGCATTTCGGGCGGCGGCGACGGTTGGGGACGGCGGGGCGGCGCCGATGGGCTCGGATAGCCGACGGCGCGGCGCGGGCCGCCGACCTGCTGCGGTGGCGGCGGCGGGCCGGCGTGGGTGTAATGCAGCGGCGTGGGTTGCGGTCGCGCGATGCGGGGCGGCGAGCCGCCCTGCTGTGGGTGCTCCGGACGCGACGGCCGCTGTGCGCCGGGGCGAGCGATGGCCTGCATCCCCTCGACCGTCGGCGGTAGCTGGCCGACCGCCCGGTCGTCACGTCCGATCAGGAAGCTCAACCGCGGCCCGTCGGGGCTGCCGACGTTGATGCTCTGGCCGTCGCGGATGTCGACGACGCCGACCCGGCCGCCGTTGACGAATATCCCCGTCGGCGATCCGTTGTCGATCGCCATCCATTTGCCCCGGTCGAAACGCAGCAGCAGGTGCGAGCGGGAGATCAGCGGATGGGCTACGCGCATGTCGGCACGCAGGTCACTGCCCACGACGACGTCGTTGCCGGCGGCAAAACTGCGCCGTGACCAGTTGGATTGGACTGTCAGCACGGGCGGTGCGGGCCTGCTCATCCACTCAGTATTCGACCCGGCGTCAGCAAACTCCAGCGGTTTCGCCATATTGGTCCGCCGCCCGCGATCGCATTTGCTGGGCGATTGCGTGTGCGTCAGAGCGGGGTTCGACGCCGGCGCGCGCGTCACGGCACGGTCACAACACGATCGCGATTCACTGCAGCCGGCCCGTCACACTGGTGCATTCATCGGGGGTGCTGCGCGCCTGGTCACGGCGCCACCATCGGGACCGCGGACTATACCTCCCTTGATCAAACCGTTACCGCCGCGTGGCCAAATATCAACGCGCCCTTACGCTTCCGCAGGTCAGCGCACATTTATCATCCGTATTACAACTATGTCAGTTAAAAGGAATTGAAGCCATGCGGACGGATGTTCGGTGTGTTCTTGCGGTGATCGGAGCCGCTGCGAGTGTTGTCGTGACGCCGCCCGGCGTGAGCCTGGCGGCGGCGAACCAGTCGCATGGATTCGCGATAGCGGCGATTTCGCCGGGCCGCGACGAGGTGGTCGGGGTGGCGCACCCCATCCAGGTGAAATTCACTGCGCCCATTACCAACCCGGCCGACCGGCGGGCGGCCGAGCGGGCGGTCGACGTCAAATCGACACCCGCGATGACCGGCAAGTTCGAATGGCTCGACAACAAGGTTGTCCAGTGGGTTCCGGACCGATACTGGCCGGCGCACAGCACAATTGCGTTGACGGTGGGCGGCGCGTCCGCGGAGATCAAAACGGGTCCTGCCGTGATCGGTGTGGCAAGCATCTCCGAACACACCTTCACCGTGAGCATCGACGGCGCGGAAGCGGGACCGCCGACCTCACTGCCGGCACCGCACCACCGGCCGCACTTCGGCGAGCAGGGCGTGATGCCCGCGTCGATGGGTAGGCCGGAATACCCGACGCCCGTCGGCTCGTACACCGTCCTGTCCAAAGAGGAAGCGGTGACCATGGATTCGAGCAGCGTCGGTATCCCGGTCGACGACCCCAACGGTTACCTGCTGACCGTCAATCACGCCGTCCGTATCACCAGCCGCGGGCTGTTCGTGCATTCGGCCCCGTGGGCCGTCCCCTCCCTGGGGCTGGAGAACGTCAGCCACGGCTGCATCAGCCTGAGCCCCGATGACGCCGAGTGGTATTACGACCACGTCCACGTCGGCGACCCGGTGATCGTCCAGGAATAGTCCAGCATTCCACGAAGCTCCGCACCCAGGCGCAAGCCGGGTGCGGAGCTTCAATTGTCTTGTCGACGTGGATCTCTCAGCGACCCGGCGCCGCAGGTTTGCGCCGATGCCCAGCGGTTGACCGGGCGCCGGTTAACAACGGAACGGGCCCGCTGGTGATAAACCAGCGGGCCCGGCCCGTTCACTCCGAAGACCGATTCGGCCTCAGCTGGCGCCCGAGGGACCGGGGCGAACCGGCTGACCGGCCACCGGCCCACCAGTGGGCGCCGGACCGGTCGGCGCGTCCTTCACTCCGGACATGTCGATGATCGGAGCGGCCGCCTCCAAGGGCGCACCGGCAGCCGCCGGCCCGCCGAGCGCGATCAGCGGCGCACCCGCGGGAACCACCGGCACCGGAGGCACTATCGGCACCGGTGGCGCGAGGGGCAACGGCGGCACGATCGGCAGCGGCGCACCGATCGGCAGCGGCCCCGGCACAGCCATCGGCACACCGGACATATCAGTCATGGGCGCCGCGCACATGCCCCCGGCGGCCGGCGCGCCCGCGGCAACCGTGCCTGCGGCAGCACCCGGTCCGCCCGCGGCGGGCGCCACCTCGCCCGACTGCCCCTCGATGCACGCGTGGCCGCCGGTAATCAGCGGGGCGGCCGCCGCGTCGGGGCTCAACGCGATAGCAGCTCCGCACAACCCGGCGCCGGCAACTACTTTGATGTTGAACCGATCGACGATCGCCATCAGCGCCAACTCTCCTTTATTCACGCTCAGCTATTTCCCATTGGTGCAGCAGGCCCGCCTAGCCGTACCGAGCCGCTTTCACGACCGCGCCAATTGTTCAGCAGGCGACGCGCGACACGCGCCACGCCGCACCGCGCCGTTTCCAAATGGTGACGTCACAACGGTGTCACGAATCAGAATGCGGCCGGCGGATACCGATCGACCTGCACGAATGCGCTTGCGCCCGAGGGCTTACTGAGCGATTTGTGCGCGAGGCCACGCGGGCGAAGGCCGATTACAGCGTGGGGACCATGCCGTCGTCGATCGTGACGCCGGCGCCCACGATGCCACTACGGGTAGCGCGCCCACCGTCACCGGAACCGACTTTCGCTCTCACGGACTTTATTTTTCCGCAGGTCGTTCACAGGAATCTGTTGGTGAACAGCTACTGTTCTCAAGGTTACGCGGAAGTTAACATCGAGATTAGAACTGTTGACGTCAAGGGGAGAAGGGGCTATGTCACCACGTCGTCTCGCCGCCGGATTCATCGGTTCTGCTCTGCTCGGCGGCCCGCTTCTCGCCAGCCTTGTCTGGGCCGGCCCGGCGCAGGCCGACGCGGCCGGTTTCCTCAACGACATGCACAGGGACGGGGTCCACGCCGTCACCGGTGGCGATGCGGCGCTGCTTCAGGCCGGACTGAACGTCTGCCAGCAACTGTCGTGGGGCGCTCCCGAATCCCAGCTCGAGGGTTTGGCGCTGCAACGCTCCGACGACAGGCAGGGTGCCGGTGGGCTCTCTCCCCAGCAGGCGAACGACATCGTCGGCTATGCCGAGCGTGATCTCTGCCCGGGCGCCTAGCGACAATCTGACCCTTCGTAGTTCGCGGCTCTGACAGCGCGGTCCGGGTTGGCCGCGCGCCGGTACGCAGGTGACGGCCCGTCCGCCGACCGTTCTTCGCCGACTATTCACTCTCCGGAATTGTTTGCGCAGCGGGTCGCCGCACTTTTGTGTAAAAGTGCATCATCCGCATCGGGCATAGACATAAGGAGAAGGTTGGATGGCGGCACGCAGGCTATATGGCCGGTTCATAGGCGCGGCGCTGGCGAGCGGCCCACTTCTGCTCGCCGGGGTCCTCTGCGCCGGCCCGGCGCGGGCCGACCAGGCCGCCTTCATCAACGACCTGCACAACGCCGGGATCCACGCCGTCAACGGCGGCGACCCGGAGCTGTTGCAGATGGGCGCGGATCTGTGTCAGCAGCTTTCGTGGGGCGCTTCACCGCAACAGCTCGAGGGTTTGGCGCTGCAACGCTCGGACGCCGACCAGGGCACCGGCGGGATCAACGGCCGGCAAGCCGCCGATGTGGTGATCTTCGCCCTGCGCGATCTGTGCCCCAACGCCTGACGGCGGATTCACCCCCGCGCTGCACGGTCCGCGCTAAGGTGACACTCGAGTGAAGCTGAACGCACGGACCCTGGCCGGCCTCAAGATCCCGGTCCCGACGTATGACCGCAGCCAAATCGGCATCGGCATAGCGCATTTCGGCGTCGGTGGCTTCCACCGATCGCATCAGGCCATGTACATCGACCGGCTGCTCAGCGACGGGCTCGCCCGCGACTTCGGTATCTGCGGGATCGGTGTGCTGCCCGACGATGAGCGCATGCGCGACGCGCTGCGCGGGCAGGACCACCTGTACACGCTGATCCTCGAACACCCCGACGGCACCCGGCAACCGCGAGTGATCGGCTCCATCGTCGACTACCGTTATGCGCCTGAGGATCCCGAATCGGTGATCGAGCTGCTGGCCGATCCGGCCACCCGGATCATCTCGCTCACCATCACCGAGGGCGGTTATCAGCCACCGCTGAGCCCGGTGTTCGGGTTGGTGGCCCAGGCGTGCGACCGGCGGCGCGAGCGCGCCCTGCCCTCCCCCACGATCGTCTCCTGCGACAACATCGCCGGGAACGGAGACGTGGCACGACGCGTCTTCACGTCGTACGCCGAGCGCCTCAATCCCGAACTCGCGCAATGGATGCGCGAGAAGACCACCTTTCCCAATTCGATGGTCGACCGGATCACACCGGTCACCACGCCCGACGTGCTTACTCGGCTGGATGCCGAATTCGGGGTGGACGACGCCTGGCCCGTCATCGCGGAACCCTTCGCCATGTGGGTGCTCGAGGACGACTTCGCCGACGGGCGACCACCGCTGGAGCAAGCCGGGGTGCAACTCGTCGACGACGTGGCGCCATACGAAGCGATGAAGTTGCGGTTGCTCAACGCCGGGCATCAGGGCCTGTGCTATTTCGCATACCTCTGCGGGTACCGGCTGGTGCACGACGCCGCCCGCGATCCGATGATTGCCGATTTCCTTGCCCGCTATATGGATTCGGAGGCCACGCCAACGCTGGAGCGCGTCCCGGGACTGGACGAATTCAAGGGCGGACTGCTGCCCCGCTTCGCCAACTCCTACATCCGCGACACCGTGGCCAGGTTGTGCGCCGAATCCTCGGACCGCATCCCGAAGTGGTTGCTGCCCGTGGTGCGCGACAACCTGCGCTCCGGCGGCCCGGTGCGGCTCTCCGCGGCGATCGTCGCGAGCTGGGCACGCTACGCCGAGGGCGCCGACGAGGAGGGCCAACCGATCCAGGTGGTGGACCGGCTCGCCGACACCCTGGTCCCGATCGCCCGCTCGCAACGCGACGACCCGGTCGCATTCCTGGCCAACCGTTCGGTATTCGGCGACCTCGTCGACCACGAGCGTTTCCGCGAGGCCTACCTGTGCGCGCTGGACTCGCTGCACCGGCACGGCGCGCGCGCCACGCTGCGGGCGTTGCTCGGGGCCGACGGACGATGACCCTGGTCGCCGGCATCGACTCGTCGACGCAGTCCTGCAAGGTGCTGGTGTGCGATGCCGCCACCGGCCGGGTGGTCCGCCGGGGCCATGCCGGTCACCCGGCAGGCACCGAAATCGACCCGGCGGCATGGGAAACCGCCGCCCGAGAAGCGATCTCGAAGGCGGGTGGGCTGGACGGTGTCGACGCGATCGCCGTCGGCGCACAGCAGCACGGCATGGTGTGCCTGGACGCGGCCGGACAGGTGGTGCGCCCCGCGTTGCTGTGGAACGACGTGCGATCGGCCGACGCGGCGCGCGAACTCGTCGACGAGCTGGGTGGCGCGCGGGCCTGGGCCCGGGGCGTCGGCGTGGTGCCGCTGGCGGCGATCACGGTGGCGAAGTTGCGGTGGCTGGCCGACCACGAGCCACGGCACGCCGACCGCACCGCGGCGGTCGGCCTGCCGCACGATTGGCTGACGTGGCGGCTGCGCGGCGAGTCGGACGTCACGGCGCTGACCACCGACCGCAGCGACGCCAGCGGCACCGGCTACTACGACGCCGCGACGGGCGCCTACCGTGTCGATCTGCTGGAGCTGGCGCTGCGCGGCCGTCGTCCTCGACTGCCGACCGTGCTGGGCCCGTCCGACCGAACCGAGAGTGGTACAACAGCTTTCGGTGCTGGGCTCGGGGACAACGCCGCCGCGGCGCTGGGCCTGGGCGCCGAAGAAGGCGACGTGATCGTCTCGATCGGCACCTCAGGGGTGGTCGCCGCCGTCACCGCGGATCCGGTCCGCGACGACGCGGGATTCGTCGCCGGATTCGCCGATGGCACCGGCCGCTATCTCCCGCTGGTGTGCACGCTCAACGGTGCGCGGGTGCTGGAGGCGGCCGCCGCGATGCTGCAAGTCGACCAGGACGAGCTGTCCCGGCTCGCGCTGTCGGCGCCGGCGGGCAGCGCGGGGCTGGTGCTGGTTCCCTACCTGGAGGGTGAACGAACTCCCAACCGGCCCAACGCAACCGGTGCGCTGCACGGCCTGCACGTCGCCAATGCGACCCCGGCCAACCTGGCCCGCGCCGCCGTGGAGGGACTGCTGTGCTCGCTCGCCGACGGTGTCGCGCACCTGGCCGCGCACGGCGTCGTCGCGCGGCGCATCCTGCTGGTCGGCGGCGGCGCGCAATCCCGGGCGCTGCGAGCGATCGCGCCCACGGTATTCGGCGTGCCGGTGCTGGCGCCCACGCCGGCGCAGTACGTCGCGCTGGGCGCGGCGCGGCAGGCGGCGTGGGCGTTGAGTGGATCGCCCCGACCGCCCGCGTGGAATCCGCCGCCGACAGACGAATACACCGCCGACCCCGCACCCGAGGTGCCGGCGCGCTACGCGCGGGTACGCGACCTCACCGAGGGAGCCACTTAGTCACCGGGAAGCGGCCGAAACACCGGCAGTATCCGGTATTTCGCGCTGAAGCTGGCCTTGTCGTGTTTGCCGCCGACCTCGCCGTCGCAGGCGACCACCGTGGGTCCGTCGACGGCGCTGAAACTGAATTCGGGCACCTGCAGCTCGTGATAGAGCGGGCTGCGCTCCAGGCGCCCTAAAGCGAGCGCAACCAGGATCCTGGTCCTCGCCCAGGGGCGGCCGGCCTCGAGGATGCGCACATCGATCAGGCCATCGTCCATCCGGAACCGCCGCGCGGGCGCGAAACCGGACGGCAGGTACACCGAATTGCCCAGGAAGAACAGCGATGTCAGCAGCGTCTTGTTGTCGTAACGGATGCGCACGGGCTGCTCCTTGCGCAGCGTGCGCAGCATGGCGTACAGGCCGGCCAGCGGCTTGCCGATGCGTTTCTCCAGCTTTTCGCGCCGCCGCACGAACGCCGGGTAGGCGCCGATGCTGGCGGTGTTGAGGACCATCTGAGAATCGTTGAGGCACACCAGGTCCACGCATGCGACGTGGCCGCGCCGGATCGCGTCGACCGTTTTGGCCACGGTGTCACACCCGATGTCCTTGGCGAAATGGTTGAACGTCCCGGCGGGAAAGACCGCCAGGGGCAGCCCGGCGTCGATGGCCACCCCCGCGGCGGCCGCGACCGTGCCGTCACCGCCGCCCACGGCCAGCACCTCGGCGCGTTCGGCCGCGCCGCGCAGCACCTGCACCGGGTCGTCGTCGGGGCCCAGTTCGCGGATGTCCACCCTCGGCAGCTCGGCGCGCACCTCATCGACGACCCGGGCGCCGGTGCCGCTGCCCGACTCCGGGTTGATGACCAGCACCACGCCGGCGCCGTCGGGACGCTGCGGCGCCGCGACGCGGAGCTGTTCCGCTCGCGGAAGGGCGGTTTCGACGATCGGCGGGACGAGCCGGCCGCCCAGCACCGCCAGCCCCGAGCCGATGCCGAATCCCGCGATGACGTCGCCGGGGTAGTGCGCGCCTGTCGCCACCCGCGACAGACCCACCAGCCCGGCCAGTAGCGCCAGCCCGAAACCCAGGGACGGGTTCTCCAGCCCCACCCCGACGGCGAACGCGGCCGCGCTGGCGGAGTGTCCCGACGGCAGCGAGTTCGACGTCGGGCGGCGGCGGACCTGGCGGACCAACGGCACCAGGTCGTAGCCGGGGCGCGGCCGCCGGCGGATCCGCTTGGCGACCTGATTGGTGACCAGGCTGGTGACGGCCAGCGTCACCAGCCCGCGCGTCGCGCCGCGCTGCGCGCTCTGCCGGCCCGTGGCCAGCAGCGCCGCGCAGATGCCCACCCACAGCTTGGAATGGTCGGCCGCCCGGGTCAGCGGCGGCATCACCGTGTCCAGTAGTGGGGTGTCCGTCTCGGCGATGGCATCGAACAGTTCTCGATCCAGCGTGCCCAGTCCCCGGGTGATCTGTTTGATGCCGCGCGCGCGTTGCCAGGGCCCCCTGCTCATTCGCTACACCCTAAATTGGTCCGAAGACATGGACGCACAGGGCTATTGCATGAGGTGGCGGGAGAACGCCGAACGCCGCGGCGTGCCCGCGCGCGTCGTCGCCGAGATCACGCGCCGGCACGACGTCACCGCCGCACGCTTCGGGGTCCTCGCCGACATGGCCGAGCTCAAGGACCCGCACGGCAAATCGTTCTTCCTGATCCCGCCCTACGCCGACGGCACGCGGGCCCGGGCCGCCGCGCTGATGACCTACGTCTTCAACGCGGGCACCGGCTACGGCAAGCCGGGCAGACGGGCCACCGACTTTCCGGTCACCCCGTACGGCGCCGCCGAGGTCACGCGAATCATGGCCCGCCAGAACGCAAACCGCTGGAGCTACGCCCGTGGCGTCGCCTTCGTGCACCGCAACGGGGGGCGGCTGGTCACCACCCCCAACGGCATGCTCATGGGCCTGGGCGGCAACTGGGTCCAACGGCTGTTCAGCCAGCGCGGCGGCACCACCTGGGGTGACCTCTTCATGGTTAACACGGGCCGGGCCGCCGACCCCGGCGAGCAGCTTCACCAGATCGTCTCGTCCGGGCATGCCTGGTTTCTCGACGGCAGCGGCACGCCCCGTGCGAGCCGGCTCGACCTGGACCGGGTGTTGCACCACGAAGAGCGGCACGCCGCGCAATGGGCAGATCGGGGCTATTGGGGCATGCTGGCGGGCTACGGCCGGGAGTTGTTCCGCGAGTTGGTCTTTGGTGCGGTGAACAGGCTCGAAGAGGACGCGGGCCTCGCCGACGGCGGCTATAGAGCGTGAATCCCGTGGTAGAGCACCATCGCACCGATCACCACGAAGACCGCCGCGAGCAGGGCGCCGTTGTTGCGGTCCATCCAGTCCTTGAGTCTGGCCAGGGTGTCGTCGAGGCGGCTACCGGCCGCCACGTAGGCCAATATCGGGATCGCGACGCTGGAGGCGGCGATGGCCACGAAGAATGCGGCCGCCACCCAGTCGCCGGCGAGGCCGAGTCCGCTGGTGCCGATGCCCAGTCCCGCGGGGACGCAGATGAGTGCCACGTCCGGCCGCACCACGGCCAGCGCGGCCCCGGTGACCCCCGCCCGCGCGGGGGTGATGCTGGCGAACGAGCGCATCCAAGCCGGGGATTCGGCCTCGCCGTGCCGGTTGAGCCAGCGGTAGATGCCGTACACGATCAGCGCCGATCCCAGCACCACCCGCAGCCACGACGACCACCGCGGGGGCGCCTTGTCCAGGCCGCCCAGCAGGCCGGAGGCCGCGACGGCGATCGCCGTCAGCGCGGCCAGGCTCAGCAGCCAGCCGCCCAGAAACGCGAGGCTGCTCGGCCGCGGGCGCGGCGCCTGTAGCACCAGCACCGCCGGGATAACGGTGAGCGGTGAGAGGGAGATGACCAGTCCAAGCGGAACGAGCCCGGTCAGCACCGTCCCCCAGCTTCCTGCCATGGGCGGCATCCTTCCATTGCCGCGGGCGTTGCGATGCCGATACGCGCCGAACCGGGTCAGGCCAGCGTGCGAATTCCGTTGTAGAGCACTATCAACCCGATCAGGAACAGGATGACGGCCATCATCGCGTCGTGGTTCGCCTCCATCCAGGCCTTGAGACGTTCCAGGGCGTCGTCGAGGCGGTCCCCGGCGCCGACGTAGGCCAAGATCGGGATCGCGACCGTCGACGCGGCGAGCACGACGAAGATCGCGGCCGCGATCACCTGACTGCCGGCGCCAAGGGTGCTGTTGCCGACGGCCAGGCCGGCGGCGGCGCACAGGATCAGCACCTCGGGCCGCACTGGCACCAGCACGGCCCCCATCACCCCGGCGCGCACCGGCGAGAGGGTGGAGAACGAGCGCATCCAGCGCGGCATGCTGCGCTGCCGATGCCGGGTGAACCAGTGGTAGGCCGCCAGCGCGAGGAGCGCCACGCCGAACGCGAGCCGCACCCAGCCCGCCCATTTCGGTGGGGTCGCGTGGAAGCCACTGAGCAACTCCGAGCCGCTGACGAAGACGGCGGTGAGGGCGACGAGGCCCAGCAGCCAGCCGCCCAGAAAGGAGAGGCTGGCCGGGCGCGGCCGGGGCGCGTGCAGCACCAGCACGGCGGGGATGACCGTGATCGGTGACAGCGCGATGACCGCCGCCAACGCGATGAGTTTGCTCAGCACCGAGGCCCAACTTGCGTCCACGGGCAGCAATCATCGCATTGGCGGGGCACTCCACGCAGCGGGTCGATCGCTCCGGTCAGCCTTTGCGGCGCAGGGTCCACGCGGGCACCCAGTGCGTGACGGTTTTGCGCTTGGACCCGTACGCGACGGGATAGGTCACCAGCCCCCACCAGTCGCCCTGCTCGCACAGGGCCCAGCAGCTCAGCCACCCCTCGACGACCTTGTGCAGCTGCAGGCCGTTGGGCTGATACCGCCCCGAGCGGTGCGGCTCGCGCGGGAAGAGCACGGTCAGGTCGACCAGCACCGCGACCGCGGGACGCACCACCCGAAACGGGCTGCGGACCGGCTGGCCGTTGTACCCGATCGACGCGAGCGGACCCATTGATCGATCATACGTTCGAATGGGTGGCCGGTTGAGCCCCCGGATCGGCCCGGTTTGCTTCTGGCAACATAGCGGTGTGTTCAGCCAAACCGCGACGTCCCGGGCGGTTCGGTGAGCGTCGGAACCACCGAGGCGGCGCGGCGTCGGCGCGGCGTGCTGGGCGGTCGCCGACCGGCGGTACCGGCCGCGCTGGACCCGCTGATCGTCGCGATCGTGGCCGCCGCGGTGAGCATGGCCGGCGCCGCCCGGCCCTCCTTCTGGTACGACGAGGCCGCGACCATCTCGGCCGCCTACAGCCGGTCGCTGGCCCAGATGTGGCACATGCTGGGCAACGTCGACGCCGTCCACGGCTTGTACTACCTGCTCATGCGCGGCTGGTTCCAGGTTTTCCCGCCCACCGAGTTCTGGTCGCGCGCGCCCAGCACCTTGGCGGTGGGCGGCGCCGCCGCGGGCGTCGTCGTGCTGGGCAAGCAGTTCTCGTCCCGCACCGTCGCGGTGGCCTCCGGAGCGTTCTGCGCGATCCTGCCGCGGACCACGTGGGCGGGCATCGAGGCCCGCCCCTACGCAATGTCGATGATGGCCGCCGTGTGGCTGACCGTCCTGCTGGTCTATGCCGCGCGCCGGGACACCGGTTGGCTATGGCTGTCCTATGCCGTCGCGTTGGCCTGCTCGATCGTGCTGGACGCCTACCTCGCGCTGCTGCTGGCGGCGTACGCCGTGTTCGTCGGCGTCTTCCACCGGAGCCGAACGGCGTTGCCGGGCTTCGTGATTGCATCGGCCGTGGCCGTGGGCGCGCTGGTGCCGTTCCTGATGACGGTCGCCGGGCAGGCGCACCAGATCAGCTGGGTCGCACCCATCGGCCACCGCACCATCGAAGACGTACTGATGCAGCAGTATTTCGAACGGTGCCCGCCGTTCGCCGTGCTGTCGGCGTTGCTGATCGGCGCGGCAATCGTGTTGTGGCTCAGCGGGTCAGCGCGCCTGGCGGAGTCGCAGCGCCAGCTGCTGGTGCTCGCGGCGGGGTGGCTCGTGGCGCCGACGGCGGCGATCGTGACGTATTCGGCGCTGGTTCATCCGATCTACACGCCGCGCTACCTGTGTTTCACCGCCCCGGCACTGGCGCTGATCCTGGGTGTCTGCTGCGGCGCGGTGGCCGCCAAACCATGGGTGACGACGGCGGTCGTCGGCCTGTTCGCCGTGGCCGCCGCGCCCAATTATGTTCGGGTACAACGTAACCCATATGCCAAGTACGGCATGGACTACAGTCAGGTCGCCGACCTGATCACCGCGAAGGCCGCGCCGGGCGATTGCCTACTGGTCAACGACACGGTGACGTTCATGCCGGCGCCGATGCGCCCGCTGCTGGCGGCCCGCCCGGCTGCCTACCGCAAGCTGATCGATCTCACGCTGTGGCAGAAGGCGACCGACCGCAACGACGTGTTCGACACTAATCTCATCCCCGAGGTGGTGGCCCGGCCGTTGAGCCAGTGCGGCGTCGTCTGGATCATCACCCAGGCCGACCCGTCGCAGCCGTCGCACGAGCAGGGTCCGGCGCTGCCGCCCGGCCCTGTCTATTGGGCGAGCACTGCCTTCGCGGTGCCGCACGACCTGGGTTTCCGTTTGGTGGAGCGCTGGCAGTTCAACCTGGTCCAGGTGCTCAAAGCGCAGCGATAGTCACCAGATGTGGATCCAGTCGACGAGCATGTCCGCCGGCAGGCCGGCAGCGGCGGGATCTCCGGCGCCGACCCCACCGACCGCCAGGGTGAACATGGGTGTCATCCAGTAGCCGGGATTGTTGAACGGCCAGCGGAAGTCGTCGGGGGCACCCCCGTGGACGTGGATGGGTTTGTTCGGAACGCTGAAGTACTGCGCCCCGTCGCGGGCGAATTGAAATCCTTCCTCGCCCCAATGCATTCGCCAGGTGTGCCAGTTGCCGTCGACCATGCCGGGGATGGACTTGCCCTCCCAGGTTTTGCCGTTCGACGCGGCGTGCACCGTCGTTCCCGGAGGCCACGAGCCGTTGCCGTACCACTCGAAAAGGTCAACCTCGCCATCCGGCAGCGGATCCTCGTTGACACCCCAGAACGCCGACCAGAGGCCCGGCTCCAAGCAGTCCAGCTTGATCCGCGCTTCCCAAGTCTGGTTGATCATGCTGCGGAAGTTGCCCCGCAGTTTGGCGCCGTAGTAGGTGTCCCCTTCTCGGGTGGCGCGCAAGACGAGGTTGGAATTGCCGTCCTGGAACACGTTTCGGCGGTCGTCGCGGTATATCCCGGCGACCGGCGGGAACACGTCGTCCTGCCAGGTCTGGACGGTCCATTTCCCAGGATCGGGAGCCGAACCCGCCGGGCCGTCGAACTCGTCGGCGAAGATGAAGGGCCCGCCCCCGGCCGACGGCGGCGCTTCGGGCGCCGACGGGGTGGCCCAAGCACCCGGCAAGCGCATCGCAGCCCCGATCATGCCGAGGCCCGACATCAGCATCATGCTGCGACGATCCATCTAAACCACCAATCGTTCAAAGCCGGCTGGTCAAGCTCGGCGCGATCTCCCCAGGCAACTCTCGCAAACGGTGTTATGAAACCACGCGGTGGGGTGGCCCGCATCCTGCCGCCGCGATCCGCGCGCGGCATACCCGGTCGCCACCCGCGCGCCGGTCCGTCGCAGCCATCCCCCTGGCATAAGTAAGCGACGATAGCAGCCGCGGCGCCAACTTCCTGGGATTTCCCGCACCAACCATCAACCACGTTGACATCCCGCGCTTCGCTGGTATCAAGGAGATTGATGGTTTGAGAAAGGAAAAACAACCATGTCTCATGGATTCTTCGGTGGACCCGGCTTTGGTGGTCCTGGCTTCGGCGGTCCCGGCTTCGGCGGTCCCGGCTTTGGTGGTCCTGGCTTCGGCGGTCCGGGCTTTGGTGGTCCGGGCTTTGGTGGTCCGGGCTTTGGTGGTCCGGGCTTCGGCGGCCCGGGGGCGGGCGGTCCCGGCTTCGCACCCTTCGGCAAGAAGGGTCGTCACGGCCTCAAGCGCGCGGCGTTCGTTACCGCGGCATTGCTGCTGGACGGGCCGGCCGACGCCGCGCAGGTGGTGCAGCGGGTGTCCGACGCGACCGGCGGCGCGTTCACCCCTCCGCAGGACGTGGCCGAGCTGGCGATCGGCATTCTCGCCGGCCGCGGCGTGGTCACCGTCGACGGCGGGGTGGCGACGCTGACCGAGCTCGGCCGAAACCTGTTGGCCTGGCGCGGAATCAGCAGCGAGACCGCGCACGCCTTCCTGGGCCGGGCGGCCAAGTTCGGCGACGTTCTCAAGATCCGCAAGGAGTTCTTCGAGATCGCCGGGTTGGCCCGCACCATCGCATGGACGGGCACCGACGAGCAGAAGCAGCAGCTCGCCGAGACCCGGATCAAGGTGCTCGAGGCGCTGACCGATGCGCGCAAGGCGCTGCACCGGGTTCTCGGCGAGGCCTAGCGGGGGCTGGGCTCGCTGAGCCTGACCAGGGTCTTGCCGACGTTGACGCCGGTGAATAGGCCGTTGAGGGCATCGACACAGGACTCGATGCCCTCAAAGATGGTCTGCCGGTGGTGAAGTCGGCCTTCGGCCTCCCACTGGCGTAGCGCGGCGAAGGCTTCGTCGAAGCGCCCCCACTGATCGAGCGCGTTGAACCCCTGCATCAGTGCGGTCTTGGACAGCAGGTTCACGTAGTTGGCCGGCCCGGGGTGCTCCCCGGTGAGGTAGCTCGAGATGACGCCGCACAGGACGACGCGCGCGCGGGCGGCCAGGCGGCCCAGCACGGCGTTGAGGATGGGGCCGCCGACGTTGTCGAAATAGACGTCGACCCGTTGCGGGCAATGCTTTTTCAGCGCCGCCGCGATGTCCTCGTTCTTGTAGTCGATGCAGGCGTCGAACCCGAAGTCCTCCACCACCGCCCGGCATTTCTCCGGACCGCCCGCGATGCCCACCACCCGGGCGCCGGCGATCTTGGCGATCTGCCCGGCGACCGAGCCGGTGGCACCCGCTGCCGCCGACACCACCACCGTCTCCCCGGGCTGCGGCCGGCCGATGTCGGTCATCCCGAAATAGGCGGTGGCGCCGGTCGGCCCGTAGACGGACATGATGGCCAGCTGGTCGTCCTCGCCAGGGATCGGCGTGCTGAACAGGTCGTCGCGGATGAGCGCGTATTCCTGGAATCCGGTCAGCGTGGTGACGACGTCGCCGACGGCATAGGCGCCGCACCGCGACGCGACCACCTCGCCGATCCCGGCCGCCCGGATAACCTCCCCCAGCTGCACCGGCGGGAGATAGCTGGGCTGGTCGTCCAGCCAGGTGCGGGCGGCGGCGTCGATGCCGACGTACGTGGTCCGCAACAGCGCCTCACCGTCGGCGGGTTCGGGCGCGGGCGTGGTGACCATTTCCGTGTCATCCGGCTCGACAAGCCCCGACGGGCGGCGGCGAAGGAGGACCTGGCGATTCGGCAAGTCGGGCACGACCCTAAAAACTACCGAACGGGCCGGAAACGCAGAAGCGAATGGCATATTCAGTGCATGGCAGCAAACGAAGACCCGGAAGACCGGATCCGGGAACTCGAGCGCCCACTCGCCGAGACGGCACGGGCGTCAGAACAGGGCAGCTCGCAGCCCGCCGGCCAAAATTATCCGCCCGGCCCGGTTGGCGCCCCGGCCCCGCTCCCCGCTCCGTGGACCTACGGCGGCCCCACCCCCGGGCCACCCCAGCAACGCCCGTCGGGTAACCGCGTCTGGTGGATCCTCGGCACGCTCGTCGTGATCGGCATATTGGCCCTCGCGGGTGGCATCGCGGCCTTTGCCGCACACCAACTTTCCGGCGTGAAGTCGATCATCGCCTCGCCGCCGACCATCTCCAAAACGTTCAGCCCACCGAGCATTTCGACGAACCCCGGCCCGTCCACCTCGCGCAGGAGGTCACCCTCGCCGTCGACCTCACCCGCCGCACCGCCGGGCACGGAGCTCAGCGTGGCCGGCATCAACGAGAACCGGACCATCGCGTGCGACGAGAACATCGTCAGCGTCAGTGGGGTTTCCAACACCGTGACGATCACCGGGTATTGCACCAGCCTGTCGGTGTCCGGCGTGCACAATTCGATCACCGTCGAGGCCGTCGACACCATCGAGGCCTCCGGCTTCGACAACAAGGTCACCTACCACTCCGGCGCGCCGAAGATCAGCAACTCCGGCGGCTCGAACGTGGTGCAGCAGGGCTGAGCCGAAAACGTTTGCTACGCGGGCTCTTCGGCGTCGTCGTCGAGGACGCTGACGGCAATGCCATAGGGCAGGAAACGCACCTTGCGTTTGGGATCGACGTTCGCCTTGTTCGCCCGCAGTGCGTCGAGTTCGGTCGCATAGACCTGTTCGACGCGCGCGCTACCGCTGGCGTCCACCGTATAGATGGCCCATACACCCTCACCGGCTTCGCCGGCGGTTTCCGGAGCACTGCGCGGGCGTCGCGACAGGTCTTCGAAAACGGCGGACCAGCCCGCCCGGCCACCGGGAGCGGCCACGAACTTGCTGACCCGCTCGAACACGTCGCGCAGCCCTTCGCTGCCCTCCCGGATCATTCGATCGAACTCGTCGGGGTCGAACCCGAATCCACTGTGCTCGCCCACGCGACCTCCTTGGCGCTCGTGCCGTAACCGCCAGTGTGCGCTCAGTCGGCAGCGTTTGCCACGTGCTTACGGGCCGGGCGGTGGTGGCGGGTTGATCGGGATCGGCACCGTGACGAACGGGAAGTGCAGGTACATCGTCACCGGTGGTTGCTGCGGCAGCTGCGGTGCGGCCGGCGGGGGCGCGGGCGCAGGTGCGGCCGGCGGCGGCGCGGGTGCCGCGGCCGGCGGGGGCGCCGCCTCTTGGACCGGTGGGGGCGCCTGTCGGACCGGCGGCGGCACGTATTGCGGCGCCTGCCGGGTCGGGGCGCGATACACCGGGGCCGCGGGCGGCGGAGTGACCGGGGTCTGCGGAGCGGGCTGCTGCACCGGCGACGGGGCGGGGGCCGGGGCGGCCACCTCGGACGGGCTGGGTGCGGGTGGCGGCGCGGGGCTCGGAGCCGGCAGCTCGGCCTGCGGCGGGTTGCTCGGCGGCGGCGCGGGCAGCTGGACTCTCGGCGTGGCGACGCTGACGCCCGAATGGTGCCGGACGTCCGACCCTGGGCGATCCGACGCCAACGTCACCAGCACCACCCCGGCGATCGCGGCGACGATGGCGGCCAGGGCGCTACCGGCCAGCAGCATGAACCAGGGCCGGCGCGGGGGGTTCTCGTCCTCGTCCGGAACGGCGCTATAGGCCCGGGCGCCGGTGCCGAAGTCGGCGTTGTCCCACACGTCCAGGTAGGTCGGGCTGATCGCGGGCGGGCTCAGCTCGCCGGTGCCCGGGTCCAGCGCGTAGGCCAGGGCCGCCGTCGACGACGCGAACAGCGGGGCGTTCGCCGACGCCAGCGCCGCTCCGCGGGCCAGAGCCATGTCCGGCTCCTCGGGACCGGTGACCGGAAGTGTGGTTGCCGCCTCGAGCGTGGGCTTCAGCGCCACGATGTCGGTTCCGCAGCCGATCAGGAACACACCGTCGGCCCGGGACCCGCGCGCGTCCAGACCGGAGACCATCGTCGCCAGTTCCGCGGCCAGGCCTCCCGCGCGGCCGTCGCCGGTCTGGCGCCGGTGCAGGTCGACGATGGAGCCGTCCGCGACGTCGACCACGGCCAGCGTCGCGTTCACCGGCTCGACGAACAGCATCGCGAGGCGCTCGTAGCCCAGCGCGTAGCCGACGGTCTGTGCCAGCGCGGCCGCGGCGAGCAACGGTGCGACCAACATCACGCCGCCCAGCTCGTGGGTGGCGATAGCCTCCCGTAGCGCGCCGACACCGGCGGGGTCACTCCAGGTGACCCCTGTCGAGGTCAACCGGTGGCCGCCCTCTAACACGCCTTCGCGGCTGCCGATGATCGCGTCGATCACCTGATCGACCGCGCCGGCGCCCGAATTCCCTGCGGCCCCGACCGCGAACTCTTCTTGTTCGACGGTCACGCCGTCAGCATTTTGGCCTTCGATCGCTACCAGGCGGACTGTCCTGGGAGCCATCGACACCCCAAGCACGATGTCCACGTAACGCCTCCAAGGTCTTTTCAACGCCCTTCGCGAGGGCATGACGGGATGAACCCGCCGGAACTTGGTGACATAAACGTTACGCGCGTGCGGCTAGGCGCGCAGGCGGTGTGCGTACGCAGGAACGACGCTAATAACCCGGCCCGAGGAACGGATTCTGCGAGTTGCCCGGATACTGCGGATACTGCGGATACTGATTCCCCGGATACGGCTGATATTGCGGGTATTGCGGGGTCGCAGGGGCCTGCTGCTGGGGAACCGGCACCGGAATCGGTATCGGCAGCAGCGGAACGCGGATCCACTCCGTCGTCATCGGCACCGTCGTGCTGGTGGTGGTCGGCGGCGGCGGTGGTGGTGGTGGCGTGGTGGTTTCCATCGGTGGCGGCGGAACCGTTGTGGTGATCGTCGGTTGCGGCGGCGCGGTTGTCGGCGGCGCCGTGTGCCTTGGGGTGTAGACGGGCGCCGGCGGTGCGGTGGTGACCACCACCGGGGGCGGCGGTGGTGGCGGCGACGGCGGGGGTGGCGGTGGCGGTGGCGGCGCCGGGCTGGGGACGGGTTGCGCGCTGGGGGGCGGGGGCGGCGGCGGTACCGCGGTGGGCGGAGGCGGGGCCACCGGACGCGGCGCCACGGAGTTGGCCGGCGGCGCCGGCAGCGGCGCGACGGAGGGCGGTGGCGGGGCCGGACGGTTTTCAATCCCGGTCAACGTGTAGGCCACCCCGCCGATCGCCGTCATCGCGACCACGGCCGACATGCCGATGATCAACTGGGAGAACCGAAGGCGCAGCCAGGGCTGGCGTTCCCGCGGCGGTTGGATGACGTTGAGCCGCATCGACCATCCGGCCGGACCGTCCTCGTCGTAGGTCTCCCCACCGAACCGCATCCGCAGGTCGCCGGGGTATTCGGTCTGCGACCAAGCCAATTCGCGATCGGTCAGCGCCTCGTCGTCGATCACCAGCACATCGCCGGCGCCCAGGTCGACGACATCACCGCTCGCGTCGGCCGAAGCGAGCAGCCCTATCGACGTCCGCGTGCGCAGATCCAGCTCGTCGCCACGCGAAGCCAGGATCAGCGCCCCACTGGCCGCGGCCAGGGCCGGTTGCGACGGAGTCAGGATCGGCGCGCGACCGTGCATCGAAAGCCGTTCGGTGACAAGCGGAATGCGCGCGCCCCCACCGACCGTGACCACGGCGGCAAGGTCCGACCAGCTCTTGCGGTAGCGCACCAGCATGTCGTCGAAGGCGTAGATGAAACCGGTCAGCCGGTCCTGGATCAGCTCTTCGAGGTCGTCCTGGGTCAACGTCAGGCTGCAACTGCGCCCGCCCAGCACAGCGGTGATGTCGGTGGCCATGTCGGTCGAGAGCCGCTCCTTGCCCGCGCGGCATTGCTCCCTGAGTTCGACGAGCTGTCCGACACCGGCGGTGCTGGCCGGGTCGAGGCCGCTGCCGTGGCCCAGCTCGTCGAAGGCGCGCAGCTGCAACTCCTGGTCGATCTCGTCACCGGACAGCGCCGCGTAACGCAATGTCGCGCTGACCAGTTCAAAGTCCCCCGCGACATTGACCAAGGTGGCCGACGTGCCGCTGCCGCCGAAGTCGAGCAACCCCACCACGCCCTCGTCGGGCAGACCGAGCTCGGCGCGTACCGCGGTCAGCGACGCGATCGCGTCGCTGACCAGCCGCGGCGCCATCCCGCTACGCACGAAGCCCACATGCGTTCGCAGGGCGTCCCGCAACGCCTGCACCGTCGCGGGTTTCCAGTGCGCCGGCACGGCGATGGAAATCTCCGAGCACGCCGCATCCGCACCGGCGGCAAGCACCATCGCGTCCAGCGCCTCCACCGTCAGCAGTTCCGGATCGTGCGCGGAACCGTCGGGTGACACCAGCGCGACGGAATCACCGATGCGCTCGATAAAGCCCTTCATCGGTACGCCAGGCTCGGCTAGAGGCGGGTTCTCTTCGGGTGCACCGATTTTCGGTGCACAGTGCGGATAAAGGGTAAGCACGGACCGGCGGCTAACCGGTGGGCTTCCATTGCGCGCAGCGACCAGGTTCGTGGTCCCGATCGACAACCCGAGTGGGTCGTACATAGAGCGAAAACCTTCGTCCATAGGGGTCGGTGGCCAGCGTTAACGATAGCCGCGGACACGCGGAAAGCCGATGCTTCGCAATGTCATTGGTATTCGCTCGATGCGCTTGCGTCACCGAAGCGGTACCGAAAACCCCTTGACAAAAGCCTTGTGTTACAACACCGTCAGCGGTAGCGAACGCCTGGGCTCGAACTGGAAGGTCGCTCCCCCACTGACTCTGACCACCGAAACCTCTGGCAGTTCCTCGGTCGCAGTGTCGGTTTCGACAAGTTCGGCCGTCCAGTCGGCCGCCGTACCGCTAACTCGAACCTCGATGCGCGGTTCCACCGCGGTGGCGATGGCCTGGAGCGGCTGCACGGATTCCGGCGAGCACAGCGAGATCCAGGATTTGTCGTCGTGGGCCGGCGACGGGTGTACGTGCAGCCGGTTCGATTCCGTCTCGGCCACAACGTAGCCCGCCGGGTTGAGCAGCGGGTGCAGCTCGAGGACCCGCAGCACCCCTTCGGTGCCGCCCGGCAGTTTCAGTGCGCGGTGAATGCGCTCGGCGGCCATGCCTGCGATGCCGATCAGGCCGCGGGTGCACACGCCGACCGCCTCATCGTCGTTGGCGGCACGCGCGGCTACCGCGATCGCGAACGACAGGTACAGCAGGTGCATCTGCAGACACACCTCGTCGGCCATCCGGACCAGAGCCGAATGCGAGAAGGCGGCGAAGTCGAAATCGGACAGCAACGGGCCGGAGTAATCCGCCTGCCCCTCATCCGAGGGGTCGATGGGGTCGAGTTCCCATGTCGCAGCACGAGTTCGACTCACGATGTCCAGGGCAGGAATGCTCTGCGCCTCGGGATAGGACTCGTCGATGATGACGGTCCACGCACAGTGCGGATGCCGGTCCGCCGGCGTCCGCGGCGGGCGATGAATGGGGCGCACCTGGGCGCGCGGGTTGGTCGCGATCGCGGTGGCGTCGAAGGTCGGGTCCTCGATGGTGTGGCACATGCCGAACACGTACTGCTCGCCCATCGGCTCGACGTCGAGCAGGGCGCCGCAATGATCGAGGCGGAATTCGCCGTGCCAGCGGTCGTGCACGGTGTACCGGAAATCCATGAATTGCGGTGGGGCACCGATGTCGAGCTGCAGGCCCTTGAAGATCGTCACCACGTCGTTGCCCTGATAGTTCAGCGCTTTCTGCATGCGCCGGGTGTAGATCGGGCTGGAGCCCGCCCACTCCTCGATGGCGATCTGCACCATCTCGTCGCGGCCGAAAGAGGAGATGCACCAAGCCATCCCGGATCGGTCGATCAGCTGCCCGATCAGCAGCAGTTCGGGAACCAGGACCACGAGTTCGTCACGGGACAATTGCGCGTATCGCGAAGGGCTGCTCACGCCCCAAAAATAGACTCGACTATGTTATAAAGTCAATAATGTCCATCGTCGCTGGCCAGACCCCCGATCGCCCGGTTGGCCCAACCCGGCGAACCACCGCGCCACGCAAGCGCGGCGATGACACCCGGGTGAAAATCATCGACGAGACGGTCCGCTGCATCGTGGAAGAGGGATTCTCCGCCGCCACCGCCAAGCACGTGGCCGAACGCGCCGGCGTCACCTGGGGGGTCATCCAGTACCACTTCGGGGATCGCAACGGCCTGCTGATGGCCGTGGTGGACGACGGGGTGGCCCGGCTGGTGGACAGCCTGTCGTCGGCCGACGTCAGCGAACTGCCGCTGCGCGAGCGCATCGAGGTCGTCGTCGACACCGCCTGGAGTTGCTACAGCAGCCCGACGTCGATGGCCGCCTTCGAAATCCTGCGCGAGACCCGCGGCGGCCAGGACCCGTCCTCGCGGCGACACCTGCTCGACATGAACGCCGCGGTCGGCCAGCTGGGGCGACTGATCACCACCGACCCCGCGCATGCCGGTGTGGCCGAGGTCATTTGGGCCACGCTGCGCGGTGTGGTGCTGGCGCAGATGGTCACCGGTGCCGCCATCGATTGGAGCCTGGAACGACGTGCCCTCGTCGACATGGTCACCCGTGTGCTGCAATGACCTGATGACCCTCGACGATCTCGCCGATATCGAAGCGATCAAGCAAGTCAAATACCGGTATCTGCGCGCGCTGGACACCAAGCATTGGGACGACTTCACCAACACCCTGGCCGAGGACATCAAGGCCGACTACGGGCCGTCGATCGGCAACGAGCTGCACTTCACCAATCGGGCCGACCTGGTGGAGTACATGCGGACGTCGCTGCCCGCGAACGTCATCACCGAACACCGGGTGACGCATCCGGATATCACCGTCGACGGCGACACCGCCACCGGCAGTTGGTATCTGCAGGACCGGGTCATGGTCGCCGACTTCAACTTCATGTTGATCGGCGCGGCCTTCTACCGTGACACCTATCGTCGCACCGATGCAGGCTGGAAGATCAGCGGCACCGGATACGACCGAACCTACGACGCCACAATGTCTTTGGAGGGCCTGAACTTCACCCTCAAACCCGGCCGCGCCATCGCCGCCGACTGAGGCGCTACTTGGTGATGGCGATGACCGCGCCGGGCCGCAGCCATTTCATGATCGAAACCAGCTGAGCGTCGTCCACCGCCACGCAGCCCTCGGTGGGTTTCCCGTCGGTGGTGTGGAAGAAGAACGCGGCTCCCCCGCCCGGGGTCTTGTTCTTGTTGACGCCCATCACCACGGCGTGCTTGTACTGGGGGATCTGCAGGTTCTCGCTGTCGCCGGTGTTGAACGGGCACTGCGCCTTCTGGCACACCTGCATGGAGTTGAACGTGGGACTGTGGTCGTCGCCGCTCCACCAGTAGTTGGCACCGGAGACCTGGGTGTAGGGCAGCCCGGTACCCGGGTTCGGCGCGGTACCGAACGCGGAGTCCAGGCTGTACACGCCCATCGGGGTGGCCGGGACGCCGCTCTTGGCCTGCGGCGCCATGCCCGCCGAACCGACGTGGGTGGGAATGTTGGACCGCAGCGACTGCCAGCCGGTGCCGGTGTGCTGGAAGATCTCCATGGTGGCGTTGGAACCGCCGGTGCTCACCACCGAAACCACCTGGGTCGCATTGCCAACCGCGTTCGCGAACCAGGGCGCGCCGGCTGCGGCACCGATCGGCGCCAGCACCACCGAGGCGAAAATTACGCACGCCGCGGCGCACAGCGAAGTGAGCAGTCGGTGCATGCCCTCCATCGTCGAACGGGCACATCTTCCGGGTCAAGTAAAGCTTTAGCTCCGGTTCGGTCACCACGCCGTGACCAAATGTCCACCGGGACAGCATTGTTAGGGCACAGTGACGGTTTCGGATGCGCCCCGCGGACTGGCGGATGGCCTGATCGAGGGGCGAAAAACCAAGAGGCACAACAGGAAATACAGGTAGCCCAGCGACCAGCCGGCCAGCACGTCCGACGGGTAGTGCACGTTCAGCGCCACCCGGGAGACGCCGACGGTCAGCAGCGAGGCCGCTACCACCGCGACCGCGATGCGACGGATCAACCGGTTCATCATCGGAAAGAAAAAGCACAACACGGCGAGCAGGGCCGCCATCGCCTCCAGCGCATGCCCGGACGGGAACGAGGTGGACGGCGCGGCGACCAGCATGGTCGCCGGACGCGGCCGGTTGACCAGGGCCTTGGCCGCGGCGGTCACAAATTCATTGAGCGGCCCACACGCCAGGACCAGCACCAGCGCGGCCCGCAGATTACGCATCACCAGGGCCAATACCGTCATCGCGATGCCGAGCGCGGACATCGGGATCGGACCCAGCGCATACGACACACCCTCCCAAAACCGCAGCCACAGCGGGTGTTTGAGCGCGATGTCGCGGGCCGCGTTCAGCAACCACCAATCCATCCGGTGCAGCCAAGCCCAGTGCCGGCAGTAACCCACCCACAGCACCGCGTACATCGTCGCGGCCAGTACTGCGATCCACGCGGCCACCGGCATCCTCGGGCGAGTCATAACCAATCGATACCAGCGGTGCCGCAGGTGTCATGCGGGCGACCCGCACACGGAGGCGCTCGCGCGGTCATACTGTCGATATGGCCGTCTTCGTCCGTAGGTTGTTCGGCATCGGCAAGCTGCCCGACGAGCTGCACGCGCAGCTCGAGTCGGAGGGCCTCACCTACCTCGCCGACTACGTCGCCGTGACCCGGCGATTCAGCGGCACCATCCCCGGCGTCCGGTTGCCGCACAGCGTCGCCAGCTACACCGGTTCGCTGGTGTTCACCTCGGAGCGGGTGCTCGCGACGCTGTCGATGCTGCCCCGGCTGGCCGGCCCGACCGTCAACGTGCGGTGGAACGCGCCGCAGACCGGCGCGGCGCAGGTGGAGATCTCGCCGGCCGGACTGCAGGTCGACGTCGACGTATCCAGGGTCGACGAGAAGTTCAGCGGTGAGCTGTCGCTGCACTACAAGGTCGCCATTCCCGACGATGTGCTCAACGGCCTGCCCCGGCGGTCGTTGGCGTTCGACATGCCGCCGGACTTCGTGTTCCGCGCGGTCGGAGTTACCTATAGTCCCTGATCGTGATGCGCGGCCAGGGCGGCTGCCGCAGCACCGCCAGGGTGCCGATCACCGCGGCCAGCAGGCCGGTGGTCACCCCGATCAGCGCGATCCGGCCCTGGTCCACGGCGGGCGTCCAGGAGGCCTGCCCGTCGCGGATGGTGAACACGCCCAGCGGTTTGGTGACCACGATGACGGTGGTGCCGTCCGGGGTCTGATAGGGCTCGCCGTAACCGCGGCCCACGGCGGCATCGACGCCCAGCTGATCGAGTACATCGGAAGGCTTCACGGAAAACCACTCCCTTCCTGGGGTTCACCAGGCGCTCAGGCCTTGGCAGGCTCCACGCTAACGCGGATTTCCTACGATGGCTGACGTGACCGGTGAGGCATTCAGCCCGCAAGAGCGGCGGGCCGTCTATCGCGTCATCTACGAACGCCGTGACATGCGCAGGTTCGTTCCCGGCGCGGTGGTAGACGAGGCCGTGCTGGCGCGCTTGCTGCAGGCCGCGCACGCGGCGCCCAGCGTCGGGTTGATGCAACCGTGGCGCTTCATCCGCATCACCGACGCCGCGCTGCGGCGGCGCATTCATGCCCTGGTCGACGAGGAACGTCCGCGCACCGCGGCAGCCCTGGGCGAGCGGGCCGACGAATTCCTGGCGCTCAAGGTCGAGGGCATTCTCGAGTGCGCGGAGCTGTTCGTGGTGGCGCTGGGCGACGGCCGCGACGCGCACGTGTTCGGCCGGCGGACCCTCCCGCACATGGACCTGGCGTCGGTGTCCTGCGCGATCCAGAACCTGTGGCTGGCGGCCCGGTCCGAGGGCCTCGGCATGGGCTGGGTGTCGCTGTTCGATCCTGACCGGCTGGCGGCGCTGCTGGAGATGCCGAACGGCGCCGAACCGGTGGCGATCCTGTGCCTTGGCCCGGTGCCCGAATTCCCCGACCGCCCGGCACTGGAACTGGACGGGTGGGCGGTTGCGCGCCCGTTGTCGGAGTTTGTCTGCGAGAACCGATGGGGTCAACTGCCGGCGCCCTGACGCGTCGGCACTCAGGAAACACCAGGGTTAGTTGCGGTAACGTCGCCGGTCGCAAGGAAATGTGAGAGGTGACGCCATTGACGCCGGGCGACATAGCGGACCGACAACGGAAACCGGGCCACAAAGACAACGTGCTGATCGTGCATTGGCACGACCTGGGCCGCTATCTCGGCGCCTACGGCCACACCGACGTGTCAAGCCCGCGACTGGACCGCCTTGCGGCCGAGGGCATCCTGTTCACCCGCGCGCACGCCACCGCGCCGCTGTGCTCGCCGTCGCGCGGATCGCTGTTCACCGGCCGCTACCCGCAGAACAACGGCCTCATCGGCCTGGCCCACCACGGCTGGGAATACCGTGACGGGATCCGCACGCTGCCCCAAATATTGTCCGAATCGGGCTGGTACTCGGCGCTGTTCGGCATGCAGCACGAGACCTCATACCCCAAGCGGTTGGGCTTCGACGAGTTCGACGTGTCGAACTCCTACTGCGACTACGTGGCCGAGAGGACCGACGAGTGGCTGCGGCAAAGCGCCGAAGGACTTGTCGGACAGCCGTTTTTGTTGACTGCCGGCTTCTTCGAGACCCACCGGCCCTATCCGCGGGACCGCTACACGCCGGCCGACACCGCCGAGGTGGACCCGCCCGATTACCTGCCCGACACCCCCGAGGTGCGCGGCGACCTCGCCGACTTCTACGGGGCCATCAGCACCGCCGATGCCGCGGTGGGGCGGCTGCTGGACGCGCTGGCCGACACCGGTTTGGACGACGACACCTGGGTGGTGTTCTTCACCGACCACGGCCCGGCGTTCCCGCGGGCGAAATCCACGCTGTACGACGCCGGTACGGGCATCGGCTTGATCATCCGGCCGCCCGCCAACCGGGCCGTGGCCCCCCGGGTGTACGACGAGCTGTTCAGCGCCGTCGACCTGGTCCCGACATTGTTGGGGCTGTTGGGAATTGACACCCCGGCCGACGTCGACGGTCTCTCCCACGCACCCGCTCTGCTGGAGCCCGATCCGCCGACCGCGCCGGTGCGCGATCACGTCTACACCATGAAGACCTACCACGACTCGTTCGATCCGATCCGCGCGATTCGCACCAAGGACTACAGCTACATCGAGAATTACGTGCCACGGCCGCTGCTGGATCTGCCGCTGGACATCGAGGAAAGCCCGTCCGGGGCGGCCGTCGCGCCGTTCGTCAAGTCGCCGCGCCCCGAGCGCGAACTCTACGATCTGCGCACCGACCCCACCGAGACCACCAACCTGCTGGCCGGGGACGGGACCGATGCGGACGAGGTCGCGGCCAACCTTGCTGTGCGACTGCATGATTGGCGTCAGCGCACCGGCGACGTCATCCCATCGGAGTTCGCCGGTACCCGCATCTCCGCGCGGTACACCGAAACGTATCTGCAGATCCATCGGGCCAAGCCGACCCCCCGCTCGGCCATCGCCGCCGACCGCGGCATCGAAGAAGGCAAGCCCACGCAACGCTAGTGGCGATCGGGAGCGCGGCTACCCAGCTGAGCGGCTCGCGCCCCCCACCTCGGCGACGACGAACACCCGGCGGAACGGGAAGATCGTCGTGCCGTCGGACCGGGGCGGGTAGGCGTCCTGCAGCAGCGGGATCAGCTCCTCGCGGAACTGCTCCCACGTCTCGTCGTCGAGCCGTTCGCGCACCGGCACCAGCGCCGTGCCGGTGATCCATTCCAGCACCGGATGCTCGCCGGCCAGCTGGTGCAGATAGGTGGTCTCCCAGACGTCGACCTTGCATCCCGCGTCGAGCAGCAGGTTGGCATAGTGTGCCGGCGGCTGAACCACCGCGCCGACCCGAAACGGTATGTCGCGCAGCAACTTTGCGTACGGCTCCCGGCGGGCCAGGGCCCGCACGGCGGCGTAGGACGGCGATTCGAAGTTGCCCGGCATCTGGACGCCGATCCACGATCCGGGCGCCAGCTGCCCCGCCCACCGGAGCAGTAGGTCGGCATGCTCGGGCACCCAGTGCAGGGCCGCGTTGCTGACCACCACGTCGGTGTCGGGTTTAGGCTTCCAGTCGCGCAGGTCGCCGGTGGCGGCGTCGATGCCGCGCTCCTTGGCGGCGGCCACCATCTCCGGCGAGCTGTCCAACGCCTCGATCACCGCGTCGGGCCAGCGCCGGGCCAGGTATTTCGTCAGGTGACCGGGGCCGCAACCGAGGTCGACGACGCGACGAGCCCGATCGGCACCCACCCGCGACAGCAGGTCGTAGAAGGGGCGGCCGCGATGGTCGGCGAAGGCCAGGTAGACGTCCGGATCCCACATGTCGATCCTCCCGTTCCTCGCGCCGCCGCTAGCCCGTCGATAGCAAACCGTATAACTCCTATGGTGCGCCGACGCGGCCCGGAGGGACCCGGGATAACGCCGCGACGATCCAAACCGGTCGAAACGCCCAGGAGACGCGCGCCCGGCGGGCTACCATCGGCGTTCGTGGCGCCCGACTCAGATCCGATCGACCCGCCCATCCCCGTCCCGGACGTGCCCGGCGCCGATCTACCGGCCGGCGCCGGCGGATTGCCCCCCCACTCGGCGTTGTCGCCCCGCCAGCGAATGGTAGTCGAGGCATCGGCCCTCGGCGATCTGGCCCTGCGCACCTGGGTGGCCTCGCTGCTCACCACCACGGTGGCGCCGTTCGTGGTAGCCGGCACACTGCGGCAATCCGATTCCGCCACCGAGCGCGGCAACCTCGACTTCTACGCGGAGCTGGGGGCGGCGCAAGACCCGGCGCGGTCCTTTCCGCAACCCACCGAGCTGCCCCGGGTGGCGTCGCGGCGGGCCAGCCCGCTGGCGGAGTGGATCGCGCGCGGCACGGTCGACAACATCGCGTTCCCGAGCAGCTTCACCGCCATCAACCCCGCCATGCGCACGCGGTGGGGCGCCTGGGGATTCAACAACACCGTGCGCGCGCAGCACTGGCGCCACGACGACGGGCCCCGCCCCACGCTGTGCGTGATCCACGGCTTCATGGGATCGTCGTACCTGGCCAACGGGCGGTTCTTTTCGTTGCCCTGGTACTACCGGGCCGGCTACGACGTGCTGATGTACACACTGCCCTTTCACGGCAAGCGGGCCGAAAAGTATTCGCCGTTCAGCGGTTTCGGCTACTTCGCCGGCGGGCTCAGCGGTTTCGCCGAGGCCATGGCCCAGGCCGTGCACGACTTTCGTTCCATCATCGACTATTTGCGCCACACCGGGGTCGACCGCATCGCGCTCACCGGCATCTCGCTTGGCGGTTACACCGCGGCGCTGGTGGCCTCGGCCGACGATCGGCTGGAGGCCGTGATCCCCAATTGCCCGGTGGTCACCCCGTCGACGTTGTTCGACGAATGGTTCCCGGCCAACAAGCTGGTGCGGCTGGGCCTGCGCCTCTCCGACATCAGCCACGACGACTTGGCGGCCGGGCTGGCATACCACTGCCCGCTGAACTACCGGCCGCTAGTGCCCCTGGACCGCCGGATGATCATCACCGGGCTCGGCGACCGGATGGCGCCGCCCGACCATGCCGTCAAGCTATGGGAGCACTGGGATCGCTGTGCGCTGCACTGGTTTCCGGGCAGCCACGTGCTGCACGTGAGCCAGCTGGACTACCTGCGCCGGATGACCGCGTTCCTGCAGGAGGTCATGTTCTGAGCACCTCGACGGTGCCGGCGCTCTCGGCGCCGTAGCCGGTTTCGCCAAGCGGAGCCCGATGGGCCGCGCCGGCCAGGGTGGGCCAGTGCAGCTGCGAGAGCAGGTCCTCCGGCGCGGCGGTGTGTCCGTCCAATCGATACGTGGACAACAGGTCCAGTGCGGTCAAGGCGGGCAGGTGGTTTCCGCGTTGCGGGGTCAGCCCGTCCACCGGTGACTTGCCGTCGGGGGCGGTCTCGGTCTGGAACGCACAGGCCACCGCGACGGTGGGCCGGCCTTTGTCACCGGCAACCTCCAGCGCGGTGCAGGTTTCGCGCGCGGTATACGCCCGGATCGCCGCCAAGGTCTCCGGCAGCGCATCGTCCACCTGAATCTGGTATGCCGCAAGGTAATCCGAGGCACCACGCTGCACTCCCCGCCACCTCTCGCGGGGGTTGGACGTCAGCAGCCGGGGAACATCGTCGGCTGCGACGGTGGTGGCTTCCCAACCGATCTCCCGCAGATGGTCGGCCAACCGGCGGGCCGCCACCTGAGCCGTCTCGTGCAACGGGATTCGCGGCGAGCGGGCCTGCAGCGCAGCCAGATTGTCGGGCGCCGATACGGTGAGCCCGATCCAGGTTTCGCGGCGTGACGCGTCGGCGGCGTTGTCGCGGCTGGTGATTCGGATCTTGTCCGCGCGGATGCCGTAGCGGTCCAGGTAGCTCGCGATCAGCGGGAGCGGCAGCACATCGGAGTCGTCCTCCGGTGCGCCGAGACGAATCAGGGCGGTTGCCGCCGCATCAGAGGTGGCCGCGGGGACGGCGTTGCCGCGACCGATCATCGCCAGGCGGCGGCGCAGGACGGTGGTCAGGTACAGACCGCCCCACCAGCCGAACAACGCGATCACGACGGCAGCCGCGATCCCCAGCAGCCAGTAGTCGCGGGACGTTCGCCATGGGTAGGCCATCACCGCGGGCACAATGGCCAGCAGCGCCAACGCGATTCGACCGCTCCCGGGAGTCGGTATCCGATGCTTGCTCACGGGTTGGGGTCCTTTCGTCGGCGTGCGGCGATTGCGGTGACGGCTCCGGCCACCGCGACCAGCACGGCCAGGGCGGCGGTGCCGGCCACCGCGACGGTGCGCGGTTTGGTGTCCTTGGGCGCCGGGGCCGGCGGCACTGCCACCGGCTTCACCGATGCCGCGCCGGGCTGGTTACCGGCGGGCAGTTGCCAGGTCAGGGCCGCCACCGGATCCACGCTGCCGGTGCCGACCACGTTCGACGGTTCGCGGGCGCCGTTGTGCGCGGTTGCGGTGATGCGATGCAGCACCGCGGTGGCGTTCAGTTCGGGATACTTGCTGCGGACCAGCGCCGCGACACCGGCGACGTAGCCGGCCGCGTAACCTGTTCCGCTGAGGGCGGCGAGCTGCTGGTGCTCGTCGGGCAGGCCATTGGCCAGCCCGCCGCCGTCGGCGTTGCCGATCGACACGATGCGTTCGCCGGGCGCCGCGACTTCCACCCACGGGCCCGCCACGGTGAATTTCGACGGCTGGCCGTCCGGGGTCAGCGATGCGACCGACAACACGTACGGCTGCCACCAAGACGGGATGGACACCGAGGTGACGCCGGCCCAATTCCGTGGATCGTTCGGGCGGCTCAGGTCGGTGAGCGGATTGGACTCACACGAGGTTCCGCCGCCGCCCGCTCCGGTCGGCCCGCTGTTCCCGGCGCCGGCCACGATCACCGCGTCCTTGTCCACCGCCGCATAACGGACGGCGGCGCCGAGGGCGGCCTGGTCGACGGGCCGGTCCACGGGCATGCAGGTGGCCGAGCCGATGTCGATCACCCGGGCACCCAGGTCGGCGGCGTGCACGATCGCCCGGGCGAGCGTCGACACCTCGGCCGACACCCGCGCCATCAGCGGATCGCCACCCGGCGTCCGCGGTGAGAACTTGGCCGACGCCGTCCTGACCGACACCACCCGCGCCGCGGGCGCCACGCCGGAGAACCCGTCGTCGGGCGAGGGCTGGCCGGCGATGACACCGGCCAGCAGCGTTCCGTGCCCGTCGCAGTCGGTCAGCCCGTCGGTGGTCTCGACGAAATCACCGCCCGGTTCGACGTTGGGCAGCCGCGGGCCCGGCCGTACCCCGGTGTCGAGCACCGCCACCAGCTGGCCCTCACCCCGCGAGAATTGCCACGCCGCAGGCAGATTCAGCATCGACTGGCTGGGCGTGATGGCCCCCGGATCGCTGCCGGGAACGACGCCGGACGTGCTACAGGGTCCGCGCTGCTCCATCGGCTGCCCGGGCCCCGGCGCCCCGCTGGGGGGTGCGGCGCCGGGATCGACCGTCGGCGGGTTGATCGCGGATGCCGGCGGACTCGTCCACGTCGCGGCGGCGGGCAGCAAGGCCAATACCGCCGCGCAGCAGGCTGATGCCGGCCGAATCATCGATTGAGCACCCAGCTGAAAAGGCCGACCACGAACGCCATGACGGGGATCAGCGACGCGTCGAGTCCGGTCCCGACGAAGCCGACCAGCCGGCGAACCGGCAGCGAATAGCTCTCCGGCGCAGCGATACCCGGGTTCAGCGCCACCACGATCCACACCGCCACGAGCACCAGCAGCACCAGCACCGCGCCCAGGGCAGCGGCGTAGCGTCCGGTCGAGGTGTAGAGCACGAGCAGCACGCCGGCGGCCAGGAAGGGCTGGGCGAGCAGCCACGCCTTGCACGCGGCCGAGTCCCACACCCGGGCGCGCAGCACGGAGGTCGCGGCGGTGGCCGCCACCACGTACCAGCCCGCACCGCTGAGCGGCTCGGGCCGCAGCGCGATCGCGACCGACCCCAGGACGCTGAGTAGCACCGCGGCGGCGATGAATCCGCTCTGATGCGCGTCGCTGATCCGGACCCGGCGCGGCAGGTCTTCGAGCACTTGCAGTGACGGCGCCGACGGGGTGGGGTCCCCGGGCGCCGGGATGACCGGCAACGGGAAGCGCGCCCACAGTGCCGACAGTTGGGCCGCCTCGATGGTGACCAGCAGCGCCGCCACGATCAGCCCGCAGCCGATGGCGACCGGCTTGAGGTGCCAGAGTAATTCCGCGCCGGCGGCCAGCAACACGCCGGCACCCACCACCGCGGTCGTGGTGAAGAAGCCGGCGATGCGTTCACGTTCGGCGCTGGGCGCCATCAAGGCGATCAGCGACCATGCGGTGACACCGGCGGCGGCCAGCGTCAACTGTGCAGGGCCGAATTCGCCCGGAACGGCCAGCGCGAGTGCGGCGGCGATGGGAGCCAGCGCGGCGATCGAGAGCGCCATTCCGGTGCGCGCCGAACGCGCGGTGACCAACAGGCCGACGGTCGCGGTCAACGCCGCGACCGCGCTGACGGCGACCAGACCCAGCAGTGCGCCGGAGGCCACCCGGTAGGTGACCGACAGACCGGTGGCCAGGAACGCCACCGCGATGACCGCGGCCAGGGCGCCACGCTGGATATGCGTTGTGCCCCAAGGCTTGAGCCGGGAGGTCGAGAAGATCATGGCCGCGTCGGCGATGTCCTCGACGATGCCTGGCGCGGCCGGGCCGACCGGTAGCGCTTGCAGCGCGAGCAGGTCGCCGTCGACGACTCCGACCGTGTCCAGGCTGGCGTCCAGGCTGAACGGCGCACCACCGATGGGGGCCAGGCTCAGCCGGGTCGCCGCGCCGATCTCGGCGGAACCGCGTCCGGCTGCGCCGTCCTCCGAGTCACCGTTGGTCGCGGCGGGAACCACCAGACGCTGGACGGCGGGCAGGATTTCGCGCAGCGGCAGCTCCGCGGGCAAGGCCATTTCCGTCAACCTGCTGTCTGCGAGAATTGCCACGCGGACGATAGGCATGACGGTTCCGGACGTCACCGGACCCTCGAAAAGTGTTGTGGCCGTTGCTCGAACATCGTGCTCTCTTCTCTTTTACTATGTTGGACGGACGGTGTTGAAGGGGAAAAGTCTCGGGCTAACCGGTGTTCGGAGAACCACCCGGCGTCTGGCAGTAAGGCGGTGAGTCGTTCAATCGCGACGGCGATCGCGAATGGTGTTCCGGGCGCGAAGGTCGACACCCACTCGCCGTCGAAGGCGCGGGACGGACTGACCAGTACCCGACCCTCGCGTGCGTCGACGATGCTCATCCCCACCTCGCTGGTGGAGTGCCGGCCGTCGCGGTGGCAGCCGGCGACGATCTCGACGTAGCTGCGCGGTCCGGTGAACACCGATTCCACCACCCTTCGTGCCGATTGCGGAATGCCTAGGTAGTCAAGGACTTCGGCGAGCGGAGCGCCCGAACGCAATCGTTCGTCGGCTCGTGCACCGACCCGGGTCGGCAGGCTGAACTCGTCGAACCGGGCGGGCGGGCGCTGCGCCAGGCCGACGGTGAGCACCGGGACCAGCGCACGTGGATCGTCGATGTCCATCGCGGTGAACGTGATCAGCTGCGCGCTGCGCAACGCGACGACCGTGAGCGACGGCTTGCCGGCCACACCGGTGCGCTGCGCGACGACGCCGCGCAGCAACTCGGCGCCGCCGCCCTCACCGGTGTCCTTGGCGGGGCCGACATAGCGCAGGTCCAGCCACCGATGGGGGAAACACACCACTTTGATCCACTCGGCGACCGCGGGGTTGACGAGTCCGCCTTCTGAGACCAGACCCAGTTCGGTCAGCTCAGCCTTCTGACGGTCGAGGAACGCGTTGCGTTCCGCGGCATCACGATAGGGCGAGGTGATCGCCAATACCCAGGGAAAGCTCCCCGCCCCAGTCGTTTCCGCGATGAACCAAGCGTGATCGACCGTCAGTTCGACGGCGTTGGGTGATGCGTTCATTCAGCTGAGAACTAACCGCCCCATTTGGCGGCTTCGGCCTGGTCGCGCGCCAGCATCGACATGGTGTTCGCCTCGTGGGTGCTGGCCATCGACTGGTAGGCGCGCACCAGGCTTTCCATCGCCTGGTTCCACTGGGCCTGCCACACCTGGTAGGTCATACCGGTGTCACCCTGCCAGGCGTTGGACAACGTGGCCTGCTCGCTGGCGATATCGGAACCCAGCCCCTGCATGGTGCCGGCGTAGCCGGACATGTCGGCGGCGTGGCTCAACATCGCCGGGTAGTTGTACATGATCTGCGACATGACAAGTCCTTTCGCGGTTGCTAGCGGTGAGATCAGAACGCGGTGTAGCCGGATGCGGCGGCGGCGTCCGCGGCCACGTAGGTCCCGGCGGCGTCCCCGAGGTTGGCCTGGGCGATGTCCAGCAGGGTGTTGACCCGTGCGGCGACCTCGACGAACCGTGCGTGCGCGGCCTGGAAGGCGGCCGAGGACTCGCCCTGGTGGAACGCCTGCGCCGACATCGCTTCCTGCTCGGCCTGACTGATCGTGCTGCGCATCAACGCCGCCTTGGCGCTGAAGGCCGACTGTGCGGCTACCAACTGCGGAATGTGAGCGTCCAACATACTCATGTTGATTCCTTTCTGTTGCGTCCGTTGGGGTTTCGGTAATTCACGGTCATTTGGCTGAGTGCCTTACCCCCCTTTCCCCGGCTCCGTTGGGCCCGTTTCGTTATCGGCTTCGTGCTCCCACGTGCCGGGCACCATTGGCATGCGTGGACCGCCGCCGAAGTCGTCGTCGGCCAGCTTGGTCAATCCGGCCGCCTGAAATGTCTTCTGTCGCTGCGCGGTTCCGGCGAACCCCAGCGGCCCGGCGCCCTGGCCGGACGCGACGGCCGCGGCCGGGGGGACACCGAAATCGGAGTCCATGTCCGCGAACTCGTCGGCGTGGTCGTGCAGTGCGGCCCGCCGTCGGCGCCGGGCCCGGGACTCGGCCCGGCTCGCCGCCGCGGCACCGGCCGCCGGAATGGTCGCCGCGGGAGCCTTTGCCCCGCCGCGGCCGCCCAGCGTGGGTCCGACGCCTGCGTCCGGGTCACCGCCCACGGCGATCAGGTAGGCGAAGTTGCCGGCCGCTGCCGCCGGCGCCGGCGCGGCGGGCGCACTGGAACCTGCGGCGACCGTGCTGGCCGGGGCCCCGGCCGGAGTCGCCACCGTGGGGGCCAGCGCGACCGCCGGCAGCATGGACGGCGGCTTGTTCGACGTCAGCACGGGAGCCACGACGGCGGGGGCGGCGTCCGGCGCGGCCTCGACGGGCGGGGTGAGCAGGGAACTGAGCCCGATGCCCAGTAGCAGCGGAATCAGGAGCGGTGCGGTCAGGAGCGCACCCCAGGTCGGCCAGCCGACGGCGTTGAAGAACACCTGGTAGGCAACGAAGAACAGCAGCGGCCCGTTGGCGGCCAGAAATGCCGGCAGATTCGAGAAGAAGTTCTGCATCATCTGCTGGATGTTCTGGAAGAAGTCCTGGAAGAACTTGGACAGCTGCTGGATGAAGTTCTGCCACCAATCCCCAGGGTTGTTCTGCGTGGCGTTGGACGCGAGATTGTTGATCTGGCCGCCGGGATTCACGATGGCGGGCGCCGCCATGGTGCGCGGCGCCGCGGCCAGGGCCGAGCCCGACACGGCCTGGTAGGTGCCCATGGTGGTGGCGGCCTGGACCCACATCCGCGCGTAGTCGGCCTCGTTGACCGCGATCGGAATGGTATTGATGCCAAAGAAATTCGTCCCCACCAACACCGCGTGCACGGTGTGGTTGGTGGCCAGTTCAGCCAGCGTCGGCATGGCCGCCAGTGCGGCCGCGTACGCCGTCGCCGCGACCTCCTGCTGCGCGGCGGCAGCCGCGCTGTCGACACTGGCCTGCTGCAGCCACGCCAGGTACGGCAGGTGGGCCGCCACGTACTGCTCGGCGCTTGGCCCCTCCCACGCCCCAGCCTGGGTCTCCCCCAACAGCCCGCTGAGTTCGGCTGCCGCCGAGGCATATTGGGTGCTCAACGAGGTCCACGCCCCGGCGGCCGCCAACAGCGGCCCGGGGCCTGGACCGGCGCTGAGCAACGCCGAATGCACCTCGGGTGGCGAAGCCATCCAGATGGGGCCGAGGGGGGCTGTCATCGTCAGGCGCCCGCGATTCCGAACGTCGCCGCGGCCGCGGTGTCGCCCGCGAGATAGCTTGCGCCGGCCTGCCCGACGCCGACGCCGGCGCGGCCGAGCTCTTCGACGCCCTGTGCGGCCATGGCGGAGTGCTCCTGGCCCTGAGCGCTGAATCCGACGGCGGTTTGCAGCGATACCGGATCGACCGCCGGCGGCACCACCGCGGTGATCGCCGGAGCCGCCGCCGCATGCGCGGCCGCCAGCCGTGCCGTCAGGGCCTCCACCGCCGCACTGGTCGCGGCCAGACCTTCGGGAACCACTCGTAGGGTCATGGTTACTCCTTTCCTGGTCCTTCTCTTCGGACTTGGATAAACATCAGTGGGCGAAACCGTCGGTAGCGCCCTCGATCACGGACTCCCCGACCAACGGGTTGACCAACTGCACGTACGTCGGGGCGTCGCTGTCGCCCAGCAGGATCGCCCGCCCGGCAGGCAACCGGCCGAAGCGCTGACCGCGGATCTTGCCGCTGTCCTGCGGGTTACCCGCCAGCATCAGCGTGGTCGCCTGCAGATCGTTGAACCGGCGCAGCAGCGGGTTGGTCATCAGGGCGTGCCCGGACCCGGTGGCGCGCGCGGTGACGATCACCCGCAGGCCCAGATCGGCTGCCTGCGAGAGCAATCCGATCAGCGCGGTCCACGGCCGCTGCCCCACGTAGGGGCCGCTCATCGCCGGCGAATCCGGTATCTGGTCGACGTCGTCGATGATCAGATAGTGCGTGTGGCCCGCGTAACGCCAGTGGGCCAGCTCGCCGGGTGACAGGCCGGCCGGCGGCCGGCGCGATTCGATGAGATTGGCCAGTCCCAGCATCGCCGGGATGACGCGGTCGATGTTGGCGGTGTACTCGTTGTCCGCGAACAGCGGCTCGTCGACGAGGTGCAGCCGCCGATCCAGCACCGTGAAGGCCACTTGATCGGGCGTGGAGTGTTCCCGCACCGTGCGGATGAGATGGCGCAGCAGCGTGGTCTTCCCGGACTTGCTGTCGCCGAACACCATCAGCAGCGGGTTCTCGGCGAAGTTGACCACCACCGGTGCCAGGTCCTCCTCGCGCTGGCCGATGACGACCTGCTCCGGCCCGCGATACAGCGATCCGATCGCTTCCGGCACCAGGTTGGCCGGCAGCAGCCGCACCGGCGGTGCGGTGACGCCCGGGTAGCGGGCATTGAGCGCGGCGACCTGGTCCAGCTCGGGGGCTGCGAACAGGAAATGCTCTGCCGCCATGGTCAATCCGCGTCCCGGCTGGTCGTGCGGCACCGCTTCGGCGGGGCGACGCAAGGCGCCGACCGCCCGGACGTTGCTGTCCCGCGGGTCGTGCAGCTTGAGCTCGAGCCGCAATCCGAGGCCGTCGCGCATGGCCAACGGAACCTCCAGCCAGCTGGGGGTGGTGATGACGACGTGGATGCCGTACGCAAGACCGATGTTGACCAGCTCGCTGACCCTGGCCAGCAACGGGTTACGGGTGTTGAACTGGTCGGTGTTATCCCGGCCGAACGCGTAGAGGTTGTCGATGACCAGGAACACCTCGCCGAACCCGTCGTCGGGGGCCGCGCCATGCTTGTCCCGGAACGCCTCTCGGCGCTGCCGCGACAGCAGCAGCTGTTCGAGTTCGCCGAAGGTGCGCCGGATGCGTTCGGGCTCGAGCGCCGAGGCCACACTGCCGACGTGCGCCAGGTCTTCGAGCGCCCGCAGCTTGCCACCGCCGTAGTCCAGGCAATAGAAGGTGACCTCGCGCGGCGAGTGCAGGTTGGCCGCGGACAGGATGAACGTCTGCAACGCCGTCGACTTGCCCGATTTCGGGCCACCGTGGATGACCACGTTTCCAGCCGACGAGGCGGCGTCAAACACCAGCGGATCGCGGCGCATCTCGAACGGCTTGTCGATCTCACCGAGCGGCCACTGCCACTGCCGGGGCGGCACGCCGGCGCGGGCCAGCATGGCGGTCAACGGGATCGGTTCGTCCAGCGGCGGCAGCCAAAGCTGCGGCGCCCGCGGACCATAGCCGGCCAGCTGGTCGCCGATGGTGGCGATCAGCTTGCGCGGCGGCCCGGCGAATTCGTCTTCCTCGGGGGCGGTGACCACGGTGTCCTGATCCGGTTCGACGCGCCCGGCGGTGAACAGCTTCGGCTCCGGGATAGAGGGCACGACAAAGGATTTGGCCTTTTGCGGCGGATCGTAGATGCCGTCGACGTAGGTGCTGCGGAACTTGATCGGCGCCGCACCCGGGGCGGGCACCAAGAAGCCCACGCCCTTGTGCTCCTTGCCGGACTCGATGTGGTAGGCGTCCTCCACACCGATGATCTGCCGGGAAACGCTGGGGCTGGCCACCTTCAGACCGATGCGGTAGGAGGTGTTCTTGTCGATGTCCTTGATCTTGCCGACGTCCAGCGTCTGCGACGCGAACAGGATGTGGATACGGAACGAGCGGCCCTTACGCGCAACGTAATCGAACAGCTCCGCGTATTCCGGGTAGTCGGCCAGCATCAGGGTGAACTCGTCGGCGACCACGAACAGCGTCGGGATCGGCGGCAGGTCGTGTCCGGCGGCGATGGCGGCCTCGTACTCCACCACCGAGTTGAACGCGCTGCCCTGGACCTGGCGGCCCGCTTCCCGCAGCAGCGTCTCCCGGCGGGCCACCTCGCCGCGCAGCGTGTCGGCGAAGCGGTCGGCCAGCGACTTCTTCTCGGCCATGTTGGAGATGACGGCGACGACTTGCGGGAAGTTACGGAAGCTGTCGGCGCCCGCCTCACCCTTGAAGTCGGCGTAGATGACGATCAGGCGATCGGCCGAATGAGTCGTCAACAGCGACAACAGGATCGACATCAGGGTCTGGGACTTACCCGAACCCGTCATACCGATCATCAGCCCGTGCGGGCCCATGCCGCCCTCGGCTTCGTCCTTGAGGTCGAACATCAGCGGCTCACCGGTCGCGGTGACGCCGATCGGAACGCGCAGCTCGTCCTCGCGGCGGCGCGGCGCCCACAGCGTGGGCACGTCCAGTTGGGAGGCATCCGAAATGCCCAGCATCGTGGTGAATGTGGCACCGCGGGTGGCCGCGGAGCGCAGCCCGGTGTGGGTCGGGTTGGAGTCCCAGCGCGACAACTGGCGCGCCAGGTGTGCGGCCTCGTCGGCGCCGAATTGGTCGGCGTTGTCGATGTAGGGCTGCCAGCCGCCGGTCTGCCAGCGCTCGATCGCGACCGCTCGGCCGCCCGCGCCGTCCCGCCCGGACACGCGCAGGATCGGCTTTTCCGGATCCGAATACTGTTCACGGTTCGGCGCCGTGGCGCTGCGCTGCACCACGGTGACCCCCGCCCGGCCCAGCGCCAGGGCCGACGCGTTGAGGTCGTAGTCGGGGTCATCGATGACGATCAGCAGATGGCGCAACGCATCGGCGGGCTCGCCAGTGAACGCCGGACGGTCGACGAGTGCCGAACCCAGGCGGGCGACCAGATCGTCGGCGTTGGTCGACATGAAGCGCGCCGGCCCGACCCCGTCAAGCTCACCCGGAACGTCGATGTGCGGCAACCACTTCAGCCAGGACCAGTCCGGGCTCTCCAGATTCGGGGTCACCAGCGCGACCCCGAGCACGGTCGGGTCGTGCCAGGTGACTGCCTGAGCGACCCAGGCGCGCAGCGCCGCCCGCACCTGGTCTTCCGCGCCCAGCACGGTGATCCGGGAGACCTTGGTCAGGTCGATGCCGGTCGGCACGTCGCGCACCATGCGATGGGTGTCGAGCAGGCTGCGTAACGCGCTGTGCGACACCGGCTCCAGGTCGATTTCGTCCGCGGTGTCGTTGACCCGCAGGGCGGTGGCCAAGGGCACTTGGTGGCGACCGGCCCGCAGCACCAGGAAGTCGGGGTCGTGCGGGTCACGCTCCCACTGGCGGCGCGATCCCGGCACGGTCGCCAGCGCGGACGGCTCCGGGTGGGACCACTGCGCCGCGGCGCGCTGCGCGGTGGCCTGGGTGCGGATGTTGTCCCGGACCACCGACAGGTAGCGCAGGTAGTCGGCGCGTTCGGCGTCGACCTCCTCGGTGCGTGTCTTGCTGTCGTTGCCGCGATACATGGCGGTCGCGGCGAGCAACAGCACGAACGGGAAGAACAGCGTCTGCGGAGAGATCAGCCGCATCCCGGTGGCGAACAGGGCGACGATCATGCCGACGATCAGGATCACCAGCACGTAGGGCATCGCCCGGCGCAGGAACGACGGCGGAATCACCCGGGGCAGTTCGGGCGGCGCCTCGATGGCGATGGTGCCCTTGCGGGTCACCGGCGGCGCCAGCCGGCGGCGCGCTTCGAAGATCAATCGGCTCATCGGGGGGCTCCCTCGGCAGATGCCACACGGCCGGGCTTCTGATCGGGCGTCAGCCCGTCATGTGCCAGCAGCGCGTCGGCGCGCGATAACGTCGGACCATTGGCGAACAGCGACAGCACCGACCACGGAACGGGGACTGGCGACCCGTTAAGACCAAGGGCCTCAACCGTTTTACCGTGGCCGGCCGCCGAGTGCTCGGCCTCGTTGTCGATGCCGTAGCGCACACCGGTGTCCGAGACCCAGAACAACGACCCGGTGCCCGGCGAGTCCGGGCCGCCGCCGACGGTCTGGGTGAAGTAGCCGGTGCCCGGCGCCAGGGCGACGCGGGTGGCCACTAAACCATTCGTCGCGCCGCCCACCAGGTCGACGGTGCGGATCGATTCGGCGATCGGAAGCGCGGAGCCCGACATCAGGTGCAGCGAGCTGGTCGCGGCCCCCTCGGGCTTGCTCCAATAGGCGCACGTGACAGGCGATTTGGCCGCATCAACCAGGGTGACCTGCTGGTCCGGATACCGCGCGGTGTCCAGCATCCGCGACACGGGCAGCTTGGCCACCGCGTCAGCACCGAGCCGCGGCGGTTGGTCCAGCCCGTAGGAATTGGTGTTGCGCAGGATCGCGGCGAGCACCGGCGAGATCTGCTGCAGGCCGTCGGGCATCACCGCGTAGTAGCGCGGCGTACCCGAGGAACTCTGCTCCAGGGCGTAGGAGACCACCACCGCGCCGATCGGAGCGGGCACGCTGAACGGGGCCGGGGCGCCGGCGTTCGGGATGCCGGGCGCCGTCAGCGGCGGTCCCTCCGGGATCGCGTTGAACAGGCCCAGCGCGATGGGCCGGGGCGCGGGCACCTCGGAGTTGTTCTGCCCCAAGCCGAGTGCGTTGGTGATCGCATGGTCGGTCAGGTTGATCTGCGAACGCCTGCCATCCCACAACAGCCAGGCGCTGCCGTCCCGGTCGACGAGGACCGCCTGCTGCGACGCGAGCGACGCCGCGCGCGCACCGCTGCTGTCCGGCCGGCCGGCGATCACCGTGACGCCGGTGCTGTGGGCGGCGTGCCCACCCTGGGCCGGCTCGCTGACGGCGTCGCACACCGTCCAGTTCGCGTCGTGCGAGGGGTTTTGCACCATGCGTTCCGGCGCACCCGGGATGCCGATCAGGTTGCCCCGCGGAAAGCGGTCCAGCTCACTGCTTTTCACCATGGTGGGGTCGACAGCGTGGCCGGTGATCAGCCGGGCTGAGGTCAAGTTGAGCACCGGGTGCAGGTCGTCACCGACACGGACGTACAGCGCGGCCGTCGAGCGGTCGGCCAGCACGGCGTTGGTTCCCGCCGTGCCGCTGGGCCGGATCAGCGAGAACACGAAGCAACCCGCCAGGCCGGTGACCAGCAGGACCGCGCCCATGGCCACCGCGCGCGACTGCGTGCGCAGCGGGTCGACCAGCATCCTTGTGTCGTGCAAGGCGATACCGGAGGCGATCCGGCGCATCACGAACCGCCAGCCGGTGACCTGGTGGCGGGTGACGAAACCGCGCCGGTACTCGACCTGGTCAGGGTTGTCGTTGACCGGCGTGCGAGAGGTGAACGAACGGCGTTCGTCGGACTCGTTGTTGGAGGTCATGCCGGCACCGACAGGCCAAGGCCGCGCAGCAGCGGCTCTACCGACCGTGCGACGTCGTCGTCGGTGATCGTCATCAGCTCCTCGTCACTGAATTCGCCGGTTCCGGCGTGTTCCGAATGGTCGAGCCGGAACTCTCGTTCTTCTTCGGAGCGTTCGACGATGTTTCGGACGAATCGACCGTTACCGGCGATGTCCAAGTTGCGTCGCGAGATTCCGTTGGCATCCGGGGTCGACTCGGTTGCCAGCTTGGTGAACAACGCCTCCATGTGTTCGAGCGCGGCCGGCTCGAAGATGCTGTCGCGCTGCTCGGCCATCGTGTTGGCGATCTCGACCAGCTCCGCCGGCGCGTAGGAAGGAAAGTCGATGTTGCGGGTGAACCGAGAACGCAAGCCCTCGTTGGTATCCAGGAACTTGTCCAGGTCGGCGCGGTATCCGGCGATGATGACCACCAGGCGGTCGCGGTCGTTCTCCATCCGTGCCAGCAGGGTGTCGATGGCCACCAGGCCGAAGTCGTTCTTGGCGCCCGTGGCAACCAGCGCGTAGGCCTCGTCGAGGAACAGCACACCGTCGAGCGCGCTGTCGATGATCGCGTTGGTCTTGGCCTCGGTCTCGCCGATGTGCTGGCCGATGAGGTCGGCGCGGTGAACCTCTCGAATGTTTTCCCGCTTCAAAAGCCCTAGGCCGCAATAGATCTTGGCGACCACGCGGGCGATGGTGGTCTTACCGGTTCCGGGCGGGCCGGCGAAGACCAGGTGATGGGCGCGCTGCGCGACCGCCAGGCCGCGTTGCTTGCGGACCAGTTCCATGGCGACCGAACTCTTCAGCCGCGACACCTGGTTCTTGACCTCATCGAGTCCGATGAATTCGGCGAGCTGGCGCTCGGCCTCGTGCAGCAGCACTGCCTTGCGTTCGTGCGCGGCGGGGTCGACGAAATCTTCGGCGCTGGGCTCGGTTTCGGGGTCCCAGGGATCGGTGCGGGCCTCGATGCGGCCCGCCGTGGTGGTCACGATGCCGAAACTGGTGTCGGTCAAAGCCTGTTCGACTTGTTCGTTTTCGGGATGCGCGGCATACAGATCCTGCAGCACTTCGCTCGCCGAGTCCTCGTCGACATGCGCGCGCAACACCAGCGCCTTGGCCAGCGCGCCGTCGATGGCGGCCACCGCGACGGGACCGTCGGGCTCCTCGAGATACGACAGCGACGGGGCGAACATGCCCAGTCGGGCCAGCGCGGTGCCCAGCGCGATCTTGGCGGCGTGCGAGAACGCCTCGTCGAGATCCGCGTCGTTCACGATCGGGGTCAGCAGCTTGACGACGTCCGACCAGCGCTCGGCGCGGTAGTTGATGACGACGGACACCCACCGGGCCTCGCGCCAGTTCGGGCGGGCGGCGGTCAGGCCGGCGACGATTTCGGCGGCGTCAGCAAATCGTCCCGCCGTTGCCAGCGCGGCCGCGTAGGCGAGGTGGAAGTCGTCGGGCGTCGCGGCGCGAAACTGCAAATACAGCCCGGTGTCGTAGCGGAAGCCCAGCGCGCCGGGCGCCAGGTCGACCAGGCGCTGCAGCGTGCCCGCGGTGGCGACGTTGCGCGACACTGCCTCGAGCACGCGCAGGGACACATCGCCCGCGGCCGCCAGACCCGTCCATGCGTCGCACTGGTCGTGGGCGACCCGGGTCAGCGCGGTGAAACCGGAGCGCGCGGCGGCCAGATCGGCGGGGCGCTGACGTTGGTACACGACGATGCCCAGCGCGCGGCAGCACGTGGCGAACCGGCTGACGACGTCCTCGTCAACCCGCGCGTCCGCCCGCGAATTGACGGGCTGAGCTGTGAGCATGCCGGTGTCACCGAGTTCCACGGCCGCGACTTTTCATGTATGTAGTCTCCCCTAACCTAACTGCCTGAAGTTAGCATTGCATAAGCTAACTGTCGAGGCGTTTGGGCCTGTCCGACTCACCACTGCACTGTCCCTCTTTTACCGCTGCTGAGGATGTTTCCGGTAGGGATTATCCGCATTTCCGGCATACTCACAACCCCACGTCGGGCGGTCTCACAGCAAGGCCCCACCTTAATGAAAATCATTTTCATTATCAACTCGGCTCGCGCGCCCCGGAATATCCGCCGCGAACGTGGCCGCCGGAACGATCACGCAGCCAGTAGTCGGCCAGCGGGCCGCAAAAGTTCCACCGCTAGGCGCTGTCCCAGCTGCCCGGCAACATCGGCATCGAAGGTCCGTTGCCGAACTCGTCACCGGCCAATGTGGCTAGCCCCGCGGCCTCGGAGGTCTGAACGGGCGTGGTTCCGGCAAAGCCGAGCGACCCCGCGCCCCGATCCGATGCCACCGGCGAGGCCGGATCGGGTTCCGGCGCGGCATCGGGTTCCAGATCCATGAACTCGTAGCCGCGGTAGTGGTCTTTCATCGCGGCGCGACGACGACGCCGCGCCCGCTGCCTTTCGGCCGCCGACGCCGCAGCCGACGCCGCGGCCGCGGCGCGATCGGGCTCCGGCGCCTTGCGCTGCGCGCCGCTGCCCAGGCCGGCGCCGGTGCCGATGCCGGGGCCACCGACCAAATAGGGGAAGGTGACGGCCTCGCCACCGGTCACGGGCGGCGGCGGCGTTGCGGGCGCAGGGGCCGAGGCCGGCGCGGGTGACGGGGCCGACGTCGGGGTAGACGACGGCGCGGGCGCCGCGGCCGGGGCAGCGCTCACGACCGGAACGCTGCTGACAGCCGGCGCACTAGGCGCCTCCGGCATCGGTGCGGGCACAGCGGCGGGTGCCGGAATTGGGGCTGGCTGGATCCCTGCCAGCAGACTCAAGCCCGCTATGCCTCCCGCAACTCCACCCGGCACGATGAACGGAATGGCAGCAAGCTGGGGGAACGCCTGAAGGGCCTCCCCGAGGTGGGTGAACTCGTCTGCAATGAGTCCGGCGGGCCCGAAGATGTCTTCTAGTAAATCCTCTAGCGCGTCGGCCGGGTCCTCGGGAAATTCCGCCAAATCTTTTCCCAGGGTCTGGAAAATCTCGAGGAAGCGGTTTACCCACCAGCTCAGCTGGTACGGGTTGCCGCCGTCATTGTCGACGATGCCGGTATCGTCGCTGTCTTCGCCGGTGCTGTCGCTGGCGGTCACGATCGGTGGCGCCGGATCGGTCTGCGGAGCCGCCGCTACGGCCGTGCCGGCCACCGCTTGATAGGTCGACATGGTGGTGGCCGCCTGGACCCACATCCGCGCATAGTCGGCCTCGTTGACCGCGATGGGCACGGTGTTGACCCCGAAGAAGTTGGTCGCCATCAGCGCCGCGTGCGTGGCGTGGTTGCCGGCCAGTTCCGGCAGGGTCGGCATCGCGGCCAGCGCCGTCGTGTAGGCGGTGGCCGCGGTCTCCTGCTCGGCGGCCATGGCCGCGCTGTTGGCGCTGGCCCGCTCCAGCCACGCCAGGTAGGGCAGGTGGGCGGCCACGTACCGCTCGGCGGTGGGGCCCTGCCACGCCCCCGTCTGGGCCGCCGCCAGCGTCGCGCTGAGCTCGTCGGCGGCCGACGCATACGTCTCGCTCAACGAACTCCACGATGCGGCCGACGCCAACAGGCCGGCCGGGCCCGGTCCGCTGCTCAGCAGCGTGGAGTGGACCTCCGGGGCCAGCGCCATCCAGACCGGCGCGGTCATGCCGGCTCACCCGCCACCGGGCGTGGCGGCGCGACCGGGCGATGAGCAAAAACGCATGGCGCCATGCCAGAGACTCCTCGCCGGGCGATGTCAGCAACCGCCGGGCTGTCGGCGGCGCAAGGATGAGCCCTGTAGTAGTCGCGCGGCGGCCCAGAGAAGTTCCGGTGGGCGACCGATTCAGGGAGAACTCATCGAAGACCGGGTCAGGCCCGGACGGCGCTCACCAAGGTGTTGCGCGCAATCATCGGGCCGGCCTCGGTCTCCGGCCCGGGCACCGGGCGGCCGACCTGCCGAAGGTAGTCGGCCAACGGAGTGCCGACCGCATTCCAGCCATGCTTGCCGAACCACTCGGTGGCCGGCGCATGCTGCTCGTTGTAGACGAGCTGGAAGAACACTCGCTGGTCGCCCTGCGCGGTGGCCGCGCGTTCTTCCGCGACCGCGGCCTCGAAGTCCTCGGGCTTCATCGGGGCGCCGTCCTCGACGGCGACGTGGCTGCCGTGGCCGGCCAGGCCGTCGATACCGGTGAACAGCTGCTCCTGGGCCGTCGCCGGGAGATAGATCAACAGGCCCTCGGCGATCCACGCCGACGGCATGGCGGGGTCAAAGCCACTGTCACGCAAGGCTTGCGGCCAGTCTTCACGCAGATCAATGGCGATCTCACGACGCTCGGCACGCGGTTGTGCGCCGGCGCCGGTGAGCACCTCGCGCTTGAAGTCGAGCACCTGGGGCTGGTCGAGCTCGAAGATCGTCGTCGCGGCCGGCCAGTCCAAGCGGTAGGCGCGCGAGTCCAGGCCCGCAGCCAAGACGACCACCTGACGCACGCCCGCGTCCGCCGCGCGGCGGAAATATTCGTCGAAGTACTTGGTGCGGGCGCCCTGGAAGTTGACGAAGTTCTCGCCGAAGTCAGCCGTCTTCAGCTGGTGGTCGGGATCCTTGCCGTCGAGCACGTCGGCCCACGAACCACCCACGGCGCGGCAGAAGACCTCCGCGTACGGATCCACGGCCAGCGGGTCGGGCTTTTGCGCCTCCAACGCCCGCGCCGTCGCCACGAACAACGCGGTGGAGCCCACACTCGTGGTGATGTCCCAGGTATCGCCTTCGCTACGCACACAGACCACATTACGCCGCGTCACCGACACACCTTTTCCGGTGGCGCGCAAGGGTAATGGCGCACGTCGCGGTCACCTGCGGCCGTAGCGGCGATGGAACTTCTCCACCTGGCCGGCGCTGTCGACGATGCGACGGCTACCGGCCCAGAACGGGTGTGAGTCGGACGTGACCTCGACGACGACCAGTGGATAGGTGCGCGGACCGTGCGGCGTTTGCCATTCGACGGTGCGCGAACTGCTGAGGGTCGATCGGGTCAGGAACATCGCGCCGGTGGTGGCGTCCTGGAAGACGACGGGATGGGCGCCGGGTTTCATGAGAAATCTCCGTCCTGCCGGGTGTGGCGAGCCGCGTTGTCGGCGGCATCCGCCCGGTCCGCGCACGGCTCCTCGTGCCAGTCGCCGAAGGGGTCGTCGTAGTCGATCCAGTCTTGCGGTCGCCGCATCTCCTCGTCGGTGAGCAACGCGCCGTGCAGGGCGTCGAGAATGTCGGCGGGTTCCGCGCCGCACACCAGGACGGTCATTGCCGTGTGCCGGTCGCCGTGCCGGTCGTCCCAACCCAGTTCGGCGAAAGTCCTTCGCTCCGTATCGATGCCGTCGAGCTCGAGGTCGTCGAGGGCGGCCAGCCACTTGCCCGCCGAGCTGACCCGCAGCCCGGCGCCGGCCGATTCCAACCACATCGCCCGGTCGGGCTGGCTGGCCAACCAGAGCCGCCCCCGGGTCCTGATCACGCCGTCGAGCAGCAGATCCAGGCACGCGTGCAGGCGCTGGGGATGAAAGGGGCGCCGGGAATTGAACTCCACCAAGCTGATTGGACCGCGGGACTCCAGCGGGGGCTGACCGGCCAGCAGCGGACCGTGCGGGTCGTCGCTGCGTCCGCGGCGCGCGTCGCGATACAGATCGTTCAGCGCGTCCTCGATGCCGTCGGCGCGCACCCGGACGCGAGCGCGCGGGGACAGCCGGCGCAACACGGCGGCGACGAACGGATTGGGGTGGTTGAGCACCACCACGTCGGCGAATTCGGCCTGCCCGATCACCACCTGCGCCTCGGTGCGCCCGTCGTCCAGTTCGTCCTCGCCCAGCGCCTGGTTCAGCCACGTCGATGAATCGACACAGGTCACCACGGCGGCGATCGACACGTCCAAGGCCGCCGGCCCGTCGATGTAACCCGGTGTCACGCGCACCCGAATGTGGTTGATCGCCAAGCAGATTGGCTCGGGTTCCAGCCAGGGACCCAGGTGCACGACGATCCGGCCCACGTCGTCGCGCCGGTGCAGTTGGCGCAACAACACCAGCAGGTCGTTACGGATGGTGCACGAGACGCAGCCGTGCGCGAGTTCCAGGCCGGTCTCGTGGGACGTCAAGACGCCGCCGGACAGCGCGGTGGTCGTTCGGCGCACCACGTGACCGTCGAACCGGTGCTCTACCACCAGCGTTCCCGGGGCGCGCAGCAACGCACCCACGACCGGGTCGGTGTCCCTCTGGCCGGCGACCAGGATGACGGGCGTCCGCATCGTCCTCCTTATTGATAATCATTTTCATCTAACCCACTCATACGGTACCGTTCGTGACGGGCCTTGTCGAAAATCATTTTCAATAAGCTGCAACGGAGGTACACGGTGTCCGCCCACTGCCAGGTGACCGGACGGCGACCGGGTTTCGGTAACGCGGTATCGCACTCCCACCGCCGAACGTCTCGGCGCTTCAACCCCAACATCCAGCTCAAGACGTACTACCTGCGCTCGGAGGGCCGCCGGATCCGGCTGCGGGTCAGCGCCAAGGGCATCAAGGTGATCGACCGCGACGGCATCGAGGCGGTGGTGGCCAGGCTGCGCCGCGAGGGGCAGCGCATCTGATGGCACGCAACGAGATTCGTCCCCTGGTCAAGCTGCGCTCCACCGCCGGAACCGGATACACCTACATCACCCGCAAAAACCGGCGCAACGACCCCGACCGCCTGGTGCTGCGCAAGTACGACCCCGTCGTCCGCCGCCACGTCGAGTTCCGCGAGGACCGCTGAACATGGCCAAGAAATCCAAGATCGTCAAGAACGACCGCCGCCGCGCGACAGTCGCGCGCTACGCCCAACGCCGCGCCGAACTCAAAGCGATCATCCGCTCACCGGCCAGCGCCGCCGAGCAGCGGGCGGCTGCCCAGCACGAGTTGGCGCGCCGACCCCGCGACGCCAGCGCGGTACGGGTACGCAACCGGGACGCCGTCGACGGGCACCCCCGGGGTCACCTACGCAAGTTCGGACTGTCGCGGGTGCGCGTTCGCGAATTGGCGCATGCCGGGCAGCTACCCGGCGTGCGGAAGGCGAGCTGGTGATGGCCAGGAAACCCGCGCGCACCCGCCGGCCCGCGCCACCGCCGGGCCGCTCACCGAAACGGAACCTGCTGCACAGCCTGGGGCTGGACGCGATGGACTATAAGGACACCGCGACGCTGCGCGTGTTCATCTCCGAACGCGGCAAGATTCGGTCCCGCCAAGTCACCGGCCTGTCCGTCCAGCAACAACGGCAGGTCGCGACGGCCATCAAGACCGCCCGTGAGATGGCCCTGCTGCCCTATCCCGGACGGCACACCGCGCGATGACGCCTCCGCGCCGCGGCACCGACCGCCCCTTCACCGTGATCGTCTGCGCCGCTTGCGCGGTCGGCCACAAGCTGTCGATGATCGACGAATTGCGCCCCACCATCCGGCGCTGTCCGCACTCAATGCTGGTCTCCGTCGCCTGCGTGCTCGGACCGCTCACCTGTGCGTCTCGGCCGACCGGCGGCGGCGTCATGGCCGTGGTGCAGCCCTGCACGAGCGATCGGGTGGCCTGCGGCCCGGCGCATTGGATAGGCCCCATCGCCGACAGCGCCGCGGCGGCCGAACTGCGCGACTGGCTGGAGCGCGGGCAGTGGGAAAACACGCCCGCCCCAGCCCAACTCGGGCAGCACGGGCGGTGGACACGCGGCGCCAGCCGACGCAACTGACGGGTCAGTGCGGATAGGCGTAGGGGTTGGGCGGGGCGTCGATGCGGGTGACCGCAGTGGCCTGCAGGGTGGGAATGGCCGGCGAATTCGGTTGCCGCGGTGCGGGTATGACCTGGCCCTGGACACGGATCCAGGTGTTGTCCGGTAGCCCGGCCGCGCCCCCGGCTGCCGGTCCGCGCAGGTGAATGCGGGCCAGTTGTGCGTCGGCCGCACAGCAGATGATCACGATGCGACCGAGGTCGACGCCGTGCGCCTCGTTGAGCACGAAGCCGGTGAGGCTGATCGACCGGTTCGTCAACGATCCGGTCGTGTCGTGCGCTTCGCGCATCAGCACCTCAGGCAGTGAGACGTCCGGGTCCGGCCCGGGCGGCAGCGGCGGAAACGCCTCGTTCAGAACGTCATTGGACACCGCGGTCACGGACGGGGCGGCGGCCGAGGGCCGCAACGCGGGAGGCGCCACGAACATCAGCACCAGAACCGCGATCACGAGCATCCAGACGATGCCGGTCCGATGGGAATGCCCGTGGCCGTGATCGGCCTCTGGCTCACTCGCCCGCGGCCCGCCCCGCCGAATGTCGCCGACGATCGCCACCAGCGCCAAACCGATGAGCACCACCGCCGACACGATCAGCCACGGCAACAGCCCGGGCTTGACGTAACGGGTGAACACGCCCGACCCGGTGATCATGGCGATGCTGATGCCCACCAACAACAGCACGGTGTTCTCGGCCTCGCGGCTCATCAACGGGCCCCCAACACGAAAAGCCCGATCGCACAGGCGCTCGCGGTGGCCACCACGAACGTGCAGGGCGCAAAGCGCGCGGCGAACGCCCGGCCGAACATGCCCGCCTGCATCGCGAACAGCTTGACATCGACGGCCGGACCGACGACGAGAAACACCAGCCGGGGCACCAGCGGCACCATCGTCATGCTGGCCGCCACGAACGCGTCCGCCTCCGAACACAGCGCCAGCACCACCGCCAGGGTTGCCATCAGCGCGACGCCGAGGACGAGGTCGGTCGCCAGATGCGCGAACACCCACTGCGGCACCACCACGTGCAGCAGGGCAGCCGCGGCCGCGCCGAGCACCAAATATGATGCGGCCTGCAGGAAATCGTGGCGGGCGGCCTCGGTGAAGTCCACCCATCTGGGCTCGGTCTGCGTTGTCCCGGCGGGCAGCCGGCGGGTGATCCATTCCGGGCGACCCCACCGCGACCACGCCCAGCCCATGACGACCGCCGTCAGCAGTGACGCCGCCATGCGGGCGAAGACCATGCTGGGCGCGCCCGGAAACGCCACCGCGGTGGCGACCAGCACGACCGGATTGATCGCCGGCGCGGCCAGCATGAACGTCAACGCCGCGGCTCCGGTCGCGCCGCCTTCGCCGAATAGCCGCCGCGCCAACGGAACTGACCCACATTCACAACCCGGCAGGGCGACGCCGCCGACACCGGCCGCCACCACCGCCAAGGCCGGCCGGCGGGGCAACCAGCGCGCCAACCGTTGTGGCGATACGAATGTCGCGATGAGGCCGCTGACCACGACCCCGAGCACCAGGAACGGAATCGCCTGCACGAAAACCCCGCAGAACACGGTGCCCATCGTCGAGAGCGTCGCGCTGTTGAAGACGGCATTGTGCAGGGTCGTCGCGGCCAGCGCGCAGGCCAACAGGAGGGCCACCAGCACTTCCATCGACCCCGGCCGGAACCTGCGCCCGGACTTCAGCGTCTCCACCGCGTCATTATCTCAGCGCGCACCAGCGCGGGACCCCGGGACGATTCGACGAGGCCAACGGGGCGCGCGGCGCTAGGCGTCGCCGTCGTCGCCCGGCCCCCGATGGCCGGCGCCGTCCGGGCCCCAGGTGCCCGGCATCATCGGCAGCGTCGGGCCGCCGCCGAACTCGTCACCGGTCAGTGTGGTCAGCCCGGCCGCCGCGGCGACCGCGTCCCGGCGGGCGGTCCCGGCAAACCCCAGCGTCCCGGCGCCGTGGTCCGAAGCCAGCGACGCGTCCCAGTCCGGGTCGACGTCGACGTTCATGTCCATGAACTCGTCGCCGTGCCCGCGCTGTGTCACGCGACGGCGCCGGCGCGCGCGGGCGGCCTCTCGCGCACTGGCTGCGGCCGCGGCGGCGGCGCTATCGGGCTCCGGTGCTTTCCTTTTGGCGCTGGAGCTGGCGCTCGCGCCCATGCCCGAGCCGGTTCCCATGCCAGGCGGGCCGATGACGTAGGGAGGGAAGAACCCGGGTCCGGGGGCGGCTGGAGCCGGCGGTGCCGGCGGGGCACTTGCCACGGTGCTCGTCGTGGGAGTTGGCGCGGGCGCCGGGGCCGAGGCCGGTGCCGCGGCCGGTGCGGCGGGGCTCGTGGCCGTGGCCACCGCCGGTAAGCCCGGCGGCGCCGGGGCAGGGAGCGGCAGGGGCGCCGGCACGGGCGCGGGGTGCGGTATGGCGGCCAGGCCGGCCAACCCGGCGAAGCCGCCGACGGCACCGAACGGAGCGGCCGCGAGGAGCAGCGCGGGGGCCAACAGTTCGGGCTGGCTGGTGAAGATCTCCAGGATGTGCGTCGGCCAGTCGAACAGCGCCAGCTGGACCAGATACTGGAAGGCCAAGGCGGGATTGTGCACCAGGTAATAGCCGAACTGCTCGAAATCCTCCAGAAGTTCCAGGGCACGCACCACCCAGAAGATGGGTTGCCCGGCGTTCGTGTAGGCGTCGTAGTCCAGCCCGTTCACCGTGCCCTGGGCGGGGTCCCAGTTGATCCCGAAGTTCTTCAGGATCCTCGCGATGAAGTCGTTGAAGGGATTGTCGATCGTGGGGTCGTGGGCCGGGTCTGACGAATCATCGCTTGAGGCATCGGATTTCACGATGGGCGGCGCGGGATCGGGTTGCGGTGTCGACGTGACCGCGGCGGCGGACACCGCTTGATAGGTGGACATCGTGGTGGCCGCCTGGGTCCACATCCGCGCATAGTCGGCCTCGTTGACCGCGATGGGAACCGTGTTGACCCCGAAGAAATTCGTCGCCAGCAAGGCACCGTGCACGACGTGGTTGGTGGCCAGTTCCGGCAGGGTGGGCATGGCGGTCAACGCGGCGGTGTACGCCGCCGCGGCCACCTCGTGCTGGCTGGCCGCCGCGGCGCTGTCGGCGCTCGATTTCGCCAGCCAGGCCAGGTATGGCGCGTGCGCGGCCGCGTAGGACTCGGCGGTGGGGCCCTGCCATGCGCCGGCCTGGACTCCCGCCAGCAGCGTGCTCAATTCTTGTGCGGCAGCAGAATATTCGGCGCTCAGTTGCGACCATGCACCGGCCGCGGCCAGCAGCGGCCCGGGTCCGGGGCCGCTGCTGAGCAGCGCGGAATGTAGTTCGGGCGGCGAAGCCATCCAAATTGGCGCCGTCATAGGCACTCCTCAGGCTGGAAGGGTTACCAGACTGAGGAGCTTAATGAATATGATTATCGTTTTCAAACGGCCAGCGGATTTCCGGCCTAGGCGCGCTACACCAGCGGACGGCCCTTCTTGATCCTGCGGTCCACGTCGTGCAGCAAGACGTTGAAAGGGAACTGCCGGACGAACCGCGGTAGATACCGGTTCACCGTGGCCAACACGGCGATCAGCCGGTCGAAGCGGCGCTGCTTGGTCGCGTCCCAGGGCAGCCGCATCTCGTCGCGGAACCGCTGCGGCAGAAAGCCCGTGGTGATCAGCAGCGCGACGCTGTCGGAGAGGCGCTGCAGCCGGCGCGGCAGTGTCACGCGCTGGATCCGGTTGGCGGCGATCGGAAACAGGTACTCCCGCACGGCGTCGTCGATATGCACCTTGGCGAGCTGTTCTTCCCAGTAACGGTCGAACGCCGCACGGTCGGCGGGCCACATCTTTGGGGGCACCTGCAGGGTCGTTGCCAGCGTCATGCCCTCGCGATAGTGACGGTCGGCGTCCTCACCGTCGAGCTCACCGATGAACATGCGGTAGATATCGAGGCCACCCTTGTACAGGCAGGCCCCCACCCACAGTTGGAGCGCGGGATCGAAAGCGTTGTAGGACACCGGGCTTTCCGGGGTCGAATAGACCTGTGCGTGGGCGCGGTTGACCGCGCGGCGGAAAGCGTCCTTCTGGGCCTCGCTGCCGTTGGTTGCGACGGCCAGGTAGGTGAAGGTGGTGCGGGCGCGCTTGATCGGGTGCAAGTCGACTCGGCCGCTTTCGACGCGGCTCTCCATCACGCCATATCCGACGCCGGGTTGGGCCAGTTGCATGATCACGTTCGCCGGCCCCGCCAGCAACGCGACGCCCATCAAACCCTCGTCGATCCCCAGTTGCCGCCGCCGGCGGCGCCGCTGCGGGCGGGGCGGGTCGGTGGCGCGGCGTTCGACGTGCCCAATCGGCTGGTGCATCGGCTCGTGAATTGCCATCGTCAGGTCCTCCCGCAGCGCGTGGCGGCTAATGTGCGAACGCTTGTTTCCTGATATTGTCCTGGCTGGACGCAAGTGTCAAGATGGTTGCCATGAGCGAGACGCCCAGCGCGCGGCCATACCGCGGGGTCGAGGCGGCCGATCGCCTGGCCACCCGCCGTAACCGGCTGCTCGCCGCGGGCCTGGACCTGCTCGGGGCCGAGCAGCAGAGCATCTCGGCGGTCACCGTCCGCGGCGTGTGCCGCGGCGCCGGCCTGGCCGCCCGGTACTTCTACGAGAGCTTTGCCGATAAGGACGAGTTCGTCGCGCGCGTATTCGACTGGGTGGTTGCCGAGCTGGCCGCCACCACCCAGGCGGCGGTGGCCGCGGTGCCGGCCGGCGAGCAAACCCGCGCGGGCATGGGCAACATCGTCCGGACCATCACCGAGAACCCGCGCGTGGGGCGCCTACTGTTCAGCACGCAGCTGGCCGATCCGGTGATCGTGCGCAAACGCGCGGAGTCCAGCGCGCTGTTCGCCATGCTGTCCGGTCAGCACGTCGGCCACGCGTTGCAGGTCCCGGCGAACGAACGCATCAAGGCCGCCGCGCACTTCGTGGTCGGCGGCGTCGGGCAGACCATCAGCGCCTGGCTGGCCGGTGAGGTCCAACTCGAACCGGACCAGCTCGTCGATCAGCTGGCGGCGCTGCTCGACGAGCTCGCCGAGCCAAACCTTTACCGCCTCACCGAAACACGAGTGGACGCCTAGCGTCCCACCCCCAGCTCACACCCGGCTGACCGTGCGCCACCCCGTCGTTGCGGCGAGCGAGAAGTCGCTTAGTGTATTCGAAACGTGTTGTCCCAAACCATCATTCGAGTTTTCTCCGCTCGGCTCGTAGGCGAGGACCGAGACGAAGACCTGTCCGCGCGTCCGTCCCGACAACAGCGCCAATACTCCGTTGGTGCGCTGCATCGTCGCGCGGGTCACGCCGGGGTACAGCGACTTCATGGCGAAGTAGTCGGCGTCCGTGCCGTCCGGCCGATTGGCGGCCGGGTCGAGTACACCGAGGTTGGACGACACGACGGCGGTTGCGTTACCGGTGGCCACGCTGATCAGCCGCCGGAAGATCCGCTTGGATATCAACGGAACCAGCGGCAGCAATGCCCATCGCTCGTCGGGCACATCCTGATGGCGAACCAGCGCTCGCTTGATTGCGGCGCGGATCTCGCGCAGGTCCATCGCATGCGCGGGCTCGATCGTGATGTCGACGTTGGTGACGGCGTTCGCGCGAGTGTCACCCGGGATGCGCTCGTTGACCGGCATCCCCACATTGACCGAACCGTCGGCGGCGACCCGCCCCACTCGCTGGGCGAGACGGGCCGCCATGCCTGCCAACAGCGCGTTGCTGCTTCCCCCGAGCGCGTGGGCGCGCGCGTCCCACTCGTCGGCGTCGATGAACACCGTTGTCGCGGGAAGCGTGATGCTCTGGTCCGGTCCGGCCAACGGCGCGGGTCGCTTTGCGGGCGGCGGGGCCACGGCTCCGCCATTCGGGCGGCCGGCCCGGGCCAAGCGCGCGGCCGCGACGACCGCGCGACCGATATCGGGTGTGTCACGGGCGGTTTGGAGCGCGTCCTCGCGCAGCGCCCGCCACCGCCGCCGTGACGCCGCCGCGGGCCAGCGCTCCGCCGTGTCGCGGCCGGATGCCGCGTCCGCCACCGCCTCGCAGAGTCCTACGCCGTCGCTGAGGCAATGGGTGATGACCAAGCTGACCGCCGCCCCGCCGTCGGTGAACAGGAGCACCGCGAGGCGCCAGCCCGGTCCGTGCTCGGCGTCCGGCCGCTTACCGGCCTGCTCGTTGCACCAGTCGTCGAATTCCTCACGCGGCCGGGGTGTCGCGGCGATCTCCAGGCCGGGCTGCGTGCCCGGCGACACCCAGCGGTGCCGGCCGAACGGCAAGGGGGACCGCTCGATCCGGCGGGCCAACCTTCCGCTGCCCAGGTGCTCATGGAACTGTTTCAGGCCGTCGATGTCGACGGGTCTGTCGTACACCCAGATGCATTGCACCAGGCTGGTGGTGCCCGTGGCCCGCTCCCCCAGAAAAAGGGTCTGATCGGCCAGATCCAGCACGTTGCTCATTCCTAGGCCGCCTCGGTGTCGTCTTCGTCGGCGAATTCCCGGTGCTCGTCCGAATCCCCTTGGGATACAGCACCACCCGGCGCCTCCGACGCGGATCTGGCAACCTTCGCGCACACGTCGGTCAACGTCGCGATGTAGCGATACACCGACTCGCGTGCTATCTCATTGTCCGGGAAAGAGATTGTCACCGTGGTTTTTTCGGCATGGCGGTTGATCCACATATTGATGCCACCGGCCGACAGGTTGTCACCGTAGGTGCCGAAATTCGTCTCTGTCCACATTCCTGCGAGGGGAATCTTGCGAAAGTCCAGGAAGGACAACATCATCGGCAGCCGCGTAGGCAGCTTGATGCCCAGGTCATCCGGTGTCGCCAGCTCCAAGACCCGCTCGAACGGCACATCGGCAAGACCCCTCGCGGCGTCGAAGGACTTCTGGGCCGCGTGGGCCGCCTCGCGGAACGAGACACCGCCGGTCGGCACGGTGACCGGGATCAGACTGGCGAACCACCCGACGGTCATCGTATCGACGCCCGGCAGCCGGGTATCCTTGGCCGTGAACGCGTGATAGGTCTCGTTGCCGGTCAATTCATGGTCGGCCAGGGCCGTGCACGCCAGGACTCCCCCGATGAACCGTGCGCCGGCCGCGCGGCAGGCGACGTCGAAAGACTCGGTCTCGGCCCCGTCCAGCAAGTCCACTGTTATCAAGTCACCCTTGCTGCTCGCCCAGGTATCCCCCAGCGGCAGTGGGAAACTCGGCCAGTCGCCGTCGGTGTCGCGGCCGAATGCGATCCAGTCCTCGATCTCGGGCGACGACAGATCCAGGGTCGCAACCTTCTCGCGCTGCCGTGCTGCGTAGTCGCAATAGCTCCTGACCTCGGGGAGCTGAGGCGGGTGCTGATGCGCGCCCTGGGACAGTTCCTGATACGCCAGGTGGATGTCGACGAAGATCAGGCCGGCGGACAAGCCGTCGATGTGCAGATGGTCAACACTGGCATAGAAGGTGAAATAGTCGGAGTGCTCGACGACACCGAATGTGAAGCAACCCCATTCGAGCGTTTCCGGGGTGGTCGTCAGTACGTGGGTACGCACCTGCTCGGCGCTCATGTGCCCGAACGACACCGGAGCCAGATCGATGGTGGCGGGGTCGTCGATCGTGCGGCGCACGATTTGACCGTCCTCGAATTCGAACCAATTGTGGTAGGTGTCCTGGCGACGGACGTGTGCATTGATGGTTGCTGTCACCGCCGGAATGTCACACGCGCCCGGGATGTCCCACGCCACGACCATCAGGCGGGGTAGCTGCCTGCCCATCGAATTGCCGATGTGGGCGGCCCAAAGATGTTGATTCTGTTGGTAACTCGGAGCCAGCTCAGAGCGGCGGGCGGTGCGGGCCGCGTCATGCGACGCGGGCGCGGGCGTCCACATCGTGAGTGGACCGTTCGGTGGTTGCCATTCGCTGATGTTGCCGAGTGCGACCATTTGCTTGAGTCGTCCCTCCCGTAGTGCCGACATTTGTTGCGCAGCAAGGGAAAGCGAACGGGTCATCTGGCGTCGGCCGACGACCCTCCGCGCAGCATGAATCCCACTTATGGGAATTGTCACGACGCTTCTCGGCATGCGGACTGAAGTTGCCGCGTCGCTATGCGCCCCCTGTGTCGCGGAAGTTGACGCTAGTCGAATAGGCCACAAACGCACCCCAGATGTGAGGAGCGTCACAGTCCGCCAAGACGGCCTGCGGTGGGTACCTCGCCGCGGAATAGGTCGTCTACCTGCGCAATTCGGTGTGCGACGGCTCGCTCACCGAACCAAGATTTAATGACATGATCGAAAATATGTGCGGGCGGCTGGCGCCCCTACCCGAACTCACACGCGGCTGAACGTGCGCCAGCCCGCGGTGGCGGTCAGCGAGAAATCGCCCAGCACGCCCGAGATGGCTTGCCGCAAATGCTCGTTCGAGTTTCGGCGACCCAACTGATACCCGAGGACCGATCCGAATACCCGGCCGTGCACCCGCCCCGACAACTTGGCCAGCGCTCCGTTGGTGCGGTGCATCGTCGCGCTGGTCACGCCCGGGTACACCGACTTCATCGCGAAATAGTCGGCGTCGCTGCCGTCCGGCCGATTCACCGCCGGGTCGATGACACCGAGGTTCGACGACACGACCGTGGTGGCGCCGCCGGTGACCACGCTGATCAGTTGCCGGAAGATCCGCTCGGGGATCAGCGGAACCAACGGCAGCAACGCCCACCGCTCGTCGGGCACGTCCTGATGGCGAATCAGCGCGTTCTTGATCACGGCCCGGATCTCGCGCAGGTCCGTGCCGATCGCCGAGGGCCGCAGCGTGACATCGACGTTCGTGACCGCGTTGGCGCGGGTGTCGCCGGGGGCGCGCTCGTTGAGCGGCATCCCCACGTTGACCGAGCCGTCCGCCGCGACCCGTCCCACCCGCTGGGCGAGCCGGGCCGCCAGTCCCGCGAGCAGCGCGTTGCTGGTCCCGCCGAGGGCTCCGGCGTGGCCGTCCCACTCGTCGGCGTCGACAAAGAACGTCGTCATCGGCAGGGTGACGCGGTCCTCCCCCGAGCCAAATCTGCACCGCATCAAGGGAACAACGGCAGATGCCAGAGCCGCATGCCTGGATCCAGCAGCCACAACCGCATCATGGTCAGCCGCATGATGCGCACCGCGCTGGTGATCATGAAGATCGCCAGCGGCACCTCGATCAGCAGCGCCGTGATCACCGACAGCCAGATGTCCTTGGGTCCGGCGGTCATCAGGTCGAACCACGCGTCGCAGATCAGCAGCACCCCGGTCGTGAAGGCGGCGAGCACCAGCAACTGACGACGCAGGTACCCGAGCACCGCCGTCGTCAGCATGAACGCGACCAGCAGCACGTCGAAACCGACCCAGGTGACGGGCCAGTTGTGCGCGACGTAATTCTCCGGCAGCGTCACCGACAGGTACCCCAGCCACGGGACCATCGCCATGGAGCCACCGACCATCAGGCTCAGTCGGATGCGCCGCGCCCGCGCCAGGAACTCCGGGTCGATGACGTCACCCAGCGGCTGCTCCAGCCGCGTGATCAGTTCCCGCCGTTGCTCGGGCGTCAGCGCCGCGATCTGCGCGTCGGTCAGAATGCCGTCGGTCATCAAAACATCCTTCGGCTCGGCTCGGCCCGGTCGAATCAGTGGGCGGCACCCACCGGGGGACGCCGGTCCGCCGCGGTCCTGGGCACCGCTTGGGCGTCGCCACTTTCGAATTCCTTTACCCAGCAAGCGAATTCCAGGGTGATGCCGTCCGGATCCTGGAAGTAGAACGAGCGCACGTAGACGCCGGGATGCACGGTCGCGGACACCTGCATGGGGCTTTCGTCATGGTTGAGCACCGGTCCGACCCGCACCCCCTTGTCCTTGAGGAGCCGGCGGTAGGCGTCGAACTTCTCGGCCGGCACGTGGAAGGCGAGATGGTTCATGGTGCTGACGGCGCTGGTGATGTCGCCGATGCCCGGGATGGCACCAGGCGATGAGATCCCCGGCACCCGGTCGGGGGCGTCGGCGAACCAGAAGAAGGCGACGCAGTCGCCGTTGCCGGCGTCGAAGAAGAAGTGCTGGCCGGCGCCGCCGGGCAGATCCAGCGATTTGATCAGCGGCATGCCGAGGACGTTGCTGTAGAAGTCCACGGTTTTCGCCATGTCCGAACACACCAGGGCGACATGGTTGATCCCGCCGAGTTCGAATTCCGTGTTGGTGTTGTGCGGCTTGATCATCTGGTGGCTCCCCTCGGTCCCCGGCTTGACGATCCTGGCCAAGATCCAAATCTGAATCTAACATCAGTTTCAGTTTTGGCCCAGGCCCCAGGGAGGTGCGCAGGTGTCGACCGCGGCGTCCCCAGCTGGCCGGGCCGGCCGGCCCGCCGAACTTCCCACCGTTCGCGGCAGGCGCACCCAGGCCGCCATCGACATGGCGGCGCGGACCGTCATCGCGCGCAAGGGCGTCCTCGCCACGACCATCGCCGACATCGCCGCGGAAGCCGGACGTTCGGCGGCATCCTTCTACAACTACTACGACTCCAAAGAGGCGATGGTGCGTCAATGGGCGCTGCGCTTCCGCGACGAGGCCAACGAGCGCGCGCAGTCGGTGACCGAACATGGTTTGTCCGATCGGGAGCGCGCGCACGCCGCCGCCGCCGCGCACTGGCACACCTACCGCAACCGGCTCGCCGAGGTGATCAGCGTGTCGCAGCTGGCGATGATCAACGACGACTTCGCCCGGTACTGGGCCGAGATTTGTGAAATACCAATCTCTTTCATAGTCGAATCGGTTCGGCGCGCCCAGGCGCAGGGCTATTGCCTCGACGACGATCCGCGGCTGCTCGCCGAGGCCATCGTGGCGATGTTCAACCAGTTCTGCTACATCCAGCTCGGTGCGACCCGTGCGGTGGAACCCGACGATCAGGCCTGCATCCAGACTCTGGCCAACATCTACTACCGGGCAATCTATGCGTAAGGGGGACCGCTGAATTGACTCGTCGTACCGGTACCGGAGTGATTCGCGAATTCGTCGGACTCCCGTCGCCCACCGCGGGACGCGCGGGCGCGGGCGGGCACCCGTGCCAGGGGCTGTATCACCGGGGGGTGGGACGCAAACCCAAAGTGGCGATGATCGCCACGCACTACCAGATCGACTTCTCCGAGCACTATCTCGGGCACTACATGGCCACACGCGGCGTCGGCTTCCTGGGCTGGAACACCAGGTTTCGTGGCTTCGAGAGCAGCTTCCTGCTCGACCACGCGCTGGTCGACATCGGCGTCGGGGTCCGCTGGCTGCGCGAGGCCCAGGGCGTGGATACCGTGGTGCTGTTGGGCAATTCGGGTGGCGGCTCGTTGATGGCCGCCTACCAGTCGCAGGCGGTCGAACCGAATGTCACTCCCCTGGACGGGATGCGCCCGGCCGCCGGGCTGACCGAATTGCCACCCGCCGACGGCTACGTGGCCACCGCGGCCCATCCCGGACGCCCGGAGGTGCTCACCGCCTGGATGGATGCCGCCGTCGTCGACGAGAACGACCCCGTGGCCACCAACGCCGACCTCGACCTGTTCAATGAGCGCAACGGCCCGCCGTACTCCCCGGAGTTCCTCGCCGGCTACCGCGGCGCGCAGACCGCGCGCAACCACGCGATCACCGACTGGGCCGAAACAGAGCTCAAACGCGTTCGCGCGGCAGGGTTTTCCGATCGCCCGTTCAGCGTGATGCGGACCTGGGCCGATCCCCGCATGGTGGACCCCAGCGTCGAGCCCACCAGGCGGCAACCCAACATGTGCTATGCGGGCGTCCCGGCCAAGGCGAACCGCTCGGCGCACGGGATCGCGTCGGCCTGCACGCTGCGCAACTGGCTGAGCATGTGGAGCCTGCGGGTGGCCCAAACCCGCGCCGAACCGCACCTCGCCCGAATCAGCTGTCCGGCCCTGGTAATCAACGCCGAAGCCGACACCGGGGTGTTTCCCTCTGACGCCCAACGCATTTTCGACGCGCTCGGCGGCACCGACAAGACGCGGGCGTCGGTGGACACCGACCACTACTTCACCACCCCCGGGGCACGCGGCGAGCAGGCCGACCTAATCACCCAGTGGATCAGCAAGCGGTGGAGCTGAGAGTTCTCGCCCATTTCGCCCCGGCTGCCTGTGCGACGGACAGCCGCTGGCCCATGTCGTCAACCAACCGACTGGTTGTTAGCTTGGAAGGTACTGGGCCGAACCGGCCTCCCGCAGTAACGGAAGGCGACCAATGCCGATCGCGATAAACCCCGAGCATCAAGACCTGGCCGATTCCGTGCGGTCACTGGTGGCGCGCATCGCGCCGTCCGAGACGCTGCACGCGGCCATGGAGACGCCCGTAGAGAACCCTCCGCCCTACTGGCAGGCCGCGGCCGACCAGGGACTGCACGGTGTCCATCTCGCCGAGTCCGTCGGCGGGCAGGGCTTCGGCATCCTCGAGTTGGCCATCGTGCTGGCCGAATTCGGTTACGGGGCGGTGCCGGGGCCGTTCGTGCCGTCGGCGATCGCCAGTGCCCTGATCTCTGCGCACGACCAGGACGCAAAGGTGCTCTCGGAGCTGGCGTCGGGCGCCGAAATCGCCTCGTACGGCCTGAATTGTTCTGCGCTGACCGCCACCCGACAGGGCAATTCACTGGTGATCCGCGGCGAGGTCCGTGCGGTGCCCGCCGCGGCGCAGGCCACGCTGCTGGTGTTGCCGGTCGCAATCGACAGCGGTGAGGCGTGGGTGGTGCTGCGCGCCGACCAACTCGAGATCGAGCCGGTGAAAAGCCTGGACCCGCTGCGCCCCATCGCCGATGTGCGGGCCAATGCCGTCGAGGTCGGCGAGGACGTCGTGCTGACGAACCTGAGCATGGCGACGGCGCACGCGGTGATGACCACGCTGCTGTCCGCCGAGGCCGTCGGTGTGGCGCGCTGGGCGACCGACACGGCCTCGGACTACGCCAAGATCCGTGAGCAGTTCGGCCGCCCGATCGGCCAGTTCCAAGCCATCAAGCACAAGTGCGCCGAGATGATCGCCGACACCGAGCGGGCCACCGCCGCCGTGTGGGATGCCGCCCGCGCCATCGACGAGGCCCGCGAAAATGGTTGGGACACAGCCGGTTCGCACGTCGACTTCGCAGCCGCCGTCGCGGCGACGCTGGCACCCGCGGCCGCTCAGCGCTGCGCCCAGGACTGCATTCAGGTGCACGGCGGGATCGGCTTCACCTGGGAGCACGACACGAACATCTATTACCGCCGGGCGCTGATGTTGGCCGCCTCCTTCGGGCGCGGTTCGGACTACCCACAGAAGGTCGTCGACACCGCCACCACCACCGGCATGCGCGCCGTGGACATCGACCTCGACCCCGACACCGAAAAGCTGCGGGCGGAGATCCGGGCTGAGGTTGCCGCGCTCAAGGAGATCGAGCGGGAGCAGCGCAAGGTCGCCATCGCCGAGGGTGGTTGGGTGCTGCCCTATCTCCCGAAGCCGTGGGGCCGGGCCGCCGGCCCGGTGGAGCAGATCATCATTGCCCAGGAGTTCGCCTCCGGGCGCGTCAAGCGGCCGCAGACTGGAATCGCGACCTGGATCGTCCCGTCGATCGTGGCGTTCGGGACCGAGGAGCAAAAACAGCGGTTCCTGCCGCCGACCTTGCGCGGCGAAATGATTTGGTGCCAGCTGTTTTCCGAGCCGGGCGCCGGATCGGATCTGGCCGGCCTCACCACCAAGGCCACCCGGACCGACGGCGGCTGGCGCATCACCGGCCAGAAGATCTGGACCACCGCCGCGCAGTTCTCGCAGTGGGGCGCGCTCTTGGCCAGGACGGATCCCAGCGCCCCGAAACACGCTGGCATCACGTATTTCCTGTTGGACATGAAGAGCGAGGGCGTCGACGTCAAGCCGCTGCGCGAGCTCACCGGCAACGCCATGTTCAACACCGTCTACATCGACGACGTGTTCGTGCCCGACGAGTGTGTGCTCGGTGAGGTCAACCGGGGCTGGGAGGTCAGCCGCAACACGCTGACCGCGGAGCGCGTGTCGATCGGCAGCAGCGAGGCGAACTTTTTGGCCACGCTGGCCCAGTTCGTCGAGTTCGTGCGTGACGGCCACTTCGATCAGATCGCCCAGCATCGAGCCGGCCAGTTGATCGCCGAGGGCCACGCCGCCAAGGTGCTCAATCTGCGCTCGACGCTGTTGACGCTGGCCGGTGGGGACGCCATGCCGTCGGCGGCGATCTCCAAGTTGCTGTCCATGCGCACCGGGCAGGGTTACGCCGAATTCGCGGTCTCGTCGTTCGGCACCGACGCCGCGATCGGCGACCCGGACCAATTACCCGGCAAATGGGGCGAGTACCTGCTGGCCAGCCGCGCCACCACCATCTACGGGGGCACCTCCGAGGTGCAGCTGAACATCATCGCCGAGCGGTTGCTGGGCCTGCCCCGAGACCCATAAGACGTGGCAAAAGGGCCCGAAACAGGGCCATGCCGGCCTGACTAGGTCAGGCCGGCATGGGTCCCTCCCATCGCGGTCGGCCATCCCGAGGGTTGGCGTGTCGGCGATAGCCGCTACCGCGCGGAGATGGTGGTCACCACCACCAGTTCCACCAGTGCTGGGGGCCCCAGTAGCCACCGCCACGGCCCCAGTTGCCGTGCCCCCAATTGCCATTTCCCCGACCATCATGGCCGCCCCATCCACGACCGCCGGGGCGATCGGGGATGAAGCCCGGTCCGCTGTGCGGCCCAGCACTGGCGAAGCTCGTGGTGGCTGCGGGCGCAGGTGCGGCCTGAGCCGTGGGGGCGCCGCCGAAAAGCAGCGCGCCGGCCACAGCCCCGGCACCCAACACACCTGCGGCCGCGCCGCGTAATGATCGCCCGAGGATCATTTGAGTCATTCCCTCCAACCACTTGCCATCGATAGCAAAAACGTTAGTCGGACATTTCTGAGCAAACAAGATCAATTCGCTATTTGTCCATTGTGAATTGGATAACACCGCGCCGCGGTCGACCAGAAATAGCTGCCCGTTATCGGAGCGTATTTGCGTAACTCATTTATCTGTAAATACTGACGCGTCGGCGGCGCCTTTAGACGATTGCGCTGTTCAGCGGCCATCTACTGATGTACTGGCTTACAGATCGCGTACCTACTGATGTCAGGCTTTCCGCATTAACAGAAAATGCTGACTCCCGAACTTTCCGAGAAAGCAAGGCGCCCCATTAACCCACCCCAAAAAGGCGCATTCAGGGCAAACAGCTACCCTCACGAATTTGCGGCGCGATCTGCGGGGCTAGGCGCCGCGGCACCCCGCAACTGCGTTCCCGCCCGCGGGGGCGGCCGACCGGAAGGTAGGCGGCCCGGCGACGCGACTTACGCTGGCGTCGGTGACAGAATCAGTATTGACACAACGGCACCGAGCGCTGATTTACTGATTGGCACTCACGGAGGAAGACACCGAAGTGAACTTCAACAGCAACCACGGCGGCCCCAGCGCCGGAGCCTTCCGCGCCCCCAATTCGGCCGCCGGGCCCTCCGGAGACGCCGCCCCCACCGAGCGTCTCACCAGTCTCGGGCAGCAGGGTGGCCCGAGGATCGCCAGTCAGCCGGCGGCCGGCCAGCAGGGACGCACGCAGCGGACACGTCGAACCGTCGACCTGTCGGCGGCCACTCACCGGGCCCTCGACATCTGGCAGCGTGAGGCGGCCGACCGGCTAGGAGTCGCCCGGGTGACGGGGCAGGAGGTCCTCACCGCGCTCATCGACCAACTTCTGGTCGACCCCAAACTGACGGCACAGATCACCCGCGCCATCAAAGATCGCCGCTGACCCCGCCCATCACGCGAGCCCTAACGGGCTAGTCGACGTCCATTTCGCGCAACTCGCGCTTGAGGACTTTGCCCGTCGGGTTGCGCGGCAACTCGTCGAGGAAGACCACCTCACGCGGCACCTTGTAGCGGGCCAGGTGGTCGCGCACGTAGTGCTTGACGGTGTCCTCATCGAGGTCGGCGCCGTCCTTCTTGACCACGAAGGCGCGCAGGCGATGGCCCCATTCCTTGTCTTCGACACCGATCGCAGTGGCCTCCACCACGTCGGGATGGCCGGTGATCAGGTCTTCGACCTCCGCCGGGAAGACGTTCTCGCCGCCGGAGACGATCATCTCGTCGTCGCGCCCGCTGATGTACAGCAGGCCGTTCTCGTCGAAGTAGCCCACGTCACCGGAGGACAACAGGCCGTCGATGATCTGCTTCTTACCCCCGCCGGTGTAGCCCTCGAACGGAAAGGCGTTGCCGACGAAAATGCGGCCGACGTCGCCCTGCGGCAACTCCTTGCCGTTGTCGTCGTAGATCTTGACCTTTACGCCCTTGACCACCGGACCGACGGTCGACGAGTTGTGCTCCAGGTGCTTGGGCTCGGCGATCGTCGCAAACGCGATCTCGGTCGAGCCGTACATGTTGTAGATGACCGGTCCCAGGTCCTTGAGGCCCCGTTCCGCCAGGTCGGCACCCAGCGCCGAGCCGGAGACGAACACGATCTTCAGGCTGGACAGGTCGGGCTTGGAGTCCATCATCTCGAGCGCGTCGAGGATCCGCGACAACATCACCGGGACGACGACCATCGCGGTCACCTTGTGCTTCTCGATGTCTTCCAGCACGTGGGGCGGCTTGAACTTCCGGCGCAGCACCAATGTCGAGCCCAAAAACATCGCGATCGTGCCGTGCAGGAAACCCAGCGCGTGGAACATCGGTGCGGGCAGCGACGTCACCTCGCCTGCCTTGAACGGAACGTGCGACAGGATGCCGCCGATCGGGGCCAGCGTCGGCGGGGTGCTGCGGTTCGCGCCCTTGGGGGTGCCGGTGGTGCCGCTGGTCAAAATGATGATCGACGAGTGCTTGCTCGCCTTGGGCGCGGGCTTCTTGTCGCTGCGCTCGATCAAGTCGGCCAGCGTGTCGTCCTTGCTGCTCGACTTCTCGTCGCTGTCCGGGTTGGTGGCCAACGCGCGGAGCATGCCCAATTCCGGCGAGGCTTTGCTGACGGCCTTGGTGTACTCGTCGTCGTAAATGATCAGCTTGGCGCCCTCGCGCTCCGACACCTCCTTGATCTGCGGACCCGAGAACTCGTTGTTGAGCAGGATGATGCGGGCGCCCACCCGCGCGGCGCCGAAGTAGGCGATCAAAAACCAGCGGGTGTTGCGGGCCAGGATCGCGACGCCGTCGCCGCCCTTGACGCCCTTCTCGATCAGACCGTTGGCCACCGCGTGCGCCGCCTCGTTGAGCTCCCGGTAGGAGAATTCGCCCTCCTCGTCGATGCACGCCGCGCGGTCGGGGTGACGTCTCGCGTTGAGAGACGGCAGCATGCCGAACTCACCCCACTTGTAGATGTCGGCGGCCATCGCGGCGTAGTTCTGCGGCGGCTCGATCCGGAAAGCGCCCGACTCGAAGATCTTGCGCACATAGTGCAGTTCGGCGGAGCCGCGCTCGACGTACTGGGCAACTTTTGCGGCGGCCTGACCGGGCAGGCCGAGGAGGTTAGGCATGAAATCCACCTTATGTGACGTCCGTCTCAGTACGGCCAGAATTTCTGGCGAATTAGCATGAACCGCATGACCCGTCCGGTTTCGCTGGAGGTGGCCGGGCGCGAGCTCACCATCACCCATCCGGACAAGGTGGTGTTCCCCCGCGCGAGTACCGGTGAAACCTCGACCGGCCCGTACACCAAGCTCGACCTGGTCCGTTACTACCTGTCCGTGGCGGACGGCGCCCTGCGCGGTGTGGCCGGCCGCCCGATGATCCTGAAGCGCTTCGTCAAGGGCATCACCGAAGAGGCGGTGTTCCAGAAGCGCGCGCCGGCCAAGAGGCCGGACTGGGTGGACGTTGCCGAACTGCATTACGCGCGAGGTACTTCCGCCGCCGAGGCGGTGATCCATGACGCCGCCGGCCTGGCCTGGGCGATCAACCTGGGCTGCGTCGACCTCAATCCGCATCCGGTGCTGGCCGACGACCTCGATCACCCCGACGAGTTGCGGGTCGACCTCGACCCGATGCCCGGTGTGTCCTGGCGGCGCATCGTGGACGTCGCGCTGGTGGCGCGCGAGGTGCTCGAGGACTACGGCCTGACCGCGTGGCCGAAGACGTCGGGATCGCGCGGCTTTCACATCTACGCCCGCATCGCGCCGCGCTGGGAGTTCCGCCAGGTGCGGCTGGCCGCGCAGACGGTGGCCCGCGAAGTCGAGCGGCGGGTGCCCGAGGCGGCGACGAGCCGCTGGTGGAAGGAAGAACGCGAGGGGGTGTTCGTCGACTTCAACCAGAACGCGAAGGACCGCACCGTCGCATCGGCGTACTCGGTGCGGGCGACCCCGGATGCCCGGGTTTCGACGCCGCTGCGGTGGGACGAGGTCGCCGGCTGCAACCCCGAGGCGTTCACCATCGACACCGTGCCCGCCCGGTTCGCCGAGCTGGGTGACCCCTGGGTGGGTATGGACGACGCCGTCGGCGAGCTCGACCGGCTGCTGGTGCTGGCCGAGGAGATGGGGCCGCCCGAACGCGCGCCGAAAGGGTCGGGCAAGGGCGGCAAGGGCACCGGTGGCAGGCGGCAGTCTTCGATGCCACTGATCGAGATCGCCCGCACCAAGACCAAGGACGAGGCGATGGCCGCGCTGGACGTGTGGCGCGACCGCTATCCCGCGGTGGCCCGCCGGCTGGAGCCGGTCGACGTCCTGGTCGACGGGATGCGCGGGCCAAGTTCGATCTGGTATCGGATCCGGATCAACCTGCAGCACGTTCCCGAAGACCAGCGGCCACCCCAGGAAGAGCTGATCGCCGACTACAGCCCCTGGGAGGGATACGGCGGAAGGCAGCAGCCGTCGACCTGACCCCCGGCCGCGCCTAGATCCCCACCCGCGTGATCGCGTTGTGCCTGCGCAGGTAGCAGTACCAGGTGACGCCGATCAGGCCGAGGAAGAACGCGATGTAGAACCGCAGCGCAGGTTCGATGCTGCCGAACTCCGACTTCGACCACGCGTAGGCCAGCGGAACCACGAACCCGCCGAAGGCGCCCACCGCCGAGATGACGCCCAACGCCCCGGCCGCCTGTCGGCGCATGGCCACCATGGTGTCGGGATCGCCCCCGGCCAGTTCGCCCTTGATCTTGAAGATCCGCGAAATCATCCGGTAGGTCGAGCCGTTGCCGATGCCGGTCGCGACGAACAGGAACATGAAGCTGGCGAAGAAGGCCGGCAGGTTCACCGCCATCACCGACCACAGCGCCGCCGCCGCCCCGATCGCCAGCATCACGAAGCTGGCGGCGGTGATGCGGGCGCCGCCGATGCGGTCGGCCAGCTTGCCGCCGAGGGGCCGGATGACCGATCCGATGCCTGCGCCCAGGAAGGCCCACGCCAGGGCGATGTCGCCGCGCCCGAAGACGGTCTTGAGCAGGGTTGGGAACGCGGCCGAGTAGCCGATGAACGAGCCGAAGGTGCCGATGTAGAGCAGCGACATGATCCAGGTGTCGGGGTGGCGCAGCGACTCCAGCACCGGCTTCACGTCGGCCTTGGCCTCGGTGAGATTGTTCATGAACAGGAACGCGCAGACCGCGGCCACCACGGCCAGCGGCACGTAGAACAGTCCGGCGCGCGACAGGGCCATCCCGCCGCCGGCGATGACGATGGGCGGAATGATCTTCTGCACCACCGCCACGCCGATGTTGCCGCCGGCCGCATTCAGGCCCAGCGCCCAGCCCTTGTCCTTCTCCGGGTAGAAGAACGAGATGTTGGCCATCGACGAGGCGAAGTTGCCGCCGCCGAAGCCGGCGGTCGCGGCGATCGCCACCAGGGCGCCGAACGGCAGGCCGGGATGGCTCACCGCCCACGCCAGCAGCACGCACGGGATGAGCAGCAGTGCCGCCGAGATGGTCGTCCAGTTGCGGCCGCCGAACAGCGGCACCGCGAAGGTGTACGGCAGTCTGAGGAAAGCCCCGACGCCGCTGGGGACGGCGACCAGGCACAGGGCCTGGCTGGCGGTCAGCGCCCATCCGGAGGCGGCGGGGTGCCCGTGCGCCCCGGCCGTCATATGCACCACGACGATGCTCCACAGCATCCACACGCTGAACCCGACGTGCTCGGCGAAGATCGAGAAGATCAGGTTCCGGCGAGCGATCGGCTTGCCGGTCGTCTCCCAGAATTCGGGGTCTTCGGGCCGCCAGTCATCGATCCAGTGCCGTCCCGTATGACGCTCGCGCGGTGGCGCGGGCTGCGATACGGGGCCGATGGTCGTGGTCATCCGGTGGGACTCCTGAGTTGAATGAGGCGCGAGCAGTGACCACTCGACGTTAAAGATGCACTGTTACCGGACTGGGTGTGCACAGTTACGTGGGCGATACGCAGAAGTCGCAATGGCCCGGTCACGTTTGTCAGAACTCTGCAACGAAAGGCGCAGCGAGCCCACGGCAAGGGTCTGATGCGCGACAATCGGCGCATGGAGGTGACTGAGGCTCCCCTGGGCCTGCGGGAGCGCAAAAAGATCAAGACCCGCCGCGCCATCCGCCGCGAGGCGTTTCGCCTCATCGAGGAGAACGGCTTCGCCGCGACCACCGTGGAACAGATCGCCGAGGCGGCCGACGTGTCGCCGAGCACCTTCTTCCGCTATTTCGGATCCAAGGAATCGCTGCTGCTCGCCGATGACCTGGACCCGCTGATCCTGGAAGCGCTGAAGGCCCAGCCGCGCGACCTGTCGCCGGCGCAGGCTTTCCGCCGGGCCTACGAGGCCGTGATGGCCCAGCTGCCCGACGACCAGCTGGAATTCGAGAGCACCCGGCAGCGCCTGATGTTCTCCATACCCGAGCTCAAGGCGGCGATGTACGACGAGTACTACCGCACCGTGACGGTCGCCGCCGAGGCGATCGCGCACCGGATCGGCCGTGCCGCAGACGATTTCGAAGTCCGAGTGTTCGCGGGGGCGTTGACGGGCGCCATGATGGCCGCCTTCGACAGCGCCCCGAAGACGGCCGACACGATCTATCGGGCTTTGGATTTCATGGACGCCGGCATGCCGCTGGGCTGATAGGTCCCAACAGCGCGGCGATGCATCTGTGCGGGCGGAACGCGATACTCTCACGCGATGCGACAGGGATGGAATCGACGGGGATTCTTGCAGTTCGCACGGGCTGCCGGGGTTGCCGCGATCGGCGGTGCGACCGCGTTCTCTTCGGGATGCTCGTCACGAAATCCGGCGCCGGGAGCCGGCCCGGGTTCGGTGACGGTCACCCACCTGTTCGGTGAGACGGTCATCAAGGAACCACCCAAGCGCGTCGTCAGCGCCGGCTACACCGAGCAGGACGACCTGCTCGCGGTCGGCGTGGTGCCGATCGCGGTGACCAACTGGTTCGGTGACCAGCCCTTCGCCGTCTGGCCATGGGCCGCACCCAAACTCGGCGGCGCGCAGCCGACGGTGTTGAACCTGGACAACGGCATTCCGGTCGACCAGATCGCCGGTCTCAAACCGGACCTGATCGTGGCCGTCAACGCCGGCCTGGACGCCGACACGTATCAGAAACTGTCCGCGGTCGCCCCCACCGTCGCGCAATCGGACGGCGACGCCTTCTTCGAGCCGTGGAAGGAGCAGGCCACCACCGTCGGCCAGTCGGTCTTCCAGGCCGACCAGATGAAGTCTCTGATCGACGGCGTCGACCAGAAGTTCGCTGACATCGGCAAAAAGAATCAGCAGTGGACCGGCAAGAAGGCGCTGCTGATGCACGGCGCGCTGTGGCAAGGCACGGTCGTCGCCACCATGGCGGGCTGGCGGACGGACTTCCTGAATCAGCTGGGACTGGTCATCTCCGACGCCGTCAAGCCGTTCGGCACCGATCAGCGGGCCGTCATCCCCCGCGATCACATCAAATCGGTGCTCGAGTCTGCCGACGTGGTGATCTGGACGACGCACAGCCCCGACGATCAGAAGGCGATACTGGCCGACCCCGAGGTGGCCGGGTCGCTGACCACCGCGCAGAACCGCCACATCTTCACCACCAAGGACCAGGCCGGCGCGATCGCGTTCGCGTCGCCGCTGAGCTATCCCGTCATCGCCGATCAGCTGCCGCCGCTGATCGCCAAGATCCTGGGCTAGCCGCGCGGGCATGCCGGGGCTGTTTGAGCGTTTGCTAAGGCAGCTCTGGCAGTGCTCGAAAATCCGTCGCCGCCCCTCGCACATGCCCCGATCCCGGGGTTACCGTCGAGTAATGAGCGTGACGGACCTTAGCGGCGACCTGGCCCACAACCTGCCGACCGAGCTGGTCGGCAACACCGTCGTGGACTACGGCGACCGCGCGCTGATGGTGCAATGCGGAAGTACCGCTGAGGTATTGGCGTGGGCGGACGCGCTGCGCGCCGCGGCGATTCCGGGCGTGGTCGACGTCGTCCCGGCGGCCCGCACGGTGCTGGTGAAGCTGGACGGCCCGCGCTACCAGGGCGTCATCCGCCGGCGGCTGCGCAAGATGGACGTCACCGCCACCCCGGGCGCCGCCACGGAGCGCCGCGCCGACGTCGTCATCGACGTCGTCTACGACGGTCCGGATCTGGCCGAGGTCGCCGGTCACACCGGACTGACCATCGCGGCGGTGATCGACGCCCACACGTCCACGCTGTGGCGGGTCGGTTTCAGTGGATTCGCACCCGGTTTCGCGTATCTGGTCGACGGCGACCCGCGGCTGCGGGTGCCACGCCGCGCCGAGCCGAGGACCTCGGTGCCGGCTGGCTCCGTGGCCCTCGCCGGCGACTTCAGCGCCGTATACCCGCGTCAGTCCCCCGGTGGCTGGCAACTCATCGGCCGCACCGACGCGGTGCTGTGGGACCTGCAGCGGCCGAACCCCGCGTTGTTGATGCAGGGCATGTGGGTTCGGTTCCGGGCCGTCTAGCCAGTGGCGGGTCGCCACCATAGCTAAGGAGACAACCGTGGCAATCCTGGAGATCCTCCGCACCGGACCGCTCGCCGTCGTCCAGGACCTCGGCCGCCCGGGGCTGGCCCATCTGGGGGTGAGCCGGTCCGGAGCCGCCGACCGGCGCGCACACCGGCTGGCCAATCGGTTGGTGGCCAACCCCGACGACCGCGCCACCGTGGAGGTGACGTTCGGCGGTTTCGCGGCCAGGGTGTCCGGTGGTGACGTCGACATCGCGGTGACGGGCGCCGACGCCGATCCCACCGTCAACGGAATCAAGTTCGGTACCAACAGCATTCATCATGTGCGCGACGGCGAGGTGATCTCGTTGGGCGTCCCCCGTGCGGGCCTGCGCAGCTACCTGGCGATCCGCGGTGGCGTCTGCGTGGAGCCGGTGCTGGGCTCGCGCAGCTACGACGTGATGTCGGGCATCGGCCCGTCGCCGCTGCAGGCCGGCGACCGGCTTCCGATCGGCGAGCACACCGATGCCTACCCCGAACTGGACCAGGCGCCGGTGGCGGCCATCACCGGCGGGGTGGTCGAGCTGTTCGCGGTGCCCGGGCCGCGCGACGACTGGTTCGTCGACCCCGACGCGCTGGTGCACACCGATTGGGTGGCGTCCGATCGCAGCGACCGGGTGGGGATGCGGTTGACCGGCCGGCCCCTGCAGCACTGCTACCCGGACCGGCAGCTGCCCAGTGAGGGCGCGACCCGCGGCGCAATCCAGGTGCCGCCCAACGGTTTACCGGTGATCCTGGGCCCCGACCATCCCGTCACCGGCGGCTATCCGGTGATCGGCGTGGTGGTCGACGAGGATGTCGACAAGATCGCCCAGGTGCGGCCCGGCCAGACGGTGCGACTGCACTGGGCGCGGCCCAGGGCTTTGGTGGGCGCACACTCCGGCGCCGCGAGTTGGCCGTTTTCCTAAAGTAATTCGTCACTTTGTCGGCGCCGCGATCACAATGTATTCCAGCTCACAACGGGCCGGGCGTATGTGTGAAATCATTTGATGGCGGCGCTCATTCGGGGTGGATGAACTGCGTGTTCGCGAATTGATTGCCCCTCAGGGATTTACCAGATAACTGGTAAACAACTAACAGGCGATATCGGCCCGTTCCGGTTGACCCGCTCGCGTCGTAAATGTGAGCATCGGATCGTACGGCGGGGCACGCCCATTCATTCGGGGCGCCCAAGCGTCGAAAGCCAGCCTCCGAACAGCTTTCCCGATACCGGGCGAGCGCGGTGACCCCTGGCGCGGCGGCGGCCGGATGCGGCGGTTCGTGGGGCCTGACGAGAGGGAGCTGTATGCACGTCAACCGGTGCGATGCCGTTGAAACGCAAGCGGTTTCCGCGATGAGTGGCCGGGCATGAGCGTCGCGCCGAAGACTGGGCGGCTGCGCCGCAGCCACCGGATCGCGGACTGGAATCCGGAAGACACGGCGGCCTGGGAGGCAGGCAACAAGAAGGTCGCCCGGCGCAACCTGCTGTGCACCATCGCCGGTGACCACGTGGCGTTTTCGATCTGGACCCTGTGGCCCGTCATGGCGCTGTTCATGCCGGGGTCCGTCTACGGCTTCTCCGCCGGCGACAAGCTGCTGCTGGGCGCGGTCGCCACCCTGGTCGGCGGTTGCGCCCGGATCCCCTACACCCTGGGCATCGCCGCCTTCGGCGGCCGCAACTGGACGATGTTCTCGGCCTTCGTGTTGCTGATCCCGACGGCCGGCACGATCGTGTTGCTGGCCAATCCCGGCCTGCCGCTGTGGCCGTTCGTGTTGTGCGCGGCCCTGACCGGGCTGGGCGGCGGCAATTACGCGGCCTCGCTGGCCAACGTCAACGCCTTCTATCCGCAGCGGCTCAAGGGCGGCGCGCTGGCCGTCAACGCCGGCGTCGCCAACCTGGGGGTTGCGGTGATCCAGCTGGTCGGCCTGCTGGTGCTCGCCACCGCCGGGCACGAGGCGCCGTACTGGGTGTGCGCGGTGTACCTGGTGTTCCTGGTCGTCGTGGGCATCGCGGCCGCGCTGTGCATGGACAACGTCAACCACGGCACCCAGCTGAGCACGATGCGCAAGATCCTGTTCGAGCGCGACACCCACGTGATCTCGCTGCTTTACATCGCGACCTTCGGATCCTGGATCGGCTTCGCCTTCGCCTTCGGCCAGGTGATGCAGGTCAACTTCGCCGAAAGCGGGGAAAGCCCCAAACATGCGGCGCTGCACGCCGCCCAGCTGGCCTTCATCGGGCCGCTGCTGGGTTCGCTGGCGCGCATCTACGGCGGCCGGCTGGCCGACCGCCTCGGCGGCAGCCGCGTCACCCTGGGCGTGCTGGCAGGCATGACCCTGGGCGCCGGGCTCCTTGTCACGGTCAGCACCCTCGACGATCACCACGCCGCGACACACACCGCCAGCATGATCGGCTACGTCACCGGCTTCATGGTGCTGTTCATCCTGTCCGGCATGGGCAACGGTTCGGTCTTCAAGCTGATCCCCTCGGTGTACGAGGCGCGCAGCCGCTCACTCGACACGAGCGAGGACGAACGCCGTCATTGGGCCCGCGCGATGTCGGGATCGCTGATCGGCATCTGCTCGGCCGTCGGGGCGATCGGCGGCGTGGGAATCAACCTGGCGCTGCGCCAGTCCTACCTGAGTACCGGCACGGAAACGTCGGCATACTGGGCGTTTCTGGCTTCCTACATCGTGGCGGCGATCATGACCTGGATGGCCTACGTGCGCCGTCCCGCGTCGGTCTCGGGCCTGTCCGGGTCGGCTTCGGAAACCGAGGCCGCCCGTGTGTGAGCGGGCTCGCAACACGGGCAATGCCGCAGCAATTGACCGGTAACGCAACCGAAACGTCGCAGGCATACACACTTCATATGGCCCCAGCACTGGCCCCACCAGACTCCGCGCCGCTCACCGGCTACCGGATCGCCGTCACGTCGGCGAACCGCGCCGAGGAACTGTGCGCGTTGCTGCGCCGTAACGGCGCGGAGGTTTCCAGCGCCGCGGCCATCAACATCATCGCGCTGCCCGAGGACGACGAGTTGCAGCACCACACCGAAGCGGTGATCGCACAACCACCCGATATCTTGGTGGCGCACACCGGCATCGGCTTCCGCGGCTGGGTCGCCGCGGCCGACGGCTGGGGGCTGGCCACCCAACTGCTGGCGTCGCTTGCCAAGTCGCGGATCGTGGCCCGCGGGCCGAAGGCGACCGGCGCGCTGCGCGCCGCCGGGCTGCACGAGGAGTGGTCCCCGAAATCCGAATCGTCGCGCGAAGTCCTGCGCTACCTTCTCGAATCGGACGTCGCCGGTAAGCGGATCGCCGTTCAGCTGCACGGCGCGGCCGACGGGTGGGACCCGTTTCCGGAGTTCATCAACGGATTGCGGGCGGCGGGCGCGCAGGTGGTCCCCATTCACGTATACCGCTGGAAGCCAACGCCGGCCGGCGGAGACTTCGACCAACTCGTGGCCTCGGTCGCGCGCCGGCAATTCGACGCGGTGACCTTCACCTCGGCACCCGCCGGCGCGGCGCTGCTGGAGCGCAGCCGCGAGCTGGGCATCGAAGATCAACTGCTGCAAGCGCTTCGCAGTGACGTGCACGCGATGTGCGTCGGCCCGGTCACCGCGCAGCCGTTGATCCGAGCGGGGATCCCTACGTCGTCGCCCGAGCGAATGCGACTGGGAGCGTTGGCCCGTCACATCGCCCAGGAACTCCCGCCGCTGCGGTCGTGCGCCATCCGCGCGGCGGGGCACGACCTCGAGATCCGTGGAACCTGCGTGCTGGTCGACGGCTCGGTGAAGTCGTTGTCGGGATCGGGTATGGCAACCCTGCGCGCGCTGGCCCAGCGCCCCGGCGATGTCGTCGCGCGCAACGACTTGTTACGAGTGCTTCCCGGCAACAGCAACGACCCCCACGCGGTCGATACCGCCGTGCTGCGGTTGCGAACGGCGCTGGGCGACAAGAACATCATCGCGACGGTGGTCAAGCGTGGCTACCGACTGGCGATCGACCATTCGGAACATTCCGCATGGCACTGATCTTGGTAGCGCACGGCACCCGCCGCCCGGGCGGCGTGGCGATGATCGAAGACCTTGCGGCACAAGTGAGTACCCTCGTCCGCGGCACGGTGGATGTTGCCTTTGTGGACGTGGTGGGTCCCACCCCCAGCGAGGTCCTGATGCGCGCGAAAGCCGCCGACCGCCCGGCAATCGTGGTGCCCGCGTTCCTGTCGCGCGGATATCACGTCCGGGCCGACCTGCCCGCCCACGTCGAGATCAGTGGACACCCGAACGTGATCGTCACTCCTGCGCTGGGCCCGAGCGGTCAAATCGCCCGGCTGGTCGGCGATCAGTTGCTGAAATGCGGTTGGCGACCGGGTGATTCAGTGATCCTGGCGGCCGCGGGGACCTCGGACGTCAAGGCGCGCGCGGACCTGCACACCACCGCGACACTGGTGTCGGCACTGACCGGATCGCGCGTGAGCCTGGCGTTCGCGGCCACCGGTGAGCCGCAGCTGCCCGAGGCGGTGGACCGTGCCCGGGCCCGGGCACGTCGCAGCGGCGGGCGCGTCGTCGTCGCCTCATATCTACTGGCCGACGGCCTGTTCCAGCAGCGGCTGCACGGCAGCGGCGCCGATCTGGTCAGTGAGCCGCTGGGCACGCATCCCGGGTTGGCACGTCTGATCGCGAACCGATTTCGGCGGGCCCTGCCGCCGGTCCTCGCTGCTACCGCCAGGCAGTCGTCGCGCCGGTCGAGCCCACACCAGCTGGCCCACGTCCGCACCGTGCGGTCCGCGCCCTAGCGCAAAACGCCTGCTGGCGAGGCGCGCCGGTGCCCGGCGTTCCTTGATCTTTGGTCGCAGACGGGTGATCCTGACACCATGCCCCGCCGCGAAGAGCCATCGCCTGGGATCCTCGACCCGGTCGCCAAGATGCTGCGGTTGCCCTTCGGCACACCGGAATTCATCGACCGGATCGTCACCGGCGGGGTCAACCAGGTTGGCCGGCGGACCTTGCGCACGCTGATCACGACGTGGGACGCCGCGGGCGGCGGCCCGTTCGCGGCCAGCGCCCTCGCGTCGACGGGGATGGCGAAGACCGCCGAAATCGTGCAGGGCATGTTCATCGGCCCGGTCTTCGGCCCGCTGCTGAAAATTCTGGGCGCCGACAAGGTGGCCCTGCGGGCCTCGTTGTGCGCCTCGCAGTTGGTGGGCCTGGGCATCATGCGCTACGGCATCCGCTCCGAGCCGCTGCACTCCATGTCGGTGGACGCACTCGTCGACGCGATCGGGCCGACGATGCAGCGCTACCTGGTCGGCGACATCACCCGGTGAATCCGGCCGTCGGGCTCAGGCGGCCCGCGGCTGGTAGTCGCGCGCGACCTGAACGTAGCCGTCGTCGGTGATCCGCACCGGGTACACCGGCACCGAAACGGCCGGATCGTCCAGGCACGAACCGTCTTCGAGCGAGAACGCCTGCTTCAAGATGGGCGACTGCACCGTGACGCGGCCGCCCCGGTCACCCACGATTCCGCGGGACAGCACCGCGGCACCGGAGAACGGGTCGACGTTGCCCACCGCGTACACCGAGCCGTCGTCGAGCCGGAACAACGCCGCCTGGGAACCGTCGTCCAGCAGCACCCCGACGCCGCGACCCGGAATGAGGTGGTCGTAAGCGCACGCGCTGGTCCACACCGCAATGTCGTTGAGAAGTGTCATGATCCCTTCCTCATTCCTCCGGAGTTGTCGCTGTACGGACCCGCGGCATGCCAATGGACACAGGGATTTTGCGGCCGGCATGCTCGGTGAACGCCACCGTCGAGTCGACGGCGTCCGGGGCGTTGACGAACGACACGAACCGCGACAGCTTGTCCGGGTCGTCCAGCACGCCCTTCCATTCGCACTTGTAGTTCTGCACATGCCGCTCCATTGCGGCCTCGAATTCCTCGGCCAGGCCGAGCGAGTCCTCGCACACCACCTCGCGCACGTGATCGAGCCCGCCGTCGAGCGCGTCGACCCACGGCGCGGTGCGTTGCAGCCGGTCGGCCGTCCGGATGTAGTACATGACGAACCGGTCGACGTAGCGGACCAGCGTTTCGGTGTCCAGATCGCTGGCCAGCAGCTGCGCGTGCTTGGGCGTCATACCGCCGTTGCCGCCGACGTAGAGGTTCCAGCCCTTTTCGGTGGCGATGACGCCCACATCCTTGGACCGGGCTTCGGCGCACTCGCGCGCGCAACCCGAGACGCCCATCTTGATCTTGTGCGGCGCCCGCAGTCCGCGGTAGCGCAGTTCCAGATCGATGGCCAGCTGCACCGAATCCTGCTGCCCGTACCGGCACCAGTCGGTACCCACGCAGCTCTTCACCGTGCGCAACGCCTTGCCGTAGGCGTGGCCGGATTCCATGCCGCCGTCGACCAGGCGCTTCCAGATCTCGGGCAGTTGGTCCACCCTGGCGCCGAACAGGTCGATCCGCTGGCCGCCGGTGATCTTGGTGTAAAGCCCGAAGTCCTGGGCGATTTGGCCGATCAGGATCAGGTGCTCGGGCTTGATGTCACCACCGGGAACCCGCGGCACCACCGAGTAGCTGCCGTTCTTCTGGATGTTGGCCAGGAAGTGGTCGTTGGAATCCTGCAGCGAAGCCTGCTCGCCTTCGAGGATGTGGTCCGACCCGGTGGAGGCCAGGATGGAGGCCACCACGGGTTTGCAGATGTCGCAACCCTTTCCGCGACCGAAACGCTCCAGCAGACCCGAGAAGGTCCGGATCTCGGTGGCCGAGATGATCTCGAACAGCTCCGCGCGCGACTGGCTGAAGTGCTCGCACAGCGCCTTGGACTGTTCCACGCCCTCGGCTTCCAGCAGCTGCTTGAGCAGCGGGACGCACGACCCACACGAGGTACCGGCCGAGGTGCACGCCTTGAGCGCGGGGACATCCGCGCAACCGTCGGCGATCGCACACTTCAGGTCGCCCTTGGTGACGTTGTTGCACGAGCAGATCTGCGCCGAATCCGGCAGCGCCCCAACGCCCAACGCCGCACCGCCACCCGACTGCGTCGGCGCGATCAGCACCAGCGGGTCGCCGGGCAGCTCGCTGCCGACCATGGGTCGCAAAACGCCGTAGGACGAGGCGTCGCCGACCAGCACGCCGCCGAGCAGCGTCTTGGCGTCGTCGGAGAGCACGAGCTTGGCGTAGGTCCGATTGACCGCATCGTTGATGGCGACCTCGAGGCAGTTCTCGGTCGTCCCCATCGCGTCGCCGAAGCTGGCCACATCGACGCCGAGCAGTTTGAGCTTGGTGGACAGGTCGGCCTCGCCGAACTCCGCGACGCCGTCCAGCAGCCGGTCGGCCACCACCTCCGCCGAGGTGTAACCCGGCCCCACCAGGCCGTAGCACCGGCCCCCGATCGCGGCGACCTCACCGATCGCGTAGATGTCGGGATCGCTTGTCTGGCATGCCACGTCGGTGAGCACCCCGCCGCGCTCGGCGCGCGTCAGCCCGGCGGCGGTGGCCAGCTCGTCGCGCGGCCGGATGCCGGCCGCGAAGATCACCAGGCCGGCGTCGATGACCTGGCCGTCGCTCAGGCTCACCCGCACCGAGGCGGTGCCGTCCGAATGATCAACGGCCTCGATCGATTCGGTGCCCGTGCCGACGTGCACCGAGATGCCGAGCTCGCCGATCATTCGGGCCAGCAACCCGCCGCCGGCCTCGTCGATCTGCTGGGCCATCAGCCGCGGCATCATCTCGACGACGTGGGTCTGCAATCCGAACTGGCGCAGCGCGTTAGCGGCTTCCAGCCCGAGCAGGCCGCCGCCGATCACGACACCCGCTGTGGCGTGCGAGGTTTCGACCGTGCGCTGGGCGTCGGCGCGGATGGCGTCGAGGTCGTCCAGCGTGCGGTAGACGTGGCATGCGGCCAGGTCGTGGCCCGGCACCGGCGGCACGAAGGCGTACGACCCGGTCGCCAGGACCAAGGTGTCGTAGCCGTGCCGCTGGCCGTCGGCGGTGACCACCGCCTTTGCGGCGCGGTCTATTTCGGTAACCCGCTGGTTCAGCACCAGCCGGACAAGCTCGTCACCCTCGTAGTCGTTGCCCGGCAATGCCAGCAGCTTGCGATCCCAGCTTTCGGTGTAGGAGGTGAGTCCCACGCGGTCGTAGGCCGCGTCGGTCTCCTCGGCGAAAACCGTGATGCGCCACAATCCCTCGGTGTCGCGGGCGCGCAGCGCCTCGACGAACCGGTGCCCCACCATGCCATGTCCGACTACGATGATGTGACGAGGCGCACAGCTGGCGCGCGAAATCCCGTCTGCAGACATGGCTTTGAGAGTAACGGCCAGAAATTACGTTCTTTTCGCCCAATGTGACGGTCCTATGACGAGGATCTCACAACTCACAGGAAGGGGTGTGAGTGATCGTTCGCTGCCGGTGAACGACGAGGTGGAACTTTAGCGGGGTCGACTCATGTTTGTCCTAGTAGCCGGTGGCACAGGCGCCGGTCACAGGAATCTCACAATGAAGCTCAAGGAATTGGAAGGAAAGCGCCATGAGTAACCTCGCATTGTGGTCGCGACCGGCCTGGGACACCGACCGGTGGTTGCGCGACTTTTTCGGCCCCGCCGCCGCGGCGGACTGGAACACCTCGGCGACCAGCGGTTTCAGGCCCGCCGCCGAGATCGTCAAGGACGGCGACGACGCGATCGTACGTGTCGAGCTCCCCGGCGTTGACGTCGACAAGGACGTCAACGTGGAGGTCGACCGCGAGCGCCTGGTCATTCACGGCGAGCACCGCGATCAGCGTTCGGAAGAGAAGGACGGCCGCACTCTGCGGGAGATCCGGTACGGATCGTTCCGCCGGTCGTTCCAGCTGCCCGCCCACGTCACCGGCGACGCCATCACGGCGACCTACGACGCCGGCGTACTGACGGTGCGGGTCACCGGTGCCTATACCGGGAACCAGGCGCAGCGCATCGAGATCACCAAATAGTCTCCGGCCAGTTCGGAGGAAAGTAGCGAATCCGGCGGAGCCGCAACGGCTCCGCCGGATTCAGCGCGTCAGCCCCAGCGGGCCAGCAGCTCCTTGGCCCGGGTCGCCAGCGCGGCCTGCAGGAACGGCCCGAAGCTGATGCGCGCCACGCCCAGCGGGCCGAAGGACGCCGGGTCGTCCTGCTCGGGCAGCGCGATGGCGTTGACTGGCAGCTTCAATTCGGCGGTCAAGCGCCGCAACGTGTCGGGATCGTGGCGACCCACCGGATACAGCACATCGGCGCCGGCGGCCGCCGCCTCATTCAAGCGCGCTACCGCGCGGTCGACGCGATCGGACGCCTCGCCGTCCTGGCGCAGGAACAGATCGGTCCGGGCGTTGATGACGACATGCACCCCGGCCGCGTCGGCGGCCGACCGCAGCGCCCCGACCAACTCCGCGTGTTCGTCGGCGGACCGCAACCGCTTGCCCTCCGAGTGCACGGTGTCCTCGATGTTCAGCCCGACGGCGCCGACGCTCAGCAGGCCCTCGATCAGCCGGCCCGCCGGCTGCCCATAGCCGGATTCGATGTCCACCGACACCGGGACGTCGACCGCCGCGGTGATCTGTGCGACCCGGGTCAGGACGTCGTCGAACGACATGCCCTCGTTGTCGGGTTTGCCGATCGAGTCCGCCATCGGGTGACTGCCCACGGTGAGGGCGGCGAATCCGGCGCCGGTCGCCAACCGCGCCGACCACGCATCCCACACGGTGGGCAGGATGACCGGGGTGCCCGGCCGGTGCAATTCCAGCAGCGTGGCGGCGCGCTCGGCAGCTGTGGTGGGTCCCGTCATAAGTGTTTGCTCCCTCGGTATCCGGGCTCGGGCGGACTGACGTCTAGCGTGCGCCGTGGATAGTATCGAGGGCGTACTGTGATCCGAAACACTGCCGAGGAGATCCGTTGACGAGCACGACTGGCACGACCGAATTCGCCGAACTGCACGACCTGATCGGCGGCCTGCGGCGGTGCGTGAGCTCCCTGCGGGCCCGATACGGTGACAGCCCGGCCATGCGGCGCATCGTCATCGACGCCGACCGCATCATGTCCGACGTCGACCTGCTCGACACCGACGTGTCCGAATTGGACCTGGCCGGCGCCACCGTGCAGCAGTCCGGCGAGAAGATCGTCATTCCAGACACCCAGTACGACAGCGAATTCTGGCGAGACGTCGACGACGAGGGTGTCGGCGGTCACAACAGGGCCTGAACAACATCAGCCCCCCAGAAAAGGGGGGCTAATGTCTGTGTACCCTTCGACCTACAGCCCGTTCGAAGAGGAACACACTAAATGAGCGCACCTACGGCGAACCGTCCTGCGTCCGGTGTCTTTTCACCCACGCGCGCCCGTATCCAGCAACGCACCCTGCGCACCGACCGGTGGTGGATGTCGCCGCTGCGAATCGATCTCGGCTTCGCCGCATTCATTATTTATGCGACAGCGCGGGCGTTCCAACAGAATTACTTCTTCGTCCCCAAATACCACTACTTGACGCCGTTCTACTCCCCCTGCGTGAGCAAGGGTTGCGGTGAGGCCGGCGACATCTGGCCGCAGTTCCTGCCGGACGTGTGGTGGCTGCCGTACGCGGCCCTGTCGCTGCCGTTCCTACTACTGTTCCGGTTGACCTGCTACTACTACCGCGGCGCCTATTACCGCACGGTATGGCAGTCGCCCACCGCCTGCGCGGTGGCCGAGCCCCGCGTGCACTACACCGGCGAGACGAAGTTTCCGCTGATCATCCAGAACACGCACCGCTACTTCTTCTACATCGCCGGCATCATCTCGGTGATCAACACCTACGACGCCATCGTCGCGTTCCACTCCGACAGCGGACCCGGTGGATTCGGCTTCGGTCTGGGCAACCTGATCCTGCTCGGCAACGTCATCATGCTGTGGGTCTACACGCTGTCCTGCCACTCCTGCCGGCACGTGACCGGCGGGCGGCTCAAGCACTTCTCCAAGCACCCTGTGCGGTACTGGATCTGGACGCAGGTCAGCGTCATCAACACGCGGCACAAGCTGTATGCGTGGATCACGCTGGGCACCCTGATGCTCACCGACTTCTACGTCGCGCTGGTGGCCAGCGGCACCATTCCTGACCTGAGATTTGTTGGCTGACAAGCCATCTCGAAATAAATCAGAATTTAGCTAGCGAGGGTTTCATGGTTGAAATCGAGCGGCACACGTACGACGTGGTCGTGATCGGTGCCGGCGGCGCCGGACTGCGTGCGGTTATCGAAGCGCGCGAACGGGGTCTGCGGGTCGCGGTGGTGTGTAAGTCCCTGTTCGGCAAGGCCCACACGGTGATGGCCGAAGGTGGCTGCGCGGCGTCCATGGGTAACACCAACCCGAAGGACAACTGGAAGACCCACTTCGGCGACACCATGCGCGGTGGCAAATTCCTGAACAACTGGCGCATGGCCGAACTGCACGCCAAGGAAGCACCGGACCGCGTCTGGGAGCTGGAAACCTATGGCGCGCTGTTCGATCGCCTCAAGGACGGCAAGATCAGCCAGCGCAACTTCGGTGGGCACACCTACCCGCGACTGGCCCACGTCGGTGACCGCACCGGGCTGGAGCTGATCCGCACCATGCAGCAGAAGATCGTCTCGCTGCAGCAAGAGGATTACGCCGAGCTCGGCGACTACGACGCTCGGATCAGGGTGTTCGCCGAAACCACGATCACCGAGCTGATCAAGGACGGCGACGCGATCGCCGGGGCGTTCGGCTACATCCGCGAAAGCGGGAACTTCATCTTGTTCGAGGCGCCCGCAGTGGTGCTGGCCACCGGCGGCATCGGCAAGTCGTTCAAGGTCACCTCGAACTCCTGGGAGTACACCGGCGACGGCCACGCCCTGGCCCTGCGGGCGGGCGCGTCGCTGATCAACATGGAGTTCGTCCAGTTCCACCCGACGGGCATGGTGTGGCCGCCCAGCGTGAAGGGGATCCTGGTCACCGAGGGTGTCCGCGGTGACGGCGGGGTGCTGAAGAACTCCGACGACAAGCGGTTCATGTTCGACTACATCCCGTCGGTGTTCAAGGGCCAGTACGCCGAGTCCGAACAAGAAGCCGACCAGTGGCTCAAGGACAACGACTCGGCCCGCCGCACCCCGGACCTGCTGCCGCGCGACGAGGTCGCGCGCGCGATCAACTCGGAGGTCAAGGCCGGCCGGGGCAGCCCACACGGTGGCGTCTTCCTGGACATCGCGTCGCGGCTAACGCCCGCGGAGATCAACCGCCGACTGCCGTCGATGTACCACCAGTTCAAGGAGCTGGCCGGGGTCGACATCACCAAGGAGCCGATGGAAGTCGGGCCGACCTGCCACTACGTGATGGGCGGCGTCGAAGTGGACGCCGACACCGGCGCGGCCACGGTCCCCGGGCTCTTCGCCGCAGGCGAATGCTCCGGCGGTATGCACGGCTCGAACCGGCTCGGCGGCAACTCGCTGTCGGACCTGCTGGTGTTCGGCCGCCGGGCCGGCCTGGGCGCGGCCGACTACGTGCGGGCCCTGAGCAGCCGCCCGACCGTGGGCGAAGGCGCCGTCGACGCGGCGGCGAAGCGTGCGCTGTCCCCCTTCGAGGCACCGGCCAGCGGCGCACCGGAGAACCCGTACACCCTGCAGCTGGAGCTGCAGCAGTCGATGAACGACCTGGTCGGCATCATCCGCAACGCCGACGAAGTCTCCGAGGCCCTGGCGCGGCTGGACAAGCTGCGTGAGCGGTTCAAGAATCTCCACGTCGAGGGGCAGCGCCGGTATAACCCGGGCTGGAACCTGGCCATCGACCTGCGCAACATGCTGCTGGTCAGCGAGTGCGTCGCCAAGGCCGCGCTGCAGCGCACCGAGAGCCGCGGCGGGCACACCCGCGACGACCACCCGGCGATGGACTCGTCGTGGCGCAAGGTGCTGCTGGTCTGCGAGGCGGCCGGCGGCGACGAGGTGATTCCCGACATCACCATCACGAAGAAGGATCAGACGCCGATGCGGCCCGATCTGCTGGAGCTGTTCGACATCGCCGAGCTGGAGAAGTACTACACCGACGAAGAACTCGCCGGGCACCCAGGACGGAGTGGCAAATGACCTACAACGCGACGATGCGGGTGTGGCGCGGCGACGACGCCGACGGCGGGCTGCAGGACTTCACGGTTGAGGTCAACGAGGGCGAGGTCGTCCTCGACATCATCCATCGCCTGCAGCAGACCCAGACGCCCGACCTGGCGGTCCGGTGGAACTGCAAGGCGGGCAAGTGTGGCTCCTGCTCGGCGGAGATCAACGGCAAGCCCCGGCTGCTCTGCATGACCCGGATGTCCACGTTCGCCGAGGACGAGGTCGTCACCGTCACGCCGCTGCGGACGTTCCCGGTGATCCGCGACCTGGTCACCGACGTCTCGTTCAACTACGAAAAGGCCCGCGAAATACCGTCTTTCGCGCCGCCCAAGGACCTGCAGCCCGGTGAGTACCGGATGGCGCAGGAGGACGTGCAGCGTTCCCAGGAGTTCCGCAAGTGCATCGAGTGCTTCCTGTGTCAGAACGTGTGCCACGTGGTCCGCGACCACGAGGAGAACAAGAAGGCGTTCGCTGGCCCCCGCTTCCTGATGCGGATCGCCGAGCTGGAGATGCACCCGCTGGACACCCGCGACCGGCGCAACGACGCTCAGGACGAGCACGGCCTGGGCTACTGCAACATCACCAAGTGCTGCACCGAGGTCTGCCCGGAAAACATCAAGATCACCGACAACGCGCTGATCCCGATGAAAGAGCGGGTCGCCGACCGCAAGTACGACCCGGTGGTGTGGCTCGGCAACAAGCTGTTCCGTCGCTGAGCTCGACGCCGCTGTAATCCGGACCGATCCCGTCCTGGCACGTTAGGCCGTCGCGGGACCCGGGTAACCAAACTGCATCCTGTCGGGCCGCCCCGTGCGGCCAGCTGTCCACGACCGGAAAGGCAGTCCATGGAACTCAGGCGAGAAACCGCTAGCATCAACAACATTCGCACCGCGATTCGGCAGTTGTCGGTGCGCGCCCAGCTCGCGAACAAGGAAGGCCGGTACGGCGACGCCGCCGAACTCGAGAGCCGCATCCAGGGCTTTCGGGAGGAACTGAGCCACCGCCCCTAGCCGCTCAACCGGCGGGCGAGTTACGCGCCGAGCCGGCGAAAAACGCTCCGATGGAACACGATGGGCGCCACGTCGGCGTCCACCGTGACCTCGCTGACCCGCAGCACCACGATGGTGTGATCGCCGGCCGGGATGAGCTGTTCGATCGCGCTCTCCAGCCAGAGGCCGGTGCCCTTGATGAACACCGCGCCCGTGGACCGGGACACCGTCTCCAAACCGGCGAACCGGTCGCCGGTCTTGGCGGCCAGCGTGCGCGCGGCCTCGTCGTGCTCCTCGCCGAGCACACTGATGCCCAGCATCGGCAGATCCTTGAGCTTGGGCCACGTCGTCGAGGTGTTCTGCACGCAGAACGACACCAGGGGCGGGTCCAGCGAGACGGGCACAAAGGTGCTGGCCGCCAGGCCTTCCCGGGTTCCGTTGACCTCGGCGGCGATCGCCACCACTCCGGACGGGAAATGGCCGAAGGCCTCACGAAGTGACGACGCTGTCAGCTTGTTATTCGAGTTCACCGGACTTATTCGCCCCTCGAGCCGGAGACGGGATTTATCGGAAGTGACCCTACCCGCCGCCGGTCGGTGCGGCACGGCCGCCCTTACCCGTTTTCTAAGCGTTCCGCCGAATATCCGTGCGCCGCGGCAACATCCGGATGGGCCCGCAGCCTGCTCTTCCAGGCGTTGCGACCGTAGACCGCGAAGATCGGATCCGATGGATCATCCACGCGCTGCGCGCGCGCCTCGAGATCGTCGGGCAGCGACAGCACCGGTATCCGCGCGTCCAAGCGCGGGTTGAAGAAGTAGGGCACCGAGATGCGTTCGCGCGCCGGCCCCTGCAGGTTGACCCGGTGCTCGGTGGCCCGCAGATACCCGCGGGTGGCCACCTCGAGCAGTTCCCCGATGTTGACGATGAACGCGCCCTCGCGTGGCGGCACGTCGATCCAGCGGTCCCGGGAATTTCCGGCCGGCCGCACCTGCAGGCCGGTGCTGCCCGGCTCGGCCAGCAACAGGGTGAGCACCCCGGAGTCGCGGTGCGCGCCCACGCCCTGCGCGCTGGCGGCGCTGCCCGGGTAGCGGATGATCTTGATCAGCGTGGCGGGCGCCTCGGCGAAGGCCGGGTCGAACACGTCGGACGGGCCGCCCAGCGCGGCCGCCCAGTGCCGCAGCAGGGTGCGGGCTACCGCGGACAGCGCGGCATCCCACTCCTCGACGATCCCGGGCAGCTCCGGCAGCGCGGCCGGCCACTGATTGGGGCCCTGCAGCCACCGGTAGTCGGACTTGTCCAGCCCACCGATCGGCGGGCGTTGCGGCCCCACGTCGATCTGCTCGCGCCAATCGACGTCCCCGCGGGTCAGCTCGCCGCCGAGCCGGGTGTAACCGCGGAAATGGGGGCTGCGCACCATCGCGACGGCGTCCTTGTCGGCTTGCGGCAGCGCGAAGAACCGGCGCGCCGCGTCCAGGACCCGCGTCACCAGGTCAGGCGGCACGCCGTGACCGGTCAGATAGAAGAAGCCGACCTCGTGTCCGGCCTCGCGCAAACCGTCGCGCAGGCGGCCGGGGTCGGCCCGCAGATCCACTGTCGGCATCTCGAAGGGCGGCGCAGTGACGCCACGCACACCGGTCATATGCGCGGCATCGTCGCAGGTAGATCGGATTCTGACAGCATGACCTGGCAACTTCCCAACCGGTTGGTTAATTAGGCAATGAAATCTAGCTCACATTGACTTGCATACCGCTGACGCTAACGATATTTTGGGGTTGTTACTGGTGGGTAACTTAGACCTAGTACCCAACCACAAGTGGCATTCTCAACGAGGAGGACCGTAGTGAGCCACTACAAGAGCAACGTCCGCGACCAGGTATTCAACCTGTTCGAGGTTCTGGGCGTTGACAAGGCGCTGGGCCAGGGCGAATACGCCGACCTGGACGCCGACACAGCCCAAGAAATGCTGAGCGAGATCAGTCGACTGGCCGAGGGGCCTGTCGCGGACTCCTTCGTCGAGGGTGACCGCAACCCGCCGGTGTTCGATCCCAAGACGCACTCGGTGACCCTGCCGGACTCTTTCAAGAAGTCGGTTCAGGCCGTCACCGAAGCCGGCTGGGACAAGGTCGGCATCGACGAGGTGCTGGGCGGCATGCCGATGCCCCGCGCGTTGGTATGGGCGCTGCACGAGCACCTGCTGGGCGCCAACCCTGCCGTGTGGATGTACGCCGGCGGCGCCGGCTTCGCGAACATCCTTTACCACCTCGGTACGGAGGAGCAGAAGAAATGGGCCGTCATCTGCGCTGAGCGCGGCTGGGGTTCGACCATGGTGCTCACCGAGCCGGACGCCGGCTCCGACGTGGGCGCCGGCCGTACCAAGGCGGTTCAGCAGGAGGACGGTTCCTGGCACATCGACGGTGTGAAGCGGTTCATCACGTCCGCCGACTCCGGCGACCTGTTCGAGAACATCTTCCACCTGGTGCTGGCGCGTCCCGAGGGTGCCGGCCCGGGCACCAAGGGCCTGTCACTGTTCTTCGTGCCCAAGTTCCTGTTCGACTTCGAGACCGGTGAGCTGGGCGAGCGCAACGGCGTCTACGTCACCAACGTCGAGCACAAGATGGGCCTGAAGGTATCGGCGACCTGCGAGCTGAGCTTCGGCCAGCACGACGTCCCCGCGAAGGGCTGGCTGGTCGGCGAGGTGCACAACGGCATTGCGCAGATGTTCGAGGTCATCGAGCAGGCCCGCATGATGGTGGGCACCAAGGCCATCGCCACCCTGTCGACGGGCTACCTGAACGCGCTGGAGTACGCGAAGTCTCGCGTGCAGGGCGCCGACATGACCCAGATGACCGACAAGACCGCGCCGCGGGTGACGATCACGCACCACCCGGACGTGCGTCGGTCGCTGATGACCCAGAAGGCCTATGCCGAGGGTCTGCGCGCGCTGTACCTGCTCACCTCGACCTACCAGGACTCGGCCGTCGCCGAGGCCCTGCACGGGGTGGACGCCGAGCTGGCGGTCAAGGTCAACGACCTGATGCTGCCGGTCGTCAAGGGCGTGGGCTCGGAGCAGGCGTACGCCAAGCTCACCGAGAGCCTGCAGACCTTCGGTGGGTCCGGCTTCCTGCAGGACTACCCGATCGAGCAGTACATCCGCGACGCCAAGATCGACTCGCTCTATGAGGGCACCACCGCCATCCAGGCGCAGGACTTCTTCTTCCGCAAGATCGTCCGCGACAAGGGTGTGGCGCTGGCTCACGTGTCCGAGCAGATCCAGAAGTTCGTCGACAGCGAGTCCGGCAACGGCCGCCTGAAGACCGAGCGGGAGCTGCTGGCCAAGGCCCTGACCGATGTGCAGGCGATGGCGACGACGCTGACCGGCTACCTGATGGCGGCGCAGGAGGACGTGACCAGCCTGTACAAGGTGGGTCTGGGTTCGGTGCGATTCCTGATGAGCGTCGGTGACCTGGTCATCGGCTGGCTGTTGCAGCGCCAGGCGGCGGTCGCCGTGGCGGCGCTCGACGCCGGCGCCAGCGGCGAGGAGCGGTCCTTCTACGAGGGCAAGATCGCGGTGGCATCGTTCTTCGCGAAGAACTTCCTGCCGCTGCTGACCAGCACTCGTGAGGTCATCGACACGCTGGACAACGACATCATGGAGCTCGACGAGGCCGCCTTCTAGGCCGGCGAACGACACGCGCAGCTCCCCCGCTTCGCCCCCGAAGCGGGGGATCTGTCGCTTGGTCGGACCGCAGAAAGCGCTGGCAGACAGCAAAAAGGCCGCCGCTGGATCCCCTCACTCCAGCGGCGGCCTTTTTCGTACGCCGGCCCGTGCAACGGACCAACGCTCGCATTCGGGGGATGCCCCGTATTGCCGTCGGGGTCGGGGGGTCAGACCACAACACGGGGCCATCCGGTGGGTCGGATACCCGCACCCCCATCTGACTAACCAGATGTGACTCAACTCATGACCAGCGCCGAGCCATAGCGGCTGACCTGCGGACGACCCGTCAGGCCTCCAGGATCGCGGCGACACCCTGGCCGCCGGCCGCGCAGATCGAGACCAGGGCACGCACGGTGCCGCCGCCCTTCTGCTCGGCCTTGCGCTGGGCGAGCAGCTTGGCCGCCTGGGCCAGGATTCGCCCGCCGGTGGCCGCGAAAGGGTGGCCGGCGGCCAGCGACGACCCGTTGACGTTGAGCTTGGACCGGTCGATCGAGCCCAACGCGGCGTCCAGGCCGAGCCGCTCCTTGCAGTACTCCTCGGACTCCCACGCCTGCAGGTGACACAGCACCACCGACGCGAAGGCCTCGTGGATCTCGTAGAAGTCGAAGTCCTGCAGGCTCAGGCCGTTGCGGGCGAGCAGGCGCGGCACCGCGTAGGTCGGGGCCATCAACAGCCCGTCGCGCCCGTTGACGTAGTCGACCGCCGCGGTCTCCGAATCCACCAGGTAGGCCAGCGGCGTCAACGAATGAGCGGCCGCCCACTCGTCGGTGGCCAGCAGCGCCACCGACGCGCCGTCGGTCAGCGGGGTCGAGTTGCCGGCCGTCATCGTCGCGTCGCCGGCCTTCACGCCGAACACCGGACGCAGCTTCGCCAGCTTCTCCGCCGACGAGTCCGCGCGCAGGTTGTCGTCGCGGTACAGCCCCAGGAACGGCGTCACCAGGTCGTCGAAGAAGCCGCGGTCGTAGGCGGCGGCCATGTTGCGGTGGCTGGCCGCGGCCAGCTCGTCCTGGGCCACCCGGGAGATGCCCATCTTCTTGGCGGTGAGCGCCTGGTGCTCCCCCATCGACAGCCCGGTGCGGGGTTCGCTGTTGACCGGGATCTCGACGCCCAGGGTCGCGGGCAGCGTGCCGACCAGCTTCAGCCGCTGCACGTTGGATTTGGCCCGGCGCAGCTTGAGCAGCGTGCGGCGCAGGTTGTCGCCCAGCCCGATCGGGGCGTCGGAGGTGGTGTCCACGCCGCCGGCGGCGGCCACCTCATAGCGTCCGGCCGCGATGCCCTCCGCGGCGGCGACGGCCGCCTGCAGCCCGGTCCCGCAGGCCTGCTGCAGGTCGAACGCGGGCGTGTACGAGGACAGCTGCGAACCGAGCACGCATTCGCGCGTCAGGTTGAAGTCCCGGCTGTGCTTGAGCACGGCGCCACCGACTACCACGCCCAGCCGCTCGCCGGCCAGCCCGAAGCGATCCACCAGCCCGCCCAGGGCGGCGGTGAACATGTCCTGGTTGGACGCCTCCGCGTAGGCCCCGTCCGACCGGGCGAACGGGATGCGGTTGCCGCCCAGGACGGCCACGCGTCGCCGCTCGGAACTGCGCTGTTTGCTTGCCTCAGAGCTTGCAGGGGCCACTATTCTTCTCCGTGCTTCTGCGGTCTATCGGTTTGGGAATCACCCGTCTTGGGCCATACTACTCACTGTTCTTACTCTGCAGTAAGTTCGTCCTCGATACGGTTGTGCTGTAGGCATACCCCGACTTCGAAAGAATATGGAAGGTAGCTCCGGTGGCTCCCAAGGCTTCGTCCGATCTGTTCTCTCAGATCGTCAATTCCGGTCCTGGATCGTTTCTCGCCAAGCAGCTCGGCGTTCCCCAACCCGAGACGCTGCGCCGCTACCGGGCCGGTGAACCGCCGCTGGCCGGGGCCCTGCTGATCGGCGGGGAGGGCAGGGTCGTCGAGCCGCTGCGCGCGGCGCTGGACGCCGATTACGACCTGGTGGGCAACAACCTGGGCGGTCGGTGGGCCGACAAGTTCGGCGGCCTGGTGTTCGATGCCACCGGCATCACCACGCCCGAGGGGCTCAGAGGGCTGTACGAGTTCTTCACTCCCCTGCTGCGCAACCTGGGCCACTCCGCGCGCGTGGCCGTGGTCGGCACCACGCCCGACGCCGCAGCCAGCCCGCACGAGCGGATCGCGCAGCGCGCGCTGGAGGGCTTCACCCGCTCGCTGGGCAAGGAGCTGCGCAACGGCGCCACGGTGGCACTGGTCTATCTCTCGCCGGACGCCAAACCCGCAGCGACGGGCCTGGAATCGACGATGCGGTTCATCCTGTCGGCCAAGTCCGCCTACGTGGACGGACAGGTCTTCTGCGTCGGGGACGCGGACTCCACGCCCCCGGCCGACTGGGACCGCCCGCTGGACGGCAAGGTCGCCATCGTCACGGGCGCGGCCCGCGGGATCGGTGCGACGATCGCCGAGGTGTTCGGGCGCGACGGCGCGCGCGTGGTCGCGATCGACGTGGAGTCGGCCGCCGAGGCGCTGGCCGAGACGGCCAGCCGGGTCGGCGGCACCGCGTTGTGGCTCGACGTCACCGCGGAGGACGCCGTCGACAAGATCACCGAGCACCTGCGCGAACACCACGGCGGCCGCGCCGACGTGCTGGTCAACAACGCCGGCATCACCCGCGACAAGCTGTTGGCCAACATGGACGACGCCCGCTGGGACGCCGTCCTGGCCGTCAATCTGCTTGCCCCGCTGCGTCTTACCGAAGGTCTGGTGTCCAACGGCACCCTCGGCGAGGGCGGCCGGGTGATCGGCCTGTCGTCGATGGCCGGGATCGCCGGCAACCGCGGCCAGACCAACTACGCGACGACGAAGGCCGGAATGATCGGCCTCACCCAGGCGCTGGCCCCGGAGCTCTATGGCAAGGGCATCACGATCAACGCGGTCGCACCGGGATTCATCGAAACCCAGATGACGGCCGCCATCCCGCTGGCCACCCGCGAGGTCGGACGCCGGATGAACTCGCTGCTGCAGGGCGGGCAGCCGGTGGATGTCGCGGAGACCATCGCCTACTTCGCCAGCCCGGCTTCAAATGCGGTGACGGGCAACGTCATTCGCGTTTGTGGCCAGGCCATGCTGGGCGCATAGGAGAACGTCATGAATCAGCCGAGCGGCCTGAAGAACATGCTGCGCGCGGCCGCAGGGGCCCTGCCCGTGGTGTCCCGGGGAAGCGAGGTGCCCACCCGGACGGTGACCATCGAGGAACTGCCGATCGACCGCGCGAACGTGGCCGAGTACGCGGGGGTGACCGGTCTGCGCTACGGCAATCACGTGCCGCTGACGTACCCCTTCGCGCTGACCTTCCCGGCGTTGATGTCGCTGGTGACCGGCTTCGACTTCCCTTTCGCCGCAATGGGATCGGTGCACACCGAGAACCACATCACGCAGTACCGCCCGATCGCGGTCACCGATACCGTCGGCCTGCGCGTGCACGCCGAGAACCTGCGCGAGCACCGCAAGGGCCTGCTGGTCGATCTGGTGACCGACGTCAGCGTCGGCAACGACACCGCCTGGCATCAGGTGACGACATTCCTGCACCAGCAGCGGACCAGCCTGTCCGACGAACCCAAGCCGCCCCCGCAGAAGCAGCCCAAGCTGCCGCCGCCGTCCACCGTGCTGCGCATCAGCCCGGGGCTGATCCGGCGCTACGCCGACGTCGGGGGCGATCACAACCCGATCCACACCAACTCGGTCGCGGCCAAGCTGTTTGGGTTCCCGACGGTCATCGCGCACGGAATGTTCAGCGCGGCAGCCGTATTGGCCAACATCGAGGCACAGATTCCCGATGCGGTCCGGTACTCGGTGCGGTTCGGCAAGCCGGTGGTGCTGCCCGCGACGACGGGACTTTACATCGACGAGCACGACGGCGGCTGGGACATTTCGCTGCGCAACATCGCCAAGGGCTACCCGCACCTGACCGGCACGGTTCGGGCGCTCTAGTGCCGACGGCGGCGGGCCACCACTAGCCGGCCTGCGTCGGACTGCGGCCCTGGGCAATCAGTTTCAGACCGTGGGCGCTGGTCGCGGTCAGCAGGAAGAGCAGGAACAGCCACAGCGGCGGCCGGGCGAGTTCCCAGACGAAGATCGCCGCCCAGATCGGTGAGCCCTGCGTCACCGCGAGCACGCCGGCGGCGCCGGCCAGCGAGACGGCCGGCACGTGCAGGTGGGTACCGGTCGCCCAATTGATCGTCAAGATCAGTGCCGCCCCGGCGGCGGCGCCGGTGGCCAGCGAGGGCGTGAGCAGCCCGCCGGCCCCGCCGGCGCGCAGAAACAGTGCGGTCAGTAGGGGTTTCAGCGCCAGGATCGCCAGCGCCGACAGCAGGGTCATCCCGCTGGCCAGGCTGACCGTGAGGATGCTGCGGCCGTTGCCGGGCAGCTCGGGCCACCAATGTGAACAGACCCCCATCACCAGGCCCGCCCCCGCGAGGGCGGGGATCAGCAGCGGAGTCCGGATCTGGCGGGCCGGGCGTGCCGCGGCCATCAACCGGTTGAAGGCCAGTCCCACCGCGAGAGCCACCGGCGCCAGCAGCAATCCGTGCGCGGTCAGCAGATACGTCGACTCCTCGACCGGCCATTGCAGGTTGGGTTGATCGCGGGTGATGGCCGAACCGACGGCGACCGCCAGGCCGGAGGACAGAAACGCCGCACCCACCGCGCGCGGCTGCCAGGTGCTGAGCAGGATCCGGATCGAGAACAGCGCGCCGGCCAGCGGGACCGCGTACACCGCGCCCAGCCCGGCGCCCGCCGCGCACGCCAGCAAGACCTCGCGGTCGCGTGGTGCGAGCCGCTTGAGCCATCCGGTTCCCAAATCGCCCAGCGCCGCGGCGAATTGGCGTGGCGCCCCTTCTCGTCCCAGCGAGGCCCCCGATCCGACGAGCAGCACCTGCAGCAGGGCGTCAATGCTCCAGGCAAGCCTGGGCACTGGGTCACGGGCGGCGATGGTCTGCGCCAGCGGGGGCACCTCGGTCCGGCGCCGCAGCAGCCACCAGCCCAGGCCGGCCAGGGCGGCGCCGATCATCGGGCCGACGACGCGGCGGATCGGGCTGCTGGCGGCCACCCCGGCCAGCAGCGCGCCGAAGCTGTAGTGGTACGTGGCGTGCTGGACGGCGCGTAGCACGAACGTCGTCGCCAATCCGGCAACTCCGGCGAGCAGCCCGACGATGATTACCGCGCAAAAGAAGTCGGCGTTGCCGCGCTGCGAGCCGGGTGCGCTCATGCGGGCCACCTGACGAATGTAGGCCTAGTCGGCGGCGGCGTCCGAGGTACCCGCGTCGGGGTGGACCGCGGCCGCTTCCCGTTCCGCCGGTGAGCCCTTGAGGCCGTACCAGAACAGGTCGATCATCAGCCGTGCCGCCTCGTCGACGTCGACGTCGCCGGTGGACAGCCGATTGGCGACCGCCTCACCGGCGCCGACCAGGGCCACGGCCATCATTTCGTGCTCGCGCTCGGAGCGCGGACTGCGGCTACCCGCCCGCATCAGCCCGGCCACCAGGTCGATGATCTGCTCGCGTCCCTCGCGGACCATGTGGGCGAACGCCTGCGAGCTGGTGGCCTGGGTGTACATCACGATCCAGGACGCCCGGTTGGCGTCGATGTAGCGCATGAACGCCGCGATGGTGTTGCGCAGCATGTCGTTGGGGCTCTGCTGGAAGTCGATGTCGGCGCGCACCACATCGATGAACCGGCTCATCTCCCGGTTCAGGCAGGCGCCGAACAGATCCTCCTTGGAGCCGTAGTACAGGTACAGCATCGGCTTGGAGATCTGCGCCTCGGCGGCGATGGCGTCCATCGAGGTCTCGTGGTAGCCGTTGACCGAGAACATCTGGACGGCGGCGTCGAGCATCTGCTGCTCGCGAACGGCACGCGGCAACCGCTTGGTACCACCCGCCATCGCTCGCCTCTCCAGCCCGCCTATCTGACTCAAGAGTAAGCAATGCGCTCCTGCCGCACATGCACTACTGCGAATGGCGGCGACCCGCTTCGCCCGCTAGTGGGCGCAGTGGGGACTGGGGCCCTTCATCGTCGCCACCCGCACCAGCGAATCGTCGACCTGCTTGGCCGGCAGGTCGCCGGACGCCACCGCCTGCTGCAACCGGTCCAAGACCGCCGGCACCTCGTCGGTGGTGACCCACAGCGCGACGTCGACGCCCGCCCGCAAACTGCGCAGCACGGCCTCCGACACCCCGTACCGGTCGGAGATGGCGGCCATGCTGGACAGGTCGTCGCTGAACACCGGCCCGGTGAACGGCGGGCCCTTGTAGCCGACCCCGTTGCGCAGCAGCTGCACCGCCTCGGGGCTCAAGCTGGCCGGCGCATCGCCGGTGAGACCGGGAACCTGCAAGTGGCCCACCATGACCCCGACCGGCGGCGAGGCCACCAGGGTCCGATAAGGCACCAGATCGCTGTTCTGCAGATCGTCCAGCGGTGGCGTGACGACGCCGCCGGTGTGCGAATCGCCCGAGCCGTGCCCGTGGCCGGGGAAGTGCTTGAGCACCGGCAGCAGCCCGGCGTCACGCAGCCCCTGCGCATAGGCCCCGGCGTAATCGGTGACCTTGGCCGGATCCGCGCTGAACGAACGGTTGCCGATCACGGCGTCGTCGGGCTCGTCGCTGACGTCGACGACGGGCGCGAAGTCGACGGTGATGCCCAGGTCGTGCATCTTCTTGCCGCGGTCGGCGGCCAAGTCGTGCACCTGCTGGACGGTTTGCGTCTGCGCCAGCTCGCGGGGCGCCGGCGAGGTCCCGATCAACGACTTCAGCCGCGAGACACGGCCGCCCTCTTCGTCGACGCTGACCGCCAGCGGCAGCGGGCCCGCCTTGGCCGCGATGTCGGCCAGCGGCCCGTTGAAAATCGCCAGGTCCGTCCAGCTGCCGATGAAGATGCCGCCCACGTGGTAGCCGTTGACGACGGCCCGGGCATCGTCGGCGTTCTTCACGCCCACCATCAGCAGTTGCGCCAGCTTGTCGCGGATGCCCAACGTCGCCGGAACCGCCGACGGGTCGGCACACACCGGCGGCGCCGGAGCGGCCACGGGCTTGTTCGACGTCGACGTCGATGTGCGGGGCGGGTGCGCGGCGTCGTGGCCGCAGCCGGCCACCAGCGCCGACACGGCTGCAAGCACGGCCAAGGTGCGCGAAAATGCCATCGGGCCATGCTTTCACGGCGGGCGTTTCGTGCCCGGCTCCAGGGGGCATCAACGGTACGTTGCTGATCAGGGGGCCGGGGCTGCTCGGGGCCACCCTTTGACTGGCAGGGAGGAGCCAGCGATTAACGGTTTCGCGTTGGCCGCCGCCGTCAGCGTCGCGGTGGGGTTGTCCGCCGGGGTGGCGACGACCGTCGGGATCACGCTCGCCGTGGCCGACCACAGCCTGGTTCAGGTGCCGAGCCTGCAGCGCCCTGCGCTTCCGGCCGGTCCCTATCAGGTGGAATACGGCGACCGCTGTTTCCACGGGCACTGTCTGCACTGGTGACCAGCGCTCCCGTTGGCCGGGCACCCTTCTGCTAGGTTGGCGCTAGGTCGAAAGTCACGACCGCAAGCCGACACTCAGGAGCCGTCGATGAACCGGATCGTTGCGCCAGCCGCAGCGAGCGTTGTGGTTGGCCTGTTGCTCGGGGCGGCCGCGATCTTCGGGATCACCCTGATGGTCCAGCAAGACACGAAGCCGCCACTCCCCGGGGGCGATCCGCAGTCGTCAGTGCTCAACCGGGTCGAGTACGGCAACCGTAGCTAGCCAGTCGCGGACAGGGACCGGAGCGCCGGTCTCATGCTCGACGGCTGGGCCGGTGTCGCGCCGGTGGTTGTGGTTGGTCGGTGCGATCGCGCTGGCCCTGATGTTCGCCCAATCCCCCGGACGGATCTCCCCCGACACCAAGCTTGACCTGACCGCCAACCCGCTGCGCTTTCTGACCCGGGCGACCAATCTGTGGAACAGCGAGCTGCCGTTCGGGCAGGCGCAGAACCAGGCCTACGGGTACCTGTTTCCGCACGGCACCTTCTTTCTGATCGGCCACACTCTGGGCCTGCCCGGCTGGATCACCCAGCGGCTGTGGTGGGCGCTGCTGCTCGCCGTCGGCTTCTGGGGCCTGCTGCGGGTCGCCGAGGCGCTGCGGATCGGCAGCCCGGCGTCGCGGGTGATCGCCGCGGCAGCGTTCGCGCTGTCGCCGCGAGTGCTGACCACGCTGGGATCGATCTCGTCGGAAACGTTGCCGATGATGTTGGCGCCGTGGGTGTTGCTGCCCACGATCCTCGCCCTGCGGGCCACCGGCGGCCGATCAGTGCGCGCGCTGGCCGGGCAGGCGGGCCTGGCCATCGCACTGATGGGCGCGGTGAACGCCATCGCGACCGCGGCCGCCTGCCTGCCTGCGGTGATCTGGTGGGGGTGCCACCGGCCGAACCGGTTGTGGTGGCGGTACACCGGCTGGTGGCTGGTGGCGCTGGTGCTGGCCACCCTGTGGTGGGTGGTGGCGCTGGTGATGCTGCGCGCCATCAGCCCTCCCTTCCTGGACTTCATCGAATCCTCCGGCGTGACGACGCAATGGTCGTCCCTGGTCGAGATGTTGCGCGGCACCGACAGCTGGACCCCGTACGTGGCGCCGACCGCCACCGCGGGCGCTCCGCTGGTGACCGGGTCGGCAGCCGTGCTGGGCACCTGCCTGGTCGCGGCGGCCGGACTCGCGGGGCTGGCCGGCCGGGCCATGCCGGCGCGCGGGCGGCTGGTGACGATGCTGTTCGTCGGGGTGGTGCTGATGGCCGCCGGATACAGCGGCGGACTGGGCTCGCCGGTGGCGCACGCGGTGCAGGCCTTCCTGGACGCCGGCGGCGCCCCGCTGCGCAACGTGCACAAGCTGGGATCGGTGATCAGGATTCCGTTGGTGCTGGGCCTCGCGCAGCTGCTGGGCCGGATACCGCTGCCGGGCAGCGCGCCAACGTCGGTGTGGCTGCGCGCCTTTGCGCACCCCGAGCGTGACAAACGGCTCGCCACCGCGATCGTGGTCGTCACGGCGCTGATGGTCAGCACGTCCCTGGCGTGGACCGGTCGACTGACCCCACCGGGAACCTTCACCGCGATCCCGCAGTACTGGCACGAGGCCGCCGACTGGCTCACCGAGCACAACACTCCCAGGACCGGGGGGCCTCCCCCCGGGCGGGTGCTCGTGGTCCCGGGGGCGCCGTTCGCCACCCAGGTGTGGGGCACCAGCCACGACGAGCCGCTGCAGGTGCTGGGCGACAGCCCGTGGGGGGTGCGCGATTCCATCCCGCTGACCCCGCCGCAGACCATCCGGGCGCTCGATTCGGTGCAGCGCTTGTTCGCCGCCGGGCGCCCCTCGGCCGGATTGGCCGATACCCTTGCCCGCCAAGGAATTTCCTACCTGGCGCTACGCAACGACCTGGACCCCGACACGTCGCGATCGGCACGCCCGATCCTGGTACACCGCACCATCGACGGGTCGCCCGGACTGCGCAAGGTCGCACAGTTCGGCGCGCCGGTGGGGCCCGGCACGCTCGCGGGTTTCGTCGCGGACAGCGGACTGCGGCCACGATATCCGGCGGTCGAGATTTATCGCGTCGGTGACGACAATGACTCCGCCACACCGTATTTCGTCGACACCGAGCGGCTGGCCCGGGTCGACGGCGGGCCCGAGGCGCTGCTGCGTCTTGACGAACGGCGACGGTTACTGGGCCAGCCGCCGCTGGGCCCGGCGCTGCTGACCGCCGACGCGCGCGGCGCCGGGCTGCCGCTGGGCGCCGGGGTGACCATCACCGACACACCGGTGGCCCGTGAGACGGATTACGGCCGGGTAGACCAACATTCGTCGGCGATCCGCGCCCCCGGCGATGCGCGGCACACCTACAACCGGGTGCCCGACTACCCCGTCCCCGGCGCCGACCCGGCGACCGGCGCTTGGACCGGCGGCCGGATCACGGTATCGAGCTCGTCGTCGGACTCCACCGCGATGCCCGACGTCGCACCGGCGAATTCGCCGCCCGCCGCGATCGACGGCGACTCGGCGACCGCCTGGGTGTCCAACTCGCTGCAGGCCGCCGTCGGTCAATGGATGCGGATCGATTTCGACCATCCGGTGACCAATGCGGCGATCACGTTGACGCCCAGCGCCACCGCCGTCGGTGCCCAGGTGCGCCGCATCCTGATCGAAACCGCCACCGGCAGCACCACGTTGCGGTTCGACGAGCCGGGCAAGCCGCTTGCCGCGGCGCTCCCCTACGGCGAGACCCCATGGGTGCGGATCACCGCCGCGGGCACCGACGACGGATCCGCCGGGGTGCAGTTCGGCATCACCGACCTGTCGATCACCCAGTACGACGCGTCCGGATTCGCGCACCAGGTCGACCTGCGACACACCGTACGGGTGCCCGGGCCGCCGCCGGGCTCGCCGATCGCGGGGTGGGACCTGGGGTCTGAGCTGCTGGGCAGGCCGGGCTGCGCCGCGGCGCCCGACGGTGTGCGCTGCGCGCCGTCGATGGCGCTGGCCCCGGAGGAACCGGTCAACTTCAGCCGGACGCTGACCGTGCCGGCGCCGATGTCGGTGACCCCGACCGTGTGGGTGCGCCCGCGCCAGGGACCCAAGCTGGCCGACCTGATCACCGAGCCGAATACCACTGTCGCTCACGGTGATTCGGACACCGTCGATGTCCTGGGCTCGGCGTTCGCGGCCGCCGACGGCGACCCGGCCACCGCATGGACGGCGGCGCAGCGGGTGGTGCAGCACAAGACCCCGCCGACCCTGACGCTCACGCTGCCCCGCCCCACCGAGGTCACCGGGGTGCGGCTGGCGCCGAGCCGGTCGACGTTGCCCGCACACCCGACAATGGTGGCCGTCGATCTGGGCGATGGTCCGCAAGCCACCACGATGAAACCCGACGGCGCGCAGACGGTGCCGCTGAAACCCCGGGTGACCGACACTGTGACCATCAGCCTGCTCAATTGGCAGGACGTCATCGACCGCAACGCTTTGGGTTTCGACCAGCTCAAGCCGCCCGGCCTCGCCGAGGTCGCGGCGCTGGGCGCGGACGGCAACCCGATCGCGCCCGCCGACGTGGCCCGCAACCGCACCCGGCAGATCAGCGTCGGCTGCGACCGCGGACCCGTCATCGCGGTCGCGGGCCGGTTCGTGCACACCGCGATCCACAGCACCGTGGGGGCGATCCTGGACGACGCCCCCGTCGCCGCGGTGCCCTGCGAACGCGACCCGATCCTGCTGCCCGCCGGCCAACAGGAGCTGTTGATCAGCCCCGGTGCCCAATTCGTCGTGGACGGAGCCGAACTGACCGGCCCGGCCCCCACCGAAGTCGCACGGCCACTGCGTGTTTCGTCGTGGCGGGCCTGGGGTCCGGATCGCCGCGAAGTGCAGGCGCCCGCCTCGCCGACCTCCCGGATGCTGGTCATCCCGGAAAGCATCAACCCGGGTTGGGTGGCGCGCACCAGCACCGGCGCCCGCTTGACGCCGATCGCCGTCAACGGGTGGCAGCAGGGCTGGCTGGTGCCCGCGGGCAACCCCGGAACCATCACGCTGACGTTCGCCTCCAACTCGCTCTACCGCACCGGCCTGGCGGTGAACCTGGCGCTGCTGCCGCTGCTGGCAATGCTCGCGCTCTGGCGTACCCGAAGAAGGGACGACGGCGACCCGCCCGCGCGGCCATGGCGGCCCGGCCCATCGGCCGCCGTCCCGGCGCTGGCCGCCGCGGGGGTGATCGCCGGACTGGGCGGTGTCGCGGTGATGGCGGCCGCGCTGGGTCTGCGGTATGCCGTGCGCCGGCGGCGCTGGGAACGCCTCAGCGTGCTGGGCAGCGCCGGCGGCCTGATCCTGGCCGGCACGGTGCTGTCGCGGCAACCCTGGCGGTCGGCCGACGGCTACGCCGGCCATTCCGCCGGTGTCCAGCTGTTGGCGCTGATTTCGCTTGCGGTGCTTGCCGCTTCGGTGGTTGCGGTCCCCCAACGAGCGCAGGGACCGCGCGACGAATAGTCGGCCGGGCTATTGGCTACCCGTTTACCGGCTGATTGACTGGATACGCGGGTTGGCGTAACCGTTCACCAACCGAGGAGTCAGCGCCATGGACTGGTTTTCCGCACCCGAATATTGGGTGGGCAGACTGGTGCTCGAGCGCGGCGCCGCGGCGATTTACCTGCTCGGCTTCGTCGCCGCCGCACTCCAGTTCCGCGCGCTCATCGGCGAGCGCGGCATCCTGCCCATCCCGCAGTTCTTGGCGAGGCAATCTTTTTGGCGTACGCCGAGCCTTTTCCACCTGCGTTATTCCGATCGGCTGTTTGCGGCCGTCTCCTGGTTCGGTGCGGCGCTGTCGGCGGCGATCGTCGCCGGGGTCGCCGACGCGGTGCCGTTGTGGGCCGCGATGGCGATGTGGCTGGTGCTGTGGATGCTCTACCTGTCGATCGTCAACGTAGGGCAGACCTGGTACTCGTTCGGCTGGGAGTCGCTGCTGCTCGAGACCGGGTTCCTGATGATCTTCCTGGGCAATCACGACGTGGCGCCGCCGCTGCTGACGCTCTGGATGGTTCGCCTGCTGTTGTTCCGGGTCGAGTTCGGCGCGGGACTCATCAAGATGCGCGGCGACCCGTGCTGGCGCGATCTGACGTGTTTGTACTACCACCATGAGACGCAACCCATGCCGGGGCCGTTGAGCTGGTTCTTCCATCATCTGCCCAAACCACTGCACCGGATTGAGGTGGCCGGCAACCATTTCGCGCAGCTGATCGTGCCGTTCGGATTGTTCGCGCCGCAGCCGGTGGCCAGCGTGGCCGCGGCGATCATCGTCGTCACCCAGTTGTGGCTGGTCGCCTCGGGCAATTTCGCGTGGCTGAACTGGGTGACTATCGTGTTGGCGTTCAGCGCCATCGATGACGCGTCGTTCGCGGCGCTCCTGCCCAAGGGCCTCGTCCCGGCGCATGCGGGTCTGGCGGTGACACCGCTGTGGTTCGTCGGTCTGGTGGCCGCCGTCACGGCCGCGGTGCTGTTCATGAGCTACTGGCCGCTGGCGAACATGTTGTCTTCTCGGCAGCGAATGAACATGTCGTTCAACTCATTTCATTTGGTGAATACTTACGGCGCGTTCGGCAGCATCGGGCGGATCCGGCGGGAGGTGGTGATCGAAGGCACCGACGAGGCCGTCATCACCGGCCAAACCGTCTGGAAGGAATACGAATTCAAGGGCAAGCCGGGGGTGCCGAAACGACTGCCGCGACAGTGGGCGCCCTATCATCTGCGCCTCGACTGGCTGATGTGGTTCGCCGCGATCTCGCCGGGTTACGCGCAGCCGTGGCTGAGGCCGTTCTTGCAGCGGCTGCTGGAAAACGACCGGCCAACGCTGCGTTTATTGCGCCACAACCCGTTTCCCGATTCGCCGCCTCGCTATGTGCGGGCACAGCTCTACCAGTACCGCTTCACCACCCCGGCCGAGCTGCGCCGCGATCGGGTGTGGTGGCATCGCGCCCTGATCGGCGGTTACGTGCCACCTATGGCCCTGTCGACGGCGACCAGCGCCAATTGAGTTCGGCCGGGCGGCCTACTTCTGGTAGGACAGCGCCCCGGTGCCCGCGAGCTTGCCGCCCTCGACGATCAGGTACTCGGGGCGGATGGGCTTGCCGGCGAACCAGCTCTCCAGGATTTCCCGGGTGCCGGCCGCATAGCGCGCCTGGGCGGACAGCGTGGTGCCCGAAACATGCGGTGTCATAGCGTTATTCGGCATCGTCCGCCAGGGATGGTCGGGCGGCGGCGGCTGCGGATACCATACGTCTCCGGCGTACCCCGCGAGCTGACCCGACTTCAGGGCGGCCGCGATCGCCTCGGGGACGGTCTCCTCGGCGCGAGCGGTGTTGACGATGTAAGAGCCCCGGCGCATGGTCGCGATCAGCTGCTCGTTGAACATCCGGCGGGTGTCGTCGTACAGCGGCGAGTGGATGGACACCACGTCGACCGCCCGCACCAGCGACTCGACCGTGGGGTGGAACGTGACGTTGAGTTGCTTCTCGGCGTCCGGTGCCAGCCGGCGGGTGTCGGTGTAGTGCAGGTTGACGTCGAACGGCGCCAGCCGGCGCAGCACGGCACGCCCGATCCGGCCGGCCGCGATCAACCCGACGTCCATCCCCTCCAGGTCGTAGGCGCGCCCTGCGCAATCGGCGATGTTCCAGCCGCCTTCTGCCGCCCACCGGTGCGACGGCACGAAATTGCGCACCAACGCCAGGATCTGCATCACCGTGTGCTCGGCGACGCTGATGCTGTTGCTGTATGTCACCTCGGCCACGGTGATCCCGCGCTGCTGCGCCGCCTCCAGATCCACGTGATCCGAGCCGATGCCGGCGGTCAGCACCAGCTTGAGCTTGGGCGCTCGGGCGATGCGTTCTCCGGTCAGATAGGCGGGCCAAAACGGCTGCGAGATCACGATTTCCGCGTCGGCCAGCTCACGCTCGAATTCCGAGTCGGGGCCGTCCTTGTCCGACGTCACCACCAATTCGTGGCCTGCGCTTTCGAAGAACCGGCGCAGCCCCAGGGCACCCGAAACGCAACCGAGCAGCTCGCCTGGGGTGAAGTCGATCGTCGACGGGGTCGGCACGGTGCTGCCGTCGGGGTATCCCCGGATGGTCGGGATGCCGTCCCGCGCGTAGCTCGGCGGGTACCCGTCGACGGGATCGGGATAGAGCACCATCACACATTTGGCCATCGAATTCTCCTTAAGCCGGCGGTCACGCCCAGTCTCGGAGCAGCCCGCCGCGGTGTCCAAGACACGATTCCGACCGGGTGATAGGCGGCGCCGATCAGCCCCGCTAGGACGGCTCGCTGAGCGTCGTGCCGATGCGGGCCTCGCGCGCGGTCCGTCGCAACGCGCGCGCCAGCAGCGAGCCCGGCTCCGCCCGGTTGGTCACCAGCGCGATCAACGCGGTAACCGACGGGCGTCGCAGCCGCAGCACGCTCACCCCGGCCGGCACGCCCAGCGTGTGGATCCACGGTTGCGGCACGATGCTCGCCCACCGGCCGGTTCGAACGTGCGCGAACAGCGCGGCCACGGAATCGGTTTCCAGCTGCGGTGTGACCTGCAGACCGTGGGTGGCCAGCGCGTCGTCGATGACCCGGCGGCCCCGCATGCCGTGTGTCAGCAGGCACAGTGGCAACCGCACGGTGTCCGACCACGCCATCGTTTTCGCCGCGCTGCCAAGCAGTTCGGCCGTCGCAATGAGCACCGGCTGCTCGTGATACAGCGGGGTGACCAGGAGATCCGCCGTGTCCTGTTGGTCCGGATACAGGATGCCCGCGTCCAATTCGAACTTGCGGACCCGCTCGACTATCCCGGCCGAGCGCAGGTTGACCTCCAGCTGAACGCGCACCAAGGGATGTGCCGCGCAGAACGGATCCGTAAGCAGCGCAACGGTTGTCGATGCGGCTGGTACCACGCCGAGCCGCAGTTCGCCGGTCAGGCCGGCTTGCAGGGCGGTGACCTCCTGTTTGAGGGCGTCGCGGTCGGCCAGGATGCGCCGCGCCCACGGAACCAGCCGCTCGCCCTCCGGGGTGAGGCCCTCGAACTTCTGACCGCGCCGCACCAGCGGGACGTTGAGTTCGGATTCGAGCTTGCGGATGGCTTCCGAAAGCGCGGGCTGCGACACGTAACAGGTGCTCGCGGCGCGCGCGAAGTGCCGCTCTTGGGCGAGCGCGACGAAATACTCCAGCTGGCGGAACAGCATGTGCCATTCGACCACGCCCCGGCGAAGCGTTCCATCGCAGGTGGGCCCTCCCGCCGACCGGAGCGCCGACCAGCCCGATGGCGGGAAAGTTTGCCGGATCGCGGTGAACGGCGACCTGTGATACCCCATCATGAACGCTTGACGCCTGGGTGAGCTCGACGGAAGGGGTTCGGCCGACCACACGTATCTCATCCCGGCCTGCGGGCACCCCGGGGGTATGCCTACACCGACCAGATACAGATCAAGCAGTCGTCCTGACCCGGACCCCCGGTCGCCGATCTCTACAGCGTTTCGTCCAGCTCGCCGAGGCGGTCGGTCAACCGCAGATTCTCGGAATAGTCGACCGGGCAACTGATCAGCGAGACGCCGTCGTCGTCGAGCGCGGTCCGCAGCGTCGGCAGCAGCTCCTCGGCGCTGTTGATGCGATATCCCTTGGCGCCGAAGCTTTCCGCGTACTTCACCACGTCGGGGTTGTTGAATTTCACGTAGTAGTGCGCCCCGAGCTCGAGGTCCATCTTCCATTCGATGAGGCCGTAACCGCCGTCCTCCCAGATCAGCACCACCAGCGGGATGCGCTCGCGCACGGCGGTCTCGATCTCCTGCGAGTTCATCAGGAACGCACCGTCGCCGACGACCGCCAGCACCTTGGCCTCCGGCTGCGCCAGCTTGACGCCCAGCGCCCCCGGTAGGGCAAAACTCATGGTGGACAACCCGTTTGAAATCAGACAGGTGTTCCGCTCGTATGTCGGGTAGAGCCGGGCCATCCACATCTTGGTGGCGCCGGTGTCGACCAGGACGATGTCGCTGCGGCCCAGGGCCGCGCGGGTGTCGGCGACCACCCGCGCGGGCGCCAGCGGATAGCGCGAATCCTGTTGGCCCCGTTCGAATTCCTCGGACAGCAGGCCCGAGCCGGGTACCTCGGCGGCGTGGGCGAAGGTGTGTCCGGACAGCGCGTCGGTGAGGGCGTTCAGCGAATCGCTGATGTCGCCGATGATCCCCACGTCCACCGAGTAATGCGCGTCGACCTCGGCCGGGAACCGGTGGATGTGGATGATCTTCTTGTCCGCCTGCGGGTTGATCCGCACCGGGTCGAATTCCTGCAACTCGTAGCCGACGGCGATGACGGCGTCGGCGTTGTCGAACCCGAAGTTGACGTAGTCGTGCCGCATGAAGCCCAGCGTGCCGATGCTGTTGGGGTGGTCGTCGGGCATGACGCCCTTGCCGTGGAACGTGTTGGCCACCTGGATGCCGAATTCCTCGGAGAAGCGCACCAGGGCTTTGGTGGCGTCGGCGCGCGCGGCGCCGTGCCCGGCCAGCACCACCGGGCGCTTGGCGTTGCGCAGCACGTCGACGGCGCGGGCCACCTGGCGTGGCGCCGGGGCGTCGGCGCGTACGACGTTGCGGGGCAACGGTCTCAGGTCGTAGTCGGTCTCGTCGGCGTCGATGTGCTCGGGCACCGCAAGGTAGATCGCGGCCGGGCGTTCGGCCTCGGAGACTTTGAACGCCTTGCGGACCATCTCGGGGATGGCGCGCGCGGTCGGGATGCCGGCCGACCACCGGGTGATGGGGGCGAACATCGAGACGAGGTCGACGTACTGGTGTGACTCCTTGAACTCCCGGTCGTGACCCACCTGCGCGGAGATGGCGACCAGTGGGGTGCTGTTGGTGGTGGCGTCGGCCACCCCGAGCTGCATGTTGATCGCGCCGGGCCCCAGCGTGGCCGAGACAACCGCCGCCCGCCCGGTGACCCTGCCGTACATCTCGGCCATGAACGAGGCGGCCTGCTCGTGCCGGGTCAGCACGTAGCGGATGGTCGAGGACGCCAGCGCCTGCACGAACCGGATGTTCTCCTCGCCGGGCACCCCGAACACGACGGAGACACCCTCGTTTTCCAGGCACTTGACGATCAGCTCAGCGGCTTTGCTCATCCGACACCTCCCTTAGGGGAACGATAGTGGCAGGCTAGGTGTTGGACTTTTCAGCCACTACGCACCACGAACCCGATGAAGGAGGGCCGACGTGCCCATCGCCACCATTAACCCGGCTACCGGCGAGACAGTGAAGACCTTCACCCCGGCCACCGACCAGGAAGTCGACGCCGCGATTGCCCGTGCCTACGAACGCTTCCTCGACTACCGCCACAACACCACGTTTGCCCAGCGCGCCCAGTGGGCAAACGCGACCGCCGACCTGCTGGAGGCGGAGGCCGACGACGTCGCCGCCATGATGACGCTGGAGATGGGCAAGACGCTGAAGTCGGCCAAGGCGGAAGCGCTCAAGTGCGCCAAGGGGTTTCGTTACTACGCCGAACACGCCGAGCAGCTGCTGGCCGACGAGCCGGCCGACGCCAAGGCGGTGGGCGCGAAGAAGGCCTACACCCGCTTTCAACCGCTCGGGGTGGTGCTGGCCGTGATGCCGTGGAACTTCCCACTCTGGCAGGCCGTGCGGTTCGCCGCACCGGCGCTGATGGCCGGCAACGTCGGGATCCTCAAGCACGCATCGAACGTTCCGCAGAGCGCGCTCTACCTGGCCGACGTCATCACCCGCGGCGGCTTCCCCGAGGGGTGTTTCCAAACCCTGCTCGTCTCCTCCAGCGCGGTCGAGCGCATCCTGCGCGATCCCCGGGTCGCGGCGGCCACCCTGACCGGCAGCGAACCGGCCGGCCAATCGGTGGCGGCAATCGCCGGTGACGAGATCAAGCCGACCGTGCTCGAGCTCGGCGGCAGCGACCCGTTCATCGTGATGCCCTCGGCGGACCTGGACGAGGCCGCCAAGACCGCCGTCACCGCCCGGGTGCAGAACAACGGCCAGTCCTGCATCGCCGCAAAGCGGTTCATCGTGCACACCGACATCTACGACGCGTTCGTCGACAAGTTCACCAAGCAGATGGAGGCGCTGACCGTCGGCGACCCGACCGACCCGGACACCGACGTGGGCCCGCTGGCCACCGAGTCGGGCCGCGACGAGATCGCCAAGCAGGTCGACGACGCCGCCGCGGCGGGCGCCACGATCCGGCTGGGCGGCAAGCCCATCGACCGGCCGGGGTGGTACTACCCGCCGACGGTGGTCACCGACATCACCAAGGACATGGCCCTGTACACCGAGGAGGTGTTCGGACCGGTCGCGTCGATGTACCGGGCCGCCGACATCGACGAGGCCATCGAGATCGCCAACGCCACCACGTTCGGCCTGGGTTCCAACGCCTGGACCAATGACGAGGCCGAGCAGCAGCGCTTCATCGACGACATCGAGGCCGGGCAGGTCTTCATCAACGGGATGACGGTGTCCTATCCCGAACTGGGGTTCGGTGGCGTCAAGCGGTCCGGGTACGGACGCGAGCTCGCGGGCCTGGGCATCCGCGCATTCGTCAACGCCAAGACCGTGTGGGTCGGGGAAACCGAGGGCGGTTCCTCGGCCGGCGACAACAAGGTCGAGTGATCGCCGGCTAGGCGGAGACCCCCGCCAGCGCCCGCTCGTCCTCTTCGGCGAAGGTGTCCTCGAGCTGCACGGGCGAGTAGTCGAGGTCGATCTCGCCGAGCGGTCGCCCTCGGGCACTGGAGATGGTGCCGAAGCGCCGCATCCCCTTGTCGGACGCGTACTGCATGAACTCGTCCACCGACAGGCCGAACGGCATCGGATCGTAAAGGGCGAAGCCTTCCTCGATCAGGCGCAGGCCGAGCGGCATCAGTTCGTTCATCCGCGTTTCGAAGACGCCCCAGTTGGCGTCGTCGGCGGCGACGTGGCGGCGGCAGGTGAAGGTGCCCCACGCCATGTGCCGTCGCTCGTCGTCGCCGATGCGCCGCACCAGCTCCTGCATGCCGGGCAGGATGCCGCGTTCCACGCAGATCTTGTGCCAGCCGAAGTAACCGGTCAGCGCCAGCATGCCCTCGACCATGTGGTTGTAAGTCACCGACGCCCGCACCTGGGCGGCCGGCGAGGGGTCGACCATCAGCGCGTTCAGGCAGTCCGGCAACTCCTCGTAGAAGATCGTGCGGTAGGTCGGGACGTCGTCGAGGTAGTAGTGCAGGTCCTCGGTGATGCCGACGGCATCGAGCCACATGCGGAACACCTGGACGTGCTTGGCCTCCTCGAAAGCGAACTGCGTCAGATACATCTCGTCGCCGAGCCGGCCTTCGGCCCGCATCGCGGCCATGAACGGCTGGATGTCCTGGGTCACGGACTCCTCGCCGGCGATGAACTCGGCGCACAGCCGGGTGGCGTAGCTGCGTTCGTCGTCGGTGAGCCGTTCCCAGTCGTCGCGGTCGCGGGAGAAGTCGATGTCGGCCGGATTCCAGAATTTCGCGTTGCCGCCCGCAAACAGCTTGAGCGGCAAGCTGTCCCAGTTCAGGCCGCCCTCGGCCATCGAGGCGATTCGGGTGCGATTCATGTGACCTCCTCAGATCGTTTGGGGACTGAGCTGATTGGCGGGGCTTTCGGGGCAGCCGCGAACGCGGCCGCCAGCACCGCGACGAGCCTGCGCACGGCCAGCGCCGGCTGTTCCGGGGTGGGCTCGTCCAGCCCCAGAATCGGATCCAGGCCGCGCATGTAGGGCGCCAGTGCCAGGTGCGGGAAGATCAGCAGCAGCAACGACAACAGCGCGTCGGTGTCGGAATCCGCGCGCAGGTCGCCGCGGACGTGCGCGTCGCGCACCAGCGGGCGCATCACTTCCAGGTAGTGACGGTGGATGACGTGCTGCACGCTGACGCGGGCCTCGGTGTCGACTTCCAGGGTCGCCGCGGCGTGCAGCGCGCGTTCGTGCGGATGGTCCGCGAAGTAGGCCACCCACGCGTCGAGCCAGTCGGTGAGGAAGTCGAAGAAGGGCCGGCTTGGATCGAGCTCGCGGATACGGTCCTCCATGTAGGCACGCACCCGCTGGCTGCCGATGTCGGCGATGAACGCGTAGAGGTCACGCTTGTCCGCGAAGTACTGGAACAGGCTGCCCTTGGCGACCCCGGCGCGCCGCGCGATCACGTTCAGGCTGCCCCGGGAGAACCCGTGGGCCCCGAACTCCGCCTCCGCGGCCTCGATGATCGCGGCTCGACGAGCGGGATCGACGCGCGCCCAGGTGACCGTTGGCAACTGCCCCTCCTATGGTGAATGACCACTGGTCATCCTACTGTGAGCCACGCCACAGTCAAGGGCGCATCGGTCGGCGCCGCCGGTGCTGGGCGGGCAGACGGAATGCCGGGCGAGAAACCTGGCAAGCGAGCACTATCGGTGATACCGACCCGGTGAAAGCCGGACGCCGACCAGAGCCGAGGAGTTGATCGTGACGACGCACCACAACGACAGCATCGCGTGGCCCAGCCTGCGGGTAGACGACTGGGCTCCCACGAGGCAGACACTGCACATGTGGGCTCAGATTGTCGGCAAGGTCCGGCTGGCCCATTCGCCGTTGGTCAACCACTGGTGGCAGGTCACCTCGTATGTGACCCCGCGCGGTTTGACGACGTCGGCGATCCCGTATGGGACAGCGGTCTTCGATATGGAGTTCGATTTCATCGACCACGTGCTGATGATCCGCAGTAGCACCGGTGCGACCCGCGGTGTGCGCCTGGAACCGAAATCGGTGGCCGAGTTCTACTCGCAGACGATGCGGGCACTCGACGAGCTGGGTTTCTCAACCCGTATCCAAGCGCACCCCAACGAGGTAGATCCGGCCCTGCCGTTCGCCGAAGATGTCGAACATGCGTCATACGACCCTGATGCGGCAAACCTGTTCTGGCGCCAGCTGCTTGCAGCGAACCGCGTGCTCGGCCAGTTTCGGTCCCGGTTCATGGGTAAGGTAAGCCCCGTCCATTTCTTCTGGGGTGCAATGGATCTCGCGTGCACCAGATTTTCCGGGCGCGGTGCGCCCCGCCACCCGGGCGGCGCACCCAATTGCGGAGACTGGGTGATGATCGAGGGCTACTCGCGAGAACTGAGCAGCTGCGGATTCTTTCCCGGCGGGGGTGACGAGGGCGCTTTCTACGCCTACGCCTATCCCGAACCCGACGGCTTCGCCGACCACCCGGTAGGTCCCGAGGAGGCGGGCTACGACAAGGATCTCGGTGAATACCTGTTGCCGTACGAGGCGGTGCGGAAGGCAGCCGACCCCGACCAGACGCTCCTCGGATTCTTACAAGACACCTACGAAGCGGCCGCGGTGCATGCCGGCTGGGACCGCGCCGCGCTCGAGGACGACCCCGATCGCTGGAAGGCCTATCAAACTCGCGCATGAGCGCGTCTGGTGCCGAATACCGGCGCAGACGCAGGTGCCGGAAGCGCTTCTTGCCGAGCGTGAAAGTAACTTCTCGCTCGCGGCCCAACGTGAAACTAACTTCACGTTCGGCGCCGCGATGCGCCGAGCGCTAGGGCCGCATCTGATAGGCGCCGCTGAGCGGCAGCACGTGGTCCTTCCAAATCTGGTCATAGCGCGCGGGGTCGTGGGCGGGCCGGCGGATCATCCGCAGCGCGAAGCGGGCCTGTTCGTCCGTCGTCGCCGGCTTGTCTGACAGCTCCACGGCGTAGGCGTTGAAGTCGCGGACCAGCACGGCGAAGATCTCGTCGAGCAATCCCTCGTCCACGCCCGAGAGCCCGGCCTCCTCCAGGATGAGCTGGGCGTACGGCACGGTGGCGAACAACTGCCCGACGGCGAAGGCGAAGTCGATGTCCTTCTGCTGCGCCGCATCCGGGGTGGCGCCGGCCAGCATGTCGGCGAGCACGTCGATCTGCGAGCGCAGCAGGGCGACGTTGGGCAGGTGCCCGAAGCTGTCGAACGGCGCGCGCCAGTCGTGGAAACGCACCTTGCCCAGGCCGCCGGTCGGCCCCTGTGCGAACAGGAAGGCGTCGTCGGCCGCGTCGTCGCGGCGGCCGATCAACGGCAGGGCGCTGTTGGGGGCGAACAGGAAGTTGGGCATGAACTTGCCCAGCAGCCCGATGTTGATGTGGACGGTGCCCTCCAGCCTTGGCAGCAGGCCGATTTCGCGGGTCATCGCCTCGAAGATGGTGTCCTTCTCCACGCCCTTGGCGGCGATGACGTCCCACAGCGCGGTGATGACGCGTTCGCCTTCGCTGGTGATCTTCGCCTTGGTGAGCGGGCTGTACAGCAGGTAGCGGCGGTCCTCGGCCGACGCGCTGCGCATGTAGTCGCACGCCCGGGTGGCGACCAGCCGCATCGCGACCAGCCGGGCGTAGGCGTCGGTGAGCAACCGCCGCACGTGGGTGAAGTCGGTGACGACGGTCCCGTACAGGATGCGGTTGGACGCGTGGGTGACCGCCTCGTACATCGCGTGGGTACACATGCCGACCGCGCCCCAGCCCAGGTTGTACTTGCAGACGTTGACGGTGTTGAGCGCGGCGTGGAAGGCCTCGGGGCCGCGGTGCAGGATGTCGGCCTCGGTGACCGGGTAGTCGCGCAGCGCGTAGTTGGCGACAAAGTTCTGCGAGTTCACCACGTTCTTGATCAGCTCGTAGCGCTCGTGCTGCGAGTCGGCGGCGAAGAACACGTACTCGTCGGTGCCGTCGAACTTGCCGAAGGTGGAGACCATCCGGGCCACGTTGGCGTTGCCGATGTAGTACTTCTCCCCGGTGGCGGTCCAGCCCCCGTCTTTCGGCGTCAGGTTCATGTCGGTCTGGTAGACGTCCGCGCCGTACGTCTGCTCCGACAGCCCGAAGGCGAACACCTCGCCGGCCTCGAGCAGCGCGCCGGCCTTGCGCTTGGCGTCCTCGTTGGCGCTCATCCAGATCGGGCCCAGGCCCAGGGCGGTGACCTGGAAGGGGTACCAGTAATTGAGCCCGTAGAAGCCGACGATCTCGGCGAACGCACTGATCCGGTAGGTGTCCCAGCGGCAGTCGTCCGCCCCGTAGTCGCTCGGGGTAAGCAGCGAGGCGAAGATGCGCTCGCGGCCGACGTGGTCCAAAAAGTCCGAGTACCACACCCGTTCGTGGTCGTCGGCCTTCAGCCGGGCCTTGCCCCGGGACTCGAAGAAGTCCACCGTCGCGGCCATGATCTCCCCCGAGCGGCGGTCTGGGTACTGGCGTTGCAGGTGGTTGGGATTGAGCAACATGACGTGACTCCCAGCGGGTTCTCGACGAAGACGAGGGTGACGGTACTGCAATCGCGCGGCCGTCGGGGCGACCGGAACAAAACGGCCCTGTTGGTCGGCTGCCCGCCGCCCTAGCATCAGTGGCGTGTCAGAACTCAATACCGCTCGCGGGCCCATCGATACCGCCGCACTGGGCGTAACCCTCATGCATGAGCACGTGTTCATCATGACCACCGAGATCGCCGAGAACTATCCCGAAGCGTGGGGCGACGAAGATCGGCGCGTCGCCGACGCCATCACGCGGCTCAACGAACTGAAGGCCCGCGGCGTGGACACCATCGTCGACCTCACCGTGATCGGCCTGGGCCGCTACATCCCCCGGATCGCCCGGGTCGCGGCCGAGACCGAGCTGAATATCGTTGTGGCGACTGGGCTTTACACCTACAACGACGTGCCGATGTACTTCCACTACCTCGGCCCGGGCGGCGAGCTCGGCGGCCCGGAGATCATGACCGACATGTTCGTCCGCGACATCGAGCAAGGCATCGCCGACACCGGCATCAAGGCCGGGATCCTCAAGTGTGCGACTGACACACCCGGCGTCACCCCCGGCGTCGAGCGGGTGCTGCGCGCGGTCGCCCAGGCGCACAAGCGCACCGGGGTGCCGATCTCCACCCACACCCACGCGGGGCTGCGGCGCGGCCTCGAACAGCAGAAGATTTTCGAGGAGGAGGGTGTCGACCTGAGCCGGGTGATCATCGGGCATTCCGGCGACAGCACCGACATCGGCTACCTCGAGGAGCTCATCGCCGCCGGCTCCTACCTCGGGATGGACCGCTTCGGCATCGACGCGTTCCTGCCCTTCGAGGACCGGGTGAACACCGTTGCGCAGATGTGCGAGCGCGGGCACGCCGACAAGATGGTGCTCTCGCACGACGCCAACTGTTACTTCGACGCGCTGCCCGACGAGCTGGTGTCGCAGGTTATGCCGAACTGGCACTACTTGCACATCCACAACGACGTCATCCCGGCGCTCAAGGAGCGCGGCGTCACCGACGAACAGCTGCACACCATGCTGGTGGACAACCCGCGCCGCATCTTCGAGCGGCAAGGCGCGTATGAGTGAGCCGATCCCGCCGATCGGCACGCAGATTTCGGCGCTGGCCGAACTCGCCCCCGACGAGCCGGCGGTCACCTGCGACGGCATTACCCTCACCCGCGCCCAGCTCGACCGCTCGACTAATCGGCTGGCCCGCGCCTACGCCGAGCGCGGCGTGGGCGTCGGTGACTACGTGACCATGGTGCTGCCCAACTCGGTCGAGTGGATCCAGGCCGCGGTGGCGTGCTGGAAGCTGGGCGCGGTGCCGCAGCCGCTGTCCGCGCGGTTGCCGGACGCCGAGCTGCAGGGCCTGGTGGACCTGCGGCCACCCGCCCTGCTGGTGGGCCGCGAGCATCGTGAAATACCTAGCGTCCCAGCCGGTTTCGAACCCGACCCGGCATTGTCGGACGGCGAGTTGCCGGAGGCGGTGTCGCCGGTGTGGAAGGCGATGGGCTCGGGCGGCAGCACCGGCCGGCCCAAGCTGATCGAATCCGGCGGCGACAGCCGGATACCGTCGGCGATCGGCTATCCGCTGGGCGCCCAGGAGGGCGACACCACCCTGGTACCGGTGCCGCTGAGCCACAACACCGGCTTCACCACCGCGACCATCGCGTTGCTGATGCGCCATCACCTGGTGCTGATGAGCCGGTTCGACCCTGAGGGGTTCCTTCGGCTGATCGCCGACCATCGCGTGACGTTCCTGACGACGGTGCCGACGATCATGCAGCGGACGCTGCCGGTCTACCAGGCCGACCCGGACGCCTACGACCTCTCGTCCATTCGGCGGTTCTGGCACCTGGGGGCGCCCTGCCCGCCAGCCATCAAGCAGGCCTGGATCGACCTGCTGGGCGCGGAGAAAGTCTGGGAACTCTACGGCGGCACCGAATTACAGGCGCTGACGTTCATCTCCGGGGACCAGTGGCTGACGCACCGCGGGTCGGTCGGCGTGGTGGTCGCCGGGGAGATGAAGGCGCTCGACGACGACGGCAAACCCTGCCCGCCCGGAGTGGTCGGCGAGATCTACATGCGGCCGGGCCCGGACAGCGCGCCCACCTACCGGTACGTGGGCGCCACGGCGAAGAGCCGCGACGGCTGGGACTCGCTGGGCGATCTGGGCTATTTCGACGCCGACGGGTTCCTGTATCTCTCGGACCGGCGGGTCGACATGTTCACCGTCGGCGGCCGCAACGTCTACCCCGCCGAGATAGAGAACGCACTCTCCGCGCACCCGGACGTGTTGTCCTGTCTGGTCGTCGGCGTACCCCACGACGACCTCGGCCAGGTGCCGTACGCGCTCGTGCACCCGATCGACGGTTCGGTGCTGGATTCCGTTGGCGTGCAAGAGTTTCTGCGCGACCACGTGGCGGGGTACAAGGTGCCGCACACGGTCGAGTTCGTCGACACCCCGCTGCGCGACGACGCCGGAAAGGCCCGCCGCTCGGCGGTGCGCGAACAGATCCTGGAGCGCCTGGCGGCCGCCGAAGCGAGCTGACCCGCACTGATTCCAGGGCCGCCATGAGCCCGCAGTTGGCGATCAACACACACGACAGTGCATTCAAATCAAGCTTGGGCCGCGCGAAGATGCTCTAGAAGGAATACTTGTTTCTTCGAGTCTGTAATCGCCCCAATGACCAGGTACTGGAGAACGATGCCGTTTAAGTCACCGACATCAGCCCCGAGACTGCCGCCCGCCCGGGTGGCTCGGGCGGTCGAACGAGTCCGTCATCACGTGGGACGGCTATACCAGCGACTGGCACCTCCGCCGATCACGGTCATCGACATGATCTTCGGGGCCTTTCTGTCGCAGGCCATCTCGGCATCCGCGCAACTGGGTATCGCCGACGCGCTGGCTGCGGGCCCGTTGACCAAAGAGGAATTGGCGCGCCGCATCGGGGCCGACCCGGACAGCGTGGCACGGCTGATGCGGTTGCTGATCAGCCGCGGCGTGTTTCGCAGGCGTCGCGACGGTCGTTTCGCACTGAACGCGCTGGCCGACACGTTGCGCACCGACTCGCCGATCTCGACGCATGGGACTGCCCTGTTCTTCGGCTCCCCGCAACACCGAGCGAACTGGACACGGCTGGCCGATGCGGTGCGCACCGGAGAGCCGAACCCCCCAAAAGTGTTCGGAAAGGACCTCTTCGACTACCTCCGGGACGACCCTGAGTTCGCAGGGATCTTCAACAACGCCATGACGTCCACGTCGGCAATATTGGAGGCAGCGGCGGTCGCGGCGTACGACTTCAGCAACTTCGGCGTCATCGCCGATATCGGTGGCGGCCACGGCCGGTTACTGTCGTCCCTTCTCACCGCCGCCCCCAATGCCCGCGGCGTGCTGTTCGACCTCCCAGAGGCAGTCGAGGGAGCGCCGCCGATATTGGCCGCGCACGGTGTCGCCGACCGAGTCACGGTGACGGGCGGGTCGTTCTTCGAAAGCGTGCCGTCGGCTGATGCCTATGTGATGAAGAACGTCATCCACGATTGGCCCGATGACAAAGCCATCGCGATCCTGGGCACCATCAAAGCCGCGGCCCCTGCGGGTGCGAAGCTGCTGCTGCTGGAGATGGTCATCCCCGATCACGACCGCGAATTCCTCGGCCACTACGCCGATATGGAGATGCTGGTGATGGCGGGCGCACTGGAACGCGACCTCAAGCAGTGGACCGACCTACTCCGGCGGGGCGGCTTCCAGCTGCAGCGCGTGGTGCAGACGGCAGGGCCGCTCTGCGTCATCGAAGCCGTGCCCAGCTAGGAGGCGCGCCTCCGACTCGCATCTCCTACCGCGGACGCGCTGGAACAGTGGATGGACCGCACCGGCTAGGGCGCGATCGCGTCCGCCTCGGCGTCTACGCCTGCAGCCGTCTCGCCCGGCCTCTCGCGTTTCTCCCAGCGGCGCAACGCTTCCCGGCACGGCGACTCGACCAGCGCATAGCTGACCGCGGCGATCGCGAAACCGAAGAGCAGCGTCAGCACCAGCACGGTGGGCATGCGGCCGGTGAACGGGAACGTCCCGAGCACCGGGAACACCATGGCCAACGCCGCCAGGTGCCACACGAACAACCCGTAAGACCAGCGTCCCAGGGTCACCATGGCAGTCGTCCCCAGGATGCGGTGCGGGGTGTCCACCCGGTCCAGCACCAGCGGGGCGACCAGCGCGAAGGCCACCAGCGAGCCCATCGCGGTCTTCACCGCGAACTGGGCCGGGGTGCCGGGCACCAAACCTTCGGGACCCGCCAGCGGCGACGCCGCGATCAGGTAGGCGCCCACCGCGACGGCGGCCATCACCAGTCGCCGGCGCGCGAGGCGGTGTGGCAGCCCGATCCCGCTGTGCACCCACTCGGCCAGCAGCATGCCCGCGGCGAACCAGGAGAAGAAAGCCGGCGGCCAGTTCAGGGGGTTGATGCCGGACTCGCCACCCAGCGGCACCCAGCCCCACGCCCAGCTGAGGGCCGCCAAAGCGGCGATCGCGGGCACCCGCGCGGTTACCGGCAGGCGGCGCGCCAGCAGCGCCAGGATCGGCAGCGCCAGGTAGAAGCTGACCTCGACGGACAGGCTCCACATCTGGGTCAGCCCGCCGGTCAGTGTCAGCGGCGCGTAAATCTGGGTGAGTGTCAGGTTGGCCAGCCACACCGTCAGGCTGGCGTGATCGGCATCGGGCAACAGCGTCAGGATCACGACGACGGCGACCACGTAGGCAGGCATGATGCGGACCACCCGCGACCGCAGGTAGTGGCCGGTGCGCGGGCGCGGTCCCAGATCCCTTGCCGCTGCGGCATGTCCGCGCCACAGCAAAAAACCCGACAGCGCGAAGAACACCGCCACGGCGAGGTCGAAGCGGCCGAACAACCTGCCGGTGGCGCCGCTGGAGTGCCCGGTCTGGAACGCGACGTGCGTGATCACCACGCCCATGGCCGCGCAGGCGCGCATGCCTTCCACGGCCGGCAGGAAGCTGCGGACCCCGCCCACCCGCTGGTCATCGCTCACCACCACAGTTTGCCTGTGCTGGGTTCCCCGGCGAATGGGTACACCCGGAAGACAGTGCGCAGCGACAGGTTCGTAAGTCGCTGCCTTAGTTTGTGCTGTTAGGGTCAAACGAGTTTGCCCCGGGCTGCTGCTCGGGTCGGGTCACGGCTGATGAAGCAAGAAATTGAGGAGGGCACAGCGACGTGAACCGAGCAGTCATGTTGCGGTTCGCCGCATGCGGGATTATCGGACTCGGAGCTGCCCTGCTGATCGCCGCGCTGCTTTTGACGACTTACACCACCAGCAGAATCACCAAGGTCCCCCTGAACATCGACGCCACCCTGATCGGTGACGGCACCGGGACCGCGCTGGACTCCACGTCGCTGTCGACCGACCACGTCGTCGTCAACCAGAACGTGCCGCTGGTCTCCCAGCAGCAGATTAGCGTCGAGTCGCCCGCCAACTCCGACGTGGTCACGCTCCAGGTCGGAAGTTCCTTGCGGCGCACGGACAAGCAGAAGGACAGCGGGCTGCTGCTGGCGATCGTCGACACCGTCACGCTCAACCGCAGGACCGCGCTGGCCGTCTCCGACGACACCCACGCCGGTGGCTCGGTCCAGAAGCCGCGTGCCGTCAACGACGAGAACCCGCCCACCGCGATGCCGCTGCGCCACGACGGGCTGTCCTACCGGTTCCCGTTCCACACGGAGAAGAAGACCTACCCGTATTTCGATCCGATTGCGCAGAAGGCGTTCGACGTCAACTACGACACCCAGGAAGACGTCAACGGCCTGACCACGTACAAGTTCACCCAGAACATCGGCTACAACGCCGACGGCAAGCTGGTGGCGCCGGTGGCCTACCCGTCGCTGTTGGCGGGCAACGAGGACGCCAAGCAGACCACGTCGGCATCGATGTGGGGTGTCCAGGGTGGCGATCCGAACGAACAGATCACCATGACCCGCTACTACGCGGCGCAGCGCACGTTCTGGGTGGATCCGGTGTCGGGCACCATCGTCAAGCAGACCGAGCACGCCGCCCACTACTTCGCCCGGGATCCGCTCAAGCCGGAGCTCACGCTGGCCGACTACAAGGTCACCTCGAATGAAGACACCGTCGAGTCCCAGGTCAACGCCGCCCGCGACGAGCGTGATCGGCTGGCGCTGTGGTCGCGGGTGCTGCCGATCACCTTCACCGCGGTCGGCCTGATCGCGCTGATCGGCGGCGGGCTGCTCGCCTCGTTCAGCCTGCGCAGCGAGAGCGCGCTGACCGACCCCGGCCTCGACCGGGGCGACCAGGACTTCTTTGGCCGCAGCGGCCTCGAGGAACCGGTGCCCGGCGCCGAAGCCGAGACCGAGAAGCTGCCCACCCAGCGGCCCGAGGAGCGCCCTGAGTCCGGTCCGCCCGGCTCCGCCCCGCCGAGCCCGGATGAGCCCACGGCGGCGGGGCCGACCGAGTCGCATCCACCCGGCACGCACGACCGGGAATAGCCCGGTCCGGATGCGTTAACCGTGCGCTGGGCCCGATCCGGGTACGCACTGGTCTTGGCGCTGCTGGTGGTCGGGCCGCTCCTGGCGCCCGGATACCTGCTGCTGCGCGACGCGGTGTCGACGCCGCGGTCCTATGTGTCCGACACCGCGCTGGGGCTGACGTCGGCGCCGCGCGCTACCCCCCAGGACTTCGCGGTGGCGCTGGCCTCCCATCTGGTCGACGGCGGCGTGGTGGTGAAGACCCTGCTGGTCCTCGGGTTGTGGCTGGCTGGATGGGGCGCGGCCCGCCTGGTCGCCGTCTCGCTGCCGTGCGCGGGCGCCCCGGGCCAGTTCGTCGCCACCACCGTCGCGATCTGGAATCCCTATGTCGCGGAACGGCTTCTGCAGGGTCATTGGAGCCTGCTGGTCGGCTACGGGTGCCTGCCCTGGGTGGCCGCGGGCATGCTGACGCTGCGGACGGCTCGGGTCTCCAAGGCCGGCCGGTTCGCGTTTTTCGGGCTGGCCTTCTGGATCGCGCTGGCCGGGTTGACCCCGACCGGGCTGTTACTGGCCGCGACGGTGGCGCTGGTCTGCGTCGCGGTGCCGGGCACCGGTACACCGCGCAGGTGGTGCGCCGCGGCCGCGTTGGGCGCCGCGCTGGTGGCGGCCCTGCCGTGGCTGACGGCGTCGGTGATGGGTTCGTCGCTGACCGCCCACACGGCGGCCAACCGGCTGGGGGTCGAGGCGTTCGCGCCTCGCGCCGAGCCCGGGCTGGGCACGCTGGCCAGCCTGGCCAGCCTCGGCGGCATCTGGAACGGCGACGCCGTACCCGGTTCGCGCACCACGCTTTTCGCGGTGTGCTCGGCCGCTGTGCTGCTCGGTGTCGTTGCGGTGGGCCTGCCGACGGTCGCCCGGCGCCCGGTGGTGGTGCCACTTCTGGTGCTGGCGGCCGTGTCCGTGGTCGTCCCGGCGGCGCTGGCAACCGGCCCGGGCGTGGCGCTGTTGAGCGCGGTGGTCGACGCCGTGCCCGGCTTCGGTGTGCTGCGCGACGGGCAGAAGTGGGTGGCGCTGGCGATGCCGGGCTACGCGCTGGCGGGGGCCGGTGCGGCGGTGACGCTGCGCCGGTGGCTACGACTGTCGGGAACCGCGGTCCCGGCGCTGGTCTGCTGCCTGGTGCTGCTGCTGGCGCTGCCCGACCTGGTCTGGGGCGTGTTCGGCAAGGTGGCGCCGGTGCGCTATCCGCGCGGCTGGACCGCCGTCGCCGCGGCGATCAACGAACCGGCCGGAGATCCAGGAACGATTGCGGTGCTGCCCGCCGGCACCATGCGCCTGTTCTCCTGGTCGGGCCCCGCACCGGTGCTGGACCCGCTGCCGCGCTGGGTGCGCGCCGACGTGCTGAGCACCGGTGACTTGGTGATCTCGGGGACCACGATCGCAGGGGAAGGCGCGCACGCCCGAGCGGTGCAGCAGCTCCTGCTGTCCGGGCCCGATCCCGCGGCACTGGCCGCGGCCGGGGTGGGCTGGGTGGTGGTCGAATCCGACAGCGCCGGCGACATGGGGGCGGCCGCACGCACCCTGGGCGCGCTGGACCCGGTCTATCGGGACCACGAGATCGCGCTGTACCGGATCGGCGGGCACACCGCCGGGGTGGCCGCCGGGCGGCGGACGGCGACGATCATCGCGCATCTGGCGTGGCTGGCGGTGCTGATCGGCGGCGGCGCCGGCGCGGTGATCGGTGCGTGGCGACGCCGCGCCCGCTCAGCCCCGCCCGGTGACTAGCCCGCTGACCGTGCGGCCGGCTTGCACCGCTTCAAGCACGGCGCACATCGCGTCGGCGCTTTGCGTCCAGGAGAATTCACCGCTGCGGGTGTGCGCCTTGGCGCCGAGTTGCTCGCGCAGCACCGGATCGGCGAGCACTTCTTCGAGCCGATCCACCAGCTCGGCGTGGCTGTCCACCAGGATCCCGGTCACCTCGTCGACGATCGAGTCCGACAGGCCGCCCGAGGATCGGTAGCCGATGGTCGGCACGCGGTGCTGGGCGGCTTCGACGACGGCCAGCCCCCAGCCCTCCTTGCGCGACGGCATCAGGTGCACCCAGGCCCCTTGCAGGACATGATGTTTGGTCACGTCGTCGACGTGACCGTGAAACGTCACCGCCGAACCGATGCCGAGCCGCTGCACGTGTTCGAAGAGCCGCTCGCGCCACCACCCGTCACCGACGATGTCCAGGTGCAGGCCCGGTGTCCGCGGCAGCAGCCGCGCAACCGCCTCGAGGGCGTCCTCGATCTGTTTGTGCGGTACCAGCCGTGACAGCACCACCACCCGCGGCGCGGCCGAGCGCGGGCCCGACAATGACTGCGCCGGCGCCCGGTCGAGGCCGTTGCGCACCACCGCGATCTGGCCGCCGTCGACGCCCAGGGTCACCAGGTCGCGCGCGGACGGCAGCGACACCGTGACGTACTGGTTGTGCCGGTTCACCCGCGGCGAGAGCGTCGACTCGACGAACCAGCCGAGCCTGCCGAGCACCGGCCCGGCCACCGGCCACTGCTCGCGGTGGCAGTGATGCACCAGAACCACCACCCGGCGGCCGTAGACCAACCGGGCCAGGAAGGGCAGGCCGTTCTGGGTGTCGATGACCACGTCGGGCCGCACTTTTCGCAGCGGCCCGACCCCGAGCCGGGCCGCGGCCATCGCCAACAGCGCGAAGATGTACACCGTGTAGCGGCCCCCGGCCCGAGTGATCCGCACGCCGTCGACAACCTCGCGGCGCGCCGCGCCGGCATAGCGGGCGGTGCGCAGCGTGACGGCGATTCCCGATGCGGCCAGCTGCGCACCGATGCGCTGCAGATAGGCTTCGCTGCCACCGCCCTGCGGGTGCCCGGTATCGCGCCAGCACAGCAGCAGCACGGAGCGCACGGAAGACATCGGTCGTCAGCCTAACCGGCGATGATGTGCACCGGGCAGCGCTACACATCCGTAGGGTGTGGCCGGTGGCGGCCACCGAGATCTTCGCGCGCCGGGCGACGCTGGCCCGCTCGGTGCGGCTGCTATCGGAATTTCGCTACGAGCAGCCGGATCCGGCCCGCTTTTACGGCGCCCTGGCGGCCGACACCGCGGCCATGGTGAGCGACCTGTGGCGGGCCACCCACGGGGAGCCCCTTTCCGGCCGCACGCTGCTCGACGTCGGCGGCGGGCCGGGTTATTTCGCGACGGCCTTCACCGCGGCCGGCGTCCACTATGTCGGGGTCGAACCCGACCCCGGCGAGATGCACGCCGCCGGGCCCACCGTTGCCGACGGGACCGGGACCTTCGTGCGCGCCTCGGGAATGGCGCTGCCGTTCGCGAACGACTCCGTGGACATCTGCCTGTCCTCCAACGTCGCCGAGCACGTGCCGCGACCCTGGCAGCTCGGCGCCGAGATGCTGCGGGTCACCAGGCCGGGCGGGCTGGCCGTGCTGTCCTACACCGTGTGGCTGGGCCCCTTCGGCGGGCACGAGACGGGCCTGACGCACTACCTCGGCGGTGCCCGCGCCGCCGACCGCTATGCGCGCAAACACGGTCACCGCGCGAAGAACGACTACGGGTCGTCGTTGTTCGCCGTGTCGGCCGCAGCGGGCCTGAGCTGGGCCGAGAACACCGGGGCGCTGGTGGCCGTATTTCCCCGCTACCACCCGCGATGGTCGTGGTGGCTGACCCGTGTGCCGATCCTGCGCGAGTTCCTGGTGAGCAATCTGGTGCTGGTCCTGCAACCCCAATAGTGAAACGTGTTCTCGTTTTGCGTCGGCTTGGGTAGGGTGGCGCCATGGGCGACATCAAGACCGAATACGACAAGCTTTTCATCGGCGGCAAGTGGACGGAGCCGTCGACCTCTGAGGTGATCGAGGTGCGCTGTCCGGCCACCGGCGAGTACTTCGGCAAGGCACCGCTGGCGGCGGCCGCGGACGTCGACGCCGCGGTCGCCGCGGCGCGCGCCGCCTTCGACAACGGCCCCTGGCCCACGACGCCGCCGAAAGAACGCGCGGCCGTGATCGCCAATGCGGTCAAGCTGATGGAGGAGCGCAAGGAACTGCTCAGCGCGCTGCTCGCCGGGGAGACCGGCCAGCCGCCGACCACGATCGAGACGATGCACTGGATGGGCTCGATGGGCGCGATGAACTTCTTCGCCGGCCCGGCCGTCGATCAGGTCAAGTGGCGCGAGATCCGCAACGGCTCCTACGGCCAGACCATCGTGCACCGCGAGCCGATCGGCGTGGTCGGTGCGATCGTCGCCTGGAACGTGCCACTGTTCCTGGCGGTCAACAAGCTCGGGCCGGCGCTGCTGGCCGGCTGCACCGTGGTGCTCAAGCCGGCCGCCGAAACCCCCTTGACCACAAACGCTTTGGCGGACATCTTCGCCGAGGCCGGCCTGCCCGAGGGCGTGCTCTCGGTGGTGCCCGGCGGCATCGAGACCGGCCAGGCGCTGACCTCCAACCCGGACGTCGACCTGTTCACGTTCACCGGTAGCTCCGGCGTCGGCAAGGAGATCGGCCGGCGCGCCGCGGAAATGCTCAAGCCGTGCACGCTCGAGCTCGGCGGTAAGTCGGCGGCCATCATCCTCGAGGACGTCGACCTGGCCTCGGCGATCCCGATGCTGGTGTTCTCCGGGATCATGAACACCGGGCAGGCCTGCGTAGGCCAGACCCGCATCCTGGCTCCTCGCTCGCGGTACGACGAAATCGTCAACGCCGTAAGCGAATTCGTGCAGGCTCTGCCGGTCGGACCGCCGTCGGACCCGGCCGCCCAGATCGGCTCGCTGATCTCGGAGAAGCAGCGTGCCCGGGTCGAGGGCTACATCGCCAAGGGCATCGAGGAAGGCGCCCGGTTGGTGTGCGGCGGCGGGCGTCCCGAGGGCCTGGACAACGGATTCTTCGTCCAGCCCACGGTTTTCGCCGATGTCGACAACAAGATGACGATCGCCCAGGAGGAGATCTTCGGGCCGGTGCTGAGCATCATCCCGTTCGACACCGAAGAGGACGCGATCAAGATCGCCAACGACTCCGCCTACGGCCTGGCCGGCAGCGTGTGGACCACCGACATCCCCAGGGGCATCGAGATCTCGGAGAAGATCCGCACCGGCACCTACGCCATCAACTGGTACGCCTTCGACCCGTGCTGCCCGTTCGGCGGCTACAAGAACTCCGGCATCGGCCGCGAGAACGGGCCGGAGGGTGTCGAGCACTTCACGCAGCAGAAGAGCGTGCTGATGCCGATGGGCTACACCGTCGAGAGCTAGCGCTACGCGCGCGCCGAGCGTGCACTCAGGGCGAAATTTCTGCCGATTTTTCGCCGTGAGTGCACGTTCGGCGTTTGACTGGTAGCGGTATGACCGCAGCGGCGGAGGCTCGGGGCTGTTGGCCAATCCGCCCAGTGAAGCGGAATCGTAAGGATTATGCGATAGAGCATAATTTTCCGGCGTTTGCAGCACCGTAAGTGCGGACCTCGGCCGCATCCGCGGGCGATTTATGCGGCGTACGTCACACTTCGCCTGAGAAATTGCTTAATTTACGGATGTCTTATATGGTTCATAGCATAATCAAGGGCCATCCATAGGCCGGGAGAACACCATGTGGATCATCGAGCTCAACGTCGCCGGCTATCAATTCACCCGCGAGATGCCAGACTTGCGGCGCCGCACATTCCGCTTCAGCCCACGTCATATGCACTGGCCGGCGTTGCGGCACTCGCACGCTGCATGACCCCGGCTACGGGAGGTACGTCAGTGCCGACGATCGGTAAGGCAGCGCCGGAGCAAGCCCCGGCGAAACGCATGGGCACCCGGACCAAGATGCTGGCCAGCGCCGCCGAGGTGATGCGCGAACGCGGCGCGGCGGGTGTCACCATCGACGCGGTGCTCGCCCGCAGCGGCGCCCCCCGCGGCTCGGTGTACTACCACTTTCCCGACGGGCGCAACCAGATCCTGACCGAAGCGCTGCGTTACTCGGGCGACTCCATCACCGCCATGATCGACGACGCCGCCGGACGGGGCGCCCGGGTGTTGTTGCAGGAGTTCGTCGGATTCTGGGAGCGGCTGCTCACCGACGGAGAATTCACCGCCGGCTGCCCGGTCGTGGCCGCCGCGATCGGCTGTTCGGATGACGACGGCCCCAAACTGTCCGCCGAGGCCGGCGCCATCCTGGGCCGCTGGTGCACCGCGCTCACCCGGGCATTCATCAACGACGGCTTCGACCACGCCGACGCCGCGTCGCTGGCCGTGATGTCGATCGCCGCGCTGGAGGGCGCCGTCGTGCTCTCCCGCTCCACCCGCAACGCGGACCCGCTACACCAGGTGGGCGAGCAGCTCGAATTCCTGATCAAGGCAAAGGAATTCGTGGCCCGGAACAAGATCCCGGGCAAGCAGCAGTGACCCGCTCAGTCGCTGGCCGGTAGCGGCTTGACCTCTTTGAGCTGCAGGGCGGTCTGCCCGATGCTCAGGCTCCCCGCGCCCGGCTTGGTCACCAGCACCTCGGCACCGGCGTCGTCGACGTAGCGCTTGCCCATGACCGTGCCGTCGGCGAATGCCGGGTCCAGTTCGCCCGACCGCTCGCCCCCGACCGGCACCATCGGCGCACCGCCACACTGCAGGTCGTCCAGGCTGTCGGCACTCCTGACGACGATCACCTGTGTGTCACAGACCTGGCTGGCGAGACGAGTTCCGTTCTTGATCATTGATTTCCGTCCTTGATCGCTTACTGCTGGGCCGGTGCGGCGCGCAATCCGGTGAGGGTCTGGATGATCTCCCGCCGCAGGACCTTGCCGGTCGCGGTGGTGGGCAGCTCGTCGCGAAACACTACCTCGTCGGGAGTGCGCGAACCGCGCAAACTCTTGCGGACGAATTCCCGCAATTCTTCGGGGTCGGGGTCCACGCCCGCTGCCGGCACCACCACCGCGACGATCGCCTGACCCCACTGCGGATCCTCGACACCGACCACGGCGACGTCCCGCACGTGGGGATGCTCGACCAGGACCTCTTCCAGCTCGGCGGGCGCGATGTTCTCGCCGCCGCGGATGATGGTGTCATCGCTGCGCCCGCCGATGAACAGGTAGCCCTCGTCGTCGAGCATGGCGATGTCCTTGGTGGGGAACCAACCGTTTTCGTCGAGCACCGAACCGATCCCGGTGTAGCGGCCCGACACCTGCTCGCCCCGCACGAACAGCTCGCCGGTCTCACCCGGCGGCAGCACATTGCCGGCCTCGTCGCGGATCTGCAGCTCGATGCCCGCCACCGCCTGGCCGACCGATCCCAGCCGGCGGGCGACGTCGGTGGTCGCCCCCGCCTGCGCCGCGCGGTGGTCGTCGGGTGTCAGCACCGCGATCGTCGAGCTGGTCTCGGTCAGGCCGTAGGCGTTGACGAAGCCCACGTTCGGCAGCAGCTCGAGCGCGCGGCGGACCAGCGGCAGCCCGACCTTGGAGCCGCCGTAGGCCAGGTTGCGCAGCGACGGCAGCTCGATGGCCGCGCCGTCGCCGTTCTCCAGCACGGTGACGATGCGATCCAGCATGGTCGGCACCACCGTCGCGGTGGTGACGTTCTCGGCGTTGATCAGCCGAACCCATTCCTGCGCATCGAAATTCGGCAGGTACACCATCTTGCGGCCGGCATACAGATTCGACAGCGCGGCGCTGACCCCGGCGATGTGATACGGCGGCACGCAGATCAGGGCGGCGTCGGTGTCTTCAGCCGACCCGAATTCGACGGTCCCGGTGACGTAACTGGTCAGGTTGTTGTGCGAGAGTTCGACGGCCTTGGGCTGCGACGTGGTGCCCGAGGTGAACAACACGATCGCGACGGAGTCCGGGTCGGGGAACTCGGCGGCCGGCTCGGCGGTGCGCGCGGCCGCCAAAAAATCGTCGGAGACCATCACCCGGTCCGACACGTCGCCGACCGCGTCGCGGTAGCGGCTGTCGACGATCACCAACGGTTCGGGGAGCCGCTCGATCAGTGCCTGGATCCCCTCGGCGGAGAGCCGGTAATTGATCGGCGTGAATGCCACCCCGGCGCGCGCGGCGGCAAAGATCAGCACCGGAAGCATCGCGCCGCCGGTGCCCACATAGGCAACGTGCTCGGCGTTCGACCCGGCGATCACCCCCGCACCGCCGTCAGCGAGATCGCTGAGCTGTTGTGTTGTCAGCCGCAAGTCTCCGGACACCACCGCCGTGCGCTCGGCGTTGCCCGATGCGGCCATCTCCAGCAGCAACGAAATGCTCATCCTCGATCTTTCTGGATCCCGGCCCTTTACAAATCTCGTCTGCAGTGTAACTCAGCCGGGTCGTCCCCTGATGCCGAGCTTGCCGTGCGACGGGCGCCCTGGTCACGGCGGGTCCGTCGGCGCCGATGACATGGCCGCTGAGCCCCGTCGGTAGGGGTGGGACAAGAAAACCGAATTGCATCGGTGCTGGGCGCTCCGCCACCGCCTCAGCAACGGGCGGGCGGATCCCAGGCCGAGACTCGCGGGATCCAGCGTGGCACGTTGCCTTGATAGTCGACGTATTCACCGCCATAGCGCTCGGTGAGATGGGGCTCCTCCCAAAACCGAATGGCGATCGCCTGGAATGTGAAAAAGATTGCGAACCAAAGCAATAGCGAGCCCGACGCGGTGATGGCCGCCTCGCCGAGCAGGATGCACAGCACGCCGGTGATCATCGGGTTCCGGACGTGCCGGTAGGGGCCTCGCACAACCAGATGGACCGGCTCTCCCATCACATTGCCCAGCCCGAGCGTCCCCTCGCCCACTCGGTCAAACAGCACGTTCGTCCAGATCATCAGGGTCACGCCGGCGGCGATCAGTAAGCAGCCGACCGTGATTAGCCCGACCGTCAGCGCGGCATCCAGGTGCGGCACGCGCACGCCTGCCGGGCCGACGATCAGGGCCGGCACCACGAGCGTCACCGTCACGGGGAACAGCAGGACAGACATCAGGTGTCGCCACCAAAGCTGTCGCCGCGTGCTCGTCACCATGGAAGACCTCCTTCGTCGAATACTTCAACCTCCGTTCAACAACTAACGTACGCCGCGTGGCGGCATTCGCCAACGCTTGTTGAAGTATTCTGGCGCGCATGCCAGCAGCGCGACGCGCCGGCCGGTGGCGCACCGGTCAACTGAACAGACAGCGCATCATCGATGCGGCGCGCGAACGCTTCATGCGCGACGGGTACGAGCGGGCCACCGTCCGCGCGATCGCGGCCGACGCCGGTGTGGACGTCGCGATGGTCTACTACTTTTTCGGCAACAAGGAAGGCCTGTTCACCGCGTCCACGCTGACCGGTCCCGAGCACCCGTTGCACCAGCTGGCCACGCTGCTCGACGAGGGGACCGAACGGATCGGCGAAAGGCTGGTGCGGCGCTTCCTCGAGCACTGGGAGGAAGGCGCCGTCTTCGAGCCGTTCCTGACGCTGTGGCGTTCCGCGGCGATCCACCCCGAGGCGCGAAAGGTGTTGCACGACAGCCTCGCCGGCCCAATCGCCAAGCGGGTCGCGGCGGAATTAGGGGTGGCCGATGCCGAGCTACGGGTCGAGCTGGTGGCCAGCCACCTGGCCGGGCTCGCTTTCGCGCGCTACCAGCTGAAGATAGAGCCACTCGCGTCGACGACCGCCGAGGACCTGGTCGACTGGCTGGGGCCGACGCTGCAGCGCTATCTGACCGATTAAGTGCCCGTCCACTTGGGCGGGCGCTTCTCCGCGAAGGCGATGGCGCCTTCCTTGGCGTCGTTGGAGGAGAACACCGGAGTCAGCAGCTTGTTCTGCTCGGCGAACATCTCCTCGGGGCTCCAGCCGCGGGACTCCACGATGATCCGCTTGGTGGCGGCAACCGCGAGCGGCCCGTTCGCCGCGATCTTTTCGGCCAGCTCGATCGCGGCGTCCAGCGCGGTGCCCGGTTCGGCCAGCACGTTGACCATGCCCAGCGCGTGCGCGCGCTCGGCGCTCAGGTTTTCACCGGTCAGTGCCAATTCCATGGCGATCGCGGACGGGATGCGCTGCGGTAGCCGCAGCAGGCCGCCGCCGCCGGCGACCAGTCCACGCTTGACCTCCGGAATGCCGAACGCCGAGTCCTTGGAGGCCACGATGAGGTCGGTGGCCAGCGCCAGCTCGGTGCCGCCGGCCAGCGCGTAGCCCTCGACCGCCGCGATCAGCGGCTTGACCGGAGGACGCTCGGTGAAGCCCATGCCGCGGCCCTCGACGATGGGGAGTTCGCCGCGGGCGAAGGCTTTGAGATCCATACCCGCGCAGAACGAGCCGCCCGCCCCGGTGAGGATGCCCACCGAGAGGCCGGTCTCGTTGTCGAGCCGATCAACGGCGGCGGCCAGGCCGTTGGCCACCGCGGAATTGACCGCGTTCTTGGCCTTCGGCCGGTTGATCGTGATGATGAGGATTCGATCCCGTTGTTCGACCAGAACTTCGGGTTCGTTGGCGTCTTCGTTCCCAGTGCTCACGTGCCGCACAGCTCCTTCAGGGATGGGTGGCTTTCAGATAGCTCCTGTCGGACCGATGGTAACGGTCGTCGGAAATGGCGTTAACGTCCCCCGAGATCCCGGTTACCGCCGAAGGTGATCACCTACCGAGCTGGCCCGATCAGGCCGGAGCCATCGCGGCCTCGACGACCGTTAGCTTCTCGGAAAGACCTGCGGCCCTGCGTATTTCGATGAAGTCGGCGACCATGGCGTCGGTTAACTCGTGCGGGTCCTCGAGGGTGGACCCGTCGGACAGCACCGAGATGTTGAGCTGATCGACATAACTCCACACGGTGATGTTGAGGCCGCTGCCGGCGGTCAACGGGCCCACCGAATAGATCTCGGTGACCAGTGCGCCGCCCACCCGGCCGCGTTCCCGGGGACCGGGCACATTGGAGATGTTCAGGTTGAGGAGCTTGTTGTGCCCGTCGCGCCCGGACGCCCACCGGAACAGGGCCTGCGTGGGCGCGGGTGGCATGTAAGCCGCCCACCGGCTGACCAGCTCCGGCCCCATCAGCTGGTTGCTTTCCTTGGCGGCGATTGCGTTCTCGTGGCTGCAGCGCACCCGCTCCAGGGGGTCGTCGGAATCGGTCGGCAGGCCCACCAGCACGCCGGTGAAGCGATTGCCGGAGATCCGGTCGGGCGAGAAGTCGAAACTCATCGGCACCGACGCCAGCAGCGGCTCGGCCTTTCCGTCGTACCGCAACAGCAGGGTGCGCAGCGCGCCGGACGCCATGGCCAGCACCATGTCGTTGATCGTCGCCCCGAGCCGCTTGCCGGTCTCCTTGACGTCGACCAAAGCCAGTGTGGCGGTGGCGAATCGGCGTTCCGGGGTGATCTTGTGGTTCATGAAGGTCGGCGGCGGTTCGAAGGGCCGGGTCAGTTCGGGCGAGAATTTGCGTGCGCTGCGGCGCACCCGGCCCAAACCCTGCGTGGTGTAGCGGATGGTGTGCGGCAGCCGCCCGAGGTGGCGCAGGTGGTCGACGAATGCCGACGCCATGAGCTGCCGGGTGGTGGGAGCCGGGTCGCACATGTACGGCTTGCCCTCCGGTTCCGGCTGCGGGTCCATGCCGCGGGCCAGCAGGTTCGCCGACGCGACGCCGTCAGCCAGGGCGTGGTGGATTTTGCCGACGACCGCGATCCGGTTGTTGGCCAGGCCATCTACGAAGTACATCTCCCACAGCGGACGGCTGCGATCGAGCGGCGTGCTCGCGATTTGCCCGATGGCCTCGTCCAGTTCGCGACGGCCCCCCGGCGGCGAGACCCGCCAGGGGCGAATGTGATAGTCCAGGTCGAGTTCGCAGTTCTCCCGCCACATCGGGTGATGGAAGCTGAACGGGACCTCGACGAGCTGGTAGCAGAACGGATCGAGCTTGTTCAGCCGCCCGGCGAGTACTTCGCGAAACGCGTTGACGTCCAGCGATCGGCGGTCGGCGTCCAGCTCGATGACGGCCGCTTTGATGGTGTGCATGTGCACGTTCGGCGCTTCGCTGTACAGCAGTACAGCGTCCCACCCGCTAAGCCTCTTCACCGCTGCCCCTTGCCCATAGAGGGACCATACTCAGCGGCGGCGGTTCAGATAACCTCTTTTGCTCCGACGCGTGTCTTGGTGCGGTAGATCTGGTTGAGGAACAGCGAGGCGACGTGCGCGGCGGCGCCGGCGCGCTCGCCGTCGATGAGGTCGTACCCGTGACCGGCCCCGGGGAATTCGAGGTAGCCGACCATCGAATGCGACACCGCCCGCAGTCGTTCGACGAAACTGCGCGCCTGCTCGACCGGGATGACGGTGTCCTTGCTGCCGTGGATCACCAGGAAGGGCGGCGCGTTGCGGTGCACGCGCGCGATCGGGGACGCGTCGTGGAAGATCTCGGGGCGGCGGGCGATCGACTTCTTCACCACGACCCGCTCCAGGAACTCGACGAACCGTTCGCGCTCCGGGGTCGAGCGGTCCTCCCAGTCATAGCGGCCGTAGATCCCGACGACCGCGTCCACCGAGGTGTCGGCGCCCTCGGGCAGCTTCGCCTGGAACTGTGGATCGTCGGGCGTCAGCCCGGCCAACGCGCACAGGTGGCCACCGGCCGAACATCCGGCTATCGCAACGAAATTGCGGTCGCCGCCGAACTTGTCGACGTTGGCACGGGCCCACGCGATGGCGGTTTTGACGTCGACGATGTGGCGCGGCCAGCGGTGGTGCGGCGAGACGCGGTAGTTGACCGCCAGGCACACCCATCCCTGCTCGGCGAGCCGGGACATCAGCGCCGACCCCTGGCCCATGCACTTGCCGTGCACCCAGGCGCCGCCCGGCAGGAAGATCAGGACCGGTGCCGGCTGCGCGGGCAGGTCTTTGCGCCGCCAGACGTCGAGCACCTGGTCGGGGTGGTCGCCGTAGTGGACGGCGCGCCGGTAAAGGTAGCGGCGCTGACGCAGACCGTCCCAGATCGGCGGCGTCTTCTCGGCGACCGGCCAGTCGATCTCGAGGTCCGCGGCCGACACGACCCCGCGCAACGCGGCGAGGGAGACCTGTTGGGTGCTTTCCCGGTCGCGGCGCCGGACATCGTTGATCCCGGGCGTGAACCAGTCCTTGGTCGCCGCGGAGATCGCCTCCGGCGCGTGCCGCGCGCCCCACACACCCATGGCGGTCAAACCGCCCAGGGGCTCAAGATGCTTGCCGACGACGGGCAGCGAAGCCCCCGCCACACTCAACGCCAGCGCATAGTCACCGGGCCGGGCCCGCAGCAACCATTTCACGCAATCGGTAATGCCCGGTCCACTCACCGTCATGCAGGGGACTGTACCCCTCCCGACGATTCGCAAACTGACGTTTCCGTAGAACGGGCGAGCGTGGCCAGAACGCTTTGCCCGGAAGCCTCGCTGAGTTCGGTATTTGCGCTGTTTGGACCGCTTTTCGCGGTTCGCTGCATTTAGTGAATTTTGCTGTGGACGACACGCTTATCTGGCCGTCAGGTCGGCGATCACGCGGCCGCCGACGAGGCTGACGCTGGTCAGCGTCAGCCCCACCTGCGCGGCCAGGGCGGCGGCGCTGTCCACCCCCACGGATGCCCAGCGAAACCAGGGCCCGACCTCGCCGGCCGCCTCCAGCCGCACCCATCGCGAACAGACTCCGATGGCCTCGGCTTCGAATTCGGCGACGCAGCGGCCACCGCGGGCCAGCAGCTCGAAGGCGCGACCGAGAATTCGGCGCGGGTCCCCGCCGAGCCCCACGTTGCCGTCGACCAGCAGAACCGTCTGCCACAGGCCCGTTCCCGGCAGCGGCTCGAACACGTCGCCCAACAGGGCCGGCGCACCGCCACGGCCCGCCAGCTGGATCGCGGTCGCCGACCGGTCGATGCCGAGCGCGGGGATGCCGCGCTGAATCAGCCTGGCCACCAACCGGCCCGGACCGCAGCCCAGCTCGATCGTCGGCCCGGTGCACATCTGCGTGACGGCTTCGTCGAAGACTTCGTCGAAGGCGTCACCAGATCCATCACCGGGACATCGCACACCCAACCATCGGTGCGCCGGCAGTGGCCGCAGTTCGCCGTCCTCATGACGGATCCAACATCGCTGCCCGCCGAGTGCCCGATCGTAAAGTTGCCCAAGCATTTCACGTCCCTCGCGTCCTGGCCGATCGGGCGGAGCGTCGCCGCTCCGTCCCGCGCGGGACGTTGCGGCGACGCACCGGCAAACCCCAACAAGCTGACGGCAAGCACGTGCGCCAGCATTGCTCCGATACCCCGATCGTGGCTCGGCTAATCCACCGTCCTCGGAGCACGCACGCGGGAGCCGAATGGTTCAGCGATCAGGCGTGGACTTTCCCGTCGACGGACAGGTGGACCGTCCCGTCGTCGGCGTGTACCCGATAGGCGGTCACCGGCGCCCCGCCGTTGGCAACCTCGCACCCCGACGCCAGGTCGTAGGTGAAACCGTGCAGCGGACAGATGACGACACGAGCGTCGACCAGCCCGTCGGCGAGTGGACCGCCGCGATGAGGACACACGGCGTCAAGCGCGCGCATCGAACCGTCGCGCAACCGGAACACTGCGATCTGCCGGCCGTCGACGACGAACGTGCGGCCCTCCCCGACCGGGATCTGATCCACCGGGCCCAGATTGGCGTCGCTCATCGCACCGGCACCTGTGGCAGTGGGATCAGCGGCAGCGACGGACGGAACTGGTTGGACTCCAAACGATTTCGTGTACCGCTCCAGGGATCGCGGTACGAGTCGACCGACTTCTGCATGTGCGCGTCCAGGTCGGCGGCGATACCGTCGCTGTCCAAGACCACAATGTCCCGAATCCGATCGATGCCCACCCGGGGCACGAAGTCGTAGGTGCGCTCGAGCCAGTTGGCGGTCTCGCGGTAGTACTGCAGGAACCGGCCGGTTAATGCAATCACCTCGTGCGGGGTGTCAACGGTGGTCAGCAGGTCGCCTTTGCGGACGTGCGCACCGGCCGCGCCGCCGACGTAGATCTGCCATTGCCCACCTTCGATTGCTACGACGCCGACGTCCTTGCACAGTGCTTCGGCGCAGTTGCGTGGGCAACCGGTCACCGCCAACTTCATCTTGGCGGGACTGGGGATTCCCTGGAAGCGCTCCTCGATCGCGATACCCAGCGCCGTCGAATCACCCAACCCGTAGCGGCAGAAGTCGCTTCCCACACAGGTTTTCACGGTGCGAAAGCTTTTGCCGTAGGCATATCCGGATGGCATGCCGAGATCGGCCCACACCGATGGGAGGTCTTCTTTGCGCACGCCCAGCAGATCGATGCGCTGGCCGCCGGTGAGCTTGATCATCGGGATCGAATACTTGTCGGCGACGTCCGCGATCTTGCGCAGTTGCTCGGCGCTGGTCACCCCGCCCTTGAGCTGGGGCACCACCGAAAAGGTTCCGTCGCGCTGAATGTTGCCGTGCACCCGGTCGTTGATGAACCGGCCGTCGCGCTCGTCGACGAATTCGTCACCCCACATCATGTGCAGCAGCGAAGACAGCGCCATCTTGGATCCGGCGTCCTCGCGGCCCTCCGGCGCCAGCGCGGCGAACACCGACGATACCGAGTGCAGCTCGAGCTCACGGATCCTGCGCATCAGCTCCGGCTTCTCGTAGGGGATTGCGGGCACGTACCAATTGGCTTCGGCGTCTTGCGAAATCGCCCCGTCTGCCGCCCATTCGACGACCTGGGCTACCAGGCCCTTGCAGGACCCGCATCCTTTGCCGGCCCGGGTCGCCGACATCACGCCCTCGACCGAGGTCTGTCCGTTCTTGACGCAGCCGACGATGGTGGCCTTGTTGACGCCGTTGCAGTTGCACACTTGCGCGTCGTCAGACAATTCGGCGGCGCCGGTGGCTTGGTCGGGCGCGCCGCCGATGTCGAACATCAGCGACACCCGCTCGGGCGGCAGCGGCAGGCCACGGTCGAAGGCCTGCATCAGAAACGCCACCTTGCTCACGTCGCCAACGAGCGTGGCCCCCACCAACTTGTCGTCGCGCACCACCACGGTCTTGTACACCCCGCGCATGGGCTCGGAGTACTGCACGAACTCGTCCTCGTCACGTTCGGGGCTCTTTATGCCCATCGCCGCCACGTCTACACCGGCGACCTTGAGCTTGGTGGCGGTGCGCGAACCATGATATGCGGCAAGGGAATTGGTTCCCGTTAGATGATCGGCAAGTACGGTGGCCTGTTCCCAAAGCGGTGCGACCAGGCCATAGACCTGCCCGCGGTGCTGCGCGCATTCGCCCACCACATAGATATCGTCGTCGTCGACCGACCGCATCTGGTCGTCCACGACGATGGCGCGCTCCACCGTCAAACCGGCGCGCACGGCCAGCCCGACATTGGGCCGGATGCCGGCCGCCATCACCACCATGTCGCACGGCAGCCGGCTGCCGTCGTCGAACTCGATCGCCGACGGGAACCCTTTTTCGGTGAGCATCCTGGTGGTCTTCTTGCCGGTGTGTACTTCGATGCCCAGCGCTTCGACCAGGCGCCGCAGGATGCCGCTACCCTGATCGTCGAGTTGGGCATTCATCAGCACGGGACCGCCCTGCACGACGCCCACCTGCAGTCCCCGGTTTTGCAGGCCTCTCGCGGCCTCCAAGCCCAACAGACCACCCCCGATCACGGCGGCCCGGTTTTGCCCTTCGGCGAATTTGATCATGCCCGCGCAGTCGTCGAGCGTGCGGAAGCCGAAGACGCCGGGGGCAAGGGTCTTGTTGTCCAGCCAGATGCCGTTCATCGGCGGGAAGAACGACCTGCTGCCGGTGGCCAGGATCAGCTTGTCGTACCGCACCGTGGTGCCGTCGTCGGCGTGCACCAGGTGCGCGAAGGGATCGATGCGCACCACCCGCACCCCCGCGCGCAGGTCGATGTCGTTGTCGACGTACCAGTCCAGAGGATTGAGGTAGATTTCGCCGGCGTCGTCGGAGCCCGCAAGCACGTTGGACAGCAAGATCCGGTTGTAGTTGCCGTAGGGTTCGTCGCCGAACACGGTGACGGAGAACCGCTCGTTGCCGCCGCGGGCGATGATTTCCTCGAGCGCCCGCGCGCCCGCCATGCCGTTACCGACCACCACCAGCGTGGCCGGGGCCTGCCGACGCTGGCCGTTGGTCTCGGATTGAACGAGTGTGGTCATGAATGATCCTCGTCGGGGCTAGATCTCGACCAGGCCGATGTCAACGAACACCGTGCCGCTCAGTCCGTCTGGGGCGGCGACGAACACCTCGAGGACGGTGTCGGCAAGTAGGTCCTCGACGACCCGCAGCGGCACGTGGACGGCGTCTTTGGCGCCGATCGGGAAGTAACGCATCGGGGCACCGTCGCGCATCACCACGACGGTGATCAGCTCGTCGGTGGTGTTGCCGCCGCGGAAATAGACCGGTTGGGAGATCGCCCCGGCCGGCACCACGTAGCGCAGCGACGCGTCGAGCAGCGCCGGGGCGTCGTAGCCCTTGCCGTCGAACGTGAAGGCGCCCTGCAGGAATCGGGGCATGCTGTCGTCACCCATGCGTGGAATCTCCCTCCCTTGAAATGCTCGGCTCGGCGTGATTCGCGACCGCGGACACCGCGACCGCACAAACCTTGAACGACGGCATCCGTGACTGCGGGTCCAGCGCCGGATTGGTCAGCCGGTTGATGCACGCCGTACCGCCCCAGTGGAACGGCGCGAAGACGGTGTCGGGCCGGATACGGCTGTCCATGCGGGCCGTCATCACGACCTCGCCTCGGCGCGTGGTCAGGCGCACCTTGTCACCGTCGCCGATGCCGACCCGTTGGCCCAGCGTGGGATGCAATTCGGCCACCGGTTCCGGTTGGCCATCGGAAAGCTCTGCCACCCGGCGGGTTTGGGTCCCGGATTGATATTGGCGCAACACCCGGCCGGTCGTGAGGTAGTACGGGTAGTCGTCATCCGGCGGCTCGGCGGCGGCGCGCTGTTCGGTTGCGTAAAAGTGCGCCCGCCGGTCGGGTGTCGGGAAGTCCTCGACGAACAGGCGCGGGGTGTCGGCGTACAGCGCGGACGGGCACGGCCAGAAGACCCCGTTGTCGGTCGCGATCCGGTCGTAGCTGATCCCGCGGTAGTCGGCCTTCCCGCCCTGGCTCGCCCGGCACAGCTCCGTGAACACCTCCTGCGGTTCGGCCGAAAAGCCCTGCACCCCAAGCCGCTTGGCCAGGTCGGTCATCACGTCGAGATCGGAGCGTACGTCACCGGGCGGCGCGACCGCTGCCCGGCGCAGGATCACCCTTCCTTCCAGGTTGGTCATCGTCCCCGACTCCTCGGCCCATTGTGTCGTGGGCAGGACCACGTCGGCCAGCGCGGCCGTCTCGGACAGGAAGATGTCGGACACCACCAGGAAGTCCAGCTCTTTCAGTTTCGCGGTCACGTGCAGTGAGTTCGGCGCCGACACCGCGATGTTGGATGCCAGCACCCACAGCGCGCGAACCCCGCCGGAAGTCCCGATGCCGCTGAGCATCTCGTACGCGGATTGACCCGACGACGGCAGATCGGCGGCGTTGATGCCCCATATCCGTGCGATGTGGGCCCGAGCAATCGGATCGTCGAGCTTGCGATACCCGGGTAACTGGTCGCACTTCTGCCCGTGCTCGCGACCGCCCTGCCCGTTGCCCTGACCCGTGATGGTCGCGAAACCACTGTACGGGCGGCCCGGAAGTCCCAACGCCAGGGCGAGGTTGATGAACGCCTGCGTCGTGTCGGTGCCGGAGCTGTGCTGCTCGGCACCGCGGGCGGTCAGGATCATCGCGCGACCGGCCTTGGCCAATATCCGCGCCGCGGCGACGATGTCATTCTCCGGGATGCCGGTGATCCGCTCCACCCTATCCGGCCAGTAGAGGCGTACCGCCCGGCGCACCGCCTCGAACCCCCTGGTGCGTTCGGCAACGTAACCCTCGTCGATAAGGCCTTCGCGGGCAACCACATTCAGTAAGCCATTGGCCAGGGCCAGGTCTGTGCCGGGCACCGGCTGCAGGTGCAGATCGGCGCGAGCGGCGGTCGCGGTGCGCCGCGGGTCCACGACGACATGCTTGGCGCCACGGGCACGGCCCTCGTCGAAGAACTGCATCGCCGGGGGCATCGTCTCGGCGGGGTTGCTGCCGACCAGCAGTATCACGTCGGCCTGGGCGATATCGGCCAGCGGAAAAGGCAGTCCACGATCGATACCGAACGAGCGGTTCGTCGCCGCGGCCGCCGATGACATGCAGAACCGGCCGTTGTAGTCGATGGACGAGGTGCGCAGCGCGACACGCGCGAACTTGCCTAGCTGATAAGCCTTTTCGTTGGTCAAGCCACCACCGCCGAAGCAACCCACCGCGTCCGGCGTGTGGTCGCGCTGCGCATTCTGGAATGCCGAGACAATCCTTTCGAGTGCCTCGTTCCAGGTCGCGCGCCGCAGCGGTGAGCCACGCTCGTCGCGAACCAGCGGGCCGGTCAGCCGGTCCGGATGCTCCAGCAGGTCAGCTGCGGTCCAGCCCTTGGCGCACAACCCGCCACGATTGGTCGGAAAGTCGCTTTGTGGCGCGAGCTCTACCTGACCCCCCGATACGCCGAGCAGGATCCCGCATTGCAACGAGCAGTACGGGCAGTGCGTTTTCGTCGGCGCCGACGCCATCGGCGATCACCGCTCCGTTGCCCGGTCGGCGCGCAGTCGGCCGGCCCCGCAATATAGACCTCCCATGTCGCCTCCCGATCGGCCCTTCGATGCCGAAGTTACGTGGGCCGTGTTTCGGAGGTATTTCGGTGAATTGTCTGGCCGACTACCGCAGCCTCACTGTCGCAACCCGAACAAGAACGCGGCCAGCAGCTGGTTCACCCGCGCGGGATCCTCCAGCGCCGCGAGGTGCGCGACCCCGTCGAGCACGGTGAAGGACGAGCCCCGAATCGAGTCGGCCATGACGCGGGTTTCGGCCACCGGGAAGGTGGCGTCTTCCGCGCCGGCCACCACCAGCACCGGGGACGTGATGCGGGCAAGCAGCGCGCGCTGGTCCGGCCGCGCCGAGACCACGCTGCGCACCGCCCAGCGGACCGAATCGGTGTTCACCGACTGCACGTTGGCCCGCACGGTATCGACCACGTCGGGACGGTTGCGCAGGGTCGTCGGCCCCAAGAAAGCGCGGATGGCCGAGCGCGTCAGCGGCGGCCGGATCCCGCCCAGCGCCGTCGCCAACCACACCAGGCCCGCATACTGCATTCTCTGCGCGGCACCGGCTTTCGAGGCCGTGCAATTCATCAGCACCGCGCGGTGGAGCCGATCGGGATAGAGCGCGGCGAAGGTGCCGCCGATCATCCCGCCCCACGAATTGCCGACGAAGTGCGCCCTGACGATGTCGAGGCCGTCCAGCAGGTCGACCACGCAGCGCGCGCAGTCGGTGAAGCTGAACATCGCCCGCAGCGGCGCGCTGCCGCCGTGGCCGGGCGGGTCGATGAGCACCAGGCGGTGGGTGTCGCCGAAGTGCGCGGCCTGGCCGGCCCACAGGTCGCCCGTCATCAACAGGCTGGGCCACATCAAAACGGCGGGCCCGGTGCCCGCGCTCACCTGAACCCGGATGTTCCCGAGGGCCGTATCGACCGACCGCGAATCCAGCTTGGGGTTGTTGGCGGTCACACAGCCTCCTGACGTCGTAGCGCGCACGGCAGATGGACATCGCCGTCCCTTGATTTTCCGCGTCGGTGATACTTGTCCGGTGACGAACAACGATGTTCATCCTGACCTGCAGCGATTTGCCCGCTTCGCCCCGCGCCGGCTCGTCGGCCCCCGGACCCTGCCGCTCATGCGGGCCGGGATCGCGTGGCGGGGGCGCCTCGGCAAGCCGGTCGCCGACGTCGAGGCGATCACGCTCGATTCGGGGGCCGGCGTCCGGCTGTTCCGGCCCGCGGGAGTCACCGAGGCCACGCCCGCGCTGCTGTGGATCCACGGCGGCGGCTACGTGATCGGCACCGCCCAGCAGGACGACCAGCTCTGCAGCGGGTTCTGCAAGCGGCTGGGCATCACCGTCGCGTCGGTGGAATACCGACTGGCGCCCGAACATCCGTATCCCACACCGTTGGAGGACTGCTATTCGGCGCTGACGTGGTTGGCCGGGTTGCCATCGGTGGACCGCTACCGCATCGCGATCGGCGGCGCCAGCGCCGGCGGTGGTCTGGCGGCGGCCCTGGCCCTGCTGGCCCGCGACCGCGCCGAGGTGAGCCCGGCATTCCAGCTGCTGACCTATCCCATGCTGGACGACCGCAGTTCGGCCACCGCGCCGAGCTCGAACTACCGGCTGTGGGACAACCGCAGCAACAGGTTCGGCTGGGCGGCGTACCTCGGCAACGCCGACCCCCAGGTCGCCGTGCCCGGGCGCCGCGACGACCTCAGGGGGTTGCCGCCGGCCTGGATCGGTGTGGGCACCCACGACCTGTTCCACGACGAAGACCTGGCCTACGCCGAGCGCCTCCGCGGCGCCGGGGTGCCGTGCCAGGTCGAAACCATTCCGGGCGCCTTCCACGGTTTCGACCTGGTTTTGCCGAAAGCCCAAGTGTCCCGGCGGTTTTTCGCCAGCCAATGCGACAGCCTGCGCGCGGCGCTGGCCCCTACCGCTTGACACGCCTCACATCGCGAAGTACACCAGCTCACCGCCGATGACGGTGGCCGCCACCAGCCCCGCATCCAGGGCGGCCAGTGCGATCGTGGGCGGCTCGTTCAGCACACACAGGTCCCCCGGCTGCCCGATTTCCACGGTGCGCGGCCGGCCGGGCTGATCCGCCCGGCCCAGAAACATCGTCAAAGCCTCACGCGCGGAGACACATTCGCGCGGGCCCAGCACGGCGCCCCGCGGCGTGGTGCGGTGCACCGCGGCGCGCATCGCCGTCCAGGGATCGCCGTGGCCGAACGGCATGTCGGTGGACAGCGCGACGGGCACCGTCGCGTCACGCAGGCAGGCGACGCGCCACAGCTGATCGTGCTCGGCCGCGGGCACCTCGACGAGGTACTGGTCGCCGCGCTCGGCGACGAAGTTGGGCTGCGTCACCACCGTGACCCCGAGCTCGGCCAGGTCGGCCAGGTTGTCGTCGGGCACCATGGCGGCGTGTTCTATGCGGTCCCGCGGGTGGCCGCCGGCCGCGCGCAGGGCCGCGATGGTCACCACCAGCTGGGCCGCGGTCACGCAGTGCACGGCGACCGGTTGTCCGATGTCATGTTGCCGCGCAATCCATTCCGTGAGGGCATCGAGGTCCAGACGATCGTCGTGCAGGATCTTTTTGCCCGGCGACAGGAAACTCAGCCGCGGCCGGAACTCGCCGCGCTCGTGCGCCGTCGTCAGCGACGCCATGTCGCCGGCATCGAGATCCGGGGTTGCGTCGGTGACGCCGGTGACGCCGGTCGCGGTGATCCGGCGGCTCAGTTCGGCGAGGTCGGTTTCGCGTCGCTGCAGCGCCAGCGACCAGCCGCGGTCGGCGCTGCGCAGCCGCCCATCGGGATGTTCGGCCAGACCGACCCGGCCCAGCGCCTCGGAGTTCAGGATCCACAGCGCCCCACTGCGATGCTGGATGCGCACCGGAACGTGCGGAACGATGGCGTCGAGGGCACCCCGGTCGAGTTCTCCGGCAACCGAATCGTGGTAGCCCACAGCGCGAATCCAGCCGTCGGGCCCCGGTGTGGCGTTCGCCAGTAATTGAGTGAGCTGCGACTCGGTGCTGACCCCGGGCGGCCCGACGAAAAACGAATCCAGCGCCGAGGCCGCCGAGCGCAGGTGCACATGATGGTCGTGCAGCCCGGGCAGGACGGCGCCGCCGCCTGCGTACAGCACGCCCTCCCCCGCCCGCGGCACCAGACCCTCCCCCGGCGGCGCCATCTCCTCGATCAGCGCGCCCACCCGGATGTCTGTCGTGGTGCCGTCCAGCAAGGTCGCTCGCTGAATCAGCATGACAGCAACCGTCTTTGGGCAACCAGGTGGCGTACCGCCTCGTTGTCGGCGCCCGGCGCGGACGCCGGATGCGGTGCGGGCGGGGCCGCCGGTGCCGACACCGGCGCAGGCGATGCCGACGGCTCGACCGGCAAGGCCGCGTAGGTCGCGGCCACCCCGGCCATGCAAACGCGAATCAACTCACCGCCGCCGCGGCTCAGCGATTCGCCCACCGCCAGCGCGGCTTCCAGCCCGCTCAGCGGGTCGGCGATGGCGTCACCGCAGAACACCGGCCCCTCGGTGCTGGTGCCGACCAGGCCACCGGCCACCGCGGTGTCGTCGCCGAATCCCGGCCGCAGGCCGTCATATCCGGTGATCTGCAACCAGATTCGGCCCGCGCGCGGCGCGACGTCGTCGGGGCCGAGCCCTCGGCGAACCAGCGCCGCCGGGCGCGAGCCTTCGATGACGACGTCGCTGACCGCGAGCAGTTCACGCAATTCGTCGGCTTGGCCCTCGAAATCGGCCTCATAGCTGAGCTTTCCGGCGTTGACCCAGTCGAAGAAATCCCGGTGTCCGCCCCGGGTGCCGTCCGGGCGGCGCGGACTTTCGACCTTGACGACGGTCGCGCCGGCCCGGGCCAGCAGCCGACCGCACAGCGGGCCGGCCCACATCGAGGACAGGTCGGCCACCAGCAGATCCCGCGGTGTCAGCGCCGCCGACCGTGCTCCATTCGCGCGTATCAGCGCCGGCGCGGGCGCGACCTCGCCCAGGCGCGCCGCCGGAATATCCAGCAGCCCGGCCCGGTCGACGATCTCGGCCACCGTACGGGTTGCGGCCCAGCGGTGCAGCTCCGGCCACGGGTCGGCGGCTACCTCATCGGCCTGCAGCAGCGCCGGCACGGCGTCGAGGTCGTCGGCGCGCGAGAGCGTGAGCGCGCAGCAGCCATCGCGGGCGGCGAGCAAGCGGGTGGCGCCGCCTGGCGACACCCGCCCGCCGCGGGTCAGCCCGAGCATCGCGGCCCGCCCCGTCAACAGGCTCGCCGCGTCGATGTTGATGCCCAGCCGGTCACCGGTGGCCGTGGCGACGTCGCACGCGCGGGTCAGCACGTTGGCGCGGGAGAAGTCGGCGGGACCGTCGGGCAGGCCGGTCAAGTAGGCCAGCCCGCTGCTTCCCCACTTGGTTGCGGCCGAGCTCACGTCCCCATTGTGCGCGTGGCGCACGACGGCCTCAGAACTGCAGCGCGTGAAACCGCCAGTCCAACACCGGACGGTCCGGCTCACCGGGGGTGTCGCCGACCGCGTACACCAGCGACCGCAGCCCCAGCACGCCCCCGTGATCGGTCGGCTCGGCGGATTCGATGTGCAGCTCGCTGTACAGGGTGTCGCCCTCGTGCACGGGCCCGGTGTGATCGCAGGACCGCCAGTTCAGGACCGTCACCAGATTGGGCAACAGCCTGCTCGCCTGCGCGAGTGCCAGCCCGATGGTGTGGCCGCCGTACACTAGCCGGCGGCCGCCGACCCTCGAATCATGATGCGTGGCAGCAATATTCAGGGTCAACCGGGCGAGTTCTGGAGCGCTGCTGACCACGTCGGCGGTGCTGCGTAACACCGAACCGGCCAGGCCGGCATCGAAATGCGGACCGGGCACCTTGTCGCGGAACACCGCGGGATCCCACTGCGCGGTCGGATCGTGGGCCGGGCCGGGCACGTCGGTGCCGATGGCGGACAGGTCGTCGTGCGGCACTGACCCGTTCTGGTCGGGCTGCCAATCCGGGCTGGCGGGCAGCATGCCGCACCGGTAGAAGTCGAGCACCAGCTGATCGGCCTGGTCGATCGTGATCATCCGCAGCGCCGCCAGCCCGGTCGGCGCCCGGCCCGGCTTGGGCGAATTCGCCCGCAGGCCAACCACTTCGGTGCGGGTGTAGAGCGAATCGCCGATGACCGGGAACCGGTGAAACACCAGACCGCGATAGAACAGGTTGGCCTTCACCCGCTGGGTCGCCAGCGTCGACTGCCCGATCGCCACGTCGCACACCAGCCCGGGATGCGCCAGCGGCGCCGGCAGGCCCGTCACCGCCCCACACAGATCGGCGTCCAGCGCCAGCCTTAGCCGGTCTCCGACGATCGCCTGGTGCGCGCCCGCCAGCCCCGGCGACAACGTCATCGACGGCGCCCAGTCGAAGACCTGCCCCACCGCGAGGTCGTCGAAGTACGGCCCGCCCTCGCGAATCCCCGCATACCCGTCACTAGTCACAACGCCCCATGCTGGCAGGCTGTGGAATCGAGGGTCAACTTCGTGGCGATCGCGAGCGCGGCGAAGCCGGGCGAAGCGGGTCGCCACCATCAGGGATTCGTGGCGATCGCGAGCGCGGCGAAGCCGGGCGAAGCGGGTCGCCACCAGCAGGGATTCGTGGCGATCGCGAGCGCGGCGAAGCCGGGCGAAGCGGGTCGCCACGATCAGCGTTGGAGGGTGATCACAGGTGAACGACGAAGAAGAGATGCTGGTCGCCACGGTGCGGGCGTTCATCGACCGCGATGTCAAGCCGGGCATTCGCGAGGTCGAGCACGCCAACACGTACCCCGAGGCGTGGATCGAGCAGATGAAGCGGATCGGCATCTACGGTCTGGCCGTTCCGGAGGAGTACGGCGGTTCGCCGGTGTCCATGCCCTGTTACGTGCGGGTCACCGAGGAACTGGCGCGCGGCTGGATGAGCCTGGCCGGTGCGATGGGCGGGCACACCGTGGTCGCCAAGCTGCTGGCATTGTTCGGCACAGAGGACCAGAAGCGGACCTACCTGCCGCGAATGGCCAGCGGCGAGGTGCGCGCCACCATGGCGCTGACCGAGCCAGGCGGCGGCTCGGATCTGCAGAACATGATGACCACCGCGCTGCCCGACCCCGACGACGCCGATCACCTGGTGATCAACGGGTCCAAGACCTGGATCAGCAACGCGCGCCGTTCCGGGTTGATCGCCCTGCTGTGCAAGACCGACCCCGACGCCAGGCCACGGCATGCGGGCATCTCGATCGTGCTCGTCGAGCACGGGCCAGGCCTGACGGTGTCGCGGGACCTGCCGAAGTTGGGTTACAAGGGCGTCGAGTCCTGCGAGCTGTCGTTCGACAGCTTCCGGGTGCCCACCAAGGCATTGCTGGGCGGCGTTGCGGGCGAAGGCTTTTCACAGATGATGAAGGGGCTCGAGACGGGACGCATCCAGGTGGCCGCCCGCGCCCTGGGCGTTGCCACCGCCGCGCTGGAAGACGCGCTGGCCTACGCCCAGCAGCGCGAGAGCTTCGGCCGGCCGATCTGGCAGCACCAGTCGATCGGAAACTACCTGGCCGACATGGCGACCAAACTCACCGCCGCCCGCCAGCTCACCCGCTATGCCGCCGAGCGCTACGACAGCGGTGAACGCTGCGATATGGAAGCCGGGATGGCGAAATTGTTTGCCTCCGAAATCGCCATGGAGATCGCGCTGAACGCGGTGCGAATCCACGGCGGCTACGGCTATTCCACGGAATACGACGTCGAACGCTACTTCCGGGACGCGCCGCTGATGATCGTCGGTGAAGGCACCAACGAAATCCAGCGCAATGTGATTGCCCGGCAACTGGTGACGCGGGGCGGGATCTGATCCGCTCACCAATCTCACGGCCCGAGAACAAAGTTTGCTGTATATTTGCCTGACCTCTCCGGCCGGCGAACCGGTATGGAAGTAAAGCTGTTCGCCAGCCGAGGGAATTACAGGGAAAGGCAGCCGCCATGAGTTATCCCCCCGTGCCGCCCGGAGGTTCGCCAGAATGGCCGGGGCAGCAACCGGAATGGCAAGGCCAGCAACCGGAATGGCAGGGCCAGCAGCCCGCCGGGTGGCAGGCTCAGCAGCCACCGGGGTGGCAGGGCCAACCGCCACCCGCGGGATGGCCGGCCCCCCAGCCGGGCTGGCAGGAGCCGGAGAACTATCTGGTCTGGGCGATCCTGTGTACGGTGCTGTGCTGCCTCCCGCTCGGGATCGTCTCGATCGTCTACTCCACCAAGGTGTCCGGGCTGTGGGCTCAAGGCCGGTACGCCGAGGCCCACGAGGCGTCCAACAACGCCAAGAAGTGGGCCATCATCGGCGCGGTGGTCGGTGCCGTCGCCGCGGTGATCGGCGTCGTGCTGTGGTTCGCCATGTTCGCGGCGATCGTGTCGTCCATCCCGTCCACGACCACCACCACCTATCCGGGCTTCTGATCGCAGGTCTCGTCGACCAGCCCCCAGGACGTCGCGGTCGCCGCGTCGAGGGTGCGGCCGGACAACACGAGATACGCTGTGCGCCAACGGCCTATCCGCCGCGTGACGCTGACGGTGCCACCCGCCCCCGGGAGCAGCCCCAACGCCAGTTCGGGTAGCCCGAACACGGCGTCGTCGCGGGCGCTGACCCACCCGCAGAACGCCGCCATCTCCAGTCCGCTGCCCATCACCCGGCCGTGCACCTCGGCCCGGCACGCGCGGCCGAGCCGGGCGGCCAGCGCATCGAGCGCCAGGGCGGGGCTGTGGCGGGTGCGGGCCAGGTGCGCACTCGCCGGATCGGCGAAGGTGCCGAATTCGGCCAGGTCACCGCCACTGCAGAAGGACGGGCCGTTGCCGCTCAACACGACGCCGGTGACCGAGGGATCCAGTTGCGCCACCGCCAGCGCCTCCAACAGCGCGGCGCGGGCATCGGTCGAGAACGCGTTGTGCCGTTGCGGGCGGTTGAACTCGATCCGCACGATGTCGCCGTCGCGGGTCGCCCGCACCGGGTCGGGGATCTCGGGCATGCGGACCGGGCCGCGCTCGCGTAACCAACGCGCGAACTCCGGGCCGGCCTGCAGGGTCGAGTACGCCAACGACTCCGTCAGCACTCCGGACAGCGTCGGGCCCCGCGGATCCACCGCGCGCAATACGTCGTCACAGATGCCGCTGGCGTGTGGCCAGCGCCGGCAGCGCGCCGTCAACTCGTCCACGATCGCCGGCACCGAATCGACGGTGACCACGCGCCGGTCGGCGCACGGATCCTCGGTCAGCGTGAAAGTCGCTGTGTCAAGCCAGAATCCGGCTTCAGCGATGTCAGCGGCCGAGCCGACGGCGACGATCACCCCGGGCGGCGACGGCGGGCCGTCCTGCGGCGCGCTCGACAGGTCGACCACCCGGAGCATCGGTCACACCGAGTATTTCTCGATCAGCCCATTCTTATAGAGCTTGCCGGTGTCGGTGCGCGGCAGCTGCGCTTCGAAGGCGATCGATCGCGGGCACTTGTAGTGCGCCAACCGGTCTCGCAGCCACGCCGTCAGCTCGTCGGCGAATTCGTCGGTGGCGTCGGCATCCTCGACGGTCTGCACGGCCGCCACGACACGCTGGCCCATCTCGTCGTCGGGCACCCCGAACACGGCGGCGTCGAGCACCTTCGGGTGGGTGACCAGAAGGTTCTCGGCCTCCTGCGGGTAGATGTTCACCCCGCCGGAGATGATCATGTGGTGACGGCGGTCGGTCAGGTACAGGTAGCCCTCGTCGTCGAGGTAGCCGATGTCGCCGACAGTGGCCCAGCCGTGCTTATCGCGCGATGAGGCGGTTTTCGTTGGGTCGTTGAGGTATTCGAAGGAATAGCCGCCCTCGAAGTAGATCTCCCCGGCCTGCCCGGGCGGCAGCTCGTTGCCGTGCTCGTCGAGGATGTGCACGGCGCCCCCCATGGGCTTGCCGACCGAACCCGGATGCGCCAGCCACTCTTCCGCGGTGATCAGTGTCGACCCGTGCGCTTCCGAGGACGCGTAGTACTCGTCGATGATCGGCCCCCACCAGTCGATCATCTGCTTCTTGATCTCCACCGGGCACGGAGCCGCGGCGTGCATCACCCGCTGCAGGCTGGATAGGTCGTACGAATGACGCACTCGCTCAGGCAGTTTCAGCATGCGGGTGAACATCGCCGGGACGAACTGGCCGTGCGTGACGCGGTGTCGCTGGATGACGTCCAGGCAGCCTTCGGCGTCGAACTTCTCCATCACCACCGTGGTGATGCCGCCGGCCTGCGCGCTCATCGACCACACCGACGGCGCCGTGTGGTACAGCGGGGCCGGGCTGAGGTAGATCGAGTCGGGCGTCATCCAGAAACCGACCAGTGCGGACATCATGCCGGGCGCCTCGGCCGGTGGCACGTGCGGCAATTCGCGCTTGATCCCCTTGGGCCGGCCGGTGGTGCCCGACGAGTACTGCAGCAGGTCGCCCTCGATCTCGTCGTCGATCGGGCTATCGGGCTGTGCGGCAACGCATTCGGGGTAACGCTCCCAGCCCGGCAGGTCGCCATCGGCGATCAGCAGTAGCTCGGGTAGCCCACCGGGTAGATGCTCGGCCAGGCCGGCGAGGGTGTCACGCAGCGCCGCCGAGCCGATGATGGCCTTCGCGCTGCTGTTGTCGACGATGTAGGCCGCCTCTGCCGCGGTCAGGTGGGTGTTGATGGGCACGTAGTACAAGCCGCTGCGACGAGCTGCCCACATCACCGCGTGGATGTGCTCGTTGTTCTCCATCAGGATGGCGACGGTGTCGCCCTCGCGCAGACCCGCCTCGCGGAACCGGTGCGCCAGTCGATTGGCACGGGCCTCGAGGTCATCGAAGGTGACCACCGTTCCGGACGGGTACAGGATGACAGCAGGTTTGTCTGCGCCGATATAGGGGCGGATCTGCATGCGCAGACTGTACCGCCGCCAAACTTGACGGGTGTTAAGTGGTCGCTTCGCGGGGCAGTAGCAGCGCGCTGTCGCCGAATTCATGCCACAGGTAGCCGTGTTCCACCGCCTCCCGATACGCCCTGGCGACCAGCTCGGGACCGGCAACCGCCTCCAGCAACAACAGGTGCGAGGCGCCGGCATCGTGCCAGCCGGTCACCAGGCCGTCGACGACACGACACGGCCGGTCGGGCCCAAGCACCAGATCAGTCCAGCCGTTCACCTGCCGCACCACGCCGTCGGCGGTAGCGGCGGACTCCAGAGCGCGCGTCACCGTCGTTCCGACCGCGATCACCCGTCCGCCGGTCGCGCGCGTGAAGTTCACCAGTCGCGCGGTCGCGGCGGGCACGTGGAGGGGTTCGGCGACCGGTGGTTCGCCCGCATCCGCCGACGACACCCCCGCGTGCAGCGTGACCGGCGCGATCGCGATGCCGGCGGCCACCAGCTCGGTGACGAGTTCTGTACTGAACGGCCTCGCCGCACTTGGCATTTCAGCGCTACCGGATTGTCTGGCGAAGACCGTCTGATAGTAGTGCAGTGGCCACGGCCGCGGCACATACGAGTACCGGATGGGCCGGCCGTGCCGGGCCAGATATGACGCGACGTCACCCTCGACAAGGACTCGCGCGGCCCACAACCGCGCCCCGGTGATCCCTGGTTGCGGGTAGGACGACTCGATGACCAGCGCCCCGCCGCCCGGCATTTCGATGCGTTCGCCCGGCCGGACGTCGGTCAGATTCCCCGTCGCGTTGCCCGCCTGCCGGAGTTCGACCACCCAGACCGAGGCGGCGAGTGCCGTGGAGAAGTGGATCGCGATCGGCCGTCCGGCGCGATCGCCATCGACGGCGGCGGGCAGGGTGGCCGAGTCGTTCACCACGAGGAGATCGCCCGGCCGCAGGTAGTCACCGAGGTCGGTGAAACGCGCATGGTTGACCCCAGCCGGCCGGGCGACCAGCAGCTTCACCGCGTCCCTGGCGACGCCGCGGACCTCCGGCGGCTCGGTGGCATCCGACGTCGGCTCGCGGCGGAAGTGTGTCTGCGGGCTCGCTAGCGCCCTGGGAGCGGTCATTGCTGCGCTCCCGATAGCGCCAGATCCGCGGCACGGTAGCGGCCAGCGGCCGGGCGCGTGTCGAGCAATCGCAGCAGGGCCGGCACGACGGACGCCGGCTGCGCACGGTCGGAGATGTCCTCGCCCGGGAAGGCGGCCTGGTGCATCTCGGTGCGCATGTCGCCGGGATCGAAGGCGTACACGCGCACCGCGGGCGTCTCGGCGGCAAGGACGGCGGTCAGTTGGTCGAGCGCGGCCTTCGACGAGCCATACCCGCCCCAGCCGGGGTACGGTTCGACGGCGGCGTCAGAGCTCAGATTGACGATCACGCCGCCGTTTTCGGCCAGCGTCGGCAACGTGGCCTGGATCAGGGCCAGCGGCGCGAAAAGGTTGGTCTGGTACACGGTCCACAACTCGTTCGCAGGGTAGTCGGCGAGGACGGGTTGCGGGCTGGGTCCCAGCCGGCTGGCGTTGTTCACCAAGAGGCCGAGTGGCCCGAGGGATGCTGCCGCGACCAGCTCGGCTCGGTGCGACGGTTCGGTGACGTCACCGGGCAGCGCGATGAAATTCCTCGAATTCAGTTCTCGGACAGTTGCTTCCAGTTCAGAGGCGCGTCGGGCATCGCCGACGACGGTCCAACCACGGTCGAGCAGGGCGGCGGTAACCGCCCTGCCGAAGCCGCGTGAGGCGCCCGTGACGATCGCGACGGGTTGCTGTTTGGGTTGAGTCATCCCCCCATAGTGATAGTTAAAGTAAACTTTAAGTCAAGTCACGAATCCGGGGAGACCGCAATGAATAAGCGAGACTTGTTCACCGTCAGTGAGATGGCAAACCGCAGCGGCTTCGCGGCATCGGCGATCCGGTTCTATGAAAGCCAGGGACTGATCACGGCGACCCGGACCGCCGGCGGCCAGCGCCGCTTCGAGCGTCAGATGCTGCGGCGCCTGGCCTTCATCAAGGCCGCTCGCAACGTCGGACTGAGCCTGGATGAGATCGCCGAAGCGCTCGCCACACTTCCGGATGGCCGCACCCCGACCCGCGCCGATTGGGGACGGCTGTCCAAAACCTGGCGCGCGCGACTCGACGACCAGATCGCCGGGTTGATTGCGCTGCGCGACAACCTGGACTCGTGCATCGGCTGCGGTTGCCTGTCGCTGAAGCGCTGCGCCATCTCCAATCCGGGCGACCTCGCGGCCAGCGCCGGATCGGGAGCAATGTACCTGCCGAGATCGCTACGGCAGCAGTCGATTAGCGGCTAAGGCCTGCCTCACCACCGCCGAGCGGGATCAGCTCGCTTCGGACAGCCGCTGCTTGAGCGCCTCGAACTCGTCGCGGACGCCGGTCGGCAGCTTGTCGCCGACGAACTCGAACCACTCCTCGATCAGCGGCAGTTCCTCGCGCCACTCGGCGGCGTTGACCGCCAGCGCCTTGGCAACGTCGCCGCCGTCGACGTCCAGGCCGTCCAGATCCAGGTCGTCGACCGCCGGCACGATGCCGATCGGGGTGTCCTGGCCGCCGGCCTGGTGCTCGATACGGTCCACGATCCACTTGAGCACCCGGCTGTTCTCGCCGAAGCCCGGCCACAGGAAACCACCGTCCTCATCGCGGCGGAACCAGTTGACGAAGAACACCTTCGGCATCTTGGACTCGTCGGAGTTCTTGCCCAGGTCGAGCCAGTGCTGGAAGTAGTCACCGACGTGGTAGCCCAGGAACGGCAGCATGGCCATCGGGTCGCGGCGCACGGTGCCGACCTTGCCCTCGGCGGCGGCGGTCTGCTCGCTGCCCATGGTGGCTCCCATGAACACGCCGTGCTGCCAGTCACGCGCCTCGGTCACCAGCGGCACCGTCGTCTTGCGGCGCGCGCCGAACAGGATGCCCGAGATCGGCACGCCCTGCGGGTCGTCCCACTCCGGCGCCAGGATCGGGCACTGCGACATCGGGGTGCAGTAGCGCGAGTTCGGGTGCGCGGCCTTCTCGCCGGAATCGGGCGTCCAGTCGCGGCCCTTCCAGTCGGTCAGGTGCTGCGGCTCGCCCTCCAGGCCCTCCCACCACACGTCGTTGTCGTCGGTGAGCGCCACGTTCGTGAAGACGGTGTTGCCGGCCTCGATGGTGCGCATGGCGTTGGGGTTGGACTTCCAGTTGGTGCCCGGCGCGACGCCGAAGAAACCGAACTCGGGGTTGACCGCGTACAGGCGGCCGTCCTTGCCGAACCGCATCCAGGCGATGTCGTCACCGAGCGTCTCGGCGCGCCAGCCCGGGATGGTCGGCTGCAGCATGGCGAGGTTGGTCTTGCCGCACGCCGACGGGAACGCCGCGGCGAAGTAGTAGGCCTTGTTCTCCGGGGAGATGAGCTTGAGGATCAGCATGTGCTCGGCGAGCCAGCCCTCGTCGTGGGCCATCGCCGAGGCGATGCGCAGCGAATAGCACTTCTTGCCCAGCAGCGCGTTACCGCCGTAGCCCGAGCCGTAGCTCATGATCTCGCGGGTCTCCGGGAAGTGGGTGATGTACTTGGTGTCGTTGCACGGCCACGGCACGTCCTTCTGGCCCGGCTCCAGCGGCGCGCCCACCGAGTGCATCGCCTTCACGAAGAATCCGTCGTCGCCGATCTTTTCCAGGGCGGCCTTGCCCATCCGGGTCATCACCTTCATCGAGATGACGACGTATTCGGAGTCGGTGATCTCCACGCCCAGCTTGGGGTCGTCGGCGCCCAGCGGGCCCATGCAGAACGGCACCACCCACATGGTGCGGCCGCGCATGCAGCCGCGGTACAGGTCGGTCATCGTGGACCGCATCTCGGACGGGTCCATCCAGTTGTTCGTCGGCCCGGCGTCGATCTGGCGCTCGGAACAGATGAAGGTCCGGGACTCCACGCGCGCCACGTCGGACGGGTCGGACAGCGCCAGGTAGGAGTTGGGGTGCTTCTTCTCGTTGAGCTTCTTCAACGTGCCCGCCTCGACCAGCTGGGTGGCCAGCCGGTTGAACTCCTCGTCGGAGCCGTCAGCGAAGACCACCCGGTCGGGCTGGGTGAGTTCGGCGACCTCCTGCACCCATGACAGCAGGCCCTGGTGGTTCGTGGGTGCTGTGTCCAAACCGGGAATGGTCGCTGAGGTCATCGAACTCTCCTGGATTCTTCTGCGTCTCGGGCTGGTGTCGCTCGCTATGCTCTCGCCCACACAATTAAGGAATTGGTGGCGTTAACTACAGGTTATCGTGAGGACCTTGTCGGGTGAGTCTCGGGCAGGTATAAGCCTTCTCACAACAACGATTCAGAAGATCCCGACGCGCTGTCATCTTCGCTCCTCGAAGCGAGTTTATCGGTCTCGTCACCGGCGGCGTTTTCGGAGTGACTTTCGTCTTCTCGTATACCCGGTTCTCCCAGTTCTGCACGCACGGCCGCCAGGGCCGCCGTCACCGCGGGCATGTCCCGATCGCGCGCGGCCGAGGCCCGCGCGGCGGCCAGGGCGTGCTCGCGCAATTCGGTGTCGATGACGCCCACCGAGGCGGACACCTGCGCGTTCTCGGCCTCGTCCTGGGCGAGCAACGCCTTGCTCAACACCGACTCGGCGACCAGCACCCGGGTGGCGACCAGCTGCTCGGCGACCGACTGCAGCGAGGCCGTGACGTCGCCCGCCCAGCGGTCCAGCAGAGCCCGGTCGTGCAGTAGCGCGCGGATGTTGATCACCATCAAGGTGAGCCCCACCGAAATCGCCACGCACACCACGGCCGCGACGACGGCCAGCGCGGGGTTCAGCCGCGAGGCCAGCCCGCTCATCAGCCGGCTCAGCGTCAGCGCCACCCCGAGGCCGAATCCGACGCCAAGCAGGATCGTCAGCCAGGTTTCCTGGCGGCGCGATTTCAGCGGCGGCGGCGAGACGTCGACCGCCGGCAACTGCTCGAGCGGCGGCAGCTCCATCGGCACATCCATCGCCTGCGCCACCTCGGCCAGTTGCGTGTCGGTGGCTTCACTGACCTCGGCGACCGCCCCGTCCAGCTGGTCGCGGGTGACCGCCTCGAAGCCGGACATATTGCGCCGCGACAAACCCGCCGCGTATTCCTGCAGTTCGGTGCGCACGGTCGCACACCGGTTACGTGCCGAGTGGGAAAGCGCGACCCGAGCCTGCTGGATCTGACTGCGCAGCGTGATGGTGCGCTCGCTTTTCGCCTGACGCCGCTGCTGCAACGCCGCGCTGCGCTCCTCGCGCAGCGTCTCGACCCGGGCCCGCCGGCCCGACCCCTCGACCTCGCGGTCAAACCTCCGGGCCACCGTCTGCAGCCGGGATTCCCACGCCCGCAACCTGTTTCGCCGCGCCAGATCGGGGTCGTCGAGTTGCGCCGAGACGGCGTCGACCAAGTCGTCGACGTCGGGGTCGCCCAGGTCGGCCAGGGCCGCCGCACCCACCCAGGGCACCCGGCCGTAGCGGGGCGCGTACGCGGCCAGCGAGTCGCGGTTGGCGGCGACGATGCCGCGCCAGTTGAGATGCACGTCGATCTTGGACACCACACCGACGACCGCATCGGTGTGCTCGGCCGCGGCGTCCAGCAGCGCGCAGTCCGACGGCGTCAGGTTCGCCGCCGCCGACACGACGAACACCACGACCGTCGGCTCTTCGCCGGGCCCCAGGTCGGTCGACTCCACGAATTTGTGCTGCGGCAGCCGCTTCCGCAGGGCGTCGGCCACAGCAGTGACCCCGGCCATCCACGGACCGGTCACCAGCACCACGTCGCAGCGCTGAATCGCCGGCGGATCCAGTCCCGGACCCGCGGCGGCCACCAGCGCGTCCACCGCGGCGACGGGATCGTCGCTTGTCTCGGCGCTCACCAGGATCCTCCCGGCAGGGACCCGCAGGCCTGCGACCACAACCGCAGCGATCCGCGGGCGATGTCGGCGCCGCAGGCGCGGTGCAGTTCGCTGGCCGACGCGCGGCTGTAGCGCTGCCACCACACCGCGCGCGGCAGGTGCGAGGACGCGTCGCGATTCGCGTCGAGGTGCTGCGGATCGCCCGGCTCCAGCCCGGCGGCCTCGGCCAGATCCACGGCGGCCGCCATCCGGGCGACGACGGTGTCGTCGCGGGACAGGAACCCGCTGATGCGCTCGCCGAGCGTGCCGCCCCCGGCGGCCAGCGCCTCGAGTTCGGCGACGGCGTCCAACACGCGCTGATAACGCGCCTCGGCGCCCAGCGCGCCGATCTGGGCCACGACGGCGTCGACGCCGCTCATCCGGTGCAGCAGGGTCAGCACCTGGGCCGGGGTGCGGCCCTGCCGGAACGCGGCGACCGCCAGCGCGGTGCCGAACAGATCGAGGGTGTCCAACAGGCGCTGGCGCACCTCGGTCGGCACCGGGGCGTCGGCGGCCAGGAATGCGGCGAAGGAGCCGTCAAAGCACGCGGTGCCGGGGTGCGCGGCCAGCCCGGACAGCGCCGTCCACTGCGCGCTGTCCAGGTCGTTCAGCGCCGCGACCGCGAGCAGACCCGTCATCGGTTCCATGGGCACGTCGATCAGCGCCGAGAGCTCCGTGCACCTGGCGCGCGCCGCCGCGATAGGGCCGTCGCCGCCCCGCCCGGACAGCGAGCCCGCCAGGTCGGCCTTGTTCAGCACTGCCAGCACCGGGCGCCCGGCCCCTGAGACCTGGGCGATCGCCTGGGTGTCCTCGGGCTTGACCACCTCCGTGATCACGTACACCACCGCGTCGACGTCGCGCTCGGTCCCCGGATGGACGACTGCGATGCCCGCCGCGCGTCCCGCGCCGTCCAGGGCGCGGCGCACGGTGCGGCAGCCGACCCCCCGACGGCCGCGCACCACCACGCGCAGGGGCGCGGCGGATCGCTGCGCGATTGCCGTCAGACGCGGGTCGGCGTGGCCGGCCGCAAAGCGCGCCAGCTCGTCGACGAAACTCTGGTGTCCTTGTCCCCTCATATCCCGCCTGTTCGGTCCGGATGACCCCCATACCCGGCCGCGTCGCCGCTACCGGATGCAGCGCCGGGGCCGGGCGGTCCCACCGAATGGTGGCATCCGCGTCACCAAGAAGCGAGCCACCGTTAATGAGTTACCAGTTGAAGGCAACTGTTGGGTATCAATCCGGACCAGGGGCGGATACATCCAAGGTTCATAGGCCACCATGGACAAATGCATGCGCAGCGCGGGGTGGCGATGTCTGCCGACACGCCGACCGGGGGCCCGGACCGCCCCGACCAGCGCTACCTCCCGGCCACGGCGTTCCGATCGCGACGATCGGCCCTGTCCGATGCGCAGCGCCAGACCTGGGAACGGCGCTGGCCCGAGCTCGGCCTGTCGGTGGGCGCCGCACCCGACGAACCCGATAGCTCCGAACCCACGCTGGATACCCGCGCCTGGTTCGGGCGGCAGGCACCGGTGGTGCTCGAAATCGGCTGCGGCAGTGGCATTTCCACGCTGGCGATGGCGAAGGAAGAACCCGACATCGATGTGGTCGCGGTGGAGATCTACCGGCGCGGGCTGGCGCAGCTGCTCTGTGCGATCGACCGCGACAAGGTCAGCAACATCCGGCTGATCCGCGGCAACGCCCTCGAGGTCCTGCAACGCCTCATCGCGCCGGCTTCGCTGACCGGCGTCCGCGTCTTCTTTCCCGATCCGTGGCCGAAAGCGCGGCACCACAAACGGCGGTTCCTGCAGCCCGGCACGATTGGCTTGATAGCCGACCGGCTACTCCCTGGTGGTGTCCTGCACGTTGCGACGGACCACGCCGGCTACGCCGAGCACATCGCGGAGGTCGGCGCGGAACCCAGCCTGCAACCGGTCAATCCCGACAGCGCGCTGCCGATCTCGACCGCGCGCCCGACCACCAAGTACGAGACGAAGGCTCAAGAAGCGGGCAGTGCCGTCACCGAATTCATTTGGCGTAGACGATGAGTAGGCGATGAGTATGAGCCTGACCGAAGAGACCGCGGCGGGGGCCGAACCCGTCGCGCCGCCGGCGGTGCTGACCGGCGACGAGCTGGGCGGCTTCTCTCCCCCGGGTCAACGCGTGCTGTTGGTATGGGACGCCCCGAACCTGGACATGGGGCTGGGCTCCATCCTGGGCCGCCGCCCGACGGCCCTGGAACGCCCGCGGTTCGACGCCCTGGGGCGCTGGCTGTTGGCGCGCACGGCCGAGGTCAGCGCCGGCCGCCCCGGCGTCGTCGTGGAACCCGAGGCCACCGTGTTCACCAACATCGCGCCGGGCAGCGCCGACGTCGTCCGCCCCTGGGTGGACGCGCTTCGTAACGTGGGGTTCGCGGTGTTCGCCAAGCCGAAGATCGATGAGGACAGCGATGTCGACCGCGACATGCTGGCCCATATCGAATTGCGGCGCACCCAGGGGTTGGCGGCGCTGGTGGTGGCGTCCGCCGACGGTCAGGCGTTTCGTCACCCGCTGGAAGACATCGCACGTAGCGGGGTCGGCGTCCAGGTGATCGGATTTCGCGAACACGCGAGTTGGGCGCTAGCGTCGGATACCTTGGACTTCGTTGATCTGGAGGATATCGCTGGTGTCTTCCGGGAACCGTTGCCGCGGATCGGCCTAGATTCGCTGCCTGACCAGGGTGCGTGGCTGCAGCCGTTCCGGCCGCTCTCCGCGCTGCTGACCGCGCGTGTGTGACACTGGAAAACCAATGCGCGGGTCGTTAACGATCCAGTAAGGAGCTTGCGTGTTCGCCTGGTGGGGTCGAACTGTGTACCGGTACCGGTACATCGTGATCGGGGTCACGGTAGCTCTGTGTCTGCTGGGCGGCGTCTTCGGAATCAGCCTGGGCAAGCATGTTACACAGAGCGGCTTCTACGACGACGGCAGCCAATCCGTGAAGGCGTCGGTGCTGGGCGACCAGACCTACGGCCGCGACCGCACCAGCCACGTGGTGGCCACCTTCACCGCCCCCGACGGAAAAACGGTCGACGACCCGGCGTGGCGGAACAAAATCATCGGCGAGCTCAACAAGTTCAAGGCCGACCATCCCGACCAGGTCGTCGGGTGGGCCGGCTGGCTGGCACTGGCGAATCCCGCCGACGCGCCCCCGCTCATCAAGGGGATGGTCAGCGAGGACAAGAAGCACACTTTCGTGTCCATCCCGCTGAAGGGCAACGACGACGACAGCATCCTCAACAACTACAAGGCCATCCAGCCGGAACTGCAGAAGCTCGGCGGCGGCGCCGTGGAACTCGCCGGCCTCGAGCCGATCGCCAACGCCCTGACCGGCACCATCGCCACCGACCAGCGCCGCATGGAGGTCCTTGCGGTACCGCTGGTGGCGGTGGTCCTGTTCTTGGTGTTCGGCGGTGCGGTCGCCGCCGGCCTGCCGGCCATCGTGGGCGGCCTGAGCATCGCGGGCTCGCTGGGCATTTTGCGGTTGGTCGCCGTGTTCGGGCCGGTGCACTTCTTCGCCCAGCCGGTGGTGTCGCTGATCGGCCTGGGCATCGCCATCGACTACGGGCTGTTCGTGGTGAGCCGGTTCCGGGAGGAGATAGCCGAGGGCTACGACACCGAGGCCGCGGTACGAAGAACCGTGATGACGGCCGGGCGCACCGTGACGTTCTCGGCGGTGCTGATCATCGCGTCGAGCGCCAGCCTGCTGGTGTTGCCGCAGGGCTTCGTGCATTCGCTGACCTACGCGATCTTCGCGGCGGTCGGCCTCGCGGCGGTGCTGTCGATCACGTTCCTGCCGGCGTGCCTCGCCATCCTCGGCCGCCACGTCGACGCGCTGGGCGTGCGGACCGCGTTCCGGGTGCCGTTCCTGCGGAACTGGAAGTGGTCGCGCGCCTACCTGAATTGGCTGGCCGACCGGCTGCAGAAGACCAAGACCCGCGAAGAGGTCGAGGCCGGCTTCTGGGGCAAGCTCGTCAACTGGGTGATGAAGCGGCCGCTGGCCTTCGCCATCCCGATCGCCGTCGGGATGATCCTGCTGGTCATCCCGCTGGGCAACCTGTCGTTCGGTGGCATGAGCGAGAAGTACCTGCCGCCGGACAACGCGGTGCGCCTGGCGCAGGAACACTTCGACAAGCGATTCCCGGGCTACCGGACCGAGCAGCTGACGATGGTGATCCAGAGCACCAACGGCAGCAAGGTGACCGACCAGCAGGTGGCCGACATCCGCAACCGGATTTCCTCGATCGGCGGGTTCACCGACAAGCAATGGGAGGAGCGGGCCTGCCCGACCATCGCCGGTAACCCGTGCGTCGCCGGGCCGAACGGCACCACGGTGCCCAAGGACGGCTCGGTGCGGGTGATCCAGAACGGCCTGCTCAACAAGAACGACGCCGCCAAGAAGATCAATGAACTGCGGGCGGTGAACCCCCCGAAGGGACTGAACCTCTACGTCGGCGGCACCCCGGCCCTGGAGCAGGACAGCATCCACAGCCTGTTCGACAAGGCTCCGCTGATGCTGGTCCTATTGCTCGGCGCCACGATGCTGTTGATGTTCCTGGCATTCGGCTCGGTGGTGCTGCCCGTCAAGGCCGCCGTGATGAGCGCGCTGACGCTGGGGTCGACGATGGGCATCCTGACCTGGATTTTCGTCGACGGGCACTTGTCGGGGGTGCTCAATTTCACCCCGACCCCGCTGATGGTTGTGGTGATCGCGCTGGTCGTCGCCGTCGGTTTCGGTCTGGCCACCGACTACGAGGTGTTCCTGGTCTCCCGCATGGTCGAGGCGCGCGAACGCGGCATGTCGACGGCCGAGGCCATCCGGATCGGGACGGCGACCACCGGACGCCTGATCACGGCCGCCGCGCTGGTCCTGGCGGTGGTCGCCGGTTCGTTCGTGTTCTCCGACCTGGTGCTGATGAAGTATCTGGCCTTCGGTCTGATGGCGGCGCTGCTGCTGGACGCCACCGTCGTCCGGATGTTCCTGGTGCCGTCGGTGATGAAGCTGCTCGGCGACGACTGCTGGTGGGCGCCGCGCTGGGCCCGCCGCCTGCAGAACAAGATCGGGCTCGGCGAGATCGACCTGCCCGACGAGCGCAAGCGGCCCACGCTCAACGGCCGGCCCGCGCGACCGCCGGTTGCGGCCAGCCTGGTCGCCGCGGCGCCGCGGCCCCCGCACGACCCGACCCACCCCGGAGCGCTGGAACCGTCGCGTCCCGCACGCCCGGCGGATCCGCGGCCCGCGCAGGAACCGGCCGCGAGCACCACGCGCATCCCGGCCCGGCCCAGCCAGCCGACCGAAGCCAAGACGACGCGCTTCTCCGCACAGGGCGCACCCGGCCGTGACCGGCCGGCCGACCCGCGTCCCGCCACCAACTCCGCCCCGCAGGCTCCCCAGCGGCCCCCCGGCCCGGCGGCACCGCCGTCCGGCGATCAGACGAGGGCCATCCCGGTTCCCGGCAACCAGGCTGACGACAACAGCGACGCCGCCGAACCCACCACCGCCCTGCCGAAAATGCGCGCCGAAGGCAACGACCCCAACGCGGCCACCGAGCAGGTGCACACGCACGAACAGGGCGAGAACGGCGACCCGGCGCGGCAACGCCGGCGCTCCGGCGGCGGCCTGTCCGCTGCGGATCTACTGCGCCGCGAGGGACGGATGTAGGTAGGCGCACCCGCGCCGTTACGGCCCCGAAATGGTTGGGCCTCAGCCGGATTCGTGCTCGGGTTGGTCGGGCTCGGCTTGCAGGATCGCGGTCTTCTCGTCCGCGTCCTCGGTCTGCTTCTCGGCTTCGGCGGACGGATCGGGCGCCAACAACACCTGGATCGCGTTGTTGAGGAACGCCACCGTCGGCACCGCCAGCAGGGCGCCGACGATCCCGGCGAGCACTCCGCCGGTGGAGATGGCGAGCACCACCCCGAGAGGGTGAATCGAGACCGCGCGGCCCATCACCAGCGGTTGCAGGAGATGGGCCTCCATCTGGTTGACCGCGATCAGCACGCCCAGCGTGATCAGCGCATACACGATGCCCTTGGCCAGCAGCGCGACCACCACGGCCACCAGGCCAGATATCAAGGCACCGACCAGCGGGATGAACGCACCCAGGAACACCAGCGATGCCAGCGGCAGCGCGAGCGGGATACCCATGATGGCCAGACCCGCGCCGACCCCGGCCGCGTCGGTCAGGGCCACCAGGAATGTGGCCCGCACGTACCCGATCAGCGACCCGTATCCGGCATTGCCGGCCTCGTGCACCCGGTTGCGCACGTGCGACGGGATGATCTTCACGACGTACTGCCAGATGTTGCGCCCGCCGTAGAGGAAAAAGATCAGTGCGAACAGCACCAGCACCGCCGCCGTGACCAGTTCCGTGACGGTGGCCGCGGTGGAGAGCGCGCCGCTGGTCAGCTTCGCCTGATTGTTGTGCAGCGCCTCGATTGCGGCGTTGCCCACGTTGTCGATCTGTTCGTTGCGCAGGTGCGCCGGCCCGTGGATCAGCCAGCGGCGCGTCGACTCGATGCTGTTGGTCACCTGCTCGGTCAGGCCGGGCAGGCCGTCGATGAACTGAAGGACGACGAACGCCAGAATGCCGCCCAGGATCGCGAAGCCGCCGAGCAGCACCAGGGCCACCGCGCCGCCTCGGGGCAGGCCCCGCTTGTCCAGCCAGTCGACCACGGGCACCAGCAATGCGCTCAGCAGCAGCGCCACCAGCACCGGAACGACGATGATTTCGAGTTTTTCCACCACCCGCAACAGGGCGAGCACTGCGATCAGGATGACCAGCAAACGCCAGGCCCAGGCTGCGGTCTTGCGGACGAGGGGTTCGACCGACGCATCGTCGGCGTTTGCTGACATTTGGCCAGCCTATCCGGCGCCGCGCACTGTCAAACGTGTCTCGACGCGGCTTCGGCGGTCGGCGCGTCGGCCGGAGCCCTCGCCGTCGGCACGATCCGGTTACGACCCCGGAACTTCCCAGACACGGTAGGCGATGCGCAGCGATCGCTGCGCCACCTGCACCGTTACCCTAATTCACGTGCCGCCCGACGCACCCGCCCGCAATCTCGACTTCCCGCGCGAAGAAACCCCGCGCGGGAAGTACTGGTGGGCGCGCTGGGTGATCCTCGGAGCGGTTGCCATCGTGCTTGCCGTCGAGGTTTCGCTGGGCTGGCATCAGCTGGCGAAAGCCTGGATGAGCCTGTATGAGGCGAACTGGTGGTGGTTGCTCGCATCGGTGGCGGCGGCGGCCGCGTCGATGCACAGCTTCGCTCAGATCCAGCGCACCTTGCTCAAGTCGGCCGGCGTGCACGTCAAGCAGTTGCGCTCCGAGGCCGCCTTCTATGCCGCCAATTCGCTGAGCACCACCCTGCCCGGCGGGCCCGTGCTGTCGGCGACCTTCCTGTTCCGGCAGCAGCGGCTGTGGGGCGCCTCGACCGTGGTGGCGTCGTGGCAGTTGGTGATGTCGGGTGTGCTACAGGCGGTGGGATTGGCTTTGCTCGGGCTGGGCGGCGCCTTCCTGCTGGGCGCGAAGAACAACCCCTTCTCGCTGCTGTTCACCCTCGGTGGCTTCGTCGCGCTGCTGCTGCTGGCGCAAGCCGTCGCGTCACGACCGGAGCTGATCGACGGCATCGGCAGCCGGGTGCTGGCGTGGGTCAACTCGGTGCGCGGCAGGCCGGCCGACACCGGCCTGGGCAAGTGGCGCGAGACGCTGATGCAGCTGGAATCGGTGAGCCTGGGCCGGCGCGACCTGGGGGTGGCGTTCGGCTGGTCGATGTTCAACTGGATCGCCGACGTGGCCTGCCTGGGCTTCGCCGCCTACGCCGCCGGGGATCACGCCTCGGTGGCCGGGTTGACGGTGGCGTATGCGGCCGCCCGCGCGGTCGGCACGATCCCGCTGATGCCCGGCGGCCTGTTGATCGTCGAGGCGGTGCTGGTGCCCGGCCTGGTGTCCAGCGGGATGTCGCTGCCCAACGCGATTTCGGCCATGCTGATCTACCGGCTGATCAGCTGGTTGCTGATCTCTGCGATCGGCTGGGTGGTGTTCTTCTTCGTGTTCCGCACCGAGAACATCGCCGACTCCGACGAGGACCCGATCACGGGTCCGCTACCGGTCGTGCCGGTGCAGCGTGACCCCGCGGCCGACCCGACCGACACCGCGCTGCAGGGGCCGTTGCCGCCCGACCGGAATCCGGAGGCCGAGGGCCAGCCCTAGTGGCGATCCGAGGGCGGCCGCGGCGATCGCAAGCGCGGCGTAGCCGGGCGCAGCGGGTCGCCGCATAGTCCAAGCCGGACGAAGCGGGTCGCCACGAGGGCTTAGCCGACGGTGTTGCCGCGCGACGGCCCCGGCAGCGGGTTGGTCGCCCGGGGCGGCGCCGGCTGCGGCGCGGCGGCCGGGGCGCCACCGGTGGTCCCGCTCAGCGGCCAAGCGCCCGCGGGGTTCCCCGGCGGCGCGGGCAGCCCACCGGCCGCGCCCTGCGCCTGCTGCATCAGCCCCATCGCCTGCGGGATCGAGATCGGCAGCTTGCACTGCAGCGACAGGTTGGTCAACGGCTGGGCAATCGACGTCATGTCACCGGCGACCTTCGGGTTGGCGTCGAAGTAGGACTTCAGCCCGTTCACCGACTGCGGCCCCGCCTGCTGCTGCAGCATCGAGGTCATCGTCTGGTTGGTCTCCGGGTGCGAATCCAGGTAATCGCCCATCGACTTGGAGACCGAGCCGATCGTCCGGGCGACCTCACTGGCCGCGCACGGGTCGTTGGCACCGGTCGCCGGGGCTCCGGCGAGCACCGCGACGGCTACACCGGGCACCGTGGCGGCGATCAGCCCGGCGAAGATTTTGCGACCCCGTCCGGCGGTGGCTCTCGTCATGGACAACTCCTTAGGAGTTTGCGACGGTCCGCCGAATCGGCGCCTCGCAAACGACTGCGATGAGACGGCCCCAGGCAACGAAAGCGTCCCAGAATCCCCCGGGGGCCTCGCGGGCCACCGACATACTGCCATCGCCGATATCAGCCCTGCCAGTCCGAACGGAGGCCGCGGTGGGATATGTGACCGAAATCCCGCTTGGTCACCGGTTCACAACGACTTCGCAGCGTCTTGGCAACAACGCCGTCGCCGCAGCTCAGGAACTAGATAAGCCCGCATAATCCACAGGCTGCTGCGGTATCGTCGCCAGCACGCCTTACGTGAGAACCGGGGAGCGACAAAATCCAGCAGTTAATGATGCGCCTCAGCCGCAGCCTGCGTAAGTACCGCTGGTTGGTCTTCACGGGCTGGTTGCTGGCATTGGTTCCGGCGGTTTACCTGGCCCTGACGCAGTCGGGCAACCTCACCGGCGGCGGATTCGACGTGGCCGGATCGCAGTCGCTGGCCGTGCACGACCAGCTCGAGGAGCTCTATCACGACCAGGGCGGATCGTCGCTGGCGCTAGTGGCCGCCCCGCGTCCCGACGCCAGCTACCAGGACATGAACGACGCCGTCGCCCAGCTGCGGCAGATCGCCACCGGGATCCCCGGCACGACGGAAATCCCCAACCCCACCCAGCGGCCCCCGCAGCCCGACCGGCCCTACGTGCTGTCGGTGCGGCTGGATTCCCGTAACACCAGCGACGTCGCCAAGCAGCTCCGCACCAAGGTCGGCATCAAGGGCGACCAGCCCGGCCAGACCGCGAACGGCCGCGTGCGGCTCTACGTCATCGGGCAGGGTGCGCTGTCCGCCGCCGCCGCGGCCAACACCAAGCACGACATCGCCGCAGCCGAGAAGTGGAACCTGCCGGTCATCCTGATCGTGCTGCTCGCCGTGTTCGGCTCGCTGGCCGCCGCCGCCATCCCGCTGGCCCTGGGCATCTGCACGGTCGTGGTCACCATGGGCCTGGTCTATCTGCTGTCCGCGTACACCACCATGTCGGTGTTCGTGACCTCGACGGTGTCCATGTTCGGCATCGCGCTGGCCGTCGACTATTCACTGTTCATCCTGATGCGATTCCGGGAGGAGTTGCGCACCGGGCGCCAGCCCCGCGAAGCCGTCGACGCCGCGATGGCCACCTCGGGACTCGCCGTGGTGCTGTCCGGCATGACCGTGATCGCGTCCCTCACCGGGATCTATGTGATCAACACCCCGGCGCTGAAGTCGATGGCCACCGGCGCCATCCTGGCCGTCGCGGTGGCCATGCTGACCTCGACGACGTTGACGCCGGCGGCGCTGGCGACGTTCGGGCGCGCGGCCGCCAAGCGGTCTGGCTTCCTGCACTGGTCGCGGCGGCCCGAAAGCACCCAGTCCCGGTTCTGGAACCGCTGGATCGGCTGGGTGATGCGCCGGCCGTGGGTGTCCGCGCTGGCGGCATCGCTGGTGCTGCTCGTGATGGCCGCGCCTGCGGCGTCGATGGTGCTGGGCAACAGCCTGCTGCGGCAGTTCGACTCGTCGCACGAAATCCGCGCCGGGGTGGGCGCCGCGGCCCAGGCCCTCGGCCCCGGCGCGCTGGGCCCCATCCGGGTGCTGATCAACTTCCCCGACGGCGGCGCGGCCTCCCCCGAACACAGCCACACCGTCGGCGCGATCCGCCAGCGGATGTCGCAGGCACCCAACATCGTCTCGGTGTCGCCGCCCCAGTTCGCCGAGGACAACGGCAGCGCGCTGCTGTCCGCGGTGCTGTCGGTGGATCCCGAGGACATGAAGGCCCGCGAGACCGTCGGCTGGATGCGCGCGCAGCTGCCCAAGGTTCCCGAGGCGGGCACGGCACGCGTCGACGTCGGCGGCCCGACCGCGCTGATCAAGGACTTCGACGACCAGGTCTCGGCGACGGAGCCACTGGTGCTGGCCATCGTCGCGGCAATCGCGTTCGTGATGCTGCTGGTCTCGGTCCACTCGGTCTTCCTGGCGCTCAAGGGCGTCCTGATGACGTTGCTGTCGGTCGCCGCGGCGTACGGCAGCCTGGTGATGGTGTTCCAGTGGGGGTGGCTGAAGGATCTCGGCGTCGCCCAGATCAGCTCGATCGACAGCACCGTTCCCCCGCTGGTGCTCGCGATGACCTTCGGGTTGTCGATGGACTACGAGATCTTCCTGCTCACCCGGATCCGGGAGCGCTTCCTGCATTCCGGTAACACCCGCGACGCGGTGGCCTACGGCGTGAGCACCAGCGCCCGCACCATCACCAGCGCCGCGCTGATCATGATCGCGGTGTTCGTCGGTTTCGCGTTCGCCGGGATGCCGCTGGTGGCCGAGATCGGCGTCGCGTGCGCGGTGGCGATCGCGGTGGACGCCACCGTGGTGCGGCTGGTGATGGTGCCTGCGCTGATGGCGATGTTCGCCCAGTGGAACTGGTGGCTGCCGGCGTGGCTGTCGCGGGTGCTGCCGTCGGTCGACTTCGACCGGCCGCTACCCGAGGTGGACCTCGGCGACGTGGTCGTCATCCCCGACGACATCTCGGCGCTGGTGGCGCCTAGCGCCGACCTGCGGATGGTGCTCAAGTCCGCCGCGAAGCTCAAGCACCTGGCGCCCGACGCCATCTGCGTCACCGATCCGCTCGCCTTCACCGGCTGCGGCCGCAACGCCGCGCAGGCGTCGTCGGGCCCGGACGAGGACCAAACCCGCGGCCTGGGACCCGCGCAGATCCCCCACCAGGTCGCCCTCAGCGAGGAGAAGGTCAGCGTCGGCGTGGGCGCCGACAAGAAGCCCGGCACCAACGGCCACACCAACGGCTCCCTGGCGGCCAAGAAGCTGGTCGGCGGCCTGACCTCGCGCAACGGCATCGCCAAGGCCATCGTCGGGGTGGACCGGCCCGTTCACCCAGTGACACTGTGGCGGGGGCGCCTGTCGGTCGCGATCGACGCACTGGAAAGCGAGACCGACACCGCGGCCGGCGACGGGCCGAGCTACGAGCGGCGCAGCCCGGTGGAGACCACCAACGTGCAGCTGCCAACCGGCGACCGGCTGCTGGTGCCGACCGGCGCCGAGACCCTGCGGCTCAAGGGCTACCTGATCATGTGCCGTAACAGTCGGCGCGACTATGCCGATTTTGCAGACATGGTCGATTCGTTGGAGCCCGAGACCGCCGCGGTGGTGCTGGCAGGAATGGACAGGTATTACTGTTGTAAATCAACCAGGCGGCAGTGGATTGCCACCCAGTTGGTCCGCCGACTCGCAGATCCCGACCCTTGCGATTACCCCGAAGACCAGGGATCTGAAGCGGACGCTAACACGGACTGGGAGGGAATCAGGCAGCGCTGCCTTTCCGTGGCCGTGGCGATGCTGGAGGAGGCGAGGTGACGTTGGCACCCGACCGACGCCCCGCACCGCCGCCCCACCGGCCGGGCCCCGAACAGCGTCCACGCGGCAACGGGCCGTCCGGGGGCTTCCAGGACCCCGACCAGCCGGTGGAGTTCTGGCCGACCGCGGCCATCCGCTCCGCCCTGCAGGGTGGTGACATCGCGACCTGGAAGCGCATCGCCGGCGCGTTGAAGCGCGACCCGTACGGGCGGACCGCCCGCCAAGTCGAGGAGGTCCTCGAAGGCACCCGGCCCTACGGCATCGCCAAGGCGCTGTGGGAGGTGCTCGAGCGTGCCCGCACCCACCTGGAGGCCAACGAGCGCGCCGAGGTGGCTCGCCACGTGCGGCTGCTGATCGAGCGGTCGGGTCTGGCCCCGCAGGAGTTCGCGTCCCGCATCGGTGTCACGGCCGAGGAGCTGGACGGCTATCTCGACGGCAGCACCAGCCCGACGGCCGCGCTGATGATCCGGATCCGGCGGCTGTCGGACCGGTTCGTCAAGGTGAAGGCCGCCCGGTCAGCCGAAGCCAACTGATCCCCGCTATCTGACCGGCAGCACGTCGGCGACCAGCCAGTCGATGCCCCGCTTGGTCAGCGTTACCCGCAGCGCCGGCGCCGCCTGACTGGGCGGCTGCCCCGGGGTGTTCTGGGTGACCCGCAGGATCACCGCCACGCTGGCCGCCGACGGCCCGAGGGCCTCGACCCCCGCCGACACCGTGGTGGCCTGGGCCGTGACGTGGTGCTGGGCCAGGTCGGCGCTGGACTTGCTGTACTGCTCCTTGAACGCGGCCGCATGCTCCGGGACGATCATCGCCGTGGCCCGGTCGATGGAGCCGGTCGGGGCGGTGGGGCTGAACGACGCCATTGCCTCGGCCATGCCGGTGGCGGTCGCCACGACCTGGCGGGAGTCGTTGGTGAAGTCGTTGTCCGCCCTGGTCCAGTGCGTGTAGCCGGTCGCCACCGCCGCGGCCAGCGCCGCCGTGCACAGCAGCACGACCGCCAGCCGCAGCCCCGGGGCGTCGTCGTCGGTGCCGACGCTGACCGAATCGCGGCGCAGCAGCCAGAAGTTGATCGCCACGCCTTCGACGATCAGCAGGATCAGCACCGAGCACGCCGACACCCACCACAGCGGCCAGCCGAGCACCAGCCCGATGGCCAGCAGGGCCGCGATCGCGGCCAGCGGGGCCAGGATGTCGAAGGCCAACAGCCGCCAGAGGTTCCTCATCGGATCGACCCCAATCCGGAGACCATCTGCTTGCCGTCCACGTCGGATACGTCGAGCCGCAGGTTCCAGTGCACGGTTTGCGGCTTGGCTCCGACGTTTTCGCTGACCGACGTGGCGATCACCATCACCGAGTCGGTTCGGCTCGCGAACGGAGGCAGCTTGGTGGTGACCACCGGCCTCGAGACGCCGGGCTGGGTGTCCAAATCGTGGTGCACGGTTTCGATCGCCACCGCCTCGATCCGCCCGGCGCTCTTGGATTGCAGCTTCTCCACGACCGCCTTGTATGGCTGCACGGCCGCGTCGAAGTCGGTGTTGAGCTCGCCGACCGTCCCGTCGTGCAGCCGCTGCAGGCTGGCGTCGACGTTGCCGCTGTTCATGTTGATCAACACGTTCGCCCAGTCCGCTGCGGTCTGCATGGCGCGGCTCAGGTAGCCGCGCTCGGCCACCTGGTCGCGGTGGTCGGACCAGATGAGGAAGCTGAGCACCACCGCGGCCACCGAGAGCACACCGAGCACCGCCGACGCGATGCCGTAAGGGGAAAAGACTTCGCCGCTTTCGGATTCGTCTTCGTCGATATCGTCGGCGCCGTCGCCGGTCGAGTCGTCATCGGGGGCGACGTCAACGGAATCTTCTTCGGCAGTTGGTTCGGTTCGCTCGCCCTCGGACATGGCCCGATCGTCGCACCCGGGAAAGATGGAAGGATGGCGGGGTGACGAATATGGCCATCCGCTCGGGCATCGACCTGAGCTTTGTCGACGAAAATATCCGCCCCCAAGACGACCTGTTCGGTCACGTCAACGGCCGCTGGCTGGCCGAATACGAGATACCGGCGGACCGGGCCACCGACGGCGCCTTCCGCCAGCTGTATGACCGTGCCGAAGAGCAGGTGCGCGACCTGATCGTGGAGGCCAGCCAGCAGGGTTCGGGCGCCGCGGACGACGACGCGCAGCGCATCGGCGACCTGTACGCGAGCTTCCTCGACGAGGACGCCGTGCAGCGCCGCGGCGTGCGGCCGCTGCTGGACGAGATGGCCGCGATCGACGACGCCGACGCCGCCGACGCGCTGGCCCGGGCCATCGGCGCGCTGCAGCGCACCGGCGCGGGCGGCGGCGTCGGCGTGTACGTGGACACCGACGCCAAGAACTCGGCCCGCTACCTGGTGCACTTCACCCAGTCCGGCCTCGGGCTGCCCGACGAGTCCTACTACCGCGAGGAGCGGCACGCCGAGGTGCTGGAGGCCTACCCCGCTCACATCGCGCGGATGTTCGGCCTGGTGTTCGGCGGGGACCCGGCCGAGCACATCCAGACCGCCGACCGCATCGTCGCGCTGGAGACCAGGCTGGCCGAGGCGCACTGGGATGTGGTCAAGCGCCGCGACGCCGACCTCACCTACAACCTGCGCACGTTCGCCGAGCTTCGCGACGAGTCGGTGGGCTTCGACTGGGCCGGCTGGGCCGCCGCGCTCGGCGCGAACCCCGATGCGCTCGCGGAAGTGATTGTGCGCCAACCTGATTACCTGCGCACCTTTGCCGAGTTGTGGCGCAGCGAGGACCTCGAGGTGTGGAAGAGCTGGGCGCGCTGGCGGCTGATCCGCGCGCGGGCCGCCTGGCTGACCGACGAGTTGGTGTCCGCGGACTTCGACTTCTACGGCCGGCGGCTGACCGGCACCGAGCAGATCCGGGACCGGTGGAAGCGCGCGGTGTCACTGGTGGAGAATCTGATGGGCGACGCCGTCGGAAAGCTGTATGTGCAGCGGCATTTCCCGCCGGGGGCGAAGGCCCGCATCGACGAGCTGGTCGCGAACTTGCGGGCGGCGTACCGGATGAGCATCAGCGACCTGGACTGGATGACACCGCAGACCCGGGAGCGGGCGCTGACCAAGCTGGACAAGTTCACCGCCAAGGTCGGCTACCCGTCCAAGTGGCGTGACTACTCCTCGCTGGTGATCGACCGTGACGACCTGTACGGCAACTATCAGCGCGGCTACGCGGTCAACCACGACCGTGAGCTGGCCAAGCTCGGCGGGCCGGTGGACAAAGACGAGTGGTTCATGACGCCGCAGACGGTCAACGCGTACTACAACCCGGGGATGAACGAAATCGTGTTCCCGGCAGCGATTTTGCAGCCACCGTTCTTCGACGCCGAGGCCGACGACGCGGCCAACTACGGCGGCATCGGCGCGGTGATCGGGCACGAGATCGGCCACGGCTTCGACGACCAGGGCGCCAAGTACGACGGCGACGGCAACCTGGTCGACTGGTGGACCGACGCCGACCGGAGCGAATTCGGCGCCCGCACAAAGGCTCTCATTGAGCAGTATGACGCCTATACGCCACGCGGCCTGGCCGGCGACCACCACGTCAACGGCGCTTTCACGGTCGGGGAGAACATCGGAGACCTGGGTGGCTTGTCGATCGCGCTGCTGGCCTACCAGTTGTCACTGAACGGCCAGCCCGCTCCGGTGATCGACGGCCTCACCGGCGTGCAGCGCGTGTTCTACGGCTGGGCCCAGGTGTGGCGCACCAAATCCCGTGATGCGGAGGCGATCCGGCGCCTTGCGGTGGATCCGCACTCGCCACCGGAGTTCCGCTGCAACGGCGTGCTGCGCAACATGGATGCATTCTACGACGCGTTCGACGGCGCGGACTCCGGTGCGCTGTTCTTGGAGCCGGACAGACGGGTCAAGATCTGGAACTGACGCCCAACGGGGCGGGCTCGATCCGCGCGGGCACGTGCTTGTGCCACGGCGTGCCGGCGTAAGGATCGCGCCACTCGGTCGAGGTGAGCACGTTCGGCGCGACGCCGGGGGTGACGGTGCGCCCCTCGTCGTCGACGTAGTCGAGCCCGAAACCGTTGGGCAGGGCGGCATGCCCGGCCATCATCGTCTCGGTGATCTCGATGGTGGCCTCGGCGCTGCCGGCCGCGGTGCTGATGCGCGCCCGGCCTCCCGCGGTGAGTCCGAGGGTCTGTGCATCCTCGACGCTGATCCGCAGCGCGCCCTCGGCGTCGCGTTTGCGCCAGGTCGGGTCGCGGAAGATGTCGTTGGCGGTGTAGGCGCGCCGCTCCCCCACCGACAACACGATCGGGAATTCCGGCGAGGTGAGCTGGGGTGGAATCCGGGACAGCGCATGCAATTCGTCGAGCATTGACGGGATTTCCAGCGCGATCTTGCGGTCGGAGTGGCTGATCAGCGCGAAGTCGTCCTCGTAGTTGTGCACGGTGAACGTCACCCCCGACGGGGTGTCCAGGATCGCGTCGAACAGGGCGTTGCCGTCGGCGTGCCCAGCGCGCCGCACCGCGTCGGGATAACTCATGGCGGTCTTTTGGGCAAGGCCCCACAGGGCGGCCGCGCCGCGTAACCCGTCCGGCAGGGTAGGCCCCAGCGTCTCGTAGAGCACGTACGGAAGTAGTTGCGCCACGGTCGGATTGGCTATGGCGCTCAGAAGCGCCTCGGTGTAGGCCTGTCGGCCGTTTCGTGCGGCTTCGTGCAGTGGCCGCAGATCCGCGTCGTCCAGCACGCCGAGCGCCCGCACCAGCCGCGCCCAGATTTCGGGCTCGGCCAGGGTTCCCGGCAGGGGCTCCATCAAGAGGCGGCGCAAATGAAAGGTGTTGTGCGGGAATTCCAGGTTGAAGAAGGTGGCTTCCGGCTTCTCGAATTGGGACGCGGCGGGCAGCACATAATGTGCGAGCCTGGCGGTCTCGGTCATCGCGACGTCGATGACCACCATCAGTTCCAGGGCCTGAAAGGCCTCCCGACAGGCGGCCGAGTTGGCCAGCGAGTGTGCGGGATTGCTGCTTTCCACGATCATGGCCCGGAAGCGGTCCGGGTGGTCGGTCAGGATCTCCTCGGGCACCACGTTGCTGGGCACCAGTCCGGAAATGATCGGGGCGCCGGTGACCGGTGTGCGCCCGGAGAACTGGCCGAACAGCGGAGCGAACGACGAATGCAGGTGCTGGCCGCCTCTTTTCGAGAAGTTGCCGGTGAGGATCCAGAGCAGCTTGTTCAGATAGGAGCACAGCGTGCTGTTGGGTGCCTGCTGCACGCCGAGGTCTTCGAACACCGAGACGCTGGCGGCCGCGCCGATGCGCCGCGCCGCCGCGCGCAGCAGTTCCTGGTCGACCCCGCAATGCTGGGCGTAGTCGGCCACCGGAACCTCGCGCAGCGCGGCGCGCACGGCATCCGCGCCGCGCACATGCTCGCCGAGAAATGCTTCGTCGCACAGGTTTTCCTGGACGAGGACGGCGGCCAGTGCGGCCAGGCACCAGGCGTCGGTGCCGGGCCGCACCCGCAGGTGGAAGTCGGACATCTTGGCGGTGTCGGTGACCACCGGGTCTATGACGATCATCGAGCGGGCCGGATCCTTGGCGATCTCGTTAAGCACCACCCGGGCTCGCGGAAAGCTCTGCGACATCCACGGGTTCTTCCCGACGAACACCGCCACCTCGGCGTGCTCGAATTCACCTCGGGTGTGGCCGCCGTAGAGGTGCCCGTCGATCCAGGCCTCACCGGTTTTCTCCTGCGCCAGCGCATTTGAGCGGTAGCGCGAGCCCAGCGCCTTCAAGAAGGCGCCGCTGTACGCCCCGCCCAGGTGGTTGCCCTGCCCACCGCCGCCGTAGTAGAAGATCTTGTCGCCGCCATAGCTGTCGCGAATCTGCTTGAACCCCTCGGCGATCTCGACGATCGCCGTGTCCCAATCGATCTCCTCGTAGCTGCCGTCGGCGCGGCGACGCAGCGGGGAGGTCAGGCGGGCGCCGCTGTTCTGATAGTGGTCCAGCCGCAACGCCTTATTGCAGGTATAGCCCTGCGAGGCCGGGTGCGCCTTGTCACCGCGGATCCGGGCCAGCCGACGGTCTTCGACCTGGACGACGATGCCGCAATTGCATTCACACAGGATGCACGCGCTGGATTGCCATTCACCGGTCATCGTGGGTTTCCTTTCCGAGCGCCTGACCTAACGACGCCGCCAGCTGGTCATGCAGCTGGCGGTGGACGACGTCGAGGGGCATCAGGTCACGTCGCACCCGCGCGAGCACGATCGCACCCTCGAGCGAGGCGGTGGCCAGCACCGCCAATTCGCGCGCCCGCTCCGGCGAGATTCCGTCGGCGATGAACCGCGCGGCGATCAGGTCCGTCCATCGGTCGAAGACCGCCGCGGCGCGTTCGATCACCATGCGGTCGGCGTCGTGCTGCTCGCCCGCTTCTACGGAGACGGCCACGACGGGGCAACCCGCACGAAAGTCGCTGTCGAGGAGCTGGCGGCGGTACTTGTCGATCAACGTGTCCAGCAATTGCAGGCCGTCGTCGGCGCCGGTGATGACGGCGGCGACGTGCTCGCCTGCGTAGTCGACGGCCTCGCAGAGCAGCTGGGTGCGGCCGCCGGGAAAGTAGTGGTACGCCGATCCGCGGGGCGCGCCGCTGTGTTCGAGCACATCGGAGATCGCAGTGGCGTGCGCCCCCCGCTCCCGGATCAGCAGCGCAGCAGAAACGACCATCCGCTCGCGTGGACCACGCATCGCAGCTCCTCGGATCGGTTCCTTATGTATGATGCTATACATAACCCGGCGATCAGCGGAAGCCCCCCGCAGCCGATCCCCCGCCTTCAGACGCGTAATCGCCCATCCCCCTGGGGAAATGGGCGATTACGCGTTATGCGCGGGTTAATTCAGCCAGTCGGCGGATCCGTCGTTCTTCTTGTAGTTGCCGCCGCTGGAGTTCTTCACGACGATCGGGTCACCCGGACCGAAGTTGTCGAAGAACCACTTGGCATTGGCGGGGCTGATGTTGATGCAGCCGTGGCTGACGTCGCGCTTGCCCTGGTCATCCACCGACCACGGCGCGCTGTGCACGTAGTCGCCGACATTGTCGAACCGGACCGCGTCCTCCACCGTCACCTTGTAACCGTAGGTCGAATTGACCGGGACCCCGTAGGTCGAGGAGTCCATCACCACCGACGCCTTCTTGTCCTGCACGTAGTAGGTGCCGTTGGGGGTTTGGTGATTGCCCGACGTCATGCCCATCGACATCGGGAAGGTCTTCTCCACGGTGCCGTTGCGGGCGACGATCAGTTGGTGAGTCGCGTCGTCGGCCGTGGCGATCAGCGAGTCGCCGGTCTGAAAGGTGGACACGGTGCCGCCGGCGTCGACGGTTACCGCGGTATGTGCGGGCCAGAAATTGATTGGGCGCCAGCGCAACTGGGTCGGGGTCATCCAGTAGAACTTGCCCGGTACCGGCGGGACGGACGAGACGTGCACGGCGCCGATCGCCGCGTCGGCGTTCTCGACCGTTCCCGGGAAGTTGATGATGATCGGCTGGGCCACACCCACGGTCGAGCCGCCCTTGGGGACGAACGACGGCGGCCCGAACGGGGCCGTGCCGGTGAACGGCGTGTTGTTCTGCCCATCGGCCGCGGCAGCGGCGGGTTGCGCGCCCGCACCCGGGGGAAGCCAGGGCGGCGGCGCCAGCGGGTTGGGCGGCGGCGGGGCCGCCAGCGGGTCAGCCGGCGGCGGGGGCGCCAGCGGGTCGGGTGGCGGCGGCGGTCCGGGTGGGACCGCGACCGCGCCCGGGTCTGCCGGTGCCGGGTCCGGATCCGCCAGTGCGGGAGCCGCACTCAGCACCAGCACCAAGCCCATGACGGACGCCAAACCGGCGGCGTTCAGAGCGGCGAAGAGGCCCTTCAAAGTAGCGGCCCTCGTCCAGCCCGGCATATGCATACCTCCACTCGTGTTCTCGACACAGTGTGGCATAAGGGCCGCGCCAGCTACCGTCACCGCCGGGTTCCCGCGCCCCGGCAAGGGCGTCGATTACCGGGTTGAGCTGGGCGGCTATGAATCGGGTGAGCTTGTCGGAGCAACGTCCAGCATCCGCCGGTTGGCCACGATGCCGATAAGCGCGACGGCCATCAGGGCCGCCGAAGCGGTCAGCATCAGCGTGACGCTGCGCTCATAGAACAGGCCGCCGGCCAGCGACCCGGCCATGATGCCGACCTGGAAGGCGGTCACATAGAGCCCGGACGCCCCGTCGGGGTCGTCGGCGCCGTTGCGCATCGCGGCGGATTGCATCATCGGGGAGACCGCGGTGGCCATCGCGCCCCACAGCACGATGGCGGCGGTCCCGATCAGTGCGGTGGCCACGCCGGTCTTACCACCGAGCGCCAGCCCGGTCAGCACGACGAAAGCCGACGTCAGCCCCGTGATGCACAGGATGATGGCGCCCTTGGGCCGGTGGTCCAGCGGCCGCGCCACCAGCGGCAACGACAGCAGGCCCGCCAGCCCGTAGGCGGCCAGCACGAAGGCGAGGTTCGGCCCGCGCACGCCAAGGACGTTGCGGATCAGCTCGACGATGTAGGTGTAGGACACGAAGTGGCCGGTGACCGCGATCATCGCCAGCACGCTCACCAGGATCAGCCGCGGGTTGCGGTGGTGTCGTGACCTCGGACCCACGTGGGCGAGCTGGCCCTCCGTCAGCACCATCTCCGGCAGCATCAGCCGGGCCGCCATCGTGACGACGGCAGCCGCGACGGTGACGCACACGACGGCCAGGCGCCACCCCCACATCAGGCTCAGCGCCGCGGTGAGCGGGCTCCCCACCACCAGCGCGAGGCTGGTGCCCACGTAGATCGACATGGTGGCGCGCCCGGCATGGGTCGGCGGCACCAGCCGGGTCGCGATCGGCGCGATGACCGCCCACAGCAGGCCGTGGGTGACCGCACAGAGCACCCGCCCGGCGGCCAGCACCGCGAAACTGGGCGCCAGCGCCGAGATGACCTGCGAGGCGGTCAGGCAGGTCAGGCTGAGCATGAGCGTGCGGCGCCGCGGCCAATGCGCGGTCCAGCGCACCAGCGGAAACGTCGTCAGGGCCGCCACGAAGGCGTACCAGGTCAACAGCGTTCCCACCGCAAACAAGCTGACGTGCAGGTCGCGTGAGATGGCCGGCAGCGCGCCGACCGGCAGAATCTCGGCGGTGACATAAGTGAAGGCCGCGGCGGCCAGCACAGCCAACTGAGCCGCGATCCGTGGGGTCCACGTTCGCGCGGCAGCGTTGGTTTCGGCAGTCATGGCGTCTGTATCGGCCGGACTACCCATTTCCTGGGTTGTCGCGCCTAATGCGATCACACTGCCTTACCGTACGGACCGCAACTAGGCCTCCCCCTGAATCAGGGCCGGGAAACAGGTCTCAACTACATCACCGATGCAGAACGAAATCAGGAACGAACCAGCCGCGCAATGGCGGCGGAGGCCTCGGCGAGCTTGTTGTCGGCGTCGTCGCCGCCCTCGGCAACCGCGCGGGTGACGCAGTGGCTCAGGTGCTCATCGAGCAGGTTCAGGGCGACCGACCGCAGTGCGCTGTTGACGGCGCTGACCTGGGTGAGGACGTCGATGCAGTACTTGTCTTCCTCGATCATCCGGGCGATGCCACGCACCTGGCCCTCGATCCGCCGCAGCCGCTTGGCGTAGTTGTCCTTCTGCTGCGAGTACCCGTGGTCGTTCGTCATCTGTCTCCCCTGCCAATTCGCCCGCCCTGCGGCGGCATCACGCCGAAGTCCAGCTTATACCCCGTCGGGGTATCCCGGAAATTGGCATCGGGACTGGCCAGCGCATACTTGAACGATGCCCACCACCGATTCGGCCGCCAGCGCCGACATCAAGCCGCGTAGTCGTGACGTCACCGACGGCCTGGAGAAGGCAGCCGCCCGGGGCATGCTGCGGGCCGTAGGCATGGGAGACGAGGACTTCGCCAAGCCACAGATCGGCGTCGCGTCGTCGTGGAACGAGATCACCCCGTGCAACCTCTCGCTGGACCGGCTCGCCAAGGCGGTCAAGGAGGGCGTGTTCTCGGCCGGTGGTTACCCGCTGGAGTTCGGCACCATCTCGGTGTCCGACGGCATCTCGATGGGCCACGAGGGCATGCACTTCTCGCTGGTGTCGCGCGAGGTGATCGCCGACAGCGTCGAGACGGTAATGCAGGCCGAACGCCTGGACGGCTCGGTGCTGCTGGCCGGCTGCGACAAGTCGCTGCCCGGAATGCTGATGGCCGCCGCCCGGCTGGACCTGGCCTCGGTGTTCCTCTATGCCGGCTCGATCCTGCCCGGGGTCGCCAAGCTGTCCGACGGCAGCGAGCGCGAGGTCACCATCATCGACGCATTCGAGGCGGTGGGCGCCTGCGCCCGGGGCCTGATGCCCCGCGAGGACGTCGACGCCATCGAACGCGCGATCTGTCCCGGCGAAGGCGCGTGCGGCGGCATGTACACGGCGAACACGATGGCCAGCGCCGCCGAGGCGCTCGGGATGTCGCTGCCGGGCAGCGCGGCACCGCCGGCGACCGACCGCCGCCGCGACGGGTTCGCGCGGCGCAGCGGTGCGGCCGTCGTCGAACTGCTGCGGCGCGGCATCACCGCCCGCGACATCCTCACCAAGGAGGCGTTCGAGAACGCGATCGCGGTGGTGATGGCCTTCGGCGGTTCCACCAACGCGGTGCTGCACCTGCTGGCCATCGCCCACGAGGCCGATGTTGCGCTGACGCTCGACGATTTCAGCCGGATCGGCTCGAAGGTCCCGCACCTGGCCGACGTCAAGCCGTTCGGCCGCCACGTCATGTCCCACGTCGACCACATCGGCGGCGTGCCGGTGATGATGAAGGCGCTGCTGGACGCCGGGCTGCTGCGCGGCGACTGCCTGACGGTGACCGGTGCGACCGTAGCCGAGAACCTGGCCTTGATCGCCCCGCCCGACCCGGACGGCAAGGTGCTGCGCGCGCTGAGCAATCCGATTCACCCGACCGGCGGGATCACCATTTTGCGCGGATCGCTGGCGCCCGAGGGTGCGGTGGTCAAGTCGGCGGGATTCGACTCGGACGTGTTCGAGGGCACCGCAAGGGTTTTCGACGGAGAGCGGGCCGCGCTGGACGCTTTGGAGGACGGCACCATCACCAAGGGCGACGCGGTGGTGATCCGCTATGAAGGGCCCAAGGGCGGCCCCGGCATGCGGGAAATGCTGGCCATCACCGGCGCCATCAAGGGCGCCGGTCTGGGCAAAGACGTGCTGCTACTGACCGACGGCCGCTTCTCCGGCGGGACGACCGGCCTGTGCGTCGGTCACATCGCGCCCGAGGCGGTCGACGCCGGTCCGATCGCGTTCCTGCGCGACGGCGACCGGATCCGCCTCGATGTAGCCAACCATGTGCTCGACGTGCTCACCGATCCGGCCGAATTCGAGGCCCGGCGAAAGGATTTCGCCCCGCCGGAGCCGCGCTACAAGACCGGGGTCCTGGCCAAATACGTGAAGCTGGTCAGCTCGGCCGCCATCGGCGCGGTCTGCGGCTGATCGCCGTCCCTGGCCGTGCTGATCGGCCCCGGGGCGGGCGAACTGCCTTGCGACCTAACCGAGTTCGCGATCAGGCGTGGGTGCCCGTCTCGCGGGTGCGCATGCCGAAGTAGGTCGCGTTGAAGCCCAAGAACGCCAACAACGCACCGGCAACGACATTCGACCAGGTCATGCCGGTGGTCATCACGACGCCCGGCAGGATCCACGTCGAGACGATGACCCACAGGCCCAGCACGGGCAGCGTCCAGGTCATGCCGTGCGCGCGATCCAGCGTCGTCGCGAAGCCGTAGGCCAAGAACGCCGCCGCGATCCCGACGATCAGGTCGGACGTGGCAAGCGATGCCGTGCCGTTGAATCCGACGATCCACGGCGACGCGGCCACGTACAGGCCTGTCAGCAGGGCCAGACCGAACGTGACATGCGCGCTCATCGACTCGGCCACGCGCTCGTAACGCGCACGCAGAGCCAACAAATCGGGGTGGTGATCGATTGATGAATGGACTGTACTCATTTTGTGACCTTTCTGTTATGCGGCAAGCCTTTTGAGCGTTGTCGCACCCATCCATCTGTTATCAAGATTACGCCCGCAAGCCGTTGGCCAGCAACGAACATCGGCGTCCCGGCGGCCCGCTCGACATAGCCGTATGGACCACGCGCGTAACGTCTTAGGTCGTGGATATCGCGGACCGGCTGCGGCTCGATGTTCCCGTAGGGCAGGCCGGCATGGGCGGCGGACTGGCGGGCGCGGAACTGGCGGGCGCGGTCGCCCGGGCGGGCGGACTGGGCACGCTGGGCATCGACACGCCCCAGCGGCTACGAACGTCGATCGAGCGGGTGCGCGCCCAGGCGCCGGACCGCGCGGTCGCGGTAAACCTGTTGATGCCCTTCGTTCATCGCCGCCACGTCGCGGTCTGCGTCGACGCGCGGGTGGACGCCGTCGTGCTGGCGTTCGGCGAAAAGCGGGGCCTCGTCGAGCACCTGCGCGATGCGGGAATCTTCGTCTTCGTGATGGTAGGCACCGACGCGCAGGCGCGGGCCGCGATCGCCGCGGGCGCCGACGGTCTGATTGCCCAGGGACGCGAGGCAGGCGGACATCTGGTGGGAACCATGGCGGCGCTGGACTTTTTGCCGCGTGCCCGCGCCGCGGCCGCCGGCCGTCCGGTGTTCGTGGCTGGCGGCATCGCCACCGGCGCCGACACGCGCGCCGCGCTGGACGCCGGCGCCAGTGGTGTCATCGCCGGCACGCGATTCCTGTTGACCCACGAGGCCAACGCGAACCGCGCATACCAGCAGCGAATCCTGCGGGCCGACAAGACAATCGAAACCAACCTGTTCGGCCTGAGCTGGCCGCTGCGCCACCGCGTCGTGCCCAACGCCGCCACCCACCGGTGGTGCGGCGAGGATGGCAAGGCCAAGGCGCTGCCCGCCGCCCTGAACGCGGCCAGCCGGCCGCTGTCGGCGCTGGGCTATTTCGACGCGGGACCGCTGATGCGCCTGCAGTCGCCCGCCCTCCCGTTCTTCACACCGCTGGCGCCGGTGGCCGGCGTACCCGACTCCTGGTTGGACAGCGCGGCCCTGTACGCCGGCGAAACCGCTTTGCGGATCGGCGAACTCACCTCCGCCGAGCGGGCCGTCGCCGACCTCACCCCCCGCTGACGCCTACCGCACCAACGCGAACGCGAAGCCGTCCCAAGGCTTGGCGCCCACCGTCTGGAGCACCGCGGTGTCCAGCCGCGGGTGCTCGCCCATCGCCTGCAGCGTTTGGCGCACCGCCTTCGCTTGGGCGTTGGACTCCGGATCGAGGATCTGGCCCTGCCGAATCACGTTGTCCGCCACGATGACCGCGCCGGGGCGGGCCAGTCGCACTGCCCACTCCAGGTACGCCGGGTAGTTCTCCTTGTCGGCGTCAATGAAGATCAGATCGAACGGACCGGTCACCGTCGGCAGCGTATCCAGTGCGGCGCCGACGATCACCTGCACCCGATCGGCGAGGCCCGCCCGCTCCAGGTTGGCCCGCGCCACCTCGGCGTGCTTGGGCTCGTATTCCAGCGTCACGACTCGTCCTTGCGGGCCGGCGCCGCGCGCCAGCCAGATGGTGCTGAAACCGCCCAGCGTGCCGAGTTCGAGGATGCTGCGCGCACCGATGGCACCGGCGAGCAGACTCAGGAACTTTCCTTGCTGCAGCGACACCGCGATCGACGGTAATCCGGCCGCGTCGCTGGCCGCCAGGGCGGCGCTCAGAGACGGGTCGCCGTCCACCACTGTGCTGTCCAAGAATGCGTCGACGTCTTTGGGGGTTGGGTTCTCGGTCATGGCGCCCACGCTAGCCGCGCCCGACGACGATGGCGCGGACGGCCGGGTCGGTATCGAACCGGTCGCAGCCGTTTACGGTATACCCGTGGGGGGTATATAGTGAGGGTGCGGTCGACCCGCACCGCAAGAATCACCGCAACAGGAAAAGGGTGAGTTAAATGGCAACTTACGAAGCCGGAACCGAGTTGACGTGCGGTCACGAGGGCTGCGGCTGTCGCGTCCGTATCGAGGTGCCTTGCCACTGCTCGGGTTCGGGTGAGCCGTACCGCTGCACGTGCGGCGACGAGCTGACCCCGGTCAAGTAACCCGCCGGACCGGTCGTGCGTTCGGGTGTAAGCCCCTGTGGCCTATCGCCCGAACGTACGGCCGGCCAGCTCGACCGCCGCTTCCAGCCGCATCGCGATCGCCGACGTGCCCACCGCGGCCGTATAGGCACCCGGACGGATCCGCCAACTCGTGGCGCTGCCGTCATAGCGGGCGAGCAGTCGCGGGTCCGCCTCGACGGTCACCCGGCGAGTCCCACCCGGCGCAAGATCCACCCGCACGAATCCCAGCAGCCGTAAACACGGTTCACCGGCGGCTGCCGTCAGGTACAGCTGCGCTACATCGGCCCCGGCGCGGTCGCCGACGTTGGCGACGCTGAAACTGGCGCTGATGGTTTCTCCGCCGGTGACCACCAGGTCGCGGTAGTCAAACCTGGTGTAGGACAATCCATGACCGAACGCGAACATCGGGTCATGACGATGTCTGGCGAACCAGCGGTAGCCGACGTCGGCTCCCTCGACGTAGTCAATTGTGGTCGGTGTCCCCCACGCTTCGGCGGCGCCGGGCAGCTGCGGGCGCGGTGTCTGGGCGAGGTCAACCGGAAAGGTGATCGGCAACCGACCGGAGGGATTCACCGCCCCGGTGAGGATCTCCGCGATGGCCCGGCCGCCGTCCTGGCCCGGAAACCACGCCTGCACAACGGCATTCACCGAGTCGCGCCAGGGCATCGATACCGGATTGCCGGTCTGCAACACCACCACGGTGTTGGGGTTGGCGGCCGCGACCGACGCGATCAGCTCGTCCTGGCCCCACGGCAGCGAGAGGTCGACGGCGTCGAAACCCTCGCCCTCCGCGCGGACCGCGACCACGATCGCGATGTCGGCCGTACGTGCCGCCCGCACCGCCTCGGCCGTACTAGCGCCGGGATCGAACTCGATCTGGGCCTGCGGGAGCAGTTTTCGCAACTCCTCCAGCGGACTCGACGGCAGCAGGTACAGGTTGCGCATCCCGGCCTCCAGGCCCGAGCCACCGATCGGCACCACGCCCGCGTACCCGCCCGGCGGAACGACGGCGCTCGAACCGAATCCGGCCGGCACACCCACGTGCGCGTACCCGCCGATGACGGCGATCCGGGCGGCCGCCAGCGGCAACAGGCCCCGGTTGGCCAACAACACCGTTCCCTGCCGCGCTATGTCCAGCGCGATCTCGTTGTGCGAGGCCAGGTCCGGTTCCGGTGCCGCGTCGACGCGGTCGACACCGACGGCGAAGATGGATCGCAGGATCCGGCGAACCATGTCCGACAGACGCTCCGCGGTCAGCCTGCCGTCGGCGTGCGCGTCGCGCAGCGGCGCACCGAAGGACTCGGCCTGCCACAGCAGCGCGTCGATCTGGGCCCCACACTCCTGATCGAGGCCGGCCGGGGCACACTGCCAGCTCGGCGTGGCACCCCAATCCGACATCACCCACCCGCGGTACCCCCACGCGCCTTTCAGCACGTCGTTGATCAAGACGGCGTTCGCCGCGGCGTAGTCGCCGTTGATCTTGTTGTAGGCGGTCATCACGGCGCCGGGTTGCGAGCGCTCGATCGCCAATTCGAATGCCAGCAGGTCGGATTCGCGGTGGGCGTCGGGATCGATGACCGCGTCCAGGAAGTGCCGATTGGTTTCGTTGCAGTTCAGCGAGTAGTGCTTGACCGTCGAGATGACGCCCTGGCGCTGGATACCCTCGACCGACTCGGCGGCCATCGTGGCGGTCAACAGCGGGTCCTCGGAAAGGTATTCGAAATTGCGGCCGTTGCGCGGGTCGCGGGCCAGGTTCATCGCGCCGGCGAGCTGCACGTTGAACCCGCGACTGCGCGCCTCCCGGCCGATCACCTCGCCCGCGGCCCGGGCCAGCGACGGATTGAAACTGGCGGCAAGCGCCAGGCCCGCGGGCAGCGCGGTGGCGGTATCGCCCGCGCGGAACCCGGGATTGGTGACGCCCAGCCCGGCATCGCTCATCAGCAGCGCAGGCACCCCGAGGCGGGGAACCCCCGGCACGTATCCCGCACTCATCGGCGCGTCCGGGGGGATGCGCTCGTCGCGCACGGGCCACATATCGCCGGCCCCCATCACCGAGACGAGCAGCGCGAACCGCTCGTCGTCGGTCATCTGCTCTTCGACCTCGCGCGCCCGCGCTTCGGGGTCCGATTGTCCGGCTCTCCCCCGCAAGCGGGAGGTGCCCCCACCCCGGGCCGCCGGCCGACCCGCATCGTCGCCGAACGGAGAATTCACCGGACACCCTCTTTGGCGTAGACCACGCGCAGCACGTGCCCCAGTTCCGGTCCCATCACCAGCTCCGTCAGCTCACAGATCGTCGCAACGAACTCGGGGCCGTGCGGCGGCTCGGCCTGGCACAAATGATGCGCCACTTCGTGCAGCATCACCAGTTCGCGCAGTGCCCAGTCGGCGGTGTCCCGGTCGGGAACCGCGATAATGCCTGTGCCGTCGTGGTTTTCGTAGTGCGCGGCGCTGGCGGCGCGCCGTCCCCGCACCCGCAGCGGTGACACATCCGGCCAGCGTTGCCGCACCGCCGGGAGGGCCAGCACGTCGTCCACGTAGCGCTGGGCCGACGCCACCGATCCGAATCGCCCTTCGGGCGGCAGCGTCAGCTGGGTGCCGAAGAACTCCACCACCTGAGAGCCGTGCTGGGCGGCACGGTCGAACAGCGTCCGGACGAACTCCTCGGCCGCATACACCTTGGAGCGTTGAGAATCCCGGCGTGGGGAGTTCCCCGCAGTCACCCGCTCAGCGCGCTCCGCGCCCCGGGGAGTTCGGGGCTGTTGCCCAGCCGCGCCCGCTTGCCGGCGCGGTCACCGGCGCGCCGTGCCGCCGACGAATATCCGGCCGACGCCCGGCTGGCCTGCCAGGTGCCGCGCGCCTTCGAGGCACCGCGGTAGTAGTCCACCAGCTCGATCTCCTTGTCCCGCAAAGCAATAGCGGTGCCCGGTGATCGGCGGCGGTCGTGGGTGGCATCGTGGCGTGCCTGGTCGCGGGCCTCGGTCAGTCGCTGGCCGACGCGCGCGCCGAACGCGAGCTGAAAGTTGAGCCGGGCGGTGATCGTCGGCGTGGGACGATGTGCGCCCGAGGCGAGGTAGGCGTCCGACGCGCGAACCATCTGGACGACCAGGCTGGCGTACAAGGCGTGGCTGGCGTCGATGTCCTCGACGAACCCGTAGGCGTACACGAACGTCGAATTCGAGGCCACGTCGCAGCGCACGTCGTTGGCCGCGGCGATCAGCACGAACAGCTGTACGTACGTGCGTAACCCCTTGGAGCCCGCCGCCCCGATGGTGATGGTGCGCTGCGTCGGCGTCTGCGCCGCCGACCGGTGGGCCGAATGCGACCGCGCCACCGCGAGGTCGATGGAGGCGGCCGTCGCGAGCCGCTGCGCGGCGGACATGAAGGCGTCGGCTTCGTGGGTGTTGTCGGTACCCTCGGCCTGACGCAACAGTGCGGCGATGCGCGCCAGCATCTTGTCGTCAGTCATAGCGCCGCTCCTCCCCATCGCTTTGCTCTGCATCGTCGTCGGCGCGAGTCATAGCGCCAAAATACGGGAGCCGGCCGACACGCCCGCCTCACAGCCGAGCGGTGATCCAGGAGACGACGTCATCGAGCACCTGCTCGCGCTCAGGCTCGTTGAAGACCTCGTGGTAGAGCCCCGGGTACACCTTCAACTCGACGTCGGTGGACCCGACACACTCGACCAGGCGACGGCTGCCCGCGACGGAGATCAGCCGGTCCTGCTCGCCGTGCACCACCAACAGCGGCGCCGTCAGGGCCGGTGCCCGCCGCGGCATGGTCTCGCCGACCTGCAGCAACGCGCGGCCGATGCCGGCGGGCACCTTGCCGTGGTACACCAGCGGATCGTCTTTGTAGGCGGCCACGACCGCGGGGTCCCGGGAGATGGCGTCGACGTCGAGTTCTTGCGCCGGCAGCCCGGGCACGACGGCACCGAGCACCTTGGCGGCTAGCGCCAGCAGCGGCGAGACCTGATCCTGGGCCGCCACCGCGGGCCCCGATAGCACCATCAGGTCGTAGTTGTCCGGGCGTTCGACGCCGTAGGCGAAGACGATTCCGCCGCCCATGCTGTGCCCCAACACAATGCACTTGAGGCCGTGGTGTTCGCGGGTGGCGATGCCGACCAGGGTGTCGAAGTCGGCGGTGTACTCGTGGATGTCGCGCACCAGCACCCGCTTACCGCCGGAGCGGCCGTGCCCGCGATGGTCCAACGCGTACGTGACCAGGCCCGCCTCGCCGAAGCGCTTCGCGACGTGATCGTAGCGGCGGGCGTACTCCCCGAGACCGTGTGACAGCACCAGGACCGCCCGCGGTGCAGTGTCGGGTGTCCAGACGTCGTAGACGATGCGCACACCGCCGAACCCGTCGAAACTGCGTTCGGTGCGGTTCACTCGGAGGTCCTAGTCATTACGGGCAGCGTAATGGCTGCTGATGCGCGACGTGCCCCCAGACACTGCGTAGGCTCATGCGGATGAGCCTTCTCGCGCAGAACTCCGAAGGTGACCCGGTGGCCGGCGCGGATTTCTCCGCGCACGCAGAACCGTATCGGCGCGAACTGCTGGCCCACTGCTACCGAATGACCGGCTCCCTGCACGACGCGGAGGACCTGGTGCAGGAGACCCTGCTGCGGGCCTGGAAGGCGTACGACCGTTTCGAAGGCAAGTCCTCGATGCGGACCTGGCTACATCGCATCGCCACCAACACCTGCCTGACCGCGCTGGAGGGGCGTCAGCGCAGGCCGTTGCCGGTGGGCCTGGGCGGCCCGAGCTCGGACCCGAACGCCGAACTGGTGGAGCGACGCGAGGTGCCGTGGCTGGAACCGCTACCGGAATTGACCGAGCATCCCGCCGATCCGTCCGTCGTCGTGGGGTCGCGGGAGTCGGTGCGGTTGGCGTTTGTCGCTGCGCTGCAATACCTCCCGCCCCGGCAACGGGCGGTACTGCTGCTGCGCGACGTGTTGGGATGGCGCTCCGCCGAGGTGGCCGACGCGGTCGGCACCACCACCACCGCCGTCAACAGCCTGCTGCAGCGGGCCCGCAACCAGCTCGAAACCGCCGGCCCCAGCTCCGAAGACCCATTGGTGCAGCCGGATTCGGCCGAGGCCCAGGACCTGCTGGCACGCTACATCGCCGCGTTCGAAACCTACGACATCGATCGGCTGGTCGACCTGTTCACCGCCGAGGCGATCTGGGAGATGCCGCCGTACACCGGCTGGTATCAGGGCGCGGGCACCATCGTCACCCTCATTCACCAGCAGTGCCCGGCGGAGGGCGGCGGGGACATGCGCATGCTGCCGCTGATCGCCAACGGCCAGCTCGCCGCGGCCATGTACATGCGCGCCGGCGACGTGCATGCGCCCTTTCAACTGCACGTCCTGGATGTGCAGGGCGGCAAGGTGTCCCACGTGGTTGCCTTCCTCGACGACAGCTTGTTCGCCAAGTTCGGGCTGCCCGGTTCGCTGTCCGCGGACATGAGGTGAGAAGGTCGCTTTCATGACGAACATCACCCAGGTGACGCCCGTCCCCGGCAAGCCGGCGCTGCTGCTGAGCGCTTTCGACCTGGCTGAGGTGGGCTACGTCGCCGAGGAGTTCTTCGTCTCCGCCACGGCCTGCCGCTATGCACCGGTCAGTGAGCTGGGCCCCGATGGCCGTTGGGACGTAACTCCTTCGGGCACAGCCGATTACACCACCCGAATCGTGGCGTTGACGCCGTCCGACCAGGACCGGTTCAACGGGACGGTGCTCGTGGAATGGCTCAACGTGAGCGGTGGCATCGACGCCGCTGCGGTATGGATGATGACGCACCGCGAAATCCTGCGCTCCGGTTACGCCTACGTCGCGGTCTCGGCCCAGCGGGTGGGGGTCGAGGGCGGCGCAAGCCTGCTCGGCGCAGACATGTCACTGAAAAGCCAAGACCCGCAACGGTATGCCAGCCTGCACCACCCGGGTGACGCGTTCTCCTACGATATCTTCTCCCACATCGGCGCGCTCATCAAAGGTGGCGAACACGGCGCGATCCTGCGCGACCTGGCCGCGCAACGCGTCATCGCAGTGGGCGAATCCCAGTCCGCGATGTTCCTCACCACCTACATCAACGCCGTCGATCCGCTGGCCCCCCGCTACGACGGATTCCTGGTCCACTCCCGGTTCGGCACGGCCGCGCCGCTGGACGGCACCTCGATCTTCGAAGAATCGCCTGCGCCCCAGGCGGTTACGTTCCGCCCGGAACTACGCGTCCCGTTGCTGACGGTCATCACCGAGACCGACGTTTTCGGCGGACCGCGCGAGGGCTACTACTTCGCCAGGCAACCGGACAACGAGCGGCTGCGGGTCTGGGAGATCGCCGGTGCCGCCCACGCCGACAACTACACGATCCAGGTCGCGTTCATCGACAGCGGCTCGGCGCCGCTCGAAACCATCGCGGCCGGCTACACCCCGACCAACGTCTTGATGGGCCAGCAACTGACGCACAACATCAACTTCGGCCCGCAGCACCACTACGTGGTGCAGGCGGCGCTCGCGGCGCTGAACACCTGGGTCGCCACCGGCGAAGCCCCCCCGCGCGCGGACCCGCTCGAGGTCCGCGAAGGCTCAGGGCCGCAACCCGTTCCGGATGGCAACGGGCTCGCCCGCGGCGGCATCAGGACCCCTTGGGTGGACGTGCCGATCGCCAGGACCTCGGGCTTGGGCGGCGAAGAGAGCATCATGTCAGCGATCTTCGGCTCCGGAGAGCTGTTCGACGCTAACACGATTCAGCGCCTCTATCCCGGTGGCAGCACGCAATACCTGGAAAGCTTCACCGCGGCACTGGACGGGGCGATCGGCGCCGGGTTCATCCTGGAGGCCGACCGCGCCGAGATCCTGCAGCTCGCCGCCGCAACGTATCCCGGCGGGCGGGCCTAGGTCCGATTGCCCGACTCCTCACTCGCGCCGTTCCGGCGCTCGCCGTCGCCGGCCTAAGTCCGACTGCCCGACTCCTCACTCGCGCCGTTCCGGCGCTCGCCGTCGCCGGCCTAGAACAGCCGGCTGTCCGGCGGCGGCCCCTGCACCGGCCGGACCAATCCGGCCCCGGTGACCATCGGCAGGTCCAGTGCCGACAGCAGACCGGGCGGGGCCGCGCACACCGCCGGGATGGCGTTCACCATCCGCGAGGCGCCCGCGATGCGCGCCCCCAAATCGTGGTCGTGGTCTTCGGCCATCTCGAATTCGCAGCGCATACTCGGCGATCCCTCGATCTCCACGCGGTACAGCCCCTGCCCGGAGGCCAGCCCGTAGCCGAGGTCCTTCGGCGGGATCGAGATGTGCGGCTGCGGCCAGTCGGGGGCGATGTCGTCGCGCATCCGCGTCACGTGGTCGACCACGAAAGTCGGCTTCCCGTCGACATAACCGGTAAGCGTGGAGCGCATCGCGGCGATGGTTCCGGCGCTGATGTGTCCGGTGGGGGTGTCGAAGGACTCGGTGGCGGGAATCCGCTCGTTGCTCTCCTCGATGCTGTCGACCTTGACGCCCAGACCCGCGGCGAGTTGGTGCAGAACGGGCCCCCAGGCGAAGGTGAATATTCCGGGCTGCGCCGCGAACGCCTGATATTCCGGCGGCTTGCCGAAGCCGAGGATCTCGTAGACGGCCGACTCATCCGGATAGGTCGCGTAGTTGAACATCTCGGTGACCCGCACCGACTCGATCACCCGGGAAACGCCGGTAAGCACCAGTGGCAGCACGTCATTGGCGAACCCGGAGTCGATGCCGGTCGTGAAGAACGACACACCCCCGTCGAGCGCAGCCTGCCGCAGCGGGGCGGTGAAGGCGGCGTCAAGCCCGTCGGGAAAGACCAGCGGCACGACCGAGCAGGACACGACGTTCTTGCCGGACCGCAGGATCGAAATCATGTCGGCCGCGGCATCGAGCGGCCGTAGGTTGGCGCCGGCGGCATACACCACAACGTCGGCGTCGCCGGCGAGCAGGGCCCCCGAGTCCTGGGTGGCCACCACGCCGACCGGCGCGATCCCGCACAACTCCCCGGCGTCGCGGCCGGCCTTCGCGTCGCTGTGCACCACGACGTCGACCAGTTCCAGCTCCGGATGGTCGATCACCCCCCGCAGGGCGATCACACCCATGGATCCCGGCCCCCATACCCCCACCTTGAGCACGACAGTCTCCTAATATTAGGACGTATATTCTTGCATTTTGGACGGATCGTAGGGAGACGGCGGTGGATACGTCAATGGCGGAGACGCGAGGCGAATCGGGCCTCAAGTCGCCGCCCACCGCGCGGGTGATGGATGTCCTTGCCGCCCTGGCGAATTCGAGGTCCGGCCTGACCTCGGCCGAGCTGGCCAAGAGCTGCGCGATCAGCACCTCGACCTGCGCCCTGGTGCTGGCCGAACTGGAGCGACGGGCCTGGGTGGCGCGCCGCGGCGATCGCCGCTATGTGCTGGGTAGCGGATTGTTCGGGCTGGTCCACGGGCTGCGCGAACAGTTCCCGCTGCTGGACCGCGGGCGTGACGCGCTGCGCTTTCTGCACGAGACGCTCGGCGCCGGCTGCTCGATGTCGAGGATCGGCGCACGGCATCTGACCACGGTCGACGCGGTAGGCCACGGCACCGACGGCGAGCACGCCGTGGGGCAACGCTTCCCCATCGATCCGCCGTTCGGCCTGGTCGCCATGGCCTGGCGTGACCACGACTTCGTCGAGGCGTGGTTGCACCGGGTGATGCCCAGGCTCACCCGCACCGAGATCGCCGAGCACCAACGGGTACTGGCAGATATCCGCGCCCGCGGCTACGGCGCCTGGCGGTTCGACGACACCCACCGGTCGCTGCACACTCGGCTGGCCGACGTGCTGGCCTCGCTGGAGCCGACGGCGCAGGTCACCCGCCAGCTCACCACGCTGATGACGATGGTTACCCTCCAGTCGGTCACCGACGTGCTCGAAACAGAGCTGCCGACAACGGAATTCGTGGTCCTGCCGATATTCGCCCATGACGGCCAGCCGGAGTACCAGATCGAGATCCACCTGGGCCACGCGACCGGGCTGAGCCTGCCGGAACTCGACGCCGCGCTGCGGCACGCCCAGGGCCTGCTCGCGGCGGCGGTGACCTGACGCGGCTGACGATTAGGCTGGCGTGATGCCGGCCACCACGGAGATCAGGGCTGCGGCAACCCGGGCCGTCACCAGCACCCCCTGGCTGACCTCCCGGCACTCCTTCTCCTTCGGCGACCACTACTACCCGGACAACACCCATTTCGGGCTGCTGCTGGTGAACAACGACGACATCGTCTCGCCGGGAACGGGATTCGACACCCACCCACACCGGGACATGGAGATCGTGACCTGGGTGCTGCGCGGCGAACTGTCGCATCAGGATTCCGCAGGCAATCGCGGGGTGATCTATCCCGGCCTGGCGCAACGCATGTCGGCCGGCAGCGGAATCCTGCATTCCGAGCGAAACGACTCCCCCAGTGAGCCGGTTCATTTCGTGCAGATGTGGGTGGTGCCCGACGAGGCTGGTGTACCACCGAGCTACCAACAGCATAAGATCGACGACAAGCTGCTGACCGGCAACCTTGTGACGATCGCCTCAGGGATGTCCACCCATGACGCCGCGATCACCCTGCACAACCGCAACGCCGCGCTGCACGGGACCCGGCTGCCGGCCGGTTCCGCGGTGAGCCTGCCACGGGCTCCCTACCTGCACCTTTTCGTGGCCCGGGGCCGGGTTAGCGTGGAAGGGATCGGCGCGGTGAACGAGGGCGACGCCGTGCGATTCACCGACGCGGACGGCCGGCGCGTGTCGGCGAGCGAGCCGTCGGAACTGCTGATCTGGGAGATGCACGCGAAGCTGGGCGACTGAGGCCATAGAGGGCACACGCAGCAGCCCATAGAGTGGGCACGACAGACAGGAGTCGGCATGCCTTCCTCGCACCCGCAGCACGCGGCGCCCAACCCCAACCGGAACATCAAAGCGATCCGCACCGTGCGGTTCTGGGCGGCACCCCTGGTCATCACCGTCGCGCTGATGTCGGCGTTGTGCGCACTCTATCTCGGCGGCATCCTGAACCCGACGACCAACCTGCGCCATTTCCCGATCGCGGTGGTGAACGAGGACGCGGGCCCCGGGGGTGCACAGATCGCCGACCGGCTGGTCAATGGCTTGGACAAGAACAAGTTCGACGTCCGCGTGCTCTCCCGCAGCGAGGCCAAGCACCAGCTGGACACCGGCCGGGTGTACGGCGAGGTACTGATTCCACCGAGCTTCTCGTCGAAGTTGCGGGACTTCGCGACCAGTGCGGTGCTGCCGGCGCGCGCGGACCGGCCGTCGATCACGGTCTCCACCAATCCGCGGGCCGGAACGCTCGGCGCGAGCATCGCCGGCCAAACCCTCAACACGGCGATGGGGATGGCCAACGGCATAGCCGGGCAACGGGTTATGGCCGAGGTCGCCGCGCAAACCGGCGGCGCACCGCTGGCCGGGGCGGCCCAGGTGGGTCTGAGCGCCCCCATCGACATCCAGTCCAACGTGTACAACCCGTTGCCGAACGGCACCGGCAACGGCCTGTCGGCCTTCTATTACGCGCTGTTGCTGCTGCTTGCCGGCTTCACCGGCAGCATCGTGGTCAGCACGCTGGTGGACGCGTTACTCGGTTATGTGCCGGCCGAATTCGGGCCGGTGTACCGGTTCGCGGAGCAGGTCAGGATCTCCAGGTTTCAGACGCTGTTGCTGAAGTGGGCGATGATGGTGCTGCTGGGGTTGCTGACCTCGGCGGTGTACCTCGCGATCGCCGACGGGCTGGGCATGCCCATCGATCACAGCTGGCAGCTGTGGGCGTTCGGCGTCTTTGCGATCGCCGCGGTCGGCATCACGTCCAGTTCCCTGCTCTCGGTGCTGGGCACCGCCGGAATGCTGGTCAGCATGCTCATCTTCGTGATCCTCGGGCTGCCGTCGGCAGGCGCCACGGTGCCGCTGGAGGCGACGCCGTCCTTCTTCCGTTGGCTGGCCGAATTCGAGCCGATGCACCAGGTCTTCCTCGGGGCCCGGTCGCTGCTGTACTTCGGCGGCCATGGCGATGCCGGCCTGACGCAGGCGCTGACCATGACGACGATCGGCCTCGTCATCGGGCTGCTGTTCGGCGGCGTCGTCACACACCTGTACGACCGCAAGGGTTTTCACCGGATTCAGGGTGCGGCCGAACTGGCGATCGCCCAGGAACACCAGGCGCAGCACCAGGCGCGGCGCGGCAAGCGCCCGGAAGCGGCCGCCGCCCCGGCCGCCAACACCGAGCCGGCCAGTCCGGAGGCGACAGTCACGGAGCCGGCCGAACCCGCCGCCACCGAGCCCGAAAGTTCAAGCGAGCAAGCGTAATTCGCGCGTAGCCCGACCGTCACCGCACCGTTATTTAATTGACAGTGTGACTCCTGGGGCTGATGATGTCTCTGTTGCATTAGTTCCTGGCGGAAAGGCTATCGTGCTGACCCGACGCGCCAGCTTCCGCCGGCTGGCGGCGTGCTGCGCGGCTGTCGTCGCCTGCTTCACGCTGGCCGTCACCTCCGGACAGCCCCTCGCCCGGGCCGCCGACGGCCGCGACCTGCTCGCCAACGCCATCGGCAGCACCCGTGGCTCCTACCTGGTCTACAACTTCGGGCCGGGCCATCCCGCGCCGATGCTCAACGCCGGTGGCAGCTGGTACGAGATGAACAACGGCGGCCATCTGATGATCATCAAGAACGCGGCGGGACGCCTGTCGCCGCACCTGCTGGTCGACACGCACCAGGGTGATCAGGCCCGTTGCGAGAACAACCCGGCGGCGCGCACCGGTGAGGGACTCTGGCAGGCTTCGGAGCTGTACGCCCCGCTGCAGGCCTGGCAGCGGATGGGCCAGCCGACCATCGCGATCAACGCCAACTTCTTCGACGTCCGCGGCCAAAAGGGCGGCTCGTGGCGCCAGACCGGCTGCAGCTCACCGCTGGGCGCCTTCGTCGACAACACCCAGGGCCAGGGCCGCGCCAACCAGGCGGTCACCGGCACCGCCGCCTATCCCGGCAAGCAGGGCCTGTCCGGTGGCGGCGAAAGCTGGAGCGCCCTGTCGACGATGATCCTGCCGTCCGGTGGCGCCCCATATGTGGTGTGGCCCAGGACAAAGAGCGACTACGACGCCGCCACTCCGGTGGTCGCCGACCTGCTCAACAAGAACGAGAAGTTCGTCGCGGTCTCGGGCATCGGTCTGTTGGCGCCCGGCAATACCGGACAGCTGCACGACGGCGGGCCCAGCGCGGCCCGAACGGCTTTGGCCTACGCCAGGCAAAAGGACGAGATGTACATCTTCGAGGGCGGCAATTACACCCCGGACAACATGCAGGACCTGTTCCGCGGCCTGGGCGGCGATAACGCCGTGCTGCTCGACGGCGGCGGCTCGTCGGCCATCGTGCTGCGCCGCGACACCGGCGGCATGTGGGCCGGCGCGGGATCACCGCGCGGATCGTGCGACACCCGCCAGGTGCTCTGCGATTCACACGAGCGCGCGCTGCCCAGCTGGCTGGCGTTCAACTAGCAACGGCCGCAGCGGTTTTCGTGACCGACGGGCCCAGCCGGAAGATCAGCAGGCTCGCCGCTATCACCGCCGCCGCGACCACGAACACCGGGGCGATCACATATCTGGACATCGTCGCGCCGAACAAGGCGCCGGCGCACATGGTGGCAACCACGCCGATGCGCAACCTCTGGCGTTCCCCGGTGCCCCCGGCCGGCCGGCTGTCCAGTCCGAGGCTGACGATCGTCGACGTCAGCACCGTGGTGGAGAGCTCCTGAATGCCGAACTGGCGTGCACTCGAGTGTTGTAAGCCGAACGTCACCGCGAGGACGCCGATCATGACCAGCTTGGTATTCCCCTGATAGCGCAGCACTCCCGCGCCCGCCAGGATGGCCAGCGCCACCAATAGGGCGATCTCGGTCGTCAGCACCGTGGTGATCCATGCGCGCGTGCGCGCACCGAGATGCCGGAACAACCGGCCGCTGACGATCGTGGTGCAGACGAACGTCGGCAGGGCGACCGCGACGGCGGTCAGGTCGACGGTGGTCGTCGGGGCCAGCCAGAACCCGAGGAAGATCACGTTGCCGGTCATGTTGGCGACGAACACGTGGCCCAGGACCAGGATGCTGATCGAGTCGGCCAGCCCGGTGGCGAAGGTCAACAGCAGCAACGCTGCTACGGTCCATCGTTGCGATACCGGTGACGTGACAGCCATGCGGTGCAGTATATTTCGGGCCGTCGCCTATCGTCGCCGCTAAACTTTTGGTGTCAGATCCAGGGACGTGATCGTCGTCATCCTGGTCACCAGCCATCGGTTGTCGGACCGCTTCAGGAACAGCCGGTACGACAGGTATTTCAGTGACGGGACGTTCTTGGTCAGCGGGCTCGTGGAGGTCGTGTTGGTGTAGACGATCACCGAAGCGTTGAGATCGTCCAGCGTCTCCACCGCCGCGCCGGCGACCTCGGTGCTGTTGCTGATCTTGGCCTGCTTGTTGGGCGCCACGATCGCATCGACGAATTTGCGGTACTGCGCCTCGAAATCTCCGCTGAGATAGCGGGATGCCCGGTCGGCGAGCGTGTCCATGTTTTCCGGCGTGTACGTCCACAGCGTGGTGATCGCGTTTGCGGCGGTCCGCGCGACGTTCAGTTTCGTTGCGGCGGTGGCACGATCGGCCAGGTACGGCTGCATCATCGCGCCGGTGAATGCGGCGGAGCCGACGAACAGCAGGGCAGCGATCGCGGCGACCACGGCCCAGGCCTTACCGGCCCGCCGCTTCTTCCCAGCGCCGTCGGCCGGCGCCGCGTCGGTGGTCTGTTCCGCGTCCTCGCCGGCGGCCTCGGCATCGGCGCCGTTCGACTCGGCCGCATCCGTCTCGGCAGCATCGGATTCCGTTGTCGCATCGTCTTTTCCGTCACGCGCCTCCGGGCCGTCGCCCTCCGCCGCGCCCGCCGCCTCGGTCTCGGGGGCGGCCGGGTTCTCCTCGGCGGTCACATCACCTGCTGCAGGCTGCTGATCTTCCACTGGTTCCCTTCCTGCGTCGCGGTTGCCGCCCAACGATTGGCGTTCTGCAATACCTGTTTTTCGTCCGGCGACTTGGTGGTGATCGCCGTGGCCACCATGACGCTGACGCTGCCGTCGTCGTTCCATCGCTCCAGGCCGGCGTCCAGGACGCTGCCGGTAGCCGGTTCGGCCCGCGCGACCTGAAGCAGGATCTCGTTGGCCTTCTGCTGATACTGCTTGGCGAAGTCGCCGGTCGCCTGCGCCAAGATCCGGTTCACGTAGTCGTTGGCGTGAAAGGGATCGATGGAGGTGAACTGCGTCATGAACCCGGTCACGTAGGTGAGCACCTCGCGGTCCTTCGACGCGGTCCGCGCCCGGGATTCATGCGAGCCGAGCATCAGCGCGCAGGCCGTGATCGCCGCCACCATCAGCAGCGCGGCGACCGTGCCGGCCAACGGCACCAGCCATGGCCGCCGCATCTCGGCCTCGACCGGGCGTGCGACGAGCAGCGGCCGGTCGCCGGGTCCAAACCTGCGGCGCGGGCTCATTTTCCGCCCCCCGGCTGCTTGGGCTTGGTCAGCACGTTGAGATCGTCGACGCGCCAGGAGTTTCCGCCGCCCTTGGCGAAGTTCACCCGCACGGTGGCGCTGATGTAGCGCTGCTCAGGCCCGATGCCGCGGCGGCCTTGCATGAACAGCAGCATCGTCGCCCGGTCCGGGCTCGCCGACTCGATCGAGCTGTTGGTGACCCAGTACTCGTTGATGGCCGGGTGCCCCTTTTGCACCAGGTCCTGCTGGGCGGCCAGCTGGGGCCGATATTTGTCGGTCGCCAGCGACAGCGCCCGGGTGAAGTCGTCGTGCAGCGACTTGGGGTCGTACGTCAGCATCTGGGCGACGATCTTCGGTCCCTGCGTGGCGATCTGGGCGCGGGTCTGATCGGTCGCCCGGTCCGTGGAGTACACCACGAAAAAGCTGATCGCGGCCCCGGCCAAGCAGAGCGCCAACGCGCTCGACACCACTCCCGTGGTCCAGCGCCGGATGTGGGCCGGCGCCGCCGTGCCCGGTTCGAGGGGGCGGACCTCGGTGCGCGCCAGCATGTCGGCGAACGTGCGGCGGCGTGAATCCCACAGGGGCCAAAGCCATCCCACGATCGAGACGGTATCGAGCAGGTGGGCGACGTCTCGGAGCAGCAGGGTCCACGGGCCGGGCGCGTCACCGGTGCGTCGGGTCACCGCGATACCCACCTGCGCGCGGCCCAGGCTCCAGCCGGTGATCACCGGCAGCAGCAGGCGGTTTACCAATACCAGCAGCGTGCCGATGCCGAGTACGGAGATGGCCAGCCACCACCACGCGCCGTGGGCCGGCACGGTACGCAACACGAACGCCATCGTGACGATCACCGCGAGGCCAGGCAGCACGTCGACGGCGAAGGCGCGAACGCGAGAATGCCAGGGCGCCATGGCTTCCCGCGGTGACTCCTGGATTGCCGTGGGCGCAGTCTGTTCGACCACCACCGTCACTTCGTCACCTGGTCGAGCTTGGAAATCTTGTACTGCCCCTCGGCGAAGGCCATCTTCACGCGCAGCCGGTAGCCCGCTTCGCTCTGGTTCTGGTCGCTGGCCACCTTGACGCGCAGCGCGACCAGGATGTCGATCGAACCGTCGGGGTTGTTGCGCTCGACTGCCGCCCGCACGTCCGACACCTGGACGTGGATGTTCGCGGCCTGATACGCCTGCACGAGCATGCTGGTGTAGAGCAGCGCCTGCGAGCGGAAGGCGTCAGTGCCGCAGTCGACTATCTTCTGCTCGCTCGCGGTCATCGCGTTGGTGTCCGGCGCCTGGGTCGCCGACACGCATTCCACCGCCGCCTTCAGCGCCGCGGCGTCGTTGCGGGCGATCTGCTGGCTTTGGTGGTGGTAGTACAACGCGAGGTAGCCGCCCGCGCCGACGCCGAGGGCGCACAGCACCAGCAGCGCCGCGATCGCGGCCAGCCAGCCGCGACCCACCCGGGACGGGCCTCGCGGTGCGGCCACCGCGGCCTCGCCGGGCTCCGCGTCACCCTCGCCGGATTCCGCGTCCTCCTCGGTGGCGTCGTCGGACTCGGACGTGTCGGTGCCGACAGCACCGTCAGTGGATTCCACCGCGTCCTCGGCAGCGTCCTGCGGACCGGTTTGCTCGGCTCCGTTCTCGGGTGCCGCCGAATCCTCGATCTTGTCCTGGGTGGTCAATGAATCGTCCGTGTCGATGGGGTTCAGCCGGCTGGCGCCAGCATCTCCTTCCATCCATCGTCTCCTGTTCTGGTCGAGTTCTCGACGGAGTATTTAACTCCGTCTGGCCCTACCAGTTCACCGCTTTGGGGACTGTAGATCGCCGAGGGAGGCCCGCTGGGTTTGTAGACACAGGGGTTGGGCTGCTGGCCATTGCATTGCACGGTACCCGACCCCGGCCGGGACAACGGATCGCTGGTGGGCGGGGGTGTGCCCGCGACCCGGTCCGAGGGTGCCGGGTTGAGCCCGTTGTCCACCGACGGCGCGGGGATCACCATGCCCGGCTTCACCGGCTGGTCACAGCGCGCCGCCGGCGCGGGGCAGGTCAGGGTCTGGTTGGGGTCTCCGAACCAGGGGTTGGTACCCGCCGGCACGTACGGCTTGGGGTCGCGGCATTCCCGCGGGGTTGCGGCCCGTTTGCCCGGAATGTCCGTGCACGGGATGTTGCGCGACCCGCGCACACTGTTCGCCGGGGTCTCCATCGGGATCTTGCAGTACGTGCCCGTGGGCAACGGCTGGATGCTGGTGTCGGCCGGGGACCGCCACTCCGGGGCCGGGATGAAGCCGGTCAGACACGGCGGCGGCTGGTTGATCGACAGCGCCAGGTCCAGTGCGGCCATGTTCGGGAACGGCGCGGCCACCGTCTGGGCGATCGACGCACCCTGCGGGAGGAACACCAGGACCTGCTCGACGCCGGTGTGGTAGCGCTTGAGCAGGTCGAAGACGACCTCCAGGTTGGCCAGCGTCTGCGGCAGCGAATCCTTGACATCGCTGAAGACCGAGTTGACCTGGTCGGCCGTCGGCGCCGCCTGGCGCAGCAGACTCTTCAGGTGTTGATCCTCCTGCGCGGACTGGGCGCCCAGCCTGTTCAGGTTGCGTGCCCAGCGCTCGATGTTGTCACCCGATTTGACCTGGCTGTCCAGCACCGGCCCGGAGTTCTGGATGATGTCGTTGACGTCGGTCATCTGGTTTTTGAAGTCGCCGACGATCGCCTGCGTGGCGTCGACCAACCGCTGCAGGTTGGGGCCCAACCCGCCGACGGATTGCGCCGTCTCGTCGAGCAGCTGGCCGAGCTTCTCCTTGGGCAGCACCGACAGCCCGCGGTTCGCCGTGTCCAGGGCGGGCCCGATCTCGGCGGGCACCGTTCCCTTGGTGATGGTCTGCCCGTCGGCCAGGTACCTGCCGGGGTTCCCGCTCGAGGTCAGGTCCAGGTACTGCTCACCGACGGCCGAAACCGAGTGGACGTTGGCCGTGGCATCGACCGGGATCTTGTAGCGGCTGTCGATGCTCATCGTCGCCTGGGCGCCGTGCTCGGTGGGCTCGACGTCGGTCACCTTGCCGATGGTGATGCCGCGATAGGTGACGTTGGACGTGGGATACAGCCCGCCGGAGGCGGGCAGTTCGGCCTTCAGTGTGTAGCGGCCGATGCCCACCAGGCTCGGGATCTGCAGGTAGTAGATCCCGAGCACGAGCAGCGAGATGACGGTCAGGATCCCGAAGGCGATCAGCTGGCGTCGGATGAAGGGAGTCAGCAATTCCTGTCCCCCCTTTCCACCAGCGGTCCACCCGGTGCGTCGTTCGGGTTAGGCGTGTAGCGCACGTCCGGGATCATGGTCTCCGGATCGCGCCCGAACGACTGCTCGAGCGCCCGCAGGGCTCCCGACAAACCGGTCCCGGTGAGGAACGCGTTGTCGACGGCGCTGTAGGTCAGGTCGAGCGTCAACGAGATGTTGATGTAGTCACCGCGGAAGATCTTCGGGACCGTGTCGATGTCGAACGGCTGGGTGAGGATCAGCTTCAGCGCGCCGATCAGGTACGGCGAGGCCCGGCCGAGCTCCTTCAGCGGGCACTGCAGCGCCTGCAGGTCGGTGTGCAGCGGACCGCGCGCCTCCGACAGGTACTGGTCGGCCGCCTGGCTGAGGCGTCCCACCGAGTCGACGGCGTTGATCAGATGCTGCTGATAGTCCTTGTTCGCGAAGTATTTGATCAGCGGCGGGATGTCGGTCAGCACCCGGTCCAGGACGTCCGCGCGGCTGCCCACATAGGTCAGCAGCCGGTTGGTGGAGTCGATGGCGTGGGTGATGTCATCGCGCTGCTCGTTGAGCTGCCGGGTGAAGGTGTCCAGCTTGCCGAGCAGCGCCCGGATCTGGTCGCCGCGGCCGTTGAAGATGTTGTAGACCTCGTTCTGCAGCACCTCGAGGTTCGGGATGCCGCCGCCGCGCAGGATCAGCGACAGGCTGGCCAGCGTCTGCTCGGTCGTCGGATAGGACTGCGAGTTCTTCAACGGGATGGTGTCGCCGCTCTTGAGCAGCTCGGGCGACGGGTTCGGCGGTGCGGCGAGCTCGACGTGCTGCGAACCCAGCAGCGAGGTCTGGCCGATCTTGGCGGTGGCGTTCTTGGGCAGCTTGGTGTTCTTGTCCACGCCCAGCGTCAGCGTGGCTATCCAGTTCTTCAGCTGGATGGCTTTGATCGAGCCGACGAAGACGTCGGCGACCATCACCTTGCTGTTGCCGTTGATCGCGAGGGTGTCCGGCACCTGCACGTAGATGGTCATGGCCCCCCCTCCACCGCCAGGGCCGCCCGGGATCGCGACGTTGGCGATGCCCTTCCAGCCACAGGAGCTCAGCACCATCGCGGCGACCAGCAGGATCAGCCCTTGCCAGGTCCGGCGGCGGATCACCCGGAGTGCCCCCCTCATGGGCCGACGGTTCAGCTTGCCCCTCACTGGCCACCTCCGAAGTCAGCGGGTGCCGCCGGGCCACCGGCGTTCGGCGCGGGCGCGGCGACCGGCGCCGGCGTCGGAGCGACCGGACCCGGGATCACCTCCGGCCCTGGCGGCGGCGGCGGAATCGGGACCTGCGGCGGGTTTTGCCCGATGACCGGCGCTATCGGGTTCTCGTCGTAGGCGTTCGGCGGGCCCGGCGGGGTCTGCAGGTTCGACTGGACGGGCGCGATGTTCGGTCCACCCATCAGCTCACCCAGCGAGTCCGGCGTCATCAGGCCCGCGGTGATCGGCCCGACCTGCTGGCCCTGCATGCCCGGGGCGACGATCCAGCCCGGCTGGGTATTGCGGTGCGACGTCGGGGTGTCCGGAACCCAGATACCCGGGACGGTGGTGTCCTTGTATCCGTTCGGCGGGTGCAGCCGATCCTCTGAGTAGGCGACTTCCTTGGGCAGCGTCTCGGCGGTGCTGAACAGGTTCAACCCGAACGGCGGGTAGTTGAACTTGATCGCGTCGAGGATCGGCGAGAGGTACTGCGCGCACAGTTCGGCCGACTCCTGGTAGCCCAGCCGGCTGCCGGCCTGGATCGCACTACAGATGAACTGCATCGGGTTCGCGAAGTTGGTGATCGACGGGATGGCGACCACCGAACCGTGCGACGGGTGATAGATCTGGTTGATGTTCGCCGCGGCCGTCGGCAGCACGTGCAGCGCGGTCTCCAGCCCGTTCAACGGATCCGGTTGCAGCAGCGCGTTCGTCGCCGTCTCGAGGTTGTTGATGTCGTGGGTCAGCACGCCGCGGTTCTGGTCCAGCCACGGGCGGACGGTGGTGAGCAGGCTGTCGAACTGCTCGATCGCGTTGGCCAGGTCGGTGTCGGAGTGCGCGAGCCGGGTGGTGAAGTCCGCCAGGTTCTGGTTGAGCGCCACGAACTGTTGGTCGTCGTTGTGCAGCGCGTTGACGAACAGCGCCAGGCTGCGCACCACCGCGAAGAAGTCGCCGCGACCCTCGTTCAGCGCGGTCAGCGCCTGCGACAGGCTGGTCAGCGTGGCGTTGAACTGCTTGCCCTTGCCGGCCAGCCCGTTGGCGAACGACTCGATGACCTCACCGAACGGGCCCTTCGGCTGTTCGGGTGTCGGGCCGAGCTTGGAGATGATGTTGGTGATGCTGTTGCGCAGCTGGTCCCACTCCACCGGCACCTGGGTGCGCTCTTCGGGGATCACCGCGTTGTCGGCCAGCACGGGCCCGCCCTTGTAGGCCGGCTCCAGCTGGATGGCCCGCGACGCCACCAGGGTGGGGTTGAGGATGACCGCCGAGGCGTTGGCCGGAACCCGGTACTGGTTCTCGTAGTGGAAGGTGACCTTCATCTTGTCGCCGACCGGCTCGATCTTGTCGATCGCGCCCACCCGCAGACCCATGATCTGGACCTTGTCGCCCGGGTACAGCGCGTTGGCCGCCGGGAAATAGGCCACCACGGTGTTGGTGGTCAGCTTCTCGTACAGCCGCCAGCCGACGTAGCCGACGACCAGCGCCAGGATCACCACCAGCGATCCGATGATCACCGATGCCCGAGACAGCCTCGGCAGCCGCAGGTTGCGGATGTCAAAGATGGTGCTCAATTCTGGCTACCTCCCCCCGCTGCGCCACTGCCTCCGGCTCCGCCGGGGTTGATGAACGGTGCCGGCAGTTGGTTGCCCGGTCCGGGCGGCGCCGCGGGCCCCGGCGGGAATCCCGGCGCGAACGTCGATGGCGGCGGCGGTGGTCCGGCCGGTGCGAGGTTCTCGGTGCGCGCACCCGGGGGTGCCTGCGCCGGCAACGGCACCGGTGTGCCCGGCACGTCGGGCGGCGGGTCACCCGGCCGGCCCGCGATCGGGATGCCCGGCGTCGGCGGCAGACCCGCGGGGTTCGGCGGCGACGTCATCACGTCGACCGGAGCCGGGAAGCCCGGCCCACCGAACGGGCCCGACGCCGCACCCGAACACGGCAACGGATTCCACGGCCGCGGCAGACCTTCGTCCCCGACGGTGACATTGCCGCCCGGATTGGCCGGCGTATACGAGCACGGCGATCCCGGCGGGATGGCCGGACCCGGGTGATCGGGCGTGCCCTCGAGCACCGGCGGCGCCGGCGGCGGCGCACCGTTGGGGAACCGCGTCCCGTTCGGATCGGGCCAGCGGTATTCCGGCAGACCGGCACCGCGCCAGAAGTTCTCCGGATCGATGCCGCGCTTCTTGAAGGCGGCGTCGACCCACGGCTGCGAAATCTGGTACAGGGCCAGGTTGTGCAGGACCACCTTGAAGAACGGTCCCGAGGCGATGGCCTCGTTCAGGGACGGCAGGAACTTGCCGACCTCGGTGAAACCGTTGGCCAGGTCGTCTTTGCGCTGCACCAGGATGTCGCTGACCGTGCGCAGCTGCTCCAGCACGTGGTTCAGGTTCGGGTTGTCGTTGATCAGGCCCTTGACCTGTTCGGAGAACGCCGCAATGTTGCCCAGCAGCGCGTTGATGGCCTGGCCGCGTTCGTTGAACGCGGCCAGCAACGTCTTCGTGTTGACCAGCAATCGGTCGATCTGCTCGCTGCGATTACCGAGGATGCCCGCCACCTGGTTGGCCTGGGCGAGTAGGTGCTTGACCTCTTCATCGCGCTTGCCGATGGTGTCCGAGAACTTCTCCACGCCTTCCAGCGCCGGGCTCAGGTGCGGATAGGTCTGGTCGATGGTCTGCGACAGCACGTGCAGCGACTGCTTGACGGTGTCGATGTCCCAGCCCTGGGCGGCCTTGGTGACGTCGAAGAAGGCGTCGTAAATCTGGTAGGGCGTGGTGCTTTGGCCGATCGGCAATGTCGCGCCCGGCCGCAGCGGCTGGTTGCCGCGCGCCTCCAGTTCGAGGACCTTCTTTCCGAGGATGGTGTCGGTCTTGACCGCGATCCGGCTCTCGGTGCCGAATGTTGCGGTGCCGGCGTTGAATTGGACCACGATGTGGTCGCCGTCGATCTTGAGGCCCTCCACCTTGCCGACGTCCACGCCCGCGATGCGCACCTTGTCACCTTTGCTGAGGCCGCCGGTGTCGCTGAACTGCCCGTAGTAGTGCGGTTTGGCCATCAACATCGGGACACTGGTGAAGCTTTGGCCGACGCCGATCACGAGCACCGTCACGACGATGCCCATCAGCCCGATGCGGATCCGGTTGGGTGGTTCCAGTGTTCTCATTGCGGCGTGCACCTACCCGTCGGCTGCTGGAACAGCCGGACCGTGCGGACCGGGCCACCGGCCTGCAGACCGTTGATCTTCAGGGTGATGTCGCAGGCGTAGAAGTTCACGAAGTCCCCGTAGGAGCCGATGGCGCGCCCGATCATGTTCAACGCCGTCGGCACCTTCTTGAGGTAGTCCTGTAGTTGGTCTTGCTGGTCGATCAGCGGCTGCTGCACCGCGTCCAGGTAGTTGATCGTCTTGTGCAGCAGGCCGCGATCCTCGGCCAGCAGGTCGGCAACCGTCCCGGCGGCATTGCTGATGTGCGCGGTTCCGTCGGCCAGCTGGTCTTTGTGGTCCTTCAGACCGGTGATCAACACCTCGAGGTTGTTGATGGTCTGGTCGAACTGCTGGCGATGCCGAACCGTCGTGTCCAGCACGATGTTCAGGTTCTTGATGACCTCGCCGATCGCCTGGTCGCGCTCACCGAGCTGGCTGGTCAGCTGCGCGGTCTGGTCAAGGATGTCGTTGATGGTGCCGCCCTGGCCCTGGAAGACGGTGATCAGAGCGCTGGCGATGGTGTTGACCTTCTGCGGGTCCAGCGCCCGGAACAGCGGTTTGAACCCACCGATCAATGCGTCGAGGTCGAGCGCCGGCTGGGTGCGCGCCAGCGGAATGAACCCGCCGGCCGGCAGGACCTTGTCAGCGCCTTCGCCTTGACCGCGCTTGAGCTCCAGGTAGCGGTTACCGATCAGGTCGAGGTAGCGAATCTGGGCGGTCGTCGACTGGTACAGCTGCACCGAGCGGTCGACGTTGAATTTCACCCGCGCCCGCTTGCCGCCGTCGGCCAACTCCACCGTGTCGACCTTCCCGACCTCGACCCCCGACGCGCGGACGAACTGGCCCGCGCGCAAGCCGCTGACGTTGGTGAACTCTGCCGAGTAAGCGTTGGTGCGGTCGAAGCGCATCTGACCGAACACCACGATGATCATCACGGTGAAGATCAGCAGCACCACCGAGAAGATGCTGAGTTTGACAATGGTTCCGGTGATTTTCATGGGTTGATCGTGTTATCCCCTACCTGGCGTCCCCAGACGTACTCGATCGCGTACGGCGATCCGGTGTCCAGGTGGTTGTACGGCGCGAGGCTGTTGCCGGAGTCCATCACCAACTCCGGTGCGGGCCACAGGTCGTGGGTGAGCGGCTGCCAGCAGCCCGGCGCGCCGCCGGGGCCGCCGCGCGCGTTCACCCGCGGCAGGTTCTCCGGGTAGACGTAGGGGTTGGGCGCGCCGCCGATCAGGCCGGCGGCTCCGCCGAGCCCCATCGTGAGCGCGGCGACGGCGACCAGCGACAGGGGGTTCGCAACCAAGCCCAACCCTGACAGCGCCTGGGTGTGGGCGACCAGCGAATAGCCGTTGCCGCCCAGGAACGAGGCGGCCTTGGGCTCGATATCGTGGTAGTTGCGCACGGTGCAGAACAGCTCGGGGCTGTAGGTGTCCAGCAGCTGCGCGGTCGGGACGAGGTCTTCGGCGCCGCGGGCCAGATACGGCCCACCCTTGTTGAACAGCTCCGCCCCGGTGTTGCCGAAACCGGCCGCCGACAACAACGCCTGATCCAGATCCTTCTGCTGGGCGTTGATCGTGCGCGAGGTGATCACCGCATTATTCAAAAAGTCGAACAGATCCGGCGAGGCGTTCGCATACGTATCCCCCAGCGCCGCCAGCCCCTGAATGTCCTTGCGCGCCTGCGGCAGCTGCGGATTCACATCATCCAGCAACGCATTCGCGTTCGTCACCGACTGGCCGAACTTCTCCCCCAACCCCGTCAACGACTGTGCCGCCGCGCTCAGCGTCAGATTCAGCTTGACCGGATCCACCTTCTCCGCGATCGAGGTGATCGTCTGGAACAGCGTGTTGATCTCGGTGGTCACCGACCGTGCATCGATCACCGTGTGCGTCGAGATCTTCTGCGGAGACGGGTTGGCCGGCGTCGTCAACGACACGTATTTACCGCCGAACACCGTCGTCGCCTTGATGTCGGCGTTGACGTTGGACGGGATCAGCTTCAGGTATCGCGGATAGACCTCGAGGGTGAACTTGGCGGCCGGCTTCCCGTCCCGCACGGTCTCCGAGATCGACCCCACCCGGCCGATCTCCACCCCGTTATAGGTCACCTTCGAACCCGGATCCATCACCAACCCGGCCCGCGACGCCAGCATGGTCAGCTGGGTCTTAGGCGTGAAGTTGCCCCGGAACTGGCCGTAGATCAGCGCCAGCGCGAGCGCGCCGACGACGAGGATCGCGACGCCGGCCAGTTTGTACGGCGGCGTCCGCGGGGCGTTGGTCTGGATCGGTCGGGACATGGCGGTTACACCGTGAGCGCGAAGTTGGGGTTGACGCCGTACAGCGCCAACGCGGCGGACAACACGACAACCTGGACGGACACCAGTGAGAAGCGCATCGAGCGGCCGACGGCCTCACCCACACCGACCGGCCCACCGCCGGCGTTGTAGCCGTAGAAGCAGTGGGTGATCATCACGACCGCGGTGATGATGATCGCCTCCAGGAACGACCAGAACACGTCGTCGGGACGCAGGAACGTGCGGAAGTAGTGCTCGTAGGTGCCGTTCGACTGTCCGTAGATCACCGTCGTGGTGATCTGTGGGGACAGGAACGTCATGATGATCGCCATGGAATAGATCGGGATGATCACGACCAGCCCGGCCATGATGCGGGTGGACGCCAAGAACGAGATCGATTTGATGCCCATCACTTCCAGGGCGTCGACCTCCTCGCTGATGCGCATGGCGCCCAGCTCCGCCGTGGCGCCGGCGCCGACCGTGGCGGCCATGGCGATGCCGGTGACGACGGGCGCGGCGATGCGCACGTTGATCAGCGCGGCGAAGAAGCCGGTGAACGCCTCGACACCGATGTTGCCCAGCGAGGCGAAACCCTGGATGGCGACCAGCGAGCTACCGGACAGCGTCACGAAGCCGACGATGGCGACGGTGCCCCCGATGACCGCCATGGCGCCGGTGCCCATGCCGATCTGGGCGATCAGTCGCAGGGTCTCTTTGCGGTAGTTGCGCAGCGCGTGCGGGATGTGGCCGACGGCGACGGTGCCGAACCACGCCATCTGGCCGATGTCGTCGAGGCCGCGGGCCGCGGCGAGGCCGTAGCGGTTGAGGTTCTCGGCCGCGCGCGGGAAGCGGGCGCGAAAGACGGCGGAAGTCGACATGTCAGTGCCCCGTCCCGAACCGCACGCCGATGGTGGTCAGCACCACATTGACGGCGTAGAGCGCGACGACGCAGAGCACGACGGTCTCGTTGACCGCGGTGCCAAGGCCCTTGGAGCCGCCGCGCACGGTCAGGCCGCGGTAGCAGCCGACCAGGCCGGCGATCAGGCCGAAGACGGCGGCTTTGATCGTCGCGATGATGACCTCGGGCAGGCCGGTGATGGTCGTAAGGGTGGCCAGGTAGGCGCCGCCCGACACGTTCTGCAGGTAGACGCCGAACAGGTAGCCGCCGACCAGGCCGACGGTGATCACCAGGCCGTTGAGCAGGGTGGCGACCAGGGTCGCGGCGATCACGCGGGGCACCACCAGCCGGTGGATCGGGTCGATGCCGAGCACTTCCATCGCGTCGATCTCTTCGCGGATGGTGCGGGCACCCAGGTCCGCGCAGATCGCGGTCGAGCCGGCGCCGGCGACCACCAGCACCGTGGTCAGTGGGCCGAGCTGGGTGACGGCGCCGATCGCGGCGCCGGCGCCGGACAGGTCGGCCGCGCCGAACTGGGCGAGCAGGACGTTGAGCGTGAAGATCAGCAGCACGGTCAGTGGGATCGACACCATGATGGTCGGCAGGAACGCCACCCGCATGATGAACCAGCATTGCTGGATGAACTCCTGGAACTGGAACGGCCAGCGGAACAGCGCCCTTCCGGTGAGCACGCACATCCGGAAGAATCCCCCGACAAGCGTCAGGGGCGTCTCCAGTTGGTCGCGTACATAGCTGACCAAGTAGGGACCCCGCCGACTTGTCGACGATGAAGTCACCGCTGCCCCCTCTGGCCGTCACCGCGCGCCTTCTGGCGTCGCGGCGGATCGTCTAGCACGCCTCGCCCCCTCACCGTCCCCCGCAAGCGGGCGGCACCCCCAGTGCGGCCGGGGGTGCCCCACCTCGCCCCGGCATGATGCCTGTGACCATCGGCTCCCTACTGGCAAGTAGTAACGGAGACCACAGGAATGTACCCGATGGCCAAGCACGTGTGAACCGCATCTGCACAATTAACCCTTCGCCAACAGCTGGCAAACGTTACAGCTCCCGTCCACTTTCCTTTCTGCTCCTAAAATCTCTTGCCCTAGAATGGATTTAGTCGATTTCTCCGACGCCGTAGCGAACCCGCAGTTCAGTCTTGAGCACCTTCCCAGCAGGGTTGCGCGGCAACGCATCGACGATCTCGAGCGCCTTCGGGTGCTTGTACCGCGCCAGCCGCTCGGTCAGAAACTCATCGAGCTCATCGAGCCGTAAATTGTCGCCCGCGACAGCGGCGACCGCGATGGGCACCTCACCCCACTTTTCGTGGGCACGGCCGATCACGGCGACCTCGACGATGCTGGGGTGGCTGGCGAGGACATTCTCCACCTCGGCGCAGTAGATGTTCTCACCGCCGGAAATGATCATGTCCTTCTTGCGGTCGACAACCCACACGTAGCCGTCCTCGTCCATCCGGACGAGGTCGCCGGAGTGAAACCAGCCGCCGGCGAACGCTTCCGCCGTGGCCTCCGGGTTGTTCCAGTAGCCGCTCATCAAAGTCGGTGCGCGGTAAACGATTTCGCCGACCTCGCCGGTCGGCACATCGTTCATGTTTTCGTCGACGACGCGGGCGGCCACGGTGGGGATCACCTTGCCGACCGAACCGCGTTTACGGATGGCGTCTTCGCCCAGCAACATGCACGTGACCGGAGACATCTCCGTCTGGCCGAACGCGGCCAGGATCTGGGTTCCAGGGAATCTCGCCGACATCTCCCGCAGCAGCGCGTCGGGAGCCGGCGCGGCGCCCCACGAGATCACCCGCAACTTCAGGTCACGCGGTCGGGCGTGCTGTTCGGCGCAGACCGCCTGCCACTGGGCGGGCACCAGAAAGATGCCGGTGACCTTCTCCGCGGCGAGCACGTCGAGCAGCTGGCCGGGTTCGAACGCCCCGAGCGGGTAGATCACCGTCGGGATGCCGAGTAGCACCCCGGTCAGCATGTTGCCGACGCCGGCGATGTGGAAGAACGGCACACCGATGAACCCGACGTCGTTGTTGATGTCGGCGCCGTTGGTGTACAGCCCGGTCATCGTCTGGCCGGTCAGATTGGTGTGGGTCAGCACGGCGCCCTTCGGCCGCCCGGTGGTGCCCGAGGTGTACATGATCAGCGCCGGCGAGTCGTTCGGGATGTCGACGGGCTGGTGCTCAGCGCCGGGCTCGTCGATCAGGTCCTCGTAGCCGAGCACGCTGTCATCGGTCGCGCCGCCGGCGACCACGATGGTGCTCAGCAGCGACTCGATGTCGCGGACTCCGGTGGCCACCGGCGCCAGTACGGGTTCGGTGATGATCACGCGGGCTTCGCAATCCTGAACCAAGAACGCGATTTCGGGCGGGGTGAGCCGGAAGTTCAGCGGGACCGCGATGGCGCCGAGCATGTTGGCGGCCAGTACCGACTCGACGAACTCGGGGCGGTTGAGCATCAGGATCATGACCCGGTCGCCGAAGCCGACACCCCGGCGGCTCAACGCGTCGGCCAGCGCCGTCACCCGGTCGTGCAGGTCACCCCACGTCAGGGTTCTGCCCAGGAACCGCAGCGCCGTCGCCTTCGGCTGCATCAGCGCATGCCGCTCCAGCTGGTTCACCCAGTTCTGTCGACGGGCCAGGTACGGCTGCTCGTTTGCCTGTGTCTGGTGGTTCGCCAATTGCGCGGTCAAACTCGGCACTCCCCTTCACTCGCGCACCGCTTGCGCCAGGTTGATATTTGATAAAACTTCGTGTTGTGTGGGTCACACTATGGCGTTCACGGTCTACTGACAAGTCCCGGTTAACGCCCGTCAAAACCTGAACCCCGTCCCGCCAAGCCCACGAAAGCCCTGGCAGCCCCCGTGAACGCACCGATGTCAATGCAGCCGAGGAGTCGGCGGCCGCTGCGTCGGGCGCAGTTGTCCGACGCGGTGGCCGGTCATCTGCGGGCGGCGATCATGTCCGGCAACCTGCGCCCGGGGACCTTCATTCGGTTGGACGAGACCGCGGCCGAGCTCGGGGTCAGTGTCACCCCGGTGCGCGAGGCCCTGCTGAAGCTGCGCGGCGAGGGCATGGTTCAGCTCGAACCGCACCGCGGCCACGTCGTGCTGCCGCTGACCCGGCAGGACATCGAGGACATCTTCTGGTTGCAGGCATCGATCGCCCGGGAGCTGGCGGCCGCGGCCACCGACCACATCACCGACGCCGAGATCGACGAGCTGGATCGGATCAACGACTCGCTGGCCACGGCGGTGGGGTCCGGCGACGCCGAGACCATCGCGGGCATCGAGTTCGCGTTCCATCGCGTCTTCAACCAGGCGAGCGGCCGGATCAAGCTGGCCTGGTTCCTGCTCAACGCGGCGCGCTACATGCCGGTACTTGTTTACGCCGCCGACCCGCAGTGGGGAGAGGCGGCGGTGGACAACCACCGCCAGCTGATCGCCGCGCTGCGCCGCCACGACACCGCCGCGGTGATCGAGCACACCGTGTGGCAATTCACCGACGCGGCGACCCGGCTGATCGAGATGCGCGACCGCACAGGGATCTTCTAGCGGCCCGTCGCCGCCATCTTCGACTAGCTCGAAGCCAGTTGCTCGGCGCGCTGCTTGAGGCTTTCGACCAGATGGTCGAGCACGTTGTTGAGGAGTTGCTTCACCATCGGCGCCGGAACCGGCATCGAGGTTTCGACGTCCAGGTCCACCGTCAACAGGCTGGATGACCCCATCGACACCACGCTGAACAACTGCTCCTGCTTGGTGAACAGGTCGCCCTGCTGCAGGACGGTCTGGATCTGGTTTTCCCCCGGGTAGTACACGGCCTGGATGAACATGCTCTGCATGCCCTGGTAGTCGGTGTCGAGCCGCAGCTGGCTGGGGCGCCCGTCGTCGTAGCGGGCAAGCACCCAGAGGCCCTTGATCTCCTCGTTCCAGAGCGGGTAGGCCTCGAAGTCGCCGACGATCTTCATGATCAATGCGGCGTCGGCGTCCACCTCGACGGTCTTGCTCATGACTGGCATGCGCGAAGCATAGCCGGGCCGGCGGCGCGTCTTCGCAGCGCCGTCGCGGCCCCGTCCGGTGTCGAAAGCCCTGGTGCCGCGCCGTTATTGGTCGACTTATCGATCCACGGTGGCCGTGGCCAGCAGCGCGCGGACGGCGTCGGGAATCGGGACGGACTTGCGGGTGACCCGGTCGACGTAGACGTGCACCCAGTGCCCCAGCGCGGTGACGGGTTGCGCCGTGTTTTCCGCGGGGTCGGCGCGGAACACGCCCAGCCGGTAGGTGACGCTGCTGCGGCCCAGCCGCGTGACGGCCAGGCCCACTGTGAGGTTCTGCGGGAATTGCAGTTCGGAGAAGTAGCGGCAGCCCGATTCGGCGACGATGCCCAGGGCGGGCGTGGTGATCGGGTCCAGCCCGGTGCCGGTGTTGATCCAGGCGTTGATCGCGGTGTCGAACAGCTGGTAATACACGGCGTTGTTGAGGTGGCCGAACATGTCGTTGTCGGCCCACCGGGTTCCGACCGGCCACAGCACCGGAAAGTCGTTGCTGGTCAGCCCGTCCGGTGCGGGCGGAACTACGGAAGCCGACGCCATGGTTGTATTCCAACATGCCTTCAATCCGGGGCGCGGTACTGGAGCACATCGGGTTACCGCGGCCCTACGCGCAGTCGCGGCCGATCGCCATCACCCAACTCGATTTGGCGCCCCCCGGGCGCGGCGAAGTCCTGGTCCGCGTCGAGGCGGCCGGCGTCTGCCACTCCGACCTGTCGGTGGTCGACGGGAACCGGGTGCGTCCGCTGCCGATGTTGCTCGGCCACGAGGCCGCCGGGATCGTCGAGCGGGTCGGCGAGGGCGTCGACGACCTGGCCGTGGGTCAGCGGGTGGTGCTGGTGTTCTTGCCGCGGTGTGGCCATTGCGCGGCGTGCGCGACCGACGGCCTGACGCCGTGCGAACCGGGCAGCGCGGCGAACGGTGCGGGCACCCTGCTCGGCGGCGACATTCGGCTCAGCCGGGCCGGGCACCCGGTGTTTCACCACCTCGGCGTCTCGGGTTTCGCGACGCACACGGTCGTCAATCGGGCCAGCGCGGTCGCGGTGCCCGGCGACGTGCCGCCCGATGTCGCCGCGCTGCTGGGCTGCGCGGTGCTCACCGGTGGTGGCGCGGTGCTCAACGTGGGGCATCCGCGGCCCGGCCAGACGGTCGCCGTCGTCGGACTCGGGGGTGTCGGGATGGCGGCGCTGCTCACCGCGCTGACCTATGATGACGTCCGCGTCGTCGCCGTCGACCAGCTGCCGGAGAAGCTGGCGGCCGCCCGCCGCCTGGGCGCCCATGATGCCTACACGCCGCAGCAGGCCACCGACGCCGGGGTGAAGGCCGCGGTGGCGGTCGAGGCCGTCGGTCATCCGGCCGCGCTGGAGACCTCGATCGGGTTGACCGCGCCCGGCGGGCGGACCATCACGGTGGGTCTGCCACCGCCCACCGCGCGAATCAGCGTGTCGCCGTTGGGTTTTGTGGCCGAGGGCCGATCGCTGATCGGCAGCTACCTCGGCTCGGCGGTGCCCAGCCGGGACATTCCCCGTTTCGTCGAGCTGTGGCAGTCGGGCCGGTTGCCGGTGGAATCGCTGGTGTCGTCGACGATTCCGTTGGACGGCATCAACGAGGCGATGGACAACCTGGCCGACGGCACCGCCGTGCGGCAGCTGATCAGATTCGACGGTTAGTCGTTGTGCAACGCGGCGGCCAGGGCATCGCCCTGCAGCGCGAACAGTCGCTGGGAGCCCGCCCAGTCCGGCAGCAGCGAGTCGAAACCGTGGCAGCTGCGCGCGAAGACGTGCAGCTCGGCCGAGACCCCGGAGCGCAGTAGCAGCAGCGCGTAGTCGACCGCCTCGTCGCGAAACGGGTCGATCTCGGCGCAGGTGATCAAAGCCGGTGGCAGTCCGGCGAATTCGCCGCGCCGGGCGGGCACCGCGGAGTCGAACGCGCCGGCCGGGCCCAGGTAGTGGCGCCACATCAGCTCGGCGGCCTCGCCGTCGAACGCCGGGCTGGTGCGGAATTCCGCCTTCGACGCGGTGGCCCGATCGTCGAGTACCGGTTGGTGCAGCAGCTGGAACACCACCGGCGGCGCTGCCCCGTCAGCGGCCCGCTGCGCCAGGCACGCGGCCAGGGCGGCGCCGGCGCTGCTGCCCGCGACCGCCAGCCGCGCCGGATCCACTTCGAGCTCAACCGCATTCGCGGCCACCCACGTCAGCACGGCGCCCGCGTCATCGAGGGCCGCCGGGTACGGGTGTTCGGGGGCAAGCCGGTAGTCGACCGAAACCACAGTGCAGCGGGCGCGGCGCGCAAGCTCCACGCACTGCACGTGATCGGTGTCGAGGTTGCCCAGCGCGAAACCGCCCGCGTGGCAGAACACCACCGCCGGCGCCGGGCCCGCGGGCCCACCGCGATAGATGCGCACCCCCACGTCGCCGGATTCCGCCGGCACACTGGCCTCGACGATCCGGACCCCGTGCGCATCGGTCTGCTCGGCGGTCAGCCGGCGGCGTTCGTTGAACGGCTCCCGGGTGAGTTGGATTGCGGCCACGGAGAAGTCGGTGCGTGTCGTCGCGACCTCACGCAGCGCGGGATGCAAACGATCGGCGCCGTCCAGCCCGGTCACCGCACGCCCCGCTCCGGCGCGGCGACCGCGTCGTGCGACGCCGGCGTGACGGGCGCGGTGAAACTGAAGTCGGCGGGGGTGAACCTGCGCGTCATGCTCCAGAAGGCGCGAGCGCTGCGCGGCCACTGAGTGACCACGCGCCCGTTGGGGGCGCGGAAGTAGTTGCTGCACTGGGTGGTCCAGACGGTACCAACCATCCATCGATCGATCTTGGCCACGAAGTCGGCCAGCGCGGCGGGCCGCACCGCGACGTAGCGCCTGCCCCTGCGCCGCAGGTATTTCAGCGCCCGCACGATGTAGCGCGCCTGGGCCTCGAGGATGAAAATGACGCTGTTGGAGCCGACATTGGTGTTGGGTCCGTACAGCATGAAGAAGTTCGGAAATCCCGGCACGGCCATGCCGAGGTAGGCGTGCGCCCCGTCTTGCCATACCTCCCGCAGGGTCATTCCCCCTTCCCCGGAAACGTCCAGTTCCGCGAGATAGTCGGCCGCGGCGTAACCAGTGGCGCAGACCACCAGGTCCACCTCGCGTTCGGTGCCGTCGGCGGTCACCAGGGATCTGCTCCGCAGGGCGCGCGCCGGGCTGGTCACCACCTCGACGTTGGGCCGGGTCAGCGCGGGCAGGTAGTCGGAGGAGAACACCAGCCGCTTGCAGCCCATCGGGTGCTCCGGAGTGAGCTTGCGACGCAATTCCTGGTCGTCGACCGCCTTCTCGAGCAATCCGAGCGCGACGGCCTTGAATTGCTCGGTTTCATCGCTGCCGTGTTCGATTACCGCGATGTTGGATTCGCTGCGTAGCCACAGCCGGGCCCGGTAGAGCTTCTTGGCGAACGGGAGGTGCGCGAACAGCCAGCGTTCGCGCTGCGTGTAGTGCCGGTCCGGCTTCGGCAGGATCCAGGTCGGCGACCGTTGCACCGAATAGACCTTGCCGGCGACCTTCGCCAGTTCGGGGATCAGCTGGGAGGCCGTCGAACCGGTGCCCAGCACGGCGATCCGCTTGCCTTGCAGAGGTATCGAGTGGTCCCATCGTGACGAGTGCATCACCGTCCCGGTGAACGGCTCTTCTTCGGTGAGATCGGGAAGCAGCGGCCGGGTGAACAGCCCGACCGCCGATACGACGACGTTGAAGCGGTGCCGCTCGCCGGACGCGGTGGTTAGGCACCACAGCTGGCTGTCCGGATCCCATTGTGCCGCTTTGATTTCGGTGCGCAGCCGCAAATGCGGACGCAGACCGTACTTGTCGGCGCAGCGCTGGAAGTAGTCCAGGATCTCGGGCTGCCCCGACCACAGCCGCGACCAGTCGGCGTTCAGGTCGAACGAATAGGAGTACAGGTGCGATTTGACGTCGCACGCCAGCCCTGGATAGGTGTTGATTCGCCAGGTGCCCCCGACGCCGTCCTCCCGGTCGAAGATGGTGAACCTGTCAAAGCCGGCCCGTGACAGCATGATTCCCAGCGCGAGGCCACCGGGCCCGGCACCGATGATGCCGACCGAGATGTCGCTCATCGGATCTGCAGGCATTGCCCACCGTCGATGATGAGTTCGGAGCCGGTGATGAACGACGCCTCGTCGGAGACCAAAAAGGCCACGGCGTCGGCGACTTCACCGGGCTCGCCGATCCGCCCGTACATCGACGCCTCGGCCAACCGCGTCTGGGTCACCTCGTCGAGCATCGATGTGGCGATCGGTCCGGGGAAGACAGCGTTGACGCGGATACCGGAGGGCGCTAGTTCGGCGGCGACGGTCTGGGTCAGTCCGCGCAGCGCCCACTTGGACGACCCGTAGGCGCTGTGCTGCGGGAAGGGCCGGATCGCGCCGGTGCTGCAGATGTTGACGATGGACGCGCTCGACGCCTTCTGTAGTTGTTCGAGCGCCGCGCGCATCCCGAGGAACGGGCCAAGACAGTTGACCCGCCAGGCGGTTTCGAAGCCTTCGGCCGTCTCCTCGGTCAGCGACGCCCGATGCAGCGCACCCGCGCAGTTGACCAGCGTACTCAGCGACCCGAAGCGCCCGACGACCTGCACGACCACGGAGTCCCACTGCTCCGGCGAGGTGACGTCGAGTTCGATGGCGATCACACCGTCGTCGCCCGCTTCGCCGACCGCGGCGCGGAGTTCGTCGATTCGCCGGTCGCACGCGGCCACCGCAAAGCCCTTGTCGCGCAGGCGGTTGGCGATGGCCCAGCCCTGTCCGCCGGCGGCGCCGGTCACCAGTGCTACGCGTTGGTTCATGCTGGACTCGCCTCGGGGCTGTTGGCCAAGCCGGCGCTGGTGACAAAGCGGCAACGGCGCCGCGCGAAGCGCCACTGCCCGGTGGTGCGGGTCAGCTCGTCGTCGTAGATCCCGGGCCGCAGTTGCAGGTCGCCCGCACGAACGAACAGCACTTGCGATCTGGCGCTGGCCCACTCCCCCACGACCTTGATCCGCGCGCTGCCATTCAGGTGCAGGCCGCGGGCCGCGGCGCGGAACATGCCCGCGATTGCGTCATGGCCGGCAAAGGTCTTGCCGTAGACCAGGAATTCGCCATCGGGGGCGAACAGCTGCACGCAGTCGTCGACGTCGCCGACGTCAAGCGCCAGGGCATAATCGGCGAGCAGTTCGCGGATCGCCGCCTCGTCGTCGCGAGCGTCGTCCGTCATTGCGTCGCCTCACGCAGGTGCCCCGCGGCGCCGCGTCGCAGCGCCTGTGACTCCGCGGCCAGGGTGATCATGCCGAACCCCAGCTGCGCCATGGCATGTCCCGTCTTGCCGTCCCCGGCGTGGATGCCGGTGACCAGGCCCGCGTCCGACGCCGCTCGATGGATGCGCACGATCGCGTCAAGTACGTCGGGATGCCGGGTGGCGCCGACGACGCCGGCGCCCAGTGAAATGGCGAGATCGGCCGGGCCGACGTAGATTCCGGTAAGCCCGTCGACGGCGCAGATCTCGTGGATGCCGGCCAGCGCGGCCGCGGTCTCGATCATCGCGAACACGCCGACCCGCGCTTCGTGTGCGGCGGGGTCGTGGCCCAGGCTGGCGCGCAGCGGGCCGAAGCTGCGCAGGCCGCGCGGTGGGTAGCGGGTGGCGGCCACCGCGGCGGCGGCCTGGTCCGCCGACTCGATCATCGCGATGACGACGGCGTCGGCGCCGGCGTCCAGCACCCGACCGATCGGCGCCGCGTCGGCGTTGGGCAAACGCACCACCGTGCCGACGGGAATGTGCTCGGTGCGGCGCAAGATGCTGGCGATATCGGCGTCGTCGAGATAGCCGTGCTGCGCGTCGAAGCCCACGTAATCGTAACCGGCGCGGGCGAATTCCTCGGGTCCCAGCGCTGTCGGTCCGGTGACCCAGCCGCCAAAGATGGGGGTCTTGCGGCTCAGCGCCAGCTGCAGGTTGCTCGGCGAAGTCATGGTCGACTCATTCGGCGATCGCGATCTTGATGCGTTCGGGGACCGGCCGGCAGGCCAGGTCGAAGGCGTCCTGCACCCCGTCGATGCCGAACGTGTGGGTGAGGTAGGCACCGAGCAGCCAGGGGTGCTCGGCGGCGAACTTGCCGGCGAGCTCCAGCATCCGCCGGCGGTCCAGCGTCACACCGGATTTCAGGGTCAGGTTGTTGCGCAGCATCACCCGCATGCTGATCGGATACATTTCGTCGTCGGCGACGCCGAAGTAGAACACGGTGCCGCCGGGGGCCGCGGCGTCGATGGCGTGATTCAGGGTGGCGACCTGGTGGCCAACGGCCTCGACGACGACGTCCGCGCGGTCGGTTGGTGCGAGCTGACTCGCCCAGCGGTCGCTGGTGGCGCGCACCGGGTCGTCGACCCCGAAAGCCCTTGCCAGATCGTGGCGATCGATCGGGTCGACCCCGGTGACCCGCCGGGCGCCCGCCGCCTTGGCGACGTAGGAGAACAACAGGCCGATCGATCCCTGGCCGATGATAGCGACGTGCCTGCCGGCCAGGTCGCCGAGCTGCTCGCACGCGTAGAGGACGCACGCAAGCGGTTGCAGCCCGACCGCCTGGGCCGGGGTCAGCGCCGGATCGTACGCCGCCAGCCCGTCACCGTCGCTGACGACGCGTTCCATCATGCCGTCGAATCCGGATGCCCAGCCGACCACGTGATCGCCGGGGCGGTGCGCCGGGTGCCGGCTGGCGATCACCTCGCCGGCGACCTCGTGGATGGGGAAGCCGTCTTTCTCGGGGCCGCTTCGGCCGTCGTCACCGGGGATCCGTCCCCTGGCTCCGCGAAAGGCCGGCAGATCGCTGCCACAGACGCCGGCGGCCGAAAACCGCAGCAGCACCTGACCGTCGGCCAGGCACTCGGGCGTCTTGTCGTCGATCGTGGTGCGCTCGAACAGGTACGGGGCGACGATCCGGTGCGACCACACGTCAGACCTCCACCGGAATGTTGTTCCAGCCCCATTGGAAGCTGGACGGCAGCCGGGTGGCGGCGTCGTCCTGGATCTGGTAGTCGGGTACGCGGCGCAGCCATTCGGCCAGCAGCACAGCCACTTCCAGCCGCGCCAGGTGGTATCCGATGCAGAAGTGCTGGCCGCGCCCGAACGCCAGCGAGCGGCGGATGGGCCTGTCCCAGATGAATTCGTCGGGCCAGGGGTATTCCCGGTCGTCGCGGTTGGCCGATGCGAGCAGGGTGATGACACGCTGGCCCGGATTCAGGGTCTGGCCGTGAATCTCGAAGGGCTTGCGCACCGTTCGGGCGAACCACTGTGCCGGCGCGCAGAATCGGATCATCTCGTCGCGCGCGACGAGCACGTTGTTGTCCAGATCGGCGCGCACGGCGGCCAGTTGGTCGGGCCGCCGAGTGAGCTCCCAGAGTCCGTGCGCGACGATTTTGGGCACCGTCTCGGTGCCCCCGATGAAGATGCACAGCATCTGGGTCGCGACTTCCATGTCGTCGAGCGCGCTGCCATCGGGCAGGTGATAGCCGAGCAGGCCATCGACCACGTCGAGCGGTCCCCCGGACGGATCGGCGCGGCGGCGCGCGACCGCGGGCAGCAGATATTCGAAGTAGTTGGGTCGCGCTTGGCCGGTGTCCACGCCTTCGCCGGGTTGGGCGAGGCTGCCGGCGTTGACCGCGGCGAGGACCTCGGGCGCGAGATCGGTCGGAATACCACACAATTCGCAGACGATCGCGGCCACCACGATGCCGCCGTAGTCCTGGGTCAGGTCAAACGAGCCGCCCGGGAGCAGGGCGTCGAGGCGTTCGTTGGCCAGCGTGCGGATCCGGCCCTCCAGGTCCGTGACCGACCGTGGCCGAAACGGGCGGGAGTGGGTGCGCCGGATCTCGCCGTACAGGTCCGCGTCGAACATGGCGTGAAACGGCAGCGGGTGCAGCGGCGGATCGTCGACCGGGCCGCTGTTGTGTTGCGCGAGAACCGAAGCCGGTGGCAGCGTGCCTTCCGAGGCGACGAACGTGCCGTTGTTGACCTCCAGCACCGTCCAGATGTCGTCGAAGCGCGACAGCGCGAAGGTGTCCCACTGCGGCATGTAGTACACCGGGTGGTGGTCACGCAGGATCCGGTAGTACGGCAACGGGTTCGCCATCACCGCCGCGTCGAAGGGATCGTAGTGAAAGTTGTTCACGTTCAAGGTGGTTGGTAGCTCCGTCATTGCAGTGGCGACGGCGGGAGGGCTTGCAGAATGGAGTCCTCCCAGCCGTCACGCAGCGCGGGAGCCACGCTCATCCAGGTGACGATCTCGGCCGGTGGGCTCTCTTTCCAGGACGGATAGTGTTCGGCGAAGCAGTCCCAGCCGCCGTCCAGCGCCCAGTAGTGGATGACTTCGTTGTAGCGGAAGGTCGTGGTGAACGAACCAAGCCAGCGCTTACCGGTGCGTTCCGACCACGGAACGTAAAGCCGCTCCAGTTCGCGGATATAGTCGTCCTGGCGCCCCGGCTTGGTCCGCATGATCTCTTGAATCACCAGCGGCGCTGAGAAATTCGCGTCGCGAAGCTGGGTGATCGTCTTGTTGCTGGGGCCGGGGTACATGATGCGGCCCTCCCCCGCGGCGCCGATGTCGGCGAGGAAGGCCGACCATTTGCCGCACGCGGCCTCGTGGCTGCCGCCGCGGGCCTGCGCGGCGCCGATCCTGGCGTAATCGGCGAAGCCGTCGATCTCCCAGATGACCGTCACCTGTGGCCAGTGACCGTTGTACGGTGTGGATTCCCAGATCGCGAACAGCCGGGCGCCGAGTTGCTCCATCATCGGTTGATAGGTGTCGGTGAAGATTTCGGTGAAGCGGTCGCTTCGCCCGGATCCCAGCGAGATCGTCTCGTGCAAGTAGAGCAGTGTGTGGCCGAAGTATCTCTTCATGGTCTAGTCGAGCCGGATCAGCTCTGAGTCGGCCCCCGAGACCACGTCGCACAGCAGCGTCTCGGTGGCGTCGACCGTCGCACCCGGAATGCCCACCGCCGCAAGCGCATAGCCCTTGAACATGCGCGCCGCGCCGCTGAGTAGGTGCTGTGCCCGGGTCGTTGCGCGGTTCACGCCCAGGGGCCATCCCTCACCCCACAACGCGACCTCGATCAGCGGGTTGTCCAGTGACTCGAGCACCGCGTCGCGCACCCGGGCGTCGGCGGTGAACACTTCGGCGCTGACGGCCAGGCTGCTCGAGCCCGTCCCCAGCCCGGCGAGCTCCGGCTCGAGGTCCGCCGCCCGCACCCCCAGGATCCGCAGCGGCCGGCTGTCGCAGCCCCGCGGGAGCAGCACGGTCACTTCCCAACCGGCCATGGCCCGGTCGTAGAGCCAGCCGCCGGCCGATTGCACGACATCGACGGCGTTGGCCGCGACGACGTCGAGCCGGTAACGCAGACCCTCGCCGTTCGCGCGGGTTGCCTTCGCGGCGCTGCTCTTGCTGATGTCGAACGTCGGAGCGACCATCGATCCATTCCTCACCACCACCCGCCGCCGGTCGGCAGGCGGGTCTCAAGCGCTTGTCATGGGCTTTCTCAAAGGCTGGAGCCGTGTCACGCGTCGGGCGATGCGGCTCATCGGACAGCGTGACACTTCTGGCGAAATTTGTAAAGGTCCGGCGGCGCGTCAGGACCCGCGGCGCGCCTCGAGGTCGGCCAGCACTTCCTCGGTGTGCTGCCCGAGTTCCGGTGCCGCAGAACGCGGTGCCCACGGTGTCCCATGAAAATCCGCGGGTGTGGCCACCATCGGCACGGCGGCGTCGCCGTCGGGGACGTCGACGATGCCGCCCGCGGCGTGGAACTGTTCGTCGGCGACGACGTCCTCCAGGGTGTTGATCGGTGACCAGAAGAAATCCGGTTCGCCGGCGAAGACCTGCGCCCACTCGTCGAGCGGCCGCGTCGCGAAGATTTCGTCCAGCGCGGCGATCAGCACGGTCGAGTTGACGGCGCGGGCGCGGGCGTCGGCGAACCGGGGGTCGTCGCGCCACTCGGGCCGGCCCACCGCGCGGCACAGCGCCGGCCAGTGCCGCTCGGGCTCCAGGCCGACGATCCAGAACCGCCGCTCGTCGGCGGCGGCGTAGTTGTTCATGCACGGGTTGCCCATCGTTTCGCGCTGGCCGATCGCGATCGGCTGCCCGCTCATCAGATAGGTGTTGAGGTCGAAGCTCACGGTGTAGGCGCCCTGCCGGTAGAGCGAGGTGGTCACCAGCTGGCCCGTCCCGGTGCGTTCCCGCGCGAGCAGGGCCGCGCACACGGCAGCGGCCATGGTCATCCCGGCGGAGTGGTCGCCCATGCCGCCGCGCTGAAACGGTGGCGTGTCGCCGGGCCGGGTGAGCAGGTGGGCCACCCCGGCCCGGGACCAGAACGCGGCGACGTCGAAGGCGGCGCGGTCGGCGTCGGGCCCGTCTTCGCCGTATCCGGTGATGAGCCCGTAGACCAGCCGCGGGTTGGCGGCCGACACCGACTCGAAGTCCAGGCCGAGGCGTTGCAGTGCGCCGGGGCGCACATTGGTCAGGAAAACGTCCGCGTCGGCGAGCAATTCGAACGCGGTGCCCCGGCCCGCGTCGGTCCCCAGGTCCAGTACGACGCTGCGCTTGGAGCGGTTGTCCATTTCGAACGGCGGGTTGAGGCCCAGATCGCAGCCCAGCATCCGGCCGAACATGCGCGCCGGATCACCGGTGGGCGGTTCGATCTTGATCACGTCGGCGCCCCAGTCCGCCAGGATGCCGCCGGCGGCCGGCCCGGCCACCCAGACCCCGAGTTCGACGACTTTGACGCCTGCTACCGGTCCCGCCATGGGTAAGTTCCTACCCTGTCGGCGCGCCCGGGCGCACGCATCCCCCCGATTGGCGGGGTGGCCTCAGCTCGCCACGCGCGCCTCGCGCACCGCGAAGTTGCCGTCGTGGTCGAAGGCGGCGCGGTTGGCGTCGACGTAGTCGCCGACGGTCATGGGTTTGTGCCCGCTGATCACCTCGACCAGGTTGTTCTCACCCGCGAAGACGCCGTCCCGGTAGTCCTGCGCGACGCTGCTGATGTGCTGGACGAAGAAGTCCGGCCAGCCCTGCGCGCTCAGCGCCGCGGCGAAGGTGGGAATGCCGATCGGCTCGTAGCGGACCGCGATGCCGAGGGCATCCGACATCTGCTCGGCGATGCGGTGGTGGTCGAGTTCGTCGGCGCCCACCAGCGGATAGATCTGCCGATCGTGCGGGGCCGGGTTCTGCAGGATGGCGGCGATGACGCCGGCCTGGTCGCGCCCGGCGACGGGAGCGTGGCGCCCATTGCCGAACGGCAGCCGTAGCACGCCCCCCTCGCCGTTGCGCGCCCATTGCCATTTGAGCCACTCGGCGAAGAACGTCGGCCGCAGATGCGTGGTGCCGAACGCAAACCGGTCCAGCAGCCGCTCGGCGATCCAGTGCTGCTGCGCGGCATGGCTTTTCGCCTCGCGTCGCGCGGATATCTGGGACATGTTGACCACCGCCCGTACGCCGGCCTCGCTGGCGGCCTGGGCGAAGATGGCGGTGGCGGGCAGCAGGCCGCCCGGGGCGATCGGGTAGCAGAAGTAGGCAGCGCTGACGCCGGTCATCGCGGAGCTGACCGCGTGGAAGTCGAGCAGGTCGCCCTCGACGATCTCGGCGCCCAGCCCGGCCAGCGCCTCGGAGCGCTGGTCGCTGCGGTGCACGAACGCGCGCACCCGGTGCCCGGCGGCGAGCAGCATCTCGACGGTGGGCGCACCGGTGTTGCCGGTCGCCCCGGTGATGAGAAACAGCTGATCCGATGACATTTTCTGACTCCCTAGCTGACTAACGATGTCGTTAGTAAGATACAAGCACGATATGCTGGATAACGCAAGCGTTAGCCAAAGGGGATCGTGATGGAGTTCGAGAACCGGTTGCAGGACCGCCGGCAGTGGTCGATCGGCGACGGCTGTTCGATGTCGAAGGTGCTCGAAGTGCTGAGCACCAAGACCGCCTTCCAGGTGGTCCGCGAATTGTTCTTCGGCACAAAGCGGTTCGAGGATTTCGTGGAACGCATCGCGACGTCGGCCCCGGCGGTGTCGCGGGCGCTCAAGCAGCTCGAGGCGGCGGGCATCGTCGCGCGCGTTCCCTATCGGGAGCCGGGGCAGCGCGCCCGCGACGAGTACCGGCTGACCGAGGCCGGGGAGGACTTCCTGCCGGTGTTCATGGCGCTGGTGCAGTGGGGGGACGCCTACCTGCAGGACGGTTCCGCCAAGCTGGCGTTCGTCGACGCCGACACCGGCCGGGCCGTCGGGGTGCGCGTGACCACCGATGCCGGCGCACCGGAAAAGCGCTCGGCAGACATCCGGATCAAACGCGCCGACGTATCCCGGCGACGCACATGATTGGGTAGAGCGAGGGCAAGCAACCGGGAGGAACGCATGACTCTGGTGGCCGGGCGTGGTCCGCTCAGCAGCGATCCCGCGGGGCGCTTCTCGCCCGCAATCCCCGACGACGTCGTCTACGTCGAACCGCATCCCCGGCGCGTGCAGGCCGTCAAGGACGGCCGCGTGGTGATCGACACCGAACGGGCGCTGATGGTGCACCGGCGCGGCCGGCCGCTGAGCTACGCCTTCGCGGCCGACGAGGTCGGCGACCTACCCAGCGAGCCGGAACCCGAGGCACCCGGTTTCGTCCAGGTGCCCTGGGACGCGGTCGACGCCTGGCTGGAAGAGGGGCGCAGGCTGGTGCACTACCCGCCCAATCCCTACCACCGCGTCGATTGCCGTCCGACCCAACGCCGCCTGCGCGTCCGCGTCGCCGGCACCACACTGGTGGACACCGACGACACCGTGATCGTGTTCGAGACCGCGCTCGCCCCACGGCTCTACGTCGATCCGGCACACGTGCGTACCGACCTGTTGCGGCGCTCCGAGACGGAGAGCTACTGCAATTACAAGGGCTTTGCCACGTATTGGACGTTCGTCTCGGGCGACCATGTCGTCTCCGACGTCGCGTGGTGCTATCCCGGCCCGCCCCCGGAAAGCCTGCCCATCAGGGGATTCCTGAGCTTCGACGACACCCGCGTCGAGATGGCGGCCGAGCTGCCGGTCAGCGGCCGTAGCTAGGACGCCCGAGCCCCAGCTCGTGCTGGGCGATCATGTTGCGGAACACCTCCATGGTGCCGCCGTAGATGCCGGCGGGCACGCCGTGCCGGAAGATGAACTCGATGGCGCCATTATCGGCGGAACCCGTTGCATCCGTGGGCAATGCCGATGCCGTCCCCAGCAGGTCCATCAATTCCTGGGAGACGTCACGCATGGTCTGAATGACCGCCACCCGCCCGTACATTCCGGGAGTCGACATCGCCGCCTCGATGCGAGCCATACTGCGCCCCAGCCGATGTTTCGTTGCGTCGTCGTCGATCGGGCGCCGACCGGCCGCATCGGGCTTCGACAGGACCGCCGCGACTCCATCAGCCGCCTCGGCCATCAGGTGGCCGTGCTCCGAGAGCATCGAAATGTTCTGCAGGCCATGGTCTTGCGGGTCGGTGATGCCGTGTTCGGCGTCAAGGGCGGAACGCATCACCGTCCAGCCGCCGTTGACCTCACCGATCCGGTAGAGGTCATCGACACGCACGTCGCTGTAATACACGATGTTGGTGCGGTCACCGTCCACCGTGCGAATACCCTGGATCTCGATACCCGGCGAATCCAGCGGCACCAGAAACATGGTCAGGTTCTTGTGTTTGCGTCCCTGCGGATCGGTGTTGGTCAGCAGGAAGACGTACCTGGCGTTCTGCGCGTTCGAGGTGAACATCTTGGAGCCATTGATAATCCAGCCCGATCCGTCCCGCACGGCCCGGGTCTTGCAGGTCGCCACGTCGGAGCCGCCTTCGGGCTCGGTGTAGCCCAGGCAAAGCCGGATCTCGCCGGACAGCACGCCCGGCAGGATCGCGTCGGCGAGTTCGGCCGCTCCGAATTGCTTCACCAACCGCGCGACGACCGCCGTGGTGCCCCAGTGGAACCACGGCGTATGCGCGCGACCGATCTCGAGGTGGAAGATTCGCCGGCGCACCGGGTTGAATCCGCCTTCGGACTCCAGCAGGTAATCCGACGTCAGGTAACCCTCTTCGCCCAGCGCCAAATGCACTTGCTCGCTGAAGTTTTCGCCGGTCTCGCGATCACGCCGCAGCACCTCGTCGGTGACGTGTTTCGCAATGAAAGCCCGGGTCCGGTCAAAGAAGTCCTGATCCTCGGGCGAGAGCACAACGCGGGAGAAGTCCATGTGACGTCTTCGATCCGACTAGGCCGCGTCGACGACCTGGGTGCGGAACCGGTCGAGAGTCTCGAGCGCGTGCGTCATGCTGTCACCGGGCAGGTGGATGCTGACCCACGTCACGCCCAGCTTCGCCAGCTTGTCCAGGCCCTCGAGGTAGGCGTCGGCGTTGAAATCGTCGCTCGCGGGGCTACCGCCCTCGAAGTTGGTGAAGGTGATGTCGATTCCCGACCAATCCCGTTGCGCCGCATCGCACCTTCGCCGCAGATCGTCGATGCCGTCGGCAAGCTTCTGCACGGAGTCGATGACGGCGGTGCCGGCCGTCTGGGCCAGCTGCGGCGGCGCGGGGAACGGGCACCAGCCGTCGCCGTACAGGGCCACCCGCTGCCGCGATGACGACGTATTGCCGCCGATCCAGATCGGCGGATGCGGATCGCTCACCGGCCGAGGATGGGCGGTGATGCCACGCGCGCTGAAATGCTTGCCCTCAAAGGAGATATCGTCGCCCGTCCAGATGGCCCGGATCACCTGAAGGGATTCCTCGAACAGCTCGGCACGCTCGTCGAAGCTCACCCCGAGTGCCGCGAACTCACGCTTGAGGTAGCCCACCCCCACCGCCAGCGTGAAGCGCCCACCGGAGAGCAGGTCCAGGGTGGCGCCGGATTTGGCCACCACGAACGGGTTTCGGTACGGCAGCACCACGATGTTGGGGATCAGCCGCAGCCTGGACGTCGTGGCCGCCGCGAAACCCAAAGCAACAAACGGGTCTAACGCGTCGTGTCCGCCGGCGGCCAGCCATCGCTGTGAGGGCGCCGGGTGGTCGGTGAAGCCGAAACCGTGGATCCCGGCCGCCTCGGTCGCCGCGGCCACCTTGCCGATACCGTCCCCGCTCACCAGCTCCGGGTTGTACGGATGACTGTGCATCGGGTGGGTGATGGTGAACCGCATGGCCGTTAGAACCGCGCGCGCGAGTCGATCGCCGTGTCGCTGGTGCGCAGCGGACGGATCAGCGCCTCCTGCGCGAACGAGGCCAGCAGCTCACCCTCTTCGGAGTGCACGGTGCCGCGCACGTACGACATGCCCGCGCCGACCTGGGTGCTCTCGTGCGTGTAGAGCAGCCACCCGGTCCAGTCCACCGGTTCGTGGAACGCCACGGAGATGCTCATCGGTGCGGTCGACACGGTCAGGTGCGCCTGGGCGGTTCCAATACCCTCGTGCGCGCGCATCGTGGTGGAGATGCCCAGATGGCCGGTGAAGTATGCGAGCAGCGCCTTGGCCAACTCGTCGCGGGTCGGGATCGGGTCGTAATGCAGCCACGCGTAGAGCTCCGGCGGGCCGACCTCGTCGGGGCTGTTGACGTCGACTACGTCGACGAGGCGCAGTTCGCGCCCGACCATCGGCATCGGCGAGTGGTGGGCGTCCGCCGGGGCGGCGACGTCGGGGCGCGGCAGGTGGTGCCGGATGACATCGTCGGTCGGGACGTCGGCCAGCACCGTGATGCTCAGGCAGCGCCGGCCGTTCTGGTGCACGGCGACCACGGCCGTGGCGGTGGACCGGCCTTCGGACACGACGTCGAGGACCAGTTCGATCGGCGGCCCGACGACCACGGCGCGGGAGAAGACCGCGTGCGCCGAGCGCACCGACTTGTCCGGGAACCGCTTCGCCGCCGCGACGATCGCCTGGGCGAGCACCTGGGTGCCCTCCACCACCTGGCGTTCATCGCCCGCCGCGATGCCGGTGTCGCCGGTGAACCGGTCGTCCCCGTCGGCCTGCACGTCGAATAGATCCAGCAGGCCCTGCACGGTCCATTCGGTCTGCTCGGATTCCTCAGACGCCTTCGTCAACCCACTGTTCCTCTCGCGCTCGCGGCTCAGCGCTCAGCGTGACACTTTGAGTAGGATTTGTAAAGCTTGTCTAACGAGACGGCAGCCCCGCCGTTCGACAGGACGGCGAAACACGTAGGGAGGCAACACTATTGGGCATCGTGACCACCACGTCGGAGACCGCGTTCACGCAGTCCGCCGAGACCGTCTACGACTTCGTCACCAACCCGCAGAATTGGACGAAGACCTACCCCGGCAGCGCGCACATCGGCAAGTTGCCGGAGCTGCCGCTGAAGGTCGGCGACACCTGGGAGGAAGCAGGTCCCGACGGCGACCGCTTCTTCAGCTGGCAGTTGGCCGCCGCGGTGCGCCCGACGCTGTTCGTGTTCACCTCGATCGGCGGGCTGGGCCATGACCGCGAGGGTAACGGCGGGATGGAGGGCCGCATCACGGTCGCGTACCACTTCACCAGGCCCGGGCAGGACATCACGCTGTTCTCCCGGACCATGACGATCGAGGCGTACAAACACGCCCCGCTGCCCGACCAGCTCTTCGTCCAGGCCAATCCGGCCAAGATCGACGCCTACCACGAGGCCGTGGCGCGGGAGCTCGCCCGATCCGCAGATTGACACCGGTACCCGCGGTGCATGACACTTTTTCGGTGTTTTGTAAAGCGGACCGGTTTGCCGAAGGCGGGGACGAATGATTCCCGAGCCGCTGGCCAACGGATTCTGCTTCGGCGAAGGCCCGCGCTGGTTCGAGGGCCTGCTGTGGTTCTCCGACATGCTGGGCGAGGCCGTCCACACCGCGACCATGGGTGGCTCGCTGACCACATTGCCGCTGCCCGGTCACTGCCCGTCGGGTCTGGGCTTTCGGCCCGACGGGTCGCTGCTGATCGCCTCGACCGAGGACCGGCAGGTGCTGCGCTATGACGGCGAAACCGTGGTCACCATTGCCGATCTCGCCGACCTGGCGCCGGCCAGCCTCGGCGACATGGTCGTCGACGACGCGGGCCGTGCCTACATCGGCTGCCAGGCGCTGCACGGCGGGGTCGTCATCCGCCTGGACCCCGACGACAGTGCGACCGTGGTGGCCGAAGACCTCGACTTCCCCAACGGCATGGCGATCACACCGGATCGCACGACGCTGATCGTCGCCGAATCGACGGGCCGCCGGCTCACCGCGTTTTCCATCGCCGACGACGGCGCACTGTCCGACCGCCGGGTTTTCGCCGACGGCCTGGACGGCCCGCCGGATGGCATCGCGCTGGACGCCGAGGGTGGGGTATGGGCGGCGATGACGCTGGCCAATCAGTTCGAGCGGATCCTGGCGGACGGCACCGTGACCGACCGCATCGACATGGGCGACCGGGTCGCGATCGCGTGTGCCCTCGGCGGTCCGCAGCGCCGCACGCTGTTCCTGTTGTCGAGCACAGAGGCCTATCCTCAGCGCCTGGCCGGCACCCGGCTTTCCCGGCTGGATGCCGTCACGGTGACCACTCCCGGCGCCGGCTTGCCCTGACCCGAGAGGTTGACGATGACCGACGCCTATTACGAGCTGATCGACCCGGCCGGCGACGACGCCGCCGCGCTAGGCGAGAAGTTCCGGGCGACCGATCTGGCGCGCGGCACCTGGTCGGCGGCCATCCAGCACGGCGGGCCGGTATCCGCGCTGCTGGTCCGGGCGCTGGAGCGGTGCGAACAGCGCGACGACACGCGCCTGTCCCGGGTCGTCATCGACCTGTTGGGCGGGGTGCCGGCCGAGGGCGAGCTGTGGGTACGCGCGGAGGTGCAACGCCCCGGCAAGCAGATCGAACTGCTCAGCGCCGAGATGCTGGCCCCCGGCCCGGACGGCACACCGCGGCCGGTCGCGCGCGCCAGCGGATGGCGGTTGCAGCATCAGGACACCGAGCCCCTGGCGCACGCCGCGGCGCCACTGCCCCGGCCCAGGGCCGAGGCCTATGACCGCAACCTCAAGGCGCGGGACTGGGACCGCAATTACGTCCACAGCCTTCAGTGGCTGTGGCTGACCGAGCCGCTCAGCAAGGGCCCCGGCGAATCCTGGATCAATCCGACGGTCGACCTGGTCAACGGCGAATCCATGACACAGCTGGAACGGCTGTTCGCGGTGGCCGACTGCGCCAACGGCATCGGCAGCAAGCTCGACATCACCAAATGGACGTTCCTCAACACCGATCTGGCCGTGCATGTATTTCGTGTTCCCGACGGCGACTGGATCGGCATTCGGGCGGAGACCAGCTACGGGCCGGACGGCATCGGGACGACCATCGGCACGTTGTTCGACGAGCAGGGCGCGGTCGGCGCCATCCAGCAGTCGGTGCTGGTGCGCCGGCGCCCGCCTCGGGCCTAACGTGGGAGCGAATGACCATGACACCTCGGCGACACCGCGAAAAGTTTGACTCATGAGCCAGCCGGCCCGGGCGACGACGATCGCCGACACAGACACCTCGACGCGTCAGCGCATCCTGGCGGCCACCGCCGAGGTGCTCGGCCGCAACGGCAAGACCAAGCTCAGCCTGTCCGACGTCGCCACCCAGGCGGGCGTCTCCCGCCCGACGCTGTACCGCTGGTTCGCCTCCAAAGAGGAGTTGCTGTCGGCGTTTTCGAGCTACGAGCGCCAGATCTTCGAAAGCGGCCTGGTGAAGGCCACCGCGGGCCTGAAGGGCGTGGACAAGCTCGACGCCGTGCTGCGGTTCATCGTCGAGTACCAGCATTCGTACTCCGGGGTGCGCATGGTCGACGTCGAGCCCGAGCACACCATCGCCCAGTTCTCCTGGGTCATCCCGCAGATGCGCGAGGGTCTGCAGCGCCACCTGCCCGGACCCAACGCGGCGGTGAAGGCGGCGACGGTCATCCGGATTGCGATCTCGCACTACATCGTGCGCAGCGATGACGCCGATCAATTTTTGGCGCAGCTGCGCCACGCGGTGGGGATCAAGGGCAGCTAGTCGAACAACACCGCGGCGTTGAGATAGCCGGTCGGGTCCAGCGCGGCCTTGACCGTGCGCATCGCGGCGATGTCGGCGGGGCCGCGGGACATGGCGAGGTAGGGCCGCTTGCGGCTGCCGACGCCGTGTTCGGAGCTGACGTTGCCGCCCGATCGCGCGATGAGGTCCATCATCGGCTCGTACAGCGCCCGCTCCCGGTCGGCCGGGCAGCGCAACACGTTCAGATGCAGGTTGCCCTCGCCGATGTGGCCGAACAGCACCGGCAGCGCATCGGGGGCATGCGTGTGAACCAAATCGACCGCGTGCCTTTCGAATTCGCTGATCGCCGACAGCGGCAGCGAGACATCGAACTTCAGCGGGGGTCCGTACACGCCGAGCACCTCGGCGAGTGATTCGCGGACCTGCCACAACCGTTGCTGCGCAACGAGATCCACGCCGACTGCGGGTTCGGCGCGCATCGGTACGTCGTCGAGCAGCTCGGCCAGCCGTCCGGTCTGGTCATGATCGGCGGCCAGTTCCACCAGCAGCAGCCACTGGCCGGCGACCGGTGAACCGACGCCGCGATGCTCCTCGGTCAACGCGGCGGCCCGGCCGTCGATCAGCTCGAGGGCGGCGATGCCGTCCACGTCGCGGAAGGTGCGCCCGGCGGCCACCAGCGCGTCGAGGTCGGCGAACCCGCAGATCGCCGTCACCCGGTGCGACGGGATGGCGTGCAGCCGCAGGTCCAGCCCGGTGATGACGCCCAGCGTGCCCTCGGCACCCACGAACAGCGCCGGCAGGTCGTAACCGGTGTTGTCCCGGCGCACCCGGCTGTGCCGGTGCAGCAGCGTGCCGTCGGGCAGGGCCACCTGCACGCCGACCACCTGCTCGCCCATGTTGCCGTAGCGGACCGTGCGCAGCCCGCCGGCGTTCGTCGACGCCATGCCGCCGACGGTCGCGGTGTCGCGGGCCGCCAGGTCCACGCCGAACACCAAACCGGCCGCGCCCGCGGCCCGCTGCACCGCGGCCAGGGTGGCGCCTGCGCCGGCCTCGATGCGGCGTTCGACGGTGTCGACGTCACCGACGGCGTGCAACCGCTCGGTGGACAACAACACGTCGTCGTGCTCGGGAACGGTGCCGGCTACCAGTGAGGTCCGGCCGCCCTGCACCGTCACGTGCGTACCGGCGTCCCGGCACACCCGCAGCACCTCGGCGACCTGCTCGGCGGTGCCCGGCCGCACCAGCGCGCTCGCCTTGCCTCGGTAGCGGCCGGTGTGGTCGACGCTGCGCGCCGCCAGCACGTCGGGATCGGTGACGACGTGATTCGATCCGACCAGGCTCGCCAGGCTGCGCAGCATGATCGCGGTTATAGCATCGTCGGCGCGTCTCGCTCACACCGGCCGCATGTTGTGCGGCGTCAGCCGCACGGGGGCGGCACCGCGCGGAAACACCCTTCGAAATGGCCGTTTTCGATTCCTACGGTCTGCATGAACGAGTGGGCGACGACGGGGCCGACATGACGAAATCCCGCCTCCCGCAACGCGCGGGCAAGCTGGTCCGACTCCGGGCTGGTCATCCGCCCGTCGGCCCAGCTGCGCAATCGATGGTGGTGGCGGGGTTGGTGTTTCCAGGCCAGTCGCGCCAGCGAGCATTCCGCCAAGGCCCGGGCGTTGTGCAGCGTCGCCTCGATCTTTCGCCGATTGCGAATGATGGAGCTATCGGCCATCATTCGCTCGACGTCGTCGTCGGTCATCGCGGCCACGGTGGCCGGGTCGAATCCGTGAAACGCCGCGCGCAGGTTGTCCCGTCTGTCGAAGACGGTCACCCAGGACAGGCCGTTCTCGAAATAGGTCAGCACCAGCGCCTCGAACAGCTCGGCCTCGTCGCGCGTCGGCCTGCCCCACTCGTCGTCGTGATAGGCGATCAGATCGCGGCCCGTCTCGGTGGCCCAGCGACACCGAACGACGCCGTCGGCAGCGGACACCACGGTCGGCAGGTGTGACGGCATGTCGACACCTGCCATTGCTCTCATCGGACGGCCCTCAACTACCCGTGGGAACCTCGGCGAATCCCGGTTGGCCCGCGTCTACAACAGAATTGAACCGGACCCGGGTCTCGAGGCGCTCGTTGATCTCGTGGATCGCGTCCTCGGGAAGCGCTGTGACATCGAAGTTCTCGCGGATGCGTGACGGCGTGACGGATCCCGTGAGAACTGCGGTGCCGCGCTGGATACCCCATGCCAGCAGCACCTGCGCGGGGGTCTTTCCAACACGCTGCGCGATCGACACGACCAGAGGGTCATCGAGCAGCCGCGGTTCCAGCGCGTGTCCCAGCGAGGCGAACGCCAGGAGGATGATCCCGTCGGTCTCGCGCAATCGGTGGAGTTCCCATTGCGGGTGGTACGGGTGCGACTCGACCTCCACCACCGCCGGCTTGATGCGGGCAGTCTCCACGATCCGTCGGGCTCCTTCGACGCCGATGTCGGACAGGCCTATCGAGCCGGTTAGGCCTTCGTCCACAAGGGCTTCCATTGCCGCCCAGGTTTCCTCCAACGTGACCCCGTCGTCGTAGATGACGGCCCCGTGCATGTCGCGGGGATCTTGGTCATCACCGGGCCTGAACGCGAACGGGGTGTGCACCAGATACAGGTCGACTGCGTCTAGCCCGAGCCTGCTCAGGCTCGCCCGCAGCGCGGGCTTCACGCGTTCCGGTCGATGGTTGTTGTTCCACAGCTTGGTGGTCACGAACAGCTCTTCGCGATGCACCGTTCCGGAGGCGAACAGCTCCTTCAGTGCCGCGCCGACGTCGGCTTCATTGCGGTACCGCTCGGCCGCGTCGAGGTGGCGGAACCCGACCTCGACCGCGGTCTTGACCGCATCGCGCGTCTTGGTGTTGTCGGACAACGAAGTCCCGAACCCGATCGCCGGGATCTCGCCGCTGCCGTCGTTCAGGACAAATCTGCGCTGACTCAGATTCTCGTTCGATGTCATGCCGTTCGACCTCCTTGTCGCGGTCACCGACAGCCGTGCGGCCCACTATAGATGACCAGTCGTCTAATTAACAAGGGGAGCGGAGGTCGGCATTCCCGCCGGCACGCATCAAAGCAGCAGCGCTGGAACGGTGGCCGTTTCGAAGCGATCGTACGGCGCGCGACTACGTGTCACTTTCCCGCGCAGCGCCGCGCCTTCCCACGACTCGATCAGCTGGGAGGCGAGCTCCCCCGCATCGCGATCGGTCCGGATATCACCGGAGCCGCGCTGGCCAGCGCGCACGCATGCGGTGAGCGCCGTGTCCCAGCGATCGAGAATGCGGGTCAGCTCGGCGCGCACGGGTTCACTGGATCCACCGAGCTCGAGCGAGAGGTTGCCGATCAGGCAGCCGAGCAGGAAGTCGCCGACCTCGTGTTCATCCGTGAGCGCATGAAAGAAGCGGGTGATTCGCTCCTGCGCCGGCCCGTCCGCGTTGAGGATCGGCACGAGCCGCGTCTCGATGTCGGCCCAGTAATGTTCGAGAATCGCCGCGGCAAACGCCTCCTTGCTGGCGAAATACGCGTAAAAAGAGCCTTTCGGCACACCGGCCGCGTCGGTGATGTCTTTGACGCCGCTGGCGGCGAATCCGCGTGCGTGCACGAGGTCGAGACCGGCCGCAAGCAGGCGGGCGCGTACCTCTGGGTTCGGCGGACGGGGCATGCTCCCAATATTAGCTGACCGGTCGATTATTTTCGGCGGCCTCGAGCCTAGAACTCCTTGTGATTCACGTCGGTGACCAGGCCGCCGTCCATGATGAACTCGCTGCCGGTGGAGTAGGACGACTCGTCGCTGGCCAGGAAAAGCACGAACGTGGCGACTTCCCGGACCTCGCCCGGACGCCCCAGCGGAATGGTCACCATGTCCTCGGGCAGGTGGGCGGTCATTGGGGTGCGGATGAACCCCGGATGCACCGAGTTCACCCGGATGTTGTGCGGGGCCAGCTCCAATGCCGCCGACTTCGCCAGGCCGCGCACGCCCCACTTGGACGCGACGTAGGGGTGCACCATGGGTGCGCCTCGCAGGCCCTCGATGGACGACACGTTGATGATCGAGCCACCCCCGGCGGCGATCATCGGCTCGACGGACGCCCGCATGCCCAGGAACGTCCCGGTCAGGTTGACGTCAATCACCTTCTGCCACTTGGCCAGATCGAAGCCCTTCAGCGGGCCGAGCGCGACGGTACCGGCGTTGTTGACCAAGACGTTGAGCCTGCCGAATTCCTCGACCGCGGTGGCGACGGCGGCGTCCCACTGGTCGGGCTGGGTGACGTCGAGGTGCACGTAGCGCGCGGAGTCGCCGATCTCGTCGGCCAGCGCCTTGCCCTGCTCGTCCAGGATGTCGCCGATCACGACCTTGGCGCCCTCCTCGACCAGCAGCCGCGCGTCTTCGGCGCCCATCCCGCCGGCGCCTCCACTGATCAGCGCTACCTTGCCGTCTACCCGACCCACGTGGGTCTCCTTTCGATTTAAGTGGTTACCAAAGTGCTTGGTGCGTATAGGTCTTTGCCCGTTACCAGCGGCAAGTCGAGTGTGGTCGCAATGCCCGGCGGCGCCGCGATCACGGCGGGGATGGCGTTGACGACGCGGCCCGCCGCCCCCGCGATCGCCGCGTGGTTGTGGTCGCCCTTGCGGCTGCTCGGAATGATGTCGACCGCATACGACGGTTCGCCGGTGATCTCGACGCGGTAGGAGCCGTCACCGGCGGCGGGCTGGGGCAGGTCGGGGCGCAGGTCGGGCCGCAACCGGGTGACGTGTTCGATGACGACGACGGGGTGACCCTTGACCATGCCGCGAATCTCGAACTGCAGCACCGCAACCGTGCCCTTGGCCACGTGGCCGACCGCGATGTCGAAATCCTCGGGTGCGGGCTCGCGCTGGTAGGACTCGGTGATCTCGTCGACCTCGATGCCGAGGCCGGCCGCCAGCTGACGGATCGCGGTCCCCCAGGCGATGCTGAGGATTCCGGGCTGCAGCAGCATCGGAATTTCGTCCATGGGCTTGGCGAATCCCATGTAGTCCATGACCTCGGACCCGTTGTAGGACGCGTAGTCGTGAATCTCCATGCAGCGCACCTGCTCGATGCGCTGACAGGTGCCGGCGAGCGCGAACGGGATCAGGTCGTTCGCGAAACCTGGGTCGACGCCGCTGATGAATATGCTTGAATTGCCTTGCCTGGCAGCGTCTTCCACGCGGGCGATGTACTTGTCGGGCATGACACCCCACGGGTACTGCAGCAGGCCCGGCGACGAGCCGACCACGTTGATGCCGGCGGCCAGGATGCGCATGACGTCGGCCATCGCCTCGGGCAGCCGGGTGTCGCCCATCGCGCAGTAGACGACGCAGTCGGGCTTGGCGGCGATGATCGCGTCCAGGTCATTGACCGCCGTGACGCCTGTGACGACACCGGTGTCCAGGCCGACGCCGCACAGCTCGCCGGCGTCCTTGCCCACCTTCTCCGGCGTCGAGACGCACACCCCGGTCAGTTCGAACTGGGGGTTGGTGATGAGTTGGGCGAGGGCCAGCCCTCCGACATTCCCGGTACCGACGTGCGCGACGCGGATCGCCATGAGAGTCTCCGTCCCTGCAAAACCTGGACAACTTTTCTAGACAGTAGTCCATAAATTTTGGGCAGCATACCTGCCCGACGGGCCGCGGCCCGACCGGGCAGAATCAATCGCTGATGACACCCCGCGAAGACCTTCGGTTCACCTCCGGCGACGACCTGATCAGCGCCTGGCTCTACCGGCCGGCGGGTGACGGGCCCGCACCACTGCTGGTGATGGCGCACGGCCTGGGTGCGGTGCGCGGCATGCGCCTGGACGCGTACGCGGAGCGTTTCAGCGCCGCCGGCCACGCCTGCCTGGTGTTCGACTACCGCAACTTCGGCGACAGCGAGGGCCGACCGCGCCAAGTCCTCGATGTCGGCATGCAGCTCGCCGACTGGGCCGCGGCCGTCGCCTACGCCCGCACCATCCCGGGCATCGATCCCGACCGGATCGCGTTGTGGGGCACCTCTTTTGCCGGCGGCCACGTGATCGCCACCGCGGCCCGGCTGCCGGGCATCGCCGCGGCCGTCGCCCAATGTCCTTTCACCGACGGCCTCGCGTCGGCGCGCACCATCACCAACCCGTTGATCGCCGCGCGCATCACCGCGCGGGTGGTGCGCGACATGCTCGCCCGCCGGCTGGGCCGGCCGCCGGTGATGGTCGCGACGGCCGGTAAGCCCGGCGAGGTCGCGTTGATGAACACGCCCGACGCGTATGCGGGCTACCTGCGGCTGGTGCCCGACGGGCTCGACTTCCGCAACGAGGTCGCCGCCCGAATCGCGTTGCAGGTCTTCAGCTATCGCCCGGGCCGCTCGACGCCCGAGATCACCTGCCCGATCCTGTTCTGCGTGTGCGAGGCCGATTCAGTGGCCCCCGCGGCGGCGACGCTGCGCCACGCGGCCAAAGCGCCCCGCGGCGAGGTCAGGCTGTATCCCGAGGGCCATTTCGCGATCTACGTCGACGACGCCTTCGACCGTGTCGTGGCCGACCAGCTCGCGTTCCTCGATAAGCACCTGCGCGCTTAAGGACCCAGCGGAGACGTCGTGCGGATGGCTTCGTCGCGGATCAGCCCGCGCAGCAGCGCAGTGCTGAACTCGGCGGCGATCTCCTTGGCCGAGCGCCGGCCGCTGGGCCGCAGCCAGCGGTAGCTGCCCAGCGTCATGCCGATGTAGCCCAGCGCCAGCACGTGCGAGTCGCACGGGTAGAACTCGCCGTTGGCGATCCCGCGGTCGATCAGCCCGTGCACGTGGTGGTAGACCTGAGCTTCCTTCTCGCGGACCTCGGCGACCTGCTCGCTGGTGAACCATTCGGTGATGTACGGCTGCTCCTGGAAGTACACCGCGGCCCGTTCCGGATCGCTGGCGATGCCGGTGAGCAGGCGGACGGTGTACTGGTAGAGGGCCTCGCGCGCCGTCCAGGACGGGTCGTCGTGCACGGCGGCCAGCGTGCCCTCGGCGGCCTGGCGGTAGATGTCGAACAGGATCAGCGACTTGCTGGCGTAGTAGTGGTAGACGGTCGCCTTGTTCAGGCCGATCACGTCGGCCACGTCGTCCATCCGGGTGCCGTGATAGCCGCGCGCCGCAAACAGCTTGGTGGCGACCGCCAGCAGTTCTTCGCGCCGGGTCAGCCCATTCGGGGTGACGCTGTCGGTGGGCATCTGTTCTCACTATCGTCGGTATGGCCAGGCCAGGGCCGGTTCGGCCAGAATAGCTATCAATCAACTGGTTGGACAGTTTATGCAAAACGCCGGGTGTCACGCGCAGGCGTATGCGACTAGACTCCTCATCGAACGAGATGAGTCGAGAGGTGGGGCCGATGGATCCGAGTCCGGATTACGACGGAAGCGACGAGATCGAGTTCTTCATGCGGTACCTGACCTGGGGCTTGCGTGGGGTCACCGACGGAAACGGATACCCGCCGCCCGCCTACCCGCCCGTCTAAACCCCCAGCGCACAGGCGCCTTTCGCGTTACAGCGCCTTGAGTTCCTCGGCGACCTCGGTCACCGATTTCTTCGCGTCGCCGAACAGCATGCTGGTGCCCTCGCCGTAGAACAGCGGGTTGTCGATGCCGGCGAAGCCGGAGTTCATCGACCGCTTGAGCACAATCACCGACTTGGCCTTGTCGACGTTGAGGATCGGCATGCCGTAGATCGGGCTGGACGCGTCGTTGCGCGCCGCCGGGTTGGTGACGTCGTTGGCGCCGATGACGATCGCGACGTCGGTGCGGCCGAATTCGTCGTTGATGTCGTCCATGTCCTTCATGGCGTCGTAGTCGACCTCGGCCTCGGCCAGCAACACGTTCATGTGTCCCGGCATCCGGCCGGCGACCGGATGGATCGCGTACTTCACCGTGACGCCCTTGTTCTCCAGCAGGGCCGCCATGTCCTTCACGGCGTGCTGCGCCTGCGCGACGGCCAGGCCGTAGCCGGGCACCACAATCACCTGGTTGGCGTAGGCCATCTGGATCGCGGCGTCGGCGGCCGAGGTGGCCTTGACGGTCTTGTCGCCGACGTCGCCGCCGCTCGGGGCGACCCCGCCACCGCCGAAGCCGCCGGCGACGATCGCCGGGATCGAGCGGTTCATCGCCTTGGCCATCAGGTTGGTCAGGATCGAACCGGACGCACCGACGATCATGCCCGCCACGATCATCGCGGTGTTGTTCAGCGCCAGACCCGCGGCCGCGGCCGAGAGCCCGGTCATCGCGTTCAGCAGCGAGATGACCACCGGCATGTCGGCGCCGCCGATGGGCAGCACCACCATCAGGCCCAGCACACCCGCGGCGGCGAGCAGCCCGACCATCCACCACAGCGCCGCCCCGCCGCTGCCCGGATGGGCGTGCATGCCGATCACCACCGCGGCGCCCACCGCGCCGGCCAGCAGCAGCAGGTTGATCGGCTGCTGCGCCCTGCCGAAGCCGATCGGCGATCCGGAGATGATCTCCTGCAGCTTGCCGAACGCGATGATGGATCCCCAGAACGAGATCGAGCCGATGATCGCGGCGAACAACGACGCCACCACGATGTGCACGGTCGGGGATTCTCCGTGCTGGAACGCCGAAAAGCCTTTGGTCTCCATGAATTCCGCGAGCGCGATCAGCGCGACCGTGCCGCCACCGACGCCGTTGAAGAACGCCACCAGCTGTGGCATGGCGGTCATCTTGGTGTAGCGGGCCGGCGGTACGCCGAGCACCACGCCCACCACCAGCCCGGCGATGATCAGCACCCACTGGTCGGTGTGACGGATCTTGATCAGCGTCGCCGCGACCGCCAGCGCCATACCCACCGCGGCGATCAGGTTGCCCCGCACCGCCGTCTTGGGCCCGGTCAGGCCCATCAGGCCGTAGATGAACAGGGCGAAGGAAATGATGTAGAGGCCGATTACCAAGTAGTTCATTTGGCGGCCGGCTCCTCAGTAATCGCGGGCACGGGTTTCTTCTTGCCCTTGAACATGCCCAGCATCCGGTCGGTGACGATGAACCCGCCGATGACGTTCAGGGTTCCGAACACCACCGCGACGAACAGGATGATCTGCACCGCCAGCGAGGGGTGTTCGACCGAGCCGAACACCACCAGCGCGCCCAGCACCACGATGCCGTGGATGGCGTTGGTGCCCGACATCAGCGGCGTGTGCAGCGTGTTGGGCACCTTGGAAATGACCGCGAACCCGACGAATCCGGACAGCACCAGGATCGCCAGGTTGGCCAATAGCTCGTCGTACATCTACGAGTCCTTCCGTGGGATCACTTGCGGCGCTCCTCCTCATCGCTGCGCTCTGCATCGTCGCCGCCGCGGGTCACACACGACTCCGCGATCACTTCGTCGTCAAAGTCAGGCGCCAGCTTCCCGTCGGTGAGCAGCAGGTCCAGCAGCGCGGTGATGTTCTTGCTGTAGAGCTCGCTGGCGTGTTCGGGCATGGTAGCCGGCAGGTTCAGCGGCGAGGCGATGGTGACGTCGTGCTTGACGACCGTCTGCCCGGGCTCGGTGAGCTCGCAGTTGCCCCCCGTCTCGCCGGCCAGGTCCACCACCACGCTGCCGGGCTTCATCGCTTCGACCGCGGCCGCGGTGACCAGACGCGGCGCCGGGCGTCCCGGGACCAGCGCCGTGGTGATCACGACGTCGAAACCGCTGATCGCCTTTTCCAGGGCCTTCTGCTGCTGGGCGCGCTCCTCGTCGGTGAGCTCACGGGCGTAGCCGCCTTCACCGGCGGCGTCGATACCGATGTCGAGCCACTGCGCCCCCACCGACCGCACCTGGTCGGCCACCTCGGGCCGAACGTCGTACCCGGTGGTGCGAGCGCCCAGCCGCTTGGCGGTGGCCAGCGCCTGCAGCCCGGCCACGCCGACGCCGAGCACCAGCACGGTGGCGGGCTTCACGGTGCCGGCCGCCGTCGTCAGCATCGGGAAGAAGCGCGTGGATTCCGAGGCGGCCAGCAGCACGGCCTTGTAGCCGGACACGTTGCCCTGCGATGACAACGCGTCCATGGCCTGGGCTCGCGAGATCCGCGGGATGGCCTCGAGCGCGAACGCCTGCACGCCGGCCTGCTTGAGCGCACCGATCGAGTTCTCGGCGTTGCGCGGCGCGAGGAAACCGATCAGCGTCTGGCCGCTGCGCAGCTTGGCGACCTCGGCCTGGATCGGCGGCGCAACCTTGACCACCACGTCGGCGGCCCACGCGTCCCCGATGCTGGCCCCGGCCTCGGTGTAGAGCGCGTCGGGCAGCAGCGCCCGTTCGCCCGCCCCGGACTCGACCACCACCGCCACGCCGCTGCTCACCAGCGACGCGACCGCCTTCGGCACCAGCGCGACCCGCCGCTCGTCGGCCCCGGATTCGGCGACCACTCCTACCGTCGTCTGCGCATTTGTCATGGCGCGTACATCTACTTTCCGTACTTTCCCGTACTGTCCCTGCCGATGGGCGTGGCGCCGGCTCGGCCGCGCGTCGTTACCTTAACCAGGTTTCACCATGGACGCGCGAACGCCCACGGCGGGATACCCCCGCCCCGGTCGATGGTTCGCCGCCACCGGGCGATGCAGTAGCGCCCGCGCCGTTGTGACGCCACAAGACGGCGTTGTGCGCTGATTCGATTGCGGGCTCGATCGCGCGGCTACCAGAGCGGGATCTCCTGGCCGTGTTCAGACTCCGGGCGGGGCCCGAAGTAGCGGCGCTGCGATTCGTCGATGGGCACGTCGTTGATGCTGGCTTCGCGGCGCGCCATGAGTCCCGACTCGGTGAACTCCCACAGCTCGTTGCCGTAGCTGCGATACCACCGGCCGGATTGGTCGTGGCACTCGTATTGGAACCGCACCGCGATGCGGTTGCCGTTAAAGCTCCAGAGGCTCTTGCGCAGCGAATAATCCAGCTCGCGCTCCCACTTGCGAGTCAGGAATGCCACGATCTCGTTGCGGCCGATGATGCGCTCATCGCGATTGCGCCAGTGCGAATCGACCGTGTAGGCCAGGCTGACGCGCTCAGGATCGCAGCTATTCCAGGCGTCCTCGGCCGCCTGCACCTTCTGCAGCGCGGTTTCGTGGGTGAACGGAGGCAACGGGGGGCGGGATTCACTCATGCCATCCATCGTGCCGCCCGCGCCAGCGCGGTTTCACCGCGGCGTAAGCATCGCGCTGACGACCGGAAACGCGTCGACTCGACACGTGTCCTATCGTGACGGGCATGGACTTCGCGATGTCGGCCAAAGCCAGCGACTACCACAAGCGACTGTCCGACTTCATGACGGAATACGTCTTTCCGGCCGAGGCCGAATACGACAAATACCGCGAAGAAGCCGGCCCGAACGATCACACGGTCCCGCCCGTCATCGAGGAACTCAAAACCAAGGCCAAGGAGCGCGGCCTGTGGAACCTGTTCCTGCCGGCCGAATCGGGGTTGACCAACCTCGAATACGCGCCACTGGCCGAGCTGACCGGCTGGAGCCTGGAGCTCGCCCCCGAGGCGGTCAACTGTGCGGCCCCGGACACCGGGAACATGGAAACCCTGCACCTGTTCGCCACCGAGGAGCAGCGCAAGCAGTGGCTGGAGCCGTTGCTGGCCGGGGAGATCCGCAGCGCCTTCTCGATGACCGAGCCGGCGGTCGCGAGCAGCGACGCCCGCAACATCCAGACGGCCATCGTGCGCGACGGCGCCGACTACGTCATCAACGGACGCAAGTGGTGGACGTCGGGCGCGGCCGACCCGCGCTGCAAGATCCTGATCGTGATGGGCCGCACCAACCCCGAGGCCGCGAGTCACCAGCAGCAGTCGATGGTGCTGGTGCCGATGGACACCCCGGGCGTGAGCGTGCTGCGCTCCACGTCGGTGTTCGGCTGGCAGGACCAGCACGGGCACTGCGAGATCGTGTACGACAACGTCCGGGTGCCGGTCACCAACCTGCTCGGTGAGGAGGGCGGCGGCTTCGCCATCGCCCAGGCCCGGCTCGGGCCCGGCCGCATCCACCACTGCATGCGCGCGCTCGGCGGGGCCGAACGCGCCCTGGCGCTGATGGTGCACCGCGCGAACAACCGCATCGCCTTCGGCCGGCCGCTGGCCGACCAGGGTCTGGTGCAGCAGGCAATTGCCAAGTCCCGCAACGAAATCGACCAGGCCCGACTGCTCTGCGAAAAAGCGGCGTGGACGATCGACCAGCATGGCAACAAGGCCGCGCACCTGCTGGTGTCGCAGATCAAGGCGGTGGCGCCGCAAGTGGCCTGCGACGTCATCGACCGCGCGATCCAGGTGCACGGCGCCGCAGGCGTCAGCGACGACACGGTGCTGGCCCGCCTGTACGGCTGGCACCGCGCCATGCGGATCTTCGACGGGCCCGACGAAGTGCACATGCGCACGATCGCGCGCACCGAGCTCGGCCGCGAACAGTCGGCCTTCGCCGCGGCGGTCACACCGAATGACTGAGGCGCTGCGAGAACTGTCCGGCGCGTGGAACTTTCGCGACGTCGCCGACGGTGCGCCTGCCCTTCGGCCCGGGCGGTTGTTCCGGTCCGGTGAGCTGAGCCGGCTCGATGACCAGGGCCGTACCACGCTGCGCGAGCTGGGCATCACCGACGTCGCCGACCTGCGCGCGAACCAGGAAGTCACAAAACGCGGTCCGGGTTTGGTTCCGGACGGCATCGAGATCCACCGGCTCCCCCTGCCCGACCTCGGCGACGATCAGCCCAGCGACGACGACGCGCCGCACGAGACCGCGTTTCGGCGGCTGTTCGAGGGCGACGCCGGCCAATCCGACGAAGAGGTCAACGAGGCCGCCATCCGGCACATGATCGACGAGTACCGGCAGTTCCCGACCCGCAACGGGGCGCAACGCGCTGTGCGGCAAGTCTTCTCGATGTTGGCCGCCGGGCGTTCGGTGCTCACGCACTGCTTCGCGGGCAAGGACCGCACAGGTTTCGTGATCGCCACGGTGCTGGAGATGCTCGACGTCGATCGCGACACCATCGTCGCCGATTACCTGCGCAGTAACGCGGCGGTGCCCCAATTGCGCGACCACATCTACGAGATGATCCAGAAACGGTCTGACGTCGAATTGACCCCGGAGGTCGTCACGTTCACCAAGGCCCGGCTTGCCGACGGTGTCCTCGGCGTGCGTCCCGAATACCTGGACGCCGCGCGCCAGACCATCGACCGGGAATTCGGGTCGCTGCACGCCTATTTGCGCGACGCGGGTGTCAGCGAGGCGGACGTGAGACGTCTGCGCGGCGAGCTGCTCGCCTGACTCGCTGACCACCCGGTCGCCACTGGCTTACCCCAGCTTGAAATCGGCCTGCTTCGCCGCGGACAGGTCGGTGATCTCGCCCCATTGCGAGGCGATGTCCTCCACCGTCGGCGGCTTGTCGTAGTTGACGCCCTTGTTCTGGAACAGCGCGACACGCTGCACCTTGCCGCCACCGACCACGAAAACCGAAGCGCTGTTGGGGTTTTCCTCGGTGCACAGGTAGGCCACCACCGGCGCGACGTATTCGGGCGTCAGCTTCTCGAGCACTTCCTTGGGAAGGATGTCCTCGGTCATGCGGGTCGCCGCGATCGGGGCGACGGCGTTGGCGTGGATGTTGTACTTCGCACCTTCCAGCGCCAGGCTGTTGATCAAGCCGACCAGGCCGAGTTTGGCCGCGCCGTAGTTGGTTTGGCCGAAGTTGCCGAACAGCCCACTGGTGGAGGTGGCGACGACCACGCGGCCGTAGCTCTGCTCGCGGAAGTGCGGCCACGCGGCGCGGATGACGTTGTAGCCACCGTAGAGGTGCACCTTGAGCACGGCGTCCCAGTTCTCGAAGGACATCTTGTGGAAGGTGCCGTCGCGCAGGATGCCGGCGTTGCTGACCACGCCGTGCACGGCGCCGAATTCGTCGAGCGCGGTTTTGATGATGTTCTCGGCGCCCTCGGACTCGGCGACGCTGTCGTAGTTGGCGACCGCCCGCCCGCCGGCGTCCTTGATCTCCTTGACCACCTCGTCGGCCATGTTGTGGCCGGCGCCGGTGCCGTCACGCGAACCGCCGAGGTCGTTGACGACGACGCTCGCGCCCTCCTTGGCGAGGGTCAGGGCGTATTCACGGCCCAGGCCTCCGCCGGCTCCGGTGACGACGATGACGCGATCCTGCACTCCGGGCATAAGTTTCCTCTCTGCTGTGAAAAACTGGTTATGGCAACGGTTTCGGTGATGCCAGCGGTCAGAACATCCGGCGGGCCATCTTGAAGGCCCGCTCGGTGTACGGAGGGTAGATGAAGCTCGACAGGTCGGGCCGGGTGGGTTTGGTCAAGACCGACTTGCGGTGGCTGAACTCGTCGAACCCCCACTTGCCGTGGTAGGCACCCATACCCGATGCACCGACACCGCCGAACGGCAGCTTGGCCGTCGAGACCTGGAAGGCGACGTGGTTGACCAGCATGCCGCCGGCCGGCACCTCCTTGATCACCCGCTCGCGGGTCTCGCGCCGCTTGGTGAACAGGTAGGCCGACAGCGGCTTGGGCCGCGAGTTCACGAAACGTATTGCCTCATCCAGATTTTGGACGGTGATCACCGGCAGGACCGGACCGAAGATCTCGTTCTGCATCAGCGGCCCGTTCGGGTCAGGATCCACCACGACGGCGGGCTGGATGCGCAGGCTCGACGCGTCGCAGGCCCCGCCGACGGTGACCTTGCCGTCGCCCGCGGACAGGTAACCACTGATCCGGTCGAACTGGCGCTGATTGACCACCCGCATGCCGTCCGGCTTGTCGGAGGTGAATTTCGTGATGGCGGCACTGATCTTGTCGACCAGTTCATCGCGAATCGTGGCATCCGCCAAAACATAATCGGGTGCCACGCAGGTCTGCCCGGCGTTGAGCAGCTTCATCCAGGCGATCCGCTTGGCGGCCACCTCCACGTCGGCGTCCGCCGCGACGATGACCGGGCTCTTGCCGCCGAGCTCCAGGGTGCACGGGGTCAGGTGCGGCGCCGCGCCCTCGTAGACCTTGCGGCCGATCTCGGTGCCGCCGGTGAACAGCACGCGGTCCAGGCCCTGCGCGATGAGTTCCTGGCTCGTCGCCCCGTCTCCCTCGACCACCGCGATCGCGTCGTTGTCGAGGTATTTGGGCACCAGCTCGGCCATCACGTGCGCGGAGGCGGCCGCGATTTCCGAAGGCTTGAGGATGACGGTGTTGCCGGCGGCGATCGCTCCGACCGCCGGGCCCAGCGTGAGGTAATACGGGTAATTCCAGGCGCCGATGATCAGCACGGTGCCGTAGGGCTCGTACTGCACCCAGCCGCGGCCGGGCAGCTGCGGGAGCTCGAGCAGCTGATACTTGCGGCGGGTCCACCTGCGCACCCGCTTCGCCGCGTATTTCGCTTCACCGGCGGTGGTGGCGATGTCGGCGATGTAGGCCTCGAATGGGCTGCGGTCCAAGTCCTCGGCGAGCGCCGCGGCGAGCGCGGCCTCGTTCTCCTCCATCAGCTTCACCAGTTGCAGCAGCTGGCGCTTGCGCCATTCGATGTCGCGGGTGCGACCGGTGGCAAAGGTCTGGCGAAGCCGGGCAACCGTGGCGGGGATATCGACCGGTGCCGTCCCGTTGGTGGAGTCCTTGGAGGGCGATGTCTTCGATGTAACCGATTCGGTGGTCATCATTGTCCTTCCCGAGCAGGGTCCCGCCGCGTGGCGGCCGCTCATCGGTGATAACCGCGATACTAACCATCCGGTTGGGAGAGCAATAGGAAGGATCCGGCCAACCCCGGTCTCGCCGGGTCGGATCGTCGCGGGCCTCGGCGCGCACGCGCGAGGACCGGTGCGGTTACTTGACGCAGGGGACGTTCGCGGCGGTCATCTGGCTGAGGTCGGTCGGTGCCGGGGCGCGGTCGCCGGTGCCGGTGGCGGCCACGGCACTCACCTGCCCGGACCCGGACGGGTCGGTCGTCGCGCCGGGGTGGGCCAGGTAGTCCCCTGCGGGAAAGCTCGTCCCCACGGTGAGCCGCACCGTGCCGGCAGCCACGGCGTTGTCGGCCGTCGCCGGTACATGCAGTTGATCGGCCAGCACCTGTGCGGCCCGGCCCGCCCCGGGGCCGTACTCGATGACGGTGTCGTCGGCCGGGGCCGCCGCGGTCGTGGCACTGCCGCGGGTGAATCCGCGGCCGGCGAAGGCCTCCTCGACGGCGCCCGCGAGCCCGTCCCGTGAGGTGGCGTTGACGACGTCGAGAATCGCGGGCTCGGCCAACGCCGACGGGGGCTGGGTGGGCGGTGAGGCGGCCTCCAGCGCCACCGGTGTATCCGACATGAAGCGCTCGTTGACGATGCGCCGGATGGTCGGCAGGTCGACCTGGTTGATGTCGGAGCCGCTGGCGTCTTTGCCGAAGCCGGCGATCGGCAGCGTGTAGAGCGACAGCGGCCGCTCGCTGAGTTGCGAGGCGCGCGAAGCGAATTCCATGATGTCCAGCCCGTCGTCGACGGCGACGTTGTCGCGGGCGACCTGCAGCAGTTTGCGCAGCCCGCTCACGCTGGACAGCGCGCCGCCGCTGCGAGCCGCCTTGACCAACGACACCAGGAACGCCTGCTGTCGCCGTGTCCGGTCGAAATCGGTGAACGAGCCGTCATTTTCGTCGCGCCGCTGCCGCACAAAGGCCATCGCGTCCGCGGCGTCGATGCGCTGGACCCCTTGGTGGAAGTCCGCACCCGAATAGCTGTCGCGCGTATCGGCGTTGAGGCACACCGTGATCGGCTCGACGGCCTTGGCGATTTGAAAGAACGCGCCGAGCGTGACCTCGACGAAGTGATCGACCGAGATGCCCAGAAAGTCGTTGACGGCGTTGATTTCGGCTTTGCGGCCGGCCTCGCGCGCGGTCTGCTCGCGAGCCGCCAGATTGTTGGCGCCCGCCCCGCCCGAATTCCCGGCCGCCTGCGAATTCAGCGACTGCTGGTAGGCCAGCCCGTACGCCTGTTTTATCTTGCCGGCGCAGACCGAGCCCGGGCAGCCCGGCAACTCCGCGTAGTCGTCACGCGGAATCGATATCGCGGTGACCGGCCCGTCGCCGTCCGAAATGTGCACGACGATAAGGACATTGGCGTTGTAGCCGCCCGAGCTCTCGTCGCCGGCGTGCAAGGCCTCGTAGACGTCCTGCGGCAGCGGCTTACCGTTCTGGTCCAGCCGGCTGTCCAGACCCATCAGCAGGATGTTCTGGTTGCCGTCCAGCGTCGTCGCCGCATTCGGCAGCGCGTGCGAGATGATGATCTTGCCCAGCGCGGTGTGATAGCCCGTCCAGCCCATACCGGTTATCGCCATGACGGCGGCCGAGGCGACGGCGGCAACGAACCGGCCCTTTCGCAGCGCCCAACGGTGCGATCGATCGGATCCGCCACTGGCCATAATGAGTGACCATTGTCCCCGATGACCAGGCGAATTCCCGGTAACCGCAGCCGCGAGCCAACGGTTGACGCGCGACGGGTCTACGAGGTTGTGCGCCGTCTCGACGCGGTGCGGGCCTTTACAGCCGCTCGGCGACCACGAAGTCGGAGAAGGCGTCCCGGTCTTCGTCCACCTCGGAACTCTGCACCCCGCGGCCCAGGCGATGCATCTCGTCGATCGAGTTCTGCGCCGTGGCACGCCAGCCGTGGTCGTTGAGCCAGTCGGCGAGGTTCGCGCGGTGCTCGTCGCGGTACATCAGTTCGCCGACGTCGACGGTCTCTTCCAGGCCGAGCTGGTCGGCCACCTTCTTGAACCGCTCCCGCATCTGCTGGCGCCGCTCCTCGGCGTGCATGGGTGCGGTTTCCGCAGAGACGCGGCTGCCCGCCGGGCTCAGCTCGCCGATTTGGGTGAACAGCTTGTCCTGCGCCTCGGCGGGCAGGTACATCAGCAATCCCTCGGCCAGCCAGGCGGTCGGCCGGGCCGGGTCGAATCCGGCGGCGCGCAGCGCGGCCGGCCAGTCTTCGCGCAGGTCGATGGCCACCTCGCGACGATCGGCGGAGGGCTTGGCACCGCTTTCGGCCAGCGTGGTGGTCTTGTAGTCCAGCACCTGGGGCTGGTCGATCTCGTAAACCGTGGTGCCGGCCGGCCAGTCGAGGCGGTACGCCCGCGAGTCCAGTCCGGACGCGAGGATCACCACCTGCCGAATCCCGGCGGCGACGGCGTCGGCGAAGTACGAGTCGAAGAAGTGGGTCCGCACCGCCTGGTAGCCGCGCATGTGCTGCATGCGGGCGGCGGACTCTTCATCGATGGCTTCGATCTTGGCCACGACGTCCGGGTCGAGCATGGCCTCCCACAAGACCTCGGCACCGGCGTTGTTGACGAGTAACCGCGCGTAGGGGTCGCGGATCAGCGCGTCGGGCTGCTCGGTCTCGATGGCCCGGGCGGCGGCCACCATGACCGCGGTGGTGCCGACGCTGCTCTTGATGTCCCACGTGTCGTCGTGGGTGCGCAGTGAACTCATGGCGGTTCTCCTTGGATGGATCCGGTCAGGCGGTGGGCTTGCCGAAACGCGCCCGCAGCAGTGTGCTGCGGACCGCCTCGTCGGTCAGGTCGTCGGGTACCGGACGGCCGAGTCGGGCCATCTCGTCGCGGTTGCTCACGCTGTGCACGTGCCAGCCGTGGTCGGCCAGCCATGCGGCGGCGTCCGAACGGTCCGGCTCGTGGTAGGTCAGCGCCTGGACGTTGACGTCCAGCCCGAGCCGGTCGCGCATCCGCAGCCAGCGCTGCGAGTTGCTCCGGGAATTCATGCCGAACATTTCGATGGCGATCTGGCTGTCCGGCGCGCTGAGCGCGGTGACCATCTCGAAAAGCCGGTCCTGAGCGTCGCTGGGCAGATATGGGAGCAGCCCTTCTGCCAGCCAGGCGGTCGGTTGGGTGCGGTCGAATCCGGCGGCGGCCAGCGCCGCGGGCCAATCCTCACGCAGGTCCACCGCGACCGGGTGGCGGATGGCGGACGGCGTCGCGCCGTGCCGCCGCAGGATGCCGGCCTTGTACTCCAGCACCTGGGGCTGATCGATCTCGTAGACCGTGGTGCCGGCCGGCCAGTCCAACCGGTACGCCCTGGAGTCGAGCCCGGCGGCCAGGATCACCACCTGCCGGATGCCGGCGGCGACAGCGTTCGCGAAGTACTCGTCGAAGAAGTGGGTGCGCACGGCCTGATAGTCGATGCCGCATCGATGGGAGCGCTGTCCGTGCTCGTCACCGTCGAGCCAGCCGAGCTCCGGGTCGGCCAGGCGCGCCCATGCCGGGCCGGCCGACGAGACCAGCAGGCGCGCGAAGTCGTCGCGGATCAGCGGATCGGGCCCGGCGGTTTCTGCGGCACGCGACGCGGCGACGCCCAGCGCGGTGGCGCCGACGAGTTCAGTGATTGTCCAGCTGTCGCCGGCAGACCGTACGGAAGGCGGTAACGAGGCATCCAGGTCAGTCATATCCCGCCCATGATACCGGGATAAGTTAGTTAGCCTATACGCTTTGTGCGCAACTTCACTATGGCGAGAAAGCGCGTCAGTCCTCGCCCTTGTGGAATGCGCGTTCCAGCAACCGGCGCATCACTCCGGTCAGCGCGAGCAGGTTCTCCGGGCTCTCGACGTAGCCCGCATACAGACCGACCCCGCAGACGAGCACGAGCAGCGCCTCGGCCAGCACCGTCGCGTCCACGTCGGCCACGATTTCGCCGCGCTCGATCGCCGCGCTGATGACACTCAGCAGAAATTCCCGGCTCATGCGTATGGAATCGTTATCGGTTGCTGTCAAATCCGGATGTCGCTGCGATTCGAGTACACTGCTGATTAGAAACGCCGATCCGGCAGGGTTCTTCGAATTTGCTCTGGTCGCTTCGTAGATGAATGCTGTCAACTGCGCCACCAGCGTCGTCTCGCGTTCGGCTTGTTTGATACCCGCCCCGATGACGAATTTGTTTGTGTCATCCAGGACCTCCCGATAAAGCGCCCGCTTGCTCGAGAAGTAATGGTTGATCGCAGGCCGGGTCAGGTCCGCGCGCGCCGCGATGGCCTGGAAGGTCGCGCCGTCGTAGCCGCGCTCGCTGAACACCAAACGAGCAGCTTGGATGATCCGCTGCCGCGTCTCGTCGGCCTTCGCGGCAGGCGGCCGTCCTGGCCTGCGGTTCCCCCGTGGAAGCATTGCTAAAGTGTGCCACCCCCGTGGTGCGGCATTAGCGCATTTGGCGGAATGCTGCCAAATTTCCCGGCTTGGTAGTCCTCGAGCGCCTCGATCAATTCCGCACGAGTGTTCATCACGAAAGGCCCGTAGTGGAATACCGGCTCGCGAATCGGTCGCCCGCCCAGAAGCAGCAAATCAATGGCACCGTGAACGGGTGTCCGGCCGGAATCCTGGACCTGCCGGGCTCCCACGGTGATCCGATCCCCGGGTCCCAGGACCGCTAGCTGGCCCTGGTGGGTCGGATGAGCGACCGGGCCGACGTAACCGCTGCCGGACAACACATAAACCAGCGCATTGAAGTCGCGACGCCAGGGGATGTTGAGCTGGGCCCCGTTCTCGATGGTTACGTGCGCCATGGTGATCGGGGTATGGGTGACGCCGGGGCCCCGGTGTCCGTCGATGTCGCCGGCGATGATGCGGATCAGCGCTCCGCCGTCCTCGGAGGCGAGCAACGCGGCGTCGCCGCCTTCGATGGACTGATACCGCGGTGGCGCGAACTTGTCTTTCTTGGGCAGGTTCACCCAGAGCTGGACGCCATGGAAGAGCCCTCCGCTGTCGACCAGCTCGGCCGGCGGCGTCTCGATGTGCAGGATGCCCGAGCCTGCCGTCATCCACTGTGTCGCGCCGTCGGCGATCAGGCCGCCACCACCGTGCGAGTCCTGGTGCGCGAACTTCCCATCGAGCATGTAGGTGACCGTCTCGAAGCCGCGGTGCGGATGCCAGTCGGTGCCCCGGGGCTCCCCCGGCTGGTACTCGACCTCGCCCATCTGGTCCATGTGCACGAAGGGATCCAGCGCGGCCGTGCTGACTCCCGCGAAAGCGCGCACCACCGGGAAACCCTCGCCTTCGTAGCCGCGAGGGCCGGTGGTGATCGATCGGACCGGCCGCTCGGTATCGGCGGGGCCGGGACCGCTGACTCGTGGCAACGTCAGCGTATTAGCCGTAACTGCAGGCATCTGGCCTCCTCATATAGCAGATGCCCTATATAACCGGACTAGAGTCCACTTATTCCGCAGAGCGCGAGCGTCGTGCTGACCCAAGGCATTCGCCCCGGCCTGCGGGTGCCGGGGCGAATGCGCGGCGTCCAGCCCGGAGCCGGGCTACTCAGGATTTGCCACGAGCGCTGCTAGCGGCATCCTTCTCGGTGCTCTTGCCCTTGTGCGCCAGCTCGCCGCCGGCGCTTTCCAGGTGCGCCCGGACGAACCATTGGAACTTCTCCAACTGTCCCGCCTGGCCGATCAGCAGGTCCTGGGTCACCTGGTCGAGTTCGTCTGTCTCCTCGATGTATTGACGGATGTCCTCGATGACACCGGTGTAGACGAGGTCCAGCGCGGCCAGGTGCGCCTGGACCGTGTCGCGGCCGACCGAGTAGTCGTCCCAAGAGCGGTCCTTGATGATGGCACCGGGCGTTCCTTGCGGCGAAGCACCAAGGGCCGCAATGCGTTCGGCCACATCGTCGGCGAATGCGCGGACGGCGTCCACTTGCGGGTCGATCATCTCGTGTACGCCGATGAAGTTGGGGCCAACCACGTTCCAGTGAATGTGCTTCAGCGTCAGATGAAGATCGTTGTAGGTGCTCAGTTGCTTTTGCAGCAGCTCGGTGAGCCGCGCTGCCTGCTTGTCGGTCAATCCCGGAATGGTGAACTGAGTCATCGCTTCTTTCCTAGCTTCCTTCCATGAGGTTCACACACGGTTATCTGCCCCGTTGAGTACCCGATGGCCAAGTTGAAAAACGCGACGGATCAAAGCGAGTGGATTTGCTGCACCGGTAGCCGAGGTCCACGGCGGGGTTCGTATGCCAGCCCGCTGGCTTCGAGCAGCCGGACCACGCGCTGGCGGTGCGGGCGTATCGGCTCGAGCAGTTCGACCATGCCCGCGTCGTCGACGGGCCGGCCCAGCAACGTCCAGCCGATCATTTTGGGAATGTGGTAGTCGCCCACCGACACGGCGTCGGCGTCGCCGAAGGCGCGTTGTGCGGTCTCGGCGGCGGTCCACTCCCCCACCCCCGGCAGCGACGTCAACGCCTCACGCGCCTGCGCCGTCGGCCACGACACCAGCCGTTCCAGCGACGGTGCCCGCCGCGCACAGGTCACCACGGCCTGCGCCCGCCGCGGATCGACGTTGGCGCGATGAAACTCCCACGACGGGATGCTCCGCCACACCTGCGCCGGTGGCATGACCCGCATCCCATCCGGCGCCGGTCCCGGTGCCGGCGTCCCGTACTTCGACACCAGCACCCGCCATGAGCGAAACGCATCGGCGCCGGGTACCCGCTGCTCGATGATCGCCGGGATCAGGGCCTCCAGCACCAGCCCGGTGCGACCCAGGCGCAGGTGCGGAACCCGGTGGTGGGCGGCGGCAACCGTCGGATGCCGCGGCACGAAGTCCGAGGCGTCGTCCTCGAAACCCAGCATGGCGGGCAGCATTTCGATGAACTCCTGCGCGCCGCCGCCCCATGCCGCACCGTGCGCGGCATTGGGCCCGACGCGGCTGATCCGGGCCGTCACGGGCCCGCTGGGCAGCAGGCTGGTGCGCCAGATCGAGCCGTCGCCGGGCGCCCGGAAGCACGGATCCCCGAGGCCGCGGCGAAGGGGCGCCAACGTGTGCCCGAAGCTGACCGCTCCGGGAAACACGACCGTGCGCGCGGTCTGCACCTGATGACTCTCCGACTGTTCTGATTGACCGTGAACTGCGTCCCAAGTCAATATTGCGTTGTGATGACGCCGTTCGATGACCCGCAGGGCGAATTGGCCTGGATGTTCCTGCAGAGCACCAGCGACGGCGGCGATCTCGACGAGGGCTTCGCCCTGCTCAGTGACGACTTCACCTATTGGACGCTCTACACGCGCACTGCCTGCGACAAGGACGCATTTCGGCGTGGGGTCGAGCGGCGCAAACAAGAACTCGAACTGACCATCGACCTGGTGCGCTGCGTCAACGAGGGGGAGACCGTGGTGGTGGAGGCGCAGGCCACCGGAACCACGTCCGGTGGCGTCGAGTACGACAGCCCGTTCGTGTGCATCTTCGACACCCGCGACGGGCTGATCGTCTCGATGCGCCTGTACAGCGATACCCGCGCTGTAGCGGCCGCGCTTCCCGGGTGGATCCCCTACTGAGCCGAAACGCTGATGTCGGCCTTGTTGGGGTAGAACGCGACGTGCCCGGCAATCTTCTCGACCGCCGGATACGGCTGTTCGTAGGTCCAGATCACGTCCTCGACGGTGTCACCGGCCGAGGTGGTGACGCTGTAGTAGCTGGCGTCGCCCTTGAAGGGGCAATACGTGCTGGTGTCCGTCCTAGTGAGCCGGTCCCGTACCACATCGGCGATCGGAATATATTGCACCGCAGGCAAAGTGGCTTCGCGCAGTTCCAGAGCCGCCGTGGTGTCGGCGACGAGCTCGCCGTTGACGCGTACCTGCACCCGCCCCTTGGTCGGTTCGATGGTGATCGGGTGCCCGGCGCTGGGTTCTTTGATTTCCGGGTGGGCCATGATGGTTCCTCCTTCAGACGCCTATCAGGATTGCAACGCGCGTCCGTGGTCAGTGCTTCCCGTCCGGCGGACCGAATGCGTAGCGGTGGTACTGCGCCATGTTCGCAGCCGCCTGAACATGCGACATGACCCTGCCCAGCGCGCGGGATGACCGCGGCAACTGCGCAAACGTGTACGACTCAAACCATCGTTGCCAGGCCAGCAGCCGCACCCCTGGCACGGCTTCGACGATGTCGTCGGGCCCGTTAATCGCCCAGCGCAGCGTGGACCCCGATCGTCGCACCACGGTGTTGAGCCACTGCGACTTGATCCCGAGCCAATTGAACGCGTCGAATTGCAGCTCACCCGAACCGAACCGGGCGACCACCCGGCGCAGCAGCGCGGTGCCGTCCTGCTCGGTGAGATACATGGTCAGCCCCTCCCCGATCATCAGCGTGGGACGGTCGGCCGGGATTTCCGCCAGCCACGCCGGGTCGGTGACCGAGGCGGCGACGACGCGATAATGATCGCGGCTCGGGTAAAGCTGGGTGCGCAGAGCTGCGACCTCGGGATAGTCGACGTCGTACCACTCCACGTCCGGACCCGGCTGCAAGCGGAAAAATCGGCTGTCCAGGCCGCAACCCAGGTGCAGCACGACCGAACGCGGATGCGCGGCAAGGAATTCGCGGGTCCACCGGTCGAAGTGCGCCGACCGGGTGGTCACCGACGGCGCCCGCCGCGGCGTGATGGTCGTTTTCTTCCAGTCGTAGTCGATGCGCTCGACGATCTCCTTCGCATACCGATCGCCCAGGATCGGTTTCGGGAAATCGGCGTCCAGCGCCTTGGCGTAGAACGTCGCCAGCATGGTCTGGGGCGTCCCAGTGAGATCGACGGGCACTCGCGCGGTAGTCACACCGCCCGAGGCTAGTCCCAGACCAAGCGCCCGCGCCGCGTCCTGAACGGCGGTCGGCGTGGTGTTCAGCCTGGAGTTGTGCTCCTGCCTTTGGCATCTCGCATCGCGGCCCAGAACCGGGCCGCCTCACGGATGGATTCCTCGACCGGGCGCGGCTGCCAGCCCAATTCGCGGACGGCCTTGCTGTGGTCGACGGGTGCCTCGGCACGCATCATGCGCACCGACGCCAGGCTGAGTTCGGCGTCCTTGCCGGTCAGGCGCGCCCGCAGGTCGCCCAGCGCGCCCAGCGCGTACAGCACCGGGACCGAGATAGAGCGCCGCGGCTCCGGCACACCGGCTTCGTCGGCCGCGATCCGGACCACCTCTTTCAACGCGATCATCCGCTCCGAGATCAGGTACCGCTCGCCGATCCGCCCGTGTTCGGCGGCCAGGATCATCGCCCGGGCGGCGTCGGTGACACCGACGACTTCGAGCTGGATGCCCTCCATCGTGAAGGGCAGCTTGCCGAAGACCGCTCCGGCGATGAACGCACCGTGCGGGGTGCGGCCCCAGTCGCCGCTGCCGTACGTGGTCGAGACGCACATCGCCACCGCGGGCAGCCCGGCCTCCGCCACGTAGCGCATCACCAGGTTCTCGGCCTGGACCCGGGACTGGACGTAGTCCGACAACCCGCGGGTGCCGACGATGTCCTCTTCGGTCGCGACGTGTCCGTGGCGCCGGCCCACGGTCGCGTAGGTGCTGGTGAAGATGAAGCGGCGGAGGTCGGGTTGCGCGACGGCCACGTCGAGAACGTTGCGCAGCCCTTCGACGTTGGTGCGAAACAGCGGCGCGGTATCGCGCAGCCACGCCCGGGTGTCCACGACGCAGTAGTAGACGTCGTCGACACCGTCCATCGCCTCCTGCAACACGGTGTCGAACACGTCGCCGTGAAACCGGGTCAGCGCAAGGTCATCGATGGCGCGGGTATTGGCGGTCGGCCGCACCATCGCCCGGACTTCCGCGCCGTCGGCGACGAGCTGCCGGGTCACATGCGAACCCAGAAAACCGTTGGCACCGATCACAAGTTTCGGTTTGGTGGTCACCGGCCCCCTCCGAACTGCTCCATGAAACGCGCGGCGTCCTCATCGAGGGTGCCGAGCTCCTGGGCCTTGCGGCACCATTTCAACGTCGCCTGCACGAAGCGCAGCGGGTTGTAGATGTCTTCCTGCTGACGCCACAGGCCGTCGCCGGCGTAGGTGATGATCGAGATGTTCGTCGCACCGATGACGGTGCCATCACCGGGATCGCGCATCGGGTTGTCGAGTTCCATGATGATGCGCCCCGTGGGCTCGTCGATCACCGACCACAGCGACGGGAACGCGACCATGTGGCTGCCGGGAAAGGTGCCCATCGTCTTGCCGATCCACTCGCGGACCTCGTCGCGGCCGTGCATGGTGCCGGCCGCGTGTTCGATGTACAAGACGTCGGGTGTGTAGTGCTGGACCCACGCGTCCCAGTCCTGCGATTGCGCCGCTGCATCGACGGTCGCTTCGAATTTTTCGAAGGCGGCGGCTAGTTCGCTACGCGAGAACTTCGGCGTGCTCATGATTTCGCGGCACCGTTGCAGCTCATCGGCGGAGTGTAACCTGAACTTGTTCTTGCCCGAGTTGCTGGCCGGTTATGGAGGACGAACGATGACCAACCAGAAAGCGATTCTCGCCGGCGGCTGCTTTTGGGGGATGCAGGAACTGATCCGCAAGCAGCCGGGCGTGGTTTCGACCCGGGTCGGTTACACCGGCGGCGACGTCCCCAATGCGACCTACCGCAACCACGGCACCCACGCCGAGGCGATCGAGATCGTCTATGACCCGGCGGTCACCGACTACCGCGCGATGCTGGAGTTCTTCTTCCAGATCCACGATCCGACAACGAAAGACCGGCAGGGCAACGACCGGGGACCCAGTTACCGGTCGGCCATCTTCTATCTCGACGACGACCAGAAGCGGATCGCGCTGGACACCATCGCCGACGTCGAGGCGTCCGGGCTGTGGCCCGGCAAGGTAGTGACCGAGGTCAGCCCGGCCGGCGACTTCTGGGAAGCCGAGCCCGAACACCAGGACTACCTGCAGCACTATCCCAGCGGATACACTTGCCACTTCATCCGCCCGGGCTGGAAGCTGCCGCGCCGCGCGCCCTTGAATCAGTAGCGACCGGGCTCCTGCCCGGCACGGTGCGGCGCGAGTTCAGCGCCGCCGCACCACAATCCGGCCGCCGTCCTTGGGCGTGAACGCGACCCCGCGGCCATGCCACCGTTCTCCGGGCGCATCCGTAGTCTCAATCATGAAGTGGCGCAAGACCGTTCGAAGGACGACGTCCATCTCCATGTTCGCGAACGCCGCCCCGACACAGCGCCGGGTCCCGCCACCGAACGGAATCCATGACAACGCAGCCGGCTTGGTTCCGATGAAGCGTTGGGGGTCGAAACGATCGGGATCGGGGAACACGTCGGGATTGCTGTGGATCTGGCCGATTCCGACGATGATCGAATCGCCACGCGGGATCACCCACTCACCGAGGCGGAAGGCCTCGGGGTAGACGTGGCGACCGGCGAGGTCGATCACCGTCCTGGCCCGCTGGACCTCCAAGATGGTGGCCTGACGCAGCTCACTGCCGCCGTTGTCGGCCTCCTCGACGAGCGCCTCGAGCAGGTCGGGGTGCCGGCTTATCCGCTCGAACGCCCAGCCCAGCGTGGATGCGGTGGTTTCGTGTCCGGCCGCCAGCAGGGTGAGCAGCTCGTCGCCAATGTCCTTGCGCGACATGGCGGAACCGTCTTCGTAGGTGGTGCGCAGCAGCATCGCCAGGACGTCGGTGCGCTCGTCGAAGTTCGAATCGGCCCGCTCGTCGTCGATCAACGTGTCGATGACCCTGTCGTACCGGCGGCGCCATTCGGCCAGCCGGCCCCACGGGCTGTACCGGCCGTAGTCGCGTTTGGGCATCGGTACCGACGCCAACCGCGAGCCCAGGGTGACCCACGGTGGAATGAGCCGGCGCAGCTCGTCGAGCGCGGCACCCTCCGCGCCGAAAACCGCACGCAGGATGGCGTTCAGCGTGATCCGCATCATCGGCGGCAGCGTGGCGAATTGGCTGCCTTCGGGCCACTCGGCGATCTCGCGCAATGTCTCTTCTTCGATGATGCTCTCGTACTTCTTCATGCTCTTGCCGTGAAATGGCGGCGCCAACAGCCGGCGTCTTTGGCGATGCGCATCGCCCTCGAGCGCGAACACCGACCCGGTGCCGAACAGCCTGCCCAGGTTGGGTTGTATGTTGCCGAGCTCCTCGGGGCTGGTCGTGAAGATCTGCTTGGCCAATTGCGGGTCACCCACGGCGATGACGCGCCCGTACATCGGCAGGTTGAGCGTGAAGACATCGCCATGGCGGCGCGCGAGCCGCTGGATCATCCAGCGCCGTGACATCGCGAAGCCAAGGCCCTGAAGCGCCTTGGGAATTCGCGCGGCCGGAGGCAGTTTGACGGCCGTCGGCGGGGCGGCGACTTGTTGGCTCATGACGACGGCTTCTCCCAACGTCTGCCCCGGCACCCGGGGTGGTACGGCGATGTACCGCAGCATCTTCCGAGTACGGTACTCTGAAGTACCAAGCCTGACAAGGTGCCGCACTCACCGAAAGGGGCGCCCGCGTGACACCAGCGGTGACAGCGACGGCCGCCGGCGCGGTCGCGGGCGATGCACCCGCCGAGCCGGATCCGTTTCGGCAACGGCTGCTCGACGGGCTCGCCACCTCCATCACCGAGCGCGGCTACCGCGCCAGCACGGTCGCCGACGTCGTCCGGTATGCCCGCACGTCCAAGCGCACCTTCTACGACCACTTCGCCGGCAAGGAAGAGTGCTTTCTCGAGCTGTTGGCCGTCGATATCGAGAACCTGGGCGCCACGATCACGGCCTCGGTCGATCCCGAGGCCGATTGGCACGTACAGATCCGCCAGGCCGTCGAGGCATATGTCGGATACATCGAGGCCCGGCCGGCCATCACGTTGAGCTGGATCCGCGAACTGCCCTCGCTGGGTGCGGCAGCTCGCCCGGTCCAGCGTCGCGGACTGCAGTTGCTGACCAGCCTGCTGATCGACCTCAGCGCCAGTCCCGGATTCCGGCGCGCCGAACTGCCCCCGTTGACGGCGCCGTTGGCGGTAATCCTGTTGGGCGGCCTGCGGGAGCTGACCGCACTTGCGGTCGAAGACGCTAAACCGGTCCGAGAAATCGTGGAGCCGGCTGTGGATGCATCCGTAGCTCTGCTCGGCCCGCGCCATTAGGCCCGTTCGTCTCTGTAAGTGAAAGTCGCACAAGCCATTCAGGGCCCGGCCCCAGTAGGGCTAGGCTCACCGCAGACCCACCCGTTCCGACTTGGAGGATCCAGCGATGCGGCTATCGACCCGAAACCAGCTCAGGGGGACCATCACCGAGGTCGAACTCGGCACCGTGATGGCCGTGGTGAAGGTGACGCTGGACGGCGGCGATCAGGTCGTCACGTCGTCAGTCACCAAGGATGCCGCGACCGACCTCGGCCTCAAGGTCGGCCAGCCGGCGACCGTGTTCATCAAGTCGACCGAAGTCACCATCGGCGTCGACTAGGGCCGGCACTGAAAAGCCCTTACCCGGCTTACTTTTCGGCGAGAAAGGCGCGGACCCGGTCCAGCACCAGATCGGGACGCTGGTCGACGATCCAATGGCCGACGCCATCGACCAGCTCGACCTCGAAATCATCGATGCGGTCCGCGTATCCGTCGGTGAGATCCGGGGTGATCACCGGATCTCTGGTGCCTGTCAGCCAGCGGACCGGGACGTCGACGCGGGCATCGTTGTATTGGCCGCGCATCCATTTGCGCATCTCTTTGGTCTGGAAGCTGCGGTACCACCGCGAACCGGCCTCCGCGTGGCCGGGCTGCTGCATGCACTCGAGGTACAAGCGGGTGTCATCGTCGGGCAGGGTGTAACCGCCACCGACCCATGACCCGAGCATCCGGACGAACCGCGAGTTGGGGTCGCTGATCACCCGCGGCCCGATGACCGGCAGCGAGATCGGGATCTGATACCAGAACCGCCAGATGTTGCGCAGCGTCGACAGGCTCGGCTTCACCCACGGCGCAACGGTATTCACGCCGAAAAACCCGGTCACCCGCTCCGGATGACGCAGCATCATGATGAACGCGACCGGGCCGCCCCAGTCGTGGGCCACCAGCTTGACCGTCGCGACGCCCAAGCGGTCCAGCACTCCGGCCAGATCGTCGGCCATCTCGTCCTTGGTGTAGCTGGTGCGTGGCGCCGAACTCCAGCCCGAGCCGCGCAGGTCCGGACACAACACCCGGTAGCCGTCGGCGGCCAGCGGCCCGATCAACTCGCGCCATTCCCACCAGTTCTGCGGGAAGCCGTGCACCAACATCACCGCCGGCCCGCTCGCCGGCCCCGCGTCCGCGACATGGATCGTCACGCCGCTTCCCAGATCGACGTACCTGTGTTCCACACCGTCCAGCGCGGGCATAGTGACCATGAGTTGAGAACGTAGCGGCTCAGAAGGGCTTAGGCCAGAAACCGCTCGACATACGGCGCGAAGCGCTCGCGCAGGTCGCCCTCGTCCAGCCCGAACATCTCGTAGGACGTCTCGACATTGCCCAGTCGCCCGCGCCGGTGGCCCGTCAGGTAGTCGCCGATGGCCGCGAGCGCCTCATCGGTGAACGGTTCCCCGGCCAGGGCGTATACCCGCTCGGCAACGCCGAGTTCATCCGCCATGAAGTCGTCGAACCGGATGTCGATCGAGCGGTCCGGACCGATGGTGTCGCGGTCGCGGATAAGCGCGGTGAGCATCTGGTCGAGGCGGTCGATCCATGAGTTGGCGATCTGCTCCACCGGCACCGGCGAGCGGTGCATGCGGGCGGAGTAGGTGATCATCGCGATCATCGACAGCGCTACCGGCACCGGGTCGCGATGGGTGAACACGACGATGCTGTCCGGGAACACCCGATTCAGGACGGGAACCTGCTCGAGATGCTGGGGCGATTTGAGCAGCCAGCGCCGTCCGCCGCGCAGGTACTGCATCGCCCGGAGTTGGGTGGCCAGGTATTGGTAGTGCGGCGTCTGATCGTGGGCCTGGTAGTAGTCACGCCAGCGAGGCACGTCGGCGAGCGTCTCCAGCAGCATGGTGGACACATCGTTGGCCAGCAGCTGGATCTCTTCGTGGACGTGGTCGGTGGTCATCTCGTGCATGAGGGGGAAATGCGGCATCACCGTGTTGATCACGCCTACCGCGACATCCATCCGGGTCCGCCGCGGATCGGGTTGCACGCCAACTTCATTCGGCATCGGGAATGGCTCGTTGCTTTCCCAGTACGGCATGGTGCGGAAGGTCGGCGGCGTGGCCAGCAGGTTGTGCAAGTGTGTGGTGCCGGTGCGCGGCAGCCCTGCGATGACCACCGGCGAGCGCAGTTCGATCCCGCTGATCTCGGGATGGCGAGTCAGCAGGTCGGTCAACAGCAGCCGGTTCTTGAGGACCTGCAGCAGTTGCCCATAGAAGTTGACCACCCCGGCGTCGTGCAACCCGTCGATCTCGCGCAGCGCGGCGAGGTAGACATCGAGGCGCTCGCGGTAGTCGCCGGGCCCGAAGTCGTGTAGGTCGGTGTCGGCGCTGGCATGGGCGTGCAGCGCGTCGGCATCCAGCGGGCACTGGGCGACCATCGAGGCCATCATGTCCAGAATCTGCTGACCCTCGGCGCTGAACCGGGGTGAGGCGAGGTCATCAAGGCGTACGGTCACGGCGACTTATGTTACTCTGAGTTTCGTAATGGTAGTGGATTTTGGTAGACCCCGTGACCCTCGAATCGACGCGGCGGTGTTGAGCGCGACGGTCGAACTGCTGGCCGACACCGGTTACCCCGGCTTACTGGTCTCCGCCATTGCCGAGCGCGCCGGCACCAGCAAGCCCGCGATTTATCGTCGCTGGCCCAGCAAGGCGCACCTGGTGCATGAGGCGGTGTTCCCGATCGGCGCCGGAACCGCCATCCCCGATACCGGGTCGACGGCCGACGGTCTGCGTGAGATGGTCCGCCGCACAATGGCTTTCCTCACCACGCCGGCGGCCAGGGCGGCCCTGCCGGGGCTGATCGGCGAGATGGCCGCGGATCCGACGCTGCATTCGGCGCTGCTGGAGCGCTTCGCCGGCGTCATCGGCGGCGGCCTCGCCGACTGGCTGGCGGCGGCCGCGGCGCGCGGTGAGGTGCGGCCGGACGTGACCGCCGCCGAACTGGCCGAGACCATCGCCGGCATCACGCTGGTAGCCCTGCTGACCCGCGCCACCGAACTCGATGATGCGTGGGTCGATCGCACCACCAGGTTGCTCCTGAAAGGAATCAGCGCATGACGCACCAATCGACCGAGGCGTGGCAGGAACTGCTGAAAACCCTTGGCGAGCTGGGTCACTCATTCCTCGAGGGTGACCGTGCGGTCACCGACGACCGCCACGTCGCCGACGGCTACCGCATGCTGGCCGCCACCCTGGGCGTGGCCCTGGACGCCTACCTGTTCCCCGAGCCGGGCCGGCCGCAGTTCGTAGCGGTCAACACGCCCTTTCGCCGGGACCGCCGCTGGGGTGGGGACAACACCGACGCCTACTACTTCCTCTGCCCGATCGATCCCGCGCGCCGGTACCGGATCAGCGGGAACAAGGGTGACAGCGTGTACTTTTCGGTGACGGCCTACAACGAGCCGACGCGGGGCGCCTGGTCGGATCGGGTCGTCGCGATCGTCCGCGACACCGACCTCGATATCGGCGCCGACGGCAACTTCACCTTCGAATTTCCCGCCACGCCCGACGCGGCCGTGCTGATGACCCGCGACTATCAGGCCGATCCCCTGACCGGGCGCCCGGTGACCTGGCACATCGAGGCGCTCGACGAGCCCGACCCGATCCGGCACGGTGACGCCGAGACCGCGGCGAGCCTGCGCGCCGCCGCCACCTGGTTGCGGACCATGTTCGCCATCGTGCCGCTGGCGGTCGGAGACCGGGTCGACGAACAACACGCCCTGGGGCACGAAACCGCCCATGCTGCCAACGCTTTCGCCGATCCCTATCAGGTGCCGGATGCCAACTTCGGCTGGTCGGCGCGCGACGCCTGCTACTCCTACGGCAGTTTCGTGCTCGACGAGGACGAGGCGCTGGTGATCACGCACCGGCCGCCGTCATGCAGGTTCTGGAACCTGGTGGTGTGGAACCAGTTCATGGCGACGGTCGGGCCGGAGGATGCCCGGTGCTCCCTCAATGGCCACAGCGCCGTCCTCAACAGCGACGGTTCGGTGACGGTCATCTTGTCCGCCGCCGAGACGGCACACCCGAATTCGCTTACCACACTGGGCTATCCGCGCGGCAACCTGGCATTTCGTTGGTTCCTTGCCGACGGCGTGCCGCAGCTGCCCGAGGTGCAACTCGTCAAGGCGGCCGACGCTCCGACCGACACGCACTAAATCTCGACTCCACATTCGCGCCGAGCGCGTAACGAGGGCGAAAAAGCGCGAAAACCTCGCCATCAATGCATGTTCGGCGGTAGTTACCCGATCTCGCGGACCAGCTCGATCGCCCGGCCCAGCGTCTCCAGCTTGGCCTCCAGCGTGTCGCCCGCGGGGTACAGCCGCACGGTGTTCACGCCGGCGTCGCGCCACACCGCCAGGCGCGCGGAGACCATCTCCTCGGTCCCGATGAGCGTGGTGGCCAGCACCATCTCGTCGGTCACCAGGCCGGCCGCCCCGTCCCGGTCGCCGCTTTGCCAGCGCTCGCGCACCTCGGCGGTGACGTCTGCCCAGCCCTGCCGGCTGTAGGCCCGGTTGTAGAAATTCGTGCTCGACGATCCCATGCCGCCGAGGCTGAATGCCAGTTCCTTCTTGCGGCTCGCGACCATGCCCCGCAGCTCGTCTTCGTCTGCGGCGAAGGCGACTTCGGCGCCCTGACAGATGTCGATGTCGGCGCGGGTACGGTTCGCGGCTGCCAGCCCGTCGTCGAGGTGCGAGAAGTAGGCATCGCCGGCGCCCTCGGGGACAAAGCTGGTGCCCAGCCAGCCGTCGGCGACTCGTCCGGTCAAGCGCAGCATCGCCGGCGACAGGGCGGCCAGGTACACCGGAATGGGGTGCTCGGGGCGGGTCGACAACCGCATCGGCACCCCCTCGCCTCCTGGCCGGGGGATCTCGAATTCCTGTCCGGTATAAGATATTTTCCCGCCCGCAAATGCCTGCCGCACGACGTCGACCGTCTCGGCGATGCGTGCCAGCGGGCGGCTGAACGAGGCGCCGTGCAGGCCCTCGATCACCTGCGGGCCCGAGGCGCCCAACCCGAGCAGGAAACGCCCGTTCGACAAGTTGGACAGGGTGATCGCGGTCTGGGCGACCATCACCGGCGACCGGGTCCCGACCTGCAGCACGCCGGAGCCCAGCAGCATCCGCTCGGTGCGGGCCGCCAGGTAGCCCAGCGCCGATGGCGCATCCGCGCCCCAAGCCTCGGCCACCCAGCACACATCGAGGCCCAGCTTCTCCGCCTCGACGGCCAGTGCCACGACCTCAGCGGCCTCGCTCCCGGCACCGGACAGCTCGACCGTCGTGGCGGTCCGCATCAATGCACTCCGTGTTCGGCCAGCCGTTTGATCGCCGCCAGGGTCTTTCCGATCGCGCCCTCGAACTCACGCAGCCGCACGAACACGATCTTCTGCTCCTTGTCGGGCATCGACTCGATGGCCTCCGACAGGCCCGAGCGGCCCGGCCCCATCTGCATCCAGTAACTCAGGACGGTGCCGCCGTCGCGGGGCACCAGCTGGAATCGCCACATCGCCGCCGGGTTGTCGGGTTCGCCGACGGCCCAGGTGAATTCGTGCGGCTGATCGCAGGCGACGATCTGCGAGGTGGTGCTCCACTGCCCGAACGCCTCGTGCTCGTTGTGTCCGATGAAACGAGCGCCGACCCGCGGGCCGTTCGACCCCTCCGCCCATTCCACCGCCTTCAGCTCGCTGCTGAACGCGGGCATCAACGCGATATCGGAGACCAGGCTCCAGACCCGGGCCGGGTCGGCGTCGATCCACGTCGAAGCTTCCACTGTCGGGGTATCCGCATAGCGCGCGCCTGTCCATTCCACGGCCCTCATTGTCCCCCTGCCCCGGCTCGAGGCAAGGGCCGCACCGCGTGGATTACGCGGCGACCGGCTCGGGCTCGGGGGACTTCTCGGTGCCGGCCTTCTGCACCAAGGAGTCCGGGAAGGTCAGCCGGACGATCTTGCGGACGACGGTGCCGAACTGACGCAGCAGCGGGCCGCGGTTATACGGGATGCCGTAGCGTTCGCAGATCTCCTGCACCTCGGCCGCGATATCGGAGTAGCGGCGGGCCGGCATGTCGGGGAACAGGTGGTGCTCGATCTGGTGCGACAGGTTGCCGGAGAGCAGGTGAAAGAGCTTGCCGCCGGTAAGGTTTGCCGAGCCGAGCACCTGGCGGAAGTACCACATCCCGCGCGACTCGTCCTTGGTCTCCTCGACGGTGAATTCCTGTGTGCCGTCCGGGAAGTGGCCGCAGAAGATGATCATGTACGACCAGACGTTGCGCATCAGGTTGGCGGTGAGGTTACCGGCGAAGACGAACGGCGCGACGGGCCCGGCCAGCAGCGGGAAGGCGACGTAGTCCTTGAGGGTCTGCCGGCGGGTCTTCTTCCAGATCGCCCGAAGGACTTCGCGCTTGTCCTCGAGCCGGATTTCACCGGAGCGGATGCGCTCGGTTTCCAGCTCGTGCAGCGCGACGCCGTACTGGAACAACACCATCAGGAGGAACGCGTAGATCGGGTTGCCGAGGAAGTATGGCTGCCACCGCTGGTCCTCGCTCATCCGCAGAATTCCGTAACCGATGTCGCGGTCCATCCCCACGATGTTGGTGTGGGTGTGGTGCATGTAGTTGTGCGAGTGCCGCCATTGATCGGCCGGGCACGCCGTGTCCCACTCGAAGGTGCGACCGGAGATCGCCGGGTCGCGCATCCAATCGTACTGGCCGTGCATGATGTTGTGGCCGATCTCCATGTTGTCCAGGATTTTCGACAGGCCCAGCATGGTCGTGCCGGCCAGCCATGCCGGCGGCAGGAACCCGGCGAACAGCAGCGCCCGGCCACCGACTTCCAGCGCACGCTGCGCCTTGATGACGCGTCGGATGTAGTCGGCGTCCTGTTCGCCGAGTTCTGCCATCACGCGTTCCTTGATGGCGTCGAGTTCGCGGCCGAATGCGTCGGCCTGTTCGCGTGTCAGAGAGATTTTGTCGTTCGACATTGCTTGTCCTCCAAGCGTTTCGATGATCTGTGATGATCTATTACAGCGACAGGTCCACGTCACCGACCGGAACGGACACGCAGATCTGCACGTCCTCATCGGGAGCGGTGGAGACCGCACCGGTGACCAGGTTGCGCACGGTGCCGGCGGTTTTGCGCCGCGTGCAGGTGTGGCAGATGCCCATCCGGCATCCGTTTTCGGGCGTCAATCCCGCGGATTCGGCCTGCTCCAGCAGCGACCGCCCGTCGTCGACGATGTCAACTCCGCTGTCGGCGAACGTGACTCGTCCGCCCGACGGATTCGCCGGCGCATCGAAGACCGGCGGCACGAAGCTCTCGGTGTAGACGTTGTCGCAGTGCGAGCGGACGGCCTCGACCAGAGGTGTTGGCCCGCAGACGAATACCGCATCGGGTGACGACATCGCGGCGGCCAGGTGTTCCGGGCCGAACCGCCCGACGAGGTCGCCGTCCTCGGATCTGGTATAGCCGTGCAACACCCGCACCGAGGCCATCGCGGCCAGCTCGTTGCGGTAGCACGCCTCGGCGGGCGTGCGGGCGTAGTGGATGAATGCGATCTCCCCCGGATGGCCCTGGGCGATCAGAGTGCGCGCCATCGACAGCACGGGGGTGATCCCGCTACCCCCGGAAATGAAGAGGATGCGCTGCGGGCTTTGCGGTCCGCGCGCCGGCAACGTGAAGTCGCCGCCGGTGCCCGCCAGACCGACCACCATGCCGCGATGGACGTGTTCGTACAGGTAGTTCGAGACCAGGCCGCCCTCGTGCCGGCCGATGGTCAACTCGAGGCCGGCCGTCCCTTCGGCATTGGCGGGCGAATAGCAGCGGGTGTGCCGGCGGCCGTCGATCTCCACGGCGAGGTTGACGTACTGCCCGGCTTTGAGGGTGTGAGTGGACAGGAAGGTGTCGTTGGGGGTCAGGGTCAGGGTGACGCTGCGCGGGGTGTGCCGGCGCACGTCCGTCACTTTGGCGCGGGCTTCGCCCAGCGTCCAGGTCGGCGCCACCAATTCGGTGTAACGGTCGACGCCGTGCGGGCCGGTCAGCAGATCAAGGAGCTCTGAACCCAACACGCGCTGCCGAAGGGTCCGCGCGAGGACTCGGCCAGAAGTTTGAGCGGTTTGAGTGAACATATGTACACCGTGCGGCCGCTACCGCCGTGCAGTCAAGGGTTTAGTGCCTGGCTGTGGTAGGGTTCACATAGTGAACAGCCGTACTCCTAGCTCACGGGGTCGGGGCTCTGGGCGCGAGCGTGCGCGCGAAAACCAGTCGCGCGAGGAGCGCAAGGAGGCGACGCGCCGGGCCATCATCGCCGCGGCACTCAAGCTCTTGCAGGACCGCAGCTTTTCCAGCCTGAGCCTGCGCGAGGTGACCCGCGAGGTCGGGATCGTGCCGGCGGCGTTCTACCGGCACTTTGAATCGATGGAGGCCCTCGGCCTGGTCTTGATCGACGAGTCCTTCCGGAGCCTGCGCGACACCCTGCGTGATGCGCGTGCCGGCAAGCTCGACCCGAACCGGGTGATCGAGTCCTCCGTCGAGATCCTGGTCGCCAGCGTCGCCGACAGGCGCGAACACTGGCGGCTCATCGGCCGCGAGCGCAACAGCGGGTTGTCGGTGCTGCGCTACGCCATTCGCACCGAGATCCGGCTGATCACCTCCGAACTGGCCACCGACCTGGCGCGATTCCCGGGGCTGAACAAGTGGACCACCGAGGATCTCAACGTGCTGGCGACCCTGTTCGTCAACGCGATGATCGTGATCGCGGAGGCCATCGAGGATTCGCAGAGCATCGAGGCGACCGAAGACATCCGCCGGCTCGCGGTCAAGCAACTGAGGATGATCGCGACCGGCATCGCCGGCTGGCGCAGCACACCCTGAGTGCGTCGGCTGCAGTAAACAGCCGAGCACTGACTTACTCGTCGACGACCTCGTACAGGGAGTCGCCGTCCTCGGGGGTGCCGTCGATCTGGCCCCGATGGGCGCGCCGCGGTTTGTCGTCGACCGGCTCGATGGCATCTGGAACGTCGGGCTCCTCGGCCGCCAACCGCGCATCGAGGGATTCGCCCTCACGTTCCTCCCTGGCCGTCATGCCGAACCGGTCAGCCTCGCTCCAGCCCTCGGGCGGGTCGACGACGATGTCCCCGTCGTCGTTGCGCAGTTCGTCCGAGTCGGTGCCTTCGCTCGGGTTCAGGGTGTCGCCCGGGCCGCCCTCTTCGGGGAAGTCCGCGGGATCCACCAGCTCGTCCGCCTGGGGGTTATCGCTCATGCCGAAACGGTTGCCCGCCTCATCGAGGGGTTAAACGCGGAGCAGAGCGCCGTTGCGTCTGCGCACTAGCGCGGCGGACGCCACATGGCCCACAGAGTCGGACCATCGTCCGGCAGGGCGATCTCCCGGGTCACCGTGAAGCCGAATCGCTGGTAGTAGGGCACGTTTTCGGGCTTGCTCGACTCGAGATAGGCCGGGCTGTACTCGGCGTCGCAGCGGTCCAGCCGCGACCGCATCAACGCCTGACCGAATCCCTTGCCGCGGACGTCCGGATCGCTGCCGATCACGGCCAGATACCAGTGCGGTTCGGCGGGGTGCACGCTCTTCATCAACTCCTGGATCGCGCGTCCGCGCATCGAGCGCAGGCCGAACACCCGGAGGAACGTCGGCGTCATCGCCAGCTGCGCACGGGATGTCTCCTGCCACTGGTCGGGCGGATCCCACAGCGCCGCAGCGCCGATACCCGCGTCCGCGCCCGCCACCTCCACGCCCCCGCGGGCCAGGTGGTGGTGTCGCGTCATCGTCGCGAACAGGCGGGACAGGTGCGCCGTCCGCTTGTCCGGATCGGGAATCAACCAGATCATTACCGGATCGTCGTAGAACGCGCGCGCCAGCGTGCGTGACAGCGCGCGGACATCGGCTTTGACTGCCGGTCGGACCTGCGGCCTCATCCGCAACACGCTAGTGCGTGTGAGGCCCGGTCGGACGGGTATGCCGATCCGGTGACCGGCATCTCGCGGCGAGCGTTCGGGCGGGTGGCCGCCGGCGCGGGCATGCTCGGGTCCGTCGGGGTCGCCGACGGATGCGCGAAACCGGCAGGCGACCAGGGCAAGTCCAGCGGTCCGCCACCGGCGGGCAAGGGCGTGGGATTCGTGCTCTCCCATGAACAATTCCGCACCGATCGGCTGGTCGCACAGGCTCAGGCGGCCGAACAAGCGGGCTTTCAATACGTGTGGGCCAGCGATCACATCCAGCCATGGCAGGACAACGAAGGCCATGCGATGTTTCCCTGGCTGACGCTGGCGTTGGTGGGCAGCGGCACCAGCCATGTTTCGTTCGGCACCGGGGTGACGTGTCCGACCTACAGATACCACCCAGCTACCGTCGCCCAGGCGTTCGCCTCCCTGGCGATCCTCAACCCGGGCAGGGTGTTTCTGGGGGTCGGTACCGGCGAGCGCCTCAACGAACAGGCCACCACCAACGTCTACGGCACCTACGCCGAGCGCCACGACCGGCTGGCCGAGGCGATCGACCTGATCCGCCAACTCTGGAGCGGCACGCGAATCTCGTTCTCCGGACGGTATTTCCAAACGAATTCGTTGAAGCTCTACGACGTCCCGGCACCGCCCCCACAGATCTTCGTGGCCGCCGGGGGACCGAAGAGCGCGAAGCTCGCCGGACAGCGGGGCGACGGCTGGATCACCCAGGCCCGCGATGTGACGGACGCAAAGTTATTGGCGGCCTTCGCTGCCGGCGCACAAGCCGCGGGCCGTGACGCGGCCACACTGGGCAAGCGCGCCGAACTGTTCGCGGTCGTCGGCGACAACGCCGAGGCCACTCGGGCCGCCACCCTGTGGCGTTTCACGGCCGGGGCCGTCGATCAGCCCAATCCTGTCGAGATCCAGCGCGCGGCCGACTCCAACCCTATCGACAGGGTGCTGGCCGGCTGGACCGTCGGTACCGACCCGGCTCCGCATATCGACGCCGTGCAACGGGTCCTGGACGCCGGCGCCGTCCCGTTCCTGCACTTCCCCCAAGACGATCCCGTCGTCGCCATCGAGTTCTACCGCGCCAACGTCTTACCGAAATTGCACTGAACCGACCTCGGCCGCCTACCGTTTCGCCGCCGTCACCCCGGGTATCCGCACGCAACTTCTAAACAGCCCCGACTGGAAGGCACGGCATGGACGCGATCACTTTTCTTCGTCAGGACCATAAAAGTGTGCTCGGCTTGCTGGAGACGCTCGACGGCGCACCCTCGGGCCCCGGTGCGCAGGCGAGTGGCCTGGAAACCATGGTGAACAACCTCATCATCGCCGAGTCGCAGCACGAAGCGATCGAGGAGCAGTACTTCTGGCCCGCGGTGCGCGACGCGATCGGTGACGGACTCGTCGACACGGCGCTCGAGCAGGAACAGGCGGGAAAGAAGCTGCTGCAACGCCTCGAGGACGGTAAGCCGGGTGATCCCGATTACCACGAAGCGTTGCAGGAATTCGTCAAGGCGGCCCGCGAACACATCGCCTACGAACAGAACGAGGTCTGGCCACAGGTCGAAACGGTGGTCAGCCGTGAGGATTTGGAGAAAATCGGCCAGAAGTTGGAGGCCGGGAAGAAGATGGCCCCGACCCGGCCGCACCCTGACACCCCGCCGAACCCCGCGGTGCTGAAGACGGTGGGGATGGGTGCGGCGGTGGTCGACCATCTGCGCGACGCGGTAACCGGCCGCGGCGAGGACAACCCGCCGGATCCCCAGATGCACTGACGCCGGTTGGAGGCCGGGCGCCGGCTATTTCGGCGCCCGGCCTATTCCGGCTCCAGTTACCCTGTGGGAACGTGCTGTTCGTGGGTGAACGGCTTCTCGGCGTTGACGGCCGGTGAGCCCTGCGGGTTCTCCTTGGCGCCGGTGTTCTTGCGGGTGGCGCCGCCCAGCCATTGTTCTTCGGGCTTTTCGACGTACTCCCATTCCATGCCCTCTGGCCAGGGCCCCTGGCCTTGGTTCCACGGGCCGCGGATCGACTCGCCGCCACCGTTGGACATGTTGAATGCCACGTTCTGGAAGCGCGGGTCACCCGGCAACTGTCCGGGCGGGAAGTTCACCGGCAGCTCGTTGAGCGCGGCGCTGAATTGCTGATAGTGCGCCACCTCGCGCGTCATCAGGAACGTCAGGGTGTCCTGCACGCCGGGGTCGTCGGTGAACTGCTTGAGGTATTCATAGACGACCTTGGCGCGCGATTCCGCCGCGACGTTGTTGCGCAGGTCCACGGTCGGGTCACCGTTGGCGTCGATGTAGGCGCCGGTCCAGTTGTTTCCGCCGGAGTCCTTCACGTCCGGCCCACCGCCACTGAGCACCAGGAACAGCGGGTTGACCGACACCGAGTGGATGAGGCCGTCCCGACCGCCGCCGTTGGACGCCACCGCCGGCATCCAGTCACATTTCTCGTTGGCGATCTTGAGGTTGTCGTTGAGCCCGTCGAGCAACATCGTGATCATCGACCCAACCATCTCGAGGTGGCTCAGCTCCTCGGTCGCGATATCCATGAACAGGTCGTACATCTTCGGATTCTTTTGCCGCAGCACGAAAGCCTGCGTAAAGTACTGCAGCGCGGCGGTCAGCTCGCCGTTGGCGCCACCGAACTGTTCCATCAGCAGCGACGCGAAGCGCGGATCGGGGCGATCAACCCGCACCTCGAATTGAAGATCTTTGTTGTGCACGAACACTGGGGCCTCCCTGGGGATCGAGATCGGGCTGTCGACGGCGGATACCCGGGGCCTTTTGCACCAAACTCGCGAGGCGGGGAGTTTTTTAAACGTGCGACTTATACGCCGATCTGGGCCGTGCGGGTTACGAGTAACAGGCAGATCATGCAGAATCGGGGTGCTATGGACGTTTTAGACCCGGGTTCCCAGCACGAGCTGGCCGTGCGGATGGCCGAGCTCGCCCGCGGGATCGCCGCGCCGCGCCGCCTGGAGCAGGTGTTGGCCGAGGTGACCACTATGGCCGTCGAGGTGATTCCGGGAGCCCACATCGCGGGCGTGCTGCTGGTGAAAAAGGGCGGCGAGTTCGAATCGCTGGGCGACACCGACGGCCTGGCCGCGCAGCTCGACAAGTTGCAGCACGACTTCGGCGAGGGCCCATGCGCCGAGGCCGCCCTGCAGGAGACCATTGTGCGCAGCGACGACCTGCGTAGCGAGCCGCGCTGGCCCAAGTACGCGCCCGCGGCCGTAGAGCTCGGTGTGCTCAGCAGCATGTCGTTCAAGCTGTACACCGCGGAACGTACCGCCGGCGCCCTGAACTTATTCAGCCGCCAAGCCAACGTGTGGGATGCCGAAGCCGAGACCATCGGATCGGTGTTCGCGGCGCACGCAGCCGCGGCGATCCTGGCCGGAAGTCATGCCGAGCAACTGTATTCGGCGGTCTCGACTCGGGACCGTATAGGTCAGGCCAAAGGCATCATCATGGAACGCTTCGGCGTGGACGATGTGCGGGCCTTCGACTTGCTCCGGATGCTCTCGCAGGAGAACCAGATGAAACTGGTCGACATCGCCCAACGGATCATCGACACCCGCGGCGAGCACGAATAGGTCCTTGCCGGAACCGGGGTGATCGCCCCGCTCTAGGATGGGATGGCTTCATCAACGAGTCCGGCGCGGCGTTGCGCCGGGGATTGGTCGGCCACCGTGTGGGACTTCGAAACGGACCCCGAATACCAGGCAAAGCTGGACTGGGTCGAAAAATTCATGACCGAAGAGCTGGAACCGCTCGACCTGGTCGCCCTCGATCCCTATGACAAGCAGAACCCCGAGATGATGGCCATCCTGCGGCCGCTACAGCAACAGGTGAAGGACCAAGGGCTTTGGGCCGCGCACCTGCGCCCGGAGCTCGGCGGCCAGGGTTTCGGCCAGGTCAAGCTCGCACTGCTCAACGAGATCCTCGGGCGTTCCCGTTGGGCGCCTTCGGTGTTCGGCTGCCAGGCACCGGACTCGGGCAACGCCGAGATCCTCGCGCTATTCGGCACCGACGAACAGAAGGCCCGCTACCTGCAGCCGTTGCTCGATGGCGAGATCACCTCGTGCTACTCGATGACCGAACCGCAGGGTGGTTCGGACCCTGGCATGTTCGTGACGAGCGCGACCCGCGACGGTGACGACTGGGTCATCAACGGGGAGAAGTGGTTCTCCAGCAACGCCAGGCACGCGTCGTTCTTCATCGTCATGGCGGTGACCAAGCCCGACGCCCGCACGTACGAGAAGATGTCGCTCTTTATCGTTCCGGGCGAGACGCCGGGGATCGAGATCATCCGCAATGTCGGGGTGGGAGGCGAGTCGAAGCACGGTTCGCATGGATACGTCCGTTACGACGACGTCCGGGTGCCGGCCGATCACGTGCTCGGCGGCGAGGGCGCGGCGTTCATGATCGCCCAGACCCGCCTCGGCGGCGGCCGCATCCACCACGCGATGCGCACGATCGCGCTGGCGCGCAAGGCGTTTGACATGATGTGCGAACGCGCCGTGTCACGCAAGACCAGGCATGGCCACCTCGCCGACTTCCAGATGACGCAGGAGAAGATCGCCGACAGCTGGATTCAGATCGAGCAGTTCCGGCTGCTGGTGCTGCGTACCGCCTGGCTGATCGACAAGCACCACGACTATCAGAAGGTGCGCCGCGACATCGCGGCTGTGAAAGTGGCGATGCCCCAGGTGCTGCACGACGTCGCGCAGCGCGCCCTGCACCTGCACGGCGCGCTCGGCGTCTCCGACGAGATGCCGTTCGTCAAGATGCTGGTGGCCGCGGAGTCGCTTGGCATCGCCGACGGCGCTACCGAGCTGCACAAGATGACGGTCGCCCGCCGGACCCTGCGTGAATACGAGCCGGTGACAACGCCTTTCCCGTCCGCCCATATCCCGACCCGGCGTGCCGAAGCGCAGGCGCGACTGGCCGAGCGGCTGGAACACGCGGTCGCCGAGTTCTAGGGACTAGGCGTCAGGCGACGAAACGAACCACGCTTTCGGCCACACACGCCGGCTTGGCCGAACCGTCGATCTCGACGGTGGTTGTAATCGTCGCCTGCACGGCGCCGTTGCCCACATCGTCGACGCTGACCAACGAACTCTGCGCACGCACCCGGGAGCCGACCGGGACCGGCGCGGGGAAGCGAACCTTGTTGAGGCCGTAGTTGATTGCGAGCTTGATGCCGTTGACGGTGTAGATCTGGTGCTGCAGCTGCGGCAGCAACGCCAAGGTCATGAAACCGTGGGCGATGGTCTTGCCGAACGGACCTGACGCGGCCCGCTCCGGGTCGACGTGGATCCACTGGTGATCGCCGGTCGCATCGGCGAACAGGTTGACGTCTTGCTGGGTGATGGTGACCCAGTCGCTGTGCCCGAGGGCTTCGCCCGCAGCGGCGGCGAGTTCGGTGACTGATTCGAAGGTGCGCATTGGCGTGTTCTCCTTGGTTCGGCTGCTAACAATAGCGCCGGGCATCCGCGCCCCAGCCATCCGGCCGATGCGCAGCAGGTGCGCCCGTTTCGCGCGGGCTGTTAGGGGAATCCCCCGGGGACGCTGCCACTACAGATAAGGAAGCCATCATGCCAGATCACCAGGGCCACAAAGCCGAGGAAGATGTGGACGCTGAGACGCATCAGACTCAGTCCCGCGCCGCCGCGGGTGAGGAAGACGGCTCGTATGTGGGGGCTGCCGGTTCGGATGACTCGTTTGATGCCGGTGAGTCGGGAGCCGAGGCCCGCAGCCAAGAGGGCTAGCGGCTGCCGTGCGCGGGGCGCGCTTATCCGAGCGCGCCAATAGCGGCTTGCAGCTTGGCGGTGGCCTGGTCGGCCACCTCCTGCAGAGCCGTCTGATCGCCCGTCACCTTGACCATGAGTTGGGGATCCATCGCTTCGACCAGAACCGCATCGGCATCGCCGGCGGGGTCGGAGCGCACCACCACGTTGCACGGCAACAACTGGCCGATCTGGCGGTGGATGCCCAGTGCGCGATGCGCGAGCGTCGGGTTGCAGGCACCCAGGATGACGTAGTTCTCCATGTCTTCGCCGAGTTTCTGCTTCAGCGTGGCTTTTACGTCGATCGTGGTCAGCACGCCAAAACCCTGGTCCGCCAACGCTTTCGTGGTCCGATCCACCGCATCCTCGAACGAGGTGTGCAGCGTGGTGCTCAATGACGATGTCATCTGTTTCTCATTTCGGGTGAGAACTACCGGGGTATCGCCCCGGCGGCGGGCTAGGCCGCGGTACGCGGCCGTTGCAGCTGGGCGAATTGCGGGGTTTTGGCCAAAGTGGCAACCGCATCGAACACAGCGGTCGCGGCTTGCGCATCCGGCAGCGCGGTCAGGACCGGCCCGAAAAATGTGTATTCGCCGATCCGCAGTATCGGGCTGCCCCCGGTTTCACCCAGCGCGCCTTGTCCCGCCCGATGTTGCTGCCGGACGGACTCGTCCAACGATTCGTCCGATACCGCCTCCGCCGTGGCGCCACGGGCCCCGGCCGCCATCAAGACCTGCGCGACGAGGTCGGCATCGACGGGTTCGGAGCGATCGAAGTACCGCTCGCCAAAGGCGAAATACGCGGCGGCCAATCCCGCGACGCCGTGCTCGCGCGCGACGGCGGCCATCAGCCGACCGATCTGTTGCGAATCGCGCATCCGGGCCTGCTGTGGAGGCGATAGTTCGCGTCCCTCGTTGAGGATCGCCAGGCTCATCAGTTGCCACTCGAGGGTCAATCCCGTCCGCTCAGCGACGGCGCGCAGCCACCGTGCGGTGTTCCACGAGAACGGACATACCGGGTCCAGCCACAGCGTCACCTTCGGTGCGGTGGAATCACTTTCGGTGGGGGGCATCGATCCTCTCCCCTTTCTCATCGGCCCGGAACTTCAGGCCAAGCTCAAAAACAGTTTCTCCAGCTCATCGGTGGAGACGGCCGGCTGATCCTCCGATCGCGTGATGCAGTCACGCAGACCCGAGGCGATGATCTTGAACCCGGCGCGGTCCAGGGCCTTCGACACCGCGGCCAACTGGGTGACTACGTCCTTGCAGCTGCGACCCTGCTCGATCATCGAGATGACGCCCCCGAGCTGACCGTGTGCCCGCCGTAACCGGCTGAGGACGGCATCGATGTCGCCGGGGCTGTGCCCGACGACGTCTGCGTTGCGTGATGCGGTGCCGTTGCCTTCGATAGCCATACTCCTGTTATACCATACCCCGTAGGGTATACGGTCGCCGCCAGACGGCGGTCAACGCAGGAGCCCGATTAGCGCAAGATGTGGGTGTGAGGCTGCTGCTGATTGCCGACACCCACATCCCAAAACGGGCCCACGACCTGCCCGCGGCGGTCTGGGACGAGGTGGCCGAGGCCGACGTCGTCGTCCACGCCGGCGACTGGATCGCGCCGGAATTCTTCGACGGGCTCGAAGCCAGGGCGGCCCGGCTGGTCGGCTGCTGGGGAAACAACGACGGCCCGGCCTTACGGGCGCGGCTGCCTGAACGCGCGGACGTGACGCTGGCGGGGGTGCGGTTCACCGTCGTGCACGAGACCGGCGCCGCGACGGGACGCGACGCGCGGATGTCACGGCTCTACCCCGACAGCCAGGTGCTGGTGTTCGGGCACAGTCACATCCCGTGGGACAGCACCACCGGAACGGGGTTGCGACTGCTCAATCCCGGGTCACCGACGGATCGTCGCCGCCAACCGTTCTGCACCTACATGACCGCACGCGTCCACGACGGCGCGTTGACCGACGTCGAGCTGCATCGCCTGCCCAGGTAACGGGTACATACCTGCTACATAGCTTCCACACATAGATAGCTCGGCTACAGAGGTATTATGGGTGCATATGAAATCACGCACTGATGTGGCAGGCGAGCTGTTCGGTGTGGTCGGCAGGTTCCGCCGACAACTCCGCAGGTCGGCCGGCCGTGGGTTCGATTCGTCGCGGCTCTCCGAATCGCAGTCGGAGCTGTTGTGGCTGGTCGGGCGTCGCCCGGGGATTTCGGTCAGCGCCGCCGCCACCGAGCTCGGGCTGGTGCCCAACACCGCCTCGACCCTGGTCACCAAGCTGGTGTCCGGCAACCTGCTGCTGCGTACTGCTGGCAATACCGACCGCCGGGTGTGCCAACTCCGGCTCGCCGAGCCCGCCCAGCAGATCGTCGACGCATCCCGCGCCACCCGGCGGGCGCTGCTCTCCGAGGTGATCGACGAGCTCGACGACGACCAAATCGAGTCTTTGACAAAGGGATTGGAGGTCCTCGACACGATGACCCGAATACTGCGAGAGCGGCGATCATGAGCGGATCGCTGCCGATGGCGGTCGACGGCCGCAACCTGACCTATCGCTATGGTCGGTTCACCGCCGTCGACGACGTGACACTTCAGGTACGGCCCGGCGAGACCATGGGCCTGCTGGGGCCCAACGGCGCCGGTAAGACGACCATGGTCCGGATGCTGACCACGCTGACCCCGGTGCAGCACGGCGAACTGCGCATTTTCGGAATGGACGCGCGCCGCCGGACCACCGACATCAGGAGCAATATCGGCTATGTGCCGCAACAGCTTTCGATCGAGCCCGCTCTGACCGGACGGCAGAACGTGCAGTGGTTCGCGCGCCTGTACGGGGTGCCCCGCAACGAGCGCGTCGACCGCGTCGATCATGCGTTGGTCGCGATGGATCTCATCGACGTGGCCGACCGGCTGGCGTCGTCCTACTCCGGCGGCATGGTGCGCCGCCTCGAGGTGGCGCAGGCGCTGGTCAACCGCCCGTCGCTGCTGGTTCTCGACGAACCAACCGTCGGCCTGGATCCCATCGCACGCGACGGCGTGTGGGCCCAGGTGCAAAAGATGCAGGCGCAGTTCGGCATGACGGTGCTGCTGACCACCCACTACATGGAGGAAGCCGACACGCTGTGTGACCGGGTCGCCCTGATGCACCGCGGTCAGCTGCGGGCCGTCGGCACCCCCGACAAGTTGAAGGCCAAGGTATCCAAGGTGTCTGCGAATGCCACCCTCGAGGATGTGTTCCGCCACTACGCGGCATCTGGCCTGGACGAGGAAGACGATTCATCGGAAGCCAACGGGTCCATTCGCGAAATCCGTTCCAGCAGAAAGGTGGCGCGTCGTGTCAGTTGATAGCGCCGCGGCGGGCACCCTGATTCGCGCCCCGCGCGGCTGGCAACGAATCGGCGCACTGTCCAGCCGCATCGGAGCGTTCGCGATCGTCGAACTGCAGAAGTTGCAACACGACCGCACCGAGCTGGTCACCCGGATGGTGCAGCCCGCGCTGTGGCTGTTGATCTTCGGGACCACGTTCAGCCACCTCCACGTCATCCCCACCGGATCGGTGTCGTATCTGGCGTTTCTGGCGCCGGGGATCATCGCCCAGTCGGCGCTGTTCATCTCGATTTTCTATGGGATACAGATCATTTGGGACCGGGACGCCGGCGTGCTGGCCAAACTTATGGTGACGCCCGCTCCGGCGTCGGCGTTGATCACCGGCAAGGCGTTTGCCGCCGGGGTCCGGTCGGTGGCCCAAGTGGTCGGCGTGCTGGCGCTGGCATACGTGATGGGTGTCGTCTTGACGGTCAACCCGCTGCGGATCGTCGCGGCGATGGCCATCGTCATGCTCGGCGCCGCGTTCTTCGCCTGCCTGTCGATGACGCTGGCCGGCCTGGTGCGCAGCCGCGACCGCCTGATGGGCATCGGCCAGGCGATCACCATGCCGCTGTTTTTCGCGTCCAACGCGCTGTATCCGGTCGACGTGATGCCGGCGTGGCTGCACGTGCTGAGCAAGGTCAACCCACTGAGCTACGAGGTGAACGCGCTGCGGGCACTGCTGATCGGCACGCCCTTCAACCCCGCGGACATCGCGGTGCTGTTGGTGGCCGCCGTGCTCGGAATCATCACGGCATCAACACTTTTGCGCCGCCTGGTCGCCTGATACGTTCCAGGTAGCGCATGCGCCAGCGCATCGCAAGACGGTCGCATGGTTCCGAGAGCCGATCGTGACCCGACCGTGACGATTTCTGGGCGAGGCCCAATCGTTAGCTAACCGCGATCCGGCATCCCGGCCGTGACAACCGAATTCGGCCCTCCCACTGTGTTTCACTCCCCCAAGAACAGATTCGACCGCACGTTGCGGCAGATGAAAGTTGGGATGGGTAGAGAGCTATGTCGTTCTTCGAAAAGTTGCGTGGCGCAGCGGCTACGATGCCGCGCCGACTGGCGATCGCGGCCATGGGGGCCTCCCTGCTGTCCGGTCTCGCCGTAGCCTCCGGTGGCTCACCCGTCGCCGGGGCCTTCTCCAAGCCGGGGCTTCCCGTGGAGTATCTCGAGGTGCCGTCGCCGTCGATGGGCCGCAACATCAAGGTCCAGTTCCAGGGCGGCGGATCGCACGCCGTATACCTGCTCGACGGCCTGCGCGCGCAGGACGATTACAACGGCTGGGACATCAACACCCCCGCCTTCGAGGAGTTCTACCAGTCCGGCCTGTCGGTGATCATGCCGGTCGGTGGCCAGTCCAGCTTCTACAGCAACTGGTACCAGCCGTCCTCGGGTAACGGGCAGAACTACACCTACAAGTGGGAGACGTTCCTGACCCAGGAAATGCCGCTGTGGATGCAGTCCAACAAGCAGGTCTCGCCGGCCGGCAACGCGGCCGTGGGCCTGTCGATGTCGGGCGGCTCCGCGCTGATCCTGGCGGCCTACTACCCGCAGCAGTTCCCGTATGCCGCCGCGCTGTCCGGCTTCCTCAACCCGTCCGAGGGCTGGTGGCCCACCCTGATCGGGCTGGCGATGAACGACGCGGGCGGCTACAACGCCAACAGCATGTGGGGGCCGTCCAACGACCCGGCGTGGAAGCGCAACGACCCGATGGTCCAGATTCCGCGACTGGTCGCCAACAACACCCGCATCTGGGTCTACTGCGGTAACGGCACGCCCAGCGACCTCGGCGGCGACAACATGCCGGCGAAATTCCTGGAAGGCATGACGCTGCGCACCAACGAGCAGTTCCAGAACACTTACGCGGCCGCCGGCGGACGCAACGGGGTGTTCAACTTCCCGGCCAACGGGACGCACTCCTGGCCCTACTGGAACCAGCAGTTGGTCGCGATGAAGCCCGACATCCTGCAAACCCTCAACACGGTCAACGCCGCCCCGGTTAGCGCCCCCACCGCTAGTCCTCCCGCGGCCTGAGGCCAAAGCCAGCATCGGCAGTAGCGCACCGGTCAGCGCTACTGCCGATGCTCTTTTTCCGCCTCGTCGAGCAGGGCCCGGCGGTCGGAGTGGAAATACGTGTAGCCGGTGGTCAACGCGCACCCGACGGTGGCGACCACCAGCATCCACGTCCCGTTGACCAGCGTGCTGATGAAACCGCCCACCGTCGCGCCCACCGCGAAGCTGGCGAACAGCAGGAAGTAGCCCAGCCAGTCCGCCGCGGATCCGCCGGCGATGTGGCGCTCGATCCCCTGGCCCATCTTCACCAGCGTGCCGGTCACATAGCTCAGCGGGACCGAGACCTCGCCGTCCTTGACGAACGATGTGTTCAACGCACCAATCCCGAAGGCCACCAACATGATCGGTGCGAAGTCGAGCAGATTCTCTTCCCAGCCCTCGTCGACGACGTCGGCCACGGTGGCCGCCGCCAGGCTGAACGTCGTCAGCACCGTCGGGCCGTGCGGGTGCGCCACCCAGAAGTGCCGCCGGCAGACCGATGCAACCACCACGCCCGCGACGAAGCAGACGATCAATACCCCCGCCGTGGCCGACAGCAGCACGTCGCCGCGGAAATAACCGAGCACCGCGCGCTGGGCATTGCCGGTCATGAAGGTCACGAAGTAGCCGGCGGAATGGGTGAAGGCGGTGGCCCCCAGCACGCCCGCGAGCGCCGCCAGCACCCACGACAACCGCGACTCGCTGTTGTTTATGTCAGTCGGCACACGCATATGCTTCCAGACCGCCGCGGCACGCGCAGCGGACGCGAAGCCGGCGCCGCTAAGCGGCGGCGAGACGGGCGATGGAGCGCAACGGAATCGGCAGCCAGCCCGGCCGGTGCCGTGCCTCGTATCCGGCTTCGTACACGGCCTTGTCCAGCTCGTAGGCGGCCAGCAGCTGCGCCGAATCGCGCGGATCGATCCCGGAGGCGGCCGCATAACCGTCGCAGAACGCCGTGCGGTTGCGCTCGACCCACTCGCGGGCGCGCGCCGCCAATTGCTTGTCATCCGCTTGGTCCACCAGCGGCCCGTACGCGGCGTACTCGAACGACCGCAGCACGCCGGCCACGTCACGCAGCGCGGAATCTGGCGCGCGGCGCTCCTCGAGCGGTTGTCCCGGTTCGCCCTCGAAATCGATCAGCAGCCACCGCTCCGGCGTGCGCAGCACCTGGCCCAGGTGCAGATCGCCGTGGATGCGCTGCACGGTGATGGTCTCGGTGACCAACTTCTGGAATCGCTCCTCGATCGTCGCCGCGTGCTCCTCGAGTTCGGGAACCAGCGCCGCGGTCGCCGACAACCGCGCCAGCACGTTGTCCACCGGGAACACGGCCTGCGAGGTTCCCAGGGTTTCGGCCAGGGTGGCGTGCACCGACGCCACCGCTTCGCCGAGCCGGTAGGACTCGCCGGCGAAGTCGCCGCCGACCTCGTACGCGTACAGGTCCCCCTCGGCGAACAGGTCACGGACGCTGGCGGTGGCCATCGCCCAGCCCTCGGCGGAGTTGGCGGCGAATTCGGTCACCATGCCCAGCGGCCACGCCGCGTCGGCGGAGCCGTCCGAACCGGCCATCTCGTAGGTCCCCAGCAGCCGCGCGACGTGTGGGTTGCCGGCCCGGCCGAGCACGCGGTTCAGCTCGATGTCGGGGTTGATGCCGCTGCTGACCCGGCGGAAGACCTTGAAGATGGCGTCCCGGTCGAAGATGACGCTGGTGTTGGACTGCTCGGCATCGGAAACGTGCGCCATCGCCTCCAGCGGCAGGTCCGCGTCCGGCTCTTTGGCGAAAGAGACCTCGGTTCCCGACGCGCTGCGCTCCGCCGACGAATCGATCAAGGAGAGCAGGAACCGCGGCGCGTCGGCGTCATACATCGCGTCGAACGCGGTTCGGTCGTCGGCGGAGCCGATGGTGGCGACGCTGCTGTACTCGGAGAACGGCGCGGCATCCCAGCGCACGATCACCTGGTACCGGTGCCGGGACCCGTCGGCGTAGTCGACGTCGACGAGGACCAGGTCGAGGTCGTGGTCGAGCGGGACGACAACGCTGGCCTCGGCGCTGGACAGTAGCCGGTTACGTCCGGCGTACCAACGTTGCTGTGGAAGCCACTCCGACCAAGGCAGCTTGGCTGGCTGAGTCATTTGCGCCACTCCTCCTGATGGGATTCAGTCTGCCTCGTCGCGGCGCGCCCGGTCGTCATGCGTCGTCCTCGCATCCGGTCAGCTGGAACCAGTAGAACCCGTGTCCCGGCAGGGTCAGCAGGTAGGGCAGGTGACCGATGCGGGGGAACTCCACTTGTCCGGTCAGCTCGACCGGTGTGCACCCGCTCCAATGCTGCAGACCCAATTCGATCGGCTGGGGGAAACGCGACAGGTTGTTGACGCACAGCACGGTGTCCCCGCCCTCGGAGACCTGCCGCACGAACGCCAACACCGACGGGTTCGAGCCGCCCAGCTCCTCGAACTTTCCGATTGCGAAGGCCTCGTGGCGGCGCCGCACCGCCAGCATCGTCCGGGTGAAGTTGAGCAGCGACGTCGACGTGTCACGTTGGGCCTCGACGTTGACCGCCTGATAGCCATAGACGGAGTCCTGGCTGGGCGGCAGATAGAGCCGTCCCGGGTTCGCCTTGGAAAAGCCCGCGTTGCGGTCCGGTGTCCACTGCATCGGGGTGCGCACCCCATCGCGGTCACCGAGCCAGATCACGTCGCCCATGCCGATCTCGTCGCCGTAGTACAGCACCGGCGAGCCGGGCAGCGACAGCAGCAGCGCGGTGAACAGCTCGATCTGGTTGCGGTCGTTGTCCAGCAGCGGCGCCAGCCGGCGGCGGATGCCGACGTTGGCCTTCATCCGCGGATCCTTGGCGTACTCGGAGTACATGTAGTCACGCTCTTCGTCGGTGACCATCTCGAGCGTCAGCTCGTCGTGGTTACGCAGGAAGATCCCCCACTGGGCCATATCGGGGATCTCGGGCGTCTGGGCCAGGATCTCCGAAATCGGAAACCGCGATTCCCGGCGCACCGCCATGAAAATGCGCGGCATCAGCGGGAAGTGAAACGCCATGTGGCATTCGTCGCCGCCGGTGGTGGCCTCGCCGAAGTACTCGACGACGTCGGCCGGCCACTGGTTGGCCTCGGCCAGCAACACCCGGCCAGGGAATTCGTCGTCGATCACCTTGCGCACGCGCTTGAGGAAGGCATGCGTCTCGGGCAGGTTCTCACAGTTGGTGCCCTCCCGCTCGAACAGGTAGGGCACCGCGTCCAGCCGGAACCCGTCGATACCCAGCTCGAGCCAGAAGCGCAGCACGTCGATCATGGCTTCCTGCACGGCCGGGTTGTCGTAGTTCAAGTCGGGCTGGTGAGAGAAGAAGCGGTGCCAGTAGAACTGCTTGCGCACCGGGTCGAACGTCCAGTTCGACTCTTCGGTGTCGATGAAGATGATCCGGGCGTCGGCGTAGCGCTCGCTGGTGTCGCTCCACACGTAGAAATCGCCGTACGGACCGTCGGGGTCGTGCCGCGACTCCTGGAACCAGGGGTGTGAATCAGATGTGTGGTTCATCACCAAATCGGTGATGACCCGGATCCCCCGCTCGTGCGCGGCGTTGAGCAACGCGACGAAATCCTCGACCGTCCCGAATTCGGGCAGCACCTTGTAGAAGTCCCGGATGTCGTACCCACCATCGCGCAGGGGCGAGTCGTAGAAGGGCGGCAGCCAGATGCAGTCGATGCCCAGCCACTGCAGGTAGTCCAATCGTTGCAGCAGCCCGCGCAGGTCACCGGACCCGTCCGCATTGCCGTCCAGGAAGGCCCGCACAAGCACTTCGTAGAACACGGCGTGCTTGAACCAGGTGGGGTCGGTGGGCAGTGCGGCGGCGTTGTTGAAGTCCTCAGCGTCGGGGTGCTCGACCACGCCGTCCTGGACGTGACTGCCACCTTCGGGATGGTGCTCGACAGCTTCTCTTGCGTCGTTCATCAAATCCACGATGCCACGGGTACCCTGGGTGCGACTTTCGGAATCACACCCCCACGCTTACAACGAAACACGCCCGCCGGCAAACGAATTCGCCACCGGTCGCGTCCCGTCGGCGCGGATGTCAGGCCGGCGGTCCCTCCGCCAGGGTGATGTTCACGGTGCGATCGCCACCGTCGTTGGACCGGTAATGCACTGCGATGTTGTCCCCGGGATGATGCGGGACGAGCACCTCGGTCATCGACGTCGCGCCGGTGATCGCGACGTTGTCGACGCCGGTGATGAGGTCGCCGGGGGCAATCCCGGCGGCGCCGGCGGGACCGGCGTTGACCACTCGTTGCACCCGCGCGCCCGTGCCGTTGTTGTCCATCACACCCAGGCCGAGGAAGGCCGTGGGACCGACGTGCACCGTGTTCGAGGCGGCACCCGAGCGGATCTGTCCGGCAACCCCCATCGCGCGCCCGATCGGGATGGCGAAGCCCTGCCCGCCCGACATCTTGTAGCTGTCGGTGGCGGCGGTGTCCACGCCGATCACCTGGCCGGCGTTGTTCACCATCGGCCCGCCGGAATCGCCCGGCTTGATCGGGGCGTCCGCCTGGATCAGACCGCCCAGGCTTTCCTGGGCGCCGGTCAGCGTGTCGGTTGCCGAGACGCTCTGGTTGAGCGCGACGACCTTGCCGGTCACCGCGTTGGGCGTGCCGCCCTGGCCGTTGACGTTGCCGAGCGCGACGATGGGCTCCCCCACCGTGGCCTCGCCGCCGATCGCGGCGGTCGGAAGGCCGCTCGCGCCGCGCAATTGCAGCACCGCGATGTCTTGCGTGCGGTCGTAGCCGACCACGTCGACGGCGTAGGTCTGCCCGTTGCCGACGTCGAATGCGCTGATGTCGGTGGCGCCGGAGATCACGTGGTTATTGGTCAACACGACGCCGTTGGGATCGATCACGATGCCGGTTCCGGCGCCCACCGCGTTGTTGTAGCCGAATTTCGTGTTGATGTTGACCACCTGCGGCCCAACCTGACCGACCATCGCCGACGGGTCGAGCGGCGCCTGGGGACGGTCGGTGAACCGGTCCAGCGCCAGATTCGACGGTGCCGCGGACGCCGGCGCGACGCCCACACCGGACCCCAAGCCGAGGCCCAGTCCAACGACGGTCAGCACGCTGACCAACCATGACCACAAGACCGGGCGGTGCTGCGATTTGCTCATCGGTGTCACCCTCCTGCTTCGCGGTAAAGAACAAACTGTCCCGGCCTCAGGATCTTGGCGGCACATTTGTGTGTATATAACCGTAATGCAGGTAGCTATGCACGGCATGTGGCAGGTCTGACGAGCCTCGTCCCGCTTCGTGTGCATATTTCGCGCTCGTCCTAAGCTGGCCCGGTGGGCGAATTCGACCCCAAGAACTGCTTCACCCGGTCCCCGGTAGCCCGGCTGGCCACGGTCGCGCCCGGGGGCCTGCCGCACCTGGTGCCGGTGGTCTTCGCGGTCGCCGCCGACACCGGCGACGTGGTCTACACGGCCGTCGACGCGAAACCGAAAACGACACGGCGGCTGCGCCGTCTGGCCAACATCGACGGCAACCCCCGCGTGAGCCTGCTCGTCGATCACTACGCCGACGATTGGACCCAGTTGTGGTGGGTGCGCGCCGACGGTCTCGCCACCGTGCACACCGACGGGTACGCCGTTGATCTCGGCCGCCGCCTGCTGCGCGCGAAATACCCGCAATACCAATCGGTTTCGCTGGACGGCCCGGTGATCGAGGTCGCGGTGCGGCGTTGGTCCAGCTGGCATTACTGAGGCGGCGCCTCGAAAGCCGCGGCGCGCCCCCGGGTACCTGATCTGGCCCGACGGTCTTGTGGTCGACCGAAGTTGGGTGAATGGTAGCTAGATAGGTGCTTGCTAGGTCAGCAGCGGTGCGCCCTGGGCAACCTGGAGGAAAGTCATGGCCGACAGGACAACTAGTTCCCAAGGAGCGGGGAGCGCTCCTACCGCCAACGGTCCGGACGAAATTCGCAACGTCGTTCTGGTGGGGCCGTCGGGTGGCGGCAAGACGACACTCGTAGAAGCTCTGTTGGTCGCCGCCGGTGTGCTGACCCGGAGCGGCTCGGTCGCCGACGGCAGCACGGTCTGCGACTACGACGACGCCGAGATCCGCCAACAACGCTCCGTGGGTGTCGCCGTGGCGTCGTTGTCGCACGACGGGGTCAAGGTGAACCTGGTCGACACACCCGGATACGCCGACTTCGTCGGCGAGTTGCGCGCCGGGCTGCGCGCCGCGGATTGCGCGCTGTTCGTCATCGCGGCCAACGAAGGCGTCGACGAGCCCACCAAATCGCTGTGGCAGGAATGCAACCAGGTCGGTATGCCCCGCGCCGTCGTGATCACCAAGCTCGACCACACCCGGGCGAATTACTCCGATGCGCTGGCCGCCGCGCAGAATGCGTTCGGCGACAAAGTGTTACCGCTCTACCTGCCCACCGACCTGCCGTCCTGCCACGGCCTGATCGGGCTGCTGTCTCAGACCCGCTACGAATACACGGACGGCAACCGCACCGTGCAGCCGCCGAATCCCTCCGACGCCGAGCAGATCGAGGAGGCGCGCGGCGCCCTGATCGAGGGAATCATCGAGGAATCCGAGGACGAGTCGCTGATGGAGCGCTATCTCGGGGGCGAGGCCATCGACGAGTCCGTGCTCATTCAGGACCTGGAGCGCGCCATCGCCCGCGGGTCGTTCTTTCCGGTGATCCCGGTCTGCAGCAGCAGCGGCGTCGGCACCCTGGAATTGCTGGAGGTCGCCACGCGCGGCTTCCCGTCACCGATGGAACACCCGCTGCCCGAGGTCTTCACACAGGTCGGTGCGCCCCACGCCAGCCTGAAGTGTGCCGCGGACGCGCCGTTACTCGCGGAGGTGGTGAAGACGACGTCGGATCCGTACGTGGGCAGGGTCAGCCTCGTCCGGGTGTTCTCCGGCACCATCAGGCCCGACGCGACGGTTCACGTGTCGGGCCATTTTGCGTCGTTCTTCGGCATGCCCAACGGCAGTGGCCACGCGCATCCCGACCACGATGAGGACGAGCGCATCGGGGTGCTGTCCTTCCCGCTGGGCAAGCTGCAGCGCCCGGCGACGGCCGCGGTGGCGGGTGACATCTGCGCGATCGGCAAACTGAGCCGCGCCGAAACCGGCGACACACTTTCAGACAAGTCGGAGCCGTTGGTGTTGAAGCCCTGGACCATGCCCGAGCCCCTGTTGCCGGTTGCGATCGCGGCGCACGCCAAGACCGACGAGGACAAGCTGTCGGTGGGACTGGGGCGGTTGGCCGCCGAGGACCCGACGCTGCGAATCGAGCAGAACTCCGAAACCCACCAGATCGTGTTGTGGTGCATGGGCGAGGCGCACGCGGGTGTCGTGCTCGACGCGCTGGCCAACCGGTACGGCGTCACCGTCGACACCGTGGAGCTGCGGGTCCCGCTGCGAGAAACGTTCGGAGGCAAGGCAAAAGGCCACGGCCGACACGTCAAGCAATCCGGCGGGCACGGCCAATACGCGGTGTGTGACATCGAGGTCGAGCCGCTGCCGGAAGGCTCCGGGTTCGAATTCGTCGACAAGGTGGTCGGCGGAGCGGTGCCGCGGCAGTTCATTCCGAGCGTGGAGAAGGGCGTGCGGGCGCAGATGGAAAAGGGCGTACACGCGGGTTATCCGGTGGTCGATATCCGCGTCACCCTGCTCGACGGCAAGGCGCACAGCGTCGACTCGTCGGACTTCGCGTTCCAGATGGCGGGCTCGCTGGCGTTGCGCGAGGCCGCTGCGGCGACCAAGGTGGCGCTACTCGAGCCCATCGACGAGATCTCGGTGCTGGTGCCCGACGATTTCGTCGGTGCCGTGATGGGTGATCTGTCCAGCCGGCGCGGGCGGGTGCTCGGCTCCGATACCGCGGGCAACGAGCGCACCGTGGTCAAGGCCGAGGTGCCGCAGGTGGAGCTGACCCGCTACGCGATCGACCTGCGATCCCTGGCGCACGGCGCCGCCTCTTTCACCCGCTCCTTCGCCCGCTACGAACCCATGCCGGAATCCGCGGCCGCCCGGCTGAACGCCACCGTCTAGAACCCCCGTCGTTCAGGCCTTGCGGCCGAACCGCTCAGCCACCGCGCGGCGGTCCAGCGAGCCCTTCGCGGTATGCGGTAACTCGTCGGCCTGCTGGAACTCGGCCGGCACCTCGAAGGGCGCCAAGCGGTCACGGCAGAACGCGGTCAGTTCGTCGGCCGTCGGCGCGGCCGATCCGCGGGCGACGATGACCGCGGCCACGGTCTCGCCGTACAGCTTGTCCGGCATGCCGAACACCCCGACCTCGAGCACGTCGGGGTGGGTGGCCAGGACTCCCTCGACGCGCTCCGGCGAGATCTTTTCCCCGCCCCGGTTGATGAGCTCCTTGATGCGGCCGCGGATGACCAGGTCGCCGGCCGGCGACAGGGTGCCCAGGTCGCCGGTGTGCAGCCACCCCTGGGTGAAGTTGGCGTCGGTGATGGACGGGTCGCCGAGGTAGCCGCGCACCACGGTCGGGCCGTGCAGCCACACCTCGCCGACGGTCTCCGCGGGCAGTGTCTGGCCGTCGGGACCGACGATCCGGATTTCCGGCCCGGTCGAGCGACCGACGAGACCGGGTGTGGCACCAGGGTTTTCGCTGCTACCGGCGCCGACGATGGCGGTCGTCGCCACCTGGTGGGTCGACTCGGTCATCCCGAACGCGCACACCACCGGAGCCGAAAACGTCTGGTGCAGCTCCTGCGCGGTCTCGGCGGTCAGCGGCGCGCTGCAACTGCGGATGAACCGCAGGGCGTGCTTCCCGCCGCCCGGCTGCTCGGTTCGGGCGCGCTCCAGCAAGATCTGATGGATCGTCGGGACGGCGGTGTACCAGGTGGCCCCGACGGCGTCGATGTCGTCCCAGAACGTGTGCGCCGAGAACTTTCCGCGCGCGGGCAACAACACCGCTCCCCCGGACACCAGTGTGCCCAGCAGCGCGGCGAGCAGGCCGTGCCCGTGGTAGAGCGGCATCACCGCCACCGTCGCGTCCCGCGGTCCCAGCCCGTAGCCGGCGATGATCGCCGCCACCGAGCGGGCGACGTTGTGCCGCGTCCAGGGCACCATCTTGGGCACACCGGTGGTGCCGCCGGTGAACATGATCATGGCGTCGTCGTCGCGCAGCCCCGCCGGCGTGGACACGTCACGCGCGGGTGCCGCGGTGACATCCAGGCTGACCGCCGCGGCGCCGCCGTCGGACCCGACGGTCACCGCGATCGGCCACCAGGGCAAGCCATCCGGTGCAGCCGTGTCGCTCTCGGCGTCGACGGCCTGGTCGACGAGCACCGCACGGGCGCCCACCGCCGCGCTGCGGGCGCGTTGCTCGGCGACGGGCAGGGCCGGATCCAGCGGCACCACAACGAGACCCGCGCGCGAACCGGCCAGCAGCCCGATCACGAATTCGGCGTTGCTGCCGGCGCGCAGCGCGACCCGGTCGCCCGGGAGCAGACCGCCGGCCTTCAGCCGGGCGGCCAGATCGTCGACCAACCGGATCACCTCGCGGTAATCGACCGGTATCCGGTCGGCGGTGACGACCAGGGCGCGTGCCTCCGGCGCCCGGCGTGCCACCGCCTCGACCAGATCGGCAATGCCGGGGCTCGCGGATTCCGTCGACCCCTCGCCGGTGGTGATCGCGTCAGTCGTCATCGCCGCTCTCCTTCCCGTCTTGCTACCGATGCCACCCTGCCGGGCGGCGTTCGGGTGCGTCCAATATCGATTCGCTCACGATCGATAACCGTTGGCTATTGAGACGCGGTAATATCGCGCTGAGCTGCCACGATAGACGGCGTAAATCGCCGGATAGTGCCCTCGTCTTGGACACGTGGGGTGCGCTGGGGTCACAGTGTTGGCCGAGGCAATACCGCACAGCACCGAGGAGTCGCCACATGTCCACCGCTTCGGAATCTCCGAACCCGACGGGCCTGATCGACGGCGTTCACCTCGTGGTGGACGCGCTCAAGGCCAACGAGGTCGAAACCATCTACGGCATCGTCGGTATCCCGATCACCGACCTCGCGCGCGTCGCGCAGGCGTCGGGAATCCGCTACATCGGTTTTCGGCAGGAGGCCTCGGCCGGTAACGCCGCGGCCGCGGCAGGATTCCTCACCCGGCGTCCCGGCATCTGCCTCACCACGTCCGGGCCCGGCTTCCTCAATGCTCTGCCCGCGCTGGCGAACGCCACGACGAATTGCTTTCCGATGATCCAGATTTCCGGCTCCAGCAATCGGGCGCTGGTGGATCTGCAGCGCGGCGATTACCAGGACATCGATCAGCTAAGTGCCGCAAAGCCGTTCGCCAAGGCGGCCTACCGGATCGGCCGGATCGAGGACATCGGGCGCGGCGTCGCGCGCGCCATTCGCACCGCGGTCTCCGGCCGGCCCGGCGGCGTCTACCTGGACATCCCCGGTGAGATCCTGGGCCAGGCGATGGACGCCGCCGCCGCGGCGGGCACGGTCTGGCGGGTGATCGATCCCGCACCGCGGCAGCTGCCGGCGCCGGACGCGATCGACCGTGCGCTGGGCGTGCTGGCCCAAGCGCAGCGGCCGTTGATCGTGCTCGGCAAAGGTGCGGCGTATGCCCAGGCCGACAACGAGATTCGAAATTTCGTCGAGACCACCGGGATTCCGTTCCTGCCGATGTCGATGGCCAAGGGCCTGCTGCCGGATTCACACCCACAGTCGGCCGCGGCAGCCCGCTCGCTGGCGATCTCGCGCGCCGACGCGGTGCTGTTGGTCGGTGCCCGGCTGAATTGGCTTCTGGGCCATGGGGAGTCACCGCAATGGAGCCCGAAAGCCAAGTTTGTGCAGGTGGACATCGCCGCGTCCGAGTTCGACAGCAACCAGCAGATCGCTGCGCCGCTGGCCGGCGACATCGGCTCGGTGATGTCCGCGCTGTGTGACGGCGCAGCAGCTCAGGCGATCACCGCGCCGCCGGACTGGATCGGCGAACTGGCCGAGCGCACCGCGCGAAACGACGCCAAGATGAGCGAGCGCCTGAACGAGGATCCGCGCCCCATGCGGTTTTACAACGCCCTCGGCGCGATTCGCTCTGTGCTGCAGGATAACCGCGACGTGTATGTCGTCAACGAAGGAGCCAACGCGCTCGATCTGGCCCGCAACGTCATCGGCATGGAGTTGCCGCGGCACCGGCTGGACACCGGAACCTGGGGCGTGATGGGTATCGGCATGGGCTATGCCATCGGAGCCGCCGTCGAGACAGGCAAGCCGGTGGTCGCGATCGAGGGCGACAGCGCATTCGGCTTCAGCGGCATGGAGATCGAGACCATCTGCCGCTACCGGCTGCCGGTGACCGTCGTCATCCTCAACAACGGCGGCGTATACCGCGGCGACGAGTCCACGGCCGGCGCGGCGGCAACGGGATCCGATCCGGCCCCGACCGTGCTGAGCGGCCGGGCGCGCCATGAGCTGCTCGCGGAGGCGTTCGGCGGCAAGGGATATCACGCCGCCACCCCGTCGGAGCTGCGCGCGGCGCTGACGGAGGCGATCGGCTCGGGTGCGCCGGCGCTCATCGACTGCGAACTCGACCCGGCGGCGGGGGTGGAGAGCGGGCACCTGTCGAACTTGAACCCGGCCAGCGCGGCCACCCGCCCGGCGGCCGCGGTCAGCGCCGGCGGGTAAGCCCCAACAGCTGCGCGTCGAAAAACTCGTCGAGCGAAAGCTGCCCGGCGGACGTGGCCAGCGCGCGGGCGATCGGCGATCCGGGTCCGCTCGAGTTGGTGGCCAGGGCGACATCGGCTTTGAGCACCGGATCGACCATTTCCACGGCCCGGATGTCGGGCCCCAGCGGCGACGTCCACAGCCACGTGTGCGGCACGATGGACGCCCAGTTGCCCGCCGACGCCTGCGCGAATAACGATGCGACGGAATCTGTTTCGACCTGCGGGGTGACGGTGATCGACTGGTCGGCGAACGCTTTGTCGATGATCTGGCGATCGCGCATGTCGGGGGTGAGCAACGCCAGCGGGAGCTGTGCGGCCTGGACCCAGGTCATCGTCGCCGTACCGGATCCCACCATGTCCGCGGGCGCCAACAGCACGTAGCGCTCCTGGTACAGCGGAACCAGGTTCACATCGTGGGCCTCGTCGGGCGCCGCATGCACGATGGCGGCATCGATCTCGAACTCGCGCAGGCGCCGGTACAGTTCGGTGGCCGCCAGCCGGGACAGGATGTGCACCTTCACCAACGGGTGCGCCGAACAGAACGCCGAGAGCACCAGTGACGCGGTGGTGGACGCGGTGGGAACGGTGCCCAGCCGCAAGGTTCCGGTGATGCCCGAGCGCACGGCGTCCACCTCGGATTTGAACGCGTCGTGCTCGGCGAGAATCCGCCTGGCCCACACCACCAACCGCTCGCCTTCCGGTGTGAGGCCCTCGAAGCTGTGCCCGCGGTTGATCAGCGTGACATTCAGTTCTCGCTCCAGCTTGGCGATCGCGGCCGACAGCGCCGGCTGGGAGACAAAGCATTTCTCGGCCGCCCGGGCGAAGTGCCGCTCCGAAGCGACGGCGACGAAATACTCCAGTTGACGGAAGAGCACCCGCACTCCTCGGGCTCGGGCTCGGGCTCGGCGTAACGCGCCGATCCCGCTGAGGCTAACGCGTCGCCGGTGGGCGGGCCAAGCCGAACGTTTGACCCACGACTTCTGCGGCTATTCCTACAAATTCGGCCAAGCGGGCTGACCGGCGAGTCGCGGCCATGAAAGCCGAAGCCTCGGTGCCGCTTTCACGCAACTGTGGCGCGGGCTCCAGCGAAGGTCAGGGATGGCGATGCCGCGCGGCGCTACCCAATCCGCCGCGCTCCGGTCCTGTTGAACTTAATCGGTGATCGAATCGTGACCGTGGCAACCGGGCCGAGCTGTCATTGTTTGCTGAAACCGGTGGTTAGCGGGTAACCAGTAGGATATCGGTGTGTTGGTCGCACCATCTCGAAGGGTGGACGCTATGCGTCGAGGTGTTCGTTATCTATTTGTTATGGTCGCGATCACGGCTGTGGGCCTGGTGGCACCGGTCGGCCGCAGCACCGCCGCGGTGCCGCTACCGCAACCGGGCCCCGAAGTCGCCTCGATTTTGCCCGCTGACGGCGACGTGGTGGGCGTGGCCCAACCGGTCGTGGTGACGTTCACCGCCCCGGTCGCCGATCGGGGCGCGGTCGAACGGTCAATCCACGTGACGTCGCCTAGCGGCACCCCCGGGCACTTCCAGTGGGTCCAGAACAACGTCGTCCAGTGGGTGCCGAACCAGTATTGGCCTGCCCACACCCACGTGTCGGTGGGCGTGCAGGCCCTGTCGACGGGCTTTGACACCGGCGATGCACTCCTCGGTGTAGCCAGCATCTCCAAGCACACCTTCACAGTGAGCAGGAACGGAGAGGTGCTGCGCACCATGCCCGCGTCGATGGGCAAGCCCAGCCGGCCCACCCCGATGGGTAGCTTCACCGCGCTGGAAAAGCAGCGCACCGTGGTGATGGACTCGCGGACCATCGGCATCCCGCTCAGTTCCCCCGAGGGATACAAGATCACCGCCTCATACGCCGTTCGCGTCACCTGGAGCGGCGTCTACGTGCACTCCGCCCCATGGTCGGTTGATTCCCAGGGCAACGCCAACGTCAGCCATGGCTGCATCAACCTCAGCCCGGACAACGCCGCCTGGTACTTCAACGAGGTGAACGTGGGCGATCCCATTGAGGTCGTGGCCTGAGCGCCAACGACCTCTCCGCGGCGTTTCGCGCGGCTTGGAAGCGCGCCTCCGCCGCGGTGTGACAACCGTCACAAGCATTGAATGGAAGCCTGGCCCCCGGGGGCTCGTTCAGGTAGACGAGTGATCGTCAACGAGAGGCGGGCCATGACCGATGACGCGAAGCGCGCGAAAGTTAGCTCTACAGGCCCGATCAGCGCGGCGCGCCGACAGGTAGCCGACCGCATCCGCGACCTGGACGCCCGCGACGAGGAGTTCCGCACCACCAAACCCGATGCCGCCCTGCAGCTCGCGGCACGCGAACCCGGCCTTAGGCTGCCGCAGATCCTGGAGATCTTCGCCGAGGGCTACGCCGACCGCCCCGCACTGGGCTGGCGCGCACGCTCGTTGACCACCGACCCCGCCACCGGCCGAACCAGCGCGCAAGTGCTGCCCCGGTTCGACACCATGACCTATCGCGAACTGTGGGCCAACGTCCGCGCCATCGCCGGCGCATGGCGACAGGACGCCAGCAATCCCGTCGCGCCCGGCGACGTCGTCGCCACCGTCGGTTTCGCGAGCGCCGAGTACCTCACCATCGATCTTGTCTGTGCCTACCTCGGGCTGGTGGCCGTGCCGCTGCAGCACAACACGACGGCCTCGCGGCTGCGGCCGATCGTCGAGGAGGTCGAGCCCTCCACATTGGCCGCCGGTGTCGGTTATCTCGACCTCGCCGTCGAAGCGGCACTGGGTAGCTCGTCGTTGCGGCGGGTCGTGGTCTTCGACTACCGGCCCGAGGTCGACGAACAACGCGAGGCCGTCGATCGCGCGCAGGCGAAGCTGGCGCGCGCCGGCATCGCGGTCACCATCGAGACCCTCGACGACGTGACCGGACGCGGGCGGGCCCTGCCGCCGGAGCCGATATTCACCGGCGACACCGACGAGCGGCTGGCCATGATCATGTACACGTCCGGCAGCACCGGATTGCCCAAGGGCGCCATGTACACCGAGCGGATGCTGTGCCGGCTGTGGACCAACGAACTGATGCCCGACTTTCCCGACACGCCGGTGATCAACGTGAATTTCATGCCTCTCAATCACCTGGGCGGCCGGATACCGCTGTCGACGGCGTTCCAGGCGGGCGGCACCAGTTACTTCGTCCCCGAGAGCGACCTGTCCACCCTGTTCGACGACTGGAACCTGGTGCGACCCACCGAGATGGGGCTGGTGCCGCGGGTGGCGGAGATGCTGTACCAGCGCTACCAGAGTGCGGTCGATCGATTCGAAGTTGCGGGCGCCGACACCGCCGCGGCACAGGCGCGGGCTCAGGCCGAGCTGCGTGAGCAGGTCCTCGGTGGACGCGTTGTGACCGCCTTCTGCGGCACGGCGCCGCTGGCGGCCGAGATGCGCGATTTTATCGAAACCTGTTTGGACGTACACGTTCTCGACGGCTACGGCCTGACCGAGGTTGGCATGGTGACCAAGGACGGCCGGATCAACCGGCCACCGGTGCTGGACTACAAGCTCATCGATGTTCCCGAGTTGGGCTACTTCCGCACCGACAAGCCTTATCCGCGAGGCGAATTGCTGGTCAAGTCGCTGACCGCCACACCCGGGTACTTCAAACGACCGGATGTCACCGCCAAGGCCTTCGATCCCGAGGGCTACTACCGCACCGGTGACGTGATGGCCGAGCTGGAGCCCGGCCGGCTCGCCTACGTCGACCGCCGCAACAACGTGCTGAAATTGGCCCAGGGCGAGTTCGTCGCCGTGGCGCGCCTGGAGGCGGTGTTCTCCAGCGCCGCCCTGGTGCGGCAGATCTTCGTCTACGGCAACAGCGAACGCCCCTACCTGTTGGCCGTTGTCGTCCCGACCTCCGATGCCGCGGAGAAGTTCGCCGGCGACGCCGACGGCCTGAAGGCCGCCCTGGGCGAATCCCTGCGCCAGACGGCCAAACTGGCCGAGCTGCAGTCCTACGAGGTGCCCGTCGACTTCGTGGTCGAGACTGAGCCGTTCAGCGAGGACAACGGTCTGCTCTCGGGAGTGGGAAAGCTGCTGCGGCCCAAACTCAAAGAGCACTACGGTGCCCGGCTCGAACAGCTGTACGCGGAGCTGGCCGAAAATCGGGTGACAGAATTGCGTGCCTTGCGTGAAGGCTCGGCCGACCGGCCGGTGATCTTCACCCTCACCCGCGCCGCCGAGGCGCTGCTCGGCCTGGCCGGCGGGCCGCCGGCCCCCGACGCGCTGTTCATCGAGCTCGGCGGCGACTCCCTGTCGGCGCTGACGTTCTCCAACCTGCTGCGTGACATCTTCGGCGTCGAGGTGCCCGTCGGAATGATCACCGGCCCGGCGACCGACCTGGGTCAGCTCGCGGAATACGTTGAATCCGAACGTGAATCGGGGTCACGGCGGCCGACCTTCGCAACCGTGCACGGCCGAGGCGCGACGCAGGTCCGTGCCGCGGACCTCACCTTGGACAAGTTCATCGACGCGACCACCCTGGCCGAGGCCCCGGCGCTGCCGCGCGCGAGCGGCACGCCGCAGACCGTCCTGCTCACCGGCGCCAACGGCTACCTCGGCCGCTTCCTGATCTTGGAGTGGCTCGAACGGCTGGCCGAGACCGGCGGAACGCTCATCTCCATCATCCGCGCCGCAGATGCCGCGGCGGCTGCCCAACGACTGGAGGCCGTCTTCGACAGCGGTGATCCGCGGTTGCTGGAGCGGTTCCGCACGCTGGCCGCCGATCATCTCGAGGTCATTGTCGGGGATATCGGTGACCCGAAACTCGGCCTGGAGCAAGGCACCTGGGAACGCCTCGCGCAGAGTGTGGATCTGATCGTGCATCCGGCCGCACTGGTCAACCACGTGTTGCCCTACGACCAACTGTTCGGCCCCAACGTGGTGGGCACCGCGGAGCTGATCCGCCTGGCGATAACGACGCGAATCAAGCCCGTCACGTACATGTCGACCGTCGCGGTGGCCCTGTCGGTCGATCCGGCCGCGTTCGCCGAGGACGGCGACATCCGCACCGTCAGCGCGCTGCGGCCGGTCGATGACAGCTATGCGAACGGGTACGCGAACAGCAAGTGGGCCGGCGAGGTGTTGCTGCGCGAGGCACACGACCTGTGCGCCTTGCCGGTCGCGGTCTTCCGGTCCGACATGATCCTGGCGCACAGCCGATATGCCGGACAGCTCAATGTTCCGGATGCGTTCACCCGCTTGATATTCAGCTTGCTGACCACCGGTATCGCACCGGCTTCCTTCTACCAGACCGATCCGCGGGGAAACCGGGCGGTCGCCCACTACGACGGACTGCCGGCCGACTTCGTGGCCGAGGCGGTGACCACGCTCGGCGAACAGATCGCCACGGCCGCCCAGGATTCCGGTGCCTATCGGTCCTTCGACGTGATGAACCCGCACGACGACGGCATCTCGCTGGATGTGTTCGTCGACTGGCTGATCGCCGCCGGGCACGACATCCGGCGCATCGACGACTACGACGAGTGGCTGGGCCGGTTCACGACTGCCCTTCGCGCCCTGCCCGACAAGCAGCGCCAGCATTCGGTGCTGCCGTTGCTGGACGCCTACCGGAAACCGGAGACGCCGCTGCGCGGCGCCCCGGCCCCCACCGACGTGTTCCGCAACGCCGTACGGACGGCGAAAATTGGCGCAGACGAAGACATTCCGCATCTATCGGCGACATTGATCGACAAGTACGTCGCCGATCTGCGCTTGCTGGGGTTGGTGTAACCGCCGCCGGGGCTAGCTGGGCAGTCCGGCCTTCACCGCGGCATCCTGCTTGCGAGCGATGTCGAGGGCGATGGCCGGATCGATCGGGTCGGTCGGCGAGCTGTCGAATTCCAGGGTGACCAACGCCTTGCCTTCGGTGAAGGCCAAGACCGTCATCGCCTGGGAGTTGTCCGGCGACATGCCCGAGATCGTCCCGCCGTTGGCGCCCACGGCCAGCGGTTGCCAACTCCCGTTCACCTTGCCGTTGTAACCGCTTTGGGTGGAAGCCAATTCGGCGGCGGCCGCCGACGGATCCGCGGCGACCGTGATGGTGTCCCACATCCGGCGGCTGCTATCGGCGTTGGCGAACAGCTGGGCGACCCCCGGTGCGTTGTTGGGGTTGAGCATGGGCGACTGCGGCGCGGTGAGACCGCCGCCGACGTCGTTCGGCTTGATCAGCAAGAACCCGTAATCCGAGGGTTGGCCCGAGGGCGGGCCGGTCACCGCGCTCGAACTGGTCGATGCGGTGGTGCTCGACGCCGATGGGGGCGAGGCCTTGTCGGCGCCGCCGCACCCGGTGCTGGCGGCGCCGACCACGACGATGGCAACGGCCCAGCCGGCGATGCCGATCCGATCAACTTCCACGCATGTTCCTTCCACGTGTCATCGGTATCCGGCTTTCACCGCGGCTCCCGACGCCGCCGGCGAATGCTGATGTAAACCGAACATATGCCCACTCGGCGCCCGGTGGGTAGCACTTCGGGTGCCTATGCTGGCGTGGGTGAGAGCATCGTCGCGCGGAAGGAGATCGGCATGACGGCTGCAGCTGCGCGCGCAGTACGGTTCGACCGTTACGGGGGACGCGAGGTGTTGTACGTCGCCGACATCGAGATGCCCTCGCCCGGGCCGGGTGAGGTGATCGTCGAGGTTCGAGCCGCCGGGATAAACCCCGGCGAGGCCGGCATCCGGGTCGGGGCGATGCACGCGATGTTCCCGGCCACCTTCCCCTCCGGACAGGGCAGCGACCTGGCCGGCGTCGTCACTGCCGTGGGACCCGGCGTCACCGAATTTTCCGTCGGCGACGAAGTGCTGGGATTCAGCCTGCGCCGGTCCAGCCACGCCACCCACGCCGCGGTCCCGGTGAGCCAATTGATCCGCAAGCCGGCCCAACTCAGTTGGGAGGCAGCGGGTTCGCTCTACGTGGTCGGGGCGACCGCCTACGCGGCCGTCCGCGCGGTGGCGCCTCAACCGGGTGAGACGATCGCCGTGTCGGCCGCCGCAGGCGGGGTGGGCAGCCTGGTGGTGCAGCTCCTGGTGCTGCGCGAGGCGCGGGTGCTCGGCATCGCCGGGCCAGGCAACGCCGACTGGCTGCGCGCGCATGGCGTCATCCCGGTCGCCTACGGTGACGGGCTCGCCGGGCGGCTGCGCGAGGCGGCGCCCGATGGCATCGACGCATTCATCGACCTGTTCGGGCCGGACTACGTCCAGCTCGCCGTCGATCTCGGCGTGGCGCCCGAGCGGATCGACACCATCATCTCGTTCCAGAAAGCGGGCGAAGTGGGCGCCAAGACCGAGGGCAGCATGGAGGCCTCGACGCCCGAGGTGCTCACCGAAATTGCCGACCTGATCGTTTCCGGCGCCATCGAGTTCGACGTTGCCGCGACCTACCCGCTGGACCGGGTAGCGGACGCGTACGCCGAGCTGGAGCAGCGGCACACCCACGGTAAAATCGTTCTGCTGCCGACTAACTCACAGCGAGGCGGCCGGCCCGACCACACCGGCCTGCACGATTTTGATGATGACGAAGGCGACCGCCACCACCAGGTAGCCCCGCAGGGTGAACAGCCCGGCCCGGCGCATCGGTGACATTGCCGGCCGATCGAGCAACGCAAGGTTGGGAGTCTGCCAGCCGGCCCGGTCCTGGCGACGTAAGGCCCGCCGCTCGGCAGGCGTCAGCGACGAGGCCTCGTCGAGTTCGTCGACCTCCTCCGGGTCCAGGCCGCCGCCGAGTGTGCGCACGATGGCTTCGGCGTCGGTCAGGTTGCGGTGTCGCCGGCCGGCGAGGATCATCACCGCGCCGCCGACGACGCCCAGCACCGCTCCACCCGCCAGGCCCTCCTCGAGCGTGGCGGTGGACAGGTCCGGGAAGAATGTGGCGGCCGTCAACGCCAGCGACAGCAGCACCAGGCACCACACGATTGTCCACGCAATGATGTTCTGGCGCACCGTGTTCACCCACGGACCCAGCACCGCCCGGTCGTTGCACAGCAGCACCAGAAAGACGGTGGCCGAGGGCAGCAGGACACCGGCGAGCGCCTGGACCCCCTGCGTCACCAGGCCAAGGATGTGGTCGGGGCTGAAGGACACCGCCGCCGAGACCCCGAGCAGCATCGCGTAGCCACCGTAGAACAGCGGGGCCTCGCTGATCTTCCAATGCAACGAGTGCCGCTTGCCCACGGCATCACCGACCGCATAGGTGGTCGCCAGGCCCACGGCGTTGGCGCCGATCAGCGACGCGTCCAGCAGGATGATCGCGAACAGCACCCCCAGCGTGCCGCCCGAATGCTTCGACAGTCCCGAGGCGACCGCGCCCGCATCGGTGAAGTGGCCCGCATCGGTGGTGCCGGTCAATCCGAACGCCGCCACCGCCATCAACGCCGTCGCGCCGACCATGACCACGAAGATTCCGATGGCCAAATCCGCTCGCCCGTAAGGGATCCAGCGGGCCGTGATGCGCTTGTCCACCACGTTGGACTGCTGGAAAAACAACTGCCACGGCGCGACCGTGGTGCCCACGATGGCGACCACCAGCAGCAGCACCGTCGAGTTGAGCCCACCCGGGAACTGCGGGATCAGACCCGCGACGGCCGCTTTCGGGGTCGGATGCACCAGCCACACCATCGGAAAGATCAACACGTTCACCGCGATCAGCAGGAACATCAGCCGCTCCCAGCGGCGGAACGACCCGCCGGCCACCACCGCGAACAGCAGCACGGCCGCGGCGGGGACGGCGACGATCCTCGGGCAGCCCAGGAACCCGAGAGCCAGTGAGACGCCGATGAATTCGGTCACGATCGTCAACGCGTTCAGGACCAACAGATCACCGACGCTGAAGGCGCCCCAGAACTTGCCGAACCGCTCGAAAATCAAGCGCGCGTGCCCAACCCGGGCCACCGCACCGAGCCGCAGCACCATCTCCTGGTTCACGTACAGCACCGGAATCAGCAGGGCCAGCGTCCACAACAGGCCCATGCCGTAGTCCTGGCCGGCCTGCGCGTAGGTCGCGACGCCACCGGCGTCGTTGTCGCCCACCATCACGATCAGCCCGGGACCGGTGATGACGGCCAGTGTGCGCAGGCGGCGCCACCGTCCACTGAACGCCCCGTAGCCGCCGTCCCCATCGCGCCGAATGCGCCCGAACGCGCCGACGATGTCGCCGACGTGCGCGGAATCCAGCACGGTCGGGCTTTGTGCCTCGCGACGTGCGTCTTCCGGCGCGGCATCGGTCCGGCCGAACGCGGCGTCGCGGCGGCCGCCGCCGGTGTCGATCGAAGTCATCGAATCCTCGCTATCTCGAACAGTTCTCACCTCGCGGTGAGGCAGTCGTGGTCGCGGCACTCAACGCGCCCTCGGCGACGGGCGCGCTGGGTCACCCGTCGGCGAGGCAGTGTTTCAACGGTGGTTGCTGTCCGAACCCGAGGCGTGGCCACCCAGCGACGCGGTGATCATCGCGATCGGCATCCTCGACACGTACATGTTGGCCCGCTCCTGCGGGGTCAGGCTGGCCGGCAGGTGAAACCTGTTGGCCACCAACCGGCCTGCACGCAGCATCGAGCGGCCGCGCATCCGGGAAGCAGCGGAAAAACGGTGCGTGATAACAAAAGCCATGATCTTCTTCTCCTGACGGAGGCCCGATCGGCGTCGGCACGGCGTGTCAGCCGCGCAGCACCAGGAGAGGTCAGGCGGTGAAAGAAATGCCGGAACCGGATCGGGACAAGACGGATTTCGGATAGGGACTATCGCCGGGACTCATCTCGCCCTCACCTCCTCACGGCCAAGACACACGCGGGTGTCACCACATCACCTGAACGAAAGAGGCAGGAATGACGCACGGCACATGCCGCGGGTCGCACCCCTCTCGTCGGAGCTTCGGCACTGCACGGCGTATCCGGAACATTCCAGAAGCCACTTGGGCTCAACCCTTGGGTCCGGGAAGAGCTGTCCTGACCCGGGGCGTCTCTCGACGTTCGGGGTCAGTGGCCTGTATCCATGCAGACGCCTCACCTACCGAGGTGCTTGCGGGGTCCATAGTGACACCGCGGTCGCGGCCTCGTCAAACGCTTAACGGATCCCTGACACCCTGCGCCGCTCTCCCAGCGCCCGCCCAGCCTGCGCGCCTAGGCTCGGTCCCATGACCACAACGTTGCAGGATGCCCGGGTCGCTTCGACGCTCGACCGCATGTACGCCGAGTCGAAAAACCAGATGCCGCTGTTGCGCGAGCGGCGCGGCACGTTCGATCGCCCGATGACCGCCCAGGAGCGGGCCGAAGCGATGAGCGAGTTCTACATCCCGGTGACACCGGAGGCGGGCCGGCTGCTCTATTCACTGGTCCGCGCCACCCGCCCGGCGACCATCGTCGAATTCGGCATGTCTTTCGGCATTTCCGCCGTGCACCTGGCCGCCGCGGTGCGCGACAACGGCGCCGGCCGGGTGGTGACCACCGAACTCAGCGAGACCAAGATCACCGCGGCCAAGCAGACCTTCGCCGAGACCGGCCTCGACGATGTCATCACCATCCTCGAAGGCGACGCGCTGTCCACGCTTTCGGACCTGACGGGGCCGGTCGAGTTCGTGTTGCTCGACGGCTGGAAGGACCTGTACCTACCCGTGCTGGAGCTGCTGGAACCCCGCCTGTCACCCGGTGTGCTGGTCATCGCCGACAACGCCAGCTCGGCCGACATGGCGCCGTATCTGGACCGGGTGCGCAACCTCGAGAACGGCTACGTGAGCTTCAACTTCCAGGTTCGCGACAGCGACAGCATGGAGATCAGCTGCCGCACAAGCGGTTAGAACTACCTCAGCGATTCCTCGAGCCACGGCGTCAGCCACTTGACCCCTTCGGGGGTGAGGTGGACGCCGTCGCTGCGCACCTTGATGCCGTCGACCTTGGCGGTGTAGACACCGTCGGGGCACAACTTCTTGTTCAGGTCGAGGATCGCAACATTCGGGTGGTGGCTAACGGTCTTGCGCAACATGGTGTTCCACAGGTTGACCCGATCCGGCTGGTCCTCCGGATAGAGCCGGCCGTCCGGCTTTTCACCGCCCCGGCTGTAGGGCACGGTGGCGACCACCACGTGGACACCGGTGGAACCCACGATGGTCAGCGCCCGTTCCAGCTCACCGTTGAGGTAGGCGTCGAAGGTCGGGTCGCCGATGTGGGTCCACTGGCCCTCGTTGACCCGGTCCACCGTTTCCCAGCGGCCGATGACCAGCAGCGCGACGTCCGGCTGGTCCTGGCCGACCTGCCTCGACCAGCGAATCGGCCAGCCGTCGCATTCGGATCGTTGCTCCAGGGTTTGGCCGATGTAGCGGTACGGCGTGCCACGCACCAGGCTGCAGCCGATGACGGTGTGGTCGAGGAACGCAAACCCCGGCGTCGGGGGCAGGTAGTGCATCCAGGTCCACCCGATCGAGTCACCGAACACCGAAACGGTGAACGGCCGGTTGCCATCTCGCGGCCCCGGCCGGCTTCCCCCGGGCAGCGACGGCGAGACGGCCGCGACCGCCGAGACGCCGGGCGGTAGTCCGGCCTCGCGCACACCGGGCCCGGTGCCCACCGGAATCATGAACAACGTCACCGCGGCCGCGCTGGCCACGGCCGCCGCCGCCAGCGGCAGCAGTGCCACCCGCGCCGGTCGCCAGCGCCGGATGGGTTGTTCGAGCAGCCAATACGATGCCCCGGCCACCACGAGCGTGGCACCGCAACGCGCGGCGAACAACGGCAGCCCCGACCACCCGGTGCGTTCGCCGTTGAGCGCCAAGAAGATTGGCCAATGCCACAGGTAGACGCCGTAGGAGATGGTGCCCAGCCACACCAGCGGCCGCAACGCGAGCGCGCGGGCGACGAGGCCGCGCTGCTCCAGCGCGACGGGTGCGATCACGATCACCGCCGCGATCGCGACCCCGATCAGTAGGCCGTGCCGGAATTCGCTGCCGGCGCCGGTGGCGTAGTGCGTCGCCGCCGCCAGCCCCGCCAACCCGAGCAGCGGCAGAACGCGGGCGACCCGGCGCCCCCATCGGGTGCGGATCATGCACCAGCCGCGGTTCATCGACGGCCAATCCCGCACCAGCAGGGCGGCCGACGCGGCGCCGACCAACAACGCCTGCGCGCGGGTGTCGGTGCCGAAGTAGATCCGGTCGCGGGTGCCATCCGATGTCATGACGATGGCGAGCGCCGCGGAGGCCAGTGCGCCCACAGTGGCGATGAGGAAGGTGGCGAATCGCACACCGCCGACGGTGGCCCGGGTCGAGCGGCGCCTGGCGCGGGCGGCCAGCAGCAGGGTGACCGCGATGAGCAGTACCGGCCAGATGAAGTAGTACTGCTCCTCCACCCCGAGCGACCAGGTGTGCTGCAGCGGCGAGGGCGGCGCGCCCTGGGTGAAGTAGTCGGTCTTCTGGGCGACGAACCGCCAGTTCGCCATCCACACGAAGGCCGCGATGGCGTCATCGCGCAGCCCGGTCAGCGACCGGTCGGGCAGCAGCTGGCGAGCCGCGGCCACGGTGAGCACCATCAACACCAGCGCGGGCAGCAGTCGCCGGGCGCGCCGGATCCAGAAGCCGGTCAGCTCGATACGGCCGGTGCGTCCCAGTTCATCCAGCAGCAGCGAGGTGATCAGGAATCCGCTGAGGACGAAAAACACGTCGACGCCGATGAATCCGCCGCTGACGCCGGGGATGCCGCCGTGCCCGATGAGCACCAGCGCAACCGCGATCGCGCGCAGTCCGTCGAGTGCCGGAATTCCGCTGGCCCGCTCCGGCTGGTCCCAGATCGCCAGCCTGCCGACGCGGCGCATGGGAGCGACCCATCGGGGCCGAGTACGACGAGCCGGTGCGGGTTGAGACCCGCCCGGCTCGGTGCTTGCTGTCAGCGCGCCGTAGTTACCATCTCGCCCGGCGCCATAGTTGATGCCGATACGTCGCTGCTCCTCCTGTTGAGTTCAGCAAGCCAGCCTAGAGGCGGGCGCGCAGGATCAGGTGGAGGACACGCGAGGGGTTTTTGCCGTGCTGCGTTCGGATTTCGGCCCGGCGCGTCAGGCCTTGTCAGGCGCGTAGCCCAGGGTGCTCTTGACTTCCAGGTACTCGTGGAAACCGAATTCGCTCCATTCGCGACCGTTGCCGCTGCGTTTGTATCCGCCGAACGGTGCGTTCATGTCGAATGCATGATTGATGGTCACCCATCCCGCGCGGATCTTGCGGGCGACGTCGCGCGCCGTGTCGAGATCGGCCCCCGAAACGAAGCCGGCGAGGCCGTATTGGGTGTCGTTGGCGATCTCGACGGCGTGGTCGAGGTCGTCGTAGCCGAGAATGCACAGCACCGGCCCGAAGATCTCCTCGCGGGCGATCGTCATGTCGTTGGTGACGTGCGCGAAGACGGTCGGCTTGACGTAGTAACCCTTGTCCATCCCGGGCGGCCGGCCCGGGCCTCCCGCGACGACGGTCGCGCCCTCGTCGACGCCCTGCTGGATCAGGCGCTGCACCTTCTCGAACTGCGTCCTGGACGCCACCGGTCCGATGGCCGTCGCGTCGTCGCTTCCCACCTGGATTTTCTGGGCGACCTCCCGCGCGATCGCAATGGCCTCGTCCATCCGGGAATTGGGGACCAGCATGCGCGATGGCGCGTTACAGCTCTGGCCGGAATTGGGCATCATGTTGGCCACGCCGGCGCTGACGCCCGCGGCGAAGCCACTGTCGTCGAGGACGATGTTGGGGCTCTTGCCGCCGAGTTCCTGGGTCACTCGTTTCACGGTCGCGGCGGCGTTGGCGGCCACCTCCACACCGGCGCGAGTGGACCCGGTGAACGACACCATGTCGATGTCGGGATGGCTCGCCAGGGCCGCGCCGACGCCCGCGCCGTCGCCGTTGATCAGGTTGAACACCCCGGCCGGCACGCCTGCGGCATCCAGGATCTCGGCGAAGATGTAGGGCGAATACGGCGCCACCTCAGAGGGTTTCAGAATGACGGTGCAGCCGGTCGCCAGCGCCGGGTAGACCTTGACCGCGACCTGGTTGATCGGCCAGTTCCAGGGCGTGATCAAACCGCAGACGCCGATCGGCTCCTTGGCGATCAGCGTCGCCCCCTTGTGTTCCTCGAACGAAAAGTTCTTCAGCGCATCGATCGCGGTGGTGAGGTGACCGATCCCGAGAAACACCTGCGGCCCCGCGGCCAGCGAGGGCGGCGCGCCGATCTCCTCGGTGACCGCCTCGGCGAGATCGTCCGCGCGCTTCTGGTATTCGGCGAGGATGGCCTGCAACAGGTCTAGGCGCTGCTCGCGGGTGCTCTGCGACCAGCCGGCGAAGGCTCGCCGGGCGGCGTTGACCGCCACGTCGACATCGGCCGCCGATCCCAGCGAGATCTTTCCGGAAACCCGCTCGGTTGCCGGGTTTTCGACGTCGAAGGAGTTGGGGCGCACCGGGTCGACCCACTGTCCGTCGATGTAGAATTTCAGGTATTCGCGCATGACATCGATCCTCTTTCTTACTGTGGGGCCTTACTGAGTGCCTTCGGCATACCAGGTCCGGAATCGGTCGTACTTGGGCATCTCCTCGGAGTTGGCCTTCGGATCGATGCACACGTGCACTACACCGACTTTGCCACTGGCGTAGGCACGAGCGATCGCCGGGCCGATCTCCTCTTCCTTCTCGACGTACTCGCCGTGGCAACCGAAGCCCTCGGCAACCTTGTCCATCCGGACGTCCTTGCTCCAGTGCACACCGGGCTGCGGCGACGGCTGGGAGAAGGTGCGCTTGTACACGCCCACTTCCAGGCCCCATTGGTGGTCGACGCCCACCACGCACACAAGCGGAAGGTTTTGCCGCGCAGCGGTTTCCAACTCGGCGATGTGGAAGAGGAACGCCGAATCGCTGGTCAGCAGCATCACCGGGCGCTTTCCACCCTCGGCGACCGACGCCCCGACCGCGTACGGCAAGCCAGTGCCGAGGTGGCCGAAGTTCTGGTTCCAGATCACGTCGCGCGGTTTGGACTGCGAGTAGGTCCACTGGAAGATCACGGTCGCGCCGCCGTCGCGCACGAGAATGCCGTCCTCGAGTTCGTTGAACGCCTTGGTGGCCTCGACGACGTAGCGCGCCGGATGGATCGGCGAACATCCAGACGGCGCCGACTCCGCCATATCCGCAAGCTCTTTCGTGTCCTTTTCGATCAGGACCCCCAGCGCGGGTGCGGGTTTGCGTGGGGAATCCTTGAGCGCGGAGACCAGCTGCGGTACCACGCCGCGCAGATCGCCGACCAGTGCCACGTCGACGGGGCGGTTGACGCCGATGGCGGTCGGATCCTGCTCGACCAGCACCCACTTGCGGTTCGCATTGTTTCCGGCCCAATGCTGGGTCCGGCCGTAGTGCATCGGCTCACCGAGTTCGGTACCCAGCGCGAGGCACAGGTCGGATTCCTCGACGGCCTCGTTGGCGGCCGGGGAGAACAAGTACGGGAACGTCCGGTCCTGCAGTCCCGGGATGAACGAGGTGCCGCCGGAGGTCTGGATCACCGGGCAGGCCATCAGCTCGGCCAGCTCCTTGACCTGCTGTTGGGTGCGGGAGGTGTGCACGCCGTGGCCGACCAGCAGCACCGGACTCTTCGCCTCGCGGATCAGCTTGACGGCCTCGGCCACCTCGCGGGTGCCCGCGCCCTGGTTCACCAGGCGATAGGCCGACGGTGGCGGCGCGGCGTCGACGTCGAGCTCCTCGAGGATCACGTGCGACGGGAACTCGACGTAGGACGGACCAGGGGTGCCGGACATGGCCTTCCGGATCGCCTCGTGGATGATCTCGTCGGTCTGGTCGGCGTACTCGATGGACGAGCTGTACTTCACCGAGGCGGCGAAAAGGGGCTCCTGCTGGACGAATTGAATGCGGCCACGGCGCACCCGGCGCTCGGTGACGCGGGCCCGCTGGCCGCCCAGGAAGATCACCGGCGAGTTCTCCACCAGCGCGCACTGGATCGCTCCGGCCATGTTGGCCATGCCCGGGCCGAGCGTGCCGATGCACAGGCCGGGATTGCCCGTCATCCGCGACGCCGCCTCGGCCATGAATCCCGCGCTCAATTCGTGATGCGGCGCGACCACCGACCAGCCGCGCGCGTCCGCCTCGGCGAACATGTGCACGAAGTTCGGGTCAGGAATGCCGAACAGGGTATTGACGCCCTCGGCCTCGAACAGGTCGAGGATGCGTTTGTAGACGGGCACGGCCATCGTGGGAAACTCCTTCACTGACAATCTGTTTCGTTGAGCAAGTGTTATCCAGGGTTGGCGTCGACGGCCAGGCCCAGCTCGTCGAGAACCGCCGCGGTATCGGCGCCGAGCTCGGGCGCCGGTCCCGCGACGCGTCCCGGTGTTTGCGAGAACCAGGTGGGGACACCCGGGAAGCGCACCGGCCCGTGCGGGGTGTCCACCGTCTCGAACATGCCGACGGCGTTGAGGTGCCGATCGTCGAAGAGCGCGCCGGGCGTGTTCAGCGGTGCGGCCGGTATCTCGAGTTCACGCAGCAGCGCCAGCCACTCGGCGGTGGTCCGCTCTTTCATCGTCTCGGCGACCAGCCCGTAGATGGTGTCGATCTCGCGGGCGCGCTGTTCCAGCGTCGAATACAGATCGCTGGCCCACGCGGGCTGAACGGCTTTCATGAAGGCGTTCCAGTGCTTGTCGTTGTAGATCAGCGCGGCGATGTGGCCGTCGCTGGTGCGGTACGGGCGGCGGTTGGGTGCCACGGTGCGTGGATACACCGCCGGTCCCAGCGGGGGGTCGAACATAGCACCGTTGGCATGTTCGACGAGCATGAACGAGGCCATGGTCTCGAACATGGCGACCTCGACTTCCTGCCCCTGGCCGGTGCGCTCGCGGTGGAACAGCGCCATCGTCGTCGCGTACAGCGCCGTCAGCCCGGCGATCTTGTCGGCCATGATGGTTCCGACGTAATCGGCCTCGCCGGTCAGTTGCTGTTGCACCGCAGGCAGGCCGCATTCGGCCTGGATCGTGTCGTCGTAGGCGGGACGGTCGTGGTCGGGCCCGCGTCGCCCGTATCCGTAGCAATTGGTGTAGATGACAGCGGGATTGATCGCGGCGACGTCGTCGTAGCCGAAGCCGAGTTTGGCGATCGCCTTGGCGCGCATCGAGTGAATGAACACGTCGGCGGTCTCAATCAGGGCGCGCAGCGCGCGCGTTCCGGCGTCGGTCTGCAGGTCCAGCACGATGCTGCGTTTGCCGCGGTTGACGTTGACGAACACCCCGCTCATGCCGGGCGCCGGTCCCACCGAGATGTAGCGGGTGTTATCCCCTTGCGGTGGTTCGACTTTGATCACGTCGGCGCCCATGTCGGCCATGATCTGGGTGCAGTACGGGCCCATCACCATCGCGGTGAGGTCGATCACGCGCACACCGGCCATCGGGCCCGTCGGGCTAGCCATTGAGCGCTCCTTGGTCGGTTGAGTCATGTAGTTCGTTTGACCTCTGAGCCAGTTCGAAGCTGTAGCGGATGTGCTCGTTGTGTCCGTCCGGGACGACCGGAAAGATGAGCGGCGCCTCGACGTACCTGATCGCATCCAGGTGGCTGCCGACGTCCTCGACGGTCCACGACGGCCGGCTCACGCCCGGGCTCTCCACGACGACGGCCCGCGCCACCCGACCCGCCAGCGCGATGAACAATTCGCCTGTCACCGAACACGATTCATGCGCGAGCCAGCCCACCACCGGCGCAACGAGCTCCGCGCCCATCGGCGGATACGCCGAGGTGTCGATGCCTTCGGCCATCCGCGTCACCGCGGCCGGCACGATCGTGTTGCACCGCACGCCCTCGGCGGCGCCTTCGAGCGCGACGACATTGGACAGCCCGATCACGCCCGCCTTGGCGGCCGCGTAGTTCGCCACGTTGTGGTTTCCGTACAAACCGCCGATCGACGACGTCAGCACGACGCGGCCGTAGCCCGCCTCGCACATCAGCGGAAAGGCCGGCCGCACCACGTGAAAGGCGCCGCGCAGGTGCACGTCGAGCACGGCGTCGAAGTCCTCGTAGCTCATCTCCTTGAGCGAGCCACGACGGACGTTGCCGGCGTTGTGCACCAGAATGTCGATGCCGCCGTAGGTGTCGACCGCCGTCTGGATGATTTCCTGCCCGCCGTCGCTGGTGGCCACCGACGCGCTGCATGCGACGGCCTCTCCCCCGGCCGCGGTGATCTCGGCGACCACCTGATCGGCCGGCCCGTCATCGGCCCCATCGCCGTCGATGTTGCCGCCGGCGTCGTTCACGATCACCTTCGCCCCGCGCGAGGCGAGCAGGTGTGCGTAGGCGCGGCCCAGCCCGCGACCAGCTCCGGTCACCACGGCGACGCGGTCGTCGAATCGCAGTTGCGGGCCCTGGGTTTCGCTCAAGTCCCGAGCACCAACCCGTCCAGGTCGCCCTTGTCCCGCCACACCCGCAGCAGGTCCTCGAAGGCGTAGAACCCGGGGCCGTACGGCTCGCCCAGGTGTGACCGGATTCCTTCTCCCCCGCCGCCGCCTTCGTTGTTGTAGTAGCCAGGCGTGCATTGGGCGTCGAAGGCCGAGTTGTCGACCGCGGTTTCCCGGATGGTCGCGCACCACTGCTCCTGCGCCGCTTGGCTGGGCTCCACGGTGGTCGCGCCCCGTTTCAGCGCCTCGGCGATGACGTAGGCGATGTGCTCGCCCTGCAGCTCGTAGTTGGCGGCGATGTTGGCGGAGATGCCGACCTGGGTGAAGCCGGTATAGAACTGATTTGGGAAGCCACGGCTGGTCATCCCGTGCAGCGTCTTGTAGCCGTCGCCCCAGTAATCGAACAGCGACAGACCGTCGCGTCCCTCGATCGTTTCGATCGAGTAGCGGCGGCTGATCTCGGTGGTGATTTCGAAGCCGCTGGCGTAGATGATGCAGTCGACCTTGTACTCGACACCATTGGCGACCAAACCCTTTTCGGTCGCGCGTTCGACGCCCTTGCTCGACGACACGTCGACCAGCGTCACATTCGGCCGGTTGAAGCTGGCCAGGTAGTCGTCGTTGGAGCAGGGGCGCTTACACAGGAAGCGGTAATAGGGCTTGAGGGCTTCGGCGGTCGCGCCGTCGTCGATCAGGCTGTCGATGCGGCGCCGCAGCCGCTCCATGATCTTGTAGTCCTCTTCTTCCCGGATCGCCATGAACTGCTCGGGGGTCAGCGACGCGGGATCGTCCAGTGCGAGTACCCGGGCGGCGGTGTTGCGCCCGAGCTCGGTCCAGAAGTCGCACACCAGATCCGGCTGGCCCAGCGCCATCCCCTCGAACGTCCACGAGTGGAAGTTGCGCTGCCGCTCCCGTTGCCAGCCGGGCCGCAGCGTCTTGACCCATTCCGGGTCGGTCGCGGTGTTGTTGCGCGCGTCGACGGTCGACGGCGTCCGCTGGAAGACGTAGAGATGCTCGGCGTCGCGGGCGAGGAAGGGCACGATCTGGATGCCGGTGGCGCCGGTGCCGACCACCGCGACGCGCTTGTCGGCCAGCTTGTCCAGATTGCCGCTGACGTCGCCGCCGGTGTAGTCGTAATCCCACCGGGACGAGTGGAACGCGTGGCCCTTGAAGTCCTTGATCCCCGGAATGCCGGGGAGTTTCGGGCGGTGGAACGGGCCGGACGCCAGGACGACGAACCGCGCGCGGATGTCGTCGCCGCGGTTGGTGCTGATCCGCCACCGCTTGATCGCCTCGTCCCACCTCAGGTCGTGCACCTGGGTGGAGAAGATCGCCGAATCGTAGAGGCCGAAATGCTTGCCGATGTTGCGGCAGTGCTGGTAGATCTCGGCACCGTCGGCGAACTTCTTCGAGGGCATGAAATCGAGCTCTTCGAGAAGCGGTATGTAACAGTAGGATTCGTTGTCGCATTGGATGCCGGGGTACCGGTTCCAGTACCAGACGCCGCCGAAGTCGCCGCCCAGTTCGATGACGCGGACGTCGTCGACGCCGGCCTTCTTCAGGTAGGCCGCCGACAGCAGGCCACCGAAGCCGCCGCCCAGGACCGCGACGTCGATGTCTTCGCGTATCGGCTCACGCGGTGCCGCGGGCGTGTACGGGTCGACTTCGTAGTAGCCGGCGAAATCGTCCTCCAGCTCGATGTACTGCTTGGAACCCTCTTTACGCAGCCGCTTTTCGCGTTCGTGGGCGTATTTCTCGCGCAGCGCGGCGATGTCGAAGTCGTCGGGCGTCTGCGTGGGCCCGCAACCGTCTTGATACATCGTCATGCCCGGGGGTGCTCCTTACCTGACAGTTCCTGGGGCTCACCGGCTCCCATATACCTCGACAATTGGTAGTGCAGGTTGACCGTGCTGCGCTCGCGGTACGGATTGGGCTTGGTGCCCGGGAAGCCCAGGGACTTCATCCCCTGCTGCACGGCGGCCATATTGGAGAAGTCCTGCGGCAGCACCGAGCGCCACCCGGGGTTGCCGACCGGTGTGTACTCCCACTCCGTCTGCGGCTCTTGGCCTTTCGGATACAGCTCGAAGACGGACACCTCGAAGAGGCACTTGTCCGGGTTGTAGCTGGGGTGCGGCCGCGCGCCGTAGCACAACGCGCTGGTCAGCCCCTGGCCGATCTGGAAGTTCGGGAAGATCTGCCATGCGGTGCCGGCCTGCCCGAGGATGTCGGCGGGGATCGTCGGCCAGATCACCCCGCGGGCTTCGTCGTCGCGGCGCGCCGACGCCAGCCAGTGCTCGAGCACCTTGTCCGCCGGTGTCCCCTCGGGCAACTCGTCCACCAGCCGCTTGGCGGCGTTCACCAGCGTCTGGGTGGTGGTGGCGTTGGTTTCCTCCATCGTGTACACCTGCATCTCCGCGGTCGAGACACGAGGATCGTCGCCGATGCCCAGGCGGATCTTGGACTTGGTGGCCTCCATGTCCTCGGGCGCGTCGTAGCCGATATGGCTGTGCTTGCCTTGCGCTTTCGCCCAGCCCTTGAACTCGCCGAACTTGTTGAATTCCGGATGGGTGGTATAGACGTGGTAGGTCTCGTTGAAGGCCTCCAGCGCGACCTTCCAGTTGCAGTCGAAGGACAGCCACTTGCGCCATTTGTAGCGCATGTTCTCCAGGCCGAACGGGTCGAGGATCTTCGCGGCGGGAAACAGGAAGTCGGCCAGCGGCTCGCAGTCGGGATCCATGTTGATCCACAACCAGCCACCCCAGCTGTCGACCCGTACCGGACGCAGGTGGGTGTTGTCGGGCGTGAGCGCGTCCTGCCAGTCCCGCTGCTCGCGGATGTGGGTGCACGCGCCGTCGAGGCCGTAGGTCCAGCCGTGAAAGCCGCAGACAAACGACTTTCGGGTTCGCGCGCAGGCGTTCTTGGCGCCCTCGGGGGTGTCGATCAGCCGGCGGCCGCGATGCATGCAGACGTTGTGGTGGGCGTGAAACTCGTTGTCGCCGGTGCGCACCACGATGATCGAGTCGTCGAGAATGTCGTAGGTCAGGTAACTGCCCACCTCGGGCAACTCCTCGACGCGGCCGACCTGCTGCCAGACCTTGCGCCACAGCTTGTCGCGCTCGGCGCGGGCATAGTCCTCGGAGATGTACGCCTCGACCCCTATTGTCATCGGCATCGAGAGTTCCTCGGCCGCTTCGGGATTCGCGCCCTTGGCCAGATCGGTCATCACATTCTCCTAATCGCGGCACGGAAGGATTCGTCATGCAAGAACAGCGAGGTGTTGTCGGCGCCGAGGTGGGTCCACTTGAGGTCCAGGCCGCCGTCGACGAGCAGCGTCTGGCCGGTGACGTAGCTCGACAGCTCCGAAAGCAGGAAAAGGATCGCGCCGGCCTGCTCCTCGGGCCGCCCACGCCGACCCATCGCGATCGCCTGCCGATCCCGCTCGGGGTCCTCGTCGACATAGGTGCGCGAAGCCGCGGTCTCGGTGACCCCGGGCGCCACGGCGTTGACCCGAATTCCCGCCTGCGCCAACTCGACGGCCATCGTGCGGGTCATCGCCGCGATCGCGGCCTTGGCCGTCCCGTAGGCGATGTGAAACGGTGCGGTGTTCATGCCGCTGATCGAGGAGATCGACACGATCGACCCCGGTCGTTGCTGCGCGAGGAGTTCCCTGGCGACGGCCTGGCTCATGAAGAATGCCGTTTCGAGATTATCGGCGAAGATCTTGCGCCAGTCGTCGCGCGCCACCCGGGTCGACGGCATCCACGTCGACGGCTCCGCGCCGCCGGCCACATTGACCAATCCGTACAAGTCGCCGTCGGCGCGGCGCGCGTGGTCGATCACCGTTGCGATGCCCTCGTCGGTGGCCGCGTCGGCCGCGACAGGCACCACGGGCAGCCCCTGCTTGGCCAGCGGGGCGACGTGTTCGTCGAGGTTTTCCTTCGACCGGCTCACCGCTATCACGGTGGCGCCGGCCCGCGCGGTCATGGCGGTGACGGTCGTGCCGATGCCGCCCCCGCCCGCGCCGGAAACCACCACGACGCGGCCGCCGAGCCCTAGAAGTTCCTCGTGATCGGCCATGACCTGCTTTCCCCTGCCGCCATTCGCGTCACGCGTCCGCAGCGGGATCTCTACTCATTTTGTCCGGACAAAATATCGCATTCTGTCCATTGGAGAACACTATTCCGATCTGTCGACTTGGCTGTCAAGGTCGGTTCGGTACCCTTCGGCGGCTATTGTCTGGACTAGGAGGAGTTGATAGCGTCCAGCCCAAACGGCTGACGGAAGGACCTCGGCGAGCATGTCCACCTCAAGGGCCACCTCAACGCTGCCCTCGCGGTATGCGCTGTCGCACCCGATCGGCGTCGCCGAGGGCTGGGAGTTGGAGCGGGTCACCGCGCCCAGTCGGCTGTTCGGCGCCAACGGTCTGCGTACCGGCCCGGACGGCCGCATCTACATCGCCCAGGTGACCGGCAGTCAGATCAGCGCGCTGGATCACCGCACCGGCGAACTGGTGACCGCCAGCCCCAAGGGCGGCGACATCGTCGCGCCCGACGACGTCGCCTTCGACGCCGACGGCAACCTGTACGCGACCGAGGTGATGGACGGCCGGGTGAGCGTCCGCGACACCAGCGGCCGGACGCGGGTGCTGCGCGACGACGTGCCGTCCGCCAACGGCATCACCTTCCACCAGGGCCGGTTGTTCATCGGTGAATGCCGCGAGGGTGGGCGGCTGCTGGAATTCGACCTGGCGGGCGGACCGCCGCGGGTGCTCTTGGAGAACGTGCCCTCGCCGAACGCGATGGAGGTCGGCCCGGACGGCCTGTTGTATTTCCCCGTGATGGGCGCCAACGAGATCTGGCGCATCGACCCCAACGGCGGCGAACCGCAGCGCGTGGCGGGCAATCTCGGTGTGCCCGACTCGGTCAAGTTCGACGCGCAGGGTCACATCGTCTCGACGCAGGTGGCCAGCGGGCAGGTGCTGCGCATCGATCCCCGCAGCGGCGAACAACGCGTGCTCGCCCAACTGACCCCGGGCCTGGACAACTGCACCTTCGTCGGCGACCGGCTGTTCGTATCCAATTTCACCGGCGAAATCACCGAGATATCCCCCGACGGCACAGCGCGATCCGTGCTGGCGGGCGGCCTCAACTGGCCGATGGACCTGGCGGTGGGCCACGACGGGCAGCTCTACATCGCCGACGGCACGTACTTCTACGTCGCCCTGCCCGATGGGTCCCTGCACACCGCGGGAATGTTGTTCAGCCCCGGCTATCCCGGATTCCTGCGCGGTGTCGCGGCGAGCGGGCCCGGGGAATTCGTCGTCACCACGTCCGGCGGCCAGGTCGCCCGTTACCGGCCGGAAGCGAGCGAAACCGAGGTGCTGGCAGACGGTTTCGACCAGCTCTACGGCGTCGCGGTGAGCGCGAGCGGTGTGGTGTTCGCGGAGCTGGGCACGGGGCGGTTGCTGTCGCTGCAATCGGGTGATGTCCAGGTGCTGGCGACCGGGCTACGTGAGCCGGTGGGTGTCGCCGTCGACGCGGACGGGGCGTGTCTGGTCGCCGATGCCGGAGCAGGCCGGGTGATCAGGGTGAGCGGTTCGGGGATCGACACCGTTGCCGCCGACCTGCAACGCCCGCAAGGCATTCTGGTGCGGGGCGGTGTGCTCTACGTCGTCGACGCCGGAGCCAAGGAGCTGATCGCGGTCGATCTGGGCACCGACGCGCGGCAGACGATCGCCGCAGGGCTGCCGGTCAGCCCGCCGCCCGGTGTGACGCCCAAGCCGCTGCGCGGCATGCCACCGTTCTCCGGCCCGCAGGGCCCCTTCGCCGGCATCGCCGCCGCGGCCGACGGGACGCTCTACGTCTCGGCCGACGGCGACGGCAGCGTGCTGGCATTGCGCCCGACGCCGGACGGACCCTGATGCCCCAGGCGATCGCGGGTGACCACCGCTATCTTCAGATTGCGCGCACGCTGCGTAAGGAGATCGTCGACGGCGTTTACCCGGTGGGCTCGCAGTTGCCCACCGAACACCAGCTCTGCGAGCGCTTTGCGGTGAGCCGCTACACCATCCGTGAGGCGCTGCGCCGGTTGCGCGAGGACAACCTGGTGGCCTCCCGGCCGCGCGCCGGCACCCGGGTGGTTCCCCGGCCGGCGTCGAGTTCCTATGCCCAGGACGCGATGTCGATCGACGACCTCCTGGCGTTCGCGGCCGGGGCGCAGCTGACCATCGAATCCAACGCGATGGTGACGGTCGACGACGACCTCGCCGCCCGGACCGGCCTCGAGGTGGGCAGTCAGTGGCTGTCAGTGCGCGGCTACCGGCAGGCCGACGACGCTTCGGTCCCGTTGTGCCGCACGGAGTACTACATCAACCGGAGTTTCGCGGCGGTGGGCAGGCTGCTGCAACGCCACGCCGGCCCGATATTCCCGTTGATCGAGGACCTCTTCGGCGTGAGCGTCGCCCAGTTGCACCAGGAGATCGCCGCCGTCCTGCTGTCCCCGGAGCTGGCCGACGGCCTCGGAGTCGAAGCGGGCACGGCCGCGCTGCAGATGCGGCGCACCTACACAACCTCCGACGGTGAGGTGGCCCAGGTGACGATCAACACCCACCTGTCGTCCAGGTTCCGGTACGCGATGACCATGCGTCGCGTGGACGAATAGGGCGCCCGAGATGAGGTCGCGGTGATCGCCCGGACCGCCCAGGATGCGGCGCACGCGGCTGAGGCCTACGGCCGCGGGTTATGGGTGCACACGACGCTGGCCGATGCGCTGCGCACCGCCGCGGCGGAATCGCCGCAGCGGACAATACTGGTAGACAAGGATGTTCGGCTGGATTGCGCCACGCTGCATGCTCAGGCCGGCGCGCTGGCCGGCGCCCTGTTGATGCGCATCCCCACGGGCAGTGTGGTGTCGTTCATGTTGCCGAACTGGTACGAGAGCGCCGTCATTTACCTGGCCGCGACGCTGGCCGGCATGGTGGTGAACCCGATCCTGCCTTCGCTGCGCGACCACGATCTGCGTTACATCCTTCAAGATGCCGATACCGCAATGCTTTTCGTTCCGCGGCAATACGGCGGGCACGACTACGCGGCCATGCTGGAACGCGTGACCGCCGCGATGGACCCGCCGCCGGAGGTGGTGGTGCTACGCGGCGACGCGGAGCCGCACACACCGTATGCGGCCCTGCTGGACCTGCCGCCGCAAAACGCGGCCCTGCCTGCGCTGGATCCCGACGCCGTGCGGATGATCCTGTACACCTCCGGCACCACCAGCCGGCCGAAAGGTGTCCTGCACACCCATAATTCGATGCACGCGCTCATCTGTCAGATCCGTGACCACTGGACGATCGCCCCGGGCGACACGTTCCTGGTGCCGTCGCCGGTTGCCCATATCGGCGGTTCGATATACGCCTTCGAATGCCCGCTGCTGCTGGGCACGACGGCGGTGCTGATGGACCGCTGGGACGCGGCCGAGGCAGTCACACTGATGGACTCGCATCGGTGCACCCACATGGCTGGCGCCACACCGTTTCTGCAACAGCTGTTAGCCGCCGCGCAGCGGGCCGGCACCCGCCTGCCCGACCTCAAGGTGTTCATCTGCGGGGGCGCGTCCGTGTCGCCGTCGTTGATCCGCCGCGCCGCGGAGTATTTCGATCGCGCGGTGGTCACCCGGGTATACGGCTGCACGGAGGTGCCGGTCGCGACCGTCGGCGCCCCCCGGCCGGACGAAGCGGATCGCGCGGCGGACACCGATGGCAGGCCGGGAATTGCCGAGATCAAGTTGGTCGCGCACGAGGCCGCGCCCACCGGCGACGGGGAGATCTGTGTCCGGGGACCGCAGATGCTGCTGGGTTACCGGCATCCCGAGGACGACCCCTTCGATGCCGCAGGCTTTTTCCGCACCGGCGATCTCGGCCGCTGGATCGATGGCCAGTACCTCGTCGTGACCGGCCGGGCCAAGGACGTCATCATCCGCAGCGGCGAGAACATCTCGGCCAAGGAGGTCGAGGACCTGCTCGCCGACCACCCCGGCATCGCCGAGATCGCGGTCGTCGGGCTGCCCGATGACCGCACCGGTGAGCGGGCCTGTGCGGTGATCGTCCCCGCGGGCGCGGCGACCCCGGACGTCGCAAGCCTGCTTGCCCTGCTAGTGAGCAAGGGCGTCGCCAAATTCAAAGCCCCGGAACAGGTCGTGCTCCGGGACGCGCTGCCGAAGAACGACGCGGGCAAGGTACTCAAGCATCAGATCCGGGCGTCGCTGATGCGTGGCGATCGCGAGCGCGGCGAAGCCGGGCGCGGCGGGTCGCCGCGCGAGACTAAGGATGGGTGAGATGCAGGTCGCAATCGTCACGGGGGCAAGCAGCGGTATCGGCCTGGGGTGCGCCACAAAACTCGCCGAGATGGGCATGGCCGTCGTCGGCACCGGACGCGACGAGGCTCGGCTGGCCGAACTGGCAAGTGCGGTCGGCGATCCGGATCGCGTCGCGACAATTGCCGTCGATCTCACCGACGATGACGCGCCGCGCCGCATCGTGGACCTCGCGGTTGGCCGGTGGGGCCACATCGACTTCTTGATCAACAACGCCGGAGTGGGCAGCCCCAAGCCGCTGCACGAAACCGACGACGAGACCCTGGACTACTTCCTGGGGCTGATGCTGCGGGCTCCGTTTCGGCTCGCCCGCGACGTGTTGCCGCACATGGCGCCCGGCTCGGCGATCATCAACGTGACATCCACCTTCGCGGTGGTCGGCGGTCTGCGCGGCGGCGCCTACTCTGCCGCCAAGGGCGGGCTGACCGCGCTGACCACTCACATCGCCTGCCAGTACGGGGCGTCCGGCATCCGCTGCAACGCCGTAGCGCCCGGGGTGACCGTGACCCCGATGGTCGAAAAGCGCTTGGAGGATGAGCGATTCCGTAAAATCAACACCGAGATGACGCCGCATCAGCGGCTGGGACGCATCGACGACATCGCCAGCACCGTCGCGTTCCTGTGCTCACCGGGCGGAAGTTTCATCAACGGCCAGACCATCGTCGTCGACGGCGGATGGAGTTCGACCAAGTATCTTTCGGAGTCGGCGCTGGCGGCACGGTGGATCGAACAATGAATCTGTTCGCGCTGCTCGATCAGGCCGCGAGCCGATTTCCCGATCGCGGTGCGGTGTATCAGGGGGATCGCCGCGTGTGCACCTGGATCGAGTTGCGCGACCGGGCGTTACGCCTGGCCGCGTCGATCCGGCAGCAGCACGGTGCCGGTGCCCGCATCGCGATCGCGACCCACAATCGCCCCGAGATCATCGAGTTGATGTTCGCGGCGTGGGCCGCCGAATGCGTCGTCGTCCCGATCAACTACAAGCTGCATCCACGCGAGATGGCGCAGATACTCGACGACGCGGGCGCCGCACGGGTGTTCACCTCGTCGACCATCGGCGCCGAGCTCGCGCCGATGACCCGAACGCCGACGGAAATCATTGACTCCGAAGGCTATTCAGCACAATTCGCCACCGGCCCGTCGGCGCCCCCGCGCCCCGATCCGTCGGCGCTGGCATGGCTGTTCTACACCAGCGGCACCACCGGCCGGTCCAAAGGCGCAATGCTGACCCACCGAAACCTCACGGCGATGACGGTCGCACACCTCGCCGACATCGACGCACCCGACGAGAACTGCAGCCTGATACACGCGGCACCGATGTCACACGGTTCCGGCCTCTACATCCTTCCGTATGTGCTGCGCGGCGCCCGCCAGGTCCTTCCGGAGTCGGGTGCATTCGATCCCGGCGAATTCCTGGATCTCTGCGAGCACCACCCGACCGCCAGCGCATTCCTGGCCCCGACGATGGTGCAACGGCTGGTCGACACGCGACGCGGCCGTCCGGCCAATCTGAAGACCATCGTCTACGGCGGCGGGCCCATGTACGTCGAAAGCCTACGCAAGGCGATCACGACGTTCGGCCCGATCTTCGCGCAGATCTACGGGCAGGGCGAGTCGCCGATGACCATCACCGGGTTGCGTTGCGCCGACCACGAATCCGGCGACGACGCGATCCTGGGTTCGGTCGGTTACGCGCGATCCGGGATGGAGGTCGCGGTGCTGGACCCGGACGGCCGCCCGGCACCGCCGGGCGAGATCGGCGAAATCGTCTGTCGCGGAGACGCGGTCATGTCGGGGTACTGGGAGAACCCCGAAGCCACCCGCGCCGCACTCAAAGACGGCTGGCTCTACACCGGCGACATGGGCTCGTTCGACGCGCGCGGTTTTCTCACGCTGCGGGACCGGTCGAAGGACGTCGTCATCAGCGGCGGGAGCAACATCTACCCCCGCGAGGTGGAGGAGGTGCTGCTCGAACATCCCGGCGTCGCCGAGGCGTGTGTGGTCGGCACCCCTGACGCCGAGTGGGGTGAGATCGTGGTCGCGTTCATCGTCGGCACAGACGATCCCGTCGAGCCCGCAGCGCTGGACGCGCATCTGCTGGAGCGCATCGCCCGGTTCAAACGGCCCAAGCGTTACGAATTCGTCGATGAGCTACCGAAAAACAGCTACGGCAAGGTGCTCAAGCGCGAACTGCGTGCCAGCCTGGCGCACTGAATCCCGCAGGGACGGCGCCGCAATGCCACAAGAAATCAAGGGAGGTCGCAAATGAAATGTCGTGCCGCTGTCATCCGCGGGGTGGGCCAGGAGTGGGAGATCCGTGAGATCGAGCTGGACCCGCCCCACGCGGGCGAAGTCATGGTGCGGATGGCCGTCGCCGGAATCTGCCACTCCGACGACCACCTGTTCACCGGCGACGTGGTCCCGACGGCCGAGGCGGTCGCCGCCAGCGGCCAGCCGGCACCGGACTGGTTCCCGCTGCTCGGCGGGCACGAAGGTGCCGGTGTCGTCGAGGAGGTCGGGCCAGGCGTGACATCGGTACAGCCCGGGGACCACGTGGCGCTGTCGTTCATTCCGGCGTGCGGCAGTTGCCGCTTCTGCGTGAACGGGCAGAGCTACATCTGCGACATCGGCGCGAGCCTGTTCGTCCGGGAGATGCCCACCGACGGAACGTGCCGCCGGCACCTGGGCGACGAAGACCTGCTGGCCTATGGGCAACTCGGCACATTCGCCGAATATGCGGTGCTGTCGGAGAGGTCGGTGATCAAGATCGATGACGCGATCCCGTTCCATGCCGCTTCGCTCGTCTCGTGCGGGGTCAGCACCGGGTGGGGTTCCGCGACGATATCGGCGGGCACCGAACCCGGTGACACCGTCGTCGTCATCGGCGCCGGTGGCGTCGGGATGAACGCCCTGCAAGGGGCGCGCGCCGTCGGTGCGAAGTATGTCGTCGCGGTGGATCCGGTTGAGTCCAAGCGGGATTCGGCCAAGGTCTTCGGCGCCACGCACACCGCCGCCTCCGCGCAGGAAGCGACGCCGCTGGTCAATGAGATCACCGCCGGCCTGATGGCGGACCGCGTAGTGATCTGCCCCGGCGTGGTGCACGTCGACTTGCTGCCGTTGGCGATGGCGCTGCTTCGCAAGGGCGGCGTCTGTGTGCTCACCGGCATCACCCCGTTCACCGAGCCCCCGGTTCCGCTGGTGCTGCAGGAGATGACGCTGTCGGCCAAACAACTGCGGGGAGCGCTGTACGGCGGGATGAATCCGCGTACCAGCGTGCCGATGCTGTTGTCGATGTACCAGGCCGGCGCGGTGAAACTCGACGAGTTGGTCACCCGCCACTATCGACTCGACCAGATCAACGAGGCGATGACAGACCTGCGGGAGGGCCGCAACATTCGCGGCGTGATCGATTTCGCCGCCGTGTGATCAGGGGCGCAGCCCGCGCATTGGTGTCAACCGGACTCGAAGTGACTCCGGATGCCGGCCAGCATCTTGACGTGCGCCTTGACCCCTTCGCGGATGGTCACTCCGGCCAGTAATCGCGGGGCGGTGATCGAAATCCGCTCGGTGACAAGGGTGCCGCCGTCGACCGGATCGAAACTCACCGTGCCGCGCAACCGCACCCCGGGCGATTGATCGGCCTCGGTCAGCACGTCACCGTGGGCGGGCACCCGCAGCAGCGCCTGATAGCTGGTGCGTATAGTCAACGGCCCCAGTGGAATTCGGTCGACCACGCGGTACGTCTGCTGGTAGCCGTCCGGGGTTTCGCTGCGGGACACCGTTTTCACCGACACGATCAGCGGGTGCACGAGCCTGATGTTGTTCAGGTCCACGTAGAAGTCGCGGACGGCGTCGGGCGGCGCGGGCACGTGCTCGCTCAGCGTCCGATCGGCGTGGACGGTCCACCAGCTCATGAGAAAGAACCTAGCCCGACGGGGGCGCCGCGCTTACCGTGGACCCACGACCGAGGGAGAAGACATGGGCACGCAAGGTCAAGTGGTCGAGCGTTACCTGGAATGCCTGGCCGCTCACGACTGGGACGGACTGGCCGACACCATCGCCGAGGACGGCCTGACCCGGGAGGGCCCGTTCTGCGACGTGGTCGAGGGCAAGGCGCGCTATGTCGCCTTCCTGCGCAAGGTGTGCACCGAGCTGGAGGGCCATCGGTTGCAGGTGCGGCGGGTCTCGCACGTGGACAGCCGGGTGTCCTACGCCGAGCTGTCCGAGACCTTCGAGATCGACGGCGTCGCGACCACGTGGCCCGAATGCATTCTGTTCGAGCAAGACGATGACGGATTGATCTCTCACGTCAGCGTGTTCTTCAAGCAGCGGCCCGCCGGCTGACTATTCCCTCCCCCATCGAATTGACCTAACGTGTCATGGATGGAGGCAGATGGAACTCCGGAGTCGGTGCCGGTCGAGAAATTGCACTCGGGCGACCCGATCACCGATTGTGGTCAGCGGTACATAGTTCTCGAATCAAAAGCGCTCGGCGATAGCTGTGTGGTTCTCGAGCTGGAGTCCAGGGTGGACCACCACCTGCAGGTCATCGAGAAGTCGTTCCCGGCCGGGTACCAGGTTGACAGGGCACACCACCGAATTCTGTAGCGAATTCTCGTCGCCCCAATAAAGCGCGAGTAGCCGTCCGACGGCTACCGCGCATTCGTGTTTTGCGGGCTTACCACGCGAATGAGGCTGTCGCAGAATCGCGTTCCAACTGCAATGCTCGGCCGGCCGCTCGTCGCACCCCGAAACTTCGGGCAGGCAGGGCCGAGGCGGCTGAGCTTTCGGCCTTGACCGGCAATGCCGGCTTGGAGGACCTTTCACGAAGACAGGTTTGGCCGTTCATTGGAAGGCGATGGTGTGTGCTAGGCCGACCTTGTCGATGAGGAAGCAATGATTGGGGGTGCTGGCGTGGTCGCTGACGGCGGCGCCGGGCGGGTACAGGGCTTCCGAAATGGGTGACAGTTCCCAGGATTGGGTCTGACCGCTGAAGGCGTACTGCATGACGCGGCCATCGTTGTCGACCGCGAACCCGACCACCTCACTGTTGTTGCTGGCCAGCCCGGGCACGGGCCGAGCGGTGGTCGGGAAGCTCGCTCCAGCGAGAACGTCGAATCGCGGGGAGTCGAACTCCGTCTTGGCCCGCATCGAGATCACTGTGAGCGCACCGGCGGCATTGACGGCGAACGCGCTCCTCAGCGGCGCGGCGACCGGCTGCGGGGCACCGGGCGGCCGGAACGTCACCCCCGACAGGCGGCTGATGGAGGTGCCCTGAGCATAGGCGCCCGGCGGGGTCACCGCCTGGGTCTGCCAGCCCTGGTTGGGCGCCCGGAAGATCCCGGTCAATCGTCCCTGAGTGTCTACACAGAAGGCGGTCGGCACACCGAAGACGGTCGGGTCGCTGATTCGGGCACCCGCTGGGAACGCCGGCGCGCCCGCAACGGGGCGGACAGCGGGGGGCGCCGGGCTTTCGCCGACCACAATCTCCATCAGAGTGCCGTTTGCGTCGATGGCCAGTGCTGACAGGGTGCCGGCCGCGACCTCCATCGGCATGGTCAGCGGCTGACCGGCGACGAATTTCGCCCCGCCGGCCTGCTGGATGTCGGCCTGGCCGAACGGCTGGGCAGCCGGCAACCAGATCACCTTGAGCACGCCGTCGGCGCCCACGGTCAGGCACACCGATACGAACGGGCGCGTGACGTGACCGCCGGGAGCGAACCCGCCCCCGCCGATCTGGGCGATCTGGCTTGGTGACTGCCCGCGTGGCGCCCACACGACGGTGAGCCCGCCGTTCACGTCGACGGCCAACAACCCGTCCTCGGAGGTGGTGAGTTCGGTGATCTGGTTGGCGAATCCGCCCGCCCGGAAGCTGGCCCCGGGGATCGTCGACAAGCCCCGACCGTCACCCGGCAGCACCGTCATCCGGCCCAGGTTGTCCACGACGACACCGTTGGGGCTGACATAGGCGTCGACGGGGAACATTGCACCGTGGGTGTCGATCGTGGTCGTCTTCCAGCCGGGTCCCGGCGGGGTCACCGGCGCGGGCGGTGCCGGCGCACGTGTGAAGATGATCGGCTGCGGCTCGGTCAGCGGCGGCGTGCATTTCTGCGGGTCGAAAAACTGGGGTGAGTCGAATTGGCCCTTCGACAGGCGCACCGCGTGATCGATCACGGCGTTGATCAACGCGGTGTAGCTCGCCGACGTGGCGCCCAGCACGGCATCGGGAGGAAGACCGGTGAAAAATTGGGGGTTCGCGCGGGCGAAGTCGGCGTCGTTGCGGGATTGGATGTAACGCATCTTGCGGTCGCGGGCATCGGCGAGCGCGGCCCGGAAGTCCTCGCGTTCCTCGGGGGTGGGAAGGGGCAGCGGCAACGTGTCGTAGGTGGCCACCTCGGTTTCGAACGCGACCGGGTTGTCCCTGGCGATCTGCGGGAATTGGTGGTAGCGAGCGGCGATGTCGTCGATGGTGACCGTCGGGGAGATCGTCTCGCCGCTGCCGGCACGCTGATACATCGTCGCGGTGTATTCCGACCGCGTGGCCGAGCTGGTGTTGGCGGTGTTGAACTGTGCTTTGAAGTCAGCCGAGGCGACCAACATGTCGGCCGCGGCGTTCAGCGAGGTTGCCAGGTCCTTCTGGGTCACAGTCGACTGGGAGGTGATGCGGATGACCGCGTAGAACTCGCCCCCGGTCTGCAGGCCGCGCACGCAGCTGTCCCCGAACGCGCGGGTGAAAGTATCTTCGCCGTCACTGGTTTTCAGCAATTCTGAAGCATCCGGTTTGACGGCGAAGTTCTGGCCGCGGGTCAACGGATTCTTCACCACGCATCGAGCCAGCAGAAACGTCGACGTCGAGTTGATATTGGTTTGCTCGGAGAAGCTGGCTTTGGTTGAGCCCGAAAAGAACTCATAGCGGCCCTGCAGCGAGAAGGACATCGACATCTTGTCCATGAGTTCTTCGTGGGAATTGACAACGGTGATCTCAGCGATCACTTCCTGGCCGGAGGCGGCGGGATCGACGCCGACGGTGAAACCTTGCAGGGCGGTACCCACGGCCTGGCCGGTGTGGCTATTGAATCCCATGCCGATCGACTCGTCGTGGAATGCCAGCGTCCGGATCTGGTCGATCGGTGTTGCGGGGGCGGTGGTTTCAGAACTGGTCATGAGTACTCCTGCAGGCGGCTGAAATGAATGAATGGGGGCCGCGGCCGGTTGGGTCGGCCGGCTGGGTTCGATTCGTCGGATGTCGTCATGACGAGCTACTGCTGCGCGGCGGCGGAGCATTCGCCGACGATCACGTTGCCCAGATCGATAGGGCCGGATCCATTGATAACCAGGCTCATCCGATAGTCGCCGGCGGGCAGGTTGAACGTCAACGAGCGCATCGCGCTCTGCCCGGGCAACAGCGGATCACACGAAAGTGATTGGCTGTCCCCGCTGCCCCGATCATCGAGGTCGAAGATGTCCTGGTAGTCGGTGGAGGCGTCCGCACCGATATTCTTCTCCTGCCAGACAACGGTGAAATCGCCACCAGCGCAGGGGTTTACCGGATCAGTGACAAAGGTGACCTGCTGGTCGAAAACGATGGTTGCGGACACGGCTGCTGCCTTTCGGGCTTCCAATTCGCCAGCGTTTCCATGCTGGTCGTCTTCGATGCTGTCCGCAGCCGCCCTACGGCCGATAGCGTAGTGCGCTACTCACTTCGCCGGCGAAGGGTCTCAGCCGGCCAGACCGGCTGCATCGAGGACTGCCCACAGCACCTCGGGATGGCGGATGTCACTGTGCGCACCGCTGAATGCCGACTGGTTAGCACAGATGATCCGGTTGCTGTCCAGCGCATAGAACTGGCCGGACGCAAACTCGTAGCGAGAGCCCACCGGGGCCAACGGCACGACCGCCGGGGCAGGGTCGCGCTGATATCCGTCATGGCCCATCGCTCCCCACCGGTAGGTCAAGTCGGCGGCGTTCTCACTGTCTTGGCGGCTGAGCATGCTCGCCGTCGGATACCACCATCCGACGGCACGGTCGGCCGCGGTGAACGTCGACAGCAACGGCCCGTCGACCCGGTCACCATAGCCGGACAGGGCACCGGAGCGACCGGGGTTGAACGGCAGGCTGTCGGCGAAAGTGAAGTGGGAGAACGCGCCTTGGATCAGGGTCAGTGACTTGACCGGGCTATTTTCGCCGGTATGCCCGTCGCCGAGGCCGGCCAGCGCGTACGACACCAGCCGTGCGCCAAAACTGTGTCCCATCAAATGAATCCGCAGCGCGGCGTCGCGCTGTGCCAGGTCAGCCAGCAGCGGGCCCAGCCCCTGCTGGCCCACCACTCCGGCCCGGTTTTTCATCTCGTAGTAACTCAGCGTGCGCAACACCTCCCGGGCACCCGACCACATCGTCGTGAAGAGATTGGCGCCGCCCATGGCGCCGCTGGCGGCCTTGGGTGCCATTGCGCCGGCGTATGACAACACGGTGGCCGTGGAATCCTTGAGGAAAGCGGTTTCGCCGTGATCCTCGACCGCGTCCGACTCGGTCGTCACCAAACCGCCAGCCAGCGTGTGGAACTGGCTCAGCTTGACCGGATCCTGCGGCTTTTGATCCAGCAAGGCGCCTATCGTGGTCAGGTCCTGCTGTTGGTCGGGGAAAGCCGGACTCAGGGCGGTCGTCAGTTCGGCGCCGGTGGAGGGCACCGGTTTGGCGGTGGCCGGATCGTCGTCAGGGAACAGCAGTGAGGGCCAGATGATTCCGGTAGCAGCGCTGGTGGCTGCCCGGGCGCCCAACTGATCAGCGAGGAGGCCGAACATCGCCGCATACAGGTCGCGGGCGGAGTCGACGCCATTGTTCCATCCGTGGGAGAACACGAACAGGTCGGAGATACCGCCGGCGGCGATCGCCTCGGGCAGGCCGCCGGAGCCGGCGCCGGTGGCGCTGTTGAGACTGCCGTCGGCGTTGAAATCGACCTCGTAGTAAGGCAATCCCTGAATTGTCGTCATCGCATGAACCTCCACATCATCTACACGTTGGACAGGGCGCGCATGAGGTCGATCAGACCTGCACCCTGATAGAACTCGTGGCGGCCCAAATCGGTAGCGCTATCCATGAGCAGCTGCTTGATCAGTTGCGGCTGTCCGATGTATTCGGTGCGAGCCGACATGAACGCCGCGGCCGCCCCCGACACGTGCGCGGCGGCCATCGATGTTCCGCTATCTTCGCGGTAGCGGGCCACGTGCTTGGGATTGTTCGGCGCCAGCACATCCACGCCCGCAACGAACGAACCCGTTGCAGCCGAGGTGATGCGCTCACCGGGAGCCACCACGTCCGGCTTCTTTCGCCCATCGAGGGTCGGACCCTTCGAGGAGTCGAAACTGACGCCGTACGTGTGCGGCTTGTAGCGATGCACCGAGCCAACGGTGATCGCCGAGGCCGTATTGCCCGGGTCGGTGATAGTGGACAGCTGCCCCCGCACATCGCTGCTTGGTCCGCTCAGCGTTCCGGCCGCACCGGCGTTACCGGCGCTCACCACGACTACCACCCCGGTGGCGGCGAGCAGATCGAGCTCTCGGCAGATCGGGCTTTGACCGGCCGCGCAGTCCGACGGCGGCCAATCCGAACCCAGCGATAGATTCACACCGTGGATTTGAATGCTGCGACCGCCGGAGTTGACGCGGCGCACCCAGTCGATCGCGTCGAGCACCGCGCTGGACACCGTATTGCCGTCGTCGTCAAGCACTTTGAGGCTGACCAGTTTGGTCTGCGGCGCAACCCCGCTCAGCGCGGTTCCCGGGGCCAGCGTGCGAAGGGCCCACCGCGGCAGATCTTGATCGGTGGGTTCGTTGGATGCGATCAGCAGTTCGTCGTTGTCGGGCGCCACGCCGGCGATGATGCCGGCGACGTGTGTCCCGTGGCCATAAGCGTCAGTCAACGGCCCGCCGCGCGTGGTGTTGCCGACAGTGAAGTCGCGGTGCCACTGCTTTACCAGCGGATCGGTGAGGTTGGCGTACCGAGTGAAGTGCGGATGTCTGGCGTCGATACCCGAATCCAGTACCGCCCAAACGATGCCGTTGCCGGCGCAGCCGTAGGTCCGCACGGCGGCATCAGCTTTGACGGTTGTGACCGAGCGGTCCAGGTGGCCCCGCATCACATAGTCGGGCCAGATGCGGTAGATCGCCGGGACACCCCGCGGTGAGCTACTTTCGGCCGCCGCGACGTCGGCTGCGGCCAACGCCCGCATCTGCTCGGTGGTCAGCACGCAGCGCCAGTAGTGTCGGGCCACCAACGCCGGCGCGGGCGGTGCCGAGGTGCCCGAAAACACCGTCCGCCACAGCTTTCGGAACCGATTGTTCACGGCCCTCGGGTTGTCGCCGGGGTTGAATCGCAACTCGAGGAGGACCATGCGCGTGGTGACCTTCGTGTCGTCATCGACATGAGTCACCGTCATCGTCACCTGCTCGGGCGTCAGCTCCTCTGCGGTCCGCACCGCCAGGGGACTGATCAACGAATTGGTTGGCACCCGACCGGGCTCAGCGGCTTCCATCGCCACACCCTGTTGCCGCAACGAAGACCTGTCTGATTGACATCGCTCCTCCTCTCACCGGCCGACGCCCCTAATCACCCGAGCTGAGGGACCCGTCAAACTGGTCACCGTCAGGCGGCGGTGCCGCCACGGCAGCTCAGCCGGCATTTCGCATACCACCGTTGGTCCTTGTCTAGCAGGTCGTTCGCATTCGCAAGCGGGTTTGCGTCCAAGCCGGCCAAACCGCGGCGACATGGCAGCCGAGATCGATACCGCGGCATATCGAAATCCGCCGATCTCGACCTCCGTCGTCGCGATGTTGGTTGGCCGACCTCGATGATCGCCCCGCGCCGGGTTGATTTCACGGGTAGCCGACTACTCGATCGGCTGTGACCTCCTTGGGTGGCGGGTCGTCCGTGCCGGATTCCCAAGTATTGTCCGGCGATTCGGCGTAGGCGCCGGCTTGCCGGGCGCATACTTCGTGTCCAGATAGCGCGGTCGGCAGATGGGCGAATTATCAACGGCCACCTAGACTTTTGCGGTGATATCAGCACCCCGGGCTCTCCCACTACGCAATCGCGGCCTCACCCACGCAGCCGGCCTCCCCTGATGTCAACAACCCAGCGTGCGGTGGTCAATCGAACGCGGCGCCGCCGGACGGCGGCGAGCACATCGGGTAGTCGGGTAGTCGACTACCCGTGCGCACCGGCCAAACCGTCGTTAGCGTTCGGGTCGCTCTGCTCTTTGGATAGACCCGAAGGAAGGCTGATGGGGTCAGCGAACCGAGTGCTTGGGTGTGAAGCGCCGAGGCCGCCGCACGGCAGCGGCACCAGAGGTGCCCGATACCCGCGATGCCACTTCACCACCGCCCGACACAACCGCCCTCCCCACGCCCGACGAACTGTTAGTGTCCACTGCAGCTTCAGCTACCAACGGCAGGCCACAACGGGGAGCACCGTGTGTGCGAGACGCGACGACACCGCAGCGCTCCCTGCGAAATGGCGGCGCGCGATATTTAATCGCTGCCGTGCGGTCACCCGGGACAGTGTGCCAGCCGCATCCGTTAAGTGGAGGCAACCATGATGCTCGTCGATCAGCTGGCGCGAGTAGCAGAGATGACCGACCGGTGGATCGGATGGTCCCGGCTTCCCAAACCGTTAGGGCTGGCGGTCCTCATCGGATTGCGGGAGCAGCTGCGGGCCCACAATCTCTACGACACCGGCCGCGGACGCGATGACCGCCCGCCGCCGGGCGACGACATCACTTCCTTTCGCGATGGCCGCACCCTGGATGGGACGAACAACGACCTGCAGTATCCGCTGATGGGATCGTTGGGCAGTCGATTCGGCCGAAACGTCGCCGTCGAATTGACCTATCCCGATGGGCCCGACCGCATCCTGGAACCCAACCCGCGCGTGATCAGCCGACGACTGCTGACCCGCGACACGTTCAAACCCGCCACCACCCTGAACTTATTAGCCGCCGCGTGGATCCAGTTCGAGGTCCATGATTGGTTCAGCCACGGCACCATCAGTGACAATCCCTGGGAGATCCCCATCGAGGCTCCCGATCCGTGGCCCGAGCCGACGATGACCATCAAACGGACGCCACCGGACCCCAGCCCGGACGCGTCCGGGCCGCCGACGTTCGTAACGCAGGACACCCACTGGTGGGATGGATCCCAAATCTACGGCAACACAAAGGGATTCGCCGATGGTCTGCGCACCGGCGAGCTGGGACAGGTCAGGATCGACGACGTCGGCCTGCATCCGGAGGAACTCGAGACCTACCTCGACCCGCACGGCGCGGTCCGGGCCAACTTCTGGGTCGGACTGGCGCTGCTGCACTCGCTGTTCCTGCGTGAGCACAACGCAATCTGTCGCGAGCTGCACCAGCAGTATCCCCAGCTGAGTGACCAGCAGCTGTACGACAAAGCGCGTCTGGTCAACGCGGCGCTGATGGCAAAGATCCACACCTTGGAGTGGACCCCGGCAATCATCGCCCACCCCACCACCGGGTCGGCCATGCGGGCCAACTGGTTTGGGGTGCTCGGGCAGCGCTTCGAGGAGCGCTTCGGCCGCATCACCCCCAACGAAGTGCTGCAGGGCATCCCCGGATCGCCCACCGATCACGACGGCGTGCCCTATTCGCTGACCGAGGAATTCGTCGCCGTCTACCGCATGCATCCCCTGATCCCCGACGACTACACGGTGCGCTCATTGCAAAACGACGAAGAGCTGGCGCAGTACCAACTCCCGGACTTGGCCGTGCCCAACGTTCGAGAGCGCCTGGCGCAGTGGCCGGCCGACGACCTGCTCTATTCGATGGGCGTGGCTCACCCGGGCGAGATCACGTTGCACAACTTCCCCGTCCACCTGCAGGACTTCCACCGGGTCAACGACATTCCCATCGACCTGGCCGCCGCGGACATCCTGCGGATCCGGGAGCGCGGGGTGCCGCGCTACAACACCTTTCGGCGAATGCTCCGACTCAAGCCGGCCGCCACCTTCGAGGATCTCACCGACAACCCGGTGTGGGCCGAAGAGCTTCGCCAGATCTATGGCGACGTCGAACGCGTTGACCTCATGGTCGGCCTGTACGCCGAACCCAAGCCGGCCGGTTTCGGGTTCAGCGACACCGCCTTCCGAATTTTCATCCTGATGGCCTCCCGCCGACTACGAAGCGACCGCTTTTTCACCACCGATTTCACCCCGGCGACGTACACCGAGGCCGGCATGGCGTGGGTACGAACCAACTCCTTGCGCACCACCCTGGTGCGGCATTTCCCAGCCCTGGAGCCCACCCTGCGATCGGTCGACAACCCGTTCGCCCCTTGGCCCACAACGCCCGTACGGCCGTCGACGCGGATCTCCCCGCCGCCGACCACCGCGCGCCGCTACCCGCCGCCACCGGGCACGCAGCCCACCTACGTCCCCTACAGCGACGCGCTCGAACAGCCGGGCGGCGAGGAGGATCGCGAGATCGACGCAATCGTGAAGTCGTTGCACGGCAACAACGAATGGGCGTACAAGAAGTTTCATCACGGGCTGCGCGACGCCCACGCCAAGACGCTGGCTGTGCTGCGCGGTGAGCTCACGGTCTACCCCGACCTGCGTCCTGAGTTGGCTCAAGGCTTGTTCTCTGAGCCACGCAGTTACCCGGTGATCACCCGGCTGTCCACCACCTCCGGGGTCATCCGAAGTGACCAGATACGCGGGGTGCACGGCCTTGCGATCAAGGTGCTACTGGACGAACCCGGCGAGCGCATTCTGGCCGACGATGACGCCGCCACTCAGGACTTTCTGCTGGTGACCCACCGCGAATTCCCCTTTGCCGACGTGCGGGCATACCTGCGCCGGGGCATGCCGCTGGCGTGGATATTGGCTCGGTTGTCCGATCCCGCGCTTACCGCTTTGGGCGCGCTGCTCACGCGGGCCAAGTCCGTCCTGGGCCACGTGGGGATGGCGATGCCCAACGCCGTGGAGATTTTTATCGAACCCAACACCCACATCCTCGGGCAGAATTTCTATTCGTCGGCTCCCATCCGGTGGGGCGATCATGTCGCCAAATTTGAAATTGCGCCGCTGTCGAAATCGGTGACGACGCTAGCCGGCCAGCCGCTGCCGGCCGATGCCGGTTACGACGCTTACCGCAATCAGGTGTTCGAGTTCTTCGCGACGAACAGCGCCGAATTCGAGCTGCGGGCCCAGCTGTGCACCGACCTGTCCAGGATGCCCATCGAGGACGCCACCGTGCCGTGGCCCGAAGAACTCAGCCCACACATCGGCGTGGCCAAACTCAGCTACCCGCAACAGAACCCGGATTCCCCCGACCGGCGTCGGTTCGGCGACGACGTGCTGTCGTACAACTCGTGGCGCGGCCTGGCCGCCCACCGACCGCTGGGCCCCATCAACCGCCTCAAACTCAAGGTCTACGAAGCATCCAGCACGTTCCGCCATGAGAAGAACGATGTCCCCCTCCTCGAGCCAACTGTCGCCGACCTGCCCCATTGACAGCGCTGGCCCGCTTACCGCCTCGACCCGAGCCCACGCGGCACAGGCGGTGAGCAGTGGACGCAGCGTTAATTTGCGTTCACCAGCGAACTCTCTGGGCGACGGAGCTGACGCGGCCTTAGACTTTCCTTCCATGAGCAGCCAGTGGCAGTTGCTGGAACGGCCGCAGGAGCAGGAAGCGATCCGCGGCGCGCTCACCGGCGACGCACAGCGCGGGGTTGTGCTCATCGGTTCCGCCGGCGTCGGTAAGACAACGCTGGCCCGCACCGTCACCGCCACATTGCCCTCGCCCGTGCACTGGGCCGCGTGCACCGAATCGTCCCAAACCATCCCGCTGGGTGCATTCCTGCAGTGGGTGGGGACCACGGGCGCGCGAGATCCGATCGCGTTGCTGGCCGCCGCACGCGAAAACCTCTTGGCCGACACGGAGCCGGTGGTCGGCGTCGACGACGCGCATTTGCTCGACCAACTGTCGGCCACCTTGCTGCACCACATCGCCGCCGAACGCGCCGGCCGCATCGTAGCCACAGTCCGAAGCGGTGAACCCGTACCCGATGCGGTCACCTCGCTGTGGAAAGACGGCTACCTGCAGCGGTTCGATCTGCAGCCGCTGTCGAAGGACCAGAGCATCACGCTGGTCGAGTCGGTGCTCGGCGGCACCCTGGAAGGCTTGTCCGCCGACGTCATGTGGACGGCCTCCGGTGGCAACCCACTGTTCTTGCGGCACATGGTCGAAGGCGCGGTCGAAGCGCGTACTCTGACCGAGGTCGATGGCGTCTGGCAGCTGCGGGGCCCCACCGCCGTCTCTTCCGGGCTGGCCGAACTGATGGAGAACCGGCTTGATCGCGCCGGCGCCGAGGCCTTGGGCGCGCTCCAGTTTCTAGCGTTGTGCGAGCCGCTGGACCTCGATGCGCTCGTCGAGCTGGCCGGCGAAGGTGCCGTCGACGCTGCCGAGCTGCAGGGGCTCATCCGGATTGTGCGTGACGGTCCATTGCTCAACGCTCGCATCAGCCATCCGCTGTACGGAGATGTGGTGCGCCGCCGCACGGGTACCGCATCGGCGCGAAGGCTGCGGGGGCGCATCGTGTCGGTGCTGGCCGGCCGAGACATCACCTCGGCCGCGGACCGCATCCGCCTGGCGCAACTGTCCGTCGACAGCGACCAGGTCACCGACAACGGTCTGTTGATCGCGGCCGCAAAAGACGCCGTCTTCTTGGCCAACCTTCCACTCGGGGAACGCCTGGCGCGCAGCGCATTCGACCACGGCGATGGGCTTCGCGCCGCCGAATTACTATCACGCGCCGTGCTGTGGCAAGGGCGGCCGGGCGAAGCCGACGCGATCCTGGCGCAGTTCGAACCCGACGACCTCGACGAGCTGCAGCTAGTTCTGTGGGGTATCCCACGGCTGTCCACGCTGTTTTGGTCGATGGGCGAAGTGGCCCACGCCCAGGACATCCTGGCACTGATGTGCCAGCGGGTCACCCACCCCGCACTGCGCCTCATCGTGACCGCCACCGGCGCGGCAATGGCGGTGCACCAGAACAAGATTGAGGACGGCATCGCGGCCGCCGAGACCGTACTGGCCGACCCTACGGCACCCAAACAGGCCGTCGACTTCGCCGCGTTCGCCGCTGGTCTGGCCATGCCGGTCGCCGGCCGCGGCGCCGACTTCGAACCGATCGCCGCACGGTGTCGCGCAGAACAGAAGGCGACCGACGGGATGATCCGTTGGATGGTCCGTTACGGCGACATCCTGGCGTTGACCCACACCGGCAGGCTGGATCAGGCCGACCAGCGGGTGGCAGACTACAGCCGGTTTTCCTCACAAGGACAGTTCGTCGGCTGGGCGATAGCGAAAATCATGGCCGGGCTCGTCGCCAGCTACCGCGGGCAATTTCCTCCGGCCATCGACTCCTTCGAGCAAGCGCTCGCCGCGCTGAACGCCGAGCATTCGCTGCCGTGGCGATTGCCCTGTCGGTTGCTGTTGGCCCGGGCCTATGCAGCACTGGGCCGAACGTCAGAAGCCGAGCGGGTGCTGGCCGACGCCAACGAGCACGCCGGTCCCCACCTCGCCTTGCACGAGCCGATGGCCATCATCGCCAAGTCGTGGCTCGCTGCCGCCCGTGGCGGCGAACGCACCGGAATCGATCTGGCGCGCGCCGCCGCCGACACCGCCCGTCGAGCGGGGCAGTACGCCATCGAAGCGGAGGCCCTGCACCACGCGGCCCGCTTCGGGGACCGCTCCGTCGCCGCTCGGCTAGGCGCACTGGCCAAGCAGGTCGACGGTACATCGGCCCTGCTGTATGCCCGCCACGCTGTGGCGGTGGCCGGGTCCGATCCGCGTGCTCTGGACGCGGTGAGCGTCGACTTCGAGCACGCGGGGCTGCTGCTCTCGGCGGCGGACGCCGCCGCCCAAGCTGTCGTGCTCTATGACCGCAGCGGCCACAGCCGGCACACCACCGAAGTCGCGGCGCGGGCACTGCGACTGGCCGCGGTGTGCGGTGGCGCCACCACCCCGGCGATCCGGGCTGCGGTCCGACCCCTTCCGATCAGCTCCCGGGAACGGGAGATCGCGGCCCTAATAGCCGAAGGCTTGTCCAACCGCGAGATCGCCGACAAGCTAACGGTGTCCGTGCGCACCGTCGAAGGCCACATCTACCGCGCTTGCATCAAACTCGACGTCTCCGACCGCGAAGAGCTGGCGGCCATCGTCGCGTGCAATAAAATCAGCTGACTCTGTTGGTTGCGGCGACACTACTTCACCCTGGTGGTAACACCAAGACGTCATCGAGTAGTGCCTGACCGCAACGAAGCCCGCCGCTCCTGCACACCCAGCCGACGTCGCCGCAAATCCCTGGTATCCACGACGTATGAACGGCACGCGGGGCCGTGAATTATCCATGTGCGCAACGGGTTTAGCTCCCACGCTGGTCGCATGTCCCGAATAAGACGCACTGCGCGAACATCGACAGGTGTGGCCAGCCATCAGACCGGTACCGCAGGACTCTTCGCTGCACATCGGGTAGCCCGCTACGCGTGCCCGCAATACCGGTGACTCCGTAAGTTTTCGTCAGACACCGAGCCCACGGGAAACGCAATCGCCCAGGGAGATGAGATGGCATCTACTTCAGGAGCAGTGGCACCACGCCAGAATGCCCCTACACCCACGGCAGCCGTTGGAACCGGCCGCACGCCTGCTTGCCATACGCCGCCGTATCCACCTGCTGTGAGGGGTGAGGCGGCCGCGGCAACGGGCGTCCTCATCGCCCCACCGCAGATCACGACAATCCCGCGCTCCCTTACCATCTCGCCCTGGCAACGATGGTCGCAGCGCTCACTCGCCCAGCGGAGATCGGTTCACCGCCTTCCACAACGGCGCGCAACTTACCTTGAGTGCGCCGCCACGGCTCGTGTTATGGAACGACCGTGAACGGCCTGACCGTAGCCGGTGAATGCGTTGTCCTGCTCATGGTCAGCGTCGGAATGCACCACCTCTGTACATGGTTGGAGCGCTGGGACTACGAACGCCACCGCGAGGATTGAGGCGGTCCTTTCCCCCAGCTGGCCGCCGAGATCTATCGCAGAACCACGCTTTTCGGTCCCGGTCCCGGTCCCGGTCGCGGAAACCGGCGCGGGGTTGCGGAACCGGCGCGGGGTTGCGGGACATGGCACGTGGTTGCCTCAACCGGACCGGGTTGGGCGACTGGCACCTTGACGATCCTGACGATTCGAGTAGTCCGCTACGCATGTTCCCTAACAAAAGCCGGCGTAGACCTAATCGCGTCGACCTGGGAGTGGTTTCCCGACGACAACCATAACAACCTCACAGAACGGAAAACGCAATGTCTAAATTGTCTCCAGGATCCTCGCAGGATCCCTTCGTCGCCTATGCAGACTGCATCCTCGAGGGAGGTACGCTGGCGTGGCGAAACAACAACCCGGGAAATCTGTTACCAGGGAAACTTCCGTACAAGAACGCAATTGGCGTCGACAAGCGCGGGCTTGCGATCTTCCCTGACTACAACTCGGGATGGACGGCGCTGCACGACGTGCTGCGATCCAATGTCTATGGCAGCCTTAGCATCGTCGACGCAATGAAGAAATACGCGCCAGCCAGCGATCCCCGCAACGATCCCGTCGCGTACGCCGCCCGGATTCACCAGTTGACTGGTCTCGACACAACCCGGGTCGTCAAGGCGTTGAGCGATGCCGAACTCCAGAAAATGATGGGCGCCATCAAGCAGGTAGAGGGGTTCACCGTAGGCACGATTCACCACCCGACGGACTCCAATTTGACACCTCAGCTCCGGGACCTTTTCGGCTTGTCCAGCTCCTCGGATGCATCGCATACCTCGAACTCCTCCGGCACGTCGGGTCAGTCGAGCACCCCAGATTCGGCGGATAACTCGGACACCCAAAACAGCTCGGGCAATTCCGAAACCACCGACGCCACAGATAATTCCGATACGTCGGACTCGCAAGACACCGCGGACACATCGGACGCGTCGGATGCGTCGGATGCGTCGGATGCGTCCGACAGCTCGGACACCACAGACACCTCGGACACCTCCGACACGTCGGACACGTCGGACAGCTCGGACAGCTCGGACAGCTCGGACAGCTCGGACGATTCTGAACCTTCGGACAACACAGATAATTCCGATACTTCGGACTCGCCAGACACCACGGACACATCGGGCAGCCCAGACAGCTCCGAAACAACGGACACAGACGATTCCAACACCTCCGACACGCCGGACAGCTCGGATGACTCCGGCGCGTCCGAAACACCGGAGCCCGAGCTTGCCGGTGCCGACACCTAGTCAGACCCGCCGGGCGGGTGCACACGGCCATGAACGACGCGCGTTTATCGGCCACCCGGATAGATCCGGTATCCGCGGCGCCGGATACCGGATCTGCGGTGGCGTCCGCCAATCGGCCTGAAGGCGAACACGTCACGCTGCGCGTGAATCCGGGGCCCTGGACGGCAACCTCGTCCTGTGTTGCGGGGTTTTCCCAGCCCTCGAAGATCGACGACAGCGGGAGCAGGAACTTGCATGGGGACCCACTACTCGGCGATCCATGGCTGGCTGACACCAAAAACGAGTACCGGCCTACGCGTGTGTCCGGCCCGGCTCGGTGAAACCATCGGCTTACGAAATTCGGCCAGGCACTGAATACCTCGCCATAAACCCCAGCGGCAGAAGGTCTGTCGCGCACGAACTTCCGATTGGGGCATTGATCATGACCGCACCTTGGATCGTCGACCACGGCGACAACAGCGATTCCGCCAACGCCGGCGATGATGCCGCCACCTCCACCGACGACAGCACATCCACCGACGACAGCACCGATACCAACCGCGACACCGACACCGACACCGACACCGACACCGACACCGACGACAGTACCGACGCCGACAGTGGAGTCGTGAACGACTCCACCAGCGATACAGTTCCGGCGGAGACTGACGCGACCAGCGACTCTGGGATCGACCCCCTCGAAGCACCGGTACCCCAACCGCAGACATCCGATACGGCTGACCCCGACGCCGGTGCCGACACCACCCAGCCCAGCGTCTCCTCGACAAGCGCGGACGCGCCGGCGGCCGACCCGGGTCCGCCCTACCTGATCGTCGACCAGTACTCGGGCGACAGCGGAATGAATCCACCCTGGAGCGCACTGGTCGCCCAGCCGCAGTTCTATGGGGCCATCATCAAGGCCTGGGAAGGCAAGACTTTCAACGATGGCGGATGGTTCGCACGCAACTGGCCGGCGGTCAAGGATGCAGGCGGATCACGTTATGGCAGTAGTTGGTTCCGTGGCGCGTATCTGTTTCTCAAGTTCGACACGGCGGGTGGCGATCAAGCCGCGGCATACCTGCAGGCTATCGACGCCGCCGGCGGGTGGGACCACGGCGACATCATGCCGATCGTTGACGTCGAGTTGGGCGGCGCCGGCAACGCCAACCACCGCGCCAGCGCGCAGCAGGTCATCGACTGCGTCAGTGCATGCGCACAGAAGCTGAAGTCCGAACTCGGAAGTCGCGTCATGCTTTATGGTCGCGGTGCGATGCGGGATCTCGGAATCACCGACAAGATGGGTTGCGATGTGGCCTGGAACCCTAGCTACACCCAGCAGATGGTCCGCCACGGCCTCGAGGCCTTCCAGCTCGAAGAGATCGTCCTATGGCAGTACTGCGGCGACAACACGTCCTACCTTGCCGGCTATCCACACACTGTTCCGGGCTTCACCAAGATCGACATCAGCGTGTTCGTCATGGGCGCCGCGCGCCCCACTCTCGACGATCTTCGAAATGCCGTCCTCAAGTAGTCCAGACCGCCATCCACTGCGCGGCGTCGCCGGGCCCGGGTGGCGGTGAAAACGACGAATTTCACAGGAGCACAACATGACACACCGAGCAGTCATCGTCGGCGTTAACGACTACACCGGGCAGGCCAGCCTGCCGCCAGGATGGTCGGTGAGCAATCTCAACCGCTCGCTCGACGACGCCGACGCGATGAACACGCTGTTGAGCCAGAGCTTCAATGCCACCGTTATCGCGTCACTGACGGACGGCGCCGCCACGCGTGACGCAATCTACGCCGCGATCAAGCACCTGCTCGCGGTCAGTGACGCAGGCGACGTTGCGACATTCTTCTTCTCCGGGCACGGCGGCCGGTTGCCGGCCGATGAATCGAACCCGCAGCGTTACTACGAATGTTTCATCCCCGCTAGTGGCGCGCCGATTGCCGATCTCGATCTGCATGCGTTGGCCGATTCACTGCAGCCGTCCTTCGTCAACTTCACCGTGATCCTCGACAGCTGCAATTCCGGCGGCATCCATGAGGGTACGCCGGACGAGCCGGTGAAGTCGGCAAGCTACTCCGCCGATGTGGTGCAGTCCTGCGTCAACACCATGTCTGCGATCGTGCCGTGTGGCGTTCTAATCGCCCCGGGGAGCACCGCTTTCGACGGCAACGTTTCCAACGTCGCCGGGCAGGGTAATGGCGTGGTATGCAGCGTCGACGACAATAAGGCTCTCGTTGCGGGGTCTAAATCGTGCGTGGTGGCGGCGTGCCGTTACGACGAGTCCGCGTGGGAAGCCGATACCCACAGCGCGCTCACTCAAGCATTGGTCAACGTCGTCGCATCGTCGGGCGCCGACATCAGCTATCTCGATCTGATCGACAAGCTCCGCGACGAGGTTCAAAACAACCTCGGCAAGTCGCAGACGCCAACTCTGCTGGGCCAGCAAAACCGGATGGACGAGAACTTCCTTGTGGGCTGGAACACCTCCAAACCCGAACAGTTCGATAATGATGTGATGTCCGACGATGTCGAGCAGGGTATCGAGTATTCCAGCCCCTAGAGGCGTTCCCACGCAAGATGATTCGGCGCCAATAAGCTTTCAGAAAACCCGGTTCGGTTGGTCAGCCGACGACCGAGCTCAGATCCATCAATCACAAGGGTTTTGGGCGTTCGTTTTGATGGAATTTCAGGAATCTCCCGCCTCCCCAGCGGCCGGATCGCCGCCCGAGGGCGTCGCCGAACCATCTGCGGAAGTGTCTTGCGGTCCAGTATCCGTCGCCGGCCGCACGACATCGGGCGCATCCGCTGGCGGGAGGACGGGCAGGTGGCTGCACAACAGCGCGACGACCTGCATACCCGGTCGCGAATAGGTCCATGTCCCATCGGAAGTAGTGGTCGAGGCGCCCGCCAACGAGAACGGGCCAACGAAGTCGCTGCCGCTCAAAGACGCTTGGTCCTGACCACTCCATTGCACCGAGATATTGAGATCTTTGACCACGACAATCGCGATCGGGAGACCGTACATCAGCGCAGCTTCACCCTGGGTGACCGCAACGTTCGGTGCCGGCAACAGGCCGCCTCTCGGCATGCCCGGCACGTACCAATTGGGGTCGGCGAGGAAAACCCCGTCCCAGGTAGAAACGCCTGCGGCCGCGAAACCGATGGTTGCCGACATGTATTTGAAGGACACCGACATGCTCGACGTTGGGGGCGGCGGGGGCGGCGGCGGGGGTGGCGGCGGCGGCTGAAAGATCGGGCCATGCCAGATAACCCGATCTGGCCTTATGCGCGAGGCGCCGGAGCCGGGTAGCGCCTGAGGAAGGAACCGAATGGCTTGCCGCACGCCTGCAGCGTCGACGGCGGCGGGCTGGGCCGCAGCCGGCCGGAACGAAAGTGCCGCTACCACAGCAGGGTTGAGTTTAACGGTCGATGTTGCCGCGACTGGGCTCTCCGTCGCTGCGGTCACCAGCGCCGGATTCAATTCATGAAGATATGTCAGGTTCTGGATGGGGGCAGCCTGCTCCTCCGCGGGCTTGATCGTCCATAGGTACGGGTTGACAGCCCGCTGGAGCTGCAATCGCGGGCTGCTGCTCTCCGCCGGAGTGGCGTTTTGTATCTGCGTCGAATCGAATGTGGACCAGTAGGTCGAATCCGGCAAGACCCAGTCATCCGGCACGCAGGCGAATTCGGGCGTGACGCCGGCAGGGCCCAGCAGCCCCTGGGCCATCGCGATTTCGGAGTTGATGCGCGTCCAGACATCGCTCCCGACTGGGGCTGTCGGTCGGGCAGCGGACACGGCGAGCCGATAGATCTGGCTCGCCGTGCCGTAGTAGAGATCCTGTCCGTGGACGGAATATTGCGATGGTGACATCAGGTAGGGCGCATCGAAATTCGGCACCAGGAATGCGGCCAAACGGGTTGGATTGACCACACCGCCCTGCACGATGTCGTCCGGCGTCGGCAACGCGAAGGGCAGGAAGACCAGCGAGATGTTGGTGTTCCCGGTTGCGAACGCGTGGACGAAGACATCCGTCACCTTCTCGCCAACCGTTGCGAGGGTGTCCCCGCCGGCCATGCTGCTCAGCTCCCCGGCGCCGGTGTGGCTCCGGCCCCCGCCATCGCCTCCGGCGAGTTCGCCGAAGTCGGCTTCGGCAGCGTGGGGTCGTCCATCAGCGGGGCCGCGGGCTGAATTTGCCCGATCCACCCGGCGATCTGCGAACCCAGCAGTTCTAACGTTCCGCCCTTCTTACCGTCGGACGTGAATGTGAAACCCGAACTCGTCTGCTGCGAACCGAAGGCACCGGAGGATTGCTGGTCCTGGTGCTGGGCCGAACCCTTCATGAACAGGTAGCCTCCGGATACCGCGAGCGAGTTCGAACTCGACTGTCCCGAGCCCTGACTCGCTTGCGCCGCCTGACTGAAGCTGGTGCCGAAATCACCCCAGTCGTCGCAGGTGATCTTGACGTTGCGGACGATGAGGAACCCTTTGGGCAGCATAGGCAGAATCGCGGGACACTTATCTCCGATCTGATTGGCAACGGTCCCGTCGCTGATGCTGTTGGCGCGCTGGCCTACCAGATACCAGCCCTTGAGGTTGAAGATATCGCCGAGGAACCATGGGCGCTCGATAGTCGCGATGAAGTACTCCAGCGAGACCGAAGCAGAGCTCGAATTATCTTGGTGGCTAGTCCAATTGAATTGGTTTGCATTGTTGCCGAAGGCGTTGGACGCATCAGCGTGACTGCCGCTGGCGGAGGCGCTGTAAATACCTACGTTGAACCCGCCGCTGGCACTGTTCGACTCCGACTGCTGCCGCTGCCAGTTGCTCGCGAAGGAACCCGTCGCGGAATTCGTTCTTGCGTCATGGGCCTGGCTTGTTCCAGTCAGCTTTTGGACACCGAAGGATTCGTCGGTGTAGTCCCACCACGACATCGGGCTGATATAAGACCAGGGAACGTTGGCCGAAATGCCGCCGGCCAGCTGGACCTGAAAGGCGTCATACAGCTGGCGCGCCAATGCAGCCAGTGCAGTGATCGCGCTTTCTCCTTGCGTCGCAATCGTATCGAGAGCGTCCTGCACCTGCTGGCGACCCATGCTGTTGAAGTCGTTCAGCGCCTGGGTGACTTTGTTTGCATAGCTGCGCGCCACAATCGGCCACTCCTGTCCTGCGACGGGATCGGCCATCGCCTGCGCATAGGCACTCGCCTGCGCGGCGATCGCGTCGGTCCACGCCTGCTGATTGCGCCGGAACTGTGCGTAAAGCGGCGTATAGCCGATGCGGTTTCCGTTGGCGTCCTTGATGTACAGGAGATCCTGCGCCGCGGCTATCTTATCGAGGACCGCTTGGGCCGGAGTCGACTTGTCCATCGGCTGCATGCCCTCGACCACCGTGAAGTACTCAACGCTGACGTTTCGATCAGGCCAAGCCGTTGCGACGCCATTCTGCGTCACTTCCAGCATCTGGTCGACAAGCTTCGACGTAAAGAATGCTGCCTGAATGGACGCCTCCATCTGCGGGTCGGGCTTCGCCGGCGGCGGATACACGGAACCAGGCGGCCCCGCCGGCGCAGTCGTGGACGTGGCTTGGGCCGGCGCGGAAAACGCGCCGTCGTTGCTGAATTGGCTCGAAGAATCTCCCCCCGCAGGCGTCCACGGATTGGCGAACATCTTGGGGTCTATCGGATATCCGGTCGGCATGTGCATATACACCGCCGAACCGAGCGGCTTGCCATCGGGGCCGATCTGACTTGCAGCGACTTGATTTTCGATCTGATCCAGCGCGTCGAGCAAAGCTTTTGTTATGCAGCCAACACTGCTGAGCTGCGATACTCCGTCTGGCATGGGAATCTCCTCGTGATGCCTGAGCGTTTCCTAACGCCCTGTTGTCGCCCCGATGGGCGCTAGCGACTATGCAACTCCGCGTAGCCGTCGCGGGCACGAGTAGTGGACTACTCGATCCCGCGCTCACTCGCCGCCATTCGACCCACGCGCTCTTGATTGACGATCACCGCAACAAGATTCGGCCAATGGCGCACGCCGCGCCACCGGTCCCGGGACCACCTGGGTGAAGGTGATGGGAGGCGGCGGCGCGGCGTCAAGAGCGGACGGCTGAGTGTCACGGAATCGTTTTGTTGGACTTCCAGTCCGCGATCAACTCGTTTGAGGCTTCGAAATGCATGCCGTCAGGTGTGGGAAAGGCGGCGCCCCAGAAGAATCGCTCCGCGTGCATGAACGGCGCGAGGTCGACCAGGCCCTGCTGCACCGTCGTCGATCCGCGCGGCGTGAGCTGCCCGCCGATGGTGATGTCGATGGCCGTTCCCCACGAGTGGTTGGAGAAGTTCGTCGTGGAACCGCGCACATGACGTACGCACAGCATGCCCGCCGTACCCAGCAGTGCGTACAGGTCGGGCCGGGCCGATTTGACCGCCGCGAAGACGCGGGTGAGCGCGTCCACCGCCGGCACCAACCCGGTCACCCGGAACGGGCCGACGCTCGCGGTTTTCATCAACTTCTGCAGCGCCGGCGACGGTGTCCCACAGCTGTCCTGCGGGGTGCCGGGGACGCCGAGCGCCGACAACATCGTTGCCTGCGACGCGGCGCTGACCCCGGCATCGATTCCGCTCGGGATCGCGACCATCTTCTTGTAGTCGACGTTCACAGATGGGTCGCCGTTGGCCGTCGTCTCGTTATTGTTAGTATTGTCAACGGTATTCGATATGTTCGAGGTGTCGTCGACGGTCGACGTGTCCGAAGTGTCGCCAGTTGATGCATCGCTGGTGTCCGACGTGTCCGACGTGTCCAAGGTAGCCGCGCTGTCGTCGCCGTTCGACGCGTCCGTCGTGTCCGTCGTGTCCGAAGTGTCCGAAGTGTCTGAGGTATCGGCCGTTGACGTATCGCTGGTGTCCGACGTGTCCGACGTGTCCGAGGTATCGGCCGTTGACGTATCGCTGGTGTCCGACGTGTCCGAGGTGTCCGCGCTGTCGTCGCTGTTCGACGTGGCGGCGGTGTCATCAGCGTTCGATGCGTCCGTCGTGTTCGCGGTGTCCGAGGTATCGCCCGGGAATGTATAGGTGGTGTCGGTGCTATCGCCACTACCGGGATCGGTCATGACGTCGGTCAAGCCGCCGTCAGCATCTTGAGACATTTGTGTTCTCCCTTCGAGGGTTCGGCTCCATCCACCGGAAGTCACATCATGGCCACCGGCTTCAGCCGACGACGATCGTTTCAGCGCGTGACGTCGATATCGCGCGTAGTGCACTACTCGTCGTGCCGAGAGCCGGCAACGCGTGTCAGAACCGGATCGGGACTTCCGCATTCCCAGGACGGCGCGGTCCGCCGATTCGAGTAGTCGACTACGCGCGTCACCCACCCTTGTGCCGTTGATGATTCAGAGGTAAGGGACGATCAGGAGGAGCAGCATGTGCCAGACACCGCCGCGACCATGGCGAGACTTCGTGCGCCCCTGGCGCGTGGCGTTGGTGGTGGGTGCCGGTGGGCTCATCGTGGTGGGCGTCGTAACGAGCGGCCACGTGACCGGCTTGACGCTGATTACCCTGGGCTGCGTCGTGGTGCTGACCGCGGGAGTGATGCCCGCCATTACCCAGCTCGAATACGGCATTCCATCGCTGTTCAAAGTCGTTGTCGCGGTGGCAAATCGTGGCGAGGAGCTACGCCGCGAGTTAAGCGAGCAACGCCCTCAACTTCAGGTGACCGCCAACCTGCTGTGCGACGACCCCGCGCTGGCTAATGACCTGCTCAGCGCCGCCATCGCAGAGGCAACAAAACGCTGGCGTGGCCCAGTCAGCGCAGCGACGGAGGTGTACGCACTGTGCTGGTTCGTCCATCGGCTCAAGGCATACAGCCGGCTCACCGGCAGCCCACCGCCCGACACGTTCCCCACCGCCAACCGGGCGCTGGCGGGCCTGTCACAGACTGAGCGGATCATCATGGTTCTCACCGTATACGCCGATTTGTCGGTCGAAGACGTCGCCGACATGGTGAATCTGCCGCCGGTTGAGGTGGACGCTCACATCGCGCAGGCCGAGGCGGTGCTGGACGCCGCCGACGTTCGGGGCGGGGACCGCTGATGCCCAATCCAGCCCTGTACGAGGCGTTGGAAACCGCCGCCCGGGAACGCATCGACAGCCATCCGCTCGACGTAGAGCGGGCGGTGCGAATCGGATTGCGCCACCTGAGAATTCGGATGCTCATCACTTACACGACTGCGCTCGCCGCCGTCTCGGTTCTGGCGGCGGCTGCAATCGTTACGCATTTCGTCCTCACGGCGCCTCCGCACCTCAGTGCCAATCCCGTGCCCACAACTACACCTACAATCGAAACATCAAGCACCACAACCAATCCCACTACGACCGAAACGCCGAGCACCACACTCAACCCCACTACAGCCAACGGCAACAGCGGTGTGAAGCCGCAGTCGCTGACCGCGATCAAAGTTTCGCCCACCGAGGCCACATTGGTTAGAGGGTCAACACAGCAGCTAAAAGCCACCGGGACTTACAGCGACGGCTCCGCCCGTGACATCACCAACGCCGTCGACTGGACCTCCGATGACCCCGGAGTCGCGGCGGTTGATCGCGATGGGCTGGTCACCGCTGTGGATGATGGTCGTGGTCGGCCTCCACGAAGAACCGAAATACGGGCAACCATCGCAAACCAGTCGGTCTCGGTCGCGATCACCCTCATGCCGCATGACCTCACCGGCATCACCATCGACCCACCGACCATCCAGAGTTGCGCAGGCTCCTACACCCTGGCCGCGAAGGGTAGCTACTCCGATGGCACTACCGCTGACCTCACCGACGTCCAATGGGCCACCGACAACAGCGATTTCACGTCGATCAGCCAGCAAGGACAGCTGACCATCAAGATCCCGCGCCCCAACCCCACGCTCAGAGCGTTACCGCCACCAAGCGTCCTCGCCGTCATCACCGCGACAGCGGCGGGGCAGACGGGCCGGGCGGTCGTAAAATGCGTTCGCTCGGAAATATCGACCACAAGCCCTCCGCCCACGTCGCCGCCCACCCCGACCACACCGCCCGCGGCCGCGCCGCCCACCCCGACCACGCCGCCCGCACTCCCGACGCCGACACCGCCGTCTAGCGTCGCCACCGTGCCCCTTCGCTAGCCGTCTGGCCCAAGCGTTCTTGTCGATACCGTTTCCCACACCAGCCGTCGCCCAGTGTTGCCGGCCGGTGCCTTCGGGATCCGGTGCGCCGGTCACCAGCTACCGGGGCTGGCGCGCAGCGCAACTCGAGGAGAGTTGTCTGGCGGTTTTGATCGCTCTACGGAATCTGGCCGTTTAACGATTCAATTGCGCTGGTGCTACTGATGTTCCAGGCCCGAGTAATGCAAACGGTCGCCTCAGTTCTCGCGCGGCGGCCGTTGGTCGTTGGGATCGTTCGGGTCGGGCTCACCGAACCAGCGTGACGGTTCGTGCTCACCGTACGCGTCGTGCCAGTCCCACCACTCGTAGGGAGCGGTCTGCGGGTAGCCCGGCGGCGAATCCTCCCAGTTCTCCTGGCGTCCCAATGCGGTCATGTCGAGGAAACTCCATGTGGTTCCGAGCGCCTCGTCGCCGCGGTTGTTGATGAAGTAGGTGCGGAACACCCGGTCGCCGTCGTAAATGAAGGCGTTGGTGCCGTGCCATTCGTCCACCCCGAAATCGGCGTCGAAGTCATCGGTGATGGTGTACCACGGCATCTTCCAGTCCATCCGCGTCTTGAGCCGCTCGATATCGGCCTGCGGGGCGCGCGAGGCGAACACCAGCGTGGTGTCGCGGGCGTTCAGGTGGGCCAGGTTGCCGACATGGTCGGCGATCATCGAGCAGCCCCGGCACGCGTGGTCCGGCCAGCCGTCGATGTCGGGTCCGTAGAAGGCGCGATAGACGACGAGCTGACGCCTGCCCTCGAACAGACCCAACAGGTCGACCCTGCCCTCGGGACCGTCGAACTCGTACCGCTTGTCCACGGCTGTCCACGGCATCCTGCGTCGCATGGCCGCGAGTGCGTCGTGGGCTCGGGTGAGTTCCTTCTCCTTCGCCAGCAGTTGCTGGTGTGCACCCGCCCACTGCTGGGCGGACACGATCGGCGGTGTGTTCACGTTGTGTGCCTTTCGGTCTCGGATGTTCAGGCCAGCGGCGAGAGGCCGGCGGCGGTGAGCAGGTAGGCGTCCTGGCCGGTGGCGCCGCCGGTGGCGATCTCGAGCACCGACTTGCCCACCTGCTCGGCGGCGAGCGAGGGCCCGCTGGCCTGCACGAAGGAGTCGACGTCGACACCTTGGCGGTTGGCGTAGGCCGCGACGGCGGCCGCCCCCAGGTCGGTGGCCGGCGTCAACCGCGGCAGCACGGCGGTGAACCTGATCCCGAGCCCCGCACGCTGCGCTTCGATGCCGGCGTAGCTGGTGATGAACCTGACGGTCGCCTTCGCGCCCGCATAGCCTCCCGACAGCGGCGACCCGTTCAGCGCGGCGCCGCTGGACATCACGATCACGGAGCTACCCGGGGCCAGCGGGCGCAGCAGAGTCTGGCGAACCCAGTGAAACGCCTGCGCGACGTCGGAGTTCCAGTTCTCGCTGAAAGTCGCCCAGGTCTGTTCCTGTAGCGGCAACATCGGCGGCGTCGCGCCGGCGCACAGCACCAGCGTGCGCGGCCGGTACTCGTCGATCAGCCGTTCGGCCGTCGCCGGATCGGCGGCGTCCGCCACCACCGGCGTGAAGGCGTCGCCGAGCTGGGTGCGCACCTCCTCGAGTTGCGATCGGGTGCGGGCAACGCCGACGACGCGCACACCGGCGGCCGCCAACGCGGAGGCGATGGCACGGCCGAAGCCGCGGCCGGCTCCGGTCACGATCGCGAGGGTGCCGGCGAGCCCGTCGGTGTGGGCGGTGCGGGGCTGGTTCATGGTCGTTCTCGCTCTCTGAGGTGTTCTGCGGCCGTGGCCGCGGCTTCACCAATTCAGATACGACGCGGCATCTGGATTCATCGCGCGCGGACCGATGAATTCCGAGGGCGGGACGTCTCTAAGGGAGTAGGTTCCCTCGCAGCCGAAAGGAGTAGGTCGTGCCGGCGCAGGAGGATTTCGTCGAGCGGGCGGCGCCTTTTCGGGCCGAGCTGATCGCGCATTGCTACCGCATGCTGGGCTCGGTGCACGACGCCGAAGACCTGGTCCAGGAGACGTATCTGCGGGGCTGGCGTGGCTATCCGGCGTTCGAGGAACGCGCGGCGTTGAAGACGTGGCTGTATCGGATCGCGACGACCGCCTGCCTGCGGGCGCTGGAGAACCGTGCCCGCCGCGTGCTGCCGATGGGCGTGGGGGACGGCTCGATCGACCCGGACGCCGATTTCGACGCGAGGGTCGGCGCGCACGCCTGGCTGGAACCCATTCCCGACGCGCTGATGTTCAAGAGCCCCGAAGACGACCTCGCCGCCAAGCAGAGCGTGCGGCTGGCCGTGATGACGGCCCTTCAGGAGCTTCCGGCGCGGCAGCGCGCGGTGTTGATCCTGCGCGACGTCGTGCAGTTCACCGCGGCCGAGGTGGCCGAGCTCCTTGATACCACGCCCGCGGCGGTCAACAGTTCCCTGCAGCGCGCCCGGGCCCACCTTGCCGAGCTCTCGCCCGCCGAGGAGAGCATGTCCGAGCCCGGCGATGCCGAGCGCCGCGAATTGCTCGACCGGTATTGCGCGGCATTCGAAAACGCGGACATGGCGGCGCTGACGGCGCTGCTGCAAGCGGACGTCAAACTCGAAATGCCGCCGATGCCAGTGTGGTTCACCGGCCGGGACGCCGTGCTGCGATTCCTCGCCGACCGTGCCCTGGCCCGGGCCGGCGATATTGTGATGATCCCGACGGCCGCGAATTCCCAACCCGCCGTTGCCGAATACCGGCGCAGCGCCGACGGGGCGATGCGGGCCCATTCCATCCACGTGTTGACCACCGGAGCCACCGGCATCGCGAGCATCACCGTCTTCCTCGACGCCGGGTTGTTCCCCACGTTTGGTTTGGCGGCAACCCGGTAACCTCTGAGCAGGGACGTAATCGCACCCCTTGCTCTCTAAGGGAGGCCCGACCTGCATCGTCATCGGCGTCGTCGCACGGTTTCACCTTCCCGGCCCACGTGTGGACAGGTCCTCCACACGTCAGGATCATTAGGCGCGGTAGACGTAGTGAAGGGTGACGAGTGAAGATTCCCGGCGTTTCCAGCGTCGTCGCTGGCGTAGCTGGCGGAGCCGCGCAGGTAGTGCGGGCAGGTGTGTCCACCGCGGCCGGGGCCGCGGGCGCGGTGCAGGCGTTGGCCAGCCCGGTGACCGGACTCGCCGGCCCGGTCATCCAGTCGGTCGCCCAGACGACGGGACGCGCGATCGGGTTGGACAGTTCATCCAACGGCTACCCCGGCACCGTCATGCCACCGGTGCGCTGGCACAGCGGGCACCGCGTACACCTGGACTTGGATCCACTACTTCCGTTCCCACGCTGGCATGAGTACGCGCCCGCCGTGGAAGAGCCGGTGCGCCGAATCCCAGGTGTGACCAAGGCGCACGTCGAGGGTTCACTCGGCCGCCTGGTGGTCGAACTGTCCGACGACGCGGACAACGACGCCGTTCTGGACGAGGTGCGCGCGACGGTGGCCTCGATCGCCTCCGACATCACATGGTCCAAGTCGGAATCGCCGCCGCTGTCCGCGCCGTTCGCCGACCCGGGGAACCCGTTGGCGATTCTGGTGCCACTCACCGCGGCGGCAATGGATCTCGTCGCGATGGGCGCCGCGGTCACCGGATGGGTGACCCGACTGCCCGCAGCGCCGCAGACCACCCGTGCCGCGGCCGCGCTGATCAATCACCAACCGCGCATGGTCTCGATCCTGGAGGGCCGGCTGGGCCGGGTGGGCACCGACCTCGCCCTGGCCGCGACGACGGCGGCCGCCCACGGATTGACCCAGTCGTTCGGCACCCCGATGCTCGACCTGACGCAACGGACCCTGCAGGTCTCCGAGGCGTCGGCGCATCGGCGCGTGTGGCGCGACCGCGAGCCGCAGCTTGCCTCTCCCGACCGGCCGCAGGCTCCGGTGGTCCCGGTCATTTCCTCGGCCAAGTCGGAGCTGCCCCGGCACAGCTGGGCCGCCGCGGCGGCCGGTGACGCCTCCCACGTCGTGGTCGGCGGAACGATCGACGCCGCGATGGACAAGGCCAAAGGCTCGATGGCCGGGCCGGTGGAAAGCTATGTCGATTCGGCGGCCAACGGCTCGCTGATCGCCGCGGTCAGCGCGCTGGTCGCCGGCGGCGGCACCGAAGACGCGGCCGCCGCCATCGAGGCCGGGGTGCCCCGCGCCGCGCACATGGGCCGCCAGGCGTTCGCCGCGATTCTGGGTCGCGGGCTGGCCAATTCCGGGCAACTGGTGCTCGACCCGGGCGCGCTGCGCCGCTTGGACCGGCTGAAAGTGGTCGTCATCGACGGCGCTGCGCTGCGCGGCGATCATCGCGCGGTCTTGCATGTTCGCGGAGACGCTCCCGGCTGGGACGACGACCGGGTCTACGAGGTGGCCGACGCGCTGCTGCACGGCGAGGAGGCGCCCGAGCCCGACCCTGACGAATTGCCCGCGACCGGCGCGCGACTGAGATGGGTTCCGTCCCAAGGGTCGTCGGCGACGCCGGCGCAGGGCCTGGAAAAGGCCGACCTGGTCGTCGACGGCGAATGCGTCGGCAGTGTCGACGTGGGCTGGGAGGTCGACCCCTACGCGATTCCGCTGTTCCAGACCGCGAACCGCACCGGTGCGCGAGTGGTACTGCGTCATGTCGCGGGCACCGAAGACCTCACCGCCAGCGTCGGCACCACGCATCCGCCCGGCACGCCGCTGCTGAACGTGGTCCGGGAGCTGCGCGCCGATCGCGGACCGGTGCTGCTGATCACCGCGCTGCATCGGGACTTCGCCTCGACCGACACCCTGGCCGCGCTCGCGATTGCCGATGTCGGTGTGGCGCTTGACGATCCGCGCGCCGCGACGGCATGGACGGCGGACATCATCACGGGCACCGATCTGGCCGACGCGGTGCGCATCCTGTCGGCCATCCCGGTGGCCCGGTCGGCCAGCGAGTCGGCGGTGCACCTGGCGCAGGGCGGCACCACACTGGCCGGCCTGCTGCTGGTCACCGGTGAGCAGGAGGCAGGCGCCAGCCCGGTGAGCTTCCGGCGCTGGCTCAACCCGGTCAACGCCGCCGCGGCCACCGCGCTGCTGGCCGGAACCTTCTCGGCCACCCGGGTGCTCCGACTGCCCGACCCCACTCCGCAACCGCTGACCGCCTGGCACGCACTGGATCCCGAGATCGTGTACTCGCGGCTGGCCGGCGGCGCGCGGCCGATGGCCGTCGAAACCGAGCCGTCCTGGCGGCGCCGTCTCGACGACCTTTCGTACAGCCCTGCGCTGGAACCCCTGCGCAAGCCGCTGCACAGCGTGGCCCGGCTGGCGTCGGCCACCCGGACTGAACTCGCCGACCCGCTGACCCCCATCCTGGCCGTCGGCGCGGCAGCGTCGGCCATCGTCGGCAGCAACGTCGACGCGCTGCTGGTGGCCGGCGTCATGACCGTCAACGCGATAACCGGCGGGGCGCAACGGCTGAGGGCCGAGTCCGCCGCCGCCGAGCTGTTCGCCGAGCAGGACCAGCTGGTGCGCCGGGTGGTCGTCCCGGCCGTGGCGACGACGCGCCGCCGGCTGGAGGCCGCGCGGCACGCGACCCGCACCGCGACGGTGTCCGCGAAGACCCTGCGGCCCGGTGACGTCATCGACCTGGCCGCACCCGAGGTGGTCCCCGCCGATGCCCGCCTGCTGATCGCCGAAGACCTCGAGGTCGACGAGTCCCTGCTGACCGGCGAGTCGCTTCCGGTGGACAAGCAGGTGGACCCAGTCGCCGTCAACGACCCCGACCGCGCCAGCATGCTGTTCGAGGGCAGCACGATCGTCGCCGGGCATGCCCGGGCGATCGTCGTCGCAACCGGGGTCGGCACAGCCGCGCACCGCGCGATCTCGGCGGTCGCCGACGTCGAGACGTCAGCCGGAATCCAGGCCAGGCTGCGGGAACTGACCAGCAAGGTGCTGCCGCTGACGCTGGCGGGCGGCGCGACGGTGTCGGCGCTGGCGCTGCTGCGCCGCGCGCCGCTGCGCCAGGCGGTGGCCGACGGCGTCGCGATCGCGGTGGCCGCCGTCCCCGAGGGCCTGCCGCTGGTGGCCACCCTGTCCCAGCTCTCGGCGGCCCAGCGGCTGACCGCGCGCGGGGCCCTGGTCCGCGCACCGCGCACCATCGAGGCGCTGGGCCGCGTCGACACCATCTGCTTCGACAAGACCGGCACGCTCACCGAGAACCGGCTGCGCGTGGTGTGCGCCGTGCCCGACGACGTCGACCCGCACGAGCCCTTCCCGAAACTGACCGCCCCGGAATCCTCCGGCCTGCTGCGGGCCGCGGCGCGCGCGTCCGCCCAGCCGCAGGAAGGCCAGGGCCACGCGCACGCGACCGACGAGGCGATCCTCACCGCGGCGAGTTCGCTGAACGGCCATGGCGATTCGGACTGGGAGATGCTCGCGGAGGTGCCGTTCGAGTCCAGCCGCGGCTTCGCCGCCGCGATCGGCACGGTGGGTCACGACAACGGCCACCCCGCCGACGCACCGGTTCTGTTCCTCAAGGGGGCCCCCGAGGTCATCCTTCCGCGCTGCAAGTTCGCCGACCCGGACGCCGACCGGAAGCGGGCCGAGGCGGTGGTGCACGGTCTGGCCGAGCAGGGGCTGCGGGTGCTCGCGGTGGCGCAGCGCGGCTGGAAGCACGAGACCGACGACGACGACACCGACGCCGACGCCGTGGATGCCGCGGCCAAAAACCTCGAGCTGCTCGGCTACGTCGGCCTGGCCGACACGGCCCGGGCGTCGGCGCGCCCGCTGATCGAGGCGCTGGTGGACGCCGAGCGCGACGTGGTGCTGATCACCGGCGACCACCCCGTCACCGCGCGGGCGATCGCGCGGCAGCTGGGTCTGCCCGAGGGCGCGCGGGTGGTGACCGGCGCCGAGCTCGCCGGTCTCGACGAGGACGCGTGCGCCCGGTTGGTCGCCGATGTGCAGGTGTTCGCCCGGGTCAGCCCGGAGCAGAAGGTGCAGATCGTGGCCGCCCTGCAGCGCTGCGGGCGGGTGACCGCGATGGTCGGCGACGGCGCCAACGACGCCGCCGCCATCCGGATGGCCGACGTCGGTATCGGGGTGAGCGGTCGCGGTTCGTCCGCCGCGCGCGGCGCCGCCGACATCGTGTTGACCGACGAGGATCTCGGCGTGCTGATGGACGCCCTGGTCGAGGGCCGCAGCATGTGGGGCGGAGTTCGCGACGCCGTCACGATCCTGGTCGGCGGCAACGTCGGCGAGGTGTTGTTCACCATCATCGGGACCGCCTTCGGCCAAGGCCGCGCGCCGGTGGGGACGCGGCAGCTGCTGCTGGTCAATCTGCTCACCGACATGTTCCCCGCCCTCGCGGTCGCGGTCACCTCGCAGTACGTCGAGCCCGACGTCGCCGAGTACGAATCCGCCGAGGCCGCCGACGAGGCGCGCCGTCTGCACCGCCGCGCGGTGCTCACCGGACCCACACCGTCGCTCGACGCCCCGCTGATGCGCCAGATCGTGACCCGCGGCGCCGTCACGGCCGCCGGGGCGACGGCCGCCTGGGCCATCGGGCGTTGGACGCCGGGCACCGAACGCCGCACGGCTACAATGGGTTTGACCGCACTCGTGACGACGCAGCTGGCGCAGACACTGCTGACCCGCCGGCACAGCCCGCTCGTGGTGGCGACCGCCCTGGGCAGCGCCGGCGTGCTGGTCGGCATCGTCCAGACGCCGGTGCTCAGCCAGTTCTTCGGGTGCACGCCGCTGGGGCCGGTGGCCTGGTCGGGTGTGCTTGGTTCGACGGCCGGTGCCACCGCAATCTCGGCGCTGGCACCCAACTGGCTGGCCAAGCAGGTCGCCGCCCTGGAGCCCGGCGACGAGTGAGCCTTCAGCCCGGCGACGAGTGAGCCTTCAGCCCGGCGACGGCGAGCGCCGTGTAGCGGCGCGCGTAAGGAGCCGGACGATCGCGTTCAGCCGGACAGTTCTTTGCGCAGCACCTTGCCGGCGGGGTTGCGCGGGATGCTGTCGACCACGTTGATGTCGCGCGGTTGTTCGAAGCGCGAGACTCGGCCCTTCAAGTACTCACGCAGCTCGGCAACGTCGATCTCGCCGCCCGGCTGCGCCACCACGAACGCCGCCAGGCGCTGACCGAACCGTTCGTCGGGGACGCCGATAACCACGTTGTCAGCGATGGCGGGGTGCTGGGCCAGCGCGTTCTCGACCGCACGCGGATACACGTTCTCGCCGCCGGAGATGATCATGTCGTCTTCTCGGCCGACGATGAAGAGCCGGCCCGCGTTGTCCAGATAGCCCATGTCGCCGGTGCTGGTCATGCCGTCGACGACGGCTTTGGCCGCGCCATCGGAATAGCCCTCGCTGGTCAATTCGCCGCCGACGAAGATCCGCCCGGTGACCCGCGGGCCGACCGGCTTGTCGTTCTTGTTGAAGATGCGCACCGGGCACCCGACGACGGGCCTCCCGACCGTTTCCGGGGCTTCGCGCAGATCCGCCGGCGTGGCGAGCGCACCGATGCCGACCTCGGTGGAGCCGTAGCCGTTGTAGAGGATGTCGCCGTAAGCGTCCATGAAGCGCTGGCCCAGGGTGGGGTCGAGGCGGTCGCCGCTGGAGATCACCGTGCGCAAGTAGGGCAGCGGGTTTCGCGCCCGCACCTGCTCGGGCAACTCTAAGATTCGCGCGAGCACGACCGGCACCGCGGTAAAGGCGTCCGCGCGGTGCAGCGACGCCTGCGCCAGCGCGCCCTCGGCGTCGAACTCGCGGCGGGTCAGCAAGGTGCCCCCGAGGGCGAAGGTCAGCATCAGCATGCCCAGCCCCAGACCATGAAACATGGGCATTGCCACCGAAATCCGCGAACCGGTACGCAACCGGGTGCGATCGAGGATCGTCACCCACACGCCCAGCGCGGAGCGCAGCTGCGGTGTGCGCGGCACGCCCTTGGGTTTCCCGGTGGTGCCCGACGTCAGCAGCACGATGCGACCGGGGCTGGCGACGTCCGGGCGAGCGCCCTCCTCGGTGCCGACCCTCGCCGGGTCGACGGTGGCGACCGATGCGTCCGCACTCCGGACCCGCTCGCCGAATTCGTCGTCGGCGACCACGGTCGAAATGCGGTGGGCCTGTAGCGCGGCCGCCAGCGCATCGCTGCGGAACTCCGTGCTCATCGGCACGACGTCGGCGCCCAACACGGCCGCGGCGAACACACCCGCCACGAACCCTCGTCCATTGCGGCACATCACCCCGACCGTCTGCCCGGGTGCAACCCCGTCGGCGGCCAACCGCCGCGCCAGCGACTCGGTCGCATCCTGCAGCTGGCGATAGGTCAGCGCGCCGTCATCGTCGACGATCGCCGTCCGGTCGGGCCAACGGGCGGTGGTGACCGCCAGCAGCGTGTACGGATTGGTGCCGCCACGGCGTGCCTCGCGCAGGAGCCGGAAACCCGCGAGCGGCGCCGGCGGCGTGAGCAGACCGGAGCGCAGCAGGGCGCGGGCTGCGGTGGTGACCATGCGGTCATCCGTCATCGTCGGCCTCGTCGGGGTCGGGCTGGCTCAGGAATCGGCGATGCCACAGCCGCGCGGCGTAGTCGGCCGGCCCGGCCAGCAAGACGGAGGCCAGCTCGGCCGGCAGCACCCAGGGCGGCGCGATGGTGCGCGGCCGCTCGATGATCGCCTTGGCGATGGCGTCGGCGGCTTCGTCCGGCGACAGCCCGGGAAGGCTGCCCAGCAGCGGGGTGGGCGCGATCATCCTGGTGCGTACCAGCGCGAAGTAAACGGTGGTGACATCGACGCCATCGGTGTGCAGTTCGGGGGCCACGCTGCGCAGCCACCGGTCGAAGGCGCCCTTCGAGGCCTGGTAGGCACCCCATTGCGGACCCGGCGCCACCCGGACGCCGACACTCGACACGTTCACGATGTGCCCGCTGCCGTTGCAGCGCATGGCCGGCAGCAGCCCGAGCAGCAGCCGCACCGGCCCTAGGTAGTTGATGTCGATGGTGCGCTGGAAGTCGTGCGGCCGGTCGTACTGTTCATGCAGCGAGCGGCGCAATGACTTTCCGGCGTTGCTCACTACGATGTCGAGCGGGCCGTGCTCTTCGGTGATCTGCTTGGTCAGGGTGTTCACCGCGGATTCGTCGGCGAGGTCGGTCGGGTAGGCGACCGCGTGACCCCCGCCGGCATTGATCGACGCCGTGAGATCGCAGAGCCGTTCCTCGGAGCGGGCGACCACCAGGACGGTTGCCCCCGCGGCGGCCAGGCTGCGCGCGGTCGCCTCACCGATGCCGTAGGAGGCTCCGGTCACCAGAACGGTCTTGCCGAAGACGGCGCCGCGCAACTTGTCGGGGTCCGACACCCGCGCCGGATTGGCCACGTGGTCCGTGACCGTGTTCAGGGCCTGCGCTATCGCGTTCAACTTCGCTGCCGCATTCACTCGAGCCGCTTGCCGGGGTCGGCGGTTGCTTGACCGTGCCCCCGACTCGTAACTACACGTAGCAGACCACATTGCAGTCCGGGCCCGCGCTCCACCCCGGCCGAGGCGGGGTCTCGGCGACCCCGGCGACGGGTGGGCGGATGCCGCCCGGGCGGCGCGCCGGATGAACGCCGCGCACAACCAATCTCAGCCCGTCCGCATCAGCGGCGGTTATTTTTATGAGAACACGGTAATTTCGGTGTTTCCTGTGTTTAGCGGGCGTGTTGGCTGGGCACAATGGCGGCATGATTGCGCGTCACATCATTCGTTCCCTCGGTCCAGCAGTAGTTATCGCAGCGACGGGCATGGCCGTGTCGGCCCTGTCCACTTCCGTTATCCCCACCGCCTCGGCCCAGTGTCCGGATGTGCAAGTGGTGTTCGCCCGCGGCACCGGTGAAGCGCCGGGTGTGGGCCCCACCGGTCAGGCCTTCGTCGACGCACTGCACCAACGCGTCGGCGGACGCTCGTTCGACGTCTACCCGGTCAACTACCCCGCCAGTGACCAGTGGGCCACCGGGATCGACGGCATCAGAGACGCCAGCGCCCACGTGACTTCGATGGCCCACGACTGCCCCAACACCAAGATGGTGCTCGGCGGCTACTCCCAGGGCGCGGCCGTTATGGGCTTTGTCACCTCGGCCGCGGTGCCCGACGGCATCGACCCCAACACCGTTCCCAAGCCGCTGTCTCCCGACGTCGCCAACCACGTCTCCTCGGTGGTGCTGTTCGGCATGCCCAACGTGCGGGCGATGAACTTCCTCAACGAACCACCCGTGGTCATCGGCCCGGCGTACCAGGACAAGACCGTCAAGGTGTGCGCCACCGAGGACCCGGTCTGCTCGGACGGGATGAACTTCGCCGCCCACGACACCTACGCCGACGACGGCGCGGTGATCGACAAGGGAGTCGCGTTCGCCTCCAGCCACCTGAGTACGGGCGGGCCCGCCGCACAGTCGGTCGCGTCGCCGCACAGCGGCTTCGGGGAGTGACAGGCCGACGGGGATTCCCGGCTAATCCCTGATGAAGCCCTTGTTGCGCATCAGGGCGTCGGCCAGGAATCCGTCGTGCGGGATGTGCGGTGCGTGCCACCACGTCGGATGGTGCCCGCAGTAGACATTGGCGACGGTCGGCTCGGCGACCAGATCGTCGATCAGCGTCTCGTCGCCGGTGATCGCGGTGACGACGAGCGAATGCCGCAACGGCCGCACCCCGGCTTCGCGCGTCCAGGCCGATACCCACACACACGGGAAGGGCAGCTCGAGGTTGAGCGTGTCGATGTCGGGTTCGGCCAGCAGATGGACGGCGGGGCGCAGCGCTGCATAGCCGTCCCCGAGGTCGGCGACCACCTGATCGGCGCCGAGCAGCGGGGTCGACCCGGCGGCCTTGGCCGCCAGGAAGTTCGCCAGGGCGTGCGCCTTCTCGACGGGCTGGGTGGGCAGGTTCGCCCGTTCGTCATCGGTGGGCAGCGGCTCCATGGTCGCCAGTCGTTCGGCGATCGCCCGGGCCAGAGCGGTCGGATCGCCCTCGTAGAGCACCGCGGTGGTGTTGACGCACGCCATGCCGCCGTGGTCGGCGATCGAGTCGACGATGACGTCGAGATGGTCACGCCAGTCCCGGTCGGCGGTGATCACGATCTTGGTGCGTCCCGGTCCGTTGACAATCACCGCCGGATCGCCGGCGTACTTGTCGACCACCTCCTGGCCGCCGTACACCATGGCGAGGTCGGCCGACCGGATGATCTCGTCGGCCCCGGCATGGTCGGTGGGTAGATAGACGACGTCCTCGGCGCGAAACCCGGCCCGCCGCAGCGCGCACACCAGCCGATGCGCCGTCAGCGGTTCGCGCCGCGATGGGCGCACCGCGACCCGGTAGCCCAGCGCCAGTGCCTGGGGCCAGAGCCCATGGACACCGGGGCCGTTTCCGGCCGCGTGCACGGCGAACACCTCCCCCCGGCGCAGCCACAATGCGCCGCCCGCGCGGGTGCGCTCCTCGCGCCAGTCCAGCGTCGTCCCCACCGGCTGAGCCGGCCGGACCGCATCGAACGCGGCGGCGACCGCGTCGGCCACACCGCGCGCCCCGGCTCGGGTGATGGCGATCGGCATGCCCGAGATGCGGCAGGCCAACCCGACATAGGCTTCGAAATCCAGTCCGGCGATCACGTCGTTCCCGAAGATGTCGGCGGCCCGCGACAGTGCCCCCGCGCGCTCGGCGAGCGGCAGCGGTGCGGCTTTGCGCTGCGCGCCCAGCGTGCGCGAAACGTACAGCGGCGCAACCATGCTCAGCTCGGCGACGGGGACGCCCGCGGTGGTGGTGATCACCTCGCGGTTGCGGGTCCGGTATCCGCCGTCGGCGCCGAGCGCGTCCAGCGCAACCAAACCGGCTGCGGCGCCGGTGTTCTCACCTGCCACGTTCAGTACACGCCTTCGATGACGGCCTCACCCTCGAAGGTGGACACCGGTCGCACCTCGCTGACCGAGTCGCTGAGTTCGCCAGCCGGTCCGGGCATCCTGATCGCCAGGTCGCGCTCCAGGTTGTTCGGTATGAACATGCCCTTGCTGACGTGGTTCATCAGCACCTGGCCTTGCTCCCCGTACGGCACCCGTTCCCCGGTGTCGGGATCCACCACCCAGAACACCACGTACGGGGTGCGCGGGTCGAAGACGAACGTGTCGCCGTCCACGGTTCGGGTCACGGCCTGCGAAAGCACCATGGTGCTGCCGAACGCCATGGTGATCGTGGTCGCCGGGAAGATCCCGCGCAGCAGGTCGAGGGTGTCGGCATCCACATGCGCGCCGCTGAGCAGCAGGTAGCGGATCTTGTCGTTGACCAGGTCGACCACCCGGTCGTCGCGGGCCATGGCCTCCAGCAGCGGCGGGGTGGTGTGCAGGTTGGCGACGTTCTGCGTCTGCAACACGAAGACGGCCTGCTCGACGACATGGTCGACGTAGGCCGCCACGTCGGCGGCGGCGCCACGGGCGGCGATCTTTTTGACCCAGCGTGGATCGATGTCGATCGCGTGGAAGGCCGCCCCGAGCCGCTGCGACACCAGCCGGGAGAAGTAACCGACGCCGTGTGGCCCGCTCGGCATCAGGCAGAGAAAGCCCTGGCCACGCCGGAAGCCGCCCGTGGCGAAGTCCTCGGTCTGCCATTCGATGACCTGCGCGACCCAATCCGGCATCTGCACAGTGCGTTTCGGGGCGCCGGTGGTACCGCCGGATTCGAAGATCTGGGGCACCGGCGGCGCAGATCCCTGGGTCAGGTAGCCGCGCGGAATGAGATCCTCCACTGGGACACTGCGCAATTCGTTGATCAGGTTGGGAAACAATCGCAGATCGGCAAAGGCGCTGACGTCGGTCAGCGGGTCGAAGTCCAGTGCGCGCGCGGTCCGCAGCCAGAACGGCGATCCGGTGTCGTCGCCGAAGTGCCAGGCGATCGCGGCGCGCAGATAGGCCCCGGCATCCTCGACCGGTGCCGCACGCGGGACGTCCAACAACGAGAAGTCGACTTCGGCCATGTCCTCGATCCTGTCCCATCGTGGACCGCTACGCCAAGGACGCCGGGCGTCGACTCGCGTCGTCGTGTCGCTTTATCGCCTTATTTCACAAGGAGTTTCATCGGCGTGCACGTGGTGTTCAGCGTCATGCCGGTTCGCCGAAGTAGCCGCGCGAGCCACGCCGCGCCTACCTCCGGTGCCTAACTGCCGAGCAGGGCGGTGATCGCCTCGTTGAAACGCGGATAGATGTCGTCATAGGTGCCGTCACGCTCGGCGTACCGGAACATCTTGACGCGCTCCACCACGATCTCCTTGGCGTCCGGCTGCGTCTGCAGCAGCGACATCGTCTCGGTGATGTAGTCCTCCAGCGGCATGGCCCGGGGGTCGAATCCCCGCTCGCCCTGCAGCGCCGTCCGCACGTGCGGCGGAATGATCTCGATCACCTGCACCGAAGTGTCGCGAAGCTGGAAACGCAGCGATTCGGTGTAGGAGTGCAGCGCCGCCTTGGCGGCGCAGTAGGTCGGGGTGAGCGCGCTGGGCATGAAGGCCAGACCGGACGTGACGTTGAGGATCGTGGCGTGCGGCTTGCGCAGCAGCGCCGGTAGCAGCGCCGAGGTCAGCCGGAGAGGGCCCAGCAGATTGATGGCGACCGACTGCTCGGCCAGGCCGACATTGCCGCTGGTGAGATCCTCGACCCGCTGGATGCCGGCGTTGTTGACCAACACATTCAGGTCCGGGTAGTGGTCGGTCACCTGTGTGGCGAATTGCCGGATGTCGGCGGCGTCACCCTGATCGAGCGACAAGGTCTGCATGCCCGGGTTGGCCTCGGCGACGGCCCGCAGGTGGTCACTGCGCCGGGCGGCGATGATCACCTGGTTGCCCAGCCGGTGGAAAGATTCAGCCAGGCCGCGGCCGATGCCGCTGCCGCCACCGGTGACCAGAACGGTATTGCCGGTCATCTGCATCGCGGTTCTCCTTCGGGTCGCCCTGCCATCGGCTCGCTCGACCGGCCCACCCGGCCGACCTAGCGGTATGCCCCAATGCGGAGCCGGCTAACCACGATGCCCTATGCGCCCGCGCGGTGTCACGACCAGGCGGCCGCCGAAGAATCCGTTACGCGGCCGGGTGGTTGTGCAGCCGGCGCGGGTCGACGCCGGCGCGCTGCCACGCCGCGGCCGCCCAGCTCGTGTAGAGCACCCGGACGGGCAGCCGGTTGAACAGCGGGTTGAGCGCCCGGATGGCCGCGGCGATGCGCTCAAAGCGCTTCTCCTTCTTGGCATCCCACTGCAGCTGGCACACCTCGCGCATCTGTGGCGGCAGCGTGCCGACCACGACCAGCCGGGTGTAGGCGTTCAGCGGCGCGGACAGGATCTTCCACACCGGCTTGGGAATGCGGCGCGGCCCGGGGATGCCCTTGCGGATGTAGCCGGTGCCGTACAGCACGGTCTTGTGCGGGACGAACCGGTCGAGCATCTCGTCCCAGTAGGCCAGGAAGTCGTCGTATGTCTGCGGTTGTCCGCGGTCGCTGACGCCGTACAGGCTGTACCAGAGCTTGCCCTCGTTGAAGATCTGTTCCTTCTCCGCGTACGACAGCCTGCGGATGAACGTGTCGGCGTTGTAGATGACCTGGTCGACGAAGCTGGCGTGCGCCCAGCAGAACAGCTCCGGATTCAGCGCGTGATATCTCGAGCCGTCGCTGATGGTGCCCTTGATCGTCTTGTGGAAGTCGCGCACCTTGCGGCCCCACTCGTGGGGCTCGTCGGAGTAGACGGTGTTCATCAGGGGCGGCGCGGTCCGCTTGGCCCGGCCCAGCGTGTCGCTGAAGATGACGGAATGGTCCAGCACGCCCTGGGCGAGCTGTTCGATGCAGTTCTCCACCCCGGCGGTGCGCTGGAATCCGAAGAGCTGAGTCCGGTTGTCCCCGTAGAACTTCCAGATCAACGAATCCGGACCCAGCCGCGGTGCGGCGTCGTCGACCTCGTCGTCGATGGGCATGGGCATCGCTTCCCGAACGCCGGTGTCAAACCGCGACCCCGCTGTCGGCGCGGCCAACGCGTCGTTCTGGGCGGTCATGCCCACCTCCTCGTCGCACCGGGCGGAGCCTGCGTCCCCGCCAAACGCTGTGAACCAATGAAACAAACTCGTATCTTTGTTCCAAAAGCCTAGCAACCGCTCACGGCTTACACGCCCCGGGGCCGGGACCGACGCCCGAAAGTCGGCACTGAACCCCGCCGAGGAGTTGATACGATGCCGCCAATCATGCAGTCCGAACCGGGCTCTGCCAGTGCCGATTCGCCCACCGAGCTCGATCGCACGATCTTGGACACCGCGCGCAACGTGTTCGAGACCTACGGCGTGCGCCGCGCCAACATCGACGACGTCGCCGCCCGGGCCGGGGTCAGCCGCAGCACCATCTACCGTCGCTTCTCGACCAAGGAGAACCTGTTCGCCCACGTGGTGCGACGCGAGGCAGGGCTCTTCTTCAGCACCCTGGACCGCGCGACAACGGGCTGCGACCCCCGACAGGCGGTGATCGAGGCGTTCGCGCTCGGGGTGCGCCTGGTCCAGGACTCGCCGCTGTATTCGCGGATCGCCGACAGCGAACCCGAGCTGTTCGGCATGTTCTCCCGGTCGCAGGCCTTCCCGATTCGCCAGTTCGCCGACGGCATCGCCCGTACCCTGCGGCGGTGCGGCGCCGAGCTGGCCGAGCCCGACCTGGACAACATCGCCGACATCCTGCTTCGCGTCGCCCTAGGCATCATCGTCTTTCCCACCGACCGGCTCGACACCTCGGACCCGGCCGCGGTGCGCGAGTACGCCGCGCGCTATCTGGTGCCGATCATCGGCGGGGACCGTTAACGGGCCTGGATTTGTCGGCACCCTGCACTAGCCTTGAGTCGTGGCTGGGAGTTCTGCCGCTCCGCGGACCCGGTATGCCAGTTGCGGCGAGATCGACATCGCCTATCAGGTCTTCGGCGATGGGCCGATGGACCTGCTCGTGCTGCCGGGCCCGCTGATCCCGATCGACTGCGTCGACCTCGAGCCCTCGATGTACCGCTTTCATCGCCGGCTGGCGTCGTTCTGCCGGGTGATCCGCTTCGATCAGCGCGGGATCGGCCTGTCGTCCCGGGTTCCGCTGGACATGCTCGGCCCGGAATCGTGGGCACAGGATGCGCTCGCGGTCATGAACGCGGTCGGTTGCGAGCGAGCCACTATCTTCGCCCCCGGTTTCACCTCGCTGGCCGGCGTGGTTCTGGCCGCCGACCACTCCGATCGGGTGAACAGCCTTGTCATCGCCAACGGCGCGGCGCGAACGCTGCGGGGTCCCGACTACCCCATCGGCGCCGAGCTCGACGCCGCCGATCGATTTACGTCGATCGGGATGGAGCCGGACGCCGTCGAGCAGGGTTTCGACATGCTCGGCATCATCGCGCCCTCCGTGGCGGATGACGCCGCGTTCCGCTCGTGGTGGGATATGGCCGGCAACCGGGCCGCCTCGCCCAGCATGGCCCGTGCGTTCATCAACAAGGTCAGGGAGGGCGATGTCCGCGACCGGCTGCCTCGCGTCGGCGTGCCGACGCTGATCCTGCATCGCGACAACCCCAACTTCAGCCCCGTCGAGCACGCGCACTACCTCGCCGAGCGCATCGCCGGATCACACCTCGTCCAACTGCCCGGCGAGGACGCCCTGTACTGGGTCGGCGACACCGCGCCCATGCTCGACGAGATCGAAGAGTTCATCACCGGGGTGCGTGGCGGCTCCGACGCCGAACGGCTGCTCACCACGATCGTGTTCACCGACATCGTCGGCTCCACCGAGCGCGCCGCCGCCCTTGGTGACCACCGCTGGCGCGACCTGCTGGACAACCACGACAGGATCGTGCGCCACGAACTGCAGCGCTTCGGCGGCCGCGAAGTCAACACGGCAGGGGACGGATTCGTCGCAACGTTCAGCAGCCCGAGCGCGGCGATCGCCTGCGCCGACGCCATCGTGGACGCCGTTCACGTGCTGGGCATCGAGGTACGGGTCGGCATTCACGCCGGTGAAGTCGAGGTGCGCGGCGCCGACGTCGCGGGCATGGCTGTACACATCGGCGCGCGGGTGGCGGCACTCGCCGGGCCCAGCGAGGTGCTGGTGTCGTCCACGCTGCGCGACATCGTCACCGGCTCGCGGCACAGGTTCGGCGACCGCGGCGAGACCGCGCTCAAGGGCGTGCCCGGTTACTGGCGGCTGTACGCCCTGGCTCGCGAGCACGCCGTCGTCCGCCGGTAACCCGGAAGACAATTCGTAGCGGTCGAAGCGTCCGGAGCCTCGGCGTAGGCTGCGGACGGGGACTTTGTCCGAGCCGAGGGCTTCGCGGCTTTCCATTCGATTCTGGCGTCTGGCTTGGCATTTGATCGAAGGAGTACGCATGACCGACGTGCACATCTCGCTGCCTCCCGCGCTCCGGCGAGCGCTGGACCTGCTCATCGACCCACCGGCCGATCCCGACGTGAGCAAGGGTTATCTCGACCTGCTCGGCGCCGATAACGACGGCGCCGTCGAGAAGAACACCGGCCCGATCCAGGCGGCGTGGGCGTCACCGATCGGGTCGATGCTCTACGACAACGCCCAAGCGCTTTCCCGCCGCTGGATCAGCGCGTGGCAGTTGCCGCTGCAGTGGTTGGACGTTCCGCAGCGCGGCATCGCGCTGGACATCGGCTCGGGCCCGGGCAACGTCACCGCGTCGCTGGCGCGTGCCGCCGGCCCGAAGGGGCTGGGCCTCGGCATCGATATCTCCGAGCCGATGCTCGCCCGCGCCGTACGCAATGAGGCCGGGCCGCAGGTCGGCTTCATCAAGGCCGACGCACAACGACTTCCGCTGCGCGATAACACTATTGACGTCGCGGTGTCGACCGCGGTGCTGCAATTGGTGCCTGATCCGGCGGCCGCCCTAGCCGAGATCGCCCGCGTGCTGCGGCCCGGCGGCAGGCTGGCCGTCATGGTCCCGACCGCCGGTCGGCTGGCCCGGTACTGGCGGCTGATGCCCAACGTCGGGGCGCACGTGTTCGGCGACGACGAGATCGGCGATGTCTTGGAGGACAACGGTTTTGCCAGCGTGCGAGTGAAGAACTTCGGCACGTTCCAGTGGGTGCGCGCCAAGAAGGGCTGACCGCCAACCGGGCGTTTCGACGGCTGGGCGACGGCCCTTAGTCCGGCGACTGCGCGAGCAGAGCGAGCCGGTCCATGGACTCGCGCAACATGTCGGCCGTCGTCGCACGGGCCCGCTCGAGGCGGGTGGCGTCGGCCAGCTCCGTCCAGTCGTAGGTGTGGGTGACCGTGGTCAGCTCGGCGTTGACCGGGCTGAGCTCCCAGCGCCACAGGTGGCCCGGCGGCTGCTTGTTGGGTTCGGCTGGGCGCCAAGCGATCTTGCTGCCCTCGACGAACTCGGTGACGTGGTTCTCCCGCACCGCCCCGTTGGTCAGCGTGGTCTTGAAGACGTCGCCGACCCGATGAACGCGCTGGCCGGCGGCCGACGACGCCAGGTTGTTGTTGCCGTCCCAGCTCGGCTGGCGCGACGGGTCGGCGATCAGTTCGAAAATCCGGGCGGCGTTGGCCGACATCACGCGGGTGGCGCTCACGACGCGATCGAGTTCCGTATCGGACATGGTGTTATCCAAACACGCCGGGCCGGTCGATGCGCTGGTGACTTTGGGCCGGGCCGTGAGGACCTTGGGCCGTCGTCGCGCCGATGCGCGCGTGCGACGGTGGTCGTGCCGGGACAACCCGGTGATCTGTCCGAAGCGCAGAGAGCCTAGTCCTGGCTACGACAAAGTGAGCCACCGCAAGGGGCTGATTGACCCACCGTCACACCACGGGGCTCTGCCTTCGGACAGACCTCTCACGCTCCAGCCATCACCCCATCCGGGGCAGCGCCTCGATCGGTCCGGACAGCGCCGCCTTGACGTAGCGGGTGTCGTCGTCGGCCAGCACCTCGGTGTCATCCGCCTCGATGCCGTCGACGATCGCGCGCGCCACCTGGCGCGGGTCGTTCTTCGGTGCGTCGAAGCCGGACGTCATCTCGGTGTCGGTGAAGCCGAGGTGCGCGGCGACCACCAGGGTGCCCTGCTTCTCGAGCTCGATCCGCAGCGAATTCGTCGTCGACCACAGTGCGGCCTTGGAGTCGCCATACCCACCGGACCCCGGCATCCACGACAAAATCGACGCAATATCGACAAGTGCCCCACCACCGTTGTCGGCCAGGATCGGGGCGAACGCCTTGGCCACGCGCAACGCACCGAAGTAGTTGGTCTCAAAGACCGCCCGGACCTCGTCGATGTCGCTGGCGAGCAGGCTCCGGGCGCCGAGCACACCGGCGTTGTTGATGACGATGTCGGCGTCCGACGCCCTGGCCGCCAGCGCGGCTACCGAATCCGGTTCGGTGACCTCCAATTCGACGCTGATCACGCGCGCGTCCTGACTGGGCTTCGGCGCCCGGGCCGTGGCGTAGACCTTGGCCGCGCCGCGTTCCAACAACTCCGACACGATGGCCTTGCCGAGCCCGCGTTGTCCACCGGTGACCACCACCGTGGACCCCTTGACGTTGACCATGATCGCTCTCCTTTGACTTAGGCAAAAATGCTTTGCTTGCGTCACGCTAGTTGACCCGCGCGACATAGTCAACTATAGTTTGCCTATGTCTTCCCGGTGGGTTGCGTCACAGCGATACGGGTGCGCCGCGGCGCCCGGCGGCCTGGGTCTGGTCCAGGACTTCTTGAACACGAGGGGCATCGACGGGTACGGGCCGGACCTGTTGGCCGACCCGAAGCTCGCCGGCGACTGGGCGGCCGCCGCGGTGCGGGCGTGGTCGGCCGCACGCGGCGCGGACCTGCAGCCACCGGAGCTGGGCGACGCGGACCTGGTCAGGCTTCGGGCCGTGCGTGCCACCGTCGAGCAGCTGGTGGACGGCGAACCGCCCAGCGGACGCGGCCCCAGCGCCGTCGCGGCATCCTTCGCGCTGTCCGATTCCGGGGAGGTACGGCTGGATCCCGCCGGCGGCGGCTGGCGCTGGCTGGTGTCGGCATTGTGGGGCGAGATCCTGTTGAGCCAGCACGCCGGAACCTGGCGGCGGATCAAGCGGTGCCACAACCACCGGTGCGGGTCGACGTTCTACGACCGCTCGAAAAACAACAGCGGGGTCTGGCACGACGTCAAAACGTGCGGCAATGCCGTCAATCTGCGGGCCTCGCGGGCTCGGCGGCGCGAACGGGACCGGGCGTCAGGCGTTCCGCCAGAGCAGGCGTACCGGTAGTAAAGCCCCCTTCGGATACGGGCCCCCGGTAGGACGTCTTCGGCTGCCTGCCGGATCTCGGCCAGGCTTTCGCGGGGATCGGCGACGGGCACGCCGATGTTGCGGGTTTCCCGGTGCAGCCTAGACCCGATGCGCACCGCCGGTAAACACAGACCGGCCCACAACCAGTCGGCGACGCTCTTGTTAGCGGACAGTCCGACGACCGCTAATTGCCCTGCGAGACGCAGCATTTGGCGTGCTTTCCACAGTGCGTCGCGCAGCGAAAGATGGTGCAGGCTGGCGACGAAGGTGATGAGGTCGAACGAGCCCTCGGCCTGCTCGAGGTCCTCGAAGCGGCGCAATTCCGCCGACGCGTTACCAACCGCCCGCAGCCGCCGCGAGGCGCGCCGCACCGATGTCGCGTCGGCATCGATGCCCACGACGCTGCGCGACACCTCGGCTAGCCGCGCGGCAAGCAACCCCTCGCCGCATCCGACATCCAGGACGTCGCCGCGGTGCCGGGAGGCGATGTCGACCAGCCACGGGTGATAGGCGGTGTTGTGGTTCCAGTAGTCGTCGTGCTTCGCGTAGTCATCCACCGCCGACCCAGTCGTACGTCAGCAGCGTTCGACGCCCTTGGGCATCAGGCGCGGGCCCGGGTCCACCGGTCGCCGCCCGCTTCTGAGCACCGCGTGCACTACATCGAAGGCGCGCGCCTTCAGTGGCGCGACCACGTCGAAAGTGGCGGGAGCCTGGCCGACCCAGGCCGGAAGTGTTGCCACAATGTGTTCCTTTGTTCTTTCGGCATGTGCGCCGACTCATTCAATTGCACCGCAGCCGTTTTACGAGGGCGCCGCGCCGCGGTGAACGCCATGAAAAGCCGACTGTGGTGTACGGCACATCCGTGACGCGAGGAAAGACCCGCAACAGTGCGGCTAGTGAAAACCCTTGAACCTGCGCAGATAACCGGGCAATCGGTGTGCCGGTAACGCCTTCGGCCAGTCATCAGGGCGGAAATACGCGTCGGTACCGCCGTCAACGAATACTACACTGCCGCAGAGAAAATCGGCGGCGTCCGACAGCATGAAGCACATCCAGTCGGCCATGTGCCCTGCGTCACCGAAGCCGCCCACCGGGACGGGGAACGACCGGACGGCCTTGGCCTGCCTCGGGTCGGACAACTGCTCCTGCAGAAGCGGTGTCATGATCGCGCCGGGTGATAGCGCGTTCAAGCGCACGCCCGAGCCGGCCCACTCCGGACGCACCGCGTGTCGCCGCACCCAACGGCTGACCGCGATCTTGGACGCCCCGTACATCATGGTCGGCGCGACCGGACCCAGTAGCCGCACCGTTCGCACCGCCTTGTCTGCATCGTGGGCAAGCAGCGCTTTGACCGCACGGCGCGGCACCGCCGGTATGGTGGTGGTCGAATTACTGCCGACGGCAACGACTTTCGCGCGTTCGGCGGCGGCCAGCGCGGGACGCCACGCGGCGAGCAATTCGACGACCCCGAAGTAGTTGACCGCAGCGATCTGGCGGACGCGGTCGCGGCCGGGACTCGGACCCAGGCCGGCCGCCAGGACGGCACCGTCGAGTCGGTTGCCCGAGAGTTCCAGGACGCGGTCGGCCGCCGCTTTACGCCCGTCGGGCGTCGACAAGTCGGCGACCACATCGGCGTCCTTGAGGTCGACACCGATGATGCTGTGCCCGTTGTCCCGAAGACGCCGGGCGGTCTCGCGGCCCATCCCGGAAGCCGACCCGGTAATGGCATAGGTCCCCATTGACTCCTCCGTTCTCAGGGCAGTATGCCGGGACAATGCTCCGCTCCGACGGGCACCGCCCACCCAGTGGTCGCACTGTTAAGTTGCCAGGATGCATGACCAGACGCCCTGCATCGATGTCAGTCAGCTCGAGTCGGTTTACGCGCCGCTGGCCGAATCGGTTCGCCGGCTCCTCGACATCAGCATCCGCACCGAAGCCGGGCCGACGGCCGTGGCGGCGGCGATAGCCAGAATCGACAGTGCGGCAGATGAATTGAGCGATCAACTGCTACCCGGGCCGTTCGGCGTGCACCGAACCCCCGACGGCCAGACCATTGCGTGGGGCAACGCCGTGGTAGGGCAGCGGAACCCGGTGGCGCCGCCGCTGGTCATCCATCACGATCCCGATGGCCTGGTGTGGTCGGAGTTCGTGCTGGGCGCCGCCTACGAAGGGCCGCCGGACACCGTTCACGGCGGGGTGTGCGCCCTGGTGCTCGACCATGTGCTCGGCGCGACAGCCCATCAGCCCGACAAGCCCGCGTTCACCGGCACCCTGAGCTTGCGGTACCGGCGCCCCACCGCGCTGGGCCGGCGACTGCGGGCGGAGGCTCGCGTCGACCGGGTCGATGGTGTCAAGATCTTCGCCGTCGGCCACCTGGCCGACGAGGACGGCGTCACCGTGGAGGCCGAAGGCGTTTTCATCCAGCCCAGGGACACGCGGGCATGACCGTCGGCGCCCGGCGGGCGGGTCAGCTCGCCGCCGCGGCCTTCTCGACGTCGAGCAGCTGCTCGCCGCGTCGTTCCTCGTCGTAGGCCTTGCGGCCACCCCGCAGCCCGAACAGTCGTTTCGAGACCAGCAGGTAGATCACCGCCGCGACGTTGATCGTGAAGGTCACCACCCGGGTCATCGTGATGCCCTTGGCCAGGTCGTGGATCTCGAGCGGCAAGAACACCGACGTGGCGACCACCGCGAAGTATTCGCCCCAGCGCTTCAGCAGCCACAAGCCCACCCCTTCGACGACCTCGAGCAGGGCGTAGCCGGCCAGCATCAGGGTGAGCAGGGCCAGTGTGGACGGCTTGGCGGCCAACGCCTTTTCCAGTTCGTGCACGACGGTCATCTGGTCGACCTTGAAGCCGGCGGTGCGAAAGATCGGCAGGTCGCGATCGAGAGTGGCCTGGATCGCACCGCGCGCCCCGCGGAACTTCCACACCGCATAGGCCGCCAGCGCGATCACCACCGCCCGGAGCAACCGTTCCACCGCCAGGATGCGGATGATGATGGCCTGACGTAACGCCTTGCCGCGCATGATCATCGGAGCGTCCTCTGCGCGGCCGCGTCCGTGCGGCGCGCCGACGGTGAATTCGCCGCACCGCAAGCAGCGCCAGACTTCGCCCAGCCCGGTGTTACCGCTCAGCCGGTCGGCGAGTGACTTGTCGTCGGGTGCATAGGTGACGTGGCCGGCAACGGCGCAGCTGACCAGCTCCCACCGGTTGTGGCGGTGTTCTTTCCCCATGGCCGGATCATTCATGGCGGGCGGTCGGCCACGCAAGGGGGGCGCGCAGGAGGTGCGTCGGAAGGGTGTCAGAAGCGCGGCTTGCTGCGCGCGCACCGGGCGGAGGGAAGCACCGACCCGAGGAGTCCGGTGAGCTCGGCGACTCCGATGTCATCGAGCCGGGCCACCGCGGCGACGATGTCGTCACGCAGCAGCTCGTCACAGAAGGGTTCGGCAAGCCAGCCGAACTTGTCCACGACGCGTTCCCAGGACATCGGACGGGTGGGTGATCCCTCGTAATCCGACTGCTCGCGGCTGAACTCTCGCCCGTCGTTCGCGATCACGTGCACGCGCGCGGCCGTGCGTTGCGGATAGTCGGCGGTCAGATCATCGGCCGGCTTGACCTCCACGCGCGACAACAGGTCCTGGACGTCGTTTCGCAGAACACGTTCGTTCTCAAGCTGTTCGGGGCCGACGCCACCGTCGAGCAGGGCGGCCGCGGTCAGGTACTTGAGGTTGTAGTCGGCCTGTTCCTTGGTGATCGGATGCTCTTTGTCGCCATATGCGCCGCCACCGGCGAAGTCGTATGCGCCCTGGAAGACCTCGAGGACCACCCGCGCGACATCCGCACCGCGCAAACCGTTCTCGGTCCGAACGGCGAGAACCGCGTCGATCACGACCTGGCCGTGGATGAGTGAGCAGTACTGCTTCAGATAGGTCTGCTCGACGCAGCGCAGGCTCCGGTCGCCGGTGTGCAGATCGATGGGCTGATCGAACAGCTGCACCAACCCGTGCGGGCCCTCGAACAGCGACTTGGGTCCGGTGATGCCGCGCGCGGCCAACATCGTGGTGTACACGGCGCGCATGCCGGTTATCGCCGGCGAGATGCCCTTCCAGTTCGACACCGGTTCGGCATGGACCGTCGCCAGCGACACGTTGTCGGCCGCCGCGGCGGCGATGGCGTTGGCGGTTTGTTCAGCGCTCAGCCCCAGTAGCTTCGCGCTGCCCGCCGCAACCGCCATCGACAGCTGCAGCGCGTGGTTGAGCCCGCGTGCCATCACGGGAACCTGTGCGCTGAAACGGCATTGGACCTCGTAGGCGACCGCCAGCGCCAGCAGAAAGTCGGCCCCGCTGGCGCCGGTGTGCTCGGCCACGGCCAGCACGGCGCCGAGGTTGTCGGCGGGATGGCACAGGCCGCCCACGGTCAGATAGGTGTCGAGCAGATCGGGATAGCGCACCAGCACCGCGTTGAAGAATGCGGCCTGGTCCACCGACGCCCGCCCGCCGCCGACCAGGGTGGCCGTGGGCGCGCCACCGAACTGGGCAGTGTGGTCACGAATCGTCGGGACGAGTTCCCCGTCCAGCGAGCCGACGGCGCACGCGAGGCTGTCGAGCACGTTGCGTTTCAACAGTGCGCGCGGCTGTCCGGTCAGATCCGCCGGCCGCGCGCCGATGACGAATTCGGCCAGCTCGTCCACAACGTAGTTATGTGACACCACTTTTCGCCTCCCAGGCGAGGCTACCCCGAGGCGCGCGGGTAACGACCGCCGCGGGGCTACATGGCGGTATCGATCGCGGCCGGCTGCGGTCGCGATCCGCTGAGTGCGGCCGTCTCTTCGGTCAGGTGTTTTCCGATGTCGCGGATCTGTCGCGCGCTCAGCGCGCACAGCGGGTGCACGGCCACCATCAGGGCAACGCGTCCCCGTTCGTCGAAAACCGGAGCGGCGATGGTCACCACGGGTTGCTTGCGTCGGCCCGGGTTGTCGTCGGAGAGAAACCCGATGGTGGTGAACTCGACCAACAACTGGTCCATGATGTGGCGCACCGGAGTCGGCATCTCGCTGCTGTCCAAAGTGCCGACCACCTGCACCGCCTGCGCGAGCGCCGGCGTCGTCCAGTCGACGTCGAATCCCCGGTCACGCGTGTGCGCGAGCACCTGTTGCAGGCGCTGGGCGCGGTCGGCGTTGTCACCGGCGCCCCGCCGGATCCACCCGCGTTGTTCCTCTTCGGTGTCCCAGGCCGCCATCGCCACGCCGAACGGCGGCGCGTACGGGATGCGATCACCCGGTATGCCCGCCGGCTGCGTGGCCGGTTCGCCCTCAAAGGCGGTGACCACCAAGGAATCACCGAACTTCTCGACCACCGAACAGGCGTAGCCGACTTTCCGGGAAAGCCGCAGGGCCGCGGACCGCGCCGCATGCGCGAGCGGCCGGGCGGTGTCCGTGCGGGCGGCCACCACCGCGAGTGCGGGACCAAGCGCGAACGTCTTCGCGACCGGATCGCGACTGGCCCACCCGCGGTCGCACAGCGTCTTCAGGATCGCGTGCGCGGTCGCCTGGGTGAGATCCAGCTCGCGCACCACGTCGGAGAAGCGCAACCGCGCATTTGGAGACCGCGCCAGCAGCTCGACGACATCGAGCACGCGCGCGGTCGGCGCTGACGTCGAACCGCGAATCGCTTGACTCCTTTACGGCGGCGTTTTTACAGTTGTACGAACATTCGAGATTCTATATCGATTATTCGAGAGAGTTAACGCATTGCGCGCTGTGGTTTTGCGAGACGGTCGGTTACAGGTCCGCGAGACGCCGGACCCCGAACCCGGGCCGGGTGAGCTGTTGCTGCGGACGTTGAGCACCGCGATCTGCGCGTCCGACGTGCATTTCATGGATCATCCCGAGCTCGCCATCGACGATCCGACCGGCCGCTCGCTGTACGACCCCGACCGCGACATCGTGCTCGGCCACGAATTCGTGGGCGAGGTCGTCGGACACGGGCCGGGCTGCACCGAGCAGTTCGCCGCAGGTACGCGCGTGACGGCCATGCCGGTGCGTCTGGTCGACGGCGGCGCCGGTGGGATGCGCATCATCGGTCAGCATCCCGAGGCGCAGGGCAGTTTTGCTGAGCTGCTTGTGGTTTCGGAGGCGGCGGCCAAGCCCGTCCCCGGCGAGGTGTCCAGCGACGCCGTGGCATTGACCGATGCGTTCGCCGTCGGCGAGTTCTACGTGCGCTCGGCGCAGCTGCAGCAAGGCGAGATCCCCATCGTCATCGGTGCGGGAGCGATCGGGCTCTCGGCCGTCGCGGCCCTGGCCGGCCGCGGTATCGAACCCATCGTCGTCGCCGACTACAAATCCGACCGGTGCCGGCTGGCCGGTGACCACTTCGGCGCGCACGTGCTGGTCGACCCGGGCGAAAAGTCCCCGTTCGACGCGTTCAACGAGATGCGCGCGCAACGCGGATTGCCCGGGCCGGCAGTCGTATTCGAGTGCGTGGGCGCCCCCGGGCTGATCCAGAAGTTGGTCGAATCCGCCGAAATGGGCACCCGCATCTACTGCGCGGGCGGCTGGTACACCGGCGACACCCTCGACATCACCACCGCCACCCGCCAAGGCGTGACGATTCAGTTCGGGGGGGGACCACACCCGCAGGACTGGTACGGCACACTCGACGCCATCGCGGCGGGCCGACTGGACCCGCTGCCGAGTGTCGGCAGGATCATCGGCCTCGACGACGTGCCAGAGGCCCTCGATCAGGCCCGCAGGTCCGACGGCCCGCCCCGGATCGTCGTCCGTCCGAATGGAGGCCCCTCGTGAGCGAACGCGATGACCGCCAAGACATCTTCGAACTGCTGGTGCGCTATGCCACGGGGATCGACCGTCGCGACTGGCCGTTGTTTCGCACCGTCTTCACCGACGACTGCCAACTGGACTACGGCGAGATCGGAACCTGGAACGGCGTCGACGCAGTCGCCGACTTCATGGAGCAGGTGCACGCCCTGGCCGGACACACGTTGCACCGCCTGACCAACCAGGCCATCACCCTGGACGGCGACAATGCCACGGCACGCACCTACATCGACGGCCTGATCATGGCCGGCGACAACAACTCTGGTGTCAACGCGATCGGCTTCTACGACGACGACATCGTGCGCACGCCGGCAGGGTGGCGCATCGCCCGCCGGCGCTACACGCAGGTTCGCATCACGACGGTCGGAGGCGGATAGATGACATTCGCGACGAAATACGGGCCCTGGGCGCTGGTGGCCGGCGCGTCCGATGGTGTGGGTGCGGCGTTCGCCGAAGGGCTCGCCGAGCGCGGTGTCAACGTGGTGCTGCTGGCCCGCCGGCAAGCCGTACTCGACCGCGTCGCGGCCGACATCGAGGCCAAGTATTCGGTGCAAACCCGCACCGTCGCAATCGATCTCGCTCAGCCGGGCGCCGCCGCGGCGGTGGCCGAGGCGGCCGGCGACCTGGAGATCGGCACGCTCGTGTACTGCGCCGGTGCCGACCCCAATTTCGAGCCCTTCCTTGCCAATCCGATCGAGGCGGCCGAAGCCATGGTGCAGCGCAATTGCATGGTGCCCATGCAGTTGTGTCACCACTACGCGCCCGCGATGGTGGAGCGCGGCAGCGGCGGCATCGTCATCTTCGGTTCCGGGGCCGGGCTGGCCGGCGGGCCGAACATGGTCGCCTACGGCGCATCGAAGGCGTTCGACATGGTCTTCGCCGAGGCGCTGTGGGCCGAACTGCACGACAAGGGCGTCGACGTTTTGGGCCTCATCCTCGGCAAGACCAACACACCGGCTTTGCGCGAACTCGAGTACACCCGCGGCCTGATCGGCTCCCCCGACGAGGTGCCCCCGGACGCGGCGGCCGTGTCCGACGTCATCGCCGAGGCCTTCGAGAACCTGGGCAACGGCCCCACCCTGATGGTGGGCGACACCATGCGCGCCGCGGCACAGCTGCTGGCATCGCTGAGCCGCAACCAGGCCGTCGAGCTGTTCGCCCAGGCCGCCGCCGCGGCGATGGGCCCGGACGCCTAGCCGGAACCGGCGGGAACTTCGGGCGTTCGCTGTGCGTCGTAACGGATGACAGAGAGGTTTGCCAAAGTTCGGAATCGGGGCAGCCTAACTTTTGCATCCGCAGTGCCCTGGTCAGCAAATATGGGCTCGGATGCACCGTCCCTTTCGCGACCCCGCAGCGTTGCTGACGCCGGCCGCCGCGGGTACGTTGGGTAACCGGTTCACCACGGCAACCGAGCCGACGTAACCGCCCGATCGCCACCGCCTGCGAAGGATGACGATGCTCGCCACAGACAGGCCCGCAGCCACCGTCTCGACGACGGCAGGCTCGCGGCGCCGCACCCTGGCCCGTTCCGGATTGATCACCGGCGCATTCATCGTCCCGGCCGTGGTCGTCCGCATCGCGGGCCTGCACACCGGCGCGGTGCTCGCCCTGCTCATCTTCGGGGCAGCGGTGGTGGCGGCCAGCTTCCTGCTGGCGTGGGCAGCCGAGGCCGCGCAGATCGACGTCTCCGGCGGGCTCGCCACGGCGCTGCTCGCCCTGATCGCCGTGCTGCCCGAATACGCCGTGGACCTCTATTACGCCTACGTGTCCGGCCACAACGCGGATTACACGCAGTACGCCGCCGCCAACATGACCGGGTCCAACAGGTTGTTGATGGGTCTGGGCTGGCCCGTGGTGGTGCTGGTGAGCATCCTGGTCGCGCGCAAGTCCGGCTCGGAGAAGATCACCGGCTTGACGCTGGAGCCAGCAAACCGGGTCGAACTCGGATTCCTGTTGATCGCCGGCGTCATCGCGTTTGTGATCCCGGCGAGCGGGCAGATCCATTTCGGGCTGGGGCTGGCGTTGCTGGCCTGGTTCGGGTTCTACCTTTACAAGATCAGCCACGGCGAGGTCGAAGAGCCCGACCTGATCGGCACCGCGGCCGCGTTGGGCGACCTGCCCGAGCGCCGGCGGCGCGTCGCCGTGATCGGCCTGTTCCTGTTGTCGGGCGGGGTGATTCTGCTGTGCGCCAAGCCCTTTGCAGACAACCTGGTCGCCGCCGGCACCGAACTCGGCATCAACCGCTTCCTGCTGGTGCAGTGGCTGGCCCCGCTGGCCTCCGAAGCGCCAGAATTCATCATCGCGACCATCTTCGCCGCCCGCGGCAAGGGCACGGCGGCCATCGCCATGCTGATCTCCTCCAAGGTCAACCAGTGGACCTTGCTGATCGGGTCTTTGCCCATCGCCCACCTGTTGGGCGGCGGCGGGCTCTCCCTGCACCTCGACTCCCGGCAGGTGGAGGAGGTGCTGCTCACCGCGACCCAGACGATGATGGGGCTGGCGCTGATCCTGGCGCTGCGGTTCCACAGGTCCGCCGCGTGCACACTGCTCGCGTTGTTCGTGGTCCAGTTTCCGATCTTCTCGACACAGGGGCGGTTGCTGCTCTGCGGCGTCTACACCGCGGTGGCCATCGCCGGGCTGATCGTCAACCGCCGCCACCTAATTGCCACCGTCGGGGCGCCGTTCTTCGGCACCGCCATCCGGCACAGCGGTCACCCCCACCACGAGCCGCAAGGTTCCGCCCACCCGCAGTAGGCCTCCGTCGCGCGATGACCGCCCCAGCCCTGGTCCGACAGCACCCTGCGTATACGGTCCAGATATGAATCGAGTGTCGGTGATCACAGGCGGCGCGGGCGGCATGGGCCTGGCCACGGCGAAAATCGTCGGCCGCGACCACACCCTGGTGCTGTGCGACGTCAGGCGGGACCGGCTGGCGGCCGCGACCGCCGCACTGCAGCACCTCGGCATCACCCCCACGGTGGTCAACTGTGATGTCACGGACCGGCAGGCGGTCGCAGATCTGCTGAGGACCGCCAACGGTCTCGGCATGGTTGTCTCCGTCATCCACACCGCCGGGGTCAGCCCGAGCATGGGTGCCGCCGACTACGTCATGCGGACCAACGCGGTCGGCACCGTCAATGTCAACGAGGAGTTCTTCGCCGTCGCCGACGAGGGTGCGGTAATCGTCAACGTGGCGTCGATGGCGGCGCACATTTTGCCCGCGGAAGTCATTCCTGCAGCACAATTTCCACAGGCGTTAGACGACGCGGCCGCCTTCATGGACGCCATGCTGGCGGCGTGCTCCATCGCTCCAGAGGATGCGCGATCCGGTCTCGCATACGCCATCAGCAAGAGCTTCGTGAAGTGGTACAGCCAGTCGCAAGCGGAGCGCTTCAACGCCCGCGGGCTGCGCATCGTCTCGGTCTCACCGGGGTCCATCGACACCGAGATGGGCAGGCTCGAGGAACAGGCCGGCGCGGGCGCGATGGTTGCCAACGCCGCCGTCCCGCGGTGGGGCAAGCCGGAAGAGATGGCCGAGCTGCTCGCCTTCTGCGCCAGCGAGAAAGCCGGATACCTCACCGGCACAGACATTCTCAACGACGGCGGCGTGATCGCCTCGATGACCGAACGTGCCAGGGTGTCCGCCGGCTAGACCAGGTAGTACAGCTCCGCGTGCGGGGCGAGTTCGGGCGCGCTGGTGAACGGCTCTGCGGCCCTGCGCTCCGCCAGCCTGTTGTGGGCGTAGCGCACCGCCTTGAGGGTGGCCGAGAATTCCTCGTCCTCTTCGGGAAAGACCTGCTCGGCCGGGAACCAGCTCTTGAAGCCCACGTTGTTCAAGACGCCTAGCGTGTCGTCGCGCACCCCGGCCAGCAGGACGGTGATGCCGCGCTCGGTCACCTCACGCAAGAAGTGCTCGATGCGCTCGATGCAGACCACGTCGGGGTGGCGCACCCGCTTGAGCCGCAACACCACGAACGTGATCTCACCGTCGGTGATGCGCTGGTTGATCGCCGACAGGTACCGGTCGAGTTCCGGTGCGGCCCCGAAGAACAACTCGCCTTCGAGGTCATAGATGACGATCGAGGGATCCGGCGAGTCACCCGGAATACGCTCGCGGACAACGCGTTCGGGCGTGACGACGAGTTCCCTCGACTTCAGCTTGGCCGCCCGCGGTACGAACAGCAGGATCGACAGGATCACCCCGAGCAGCACCGACTTGTCGAGGTCGACGGCGATGCCGGTGACGGCCGTGACGATCACCAGCCCCGCGTCATAGCGGGACGCCCTGAGCGTGTAGATCAGGCGCTTGAAATCGACCAGGCGGGCGGCAGTGACGAGCAGCAGTCCGGCCAGCGCCGGCTGCGGAACGTAACGGAGCAGCGGGGCGAACAGCAGCAGTGCCGCGGCGACCGTTGCGGCAGAGACGATTCCGGAGAACCGCGTCGCGGCGCCGGACTGGAAGTTGATCGCCGACCTCGACAGCGAGCCGGAGCCGGGCAGGCTTTGGAAGAACCCGCCGGTCAGGTTGGCCAGCCCTTCGGCCATGATCTGGCGGTTGTAGTCGATCTTCTGTTGCGTCTGGTAGGCAATGGCTTTGGCGATCGACAGCGCCTCGATGATGCCTACGAAGGCGATGGCCAGCGCACCCGTCGACAGATGCGGCAGCCACTCCGTGTGGACCTCCGGGACATGCGGGCCGGGCAGGCTGCGCGGGATCTTGGCGGCGACTGACACCGCGGTGTGGCCGCCCGCCCCCGGGGTCGACCACCCGGCGAGGTAGGCGATGAGTGCGGTGATGACGAGCACCGCGAGCATGTCGACCTGTGGCCAGCCGTAGCGTTGCACCAGCTTGCGCAAGACGACGGCCAGGGCCACCGCCGCCGCACTCAATGTCAGTGCGCGGTAGTTGATGTGATCACCGTGGGTGAGCGTGAGCCAGACACGGCGCAGGACCTGCATGTGGCCGTTGCCCTTGTCGCGCACGCCCAGCGCGTTGCCCAGCTGCCCGATGGCGAGCAAAAACGCCGCGGCCGCCATGAAGCCGATGATCACCGACTCGGAAATGTAGCGGGTGAGGTTGCCCAGCTTGAACAGGCTGATCACGATCTGGAACGCGCCCACCAGCACGGCCAGCAGGAAAAGCGCCTCGAACAGTTCCTTGGAGTTCTCCGAGTCGACGAAGGCCAGCGCCGTGAACACCAGCAGCGAGATGGCGCTCGTCGGCCCGTTGATCAGATGCGAGGACGACCCGAATATCGAGGCGACCACGGTCACGACGATCGCCGAGTACACGCCGAATCTCGGGTCCACCCCGGCGATCAGAGCATAGGCCATCGCCTGGGGAAACGATATGGCGGCGACGGTAAGTCCGGCGATCACATCATGCCGGCCCTTCACCAGGTTGTAACTCGCACGCACACCCACGCTGTCGGCGTCTTTCCGCTAAGCGCCCGACACCGCGACGGGCGCCGAGATCGTGTCCAGGATTCCATTGGTGCCGAAGAACTGTTCCCGGGCGTCGCTCCAGTCCTTGGCGATGGCGCTGATCGGGAACAACGTCAGCGGGCGCAGCCGGTCGGCGTGCTCGGCCAGGATCGCCGGCTTGAAGGGCCGATACCCGTGCTGCGCCACGAGTTCCTGGGCGGCGTCGGTGAACAGGTACTCGAGGTAGGCCTTCGCGTGCGCGGCCGCCGCGGGATCGGTCACGTTCGCATCGACCCAGGCGACCGCGGGCTGGGCGAGGATGCTGACCGGCGGGTAGACCAGCTCCAGCTCGTCCCTGTTCGCCGCCACCTCGCGCAGCGCCTCGTTCTCCCACGTCAGTTGGACATCACCGAGCTTGGCCAGCGCGAAACTGTCCCCGGCGCTGCGGGCTCCGGCGTCGGAGACCGCGACATGCTGCAGCAGCGACTTCACATATGCGGCCGCCTGCGCCGGGCTGCCGCCGCGGGTGGTGACCGCGCCCCAGGCCGCCAGCACGCTCAGCTGACCGTTGCCCGACGTCCGTGGGTTGGGTGACACCACGGCCACATCGGGCTTGATCAGGTCGGGCCAGTCGTGAAATCCCCTGGGATTGCCCTTGCGGACGACGAAGACGATGGTCGACGTGTAGGGCACCGAGGCGTTCGGCAGCCGCTGTTGCCAATTGCCGGCGATCAGGCCACGTTTGCTGAGCGTGTCGATGTCGCTGATCAAAGCCAACGACACCACGCTGGCTTTTTGACTGCCATCGAGCACGCTGCGGAGTTGACGTCCCGAGCCGCCGTGAGACTCCTTGATGCTCAGCGTCGTTCCGTTATGCGCGCGATAATCCGCGACGAATCGCTTGTCCAGCGCCGCATACAGCTCACGGGTGGGATCGTAGGACACGTTGAGAATCTCGTTGGAGCCACCCGGGGGAAGGTTCTTCAGCACGATCGCGGTCGTGGCCACGACGATGGCCAAGACGCCCAGGATGCTGAGCCAGGGCAGGCGCAGCGGCAAGCGGGCCGTATCGGGTGACAGCGGTTTCACCACGCCAACCACACCTCCCACCACCGACCATGATGATGTGCCAAACAGCCGCGTGTGGCACCGACCCTTTTAAGAATGTTAACGATCGGGCCACCCGGCGGCAGCCTTGAGAATCAGCCTGAAGATAAATACGCCCACCGTGTTTGGGACACACCGGCATCCTCACGCACCCGGCCATGTGTCCACTCCCGTGCCCGCAGCCGCCAGGTGCGGCGCGCGTACTCCAGCTCGGTATAAGGCCATTGGGTGACGATCCGGCCGGACGGCGATCGGAAGTAGCTGTCGCACTGTGTCCAGATGGTGCGCTCCAGGTCCGCGGAAAGCGCGTCGTTGTAGCGCTTTTCGGCCTCGGGACGCACGTCGAGGTATCCGCCGCGGCGCGCCAGCCGGCTTACCGCGCTGGCGACCAGCCGCGCCCCGGCCTCGAGGATGTAGACGATGGAGTTGCCGCCCTGATTGGTGTTGGGGCCGTAGAGCATGAAGAAGTTCGGGAATCCGCTGACCGCCACCCCCAGGTAGGCGCACGGGTCGTCGCCCCAGTGCTCGTGCAGCGTGCGCCCACCGGCGCCGACGACCTCGATGCCGGACAGGTAGCGAGACGTCTCGAAACCGGTGGCCAACACGATCGCGTCGACGTCGGCTTCCGCGCCCGATGCGGTGATCACCGATGTCGGGCCGACGCGCGCGATGGAGTCCGTGACCAGTTCGACGTTGTCGCGCTGCAAGGCCCGGTAATAGTCGTCGCCCAGCAGCACCCGCTTACAGCGGAACGGATAGTCCGGCGTCAGCGCCCGGCGCAACGGTTCGTGTTCCACGGTGCGGCGCAGGAACGACGCCGCAATCTGCGTGCGCGCCGTCACCACGGGGTCGTCGGCGAAGGTCGCGGTGTTGTCGTGCTGGAACTTCCAGATCTGCCAGCGGGTGCGGCGCACCGCCAGGGGGCTGCGTTTGAATCGGGCCAATTCCGTTGTGCTGTAGGGGCGGTCGTCCTTAGGCACCATCCACGGCGGGGTGCGCTGGAAGACCGTCACGTGCGCCGCGGTCTTCGCCAGCTCGGGTACCAGCTGCACCCCACTGGCGCCGGTGCCGATCACCGCGACAGTCCGACCGCTCAGATCGAGGTCGTGATCCCATGCGGCGGTGTGCAGCACCGGGCCGGTGAAGTCGCGCAGCCCGTCGATGTCGGGGAGCTTGGCGGAACCGAACAGGCCGACCGCACACACGACGACGTCGGCGGTCAGTGTGGCCGACCGCCCGTCGCGCTCCAGCCGGCAATGCCACGCGCCGGCGCGCGGGTCCCACCGGGCGGAGCGGACCGTGGTGTTGAGCATCAGGTGCCGACGCAGGTCGAATTCGTCGGCCACCGATTCCAGGTAGGACAGTATTTCGGGCTGCCGCGCGTAGGTGCGGCTCCAGGATGTGTTGGGGGCAAACGAAAATGAGTACAGGTGGCTCTGGATGTCGCAGGCGGCACCGGGATAGGTGTTGCGCCGCCAGGTGCCGCCGACGCCGTCGGAGCCCTCGATGATCACCAGATCGTCGATGCCCGCGCGGCGCAATGCCACGGCCGCGCCCAGCCCGCCGAACCCGGCACCGATGATGGCCACCTTTGGTCCCCGCCGGCGCCGGGTCGCTGCCCGCACCCGCCCGATGGCGTAGAGCGCCCGGGCTTTTCGGCTTGTCACGGTCCGTCGCCGGCGCGGCGGATCAGCAGGCCCGCCAGCTTCCCGTCGGCCCGCCACTGTTGCAGGATGTCGGCATACTCGGTGGGCGCGCCGAAGAAGAAGCTGCCCTGTCGAGTCTTGTTGTCGGCCTTGCCTTCCCGGTTGTAATAGCCGGGCGTACACGTCTTGGCGCGCTCGGCGCTGGCTGCCGAGCGGGCCACCACCGTGTCGACCCACTCGGCTTCGGCGTCGGGTGCGGCCTCGATTTCGGTGATCCCGTCGGCGAGTGCGGTCGCGATGATCCACGCGACGTGGCCGGCCTGCACGTCGAGCAGGTAGGGGAAGTTCACCGTCAGGCCGGCCTGGGCGATGCTTTCGATGAAGCAGTTCGGGAACTTGGTCGTGCACAGGCCCTGGAAGGTACGCACGCCCTCGCCCCAGTGTCCGGTCAGCGTCACGCCGTCGCGGCCGATCAACTCGAAGCCGGTGCGGCGACAGTAGTCGGTGCCCACCTCGAAACCCGTTGCAAAGATCAGGCAGTCGAGTTCGTAGGGCACGCCGTCCACCACCACGCCGGTTTCGGTGATCCGCTGCACCCCCCGGCCTCGGGTGTCCACCAGGGTGACGTTGTCCCGGTTGAACGTCTGCAGATACTCGTCGTGAAAGCAAGGTCGTTTACAGAAATACCCATACCACGGTTTGAGTGCCTCGGCGGTGGCGGGATCGGTGACGATCGCGGCGACGCGCGCCCGGATCTCGTCCATCTTGGCGAAGTCCGCCAGTTCGATGTCGCGGCCGCGCTGTTCGGGATCGCCGAGGCCGTCTGGATCCTGACGCATGACCGGCAGCTTGCGGGTGATGCTCGTCCAGGCATCGGCGACCAGGTCGTGATCGGCTTGGCCTCCGGCGGTGAGGATCTGAAAGTTTCGTATCCGCTCGCGCTGCCAGCCGGGCTGTAAGGCGTTGGCCCACTGCGGATCCGTCGCGCGGTTGGCCCGCACGTCCACCGAGGACGGAGTGCGCTGAAAGACGTAGAGCCGCTGGGCGGCGGCGGCGAGGTGCGGTACACACTGGATCGCCGTGGCGCCGGTGCCGATGATGCCGACGCGCTTGTCGGCCAGGTTCTCCAGCGCCGGCCCGGTATAGGCATAGTCCCAGCGGCTGGTGTGGAACGCATGCCCGCGGAAAGCACCGAGTCCGTCGATGCCCGGCAGCTTCGGTTTGGCCTGATAACCGTTGGCCATGGACACGAACCTGGCGCGCATCTCGTCGCCTCGGTCGGTGCGGATGATCCACCGCGATTCGGCCGAATCCCAACGGATTTCCCGCACGTCGGTCTGCAGGCAGGCGTCGCGGTAGAGGTCGTAGTGCTCGGCGATCCGCCGGCAATGGGCGAAGATCTCCGGGCCCTTCGCATACTTCTCGGTGGGCGTGTAGCCCAACTCCTCGAGCAGCGGCATGTACACGTACGACTCGACGTCACAAGCGATTCCGGGATAGCGATTCCAGTACCAGGTGCCGCCGACGTCGGCCGCCCGATCGATCAACCGCACGCTTTGGACGCCGAGCTGACGTAGCCGTGCCCCGGTCAACAGCCCGCCGAACCCGGCGCCGACAATGGCCACGTCCACCTCGTCGGTGAGTGGCTCGCGGGCGTGGTCCCCGTTGGTCCACGGGTCGTGGGCGAACCGGGCGAACGCGCCGGTCATCTCGACGTACTGGGCGATACCGTCCGCGCGGATGCGGCGCGCACGTTCTTCGGCGTACTTGCGTCGCAGTGCGTCGACATCAAGCGCCTGGCCAACGGTCTCGGTCACGGCCTCGGGTTCCTCTCCGTGGCCTCGACCCTATAATCAATCGCTTGATCATATCAAGGGCATGGCCGCGCAAATGGCCGTTCACCGGCGGCTATGCCCGCGAAGCCGCGGCGAGCAGGGTGCCGCCGACCAGCTGCCTGGCCGACGCCAGCGCCGCGTGATAGTCCTGGGGCGCCAGCGTGGCCGCCAACTCGGTCAGGCCGTAGATCAGCGCGTAGACCGCCTCGGTAACGCCGCTCCGGTCGGTACCCACGGCGAGCCCGCCCTCGCGGAATGCGTCCTCGACGATCCCGTCGATGATTTCGCGGAACGCCTGAAACCCGCCCGTCGCAGTGGCGTCTACGGCGACCGCGTTTTCCGCCCGGATCACCCACTCGAACGCCGCGAGGTCGGGGTACTCACGCATCAACCGTCCCGATTCGTCGAGGACCGCTTCCAGTCGCGCGATCGCGTCGCCCGGGCGCGCGGCCGCCCGGCGCAGTCGCGGCACCGCGATGTCGGTCCGCGCAGCCACCGCGGCCTTCATCAGTTCGGACTTGTTCGGGAAGTAGTTGTAGAGGCTCGCACTCGTCACGTTCGCGGTGCGGGCGATCTCACGAATCGTCGCGCGGGCGTACCCCGCCGTGGCCACGCACCGCATGGTGGCGGCGATGATCCGCCGGCGGGTCTCCTCGCCGCTGGCACCGACCGGGCGCCCGCGTTGCGCCCGCGTCACGGGTGCTGCCTGCACTGGTCGCATCCTGTCCGTCGGCTGATGGTTCGGAACATATCGAATATAATCGGACGATCAATTTCTCTGGTCTTGGCGCGGAGGTGCGCGGTGCGTGACCCACGGACCCGAGGCGCGGGATGACCGTCACTCGGCCGCAATTGGGCCGGCCGGTGGGCGCCGATGCCGAGCGGACCCGGGCGCGGATCATCAGCGCGGCGATGCGCTGTGTGGCCGAGGCGGGCCACACCCGCGCCACGATTCGTGAGATCGCCCGCGCCGCAGACATGACCAGCGGCAGCTTGTATCACTACTTTGCGAACAAGTCCGAGTTGCTCGAGGCCACCGTCGGTGAGATGGACCGGATCGCACTCCCCCGGCTGCGGGCCGCCGCCGCGCAGGCCGACACCGTCGTCGATCGGCTCGCCGCTGTGCTCGACGAGTCAAGCCGGTTGATGCGCGACTATCCCGATCTGGCCGCCTTCGAGCGCGCGATGCGCGTGATCGGCCACGAACATGGCAACCGGTTGCAGCACCCCGGACCGAAAGCATTGCGCGACACCATCGCTGAGGTCATCGGGGACGCCCGAGCGCAGGGCGCGTTGCCTGAGGGCACCGATCCGCGTGCCGCGGTGAATGCGATCCATGCACTGGCCCGCGGTCTGACGGAACGGGCGGCCAGCCTGCACCCGAATGCTTACGCCGCGACGCTCGATTCGGCCAAGGGACTACTGCGGGGAACGCTCTTTGCCGACGGCCGTCAGTGAATCGCCCAACGTCCACAATGCGACGCCGAGCAAGACCAGATCCTTGAGCAGAAATTGGCCCGGCAGCGCCGAGAGCACCGGAAGGCCGTGGGTGTACGTCATCACTACGCCGGGGGTGGTGAACAGAAAACTCAGCGTGCCCAAGAACATCACCACCGCTAGCGCGCTGCCCACAGCCGAGACCAGCGGCCACAGCGGCCGCAGCGCGATGAGAAGGCCGGCAACGATTTCCATCGTTCCGAGTGCGCGCGCGACGAAGGTGAAGCTGAAGATGTCGTAGACCCAACTCATCAGTGGACTGTGCTGAATCAGCACGCGGGATTCCATTTTCACGTACTTGCCAACTCCGATCCATGCCAGGACGATCACCAGGCCGTAGCGGCTGACGTGGTGGCCCCACCGGGTCAGCGTGGGCGCCGTCGCTGGAGCAAGGGTGTGATCGATCATCGGGCGAAGTCCTTTCGGGGGCACAAACGCGGGCATCCACCCAACCCACGGTTCAGGCCGCGCTCGCGTTCACTTCCGCAACCGCTCGAGGCCCGCGACGATGAGCCCCAACCCGAAAGTGAATTCGTCGGCCAACGGCACGGGCAGATCGTCGGCGACGGTGACCGTCGCGGGAAAGCGGGACGGATCCAGACGGTGAAACGCCGCGGAGAGTTCGGCGTCTCGTTCACCATCGCCCGCCGCGCCGGACAGCTGTACCGCAAAGCCCAGGACGTAGCGGGCCAGCGTCGCATACGCGTGGGCCGCCACCGCCGGCGGAAAGCCGTTGTCCAGCAAGACCGCCAGGCAGCGCTCACGGTTAGCCAACGCATTCGGCCCCATCGGGGTGTATTCGATCAACAGGGGTGCGACATTGCCGTGCCGGCTCAGCGCGTCAAACATGTGCTGCGCGAACAAGGTACAGGCCTCTTGCCACGGCAATGCGGCGAGCGCTTTCGCGTCGAGGTCGACCTCCCCGAGGATGTGGTCGATCACCAGGGAGACCAGTTGTGACCGGTTGGAGAAGTGGCGGTACAGCGTCGCCGTTCCCGACTCCAGGCGCTGCGCCAGCGAGCGCATCGACAGTGCCTCGGGCCCCTGCTCGTCGACGATCGCGACGGCCGCGGCCAGGATGCGGTCCACCGGCAGGGCCGGGCGGCCGCGGGAACGGCGCTGTGGCCGGTTGATGTCGCTCACATCACTCACCGTGGCGCTCCCGCCGCTTGACAACCCCGTACATTACGGAGACACTGTATCCATAAATATTGGATCGATCAACAACCTTGACAGCAAGGAACATTCGTCATGCTCCTCCCCTTGGCGGCAGAGCCCTTCACCGCCCCCACCGACCGCGACATGCTGCCCTCCGAACGGCGCGAGTTCGTGCGCACGCATCGCACCTGCGTGTTCGGCTACCGCCGCCGGAACGACGGCCCGGCGATGTCGATCGTGTACTACATCCCCACCGACACAGGCGAATTGCTGGTCTCCACCATGGCCGGCCGCGGCAAGGCCCGCATCGTCGAACGCGATCCCAAGGTGAGCCTGTGCGTCCTCGACGAGCGCTGGCCGTTCGCCTATCTGCAGGTCTACGCCGACGCCATCATCGACCACGACCGGGATCTGGCGGTCGACGTGATGATGGCCGTCGGCGGCCGGATGTCCGGCCAACCACTCGGCGACGAGGCCCGCCCGCACATCCGGGACATGTGCGAACGCGAGAACCGCGTCGTCATCCGCTGCCGGCCCTACTCCACCTTCGCAACACCGCCACGCCATCTGCACCGCAACGACCAGGCCAACGAACTCAGCCACTGGGTGTCCGGCGTGATGCCTTGGGACGCAGCCGATCCGACGGCGGGCTGATCACCCCGCGTAGCGGTCGCGCAGCTTGCTCAGCGTCGCTTCGATGCCCGTCGCGTTCGCCTTTGCGAAGCCCATCCGCTCGTAGTAGTTCAGCTTGTTCTTCAGCGCACCGGCATCGCGGTAGTCAAACGTCTCGGTGACCTGGGTCAGCGTCGGCGACAGCTTCTCGAATTCCCACCGCCAGCGGTGACCCAACGGGTGGCGCCATTCGATGAGTTCGTTTTGCGTCAGTTCGGTGATCGTGCTGGTGATCCGGTACGGAAGCCCGAACATCTTCATGTGCGTCGAAAACTTCGAGCCCTCAACCAGTTGTTCCGGCACGGTGATGTTGTCGCGCACGGTGCCCGACCCGTCCAGCTCGTGGTGACGGCGTGGATCGGCCACCAGGGCGAACAGCTCCGCGGCCGGGGCGGCCACCTCGACCCTGCGGCTCACCTGGCGGGGCCCCCGGTCGACGACAGTGACGGTCATGATGTCTCCTTCCGCTACCGGCAGCGTAATCCGGTCTAGTTCTGCGGATCCGGGATGTTGGGATCCCACACGTTGCAGCAGGGCTTTCTGATCTGGTACATCGGCGGCGGATCGCACCTGCGGCAATAGGCCGCTCCGCCCAGCAGGCAGAATGGTGTGGTCAAGACTGCCGGGGGATCGAGAAGGAGCGGCATGCCCACCAGCGAATATCGGGTGAGCGGAATGAGCTGCGGCCACTGCGAGGCCGCGGTCCGTAGCGAGGTGGCCCAGATCCCGGGCATCGACCACGTGACGGTCAGCGCCGCCACGGGCAAGCTCGTCGTCACCAGTGCACAGCCCGTCGACGCGGACGCCGTCCTCGGCGCCGTCGACGAGGCCGGCTATGAGGCCGTCTTGGTCGCATGAGCACGCCCCCGCGGCAGATCGACGAGGGCACCCTCCCCGATTACCCGGCATCGCCCCGGATCGCGCTGGAGATCACCGGGATGACCTGCGCCTCCTGCGCGGCCCGGATCGAGAAGAAACTGAACAAGCTCGACGGCGTTGCCGCGACGGTCAACTACGCCACCGAGAAAGCCGCCGTGACGGCCCCCGCCGGTTACGACGCGCAGATTCTCATCGGCGAGGTCGAAAAGGCCGGTTACCGGGCCACCCTTGCGCAGTGCTCGCCGCAGCCCGCGCCGGACGCGGCGACGCCGGACGACCCCGGACTGACCTCGCTGCGCCGGCGTCTGGTCACCGCGGTCGTGCTGGCCGGCCCGGTCATCGCCATGGCCATGGTCCCCGCCCTGCAATTCCCCTACTGGCACTGGCTTTCGCTGGCCCTGACCACACCGGTCGTCGTGTGGTGCGGCCAGCCGTTCCACGCGGCCGCTTGGACGAACCTCAAACACGGCGTGGCCACCATGGACACCCTGGTCTCGCTCGGGACGCTGGCGGCGTTCCTGTGGTCCGTCTACGCCCTGGTTCTCGGGACGGCGGGCCAGCCGGGCATGCAGCACCACTTCGAGCTGACCGTCGGGCGCGACGGCGCCCCGTGCCACGTCTACTTCGAAGTCGCCGCGGGCGTGACCCTGTTCGTCCTCGCCGGGCGCTTTTTCGAAAGGCGGTCCAAGCGCACGGCCGGCGCCGCGCTGCGCGCGCTGCTGACGCTGGGCGCTAAGGACGTGGCGGTGCTGCGCGAAGGCAGCGAATTCCGCGTCCCGATCGAACGGCTCGCGGTCGGCGACGAGTTCGTCGTGCGCCCCGGCGAACGGATCGCCACCGACGGGATCGTCGTCGCGGGTTCCTCGGCCGTGGACACCTCCATGCTGACCGGCGAGTCCGTCCCGGTCGAGGTCGGCGAGGGTGACGTCGTCACCGGCGCCACCGTCAACGCGGGTGGTCGGCTCGTGGTCCGGGCCACCGGGGTCGGAGACGACACCCAGCTCGCGCAGATGGCCAGGCTCGTCGAGCGGGCGCAATCCGGCAAGGCCCGCGTGCAGCGCCTCGCCGACCGCGTCTCGGGGGTGTTCGTACCCGTGGTCATGGCGCTGGCGGTGGCGACGCTGGCCGGCTGGCTCGCGGCGGGCTACTCGCTCACCACCGCCCTGACGGCCGGCGTCGCGGTGCTCATCATCGCCTGCCCGTGCGCGCTGGGGCTGGCGACTCCGACCGCCCTGCTGGTCGGCACCGGCCGCGCCGCTCAGCTGGGCGTGCTCATCAACGGGCCCGAGGTGCTGGAGTCGACCCGCGACGTCGACACGATCGTGCTGGACAAGACCGGCACCGTCACTACCGGCAAGATGACTTTGGTCGACGCGATCGTCGCGGCCGGGACCGACCGCGCCACGCTGTTGCGTTATGCCGGCGCCCTGGAAGACGCCTCCGAGCATCCGGTCGCGCGCGCCATCGCCCGGGCCGCCACGGCACAACTTGGCGCGCTCCCGGCACCCGCCGACTTCACCGGGGTGAACGGCGAGGGTGTGCGGGGCACGGTCGACGGTCGCGCCGTCGTCGTCGGGCGCGAGAGCCTGCTGACCGACTGCGGAATCCGCCTCGACGCGGACCTGTCGGCGGCCAAAACCCGCGCCGAGGGCGAGGGCAAGACCGCCGTCGCCGTCGGCTGGGACGGTCTGGCCCGGGGCATCCTGGTAGTCGCCGACACCGTCAAACCCTCCAGCGCCGAGGCGGTGCGGCAGTTCATCGGGCTGGGCCTGACCCCGGTGCTGCTGACCGGCGACAACGCAGGCGTCGCCGCCCATATCGCCGGCGAACTCGGCATCGCGGAGGTCATCGCCGACGCGACGCCCGCGGACAAGGTCGCCGCCGTCAAACGCCTGCAATCCGAGGGCAAGGCGGTCGCCATGGTCGGTGACGGCGTCAACGACGCCGCGGCGCTGGCGGCCGCCGACCTGGGCCTGGCCATGGGCACCGGCACCGACGTCGCAATCCAGGCCGCCGACCTCACGGTGATCCGAGGCGACCTGCGTGCCGCCGTCGACGCGATCCGGCTGTCCCGGCGAACCCTGGCCACCATCAAGACCAACCTGCTGTGGGCCTTCGGATACAACCTTGCCGCGATCCCCCTGGCGGCGAACGGCATGCTCAACCCGATGTTCGCCGGCGCCGCGATGGCAGCCTCCAGCCTTCTCGTCGTTGGTAACAGCCTGCGACTGCGCTCGTTCACCAGCGTCATCGGCGGCGCATGAGCGGTGGACCCGGGACCACGCACATCTGGTCGGCCCACACGCAGAAACGGTCGGCTGACGGGCCACGTTCATATGGGATAGTTGGTCCGGCCGCGCCTTCGGTGACCCCGACCGGCCCTTCGATACTCACCTCACCCGCCCGCAGCGATCGATCTAGCAAAGGTCACGACCGTTGGAGCAGTTCTTCGGACAACTGTCCCTGTTGCACGGCTGGTTTCCGCCGGCCGTGCAGGGCCTGGCGCTGCTCGTGCTGCTCGTCGCGATTCAATGGCGCACACGAAGCTGGCTCAAGCGGGTGCTGCCGGTCGCGCTGATCGCGGCCGTCGCGGTGACCCTGCTGGCCCGGTGGTACATCACCTCGCTCGGGGTCGCCGGCGACCCGGCACCGACGACGCTGTGGCTCTGGATCGCGATGAGCGGCCTGGCCGCCGCGGTCCTCCTGGTTGGGTGGCGTGGGATCCGCTGGTGGCGACGCGGGATTGCGGTGCTGGCGATACCGCTGTGTGTTCTGTGCGCGGGCATGGCGCTGAACGGCTGGGTGGGTTACTTCCCCACCGCGCTCGCCGCGTGGAATCAGCTGACGTCCGTGCCGCTGCCCGACCAGATCGACCGGCTGCGGGTGACCGAGATGCAGGTCGCCGGGACCAAGCCGACCAAGGGCGTGGTGGTACCGGTGGACATCGACGACAACGGTTCGCACTTCGCGCACCGCCGGGAATTGGTCTACCTGCCGCCCGCATGGTTCAACACCAATCCGCCGCCTCGGCTGCCGGCGGTCATGATGATCAGCTCCGCTTTCAACACCCCGGCCGACTGGCTGGGCCCCGGCGGCGCGTTCACCGCGATCGACAACTTCGCCGCCGCACACCACGGCTTCTCCCCGGTGCTGGTGTTCGTCGATCCGACCGGTTCCTTCGACAACGACACCGAGTGCGTCAACGGCACCCGCGGCAACGCCGCCGACCATCTGACGAAGGACATCGAGCCCTTCATGGTGTCGAACTTCGGCGTCAGCGCCGACCGGGCCAACTGGGGCGTCGCCGGATGGTCGATGGGCGGGACCTGCGCCGTGACCCTGGCCGTCATGCACCCCGAGCTGTTCAGCGCGTTCGTGGACATCGCGGGTGACCGCGGGCCCAACGGCGGCTCCAAGGATCAAACCATCGCCCGGTTGTTCGGCGGCAATCACGACGCCTGGGCCGCCTTCGACCCGGTCACCGTCATGACGAAGCACGGCCATTACGACGGCCTGTCGGGTTGGTTCGACGTGCCCGGCTCGGACGGGGCGCACAACGTCGCGCAGGAGGGCAATCCGGCCCTGATCGCGTCCAGCAGCGACCCCGCCGCCAACCCCGAGGGCCAGGACGTCGCGGCGAACTCGCTGTGCGCCGTCGGCGCCACCAACGGCATCGCCTGCGCGGTGGTCGCCCAGCCGGGCAAACACGACTGGCCGTTCGCCGCCGAGGCGTTTGCCACGGCGCTACCCTGGCTGGCCTCGACGCTCGGTACGCCCGATACCGAACCGGTCCAGCTGCCGCAACGGGCCGCCGGCGAACCGCGTTAATTTCCCCTGGTCGGCTCGCGTTCACCGACGATAACCGGAGTCGGCGAAATTCACAGCTGACCCTCCCGTAACGCAGCCGACATATGGGCAGCGCGAATGGTACGGTTCGCTGCTGTGGCATCGATGTTTTGCACCCACGGCGGTTCCCATGCGGACCCGCTAGTTGCGCAGCACGCCACAATAAATGGGCGAATACCCGGGCCGAATTCGCCATTTCTGCTATCGCGTGATGATTTGTTCGACGCCCTCGCTTGTCAGCTATGAACCGTCGTCAATTCCTCGGATCGCTTGCCGCGTCGGTCGTGGCCGGCGTGGGCGCGGCCCGGCTCATCGTCGATCCGCAGCCCCGCACGTTCGCCCAAACCCCGGCGGCCGACATACCGACCTCCGGCCCGACCGCCCCGCAGGCCCTGCTGCCGCCCCCGCCACCGAGCGCCCGCATCCCGCTGCCCGGCGGCGGTGCCCTGATGAAGATCCCCGGCGACGGCGATCTGCTCGCGCTGACCGTCGACGACGGCGTCAACAGCGAGGTGGTGCGGGCCTATACGCAGTTCGCCAAGGACACCGACATCCGGCTGACCTATTTCGTCAACGGGATCTACGACTCGTGGACCGAGAACCTGGACATGCTGCGGCCGTTGGTGGACAGCGGGCAAATTCAGCTCGGCAACCACACCTGGTCACACCCGGACATGACCACGCTGTCGAAAGAGCAAGTCGCCGAACAGCTCTCACGCAATGATGTGTTTCTGAAGAACAAGTACGGGATCGGCGCGAAACCGTATTGGCGGCCGCCGTACGCGAAGCGCAACGCCGCCGTCGACGCGGTGGCCGCCGACCTCGGTTACAAGGTCCCGACTTTGTGGTCGGGATCGCTGTCGGACTCGACCTTGATCACCGAGGAGTACATCGTGCAGATGGCCGATCAGTACTTCACACCGCAGTCCATCGTGATCGGGCACCTCAATCATCTGCCGGTGACGCATGTCTATCCGCAACTCATCGACATCATCCGTGACCGGAACCTTCGTACCGTCACGCTCAACGACGTGTTCCTCAAGACGCCGTAGCGCCCGGCTAGTCAACCGATTTCGGCGTCGCCCCGGCCTATTCCGGCGCCGACGACGGCCCTGGACGCCACGGACGCCATCTGGCAATTCTTCAGCCAGAAACAGCGGTAGGTTCAAAACCAATCTCTAAAAATTTAGAGATTGCTCTTCCGCTGGCGACCCCGCGATTGTTACCGTTCCGTAATGCGTCGGGCCGGGGGAGTTCTCGCAGCACTGCTGATGACTGTTTCCGCACTCGTGGGGGTCGCAAATGCGCGGGCCGACGGCGGGGACGAACCGCAGTATGCGGACTTCTACCTGCCGCCGGATCCCCTGCCGCCCGGCCAGCCCGGCGACCTGATCCGCACCGAGCCGTCGCGGCTGGTGCTGGAGCCCTCCGGCCAGTTGGGCGCGATCATGGCCACCGGCACTCGGATCATGTACCGCAGCACCGATACCCGGGGCAACCCGATCGCGGTCACCGGCACCTACTTCGAGCCCTACAACGACTGGCCCGGCGGTGGACCTCGGCCGTTGATCAGCTACGCGCCTGGCACCCAGGGCCAGGGCAATCAGTGCGCCCCGTCGCGAATGTTCAACCAGGGCATCCACTATTCGGGTGGCTGGGACATCATGTTCAACTACGAGGAGCTCTTCGTCGCCACCATGGTCGCCCGTGGCTTTGCCATCGTGATGACCGATTATCAGGGCCTGGGCACCCCGTCGATGCACACCTACGTGGGCCGGGTGGCCGAGGGCCAGGCCGTGCTCGATGCCGCCCGCGCCGCCATGCGCCTGCCCGGAACGTCGTTGGATCCGCATGGGCCGGTGGCCTTTTGGGGCTACTCACAGGGGGGTGGCGCTTCGGCGTCGGCCGCCGAACTCGCCTCGCAGTATGCCCCCGACCTTCATATCGTGGGCACTTACGCCGGGGCGCCGCCGGCCGACCTCAAAGAGCTGTTCCCCTACGCCGACGGCAGCGTCCTGGTCGGTGTCGTCGGATACGCGCTCAACAGCGTGATGGCCGCCTACCCGGAGTTCGCCGATACCATCCGCTCCAAGATGACGCCGCGCGGCCTGGCGATGCTGGAGTCGGTATCGCGCCAGTGTGTGGGACAGACCCTGCTGGACTTCATGTTTCGTCACCTGCAGCCGTACTTCACCGAAGACATCTACAAATTGGTCAACGAGGAGCCGTTCAACACCCTGTTCGATGCGCAGCGGATCGGCCGCTTCAAGCCCAGTGCACCGGTGCTGATCGACAGCAACCGCTACGACCCGCTGGTGCCCTGGACCGCGGCCAATCAGCTGGGCCGCGACTGGTGCGCCCAGGGCGCCGACGTGGAATTCCGCACCAACGAAGAGCCGCCCTTCCTCAACAAGCTCGTCATCAACCACGCGCTGCCAATGCTGGTCGACGGTGAACCGGCCATGCAATGGATCGCCGCCCGCTTCAACGGCGTGCCCACCGCACCGAACTGTGGCCAGTTCTAAACTCGGGGTATCGCTGCACGTAGAAAGCACAACGCGGCGGAGCGGCGCCGTCAGCTCGCCGACGCCGCGATCGAACTGCTGGGCGGCAACGGGGTGCACGGCGTCAGTCACCCGAAAGTCGACGAGCACGCCGGCGTGCCCCCCGGCACCACGTCGTTCTACTTTCGGACCCGCAAGGCGCTGATGCACGCCATCGCGACGCGGCTGGCCGAACTCGACGTCGCCGACTTCTCGATGATGGCCGAACTCGCCGAGGACAACGCCACCCAGTTCGCCGGTACCGCGGGTCTGGCCCGCATCGTCATGTACGTGAACAGCGAACCATGGCTGACGCGCGCCAAGGCCCGCTATGAACTCGCGCTGCTCGCCGGCCGGGACCCGGAACTGGCCGCGGCCCTCAACGACTCCGCTGACCGCCTCTACGCGTTGGCGCGCAACGTCGTGACCCAGTGGCATCCCGATGGCAGCGCCCCGGATCCGGCGTTGGTCGACGACCAGGCGATCGCCACGCTCGCGTTCATCAACGGCATCATGCTGACCTTCGTCGCGGGCCAGCCGGCCGTCGACGATGCCGAGCACCTGGACCGGCTGATCCAGGGCGTCATCGCGGGCGTCGCAGACGTTCGCGACGACTGACGGCGTTAGTGCGACACGCTGAGTCAGATCACCCCGCCCGTCGGCAGCTAATAAGACCGGTGCACAGGGCTATTGAAGGACTTGAAGGACTGCTCGCGCTCGTGCGAGCTCGGGGAGCGGACTGCCTTTCGGTATCTTCGCGACGGCATCAACGAGATGCTTTCGTGCCGGCTCCCCGCGCAGGACGAAATCATCGAGGCTTGCCCGGATTTCAAAAAGCCGCGCGCCTTGGCGGCGAGCGACGTCGCGGGCGGCGGCGAGGTCGTCAGCGCGCGCATCCGGCTCTGTGTGAGTTTGCGCCCGGGCCCGCAGCAGCTCGGCGTCGTAGAAACGCACGCCGGAGTCCGCCGCGAATTGCAGCGCCACATCGAGACGGGCACGGGCCTGGACGGGCTGCATAGCCGCGGCCAAAATGCGTCCGAGGACGCACCAGTAGAACGGCCGGTACGTGCTGGCTCCCAGCGCCTGCCAGATCTCGATTACCTGGGTCATGGCCTCAATGTGGGGTGACAACGACGCAGGGTCGGGATTGCGCGCAGCGATAGCCTCTTGCCCGTCGACCATCGCCTTTTCAGTCGCCCCAAGCAGCTGCCAGTACAAAGAGTCGAGGCCGTATCGGTCGGATGTTTCGTTTATCTCGCGGACCAGTGCGCGGGCGCGGTCGTACTGACCGGTTTCGGCGCGAACCCAGATCTCCATGTCAATGGCGTAGAGGTGGTTGTAAGGCTTTTGGGGATAGCCCAGCTGGCTTGCCCGGTGCACGGCCCGTTTCAGTTGCGCCTCAGCACCCGTGAGGTCCCCCTGCACCAGGCGGATCCAAGCCAGGTGTTCATGCGCCAATGCCACCGGGTCGTGCGGGACGAACCATATTGCCTGTATCCGTTCTTCATAATCTTTGGCGTGACCTGTCGTTGCCTGTTCGAAACACTGTCTAGCGCTATCGAATTCGCCGCGCAGCCACGCCACGATGCCCGATGAACCCCCGAGGGCGGGCCGAAACCATTGGCGGCCGCGCTCGGTGGCCGCTTGTAGGGCCATCATCACCGCATCCGCCCGGCGCAGGTCCGAGCGCCAGAGGTAGTAGGCACCCACGGCGAGCAGCGTCGCGAACAGTTCATCGTCGTGCAGGTCTGTGCCGGCCAGCTGTAGGCAGCGTTCGAAATCTGAAGCGGCAACCCGGCTTTGGGCGCCTTCGGCGGTGGCGACAAGGTAGCCGCGCTCCAGTCGCGGGGCGATCTCGCGCTGGTCGCGGTCCGGGCCGGGCGGGCATTGCTCAACCTGCGTGACGGCGTTGGTCAGGTATGTCCGGGCTTCAGCGAGAGCGCCCCGGCGACGGGCAGCGGCCGCCGCCCGTTGGTACGCCGACGCGGCATCGGCGTGCCGGCCACCCTGCTCGTAATGTGAGGCGACCAGCGGCCAGTCGGGGTCACCGGTCATGGCGTTCACCACGGCGTCGGCCACCTTGGCGTGTAACCCCTGCCGCACGCTGGGAGGGGCTAGTTCCCCGGCGACCTCTCGGAGCAGCTCATGGCGGAAACGCCAAATGCCCTCACCAGATCGCTCAAGCACGTGCGCCTCAGTCAGCTGGTCGATGACTTCGTCGACCTGACGCTCGTCGAGGTCGACCACCGTAATCAACAGCGTTCGGTCGATATGGCGACCGATGACTGCGGCGGCCTCTACCACCGGCACGACGTTTTTGCCGGCACGCAGGCGCGCGAACAACGGTTCGTACAGCGCATCGGGCACAAGCATCCCGTCCGGCGCCGGCATGCGTAGCCCTGCCACGACCTGCTCGATGTAGAGAGGCACCCCGTCACAGCGTGCTCGCACCGCTGCACGCTCCTCGTCGCTGACGGTCGGCTCTAGCGTGACGATGAGCTCATCAGTCTCCTCGTCCGTCAACGGCGCCAAGTCGAATCGCTTTACCTGCCACTGGGTCGGCAAGCAGTTTTCGTCACGACCGGTAAGCACGACAAGCAGCCGGCCCTCGGCGGCGTCGAGCATCGCACCGACCACTTCCAGCGTCGACTGATCGAACCACTGTAAATCCTCGGCGACGAGCAGCGCCGGGCCATCGCTCAAGCAGGCGATCAGATATGCGCGCACCGTCGCGGCGATCGACTCCTCCAGCCTGTGGCCCTCGGCTGGGACCGGCTCGTAGCCGTGCTCGGGTCCGATCGCCAGAACCGGCGCGAGTGCCGGCACCGCGGCGCTGGGATCTAGTCCACGCGCGGTTATTTCGGCCTGGAGTAATTCCAGCCGCTCCCGTGCATCTGTCAGACGAGATATCCCGCACCGCCGCTCAAGCAACGCCCGGACGGGGTGCAAGCCCACATGGGTGTGAAAGGGCGACCCGGACAGCTCCAGCACCACCGCGCCGGAGTGCTTGACCAAATTTGCGGCTTCAGCCGCCAGCCGGCTTTTCCCGACGCCCGGTTCGCCATAGAAGAACAGGCCGCGGGTTGTGCACGTGCCGGTTCGCGCTTCCTCCCAGCACGCGTGCAGCTGCGCCAACTCACGCTCACGACCCACGAGCGGACCGTTCACCCGCGCCGGCCGCTCAGCACGTTCGCCGACGACGCGATGATGAGCGATCACCCCCGCCACACCTTTCACCGGCGCGGCGGGCCGCTCCTCAAGCTCGAAATCGTTACCCACAAGCGCCGCAACCGGATTCGACACAACCATCGAATTAGGTGCCGCAAGTCCCGAGAGGCGAGCGGCTAAGTTCGCCGCCAACCCGTACACGTCGTCCTGTGCAGTGTCCAGGTAAACCAGCCCGCGGTGCACCCCGACGCGGGCCGCGATTCCGATTCCGAAACGGCGCTGGGTCTGTTGGCTGAGCCGGTCCACGCCACGCGCTATCTCCAGCCCCGCGTGAACCGCGCGTTGGACGTCGTTCTCATGTGCAGTCGGGTGACCGAACACCGCCAACAACCCGTCGCCCTTGGTGGAACCGATGTGTCCCTCATAGCGGTCGACCGCGTGCAAAACGATGTCCCGATATCCCCCGACCACGAGTCGATAAATCTCCGGCTCCACGAGGGTCGACAACACGGTTGAATCGACCACGTCGGCGAACAGAATCGTTAGCCGCCGGATCTCCCCGCCGACGCCGGGCGCGGCTGACAGCAAGTCCTCGGCGTCGGCGTTTCCGTGGTCGATGGCAAGGAGCTGACCGGCCAAGGCCGTCGCAGTCGTAGAGTCACCGCGGTTGATTGCGGACACGGCGCGATCGACCAGCTCGTCGATTGATACGTCAAGCTCGCTTTGGGTACTTTCGCTCTCCGCCGGTATGCCCCGGCCGTCCGTCACGAGGAATATCGTCTCATCCCTCGACGGTTGCGCACCCTGGAAATCAGCAGCCTCGAGAGCAGCGCCCGGGGTGTCCACAGCGGGCCAGCGACCGGATCAACGTTTGGGGTTTCGGCCGTCAGCGGCCGTCGAACATCGCGCCGATGAGCCGGTGCAGCACCTGGCCGACTTCTCGACGGGTCCGTTGCGGATCGTCTGCGGTGGCGATGACCATGGCCGCCTCGTCGAGCGCGCCGATCAGCACGTGCGCCAGCGGCCGCACCGGCTGCTCGACCAGTTCGCCGGCCCGGATGGCCTCGCTGAGCATCTGCTCGGTCATGCCGAGGCTGTACCGCTGCGCGACATCACGGAACTCGGCCCAGCCGAGCACGCTCGGGGCATCCAACAGGATCAGCTGGCGCACCTCGGGGTCGCCGGAGACGTCGAGCCACGCGTCAACCGCGGCCCGGACCGCCTCTGTGGGTGTGGTGGCCCCGGATTCGGCCACCACGACGGCCATCCGCGCCATCACATCCTGCTCGACGACCTCGACGACCTCGCGGAATAACGCTGCCTTGCCCGCGAATTGGTGATACATCGCGCCGCGGGTGACCCCGGCGGCGGTGGCAATCTCCGGTGTGCCCACGTCGGTGTATCCCCGCAGCCCCCACAGCTTGCGGGCAGCCGAGATCAGCGCGTCGCGGGTCGCCGCGGAGCGCTCTTCCTGGGTCCGTCTCTTGCTTTCCATACAACCTGTTGGTAACTTACGAACAGACAGCCTGTTTGTAAGTCTATCTCTGAAGTAGGAGTTTGCTATGTCGACGATCGACATTAGTGCCGGAACCATCCATTACGAAGCAACCGGACCCGAGGACGGCAGGCCGGTGGTCTTCGTGCACGGATACATGATGGGCGGGCAATTGTGGCGCCAGCTCAGCGAGCGCCTGGCCGCACGCGGCCTGCGCTGCATCGCGCCGACGTGGCCGTTGGGCGCGCATCCGGAGCCCTTGCGCCGCGGCGCCGACCAGACCATCACCGGTGTTGCCGGCATGGTCGCCGAAGTGCTCGCCGCGCTCGACCTGCGGGACGTGGTGCTGGTCGGCAACGACACCGGCGGAGTCGTCACCCAGCTGGTGGCCGTGCATCATCGCGAGCGGCTGGGCGCGCTGGTGCTCACGAGTTGCGATGCGTTCGAACACTTTCCGCCGCCGATCCTGCGGCCCCTGCTCCTGGCGGCCAAGTCGAAGACCTTGTTCCGCACCGCGATTCAGGCGGTGCGCGCGCCGGTCGTGCGCGCCCGCGCGTTCAATGGCCTGGCGCATAGCAACATCGATGAGCTCACCAAGGACTGGGTGCGCCCGGCGCTATCGCTGCCCGCGGTCGCCGAAGACCTGCGGCAGTTCACCCTTTCGATGCGCACCGAGGTGACGACGACGGTGGCGGCCCGGCTGTACGACTTCGACAAGCCGACGCTCATCGCCTGGTCAGCCGACGACGTGTTCTTCGAGCAGGAAGACGGGGCGAGGCTGGCGGCAACCATTCCCAACGCCCGCCTCGAAGTCATCGCGGGGGCCAGGACCTTTTCCATGGTCGATCAGCCCGACCGGCTCGCCGATCTGCTGTCGACGATCGCGGTGCGCACGTAGCCGGGCAGGCGCCTCGACGCTCGCGGTAGCGTCTTGGCCATGTCAGACGCGACGTCACCCCTGCTCGGCCGGCGAATCCTGGTCACCGGCGGTGCCACCGGTATCGGCGCGGCCGCCGTTTCCGTCCTGACGGAGGCGGGGGCCAGGGTCGCCGCGACCTATCACCAGACGCCACCGCCGCAAGGCCTGGCGGCCGAGTGGTTGCAGTGCGATGTGCGTGAGGCCGGGGCCGTCTCGGCGATGGTCCACGAGGCGGCGCAGCGCCTCGGTGGACTCGACGTGCTGGTGAACGCCGCCGGGCTGTGGCAGGCGGGGATCCCCGGCTACATCGGCGCCGACGACATCTCATTCCTGTTGGACACCAACATCAAGGCCACCATCCTCACCAACCAGGCCGCCTACGCGGTGATGAAGGACCAAGCTCCGAAGGGCGGTCGCATCATCAACTTCGGGTCTTCCGAGGCCGTGATGGGCAGCCCGATCTCGGCGGTCTACGCCGCGACCAAGGGCGCGGTGCAGGCGTGGACCCGATCGGCCGCCAAGGCCTGGGCCTCCGACAACATCACCGTCAACGCCCTCGCCCCGGCGGTGCAGACGGCGGGCGCCGACCGGCTCCGCGATTTCCTCGGTCCGGACGCCGCTGCCCTGATCGATCAGCAGATGCAGATGATGATCCCGCTCGGCGGCACGTTGGGTGAGCCCGCCCGCGACGTCGGTCCGATGCTGGTGTTCCTGGCCGGCCCCGGCTCGGGCTTCATCACTGGTCAACTGCTGGCCGTGGACGGCGGCTTGATGATGGTGGGCGGTTAGGCAGCCGGCTGGCGATCGCCTCGGTGGCCAACGGCACCCCGCAACATCAGCTTTGGTCGTTGTCATTCGGCGCGGCCGAATGACCGCGGCGACGCCGCCGGCCGGATCCGCCCATCGACCGCGATTGTGCGACTTCGAGACGATATTCGCGCGCTCGATTCCTCAGCAGGATCAGCGACCTGTGCAACTCAAAGAACATGGTCCAATGATGGCCCGTGGACGTGAACGCACCCGCTATACACGCGGTCCTCGATCGGGAATCCTGGGCGAAATGGGCATGAATTTCCGCAACACGAGGTGGTGCGGAGCATGCGGCCGCCGGCACGGCAGGCCGGTGCGGTTTGGCGCCGCCGAGGCGCCCGCTACCATAAGACGGACCGTCTCGTCTCGTAGTACGGGCAGAGTGAAGGTGAATTCGACCGATGGCTGACGACACGATTCAGGCGCTGCTGCGCAAGCGATTATCCGATCCCGGGGTCGCGGTGAAATACCGTGACGCGCAATGGACTTGGCGTCAGTATCTGACCGGCGCCGCGGCGCGGGCCGCCGCCCTGCTGGCCGCCGCCGACCCACAGCGTCCGATACACATCGGCGCCCTGCTGGGAAACACCCCCGAGATGGTCAGCCAGATGGCGGCGGCCGGACTCGGCGGCTACGTCCTGTGCGGGCTGAACACCACCCGGCGCGGTGAGGCGCTGGCCGCCGACGTCCGGCGCGCGGACTGCCAGTTCGTGGTCACCGACGCCGAACACCGGCCGCTGCTGGACGGCTTGGACCTCGGTGCCACGCAAATCCTCGACTCCTCGACACCGCAATGGAGCGAGTTCCTCGACGACGCCGGTGAGCTGAAGCCGCACCGCGAGGTCACCGCAACGGACGCCTTCATGATGATCTTCACCTCGGGGACGAGCGGAAATCCCAAGGCGGTGCAGGTATCACACCTCATGGCGACGTTCGCCGGACTCAATCTGGTCCAGCGCTTTGCCCTCACCGAACAGGACACCTGCTACGTCTCGATGCCGCTGTTTCACTCCAACGCGGTCGTCGCCGGATGGGCGCCCGCGGTGTGCTCCGGTGCCGCCATGGTGCCGGCAAAGTTCTCGGCGAGCAGTTTCCTCGACGACATCCGCCGCCACGGCGCCACCTACATGAACTACGTCGGCAAGCCGCTCGCCTACATCCTCGCCACAGCCGAACGCGACGACGACGCCGACAATCCCCTGCGGGTGGCCTTCGGCAACGAGGCCAACGACAAGGACATCGACGAATTCGCCCGCCGCTTCGGTGTTCAAGTCGAGGACGGCTTCGGCTCCACCGAGAACGCCGTCATCGTGATCCGCGAAGAAGGCACCCCCAAAGGCTCGATTGGCAAAGGCATTGACGGAATCGCGATCTACAACAGCGACACCGTCACCGAATGTGCGGTCGCCCGGTTCGATGCCGACGGGGCGCTGATTAATGCCGACGAAGCGATCGGCGAGTTGGTCAACACCGCGGGTTCGGGTTTCTTCACCGGCTACTACAACGACCCGGACGCCAACGCCGAACGGATGCGCCACGGCATGTACTGGTCCGGGGACCTGGCGTACCGCGACGCCGACGGCTGGATCTACCTGGCCGGGCGTACCGCGGACTGGATGCGGGTGGACGGCGAGAACCTGGCCGCGGCGCCGATCGAGCGGATTCTGTTGCGCCACAGTGCGATCAGCCGCATTGCCGTCTACGCCGTCGCGGACGGTCACGTCGGTGATCAGGTGATGGCCGCGATCGTCCTCAACGACGGCCGCACCCTTGCGCCCGCCGAATTCGAAGCGTTCCTGGACGCGCAGCCCGACCTGTCCCCCAAGGCCCGCCCACGCTACGTCCGCATCGCGGCCGACCTGCCCAGCACCGCCACGCACAAGGTGCTCAAGCGCCAGTTGATCGCTCAGGGAACGAACGTCGGGGCGGATGAGGTTCTGTGGGAGCGCGAACCACGGGGCACTACCTACACGGTTCGTGGCGATCGCAAGGGCGGAGCCGGGTTCGGCGGGTCGCCACCATCGGCTAAGCCGGGCTCCTCGGTGCCCGGCGCCGGATCTGCCCCTTCGACCGTCGCACCCGTTTGACCGGGTCCCGGGTTGTGCCGGTGGCGATCTCGTCACGCAGTTGGGAGATGTTGGAGATCTCCGCGTACAGCCCGCGGATCGCGTAGTCCAGCACCGCAAACGAGTAGCGCTGCTCGGGATCTTCGGTGATGCCGAGCTCGACCGACCGCTGCCGCGACCACAATGCCTCGTCCAGCCGGGCCCGGGTCGCTTCCAGGTGCCGGTCCAAAGTGTCGAGGACGTGTTCGGGGTCCTGCCCGCGGGCCAGCCAGGTTTTGAGGATGACGGGATGCTTGATGACCACCTGATCCTGACCCGGGAAGTGCTGGACCCAGCGGCGCAGCGCGTCGAGGCCGGCATCGGTGGTCTCATACAGCGTGATGGCACGCTTGCCGGATTGCGCGCCGGTCTCGCTGACCATGCCCCGCTGCAGCAGACGGGTCAGTTCGCGCCGCACGTGACTGACCGACGGCGACCAATAGAAGTGCCCGACCGACAGTTCCGCTCGCATCTTGATCTCGCCGGCGGTGAGTTGCTCGTCGTTGGCCGCCAGCACCCCCAGCACCAGGTAGGCGGTGACCGGCAGACCGTTGGCGGTCCTGGGGCTCACTGGCTGTCCGTCTCCGCGCCGGTGAAGTACGGCAGCGTCACGTCGGACCCGGTGGCGTGGAACTCCACCTGGACCCGCATGCCGACGTCCAGGTCCTCCGGTGGTACGCCGACGACGTTGGTCAACATCTGGTAGCCCTCGTCCAGGGTGACGATGGCGGGCGCGTAGGGCGGCTCGAATTCCGCTGTGACCGGCCGGTATACGACCGTCCAGCTGTAGATCTCGCCGCGGCCGCTGCCCTGCTGCCAGCTGATGTCCTCCGAAAGGCATTGGCGGCATTGCTCGGTCGGGGGGAAGTTCGCCGATCCGCAAGCCGCACAGCGCTGGTAGCGCAGCTCGTGGGACCGGCAACCCTCCCAGAACGGCCCGCTGACGTGGCTGCTCGCGTGGGGGACGGGCCCGGCCTGGGGCCGCAACGGATCGGACGTCATCGTGGTTCGTCTCCCAGGATCAGCACCGTCGTGAACAGGGCACCGGCTCCCCCGTTGCTGCACAACGCGACATGGGTGCCGGGGACCTGAAGGTCCCCGGCCTGTCCGCGCAGCTGTTGCACCGCGCGGACGGCCCGCTGCATCATCTGCGGATTGGCGCCCGCGTGGCTGAACGACATGGTTCCCCCGTCTGTGGTGACCGGATGGCTGCCGTCGATGGCGATGTGACCGTCGGCCACGAAGGGGCCGCCCTCACCGTCACCGCAGAAGCCGAAAGCCTCGAGTTGCCGGATGATTTCGAACGAGAACGGGTCGTAGAGTTCCAGCACGTCGACGTCGTCGCGGCGCAGTCCGGCGTGGTTGAACGCACAATCGGCGGCGCGCCGGCCCACCACACCGTTGACGTGATCCCCGCGCCGCCCGGCAAGGTCGTACGCGGGCGGATGCTGGTAGGACGGGCCATGGAAGTCCGCGCCACTGCCCAGCACGTAAATGGGTTGGCCCGCAACGTCGACGGCATCGATGTTGGCCACGACCAGCGCACACCCTCCCTCGGAGGTGGTGGCGCAATCCAGCAGATGGAACGGGTCGGCGATGGGCCGGGACGCGGTGATGTCCTCCGGGGCGAACGGCCCACGGTCGTAGTAGACGGCTTCGGGATTGCGTGAGCCGTTGTTGCGGATGGTCGCTGCCACCATCGAAAGTTGTTCGCGCGTCGTGCCATAGACATGCATGTGGCGGCGCGCGATGAGCGCGAATTCGGCGGTGGTGAACATGCCCCAGGGGGCGACGAATTCGTTTTCGGGGCGGGTCCACGGTGCGGTGGCCTCGTGGTCGCGGTACTCGCCGGCCTGGGCCGCTACCAGCACCACCACGTCGGCCATGCCGTGCTCGATGGCGGTGACCGCCTCGGTGATCATGCCGACCCCGAACGCCAGGCCCTGCCAGGCCGGCCCGATCCTCAGGTCGTAGATCAACGAGGTCGAGTGTGGGCTGGCGCTGATGCCGTCGACGTCGTCGAGGGTCAGGCCAGCGTCGTCGAGCGCGCCGAGGATCGCCTTGATCGCCAGGCCGCGCGACGTTTCACCGTCCAGGCGGCGTCCCTGCCGGGTGTTATGTACTCCGACGATCGCCGCGGTGCGCTTCGCCGTCGTCACTGACAATTCATTCCGCTGCAGCCCTTCAGTTTTCATCCGCGACGACGCCCAGGTAGGTGCCGCGGACGTCGTATTGCCGCCCATCGCGGGTGATGGTGCCGATGGTCTTGCCGTGTGTGTCGGTGTTCTCGGTGTCGGCCGCCGAACCCGATTCCACGACATCGATGCGCACATCCACCGGCCGTGCCGTCTGCGGGTCGGTGATCTCGACGACCATCGCGACGGCGTGCTCGTCGTCGTCCCATTCAACGCTGGTGATGCGGTGCCGCGCGGTCAGCTCCATCACCACGGAGTCCTGCCGCAACAGGAAACGCACGGGTGCACACAGCTCGCCGGCCCGCGGCGCCACGCACAGGCTGACGGCCACGTCACAGGCCCGCCGGCCGGGCGCTGATTGTTCCCGACCGCCGCAGCGCGGCCAGGTCGTCCCGGCTGTGCCCCAGGACCTGGGTCAGCACCTCATCGGTGTGCTGGCCGTACAGCGGCGGCACCCGCCGGATCCAGCGCCGTGGCTTGCCGAGGAACGCGAAAGGCATTCCGGTGCACAGGAATGTGCCGGCGACGGGGTGGTCGACCGTCTCCCAGAAGCCGCGGGCCCGCAGCTGCGGATCGGTCAGCAGCGCCGCGGCCGGGGTGACGCGCGCGGCGGCCACGCCGGCAGCGCGCAATGCATCGACGGCCTCGGTCACCGAATGTGCTGCGGCCCAGGCGGCGACGAGTTTGTCGATGTCGTCGGCCCGCTCGGCCCAGCCGGACTCCTCCAGCCCGGGCTGTCCGAGGAGGCCGGCCAGCGACGCGCGGGCGGCGGCGTCCATCGCGGCCAGCGCGACCCATTCGTCGTCACCGCGGCACCGGTAAACCCCCTGGGGGCAGGCTTCCTGGCCGCGGTTACCATTGCGGCGCATCACGATTCCGTTGCGCGAATACTCGACCAGCATTTCAGCCGCCACGTTCAGCGCGGCCTCGACCATGATGGACTCCACCTGCATTCCGGTGCCCCGGCGGTCACGGATCACCAGCGCCGCGACGGCGGCAAAGGCCGCGTGCAGACCGGCGATCGGGTCGCACACACCGCGCGGGATCACCGGTGGGCCGTCGGCGTGTCCGGTCATCCACGCCATGCCGGTGGCCTGTTCCATGGTCTGCGCGAAGCCGACGCGATCGCGCCACGGGCCGTCGAGGCCGAACGCGGGCATCCGGACCATGATCGCCCGCGCGTTGGCCGCGCGCACCGCGTCCCATTCCAGGCCGAAGTTCGCCATCACCCGGGGTGAGAAGTTCTCGACGACGAGATCGCTCACGGCGATCAGGTCGAGCGCGAGCTTGCGCCCGCCATCGGTGCCTAGTTCGATGCTGACGTCGCGCTTGTTGTTGTTGCTACACAGGAACACCGGGCCCCATTCCCACCATTGGTCCCAGTCGGGCGGGCGGCCCGCGGAGAACCGCATGCCGTCGGGGCGGCGCACGCCCTCGATCTTGATCACGTCGGCGCCCAGGGCGCCCAGCAGTTGGGTGGCGACCGGCCCGGCCCAGAAGGCGGTGAAGTCGGTGACCCGGACGTCGGACAACGGCAGCGCGTCGGCGTCCTGTCCGCGCGGCGAGTCCGGGCGCGCCGGCCAGTGCACGCGCCCGGTATCGGCGCCGAGTTGCGGCGGTTCTGCGGGCGCCGCGGTCCTTATCGCATCGCTGCGATACGGCACCCGCGGGCCCAGCACCCCGGCCGGCGATTCGACGAAGACGCCGCGTTCCACGAAGTGGTCGATCTTGGGGAGCATCTCGGGAGTCGCGATGGGGGCGACCGGAATCCGGAATGCCACCGCGAGATCGACGACCTCCTGGGTGGTTCGGCTCGCCGTCCATTCGGTGACCATGCCCAGGAACTCATCGCGGCGCTCGGCCCGGCCTGCGAACGAGGCCAGCTCGGCGTCATCGACCAGATCGGCGCGCTCGATCATCACCAGGAAGTCCTGGAACTGCTGCGCGGTGATGGTGCAGAACCCGACCATGCCATCGGCCGTCGGGACGATCGAGGGCAGCTCCAGGCTGCGTTCGTGCAACAGTGAATCGGCGCCCAGCACGCTGGCCGACATGGCGGAAAGACCGCCCATGGCGATCGCCATGGCCTCGTACGTGGAGACGTCGATGACCTCGCCGCGGCCGCTGCGGGCGGCATGCCGCGTTGTCGCCGCGGCGACCGCGGCCGCGAAGGTGCCCGCCAGCCACTCGCCGAGCCGGCCGCCGGCTTGTACGGGCTCGTCGTCCGGCCAGCCGCGGCCGGCGATCGATCCGCACAGTGCCTGCAGGATGAATTCGTTGGCGACGACTTGGTTTTCGACGTAGGGGCCGTTGGCGCCGAACGGTGTGATGGCCACGACCACGGCCGGCGCCGCGGTGTGCGCGGTGATGACGTCCAATGTCCAGCCGTCGGTGAGGTCGGTGACCACGAGGTCGGCGCCGGCCAGCAGCGAGGTGATCTCGGCCTGGCCATGACTGACGACCGATTTCTTGCCCGCCGCCAGGTAGCCGAACAGCGCCCCTGGCGGTCCGCCCGCCGACCGGCCGCGCAGCGAATCACCCTGTGGTGATTCGATTTTCACCACGTCGGCGCCGGCGTCGGCGAACATCTTGCCGCAGTACGACGCCGCCAGGCCGTTGCACAACTCCAGCACGCGCCACTGCGCGAACGGCGCCTCGGCTGCCACGCTCAGTTGCCCAGGGTGGTGGCGCGCCCGGCGATGCCGGACACCTCAGCCGTCACCGGGGTCTGCGCCGAAGCCTGCGCCTGCAGGGCGAACTGCGTCATCCGCGTCCACGCGTCCCGGTCACGCTGGCTGGCCTGCCGGCCGACATGGGTGACCACGTCGACGTCGGTGGCCTGTGCGCGCAGGTAGCCGGCTCGCGCATGCTCCTTCGGGATGTATCGGAACGGGTCGAATGAGTATGCGGCCATGGCATTTTGGTGGGTGATCTTGTCGATGACGGCGTGGTCGAGGTGGCCCATGGTGGCGATGACGTCCTCGGGCGCGAATGGCCAGTTGCTGTCGGAGTGCGGGAAGTCGGATTCCCAGCACAGCATGTCTTCGTTGAACCAATTCATGTTCTGCACACCGACTTTGTCGCTGATGAAGCAGGTGTAGAAGTGCCGCTTGAAGACGTCGGTCGGCCCGTCGTATCCCGGCGGGAAAGATGCCAGCGTCCAACCCGAGTGCCGGTTGTAGACGTGCTCGGCGCGCCAGAGGAAGTATGGGATCCAGCCGACGTCGCCCTCGGTCAGCGAGAACTTCAGCTGCGGGAAATCCGCCCAGAACTGCGCCCAGATCAGTTCGGTGAAGGTGAACATGCTCATCATCGACGAGGCGGTCATCTGCACGCTGGGCGGGGCGTCAGTCGATACCTGCGGGGAGCGCGACGCGGAGCCCACGTGGGTACACAGCACCGTGTTGCTTTCACAAACTGCCTCCAACAGCGGGTACCAGTACTTGGTGTGAATGCTGGGCATTTGCAACGCCTCTGGGTTCTCCGAGAACGTGACGGCGTGACATCCCTTGTCGGCCAGCCGTTTGACCTCCTTGGCGGCCTCGGCCACGTCGAACAGCGGCAGGATGCCGCACGGGATGAATCGGCCCGGATACGCCCCGCACCATTCGTCGACATGCCAGTCGTTGTAGGCCTTGATCATCACCAGGTTCGTGTCGCGGTCGGGACCCTGGTTGAGGACCTGGCCGGAGAAGCCGGTGAAGTTCGGGAAGTTCAACCCCGCCAGCTGTCCGCCGGCGTTCATGTCCCGCACCCGCTCGTCGACGTTGAAGCAGCCCGGCCGCATCTCGTCGTAGCGTGAGGCGTCGATGTTGTACATCTCGCGCGGTTTTCCCGCGACCGCGTTCAGTCCCATGTTGCGTCCACGGATCTCGCCGTAGTACCACTGCTGGATGCCGTCGGGCTCGATGACCACCCGCGGGGCGCGGTCCTTGAAGGTCGCGGGAACGTGCGCGTCGAACATGTCGGCCGGCTCGGCGATGTGATCGTCCACGCTGATCAGGATCAGATCGTCCTTGTTCATCCCGCGCTCCTCGATCGACAGCTAGTGACTAGTAGATAATGGTGTGAGTCACAGTGTCAACCGTCGACGCGGGGCATGGATGACGGCTTATCCCGCTTAATCCGGGCCGTAGCAACGGCGCTGCTACGTGCACCGTACGGGTCGATCATGTCCGGGCGCCCCTGCAGGTACGGACTATTAGTTCGCCAAGTTTTCGTCCGGTGCGAACTCCCGCGGCGGTAGGGCGCGATGCCGTTCGGCGCCTCGTGCCACCATGGGGCATGACCGGGCCCGGAAGGTAGCGGAAGTTGAGCACCAATAAAGCTGCGCGTCCGACCACCGCCGACGTGGCCCGACTGGCCAGCGTATCGACCGCCACGGTCAGTTATGTGCTCAACAACGCCCGGGGCCGCCGCATCTCTCCGGAGACCCGCGACGCGGTGTACCGCGCGGCCAAATTGCTGGGTTACCGGCCCAACCTGGCCGCCCGCAACCTCGCGCGCGGCAAAAGCGGAGTAGTGCTCTACGTGGTGCCGCACGTGGCCGTCGGCGAGATGCCGATGCAGGCCGGCAGCCGGATGACGACCGCGCTGGCGCGCGAGGGTTTCCTTCAGGTGCAGATCTTCGAGACCGACGACGACCAGCTCGTGGTCGACGCGATCGAGAATCTGGATCCCGTCGCGGTCACGAGCCTGTTCCCATTGAGTGCGGCCGCCCGGCAAGCGGTGACGAACGCGGGCATCCCCCATATCGCGATCGGCACACTGCCCGCGCTCAAAGACCCGCATCTGTCCGTCGGGGAGATGCGGGTCGATCACCTGGTCGAGCGGGGCCATCGCCGGATCGCGTTCGCCTACACCGGGATTGCAAGATGGCGCCCGCTGGGCGACTACTGGTTCGAGGGTGTTTCACGGGCGGCGCAGTTGCGCGGCCTTCCCGCCGTGCGAGTCGACGAGGTCACCCTGGACAACGCCGCCGACGTGGTCGCCAGCTGGGTGGGCGCCGGGGTGACCGCGGTATGCGCGCAAAGTGACGAGATCGCCTGCCTCGTCCTGTACGGCATTCATCAAGCGCGGCTGCGCTGTCCGGGCGACCTGGCGGTGATGGGCGTCGACGCCACCCCGATGGGCATGGTGAGCACGCCGCCATTGACCACTGTGCAATTCGATCCTTCCGCGGTCGCCGACGCCGCGCTTGCCGCGATCTTCGAGCGGCTGGGTCACCCCGCGCCGCCGTCTCCCGAGCTGACCGACATCGCCCACCTAGTGGTGCGGTCCTCGACCTAGGTCAGTCGGCGGGCTCGTAACGCAGCAGCGTGACCTCGTGTTCCGGGTAGTCGCAGAACACCGGCTTCACCCGCATCCCGACCTTCAGGAGGGCCGGGTCGACGTTGACCATCTCGGTGGAAAACCTTGGGCCCTCGTCCCATTCGACGATGGCGAGCAGCTGGGGCACGGCGTCGGCGAAATGCGGACTGACCGGCCGATGGGCCACCGTGTAGGAGTACAGGGTCCCCATCCCGGAGATTTCGCGCCATTCCAGGTCGTCGGCCAGTGTGCGCGGCGCGCGCACCCGCGGGTAGAACACGTAGGCCTGCAGCGACGGCGAGTACTGAATGACGATGCGATGCTGTACCAGCGCATCCCAAAAGGGTGCGCTGGTCGGTGTTTTGACGTGCATCGGTCGTTCGAAATTCATCGCCTCAGTCCCCTTGCAGAATCAGGGTGGTCTGCTCGGACAGGATGCCGCCGTTGCCGGACACGAAGGCCCGGTTGCAGTCGGTGATCTGCGCGGCACCCGCGCGGCCCATGATCTGGCGGGTGGCGTCGCAGACGTGGTGCATCCCGCCCGCCAAACCCGCTTGGCCGAAACCCAATTGCCCGCCGGCGGTGTTCAGGGGGAAGTCGCCGCGGAAGGTCAGGTCATGGTTGGCGACGAATTCCATGCCCTTGCCCTTCGCGCAGAAGCCGGCGTCCTCCAGCGAGAGCAGCACAGTGATGGTGTAGCAGTCATAGATCGACACCATGTCCATCTGGTCACGGCTCAGATCGGTCATCGCGAATGCGGTGTCGGCCGCGGCGGCGATCGGGGTGTTGAGCAGATCCTCGGCATACGTCGGGGTCTTGAACGGCACGTGCTCACCGAATCCCTTGACCCACACCGGACGATTGCGCGACCGCTTGGCGACGTCCGCGCTTGCGACGACGACCGCCGCGCCCCCGACGCACGGCATGACGATCTCCAGCATGTGCAGCGGGTCGGCGATCACCGGGCTGGCGAGCACGTCGTCGACGGTGAGCGGCTTGTCCTTCCAGATCGCGCCGTCGGTGTGGTTGGCGTTGACCCGGGTGTCGACGACCAGCTTGGCCATCGCCCGCTCGTCGTAACCGTAGACCGCCGCGTACCGCTGGGCCACCTGGCCGTAGGGGCCGTTCTGGCCGAGGTTGCCGTACGGAATTTCGAATTCGGCTTGCGGAGAGCCGTATTGGTTGCTCGACGAACCGAAGTACAACGCGTCGCCCAGCGATCTTGGCTTCTTCGGCGACATCGGGGTGATGTAGCGGGCGGGCAGCGCACACAGCACCGCATCGCAGATGCCGAGTTCGACGGCGGCGGCCGCCCGCCACACCATGGCGGCGGCGCTGGCCCCGCCGAGGTCGACGTGCTCGGCGAATCTCGCTCCCACGCCCAGGTATTCGGCGATCGTGGAGGGGACGAAGATCTCCGACTCGGCCAGGTGTGACGCGACGATCCCGTTGACGATCTCGAAGGGCAGGCCCGCATCGTCCAGGGCGGCGGCGCCGAGTTCCGCCCACTGTTCGATGGCGAACGGCGCGGGTGACGCCTTGGTCATGCGTTCCGGCGGCAGTTCGACGTATCCGACGATCGCGGCTTCTCCGCGTAATCCCATGCTGTGACCTTATTTCCGGGGCAGACCGAGAATCATCTGCGCGATGATGTTGAGCTGGATCTCCCTGGTCCCGCCGCCGATCAGCTCGGCCGGCAGGTGCAGGTAGGGTTCCACGACCGCGGCGTCCGGGTCGTCGACCATCGCAACCTGTCCGGTCAACTGCAGTGTGGCCTGGAAGGTCCGCCGCAGCAGCACGTTCATCGCGACCTTGGCGATGCTGGACGCCGGACCCGACGCCTGCCCGTCGAGCAGCCGAATGGTTTCCCGCACCCCGAGCGCCCTGATGGCGTTGGTGTAGGCATCGAGCTCGCCGAGCTCGCGCAAGGCGTCGTCACGGTCCGGTCCAGGTTGGGCGGCGAGCCGGCGGAGCGCGATGGCGCGGTCGAACTTGACGTATCCGCTGATGGCGGAACGCTCTTCGGCCATCGTGGCGATCGCGAGGCTCCAGCCGTCGGTGGCGCCGCCCAGCAGCATCTCGTCGGGGACGAAGACGTCGTTGAGGAACACTTCGTTGAAGTGGGCCTGTCCGGTGGCCGTCTTGATCGGCTGGATTTCGATGCCGGGCGATCGCATGTCGAGGATGAAGTAACCGATGCCGCGGTGCTTGGCGGCTTCGGGGTCGGTGCGCGCCAGCAGGGCACCCAGGTCGGCGTACTGCGCCAACGACGTCCAGATCTTGTGACCGTTGATCCGCCAGCCGCCGTCCACCTTGGTCGCCCGGGTGGTCAGCGACGCGAGGTCGGAGCCGGCGCCCGGCTCGCTGAACAGCTGGCACCAATGAATCTCGCCTCGTTGAGTCGGCGGGATCAGCTTTTCCTGCAGGTCTTTTGGCGCGGCGGCCATTACCGAGGGCAGGATCCACTCGGCGATGTTCAGCGACGGCCGAACCAGCCCGGGCCGCTTGGCGAACTCCTCGTCGATGATGAGCTGTTTCAACGGGCCCGCATCCACACCCCATGGCGCCGGCCAGTGCGGCGCCATGAGACCGGCGTCGGCGATCAACGTGCGTTGCGGCCCGGAGGCCTGGTCGGCGTAGTCGCCGTGCGGTGCGGGCTTGTCGTTGCGCAATTGCATTGCCGCGTCCAGCGTCTCGGCGACCCAGGAGCGAAATTCTGATTCCGCGTCGCCGAGATTCACCGACATGTCGCGCGTCTGCGTGCACGCGAGCTCCCCCAGCCGCCGCGCCCAGCGATTCGCCGGACCTATCCATCCCGCCAGGCTGATGGCCCGTCGCCAGTACAGGTGCACGTCGTGTTCCCAGGTGAAACCGATGGCCCCGAGCATCGTCAGGGCGTCGAGCACCAGGTCCGGGATCGGCGAGACCGCGATGGTCGCCGCCCCGGCCGCCGCGAGGCGGTGCTGGTCGAGCGATTCGTCGACGGCGCGGACCGCGTCCCAGGCCGCCGCGGTGGCCAGCTCGCTGTTGACCAACAGCATGGCGGCGTTGTGTTGCAAGGCCTGGAACGTCCCGATCACCTTGCCGAATTGTTCTCGGATGCGTAAGTGCGCGGTGACCGCCTCGACGCACCACTGCGCGATGCCGGCCATCGTGCTGGCCACCAGACCCACGGCGATGCACCGCGCGCGGTCGGGGTCGATGCCGCTCAGCACCTCCGTCTCGGTCGCTCGGTAGTCGTCGAGCCGTAGGATCCCGGCGTCGGCGACGAGGTCGGTGCCGGACACGGGTTCCACTGTGGCCGCAGGATTTTCGGGGTCCACCAGCAGCCAGACGACGTCGCCGTCATCGCTCTGGGCGCCGACCAGGATTGTGCGCGCCGCACACACACCCTGAGTGACCGGCGAGGCGCCAGTGACCAGCCACCGCCCGCCGTCGACGCGTGCACAGAGGTTGTCGCCGGGAAGCACGGTCGCCGCGGTGGCGCCGCCCGCCAGGTCGCGCAGGAAAGACTCCGCGAGCGGCGTCGGTTCGGCGAGCAGCGCGACGGCTCCGGTGGTCACCGTCGGCAGCAGCGGTCCGGGCAGCAGAGACTTGCCCGCCGATTCCAGGACGCACGCCGCGTCGATCGGCCCTCCGCCCTGACCACCGAGATCTTCGGGCAGGTGCACGGCGTGGAAACCGTTGGCGACCAGGGCATCCCACCAGCCGGGTACGCGACCGGCCGCGAGGTCGTCGAAGTGCTCCCGCGTCGTGGCAATGGGAGCATTGCGGGCGGCGAACTGCGCCACCGCGTCGCTGAGCTCCTGCTGCTCCGGACTCAGTCCCAGGGTCACGAGGACGGCCGAGAGATAACTGGCGTGGGCCGCACGAAGTGCTATCCTTTCGTCACAAGACGGACCGTCTCGTCTTGTGGAAGAGTACCGGCGCGAGTCAGGATATGTAAAGCGCGCCCGATCCCCGGCTCGCGGCTTTCGATCTGAGTTCGCAGAAGCGAGGACCACCCGATGCCAACCGATCTGAGCGGGGTGAACGCGCAGCAGAGCTCGCCGAGGAGGCGCAGCGAGAAGTCTCGCACGGCGATCGTCACCGCGACGCGCGAACTGCTGCTCGAGCGGGGATTCGACGGGCTGACCATCGAGGCGGTCGCCGCGCGCGCCGGCGTGGGCAAACAAACCATCTATCGCTGGTGGCCCACGCGCCCCGCGCTGGTAGCCGACGTCATGCTCGAAGACGCCGACAAGCTGCTCTCGAAGGTCAACCACGGCGACAACCTCAGCACCGACCTGGTCGGCTGGGTGGGCAAGCTGTTCGCCAGCCTGACGACGCCGCGGGGTTCGGCCATGCTGCGCACGCTGACCGTCGCCTGCATGGAACACGAGGACACCGCGGTCAAACTGCGCGCCGGATTCAGTGCGCCCCTACATGAGAGGGTGCGGGCCCGGCTGCTGGTCGACGGCATCGACGAGGCCACCGCCGAGTCGGCGGCGGACGCGATCGTGGGCGGGGTGGTGTACCCGATCCTGTCCGGCGCACAGTCCTATTCACGCCGGCGAGCCGAACGGACCACCCGGCTGATCGTGGCAGCCCTCACCGGAAGCTGAGCGGTTGCGCCGACCGTGAGCGAACACCGCTGCGGCGCTTGGTGTCTGCGAGCGGGTAGGCTCGCCGAGAGGCGACGGGAGCGGCGATGGACGATTGCCTGAAGCTCACCACCTACTTGGCCGAGCGTAGGCGGACCGGGGACAGCTTTGTCTCCGATGTCCTGCTCGGCTTGTACGCACAGCAGCGCATCGCGTGCGGCGTCCTGCTGCGCGGCATCGGCGGGTTCGGCACCGGTCACTACCTGCGCACCGACGAGTCCCTGACGTTGTCGGAGGACCCGCCGGTGGCGATCATCGCGGTCGACACGCGAGCGAAGATCGAGGCCCTGCTCGACTCGGTGCTGTCCGTCAAGCAGCGCGGCCTGGTCACACTGGAGCGCGCCCGGCTGCTCCATGAGCACATCGGGACGCCGCAGCTGCCCGAAGATCTGCGCGACGCCGTCAAGCTGACGATCTACGTCGGCCGCAAGCAACGCGTCAACGGCTCACCCGTCTACATCGCCCTCTGCGACCTGATGCACCGGCGCGGCCTCGCCGGCGCCACGGTGCTGCTCGGAGTGGACGGCGTCGCGCACGGAGAACGCCAGCGCGCCAACTTCTTTGGGCGCAATGCCGACGTCCCGATGATGATCGTCGTCGTCGGATCCGGTGAGCGGATCGGTCGCGTGCTCCCGGAGCTCGGCGAGCTGCTGCGCAGGCCCCTGTTCACCCTCGAGCGGGTTCGGGTGTGCAAACGCGACGGCGAGTTCCTGGAGCGGCCGCACGCCCTGCCCGGCGTCGACGAGCGGGGTTTGCGGCTGTTCCAGCAGCTGACGATCTACACCTCCGAGTCGGCCCACCACGGCGGTGTGCCGATCCACCGCGCGATCGTCCAGCGGCTGCGCCAGGCCAAGACCGCGGACGGCGCGACGGTGCTGCGCGGGGTCTGGGGTTTTCACGGCGACCACCCGCCCCACGGTGACGCCCTGTTCTCGCTGACCCGCCGGGTGCCCGTCGTCACCATCGTGATCGACACCCCGGCCAACATCGCCGAATCGTTCGCCATCATCGACGAATTGACCCAACACGAGGGCCTGGTGACCAGCGAGACGGTGCCGGCTCTGGTGTCCGACGAAGGCGACGGCGACGCCGGGCCACCGCGCATGGCCCAGCACCGCTACTAGCTCAGCCGGCGACGGACGCGTCGTAGATCGACTGGATGGCCTTGTCCAGGGTGGCGTTGAACTGCTCGTCGGACTGGTCGGCGGTCAGGCCCTCGGTCAGCGCCCGGCTGAAGCTTGCGATCAACCCGGTGTTCTTCGCCAGCAGGTCGTTGGCCTCCTCGCGGGAGTAGCCGCCGGAAAGGGCGACCACCCGCATCACCTTCGGGTGCTCGATCAGGGGACGGTAGAAGTTGACCTCGGTGGGCAGGCTCAGCTTGAGCATGACGCGCCGGCCCTCGGGGACGGCGTCGAGCTGCTGGGTGATCTCGTCGCGCAGGATGCCCTCGGCCTCGGCCTTATCCGAAATCGAGATGGTGACCTCGGGCTCGATGATGGGCACCAGACCGTGCGAGAGCACCTGGTGGCCCAGCTCGAATTGCTGGGCGACGACGGCCGCGATGCCTTTGGGGTTGGCGCCGCCGATCACCGACCGCTCCTTGGTGCCGAAGACACCCAGGCCGGCGGCCCGGTCCAGCAGCTCGTCGAGGCCGGGGATGGGCTTCATCAGCTGAACGTCGTCGGACGCGTCGGCCAGGCCCTTGTCGATCTTGAGGAACGGCACCACGCCCTTGGTCTCCCACAGGTAGGTGGTCGACGGCTTGCCCGCGATCTCACGGTCCATGGTCTGCTCGAACAGGATCGCCGCCAGCACACGGTCGCCGGTGAACGCCGGGGACGTGATGATCCGCGAACGCATCTGGTGAATGAGGTCGAACATCTCCTTCTCGGAGGAGTAGGCGTTGTCCTCGATGCCGTAGAGGCGCAGCGCCTTGGGCGTCGAACCGCCGCTTTGGTCGAGGGCTGCGATGAATCCCTTGCCCGACGTCATCCGTTCCGCTTGCTGCTGGTTCGACATTGAACTCTCCCGGTTCCTCATGGCCCTCACGGGCACGCACGCCCGGCCCGTGCCCGCGCGCTCAAGTCTGAATCGTGCCGATCATATTCGGCCACTTCGAGCCCGAGCAGGCAGGTCGGCGGACTGCGATTTCGGTCTCAGCCCCGGTCTGGCTGCCCGGCGCCGGCCTTGGTTCGCCACAGCGCCATGCGGTCCAGGAGCCGGTCACGCAAGACGAGCGTGTGGAAGAGTACCGCCGTCATATGGGCGGTAAACGCGAGGAACAGCAAGAGCGCGAGGGCGCCGTGGCACTCCCGGAGCAGCGCGAAAACGTCGATGCTGTGCGGCGCGATGCCGGGCAGCGCGAGCGGCCCGAAAAGGGTGATCGGGAACCGCGCCGCCGACAGCATGGCCCACCCCGTCACGGGCTGCACCAGCAGCAGGCCATAGAGCAGGTACTCCGACCACGTCGCGATGCGGCGTTCGGTTTTGCTCATGGTGGCCAGGAACGCCGGTGGCCGGTGTCTGAGCCGGTTCCCCAGCCGGACCAGGGCGAAGGCGAGGATCAGCAGGCCCAGGGGCCGGTGGATGGCCAGCAGCAACGGGTAGTAGCTCAGCGCGGCGACCATGGTCACGCCGATCAATAGCTGCGTGATGACCATCGGTGCCATCAGCCAGTGCAGAACACGCGACGGCAGGGTGAACCGCGTCGCGACGGGCGCCGGCGTCATTGCAGGACCGCTTCGACGTCGACCGCGCTGGCCGTTTTGGGCTCCTGGGCGCGACGCGTGAACGAACGGGCGTACACCGCCGACCGCGCCGCGAGCAGCGGGTCGTCGGAGGCCGTGATGCCGTCGGGCAGCACCAGGGGATCGAAGTTGATGTCACGCGCGTTGCCGGCCTCCTCCGTCTGGACCGCGGAGATGGTGATGGTGCCCGCGTCGACGGTGCGTCGTGTCGCCGGCCAGGGTTTGGTGGCGTCGTGGGTCGGATCGCCCGGCTCACCGATCGTGAGCACCAACTGCCAGCTCAGCGGCGTGTGCGCCAGCGTGCGGATCACGGCGTCGAACAGGTAGTCCTTGGCCGGTGCGGGCGCCGTGACATCGGGGCCTTGCTGCGGAATCGCGGACCAGCGCACCGGCACCGTCGCGCCCACACCGTTGGTGAACCGGAAGGCGTTCAGCCCGTGGAAAGCGCTGTCGGCGAATCCCGCGCTCGGCGGTGCCTGCTTGATGATGCGCATGGCCGCGGCGGTCTCGGGATGGCGCTGCAGGAAGGCCGCCATCTGCTGCGGGTCGGGCTTGCCCGTGCCCGGCATCGGCTTGGATGCGAGCAACCGGTCGTAGAACCCCTGGGGTGTGCTGTCCGGAAAGACCGGAATGTTGATCATCGCGGTGCGCCACTGCCGACCGTCGGGCCCGTCGAACAGCAGCCCCAGCCCGCGCACGGTGTCGAGCTTGTCGGGCTGGTCGGGCAGCCCGCCGGACAGCGAGAACCGGCCGATCAGCGGAACGCTCCCGCGCCGGAAGACCGCGGCCCGGCAGATCGCCGCGGCCGCTCCACTGCTGACGAACGTTCCGGTGGCGCTCAGGCCCTTGGCGTGGTTTCGCCGGAAGCCGTCATGACGGCCGTACACGTGCTCGAAGCGATCCGTGAACCGGGGCGGGGTCAGCGCGCCGGGGCGCAACCTGCCGCCGGCATAGGCGAAGCCGCCCACGTCGACCGCCGCGACTCCGGCTACCGCGCCCATGCCCAGTAGCGCGCGTCGCCGATTCAGCGCGCCGAACTGCGGCGGCGGGGGCGCGGGCTCCGCGGGGTCGTCGGGCCGCTCGTCACCGTGTTGTCCGACGCCGCGATCACCGGGTTCCACGGCCCACCGTCCTTCCCGTTTGTGCAGGCCACACCGTGCCGGCTGGGAACGAAACCGGTGGAAGCAATTCACGCACGGGCCGATGCCCCGTGCAACTTCTGCGCCGGCCGTCACGCACATCCGGACTACGTCGCGGCGCCCGAAATCGTTCAGCGTTTTGAGCGTGGTACGCCGCGTGTCCTACCATTGGCTAAACACTTGTAGCTGTATCTGCATTTGGTAGCGCAGATCGACGGGGTGCGTTTCCTCCGTAGGCAAAGCGTGTTCCCGACGGGTTGAATCCACAGCCCTCGGTATGGCAGTTGCTATTTTCGAAAGCTAGCGGTGTCCCGCACGGGACCGAATGTGAGTGAAAGACCATGGGCGAACAATCCGGCGAAGTCGTCGATCCAACCGCTTTTGAAGTGGGCAAACACCAGGTAGATCAGGCAGTCGTGCTGACCGTCTCCGGCGAAGTCGACATGCTCAGCTCGCCGCTGCTGGCCGATGCCATCCAGACCGCGCTGGCCACCAAGCCCGCGGCGCTGATCGTTGATCTCTCCAAAGTCGGTTTCCTGGCCTCGGCCGGGATGACCGTCCTGGTGACCGCGCAGTCGGATGTTGAGCCGCCGACGCAGTTCGCGGTGGTTGCCAACGGCTCGGCCACCAGCCGGCCGATCAAACTCATGGGAATCGACAGCGTGCTCTCGCTCTACAGCAGCCTTGACGGTGCGCTGAGCGGTATCAGCGGTGAGTGAGCCTCGACAGGGTGGGGACGCAACCGGAGACGATGGGACGCTCTGATCAGCCGCAGAACGTATCGAACATCGATGATCGATCCCGCTTCGTGCGGACGCGAGTGGCCGCCGACGCGCGCAACGCTGCGCGGACCCGTGCCGAGTTTGGGGTGTGGCTCGGACGGTACTTCTCCCTTGACGACGACCGCTTCAACGACCTGCTGCTTGCGGTGAACGAGGCGATCGCCAACGCCGCGGAATTCGCCTACGTCGACGCCGCGGACCGCGGGACGGTCGACGTGCGAGCGGCCTACGACCGCGATTCGGACACCCTGGCGGTGATCATCGACGACCGCGGCCGCTGGCGGCAGAAGAAGCCGGTCCGGTACCAGCAGCAGATGCGCGGCCGCGGCATCCCGCTGATGGAAGCGCTGGCCGACGACGTCGCAATCGATCGCACGCCGCAGGGTACCCGCGTCACGCTGACCTGGAGCGGCCTGATGGGTACCGGCCGTAGCGCCTGATCAGCCCGACTGCCCCAGCACCTGCTGGATGCGTTCCTCGCGCGGCAGTACCGGCCCGTCGTCGAGGGATTCGGCGATTCCGAGTTCGGTGAGCCCGGCGCCGGTCAGCAGCGAGGTGCCGTAGGCGGCCAGCACGAGTTTCTGATCGTCGCTGTGGCCTTCCTCGACCAGCATCGCGCCGATGAGGCAGATGACGGCCATCTTGAAGGCGTTGAACGCCCGGTACCAGGCCCGGTTCGTGACCGTGATTCCGCTGGCCGACTCGTAATGCGCAAGCAGGGCATCGATGGACAGGGCCGCGGGGTGGCTGTTGAGCCCGACCGGCTGCATCCACAGCATCTCCAGCCAGCCGATGTCGGTGAGCGGGTCGCCGACCGTCGTCATCTCCCAATCGAAGACCGCGCTGACCTCGCCGCCGGCGAAGGCGAAGTTGCCCGGTTTGGCGTCGCCGTGCACCAGCGTGACCGTGGGGCACGGCGCCGGCTTGCCGGCGACCAGTTCCCGGTGCAGCCGCTCCAGGGCGGGCAGGCGGCCGCGCTTGACCCGGTTCATCTCCGCGGCCCAGTGCCCGAGTTCGCGGTCGAGGTGGTCGGCGCCGTCGTCGAGGTTGTACAGGCCGGTCCTGCCCAGGTCGACGGCGTGAATCGCGGCCAGCTGTTCGACCAGGCTCTGACACATCCGCACCACCGTCTGCTCGGCGGCGTCGGCCGGCGGTTCCATCTCGTAGACGTCGCCGCCGACCCGCACCATCACGAAGAACGGCCTGCCGAGGATGTCGCCGGTCGACTCGAGCCACAACGCCCGGGGGACCCGCACCGGCGTATCGGCCAGGGCCCGCAGGATGGTGAACTGGCGGGCAAGGTCGTAGGGCTCCAGCAGCGCGGGCGGCCGGGGGCGCAGCCTCAACACGACGTCCTGGCGGTCGTCCCGACCGCCGCGCCGGGTGACCATGCCCAGGGTCATCATCTCGGCCGAGTGCCCGAAGCTCACCCGGTCGATGCCCTCCAGGCGGACGTCGTCGGCGCCGGGCACCTGCGTGGTCAGCCAGCCGCATAACCGTTGTTCCAGCTCGGCTCCCAGCGTCATTGGCGAGCCCCTTCGCCGTCGGCGGGAAGCCGATCGACCGGGGTTTTGTCCTGGGTGAACGCGGACATGTCCATTGCCGTCCAGTTGGGGTAGCGGTGATAGCCTTGCCCGCCGAGCAGCAATTCGAAGATGCCCCAACCGGTCTCGCCGTCACGCTCGAACCGCATCAGTTGGTCGAGGGCCATCGACTTGCCCTCGGTCTCGGTCAGCTGTTCGGGATTGGCACTGTCCCATGCGAAATGGATGAAGTAGGCCCCATCGCCCAGGTCTTCGTATTGGCAGTGCGTCATCGGCAGGCCGTAATAGGCGTTGACCTCCGGATGGGGCGTGTCGGCGAACACTCGGTGGGCGTTGCCGTCCTCGTCGGTGAAGACGAGCACCGCGCGGGTGGGTCGCTTGCGGTCGCCGTCGAATTCGACCTCGTGCTCGATCTGGACGAATCTTTTCGACAAGGTGCCGTCTGCGTAAGTGATGCCGCCGTCGACGTAATTGACCGTGCCGTCAGATGATTCGATGACCCAGGCCTCGATGGCATGGTCGTCGAAACCGGCGTCGAGCCACAACCAGAAGTCGATCTTGTCGGAGATCCGCACCCCGAAGGTGCGGTCGCGACCGCCATGGAAGCCGTCGACGCTGATGCGCTCCCCGTCGATCTGCACCCATCCGCGCAGGCGCCCCGGTTCTTTCATGTGGTACATGTCGGCAAGCAATTCGCCGTCCTTGCCATGCACCTTCATGGGCAACAGCTCCCACATCGGCGCGGTGGGTTCGTAATACAGCTCCCACTCGATTCCGGAGTTGTTGGGCTCGATGTCCAATCGCCACTTCTTCAGCGGCTCGACGCAGGTCCAGCGCATCGGCCCGGCGCTCAGGTCGCCGCGGTCGCCGCCGCTGACCGGGCGCCCGGACAACAGATCCCAGTGCCGGCCGTCGGCGAGGCTGACCTTGGCGTAGCCCAGCCCGCTCGCGGTGTTGGGATTATTTCCGTAGCCGCTGGCCAGCAGCATGGTGCCGTCCGGCGAGGCGGCGAAGAAATAGCACCGATCCGACCACGTCGGGTCGGAATTGTGCACCTGGTCGAACGTCGTCGGAAGCTGGTGGGTGAAGGACTCGTCCGCGGCGGAGTACCCCATGATCGCCCTTTCTGGCTGTCGAAGTCTTTGTGCTGCAATGGGATTCAATAGCGGCGCGGATCGTGCCGAATGCTGGTCGCGTCAGATAACAAAGCAGCACAACGCATCCCGTAACATCGCCGCCATGGAACCGAGCCGGCGGTGGGGCGACGACCGCGCGATCCTGGACGACGAGGAGGCCCGCAGCCGAATCCTGGACGCCGCGGGCCGCTGCATCGTCCGGCGCGGCAACACGCAGTTCCGGATGGGCGAGGTGGCCGACGAGGCGGGGGTGTCACGGTCGACGGTGTACCGGTACTTCCCTGCCCGCGACGATGTCCTGCTGGGCCTGATGCTGACGCGCGTGGACAGCGCGCTCTCCGATTTGGTGCGCTCGTTGCCCGCCCCCGACGACCCCGTTCGATCGGTGCCCGAGATGGTGCTGGCCCGGGTGGAATCGGTGGACGGCAACGCGCTGAACGAAGCGTTGTTCGCCGCCGAGAGCACCGCGGTGGCCTCGGCCCTCGAGAAGGGTTCGGAACCCATCGTGGAGTTGCTGCTGCGGCATTACGGGCCGCTGCTGGACCGCTGGAAGGCGGCAGGGTTGCTCTACCCCGACGTCGATTTCCGGTCGATCGTCCAGTGGTTGCACACCACAACCCTGTTTTTACTGGCTCCGTCCTGGCGATATCGCCCCGCCGCGGACAAACGAGAATTCGTCGAGCAGTTCGTGGTGAGGGCCCTGGTGCCACAGATCAGACAATAATCGTATATTGTCTGATGTCCAGACGTTCAATTGGTTTTGTCCGACGCCACCGGTGTTAACACACAGCACCGCTGCCGGCTGGCAAATCAGGATGGATGGACATGAAAACTCCCGTGGCACAAGCGTTCTCTGTCCTCGGCCTGGCCGCTCACCTGGGCCGCGGCGTGGGTCGGGTAGCCACCGACGCGGTAGTGGGCGGCCGGTTCGGCCTACCGCGGACGGTCGAAGACATCGAAGCGGCGGTCCTGTCCCGGGTGATGGGAACCACCGTTCGGTCGATTCGCGTCCTGAGCAGGGACGCCGGAACGTCCTCGCGCGGCCGGCTGGTGCTGACCGGCAAGAACGTCCCCGAATCGGTGTTCGTCAAGGTCGCGGCGCAGACCGCCGCCACCCGGCTGATGGGCGAGCTCGGACGCCTCGGACAAACCGAGGTGCGGTTCTATCGTGAGCTCGCGCCACAGGTCATCGGTGTCCCCTATTGCTACGGCGCGGCATTCGACGCCTCCACGGGCCGCTACCTGCTGGTCCTGGAGGACCTCCCGGCCGAGTCGTGCGAGTTCCCGGACACCCTGCACCCGCTGTCGGCCGACCAGGCCAGCCTGATCATCGAGCTGCTGGCCGAGCTGCACGCCACCTTCTGGGGCCGGCTGCCGCGCAACGGACGCGGCCCGACGGGCTGGCTGTACACCCCGTCGGGCGACGTCACGTCGCTGTTGACCGGTTCACTGATGCACACCTCGATCAAGCGCCTCGCCGAGCGCACGACGATCCCGGTGGACAACGGCCGCTTCATCGCGGACAACTACCGCGCCGTCGCGGCACTCATCGACACTCCCCCGCACACCGTCATGCACGGTGACGCCCACCCGGGGAACATGTACTTCCACGGCGGCAAGGCCGGACTGCTGGACTGGCAGGCGGTGCGCAGGGGACACCCCTCCCGCGAACTGGCCTACACGCTGATCACCAGCCTGACCCCGGAGGACCGGCTGGCCAACCAGGATGAACTCCTCGACGATTACCGGCGGGCGCTGGTCGCGGCCGGCGGTCCCGACCTGGACCGCGACGACCTGTGGCTGCGGTTTCGCCAAGGCGCGCTGTACGCATACGTCGCCCCGCTGATCACCACCGGCATGGGCGGAATGCAGGTCGAAGACATCGCGATGGAAGGCCTGCGCCGGGGCGTCGCGGCGCTCGACGATCTGGAAACCGTCGCCGCCCTGAAGAGTTCCTTGTAAGCGCGACCCAATTCGGCTGAGGCTATTGCCTTCGTCGCGCCAAGAGTTACGCTACCTACCGTAGCGAAATGCTGCGCGCCTTACGGCTCAGCCCTTCCCAGACAGCCCACGGCGGCGAAGAGGAGTCTCATGTTCGACCTCAAGATCATCGGTGGAACCGTCGTCGACGGCACGGGCGCGGAACGCTACCCGGCCGACATCGGCATCAAGGACGGCAAGATCGTCGACGTCGTGCGCCGCACCGCCGACGGTCCCGCGATGAGCGGGGAGGCGGCCGAAACCATCGATGCCACAGGGCATGTGGTGGCTCCCGGCTTCGTCGACATCCACACCCACTACGACGGACAGGTCAGCTGGGACAGCCTGCTGGAGCCGTCCAGCGGCCATGGCGTGACGACGATCGTGACCGGCAACTGCGGCGTCGGCTTCGCGCCCGTGCGGCCAGGCAGCGAGCAATGGCTGATCGAGTTGATGGAGGGCGTCGAGGACATCCCGGGCACCGCGCTCACCGAAGGCATCACCTGGGGCTGGGAGACCTACCCCGAGTACCTCGACGCGGTCGGCAAGAAGAAGTTCTCCGTCGACGTGGGCAGCCAGGTCGCGCACGGCGCCGTCCGCGCCTACGCGATGGGCGAGCGGGGAGCGCGCAACGAGCCGGCCACCCCCGAGGACATCGAGGCGATGGGCCGACTGGTTCGTGAGGCGATCGAGGCAGGGGCGCTCGGCTTCTCCACGTCGCGCACGATGGGCCACCGCGCGATGGATGGCGAACCGGTCCCCGGCACGTTCGCAGCCGAGGAAGAGTTGTTCGGCCTCGGCCGCGCCATGGCGGCCGGCGGTCAAGCGGTGTTCGAGCTCGCGCCGCAGGGGGCCGCGGGCGAGGACATCATCGGTCCCAAAAAGGAACTGGACTGGATGCGCCGGCTCAGCGCCGAGATCGACCGCCCGGTGTCCTTCGCGCTGATCCAGGTGGACGCCGATCCGAAACTGTGGCGCGAGATGCTGGACCTGTCGGCGGACGCGCACGCGGCGGGCGCCCGTCTCTATCCGCAGATCGCGGCGCGGCCATTCGGCATGATGATCGGCTTCCAAGGGCATCACGGGTTCAGCCACCGGCCCACCTTCCGTCAGCTGAAGGCCGAGTGCGGCCGCGACGAGCTCGCCCAGCGGCTGGCCGACCCCGCGGTGAAGGCCGCGATCCTGTCCGAGGACGACCTGCCTCCCGACCCCACCTTGTTGTTCGACGGGATGTTCGCCCTGGTGCAGCACTCGTTGGGACGGCTGTACGCGCTGGGCAATCCGCCGGACTACGAGCCGACCCCCGAGCGCACCGTCGCGGCGATCGCGAAGGCCCGCGGCGAGGACCCGCTGTCCACGCTGTACGACCTCATGCTGGAGTCCAACGCGACCAACATGTTGATGCTGCCGTTGTTCAACTACGCCGACGGCAACCACGACGCGATCCGCGAGATGATGCTGCACCCGGCGGGCGTGCTCGGACTTTCCGACGGCGGCGCCCACTGCGGGATGATCTGTGACGCGTCCTACCCGACGTTCCTGCTCACCCACTGGGCGCGGGACCGGCACCGGGGCGAGAAGCTGTCCCTGGAGTACGTGATCCGCAAGCAATCCCGCGACACCGCGCACCTGTTCGGCCTCACCGACCGCGGCACCATCGAGCCCGGCAAGAAGGCCGACATCAACGTCATCGACATGGACGCCCTGACCCTGCACCCGGCGGCGATGGCGTTCGACCTGCCCGCCGGTGGGAACCGAATCCTGCAGGGCGCCAGCGGTTATGCCGCGACCATCGTCAGCGGAACGGTGACCCGCCGCAGGGACGTCGACACCGGCGCCCGCCCCGGACGCCTGGTCCGCGGAGCCCGCTGAGAAATCCCTCGATGGCAACGGCGGCCGGCAATCCGGCGCGGACCCGCGACGAGGACGCCATCGGCACCCCGCCGGAGAACCCGGCGCTGGTGCCCGCCGAGCGCTACTACTCCCCCGCCTTCGCCGCGCTCGAAACACAGCGGATGTGGCCGCGGGTGTGGCAACTGGCGTGCATGGTCGACCACGTCGCGGCACCCGGCGACCATTTCGAATACCGCTGCGGCCCTTACGGTGTGCTGATCGTCCGGGACGACGACGGGGCGCTCCGCGCGTTCCAGAACGTCTGCCGGCATCGCGGCAATTCACTGTGCACCGGATCCGGCTCGGGCCTTCGCGAGGTCAAGTGCGGTTATCACGGATGGACCTGGGACCTGGCCGGAGCGCTCAAGCGGGTGCCCAACCGCAAGGGCTTCGGCTCGCTGCGGATGTCCGACTTTCCACTGATACCGGCTCGCATCGACACCTGGGCCGGGCTCGTCTTCGTCAACCTCGATCCGGGTGCGGTGTCGTTGACCGAATACCTGGAGGCGGTGCCCGACGACATCGCCTGGTGCCACCTGGAGGATTTCCGCTGCTACGCCACGCTCACCGTCGAGGTCGACGCCAACTGGAAGACGATCGCCGACGGGTACAGCGAGACCTACCACATCCAGACCCTGCATCCCGAACTGCTGCGCTGTGTCGATGATATCCATGCGCCGCAACGCATTTGGGGCCATACCGGAAAGTCGGATCAGCCCTACGGTGTGCAAAGCCCACGCTTCGACGGCGCCCTTTCCGACGGAGAGGTCTGGAACGCCTACGTCTACACGCAGGGGGCGCTGATGGGCGCGGCCGAGGGCACGCCGTTCCCCGCCGACGAACGCCGGCCCGGCCAGACGGTTGCCGACCTCATCGCCGACCGAACCCGGGCGTTCGCCGCGAGCCGCGGTGTCGATCTCAATTGGGCTGATACCGATCGGATGACCCGCTTGCATCAGTACAACGTGTTTCCCAACATGACGCTTTTGACCAACGCCGACCACCTGACCGTCATGTGCTCGCGGCCCGCCTCCGACCCCTCCCCCGACAAGGGCGAGCTGATCATGTTCCTGATGACGCGAATGCCGCCGGGCTCGCCGCGTACCAAGCCGACCGACGTCCGCATGGCCGCCGATGCTGCCGATCCCGGTGTGGTGCTGACCCAAGACATCGCGGTGCTTCCCGGCTTGCAGCGCGGCATGCATCAACCCGGCTTCACCCACATGGTGTTGTCCAGCGAGGAACGGCGTGTGATCAACATGCATCGCAACCTGGAGCGCTACCTCGAGTTGCCCACGTCCCAGCAAATGAGCGGCGGTGTGCCGAAGTGATATCTCACAACATAATTCGTGTTCACCGCGCGAAAGTGGCGCCGAGCGATTTACAATCCCGCTTGTGATGACCCCGTCTTACCCCTGGGGGGACGATCGAGGGCAACTTGCGCGGCGGCTTCGGCTGCCATATGAAGCGCTCCGCCGGCGGCGGGCGCTACGTCTGTGCCACAGTTTCGAGCGGGTGGGTGTTCGAACGGCACCGGAGCGGTTGCGCCGAATGCTGGAGGGCGCGCCGCTCGCCACGCACGAACTGATGAACGTGAACTTCGCGTTGATCGCGATCCGGCTCGACCGCGAATTGCGTGCCGCGCGCTACAAGAGGCTCAAGCAACGGGGCATCCGCTCGCTGATGTTCGCCGGTCTGGTCATGGTGGTGCTGAACTTCCTGGTGTGCATGGCCTACCTGCTGCTCAACCTGGCGGAGCAATCGGCGCCGCTGTAGCTCCTCAGCGTGGCGCGACGATGCCGTTGTCGTACGCGTAGACGATCGCGGCGGCGCGGTCGCGCAGATCGAGCTTCCCGAATATCCGCCCGATGTGGCTCTTGACCGTGACGCCCGAGATGCACAGTTGATCGGCGATCTCCGTATTCGACAGGCCCTGGCCGATCAGCGTCAGCACGTCGAGCTCGCGGGTGGTCAGCTCGCCGATCGCGGTGCCGCGCGGCCCGGGAGCCGCCTTGCGGTACGTGGTGAGCACGCGCGAGGTCACCGCGGGATCGAGATAGCTGTCGCCCCTGGCGACCGCCCGCACGGCGCGGATCAACTCCTCGGCCGACGAGTCCTTGAGCACGAAGCCGGCCGCGCCGGCGCGCAGCGCCCCCGACAACAGCTCGTCCTCGTTGAAGGTGGTCAGCGCGAGCACCGGCGGCCGGCCGCCCAGCCTGCGCGTCGCCTCGATGCCGTCGACACGGCGCATCCGCAGATCCATCACGACGACGTCGGGCCGGTGCTGGGCCACCGCCGCGGGCACCTCGTCACCGTCGGCGCATTCCGCGACGACGACGAACCCGTCCTTGCGGCGCAGGATCCGGCGCAGGCCCGACCGCACCAGGTCCTGGTCGTCGACCAGCAGCACGGTGATGTCGGGCGTCGCCGAGTGATCTGGGATCACGCCTTGCACCACCATGGGCGCCAGGCCGTATCGCCTTCCTGCAGCGGGATTTCGGCGCACACCGACCAACCGTCACGGGTGGGGCCGACGTCGATGGCCCCGCCGAGCAGCTCGACGCGCTGGCGCATGCCGCGCAGGCCGCGCCCCTCGGGCGATTGCGCGGCCGTCACCGCCACGGGAAGCAGATTGGTGATGGCGAGCCGCGCCGATACCGGCGAAATATCGAGCACCACACCGGCTTTCGACTCCGGCGCATGCTTGGCGATGTTGGCCAGCGACTCCTGGGTGATGCGGTACAGCGCGAGGCCGACCGCGGGCGACACGTGATCGGTGGGGCCCTCGACGCACAGGCCGACGGCCAGGCCGGCCCGCTGGAAACCCTCGACGAGTACCCCGAGGTCGTCGATGCCGGGTTCGGGCGTGGTCTGCGCGCTCTTGGTGGGCCAGTTGTCGAGCAACCCGACGGTGCGTCGGATATCGGCCATCGCCTGGCGGCCCAGCCGCTCGGCCTGCTCCAGCGCCTCGACCGCATCGTCGACGTCGCGGTCCTGCTGCAGTGCGCGGCGCGCGCCGGTCACATGCAGCAGGGTGATGCTGAGCGAGTGTGCGATGACGTCGTGCACCTCGCGCGCGATGCGCCGCCGCTCGTCGGCCGCGGCGTGCTCGGCCAGCATGTCGTGCGCCTCGATCTGTTCGGCCAGCAACAGCCGCTGGGTGCGCATCAGGTAGCCGAGCAGCCAGCCCACCGCGATGAAACCGAGGTACAACACCACCGTGTCGAGGCGGTGCAGCGCGGACGCGGCGAGCAGTAACCCCGCCGCCGAGAGGGTCGCGAGGAAGCCGCCCAGAACCGAAGCCAATGTCGCGACAACCAAGACCATCAGGACCAACAACGCCGGCGCGAAATCGGCGTGAATGGGCGTCGACGTACCAAACAGCGTCAGCGCGGAGGAGGCCAACCAGGTCGCCCACAACGGCCCCGGGGTCATCTTCATGTTGAAGACGATGAACGCAACCGAGGGCGATAGGGCTATGGCGAACGCGGTCAGCGACACGGGCAGGTCCGTGGCGGGTCGCTGCAGTGTCCCGATCACTCCGCCGAGCACGAGGGCGGCGTCGACGGAGATCAGCGCCGCCCAGGTGATACCGACGGGAATCAGCTCGCTGCGTCGGCGAACCTGTTCCCGCAGGTAATTCGCTGCGGCGTGCGACATCGTCCAATCCTAGAAGAGCTCGGCGCCTCGTCACATCCTTCCGCGGTCGGTAGACGTCTCCGCCCGTGGTAGGAGGCAAAGACTGCACTTCGGCACGACGCGCGGTGGGTGGCCGTTTCCTAACGTCGAGTCATGACATGGACACTGCTGCACGACCGGATGGCCTTCATGGCCGAGGTGATCAAGGCCGCCGAGACGGACCCCGAGGCGGCACTTGCGTTGATCCACAACTCATCCGAGGTGGCCGAGCTCTTCGGCGACGAGGAGGGCCTGATGCTTTCGCTCGGCCAGCGCTGGATCACCATGCTGGTGGCCAAGCTGGATCAGGCCGCCCACGAGGGCACGTCGGCCGAACAGGTGCGCGCCGATCTGGCAGCCGCCGAGCCCGGACTGCACGCGTTGGTGAGGATCGGCACCCGCCGGTCGCTGCGAGTGCGCTCGCTCACCCGCGGTGAGCACGTGGCCGTGGGCCTGTTCGGCGGGTCCACCAGTGATCGGCAGACCGTTGCATGACCGCATGGGCAGCCTCGCGCGCCTGACCACCCGGTACGCGGTCCTCATCGTCGGCCTCTGGATACTGGCGGCCGGCGCCGCGAATCTGGCTGTCCCGCAACTGGAGCGCGTCGTCGACTCCCACGCCCGGTCCTTCATGCCCCCGGGCGCGCCCAGCGCGGTGGCCGCGGCACGGGCCGCCGAGTTGTTCAACCAGACGCCCAGCAACAACTTCGTTTACGTTGTGCTGGAACGTGATCAGCGGCTGACACCGCAGGATCGCCGGTTTTACGACGCGCTGACGACAGCGTTCGGTTCGGATCAGCGTCACGTGTACGCGGTGACCGACCTGTGGTCGCAGCCGGCCACGGCCGCGGGTGCGCAGAGTTCGGACGGCAAGGCGGTCAGCGTGATGGTGCGGCTGGCCGGCATGCTCGGCACCGCGCAGGCGCGCGACTCGGTGAACGCCGTGCGCGGCACCGTCCACCGGCTCTCACCACCGACGGGTCTGCAAGTCCATGTCACGGGCCCCGGCGCCACGATCGTCGACGAATTCTCCGCGATCGACCGCCAGATGCTCGGCATCACCGCCGCCACCATCGGTCTCATCCTGCTGCTGTTGCTGCTGGTCTATCGATCGCCGGTCGCGGCGGCGATCCCGCTAATTTCGGTCGGGCTCGCCCTGGCCCTGGCACGCCCCGTCGTCGCCGCCCTGGGTCAGGCCAATGTGGTTGAGGTGTCACTGTTTTCGGTGGCCCTCATGGCGGCCATGACACTCGGGGCCGGCACCGACTACGCGATCTTCCTGGTCGGCCGCTACCACGAGGGCCGGCGCCGTGGTGTCGAGCCGGCCCAGGCGCTCACGCAGGCCTACCGCTCCATCGCGCCCGTGGTGATCGGATCGGCGCTGACGGTATCGGTGGCGCTGGCGTGCCTGGTGTTCGCGAAGGTGGGTTCGTTCCGCAGCGCCGGGTTGCCCTGCGCCATCGGGATTCTGGCGACCATGGTGGCCGCGCTGACCCTGACACCCGCGCTGATGAGTTTGGCGATACGCCGCGGATATCTGGAGCCGCGGCCGTCCACGACCGCGCGGCGTTGGCGCCGCGTCGGCACAACGGTCGCACGCTGGCCCGGGCCGGTCCTGGTCGCCGCGCTGGCGTTGACCCTGCTGGTCGCACTGCCGTTGGTCAGCATGCGGGTCGGCTTCAACGAACCCGCCGCCACTCCGTCGTCCACCGACTCCAACCGCGGCTACGCCAGCGCCGACCGGCATTTCGCGGCCAACGCCCTGCTGCCCGATGTCGTCGCCGTGCAGGCCGACCACGACCTGCGCAACCCGGCCGGCCTGATCGCCATCGAGCGCGTCACCCGCCACATCATGGCCGTGCCGGGTGTGCGGGCGGTGCAGTCCGCCAGCCGGCCCGACGGCAAGGTTCCCGAGCAGGCAACGTTGAGCTACCAGGCCGGTGTCCTCGGCCGTCAATTCGGCGACAGCATGGATTCGCTGACCCAGCGCCTCAAGCGGGTTTCCCAGCTGGACAGCGCGCTGGCGCAGACCCAGCTTGCTGTCGACGGGTTGGGCAACGGATTACGCGGTGGCAGTGCCGGATTGGCGGACATGTCCGGCGCCGCGGACGACATGCGGGCAGGCATGGACGGGCTGCAGCGCAACGTCACGACGGTGTCGGGCTACCTCGACCCGTTGCGCGACTTCGTCGGGCGGACCCCCGATTGCGCCACCAATCCGATCTGCTCGACGGTGGACCGCGTGCTGCAGCCCGTCGACAGCCTGGTGCAGACGTCCACGCGACTGGGTTCGGGCGCCGCGAAGCTCACCAGTGGGTCGAGCACGGCCGCCACCGCCATGGCCACCCTGCCGCAGAGCGTGACATCGATGAAAGACGCGTTGGGACAGGCTCGTTCGGCCACGCATGACTTGCTGAGTCTGTCCGACACGCTCGGGCCACAGATGCGGCAGTTGACCGACTACCTGAACGAGATCGCCACGCAATTCCAGGACAGCGCCGCCGGTGACTTCTACATGCCGCAGCGGGCGTTGACCGACCCGCGGTACACCACCGCGCTGCGCCACCTCGTCTCCGAAAATGGCCGCGCCGCATACCTGCTGGTGTATGGCGACGGTTCGGAATGGGGGGCCGACGGTGCCAAGCGGGCGGATCAGGTGCGCACCGCCATCAAGGAGGCCACCAAGGAGGGGACCCTGACCCCGACCGAGGTCGACCTGGCCGGCGTGGGCCCGGTGACCGCCGATTTGCAGCGCTTCGTCGCGGGCGATGCCACGCTGCTGGCAGGCGCCGCGCTGGTCCTCATCTTCTTGATCGTCACGGCCATGCTGCGCAGCCCGGTGGCGGGCGTGGTCGTCGTCGGGACGGTCGTCACCTCCTACGCCTCGGCCGTCGGCGCCAGCGTGTTGATTTGGCAACATCTGTTGCATCAAGACCTGCACTGGGCCGTGGCGCCTTTCGCGTTCATCGCGCTGATCGCCGTCGGCGCGGACTACAACCTGCTGCTGGCGTTGCGCATCAAACAGGAAGCGGCGGCGGGTCTGAAGACCGGCATCATCCGGGCCTTCGGCGGCACCGGCGGGGTGGTCACGGTCGCCGGCATCGTGTTCGGGTTGACCATGCTGGCGTTGTTGACGAGCAGCGTGCTCAGCGTCGCCCAAATCGGTACGACCGTGGCGGTCGGGTTGTTGCTGGACACCTTGGTAGTGCGCGCCTTCATCGTGCCGTCCATCGTGGCCCTGCTGGGCCGGTGGTTCTGGTGGCCGAGCCCACTCCCCCGCCGCGCCGCCACGCCACCGGTGAAAACGCCTGAGCCGCAGCTGGTTACTGCTGCGGCGGTGTGACCGAGGACGGCAATCCGACCAGCACGCCTTCGACGTCGCCGTCGACGCTCACCAGCAGGCCACGCCCCGGCGGCAGCGTCTGGGCCCGGACGTTCCGGTTGATCCGGTTCTGCGGGTCGTTATCCATATAGAGCTGGGCCACTTTCGCCGAGTTCTGGAACCGCATCCACGGATCCATTTGCAGCGTAGCCCAGTTCGCGCTGTTGCGGGTGGTGAAGACATGCAAGCCGATCTGCCGGGCACGCTCCATCAGCTTCCACAGCGCCGCGCCCACCGGGGGCTTGGGCGGGTAGCTCTGATCCGGGCGCAGGTCCTGGATATCGTCGATGAGCACGAAGTGTCGCGGACCCTCCCACGGCTTGAGCGCGCGTAACTCCTCCTGGCTCAGGCCTTTCGGAGGCAGCCGCGGCAGCAGGACCTGTTGCGCGAGTGCGGTGATCACCTCGTCGATCTCGTCCTGGTCGTAAGCGTAGGCGCTTACGTAGCCGGGCCCGTGCAGGTCGCGCAGGCCGTGCGGGGCGGTCTTGGGGTCGATCAGGGTCAGCTGCGCTTCTTCGGCGCTGAACCGGTTCATGATCGCCTCGCCAATGGCGACCAGCGACATGGTTTTTCCGCAGCCCTGCCGTCCCAAGATCATCAATCCGGGACTCTCGCGCAACTTGATGGGGACGGGGCCCAGTTCGTGACGCTCGCCGATGGCGAAGCTGATCGAGAGGTCGTCGCCGCTGGGGTGCGCGGCCTCGTAGTCCAGGATCGCCTTCAGCGCCACCCGCTGCGGCAGGCGCTGCAGGGTGGCGTGCTTGGTCACTCCGGCGACGTCCGCGATGCGCGCGCCGACATCGATGATGCTGACCATCGCGCCGGTGGTGGGGTCGGTCAGCGCCGGCACGCCCACCCGCAGCTCGTGCAGGCTGTCCGTCAGACCGAAGCCGGGCCGGTTCAGTGTCCGCCGGGCCGCGTCGCGCGATTCCAGCGACGAGTGGCCCATCTGGCTTTCGCTGGGATCGGCCAACCGCAATTGGATTCGCGCCGTGGCGTTTTGCAGCAGGCTCTGCCGCTGCCCGTGAATCCAGCCGCCGGCGCTGCACATCACGTGCACCCCGTATTCGGGGCCACGGCTGCTCAACGAGATGATGCGGTCACCGAGCACGGTGTCTTTCGAGTACAGGTCGTCGTAGTCATCGACCACCACGAAGACGTCGCCGAATGGGTCGTTTGCATCGGTGCCGCCCAGGCCGTCGCTGCCCGGCGCGAAGCGGCGTTCGCGGAAGCCGTCGAGGTCGATCTTGAGGCGCCGGAACGAATCCTCGCGGGCATCGATCAAAGCGTCCATGCTGCTCAGGATTCGCTCGATGCCCTCGGCGTCCTTCGGCGACACGATGTCAGTGACATGGGGCAGCGAGGCGGCCTGGGCGAGGGTCGCCCCGCCGATGCAGAAGAACGTCACCCGCGACGGGCTGTACATCGTTGCCGCCGAGCACATCAGCGTCATCAGCGTGGTGGTCTTGCCGCGCTGCTTGGCGCCCACCACGATCACGTTGCTGCGCAACGCGTCCACCGCGTGCACGACCTGCTTGGACTCTTCCGGGATGTCCATGACGCCCACCGGGAACATCAGGCCCGGGTTGCGCCCATAGTCGACGTGCCAGGGCTTGCCGCGGTATCCCGCAACCAGGGCATCGATGGACTCGGGCTCCTCCAGCGGCTCCAGCCACGGCCGGCGCGGTGAGCGGTGCGGCACGTCGTGCAGCGACTCCCGCAGCACGTCGACGATCTTCTTGCGCTTGAAACCGTCGTCGTAGTATAGGAATTCGTCGGGCTCGGCGTCGACGGCCGCGGCGGCCTGCAGTGCGGTGGCGTCGGAGGCGTCCAGCGGTTGGAACTGCCAGTTGTACAAGCGCGGTTTGGTCAGCGTCATGTCGACGGTGGTGGCGACCTCTTTGGTCTTCGGCACCACGAATGGGGCGGACAGGTAGAAGCAGCGGAACGGCTCGAGGTCGCGCGGCCCGACCTTGAGCAGACCGTAACCGTTTTCCTTGGACGGCAGGTGGTAGGCGGCGTCCGAACCGATCACCTCGCGGCTGTCGTCACCGGACTCGGCTCGCAGCGCGATGCGGAAGGCGATGTTGGACTTGACCTTTTGCAGCGAGGACAGGTCCAGCCGCTGGCCGCCCAGCATGAAGAAGACGTTCGCGCCGCGGCCTTCCTGGCCGATGTGGATGATGAGGTTGATCCACTTCTCGTGGTTGGCGAACAGTTCCAGGTACTCGTCGACGATGACGAGCAGGACCGGCACCGGCGGCAGATCGCGCCCGGCGAGCCGGATCTCCTCGTAGTCGTTGGCGTCACGGGCACCCACCGAGGTGAACAGCTCGTAGCGCTGCTTGATCTCACCGTCGATGACCCTGCGCATCCGCTCGGCGAGGTGCCGCTCGTCCTTGCCGAGGTTCGACAGCGCGGCCACCACATGCGGGATGCCCAGGATGTCCTGCGCCGCCGACTCGAATTTCATGTCGACGAAGATGACGTTGAAAGTCTCCGGCGAGTGGGTCAACGCGATGCCGTAGACCAACGAAAGGAAGAACTCCGACTTACCCGAGCCACTGGTACCGATAACCACGGAGTGGAACCCGAAGCCGCCGAAGTCCTTGGCGCGGATGGTGATGTTCTGCAGCTCGCCGTTGGGTTTGGCGCCGACCGGGACCTCGCACCAGCGCTCGTCGCCGCGGCCGCGGCGTTCGGCCCACAGCCGGTCGACGTCCAGGTTGCGGGGGTCGTTGATGCCCAGGGCGCGCAGCAATTCGGTTGCGCCGCTGACCGAGTCGGCGATCTCGCTGCGGCTGGTCGGTGACCAGCGGGCCATCGCCCGCGCGTATCGGTAGGCGCGGTGCACCGACAGCTGGTCGGCGTGGGCGAAGAACTTGTTGCGGACCCGCAGCAGTGGTGCCGGGCGGTCGTCCTCGCCGTCGGCGTCGGAGCCGTTGCGGTGCAGGGTTACTTGGCCGTTGACCGAGCCGTTGGGTGAGCTGTGGCGTTCGCTGAGGTCGAACACCTGGTCGTTGGCGAAGCCCACGCCGGTGCCGATCCGGGATGCGATGCGCAGCAAGGTGATTCCCGCCTTGCCGACCTGGCCGACGACGCTCTCCCAGGCGTCGGGGCTGCCGGTGTTGTCGTCGACGATCACCAGGTGCGGGCCCAGGTCGACCGAGTCCGCACCGGTCTCCAGGGTCGAGCCCATCGCGGTAGGGCTGGCCGCGGCCAGCGGCGTCCAGGCGCCGCGCTTGCCCTTCATGTGCAGCTCGGCTCCGAGTGTCTCTTCGAGTTCCTCGGGTGTGGCGAAGACCAGGCGCCGAAACCCGCAGGCGTCGAACAGTTCGTCGTGCAGGTTGTGCGGCAGCCACACGATCCACGACCACGCCTCGGGGTTGCGGGTCACCACCATCAGCTTGACGTCGCGCGGGTTGTGGAAGACCGCCAGGGAGCACAGCACCGAGCGCATCAGCGACCGGAGCTTGTCCAGGTCTTCGCCGACGAAGCTGAAGCCAGGCGCCGAGCGCAGGTTTACCACCTTGGCGATGTCGCGAATCTTGCGCTGCTCCAAGATGAAATCGCGCAGCGCTTGCCCGGTGACGGGTTCGAGTTCTTCGTCGGAGGCGATGTCTGGCCAGGTCACCGATAGCACCGAGTCCGGTGCGTGCTGCACCCCGGTGCCGAGCCGCACCTCCAGGAAGTCCGCGTCCCCGCGCCCTCGTTCCCACATCCGCGGACCACCGATGATGGCGCCCAGACCGCGGGGGTCGGCGTGCACGGAGTTCTGCCATTCGCGTTGCGCGCACACGGCGGTCTGGATCTCGTCGCGGTTGCCGTCGAGGTCACGCAGGTAGCGCCGGCGGCCCTTTTCCATTTCGCCCCAAGTGATCTTGCGCGCTCGGCCGAAGCGGCCGGAGAAGGCGAGCATACTGAAGGCGCCGATGCCCATGAGGGGGAAGAAGCCGGTGGTCAGGCTGCGCACGCCGGAGACGTAGAGCATGACGATGGTGCCGATGAGCGCCACGATCAGCGCCGGCACACCGATCATCACCCAGATGTTGCGCGGTTCGCGTTCCGGCAGCGCGATCGGCGCGCTCGGTGCTACCCGAACCGGTTTCGGCGGCTCGATCTTGATGCGGTTGATGGGGAACGCTTTCTTGGACATTCTCTAGCCTCCCGGCTTCGCCGATGTCGTCACCACAGCAACCTTGCCGAGCGCCGGGACGGTGTCCCGGGCTAAAAGCGCTGCCTCCCTTGACAGTGCCGGGCCCGCGGCGAAGGTCCGCAGCAGCGGCCAGGGCGCCTGCACCGCCGACCCCGCGTCAAGGCCGAGCGCGCGCAACGTCGTGTCGTCGTTGGTGATGCCGAACCGCACCCCGTTGTCCGAAACCCAGAACAACGATTCCCGGGAGTCGGAGGTGACCACTCCGCTGGTCGACGTCACGAAGTTCGCCGCGCCCGGCAACACCAGCACCTGGTTGGCGACCACCGAGGCCGGGTCGCGGTCGTCACGCACCAGGTGCACGATGCGGTTGTCCAGGTATGACGGCGTGGGCAGTCCGCGCCCGTTGTAGACCACGACGCGCGCCTGCGGATCCGTGGACCCCTTCTCCCACCCCACGCAGGTGGTCGGATCGGCCGCGGTGTCAATGAAATTCAGGCGCTTCGTCGGGTAGTAGTCGACCGCGAGCGAGGACACCTCGGGGATATTGACCAACACGTCGGGGGTCACCACGCGGGGCGCCGTCGAGCCGTAGGAGTTGGCGCTGCGCAACAGGTCGGCGACGAAGCTGGTGACCTTTTGCACGCCGTCGGGCAACAGCACGTAGAACTGCTTGCCGCCGCTGGCGGTCTGGGCCTGCAGCACGGCGCCGACCTGTGAGCCCGACACCCACGTCGACGGCGTGCCCGCCAGGGGCACCGCGGGGACGCCGAGCGGTTCGGTCGCGGGCAGTGCGTCGTAGAGGGCTCGCGAAATCTCCACCGGCAGTGTGACTCCCGGGTCCAGGCCCAGGCTCAGCGTGATCGCCCGGTTCGACGGATCGATCTGCGAGCGTTTGCCGCCCCAGATCACGAAGGTGTTGCCCTCGAACGTGACCAGCACCCCGGCGTCGTCGCTCAACGGTGTGGCGCGGTCGAAGCCGTCGAGCACGCCGGCGATGGAGGTCACCACCGGCCGTTCGGGGCTGCGCGGTCGTCCCGCCGTGTCGCACACCGCCCACGCCGACGTCGCGCCCCGATGGACCGGCATCGCCGCCGGTGCCCCCGGGATGCCGACCAGTGGTCCGGTCGGATATTTCGCTATCTCAGCGGGTTTCACCCACGTAGGCTGATTCGCCGTGCCGGTCGCCAGCCGCGCGGACGTCAAATTCAGCACCGGGTAGAGCCGGCCGTCGATCCGGGCGTAGAGCGCCCCGGAATCGCGGTCGCCGATGATCGCCGAATCGCCCACGATGCCAGTGGGTTTCAGTACGTTCAGCAGTAGCATCCAGCCGGAGGCGATCGCCACCAAGAGTACCGACAGTACGAGCGCGGCGGTTTGCTTGCGGTCATCGTGCTTCATGCGCACCGAGAAGCGGGTGGTCGCCGCGCGAAGCCTACGGTTGTAAAACAGGTGCCCAGAGTTCTGGTCGCGGTTGGACAAACTCAGCGGCATGCTCAGTACCCCTTGGGCGCTCGGTGAGGATCGGCCTGCTGAATCCGATCGGCCAGATTCGACGCGTCGACGGCCACCCCGTAACGGCCCATCGCATAGTTGATGAATGCGCACGCCTGCGCCACCAGATTGTGAATGTCACGCGAGGTTCCTCGCTGGTGATAGGCCGCGAACGTCGGCGCGATGAATTGCCAGGCACCCTTGCTCGGTGTGCCCCGTGCCGCGTTGGAATCCCAGTCGTTGACCGCGTTGGCGTTGTAGTTGGACTCGCGGCGCGCCACCAGGTCCATGCCGCGTTCCCAGCGAGCGCGAGCCGTCGGGTTGTGAATGCCCTTGATGTCCAGGGCTTTACGGATGGCCGCCAAAACCGCCGGGCGTCCGCTGCCCTGGTTGCTGTGCATCGACCGCCCTCGTAGGTAGTGCAAGCGTCGCAGCCTGCGCGCGAGCAGCCTTGCCCGCCGGCGTGATCCGGCGACGTGCCGATGTTGGGTCCGCAGCCGGGCCGCCATGCGGGCGGCCGCCTCGCGTCGGCCCAGCGGCGTATCGACGGCCGGTGTCGTGTCGGTCAAGGCTGCGTCCAAGGTTGCCCGTGTCGCTATGTGGCCGTGGGTGTGATCGGCTCGCGCCGCGGAGATGACCTGCCCCAGCGTCCGGTCGGTGTGGGCCAGCCGGCTTAACTGCGTTACCGAGGCGCCTGACCGCTGGGCCGCTGCGCCGGGCAGTCCGCCGCTGCGACGCGATATCGCCTGCGCCTGCGCCTGCGTCCGCACCGGCGCGTCACCGACGCCGTCACCGGCCGTGGCTTCCCCGAACAGATTGTGGGCGCGCGTCAGTGCCGCGACCGCTTGAATTTTAAGGGGATCGGTCACCGGCTTCCCCGCCCTGATCCATTTGTGCGCCCTCGCGGCGCCGCATCCTTGCCGGACACTTCGCGCTCGTACTCCCACACCCTCCTGGCCGCGTATTCCGCGGTCGCTGCAGACGTACCAATAGCATGCACGCATCGACAGTTCTGCTGTCAATAACGGACAACCCAATTTGACCCGCACATTTGGGATCGGCCCGGCCGCGATTACGTAGCGACACTACTGCCGGACGAACCGCCCGACCACTCACTCTTTCGGCCGGCTGGGAACGCGTCCTATTCTTTCAGCTCGTCCTCGGACGGCATTATCACGATCCGGCGGTTGGGCCTATTGGTGACGACGGTCGGCTTGGCCTCCCCGGATTTGTTGCCCGGGGCGCTCGGCGGGATCGTCAAGCGGCCTTTGATCGGTTGCCCGTTAGGCACACCCGGGGCCATCACCCGCTTCTCGACCGGGGTGTCTTTCTTGCCGCCTTCACCGCCATGGCCCATCGCGCCCGGCGGCATCATCGGCATTCCGGTCATACCGGATTGCCCGGGCATCGCGGGCATGCCACCGGTCGGCGGCATCGTGGGTGCCTTGGCGCCCGCCGGAGTGGTCGGCGGGGACGAAGTGGGCACGGGCGGCGGGCCGAGCGAGCTGGCCGGGGTGGTGCCGCCACCGCCGAGGCCTGCACCACCGCCGCCGGAACCCCCGCCCAATCCGGCGCCGCCACCACTGCCGACACTGTCGACCAGATGCGCGTCGTTGGCGAGCCCGGCGCCGTGGGCGCCGCCCTGCACCGCGCTCATCAGCGGCTGGAGTGCACTCTGACCGGCCTGCATCGCCTGTTGAGGGAGCTGCGTCAGCGGCCCCATGACGCCGCCGATGGCGCCGCCGAGTGCGCCGGTGACGCTCTGCAGCATCTGCTGGATCATCTGCATGTCTTGCTGGCTGTTGGCTTCGTTGGCCGGGAATTTGGCGGCGGCGTCGGCGGCATGGGCGCGACGATCAGCGTCGGCGGCCTCGACGTCAGCGGCGTCTTTGGGGACACCGGCGTTGCCGGCGCCGGTTAGTGCACCGCCACCAAAACCGCCCCCGGGAGAGTTATCGGGCGGGTGACCGGGGCCGGGCTTTGGGGCCGGCACTGGCACTCCGTTGACTAACACGTACGTGGTTGTCAGATCACTGCTGATGGGGCCGTAATTCACGATGTCACCTCCATCACTGGTAGTGCCTCAGCGCTTGATGCGCACCATTCTGCGCAGCGAGCGCCAGTAGGACAATTTTGGCACAAACTGCCGGTAACGCTATTCACCCGACAACTGCGGGCAACTACGATGCGTTCCGGTGACTGGTTGCCTCGAACCAGGCGAGGTGATAATTCGCGAGGTAACCACGCCCTTCGATCAGCGCCTCGATAGCTGACAAAAGCATCCAATCCCCAACAGCCGCTTGGTCGTGGTTAGGGTATGCATTCAGCACAGAGTGCTGAATTTCAGCGACGCATTCGCGCAACAACTCGAATTCGCTGTCGAGGACACCCGTTTTTCGCACCGCAGGTGCCGCGACAGCCTGGGCGATACGCGGCAGGCCGTCCCGGCGTCGCACGGCATCGACCAGGGTTGGCCCGAGCTCCTCGACGTCAGGCGCGGCCGAGCGAGCAGGCCGATCGCCGCTGAGCGCGGGCTCATCGGGACCCGGTTCGGCTACATACGTGTTGGCGTGATGGGCAGCCGCAACCGTGATAGCGCCGAGCAAATCCACCACGTTGGCGTCGTGGCGTCGTGTTGTCGGCTCAAGCAAGGTCACGTGGGCGGGCAACCGGACGTGCGGCGGAATCCACCCGCCGGCGAGGTCGGTGACCAGCAGAGTTGTGGTGCCGTCATCTCGTAGCCCCGCCGCCCACGAAAGCCGCGGCTCCTGACGCGCCACCGCGTCGACGATCCGCTGTAGCCGCTGTTGTTCGGCCGTCCTCGCGGATACCGTGCCGGCGGTCGCTCCTGCTGCTGCGGATGCTGCCGATGCACCGGCCATGGTCGACGATCCAGCGCCTGCCTGACCCGCGGCAGCCCCGGCGGCCGTCCGCTCCACCGGAGAGACAAGTGGCCCACCGGCGGACGGGGATGACGCCGGCGAAGAAACTACGGGTGCACCCGACACGGGACCGACCGGCGCAGAAGGCACGGATGGGGGCGCCACAACCGGCGGACGCAGGTCGGAACCATAGGCGGGCAGCGATCCCGATAGGATAGAAGATCCCCCACCGAGGGTCGGTGCGGGCGACGACCACGACGCGCCGGTCATTACCGGCGCCACGGAAGTGCCTCCCCCGGTAGCCGCTGGAACCGGGGACGCGGCCGGCGGTGCGTCGACCGGAGTGCCCGTCGGTATGAATGCCCCCGCGCTCGGTACTGTCGGCGTCACTGCCGGTGTCGCCTGTGGAGTTTGGGGTCCCCCGGCCTCCATTGCCTGTAGCGGTCCCGCCGTAAACGCTTGACCGCCAGGGCCCGTCGCCTGCCCTGTCGCGATGCCGGACGTGAACGCCTGCCCTAGTCCGGGCTGGCCGCCTTGACCTAAACCGACCGGTGACACTGGCGCTCCGCCGCCGTGTACGCCTGGTATTCCTGGCGATACGGTTCCGCCGCCGCCGGGCATTTGCACGCCAGCGGGCGATACCGGAGAACTCGCGGCCGGGACGCTACCGCGCACACCATCCCCACTGACTGGGCCCGGCACGGACCCACCCGACGGCGCCCCTGGCGGCCCGCCCCCGCCACCGCGTATGCCGCCACCACCTGCCGCTGATGGCGAAGCCTGCCCTGGCGAGCCACCCGGCGATCCTCCATCGCCGCGCACCCCGCCACCGCCTACGCCGCCGCCTGTTGAATTAAGGTCCGCCTCGCTGATCGGCTTCGGCGGCTGGGCATCGCCAACATCGAACCCGTTTGCCTGCGCCCAGCTCCGCGCGTTGCCACCAATTCCTTCAGCATCGAGGATCTTCTGGGTAGCCGCCATCATCTTGTCGAGCGCGTCGCGGCTGGCGTTTGCGGCATCAGCGTTGCAGCGAGCTTGGACGGCTTGCACTTCCGTTAATTTTTCCGGCAGTGGCTTTTTTGAACTGAGGATCTCATTAATTTCTTGATTGCCTCTATTCGCTATGTCCGACAAGCGACTTCGCAGATAGTCGATGGCATCGGCGCCCGCATTCAACGCGGATGCTTTTGTCTGGTACTTCTCGGCAAGATCCAGATGGAGCTTTTCCCCTTGCTGGAATCTGGTTATGAGATCGTCTGCAGTATGTCCCTTATTGCTCGCAGCAAAGGCTGTCCACTGGGTGCGCAAGTTCTGCGAATACAGCTGCTGCTCCGCGCATTCTTGGCTCCAGTGTTGAGCGCCGGCGCGTAAACCCGTCGACGGTGCTGGCCACCAGGGCCCGATCAGCGCGGCTGTCCAGGTACCCGGTGGGAGATCAGCTGCCACCGCATGCCCTTTTCATTGCAGCATCCTTGGCGTTCACCTCGGCCACCGCCACCTGAAATTCGGCTTCGGTAGCGGCCCCATCGCTGCTTTTCGCCGTATCCATCAGGTATGCGGTTGCTAGAGCCTGCGCCGCGTTGCGGTGCTGCTCGTTGAGAGCGGGGTCGTTAGATGCGGTGAAAAGCAAGACGGCGGAATTCGTAAGCGCGATGCGCGCGAACGCCTTGTCGCTGCCATTCGTATCAACTTGTACAGACCGCGCAGCCACCTTGTAGGTCTCGCAGAGCCGCCGTTCTGCCGCTAAAGGCTCCGCGGTGCTATGAGTTGGCGGCGTAGAGGTCGCCGACTTTTGCGGTGATGTCGGTCGCGTCAGCGCAATAATCAACGCGCCGACAGCCACTGCCGCAGTCACGCTGATCAGGATCGCCAGCCATCTGCTTGAGCGAGATCCGGAACGCCTTGCACGAGCTGATGCCGAATTCCCCATGTGCGGGTCCGCAGTTGGCTCCCCAGCAAGCCCGGAAGGCACCTCCCCCGCCACGGCCACTCCCTACTCGTCACGAGCACCGGCGCTTCCCGGTAGCCCAATCACTGTCAATCCCAATGGTGCGCCAGGCGACGGCACGCCAGCAATTCACTGCACGGTTATTCACCTACGCCGAGCCAGAGTTCCGATGCCATCCCGCGGCACCTTGCATGAATGCTGAACCGCGCCGCGGAAGTCCCGAATTGCTCGCCTCAAGCCCGCCCTGCCGACGGCCTGGCGATCAGGCTGCGCACCAGCTCCGTTCACTGAGCCGTTAGGAGCACTACGAACCACACACCTTCTTCATCGCTGCATCCTTGGCGTTGATGTCGTCAAGCGTGGCTTGAAACTGTGCATCGGTCGCGACGTCCCTATTTCCCATTGCCGTTCCCTGACGGTATGACGCGGCCAAAGCATGGGCGGGGTCGCGATAAGTTGAGCTGAGGGCTGGGTTGGCGGCTGCGTCATCGAGCATGGCCGCAGCGTTAGTCAGCGCGATACGACCCAACGCCACATCGTGGCCGTTGGTATCAACTTGCACAGCTCGTGCACCTAGTCTGTATGTATCGCACAATTGGTGTTGAGCTGTGGACACCTCGGCAGCACTGTACGTCGGCGGAGTGCTCGTCGTTGCTGGCTTCATAGCTGTCGGTCGAGTCAGCGCCGCAATCAGTGCAGCGATCGCCACGACCATGGCTGCTCCGGCCAACACCACTGCCGGCCATGTCCGCGCACGAGCTTGTGGCTGCGTCGGAAATATAGGGGCCCACTGCGTTGGGCCAGCCGGACTGACGCTCGGTCCCTCGCCAGGAGCTGGAGGCAAATCCCCCGCCATGCGTCCTCCTCAATTCTGTAGCGGCGCTCGACGTCGGCCGCCGAAGACTTTTGTGCCGCGTGTCCCCAAAAGTGGAACAGCTAACCAGGCCATTAGCAATTGCCGCGCCACTGTGGGCGGAACCTCACCCGTCGCCGCACACCTTCCTCATTGGAGCGTCTTTGGCGATTACGTCATTGATTGCTGCTCGCCACGCCGCATCGTCGCCCCCAGCAGTACTAGACACCGCGACAGCATTGCTATAAGCCGCAGCAAGCGCTAGGGCTGCAGCGCGATCATTCGGCGCGACCGCAGGCGCCGAATTCACAGCTTGTGCGAGCATGACCGCCCCGTTCACAGTGGCGATATTTGCCCGCTCCGGGCTCGTTCCATTTGTGTCGATCTGGACCGCACGTGCGGCGAGTTTGTATGCCTCGCATACCTGTTGGTGCGCAGCTGCAGTTTGATCCGCAGTGAACGAAGGTGTCATCGACGTAGTTGAGGAGGGCACTGACTGATTGGTTGAAGGCCGGATCAACCCGACAACGAGTGCGACGACGCCCAGAACAACGGCAGCCGCCGCCAAGGCGATGGCCGGCCATGGCCGTGGACGCGGCGGTGGCTGCACGGGAAACGCTGGCACCGATTGCGTTGAACCTGGCGGTGGGCCGGTGGTCGGCCCTTCCCCCGGAGCTGGAGGCAAATCGCCGACCATGCGTCCTCCTCATGTCGGGCAGAAGCTTTCGGGATCGCATCCCGAAGGTTTTGCTTCAATAGTTGACCAGCTAACCCCGCAACGAGCAATCACCGCGGCCGTGCGGATAAGAAATCATCCGAGGCCGCATAGCTTTTCATCCCAGCATCCTTCGCGTTGACATCCGCTATGGTCGACTGCCACGCGACAGGGTCATTCAAGCTAGCTTCGCCCGCGGCATCGGTGTATGCGTCGGCCAGTGCCGCGGCGGTGTTGCGATCACTTACCGTAAGCGCTGGGGTCCCGCTTAATGCTCGCCCGAGGAGCACCGCACCGTTGACGGTTGCAATCCCCGCACGTTCCGGGCTGTTGCCATTCGCCTCGATCTGCACAGCACGAGCGGCGAGCTTGTACGCGTCACACAACTTCTGGTGCGCCGCAGACGCTTCGGCCGCGGAGTAGGTGGGTGCGGCCGGCGAGGGCGTACCACTCGAACCCGACGACCGCGACGTCGCAAAAACCAAAGCAACCACCGGCCACATCCGTGAGCGTGCCGCCTGTATCGCCGGATAGCTTGGGGCCCACTGCCCCACCGGCGGACCGGCATGCGGCCCCGCACCCGGATGTGAAGGCGGGCCGTCGGTAACGGGCATCTCTTAGACGCTCTGTGTTGAAGGACCGGAACTCGGTCGCAGCGCCTGCATTTCGGTGGCGTTGTTCTTGTCCATGTTGGTGAACCCGTTGGCTGCAGTGTGCGCTTTGGTGCCCACCCCCGTGAGCGTCTCGCTGTGGCCCTGAAGGGTTTTCACGTGCTGGCCGTGTGCGGCCGCGACCGCGCTGTGAAAGGCGTCGGCCGCGGCGAAGTCACCGAACATCCCCGATGCCACCGTTCCGCCCGCTAATTGATCGGCGCCCTCCTGGGCGTGCCCACCCGCGCGGTGTGACTGGTTGCCTCCGGAATGCAATAGCTCTGTATCAACGAACATCGGCACTCCTTCCGAGTCGCAACCGATTCTCGACGCGCGACATAGTCCCTTTGATCAGGCTAAATACCGATTCGCGAGTGGTCAATTCACTACCGCCGACCCAGCAGACCCGCGCCTAAAACGCATGGCCATTGGTGACCGATCGCGCCGGCCGATCCCATTCCGGATCGACGGCGATCGGCATCTGGATCCCGATATGCGGTAGCGATACCGTCCCCAAGGGGGTGTGCACCTGGAGGGGAACGGCGATCCGCGCCGCGGCTCGGTCTGACGCCAGCATGCCCTCGCCGGCCAGACGGTCGCCATGCCCGGTCACGATCTCAGTCATGTTGTGCAGCGCTTCGCTGCCCACGTCGTAGTAGTGCGAGTGGTCGGTGAACCACGGCATGACGCTATGCGAGCCGGCAACCTCGGCACGGAACCGCACCGCCCCGAAGCCCGCATGCGCCGGGTCGCTGCCCAGCCCGGCCAACGGTCCCACCGGTTCGCCTAGCGTCTCGTTCAGTCCGTTCGGGAGGCCGCTGCCCGCCTCGCCGATCCAGCTGATCGCATCGGTCGAAGCGGCGCCAACATACAGCCTGCTGCGCGCCAAATTGAAATCCGCGGCGCTGCGCGCCAAATCGCCTCCCGGGCAACCGGTTAGCACCGCATCGTCGGCGCGCATGTCGCTGTTCGCGAATGCGTCGGCGACGGTCGTAGACCCGTAGGAGTGTCCGAGAACGGTGACATGTGCTGAAGTCGGTCCATCATGTGTCGCGGCGAGGCCGTTGACATCGGCGGCCAGGAGCGCACCCGCTTGCCTCGCCCGCCACGGGGTGCCAACCTGTTCCAATTCAGAGGGGTCGGTGATGGCATGTTGCCAATGCGGTTGGCCGAATTCGGGTGCGTCATAACCCATCCAGGCCAGCACTGCGGTGGAACGCTGGGGGTCGGCTCTGGCAGCCTGCTGGTAGAGGTTGATCGCGTCGTCCGTCCCGTCGGACATCCATCCGCCCCGCACGCTGCTGTTGGTGCCCGGGACGATGACCGCCGTGTTGCGGGATTTGTCCGGGTTGCCGATCGCGATGGCCGCCCTGCCCTTGCCGTTGAACGCCAGCGGGTCGTACGCCCAAAGCATGACGGGGAGCCCGCCATGCCCTTCGTCGCGTTCGAGGAACTCGTTGGTTTTCACCGCGTTCTGGTATCGGGTGATGTCGGTGGCGCACAGCCCGTAGTCGCCGGGGTTGCTGAAGACATCGGTGTCTCGGTTGTTAAGTGCGCTATCCCGAAGCGTCGAGGGAACCAGTCCGCGCCGGCGGGCAGCGTCTTCGACCCTGCGCAGATCGTCATTCATCGCCGCCTGATTCACCGAGTCACGCACGTCGGCGGGTACGCCGTTGAGGTTGCCCAACTGGTTGGGATGCTGGTCGGTGAGCAACCGTTTTTGGCTGGCGCTCAAAGAATCCCACCACCGCCTGACCTGCTCCGGGTCGCTATCCTGCAGCGGTACCGGCAACTCGTCCACACCCTGCAGCTCCATCGGGTCGGCCCCGTCCGCCCGGAGGACGCCTAGAGCAGCGTCGAGCAGCGTCGAATACCGTTCCCGAATCTGCCGCAGCACCAGCATGATTGCCTTCGTCTCGACCACGGCATCCGTGCGCAGATCGTCGGCAGCACAGCCGTCGTCGTCGGCGCGGGCCTCGCAAATCTCGTCGTCGATGTCCTCGAGGTCGTACTCCAGCGCGGCCAGGTACCACCCGGACGTTCGCTGGGCCTCGGCCAGCGCTGCGGCGATGCTCTCCAAATCGATTGCGATCCGCGGCAATTGCTCGGCCTGCAGACCCAGTGACCGGGTCACTCGATGCACCTCGCCGGCATCATTGATCGGATGCTCGCCGTTCTGATGATCCCACGCCGCCTCGAACCGAAGCCGGGCCGCCTCGAACGCGAGATCTGCCTCAGCGGTGCTGGCCCCGGCGTCGCGGAAAGCCTGTGCAAGGGTCGAGATCTGCCCCGGGCGACCGGCTTGCAGGCTGGCGTTGATCGACCACGGATCACCGCCGGCCTCGGCAACCAGGAAGGGAACGCTCAAGTAGCGCAGTAACATTGCGACGTCGCTACGTCAGCAATGCCTCACAAAGCACTCGCGCCGTCGGCGAGACCGTCGCCGTCGGTGTCGGTCAGCCGGACGTTCCATTTGCCGTCGCCATCGGTGTCGACATATCCGGTCACGCCGGTTTCGTCGGAGCGCAGCACCCGGTCGGCGAGCCCATTGCCATCGCTGTCGACCAGGCGTGCGTCGGCGCTCCCGTGGCCGTCGAAGTCGACCATGGGGCCGCCGGTGTGCTCGACACCGTCGAGGCCGAACCACCGCAACTGGCCGCCCCGGTCCATGGCCACGGCCCACGTCCCGGATCCGTCGTCGGTGAAGTACGCCTCGGGGGTTCCGTCGTTGTCGATGTCCAGCACGGCGTGGTCGACGAGTCCGTCACCGTCGAGATCCGCGAGAGCGTCGTCGCGCAGACCGTCGTGGTCGAAATCCAGCCCGATCGATTCGAAGCGCCCGTCGTGGTCCAGGTCGAGGTCGGGTTGCCCGTGCCAAATCGCGGCCGCCCCGTTATCGCCAGATAAGCAGTAGTCCATGCGTATTCGGACGCGCGTTTACGTCTAGTCGTTCCCCCGAGACTTCCACCACGCCAACAGTTCCGCGGTTGCCTCGTCGTTGTCCAACGGGCCTCGCTCCAGCCGAAGCTCCTTCAAAAATCGCCATGCCTCCCCGACCTGAGGGCCGGCCGGGATGCCGAGCAGCTCCATGATCTGGTTGCCATCCAAATCGGGGCGCACCCGCTCCAGATCTTCCTGGGCGGCGAGCTCGGCGATGCGCGCCTCGAGGCGGTCATAGCTGGCCTGCAGCCGCGCGGCCCGGCGTTTGTTGCGGGTCGTGCAGTCGGCTCGCACCAGCTTGTGCAGCCGTGGCAGCAGCGGCCCGGCATCGGTGACGTAGCGGCGCACCGCGGAGTCGGTCCACTTTCCATCGCCATAGCCGTGAAACCGCAGATGCAGATACACCAGCTGCGAGATGTCCTCGACCATCTGCTTGGAATACTTCAACGCCCGCAACCGCTTTCGGACCATCTTGGCGCCGACGACCTCGTGGTGGTGAAAGCTCACACCGCCGTTGGCTTCGTGGCGCCGCGTGGCGGGCTTGCCGATGTCGTGCAGCAGCGCGGCCCACCGCAGCACCAGATCCGGGCCGTCGTCCTCCAACGCGATCGCCTGGCGCAGCACGGTCAGCGAGTGTTGGTAGACGTCCTTGTGTTGGTGGTGTTCGTCGATGGCCATCTGCATGCCGCCGACCTCGGGCAGCACCACCTCGCCCATGCCGGTCTGCACCAGCAGATCAATGCCGGCCGTCGGGTCGTCGCCGAGCACCAGTTTGTCCAGCTCGGTGGCCACCCGTTCGGCGCTGATCCGGGACAGTTGCGGGGCCATCCGGTCGATCGCCTCACGCACCCGCGGCGCGACGGTGAAGCCGAGCTGCGAGACGAACCGGGCCGCGCGGAGCATCCGCAACGGGTCGTCGCCGAAGGACACCTCCGGCGCGGCGGGGGTGTCCAGGATCCGCGCGCGCAGCGCCGCCAAACCGCCTAGCGGGTCGAGGAATTCGCCCGGCCCCTCGGGGGTGATCCGCACGGCCATCGCGTTGGCCGTGAAATCGCGGCGCACCAGATCGTCTTCGAGGCGTTCACCGAAGCGCACCTCGGGATTCCGCGACACCTGGTCGTAGGTGTCGGCGCGAAAAGTGGTGATTTCCAGGCGATGGTCACCCTTGCCGACCCCGACGGTGCCGAATTCAATCCCGGTGTCCCACAGGTTGTCGGCCCACCGCCGCAGAATTTGTTGCACCTGCTCGGGGCGGGCGTCGGTGGTGAAATCCAGGTCGGGACTCAACCTGCCCAACACCGCGTCCCGCACCGAGCCGCCAACGAGGTACAGCTCGTGGCCCGCCGCGCCGAACGCGGAGCCGAGCTCGGCGAGCATAGGCGCATGCCGATTCAGGGCGACCGCGGCGGCGGTCAGCAGGTCGGCATCCTGGGCGGCGTCTGGCACGTTCGATCAGCCTAGTCGGCCGTGAGCGAAAAGCCCCTGTGAGGAGCCTCGCACGTCATCAAAGGTGAATTGACCCGGAGCGACGCGTCCGTAGCGTTACGTGCGAAAAGACAGGGTGAAACGGCGGGACGGTGCGGTGCATCTGCGATACATAAGCAAAGGCGCACTGATCATGTTCGCGGGCGGGGACCCGTGGAAGATTAACGACACATTGCAGAGCGGCCGGCCAGCCCAGATCTCGATCCTTGCGACAGCGTTTCGCAACGCCGCGCGATCCACGGGGGAAGCGGAAGCCGTATTCCAGCTGGCGCGGAGTCGCTTCGACAAGGCTTGGACCCACGAGAACGGCGAGAATCCGATCAACGACTCGGCCGAGGTTCGACGGGCCACGACCTTGCTCGGGCTACAAGCAGCGCAATTGCCCAAAATTGGAGCCGGTCTAGAAAACGTCGCAGCCGCACTGACCGAGGCCCAACGATTAGGAAAGGGCGAGATTTCGTCGCTCGAAGGCGCGCTTCAAGGTCTCGACGATCAAATCGGTGAGGCTGTCCACCTGGAGCAAGACCCCCAGTTAACGGCCCAGGAGAGACAGCTGCTCGACCACTACATCGACGGCCTCGAGAAGCATGCGATCGACGACACCAAGGCTTCGCTGAAGAGTCTCACGCAAATTCGCGGCAAGTATTCTCAACAGCTGCACACTTCGTTGGCCAACCTGCGCAAGCAGGACGGGTACGCGCCACCCATACAGGCCTTCGACGGCGACGTTCCGAAGGATTCTCCAAATTTTGTGAGCGATGAAGAACGTCGCCACAACCAGATCGAGGCGTTTAAGCAGGTCTTCGGCCGCGAGCCAGCGTCGGCTGCAGACTGGGAGACCGCCGCCGCGCTGGATTCGCAGACCTATGACCCCAAGTTCAACGGCGCCAAATCGGAGATCCGAGTGGTGAGGATTCGCCCGGTACCCGGGCAGGGAGTGGTCCGTGCCTCGCAGTGGATCGAACAACGGGACGTGACCAGCTTTCCACCGTGGAAGCGAGACCTTGGGAACAACCGGGGACCCAATGCCAATTTCGACCCGGAAGACACCAAGGTCACCACATACATCGACTACGAAAATGGCATCGTCGTGCTACGGCAGAATCCTTCAGTCGAGGAGAACTCCACCGGCGGGCCAGGCCAGGTGAAAGTCGGCATACCCAAAGGCAGCGTGACGCAACTTCCCGATGGATCGGTTCGGATCAAATACGACGCGGGCAACCCGTTCGCCCCCCAGATCACGGGAGATCCCTCCGGACCATTTGCGGGCCATACAGTAACGGTCAACGGCGACCTCGTTTTCACGCCCGGAGCAGGAGGTGTGCAAGTTAACGGAACGCGCACTGACTACCCGTCCTTGGAGGTGTACCAGGACTTGCCAAACGGAGGCACCCGCACGGTATTGATTGACCCCGCTCAATCCGGCCGATCGTGGGGACCGGCTTTCAACTTGCCCGGCCATCACGACGTGGGCCCCCTCGGCGGCAAGGCATTCGCTCCGTTCGACACGGGTGGGTGGAGCACGAAATACGATGTGCCGGCTCCTTTGCCCGCAACCGGCTTTGGCTCGGTTACCGACATCCCTTCCGTCCCAACCTTGCCCACTGGCACCGCGGTCCCAGCATGACCACGATCAACTGAAAGCGACCACCGATGCCGTCTTTCCTTCGAGTTCGCGACTTGGACGCAAGCGCGTGGCGCACGGCGACGGTGTCCGCGCCCTTTGTCGTGCAGATCGTCCTAGGGTTGTTGCTCGCCACGATGTGGGTGTTAGGCAAGGGGCCCTTCACGACCGCACGCGGACATACCGAACGCAGTTGGATGCTCGTCGCCGCCGTAATCACCACACTGGTGTCGCTTGCGCTCGCAGCGCTCCTGATGCGGTCCTCGTCACCGCGTAACCGCGGTCTTGCGCTCAGCGTCGCGGGATCTTCCGCGACAGTGCTAGTCGGTGCGATTGTTTACGCTTATCTGGTATTGCGCTGAAAGGTCTTGTGATGACCGATGAATCGGTAATCCCTGCATTGAACTCGCGCTATGGCCCGGTCACTTTCGGGGTAGCGATGCTACATATTTTCGTCGTCGAGTTCACCACGTGGCTCTTCATGCCGTACTCGATTGTCTTTGTACTTCCGGTCGTTCTGATCTACATGGCGATCGCAGCTTTGGTTATGCAGGCCTCTGGAACGATGGGCAAGATCGGGCGCGGAATGCTCATCGGCAGCCTGTCCGGACCGCTCTCACTGATTATCTTTGGTGCGGCGTGGGCTATCGCCCACGCGATCGGTCCGATCTGACGCCAGGACTTCCGTCGCGTCCTCCCGCACCCATCCGCGGCGAGTATCTCGGGGAGAATATGCCGTGCCAGCTACTATCGCTTGGGTGTCGGACGGCGAAAAGGGCAAACCACGTCGGCGCCGGGGGCGCCGCCGCGGCCGTGGCACCCCGACTTCGTCCGAGAATCAAACCGCCGGTCAAGTGACGGGTGATTCGACGGCCACCAAGTCGCGCCGATCCCGGGGGTCGCGCCGCGGACCGGATCAGCTGCGCACCGTCCATGAGACCTCGGCCGGAGGGCTGGTCATCGACGGTCTCGATGGACCCCGCGAGTCGCAGGTCGCCGCGTTGATCGGACGCATCGACCGGCGGGGACGCATGCTGTGGTCGCTGCCCAAAGGGCACATTGAACTCGGCGAGACCGCCGAGCAGACCGCTATAAGAGAAGTGGCCGAAGAGACCGGCATCCGGGGCAGCGTGCTGGCCGCGCTGGGCCGCATCGACTATTGGTTCGTCACCGACGGCCGTCGCGTGCACAAGACCGTGCACCACTATCTAATGCGTTTCTCCGGCGGCGAGCTGTCCGACGAGGATCTCGAAGTCGCCGAGGTGGCCTGGGTGCCGATGGGCGAACTGCCGTCCCGGCTGGCCTACGCCGACGAGCGCCGCCTGGCCCGCGTGGCCGACGAGCTGATCGACAAGCTGCAGAGCGACGGTCCGGCCTCGCTTCCGCCGTTGCCGCCCAGCTCGCCGCGGCGCCGCCCGCAGACCCATTCGCGGACCCGGCATTCTGACAAACCGGCCGCGGGCCGGAAGAACGGCCACGGACCGGGGCCGTGACAGCTCCACGTCTGCATTGGGCCGGCCTGATGCGTATCGCCGCCGTGTTCGCCATCGTGGCCGGACTCGCGGTGCTCACCGGGCCGGTGATGCCGCGTGCGGATGCGGGCGAGCCCGGGGTGACGCCATTCGTCCGCGTCCGCATCGATCAAGTCACCCCGGATGTGGTCACCACGACCAGTCCGCCCGTCGTGACCGTCAGCGGCATGGTGACGAACATCGGCGACCGTCCGGTCCGCGACGTCATGGTTCGGCTCGAGCATGCCGGCGCGGTCACCGCCTCCGCGGGGTTGCGCACCACCCTGGACGGCGAGACCGATGGGTATCAGGCCGCCGCGGATTTCCTCACCGTCGCGCCCGAACTCCAGCGCGGGCAGGAGGTCGGTTTCACCCTGTCGGCCCCGCTGCGCGCATTGACCAAGCCGTCGCTGGGCGTGGAGAAGCCCGGCATCTATCCCGTCCTGGTCAATGTCAACGGCACGCCCGACTATGGTGCGCCCGCCCGGCTGGACAACGCGCGCTTCCTGCTGCCCGTGGTAGGGGTACCACCCGACCGCGCCGACGACGTGGGCTCGGCCGTCGCGCCCGACACCTCCAAACCGGTGTTGATGACCATGCTCTGGCCGCTGGCCGACCGGCCCCGGCTGGCTCCCGGTGTCCCGGGCGGAACCATCCCGGTGCGGCTGGTTGACGACGACCTGGCCACCTCGCTGGCCAGCGGCGGCCGGCTCGACATCCTGCTGGCCTCGGCCGAAGTCGCCACCAGTCACGACGTCGACCCCGACGGCGCCGTCGGCCGCGCGCTGTGTCTGGCGATCGACCCGGATCTGCTGGTCACCGTCAACGCGATGACCGCCGGCTATGTCGTGTCCAACTCGCCCGACGCCCCCGCGCAGCTGTCCGGCACCCCCACCCACCCGGGCGCCGGACAGGCCACCGCGACCGAATGGCTGAACCGCCTGCGCGCCCTCGCACACCGGACCTGCGTGGCCCCGCTCCCCTACGCACAGGCCGATCTGGATGCCGTGCAGCGCGTCAACGATCCCGGCCTGAGCGCCATCGCCACCACGAGCGCCAACAGCATCATCGACAAGATCCTGGACGTCCCCTCGATCCGCGGCGTCACGCTGGTGCCCGACGGCCCGCTGACCAGCCGCGCGGTCAAGCTGCTCAGCGCCAACGACAACACCGTCGCGATCGCCGCCACCGGCCTGCCGGCCGCCGAGGCGGAGGGCTCCGAGACCGCCGTCGACACCGCACCCCGGCGGTTGTCCCCGCAGGTCGTCGCCGCGCCATTCGACCCCGCCGTCGGCGCCGCGCTGGCCGGAGCGGGAACCACCCCCGAGGTGCCGACGTATCTGGACTCGTCCCTGACGGTTCGGCTCGGACACGATTCGGTGACCGCGCGCCGCCAGGACGCGTTGGGCTCGATCTTCTGGCACGCGCTGCGCCGCGACGACCCCCGCACCCAGATCCTGGTCCCGCCGACGACGTGGAACCTGCAGGCCGACGACGCCCAGGTCATCCTGACCGCGCTGACCACCACCATCCGGTCCGGTCTGGCGGTGCCGCGACCGCTGCCGGCGGTGATCGCGGAGGCCAACCAGGCTGCGCAAGCCCACCCCGAACCCCCGCAGGAGGTTGGCGACTACACGTCCGCGCGCGGCCAGTTCAGCGACGACGTCACCGCCGGCATCACCGGGCAGATCGGCCGGCTGTGGGGCCTGACGTCATCGTTGATGACCGACGATCGCACCGGGCTGACCGGCGTCCAGTACACCGCCCCGCTGCGCGAGGACATGCTGCGCGCGCTGAGCCAGTCCGAACCGCCGGACACCCGCAACGGGCTGGCCCAGCAGCGCCTAGCGGTGGTCGGTAAGACGGTCAACGACCTGTTCGGCGCGGTGACGATCGTCAACCCGGGCGGCTCCTACACGCTGGCCACCGAGCACAGCCCGCTGCCGCTGGCGCTGCACAACGGGCTGGCGGTCCCGATCCGGGTGCGGCTGCATGTGGACGCGCCGCCGGGCATGAACGTCACCGACGTCGGCCAGATCGAACTGCCACCGGGTTATCTGCCGCTGCGCATTCCGGTCGAAGTGAACTTCACCCAGCGCGTCGCCGTCGACGTCACTCTGCGGACCGCGGACGGTCTGCGGCTGGGTGAACCGGTGCGGTTGTCGGTGCATTCCAACGCCTACGGCAAGGTCCTGTTCGCTATTACGCTGTCCGCCGCGGCGGTGCTCATCCTGCTAGCCGGCCGCCGACTGTGGCACCGCTTCCGCGGCCAACCCGACCGCGCCGACCTGGACCGCCCCGACCCACCCGATGCCCGGCACGCCGCCGAAGTCGGCCGGGCGCCCGACGAGGCCGACCAGCCGGTCGAACAAGAGCACCGAGTATGACCCCCGCCTATCGGCAGGCCCAACCAGACCACCGCCTGCCCGATCCGCCGCGCCATTCCCGGACGTCGGGCTCACCACCGACCGGCCCGCTGCCGCCCGTTGCCGCCGAGATCGATCGTCGGCGTCCCGAGCTGTCGGACGCGGCGCTGGTGTCGCGGTCGTGGGGGATGGCCTTCGCCACGTTGATCAGCCGGCTCACCGGCTTCGCCAGGGTGGTGCTGCTGGCCGCGATCCTGGGCGCCGCGTTGTCCAGCGCGTTCTCGGTGGCCAACCAGCTGCCCAACCTGGTGGCGGCCCTGGTGCTGGAGGCGACCTTCACCGCGATCTTCGTGCCGGTGCTGGCGCGCGCCGAGCAGAGCGACCCCGACGGCGGCGCGGCGTTCGTGCGGCGCCTGGTCACCTTGACGACGGCGCTGCTGGTCTTCGCCACCGTGCTGTCGGTGGTGGCCGCCCCGCTGCTGGTGCGGTTGATGCTGGGCCGCAACCCGCAAGTCAACGAGCCGCTGACCATCGCATTCGCCTACCTGCTGCTCCCCCAGGTCCTCGCCTACGGCCTCACGTCGGTATTCATGGCGATCCTGAACACCCGCAACGTCTTTGGGCCCACCGCGTGGGCGCCGGTCCTCAACAACCTCGTCGCGCTGGTCACCCTCGCGGTCTACGCGCTGGTTCCCGGCGAGCTGTCGGTCGATCCCGTCCGGATGGGCAACGCCAAGCTGCTGGTGCTCGCCGTCGGCACCACGCTGGGCGTGTTCGCTCAGACCGGGCTGCTGCTGGTGGCGCTGCGACGCCAGCGCGTCGACCTGCGCCCCCTGTGGGGAATCGACCAGCGGCTCAAGCGCTTCGGCACCATGGCCGCCGCGATGGTGCTCTACGTGCTGATCAGCCAGCTCGGCCTGGTCGTCGGCAACCAGATCGCCAGCACCGCAGCGGCATCCGGCCCCGCGATCTACAACTACACCTGGCTGGTGCTGATGCTGCCGTTCGGCATGATCGGCGTGACGGTGCTGACCGTGGTGATGCCGCGGCTGAGCCGCAACGCCGCCGCCGACGACACCAAGGCCGTGCTCGGCGACCTGTCGCTGGCTACCCGGCTGACGTTGATCACGCTGATCCCGATCGTGGCGTTCATGACCGTCGGCGGCCCCGCGATGGGCAGCGCCCTGTTCGCCTACGGCCATTTCGGAAACGTCGACGCCGGATACCTGGGCGCCGCGATCACGCTGTCGGCCTTCACGCTGATCCCCTACGGCCTGGTGCTGCTGCAGCTGCGGGTGTTCTACGCGCGCGAACAGCCGTGGACCCCGATCGTCATCATCCTCGTCATCACCGCCGTCAAGATCGTGGGTTCGGTGCTGGCGCCGCACCTCACCGACGACCCCAAGCTGGTGGCCGGTTTCCTGGGGCTGGCCAACGGCGTCGGGTTCCTGGCCGGTGCCGTCATCGGCTATGTCCTGCTGCGACGCACGCTGCTGCCGGCCGGTGGCCAGTTGATCGGCGTCGGCGAAGCACGCACCATCCTGGTGACGCTCACCGCGTCGATGCTGGCCGGCTTGATCGCCCACGTGATCGACCGGCTGCTCGGGCTGGACGGGCTCACCGAGCACGGCGGCGCCGGCTCGGTGCTTCGCCTGCTGGTGCTGGGGCTGATCATGCTGCCGATCACGGCCGCCGTCATGCTGCGCGCACAGGTCCCCGAGGCGCGGGCGGCGCTGGACGCCCTCCGCTACCGCATCACGGGCCGCGGACCGCGCCCGCGCAAACCGAGTGCCAAGGATCGATCGTCTCACCGGCGCCCGGTCACGTACCCTGAGCAGAGGAATTCGTCCCCGCCTGGGGCAAATGCGGTCCAGGAGCCGATCCGGCGCAGGCCTCCGGAGCGGGCAAACCGAGCCCGGCTAGCGAAAGGACCGGAGGTGACCGACCGCCCGATGGAGAGCGCAACCCCCAGCGCTGGGCCTGGCGCAGGCTCAGGTACTCCGCTGCCACGGTCGGTCGCCGACGACTTCCAGCCCGACATCCCCGCCGTTGGCGAGCCCAAACGGCCCGCCCCGCGCCCGTCCGACCAGGCCAACGGCGACATCCCCGGCGACGTCTGCCGCGCACCGACCCCGTTCGAAGCGCCGCGCGAACGTCATGCGGATCCGGCCGGAGACGACGTGCACCTGGTCCCCGGCGCCCGCATCGCCGGCGGCCGCTACCGCCTACTGGTGTTCCACGGCGGCGCCCCGCCACTGCAGTTCTGGCAGGCGCTGGACACCGCGCTGGACAGGCAGGTGGCGCTGACCTTCGTCGATCCGGACGGTGCCCTGTCCGGCGAGGTCCTGCAGGAGATCTTGTCGCGCACCCTGCGGCTCAGCCGCATCGACAAACCCGGCATCGCTCGCGTGCTCGACGTTGTGCACACCGGCTCCGGCGGCCTCGTCGTGTCCGAGTGGATTCGCGGTGGCTCGCTGCAGGAGGTGGCCGACACCGCGCCCTCACCGGTGGGCGCGGTGCGGGCCATGCAGTCGCTGGCCGCCGCCGCCGACGCGGCCCACCGAGCCGGTGTCGCCCTGTCGATCGACCACCCAAGCCGGGTGCGGGTCAGCATCGAGGGCGACGTGGTGCTGGCCTACCCGGCCACCATGCCCGACGCCAACCCGCAAGACGACATCCGCGGCATCGGCGCCGCGCTCTACGCCTTGCTGGTCAACCGGTGGCCCATCGTGGAGAGCGGGGTGCGCAGCGGCCTCGCGGCGGCCGAGCGCGACTCGTCGGGCAATCCCGTCGAACCCATGTCGCTCGACCGCGATATCCCCTTCCAGATCTCCGCGGTCGCCGTCCGCGCGGTTCAGGAAGACGGCGGAATACGCAGCGCCTCAACGCTTTTGAACCTGCTCCAGCAGGCCACCGCGGTCGCCGACCGCACCGAGGTCCTCGGCCCGATCGACGATTCGCCCTCGCCGTCGACGGCGCTGATCTCATCCGGTCAGGAGCAGGCGTCCTTCGCGCGGCGGCGGCGCAACGTGCTCATCGGTGTCGGTGCCGGCCTCGCCGTCATCGTGGTCGCCCTGCTGGTGCTGGCGTCGATCGTGAGCAAGATCTTCGGCAACGTCGGCGGTGGCCTGAACAAGGACGAGCTCGGGCTGAACAGCCCCTCGTCGTCGTCCGCGTCGGTGTCGTCGAGCGCCCCGTCCGCGGCCGCGGGCAGCGTCGTCAAACCCACCAAGGCGACCGCCTTCTCCCCCGACGGCGACGCCGACAATGCGGGGACGGCTGGGCAGGCGATCGACGGCGATCCCACGACGGCCTGGGCGACCGAGGTCTACACCGACGCCGTCCCATTCCCCAGTTTCAAGCAGGGTGAGGGGCTGATCTTGCAGCTGCCCAGCCCCACCGTGATAGGCCAGGTCAGCATCGACACGCCCAGCAACGGAACGAAGGTCGAGATCCGCGCGGCCTCCTCGGCGACGCCGTCCAGCCTCAACGACACCACAGTCCTGGCACCGGCCTTCACGCTCAAACCCGGCCACAACGTGATCCCGGTCAAGGCCGGCTCGCCGACGTCGAATCTGCTGGTTTGGATCTCGACGCTGGGTTCCACCAGCGGCAAGAACCAGGCGGGCTTTTCGGAGATCACGGTCCAGGCCGCGTCCTGATCCGCGGCCCATTCCACACACTCACATCAGCAGTTGCGAGTGAAGTGCCGCGCCATACGCAATTGGTTAATGTCCGGCCGTGGGCTTCGGGAGAAACGCCAAGCGCGAGCGCAGTGACGCCGAGCTGCTGGCAGCCCATGTGGCCGGCGACCGGTACGCCTTCAGCGAGCTCTTCCTCCGTCACCAGCGGCACCTGCACCGGCTCGCCCGGCTGACCACCCGCACCCGCGAGGACGCGGAAGACGCGCTGCAGGACGCCATGCTCTCCGCGCATCGCGGTGCCGGCGCGTTCCGGCATGACGCCGCCGTCGGCAGCTGGCTACATCGCATCGTCGTCAACGCCTGCCTGGACCGGCTGCGCCGCACCAAAGCGCACCCGACCGTGCCGCTGGAAGACATCTATCCGGTCGCCGATCGCACGGCTCAGGTCGAGACCACAATGGCGGTGCATCGCGCCTTGATGCGGCTGCCGGTCGAGCAGCGGGCCGCGGTGGTGGCCGTCGACATGCAGGGTTACTCGGTGGCCGACACCGCCCGCCTGCTGGGTGTCGCCGAAGGCACGGTCAAAAGCCGCTGCGCTCGCGGCCGGGTGCGGCTCGCCGAACTGCTGGGCTACCTCAACGCCGGCGCTCACGCCCTGCCGGACGCCACCGCCGGCCAGGCCTGACCGCTTCTCCGGCAGCCGCCCCCGCGGGCCAGCGTGGCCATCGGTGCGTGCATGACGGACACTGGGTCCGATGAACGCAGCGGACAACGACGCGGCGGATGACCGCAGCGCGGGATCAGACCCACCGCTGACCGTTGAACTGCTCGCCGACCTGCAGGCCGGCATTCTCGACGACGAGGCCGCCGCCCGCGTCCGCAGCCAAGTCCGCGCCGACCCGCACGCCGCCGACGTGCTGCGCGCCTTGAATCGGGTCCGCCGCGAAGTCGCCGCCGCCGGTGCCGACCCAGGCGCGCCGCCCGACCCTCCCCCGCAGGTCACCAGCCGAATTTCGGCGGCCTTGCGCTCAGCGGAGCCTGTGTACACCGACGCGACCGGGCCCGCCGATCACGCCGCCCGCCCGCACATCCGCCCCGGCCGCACCATCGCGGCGGCCGCCGGTGTGTGCGCCGTGCTCGCCGCGATCGGCTTCGGGACCGTCGCCCTCCTGCACGCCCCGGAACCCGCCCCGGACACCCCCGGCGATGTCGCGCACATCACGGTGTCGACGCCGCCGATGGAGATCCCGCTTTCGCAGAACGAAATCCTCGGCCTGCTCGACCACGGCCCCGACTACGGCGCGCTCAACGACCCGGCGCGGCGCGCATCGTGCCTCACCGGTCTCGGCTATCCCGCGTCCACCCAGGTCCTCGGGGCGCGCCCCGTCGAGATCAACGCCCGCCCCGGCATCGTTCTGGTGATACCCGGCGACAGCCCGCACCTCCTGGCCGTGTTCGCGGTATCGCCGAACTGCAGCGCCGCCGATACCGGACTACTGGCCAATACCCAGGTCCCCCGCCCTTAATGTGGTCCCATGGGTACCGCACACCCGGGAACAGCCGTACCTACGCTGGCGTTTACACAAGTCCAGAGACGAATCGCTTGAAAGGTTTTCATGACCACCGACACAGTGCATGACGTGATCGTTATTGGTTCGGGTCCTGCTGGGTATACCGCGGCGTTGTATGCGGCGCGGGCGCAGTTGGCGCCGGTGGTGTTTGAGGGGACGTCGTTTGGTGGGGCGTTGATGACGACCACTGAGGTGGAGAATTTCCCGGGGTTTCGGGATGGGATCACGGGTCCAGAGTTGATGGATCAGATGCGTGAGCAGGCGTTGCGGTTCGGGGCGGATCTGCGGATGGAAGACGTCGAATCGGTGTCGTTGCGGGGTGCGGTCAAGACGGTGACGACCGCTGAGGGTGAGACGGTGCGGGCGCGGTCGGTGATCTTGGCGATGGGTGCTGCGGCGCGGTATTTGGGGGTACCTGGTGAGCAGGAGTTGCTGGGCCGCGGTGTGTCATCGTGTGCGACCTGTGATGGGTTCTTTTTCAAGGGTCAGGATATTGCGGTGATCGGGGGTGGGGACTCGGCGATGGAGGAGGCCACGTTTTTGACCCGGTTTGCTCGCAGTGTGACGTTGGTGCACCGGCGTGAGGAGTTTCGGGCCTCGCGGATCATGCTGGAGCGCGCGAAGGCCAATGACAAGATCACCATCGTGACGAGCAAGGCGGTCGAGGCGGTCGAGGGTGAGCAGACCGTGACCGGTGTGCGGCTGCGTGACACCATCACCGGGAAGGTGTCGACGTTGGCGGTGACCGGGGTGTTCGTGGCGATCGGGCATGACCCGCGCTCGGAGTTGGTGCGCGAGGTGCTCGAGACCGACCCCGAGGGTTACGTGCTAGTCCAGGGCCGCACCACCGCTACTTCGATTGAGGGGGTGTTCGCTTCCGGGGACCTGGTGGACCGCACCTATCGCCAGGCCATCACCGCCGCCGGCAGCGGCTGCGCGGCCGCCATCGACGCCGAACGATGGCTCGCCGACCACGAAGAGGCCAGCGCCGCCGCACAAGGCGCCGCCACCGAATTTCCCGGCAGTAACGACACATTGATTGGAGCGCCACAATGACCGACGCCGAAAAAGCCGGTGCCACAATAGAAGTCTCTGACGCGTCATTCTCCACCGACGTGTTGTCCAGCAATAAGCCTGTGCTGGTTGACTTTTGGGCGACCTGGTGCGGCCCCTGCAAGATGGTTGCGCCGGTTCTCGAAGAGATCGCCAGCGAACGGGGCGAACACCTCACCGTTGCCAAGCTCGACGTCGATGCCAACCCCGAAACCGCGCAGAACTTCCAGGTGGTCTCCATCCCCACCCTGATCCTGTTCAAAGACGGACAGCCGGTGAAGCGGATCGTCGGCGCGAAGGGCAAGGCGTCCTTGCTGCGTGAGCTCTCGGACGCGGTTCCCGACCTGGGCTGACATTTATTTAAATCGTCACCCCACGCCCCGCGCATGGCCTGGGGTTTTCCTGAATTTACGAAGCGTCTGCGACAATACGGTTAGCTGTTGCCTACATCTGAGCTTGTCAGTTAGTCCCGGAGGGCCCTTGGTATGCCGAGTCCGCGCCGCGAATACGGCGACGCGCTGCGCTGTGGTGACCGCAGCGCAGCTGTGACCGAGATCCGGGCAACGCTGGCCACACTGGGCCTGCTGGATAGCCTCGAGGACGATCTCAACACCGGGCGGCACGTGGCCCTCGAACTTTTCGATTCCGAGCTTGACCAGGCGGTTCGCGCCTTTCAACAGCATCGCGGTCTGCTGGTGGACGGCATCGTGGGCGAGGCCACCTACCGCGCGCTGAAGGAGGCGTCGTACCGTCTCGGTGCGCGCACGCTGTATCACCAATTCGGGGCCCCGCTGTTCGGCGATGACGTCGCCACGCTGCAGGCCCGGTTGCAGGATCTCGGCTTCTACACCGGTCTGGTCGACGGCTACTTCGGGTTGCAGACCCACAACGCCTTGATGTCATATCAGCGTGAGTACGGGCTGTCCGCCGACGGCATCTGCGGCCCGGAAACGTTGCGCTCCTTTCACTTCTTGAGTTCACGGGTCACCGGCGGATCTCCGCACGCGCTGCGCGAGGAGGAGCTGGTTCGCTCATCCGGTCCCAAACTGTCGGGCAAGCGGATCATCATCGATCCGGGCCGCGGTGGCGCGGACCACGGCACGATCATGCAGGGCCCGTCGGGACCCGTCAGCGAAGCAGATGTGTTGTGGGACTTGGCCAGCCGCCTGGAGGGACGGATGGCCGCGATCGGCATGGAGACCTTCCTGTCCCGACCGGTCAGCCGCAGTCCCCTCGATGCCGAACGCGCCGCCACCGCGAACAACGTCGGCGCCGACCTGATGATCAGCCTGCGCTGCGAGAGTCAGATCAGCACCGCCGCCAATGGGGTGGCTTCCTTTCACTTCGGCAACTCGCATGGATCGGTCTCGACCATCGGGCGCAATCTCGCCGACTTCATCCAGCGAGAAGTTGTGGCCCGCACCGGTTTACGGGACTGCCGGACGCACGGCCGAACATGGGACCTGCTGCGCCTGACCCGGATGCCGACGGTACAGGTTGACGTCGGTTACATCACCAACCCGCGGGATCGCTCGATGTTGGTCTCGACCCAGACCCGTGACGCCATCGCCGAGGGAATCCTCGCAGCGGTCAAGCGGCTCTACCTGTTGGGCAAGAACGACCGGCCAACTGGCACATTCACTTTCGCCGAATTACTGGCCCACGAACTGTCGGTGGAGCGCACCAGCCAACTCGGCGGTTCCTAGGCTCTAACCGCCCTGGGTGGTTTTCAACGCATTCGCCGTCGTGGACCCAGCGCCCACCGGCTGCTCCAGATGCGCGTTCTCAAGCAGGCGCTCGAGGGCCGCCTCCACTTCCGCCTTCCACCCGAGGCCCTTGTCGAGCTCGAGCCGCAGTCGTGGGAAGTACGTATGTGGCGCCACCACAACGAAACCCGCGTCTTTCAAGAATTCCGCAGCCATGACGCAGTGGTCGACCGAACAGTCGCCGACGGCTTCCAGCACTGGCCGCACGTCCGGAGCGACGAGGCGAGGATCCTGCAATTCCGAAGCCGCCGGCGTGCGGCCGAACGCTTCGAGCGCGCGGACGCCGCGGCGCACCAGTTCGTCGATCACCCGGGCAATCAAACCGTGCGGTAGGTCGTCGGCCGCCGGCCCGGGTTCGATGCCCATCGACGTCAACAACACCGCGTCCGCGGACACCGGACCGGTGGGGAATCGCTGTGCCCGCGGCACCGCCCGCGGCGGCGCATAGAACACGTAGCCCAGGCACGGTGGCTCGGCCTTGCTTCGCTCGTCCGGGACGGCGGTCGCGACCTGCCCGCACGAGCCCCACTCCAGCATCACCATCGACAACCACGCTTCTTTTTCAAATTCGGGGTCGGCGAGGTGGTCCTGCTTACCGAGGGTCGCGGGATCAACCTCCCAAAAGACGCACCGGCGTGCGTGCTTGGGAAGCTGCTCGAACGCCTCGAGCCGTAGCGGCATGATTCGAGCGGACACTAGCCTCCTGGCTCCTGTGCGGTACTGCCGCGATCTGCACCGGCAACCCCTCCAGGATAAGAGAGGTGGTCGTGATCGGGCCAGCTTTGGCGTGGCCGCGGGGGGTTGGGCGGCCCGAACGGCCGGCACTGCGGCGCCGCAACGCGCCTATGGTCGAAAGGTGTTGATGCGCATGCTATTTCGTCGGGCCGCAACACCTGGGACAGGTGCATTCCCCACAAAAACGGCGCCGGTGTCACAGTGACGTAATTACACGGTGTCCTAGTTCATGCCTTGGGCGGGGACATGACGTCGATGATTCGCTGCAAATCGTCCACCGAGCCGAACTCCACGACGATCTTGCCTTTGCGCTTGCCCAGACTGACCGTGACGCGGGTGTCGAAGGCCGTCGAGAGCTTGTCGGCAACGTCTTGCAGACCCGGCATCTGGATCGGCTTGCGCCGCGGGGCCGTCGGCGTGGCCGCACCACCCCGGTTGGCCAACGTGACCGCCTCCTCGGTGGCCCGCACCGACAGCCCCTCGGCGACGATCCGGGTGGCCAGCTCCTCCTGGGCTTCCGGGCCCGCCTCCAGCGACAGCAGTGCGCGCGCGTGGCCGGCGGACAGCACGCCGGCGGCCACCCGCCGCTGCACCGCGATCGGCAGCTTGAGCAACCGGATCATGTTGGTGATCAACGGCCGCGACCGACCGATGCGGGCGGCCAGTTCATCGTGGGTGACCCCGAACTCGTCGAGCAACTGTTGGTAGGCGGCCGCCTCTTCCAACGGGTTCAGCTGCACCCGATGGATGTTTTCCAATAGGGCGTCGCGCAGCAGATCGTCATCGCCGGTCTCCCGCACGATGGCCGGGATGGTCGCCAGGCCGGCCTCTTGGGCCGCGCGCCAGCGCCGCTCCCCCATCACGATCTGGTAACGCGCACCGCTCGCGGAATCCTTGACGGGCCGCACCACGATCGGCTGCAAGAGACCGAACTCGCGGATGGAGTGCACCAGTTCCGACAGCGCTTCCTCATCGAAGACCTGCCGGGGCTGACGCGGATTGCGTTCGATGTCCGCCGGTGCGATCTCGCGATAGACCGCTCCCATCGGGGAGGCGTCCTGTGGCGGCGGTCCCCCGATCAACACGTCGGCGGCGGCGTCACCCATCCGCGGGCCGAGCGTCGCCGGCCCGGAGTCACCCTCCGCGGGACCGGTCGGAATTAGCGAAGCCAGGCCCCGGCCGAGGCCGCCCTTCTTGCGTAACGGCTGCGTCATGGTCGTCCCTTCGCGGATGGTGGTCAATCGCGCTCGGCGAGTTCGCGGCTCGCATCGAGATAGCTCATCGCCCCGCGTGAGCCGGGGTCGTAATCGATGATTGTCATGCTGTAGCCCGGCGCCTCGGAAACCTTGACGCTGCGCGGAATCACCGTGCGCAACACCTTGCTTCCGAAGTATCGGCGTACCTCCTCCGCGACCTGGTCCGCGAGTTTGGTGCGGCCGTCGTACATGGTCAGCACGACGGTGGTCACCTCGAGCTTGGGATTGAGGTGGGCCTTGACCATCTCGATGTTGCGCATCAGCTGCGACACGCCCTCCAGGGCGTAGTACTCGCACTGGATGGGGATCAGGACCTCCGGCGCAGCGACGAGCGCGTTGATGGTCAGCAATCCGAGCGATGGCGGGCAGTCGATGAAGACGCAGTCGAAGTCGAGGCTGTCCAGGTCGGCCAGCGCGGTGCGCAGTCGGTTCTCGCGCGCCACCATGCTGACCAATTCGATTTCGGCACCGGCCAGGTCGATCGTTGCGGGGATGCAGAACAGACGCTCGTTGTGCGGACTTTGCCGCAGGGCGTCGTGCACGGCGACCTCGCCGAGTAGGACCTCGTACGACGACGGCGTGCCGGACTGGCGGTCGGTGATACCGAGTGCCGTGCTGGCGTTGCCCTGAGGGTCGAGGTCGATGACGAGGGTCTTGAGTCCCTGCAGCGCCAGGGCAGCCGCGAGGTTGACGGCGGTGGTGGTTTTCCCGACGCCCCCCTTCTGATTCGCGACCGTGAACACCCGGCGATGGGACGGCCGGCGCAGCGGCGGGTAGGTGGTGTGCAGCACCCGCATCGCCCGCTCGGCGGCCGCCCCGATCGGGGTGTCGAATTCGTCCGCTGTTTCACGTGAAACATTCGTTGCGGCGGTCGGCGTGGATGCAACCCGCGGCGGTACGGACACGTCCGGATTCGCCGGCGCTGCCGCGTGCTGAAAGTCTGCCGGCGCCTGCGGAGCCACCGGCCAATCTCGTGAAGAACTCATCGGGTTCCGGCCTTCCCGGTCCGTGCCGGCTTGTGGTGTGGCGGCTTTCCGCGTCGCGCTGAAACTACGGTTGCGGGGGGACGCAAATAGGTCGCGCCACATGTCACCACCCTGACATCAGCGGCGCCCGATGCTGCCATCACACGCCGGTACTGTTCAACTTCATCCGAAGCCCGCTCCCCCTTGATGGCGAGCATCCGTCCGCCCGGGCGCAATAGTGGCAAGCTCCACTTCGTCAGCTTGTCCAACGATGCAACCGCTCGCGACACCGCAGCATCCCTCTCCCCGAACCGGTTGCGTACTCCTGGCTCTTCCGCACGGCCACGGACCACCCCGACGGCTAACCCTAGTTCGTCGCTGACCTCGTTGAGAAATTCGCTGCGCCGCAGCAGCGGCTCGAGCAATACGACGTCGAGATCGGGCCTCGCGATCGCCAACGGTATCCCGGGCAGGCCTGCCCCGCTGCCGATATCGATGATCCGCTCGCCCGAGCCCAGGAGTTCGCCGAGGACCGCGCTGTTGAGTATGTGGCGGTCCCAAATTCGGTCGACCTCGCGCGGGCCGAGCAGCCCGCGTTCCACCCCGGCGGTCGCGAGCAGTTCTGCATAGCGTCGTGCGATTCCGAGCCGGTCGCCGAAGATCGCGGCCGCGGAGTCGGGGGCGGCGCGGGTCCCGGCGCCCTCCCCCGGTGGGCCCGTCGCGGCATCGGCGGGACCGACATGTTTCACGTGAAACATCCTCTAGTTGGAGCGCACACTTGCAACCTTCGGAGGCCGGACGGGCGACGGGAACTACATGGCTGTAACTCTGGGCGGGATCAGTCGAGCAGGACGACCACGCGGCGCGCGGGCTCGACGCCCTCGCTCTCGCTATGCACTCCGGCGACCGCCGCGACGGCGTCGTGGACGATCTTGCGTTCGAATGGAGTCATCGGCGAGAGCTCTTCACGTTCCCCGGATTCGAGCACCCGGCGCGCGACCTTGTCGCCCAGCGCCGCCAGTTCCTCTCGGCGCCGCCGGCGCCAGCTGGCGATGTCCAGCATCAACCGGCTCCGCACCCCGGTCTTCTGGTGCACCGCGAGCCGGGTCAGTTCCTGCAGCGCGTCGAGCACCTCGCCGCCGCGGCCGACCAACTTGTTCAAGTCGTCGCTGCCGTCGATGCTGACGATCGCGCGGCTGCCCTCGACGTCCAAGTCGATGTCGCCGTCGAAGTCCAACAGGTCCAACAACTCTTCGAGGTAGTCGCCGGCTATCTCGCCCTCGGCGACCAACCGCTCCTCAAGATCATCGATTCCCTCCGAACCGGACTCCGCGGCATCCTCAGCGGCCGATTGCGCGTCGAGCTCCGTATCGACGTCGCGCTCGGTGGTGTCGGCGTCTGTCATGTCTTCTCTCCCTCTTCCATGGGCCCCAGCCCAATTGGGGTCGCCCTGTCCGGCGGCCCTGATAGCTATTCCGCCCGGATCAGCGTTTGCGTTTTTTCGGCCGCGCCCCGGGCCGCGGCGTCCGGTTGGTTGGGCCGTTGCCCGCGTCAGCGGCCGGCCCGTCGGCCACATCGGAATCCATCGCCGTGGAACCGGACGCATCACTGTCGTCGTCGGCCGTCGACGAGCCGTTCCCACCCGGCGCAGCGGCCTTGGGATTCCGTTTCGGCTTCGCTCCCGGCGCCGGCGCATTGGCCGCACGGCGCTGGATCACTTCTTGCTTCTTGGCTTCGTCCTCTTTTTCGATCATCCCGAAGACGTAATGCTGCTGCCCGAAGGTCCAGATGTTGTTGGCGAACCAGTACAGGATGATCGCGAGCGGAAGGAACGGGCCACCGACCACGACGCCGAGCGGGAAGACGTAGAGCGCGAGTTTGTTCATCATCGCGGTCTGCGGGTTGGCCGCCGCCTCCGGACTCTGCCGCGCCACCGACGCCCGGCTGTTGAAGTAGGTCGCGACGCCGGCCAGGATCATCACCGGCAGGCCCACCGCGATCACGGCCGGTCGGTCGAAGAACGTGAACGCATCCAGACCGGTGCGCTGCGTCATGGAGGCACCGATGGGTGCACCGAACAAATTGGCGTCCAGGAAGTGCGCGACGTCGGTCGGGGTGAAGACGTAGTTTCCGGTCAGCCGGTTCTGCGCCACCGACAGGTGGGGCTGACCGAAGCCGCCAGTGGTCCGGTTGAACGAACGCAGCACGTGATACAGACCCAGGAACACCGGGATCTGCGCCAGCATCGGCAGGCAGCCCAGGATCGGGTTGAAGCCGTGCTCGCGCTGCAGCTTCTGCATCTCGAGCGCCATGCGCTGGCGATCCTTGCCGTACTTCTTCTGCAGCGCCTTGATCTGTGGCTGCAGCTCCTGCATCTGGCGCGTGGTGCGGATCTGCCGCACGAAGGGCTTGTAGAGCAGCGCCCGCAGGGTGAAGACCAAGAACATCACCGACAGCGCCCAGGCGAAGAAGTTCGACGGCCCCAGCATGGAGGCGAACAACTTGTACCAAACCCACATGATCCACGACACCGGGTAGTAGACGAAGTCGAGGCTGAAGAAATCAAACAAAAGATCCACTCTCCCCTCGCGGCGCTGGGACAACCCAAGCGCCGCTGGCGTTTTGGCAATTCACGTGGCTTCCGGGGCGGTCCGGTATCGGATCCCATCCGCCTTCATGCCATGGTCCGCACCTGGCGAGTCTGGCCGCAGCCAACCAGCTCCCCCGAATCAGGCCGTACTCGTTGAGCGCATCGACCGCGTACTGGCTGCATGTTGGAACGAAGCGACACGTCGCCGGGCGTAGCGGCGACACCATATGGCGGTACAGCTGGATCAGAAAGATCACTCCGCGCGCGGCGGCCCTTCCGGTTCTACGGGTGAACACCCGCAGCCACGCCAGTGCTGTCACGACTTACTCCCCGCCGCCGGCACCCGTCGTAAGCACCGGCGCAGTTCCTGCTCGAGCCGGGCCGAGGACGCGGTGCGGCTGCTGGGCAGTGCACGGATGACGAGCTGATCGGATTGGCCGAGCTCACTCAGCAGCGTGCGGACCACATGCCGCAGCCGGCGCGAAACCCGGTGGCGTTCCACGGCGGACCCGACGGGCTTGCCCACAACCAATCCGACGCGCGGCGCACTGATTTCGTCGCAGTCCACTGCACGACGAAGGTGCACGACGACATCGGGCTGTGCCAGACGAATCCCGCGCTTCACCGTCGCGTCAAAGTCAATTGACCGCGTCATGCGGTTGCGCGCGGGAAGCACCGCCGAAAAACCTGACGTTGCGATCAGGCAGATAGCGCGCGGCGACCCTTGCGGCGCCGGCCGGACACGATCGCACGTCCGGCACGAGTGCGCATCCGCAGGCGGAAACCGTGCACGCGGGCTCGGCGCCGGTTATTCGGCTGGAAGGTCCGCTTGCCCTTGGCCACGACGTTCTCCTCGTTGTGTTGCCATCCGGCCGCTCAGACGTTTCGCATCGGGCTCGTCTGCGGTTCGACCGGAGGTGGTCTTGGTGCTGCTGGCCGGCGCGGTCCCCAAGTGGTTCGGGTCGCAGCCGTATCGCCGACTTTCGGGCGACTGTTTGAGGGTACTGACGAGGCTTCGCCTGGTCAAACCTGGCTTCCCACAACGGACCCGCCGGGAGGGCCGAAGAAAGATTCCCGTTTCGGTCACACCCACCACCGACGTGGCTACCATAACGAGCCGAAGCAAGCCCCACGTACCCTAAATGACCCGATTGGAATGCAGCGGAACTGTTGGCAGCCGAACGGAAAACTGTTAGCTTCTGCGAAGTCGTTTTAGACTGAAGCAGCACTCGACAACGAAGCGAGGATGGTGGATCGACTAGCTGCCTAGACAACCTTTCGAGGTTCTCTTCCAGCGCGGAGATCGCGAGCCGTCGCCGGTAGGTTGTGGCTCGCCTACGATCACCCTGTCCACACCTGTGTATAACTATGTGGACAGTTGTTTCGTCGCCAAGCGTGTGTAACTCGGGTCGGGATGTTCGAGAACCAGGGAGATGCGTCGTTGACCGATGACCCCGGTTCCAGTTTCACAACAGTGTGGAATGCGGTCGTATCCGAACTCAACGGAGAGCCCACCGCAGACGGCATCGCCGCCAACCGCACGACTCTGGTCACTCCCCTCACCCCTCAGCAACGTGCGTGGCTGAATCTGGTTCGCCCGCTGACCATCGTCGAGGGATTTGCTCTGCTGTCAGTGCCGAGCAGTTTTGTCCAAAACGAAATCGAACGACATCTGCGGGCTCCCATCACCGATGCGCTGAGCCGCCGGCTCGGGCAGCAGATCCAACTGGGCGTCCGCATCGCTCCCCCGCCCGACGATGTCGAAGACGCGCTCATCCCGCCGGCGGAGCCGTTCCCCGGATCCGACCCGTCCTTCCCCGCCGACGCCGCAGCCGTCGAGACGGAGGAAGCTTTCGAAAACAGCGAAACCGTCAGCGATAACCAGCCTGGCTGGCCCAACTACTTCACCGAGCGTCCACACGCGATCGATCCGGCCGTCGCCGCCGGGACGAGCCTCAACCGGCGCTACACCTTTGACACTTTTGTCATCGGCGCCTCCAACCGGTTCGCCCATGCCGCCGCCCTGGCCATCGCCGAAGCGCCGGCCCGGGCTTACAACCCGTTGTTCATCTGGGGTGAATCCGGTCTGGGCAAGACCCACCTGTTGCACGCCGCCGGCAACTACGCGCAGCGGCTCTTCCCCGGGATGCGGGTCAAGTACGTCTCCACCGAGGAATTCACCAACGACTTCATCAACTCGCTTCGCGACGACCGCAAGGTCGCGTTCAAGCGCAGCTATCGCGACGTCGACGTGCTGCTGGTCGATGACATTCAGTTCATCGAGGGCAAGGAAGGTATTCAGGAAGAGTTCTTCCACACCTTCAACACCCTGCATAACGCCAACAAGCAGATCGTCATCTCGTCCGACCGGCCGCCCAAACAGTTGGCCACCCTCGAAGACCGGCTCAGGACGCGATTCGAATGGGGCTTGATCACCGATGTGCAGCCCCCGGAGCTGGAAACCCGCATCGCCATCTTGCGCAAGAAAGCGCAGATGGAGCGGCTCGCGGTCCCCGACGACGTCCTCGAGCTGATCGCCAGCAGCATCGAGCGCAACATCCGAGAGCTCGAAGGCGCGCTGATCCGTGTTACGGCGTTCGCGTCGCTGAACAAGACGCCGATCGACAAGGCGCTGGCCGAGATTGTGCTCCGCGACCTGATCGCCGATGCCAGCACCATGCAGATCAGCGCGGCCACCATCATGGCGGCCACCGCCGAATACTTCGATACCACCGTGGAAGAACTCCGAGGCCCCGGCAAGACCCGGGCGCTGGCCCAGTCGCGCCAGATCGCCATGTATCTGTGCCGCGAGCTCACTGATCTCTCACTGCCCAAGATCGGGCAGGCATTCGGCCGTGATCACACCACGGTCATGTATGCGCAGCGCAAGATCTTGTCCGAGATGGCCGAGCGGCGTGAGGTTTTTGATCACGTCAAGGAGCTCACCACTCGCATCCGTCAGCGCTCCAAGCGCTGAGTTCTCTGCTCCCCCAGCGCTGCCGGCGCTGATTTTCGTGCTTTCGCTGCCCGTGCTTGAGATTTTTTTCGAGAAACTTCATGCCCGTCTGTCACATCCGCCACACCCAGGGGATGTGCGCAGGGGTGTGCACAACGCAATTAAACGCCGGTGTAGTAACAAGCCTTGCGTGCACAGCCGTCGTTCGTCCCCATCGGCCCAACATGTCACCCACAGGCCTGCACGCCGCGATGCACAACCCGATCGTGGCCCTTAGCTGCGCCGAGACCGTGCTGTCCCCAGAATGCACAGGCCTTAATACTGGTACTGAGATCTCTTCATCGGTTCTTCTTTGAAATACAGGCTTGGGGACGCACGGTGCACGGCCGTCGTTTCAAGCCTTCGTCAGCTGGGGTTGTCGGGCTTTGCGATTAGCTTTCAAGATGGCGCCGGAGGATCTACGGTTGATCTTCGACTGCCGTTGCGTTCGTCGTTGGCATTACGTGTCATCAGCGTTCGTAGCGGAGCCCCGTGCTAGCGGGGGGCGGCTAGCCAATGGATTTTGAAAACGCTGGGTAGGTGAAGGGACGCTATGGACGCGGCGACGACAACGGCTGGCCTCAGCGACTTGAAATTTCGTTTGGTGCGGGAGTCTTTCGCAGACGCGGTGTCCTGGGTGGCGAAGAACCTGCCGTCCCGGCCTGCGGTGCCGGTGCTTTCCGGTGTGCTGCTCTCGGGAACCGATGAGGGCCTGACGATCTCCGGATTCGACTACGAGGTATCCGCCGAAGCACAGGTGGCAGCCGAAATCGCTTCTCCGGGAAGCGTTTTGGTATCCGGCCGGTTGCTGTCCGACATTGTGCGGGCGCTGCCGAACAAGCCGATCGACTTCTACGTCGACGGTAACCGGGTGGCGTTGCACTGCGGAAACGCCAGGTTCTCGCTGCCGACGATGGCGGTTGAGGATTACCCGACGCTGCCGGCGCTGCCGGAAGAGACCGGGACGCTGCCCGCCGACCTGTTCGCCGAGGCGATCAGCCAGGTCGCCATCGCGGCCGGCCGCGACGACACGTTGCCGATGCTGACCGGAATCAGGGTTGAGATTTCGGGTGACACGGTGGTTTTGGCCGCTACCGACAGGTTCCGCTTGGCAGTTCGCGAGCTGACCTGGTCGGCGGCCGCGCCCGATATCGAAGCCGCGGTTCTGGTCCCGGCCAAGACGCTGGCCGAAGCCGCGCGGACGGGCGCCGACGGCTCCGAGGTCCGGCTGTCATTGGGTGCGGGGTCGGGCGTGGGCAAGGACGGATTGCTCGGCATCAGCGGTAACGGCAAGCGCAGCACCACCCGTCTGCTCGATGCGGAATTCCCGAAGTTCCGCCAGCTGTTGCCGGCAGAGCACACGGCGGTCGCGACCATCAACGTCGCGGAGTTGACCGAGGCGATCAAGCTGGTGGCGCTGGTGGCCGATCGGGGCGCCCAGGTGCGGATGGAATTCAGCGAGGGATCGCTGCGCCTGTCCGCCGGCGCCGATGACGTCGGCCGAGCCGAGGAGGACTTGGCGGTCGATTTCGTTGGGGAACCGCTGACCATCGCCTTCAACCCGACTTATCTGACGGACGGACTGGGATCGGTCCATTCCGAGCGGGTGTCGTTCGGTTTCACAACGCCTGGTAAGCCGGCGTTGCTGCGTCCGGCGTTGAATGACGACAGCCACCCGACCGGTACGGGCCCCTACAGCGCCCTGCCGACCGATTACGTCTACTTGTTGATGCCCGTCCGGTTGCCTGGCTAGGTGTACGTCCGGCATTTGGGACTGCGCGACTTCCGGTCCTGGGCACACGCCGACCTCGAACTACAGCCTGGTCGGACGGTCTTCATCGGTTCCAACGGGTATGGGAAGACGAATCTTGTTGAAGCGCTGTGGTATTCGAGCACCATGGGTTCACACCGGGTGGGTACGGATGCCCCGTTGATCCGCGCTGGCGCCGCTCGCGCCGTGGTTTCCACGATCGTGGTCAACGAGGGCAGGGAGTGCGCGGTCGATCTGGAAATCGCGGCCGGCCGGGCGAACAAGGCGCGGCTGAACCGTTCACCGGTGCGCAGTACGCGCGAGGTGATCGGGGTCTTGCGCGCGGTGTTGTTTGCTCCCGAGGATCTGTCCTTGGTCCGCGGTGACCCGTCGGACCGGCGGCGCTATCTCGACGATTTGGCGACGGTGCGCCGGCCGGCGGTGGCGGGGGTCCGGGCTGACTACGAAAAGATCTTGCGGCAGCGCACGGCGTTGTTGAAATCGCTGTCCGGTGGGCGCTACCGCGGCGATCGGAGCGCACTGGACACGTTGGACGTCTGGGACAGTCGTCTCGCCGAATACGGTGCCCAATTGATGGCTGTCCGTATCGATTTGGTGAACCAGCTGGCCCCGGAGGTCGAGAAGGCCTATCAGCTGCTGGCGCCGGGATCGCGCGTTGCCTCCATCGGTTATAGATGCAGCCTGGGCGCCGAGGCCGCGGCGGATATCGCTGGTGCCGACCGCGAGTTCCTGGAAGCCGCCTTGCTGGCGGCATTGTCCGCGCGCCGCGATGCGGAGCTGGAACGCGGCATGTGCCTCGTCGGCCCGCACCGCGACGACTTGGAATTGTGGCTCGGCGACCAGCCTGCGAAAGGCTTTGCCAGCCATGGGGAATCGTGGTCGTTCGCGTTGTCACTGCGGTTGGCCGCTTACGAATTACTGCGCGATGAAGAAAGCGATCCGGTGTTATTACTCGACGACGTGTTCGCCGAACTCGACGCGGCGCGGCGCCAAGCCCTGGCCACGGTGGCCGAATCGGCCGAACAGGTGTTGGTCACCGCGGCGGTCCCCGAAGACGTTCCGGCGGGTTGGGAGGCTCGGCAGGTGTACGTCGACTTGCGTGACAGCGACTCGGGACCGGCATCGGAGATGCGCTCATGACCGGCACGGATGACGGTCCGCGTCCCACCGAGCCGCTCAGTGCGCTGAGTGGGATCGATCTGGTGCGGCGCACCCTCGAGGAGGCTCGCGCCGCCGCGCGGGCTCAAGGAAGAGACGCCGGCCGAGGCCGCGCGGTGGCCCCCTCCCCGCGCCGGGTGGCGGGCCAACGACGCAGGTGGTCGGGGCCCGGGCCAGATGTGCGCGATCCCCAACCGCTGGGCAGCCTCGCGCGTGACCTGGCGAAAAAACGGGGTTGGTCGGCGCAAGTCGCCGAGGGCACCGTGCTGGGCAACTGGGCGACCGTCGTCGGACATCAGATCGCCGACCATGCGACGCCGACCGCCCTCAACGATGGTGTGCTGAGCGTGGCCGCCGAATCGACGGCGTGGGCCACCCAGTTGCGGATGATTCAGTCGCAGTTACTGGCCAAGATCGCCGCCGCCGTCGGCAACGGGGTGGTGACGTCGTTGAGAATCACGGGGCCGGCCGCGCCCTCGTGGCGCAAGGGGCCGCGTCATATTGCTGGAAGAGGCCCGCGCGACACCTACGGTTAGGGCGTTCGATTCCCGTCCGCGGATCCCCGTGCGGGGTTCGGCCACAGGCCTCTGAAATCCGCCAGGACGACGCGGACCACCTCGACGCACGTCGGGACGCGGCCAGAATAAAGAAATCGTGCGCACGGCGCGGTTAGCTGGGCAGAAACGCGGCCAGAAAATCGGTGCGGACGCCCGTTCACGCTAGACTGGCAGGATGCGACTGTTGCGGTGACTGGAACCGCCCGCATGAAACCCCAAGGAGAGCATTCCGACCGTGGCTGCCCAGAAGAAGAAGGCGCGAGACGATTACGGCGCCTCAGCGATCACCGTGCTCGAAGGCCTCGAGGCCGTCCGCAAACGCCCGGGTATGTACATCGGGTCCACCGGTGAGCGTGGTTTGCACCACCTCATCTGGGAGGTGGTGGACAACTCGGTCGACGAGGCGATGGCCGGCTACGCCGACAAGGTCGACGTCCGCATTCTGGACGACGGCAGCGTGGAGGTCTCCGACAACGGGCGCGGTATCCCGGTGGCGATGCACGCCACCGGCGCCCCCACCGTCGACGTGGTGATGACGCAACTGCACGCCGGCGGCAAGTTCGGCGGTGAGAACAGTGGCTACAACGTCAGCGGTGGTCTGCACGGTGTCGGTGTTTCGGTGGTCAACGCGCTGTCAAAGCGGCTCGAAGTGGACATCGCCCGCGACGGCCACGAGTGGTCCCAGTATTACGACCGTGCCGTGCCCGGAACGCTCAAACAGGGTGAGGCCACCAAGCGCACGGGCACCACGATCCGATTCTGGGCCGACTCCGACATCTTCGAGACCACCGACTACGACTTCGAGACCGTCGCGCGCCGGTTGCAGGAAATGGCGTTCCTCAACAAGGGTTTGACCATCAACCTCACCGACGAGCGGGTGACCAAGGAGGAGGTAGTCGACGAGGTCGTCAGCGACACCGCCGAAGCGCCCAAGTCAGCCGAGGAAAAGGCGGCGGAATCGACTGCGCCGCATAAGGTTAAGCACCGCACCTTCCACTACCCCGGTGGGCTCGTCGACTTCGTCAAGCACATCAACCGCACCAAGAGCCCGATCCAGCAGAGCATCATCGACTTCGACGGCAAGGGCCCCGGCCACGAGGTCGAAATCGCGATGCAGTGGAACGGCGGCTACTCGGAATCGGTGCACACCTTCGCCAACACCATCAACACCCACGAGGGCGGCACTCATGAAGAGGGCTTCCGCAGCGCGTTGACGACGGTGGTCAACAAGTACGCCAAAGACAAGAAGCTGCTGAAAGAAAAGGATCCAAACCTCACCGGCGACGATATCCGCGAGGGCCTGGCCGCGGTGATCTCGGTCAAGGTCAGCGAGCCGCAGTTCGAGGGCCAGACCAAGACCAAACTGGGCAACACCGAAGTCAAGTCGTTCGTGCAGAAGGTCTGCAACGAGCAGCTGACGCACTGGTTCGAGGCCAACCCCGCGGACGCCAAGGTCGTGGTGAACAAGGCGGTGTCGTCGGCGCAGGCCCGCATCGCCGCGCGAAAGGCGCGAGAGTTGGTGCGCCGCAAGAGCGCTACCGACCTCGGCGGGCTGCCCGGAAAGCTCGCCGACTGCCGCTCCACCGACCCGCGCAAGTCGGAACTGTATGTGGTGGAGGGCGATTCGGCCGGCGGCTCGGCTAAGAGCGGCCGCGACTCGATGTTCCAGGCCATCCTGCCGCTGCGCGGAAAGATCATCAACGTGGAGAAGGCCCGTATCGACCGGGTTTTGAAGAACACCGAAGTCCAGGCCATCATCACCGCCCTGGGCACCGGCATCCACGATGAGTTCGACCTCACCAAGCTGCGCTATCACAAGATCGTGCTGATGGCCGACGCAGACGTTGACGGCCAACACATCTCGACGTTGTTGTTGACGCTGCTGTTCCGGTTCATGCGCCCGCTGATCGAGAACGGGCACGTGTTTTTGGCGCAGCCGCCACTGTACAAGCTGAAGTGGCAGCGCACCGAGCCCGAATTCGCCTACTCCGACCGCGAGCGCGACGGCTTGCTGGAGGCGGGCCAGAAGGCGGGCAAGAAGATCAACAAGGACGATGGGATCCAGCGCTACAAGGGTCTCGGTGAGATGGATGCCAAGGAATTGTGGGAGACCACAATGGATCCCACCGTCCGGGTGCTTCGCCAAGTCACGCTCGACGACGCCGCTGCCGCCGACGAATTGTTCTCCATCCTGATGGGCGAGGATGTCGACGCGCGCCGCAGCTTTATCACCCGCAATGCCAAGGACGTTCGCTTCCTGGACGTCTGAGCGATCAGACCCGGCCACCGTTGACCGACCAACGAGGAATACATGACTGACACCACGCTGCCGCCAGGTGACGACTCCGTCGACCGCATCCAGCCGGTCGACATTCAGCAGGAGATGCAGCGCAGCTACATCGATTACGCGATGAGCGTCATCGTCGGCCGCGCGCTGCCCGAGGTGCGCGACGGTCTCAAGCCGGTGCACCGCCGGGTGCTCTATGCGATGTATGACTCCGGATTCCGCCCGGACCGCAGCCACGCCAAGTCGGCGCGGTCGGTGGCCGAGACGATGGGTAACTACCACCCGCACGGTGACGCGTCGATCTACGACACCTTGGTGCGCATGGCGCAGCCGTGGTCGCTGCGCTATCCGCTGGTCGACGGGCAGGGCAACTTCGGCTCGCCTGGTAACGACCCGCCAGCCGCCATGCGGTACACCGAGGCGCGGCTGACCCCGCTCGCGATGGAGATGCTGCGCGAAATCGACGAGGAGACAGTCGATTTCATCCCCAACTACGACGGCCGTGTGCAGGAACCGACCGTGCTGCCCAGCCGGTTTCCCAACCTGCTGGCCAACGGATCCGGCGGCATCGCGGTCGGCATGGCGACCAACATCCCGCCGCACAACCTGCGCGAGTTGGCCGAAGCCGTCTACTGGTGCCTGGACAATCACGAGGCCGACGAAGAGGCCACGCTGGCCGCGGTCCGCGAGCGGGTCAAGGGGCCCGACTTCCCCACCCACGGTCTGATCGTCGGATCGCAAGGCATTCACGACGCGTACACCACCGGCCGCGGCTCGATCCGGATGCGCGGAGTCGTTGAGGTAGAAGAGGATTCACGCGGGCGCACCTCGCTGGTGATCACCGAGCTGCCCTACCAGGTGAACCATGACAACTTCATCACCTCGATCGCCGAGCAGGTCCGCGACGGCAAGCTGGCCGGCATCTCCAACATCGAAGACCAGTCCAGTGACCGCGTCGGTCTGCGCATCGTGGTGGAGATCAAGCGCGACGCCGTGGCCAAGGTGGTGCTGAACAACCTCTACAAGCACACCCAGCTGCAGACCAGCTTCGGCGCGAACATGCTCTCGATCGTCGACGGGGTGCCGCGCACGCTGCGGCTCGACCAGATGATCCGCTACTACGTCGCGCATCAACTCGACGTCATCGTCCGGCGCACCACCTACCGGCTGCGCAAGGCCAACGAACGCGCGCACATCTTGCGCGGTCTGGTCAAAGCGCTCGACGCGCTCGACGAGGTGATCGCCCTGATCCGCGCGTCGGAGACCGTGGAGATCGCGCGGGCCGGCCTGATCGACCTGCTGGACATCGACGAGATCCAGGCCCAGGCGATCCTCGACATGCAGCTGCGCCGGTTGGCCGCCCTGGAGCGCCAGCGCATCGTCGACGACCTGGCCAAGATCGAAGCAGAGATCGCGGACCTGGAAGACATCCTGGCCAAGCCCGAGCGGCAGCGCGCGATCGTGCACGACGAGCTGAGCGAAATCGTCGACAAGTACGGCGACGAGCGTCGTACCCGGATCATCGCCGCCGACGGTGACGTCAACGACGAGGACCTGATCGCCCGTGAGGACGTCGTCGTCACCATCACCGAGACCGGCTACGCCAAACGCACCAAGACTGACCTGTACCGAAGCCAGAAACGTGGCGGCAAGGGCGTGCAGGGCGCCGGCCTGAAGCAGGACGACATCGTGCGGCACTTCTTCGTGTGCTCGACGCACGATTGGATCCTGTTCTTCACCACGCAGGGCCGCGTGTATCGCGCAAAGGCCTACGAATTGCCCGAGGCCTCGAGGACCGCGCGCGGTCAGCACGTCGCCAACCTGCTGGCCTTCCAGCCCGAGGAACGCATCGCGCAGGTCATCCAGATCCGCAGCTACGAGGACGCCCCATACCTGGTGCTGGCGACCCGCAACGGCCTGGTCAAGAAGTCCAGGCTGACCGACTTCGACTCCAACCGCTCGGGTGGCATCGTCGCCGTCAACCTGCGCGACGGCGACGAGCTGGTGGGCGCGGTGCTGTGCTCCGCCGACGACGACCTGCTGCTGGTCTCGGCCAACGGCCAGTCCATCCGGTTCTCGGCGACCGACGAGGCGCTGCGCCCGATGGGCCGCGCCACCTCCGGGGTGCAGGGCATGCGGTTCAACACCGACGACTACCTGTTGTCCCTCAACGTCATCCGCGAGGGCACGTACCTTCTGGTGGCGACGTCCGGTGGATACGCCAAGCGCACGGCGATCGAGGAGTACCCGGTGCAGGGCCGCGGCGGCAAGGGAGTCCTGACCGTGATGTACGACCGCCGCCGTGGCAAGCTGGTGGGTGCGTTGATTGTCGATGAGGACAGCGAGCTGTACGCGATCACCTCGGGAGGCGGCGTCATCCGGACCGCAGCGGGCCAGGTCCGCAAGGCGGGACGGCAAACCAAGGGCGTGCGCCTGATGAACCTGGGTGAAGAGAACACGCTGCTGGCCATCGCCCGCAACGCGGAAGAAAACGCGGACGAAGTCGGCGAGGAAAGCGACGGTGCCGCGGAGTCGGACAAGTAGCCGGCACCAAGCCACTAGACTCGGCCCGATGACGATGCGGGCCGCGTGGCGGCCCGCGCAGACCTAAGGAGTCGGGGTGACCTCACCGAACGAGCCGGGCGCCCCCAAAAAGGGGGACGGCCCCAACGGGGATGGTTCGGTCGAGCGTGCCGGGGTGCGCCGGGCGGCGCCGCCCGCACAGGGTGGCCGCAGCCAAGAGGGTGGGGATGGACCGCCCTGGCAGGGCGGCGGAGCCCGGCCCCAGCAGCCGGGACCTCGGCAGAGCGAGCCGCCCACCGAAAAGCGGCCCTCCGGTCAGGCCGGTCAGGCCGGCGGTGTCGAAGCCCGGCTGAACCGCTTCATCTCCGGCACCACGGCCCCCGGCGCCCCGTCGCATGCCAAAGAGCCCGAGCACACGCGTAGTGAGGCATCGCCGACAGAGGCCTACGCCAGCGAGCTACCGGATCTGTCCGGCCCGGTCCCGCGCGGCCCGCACCGCAAGCCCACGCCCGAGCGGCCCGCGGAGTCGTCGAGCTCGTCGGGCCCCGGACGTTCGGCCACCGCCGAAACGAGGGAGGGACGGGAGAGCCGCGACAACCGGGTGCAGGTGTCCCGGCGGACGCGGGGCCCGGTGCGCGCGAGCATGCAGATCCGTCGCATCGACCCGTGGAGCACGTTGAAGGTGTCGCTGCTGCTCTCGGTGGCGTTGTTCTTCGTCTGGATGATCGCCGTCGCGTTTCTATACCTGGTGCTCGGCGGCATGGGCGTGTGGTCGAAGCTGAACAGCAACGTCGGCGACCTGCTGAACAACACCAGCGGCAGCAGCGGCGAACTGGTGTCCAGCGGCACGATTTTCGGCGGCGCCGTCCTGATCGGGTTGGTCAACATCGTGCTGCTGACGGCGATGGCCACCATCGCCGCCTTCGTCTACAACCTGACGACCGATCTGATCGGCGGCGTCGAGGTCACGCTGGCGGACCGCGACTAGCAGTGGATGCTGCACTTTTGGGAGTAAGGCGGGGATTGCGGTAATCTCGTCGCTCGGCCGTACGCGAGTACGGGCCTATAGCTCAGGCGGTTAGAGCGCTTCGCTGATAACGAAGAGGTCGGAGGTTCGAGTCCTCCTAGGCCCACAACCATGTGCCCGTCAAGACGTTGCGTAAGGCTCGCACTGCCACTGGGACTCATCGCCGTGTTGGCAGCGGTGGCGTGGTCACGACGTGGGGTCGAGGTCTGGCACGTGGCTGTGGATGACCAAGGTCAGCCACTCAGTCACGATGAGGGGCCTTAGCTCAGTTGGTAGAGCACCGCCTTTGCAAGGCGGGTGTCAGGGGTTCGATTCCCCTAGGCTCCACAAGTCAAGTCCCTTTCCCCGCCCTGGCGGTGTACGACGAGCCGAGAAAGCGTTCCACCAAGGCGCGCTCAGCGGTCGGATCTTTGAGCGGCCAGCCCCACAGTGCCAGGAAGACGCGGATCAGCCACTGCCCCGCCAGCGGGTCGTCGTTGCCAGGCCCCAGCATCTCGGCGGCCAGGGCGGTCACCGTGGGTGAGCTGATAACCCAATCGCTGACCGGGGCCGCGTGGATCGACCGCATGAGCTGAGCCAGCGGATCGGAACGCAGGCTTTCCAAAGCCATAATCGTGGCGGTCACGACCCGCTCGGGGCCCCGAAGGTCCTTGATGGCTACCCGGGTGGCGTCGACGATGCGAGCCGCTTGAATACCGACGACGGCGTCGCGGATGGCCGCTTTGCCGCCGGCATGCCGGTAAATCGTCGCGGGCGAGCAGTGCACCCGGGCTGCCAAGGCCTCGATCGTGAATCCGTCGTATCCACGGCGGGCGATGAGGTCCGCCGCCGCGGTGTAGATCCGTTCGGCGGCCTCGCTGCCGCGATCGCGGCCCACCAACCAGTCGTCACCCGGCATCCCCCCATGTTCCACCACATTGCACGATGTAGAAATACTTCTCGCAGCGTGAGAAATCAGGGGCAAAAATTATCAGGCGAATCGGCTGCTGGTGACGGGTATGCGCGGTCGTCCGTCGTCGACTCCGGCCGCCACGGTTCCTCAACTTATCGGAATCCCGTTGACGCTGCGGCGAGCTGCATCGAGCCTGAACGCATGACGGTCTTGGACAGTGCGGTCCCGTTCTTCAGCGGCGAGGCGATCCAGGACCCCTACCCGCTGTACGACCGCATGCGCGCCGAGGCGCCGGTGCACCGCATCGGCGATTCGGTGTTCTACGCGGTATGCGGTTGGGATGCGGTGCATGACGCCGTCGATCGGGTCGGAGATTTTTCGTCGAACCTCACGGCGACCATGGTTTTTCACGAAGACGGCACCGTTACCCCGTTCGACATGGGCGCGCCGGGGACCCCGATGCATGCATTGGCCACGGCGGACGATCCGATTCATGCGATGCACCGAAAGATCCTGCTGCCACACCTGTCGGCCAAGCGAATTCGGGTCATCGAAGAGTTCGCCGCTCAGACCGCGGACCGTCTCTGGGAGGAGAATCTGCGCGATGGTCAGATCGAATGGATGAGCGCGATCGCCAACCGCTTGCCCATGATGGTGGTCTGCAAGCTGCTGGGTCTGCCCGATGATGATGTCGACAAACTCATCCGGCTCGGTTACGCCACCACCGCGTTGCTCGACGGGATTGTCGCTGCCGAACAGCTCGAACTGGCCGGACTGGCCGCGATGGAACTGGGCGGCTACGTGCTGGAGCATTTCGAAAAGGCAAGCGATAAGCCAGAATCGGCGCTGATATCCGACCTGGCCGCACGCTACGCGTCGGGCGAAATTGAGCAGCTGCCGGCGCTGGGCATCATGCTGACCCTCTTCAGTGCCGCCGGAGAATCGACGGCATCGCTGCTGGGTAGCGCGGCGGGCGTTCTAGCCGACCGCCCCGCGATCCAACAGCAGCTTCGCGAAAACCCGCAACTACTAAGCGCTTTCATCGAAGAGACGCTGCGCTTCGAGGCGCCGTTTCGCGGTCATTACCGCCACGTGTGGCGCGACACCACACTGGGTGGGGTGGAGGTGCCGGGTGGCGCACACTTGCTGCTGATGTGGGGAGCGGCGAACCGCGACCCGGCACACGTCGAAGCCCCCAACGAATTCCGCCTCGACCGCACCGCGACCAAGAGCCATCTGAGTTTCGGCAAGGGCGTGCATTTCTGCGTAGGTGCAGCGCTGGCCCGGTTGGAGGCCCACATCGTGCTGCGGATGCTGCTCGAGCGCACGTCGTGGATCGACGCGGCCGACATCGGCGACTGGCTGCCGAGCATCCTGGTCCGGCGCCGCGAACGGCTGCAGCTGGCTGTGCGCTGAGACCCTAGGGACGCGGCTGCACGTCGACGCTCGGCGGCCGCGACTGGGGATCCTGAGGCTTCGCCCGCACGGAGCGCCGGATGATGCTGAAGGCGACGGCGCCCCCGGCGAGCACCGCGACGGCGACCCCCGCAAAGACCAACGGGCGCTTGCCGCGACGCTGCGCGCGGCGCGCGTCCTGCAGCGCCTGGGGCAGGCTCGTGACCACTTCCTGCGCGGCGGCCAGCTCCTGTGCCAGGATTTCCTGCGCCGCGGCGAGGTCTCGCGCCAGCCGCCCCTCTTGATACCGGCGACGCAGCTGCGAGGCGGTCGACTGCGCGGACTGGACACTCAGGCCGACCACTCCCCGGGTGACGTCCACCGGTCCCTGCGCCGAATAGGACAGGCCACGCGCCAGTCGCTGCCGCGGGGTCAGCCGGGAATCCGTCTTCGCGCTCATCTGTCGCCTTCCTGTCCCGTGGGTAGGGCCTGCCGTGAAGCCGGCCCGGTATTCGAACAGACTGCCAGCATAGGGACGTCGGCGTCGCCTTGGGTGACACCGCGTGCGGCAACGCCCGCCCGTAGTGGCAGACTCTGTTGCCGTGACCAACAGCCCCTTTCAGACTGCTACCGCCACGCTCCACACCAACCGCGGCGACATCAAGGTCGCCCTCTTCGGAAACCACGCGCCCAAGACCGTCGCCAACTTCGTCGGCCTGGCGCAGGGCACCAAGGAGTACTCGACGCAGAACGCATCGGGAGGCTCGTCCGGCCCGTTCTACGACGGCGCGGTCTTTCACCGGGTGATCCGGGGCTTCATGATCCAGGGCGGCGACCCGACCGGAACCGGTCGCGGCGGCCCCGGCTACAAGTTCGCCGACGAGTTCCACCCCGAACTGCAATTCGACAAGCCCTACCTGCTGGCGATGGCGAACGCAGGCCCGGGTACCAACGGCTCGCAGTTCTTCATCACGGTCGGTCAAACCCCGCACCTGAACCGGCGCCACACGATCTTCGGCGAGGTGACCGACCCCGAGTCGCAGAAGGTTGTTGAGGCGATCGCGACGACGGGCACCGACGGCAACGACCGTCCCACCGAGCCGGTCGTCATCGAGTCGATCACCATCTCCTGAGCCGGCGGTAAGCCGCGGGCCGATCAGCCTTGCTGGCGGCCCGCGTAGCCCGCTGCCGTGAGCGCGTCGAGCACCTCCAGCGGATCCGTCCCGAGGTCCCAGCGGGAGAACAGCACCAGGTCGCCGTGGGCCGTCTCGATCTCGAGCAACCGCACCTTGCGCCCGTAGCGGCGGAACTCGATGATGCGGATGATCTTGATGTCGGAATGCTGCAATACCTGCGTCCGGAACCAGCCGCGGAGCATCAGGCCGCCAGTCGTGATTGCCAGCTTGGGACGCGCGTGCCACGACACGCCGGCAAACAAGATCAGACCCGCCGCGGCAACGCCCGCCAGAATGCGCCCCGGCGGGTCTGTGACCACGGTCACAGCGGCGATAGCCATCACAACACCCGCGGCTCCACAACCAGCGATTCCCGCCGTGTGCGGCTGCCATTGTGTTTGCTGCATGCGCTCCTTAGCCCCTCCGACCACGGCCTATGCAGTTATCCACATCAGCTATCAACAGTGGGGATAAATCACACGCGTGTGATTGGGTGGTTACAAAGTTGCTGACGCAGTCACAGATCAGGCCAAAAATGAATTCATTATGGCGAGTGTCCTGCTCAGTGCCAGCGCATCGTGAGCAACAAACCGGTGATCATGAAAGCGAACGCGATCCCGTAGTTCCATGGACCCAATTGGGCCATCCAATTGAGCGCAGCCGGTGCCTGGCTCCCGACGGCGGCCAACTGGAACACCATCAGCCAGACGAGGCCGATCAGCATGAGACCGACGAACAGCGCGACGAACCACACGCTCGATGGTCCGACCTTGACCTTCACCGGGGTGCGGCTGACCGCACCGACGGTGAAGTCGTTCTTCTTGCGGACCTTGGACTTGGGCATGATTACCTCGCGGATTACCTCAACGACACGGTGAGCGGGACGGGGTGCAACGATAAACACTGCAGCTGCACCCATAGCTTGGCTACGAGACTAACTCACCTGGAGCGGTGACCAGGAAATGGAGAGGCGATGATCCAGACGCGCCGGTCGCCATGGCGCTTGGGCGTCCCGGTCGTGTGTCTGCTGGCCGGACTGCTGCTCGCCGCCACCCACGGCGTCTCCGGGGGCGCCGAAATCCGCCGCAGTGACGCCCCGCGGCTGGTGGACCTGGTCCGCGAGACGCAGTCGTCGGTGAATCGTCTCAACGCCCAACGCGAGGCGCTGGCGAGCAAGATCGACGCCGCCCACGGAAGGTCGTCCGATGCCGCGCTGGCGGCCATGCTGCGGCGCTCGAGCCAGCTCGCCGGCGAGGCGGACATGACCCCGGTGCACGGGCCCGGCATGCTGGTCACCCTCGCGGACGCGCAGCGCGACGCCAACGGCCGTTTCCCCCGCGATGCCTCGCCGGACGACCTGGTGGTGCACCAGCAAGACATCCTGGCCGTGCTCAACGCGCTGTGGAGCGCCGGCGTCGAGGCAATCCAGATGCAAGACCAGCGGATCATCGCGACCTCGGTGCCGCGCTGCGTCGGCAACACCCTCTTGCTGAACGGGCGCACCTACAGCCCGCCGTACACGATCACCGCGATCGGCAACGCGGCGGCCATGCAGGCCGCCCTCGCGGCCGCACCCCTGGTAATCCTGTACAAGCAGTACGTTGTTCGCTTCGGCCTCGGTTACACCGAAGAGGTCAAGCCCGACGTGCAGGTCGTGGGTCATTTCGAGCCCGACCGGCTGCATTTCGCGCAGCCCAACGGCCCGATCGGCTACTGACGGCTAGTGACCAGCGGCGCGAGTGCGGGCGGACGGTAACCTGGCACGATGCGGATCCTGGTCGTCGACAACTACGACAGCTTCGTGTTCAACCTGGTGCAGTACCTCGGTCAGCTGGGTGTGGACGCGGAAGTGTGGCGCAATGACGACAGCCGGCTCTCCGACGAGGCCGCCGCCGCCCGCCAGTTCGACGGGGTGTTGCTCAGTCCGGGGCCGGGGACCCCGGAACGCGCGGGCGCATCGATTCCGATGGTTCGCGCGTGTGCCGCCGAACGGACCCCGCTGCTCGGGGTCTGCCTGGGGCACCAGGCCATCGGAGTCGCATTCGGCGCCGTTGTCGACCGCGCCCCCGAGCTGCTGCACGGCAAGACCAGCAGCGTCCACCACGGCGATACCGGTGTGCTGCAAGGACTTCCGGACCCCTTTACGGCGACTCGCTACCACTCGCTGACCATCCTGCCCGAGTCGCTGCCACCGGTGCTTCAGGTCACGGCCCGCACCGAGAGCGGCGTGATCATGGGGGTGCGCCACACCGAATTACCGATTCACGGTGTCCAGTTCCACCCGGAGTCGATCCTGACCGAGGGTGGCCACCGGATGCTGGCGAACTGGCTCGCCGACTGCGGATGGGAGCGCAACGACACGTTGGTGCGCCGGCTCGAAAATGACGTGCACGCCGCGGTGCGACCGTATTTCCCGGCCGACCCGACGGCTACTGACCGAACTTCAGCGTGATGATGCCGTCCCGGTTGACCCCGGAGCCGACCGGCGGGTTCTGATACACCACCCGGTGGGACTGGGCGCTACCGGCGTCGACGTCGGCGCCCTTGTCCAAGATGCCCGTCCAGCCCAGCGCGCGTAGCCGTGGCTCGGCGTCGGTCCAGAACATGCCGGACAGGTCGGGCATGATGAACTGGTTGCCCTTGGACACCTGCACTTCGATCACCGAATCGACCGGAACCATCTGTCCCTTGGGCGGATTGGTGCCGATCACCTCGCCGGCCGGGCGGGAACTGTCCACCTGCACCTGGGTGACCTTGCTGAAGCCGTAGACGGTCAGGTTCCTCTGCGCGATGTCGATGTTCTGGCCCGCGATATCGGGGACCTGCTTGGTCTCCGGGCCGGAGCCGACGATGAGGGTGACGACGTTGGTGATCGCCGAAGTCTGGTTGGCCGGCGGGTTGGTTCCGATCACCTTGCCCAGCAGTTCCGGGGTCGACGGCGAGTTGGCCTGCTTGAACTTGCTGAATCCAGCAGCCTTGAGCTTGGTGACCGCGTCGGAGTAGCTCAGCGACGACACGTCGGGCACCTCGCGCTGTTCGGGCCCGGTGGAGACGTTGATGGTGATCTCGTCGCCCGCATTGACCGACGCGTTGGCGCCCGGGTCGGTGCCGATGACATGGTCGGGCGGGATCGCGGAATCCGGTTTCTGCAGGGTGCGGGTCTTGAAGCCACGGTTCTGCAGCGCCGCGATGGCGTCGGCGGACACCTGCCCGCGCACGTCGGGCACCTGCACGTCGCGGGCGCCGCCGCCGAAAGTGTTGAAGGCGATGACGACAACGATCGTCAGAACCGCCAGCGTGGCGACCGCGAAGATCCAGCGGCCGACCGAGCCGACGCTGCGGTCCTCCCCCGCGTCGGAGAGCACCTGACGCGGCAGCGGATCGGTCCGCGACGGGCCGGCGGGCCCGGTAGCCGAAGCCAGCAGCGAGCTCCGGTCTGCATCGGTGAGCACCTTTGGCGCTTCGGGCTTTTCGCCGTTGTGCACCCGGATCAGATCGGTGCGCATCTCCGCCGCGGTCTGATAGCGGTTGTCCGGATTCTTGGCCAGCGCCTTGAGCACCACGGCGTCGAGGTCGGCCGAGATGCCCTCGTGCCGCTGCGACGGCGGGACGGGATCTTCCCGAACATGTTGGTAGGCAACGGCAACCGGCGAATCACCGGTGAAAGGCGGCTCGCCCGTGAGGATTTCATAAAGAACGCAGCCCAACGAGTACACGTCGGAACGGGCGTCGACGGTGTCGCCGCGGGCCTGCTCGGGCGAGAGATACTGTGCGGTTCCGATCACCGCGGCGGTCTGGGTGACGCTGTTGCCGCTGTCGGCGATCGCCCGGGCGATACCGAAGTCCATCACCTTGACCGCGTTGGTGGTGCTGATCATGATGTTGGCCGGCTTGACGTCGCGGTGGATGATGCCGTTCTGGTGGCTGAAGTTCAGCGCCTGGCAGGCGTCGGCGATGATCTCGATCGCCCGGCGCGGCGGCAGCGGCCCATCGGTGTGCACGATGTCGCGCAGGGTCACACCGTCGACGTACTCCATGACGATGTAGGGCAGCGGCCCCGTGGGTGTCTCGGCTTCGCCGGTGTCGTAGACCGCGACGATGGACGGGTGATTCAGCGCGGCGGCGTTTTGCGCCTCGCGCCGGAAGCGTAGGTAGAAACTGGGGTCGCGGGCCAGATCCGCGCGCAGCACCTTGACCGCGACGTCGCGATGCAAACGAACGTCGCGGGCCAGGTGAACCTCGGACATACCCCCGAAGCCGAGGATTTCGCCCAGTTCGTAACGGTCGGACAGGTGCTGCGGCGTGGTCATTGGTGTGTTCCGTGTCGGGCCGGCACGTTGTGGAAGCCGGAAGCCCCTATTGTCCCGTCATCCGGCCAATCGAGTCGCATTTCGGGCCGGGCACCCGAACCGTTCGGCGTCTTGCTCGGCGCCGGTGGCGCCGAGGCGGGCGGGGTGCCGGTGTCGGTCACCGTCGGTGGCTGTTGCTGCTGGTCGGCCTTCGAATTGATGACGATGAGCACCGCGATGATGATCGCCAGCGCGCCGAGCACCCCGGCCGCCCATAGCAGCGCGCGCTGACCCGAGGAGAAGGTGCGCCGGGCCGGGGGTGGACGGTGCCCGCCGGTGGTCGGCCGCGACCGGCGGGGGGCCGCGCTTCGGCTCGGCGAGACCGCGGCCGCGCGGGTCGTCGGGCTGGACGGAATGGCCGCCGGCGAGGCCCGGCCCGCAGGCGGTGTCGCGCTGGGCCGCGGCGGACGACGACCGGCGCGCACCGCGGACACGGCGTCGGCGAACGGCCCCCCGCTGCGATACCGCATCGCGGGGTTCTTCACCAACGTGATCTCGATGAGTTCGCGCACATTGGGCGGCAGCTCCGAGGGCAGCGGCGGCGGCGGTTCCTTGATGTGCTTCATCGCCACCGTCAGCGCGCCATCACCGGTGAACGGCCGCTTGCCGCAAACAACTTCGTAGCCAACGACTCCCAGCGAGTACACGTCGCTGGACGGGGTGGCGTCGTGGCCCAAGGCCTGCTCGGGGGCGATGTATTGGGCGGTACCCATCACCATCCCCGTCTGGGTCACCGGTGCGGCGTCGACGGCCTTTGCGATACCGAAATCGGTGATCTTCACCTGGCCGGTCGGGGTGATCAAGATGTTGCCCGGTTTGACGTCGCGGTGTACCAGCCCGGCGGCGTGTGCCACCTGCAGCGCGCGTCCCGTCTGCTCGAGCATGTCCAGTGCGTGGCGCAGCGACAGCCGGCCGGTGCGCTTGAGCACCGAGTTCAGCGGCTCGCCGTTGACCAGCTCCATCACCAGATAGGCGGTGCGGCCTTCCCCGTCCAGCTGGCTTTCGCCGTAGTCGTGGACCGCCGCGATCCCGGGATGGTTGAGCATCGCGGTGGTACGCGCCTCGGCGCGGAACCGCTCAATGAACTCGGGGTCCTGGGAGAACTCCTGCTTGAGCACTTTGACCGCGACGCGTCTGCCCAGCCGGCTGTCTACCGCCTCCCACACCTGACCCATGCCGCCGGTGGCGATCAGGCGCTGCAGGCGGTATCTGCCAGACAGCGTCACACCAACTCGCGGGCTCATGGTCCTCCCTGTAGCGCAGCCTGGATCACAGCCCGTCCGATCGGCGCGGCGAGTGCACCCCCTGTCGCGGACAGGCGGTCGGCGCCATTCTCCACCAACACCGCCACAGCGACCTTCGGGGTCTGTGCGGGCGCGAAAGCGATGTACCACGCGTGCGGCGGGGTGTGCCGCGGATCGCTGCCATGCTCTGCGGTACCAGTTTTCGATGCGATCTGCACGCCGGGAATGGCCCCTTTCTGCTGTGCGACCTTCTCGGCGCCGACCATCAGCTCTGTTAGCTTAGCGGCGACCTGCGGCGACACGGCGCGCCGCTGCTCATACGGTGCCGTGGTGCTGATGGTGGTCAGGTCGGGCCCCTTGAGGCTGTCGATCAGGTAGGGCTGCATCGTCACCCCATCGTTCGCGATCGTCGCGGCGATTTCCGCGTTCTGCAGGGGTGTCATGGCGACATCCTTCTGGCCGATGCTCGACATTCCCAGCGCCGCGGCGTCCGGAATGATCCCCACGGTCGACTCCGCGACCTGCAGCGGGATGACGCTGGGTGTGCTGTCCAGCCCGAACGACTGCGCCATGTTGCGCAGCGCGTCGGACCCGGTGAGGAGGCCGAGCTGGACGAACGCGGTGTTGCAGGACAGGGCGAAGGCCTGCCGCAGCGTCGCCGTCGGCTCGTTTCCACACGATTCCCCACCGTAGTTCTCCAAAGTCGCCGTGCTGTTGGGCAGCGGGATGGAGGGGGCGGCGGTCAGCTGTTCGGTGTCGGAGGCCCCGGCCTGCAGCGCGGCCGCGGTGGTGATCACCTTGAAGGTGGACCCGGGCGGGTAAGTCTCTGAGATCGCCCGGTTGGTCATCGGGTTGTTGGGGTCGTCACGCAGCTTCTGCCACGCCTGCGCCTGCACCTCGGGATCGTGCGACGACAGCAGGTTGGGGTCATAGGACGGCGAGGACACCATCGCCAGGATCTTGCCGGTCGACGGCTCGAGGGCCACGACGGCGCCCTTGCACGGCGGACCGCCGCAGCCCTGTTGCATCGCGTCCCAGGCGGCGCGCTGGACGCGTGGCTTGATGGTGGTGTCGACGTTGGCGCCGCGCGGGTCACGCCCGGTGAAGAAGTCGGCCAGCCTGCGCCCGAAGAGCCGCGCGTCGGACCCGTTCAACAGCGGATCCTCGGCACGTTCCAGGCCGGTGCTGGAATAACGCAGTGAATAGAAGCCGGTGACGGGCGCGTACTCCGCGGGGTTGGGGTAGACGCGCAGGAAGCGGTAGCGGTTGTCGGTGGCGGCCGAATAGGCCAGCAGCTGGCCGCCGGCCACGATCTGGCCGCGCTGGCGCGAATACTCGTCGAGCAGGACCCGCTGGTTGCGCGGGTCGGCACGCAGGGAGTCGGCGGCGAAGACCTGCGTCATCGTGGCGTTGATCAACAGCAACACGATCAACGCCATCACGGTCACCGAGATCCGGCGCAGGGAGGCGTTCATACTTTCTCGATCACCTCGGTGCCGGCCGCCGCGATCGCCGGCGCGCTGCGTGCGCGGCTGCGCAGAGGGCGACGGGCGCTGTGCGAGATGCGCACCAGGATGGCCAGCAGCACATAGTTCGCGAGCAAGGACGAGCCACCGTAGGACATCCACGGCGTGGTCAGCCCGGTCAGCGGAATGAGCTGGGTTACCCCGCCGACGACGATGAACAGCTGAAGGGCCAGCGTCGACGCCAGGCCCGCGGCCAGCAGCTTGCCGAAGCTGTCGCGGGTGGCGATTGCCGTGCGCAGGCCCCGCACGATCACGATCGTGTAGAGCATCAGGATGCTGGCCAGGCCCACCAGCCCCAGTTCTTCGCCGAACGCGGCGATGATGAAGTCGGTCGAGGCGGCCGGCACGGTATCGGGCTGACCGTTACCCAGGCCGGTCCCGAAGATCCCGCCGGTGGCAAAACTGAAGAGCGACTGGACAATCTGGTAGCCGCTGCCGTCGGGGTCGGAGAACGGGTCCCACCACATCTGCACGCGGACCCGGACGTGGGCGAAAATGTAGTACGCGACAACGCTTCCCGCGACGAACAGCACCAGGCCGATCCCGACCCAGCTGAAGCGTTGGGTCGCGAGGTAGACCACCACGAGAAACGACGTGTACAGCAAAAGCGATGTGCCGAGGTCTTTTTCGAACGCCATCACGCCGACCGAGATCACCCACGCCGCCAACAGGGGCGCGAGGTCACGAGGACGAGGCAGGGTCAGTCCCATGAAATGCTTGCCGACGCTGGTGAACAGGCCGCGCTTGGCGATCAGCACCGCGGAGAAGAAGATCAGCAGCAGAATCTTCGAGAACTCGGCGGGCTGAATTGAGAAGCCCGGCAAGCGAATCCAGATCTTGGCGCCGTTCTGCTCGGACAGCGATGCCGGCAGCAGGGCGGGGATCACCAAAAAGACCAGCCCGACCAGTCCACAGATGTAGCCGTAGCGCGCCAGTTGCCGATGGTCTTTCAGGAACGTGACTACCAGCGAAAAGGTCGCCACGCCTATCAGGGTCCACAGCATCTGCTGGGTCGCGCTGGGGTGGTGCCGACCGCTGAGCTGATTGGTTACCAGGTCAAGCCGGTGAATCATCACCAGGCCAAGGCCGTTGAGCAATGCCACGACCGGCAACAGCAGTGGATCGGTGTAGGGCGCGAAGCGCCGGATGGCCATGTGCGCCGACCCGAAGACGATGAGGAACACCAGCCCGTAGCTGATCGCGGTCCAGTGCAGGTCGCGCTCTTGGTTGGCCTCGACTATCAGCAGCGCGGCGACGGTGATCAGTGAGGCGAAGCCCAGCAGCAGCAACTCGGCATTACGCCGGGTAGGCAACGGGGGCGTGACCGCGACCGGCGGCTGAAGTTGGGTCGTCATGCCACCGTCCGGCAATCGATGCCCGGTTGAGGTGGCGGCCCGGGAAGCGCGGTGACTGTCTGTGACGTGGTCGTCGGACCTGCCGGCGCAGAGTTCGCGGGGCCGTTGGCGCTCGTGCTCGGTGAGGGGCTGGCGCTCGAAGAGCTGGTGGTCGGTGGTGCTGGCGATGCTGTGGTGCCGGATTCTGGTGTTCCGCTGCGGGTGCCCGGTGGGCCGGGCGGCGACGTCGCGCGCGGAGGCGGACAGATCGGCAACAGATATTCGGCCAACAGTTGCCGCAGCTGTGACTCGGCCTGGTCCAGGCTGCCGCCCGGCAGTCCGGTTTGAACTTGGACTTGTCCGGGGCGGCGCAGGTCTTGCAGCGTCATCAGCTGGCAACTGGGGTGGGCACCGGATTGCCCATAGCTGATCAGGGACAGCTCGTTGCGGGCGTTGAGGCAGCCCACCAGGTAGGGCTCCTGCAACGGGATGCCCAGCAGGGTGCCCTGGATCCCGCGGACGATGGAGATCCTGCCGCTGTATTCGGCGACGTAATAGTTGCGTTGAATGACCCACCATCCGACGGTGAGACCCGCGCACACCAGCAGCACGGCCAGGCCGACGGCCATGTACATCTTGTGGCGCGACCAGCGTGGCCGATTCGGCGTCTCCGGTTGCGGCGCAACGCGTTTGGCGGATTCGTCGCGGGGACGGATCGCCGAGGCGCGTCCGGCCGAGGTATTGGGCAGGGTCATCTGATCCTCGTCGCCCGATACGGCGCCGGCGAGAATCGGCTGGGTCTGCCCGTAGTCGTAGTCGACCACATCGGCGACCACGACGGTCACGTTGTCCGGGCCGCCGCCGCGCAGCGCCAACTCGATGAGGCGGTATGCGGCCTCGGCGACGTCGGGGATCTGCAGGGCCTCGAGGATGGTCTCGTCGCTCACCGGATCCGACAATCCGTCCGAGCAGAGCAGATAGCGGTCCCCGGCGCGCGCCTCGCGCATGGTCAACGTCGGCTCGACCTCGTGACCGGTGAGCGCCCGCATGATCAGCGACCGCTGCGGGTGGCTGTGAGCCTCTTCCCGGGTGATGCGGCCTTCATCGACCAAGGTCTGGACGAACGTGTCGTCCTTGGTGATCTGGGTCAGCTCCCCGTCGCGCAGCAGGTAGCCGCGCGAGTCGCCGATGTGCACCATCCCGATCCGGTCGCCCGCGAACAGGATCGCGGTGAGCGTGGTGCCCATCCCCTCCAGCTCGGGCTCGGCGTCCACCTGTGCGGCGATGGCCGCGTTGCCGGAGCGCACCGCATTGTCGAGCTTGGCCAGCAGGTCGCCGCCGGGCTCGTCGTCATCGAGGTGGGCCAGCGCGGCGATCACCAGCTGGGATGCCACCTCGCCGGCGGCATGGCCACCCATGCCGTCGGCCAACGCGAGCAGCCGTGCGCCGGCATAGACAGAGTCTTCGTTGTTGGAACGCACCAGGCCGCGATCACTCCGCGCGGCATATCGCAGGACCAGGGTCACGGGCGCAACTCAATCGCCGTTTTGCCGATTCGAATCGGGGTTCCGATCGGAACTCTTACCGCAGTCGTCACCTTCGCCCTGTCAAGGTAAGTGCCGTTGGTCGATCCTAGATCCTCGACGTACCACTCCGAGCCGCGCTGCGACAGCCTGGCGTGCCGCGTCGAGGCGTAGTCGTCGGTGAGCACCAGCGTGGAGTCGTCGGCCCTGCCGATCAACACCGGCTGTCCGCTCAGCGTGATGCGTCCCCCCGCCAGCGCGCCTTCGGTGACCACCAGATAGCGGGCCGCGTGCCGGCGCTGACGCGACGGCAACAGCGTGCTGCGCAGTGCCAAACCGCGTCGCACCATGACGGCACCGGTGGGCGCGTAGATGTCGGTCCGGAGGATTCGCAGCACGGACCAGATGAATACCCACAGCAACATTAAAAATCCGGCGCGCGTCAGCTGCAGTACCAGTCCCTGCATCTGGCGTCCTTTCCGTCCTAGCGTCGCATCCCTGGCGCCCGTGACTCCGAGCACATCGGCTACGTCACGATACTTGGACGGCGGACGACACGGGGCGAAGCACGGCAGCGTTAAGCCCAGTGGCTTAGTGGATCCGGACGATGATCTCCGAGTGGCCCAAGCGGATCACGTCGCCGTCGGCCAGCTGCCACTCCTGGATCGGTGCGTTGTTCACCGTGGTGCCGTTGGTCGAGTTCAGATCGGACAGCAGCGCGACCTGACCGTCCCAGCGGATCTCGAGGTGACGCCGTGACACGCCGGTGTCGGGCAACCGGAACTGGGCGTCTTGCCCGCGGCCCACGATGTTGGACCCCTCGCGCAGCTGGTAGGTGCGGCCGCTGCCGTCGTCGAGCTGAAGGGTGATCGTGGTTCCGCCTGCGCCGTAGCCACCCTGGTCGTAGCCGCCGTAACCGCCCGGCTGGGCGTAGTCGGCGGGCTGGCCGTAGTCAGCCGGTTGGCCGTAGTCCGCTTGTTGCCCGTACTCAGCCTGCTGGCCGTACTCGTACTCGGGGCTGGCGGCCTCGGGGTAGCCCCCAGCCTGGCCGCCGTACGTTCCGCCCTGCACGTGCTCGGAGTACTGGGTGTACTCGGCGGAACCGTAGTCCTGGCGGCCGTAGCCGCCGCCCTGCTGGTAGCCCTGGTCGTACCCGCCGCCCTGCTCGGGGTAGCCGGGTCGGTGTTCGGGCGGGGCGTAGCCGCCCTCGTCCTGGCGCGCCGGACCGCGACCGTAGTCGCCGTATCCGCCGTAGCCCTGCTGACCGCCGCCTTGCTGGCCCCCGGGAGGGCCGTAGCCGCCACCCTGGCGGTAACCCTGGTCGTAGCCCTGGCCGCCGTAGCCGCCAGGAGCGGGCGGACGCTGCTCGTAGGACTGCGGATAGCCGCCCTGTCCCGGCTCGGGGTAGCCGCGCTGGTCGGGGTAGCCCTGCTGTGGGGGGTAGCCGCCCTGTCCTTGTTGGTCGGGGTAGCCGCGCTGGTCGGGGTAGCCCTGCTGAGGGGGATAGCCGCCGCCGTGCCCCTGCTCGGGGTAGCCGCCCTGCTCCGGGTAGCCACCCTGCTCGGGTTGACGGGGCGGCGGGTAGCCCTGCTGAGGTGGGTAGCCCTGCTGCTCGGGTGGGTATCCACCCCGCTGGTCGGGTGCTCCCTGCGGGTCCGGGCCACCGCGCGCGTCGTCCTGCGGACGCCCGTAGCGGTCGTCGTAATACTCGTCGCCGGATCGCCCCGGCCCCTGAGCCCCGCGGTAGCCAGAATTGTCAGTCATTGGCGCTACTCCTCGTTCTTCGCCGAACGCGTTATTTGATTGTGGCCGGACGGGGTCGTCGACCGTCGGGCGGGGCTGGACATCGGGGTTGACAGCACCGCGGGCGCGGTACTGGCCGGTGCGCAGGTTCGACGACTGTTCGAACCGAACGACCACCTCACCATACGTTTGCCACCCCTGTTCGTGGATGTAGTCAGCCAAGTACTTCGCGAAAGCGCTCGACGTGAGATCCGAATCGGCGCTCACCTTCTCGAAGTCGTGCATACCGAGGGTAATGATGTATTCGTTGGGGGCCAAAAGGCGATTTCCGTGAAGCTTCTGGACCCCGTCACGCGCTTCGCGGCATAACACCACTTCGACCTCTTGCGGAACGATCGATCCACCGAATACCCGGGCGAAGGCATTGTCTACCGTCGACTCCAGTTTGCGCTCAATCCGCGCAACCAGCCCCCGTTGGCTACTCATGTCCTACCGTTCGCGTGCACTTGCCTTGAGGTATTGCCCGTGGACGGCAAACGAATCACACCGGTGCTGGATCACTTCCGCATGGTATCGGGACACCATGCCGCCGCGGCACTTCCGAAATCGTGAGAATTGCATCGGCCCAGCTCAGGCAGGTGTGGGCCGACGGGTGCGCGGTGCGGTACAGCTTCGGGGCCCGCTTCGGCAGTTCGGGGATCAGGCCATTAGAGTGATATGGTCCACCGGTTGTTTTTCCGGGCGAGTGGCGGAATGGCAGACGCGCTGGCTTCAGGTGCCAGTGTCCTTCGGGACGTGGGGGTTCAAGTCCCCCTTCGCCCACACTGAGCGGTTCAACGAAAAGTCACGGCCTCGAAAGAGGTCGTGACTTTCGTGTTTGCGGGCGGATGCGGCGCAGCGCTAGAAGCCGGCGAGGCGATAGGTTCCGTGGCCCTCGATGACCGCGTCGTTCCGGAAGGTCAAGACCTCGTTGACCGAGTCGCCGTTCTGGTTGCGGTACGCAAGGACGATCGTGTCGATGCCTTCGTAGACGCCGTCAACGAAGAACCGCAGATTCGGAATGCGTGCCACGGCCTCGGTCCAGTACTGCCGCAACGCGGTCTTACCACGGACCACGCCGCGCGTCTCCGGGAAGAGTTTGGCGGCCACTGGCGACGTGAACACGACGTCGTCGTGGAAGTCGACGAGAACAGCCTCGACGTCGTGAGCGTTCCAGTTGTGCACCCACCGTTCGCTGAAAGCGACCGCATCGACATTCATGCCGGCACTGTAGCGCCGGGGTCGGGTGTCTTTGCGGCTCCGGCTCATAGTTGGCGCCGAATGTCGAGAAGGTGGTGCTGCAATTCATGTGCGGTGTGTACCGCAACCCAGCGCAACGACCGCTCACTCGTCTCGGGATAGTGATAGACCACCGTGCGATCCCAGTCGTCAGCTGCAAGCCGTGCCAGCACATTGTTGAATAGCGTTGCGGCGTCGCCGAGTTGGCGGGCGACCGCGATGGGGTCTTGCTCGTTGTAGCCGTCGTGCGCGGCGCGCTCCTCGCGGCCCATGGACGCGCAGTCGGCGCCGTTGACGCGCCGCGCCGCGAGCACCCGTTCGCGTTGCACGAGCAGCACATCGCGCAGATGGCATCCATACTCGAGCGGAGACCACAAGTCGGGTCGTGCCCGCAGCCGCATGTCGATGCCACTATCACACAGAAGTGCAACAACTTCGGCCGCGGCGGCACAGATGTCGTCGCAGGCGGTCGCGGCTTGCCGCAGGTCATAGGTGAAACCACAGCCCGCGCAGGGGTCCGTCACGAGACCATCATTTCAGACCGGTGTTGCACATCGTGCGAAACGATGGCGCTTGCGACGCCGAATTGGAGAGTTCGAAAGGTGTTGCGCCCGGCGGCAATTAGACTAATCCATTCCCGAGTCTCCGGTCTTTGCGGGCGCGCACACCGAGCCGTTGCGGCCGCGCAGTCCGTCCACGTCTGCCGTGACGGTGAGACAACCCACACCTTGCTGATGAGGGTAGCCTTGCCTAAGTACGCGCGGTAGGGTCCCGGCACATGACCTCCTCCCATCCCCCTCTGCCCCGCACCGTCGACGATCAGTTGGTCAGCTTCCGTCCCGAACAACTGGACATCGTGCTCGAATCGATCGCTGGTACAACGTGTTTCAACGGCGTGGGAGCCGGCGCGTGAACGTCCTTGCCACCGCGATGCGCGAGGCGATGACCCGATCGGCGCATGACTTGGTGGTGCTGGACAAGAAAACCGACCAATGGACGGAGCGCCCCTGGGCCGAGGTGCACGGGATGGCCGAACGCATCGCGACGCGTCTGCTGCAGCAGGACCACGTCGGGGCCGTCGGGCTCGTCGGCGAGCCCACCGTCGAACTGATCGCCGCCATCCAAGGCGCATGGCTGGCGGGGGCGGCGGTGTCGATCCTCCCGCGGCCCCGGCGTGGCGCCGACCCGGCTGACTGGGCGCACAACACGATGAATCGGTTCAGCGGAATCGGAGTCAGCATGGTCCTTACTCACGGAGAGACCCTGCGTCTCCTCGGCGAGGCCGAATCGACGCCGACCGTCTGCGGCCTGGCCGAAGTTGCGCGCACCCCGGCGTCGAATAGACTTCGGATCCCGCGTGATTCGGAGGCCGCAATCCTGCAGGGCACCGCCGGCTCGACGGGCGATCCGCGCACGGCGGTCTTGTCGCCAACCGCGGTATTGAACAACATGTGCGGCATCGCCGAACGGTTACAGCTCGACGGCGCGACCGACCGGGGGTGCTCGTGGCTGCCGATCTATCACGACATGGGTTTGGCTTTCCTGCTGACCTGCGTTCTCAGTGGGATGCCGCTGTGGCAGGCGCCGACGGGTGCATTCTCCGCGGCGCCCCTGCGCTGGGCGGACTGGCTTTCTGCCAGCGCGGCAACGTTTACCGCCGGACCGAATTTCGGGTACGCCACGCTCGGGCGCTTCTCCGGTCGGGTGTCAGACGTCGATCTAGGTCCGCTTCGCATTGCGATCAACGGTGGAGAACCCGTTGACTGCGAGGGATTCCAGCAGTTCGCAACGGCCATGGCGCCGTTCGGTTTCCGGGCCTCGGCGGCGACCCCTGCCTACGGGATGGCCGAATCGACCTGCGCTGTCACTGTGCCCGAGCGCGCGGACGGGTTGCGCATCGACGAGCGCACCGCATCCGGAAGCGTCCAGAAATACGCGCTGTTGGGCCGGCCGATCCCCGGCATGGAGTTACGAATCAGCCCGGCCGAGAACACTTCCGACGATCGGATCGGAGAAGTCGAGATCCGTGGAACGTCCATGATGACGCGCTATTTCGGCGACACCGGCACCGGGGCCGGCCCCGATGCGGGGTGGTTTCGTACCGGAGACATCGGCTACCTGGTCGACGGCGAGCTGGTCATCTGCGGTCGCTCCAAAGAGGTCATCACTATCGCCGGCCGCAACATCTTCCCCACCGAAATCGAACAGGTAGCAGGGCAAGTCGACGGTGTACGGCCAGGCGCGGTGGTTGCGGTCGGGTCCGAATCCGGCGCCGCCCAGTCCCGGTTGCTTATCGCTGCGGAGTTCCTGGGTTCGGACCATGATGTGACCCGCAGCGCGGTCATCAAACGGGTCATCTCGGTGTGCGGCGTGACTCCGGCCGACGTCGTCTTGGTGCCGCCGGGCTCGCTACCACGCACCTCGTCAGGCAAGCTCAGGCGACTCGAGATGCGCCGGCAGCTTGCCACCTGAGGCCGGCGGTTTCGCGACGACCGGAGTACTCCCTCGTGAGCTCACGGATATCTCCGAGGCCGTCCGCACTGTTCCGTCTCCGTAGTTGGATCCCGACGGTACGGCAGCTCTGCGAGTTCCTGCGTTGCGAATTCCTCGGCGAACACGACATGCCGAATCGCCGGATGGTGCTTTACCCGCTGCAGCGGGCGACGCTCTCATCGGCCTGAGTTAGGCACCTTAAAAAGCGGCAAGTACCGAACGCGGATCGCACTGTGATCGCTGCTCGCGGCGCCATCAGCGGCTTTCTTGTGTTCCGTCGCACGCAACGCGTGGTGAATTGACCGGTGTGGCCGTGTCATTACCCTTATGTGCAGCTCAGGAGGGTTGGCAATGCGCATCGACGTGGAATGCCTGGGTCCGACGCGAATGCGCGACGGACTGTCCACGGTGAGATGCACATCGCCAGTTAGCCATTGATGGTGTCATGGGACTTCCCTATATAGATGAGAGGGCGCTGGTCGCCGAAGCCGGCGGCGACCCGTGGGCGATCAATGCGAGCCTGCAGGCTGGTAGCCCGTTGCAGATTTCGAACTTAGCGCGTGCCTTTCATCGCGCGGGTCGATGCACTGCCGAGGCCGACAACGCTTTCCAGCAAGCCCGCACCCGCTTCGAAGCCGCCTGGAATCACCAGGATGGCGGTCATCCGATCAACGACTCCGCAGAAGTACAGCGGGTCGTGAAGACCCTCGGAGCGCAGTCGTTGCAGCTGCCCAAGATCAGTGCGGACCTGGAAAACATCGCCGCGGCGTTGGCGGACGCCCAAAAGGCAGGAGCGGCGCGGATCGCCGCGTTGGAAGCGCAGTTGAAGAGCATCTCGGACTTGATCGTCCAGGCCGTCAACTTATTGAACAACGACAAAAGCCTCACCGCGGCGGACCGGGACGCGGTACATGCGTTCATCGACACATGTGAAGAGGACGCCCTCCGCGACACCAAGGCAGCGCTCGCCGCACTGCAATCGATTCGCAACGGCTACTCCGACGGCCTTCAGAAATCGCTGAATAGCCTTCACGCCGAAGGATATGACGGCGCCCCCCTCCATGGCGTCGACGCCGACGGCGTCGCCCCGCCGTCTCCCGCCCAACAAGCCGCGTTGGCCGACATTCGCCAAGTCACCAACCAGGCCGTTGTTGACCAGATGGCTAAGGTGCGCGCTGCGCAGGAGGCGCTCGATAAGGCCGCGGCCGACCTCTATACCCACGGCCCGGGCTCGCCGGAAGGCGAGGCCGCCGCCGCCAAGCTGCCCAAGCTCAAAGCCGATCTTGCCCATGCTCTCGCCGACCTGGGCAAGATTCCCGACTACAACAGCATCGACCCCGCGTCGGTGAACGTCACTCCCGACGGGCATTTCATGTTCGCCTACAACGTCAACGGACAGTCCGTACAGGCTTTCGGCCAGCTTAAGAACGGCACGGGTGAATTCTTCGACCAGGCCACCGGCACTTACTACACCTTCAACGGCGGCAAGTTGACGGGCACGCGCACACCCGATCCCGGGCAGGTGGAAGCCACCTCTGAACCGCTGTTTACCGCCATCACCCTGGCGGTCGGGGCGCCGGAGCTCAAGGCGGGCGGCGAAGCGCTCGTGCAAGGCGTGAAGATGCTTTTCAGCCGTGAAATGTTGGAGGGCGTCACGGCCGACAACGTCCTCCCGCGTGCACTGGCCGGAGCAGAGGAACACTTCCAAGCCGCCGAGCGGAACCTTACGTCTCATGACCCACTGCCCGGCACCGGCGGGGAGCCCGTCCCGGGTACCCACCCTATTGAGCCGCCTCCGGTCGAGCACACGCCGCCGGCCGACGTACCCGGCGAACACGCGCCGGCCGGGCCTCACGTACCGGTCGCACCTGATAGCCCGCCGCCGCTACCGCCGGATCACCCACCGCCGCCGCCACTTGCCTCGGACCACCCGCTGTTCGACGGATACCACCCGGTTGAGCCTGGCCCGGAATTCACCCACCCGGACGGTGGCCTGCGATATCCCGACGACGCATTGCCGACCAAACCGTATGCCGTACCCGGGACTGTGGTTCCCGACGCGCACCTCACTGCAGGCTCGATTCTCAGCCGATGGGGCCATCCGGGGGGCGGGTACATGGCTCCTGAGGGGACCCCCTTTGCTGAACTTTCACTGCCCCCGGTAAGTGCTGGCAAACCGTTCTACCAATACGTTGTGCAAGATCCGTCTGCGCTGCCACCTGGTTGGCATATAGAGGGATCGGAAGCAGCACCGTGGTTCCACCAACCGGGCGGAGGTTACCAATATCGAATCATCAAGCCAGATGGCACAACTGGTACCGTAGAACAGCTGGAACGTTTTGGAGTAGTACGGCGGATACAGTGAGATGGTGAATTTTTCGCGTTTGTCGAGCATTTGGTCGAAATGGGCGCCGAAAGCTGGCCTGAATGGCGTGTCGACAGCGTTAAGCTGTGATGATTGCGAAGCCGTATTCAAGGCTAACGACTATTCGGTCTATGTTCGTAGTGACGCAAATCGCTGGGTAATCGACATGGTCGACGATCGGGGCCATAGGCGCGATGACGTTGCCTCATTTTCGAGCTTTGACCTACTAGAGAAGTATCTGGTGTGGGACTGGGCAACGCTCGCCCGCTCCGGCTTGGCGTCAGGCGCATTAGGCACCGAACTCTATAAGTTGGGATACGCCGCCGGCATTGAAGTTTCCGAGTTGGACAACGGAAACGTTGAGCTGTGCCTGGATGGTGACTGCGCCAATTTAGTCGTGGGCGACGCTACAATTTTCAGCCACGTAATGCTAAAGTCGCTCGACGAACTTTTGGAAATCGCCAGGCAAGGCGGGCTTTGAATAATGCTCACACCCGAAATCTGCTGCGGTCGATCGGCAACTTGGTCTTCCGCATAAATCAGTTATTGATTGCTGACCAGTGTGTCAACCGTGAAGTCTGATTCGAAACCGGAACGTAAATAACCCTACGAGCGCACCCACTGCGTAATCTCCGGAGTGACCGCATCGGTGATGTCGTCGAATTCGGGATGCTTCTTGAGCACCGTGCCGATCATCGAGCACACCGGAACGATGCGCTTGCCCTCATCCCGCGCCTCGTTGAGCGCCTCCTCGACAAGGATTGTGGCTAGCCCACGTCCGCCATAAGCCGGATCAATTTCGGTGTGATAGAAGACGCGCTGATCGCCGCGGTCGGCGAAATCGGCCAGCCCCACGGTCTTGCCCTCGACGGCGATCGTGTACTTGCCGTCCTCGAGGCTAACCGTGGCTTCGGCGCCGGTCTTATCGGTTGTCATCTGTGTTTCCCTTTCTTTGCGGTGTAGGTCGGGGCCGCAGCCGGGTGGTCGGCAGCGGCGGGGCGGGCAGTCGGGCGAGTGCTCCCCGGTATCCCTGGACGGCGCCGAATCGGTCGTCGGCGTCCTCCCACAGTCGTCGGTAGTTGACGATGTCCTCGTGGCTTCGCCCGACGAAGTTCCACCACATCACCAACTCTTCCGTGAACGGCGTGCCGCCGAGCAGCAACACCCGCGCGGGACTCTCCCCCGCATTCTGCACCTGCAGCCGGGCCCGGCCGGGACTTCGGTATGCCAATTCGGCGATCGCCAGGGATGTCCCATCCACGCGTACGGTGCCGGAATCACAGAGCACCCCGTGCTCGAAGGTCGGGTCCACATCGAGATTCAGGGTGGCCCCGGCGTCGAGGTCGATCTGTGCGCCTACCAACGGCGTAGCCGTCGGCACCGGCGATCGCCCGCCGGCCAGCTCGCCAAGAAAGACCCGCGCAGTCGCGCCCGGCAGTGCCAGGGGCGTGGGCGTGTAATGGGCGAAGTCACGCCCGGTGTCGCGATCGGACGCGGGCAGCGCGACCCAGAGCTGGACGCCGTGCAGCCGCGCGCCGGAATCGAGTGAGACTTCCGAATGGCAGATGCCGGCACCCGCGGTCATCAGGTTCAGCTCGCCGGGCCTAACAACCGCGTGTACGCCGGCGCTGTCGCGGTGCTCCACTTCCCCACTGAACAACCAGCTGACGGTTTGTAGTCCCGCATGGGGGTGCGGTGGGACGTCCATTCGCGCGGAGACCGGACCGTAGTGGTCGATGAAGCACCACGCACCGACGAGCGAGCGCTGTCGCTGCGGAAGGGTGCGCTGTACTCGGATTGCCCTGGGACCGCCCAACGGAACCTCTCGCGGCTTTAGCACTTCCACTGTCGCCGAGGTACCCAGGTGTTGTGAAGCGGCGCAGGCGACTTCGGCCGGCGCGGCTTCAAGATTGCTCATCGTCCGCCCTCCGTCGCGCAGCCCTCCCGCGGGCGCCGCCCTCCGCGACCGTACCCGGCACGCCTACTTGCGCGGGGGCCGCAGCACCTTCATGGCCAGTCGCATGACGGGCTCGGGCACGTGATCCTTCATCGAAAGGGCGCTGTCGGCTGCGCGGGAGCGCAGCGGGGTGCCCCGCCCGAATACCCGGTTCAGCGGTCCCCCGGACGGTTCGAGCACGACATGCAGCGGCGGGGTATCGACGGCGGCACCCAGCGCGTTGGAGATCACCATCCGCTGAATCTCGCTGGTGCCTTCAAAGATGGTGTACAGCTTGGCATCCCGATACCACTTCTCAACCGGATGATCGGTGATGTAGCCCCAGCCGCCCATGGTCTGGATAGCGCGCTCAGTGGCCTTGACCGCGACTTCGCTGGCGGCCATCTTCGACATCGAGCCCTCGCCCCGTTCGAAGGGAACGTTGTTGGCCGCCATCCACGACGCACGCCAGGTGAGCAGCCGAGCGGCGTCGATCTGGGTGGCCAGCTCCGCCAGCGGGAACGCAATGCCCTGGTTGTCGATGATGGGCCCGCCGAAGGCCTCGCGCTCGGTGGCGTAGCCGGTGGCGTACTCGAGGGCCGCGCGTGCGATGCCGATGGCCTGGGCGGCGACCATGGGCCGGGTCTGCTCGAAGGTGCCCAACGTCGCCGAACCGGACCGCTTTCCGCCCGCCACGACTTCCCTGGCTTTGGCGAGCTTGTGTTCGAGTTTCTCTTCTCCGCCAAGCAGATTGGCGCCAGGAACGCGTACGTCTTCGAAGAGCAACTCGGCGGTGTGAGAGGCACGGCAGCCAAGTTTGTCCAGCTTTCGCACCATCTTCAGTCCAGGCGTGCCGCCCGGCACCACGAACAGTGCCTGACCGCGATGGCCGAGTTCCTCGTCGACCACCGCGTTGACCACGTGCACGTTGGCGATGCCGCCATTGCCGATCCACATCTTGTGGCCGTCGATGATCCAGTCGTCACCGTCGCGGCGCGCATGGGTGCGCAGGTTACGCACATCGCTGCCGCCCTCGGGCTCGGAGATGGCCAGGGCGGCCAGCTTGAGATCTCCTGGTGTGCCGAAACATTCGGGCGCCCACTCCAGCATCTGCTCCGGGGACGCGGCCTGGCCGATGGCTGAGAGCGCCAGCGCCGGCATCACGATCGCCAATCCGATGCCCGCGCAGCCCCAGAACAGCTCCTCCATGAACATCGGCAGGGAGATGCCGGTCGGATCGCCGATCAAATCGCGGTAGAACAGTGGGCTGTAGAAACCGCGCTGAGCCGCCTCCTCGAGCACGGCCCAGGGAAATTCCTGTCGCTGGTCGTAGTGGAGCGCGACTGGGCGTATTACGGATTCGGCGAACTCGTGCGTGCGCCGGGCAAGGTCGTGTTGTGCCGCCGTCGGGGTCAGGTCGAACGTCATGGGTGCGCCTCTAGGTCGACAGACTGGTCTTGCCGACCCCGACTACCCCGTTGACCCGCTCAGCAAACTGCCGCTCCGGCCTTCGGCGAAATGTCAGGCAGCCGAACGGGGTTTGACTTGAGCCAGCGGCAGGTGCAGAACAACCGCGGCCACCGCGACCGCTTCATGTTCGTGGCGCGCCAGCAGGGCCGCGTTCTCGGGCAGCTGCCGGGCATTGATCTCGCCGGAGGCGATACGCCGCAGGACGTCGTGTGCGTGAGCGAGCTGATCACGCTTGCGGTATTGGCCGCCCGGCAGCTTCACCCCGGCCCATACGCCGTACTCCTCGCGGTGCGCGATGGCGTGGGCGGCGCAGCGGCGCTGCTGTGCCAGTGGGCAGCGGCGCAGGCACTGGATCCGTGCCTCGGTGGCCGACCGCTCATATGCGCGCGCCTTGGCGGCGCCGTCACCACCGTCGTCGTCGGGGTAGCCGAACCATAATTCCGGGTTCGCTGCGCAGGGGTGTCCCATGTCGGTCTCCTTGGTCGAGCGTGAAACGTAGGCAAAAGCGTATACATACGAGGCGGCCCAGCGCAAGAGAAACGAGACAAAAACGTATATACCGATATCAAAGGCGCTGGCTGTGTAATATCCGGCCCATGGCCGGAGCGTGCGGTGACCCGTGAATCGGCCGGTGCGGCTATCCGCGCGTTGCGTGAATCACGCGATTGGTCACTAGCCGACCTCGCCGCCGCGACCGGGGTCAGCATCATGGGACTGAGCTTCCTCGAGCGCGGAGCGCGCAAGCCGCACAAAAGCACAGTTCAGAAGATTGAAAACGGCCTTGGCCTGCCGCCGGGCACCTACTCGCGGCTGTTGGTGGCCGCCGATCCGGACGCCGAGTTGGCGCGTCTGATGGCCGCGCAGCCGCCGGCTCCGATGCCCACGCGGCGCAGCGGACCGGTGGTAGTTGACCGGCACAGCGACACAGAAGTGCTGGAAGGCTATGCCGAAGCGCAGCTCGATGCCCTCAGATCTGTCATCGATCGATTGCCTGCGACAACATCAAACGAATATGAGACGTATATTCTGTCTGTGATCGCGCAGTGCGTGAAGGCAGAGATGCTCGCCGCCAGCTCCTGGCGGGTGGCCGTGAACGCCGGCGCCGACTCGACCGGCCGGCTGATGGAGCATCTGCAAGCCCTAGAGGCGACGCGTGCGGCGCTGTTGAAGCGGATGCCCACCAGCCTGAGCGCCCGGTTCGACCGGGCGTGCGCGCAGTCGTCGTTGCCGGAGACCATCATCGCGGCACTGGTCGGTGTGGATGTCGACGAGATGTGGGACATCCGCAACCGGGGGGCGATCGCGCCGGCTGCTCTTCCCCGCGTGCGCGCCTTCACCGACGCCGTTGAGTCGGGCGCAAACGAGGCAAGCGAAGCCGACGACGAGGGGGCACCGTGAGTCAAACCGAAGTCGAGACCTTGAGCCGCGCCCATCAACTCTTTGCCGGCAGCACGCGGGCGGCGTCCCTGGACGCGGGCACCGCTCACTACCGCAACGTGTTGCAGCAAGCCGCCCGGCTGAGCGACAAGATGGCGCGCGGCGGTTACCAACTCGCGGTGGATCACAGCCGGCAACGTCTCACCGTTGCGGCCGGCGCCGACGCCGCGGCCACTGACGTCATCGCCGGCGCACACCGCGATCGAGCACAGGCCCGCGATCTGACCCGAAGCGTGCTGGACGCGGCCCGCGCGGAATCCGATATGCCGGCGACGCCACTGGCCCAGCGGGAGGCGATGCGGCGCCGCGTAACTCGCCTGCGGGCCCAACGGGCGCACGTCTTGTCGGCGCGCTTGCGTGCGCGAGGGCGCTACGCGGAACTGCTGGCCTTGCGCTATCGGCTCCGGCACGACCGTCGGCTCGGGATAGTGGGACTGCAGAGCGACCGCGCAGCACTGGCGGTGCGCGCCGCCTTGTCTCGGTTGGGCCGACCCTATGTCTGGGGCGCGACCGGACCCGACCGGTTCGACTGTTCGGGACTGGTGCAGTGGAGTTACGCGCAGGCCGGCATCCACCTGGATCGCACCACGTACCAGCAGATCAACGACGGCATCCCGGTGGCTCGCTCCCAGGTGAGGCCCGGTGATCTGGTGTTTCCGCACGCCGGCCACGTGCAGCTGGCCATCGGAAACAACCTGGTTGTGGAAGCGCCCTATTCGGGCGCCTCGGTGCGAATAAGCCGACTGGGCAACAGCGTTGCGATCCGCCGACCGATATGACCAGCCAAGACCGCCCGGCAATCCGGGCACGACGAATAGGGTGAGCCGATGCCGGAACAACAACCGGGGCCCTCGTTAGAGGCCGTTGAAGCGCGGCGGTCGGCTCTGGCGAGTCAGCACGGCACCGCGTCGGAGGCCGATCGGGTGCTGAACGAGGTGCTGACGAGCGCTCACGAGGCAGCGCGCGAGAGCGTTAGGCGACTGAACTCCATCGCCGAGCAGATCGACCAAGCCACCGTGAACCAGGCGGATCTCGCGCTCGATACGCCCATGGGGGCGCGCGAGTTTCAGAAATTCCTGATGGCCAAGCAACGCGAGATCGCGTCGGTCGTGACCGAAGCTCGCGAATTCGGCCACGCGAAAAGGGCTGTGTTGCAGAGCCTTCGAGCCCAGTACGCCGCCGACAGCGGCTAGCCGGAACTAGTCCACACCGTGCAACGCAGTGAATTGTCGGGAGCTGTGCCCCTGAGTACTGTCGCCGAACATGGAGGGGTCGCGTCGTTACCCGCAGCAGCGTTCGAGCAGGCTGCGGCGCCACCGGCCTGGCTGATGTCGGCATATGACGACCTGCTTGGCGCGGTCAAATACGTCCGAGATCGCACCGGCGATCCGAACGCATGGCAGACGGGATTGACGCCCGCCGAAGTGACCGCCGTGATCACCCCGACCACTCGCACCGAACAGGTCGAGGCGATCCTGCGCAAGATCCGCCAGCAGCACGCAGGCGTCTTCGGCGCCGCAACGACGGCCAATCCACCCGGGCGGCGCCCATCCGCCGAAACCTCGGCACCGCCGGATCGCGAGACGGGCGCTGCGGCCGATGCCATCGCCAATGCCGAAGCCGCTCTAGCGCAACAGAACTCAGCGAGCTCGCAGCTGGACATGCAGGTGGTCTCGGCGATCCTGAACGCGCACCTGCGTGCGGTCGACGGCAGAGAGGCGCTCACCAAGCTGCAGCACGAAACCGAAGCCGCGGTGCGGACCAGGTCCGACCTGGACACCCCGGCTGGAGCGCGTGACTTCCAGCGGTTTCTCATCGGCAAGCTCCGGGACATTCGCGAGGTCGTCCTGAATGCCAGCCTGGACGACACGTCGAAGTCAGCGCTGATGGCCGCCTGGACATCGCTGTACGACGCCTCCAAAGGGGAACCGACTGCTCCAGGCGAGCAGCCGAGAGCCGCGGTGCCGGTTGGTGATACATCCGCGGGTGGCGCGACAGATGACCTCGATGCCGAATGGGATCCGCTGCTGGACTCCTTGTTGGCCGACGATGACGGACTGTCCGGGGATGTCCCCGTACCGGATCCGGTCGCCGGCGCGGCAATGCCGGCGGTACCGCAGCCGCCGATGACGCCCGCCATGCCTAACTTCGGTGGCGGCTCACTCCCCGGGCTCGGCTCCATGCCGTCGATGGCCGGTTGGGAAGGGCCAGGCGGCCTTCCGCTCTCCGGACTAGAAGGTGGCGACAGGACCGATCCGGCTCTTCAGGATCTGGCCGACGAGGAGCTGCAGAACGACCAGGACCAGGACCCCGGAGTGCGCGACGCCTCGGATGAGGCGGACGACGGGACCGAGCACGGCACGTCGCCGGATGAGCCGGCGGGCGGCCCCACACCGGTGACCTTGCCCGACGGGGAGACGGTGACCGCCGCCAGCCCCCAGTTGGCGGCCGCGATCACGGCCGCTGTCGGCGGTACCCCGATAGCCGAGGCCTTCCAACAGCAGGGAATGTCAATTCCCCCACCGGGAACCGCGGTGCCCAGCCCCATCGATGCCCTGCGGGCGGCACCCGGCGATATCGGGATGTTCACCGATCGTCACGCACTGGCCCTCGGCTCCGGCAAGGCGCTTCTCGATGGCCAAATTCAACACATCGCCACCGTGAGCGGCCCGACCTTCCTAGGCTGGGAGCATCCGCCGGCGGCGGCCGCGGCAATACCGACGCCGGCCAAGCCTGACCCACCGACACCTACCCGGCCGGCGACCTCGTCGACCACCTGACAAAAATGAATCCGCCGGCACACCGGCGGTCGTCAACAGGAGACAGCGGATGGCAGATTCGATTCATGTAGTGCCTGCGCACCTACGTCAGGCTGCCGCGCATCACCAGGACACCTCGGAGTACTTGCGTACCGTTCCGTCGTCGCACGCCGCGATCCAGGAGAGCCTCGATTCGCTTGGGCCGATCTTCAGTGAACTGCGGGACGCGGGCCGTGAGCTGCTGGAACTTCGACGCCAGTGTTATGAGCAGCAAGCTGCTGATCATGCAGATCTGGCCGACAAACTGACCGTTTCGGCGACGATGTGGGAACAGCACGAGCAGGAGGCGGCAGGGAAGTTCGGCGACATCGTCGACCGCGGTCGATGACCGACGCGAATCCCGCTTTCGACACCGTTCACCCGAGTGGACACATCCTCGTCCGCTCCTGCCGCGGCGGCTATATGCACAGTGTCGCGCTGAGCGAAGAGGCGATGGAAACCGACGCCGAGACGTTGGCCCAGGGCATTCTGCTGACCGCCGACGTGTCGTGCCTCAAAGCGTTGCTGGAAATTCGCGACGAGATCGTCGCGGCCGGGCACACCCCGTCCGCGGAGGTTCCGACCCCCCGAGATCTCGATGCGGCCATCGAAAAGTTGCTGGCGCACAAACTGCGTCGCCGTAACGGCGTGATTTAAAGGGCCCTCAGGCCAGCTGCCGGCCTAGCGCAACCACGGCTTAGCCACACTGGGATCGGGAGCGATACCGGTCGGCGGCTCTACCGGATTGGGGCCGAACAACTCTCGCGCGCGAGCGAGCAATGCACGCACCTCGTCGAGTTGCTGCTGCAGTGCAGAATCAGCCATGGCCTTACGCTACCCAGGGCCTTGCGACCGCACAATTCACTGACCGCACAAGTCGCCCGCCGGGTCCCGGTACGCTTAGCCGGTGGCGGTCTTCGGTCGGATGTCGGCGCGCCAGCGCCTCCGGAGAGCTACCCGGGAATCACTGGCGATGCCGGCATTCAGCTCCCCTATCGACTGCACCCCGTGGGTGACAGGCGGGTTGTGGCCTGCCGAATTGTCGACGGTGACGCCCGAAACCGCCACCCTCGCTGAGTATCTCAAGGCCGACCTGGAAAGAATTGCTCACGCCGCCAACGACGAACTGAAGTTGCTCAAGCGATCGGGAATGACCGACCTTTCCCGTCAGGCGGCGGAGGCGCGAGTCATCGACGCCGCCCGCGGTCGTGCGGTGCGCAGGGTCGAATCGACGATCCGCTACTTGCATGCGGTGCAGAGCGGAGCCCAAGCCCCCGCGGCTCCCCCACCGCGGCTCGAGCGGTCCGACGCGGACCTGGAAAAGACGCAGGTGCTGCCCGCAATCCGCGAGGTGAAACCCGTCGCCGAGGCGCCCCCGCCGAGTCCGCCCGAGTCAACGCCGCGACCGGGCAGCGGGCGCCGTCGTCGAGAGTCCGCGGACCAACTCCCCGTGACCGATACACCGCCGAAAGCTTCTGCCGACGACGCGGCCCGTCGCACCGCCGATGCGTCACATCTCGACGAGACGCAAGTCATCCCGATGGTCAGGGACGAGTCAGTTTCCCCGACACCGGTGGAGCGCGCACCCGAGCCGGCCCCGGAGCTGACCGACTCCGGTCGTCACCACGCGGTCATCGAACCGGTCGGCGAAGACGAGCCGGAGGCGGCGGCCCCCGGGCACGAGCCTGCCGATGCGCCGCATCTTGAGGAGACGCAGGTCATCCCGATGGTCGTACATGTGGAGCCGGTGCTCGAGGCGCCGACGCAGCGCGCGCCCGAGCCCGTCCCGGATCAGGCCGATTCCGGTCGCCACCACGCGGTCGTCGACGAGCCGGCCGTCGCGCAGGTGGAGCCGGTCTCGCAGGAACCCGCGGCGGCCGACATCACCCCCGCCGCGGCCGACGTCCCCCCCGCCGCCGAGGAGGCCGACACGGCCGCCTTCACCGCCGCCCGGCCGCGGACCGAAAAGCCAACGACGCCAACAGGATTCGACAATGAGCGGCTGAATCGGCTGCTCGAGTTCGTGGTCCGGCAGGAGCCACGCCTGAATTGGGCGATCGGAGACCGTGCCGACGGCACCACGGTACTGGTCACCGACCTCGCTCACGGATGGATACCGTCCGGCATCACCCTTCCGGCCGACGTGCGGTTGTTGGAGCCTGACCGGCGCACCGGCAGGGTCGCCGCACTGATCGGCGAAACGGCGCGCGTCGTCACTTACACTCCCGGCGATTCGCTGCACCGCTCGGTCGGCTTCGCCGCGACCAGGTCGTCAGTGGAGCCGCGCACCCTGCCCGCCATCGACGATTTGGCGAGCGTGCTGAGCGTGGCCACGCGGGCGCGTGACGAGCTGCCCAAGATCGTGCCGAGGTTGGCAGAAGCCGCCGCCGCGGGAAAGGTTGTCGTCGACCAGGAGGTCGACGTGCTGCGGGTACACCTCGATACCGCGCGCTACCAGCTCCTCGTTCAATATCCGAACGTCAATCCGGCCCTCCTGCTCAAGTGCCTGTTGATGGCCGCCACCGAGGGCATCGCCAGCGGCGACGCGGTCTCCGCGAACTACCACCTCGCCTGGTACCAAAAGCTCGGTGGGTGAACGCGCGGCAGGCCGGCCGCAAACCTGCTCACGTATGAATTGACGCTGGTCGGAGGGCTCGACGATACTGTCATGGTGGCGGGTTCGGGCAGTCGCGCGAATCTCAGCGAGAAGGATCTCGTCGAATCGGTTCTTCAGGAACTGAGCGAGGCGGCCGACAAGTGGGAAGCCCTTGTGGCGCAGGCCGAAGCCGTCACCTACAGCGTCGATCTGGGTGACATCCGCGCGGTGGCGAATTCCGACGGCCGACTACTCAAACTGACTTTGCATCCCGGGGTGATGACCGGGTACGGCCACGGAGAGCTGGCCGAAAGACTGAACCTCGCGATTACCGCGCTGCGCGAGGAGGCCGAAGCCGAGAACCGGGCGAGTTACGGCGGGCCGCTGCACTGATGCGTCTCACGCACTCATCGACCGGTGCGTGATCGGATGGGCGCCCGGCTCTGTTCGCGCGTTTGGCGCGCTCATCGACCGGCGCGTGATCGGGTGGGCCCCGGCTCTGTTCGCGCGTTTCGCGCGCTCATCGACCGGCGCCGGGAGGCCCCGCGAAAGCCTGCGCGATCTGCAACCAGCGCTGTGCGTCATCGCCCTGGGCGGTGATGTCCAGGGCGCTCAATGGGCGTCGCTGAGTGACCAGGAAGCAGAAATCCTCCGCGGACCCACTGACCCGCTGCCCGGCGTCGGGTGGCCCCCACGACCAGGTATCACCGGCTGGCCCGCGCAGCTCGACCAGGAACGGCTCGGCCGGTGGCGCCAGATTGTTGACGGCGAAGGCGAAGTCGCGAGTCCGCACCCCGAGGTGAGCGATCGACCGCAGGCGCTCGGTCGCGGGCCGCGTCACGCCCAGGGCGTCGGCGACATCGAGACCGTGCGCCCACGTCTCCATCAGGCGCGCGGTGGCCATCGAAGCCGCACTCATCGGCGGCCCGAACCACGGGAGTTTGCGACCGGACGGCACCGTGAGCAGCGCGCCGTGCAGCCGTCCCCGGGTGACCCGCCAGTCCGCGAGCAACTCGGGCGGCGCCAGCGCCGCGAGTTCTTCGGCGCCTTTGTCGACGAAGCCCGCCGGGTCGGCAGCCGCGCCCGCCAACACCTCGGCGAACGCAGCCTCGTCGGTGACCGCGATCAGAGCCACTCGATCCGTCCACAGAAGATGGCCGATCTGGTGTGCGATGGACCAGCCGGGCGCCGGTGTGGGGTCGTCCCAGCGGTCGGGCGACAACGGCGCGACCAGCGCGTCGAGCGCGTCGCTTTCGGCGCGCAGGTCGTCGACCATGGGCGCGGGACCGGTCATCGCAGCGCTCGACTGTGGGCCGCGGCCGTCCGACATGTCACGTCTGTACCTTAACGATCGTTCGGTTGCTCGCCGCGGCGCCCGATGATGCCGTGCACGGCCAGGCCGATCAGGTAGAGCACCGATCCGAACAGCGCGAAGGTGGGTGCGTGCCCGTCGTCGGGAATCAAGATGCCGGCCACCGTGATTGACACGATGAACGCGACCCAGAACAGCGCGTCCTGCACGGCGAAGACATGCCCGCGAAGAGCGTCGTCGACGTCCATCTGGATCGCGGTGTCGGCGCACAGCTTGACCATCTGCCCGGTGATGCCGAGCAAGAAGCCGCACGTGACCATGACCGGGACGAGCAGCTCGGCGCCGGCGACCTCGATGATCGCCGACGCGGCCAACGCGCCGTTTGCCGTCGCGTAGCGCCCCCAGCGGCGGATAGCGGGTGGTGTCAGGACGTTGGCCAAGAAGGCGCCCAGGCCCGCGGCGCCGAAGAACAGCAAGGCGGTGCCGAATCCCCCACCCTCGAGGTTGGGCATGTGGTGGACCAGCAACAAGACCAGCAGCGAGTTGATGCCGACGACCATCCGGTGGGCGGCCAGGGCGGAGAGGGTGGCGGCGACCGTGGGGCGCTGCGCCACCGTCCGTGCGCCGTGCAGCCAGCCGGTGATCACCGCGTAGGTGACCGGCCCGTGGATCGTTCGCCGGGTGTCGTCAGGCCCCAGCGCCCGCGCGCCGAACCGCCAGGACAACAGCAACGCGATCGACACGGGAACGGCCGTGAGGAACACGATCGCCGAGGCGCCCTTGTCGCTGGACCCTAAGATGAATCGAGGAACCAACATGAAATTTGCGCCGAAGAACGCCGCGATGGCGCCGGATGCGGTGGCAACCGAGTTCATCGTCACCACCTGCTCGCGCGGCACCACATGCGGCAGCGACGCCGACAGCCCGGACCCGACGAAGCGGGCCAAACCGTTGGCGAGCAGGGCGCCCAGCAACAGCGGCAGATCGCCGGCCCGCACCGCCAGAATGGTGCCGATCGCGACGAAGAGGATCAACCGGCCCACGTTGGCGCCGACGAGCACCAGCCGCCGATCCCAACGGTCCATCAACGCACCAGCGAACGGGCCGAGGAGCGAGTACGGCAAGAACAGAACCGTGAAGGCGCGCGCTATAGAAAGAGGATCGGCGGCCCGATCGGGGTTGAACAGCAGGGCCCCGGCCAGCGCCGCCTGGAACAGACCGTCACCGAATTGGCTCGCAACGCGCACCTGCAGCAGCCGCCAAAAATCTGGCAAACCGCGTACGGACCGCCAGATTTCGACGGGTGCGCTGGACTGCATCCGGGTTGGGATCAACGAAACCGACTTCCACGATTGGGGCTGGCAAGCTCGCACGATCAGAGCTGTCCCAGTAACAGTACAAATCTCCGTCGCCCACGCTCTCGATTGGCCTAAGCCACGATCCGCCGGATGCGATGATGGTGGGGTGCCGCCGCCGGAGGATCCCGAGGACTACGTCGCCCCTGCCGCGCAACGGGTGCGGGCGGGCACTTTGCTGCTCGCCAACACCGATCTTCTCGAACCGACGTTTCGGCGCAGCGTGATCTACATCGTCGAGCACAACGACGGAGGCACGCTGGGCGTGGTCCTGAACCGCGCCAGCGAAACCGCGGTGTACAACGTGTTGCCTCAATGGACCAAACTGTCGGCCAAGCCGAAGACGATGTTCATCGGCGGGCCGGTGAAGCGCGACGCGGCGTTGTGTCTGGCGACGCTGCGCGTCGGCGCGGATCCCCAGGGCGTGCCGGGCTTGCGACACGTGGACGGTCGGGTGGTCATGGTCGACCTGGACGCCGATCCCGACGTGATCGCGCCGCTGGTCGAAGGGGTGCGAATCTTCGCGGGGTACTCGGGTTGGACCATCGGCCAGCTGGAAGGCGAGATCGAGCGCGACGACTGGATTGTGTTGTCCGCCTTGCCGTCCGACGTGCTCGTCGGACCGAGGTCCGACCTGTGGGGCCAGGTTCTGCGTCGCCAGCCGCTGCCGCTCTCGCTGCTGGCCACCCACCCCATCGACATCAGCCGGAACTAGGGCTGCTGACGTCGGGCCCACCGGCCCTCTAGTTCACTGGCACGACTGCGTGCAGCCGACGCAGCTGCCGGCGCAGGCGGGCGCCGCCGCTTCCTGGCGCAGCGCGAAGCGCGCACTCTGCCACGAGCCCGCGGCCAACGTTCCCAGCGCGCCCACCACACAGACGATGAGCACGACCAACGCCGTGTCCGGGACTGCGGCCATGGCCACCGCGCCCCCGGCCGCCAACATCACCGCAGCCGCCAACTGGGTCGGCGCCATCGCGCGCAGCGCCAACGCGGTGGCGCCGAAATTCCGGTTGTGGGCAAGCGACCAGGTGCCGAACCCCGCCGAGGCCACCGCCGCACACATGCACAGCACGCCCGCAATCAGCATGGGCTCACAATACGAGCCGGGCCACCGGCCTGCGCATCCGGCTCCGTGCCGCGCTGCCGTCCTTTAGTGCTGCAGGAACGAGAAGTTCGGCAGCGGGGGCAGGCCCGGCACCATGGCCAACAGGCTGGGGGTGCGCTGCGGGTTCGTCACGGGCGCCTGCGCGGGGAGCCCGACCGGGGCCGCGGGCGCCGTCTGGGCGAGCGGTACCAGCGGTGCCATGCCAGGTGCCGGCGCGACGGGGGCGACCGGAGCAGCAACGGGTGCCGGGGCGGCGGGCGCGACGGGAGCGGCAGCTGGTGCCGGGGCGACGGGAGCGGCGACGGGAGCCTGGGCGGGCAGTCCAACGGGGGAGGCGGCGGGAGCCTGGGCCGGCGTCGGGGCGGCCGCGCCAGGAGCGCTCACGCGGAATCCGTTGACGATCGCGTCGGTGGCCGGTGCGTCGGCGACGCTCACCGCGCGATCGGTGGTCACCGACAGCGACACGAGGTATTTGTCGTGTCCCGATGTGGCGATGACGTGGCGCCGCGACGTGTTGAGCGTCAAATCACCGTCGCGGTAGGTGCCTTCGACGATCGACGACGGGAAGCCGCCGAAATCGGTCATCGCGGCGTTGGTGGGCTGCCACGCCAGAAGCTTCTGGCTGTCGACATACCCGTGGCTGATGGCCTCTTTCGGGTCGAAGGTGCCGACCAGTTTGTAGACCACGACCTGCGCATTCGACGAATAAATGCTGCTGCCGTGCCGATCGGCGATCACCGCGAACGCATCGGGCACGTTTGGATCAGGCACCTGAGTCCAGCGTGCGGGCACCGGCAAGGTGATGTCGAGCGCGTTGAAGCCCTGAGGCTTTTGCGCCTCGAGCTTCACACCCTTCGACTGCAGGAATTCGTGGATCGTTCCGGACGTCGCGGGAGCGGGAGCCGGAGCCGGCGGCGTGACCGCGGCCGGCGCCGCGGTTCCCGGGGCGGTGGCGGTTGCCGGTGGGGCGATCTGGTTGCCGGCTGGCGGGGCTGCGAGGTACCTGCTCGGCGGCACCAGCTCGGGCCCGAGGTTCTGCGGTGCCGGCGCGGGCACCGCGGGGACGGGTGCCGGCGCCGGGGGCACCGGGTCTGCCGATGCCGTGCCGCCCGCAACAATTGCCAAGCCCATCAGCCCAGCGACCATACCGCCGAGGAGTGCCCGGGGGACGGGGACGATCTCAATCATCTGCGTCGGTCCTTCCAAAGGCGTCAGTACCAGAAGCCGTCGATAGTGGCTGACTGTAACTAGAGGTCAAAGGTGGTGAATAGGCTCGAAACACACCTGGGATGAACCTCTGATCGGCGCGCAACGGAACCGAGACCAACCTGTAGCCCGGCGGGGCCGTTGGGGTTCCCTTATACCCTGTTCAGGTGACCGACTCCCAGACCGCTTCGCCGGCAAGCAGCTCTGGCGCCGCCGCGCCCGACTCTGATGCGCCGCCGCATCGCTACACCGCGGCGCTGGCGGGCCGTATCGAGGGCGCGTGGCAGGAGACCTGGGCGAAGCTCGGAACGTTCAACGTGCCCAACCCGGTCGGTTCGCTGGCTCCGGCAGACGGAGCTCCGGTCCCCGACGACAAGTTGTTCGTGCAGGACATGTTTCCCTACCCGTCGGGGGAAGGGTTACATGTCGGCCACCCGCTGGGCTACATCGCGACAGACGTTTACGCTCGCTATTTCCGGATGACCGGCCGTAACGTGTTGCACGCGTTGGGGTTCGACGCCTTCGGCCTGCCCGCCGAGCAATACGCGGTGCAGACCGGCACCCACCCGCGCACCAGGACCGAGGCCAACGTCGTCAATTTCAAGCGCCAGCTGGGACGGCTGGGCCTCGGCCATGACAGCCGGCGCAGCTTCTCCACCACCGACGCCGAGTTCTACAAGTGGACCCAGTGGATCTTCCTGCAGATCTACAACGCCTGGTTCGACACCGCTGCCAACAAGGCCCGTCCCATCGCCGAGTTGGTCGCCGAATTCGAGTCCGGCGCGCGCGGCCTCGAGGATGGGCGGGACTGGGCCGGGCTGTCGGCGGGGGAGCGGGCCGATGTGGTCGACGGCCACCGGCTGGTCTACCGGGCCGACTCGATGGTGAATTGGTGTCCCGGTCTGGGCACCGTGTTGGCCAACGAAGAGGTGACCGCCGACGGCCGCAGCGACCGCGGCAACTTCCCGGTTTTCCGGAAACGGTTGCGGCAGTGGATGATGCGGATCACCGCCTATTCCGATCGGTTGCTCGACGACCTCGACGTGCTGGACTGGCCCGAACCGGTCAAGACCATGCAGCGCAACTGGATCGGCCGGTCCACCGGCGCCATAGCGCTTTTCGCGGCGAGCGGGGGCGATGGCGAGACGGTCGACATCGAGGTGTTCACCACCCGGCCCGACACGCTCTTCGGTGCCACCTACCTGGTGCTGGCGCCCGAGCACGACCTGGTCGACGAGTTGGTGGCGGCCGCCTGGCCGGAAGGCACCGACCCGCGCTGGACATACGGCGCCGCGACCCCGGGTGAGGCCGTCGCCGCCTACCGGCTGGCGATCGGGTCGAAGTCGGACCTCGAGCGCCAGGAGAGTAAGGCGAAGACCGGCGTCTTCTTGGGCAGTTACGCGACCAATCCCACCAACGGAAAACCGGTGCCGATCTTCATCGCCGACTACGTGTTGGCCGGGTACGGCACCGGCGCGATCATGGCGGTTCCCGGTCACGACCAGCGCGACTGGGACTTCGCCCACGAGTTCGGCCTGCCGATCGTGGAAGTCATTGCCGGCGGCGATATTTCGGAGTCCGCGTACGCCGGCGACGGGGTGCTGGTCAACTCCGGCTACCTCGACGGGTTGGACGTGGCCGCGGCCAAGGAAAAGATCACCGCGCGCCTGGAGGCCGAGGGCCGCGGCTGGGCGCGCATCGAATTCAAGTTGCGCGACTGGCTTTTCGCCCGACAGCGGTACTGGGGCGAGCCGTTCCCCATCGTCTATGACGCCGACGGGCGCGCGCATGCGCTCGACGAAGCCGCACTGCCGGTCGAGCTGCCCGACGTCGCGGATTACTCGCCGGTGCTGTTCGACCCCGACGACGCCGACAGCGAGCCGTCGCCGCCGCTGGCCAAGGCGACGGAGTGGGTGCACGTCGAGCTTGACCTCGGCGACGGCCTCAAGCCCTACAGCCGGGACACCAACGTGATGCCCCAGTGGGCCGGCAGCTCCTGGTATGAACTGCGCTACACCGATCCGCATAACTCGGAGCGGTTCGCCGCGTTGGAGAATGAGGCCTACTGGATGGGTCCGCGGCCGGCCGAGCACGGGCCGCAGGATCCCGGTGGCGTCGACTTGTACGTCGGCGGCGCCGAACACGCCGTCCTGCATCTGCTGTATGCGCGGTTCTGGCACAAGGTCCTCTACGACCTGGGCCACGTGAGCTCGCGGGAGCCCTATCGCCGGCTGGTCAACCAGGGCTACATCCAGGCCTTCGCCTACACCGACGCGCGCGGCTCGTACGTGCCGGCCGAGGAAGTGGTCGAACGGGACGGTGGCTTCGTCTACCCCGGACCCGGGGGAGAGGTGGAAGTCTTCCAAGAGTTCGGGAAAATCGGTAAGAGCCTGAAGAATTCGATCTCGCCCGACGAGATCTGCGACGACTATGGCGCCGACACGCTGCGGGTCTACGAGATGTCGATGGGCCCGCTGGAGGCCTCCCGGCCCTGGGCGACCAAGGACGTCGTGGGAGCCCACCGCTTTCTGCAGCGCGTATGGCGTCTGGTGGTCGACGAGCAGAGCGGTGACACCCGCGTGGTCGACGGACCCGCACAGGAGTTGGCAACCGAGACGCTGCGAGCGCTGCATCGCACCATCGTCGGAGTCGCGGAAGACTATGCCGCACTGCGCAATAACACCGCCGCGGCCAAGCTGATCGAATATACCAACCATCTCACCAAGGAGCACCGCGACGCGGTTCCCCGCGCGGCGGTCGAGCCGCTGGTGCTGATGCTGGCCCCCCTGGCCCCGCATATGGCCGAGGAGTTGTGGCTGCGCCTGGGCCACCAGACGACGCTGGCGCACGGCCCGTTCCCGGTCGCCGACCCCGCCTATCTGGTCGACGACACGGTGGAGTACCCGGTGCAGGTGAACGGCAAGGTGCGCGGCCGGGTGTCGGTGGCCGCCGACGCCGATCAGGACACCCTGAAGGCGGCGGCGCTCGCCGACGAAAAAGTCCAGGCGTTTTTGGCGGGTGCCAACCCGCGCAAGGTGATCGTGGTCCCCGGCCGGCTGGTCAACCTCGTCGTGTAGCGCCGCCTAGTGCCCGGCCGGCCGCAGCACCACCTCGTGCAGGTGACCGTCGCGTGGGGTGGCCACCGCATGTGCGACCGCAGCCGCGACCGTTTCGGGCTTCAAGAAGTTGGCGGGCTCATACGTGCCGCCCTCGAACTCGACGAGCTCACGCTGCATGTCGCTGTCGGTCCGGCCCGGATAGACCGTCGTCACCCGCAGCTCCGGTTCGTCACTGCGCAGCGAGTCCGCAAAGGCGCGCAGCGCGAACTTGCTGGACGAATACGAGGCCATACCCCGCGAAGCGGTACGCCCCGCACCGGAGTTGATGAACACCACCTGGCCGCGCGCCCGCCGCAGCGCCGGCAACAGCGCCAGCGTAAGTTCCACCGGTCCAAAGACGTTCACGGCGAAGGTGGCGCGCCACTCGTCGACGTTCGAGTCGGCGACACTGCCGGGGATGGCCAACCCCGCGTTGTGCACGAGCACGTCGAGTTCGTCCACGATTTCGCAGGCGGCTTCGATATCGCCGGAGTCGGTGACGTCCAGTGGAAAGGTGGTGGCGCCGAGCCGCTCCGCGACTGCGTCGAGCCGATCGGATGGCCGGCCCGCCAGCAGCAGGGTGTGCGTGGGGGCCAGCGCTGTGGCGATGGCCGATCCGATACCGCCGCCGGCGCCGGTGATGAGTGCATTGGGCATGCCCTGCAGTTTACCGATACCGCGAACGCGAGCGAAAAGCGTTGACGGCTAGTTCTTTTCAGGCTTCCTTGCGTGCGGGCGGCACGCCGGCGGGTCCGGACGTCGGGTCACCGGAGGCCAGTCGCTCCAGCGGGGCCAGTGCCTGCGTCAGGGTGTTGAGGTCGGACGTCGGGAGCTGGCTGAGCATCGCGGCCAGCGAGGCGCGCCGATTGGCCAGCGATTCACCATGCACGGCCCGCCCCCGCGGGGTGATGTCCACTAGCACCGCACGCAGGTCGGACGGATCGCGGGAACGCTTGACCAGCCCCACTTTCTCCAGCCGTCGGATCGCCACGGTCGTGGTGGGAGTCCGCACCCGTTCGTGTGCGGCGAGATCGGTCATCCGGATCGGGCCCTGGTCGAGCAGCGTGACCAGGATCGACAATTGCGCCAGGGTCAGCTCCCCGGCCGCCGCGCCGCTGGGGTCCCCACGGCGGAGAATCGCAAACAATTTGGACAGCGCTCGGTGCAAACCCTCGGCGAGCTCGGCTACCTCGGCCGGGTTCGATTCGCTGTCTGCCATAAATCGGGAGTCTATCCCGATATGAGGTGCTTACAAGGGAGCTATTGCCCACCAGTTAGTGGAAATCAAAGCACCTGGGACAAAAACCGCTGCAGCCGTTCGGTCTGTGCGGCGTCGAATATCTGCTCAGGAGGGCCTGATTCCACGACCTTGCCGTGATCCATAAACACCACGGCGTCGGATGCCGACCGAGCGAAACCCATTTCGTGGGTTACCACAACCATTGTCATGCCATCGGCGCCAAGGTCGGCAATGAGTTGCAGTATTCCTTTGACCATTTCGGGATCCAACGCCGAGGTCGCCTCGTCGAAGAACATCACCTGTGGCCCCATGGCCAGCGCTCGGGCGATCGCCACCCGCTGCTGCTGCCCGCCGGACAGCATGCTGGGTCGGGCACCGGCCTTGTGCTTCAGGCCAACTCGCTCCAGCTGTGTCATTGCCAGGTCGCGGGCCTCGTCGGCCGGCAGGCGTCGCAACTTTCGTGGTGCCATCGCGACGTTGGCGACGACGCTGAGGTGCGGGAAGAGATTGAAATGCTGGAACACCATGCCGATGCGCTGGCGCAGCTCGTCGGGATCGTCGCGCAGCACCGAGCGGCCATCCAGCAGAATGTCGCCGCTGTCAGGCTCGTACAGGCGGTTCAGCGTGCGCAGCAGTGTCGACTTGCCCGAACCGGACGGCCCGATGATCGCCACGGTGCTACCCGCGGGTGCCTCGATATCGACACCGCGCAGCACCTTGCTTCCGCCCAGGGTTTGGTGAACGTCTTTGGCCGCCAGCGAAACTGACGCAGGCCCGTGGATCCCGCAGGTCACATGATCTCCTGGCCGAATGTCGTCGTTAGCAGGTCGGCATCGTCTTCTGGTGCGGCGGCGCGGCGGCCGCGGCGAAGCCGGGTGTCGATGTAGTTCACCAAATGCGTTAGCGGGATGGTCAATAGCAGGTAGAAGAGACCCGCGGCTACCAACGGCGACAGGCTCCCGGTCTGCGCGTTGAGGTCTCGTCCCACCTGGAACAGCTCTCGCTGATCGGCGATCAGGCCGAGGAAGTACACCAGCGCGGACGCCTTCAACAGCCCGATGGCCTGATTGACCAGGGCGGGGAGCACCCGGCGGATGCCCTGCGGCACCACCACCAGCCGCATCGCGGTGACATAGCTGAAGCCCAGCGCCCGGGACGCTTCCAGTTGTCCGGGATCGACGCTTTGAATTCCGGAGCGCAGGATCTCGCCGATGTAGGCGGCGGCCATCAATCCCAGCCCGGCGATGCCGAGCGGGTATGGGTTCTTGTTGGTCAGCCCACTGACCAACGGGCCGATGCCCATCCCGATGAGCAAGATGATCACCACTTCGGGCAGGCCCCGGAAGATGTCGGTGTACACCCGGGCCGGCCAGCGCAGCCAGCGCCGGTGCGAGATCCCCGCCATCGCCAACACCATGCCGAACGCCAGGCCGACGACCAGGGCGCTGTTGGTCAGGATCAACGTATTCGGCAGACCGGTGGTGAACAGGATTGGAATGGCCTGTCGGTACATATCCCAGTCGAAGAACGAGTCACCCAACTGGGCCAGTGGCGATTTCGGGGCGGGTGGGCCCGCGGATGAGCGGTGTTGTTTCGCGATCGCCGCGAAGTCCGGCAGCCTGGGCATGGGCGCGGCTTTGGAGCCGGGTTTCCAGCCGGGCGGCACTGTCCGCGGCACCCACTGGGTGTACAGGTGTGCCCAGGTGCCGTCGGCGATGACGGCGTCCAGCCCGGAATTGAGCGCGTCGATCAACGGCTTGTTGCCTTTGGCGACCGCATAAGCCACGAAATTGCCTGGGCTGTAAGTATTCGCGGCGACCACCGCCGGATCGCCGGGGCGAATGACGGTCGCGGCAAGGGTCCCCGGCGCCACCCACGCATCGATCTGGCGGGACTTCAGGCTGGCGTACAAGGTGGCGAAGCCCGGATACTTCACGGGTTGCAGATGCAACACGTCGACGACGTACGATTCCTCGACGGTGCCTTGCACGACGCCGATCCGCTGGCCGGCGGCGAGGTCGCTGAATTTGTGGATGGCCGAACCGGGCGGGACCACCAGCGAATAGAACCCGAAGTCATAGCCGTTGGTGAATGAGACGGTGTGCCGACGCGCGTCGGTCGCTTTCACCGCTGCCGAGCCGACGTCGAAGCGCCGGGAAGCCACCTGGGCGAGCAGCGCGGAAAAGTCCGTGCTGACGAAGCGGACCTGCAGACCCAGCCTGTCGGCGATGGCGCGCAGCAGTTGGTTGTCGAAGCCGCTGAATTCGCCGGTGGGATTGATGCAGATGTTGGGCGGGGCGTCCGACAGCGTGCCGATGGTCAGCACCCCCGGCACGCCGAGGCCCAGGGCGCTGACGTCGACCGCGCCGAGCGGCTCGACCGATGCCGTGGTGTCGCGGTCGTCCTCGCCGGTGGTCGGGCTTTCGGTCAGGTCTTTGGGCAGGGTCCGCGCGCTGTCCACTCCGGCCGGCGCGCATTGGTTCCAGTCGGCGGCCGCCGGCGCGACGGGTCCACCCAGCGCCAGGCCGCACACCATCAGGACTGTCGCGGCCAGGCCGAATGCCCTTCCGCGGCGCTCGGTGCGCCGGCTCACGCGCGAATTCATCAGTGTCACCGTAACGACTGAACGGCGACGGGGCCCGGTCAGCGTCGGTTCACAGCACCAGCGATGCTTCGTCGCAGATGGTGTCCGCGCCGGCGATCACCCGCAGCGGGCCGGGAACGACACGACTGACGTCGTCGGGCGGGGTGAAGACCCGTCGCCGGAACAGTTCCGCCAGCATGGTCTGGGCCATCAGATAGGAGCGGTCGACGCACGCGGCCCGCGCGGCTTCGGGGTCGCGCCGCTGTATCGCCGCGGTCTCGTCTTCGTAGAGCGGCAACATCTCGTCGCTCCCGCTCTGATAGGTCGTCCAGAACAGGCGGGGGATCAGGTTCTGCGAGGCGCGGATCGCGGCATGCAGCCGCGGACCGGCGTACTCCTCGTTGACGGTGCGCCGGTATTCAGCGGCGATGTCGGTGAAGGCGCGCGAGTCCTTGGCGGCGCGCAGCGAGCGCATCAGCGTGTCGAGCTGTCCCAGGATCCGCGGTGTGGGACTGGTCGCCGCGCGGGCGGACGCAATCCCATTGAGCATTCCGTCGAGCTCGTGGTGTTCGACCACGGTGGCTTCGTCGAACCGCTCGACGAACGCGCCACGGTGATAACGCGTGGACACAATGCCGTCATGTTCGAGTTGGACCAGTGCCTCTTGAATGGGGACCCGACTCACTCCCAGGCCCAGCGCAATTTCATTGCGGTCGACGCGGTCCCCGCTGCGCAGCTTCCCGGTCAACAACAGGTGGAGAATGTGCGAAACAACCAGGTCCTTTTCTTTGACCCCGTATTTCTTCGGCATCTTTTTGTTTCAGTCTCTTTCACACCCGGTTCGGCCATCTAGCGGTGAGAGTTTCTCACGAATTGATGCGCGCGTTTAGGTGTTTGGCCGAGGAATCTGAATACGGCGCGGCCGGTTTACCGGCTGTCGCGCCACTTGCATAGCGCTTCGGCGGCGGTCAGGTCGTAGTCGGGACCATTCACGCCGACGGTCAGCAGCGTCACACCCAGGGCGGTGAGGCCTTCGGCGTTGGCGATCAGCCCGTCGAGGCCCTCGCCGCGGCGCACGCCGCTGTTGTTCTCGACGCCGGCCGACCTCTCGATCGTGGACGGGTCGCGCTCGACGGCGTCGCAATGTTCTTCCAGCACGGCAGCCGCGGCCGGATAGGTATCGACGGTGGTGAAGCCGTGCCAGATGTCGCCGTATTCGGCGACCATGCGCAATGTCTTTCGCGGGCCCTTGCCGCCGATGAGGATCGGGATATCGCGGGTGGGAGCCGGATTCAGTTTGGCCAGCCGCGCGTTGATCCGGGGCAGTGCGGTCGCGAGGTCGTCCAGGCGGCTGCCTGCGGTGCCGAATTCGTAGCCGTACTCGTCGTAGTCCTTTTGTTTCCAGCCCGAACCGATGCCGAGGATGAGCCGGCCGTCCGAAATGTGGTCGACGGTGCGGGCCATGTCGGCCAGCAGCTCCGGATTGCGGTAGGAGTTGCACGTCACCAGCGCGCCGATCTGGATGCGCGACGTCTGTTCGGCCCAGGCCCCGAGCATCGTCCAGCATTCGAAATGCGCGCCGTCGGGATCGCCGTAGAGCGGGAAGAAATGATCCCAGTTGAAGGCGATGTCGACGCCGACGTCCTCGCAGCGGCGCACGGCGTCGCGCATTTGGCCGTACTGCGGAGCGTGCTGCGGCTGCAGCTGGACACCGATACGGACGGGGAATTCGGAAGTCATGGGCGCCGCTCCTCCTCATCGCTTCGCTGCGCATCGTCGCCGACGCGAGCCATTACCCCACCGTAGGCTCAGCGTGCGTCGAGCACTCCACGCAGAATGTCGATCAGCGCACGAGGCTGGTCGCTTTGCACGGAATGGCCCGAATTCTCCACGATGTGCGCGGACCGGAAATGCTTTGCGCGACGGGCAAGCTCGGCCGCATCGTCGTCGCTGACGAAGCCCGACGTGCCACCACGCACCAGGGTCACGGGTGCGGATAAAGCGTCGACGTCGTCCCACAGGCCGGCGAAGTCGGGGAAGGTGCGGATGGCGTCGTAGCGCCACGTCCACTGGCCGTTCTCCAGCTTGCGCGAGTTGTGGAAGACCCCGCGCCGCAGAGCCTTCACCTCGCGGTGCGGCGCCGCTGCGACCGTCAAGTCGAGCATGGCCTGGAAGCTGGGAAACTCGCGTTCCCCGTGCATCAGAGCCACCGTGCCCTGCTGCTCCTTGGTCATCTCGGAATGCCGTTGCAGCGCCGACGGGGTGACGTCGATCAACACCAGCTCCTTGACCAGTTCGGGTGCCACCGCGCCCAGCCGGATCGCCGTCAGTCCGCCCAGCGACATGCCGACGACGAGGTCGGCCGACGCGGCGTGCTCGCGCAGGATCGGCAGCAAGGTGTCGGCGTTGTGCTGCGGCGAGTAGTCGCAGTCCTCGCGCCAGGCGGAGTGGCCGTGACCGGGCAGGTCCACCGCCAGCGCGGGTTCACCGATGCCGACGATGATGGTGTCCCAGGTGTGCGCGTTCTGCCCGCCGCCGTGCACGAACACGATCCGTGGGGGAGCACTGCCCCAGCGCAGGGCGCTGATTTTGCGTTCGCCCGTGCCGGACTCGACGCGTTCGGCGTCGGGCAGCGGACCGGAGACCCCGGCCTGCTCGGCGTTTTCGGACAGCAGCGAGAATTCGGACAGCCCGGCCAGTTCGTCTTCGGAGATCTCGGTCACGATCTTTGACACTAGCTATAGGACGTAGCGCCGGCGAACACCATGGAAGCGTTGCCACATCGCGGCGGTGCGCTCAGGTGGGCTCACTATGGCGGTTTCGTCGGGCAGGGCGCCGAGGATCGCGTCGTGCTTGACCAGCCGGGTGTCCAGCACCGCGGGGTCGCCCTCGAGCATGTGGCGGTAAGTCAGGTTGCCGCGCTCGAAGCCCTGGGTGTCCAGCCAGTTGTGCACGCCCGGATCACGGTGAGCCATGACCAGACGGATGCGGCCGTCGTGGTCGACCTTGGTGCGGCTCGGCGTATAACTCACCGGGCGGTACAGGTAATCCATGCTGTTGAAGAAGACACCCATGTTGGTGAACATCCACAGCCCGTCGTGGGCGTCGAATTCGACGATCAGCGCCTCGTCGGTCCCCAGCTCCCAGTACATGTTGGCGGCGGCCCGGCCACGTTTGTTGTCGGCGTCGGTGGCGCCGACGCGCGGGAAGGTATTGGGGTGCTCGGCGTCGACGCCGCCGTAGTTGAAGGGGAACTCGGGCCAATCCGACATCAGGCCGGTGACGAAATCTCCGGCCCAGCGCATCGCGTCGACCATGTCGATGGGGGTGGGCAACGGCTTGGGGGAGGCCATGTCGATGCGTTCGATGCGCAGCTGCGCCGGTGATTCATCCCAGCGATCAAACCCCTGGCGGATGAACAGTTTTCGGGATTCCGGTGTGGTGGGCAGCCAGTTCGGGCCGCGTTCGGGGCCTCCGATGTAAAGCTCGAATCGCCCGTCTTCGCCGATATCGAGTTGGTGGCCGAGCAGGTTGGCCTCCGGGGTGTCGCCGAATGGCTCGTGCAGGACGCCCGGGCCGGGCGTGCGTCGACCCTGCACAGTGACATTGAAAAAGCGTGAGGTGCCGCGGTTGCCGGTGAGCCGGTAGGTTGAGTGCCCGTCGATCCATGCCTGTTGATAAGTGAAGTCGGCGCAGTCTCCGCCGAGTTTGCGGGTGGGTCCACAGAAGGTGTGCAGCACCGGGTAGCCGGTGTCGCGGGTCTCGAGCGCCAGGTCGAAGGCCTGGCCGAGGTTTTGGGTGAGAAATCGGTACGCGTCGACGCGCTGCGATGCGGTGGCGGGGTTGGCCTCTTTGAACACCTGCTGGCCCGCTCGCTCCAGCTGGGCACAGAATTCGCTCCACGCCGAACGCAGTGCCGCGTCGTCGGGGCCATCGCCGAAACCCATTGTCATGCACCCAATCTGTTCAGCATCGCGCCGACCACGTCGCAGGCGCGCCGCGCGGATTGCAGGCGGCCCTCGGCGTCGATGCGGGGCCCGATCAGTTCCAGGTCGAATCCGTGCGCATAGCCGCCGGCCAGGGCGTGGGCGACGAACGCTTCGAGCGGGATCGCGCCGTCGCCGGGCACCGCCCGACCGGGCAGCGCCCGGTCACCTAGCACGTAATCGCTGAGCTGGATCAGTTCGGTTCGTGGCAGTGCCCGCTGCACCATCGCGTCGAAATCGCCTTCCGCCCAGCAGTGGAACAGCTCGATGCAGATTCCGAGTCCGCTCATCTCGGCCAGCTCGACGGTATCTCGCAGGGTGTGTGCGAGGTGAATGTCGGCGTAGAGGCTCGACGCGTTCTCGATTGCCAGCGCCACCCCCGCCTGCCTCGCGTGCTCGACGCAGGGAGCGATCATGGTGCAGAAGCGATCGGCGGCCTGCGGCCAGGTCAGCGCGCCCCGGCCGCCGGTGAGCATGTACACTACCCGCGCGCCGACTGCGGCCGCGGCATCGATCACCGCCAGCAGCGCATCCCGCGCCGCGGTCCCGGGTGTGTCCAGCCGGCCACCGCCGAAGATGTGGCACACCGCCTCCACGGTGTAGGTGTTGCGGCGCAATAGCTTTGGAAATTGGGGGTCGAGTAGCTCGCTGTCCAAGACGCTGAGCCGCCCCACACCGAGGGCCGCCCAATACTGTGCCACCTCGGCCAGCGGAGCGCCGAAGAAGGTGACGTCGTGGACCGACAGGCGTTGGTGCGGCGCCGTCACGTCAGCCCCGGGTTTCGATCTCGACACCGAATCGCTCACGAAATGGCCGGAATTCGGCGTGCAGTGCATCGAGGTCTTCGCCGATGTCGATCAGCAACTGGGTGGAGTAGCGGAACTTGCCGTAGCGGTCGCCGCGGTTGTTGGCCAGGTAGTCGCGCATCGCCGCTTCGGCTTCGGGCGCGAGTCTGCGTCCGGCGAACTCGTAATAGCGCCGGACCGTGGCGATTTGATCGGTGACGAAGTCGGTGTAGCGGACGTGCAGGATGCGCGGATCGTCCACCATTGGGTTGCTCATGGTGTTGGCGACGCCCTCGCGCGTCAGCTCCAGATGCATCTTCGCCAGGGCGTGCAGGTCGACGGGACCGACCATGCCTTCGGCGATGTCGGCCATCATCATGGTGCGTGAGGCCGCGACCTGCACCGGGTCGCGGTGCAGCCAGACCAGGGTGGCGTCGGGGTAGGCGTCGAACATCTCCTTGAGCCGGAATCCGTGAAAGCCCTTCAGCACCCAATACTTTCGCGGACGGCGGTATTGAAACTGCTGCAACATTGCCTTGTGCAGCCGGTACTGCGCGGCCGGGTCGGTGGCCAGACCGCCGACCAGCGACTGCATGGGTACCCGCCACCACGCGGTGGGCGTCATCACCCGGAAGTCGAACGCCCAGGTGCGCTCGTCTTCGGGTAGGCCATCGCCCAGCATGTCGTTGTAGGGGTGGCTGTGTAGCCACTTCGGCATCTTGGCGTTGATCTCGCGCCAGTCCGCGTGGGCGCGCGCCCGGCGGTCGTCATCGGGTGCGGCCAGCCCCGGCGGCGGCGACGGATACATCACCTCCCAGAACCGCAGCGCGCGGGCGTGCGGGTCGACGGACATCAGGGCATGCATCAGCGTTGTCCCCGAACGGGGTTCGCCGGTGACGAACATCGGCGACTCGATCACCTCAGCGCCGATCGGGTAGCGGTTGCGGTCTTCGATGAGCTCAAGGCGCGAGGTCAGCAGCCAGCGGCACACCTGCGCCGCTTCGAAGCGGCCATCGGCATCCATGCCCAGACCGTTGAGGTGGTCGACGGCGACGGCGAAGCGTTCGGGCAGAGTGGGATCGCCGTAGTCGCGCAGCCCGGTCTCCGACTCTGCGGCGGCGAGCATCTCGGTGGCATCCAAACGTGTTATCACGACGGGTCTCCGCAGAGCCGCACCAGTTCGTCCTCGGCCGCGCGGACATTGGCCGCCGAAGCCTGCGCGTATTTCAGACCGGCCATGGCGCCGTAGTCGAGGATCTTGGGCACGCGCAGGCCCGCGTCGACGTATGTCTTGACGATCTTGGCGACCTCTTTCGGTGTGCCATGGGGTACGACGGCCAGGACCATCTCGGGGCGGACGTTGTCCAGAAACTCCACGATCCGGTCCCGGGTGAGCACGGCCGGGTCGATGTCCTGGAATCCGCGCCAGTCCGGGCCCATGGGGTGCTCGAACCCGAAGTCGTGCAACGTCTTTGCGGAGACCTGCAGCAGAAACGCCTTGACCAGGGGAGCCTGCAGGATCTCGGCGAGAGCGGCGTGGTCCGCACCGATCAGGCAGACCTGGATGAAGCAGGGGGTGATCGCCATCGGGTCGCGGCCGGCACGGTCTGCGGATGCCCGCACCGCGGCGAGCATCTGGGCGTAGTGCTCGGGAGTCCAGGCGCCCGCCGGCCACCACCCGTCGGCGTACCGGCCGGCGATGTCGAGCATCCGTGGGCCGCTGGCGCCGATCCAGATCGGGGGAGTCCGGCCCCCGTAGGGTTCGGTGTCCAGGCGGGCATGGTGCAGCGAATAGAACTGGCCGTCGAAGTCGACCGGGCCGTCGCTGCGCCACAGCAACTGGATCACCGCAAGCGCTTCCTCGAAACGGCTGACCGAACGCGAGAAGTCGAAGCCGTAGGGCAGCGTGTTTTCGCTCTCGCCGCTGCCCAGCCCCAAAATGAAGCGGCCCTTGGCGAGGTGATCGATGGTCAACGCCGTCTGCGCGAGCATGGCGGGATGGCGGCGCACGGTGTCGACCACGGCGCTGACCAGGGGAACACGCTCGGTCAGCACGGCCGCCGCGGCCGCGACCGCGAGCCCGTCCAGGTGGCGGTGCGGCGACGGGGAAGCGGTGGCCAGGTCGGTGAACTCGGGAGTCCAGATCGAGTCCGGCCAGAAGCTGACCATGTGATCGGGCAGCCAGATGGAGTGGTACCGCCCGCCGTCGAGTCCCGCGAGCACGGACAGGTCAAGGGGGAGAGTGGTGCGCAGGAACGCTGCGGGTTGAACGATCATCGAGACATGATGCTAAGCACCTGCACAGCATTCTGTCGATGAAAGACGCGCCCGCAACCGAACTGGCCCGCCACCTTCGAGGTGACGGGCCAGTTCGGTCGAGCAGACGATGACTAGTCTGCGCCGATGATGAACTCTTCGAGCTGGGTGCGCGCGATGTCGTCGGGCAGCTGCTGCGGCGGGCTCTTCATCAGGTACGCCGACGCCGGGATCACCGGGCCGCCGATGCCGCGGTCCTTCGCGATCTTGGCGGCGCGGACCGCATCGATGATGACGCCCGCGGAGTTCGGTGAGTCCCACACCTCGAGCTTGTACTCCAGGTTCAGCGGCACGTCACCGAAGGCGCGACCTTCCAGCCGCACGTAGGCCCACTTGCGGTCGTCGAGCCAACCGACGTGGTCGGACGGGCCGATGTGGACGTCCTTCGTCTTGAACTCACGCTGCAGGTTGGAGGTCACGGCCTGCGTCTTGGAGATCTTTTTGGACTCCAGCCGCTCGCGCTCGAGCATGTTGAGGAAGTCCATGTTGCCGCCGACGTTGAGCTGCATGGTGCGGTCCAGCTGCACGCCGCGGTCCTCGAACAGCTTGGCCATCACGCGGTGGGTGATGGTCGCGCCGACCTGGCTCTTGATGTCGTCGCCCACGATCGGCACACCGGCGTCGGCGAACTTCTTGGCCCACACCGGGTCCGAGGCGATGAACACCGGCAGTGCGTTGACGAAAGCCACGCCCGCGTCGATGGCGCACTGGGCGTAGAACTTGTCGGCCTCTTCGGAGCCGACGGGCAGGTAGGAGACCAGGACGTCGACGTTGGCCTCGCGCAGCGCCCGGACCACATCGACGGCCTCGACGTCGGACACCTCGATGGTGTCCGCGTAGTACTTGCCGATGCCGTCCAGCGTCGGGCCGCGCTGCACCGTCACGTTGAGGGGCGGCACGTCGGCGATCTTGATGGTGTTGTTCTCCGACGCGAAGATCGCCTCGGACAGGTCGAAGCCGACCTTCTTGGCATCCACGTCGAACGCCGCGACGAACTTCACGTCGCGGACGTGGTACTGACCGAACTTCACGTGCATCAATCCGGGCACGGTGCTGTTCGCGTCGGCGTCGTAGTAGTACTGCACGCCCTGAACCAGCGAAGACGCGCAGTTACCGACGCCGACAATGGCGACTCGTACCTCCGTCGACGCCTGCGGCGCGTTCTGCTCACTCATATGGGCGTTCTCCTAACCTCTAACCACTGACTGGGATGCTGGGTTCGTGCAGGGATTTACGTTTGCTCGGAGAGGCCGGGCATAGCCCGCTCCGCGGCAATGAGCTCATTGAGCCACTTGACTTCGCGCTCACTGGACTCGAGCCCCAATTGATGAAGCTGACGGGTGTAGCGGTCGAACGAGCTACTGGCCCGCGCAACTGCTTCGCGCAGACCTTCCCGTCGTTCCTCGACCTGACGGCGGCGACCCTCCAGAATGCGCATCCGCGCCTCTGCCGGAGTCCGGTTGAAGAAGGCCAGGTGTACCCCGAAGCCGTCGTCGGTGTAGTTGTGCGGTCCGGTGTCGGCCACCAACTCACCGAAGCGCCGGCGGCCCTCGTCGGTCAGCTGGTAGACGCGCCGAGCCCGCCGGACCGGCGTCCCGGCCGGGGCGGCATCTTCGGCAATCAACCCTTCGGCCTGCATACGCCGCAGGGCGGGGTAGAGCGATCCGTACGAAAACGCCCGGAACGCGCCGAGGAGACCGGTCAGCCGCTTGCGCAACTCATAGCCGTGCATGGGCGATTCGATGAGGAGACCCAAGATGGCAAGCTCCAGCAAACGAATCACCTCCCTGAAAAGATTTGCGTGGCTGGTTACGACGGTTCGACGCCTCGCGCAATCGTATCGCCTCGATATATTAGCCACAACACCACTGACTGTTGGTTTGCCGTTCGTCACAGTGCGGGGGTGTGAAATACGCCGTTGGACCGGCCTTACGTGGGCAGGCTCATCTGCTTGACGGTGCCGTCACCGGTGAAGGTGATATGCCCACCTCCGTAGTCGCTGGAGACATACAGCGACAGCGAGAGCGCACCCGGCCCGGTGTGGTCGCATCGCCCCAGCCGCCGCGGCAGGGATAGGCCAGCATCCGGTGGTCGTCGCAGGGTCCGGGCGGTCCAACACCGCGTAGGTCGGGTAGATCACCAACCGATAGCCGATGGCGTCCCCAGATGCTTGAGCATCTCCCAGCGGCGCCCCGAGCCATTTCGCCACGGGGATGGTCGTAGAAGTCCGAGTCCGGCTTGGCGCAGAAACGACCCCCGACTGCCCGGCACGGACCGCCACGGTTCGGTTGCGTATCACTGGTCGGGATGGCGACGTACTCTGGTGGGCGTGCGACTGCAGCGACAAGTGGTGGACTACGCGCTCCGGCGGCGCTCACTGCTGTCCGAGGTGTACTCGGGCCGCACCGGTGTGTCCGAGGTTTGTGACGCGAACCCGTATCTGCTGCGCGCCGCCAAGTTTCACGGAAAACCCAGCCAGGTCATGTGCCCGATCTGTCGCAAGGAGCAGCTGACGCTGGTGTCGTGGGTGTTCGGGGAGCACCTCGGTGCGGTGTCGGGCTCGGCGCGCACAGCCGAAGAATTGGTGATGCTGGCAACCCGCTTCGAGGAGTTCGCCGTCCACGTGGTTGAGGTGTGCCGGACCTGCAGCTGGAACCATCTCGTCAAGTCATACGTGCTCGGCGCGGCGCGCACGGCACCCCCTCCCAGGGGCACCGGACGCACGCGGACGGCGCGCAACAACGCCCGTACGGCCATTGAATAACGAAGGACGCCACAGCCAGTCGTCCGGTGACCAACGTGGGCCAGCGACTGAGCATGTAGGCAATCAGAGTTCTGACAAGCGCCCGGAGCCCGACCGTCCGGACGCCGATCGTCGGGATCCCGCACGCCGGGAGGCGCCGCCGACAATCAATCGTCGCCGTCAGGCCCCGCCCGACGATCGGCTGACGACGATCCTGCCGCCGGTCAAGGATGACGGTGCGCCCCGGCGCTCCGATCCCATCGACGAAGTCAAAGCCGCGCTGGCCGGCCCTCCGTCGACGCCAATGCAGCGCGACGCCCTCGACGAGGTCAAGGCCGCACTGGACGGCCGGGGGCCCACGTCCGGCCGGCACGAGCGAGCCGGCCTCGGTGGTGGTCCGCCCGGCGGGTCGCCCCCTCCGCCCCGGCGGCCCGGGGGCCCGGGAGGACCTGGCGGTCCTGGTGGGCAGCCCGTCCCACCCTGGCGCGACTGGGCCTGGACCGAGCAGATCAACTGGCTGTGGGTGCGGCGAGCGGCGTACATCTGCGCGGCGGTGCTGGTGCTGTTGCCGATCGTGACGTTCGCGATGGCGTACTTCATCGTCGACATTCCCAAGCCGGGTGACCTTCGTACCAACCAGGTTTCGACGATCCTGGCCAGCGACGGCTCGGAGATCGCCAAGATCATCCCGCCCGAGGGCAATCGGGTCGACGTCAACATCAACCAAGTTCCCGTGCATGTCCGCCAGGCGGTGATAGCCGCCGAGGACCGCAATTTCTACTCGAACCCGGGGTTCGATTTCAGCGGTTTCGTGCGCGCGGTGAACAACAACCTCTTCGGCAGCGGTGATCTGCAGGGTGGGTCGACGATCACCCAGCAGTATGTGAAGAACGCGCTGGTCGGTTCGGCCCAGCACGGGGTCAGCGGACTGATGCGCAAGGCCAAGGAACTCGTCATCGCCACCAAGATGTCGGGGGAGTGGTCGAAAGACGATGTGCTGCAGGCCTATCTGAACATCATCTATTTCGGCCGCGGCGCCTACGGGATTTCGGCCGCCGCCAAGGCCTACTTCAACAAACCCGTCGAACAACTCACGGTTTCCGAGGGCGCACTGCTGGCGGCACTGATCCGGCGACCGTCCGCACTGGACCCGGCGGTCGATCCGCAGGGCGCCCGTGCCCGCTGGGCGTGGGTGCTCGACGGCATGGTCGAAACCAAGGCGCTGACTCCGAGTGATCGTTCCGCGCAGGAGTTCCCGCCGACCGTGCCGCCGGATCAAGCGCGTGCGCAGAACCAGACGACCGGGCCCAACGGGCTGATCGAGCGTCAGGTGACCAAAGAGTTGATGGAGCTGTTCAACATCGACGAGCGGACCCTGAACACCCAAGGCCTGCAGGTCACCACCACCATCGACCCGAAGGCCCAGCAGGCGGCGGAGAAGGCGGTGTCGAAATACCTCGACGGCCAAGACCCCGATATGCGTTCGGCAGCAGTCTCGGTCGATCCGCACGACGGGGCGATACGCGCCTATTTCGGCGGCACTGACGCCAACGGGTTCGACTTCGCTCAGGCCGGCCTGCAGACCGGATCGTCGTTCAAGGTGTTCTGCCTCATCGCCGCGCTCGAACAGGGGATCGGCCTGGGCTACCAGGTGGACAGCTCGCCCCTGACGGTCGATGGCATCAAGATCACCAACGTCGAGGGCGAGAGCTGCGGGACCTGCAACATCGCCCAGGCGCTCAAGATGTCGTTGAACACCTCCTACTACCGGCTGATGCTCAAGCTCAAGGGCGGCCCCCAGGCCGTCGCCGACGCGGCGCACCAAGCCGGCATCGCGACCAGCTTCCCCGGCGTCGCCCACACCCTGTCCGAGGACGGCAAGGGCGGACCACCCAACAACGGAGTTGTGCTGGGCCAGTATCAAACCCGGGTGTTCGACATGGCCTCGGCGTATGCCACGCTGGCGGCCTCCGGCGTCTATCACCGCCCGCACTTCGTGCAAAAGGTCGTCAACTCCGACGGCCAGGTGCTGTTCGACGCCGCCAACTCCGACAACAAGACCGAGCAACGCATCCCTAAGGCCGTCGCCGACAACACCACCGCGGCCATGGTCCCGATTGCCTCCTATTCGCGCGGCCACGCCCTGTCCGGCGGCCGGCCGTCGGCGGCCAAGACGGGCACCACCCAGCTCGGTGACACCACGTCGAACAAGGACGCCTGGATGGTGGGTTACACGCCGTCGCTGTCGACGGCGGTGTGGGTCGGCACCGCCAAGGGCGATAGCCCGCTGGTAACGGCTTCGGGCGGAGCGGTTTACGGCTCGGGGCTGCCATCGGACATCTGGAAGTCCACCATGGACGGCGCGCTCAAGGGCACGTCCAACGAATCCTTCCCGAAGCCGACCGAGATCGGCGGTTACGCGGGAGTGCCCGTTGCGCCCCCGCCGCCCCCGCCGCCGTCGGAGACCGTCATCCAGCCGACCATCGAAGTGGCGCCGGGCATCACCATTCCGGTCGGTCCGCCCACGACGATCACCATGGCGCCGCCGGCACCCGGTGGCCCGCCGGGTGGCCCGGAGCCGGGCGGCCCGCAGGGGGGCCCACTGGGTGGCCCGCAGGGGGGCCCACTGGGTGGTGGCGGCGTCCCGCCGGGTTTTGGCGGCGTCCCGCCGGGTGGACCCCAAGCGCCGTCACCGCCACCGTGACCGACGCCGCGGAGCATGGCGCCACCACCGCACCGCAGCGGCTCGCCGCGGATCTGCGCAGTGCCGACAACCGAGATTGCCCGAGCCGCAACGACTTTCTGGGTGCCGCGCTCGCCGAGGTCGTCGGGGGACCGGTCGGCAGGCACGCGCTGATCGGCCGCTCCCGGTTGATGACGCCGCTGCGGGTGATGTTCTTGATCGCGCTGGTGTTCCTGGCGCTCGGCTGGTCGACGAAGGCGGCCTGTCTGCAAAGCACCGGCACCGGGACCGCCGACCAACGGGTTGCCAACTGGGACAACCAGCGCGCCTACTACGAGCTGTGCTACTCCGACACCGTGCCGCTCTACAGCGCAGAGTTGTTGAGCCAGGGCAAGTTTCCGTACAAGTCGAGTTGGGTCGAGACCGACTCGACCGGCGCCCAGCAGGTCCGCTACGACGGCAGGCCCGCGGTGCGCTATATGGAGTATCCGGTGCTGACCGGGATCTATCAGTACGTGTCGATGGCGCTGGCCAAGACCTACACCGCGCTGAGCAAGCTCGCCCCGCTTCCGGTGGTCGCCGAGGTGGTGATGTTCTTCGACGTCGCGGCTTTCGGCCTGGCACTGGCCTGGCTGGCCACCGTCTGGGCTAGCGCCGGCCTGGCCGGGCGGCGGATCTGGGATGCGGCCCTGGTGGCCGGCTCCCCGATACTGATCTTTCAGATATTCACCAACTTCGACGCGCTGGCAACGGCTTTCGCGATGGCCGGGCTCCTGGCCTGGGCGCGACGAAAACCGGTGCTGGCAGGTGTGCTGATCGGATTGGGCGCCGCGGCGAAGATGTATCCCTTGCTGTTTTTGGGCCCGATGCTGCTGCTGGGAATCCGGACCGGGCGTCTGCGTGCCTGGGCCCGCACCGCGGTAGCGGCGGCGGTGACCTGGCTGCTGGTGAATCTGCCCGTGCTGGTCTTCTTTCCGCGCGGCTGGTCGGAGTTCTTCCGGCTCAACACGCGGCGCGGCGACGACATGGACTCGGTGTACAACGTCATCAAGTCGTTCACCGGCTGGCGGGGGTTCGACCCCAAGCTCGGGTTCTGGCAGCCGCCGACGGTGCTCAACACCGTTGTCGCGGTGCTGTTCGTGGCGTGTTGTGCGGCAATCGCATTCATCGCGCTGACCGCCCCGCAACGGCCACGGGTGGCGCAACTGCTGTTCCTGGTGGTCGCCGCTTTCCTGTTGACCAACAAGGTGTGGAGCCCTCAGTTCTCGCTGTGGTTGGTGCCGCTGGCGGTGCTCGCTGTGCCGCATCGCCGGATACTGCTGGCGTGGATGACCGTCGACGCCCTGGTGTGGGTGCCGCGGATGTATTACCTGTACGGCAACTCCAACCGCTCGCTGCCCGAACAGTTCTTCACCACGACCGTGCTGCTGCGAGACATCGCGGTTATAGTGTTGTGCGCGTTGGTGATTCGGCAGATCTACCGACCTGGCGAGGATTTGGTGCGCTGGGGCGGCCGGGTGGACGATCCGGCGGGTGGGCCGTTTGACCGCGCACCTGACGCGCCATCCGGATGGGTTCCGGACTGGCTGCGACCGGCCGGTTCGCGCCGTGGGAACGCGCCGGCGTCCGAACCCGCGCTGCTGGGGCAATCATGACTCAGGTCGCCATCCCGATCTTCCCGCGCTTCACCGCTCTCGACGCGGTGGGCCCCTACGAGGTGCTGCAACGCATTCCGTCGATCGACGTCGTGTTCGTAGGGCACCAGCGCGGTGAGGTGCGGACCGAGAACGGGATGCTGGGTGTCAGCTGCGACGCCACCTTCGACGAGGTGGATGCACCCGATGTAGTGGTTTTTCCTGGCGGCATCGGCACCAGGCAGCTTGTTCACGACGAGGCAATCCGGGCGTGGCTGCAGGCGGTACACCCCAATACGACGTTCACCACCTCGGTGTGCACGGGTGCCCTGCTGCTGGCCGCGGCCGGTCTGCTGGACGGGCTCACCGCCACCACCCACTGGCGGGCCGCCGACCTCCTCAACGGACTGGGCGCCCGCTACGTGCCCGAACGCGTCGTCGAACACCTGCCGCAGCGGCTCATCACCGCGGCCGGGGTGTCCAGCGGCATCGACATGGCGCTACGTCTGGTGGAGTTGCTCGTCGATCGCGAGGCCGCGCAGGCCGCTCAGCTGCTCATCGAATACGACCCGCAGCCGCCCTTCGACTCGGGCGCGCTCGCCAAGGCCGATCCCGCGACGGTGGCGAGGGCCGACGAATACTTGGCCGCCCGGCAATAGTAGTTGCCCAAAGCCCGGATTTTTCTGGTCAGGCCGGTATCCGGTAACCTGATGCGGTTGCCGACGCAGGCGACTCTCCTGCCACGGATCGACCGTGGCCGCTCAGACCAGAGGAGGTGGTGAGGTTTCCATGCGTCCATACGAAATCATGGTCATTCTTGACCCCACGCTCGACGAACGTACCGTTGCCCCGTCCTTGGAGACGTTCCTGAACGTCGTCCGCAAGGATGGTGGATCCGTCGACAAGGTCGACATCTGGGGCAAGCGCCGACTTGCCTACGAGATTGCCAAGCACGCCGAAGGCATCTACGTCGTCGTCGATCTGAAGGCCGAGCCGGCGACGGTATCCGAGCTCGACCGCCAGCTGAGCCTCAACGAGTCGGTACTGCGCACCAAGGTGATGCGCATCGACAAGCACTAACAGCCTTGGTTGCGTCGCGTGCTTATCGTCGGCGCACTTGCCTAGGCTGTTGAGAGCTCAGTGAAAGTAGCTCATGACACCCACCGTCCGAGCGGCGGACCCAGGAGGAAATTGTGGCTGGTGACACCACTATCACCGTTGTCGGAAACCTGACCGCCGACCCCGAACTGCGGTTCACTCCGTCGGGTGCTGCCGTCGCGAATTTCACGGTGGCGTCGACCCCGCGGATCTATGACCGTCAAAGTGGGGAATGGAAAGACGGTGAGGCGCTATTCCTGCGGTGCAACATCTGGCGGGAAGCCGCCGAGAACGTCGCGGAAAGCCTTACGCGTGGATCCCGGGTGATCGTCACCGGCCGGCTCAAGCAGCGCTCCTTCGAGACGCGCGAAGGTGAGAAGCGCACCGTCTTCGAGGTCGAGGTCGACGAGATCGGCCCCTCGCTGCGGTATGCCACCGCCAAGGTCAATAAGGCCAGCCGCAGTGGCGGCGGGGGTGGCGGCTTCGGCGGCGGTGGTGGCGGTGGCGGTGGATCCCGCCAGCAGACGGCGCCGGCCAGCAGTGCGCCCGCCGACGACCCGTGGGGCAGCGCCCCGGCATCCGGCTCGTTCGCCGGTGGAGACGACGAACCGCCGTTCTAAACAAGACTTCAGCAGTACGAAACGGAAAGAAAGACAGACATGGCCAAGTCCAACAAGCGGCGCCCGGCTCCGGAAAAGCCGATCAAAGCGCGTAAATGTGTCTTCTGCTCGAAGAAGGGACAAGAGATCAACTACAAGGACACCGCGTTGCTGCGCACGTACATCAGTGAGCGCGGCAAGATCCGCGCGCGTCGCGTCACCGGCAATTGTGTCCAGCACCAGCGCGACGTTGCCATTGCGGTGAAGAACGCCCGCGAAGTGGCGCTGCTGCCCTTTACCTCCTCGGCGCGATAGTCGCCGCAGGCCTACCGAAAGTACGAAACGATGAAGCTGATTCTGACGGCTGACGTCGACCACCTTGGCGCCGTCGGTGACACGGTCGAGGTCAAGGACGGTTACGGCCGCAACTTCTTGCTCCCGCGCGGGTTGGCGATCGTGGCCTCCCGCGGCGCGCAGAAGCAGGCCGACGATATCCGCCGGGCCCGCGAAACCAAGGCGGTCCGCGACCTCGGGCACGCCAACGAACTCAAGACGGCGATCGAGGCGCTCGGCCCGGTTTCGCTGCCGGTGAAGACCGCGGCCGATTCCGGGAAGCTGTTCGGCTCGGTGACCACCGGCGATGTCGTCGCGGCGATCAAGAAGGCCGGCGGTCCCAACCTGGACAAGCGGATCGTGCGGCTGCCCAAGTCGCACATCAAGGCCCTGGGGACGCACCCGGTCGCGGTGCATCTACACCCCGAGGTCGACGTCGAGGTCGCGCTCGAGGTCGTGGCGCAGAGCTAAGCACCCGACGTTTGCTCGTTTCCCGGCGGTGGCCTGATCGGCCGCCGCCGGGCTTCGTTGTGCTGCGGGCACGCGGCCGCACTCCGCCGGCAAGAATCGCGGACGTGCTCCCTGGCGAACTATTTCTCGGGTACATTTCACCGGGGTGCTTTACCGGCCCGTAACGCTGGGAAAACACGGCGGAAAGCCAACACGCCCGGGGCAGTAACCTGGCCCGACACGCCGTAGAGATTCTTGTCCACACGAATTCCATGGCGTTGTATGGCCGGTATCTGCACTGATGTCCTAGCCCTTTGCATTAATCCACAGGTTCTCCACACCCCGCTCAACACAGGTGTCGACGGATATGCACACACGATGCACAGCTTCATGAACAGCACCCCCTTTGCCTACTAGCCAGCAACGTTTAACGTCGTCCCGGCGCCGGGCGTGCGGGTGCTCTGGGGCGCAGGTTGTCAGCACCTTGACTTACGCTCGATGTCGACTATCGAATGTATGTTCGGATGCGTGAGTCGGGGTAGGAGGGAATGCGTGGCGGTCGTCGATGACTTGGCGTCGGGCATGGATACCTCGCCGCCAAGCGAGGACTTCGGCCGGCAGCCACCGCAGGACCTGGCGGCCGAGCAGGCGGTGCTGGGCGGCATGTTGCTGAGCAAGGACGCCATCGCCGATGTGCTGGAACGGCTGCGGCCGGGCGACTTCTACCGCCCCGCCCATCAGAACGTCTACGACGCGATCCTCGACCTCTACGGGCGTGGCGAGCCGGCCGACGCGGTGACCGTCGCCGCCGAGCTGGACCGCCGCAACCTGCTGCGCCGCATCGGCGGGGCGCCGTATCTACACACGCTGATCTCGACGGTGCCGACCGCGGCCAACGCCAGCTACTACGCGACCATCGTGGCCGAGAAGGCGCTCCTGCGGCGTCTCGTGGAGGCCGGAACGCGGGTCGTGCAGTACGGCTATGCCGGCGCCGAGGGCGCCGACGTGGCCGAGGTGGTCGACCGCGCGCAGGCAGAGATCTACGAGGTGGCCGAGCGCCGGACGTCGGAGGATTTCGTTCCGCTCGAGGATCTGCTGCAGCCGACCATGGACGAGATCGACGCCATCGCCTCGAACGGCGGTGTCGCGCGCGGCGTGCCGACCGGATTCACCGAGCTCGACGAGGTGACCAACGGTCTGCACGCCGGGCAGATGATCATCGTGGCGGCCAGGCCTGGGGTGGGGAAGGCGCTCGCGTTGGACACGCCGCTGCCCACCCCGACCGGCTGGACGACAATGGGTGATGTCGCAGTTGGTGATGAGTTGCTTGGCGCCGACGGGCGGCCGACGCGGGTGGTAGCCGCGACCGACGTGATGTTGGACCGACCGTGCTACGAGGTGGAGTTCTCCGACGGGACGGTGATAGTCGCCGACGCGGCGCATCAGTGGCTGACGGAGACACGCGCATCCAGGAAGTCTGCGCAAGCTGCGGCCGTCGGCTACAACCGCTATAAGAATCAGCGCACCTTTGCGGCGGTGCGAACGACGGCCGAAATCGCAGGAACTCTGCGCTGTGCCACTCAAGACCGTCGACTGAACCACAGCGTGGTCAATGCGCGCGCACTTGACCTGCCGGATCGCGAACTATTGGTTCCCGCATACACTCTCGGCGCCTGGCTTGGTGACGGCACCAGTGCCGCAGCCCAGATCACAACGGCCGATCCTGAAATCATTATGCGAATCGAAGCCGACGGGTTCGTCGCGGTTCCCTCGGCCTCCGCTCTGTACCGCTATCAGCTGCGCCTACCGGCTGACGCCGAGCCAGCTCCTCGTCAGTGCGCGGTATGCGGCAAGGATTTCATTCCTCACACCAGTCAGGTGCGCACCTGCGGACGTTCATGCGGTGGCCGGGCACGGTTTGTCTCGACTCCGGTGCCGGTACCCACCTGTGTTCGCTGCGGGGGTCCGTCGTGCGGGCTGCGGTTGTGCCAGAACTGCCACACGGCTGTGGGGACCTTGCAGGCGCGACTCCGGACACTGGGAGTGCTTGGTAACAAGCACATTCCGATGGAGTACCTGCGGGGGTCTGAGACGCAGCGGCGTGCCCTGCTCGCCGGATTGCTCGACACCGACGGAACCGTGACCGCCGGCGGTGCCGTCCAATTCTCAGTCACCAGCGATCGGCTGGCGTCCGATGCCGCTGAGCTGGTCGTCAGCCTTGGTTATCGCTGCCAGACCTCGACGAAGCGCGTCCGGGGCCGTTGCGAGTCGTCGAGCATCGCTTACACGCTGACCTTTTCCACCGACGACGCGGTGTTCGCGCTGCGGCGAAAGGCAATGACGCACAAGGAGCGCCGGGCTGCGGCCGGCACCATCCGTTCCGGGTCGCGCTTCATCGTGGACGTTCGCCCGGTTGAGACGGTTGCCGTGCGTTGTGTCGAAGTGGACAACGACAGCCACCTGTATCTGGCGAGCAAGGCAATGGTCCCAACGCATAACTCCACCCTCGGGTTGGACTTCCTGCGGTCGTGCTCGATCAAGCACCGCATGGCCAGCGTCATCTTCTCGCTGGAGATGAGCAAGTCCGAGATCGTCATGCGGCTGTTGTCGGCGGAGGCGAAGATCAAGCTCGCCGACATGCGGTCCGGTCGCATGAGCGACGAGGACTGGACGCGGCTAGCGCGGCGGATGAGCGAAATCAGCGAGGCGCCACTGTATATCGATGACTCGCCGAACCTGACGATGATGGAGATCCGTGCCAAGGCGCGCCGGTTGCGGCAGAAATCCGACTTGCGTCTAGTGGTGGTCGACTATCTGCAGCTGATGTCGTCGGGAAAGAAGGTCGAGTCGCGGCAGCTCGAGGTGTCCGAGTTCTCGCGCCAACTCAAGCTTTTGGCCAAGGAGCTCGAAGTCCCCGTCGTTGCGATCAGCCAGCTAAACCGCGGTCCCGAGCAGCGCACCGACAAGAAGCCGATGCTGTCGGACCTTCGTGAGTCGGGATCGCTGGAGCAGGACGCGGACATGGTGATCCTGCTGAACCGGCCGGATGCGTTCGAACGCGACGATCCGCGCGGGGGAGAGGCGGATTTCATTCTCGCCAAGCACCGCAACGGCCCCACCAAGACGGTGACGGTCGCGCACCAGCTGCACCTGTCGCGGTTCACCAATATGGCGCGGTGACTGTAGGTTACCACTGTCGAGATGCAACGAAGATTGACAAAGTGAGCAGTCTTGTTAACAAGCTCGCACGACGCTCTGCTCCCTGGAGCCGTCGAGCCGGTCGGTGCTTATTGTAGGTGCTCAAACAAAATGGCCATGCGGCCCTGCATCTCCGGTGGATTCAGGCCATGCGGGGTTGATCCTGTGTGGCGCAAACTCGGGTTGTCATCGGGCGGCGACGAAGCGCCGAGGTGTTTCGGTCTCATTTTGAAGGGAGCCGTGACTCAGGGGTGGGGAGTTTTACGTGCTCGACGTCCGGGGGCGGCCGCTGCGGGCAATTCCAGCGAACGCCTCAGGTATTGGGTGAGTTCGAGTGCCACGTCGTCAGCGGGCCTGTCGAATTCGCTATTGACCCAGTCGGTTAACCACACTTGCAGTGCTGACACCACGAGGCCCGCTAACAGCGATGGCCGCATGGGGGGAACTCCTTCGGATTCGACTGCGTCGTGCGCCAGCGCGACCATTGTGTCGATGCCGGTACGCCAGGCGTCGCGCTGGTTGCCGCGGCCCCAATTGTGGCCGCCTGTGGCCCAGCTCAATCCTTCGCTGACGTGGATGCGCAAGTAGTTGGGATGTTCGGCGAAGTAGGTGACGAGCGCATGAAGCGATGCGAACAGTCGTTGGACCGGCGAAGTGCAGTCAGCTATGGATTGTTGTCCTGCGGAAATGAATTCTTCGACGCGCTGCTGATTGAGGACGTCCCATATTTCGTCCTTGCCGGCGAAGTGTTTGTACAGCGTCGCTAGGGACACGTCGGCGGTGCGCGCGATGTCTGCGACCTTGGTCTTGTCGAACCCTGCCCTGGCGAACTCGTACTCAGCGGCTGAAATGATCTGCATCCGATACATTTGCCGGCGGGTTTCGTGAATGCTGGGGACGTTCACCGGTATCGAGTCACTGTGCCATACCGTCCTTCGGGCCGGGGTACTGCCTGCTCGAGCATAATTGACCCGTCAGAGAGTTCCTCTGACCACCGGCGATGGGCCTGACGTGCGTTACTGCGACTTGCCGTGACGTCCAATTTGTTTCCACTTCTGGTGGTTGAGAGTGTAGAGCCAGGGGAGCACTACGTAAGGGGTCAGATACCAGATGACTACGGCCCACCAGCCGATAACACCGAACCGGCTGGCCGGCGTCGCTGATCACGGTCGAACCCCTTTCTCGGATGTTCGTTGGGGATGGCGATCACGCACGTTGTGGTGTCGCGAATTCGGGTGGTGCTTGCTCGGATCGAGTCGGCCTGGCGCTTCTTGGGAGGATTAGCACGCCTAAGCCCCCGTCTTGTTGGTGGTTCATCGTTGGTGGGTTCGCAAGGCGATCATGAGGGCGGTTGCTTTGGCCAGTGTTGTTGTGTCGTTGGAGCGGGTCAGCTCGGCGCTGAGGAAGCTTTTGCGTCCTTCGATGACGTCGATGCGGGCGGTGGCCTGCAGTGGGGTGTCGGTCAATACGTATTCGGTGTAGTCGACGTGGAGGTAGGCGGTGCGGCTGATCGGGCGGCCGGCGGCGTCGATGGTGAGGGCGAAGTGCCAGTCGAAAAGTAGCGGTAGCGCGCCGCCGAGGACGACGTCATGGGCGCCATGGTAGAAGCGGCCGAACTTGCCGTGCAGGACAACACCTTTGGCGCTAGTGGTGTGGATGGTGAACGCTGGTATCAGTGGGTTCCCAAAGCCGGGTAGTGCGGCATCGCGACCGGCTGGGGCCTGTGTTTCAGGTGCCCGATTCTGGGTGAGGATTGTCGTGAGTCGGCGCAGTTGGGTTGCCGCCGCGGTCCACACGGCGGCGTTGGGGTTCGCTGACTGCGTGGCGTCTTGTAATTCCCGCAGGGTCTGGATGTACTCCACGAATGCAGGGCTGGCAGCCTCGGGTCGATACTGTGAGAAGTCGAAGGCGGGTGATGTCATCGTGTCCGTTCGCGGCTATGCGGCGCCAGGGTCCTTTTGAGAGGCGGATGTCGCTGAGCGTCGCGCAGCGACGCTCAAAATCGCTGTGTCTTCTGCACTTTCGGCGTCGTTGCAACGGCTGTGTGCGTGGGTCGCCGGGTGCGCCCAGCGCTTGGGTGCATTGGCTGAATCTGATCTTCGCCAACGCACCCAAGCCCGGCGTGGCGGTTGCCTAAGCGCGGACCGAGACGGGAGTGCCAGTGCCGCGGACGGCGTCCGCTCGGGTCGACGCCCGGTCCGCCGCCAGAGCTTTGCGCCCGTAGAGGTAGCCCAGTTGCTTGGCGACGAAGGGAAGGCTGACGATGGGTGCGATCATCCACGGCAGGTTCTCATAGATCAGCACGATCGAGACGTCCCAGAATCCGTGGCGTGGGAAGTTGGGAAAGCCGTGGCGCGCTTCGGCGATGAAGTAGATGAAAAACACCGTCAACATGACCGCCATGGTGAAGAAGGTCCACCACAGCGGACGGATACGTTTGTCGGGGTCGTTGCCGGCTTTCCTCAACTTCGACCACGAGTACAGCAGGATGGCGGCGCCGGTTACGACAGCCAGTTCCATCGCCCACAACGCTCCGTCGCTGTTGAGATAGCGCACATCGTTGATGCCGTAGTACCAGATCAGCCATCCCCAGCGCTGACCCTGGGTGATGTGCATCTTGCCCATCAGGTCACCGACGAGCCAGATGACCTCCCACCAGAGCTCGCTTGCGGCGCCGGCAATGCAAAACCAGAGCATCTGAAACTCATTGGCTTTTTCCAACGTCGTGCGTGCCTCGCCCGGAATATCGATCCATGACGCGATGAACATGATGAATACCGGGGTCATAAACAGAAAACAGGCGATCGTGCCGGTCACGGGCACCATCGGGATCAGCCCCACGCCGACTCCGATGATGCTGCCCACCGCGATCGTTGTTGTAAACGCCGCGCACCACGCGTAAGTCCGGACGCGCCGTTTGGCCCATGGTCGGGCGAAATCGTGTTCAAGGGCGGTTGTCATCACAGCCTCCTGCCGCTGGAGTGGAAAACTTCGTGCGACCCGCGAAGCAGAATCGCTATTCTGTAAGCTAGCATCACGATACTGTGTGGCGCAATGGGTGTTCTATTGTGGGGCGGCAGCCGCGGTGAGCGCGGGGCCAGGTCGTGGCGACAAAACCATGAAGGGAGTCCGGCGTTGATGACTTATGGACCGTCAGCGTCAGTCGTGGAGCGGACGCGGAAGTTGTTAGATCCCCAGCGATGTAACGACTTTCGCTTCACCGAGTCGGGCTATATGGACTTTCTTGGTGAGCAGGTACCGCCTGCGCCACGCATCGTGCACCGATTGATGAATACCGAGTTCTATACCGGCGGCTACGAGCGCGGCCGCGCCGCGCTGCGACGCCTCGTGGGGCTCGTTGCTCCGCAGCGCGCCGACGACCGCACACGAATACTGGCCGGCCTTCAGCTAAGACCGGGTGCTACGGTGATCGACCTGGGTTGCGGGCCGGGTAATTTCACCGGGCTGTTCGGCAGTGCTGTGGGCGAGAACGGTTTGGCGGTGGGAGTCGACGCCTCACACCACATGTTGCGGCGTGCCACCATCGACAATGCGGGCCCCAACGTGGCGTATTTACGTGCCGACGCCCAGAAACTACCCTTTGCCGACCAAAGCGCCGATGCCATCGCATGCCTTATGGCTCTTTATCTCATCGAGCAACCCTTCAACGCGCTCGATGAGATTACCCGCGTGCTGCGTCCCAACGGTCGGGTGGTCATCCTCACCAGTCTGGCGCCAGGGGGTACGCGCGGTGATGTGCGCAGCCGGGTGGTTGAAGGTGTTAGCGGCTGTCGGATGTTCGGCCGTGATGAAATCGTTAAAGCTTTGCGTCTGAGAGGTTTCGGCGAAGTCGAGCAACGAACCGGCGGTCTGTCTCAGTTGGTGACCGCTACCCGGCACCTTCTCGGCGGGGGAAAAGACACACGATGAAATGACCCCACAGCGCCGCGTTCAGGCCGCGACTCGGTACTGATGCCAGTGACTGCAGTCGAGTTCATTTCTCCCAGCGGCGTGTGCCGCGCGTGGCATGGCGTGGCCGACACCGATGTTCTTGCTGGGCCGCAGGGTCGGCCGGTCGTCGTGATGGCGCACGGCGTCGGCGGGACGGTCGACACTGGTCTACTGCCGTTCGCAAAACCGTTGTGCGCAATTGGATGCGATGTGCTGGCGTTCGACTACCACGGGTTCGGCGCTTCCGCGGGGGTCGGCGGACAGTCGGTATCGATGCGCCGCCAGGTCGAGGACTATCACGCCGCGGTGGACATTGCTCGCTCGCTGCCGACCGCGGATCCGGACCGGGTCGTGCTGTGGGGAGCCTCGCTGGCCGGCGGCCACGTTGTCGTCGTCGCAGCTCAACGCAGCGACGTCGCCGCGGTGATCGCGGTGACACCGCTGGTAGATGGTTGGGCCGCAGCGGTTCTCGCGCTGCGCCAACGTCGCCCAGGCTCGTTGGCCAGGTGCACTCTAGCCGGCATACGAAGCCGTATCAGAACCGCTCGCGGCGGGCGTCCGATCACGATCCCGTTGGTCGGTCTCCCCGGTGAAGACGCGGCGCTCAACCTCGAGGGCTACCACGACCGGTACACCGCGCTGGCGGGACCGACGTGGGTCAACCGGATCGATGCCGCCGTCGGTTTTGAACTGCTTCGATATCGGCCCACGCGCGTCGCGGCCAAGGTCCGGTGTCCGATGCTGGTCCAGATCGGGGATGCCGACCGTAGCGCGCCTCCCTGCGGCGCAAGCCGCGATGGCAGCCAAAGCCGGTGCCCTAGTGCAGCATTACCCGTGTGATCATTTCGACGTGTGGCCGCACGGGCCCGCCTTCGACGCGGTAATCGCCCACCAGCGCGAATTTCTGTACACGCTGTTTCGTGACTCACCGCGATAAGACCCGCTCGGCAAAGATTGGACCACCTCGCGCCGGGAGTGCGGTGCTCCCGACGGCTCGGTGAGGTTGATCGCGCGATGATGTGCAGCGAAGATCAACAAGCGGCGTGTCGAGAGAGCTTGTTAATATTCGTTGCCAACGCGCAGGTCAACGCACGACGAACGAGGAGATCGGCGGCATCGGCGGTTCGCATGCCAGTCGGACACTGCCCGGTGATCTCACGCTCGCCCTGGAGGTCCGACGGAGGCGGAGTACGGCACCACTGTCGGCGGCGGGCCGATTGTCGGGTGCAGCGATGCACGATGCGTCTACGACAAAGGTGTTGCGGACCAATTGATGAGTGTGGCAACGGAATTGGATTTATCACCCCAGGCCGCGATGCTTGGCGTTTGAGTCCGACGCGGCGCACGCAAAGGCGACGGGCGTGTCGCCGCGGGTGGGGCTGCTGTGCCTGCCGACGCTGAGCACGCATGGCTATGAAGTCATCCGCCGCGACGCGATCCCGGAAATGAGTGCGGTCCTTGTCGCATTCCTGCTGCGCTAGGGAGCCGGGCAGATGCCGCGCTCGAAGGTCCGGGTGATCAGTGGCGCGACGGTGTGCCGAGGCAGTGCACCGGCCATGGCTTGCTCACAGCCCTGCAGGATCAATCCGTAGAGCGCGCGCCAAATCCAGGTCGGGTTGAGGTCAGAGTCGAACACGCCTTCGTCCTGTCCCCGCGTGATCAGGTTGATCAACAACTCCTCGTTCGGGGACTGGGCCGGTGGGATATCGCGGAGCACCGCCGGGTCACCGAAGAGGAAGACCACCCGTTCACCGACTGAGACGGCTGCGGTGATGAATCGCCGCATCGCGTCGAGAGCGGGTCCGTCGTCGGTGGCGGCCTCGTCCGCCGCTTCAGTGAGCAGGCGGATCGAGTCCAGGGTCGCCTCGTAGATCAGCGTCTCGCGGTCGGCGAAGTAGCGGTGCAGCGTCGTGCGGCCGACCCCGGCCACGGTGGCGATCTCGGGCATGGTGGCCGTCCGGTTCGCGGCCAATGCAGAGGCCGTAGCAGCGAGGATCGCGGCTCTGGTGCGCGCTTGCACACCCGAGAGTTGCTTTGTCGAGACGGACACGATGTGATCCTAGTCTGCCCGAAATAGAACGTTGACGTTCCGATATTGAACGATTATGTTCGTTCGAAACGGATCTCAACTAGGTGGTACTAGCGGGGTTGAGCCGCATGACGGCGTCCTCGACACCGGGGACCGGAAGGTGGTCGGGAAAGTGATGCGCGCTGTTCGCACGCTGCAGCTTGGATGGATACCGCTGGTGTTGGTGTGCCGGAGCCGTAGTGCCCGCCGCCGATGACGACTTTTCAAAGGAGAGGTACAACGAGTTGACCCAACCAGTCCGAGGACCTCGATGCAGTCTCCGGCCAGGCCTGGCTCAACGGGTTCCCCGTGCGGGTGGAAGCCCTCGGGACGGACACGCGCAAACCGACCCCGTCAACGCTCCAACCAATTAGGAGGATTAGGTCATGAACTCGATATGGGACTGCGTCGTCGTCGGTGGCGGAGCCGCGGGCTTGAGCGCAGGTCTGGTACTGGGTCGGGCGCGGCGGCGAACGCTGCTGGTCGACGCGGGTCAGCAGAGCAACCGGTCCGCCCACGGCATCGGCGGGTTGTTGGGTCACGACGGCCGACCGCCGGGCGAGCTGTACGACGCCGGGCGGCGGGAGATTGCCGCCTACCCGTCCGTCGAAGTGCGGACCGGTGAGGTGGTGACGGGTGAGCGTGCCGGCGATGTGTTCGAACTGGAACTGTCCGACGGGCGGCGTGAACGCACGCGTCGGGTGCTGCTGGCCACTGGCATGGAGTACCGGCCGCCTGCGCTGCCCGGGCTCGCGGAGTTGTGGGGGCGGTCGGCGTTCCACTGCCCGTTCTGCCACGGCTGGGAGCTTCGCGATCAACCGTTGGCGGTATTGGCCAACGGTGAGCGGGCAGTGCATTCGTCGTTATTGCTGAGGGGATGGAGCGACGACGTTGTGCTCCTGACTGGAGGGCCTGCGGAGCTCGATGGTGACGACCGATCCCGGTTGGCCGCTGCACGCGTCGTGGTCGACGAGCGGCCCGTTGCCGAACTCGCTTCAAGCAATGGCGAGTTGGAAGCCATTGTGTTCACCGACGGAACTCGGCTGGCACGCAGCGGTCTGCTCGTCGCGACGACACTGCATCAGCGGTCGCAGCTGGTTGAACAGCTCGGGGTCGGACTTGGTGAGCCGACGCCGGCGGCGGCGAATCCCATCGCAGTCGATGCGCTCTGCCGAACCACGGTTCCCGGAGTCTTCGCGGCCGGCGACAACACCAGTGCGCAGATGCCGCAGATCGCCTCGGCGATCGCGACAGGTTCGCTCGCGGCCGCGTCGGTTGTGCAGAGTTTGTTGGCCGAGGACGTCGGCCCATCGATACAGGAATGGACGGGACCGCCGTCAACGGTGAGCTGAATCATGGAGTCCCGGAACTCCTTGATTCTGCTGTGGCGGAAGATTTTTCGAAACTCGCTTGCCAAGCCCGGCCGTCCGCGCTATATAAAAATATATGCCGTGAGGCACAGATAATCGATGCGGACAGACAGATGGGAGTGTTGGAGGTGACGGCCATGTTGGTGCGTAGCGATCCGTCTCGTGACCTCGACCGCTTCACTCAGCAGGTGTCAGGGACCGCGGCGCGTCCCGCGGTGATGCCGATGGATGCCTGGCGCGACGGCGATCAGTTCGTCGTCGAATTCGATCTGCCAGGAATCGACGAACAATCGCTGGACCTCGACATCGAGCGCAATGTGGTGACGGTGCGAGCAAAGCGCCCCGATATCGACCCAAGCCGGGAAATGTTGGCAACCGAACGGGTGCGGGGGGTGTTCAGCCGACAGCTGGTGCTCGGCGACCATCTCGACACCGACCAGATCGATGCGTGCTACGACGCTGGGGTCTTGCGATTGCGCATTCCGGTGGCTGAGAAAGCCAAGCCACGCAAGATCGCGGTCAAGCGCGAGGACAGGCAGTACGCCGCCATCAGCGCGTAGATTGGCCGGTCCGATGCTGACAGAACGCGGGTTACCGATGACGCACTGCAGCACCGGGGCAGCGGTGGCGCCCCGGGCGGTCAACGAGGGTTTCACAGTCCGGCCGGGCGCGCTCTTGCTGGACGACGGCCCAGAGTTGTCCGGGTTGATCGCGCAGGTCGACGCCATCTTGTGCGAGGCGGCGGCGAGCCTGCTTCGTCCGCCACCATCGCGCCGAGTGGCCGGTTGCGCCTTGGTCGTGCCCCGGTCACCTGGCCGGTCCTGGGCGGTGTCTCTGCAGCCCTGGCGTGCGCCTACGCCCGAAGTGCGCGCCGTGCAGCGCGGCCCTCCGCGAGCTACCTCTGCGAATAATGGCGACACAACTTAGAGGAAGGCAGGTGATGGCATTACAGCAGGGATGACCGGGCCAGTCCGCCGGCCGGGCAATACCGTGGGCGTCACTTGAATCCCGATGCGGGGAGAGGCACGCCACTGCCACAGCCAGGCAACTCGTCTCCGGGGCGGGCGGCCCGCCCTCACACAATCCAGCCACAATGTCATCGAAGCTGAAAACTGTTGCTAGTTACTACTATTCGCGAGTAGGCAAGGAAGGGGTAGCCGTGATCACACAAGCCATTCGCAACGGCGCTGTGCGTGGACATTCGGGCGCGCTGCGCAGTTTCCGCCCGGTAGAGGCCGACCCTGCCGACTGGGCGGAACAACAACAGTCGGTTCCGCTGCCCGACGACGAATATCCTCACGCCCGTGGGGACCACCGCGTCTGGTAGGTGCGTGACCGGCGACGTGCCGTGTCCAAGTCTGCGCGCGGGCGTGTTTCGTATGACTGCCGAGATCGCAGATTTCAAAAGGCCATGTCGTAGCAGACCCACAGCAGAGGGCCGACCAGGAGCAAAGCCAGCAAGGTCACGCCCCCGATCAGCCGCCAGGCAATAGTCGAGCGAAAGATCACCGCAGTCACCGCCGAAGCAGTCGACAGCACAGCCAGGACCGTGGCGATGACGATTTCGGTTCGCGCTGACTGCACCGCAGATTCCGACAGGGGCGGAAAGAAACCGGCTTCCAATTTGAACGCCAGGGCGCGATTGCTTGTCGCCGTCAGCAACAGAAGAAGCGCGAGCATCATCGTCGCCAAACCGGCCAACGATAGGCATGCCCCAAAGATATTGCGGTTGGCAGGATCTATCGGGCCCGTGTATCGAGGCATCTCGTCCACAACCCAGATCGTAGGGTCTCGCGTCGGCACCAGGGGCAGGCAAAGACTGCACCGTTGACCGCAGTTGGTCAGCTGATCACGTGGTGGATACCTGGTCATGTCACCGTGCTCATGTGCGAGCGGAACCGACGACCGGCCAGTCACGCCTGACCGGGCGGTTCCATGCCTGGTCCGAGGCGTTCGGCGGGCGGTTGCCGTACGGGCTCGGGGCTTTCGTCGCACCGACGTTTGTCGGGTTCTGTGTGGTCAACGGCTTCACCTTCGGCGTTGATCTGACGATCCTCACGGGTTTGCGTGGCGCGCTCGGCCTTCCGGTGCCGGTCGCGGTCACGGTTGCCTACGTCTGCGCGTTCACGCTCAGCTACGTGCTCAATCGCATGTTCAATTTCCGGTCCCACGCACCCGTCTGGCCGCAGGTCGCGGCCTACGTCGTGGTGGTCGTCGTCAACTACCTGGCGTTCATCCTCGGGGTGACGACCGCGCTGACCGCCATTGGAGTGCAGTATCAGCTGTCGCGGCTGGCGGCGGGCATGTGTGAAGCGGTGTACATGTACAGCGCGATGCGGTGGGTGGTCTTCCGCCGCTGACCTGCGCGCCGGCCCGCACTTGTTGTCCGAGGTGTGGCCCGTGCGTGACCTTCTCGCGACGGCGACGAAGGACGCTCGACACGTGACGGTAATCGCGGTCATCGCCGCGCTCGCGACAGCTGCCTGCATCGGCTATTACTTCGGACGACGCGCGGCCTCGACGCCGCCGCGCTGGAAGAAGCGAACGAGTCGGATCGCACTGAGCAGGCAGGCCGTCCACCTGCTCGCGATGATCACCGCGCGCCGGATCCAGCAGCGCTTCCGGGCCGAGCGCATCGTCTCCGACACGGCCGCCAGATACGGGCTGAGAATAGTTGCGCCAACCCAATTTCGGCGTGGTCGCGTGGTGCGGTTGCGGTCCTATTAGAGTGCACTGGCATGGCTGCACTGCAGGACAAAGTGGCGTTGGTGACCGGAGCGTCGTCGGGCCTGGGCGCCGAAACGGTGAAATTGCTTTCCCGCGAGGGCGCAACGGTTTTCGGCATCGGTCGCGACACCGGCCGCTTGACCGATGTGTTCGCCGGCGTTGGTCGCGGCGGATTCGCCGCGACGGACATCGGATCGGTGCAGGCCTGCCGGGATGCGGTCGAGCAGTGCGTCCGTGACTTCGGCGGCCTGGACATCCTCGTCAACGTCGCAGGACGCCACCAGATGCGCCGGACGGAGTCGATGACCGACGAAGATTGGGAACAAGACCTCGCGGTCAACCTCAATGGGCCTTTCTACCTGTGCAGGGCGGCGCTGCCGCATCTGCTGGAGCGTGGCGGGAACATCGTCAACGTCAGCTCCATCGCCGGGGTCGAGGGCCAGGCGTATTCGGCCGGCTACTGCGCCGCCAAGCACGGCCTGATCGGCCTCACTCGGGCGTTGGCCGTGGAGTACACCGCAGATCGGTTGCGTGTCAACGCGGTATGCCCCGGTGGCATGCTCACGCCGCAGATCGAACAGTTCAGCGCGCCGGACAATCCCAACTACGACCTGATCATGCGCACGGCTTCACCGCGCGGCATGATGCAACCGCTCGACGTCGCCAACGTGATCGCTTTCCTGGCCAGCGACGCCGCGGCCGCGATCCACGGCGCGGTCTATCGCGTGGACAACGGCAAAGGCGCCGGTTAAGAATCGCCAGCGCTGCCCTCGCTACCAGACGAGCGCGTCGAACATGAGCGCCGTGCCGGCGGCGGTGAATGCTTGATATAGCGGTTCCCACCACACCAGTCGCGCGGTGGTGGTCGGCACCCGGTTTATTCGGCGTTCGCCGAAGAAGCGGTACGCCCAATACAGCGCCACGGCGGCGAACGCCACCACCCCGATCCAGTTCGCCGCGGTGACCCAGGAGGAGCTGGCCGTGGCCGGGGACATGTCGTGTGAAGGCGGTGTCATGCCCGGCATGTCCATGACCGACGAATCCGGTTGTGAGGGCGGGCGTGTGGAGACACCCGGCACGGTTCCGCTCATCAGCGCATACATCCATGCCATCGCCGCCATCATCGCCGCGTAATAGCAGGTCTTCAGTCGCTGACGGGATGCCGACGATGTCCAGACGGCAGCGCCCACGAACCAGACGCCGGCCAGGAGGAAAAAGAGCGTGGGACCGATTGCCGGTAGCTCGAGCCCAACGCGCCACACCATCAAAACCATCGCTACCGACATCGTCAGGTGCAGCAGGTGGGTGAGCCGGCACGTCCATCGATCATGTTGTGCGACAGCGAGGTACGCGTACATGGCGACGCTCACGCCGAACAGAACGGTGACAGCCCAGCGCAGCGCCGGTTCGCCGATCATGGCATGCAACATCGTGACCTGACGAATACCGTCTGAGTTGCGCCCATGGCGCTACCATACCCCCACGGGGTATTTGATCCAACCGTACTCGGGGGTGTCTGCGAAGAGCCGGCAACCAGCCTGCGTACCGGGGGCGTGCGGTAACGGTTCGGGCACGTTTCAATCACCCCCCGACACGTCGTGCGGCACCTCGATTCTCGTGGTTGACAATTCGGGCATGACGCAATCGCGGGAGCCCGACGATGGCGCGTGAATTCTCGCGGCAGACGTTTCTGCGGGGCGCCGTCGGAGCGCTGGCCACCGGCGCGGTCCTCGGCGCACCCCGGGTCGCCGCCGATCCACGGGCAACCGGGTGGGAGGGCCTGTCCACCGCCCTCGGCGGCAAGGTGCTGCTTCCGGATAATCCGCAATTCGCCGGGGCCAAGCAGGTTTTCAATACCAACTACAACGGGCTGACTCCCGCGGCGGTGGTCACACCGACGTCGGCGGCCGACGTGCAGAAGGCAATGGCCTTCGCGGCCGCCCACAATCTCAAGGTCGCCCCGCGCAGCGGCGGGCACTCCTACATCGGCGCGTCGACCGCCAACGGCGCCATGGTGCTTGACCTGCGCCAACTGCCCGGGGATGCCAATTACGACGCCGCCACCGGACAGGTGACGGTGACGCCGGCGACGAGCCTGTACACGATGCACCGGACACTGGCCGCGGCCGGCCGCGGCATCCCAACCGGTACGTGTCCGTCGGTCGGCGCCGCGGGACACGCGCTGGGCGGCGGCATGGGAGCCCAATCCCGGCACGCCGGCCTGCTCTGCGATCAGTTGACGTCGGCGTCGGTGGTGCTGCCCAGTGGCCAGGCGGTCACCGCGTCCGCCGCCAGCAACCCGGACCTGTTTTGGGCACTGCGCGGCGGCGGTGGCGGCAACTTCGGCGTGACGACCTCGCTGACTTTCGCCACGTTCCCCACCAAGGACGTCGACGTGGTCAACCTCAACTTCCCGCCGCAATCGTTCGCGCAGGTCCTCGTCGGTTGGCAGAACTGGCTCCGCACCGCCGACCGCAACAGTTGGGCGCTGGCGGACGCCACCGTCGACCCGATGGGCGTGCACTGCCGGATCCTGGCGACCTGTCCGGCCGGGTCGGGTAGCAGCGCCGCGGCCGCGATCACCCAAGCGGTGGGACTGCAGCCGTCGGGCACCGAGAACCACACCTTCAACTACATGGACCTGGTAAATTATCTGGCCGTCGGCAACCTCAACCCGTCACCGCTCGGGTACGTGGGCGGATCCGACGTCTTCGCCACCGTGAACGCGGGGGTGGCGCAGGGGATCGCCGCCGCGGTCAATGCCTTTCCCCGCGGTGCCGGCCGAATGCTGGCCATCATGCACGCCATGGACGGCGCCCTGGCCGAGGTAGCACCCGGTGCCACCGCCTTTCCCTGGCGCCGGCAGGGAGCGTTGGTGCAGTGGTATGTGGAGACGGGCGATCCCGCGGCCGCGACCAGCTGGCTCAGCTCGGCACACCAAGCGGTGCAACAGTATTCGGTCGGCGGTTACGTGAACTACATCGAGGCCAACCAGCCGCCGTCGCGTTACTTCGGCCCGAACCTGTCCCGGTTGAGCGCGGTGCGGCAGAAATACGATCCGGGCCGCGTCATGTTCTCGGGACTGAACTACTAGCCGCCAGACGCCCCGATGGTTAGCCCGGCTCGGCACTGGGTACTTCCAGTATGTCTGTGGCGAGTTAAGGGGTTGCGAATGGCAATCGAGCATGGTCGTGCAAGGTGCCCGCGCTGCATGGCGTGGGCCCAGTACCGGTTTCTGGAGCGCGGTGACGACAAGCTCGAGTATCAGGTGCATTGCGATGCCTGCGGTAACCTGTACTCCGAGGTGACCATCGCCTCGACGGTGACCACGCCGGCCGCCTGAGCCGCTCAACAGGGCCGTTATTCCACGCTGGAGAGGCAGGCGCGACCTGCTACGTTACGGAACTGCGCCCTAGTGTAAAGTCTGGACCGCGAGCCAAGACGCCCCCAGATCGGAGCAGCGCCTAGCGCGCGCGACGCCGTGCGAAACGCGTTGAAAGGGGCGGCGTGAACGAGGTTTTGGCGCGAGCCGGCATCTTCCAGGGGATCGCTCCCGATGCGGTGGATGCGTTGGCTCGCCACCTGCAGCACGTTTCGTTCCCGCGCAGGCGCACCGTGTTCATCGAAGGCGAGCTCGGTGACGACCTCTACGTAATCCTGTCGGGCTCGGTGAAGATCCGCCATCAGACGACCGACGGCCGCGAAACCGTCTTCGCGGTGCTGGGCCCCGGGGACGTGTTCGGCGAGCTTGCGCTGTTCGACCCCGGCCCGAGAACCTCGACGGTGATCACCCTGACCGAGGTGGAAGCCGTGCGGATGGACCGCCTCGCGTTGCGCACCTGGATGGTCGAACGCCCCGAAATCGCCGAGCAGCTGTTGCGGGTGTTGGCACGCCGACTTCGGCACACCAACAACACCCTGTGCGACCTGATCTTCACCGACGTCCCCGCTCGGGTGGCCAAGCAAATCCTCGACCTGGCAATGCGATTCGGCACCAGCAACGGGGGCTCGGTGCTGGTCGAGCACCACCTCACACAGAAGGAACTCGCGCAACTCGTGGGATCCTCACGTGAAACGGTGAATAAGGCGCTATCGGACTTCGCCCAACGCGGATGGATCCGGCAGCAGGGCAAGGCCCTCATCATCGACCAGCCCGCGAAGTTAGCCCGCCGCGCAAGGGCTTAACCCCCGCATAGCCAAGTTCACGCGTTAGGTGATCGACCAGAACTCCAAGAGGGTCCGCAACGTCGCCACCAGGGGGAGCGGTTGGTCCAGCATGGGATGGTGGCCGGCCAGGGCCAACTCCACGAAGGGGCCACGCAGCTGAAGCAGGGAACGGATCCGTTCGGCCATCTCAGGCGGTACCAATCCGGCTTCGCAGCGCAAATACCCGACGCGACAACGCATCGCGGCCAGCATCGTCTCCAGCGACTCCTCGTCGGCGGGTGTTGGCTCGAGAAACTCGCTGCCGAAGATCACCGGGTCGAACTTCCAAATCCATCCTTCGCCGGTTCTGCGCACCGACTCGCCCGCGATGTGCTCTCGGACGTAGGGCAGGATCAATTCCTGCGAGGGCACGGCCGTAAAGCGGTCCAGGATCTCATCTTTCGTCCGGTAGTGGTTGTGTTCGCGCCTACGCAGCCGCCCTTCCTCCGGCGCACGCTCCCACAACGGCGAGTCGATCACCAGCATGCTGTTGATCTGCTGGCTGTGGTGCATCGCCGCCGTGGACACGACCCACCCGCCCATACTATGGCCGATGATCGTCGGCCGTCCGGCGGGCCCGGCGGCCGCCGCCACCGCCATCACTTCGCTTGCCCAGGTGCGCAGGTCGTAACTGCCACGTGCTTCGCTGTCGCCGTGCCCGGACAGATCCAGCGCGATCACCCGATGGGTGCGGGAAAAGAACGGCGCGACGTGATCCCACCACCCTGAATGCGCTCCGCCACCATGGACGAGCACCACCGGAGGTTGGTCAGCCGCGCCCCAGACGCGCAGATGTACGCGGCAACCGTCGACGTCGACGTCACAATGATCCGGTTTTTGATCGAGCGCTGTGGTGAACCAGGATGGTGTAACAGGCATCTGGCGCGAGCGGGAAAACAGTTGTCCGACCTCCGTGGATTCAAACGCTTTGTGCTGATACAGCTTCCGCTCGACGCGGCTGATAGCGGGATGTCTGTACGGGAAGTGTGGAATTCACGAATCGGCTTCGGTCAGGTGCACCGTAACGGTGACCGCTCCCTTTTCGTCCCGCCTGGCGACGGCGTGCCCGGCGCGCTCGGTCTCGTCAAGCCGCAACGTCAGGGGCCCGCCGGCCTCGAGGAAGTTTCGCCACCACGTCTTCGCGTCGGGCATGTTGACGCTGATGACGATGTCACCACCGGAACGGCGGTAGGCCACCGGGATGCTGTACGTGCGTCCCGAGCGTCGACCCGTGTAGGTCAGCATCGTGATGTTGCGATTGATCAGCCGGCCGAGGCGGCGCGAGTTGGCCAGCGCGGCGATCGGCGCATTGAAAACAGGCGCGGCTCGCATCAGGAGGCGGCCGAGGTTGTTGGGACTCACGTTAGAAGTATCGCAGCAAATTCCCGCGAGTAGTCGACCGTTCGAATTCGACGTGATGCCGCCCTGCTGCACATAGAGGTAGCATCCCCGCGCAGATGCTCCAGCGGTTGCCATAAACGAGGAAGGGGGCGCTGATGACTGCTCCTGTCGACCCTTCGGTGCCGCCCAGCGGCATGGGCTGCGTCGAGTGCGATGAGGTCGGTGGTTGGTGGGTGCACTTGCGGCGCTGCGCCGCTTGCGGGCACATCGGTTGCTGCGACGACTCGCTGTCTCGTCATGCAACCAAGCATTGGCGGCAGACCGGGCATCCGATCATCCGGTCGTTCGAGCCAGGCGAGGACTGGTTCTGGAACTACGAGGCCAACGACTATTACGACGGCCCGGAGCTGGCGCCACCGGAGTGCCGTCCCGAGGACCAGTCGGTCCCCGGGCCGCGCGGGCGGGTGCCACATAACTGGTTCGAGCTGCTCCGGCATCGCGACGGCTGACGCGCCGGTCCCGTAATTCTTCGCATGGCGAGTGCGTGGTCCTGATTCAAGCTGCTAATCCGGTACCACGCGAAAGGCATGCTCTGATGCCTCAGATCGATCGGCACCGTGGTCGCCCGCAGCCGATTCTATGGTGATCCAGACCGGGAACGTGCCAATGCCGGGCAGCCGTCGGCGTGGGTACCCCTTCGCAAGGGGTACCAAGGCCGGTTCATCGCGCGGCTGGCCTCCAATGCGGGCCCGTGGATGCAAAGCGTTGCGGCCCAACGGTTCCTGGTGGAAGAACACAGCAGCGACGTCATCGTGGCACTGGTCCAGACCGTAAGTCTTGCCGGTGGGTGCGCGAATGTGAGGCACCTCGCGCCCCGCCTCCGGTGAGAAATCTACCGAGCCATGCTGTACAGTTCCCCGCGGGCCAGTCCACGGAACTCGGGTTCCGTCTGACTGCCGGGTTGGCGAGTGGCGTTGGCGATGGTGCCCCGCTGCGCGCTTCCTCGGTGGCGCGAAGAGTGAAAGGGAGGCAGCGGATGCTCGGCATTGCGCGAAAAGCATGGATGCCCCTGCTTCTTGTTGTGGTGATTTCGGTGGGCGCGTACGCAGTTGTGCGCATCCGGGATACGTTCGGCACGCACGGCGGCGTTACGAGCGGCGAAGGCGGTGGCGACAATACGAAACCGTTCCACCCCAAGCACATCACGTATGAGATAACGGGTGCTCCGAGCGGCACGGTGAACGCCAATTACCTCGACGAAAATGGTCAGCCGCACCTCGTCGAAGCTGCGCCTTTGCCATGGTCGTTCACAATCGTGACCACGCTGCCGTCGATGTCGGCCAATATCGTCGCGCAGGCCAGCACAGACGTGCACGCCCTGCGGTGTCGCGTGATCGTCGATGACCAGGTGCGCGACGACCGCAATACCAATGACTACCAACCGTTCATCTACTGCTTGGTGAAATCCGTATGAGCACAGCGCATCTACAGACCCGACGCCCGATCATTCCTCGCCTCATCCGGGTCCTCTCGCTGCCGATCACGCTGGCGTGGCTGTTCATCGCGGTCGCTTTGGGTGTCTTGTCCCCATCTCTTGACGCCGTTGCGGAGCAGCATTCGGTGCCGATGACTCCGCGGGATGCGCCGGCGTTCAAATCGATGATGCACATCGGCGACAAGTTCAACGAATTCCACACGGACTCGACGGCGATGGTGGTCCTGGAAGGACAGGACAAACTCGGCGACAGCGCGCATGACTTCTACAACCGCATCGTCAGCAAATTGAAGGACGATCACGCGCATGTGCAGAATGTCCAGGACTTCTGGGGCGACCCACTAACCGCTGCCGGGTCGCAAAGCCCGGATGGCAAGGCGGCCTATGTGCAGGTCTTCCTCAATGGTGCGCAAGGTACGACTCCCAGCCACGAGTCGGTCGCCGCCGTGCGCAAGATCGTCAGCGAAACGCCCGCGCCACCGGGCGTCCAGGCCCATGTGGCAGGCACCACCGTGCTCAACGCCGATACCAGCATCGTCGGTCACAAGAGCATGGCGACGATGGCGCTGGTTTCCATCGGCGTCATCTTCATCATGCTGCTGCTGGTCTATCGGTCGATCGTCACGACCATCCTGTGCCTGGTGGTCATCGGCATCGAACTCTTTGCGGCGCAGGGCGTTGCGGCCACGGCGGGCAATCTGAACATTATCGGCCTGACCCCGTACGCGGTCAGCATGATCACCATGCTCAGCATCGCCGCGGGAACCGACTATGTCATCTTCCTGCTCGGCCGCTATCACGAGGCACGATCGATCGGCCAGAACCGCGAGGAGGCGTTCTACACGGCCTATCACGGTGTTTCGCATGTCATCCTGGGCTCGGGTCTGACCATCGCGGGTGCCTGTCTGTGTCTGACGGCATGCCGGTTGCCGTACTTCCAGACCATGGGATTGCCTTGTGCCATTGCGCTGCTGGTGATCGTCTTCGCCGCACTGACGCTCGCGCCGGCGGTGCTCGCGGTCGGGTCACACTTCGGTTTGTTCGATCCCAAACGCGCGGTCGACGAGCGTGGCTGGCGCAAAGTGGGTACCGCGGTGGTGCGCTGGCCCAAGCCGATCATCGTCGTCACCGCCGCTATCGCGGTGATCGGATTTATCAGCCTGCTGACCTACGTGCCGAACTACGACGACCAGAAGTTCACCCCCAGCGATATGCCCGCGAATGCCGCGATGACAGCGGCCGAGCGGCACTTCTCGCAAGCGCGGATGAACCCGGAGCTGCTGATGGTCGAGGCCGATCATGATCTACGTGACCCAGCGGACATGCTCGTTATCGACCGAATCGCCAAGAGTGTCTTCCATCTTCGCGGTATCGAGCGAGTCCAGACGATCACCAGGCCCTTGGGTGCGCCGATCGAGCACAGCTCCATTCCGTTCCAGATCGCGATGCAAAACTCGGGCACGCTGCAAACCGCCAAGTTCATGAACGACACGATGGCCAACATGCTCGAGCAAGCAGACGAATTGGACAAAACGATCGCCGTCATGGAACACATGTACGGCGTGATGAAAAAGCTTACGGCGACCACGCACAGCATGGTCGGCAGGACGCACGAGATGGTCGACACCACGAACGAACTGCGAGACCATATCGCCGACTTCGATGATTTCTTCCGACCCATCAGAAGCTACTTCTATTGGGAAAAGCACTGCTTCGACATCCCGGTCTGCTGGTCGCTGCGTTCCCTTTTCGATGCGCTCGACGGCATCGACGAGCTCTCTGACCAAATATCCGGGCTCACAGTCGATCTCGACCATTTGGACCGCCTGATGCCGCAGCTACTGGCCGACTTCCCGAAGACCATCGACTCGATGAAGACGATGCGCAACTTCATGCTGTCGACCCACAGCACTATGGCCGGCATCCAGGCCCACCAGCAGGAGGGAGCCGAGGGCTCAACCCTCATGGGGCAGTACTTCGACGAAGCCAAGAACGACGACTCGTTCTACCTGCCGCCGGAAGTCTTCAAGAACCCCGACTTCAAACGCGGACTGAAGATGTTCGTGTCGCCCGACGGCACCGCAGTGCGGTTCATCATCACTCACCAGGGTGACCCCGCTTCGGTGGAGGGAATCAAGCACGTCGCCGGCGTCAAGGACGCGGTCGCCGACGCCATCAAGGGAACTCCGCTGGAGAGCTCGAAGGTGTACCTGGCCGGGACCGCCTCGATGTACAGCGACATGCAGGAAGGCGTCATCATCGACCTGCTGGTCGCCGGCATCTCCTGCCTGATCTTGATCTTCGGAATCATGTTGATCATCACCCGCAGCGTGGTCGCCGCATTGGTCATCGTCGGCACGGTGGCCGCGTCGCTGGGCACCGCCTGCGGCCTCTCCGTCCTGTTGTGGCAAGACCTCATCGGGCTTGGCGTGCAATGGATCGTGCTGCCGCTGTCGGTCGTCATCCTGCTGGCCGTGGGATCGGACTACAACCTGCTGCTGGTCTCCCGACTCAAGGAGGAAATTCCCGCCGGGCTCAACACCGGCATCATCCGCGGCATGGGTGCCTCCGGCCGGGTCGTCACCGCCGCCGGGCTGGTGTTCGCCTTCACCATGGCCTCGATGATCGTCAGCGAGCTGCGGGTGATCGGACAACTCGGCACCACGATCGGTTTGGGCCTGCTCGTTGACACCCTGATCGTGCGCTCCTTCATGACACCCTCGATCGCCGCCGCACTTGGGCACTGGTTCTGGTGGCCGATCAACACCATCCGCATGACCAGGCAGAAAAATCGACAAGATCGGGACGACGATGTGCACACCGCACCGATCCCACAACTGACGGCAAGGTGAAACGCATCGGCCCGTCTGCCAAGCTGTCGACAACGACGTTGTTAGTGGACAGGCCTGGACCCATGGCAGAACCCGAATCGAAACTTCGCCAGCGCACCGAAGGGCGGCTGGACCGATCCCGCGATCCCGCGATCCTTGACGCCGCGTTGGCGGCTCTGGCCGAGTACGGGTATGACGCGGCGAACATGAACGACATAGCGGCACAGGCCGGCGTCGGAAAGGCTGCAATCTATCGGCGGTGGTCATCAAAAGCCGCCCTGATGACCGACGCTCTCGTCTACTGGCGGCCCGATTTGCTCAGGGACGACGCCCCTGACACCGGCAGTCTGGTAGGCGACCTCGACGCCGTCGTCAAGCGCGCCAAGCGCAATGACAACGCCCTGATCACCAACGACCTTGTGCTGCGTGTCGCCTTGGAGGCTGCGCACGATCCCGAACTCGCCACCGCGCTCAATGACCTGATCCTGTTCAAGGGCAGACGCGTGCTGTCGGCCGTGTTGGGTCGAGCCGCAGACCGCGGCGAAATCTCCGCTACCCGCGACTGGTCATTGATCGCCGACGTCCTGACCGCAATGGGTCTATTACGCGTTATCAGCGGACAGAGCGTCGACGCGAATTTCGTCCGGCAGGTGATAGATACGCTGGTTCTTCCCGCGGTGCAGGCCCCAGACGGCGGGCGCGACGTCAGGAAGCGATGAAGCGGTTCGACGCCGGACTGCCGGATCAGGTTGCGGCGGCTAGTAAGTCGCGTACCGCGCTGTCGACAGTGCCCAGCAGGTCGGGGTCGACGCCGGTGCGACCGCGGACCAGTATCGAGGCGCTATTGGCGGACGGCAGTCCTTCGGCCGGGCTGAGCCCGTCGGGGAACTTGCCGATCATCGGCAACAGTGCCACGCCGAGTCCCGATCGCACCGCCGCGTAGAGGCCGGACAAATCGCCGCACTCGGCGGCAATCTCGTACTCGATGTGTTGGCTTTCCAGAATCGCGAAGGCCGGCTCGCGCAATGTGCACGGCTCGGCGAAAATCACCAGCGGCAGCGGCTCTCGTGGTGAGAACGTCAGTGTGCGCGCTGAAACCCATTGCAGCTGGACCAATCCCGACGCGTTGGCGCGATCCAGACCCGACCCGTCCAGCATGATGGCCAGATCGACCAAACCGCGATCGATCGAGTCGGCCAGCGACACGTTGCGGTCGAGCCGGAAACGCACCCGCAGGTCGGGGAGTCGCTCACGCAACACCCGGGACAAGCCGGCCAGCATCACATCGGCGCCGTGTTCGGTGGCGCCGATGGTCAGGACCTTGTGTTCGGTCGCGCCCAGGTCGTCGAGCGCGGTGTCGTGTGCGGCCAATATCGTGCGGGCATGCCGCAGTGCCTTCTGGCCGACCTCGGTGAAGACGACCCCGCGTCCCGAGCGTCGCACTATCGGTTCGCCGACCACGGCTTCGATCCGGCGCAGATGCTGGCTGACCGCGGATTGGCTCAGGTGCAGGGCAGCGGCGGCACGGTGGAAGCCGCCGCAGTCGGCGATGGCGACAAGGCTGCGCAGCGGCGCGATATCGAGCACCTGGGCCATAGCCGCACTGTAATCCGATCAGTGCGACTAATCAATCATCGACGTCGCCGCTCGGATCACCGTTACTGGTAACTAATCCGATAAGATGGCGCGATCATTCGTGATCGTCAATAATCGTTGGACTGCGTCGATCGATCACGACAGCATGGGTGGCATGTCTTTGCCGCGCATGCCTGCGACCACCGCCATGGCGGTGACGTTCTTCTATGCGCTCGGATATCCCATTGGCACGCTGGCGGTAACGGCAATGACGCCGATGGCCGCCCTGGTGCTGCGGTTCAGTTTGGCCGCAATGATTCTGGCGATCTGGTCGCTGCTGGCCAAGGCCCGCTGGCCGCGGGGAGCGCAGTTCGGCCACGTTCTGGTGACCGGCCTGCTGATCCAGGGCGTGCAGTTCTGCTGCCTGTACGAGGCCGTTCAGCTCGGAGCGCCCGCGGTGCTGTGCGCGGTCGTGATCGCAATGAATCCGGTGGCCACCGCCATCCTGGCGGCGATGTTCCTTCGGGAACCGCTCGGTCCGTTGCGCGTGGTTGCGCTGGTGTTCGGCGTCGTCGCGGTGCTGGCCGCCTGCTCGCACAGGCTGATGAGCGCCCGTGGCGCCGACCCGGTAATCGTGTTGCTTGTCGTTGGGCTGCTTGGCCTTTCGGCAGGCGGTGTCTATCAACAGCGATTCTGCACCGGTGTCGACTTCCGGGTGATGAGTGCCATGCAGAATGCCGTGGGGTTGATACCCGCGGCGGCACTCGCGATAGTCACGCCGTTCGCGGTGCACGATGGCGTCAAGGCGATGATCGCGGTCAGCGGGATGGTGTTGTTGAATGCCACGCTGGCGGTGAGCCTCTATGTGCGGGCAATCAACACCCACGGCGCGACGGCGGTGGCGATGCTGTTCGCCGTTATCCCCGCGGTGGCGGGAGTGCTGTCGTGGATCATCCTGGGCCAGCGTCCAGACGAAGGCATTGCGGTCGGTCTGGTGTTGGGCGGACTCGCATGCTGGATCAATACCCGTGCATCCGGCCGGCGCCGAGCGAGGGCGAGCGCGCCCGCCGCCACGCTGCCGCTGGTCGAACTGCAGGGCGCACCGCGATGAGATCCCGACCGTCGCCGGCGTGGAGGCCCCTCCGATAGGCTTGTCCACCGTCCGCTCATCCGCCGCAGCCGATCTGTGACAATGCACCCTGCGGAATAGTCAACGGAGGCGTGGTGAACTCGGACAGCGGGCGGCGTATCGGCTCACGGTGGGTAGCGGTGGCGGTCCTTACGACGGCGGCCGCGTTCATCAGCCCCGCGGTGGCCCGCGCGGACGCGCAATTGTGCAATCCGGCGAGCGTCGATGCGAATCAAATGTGCCACTTCGATGCCTCGGGCCCATTTTCGGACATCAGCATGGTCTTTCCGGCCAACTACCCCGATGAGCAGGCGATGATCGGTTATCTGACCAAGGTCGACGATGATTTCGGCAACGCCCGCGGGCCGTTGAATGCGTTGAAATCGCCGACCGCACTGAAGGTTACCGGCACGCGATACAGCTCCGGCCCCCAAGCGACGGGCACCCGATCGGTGGTCACCGAGATCTATCAGAACCTCGGCGCCGCTCACCCATTGGTCTGGTACAAGTCCTTCAGCTACAACCTGGCCAATCAGCAGCCGATCAACTTCGATTCCTTATTCCAGCCGGGAACCCAACCGCTGCAGGCCATCTTGCCTATCGTGCAGAAGACCCTGGCCGACCGCTATCGGGCGGCCGTGTCGATCCCGCCGGCCACCGGGCTCCAGCCGGCGAACTATCAGAGTTTCGCGATCACCAATGACGCGATCGTGTTCTTCTTCGACCAAAACGCACTGCAGCCGGCGATGGAGGCCACCCAAGTATCGGTGCCGCGCAGCACGATCGCCTCGATGATCAGTCCCGACATCGCCTAACCGGCCGCTATAGTGATGCGACTGCGGGAGGCATGATGACAAGCGGCGACCGGCGAGCCGACGAACAAGCCATTCGTGCGCTCATCGATCAGCAGGTAAAAGGCTGGGCCGCAGGCGATCCAGCGGCCTACGCCGCCGTGTTCACCGGCGACGCCCACTACATCACCTTTCTGGGCAGCCATTACACGGGGCGCGACGCGATCGCGTCATCGTATGTTCCGCTGTTCCGAAGGCTCCTCAAGGGAACACGGCTGCTGATTGACATCACCGAGGTCCGATTTCTGGCCCCCGATGTCGCGCTGGTCCACGCGAACGCGTCGGTGATCAAAGGGCCGCGACGGCGTAACCGGCGCAGCGCTCGCGTGAACACCAGTGTCGCCGTGCGCACGAACGGCCGTTGGCAGCTCGCCGCCTCCCAGAACACCACCCACCGACGGCTCGCTGAAGCACTCATGGATAAATTGTTTTCCTGATCATCGCCGTCCGACTAGCGTTGTGTGGTCATGAGGGTGCGAATGGCGACACCGGAGGATGCCGGAGCGGTGGCCGAAATCTATCTGCCCTATGTGCGCGATACCGCGATTTCCTTCGAGACGACGCCCCCCGATGCCGAAGAGATGCGGTCCAGGATCACCACAACGCTCGCGTATTTGCCCTGGCTGGTTGTCGCCGATGACGAGTGCGTCAAGGGGTTTGCCTATGCGAGCCCGCACCGGGCGCGCGAGGCCTACCGCTGGTCTGCCGATGTGTCGCTGTACCTGGACGAATCGATGCACCGCCAAGGGCATGGCCGCCGGCTCTACACCGCGCTGTTCAATGTGCTTGTCGCGCAGGGCTACATCAACGCCTACGCGGGTATCGCGCTACCCAATCCCGGCAGCGTAGGGCTGCACGAAGCGTTGGGTTTCACACCGGTTGGCGTCTTTTACGGCGTGGGCTTCAAGCACGAAACGTGGTGGGATGTCGGCTGGTGGCATCGCCGGTTGGTCGATCCGCCCCCGGCTCCGCCCGAGCCGCTGCCCTGGTCCCGGCTATCCGATCAGTCCCTCGACGCCGCGCTCGCGGCATACACCCGATAGCCGCCCGGGGTGAGGGCCTCGCGGTCCTGATCGCACCGCCTGTGACGCAACGGTTCTACGGCAGCTCAACCTTGCTGGCCAGCCAGCGGCCGTCCACCTTTTCCATGGTCATCTTGACTCGGCTGCGGTCCAGCTGCGGCGCGGGCGCGGCCCCATTGCTCACCGACTGATCGACGAACAGCACGACGTCCACCTTGTCTTCGGTGGCCGACTGGACGGCGGCGTCGATCACACTGCCATGCGCCGCTGCCTTGTTGTCGATGAGCGTCTGACGCAGCTGGGCACTGGATTTGGTGTACATGTCCTTGAACTCACCGGTGGAGCCGTCGAGGACATCGGTGAAGTTCTTATCGATCGCATTGGTGTCCACACTGGTCAACGTGATGATGTACTTCTTTGCGGCATCGAGTGCCTGCGCTGCGGCAACGTCCTTCTGGTGATGTTGAAACACCAGCCAGCCCTCATAGCCCGCACCCGCGAGCACCGCGGCAAGCACTCCGGCCGCCGCCCAGCGAGCGACGTTGCTGCGGCGCCCCTTTCGGCCATCGGGGAGCACATCGTCGGTGACGTCCTCGCCCTCGTCCGGCACCTCGTCGGGCTCGGCTGTGTCTGTGGCGTCGCGGTCGGTCTCGGGCGCAGCGTCATCCGGCGCCGTATCGTCCTCGGCCCCATCGGTTTCTGCCGTCTCGGGTGCTGGTGGGCGCGGCAGTTCATCTCCGATACCTTCCGCGGCGACGCGGAAGCGATTCACCAACCATGTTCCTGGGTTGCCGACTGTGCGTAGCGATGGGCGAGAGTTCATCAGTTGCATGCGCCGGAGTCACGAAGCGCGTTCGCCCAGCCGGTGGCTGAGAGGATGTTCGCGTGGGTGACTCCTGACGGATCCTTTCTCTTGATGCTGTCGCTGATCCGCGATAGCTGAAATGCCAAGTGGGTCATCGATTCACCGCCGTACACCGGCGAATACGGCCCGAAGTTGTCGGGTTGATTGGTGATGATCAGTGGCTTCACCCGAGGTGCCAGAAAGGCCGTCGACTGGTCGATGTTGGCGACCACGGCGCGAGCATTCCCCCCCACGCCACCGACCGAGTAGTCGTCATGCTGGTCACCGAGGTACCGGTTGAAGTCGTTGATCTGGCCCATCAGCGGATCGAATTGCGATTTGAACCATTGGCAGGAGTCCGACATTCCGCCGATCATCTCCGGCGTCACGCGTGCCGTGAATGTGTTGTAGGGCCAGATGTCGAAGTTCGGTGACCAATCGCTGGGCGCCGGCGTGAACACCGGCAACGGTGGCGGGGGCTGACCCGGATCGGCGGCGGCCTGGCCGGCGAGCACGATGGCGGCCGCGAGTGCCGGTCCGGCTCCCACGACACCGCTACCTGCCCGTCGCAACCTCGTCAGATTCATCCGATCTTCCCCGAGAAGTACGGTATCCCGCCGCCACCGAATACCGAACCGTCAATCTCGCCGCCGAAATAGTCATTAACATCAGAGCCTCAATAGGCGATCTTCTCGCGAAGTCGGCAACGCGTCAAGTAGCTGCTACCAGGTAAACAGTGTAATGACCACCAGTCATCTCGCGTGCATAAGCGCCCTTGCGGCCAGTGGTGCGGCCCAGTTTGTTCACCAGGACCTTCCGCAGAAGCTGAGCAGCGGTTAACATAGCCGCCCGTGGGGGCACAACGAACGTTCACCGAGAAACATCGGTACCTGCGCGTGGTTACCTTGGGTCGCATCCGGCGATGACCGCCCGGAACGACCGCTCGCTCAACGGCGACCGAGCGCCCGACAGTGTGGCCACTATCCAAGAGTGGTCCACGGGATACGTCGTGCGGCACCCCCTGGCGTCACTCAACACCCTCGGTGAGCAGTACATCCTCGCGATACGCACCATCGAGTACTGCATGGTCGACCTGTTCACCGGGCGGTTCCAATGGGCGGAGTTCATCCGCCAGGGCGCGTTCATGGCCGCCACGGCGGTGCTGCCGACGGTGTTGGTGGCGCTGCCGATCGGGGTGACCCTTTCCATCCAGTTCGCCCTGCTGGCCAACCAAGTCGGCGCCACTTCACTCGCCGGGGCGGCCAGTGGACTCGCGGTGATCCGGCAGGCCGCGTCGCTGGTGGCCGCGGTGCTCATGGCATCCGCCGTCGGCTCGGCCATCACCGCCGACCTCGGTTCCCGCACCATGCGCGAGGAGACTGACGCCATGGAGGTCATGGGAGTCTCGGTGATTCGTCGCTTGGTGGTGCCCCGCTTCGCCGCGGCCATCATGGTCGGTGTCGCCCTGACCGGAATCACCTGCTTCGTGGGGTTTTTGGCCAGCTACCTCTTCAACGTCTATTTCCAGCGCGGCGCGCCGGGAAGTTTCGTGGCGACGTTCTCGTCGTTCGCCACCACGGAGGACATGGTCGTCGCGCTGCTCAAAGCCGTGATCTATGGCGCGATCGTGGCGGTAATCGCGTGCCAGAAAGGGCTATTCACCAAGGGCGGCCCGGCGGGAGTCGCGAACTCGGTGAACGCCGCGGTGGTGGAATCGATCCTGGTGTTGATGGTCGTCAATGTCGGGATCAGCGAACTGTATAACGCGCTGTACCCCAGGACGGGGCTGTGACATGACGGCATCCACCTACGTCCCCACGCTGGCCCGCCCGATCGTCGGCGCCTATCGGGCGGCGGCCGCTCCGACCATGCGGTTGGGACACATGCTGCTGTTCTTCGTGCGGGCCGTGCTCGCCGTCCCCTCCGTGCTGCGCCAATACCGCACGGAATTCCTGCGATTGCTGTCGAATATCGCGTGGGGTAATGGCTCGATCGTCGTCGGCGGCGGCACGGCGGGCGTCGCGGTGGTGCTCGGATTCACCGCGGGCGCACTGGTCGCCGTGGAGGGTTATAACTTCCTCAATCTCCTCGGCCTGGGCCCGGCCACCGGCATCATCTCCTCGCTGGTCAACACTCGTGAGCTGGCGCCGATCATGGCGTCGCTGGCTTTCGCGATGCAGGCCGGGTGCAGGTTCACCGCGCAGCTGGGTGCCATGCGTATCGCCGAAGAGATCGATGCGCTGGAATCGTTGGCCATCCGCCCCATTCCGTACCTGGTCACGACGCGGCTCATGGCCTCCGTCATCGCCGTGATCCCGCTCTACATCGCCTGCCTGGCCGTGACCTATCTGACGTGTCAGGTTGTCGCCGAGGTGATCAGTGGCGGGTCCGTCGGGCCCTACCTGCACTACTTCACGATGATGCTGAGCGCCAAGGATATTGCCTACTCGGTGGTCAAGTGTGTTGTCTTCGTCTGGCTTTCGTCCACCGTGCAGTGCTACTACGGCTTCTATGCCTCCGGCGGCCCCGAGGGCGTCGGGGTAGCCGCCGGGCATGCGATGCGGGCGAGCATCACCGTGGTGATCATGGTCAACATGCTGCTCACGATGGCGCTGTGGAGCATCGACGCCGGCGCGAGATTCGGTGGCTGAATGCCGAATTCATTGGACTTCGACGGGCGGGGCCCTTCCGACCACCAGCTGCTCGCCATGGGCGTCGCGGTGCTGCTGATAGCGGGACTGGTCACGGGCAGCCTGCTGCTGAAGTCCACCGGCCGGCTCAACGACTACATCCGCGTGGTCGCCGAGCTGACGAACGTGGGCGACGGATTGCCAGCCCGCTCCGATGTGAAGTATCACGGGCTGCTCGTCGGCACCGTCGACAACGTCATCCCGGCGGCCTACGGCAAACCCAACTACGTGCACATCAACCTCAAACCCGAGTACGCCAAGGAGATTCCGGGTGCGGTAACCGCGCGGGTGGTGCCCAGTAACGTGTTCGCGGTCTCATCGGTGCAACTCGTCGACGGACGTCCGAGTTCGAGCATCCGCAGCGGGGCACGCATTCCTGAAGACTCGCAGCTCTCGACGGTGATCTTCCAGACCACGATCAGCAAGCTGCGGGACATCCTCGCCGCGACCGGCCGGGGCCGCGAAGACCACAGCGTCGGAATACTGGCCGCGGTCGCGACCGCCACCGATAACCGGCGCGGCGCGCTGCTCGCCGCCGGTGCGCAGATGACGCGGGTGCTCGATGAGCTCAACGGCATCGTTACCACCGACCCCGGGCCGTCCACAGTGTCCGCGCTGCTGGATGCCACCCGGGGCCTGCAGTCCACAGCGCCCGACCTTGTCGACGTCCTGCATGACGCGGTCAAACCGATGCAGACCCTGGCCGAAAAGCGCGAGCAGTTCCGGTCTCTCGTCACCGGTTCGCACCACACTTTCGGGGTGAGCCGCCAAGCGTTCGACAACCACACCGATCAGCTGATCGAGATGACGCAGAACCTTACGCCCGTGCTGGGCGTGTTCGCGCTGCACAGCGACAAGTTCGTGCCCATCTTCACCAGGTTGAACCGGTTGTCCGACAAGTTCTTCGAAGAGGTATGGGATCCCGAACTCGACACGGGAAACATGCGGGTCAATCTGGCACTGACGCCGACCTACACCTACACGCGTGCCGACTGCCCGCGTTACGGCCAGCTACTCGGACCGAGTTGCTATACCGCCCCGACGATCGCGGTGCGCCCCGACCTGCCCGAGGTTCTGCTGCCGCAGAACTACCACCCGCCCGCGGATTTGGCGCCGCCTGCGGGAACCCAGATAGGGCCCGACAACAACCTCGTTCCCGTCGGGCCGCCGCTGTACAACCCCAACCCGAGCCTGCAAGATCCCAATCCACCGTTGCCGTGGTGGCCGTGGCCGACCGGCCCGGCTCCCCGAGTCCCGGGAACCGCCGATCCCGACGACGCGCCACCCCCTGCGGGTCCGCCGCCGGCACCAAGCGGACCGCCCGGTGCGGTCGCACCATCGGGGTACGGCGGCAACGTCGGTCCGGTTGGCAGTCAACACGAGCGCGACCAGCTGGGTTGGATCACCGGCCAGGGACGGTCGGCGTCGGTGGCGACGCAGCTGTTGCTCGGGCCGGTGGCACGCGGCACGGCGGTCTCGCTGAAGCCCCTTCAGCAACCTGCGGGTGGGCCGAAATGAAAGTGCGGGGTCCGCTGATCGGTCTGTCGGTGTTCATGGCGCTCGCCATCGCCGTGACGTGGATGGTCTATGCCACCCTGCGGCGAGACGTGGCCGGACCGACCACTGGCTACGCGGCGATGTTCACCGACGTGTACGGGTTGCGCGTCGGCGATGACGTCCGGATGGCCGGCGTGCGGGTTGGCCGCGTCGAAAACGTAGAACTCACCGGCAAATTGGCGAAGGTCTCGTTCATCGTCGAAAACGAGCAGCACTTGTACGGCAACACGGTCGCGTCGGTCACCTACCAGAACATCATCGGGCAGCGGTACCTGGGCTTGTCACTGGGCGAAATCGGCAACCGGGGCCTGCTCCCCGCCGGAAGCGTGATACCGGTGCAGCAGACCGACCCGTCCTTCGATGTCGGTAAGTTGCTCAACGGTTTCGAGCCGCTGTTCACCTTGCTCAATGCCAAGGACGCGGACGACCTGACCAAGGGCGTGCTGCAGTCGCTGCAGGGTGATCAGGCGTCCATCCCGCTGCTGGTGGAGCAGACGTCGACGATCACCCGAACGTTGTCCGCGCGCGATCAATCCCTGGGCGACCTCATCGGCAGCCTGACCAAGGTCACCGACACCGTCGCCCGGCAAAACGACGACCTTGATCACGCGCTCGACCAAACACGTGATGCGGTAGCCAATTTCGACGACCGCCGTGCGTCATTGCAGGACTCGGTGGGCTCGATCGCTCGAGTGACCCGTCGGCTCTCGGCGATCGCCGACGACGTGGATCCGTCGTTGAACGACCTCATCACCCGAGAACCCGGGTTCAGCAAGCACATGGTCGGCATCGAAACCCAGCTGGCCTTTACCGGGGACAACCTTCCGCTGCTACTCAAGGGTTTCGCGCGAGCGGTCAGCGAGGGTTCCTACGGCAATGCCTACGCGTGCGACCTGAACGCCACTGGCTTCTTCCCCGGGCTCAACGACATCACGACATTCATCGTCAACGCGGCCACACCGGGGAACGCCTATCCGATCACCACCAAGAACATGGGGTGGCATACCCCGCGATGCAGGAACATGGCGAATGGCTGACTCTCTCAAGGCCCGGTGGTCGCGGCGTCGCCCGCTGGAGTCATACAACAGGACCTGGCTGGGGCTGGCGGGACTGGTGGTGGTCGCCGTGCTCGTCGCGGTGTCGTTGGGAATCAAGCTGCTCGGTATCGGCTACACCCGCTACACCGCCGAATTCCTGCAAGCCGCAACGCTGCGACCCGGCAACCCCATCACCATCGCCGGCATCGAGGTCGGACACGTCACCAGCATGAAGCTCGATGGTGACCACGTCGAGGCCGGGTTGACCGTGCGCGACAACGTCCTCCTCGGCAAGGACACCCGAGCGGTGATCAAGGTGATGACCATCCTGGGTTCGCGCTATCTCGAGCTGGTGCCGGGCGGCTCGGGTTCCCTGCCTGCCAAGACGATAAGCCTGACCCATACCGAGGTGCCCTACGACCTGCAGTCACTACTCGAAGACGCCACCACCACATTCGAGCAGGTCGATTCCGACCAGTTCGCGCAGTCACTCGCGGTGCTGGGCAAGCAACTTGGCGGCGTGCCACCACTGATACCGCAGGCCGTCGCGAATCTGCAGACACTGTCGACCATCACCGCCGATCGGCGAGGCCAACTCGGCACATTACTGAAAAGCACTCAGCGAGTGGTCAATACCCTGCGGCGTCAGCAGACCAACATCGGGCATCTGATGGATCAGGGACAGGATCTGCTCGGGCACCTGGTGGCCCGCGAGGCCACCTTCCACGGCATGTTCGCCGGGCTGACGGATCTTGTCGACCAGCTCGACAAGATCGTTGTCAACAACCGGCCGCTGCTCGACGAGCTGTTCGCGAACCTGCACCAGCTGACGAACATGGTCGGCCAACACGACGACTTGCTGCGCAACCTCCTGCAGGTCGCCCCGGTGACGCTGCGGGGTCTGACCAACGCCACCGGCTACGGGCCGGTCGTCGAGTTCAACCTTCCCAACGGTCTCGCCATCGATTCATGGATGTGTGCCATCAGCGGTCGCGCCAAAGAGTTCAAAATGATCCAGTATTTCAAGGACTGCAAATGACCTCCGGCACGCGCAAACTCATCGCCGTGGGCGCCGCGGTCGCGGCGCTGGCCGCCGTCGCCATCGGGTTGGCCGGCCACTACGTGAAGTCACGCTTGGACACCATGACGGTAACCGCGCAATTCGACAGCGCCGCGGGGCTTTACGAAGGCAATGTGGTGGCGGTGCTGGGAATGCCGGTGGGCAAGGTCAGCAAGGTCACGTCCAAAGGCAGCTACGTGGAAGCCGAGTTGACCGTGGACAAGAAAGTCAAGATCCCGGCGGCCGCCCGCGCGGTCACCATAACCACCTCCATCCTCACCGACCGGCAGGTGGAACTGACCCCGCCCTACCGGAGCGGCCCGGTGCTGAAGAACCACGACACGATCGGTCTCACCCGAACCAAGACCCCGGTGGCTTTCGACCGCGTGCTCGACATGCTCGACAAGGTTTCCAAATCGCTGAAGGGGGACGGAAAGGGCGGGGGCCCCGTGGCCGACCTGAGTGACTCCGCGGTAGCCATCACCGATGGCAACGGCAAGAAAATCCTGTCTGCTCTCGACCAGCTATCCAACGCGCTGCGGCTGAGCTCTGAGCGTGGTGGGACCACCCGCGAGCAGTTGACCACGATCATCACCGACCTCAGCTCGATAACGGAGGCCGCCGCCCGTAACGACACCAAGGTGCGTCAATTCGGTTCGACGACACGCCAACTCAGTCAGATGCTTGCCGACGAGCAGTTCGGCGCCGGTACCACTGGACGCACCATCAACCGAATCCTCGAGGAAATCACCACGCTGCTCGAGCAGAACCGGGACAACCTCAAGCAGGCGGTGCATAACGGCGACACCGTCGCCAAGACGATCGTCGAGGATCAGCGCGGAGTGTCCGAAATGCTTGACGTACTCCCCATGACACTGGAGAACCTGTACAACACAGTCGATCAGAACAACGGAGCGATACGTGTGCACGGGCTGCTCGACAAGGCCCTCACCGACAGCCAGTCCGCCAAGGAACTCTGCAACCTCATGCATTTGCGCCAACTCGGCTGCAGCACAGGCACACTGCAAGACTACGGACCCGACTTCGGCCTGACCTACATTCTCGACGGTCTCTCGGCGATGGGACAGTAGCGATGAACGTGGTCAAGAACAAAACGTTGGCACTGGCGCTCAGCGCAGTCATGGTCAGTTCCGGTTGCGCCACCAACGGGTTGTCCAGCCTGCCGCTGCCGGCACCGGGAATCGGCAACGTCGGATATCTACTCAACGCCATCTTCTCCAACGCGCTGAACCTTCCAGCCCACGCGAAAGTCAAACTCGCCGGTGCCGACGTCGGACAGCTCGAATCGATGGTCGCGCGCGACTACACCGCCGTCACCACCCTGCGAATCATGGACGGCGTCCGGGTCCCCGTCGGCAGCACCGCGGAGCTACGGTCGGCGACACCGCTCGGCGACGTGTTCGTCGCGATCAAGCCACCGACCCCGATGGACTCCCGCGCGCCGCTGCTGAAAAGCGGCGACACGATCGGCCTGCCGGCCACCCGCGCCGCGGCTACCGTGGAAAGCGTCCTGAGCTCGGCCGCGCTGCTGGTCAACGGCGGCGCGGTCCGCAGCTTCACCAAAATCGTCAACGGCGCGGGCAAGGCGACCGGCGACCAGGGACGCGCGTTCGGCGACCTGATCAACCGGACCAATCTGCTTCTGAGCAAGCTCAATTCGCGCTCCGAGCAGATTGACGCGGCGGTGACCGAGACGGCCGGACTCGCCGACCGGCTGGATCAGAAGAACCAGGCACTCACCGACATTCTGCAAGCCGTCGGCCCGGCCACCAACGTGTTGTCCAGCAATGCCGACGAAATCGCCGACGTGGTCGACGAGCTTGGTGCCACGACCCATCAGCTGTCCAAATTCCCGACGATCGCCGGCACCGACAAGACTGGCCGCAGCGTCATCAAGGACGCCAACACCGTCGCCGCCGCGTGGAATGACGTCGTGTTGAGCCCCGATACCAGCCTCGCAGGCCTCAACAGGTTGATCCCCCCGTTCGTGAAAGCCACTCCCAGCGACGCGATTTCGGTGCGCGGCAGCTTCGATCGGCTGGTCATGGGATCGCGGCCGGGTACCGGGGCGGAAACCGGAGGATTCAAGGGCGATCCGGCATTTCACGGGCCCATGCGCCGTGACTGGAACTACATGATCGGGTCGATTAAATACGTCCTGTGGCGCCTGCAAGAACGGGTCGTGGGCCGCGGGCCCCAGACACCGATGGGCCAAAGCCCTTGGACGCCGGTCGGTCCGCCGCTTCCGCCCGCACCCGCCGGGGAGGCTCCACCGGATCCCATGATCCCGGAGCCGCCGCGATGATCGACACCGTCGGCGGACTCATCGTCGGCGCCGTCAGAGCCGGCCACCGCCAGCGCGCCTGGCTATCCGGGCTCGCGCTGGTGCTGACCCTGGTGGTCGGCATCGCCTACCTGGCGCTCGGAGCGCTACGGATCAATCCCCTGGAATCGACCTACCGGGTCACCATCCGGCTACCCGAATCCGGTGGGCTACTGGCCAACCAGGACGTATCGGTCCGCGGAATCCGGGTCGGGCGGATTCAATCGCTGAGGCCCACACCCACTGGTGTCGAGGTCATCGCCAACATCGATGCCGATACCAAGATCCCCGCCGCCAGCCCGGTACGGGTGTCCGGGTTGTCCCCGGCCGGCGAGCAGTACGTCGATTTCGAGCCTGCATCCAACAGCGGCCCGTTCCTGTCGAACGGCAGCGTGATCGGCCCACAACACACCGCCACGCCCACCCCGCTCTCACAAGTGCTCGCCGACGCCGATGGGCTGCTGGCCCAAACCGACCCGAAGAAGCTCGAAATCGTCAAGCGGGAACTGAGTTTGAGCACGGAGGGCCCGCAGAAGCTGACCGACATCATCGACGGCTCCACCTTCCTGCTGTCGACGATCGACCCGGTGCTGCCGCAGACGGTGAGCATGCTCAAGACCAGCCGGGTGGTGCTGACCACCCTCTCCGACAAGAATGCCGGCCTCGGTGCGACGTCGCGCAATGTCGGCGATCTCATGACCGGCGTGAACAAGATGGACCATGGCTACCGCAAATTCGTCGGTCAGACCCCGCACGCCCTGTCCGCGGTGGACAACCTGTTCGACGACAACTCCGACACCATGGTCGGGCTGCTGGCCAATCTGGTGACCACTGCCCGAATCGTCTACCTGCGTGTCCCGGCGCTGAACGCGGTCTTTCCGGACTATCGCGGCTCGACACTCGAGGCCCTGATGACCACCATGCACGAGCATGGACTGTGGGCGACCGCCGACATCTACCCGCGCTACACATGCGACTACGGCACCCCGCGGCGGCCGTCGTCATCGGCGGACTACCCCGAACCCTTCCTGTACACCTACTGCCGAGACGACGACCCCCAGGTATTGGTGCGAGGCGCCAAGAATACGCCCCGACCGGGTGGTGACGACACCGCGGGGCCACCGCCCGGCGCCGACCTCGGTCAAACGGCGGATCCAACCCCGAAGGGGCGCTTCACCATTCCCACGCCGTACGGCGGTCCGGTGCTGCCGATAGAGCCGCCCCACTGAATACACGAGCATTCGAGAAAGCAAGGAGGCACCACCGTGACGGTCACCGCCGACCAGGAATGCAGCACAAGCGAAGACATCGAGAAGCCGCCTGACGAAGAGCAGATGGCGCCGGTGGGTGCGGGCAAGCAAATTGCAAAAGGCGCCCGGCAGTGGAAAAGCTACGCCCGCATCGCGCTCGTCGTCGCCGTCTACGCGGGGGCGATCGGCCTCGCCGGCGGGCTGGGCTGGAAGCTATGGGATCAGCACGCCGTGAGCCAGGCCGGGCAGGCAGCCCAGCGGACCGCGGTCAACTATGCCCAGGTGCTGACGAGCATCGATTCCAACCAGGTCGACCAAAACTTCACAGCCGTACTTGACGGAGCCACAGGGGAATTCAAGGACACCTACACCAAAGCCAGCGCCCAGCTTCGGCAGTTGCTCATCGACAACAAGGCCGCGGCACACGGAACCGTGGTGGACTCTGCGATCCAATCGCAAACGAAAAGCAAGGTGGTGGTGTTGTTGATGGTGGACCAGACGGTCAGCAACGCGGTGCGTCCCGACGGCCGAGTCGACCGAAGCCGGATGAAGGTCACGATGGAGAACGTCGGTGGCCGCTGGTTGGCCAGCAAAGTCGAATTACCGTAGGACGTTTCGATATGCGGATGAACCGGCTCTCGGTCGCTGTGGCGGCGGTGACGACCGCGATGTTGAGCGCACCGGTGGCATCGGCGTCGGCGCAGTCGTTCTGCGGCGATCTCGGCGGCGATTGGGACGGGCAGTACTGCCACACCTCGGTGCTGTCCGAGCGAAAAGCCGTTCGCGACATCAAGATAGCGCTGCCCGGGGATCTGGTCGAGAACCCCACCAGCGGGCCGCCCATCCGCGAATACCTGCGCAACCTGATGAACAACTGGCGCACCAAGGGCGCTTCGATGGTCCAGGACAGTTGGGGCGAGGAGAATTATCAGGTGTTCGCCCATGGGCCTGCACTCACCATGGCCTTCCACGAGGACTACCACGCCGACGGCCCGGCGTTCAACAACGCCTATCGCACATTCACCTTCGATATGGCGGGAGGCAGGCGGTTAACGTTGGCCGACATCACCAAACCGGGTGTCGATCCGCTGACCGCCATTCCGCCGCTGGCCGAGCCGTTCGTCCAAGAGGCACTCGACCGCGCCGCATGGCAGCACAATCCCGGCACTTATCCATTCACCGTCGATCGGTGGACACCGGACAAGGTGTTCTCGGGGGGTTATAAGGCGTGGGCGCTCACGCCCGACGAGCTGATCTTGTACATGCCGGACTATCCGGTCGGCCATGACTCTCCTATCCAGTACGGGCAGTCCGAGCAGTGGTCGATGGACGGAGGCGCCGTCGAGCCGCACATTCCGCTCAGCGCACTCGGCTCGGTGCTGCGTCCGGAATTCGGCGGAGCATAACGGGGATAGACACCTGATGACCTCGCATACAGCGCTGCGCACAGTCGCGGGCGGTCGGCGCGCCGACCGCGCGATTCCGGTCGTCTACCGATCGCCCGGACAGCCGCCGCTGCGGCTACGGTGATCTGTATGCCGTCGGCTAGCCGCTCGTCCGCAGATCAGGTGAAGCGGCGCCCGAAGGACCGCAAGGTCCAGATCGCCCGCGCCGCCACCGATGCGTTCAGCGAGTTGGGCTATCACGCAGTCAGCATGGAGAACATCGCGGCGCGGGTGGGAATCTCCGCAGCCGCGTTGTACCGCCACTCGCAGGGCAAGTACGACCTGTTTCGCGACGTCTTCTTGGCGCTGGGGCAACAACTCGTCGACGCTACGGCGTTCGCGGATGCTTTGCCCGCCGACGGCGATCCCGAGGAACAACTCAGCGCGCTCGCCGATGCGCTGATCGACACCACGATCGTCAACCGCACCGCCGGCGGGCTGTATCGGTGGGAGGGCCGCTACCTGCGGGGCGACGATCAGCGCGCTCTGGCCGAACAGATCAAAGTGATCAACCGTCGCCTGCAGCGTCCGCTGATGAGGCTGCGGCCGAAATTGACGTCGCGGCAACGCTGGATCCTGTCGGCGGCGACCCTGAGTGTCATCGGCAGCATCACCGACCACCGGTCCCGCCTGGGTAATGCCGAGATCCGCGCGGCGCTTGCCGATATTGCGAGCGCGGTGTTGCAAGCCGAGTTGCCGAACCAGCGGGGTCGCGGACCCGACCAGCCACGGTCATCCACGCTGACCAGCGCGGCCGGAAGTTATGAACTGCTCTTGCACGAATCGATGCGCCTGTTCAACGAGCGCGGTTATCGCGAAACCGGAATGGAAGACATCGCCGCAGCGGTCGGCATACCGGTCGCCAGCATCTATCAGTACTTTCCAGGTAAGGCCGCCATTTTGGCGGTCTACTACCGGCGCGCCGCCGACCAACTCTCCGGTGACCTGTCCAGCATCCTGGCCGCCAACGCCGACCCGGAACAGGCGCTCGCGCAACTCATCGAGGCCTATGTCACCCGGTCGTTCGCCAACCCCGAACTGGCCTGCGTGTACTACACCGAGCGTCACAACCTGCCCGACACAGACGCGGTACTGCTCTACAACATTCAGCGCTCCACCGTCGAATCGTGGGCCAGCCTCGCCGTCGCGGCCAGCCCGGAACTCACCCTTGGTCGCGCCCGCTACGCCGTGCACGCCGCGTTCGCACTCGCGGTGGACATCGGGCGCCTGGTCTACCCCGACACCAGTGCGGCAGCGAGCCTCACGGTGCGCCGCCTGATGGAGGTCACGGTGCTGGGACGACCGGCCGCACCAGCCCGTACTGCGCCTCGGGGTGGTCGACAGCGCCGCTGACAGGGCTTCCCGGGACAAGCCGCAACCGAAGAATGAATCTCCACTTGCGCCTTGGACGTTCACCTCACCCAGCAGTTGGGCCGATCGAACGTGCTGTTCCGGCAGCATATCCCGTAGTCGACCGTCGCACCTGACCGCTGCCGATCGGTCGACAGCACTACCAAATCGCACGAACCGGCATTAACATAGATGCGTCTGATCCCCGCGCCGGGGCGTGGTGCGGTGCTCATCACTTCGGGTGGGCCGCTTCGAACCCGGCAGCGCCCGCGCGAAAGGCATGCCCATGCTCGCCAGGATTCGCACACTCCTGGAGTATCAGTTGACCATTGCCGAACTACTGGGCCTGGCAATACTGCTGGGGACCCCGTACCTGATCGTCGGCGTGATCTGGTCGAGCACCCACACCCAGCATCTGCACGACATGCACGGTGCCGATCTGGTGGTGTCGTTCCTCGGCTCGATCGTGTCATGGCCGGTGCTGCTTTTCGCCAACGTGTGCATGACCTAGGCGGCTCGCATGGCCAACCGCGGGCCGCTGATCGTTTTCGCCGCCGTGATCTTCCTGGCCGGGGGGCTCTTCGCTCTGTACCTCCCGGTATTCATCGACGCCTACGATCAATTCGGCTGGCAAGTCAAGTGCGGCAACGGCTTTACGACGGAGCTGAACCAGGCGTCAAGCGCGGTCGGCGGCCCGGGCACCAATTACGTTGACCAATGCAATAGCGCGCTGATGGCGCGGCGGCTGTGGGCCATCCCGACGGCGGTCCTGGGCGGGATGGCGCTGACCTGGCAGGCAGGAGCGGTACTCGCCCATGACCACCGGCGGCCGTCAAGGTCCACGGCGCAATCCCCATCCTGAGACCGATCGCGACTGAATTGGACCAAACACCGTGCGAATAACTAGCTTTCGCTGACTACCGCGTGCTCTCGTCGGGAAGGTCGTGCCGAGATTGATGCAATCCCGGACCATCCGGATCTTCGTCCTGGTGATCGAGTTGCTCTTGCAGCTTGCGCTGTTCCTCGGTTGCCTTCCGCGCGTCCTCGGGCGCCGCGGGCGGGTCGAAGTTGACTTGCTGATCCACCGAGATCTCCTCTGAACGTTGCACTGCCTCTAGTCAGGATCTCCCGAAAGGCGGCCCCCGAAACCCGGCCAATTCCGTCGGTGCCGATCGCGCTGCTCACGGCGCCGTGGGGGTCAATATTGCTTGACTACCGCGCGCGGGGCCGTCCGCCATGTTCTGCTCCCGTTGTCCTGCTGACGGGGCGGCTCGAGGAGCAACACGGCCAGCCCGTCGAGCAGCACCGGGCGCCAGGAGCAGGGACGCTCCCGCCGACGTCCGCGATCGGTCGTCGACCCCGGATACCGCTACGAATTCATCGAGGCCGACGATGAAGCAGTCGCGGTTGCATCGGCAGTGCCGGAGAGCTGGGACGGCCCGTAGGCCGCGCCCTCCGTGAGGCGGTCAGCCGAGGTGTGCGGACAGTAACCAGGCGCCCACGGACTTGCGACCGTTGTCCTCGTCGCGAATGTCGGCACCGGCGAAGGCCTCAAAGCCGGTCAGGAAACTCTCGGGCACGTTGGCGTGGATGCGGGCCGGCCGGATCTCGTCGATCACCCAGTACTTCGAGACCACCTCACGCAACTCGTGCTCGGTGACCGCATTGATGGGGCTGTCGGCCGGCATCGCGCCGCGGTCGAAGACGAGCACGAAGTAGGAGGCGCCCGGCGCGGCGGCCCGCACGATCGACTGCTGATAGCCCTCGCGCAGTTCAACCGGCATCGAGTGGAACAGGGTGCTGTCGACAATGGTTCCGAAGCGGCCGTCGTAGCCGGTGAAGGCGCTGATATCCGCGACGTCGAAGGTGGCACTGGTCAGGCCTCGCCGGGCGGCTTTCTCGGTTGCCAGTGCGACGGCGGTGGGTGACTGGTCCAGACCCACGGTGGTGAAGCCGCGCTCGGCGAGGTACAGCGACACCGCCGCCTCGCCGCAACCGGCATCGAGCACGTCGCCGTGGAACTTGCCGTCCTCGATGAGGGCCGCGATCTCTGGCTGTGGCTCACCGATGCTCCACGGCGGCCGGTTACCCTCGCCCATTTCGGGAGCCTCACCCCGGTAGGCGGATTCGAACATCTCTTGAGTCGGTTGTGTCATGACACCGTTTATATCAACGAGCCTGATGTATGTCAACTAGGCTGATATAGCGGCGGCGGCCCGCCGACTCGCTGGATGGCGGACTAAATGGCACGCCGCGCAACCCCAGCCTCGATTCAGGCTCGCTCCTACTTGAGCGTCGCGGTCAGGTAGCCCGACGCTTCGCCGAATGAGGCCAGCTCGTCCTTGGGTACCGCGAACCCCTGGGCGGCGAAAGCCTGATCGGTTGTCCGGATATCGATCCGCCAACCGCGTGCGGCCAGGTATTCACCGGCGGGATTGCGGTCGCCGGTGTAGAACAGCTCGGACAGATTGATATTGGAGCCGATGCGCTGAGACCGCTCGGTCAGCTTCTGCGCCCAGTCCGAGGGGATGTCGCGCAAGTCCATGTGTTCGGTGGCGATCCGGCTGCCCGGCGCCGAGACGGCGACGATGTTGTCGAACAACCGGTCTTGTGCCTCGGGCGGCAGGTAAACCAGGAGGCCCTCGGCGCTCCATGCGGTTGGCTTTTGGGCATCGAACCCGGCCGCCGCGAGGGCGGACGGCCAGTCGTCGCGCAGGTCGATCGACACGGTGCGGCGCTCCGCGGTGGGTGTGGCACCCAGAGCCGCCAGAGTCCGTGTCTTGAATTCGATGACCTCGGGCTGGTCGATCTCGTACACGACCGTGCCCGCCGGCCAGGGCAGCCGATAGGCCCTGGTGTCCAGGCCGGACGCGAGAATGACGGCCTGCTGGATACCCGATTCGGTCGCCTGCACGAAGAAGTCATCGAAGAACCGCGTGCGCACCGTGATCTGCTCCTTCACGGCCTGGCGGTTCAGCAGCGGATCGTCGCTGCGGTCAAGCTGGTTGTCGAGGAGCTTGATGAAGACATCGCTGCCCACCGCACGGACGAGCGGATCGGCCCAGGGGTCGCTCAGCAAAGCTTCCGGGCCTTGGGACGCGATCGCCCGCTGTGCGGCCACCGCCGTTGCGGTGGCTCCGACGCTGGAAGCCAGATCCCATGTGTCGTTCTCGATGCGGGCCACGCCCGTCTCCTCTCCGCGACCTACGCGCATTTAGTTAGCTCATTTAAGCGACTCCTCAACTGTACGCTTTGGCGCGCGGGCCACCGGTCAAGCGGCGTTGGCCGTGCAGGCGAGCCCGGGGAATGCAGCGGTTGGGCATGGGTGTTCGCTGTAGGTATGGCTGACGAAATCGAATTGAGCCCGCGGGGTTGGGTGCGCGACCAGACCGAACAGATTTTGAGTCAGGGCACGACCGATGGAGTCGGGGTCTTCGATCGGCCGATCGTTCTCCTGACCGTCACCGGGGCGAAGTCCGGCAAGCAGCGCTACGTCCCGTTGATGCGGGTCGAGAAGGATGGCCGCTACGTCATTGTCGCCTCACACGGCGGCGCCCCGGAACATCCGGTTTGGTACTTCAACCTGAAGGCGAATCCGGCGGTGACGCTGCAAGACGGCGACAAGGTTGTCCGGTTGACGGCCCGCGAGCTCGAGGGAATCGAGCGCGAGGAGTGGTGGCAGCGAGCCGTTGAGGCGTTTCCTCCCTACGCGGAATACAAGACGAAGACGGCCCGGCAGATCCCGGTTTTCGTTTTGGAATAACCGCTTTCGATCCTTTGCGCGCCGGCGGCGATGAGTACGCGAAAATTTGCATTCGATATGCACTCGGCTCGTCCGGTTGACCGCTCGTGTGCCGTCCACCTACCTTCGAACGCATAGGCCAGGCGAGTCCCGCCGAACAATGACGTTCAGGTAGCTGTGATCGCCTGTGCCGCACGGCTTTACGCATTTCCGACCCTGCTGTGCCGGGTTGGATATCGAAAAGCCCACCACCTAAGACCAATTCAGGGGAGGGCCAGTGCAACGAGTGAAACAGCCAGAACCGCAGGGCATGGAGGACGGCGCCCCGTCTCGAAGGGACCGGATGCGTGAGGTCCTGAAATACGACCTGCCCGCCTCGCTGGTGGTCTTCCTGGTGGCGCTGCCGTTGTCGCTCGGGATCGCGATCGCCTCCGACGCACCGGTTCTCGCCGGCTTGATTGCGGCGATTGTCGGGGGAGTCGTCGGCGGATGGATCGGCGGATCGCCGTTACAGGTCAGTGGTCCGGCGGCCGGGCTGACCGTCGTCGTCGCCGAATTGGTCTCCCAGTTTGGCTGGGCCATCACATGTTTCATCACGGTGATCGCAGGTGTTCTGCAAGTCCTGCTGGGTTTCAGCCGTATTGCCCGAGCTGCACTGGCGATATCTCCAGTGGTGGTGCATGCGATGCTGGCCGGCATTGGAATCACGATTGCCCTGCAACAGGTGCATGTGCTGCTGGGCGGCGCCTCGGAGAGCTCGGCCTGGAGCAATGTCACCGGCCTCCCCGCACAGATTATGGGTGCGCACCGACCGGGACTTGTCCTGGGTCTCCTCGTGATCGCCATTCTGGTTGCCTGGCGCTGGGTTCCGGCCCGGGTGGCCAAGGTCCCCGGCCCACTCGTAGCGATCGTGGCGGTCACGGCCATTTCAGTGATCTTCCCGTTCAACGTATCCCGCATCGTTCTGGATGGCTCGGTGCTCGATGCGCTGCGTCTGCCGTCGATACCGCACGGGAATTGGGGGGCTGTCGCGATCGCCGTCATCACCGTCACCTTGATCACCAGCGTGCAGAGCCTGCTGACGGCGGTATCGATCGATCGCATGCACACCGGCGCGCGTACCGACTTCAACCGCGAGCTGATCGGGCAGGGTGCGGCGAACATCGCGTCGGGTGCCATCGGCGGCCTTCCCATCGCGGGCGTCATCGTGCGCAGCGCGGCCAACGTGAATGCCGGCGCCAAGACGCGTGCCTCGACGATCATGCACGGCGTATGGATACTGCTGTTCGCCGTACCGTTCGCAGGACTTGTCGAAAAGATCCCCACCGCCGCGCTTGCCGGCCTGCTCATCGTGATCGGCATCGAGCTGTTGAAGCCCGCGCACATCGAAACCGCTTTGCGGAACGGCGATCTCGCCGTCTACCTGGTGACCGTGGTCTGCGTCGTCTTCCTCAACCTGTTGCACGGCGTCATGATCGGCCTGGTGCTGGCCGTTGCCGTGACCGGATGGCGCGTGGTGCGAGCCAGGATCGAGGCCGAGCAAGTCGGTGACGGGTGGCACGTCGTGGTCGAGGGCGCGTGCACCTTCCTGGCGCTGCCCCGGCTGACTGGAGTCCTGGCGTCCGTGCCCGAACGTACGTCGGTCACCATCCACCTGCTCACCAACTATCTTGATCATGCGGCGCACCAGGCGATCAGCGACTGGCAACGGCGGCACTGCGCCACTGGCGGACAGGTCCGTGTTCGTGACACGGTCGACACGGGTGAATCCGACGCCCTGGCCACACGTGGCCTCATGGAATCCGTTGGCCCCGCAGAGAAGTCATCGAAGGCTAACCGCCGTAACGTGCACCTGAGCCTGGTCGAGGAGTTGTCCGCGGCGGGGACCAAGTGATCGCCCGGCGCGGCTACTTCAGATCCGCGGCTACCTGCTCCAAGGCGGCCAGGTGTTCGTCGACATTCGCGAAACCGGCCTTCATGGTGTTCACCGACAGATGGCTGGCGCCGGTGGCTTTCCATGCGGCGATGGTGGCGGCGAGCTTGTCCCGGTCTTGGATCCAGCTGACCCGGCCTTCCATTCCGAGGCTCCCCGGGTCGCGGCCGGCCGATTCGGCCGCGCGGTTCACCTGTTCGAGGGCGCGATCCAGGCCGGGGCCGGGCCCCAGCATCGGAAACCAGCCGTCGCCGAGGCGGCCGGCGCGTTCATAGGCCCGATCCGACGCCGCACCGAACCACACCGGTATCGGGCGCTGGGGCGGCAGCGGGGCCAAACCGGCGGCGGTCACCGTGTGGTACTTGCCGGTGTAGGTGACCGACCGTTCGGTCCACAGCTTGCGCATCACCTCGACCTGTTCCTCGGAGCGTCTGCCGCGGTTGGTGAACGACTCTCCGAGCGCTTCGTACTCAACGGCGTTCCAGCCCAATCCAATTCCGAATCTGAAACGGCCGCCGGTGAGCACATCGACTTCGGCCGCTTGCTTGGCCGCCAACACCGTTTGGCGTTGCGGCAAGATGATCACCCCGGTGACGAGTTCCAGTGAGGTGACGGCGGCCAGGTAGCCGAACATGACGAACGGCTCATGAAAGGTCGAGTCGATGTCGTAGGGCCCCTGGAAGCCGTGATGCACCGTCGGGTCGGCGCCGACGACGTGATCGTAGGCGAGGATGTGGGTGAACCCCAGTTCCTCGACGCGCTGACCGTACGTGCGGAGGACGGCGGGGTCCGAGCCGAGCTCGGTCTGCGGGAAGACCACTCCAATGCGCATTGGGTGTGCAACCACCTCGCATCCCGTTTAGTTCCCGTGCAACGAAAGACCCAGCGCCCCAATCGGCACGGGCCGGTCAACCGCGGTCATTGGCAGGATATTCCACTGCCCGATGCCCGAGACAAATGCCGGCTTCAAGGATGATGTAGTCGTGACGGTGAACAGTGTCAGTGGGGTGCTGCGAGTCGGCGAGATGGAGCCGACCTTCGAACGAGAGTTGGCTGCGCGTTACGTGATTCCGAAACTTCCGAACGGACCCGCGCGAGCGCAGTTTCTGGCCGAGCACGGCGCCGGTGTGCGCGTGCTGGTGACATCGGGATCACCTGGCGTCGATGCCGCCACCATCGCGGCGTTGCCCGGCCTGGAGGTCATCGTCAACAACGGCGCCGGGGTGGATCTGATCGATTTGGGTGCGGCGAAGCGTCGCGGTATCGGAGTGAGCAACACTCCCGACGTGCTGTCGGACACGGTTGCCGATACGGCCGTGGGCCTGATTCTGATGACCCTGCGCGGTTTCGGTGCCGCCGATCGCTACGTGCGCGCCGGTCGATGGGCACACGAAGGCCCGTTTCCGTATGCCAGGGATGTCAGCGGTCTACAGGTCGGCATTCTGGGACTGGGCCGGATCGGTTCGGCGATCGCGACCCGGCTGCTCGGATTCGACTGCGCCATCGCCTATCACAACCGCCACCGCATCGAGGCATCGCCATTCCGCTATGCCGAGTCGCCGATGGAGCTCGCCGAGTCGGTCGACGTCCTGGTCATCGCCACTACGGGCGACCGCAGTACGAACAAGCTCGTCGACCGCGCGGTGCTGCAGGCCTTGGGTCCCGAGGGCTACCTGATCAACATCGCCCGGGGCAGCGTCGTCGACCAGGACGCGCTGGTGGAATTGCTGGCCGCCGGGGAACTGGGGGGCGCGGGGCTGGACGTCTTCGCCGAAGAACCGCAGGTACCGACCGAACTGTTCGACCTGGACAATGTGGTGCTTCTCCCGCATATCGGCAGCGCCACCGCGCGGACCCGGCGGGCCATGGCACTGCTGGCGATCCGCAATCTCGACAGCTACCTCAAAACCGGCGAATTGGTCACACCCGTTCTGCCGCCACGTCGGTAGGCCCTGCCGGAACGCGGTTCGGCGCCGTGACCTGGCGATTCGGGACGGCGATGCATCTGTAGCCGAAGCGATACTCGCGGAAGGTTATTGCGCGATCCGCATCTGGGTATTCGGCTGTTATGAGTCCACTACTGCCGGAGACCGCCACGCCGGTGCGGCTGACGCTTGCCGGCACAGCCCGCCCCGATACGGCGGCGGAGTGGCGCCGCGCGCTGCAACGGTGGCTGCAGCAGGACGTGCGCGCGCCGGAAGAAATTCGTGAGGATGTCGTACTGGGCGTCAACGAGGCGCTGGCGAACTGTGTTGAGCACGCGTACAGCTCGCATCGCCAGGCGGGCGCCATGAAACTTCAGGCCAGCTACGACCCCGGCGCCGAGTCGATTCGGGTCTGCGTCAGCGACCGCGGAAGCTGGCGGAAGCCCTCGTCCAGGCACTCCAGCGACCCGCGCGCGTCGCGCGGAATCTTGCTGATGCACGGCCTCGCCGACCACTGCACCATCCATGCCCGCCCCAACGGCACCAGCGTCTACCTGGATTACGCGACCGACGCGGAGGCCGCCGGTCGCAACCAACGTTGAAGCACGCTACCCGCCCGAAGTCAGGCGCCTGATCGCGCCGAGGGCGTGAACTTGACCGGCATCTTTTCCAGGCCGCTGACAAAGTTCGCCGGACGCAGCGGCAGTGGCTCCCCGGACGCCAGCCGCATATCCGGCAGACGTTTCAGCAGGCGCTCGAGCATCATCGACAGCTCTAGGCGCGCCAGCTGATTGCCTAGACAGAAGTGGGTTCCGAACCCGAAGGCCAGATGGTTGTTGGGGTATCGGTCGATGCGGAAGTTCTCCGGATCACCGAACACCGCCTCGTCGAAGTTCGCCGATTCGAACAGCAGGATGATCTTCTCGCCCTGCTTGAGCTGTGCGCCATGAAAGTCCAGGTCGGCGGTCATGGTGCGCGCCATGTTCTTGACCGGGGCGGTCCACCGCAGCATCTCCTCGATCGCGTTGGGTAGCAGCGCCACATCATCGACCAGCTGCCGGTGCTGTTGCGGGTGCCGCAGAATCTGCGCGGTACCGCCTGACAGCGTGTGCCGAGTGGTCTCGTCGCCGCCGATCAGAAGCAACAGCACCTCGGTGACGATCTCGTGGTCGGCCAGCTTTTCGCCGTCCACCTCCGCGTGCACCAGCACACTGACCAGGTCATCGGTCGGATCCGCCTTGCGCGCCGCGATCATGCCTGTCATGTATTCGGTGTATGCGGCGAATGCATCCACCGAGACCTGGAAATCCTCCTGTGCGGTCGTGCTGCTGAGCAAGGTCACCATGTCGTCGGACCAGCGAAGGAACATCTGGCGCTCCTCCGGAAGCACCCCGAGCATGTCGCCGATCACCGCCATGGGAAGCGGCGCGGCGAGGTCCCAGACGAAGTCGCACTCGCCCCGTTCGCAGACGTTGTCGATCAGCGCATCGCACAGCGCGCCGATCGAGTGCTCCCTGTCCTTTACGCGTTTGCGGGTAAAGCCCGCGTTGACCAGCTTGCGTCGCAGCAGATGCGCGGGGTCATCCATCGCGATCATCATCGGAGGTGCGTCCTGGTCCGGCCGGATACCGCCGGCGTTGGAAAACAACTCCGGAGCACGCTCGGCGTCGATCACCGCCTGGTAGCTCGCCGCGGCCGCCAGGCCATTGCGGTCCCGAAAGACCGGTTCGTTCTCGCGCATCCATCGATAGACCGGCCGCGATTCGCCCGCGTAGAAGGCGCCGTCGGTCAGGTCGATGTCGGGCCGCAGCTGACTGCGCGTATCAATAGTGGTTGGCACGGTGCACCCTTCTCCCGCCTGCGCTGACTTACCGTGGACCTTACAGTAGGAACTGTGGTATTCCCCACAAAAGGTGTCCCCACAGGCGGCGTCAGAGCCGCTCGTCGGCGGAGCTCCGCATCGCCGCCATGCGCGCATGAGGCGTCAAGCGATGCAACGCATCTCAGATGCCCGCGATTAGCTCCAGATCCTTCAAGGCTGCATCGAGGTGGCCGAGCATCCGCTGCAGGTGCGGGACGCTGCGGCGGCATCCGACCAGACCGAAGTCGAGGTTGTCCGCGTTGTTGGTGACCGTGATGTTGACCGCCTGGCCGTCGAGTGGGATCGACAGCGGATAGTTTCCGTCCAATCGTGCTCCACGCCAATACAATTGGTCGGGATTACCGGTCGAAACGTTCGAAATGACGATGTTGAACGGCGGTGAGCCCGCAGACAGGTAACCGGGGATCAGACCGAAGAACAGACCGCCGATGTTGAAGGCGGACAGGGCCAGCTGCTGAACCGGAGGTAGCTGCCAGAACACCTCTTTGGTCTCGCGGATGGACGCGCTGATCGTCTCCAGCCGCTTCGCCGGGTCGTCGAGGTTGGTTGCGAGGTTGCACAGGAAGGTCCCGACGTTGTTCCCGCCGCGGTCATCGTCGTCCTTACGCAGATTCACCGGGACCATGGCGGTCAGGGGCGCCTCCGGAAGGGCGTTCTGATCGAGCAGGTAGGCGCGCAAAGCCCCGGCGGACATGGCGAGGATGACATCGTTCACCGTCGTTCCCGTGGCCTCCTTGACCGCCTTGATGCGCTCCAGCGAGTAGGACTGGGCCGCTACCCTGCGGGCGCCGCCGATCCGCACATTGAACATCGAGCGCGGCGCCCGGAAGGGCAGGGTCAGTTGTTGTTCGAGCAGCGCCGCGCGCGCGAGCTTCAGCGTGGACGGCGCCAAGGTCAGCGCCGACCCCGCGGTGCGGCCGACCCTGTCGAAAAGGGACGACTGCTGCTTCCGCCCGCTGCGTTTGCGCGGACCCAGGCTCCACGGCACCCGCACTTCGTCGTCGTGCGGATCGGGCGTGAAAGCGCGCTGCACCAGGCGTAGCGCCGAGACACCGTCCATGAGGGAGTGGTGATACTTGGTGTAAACCGCATATCGCCCGTCCTGCAGCCCTTCGACCAGATGCGCCTCCCACAGTGGACGGTGCCGATCGAGCAGGCTGCCGTGCAGCCGGGACGCCAACTCGAGCAGGTCCCGGACTCGTCCAGGTTCGGGCAGAGCCGACCGGCGAAGGTGGTAGTCGAGCTCGACTTCCTTGTCCACGGACCACGCGACATTGGTGAGGCCGCCGAAGAAGGCCGGGTGCTTACGGAAGGACGGTTGGACGTCCGTGCATTCGAGCATCGCTTGGTACGCCTCGCGCACGAAGTGGGGACCGGCGTCCTCTGGCGGCTCGAAGAGCTGCAGCGAGCCCACGTGCATCGGATGTTCGCGTGACTCGCCGATGAGGAACAACGCGTCCGTCGGTGATATCGGTTCCATAGTCGTTCCCATTCCCTCCGCTGCGCCGCCCGTCCAGCACATGCCCCTTTCGTATTAGCCGCGCAGAGCGATTGCTAATCGCAAATGAGCGTTCGGACTCGTCGTCGGCCAGAGCGCTTGCGTGCGCGTTCGTTTGGGTGTTCACGCTCCAGGGTGGCCTGCTTGCGTTGCTCACGCAGCTGCGACCCACCGAGCCATTCCGTCAAACCTGTTGGAAGGCAATTGCTTTCCGATGCCAAGCGCCGCGTGAGCTGTTGATCGGGGCGTCACTTTGCGTTGGGCGGCGGCTAGACGCCGGTGGCCTGGAAGATGACCCGTCGCGCGATCTGGACCGCGTGGTCGGCGAAGCGTTCGTAGAAGCGGCCCAACAGAGTGGCGTCCACGGCGGCGGCGACCCCTTGCGTCCACGCGGGATCCATCAGCGTCGCCAGCAGCCGGTGATGCAGCTCGTCCATCGCGTCGTCGTCGTGGCGGATCTGGGCCGCCCCGCGCGGGTCTTGCGACACCAACACCTGCCGCGCGCCGATGGCCAGTGCCTCGGCTGCCTCACCCATGGCGGCGACGTAGGGCCGCACCTCGGCGGAAACGGCCGGATAGGGATGACGGCGGCGGGCGATCTTTGCGATGTGGACGGCCAGCTCGACCATCCGTCGCGCATCCGCGGCGATCCGGAGCGCGCTGACGACCGCGCGCAAGTCCGTGGCCACGGGCGCCTGCAACGCCAACAGCGCGAATGCGGTCTCCTCGACGTGCGCGTCGAGGGCGACGACGCTGCGGTGCCGGGCGATGACGGATTCGGCCGTCGTCAGGTCCGTTTCCAGCAGCGCCTCGCTCGCCTGTGAAATCGCCTCGGCGGCCATCGCGCACATGTCCGCGAGCTGGTCGGTCAGCGTGTCCAGCTGCTGGTGAAAACGGCTCCTCATCCTCACGGAATAACCCGCTGCTGCCAAATCAACCTCCCCGCGCTCAACGGCGGTAAGTCCGTTACGGGTCGGCGCTTAGCTGACGTCCTCGGCGAGCGCGCGAGCCTCCCGCTCGGTTTCCACGGCAGGCCCGGAGCCGGGCAACGGCTTGCCGGCGACTTCCGGGGTGAACAGCAACGTGATGGCTCCCACGACGCCGCCGAAGATCAGCATGTAGGCCGGCACCATCACGTTGCCGGTGCCCGAAACCAGCGCCTGGGCGATCAGCGGTGTGATGCCGCCGACCAGTGAAATCGAGATGTTGTACGAAATCGCCAGCGCTCCGTAGCGCACGTTGGTGGGGAATAAGGCCGGCAGCATGGCCGGCCCGGTGCTGTCGAAGCACAGTTCCATCAGGCCGATCAGCAGCACGCCGAGGAAGATCACCGGGTACACACCACCGAACCGGATGAGCAGGAACGCCGGGATGGAGGCTCCGATGAGCAGCCCACAGCCCGTCCACATGATGGGTTTGACGCCGATGCGGTCGGACAAGCTGGCGACGAGCACCACGGTGACCATCAGGATCGCCAAGGTGGACACGATCATGACCAGGCCGGCGGTGTGCCCGACGCGGACGAAGAGTCTGAGATACGTCGGCAGGTACCCGGTGAGCATGAAGTCGGCGACCTGGGAGGTCAGCACCAGCGCCGCGCAGATCAGCATCGGGCGCCACTGGGCCGCGACCGTGCGCAGAATTTGCTTTGGTCCTTGGCCGCCCGACGCGGACGCGCCTTCGTTCGCGCTCTGGTAGGCGGAGGATTCCTTGAGACGAAGCCGTAAGTACAGGGCGACCAGTCCGAAGGGCAGGCCCAGCAACAGCGGAATCCGCCAGCCGTACGTCAGCATGTCGTCATCCGGTAGCCAGGTCTGTAGGCCGGTCACCAGCAACCCGGCGAGGACGAATCCGACCAGATTGCCCATCGGCAAGAAGCCGACCATCATGCCGCGTTTTTGGTCGGGGGCCTGCTCGACGAGATAGGTCATCGCGCCGACGTACTCGCCGCCGGTCGACAGGCCCTGAAAGATTCGTGCGATCACGAGCAGGATCGGCGCCCAGATGCCGATGGTGCTGTAGGTGGGCAGCAGGCCGGTCATGGTGGTGCTCACCGTCATCATGAGGATGGTGACCACCAGCACCCGATGCCGTCCGATCCGGTCGCCCAGCGGCCCGAAGATGAATCCACCGAGCGGCCGCACGACGAACGCCGCCGCCAGCGTGCCGAAGGTCGCGATGAGATGGACGCCGCTGACGCTTTTGCCGGGGTAGAAAACCTGGGCGATCGTGGTGGCGATATAGCCGTAGACCCCGAAGTCGTACCACTCCATGAAGTTTCCGATGGCGGTACCCATGATGGTCTGGCGCATCGCCGGATCGGCGACCCTGATTTCTTTACGTGCCCATTTCCTCCGGCCGCGTCGAGTACCCATCGAATGATGGCTTACCCGAAACATTCCTGGGACGAACCAGCGGGGTCGGGTAATCACACCGATCTCCGGGTTACCCACAGACCGCCGCGATGAGCCGACCAGGCCACTGCCGGCCGTGATCGGGTCTGGAAAACACAGCTAGGCGTGCGCCGCCATCGCCGCCGCCGACGACATCGCGCCGACTGCGGAGCCGAAATTCGTTATCCGCGTCACGTCCGCCCGTCCGCCACCTCGCTCATTGGCCTTTCAGGCTCCCAATGCGCAGCGAGAAGTCGGCGGCTTTGGGCGGCGGCGAGTCCTCGAACCGCTCGACGTAGTCCCGGGGGTCACGATCGGTGATCGCCAGCCCCTCGGTGGTCGGGTGCTCGGCCATGAACTCGCTGTACTGACGCCCGAGCGCCTCGCGGAGCCCGATCGGAGCGTTGCGGCGAAAGTCCGACAGCCCTTCGCGTTCCTCCTCGCCCATGTGATCGTCGTTGGCCTCCCGGGTGCGCCCGACGGCGGCCCACCACTGGTCGCTGCCCAGCGGGGCGGAGTTGGCGTCGCGTACGCCGTCGCGGATGTCGTTGTGATCGCCGATCGCGTCGAGGGTCTCGCCCTCGGCGTCGTCACCCCCGCGTTTCAGCAACTGCGGGTAGAAGATCTTCTCTTCGATGTAGGCGTGCACGTCGAGTTTGTCGGCGAGCGGACGCCACACTCGGTTGAGCGCGGCCTGGTCGTCGGGGCGCTGGGCTTGGAGATCGTCCAGGCGCGCGAACTGTTCGCGGAACCACTCGTGGTCGGCCAGGATCAACCTGGTGATGTCTGCCATCACAGAGTTCCGCCTCTCTGGATCCCGGTCAGCCGGGGCTTACCCCGCTTATCAGCTGAGGTAACAACTCGACGCGGGATCCGTCAACCGGGTTCGGCCCCTGGTGTCCGACCTGTGACCGTGTTGTTCTGCGCCGCAATGTAATCATCAATTTGACGCGCGCGTAAGCCCTTTGGTGGCCGCGCGCCGTCAGCGGCTCCGCCGGCCCCGCGCCCGTCGGCGCCGTGGCGCTGAACAGGAACTCGCCGGGAGAGCGGGGTTATCCGGGCGGATACACTGAGGCGGTCAGTCCGGCGATCAGCTTTGATCGCGCCCGTCAAACCAATAAGAGTCAGTCAGAGGTTGTGCCTTGTCCGAAAAACCCGGCGATGCCGTCAGCTTGGAACCGCATTTCGAGGACGTACAAGCGCACTACGACCTGTCCGACGAATTCTTCGCGCTCTTCCTAGACCCGACGCGGACCTATAGCTGCGCTTATTTCGAGCGTGACGATATGACGCTGGAGGAGGCGCAGTACGCCAAGGTCGACCTCTCGCTGGGCAAGCTTGGGCTGCAGCCGGGCATGACGCTGCTCGACATCGGGTGTGGGTGGGGCACGACGATCGTCCGCGGCCTGGAGAACTACGACGTCAACGTCGTCGGCCTCACGCTGAGCCGCAATCAGCAGGCACACGTGCAGCGCCGCCTGGACAGCCATCCTTCGCAGCGGTCGAAGCGGGTGCTGCTGCAGGGCTGGGAGCAGTTCGACGAGAAGGTCGACCGGATCGTGTCGATCGGCGCCTTCGAGCACTTCGGGCGTGACCGCTACGACGAGTTCTTCAAAAAGGCCTACGAGGCGCTGCCGGCCGACGGCGTCATGATGCTGCACACCATCATCAAGCCGAGCGACGAGGAATTCGCGGAGCGCGGCCTGCCCATCACCATGACCAAGCTGCGCTTTATGAAATTCATCATGGACGAGATCTTCCCGGGCGGAGACCTGCCGCAGGCCAAGGGCGTCGTGGAGCACGCCGAGCGTGCCGGCTTCGGTGTGAAGCTGATTCAGCCGCTGCGCCTGCACTATGCCCGCACCCTCGACACCTGGTCGGCGGCGCTCGAGGCGCGCCGGGACGAGGCCATCGCGATTCAGTCCGAAGAGGTCTACGACCGGTACATGAAGTACCTGACCGGATGCGCGGACCTGTTCCGCGAGGGCTACACCGACGTCGCGCAGTTCACCCTGACCAAGGGCTGACACGCGAGCTTTTCACGCTGAAAGCTCTGCGGGTGAAGGGGTTTCGGTCTGCACGCCGGTGCTCGCTGGTGCGACGCGAAGGTCGTCGCTCCGTCGCACCGAATGCCGCTGTGGCGGTCGACGCCGAGTCGGTGGTGCGCCGCCAACTGTCCATTCTCGGCGTAGATAATTACGAACCGCGGCACCTGGCAGCGTCACTGACTTTCTTGCACCGAACGCGCGAGCGCTTCCCGTGGCACGAGTTGGTCGCGCACTCCGGATCCCTCGACGACCTCGGTGCCCTGCTGGCCGCGCCCGCGGGACCTGCGCCGCGATATTCGATCGCTCCTTGACAAAGGCAGTCACGACAGGTCTGGGTTTACCGCCCCAGATCCGCGGGTAACTCCACGGCAACAACCTGATTCGGTGGGTACCGGTTTCTTCGGTGCAACGCCGCTGGAAGGACCGACCGTGAGCGCCAAACACCGCATGCCGGAGTCACCGGAGCAAAGGCCGACTTCGACCGATCACGGTCGGCGACGCGGCATGTCGGGCGTTGCGAAGGTGTGCGACATCATCTCCGCTTCGCTGTTGTGTGCCGCGTGCGTGACAGCGTTGGTGCTCAACGGAGCCCAGCACGAGAAGCGCAGTGTCGCTGCCAATCTCGAGCCGCCGGCCATCTCGCAGCCGGTGAGCCAGGAGGGCACCGTGGTGGCCGTGTCGGCAGACTCGGTGACCATGCGCGGCGCGGACGGGCGCATCCAGACCTACCGCTTCACCCCGAACACCACCGTCGTCACTCATGGCACGCGTCAACGCGTCACCGCCGCACCGCATTTCACGATCAATGACAAGGTCGTTGTGGTCGGGACGATCGAGGGCGGTACGGCATTGGCCACCGCGGTGGCCTGCCGCGGTGCCGGGCACGGTGAGGGCCCGCCGATGGATTACCTTGACGGCTAGGAAGTCCCAACCGGCGCGGCCTGAGGTTGAATTTCCGAACCCGCGTTTCCCGCAGCCGCCTGCGTCAACCGGGCATCGCTCGCCGCGGAGATGTGAGTTCGGCCTAGTCTGGTAGCGATCCGGACACAGGAGGCGTTATGGGCAAGCACGAAGCAAAGATGATCATCTTGTCGACCGACGACCTGGACGAGTCGATCCGGTTTTACAGCGAGACCTTGGGCATGCCACTGAAGTTTCGCGATGGCGCCCACTTCGCGGCCCTCGACGCGGGGCCGGTCACGCTGGCGCTGGCGACCGCGGTCGACCACCCCATCCCCGGACAGGTCGTGGTCGGCATCAAGACCGCGGATGTCGATGCGGCCGCGAAGGCCGTCGAGGCCAGCGGCGGCGCCATCGTGAAGGGTCCCTATGACGATGCCCATGAACGACGCGCCGTGATCTATGACAACAAGGGCAACGGCTTGGTGTTCTACAAGCCATTGGACCGATAGCAGCCGCGTATTGCGAGAGTGCCGGTGCGCGTTTACTTTCCGGTGCGCTCGCGGTGTTTGCAGCCCGGCCAGCAGCAAGGCCGGCGCTTGCCCTCTTCCAGCTCCTCCTGGGTCCGGCGGATGCGGCGTTCCCGGGTCGCCGGCTGCTTGGCATCCTCGACCCAGCAGATGAACTCGTTTCGGGCCAGCGGCGTGATGTCGCGCCAGGCGGCGAGCGCGGTGGCGTTGCCGATCAGCGACTCGCGCAGGTCGGCAGGCAACTTGTGCACCACGCCGCCGGGCACGCGCTGGCCGCTCATTGGCCGATCAGATGCGCGCTGGCATCGTGTAATTCGTCGCGGCGCAATGTCATCGGGGTGAGAGAGGGGACATCGCCGCCTGCGACCACGGCGCGGGTGATCGGGGTGAGCGCACCGAACAGCGTCTCCACCTCGTCGTCGCTGAGCGCGTCGAGGGCGGACAGGGCCAGTGTGTCGGTCGTCAATTCGATATGGTTCTTCAGTTCACGTCCGGCCGCGGTCAGTGTTCCGTTGTCGTCGAGCAGCCCGCGCGCGGCGAGCCGTTGTTCGTGTTGACGCCAGGATGTCTCGTCATAATCACGGGTCCGGGCGATGTAGTCGCGAGAGACCTTGCCCGCCGCGGCATGTAAGACGTTGGATTCGCGACCGGAGATGCCAGCCGCGGCCAGCACCGCCACGTGCGCATCGCCGCGCTGCTCGCGCAGCAGCGTCGTGGCCTGCCACAGCGCGGACAGCGGGTCGTCCGGCCAGGGCAGCGCCAGGTTCGCGGCGAACAGCGGACGCGCATCGAGCGGAGCATGACGCGCCGCCCGGCCCGCCAGTTCGGCTGCGACGCGGATGTTTTCGTCCGCGTCCAGGCCATAGCGTCGTAGCGCCGCCACCGCGGACTCTTGCCGGGCCTGCAACGCGGCCTGCGGACCCGCGATCTCCCATGCCGCAGGCAGCGCCTTGGCAACCCGCTCGGGTGCGAAGTTGTAGAAGATCGCGCTGACCACCTCGCGGGGCGCCGCGCCCAGCGGTGCCGAGCGGGCGGCGAAATAGCCCATCCAGAAACCCCGGTAGCCCAGCGCGTCCAGCGCCGCCCGCGCCTCAGGCGCGAAATACGTCACCGCGTGCACCGGTTCATAGCGATCGAAGAAGCGTCGGGCCAGGGCCGGTTGTCGTCGCATTCTCGCAGTTAACCACTGGCGCCGGCCGCGACCAAGTACGGACCCGCTGCCCGAAAAGCCCTCAGCCTAGGCTCGAGCAGTGACCATCCCGTATGACCAGCGTTTGCGTGAGCGGATTCGGAACAACCTGGCCGGCCACCACCGCCGCGCGGTAACCGACCCGACCAAGCGGCACGCGGCCGTCGCGCTGGCACTGGTGGATTCGGAGGTGGGGGAGGACCGGGTCGATCCGGTGTCGGTAGACGAGTGGAACGCCGGGCGCCCGCCGCCCGCCGCCCATTTGGACGGCCGCATGGTCGACGTGTCGGGCGGTGCGGCTTTTTTGTTGTGCCGCAGGACATCTCGACTCAGCGCGCATGCGGCGCAGTGGGCACTGCCCGGCGGCCGCCTCGATCCGGGTGAGACGGCGGTCGACGCGGCGCTGCGGGAACTGCATGAGGAGGTCGGCGTCGAGCTGTCCGATTCGACTGTGCTGGGGTTGCTTGACGACTACCCCACCCGGTCCGGGTATGTAATCACCCCGGTGGTCGTCTGGGGAGGGGGGCGGCTCGAGCTTCGACCCGCGCCCGACGAAGTCGTGGCCGCGTACCGGGTGGGGCTGCACCAACTCCAACGCGACGACTCGCCGCGATTCATCACCATCCCGGAGAGCCCGCGGCCGGTCGTGCAGATCCCGCTGGGCAATGACCTCATCCACGCCCCGACCGGCGCTGTGCTGCTGCAATTGCGTTGGCTGGGTCTGGAAGGGCGAGCCGACCCGGTCGATGAGTTGGAACAACCGGTCTTCGCCTGGAAGTAGCTATCGCGCAACGCCTCCTACCGGCGCAGCCGACGTCAGCGTTGGCCCGGCGCCCCGAACAGCGAAGTCGCCAATTCGGTCAGGGATGTGCCCGAGACGTCCCAGGCGCCCGAGGGTGTGGGGTCGACGGGGCGGCTCGGCCCGTATTCCTCTGGCCGCGCGACGAAACCGGTGGCCAAGCCGCTGGTCTGGGCCGCCTCGAGGTCGGAGGGGTGTGCCGCCACCAGCATCACTTCACCGGGTTCCAGACCCAGCAACTGCGCGGGCGTCTGGTACGCACGCGGGTCGGGCTTGAAGGCTTTGCTGACATCGGAACCGAGGACCACGTCCCACGGCAGGCCGGCGTACTTCGCCATGTCGACAAGCAGTCCGGTGTTGCCGTTGGACAGCGGCCCGACGATGACGTGCCGCTTCATGGCCTCGATGCCGTCGACGCTGTCCGGCCACGGTGGCAGCCAGCGCCATGACCGGGCCAGGTCGTCCACCTCCCCGCCGGGCAGCGCCTCGGCGTCGAAGCCGAACTTCTCGAACGATGCGAGCAGGTTCTCCCGATGCAGGACATCGAGCGGCACGAAATCCCTACGGCCCGAGCGGATTTCGGCCATCGACGGGAGGTAGCGGCCGCGCCACTCCAGCGCAAACGCGGCGGGGTCGAGGCTGAGCTGGTGGCGCTGCGCGAAATGCCCGATCGAGGCTGCGATCCCGGAATGCCAGTCGACGACCGTTCCGAAGGTGTCGAACAGCACGGCGCGCACCGCGCGGCCGGTCGAGGGCGAGCGGTAATCGGTCATTTCCACAGGCTAGCGCCGCGGTCGGCGACGCGGTCGGGCGGCGACGCGTAATCGCCCACCGCTAAGGCATCGTGGCGCCGGGGCGCGGCGTACCATATCGTTAGTTCTGCGAACAAAAGTTCGGCGGCTTGATTGATGACTCGATGGGAGGCTGTTGTGGCCCGAAGTGCAGGCGACACCTGGGATATCGTGACGAGCGTCGGCTTCACCGCGTTGGCCGTCTGCGCGGCGCGTGCCCTCGACGCCGCGCTGCATCCGCCCCTGGCGAACGATGCCTTCGCCGCGGCCTTCGTCGTCGCTGCCGGTGAGCCCAATCTGATTGCGGCAGTTGACAACGTGGACATGAGCAGCGCCGCGGCATTCAACGCGCAGTGGGTAGGGGTGCGGACGCGTTTCTTCGATGACTTCTTCGCTGACGCCAGTCGATCCGGACCGCCTCAGGCGGTGATCTTGGCGGCGGGATTGGATTCTCGGGCGTACCGGCTGGAATGGCCCGCCGGGCATACGATCTTCGAAGTCGACCAACCGCGAGTGCTCGAATTCAAGCAGCGGGTCCTCGAGCGACAGGGTGCCATACCGTCGACGCGACGCGTCACCGTCGCCACCGACTTACGCGACGACTGGGCGGGCGAGCTGATTGCGGCGGGATTCGACCCCGGCCAGCCGACGGCATGGGCGCTCGAGGGCTTGCTGCCGTATCTGCCTGGGGCGGCCCAAGATGCGCTGTTCGACAAGTTGCACGAGTTGTCGGCTGTTGGTAGCCACCTGGCCGCCGAGCTCGGACCGGCGCCCGGTGAAGTGCAGGAATTCGCCGACAACGTCCCCACCATCAGCCAGGACACCGGCCAGCCGCCGGTCGCCAACCTGTGGTACGACGATCCGCGAACGGACAGCAAAGACTTTCTGGCCCAGCGTGGTTGGCAGGTCACCGGCGCCGACTTGGCCGACAAGGCCGCCACCGACTATGGACGGCCCTTCCAGGAGCTGCCGGTGGTCTTCGACCGGTTGATGCGCACCAAATTCTTCACCGCGGTCCGCGAAGGCTGACCGACGAACGGTTCTCTGCGGCTGTCACGTGACGGACGCTCGTTGTTCGTCCGTTGGTCACCACGGGGCGGACTGGCTCCGCGAACCTTGACCAACGCATCGGGACGGACGTGCCTCGGCGCCTCGGGAAAGGGCCGCCATGACAGAACACTTGCGTGCTTACAACAGTCTCTAGCAGGTCCGTATTGACTCGTGGTGCCAGCTGGCGGAGGCCGCTGACCGGCTGACCCGCCCGACCACTACCGGAGAGCTCAAGGACAAATGGGCGAGCGCGTTCCGCGGTCACAGCGGAACCGAACCGACGCCGGAAGGAGACGTGCGCCGCGGGTTCTAGCTCTCGTACGACGACACCAACTGCGAATACCTCACCGGTGAGCAGGTCGTGGAAAACTGGATGCGGGCGTCGACGTCGTGTCGGCGACCTACGTGACGCCCTACCCGCCGGGATTTCCGGTGCTGGTGCGAACTCACCGGCGGATAGCGGCCCGGCGCCGTGACCGCGCGGTGCGCGCAGCGCCGGCCGACATTCGACCTTCGACAACGCTCAACGCGCGTTCGGCCCATCGAATGTTCTCCTCTTCGAACGAGATTCCGCGCATCAACGTGAGATACGGGCCGACTCGTTCGGCATCGGCGAGGTATTCCTCTTCGCTACGCCCGTCCAGCATCCGCGTCCGCAACCGTTCGTAGCGTTGCACTTTGGCGCTCGCCCATTCCCGTCGTTCGCGAATGAATTCGCGGACCGCGTCGATGTCTCCGGCGTCCGCGGCCTGGACCTTGACCAAGAGCTCATCACGGATGACCGACGGCTTCGGCGCCTTCGCCGTGAACTGCCGGATCGCGTCACGGCCGGCCTCAGTCAACGAAAACATCCGCTTGTTGGGCCGGCGTTCTTGCTGCACGACCCGGGCCTGGATGAGACCCTGCTCGGCGAGCCGGTCGAGCTCGCGATACAGCTGCTGCGGGGTTGCCGGCCAGAAGTTGGCGACCGAGGCGTCGAAGTCTTTGGCGAGGTCGTATCCGGACGATTCGCCCTCGAGGAGGGCGGCCAACACCGCGTCACGCAGCGACATCGCTCGATGCTACAACATGCGACTAATCAACAAAGTGACTAACCACACTCTGGACTTCCGGTGACGGGCGCCCTAGCGTCGATCCCACCTACTCAACTAGTTGACTATGCGAGGTCGCTGATGCACCCGTTCCGCAAAGCCGTCGAAGAACGCGACGAGAAGGGCATCCAGGCGTTGCTTGCCGACACCGTGGTCTTCACCAGCCCGGTGGCGTTCAAGCCTTACGCCGGCAAGCCGATCACCGCCGCGATCCTGCGCGGCGTATTACGAATCTTCGAGGACTTCCACTACATTCGCGAGATCCACGACCCCAGCGGTCGCGACCACGCCTTCGTGTTCGAGACCGGGATCGCCGGGGTACCGGGGGTGAAGATCACCGGCTGTGACTTCCTGCACTTCGACGGCGACGGTCTCATCGACGACTTCATGGTGATGGTGCGGCCCCTGTCGGGCGCGACGGCGCTGTCCAAGGCGATGGGTGCCCAGTTTGATCGCATCCAACAGGAGGCGCTCGAATTGGCCAATCAATCCGCTACCGCGTAGAAGTAATGACCATGCGGATTGGACTGAGCATCAACTATGCGGGCGGGTTCAAGGACGTGGCCGCCGAAGTGGCCGACCTGGAACGCGCCGGACTGGACATTGTCTTTGTCCCCGAGGCGTATTCGTTCGACGCGGTGAGCGCGCTGGGCTACCTGGCCGCGAGCACCGAACGCGTCGGGTTGGCCTCGGGCATCCTCCAGCTCTACACCCGAACCCCCACCCTCACCGCGATGACCGCGGCCGGCCTGGACTACGTCTCCGACGGCCGGTTCACCCTCGGCCTGGGCGCCTCCGGCCCTCAGGTCATCGAGGGCTTCCATGGCGTTCCCTACGATGCCCCGATCGGCCGGACCCGTGAGGTCATCGACATCTGCCGCCAGGTATGGCGGCGCGAGACCGTGCAACACCAGGGCAAGCACTACACGATCCCGCTGCCCGCCGATCAGGGCACCGGGCTCGGTAAGCCGCTCAAGCTGATCAATCAGCCCGTCCGCGAGCGCATTCCGGTACTGGTAGCCGCGCTGGGGCCCAAGAATGTCGAACTGGCGGCCGAGATCGCCGAGGGCTGGCAGCCGATCTTCTATCTGCCGGAAAAGGCGCAGGACGTGTGGGGGGATGCTCTGGCCGCCGGCAGGGCCAAGCGGGACCCCGACCTGGGTGAGCTCGACATCTACGCCGGCCCTGTGCTGGCGATCGGTGAAAACGTCGAGCCGCTAAGGGAATTCGTCAAACCGCACCTGGCGCTGTACATCGGTGGGATGGGCGCCAAGGGGAAGAATTTCTACCACGCCCTGGCCACGAAATACGGTTACGGCCCCGAAGCGGACCGGATTCAAGAGCTCTACCTGGCCGGCGACAAAGACGGCGCCGCCAAGGTCGTGCCCGACGATCTGGTGCGAGACGTCAACCTGATCGGTACCCGCGAATTCGTCAAGGAACGCCTGGCGGCGTTCCGTGAGGCGGGGGTGACCACCCTCAACGTGGCGCCCATCGCATCCACGACGGCTGAGCGGATCAAGCTGATCGAGACGCTGCGCCAATTGGTTTGATCGCCACCGCCGAGCCCGGCCGATCAGTCCTGCCGGTGACTGTCCCGTCGTAACCGCACCGCTCTGGCGACCGCCGTCACCGAGGCCAGCACCGCCATCACCGACAGGATCACCACCGAGGTCGCGGACCCGACGGTGGCCAGGACCAGCGGCAGCGCGAAGCCGACGTACGTGACGACGTAGAAGACTCCGGTGAGTGCGCCGCGGAGGCGCGGCGGCGCGGCGGCCTCCAGGTCGATCAGCCCTTCGCGCAAGCACAGACCCGATGCGCAGCCGAGGACAAGCAATAGCGGCAGGCCCAGCGCCGGGGTCAGCGTGGGAGGCGCGATCGCGGCGGTCGCGTAGCCGAGCGCGGCCAGCACCGCACCCGCCGTACCGGCCTGCGGACCCCACCGCAGCACGCGGGCCAGTATTTGAACGACGCCGCTGACACCGTTGACGATCAGGGTGGCGGTGCCAGCCGCCATCGGAGCCGCGAGCGCGGTGTGCAACCGAGTGGGGATGGTGACGAATCCCAGTGTCGCCGAGGCATATACCCACGGGGCGAGCGGCATCGCCCAACTCAAGGCCCTGCTGAATCCGTTGACCGCCGGTGCCGCCCGTTCCGAGTCGTGGTGAGTCGTCATCCCGGTCACGTCGGTGCGCCGGGTCGCGCCGGCGACGGCCAATGCCGCCAGCACGACAATGGCGGCGGCGACACCGAACGACACCCGGATGCCGGATCGTCCGGCCCACACGATGAACCCCCCAGCGAAGGGCCCGAGGGCAAAGCCGGCCGTCAGCACCGCTCCGGCAGTCGCGGCACCCGCAGGGCCTCTCAGATCCGAGGCCCATGCGGTGCACGAGCTGATGGCCAGGCCCACACCGACTCCGACGATCAGGCGACCCACCAGCAGCGCGTCGGTGTGCTGGGACAACAGCATCAGCGCCGTCCCCAGCGAGGCGGCCGACGAACCCGCCAGCGCCACCGGCCGGCGCCCGAGCGCGTCGGACGCGCGTCCGCCGACGAGCAATCCAGGCAGCAGACCCAGCGCGTAAATGCCGAAGATCCCGTCGAGCGTGGCCGTGCTGAGGTGCTCGGTGTCGCTGATCACCGGCATCAACCCGACGAAGTGGTTGGCGACCCAGCCAGTGGCAAGCAGCAGCGCCAAAACGCTGACAAACAACACCTGGGACCCCGCCGCCTCGCGCCTCGACCGGGCACTGTCACGTTGGTCGGTGCGCACATTCGACGAGATCACGGTTCTCCCCCTCTCGAACCCAAAGTGCACAGCCGACCGACGATGGTAGAACGCGATGTCACCTGGGCAGTTATTCCCGCTGGACGCGATCACACCGCCTGAGGCACCGCGACGTCATCTGAATTTCACCGTTCAACGCGCGCCTGCAAACACGGCCGATCCCGCTTCTGATTCCTCTTCGGGGTTTGAAATCAGGCGATTTGGTGTACTGATACCACTACTTGCACCCAGGAAGGCAAATGATGAAGTACATTGCGGCAGCCACGATCGCGATCTCCGTCTTGCTGTCCAGCGCGTGTTCGGCCTCACAGGTCATCAACACCGGCGGCGACACGAAGTGCAAAGATTTCACCACGCAGGACGAGAAGAAGCAGAACGACGAAGTCAGCAAGATGCTCAAAGACAAGAGCGGCGCCGACCCGACCAATGTGGAGATTTCCGCAACGCGGCTCTCGGTGATGACCTACTGCCAGACCCTCGGCAAGCCCGACACCAAGATCTCTGAGGCGCCGCACGGCTGACCGCTGCAAGGCGCGCGACCGGGAACCGGCCGTAGGCATTCACGAACGACACAACCGAAATTCGCGGCGTACGCCGTGACGGTGGTCACCAGTGTGCGACCCGGCCTGCGAATCGACAGTTGGGCCGAGGTCATCGGGGCGGATCAGGGCCGCCATTGAAATCATGAGCACCTGAAACCTTCCGGCCCGATCGGGAGCTTCCTAGGCTGCGCGGGTGATATCGACGAGTCTCGCGCCGGCGCGTGTATCGCTTCGTGGCGTCAACCGCACCTTCGGGACGCATACCGTGCTGCGCGATGTCGACGTCGAGATCGAGCCCGGCGAGGTTGTCGCGTTGCTCGGGTCGTCGGGCAGCGGCAAATCGACGCTGCTGCGACTGATCGCCGGCTTGGACCTGCCCACCGGTGGGCGGATCGAGATCGATGGCGAATCCGTCCGGGGGATCGACCCGCGCTGCGCCGTGGTGTTCCAGGAACCCCGCCTGTTGCCGTGGCGGTCGTTGTCGGCCAACGTCGAATTCGGCTTGACACCGGGCACCGGGCGCTCGAAAGGCTTTGCGGCAGTGCAGCACTGGCTGGATGTTGTCGGCTTGACCAAATTCCGCGATCACTATCCGCGGCAAGTGTCCGGCGGTATGGCGCAACGCGCGGGCCTGGCCCGGGCCCTGGCCCGGCGCCCCAGCGTTCTGCTACTCGACGAGCCGCTGGCAGCCCTCGATGCGTTGACCCGCCTGCGCATGCAGGACCTGCTCGACACGGTGCAGCAAGAGGCCGGCACCACGACGTTGCTGGTGACGCACGACGTGGACGAGGCGGTTATTCTCGCCGACCGGGTGCTGCTCCTGCGCGCCTATGCGAACGGCGGCGCCGGCATCGTCGCGGAATTCGACGTCCCGATTCCCAAGCCACGCGACCGCGGTGACCCGCGTATCACCGCACTGCGCGATCAGCTATTGGACGAACTCGGGGTCCCCCGACGCAGTGGTGCCACCGTGTCGTCCGAGATCGATGAGGAGGCGAAAACGTCGTGAAACGGCGATATCTGAGGACAATGGCGATGACAGCCGCAGTGGTTTCCGCGGCGTCTGCCTGCGGTTCGAGCAACGGCACGGCGACGGCGAAAGACCTCCACCTGGATTACGCCTATTACAACCCGCTGAGCCTGGTCATACGCGATCAGCACCTGCTCGAAAAGCAGGGCTACAACGTCACTTGGCTGCTATCGCAGGGCAGTAACAAAGCCAACGAGGGATTACGGTCAAAGGCGCTGGACTTCGGCTCCACCGGCGGTTCCCCCGCCTTATTGGCGCGGGCCAACGGCACACCGATCAAGACCGTCGACGTATACGCCAAAGGTGAGTGGACGGCGTTGGTTGTCGCCAAGAACTCACCCATCAACTCCGTGGCTGACCTGAGGGGTAAAAAGGTCGCGGTCACCAAGGGGACCGACCCCTACTTCTTCCTGTTGCAATCGCTTGCGACAGCCGGGCTTTCGCCCACTGACGTCGAGATCGTCAATTTGCAGCATTCCGACGGCAAAACCGCCCTGGAGCGCGGCGATGTCGACGCGTGGTCCGGGTTGGACCCGTTCATGGCGGAGACGATTCAGCAACAGGGCTCCCGCATCATTTATCGCAACCCCGACTTCAATTCCGGCGGTGTGTTGAACGTGCGCGAGGACTTCATCACCGCCCATCCCGATTCCGTCCAGTCGGTGGTCAATACCTACGAGGAGGCCCGGAAGTGGGCAACGAAGCACCCGGCCGAGCTGGCGGCATTGCTGGCCTCGCAGGCGAAGGTAGCGCCGAGCGTGGCGCAAGAGGAGTTGGGCCGAACGGCATTGGACATCTCGCCGGTGCCGGACGATTCGCTGCGCGCGGTGCTGACCAGGGTCGTGCCGCTGGCCGTGGCGGACGGCGATATCAAATCCGACGACGCCGGCCGCAGCGCACTGAGCGCACTGTTCGAGCCGAAGTACGCTCAGCAAGCACACTGACGCCGAAGCCCGGGCGGCTGGCCAAGTTACCGCTCGTGCTGGTCGGGTTGATCGTCCCGCTACTGCTGCTGGTGATCTGGCAGCTTGGCACGGCGGTTACCGGGTTTTTCGCCCCCAGCCAGTTACCGCCTCCCGGCGACGTGGTGTCGGCACTGGGCGGCCTGCTTCGGCACGGCGAACTGTGGATTCACCTGAAAGCCAGTGGTTCTCGGGTGTTGATCGGCTACTTGGCCGGCGCCGGGGTCGCGCTCGCGCTGGGCTCACTGGTCGGGCTGTCGGTCACGGTGCGCAGGCTGCTGGCGCCGACCCTCGCGGCGTTACGCACCGTACCGTCTTTGGCGTGGGTGCCGTTGCTGCTCTTATGGTTTGGCATCGACGAGACGCCGAAGATTCTGTTGGTGGGCATCGGCGCGTTTTTCCCGGTCTATACGACGACGGCATCGGCACTCGCCCACATCGACCCCCACCTGCTCGAGGTCGGACGAGCCTACGGACGGCACGGCGCCTCGCTGTTGACGACGGTGATGCTGCCTGCCGCCGCGCCCGAACTGGTCAACGGCCTGCGGCTGGGCCTGGCGAACGCGTGGCTTTTCGTGGTGGCGGCCGAGCTGATCGCGTCGTCGAAGGGACTCGGGTTCCTGCTCATCGATAGTCAAAACACCGGCCGCACCGACGTGATGCTGCTGGCCATCGTGCTGTTGGCCGGCTTGGGCAAGCTCACCGACGGGGTCCTGGGCGCTGTGGAGACCCGGATCGCGCGGCGACGCAGCTAGTCCGCGTCAGCAGACAAGCGGCGGTGAGCAACTGCCAGACGGTGATCGAGTACACGCTCCCGCGTTCCCACGCGCCGTCGGGCAGCAGGAACGTCGTCGTCGTCGCCGAATTGATCATCAGCATGGACAAGCACAACAGGCCAAGGCCCCCAATGGCTTTGGATGCCAGGCGATATCGGCGACGGCCGGCAAGCAGCCCGATGGCCCCGGGTCCCGTCAAGATGGCGGCGTTACCCCCGACGATCGCCAGCACGGCGCCGGCGACGTGCGCCGTGCCGCTGTGCACGGTCCCGATCACGACGTTGCCCACCGCATTCGCTGCGACGATGCCCAAAAAGACGCGCGTCCTTCGATTGTCGGGAGCCCCGACCATCACCGATGCCCCGAGAAGGAACAGGATGCCCTGCACGCAGAACGCCGCATGCATCAAGTACGCGCGGGGCGAGTAGATCGGATGGCCGTGCACCAGCGTGCCGCTGGGAAGCCCGAGATCGCTGATGTAGTTGCGTGCATAGCTGTAGGCCGGTTCGAAGGCCGCAGCGGCGACCGCCTCGAGGACCAGGTAGCTCACGGCGGCCACCACCCAAAGGGTTGCTCCTCGCGCACCGGCCAAATTGTGATGCTCCATTTGGTGGCCATGCTTTCACGTGGGGCCGGCTTACCCGCACAATAACGCGATGCGTGCAGTGCGGGACGTCGGGAAAAGCGCGGCGCAATCGTTGCGCCCGGCCGCGGGTGTGCGTTGCTGCCTGCTGACCGCCGCGCTGCTGGTCGCGCTCCTCGGATGCGGCGCGCCCAATCGCGGTGCACCGTCGTCGGGCGGTGTATTCGCGGGTCCGATCGAGATTGGCAACGGCCGGCACCTGTATCTCGAGTGCCACGGAAAGGGCGGACCCACAGTCATTTTGGAGTCCGGCTATCACAACTCATCGGATCCGTGGAGTCACTCCGATGCCGCCACGCCGGCGACGGGCCCGGCCGTGCTGCCGGCCCTGGCCGCCGACCACCGCGTGTGCGCCTACGACCGGCCCGGCACCCTGCGTTATCCCGATCCGCCCAGCATCACCGACCGCAGTTCGCCGGTCGCGATGCCACGCACCGCGCAGGACGCCGTCCAGGATCTGCATGCGTTACTCGCCGCCGCCCATCTTCCTGGTCCGTACGTCCTGGTCGGGCACTCGCTGGGCGGTCTGTTCATCCGGCTGTATGCCCAGACCTATCCCGACCAGGTGCGCGCGCTGGCGTTCGTCGATGCCTTTCCGGTCGAAATACCGGGCCTGCTGGGGGCGGACTGGCCGACCTATCGCGAGGCGTTGGACCAGCCGCTGCCTCAGTTTGCGAATGCGCCCTCGTTCGAGGAGATCGACATCGAGAAGAGTGTCGCCCAGGTCAACGCCGCCCCGGCTTTTCCGCCCGTTCCCACCGTCGTGCTGACCAGAACGGAACCGTTCGCGATTCCCGGCACCGTCTCGCCCGAGCAGGGCGCCAAGCTCGAGCAGGTGTGGCGAGATGCCTCGCTGGATCTCATCGCGTTGCGGCCGCAAACACCGCACCTGATCGCGACCGGCAGCGACCACTTCGTCCAGATCCACCAGCCCGATTTGGTGGTGGCCGGCGTGCGTCTGGCGATAAAGCGGTCGGAGCCGAACCGCTGACCCGTCACGGCGTGCGACGCGGCGCGGGTCAGCGCCGTCAAAAGAACGTTCCGGCGTGCGGCGCTTCGGGCACCGCGAACAGCTGATCGGCCACGTCGAGCGCGACTGGATCGTCAGCCCGGGCCAGCCCGGCGGCGGCGAGACTGCGCCAGCGCGTGCCGCCGAGCAGTGCGGCCCCCAGCCCCTCTATCCCCACGCGGACGTCGGCGCGGCGGGTCGTCGGTTCGGCGCCGTCGCCGGTGATCGTGAAGCTCGCTGAATTACTCGGCAGCAGTGGGTCGTTCACCGCGATGGTGACAACCCCGCCGCCGACGTAGGAGCGTGCCGCCAGCGCCTGCGGCGCATCGATGACCCTCAGCCACGTTTCGTCGTGTACCGCGGTGACCTTAGCCGCCCGGCGATCAGCGAACAGCCAGGGCAGCGCGTCGTCGATGGGTAGCATCCAAAACATCACTCGGTGAACGAGATCCAGGCCGAGCAGGAATCGCAGCAACCCCAGATAGGCGTCCGCGGTCGGTGCGAAGAAATCCTCGACCACGATGGCGCGCTGGTCGCTGACGAACCAATTCTCGGTGTTGACGGGCCGGTACCGGGCGAACCCCGACTCGGCGCCCGGTTCGCCATGAACAGCGACATACCAAGCGCCCGGCGAGGATTCGGTGCGACGCCGTGCGCTGTCCCACCACATCCGCGGGCGCGCGATGGTTCCGGGACGGGACGGCCGATGGGCGTCATAGACACGGGGCAAGATCTCCCAGACCTCGGCGGCGTCGAGCAACCGCACCGGACCGCCTGAGCCGACCTCGGGGCGAAACGCCGCCCGCGCGCTCGTAATCTGCACGCTCTGGGCGCAACTCGCCACCCCGTAGCCGTATCGCTCATAGATGGTGGCCTCCGACGCCCGCAACGACGCGACCACCTCACCGCGCTCGGCGATGTCGTGGAGCTGGTGACGGATCAGCTCGGTTGCGACGCCCCGTCGGGTGTGCGACGGCAGCACCCCGATATGTGTCACGGCGGCGTGGCTCACGGTGGCCCCGCCGGGAAGGGTCAGATTGCTCGTCACGGCGTCCGCGGTGCCGGCGAGTTCTCCGTCGATGAATGCGCCGATGGTGCGACCGGGGTCGAGCAGCTTGGTGATCTGGCCGGGCGGCAGGTTCGAGATGGGCGGCAGGCCCACCATCGCGGTGCGAAACAATCTCGCCGCGGCGACGAGGTCGTCCTCGGTGTCGAGAACCCGGATCTCGATGGTCATCCGGTCATCATGTCGCGCCGCCGCACGGGGTCACCCGATGGGTGTGATCCCCGCGTCGGAAATCGTGAACCCATGGCCCGAGGACACCGTGCAGGTAACACCGTCGGCCTTGGACGCGCAGCTGAATGGACCGACTGCGGCGCTCTGGCCGTAGGCCAGGACCGGCGTGCCGATCCCCGCGTTGCCCAGACACGAAACACCCGCGCAGTTCGTGACCGCGCCGGTCGCGGTCAGGCGCACGGATGCGGGCGGCTCGCGGGTCTGGCAATAGGCCTCGTCCGGGATGCCGGGATCCCGCTGGTAGTCGACCTCGCAACTGATGTTGCGCGACGGCGACAGGAAGGCGCACACCGACGCCGTGCAGGCCGGGTTGTCCGCGATCGCCCGGGGCGCCCCCACCCAACAGCCGACGGTGACGACTCCGAGTGCCGCGATGACCGCACGCTTCACATCAGCCCCTAACGGTGGGTGTGCCGCAGAAGCTATCAGACGCCGGGGACTTGCACCCCTGCTAACGGATGGGCAGGCCGGTCACCGCCCGCGATATCACCAACCGCTGGATCTCGCTGGTGCCCTCGAAGATCGTGAAGATCTTCGCGTCACGGTGCATGCGCTCCACGGGGTAGTCGCGGGTGTAGCCGTTGCCGCCCAGGATCTGGATGGCCTCGTCGGTGACGTAGACCGCCGCCTCACTCGCGACCAGCTTGGCCATCGAACCCTCGGCCGAGTCGAAGTTCTGGTTGTTGCGCGCCATCCAGCCGGCCCGCCACACCAGCAGGCGGGCCGCGTCGACACGGCTCTTCATGTCCGCGAGCTTGAACGCCACCGCCTGAAACTCACCGATTTTGCGGCCGAATTGCTCACGCTGGCAGGCGTATTCGAGCGCGTACTCGTAGGCGGCCCGTGCGACGCCGACGGCCATCGCTCCGACCGTGGGCCGGGTGCGCTCGAACGTCTTCATCGCCGCCTGGCCGCCCGTGGAGGCACCCGACTTGACCCGGGCGATCCGTGCCTCGAATTTCTCCCGGCCGCCGAGGATGGCGTCCTCGGCCAGGCGGACGTTGTCGAGGACCACCTCGGCGGTGTGCGACGCGCGGATCCCGTGCTTCTTGAACTTCTGGCCCTGCGCCAGACCTTTGGTGTCCGGCCCGATGACGAAGCTGGCCTGGCCGCGGGTACCGAGCTCCGGATAGACCGAGGCCACCACGATGTGCACGTTGGCAATGCCGCCGTTGGTGGCCCAGGTCTTGGTGCCGTTGAGCACCCACTCACCGGCCGCCTCGTCGTAGCGCGCCCGGGTGCGGATGCCGCCGACGTCAGAACCCGCGTCGGGCTCCGATGAGCAGAAGGCGCCCAGCTTGGGTTCGTCGGGCGTACCGAACATCTCGGGAAGCCAGCGTCCCAGTTGTTCGGGAGTCCCGTTGCCCGCCAACGCCGCTGCGGCCAGGCCGGTCCCCATGATGGACAGCGCGATGCCGGCGTCACCCCAGAACATCTCCTCGAACGCGGTCAGCATCCCCAGCCCGGTCTCTTCGGCGGCCTGCTGCGCGAAGAAGTCGGGGGAGTACAGGCCGACCTTTGCCGCCTCCTGGATCACCGGCCACGGAGTTTCCTCGCGTTCGTCCCATTCGGCCGCGGCCGGACGGATGACGTCGGCCGCGAACTTGTGCACCCAATCGCGCACCTCGATCACGTCGTCAGACAGTTGCATGGAGAATGTCACAGCTGTGCTCCTGAAATAGGTTGCTAATTAACGGTTTCTGTACTGGTCGAGGACGCTGACCGTCTGGTTGACCCATGCCTCGAAGTACCGTTCTTCATCGGTGTTGCCGGGCAGGCGACCGGTCAGCGCTTGCAGCGTCGCCGCGTAGGACAGCGACCCGATCGCGACGGCCGCGGCCGCTTCGGGATCGGGAATGCTGGTGCGGCCGGACCGATTCGACGCGGCCAGTTCGTCGGCGAAGCGTTGGTAGGCGTTGTCGGTGATCACCTGCCACGTCTTCTCATCGAGATCCCCGAGCTCGGCGGGTTCGCGCAGCATGACCTTGAGCAGATCCTCGCTCTGTTTGAGGTTGCTCCAGATCAGCTGCCCGGCGATGCGCACCGCCCGCTCAACGCTGCCCGGTTGCCCCGCGTCGTATTGCTCTCGCGCGGCCACGATGCTGTCGATCCGGTGTGCGACCGCCGCCTCGAGTAGCTCGCGCTTGGAGCCGAAGTGCTTGTAGAGCGCGCCCGAGCCGGGCGCCAGCCCGGACTCCCGCTGGATGTCGGCCACCGACGTCGCCGCGTAGCCCTTGGCGGCGAAGAGCCGCAGGGCCGCGGAGAGCAGCCGGTCGCGTGCCGAGGCGAGCATGGTGAGAGAGTACTCACTCACCCTGGTCAAGCCCAAATGGTCCCGGTTTTGGCACGTGAGGGAGGAGGTGGCACGGCGGCTAGCGTTAAATTCTTGCGAAACGCCACTGCGCCTGTGCGCGCCGGACCGGTACGGCTGTGAGGGTTGTATTCGGGTTGGTCGATAAGGACCGGCGGTCGTCCGAAGGAGCCTGACATTCGCGTCCTACCGCGTGTACAGCTGCCGATGCGTGTGCTGTCACTGCGCACCATCGTCATCGTCGCCGCCATATCGGTGATGACCCTGGTCGTCCTACTGGGCACCTGGGTATGGGTGGGCGTTACCAACGATCAGTACAGCCAGCTCGATCGGCGGCTCGATTCGGTCAGCAGCCTGGGCGACATCAGCAGCCTGCTCAACAACGCGGAGCACACGAGTCCGGACCGGCCCGCGCCGGACGGCAACCTGGTGCGGACCGCGCGCATCGGCGGGGTGACGGTGTCGGTGCCCAGCAGCATCGTGTTGCCCCAGCTTCCCGACGGCTACGCCAACACCACCATCAACGGGGTGCAGTACCGCGTCCGTACCTTCACCGCAGGCCCCGCCTCGATCGCGCTGGCCGCACCGTTGGCCGAGGCCCAGCATCGGATCAACGAATTGCACCTGCGGGTGCTATTGATCTGCGCCAGCGTGATCGGTGGCACCGTCGTCGTGGGCTGGGTGATCTCGCTGATCATGGTCAATCCGTTCCTCTTGCTGGCGCAGCAGGCCCGTGCGATCAATGCGCAATCCAGTCCCGACGAGGTCCAGGTGCGCGGCGTCCGTGAGGCCGTGGAGATCGCCGAAGCGGTAGAGGGAATGCTGGCCCGCATCGGCAAGGAGCAGCAGCGCACCAAGGCCGCGCTCGAGTCGGCCCGTGACTTCGCCGCGGTCGCCTCCCACGAGCTGCGCACGCCGCTGACCGCGATGCGCACCAACCTGGAGGTGCTGTCCACCCTGGACCTGCCGCCCGAGCAGCGCCACGAGGTGATCGGCGACGTCATCCGCACCCAGAGCCGCATCGAGGCCACCCTGACCGCGCTGGAGCGGTTGGCCCAGGGCGAACTGACCACAGTCGACGATTTCGTCCCGTTCGACATCACCGAGCTGTTGGATCGTGCCGCTCACGACGCGCTACGCGTCTACCCCGACGTTGAGGTGTCGCTGGTGCCCTCGCCGACGGTGCTGATGATCGGGCTGCCCACGGGTCTGCGACTGGTCATCGACAACGCCATCGCCAACGCCGTCAAGCACGGCAACGCCGGCAAGATCCTGCTCACCGTCGGCAGCTCCGGTGAGGGTGTGGAGATCGCGATCGACGACGATGGCGCCGGGGTCCCGGAATCCGAACGCGCGACGGTCTTCGAACGCTTCGCCCGCGGTTCGACGGCCTCACGGTCGGGATCGGGATTAGGCCTGGCGCTGGTCGCCCAGCAGGCCGAATTACACGGGGGCACAGCGGCATTGCAGACCAGCCCGCTCGGCGGCACCCGGCTGCTGTTGCGGCTGGCCGGCGATGGGCGTGGCCCGGCGTAACGGCTCGCCGCCGAGGCCGGGCCCACCGCCGTGCGCACCACGCGCCCGATATTGGACAATGAGCCATGCTCGGCCACCTCGGCATCGACGTGCCCGATTTGTCAGCCGCAAAACGGTATTACGACGCGCTGATGCCCCTTGTCGACTTTGAGCCGTTCTTTCATGCCGACGACGAGTTTTCCTATCGGCCTGCTGAAAAGAAGCCGGGCACCTACTTGTTCTTCTATCCGGCGATTGAGCCGCATGAGTACTCGTCGCAGCAAGCCGGGCTGCAGCATCTGGCATTCATTGTGCGGCGGAGGTCGTCGGTGCGCGCCGTGCACGATCACGTCGTCCGGATCGGAGGCACCGTCATCCACCCCCCGCACCATTTCCCGCAATATCCCGGCCATTATTACGCCACCTTTTGGTACGACCCGTTCGGCATCAAACTCGAAGCCGTATGCCATCACGACCGGGACTAGATAAACGGTCATGACGCGGTGCGCATCAGGTAACCGCGGTGCATTTGTGACTGTCGGGTCTTGAGTGGCGACTGAGGTTATCGACGACTCCCTCTGGGAATGCAATGCTTTCGCGTGTGGGCCAGCTTTACTTAACTGAATTCCGGGCCTTAAGCGCGACCGAAACCGTAGTGAATACAAGATCAGCGAAACCGCATTACACTGAGGCCCCAAGCACGTGGATTTGGGTTGAGCGTTCGGAGGGAATCATGGTTGTGTCAGTGGGGCCAGAAACGGTTCTGGCATCGGCGAGCGCCGAGTCGGCGATCAGCGCGGAGACCCAGGCGGCGGCTTCTGCGGCCGCACCCGTCCTGCTGGGTGTGCTGCCCATGGGCGGCGACCCCGACTCGGCCATGTTCGCCGCGGCGCTGAACGCCTGCGGCGGTAGCTACCTGGGCGTAGTGTCCGAGCACGCCGCCCAGCGAGGCCTGTTCGCCGGCACGCAGAGCATCGCCTCCAGCACATACGTCGTCACCGAGCTGATGCGAAGCCTGACGATGGCCATCGGGGCTTAGGACCTAGCGACCTAAAAGGGGGAAGTACGCATGGCCGATCCGGGGTGGGCTGCGCGTACGCCTGAGGAAAACGACCTGCTGCTCAAGGCGGGGGCCGGTGTCATCACTCATCTGGCGAACCAGGCCGCCTGGACCGCCTTGGCGGCCACCCATCACGGCTCCAGCATCGCCTCAACGATCAACACCGTCGCGACGTCGGCGAGCTGGACGGGCTCGGGTTCGTTGGCCTCGGCGGCAAACGCGACCGCACTGAACGCGTCGCTGCACGGGTTGGCCGGCTGGGTCGATGTCAAGCCGGCGGTGGTCTCGACCGCGGTCTCGGCGTATCAAATGGCCTATGGCTCAATGCGTCCCGCGCCCGAGTGTATCGGGAACCGCACCGAGACCGCCGCCGATTATGGCATCAACCCGCTGGTCCTCGGCGCGCTGACGCCACGCATCACGTCACTGGAGCTCGAGTACTTCGGGTCGATGTGGCCGAACAACTCCGCGGTCGGCGCCAGCTACGGAACGATCCTGACGGCGTTGGCGCAAAGCCTGACGATCCCCCCGCCGATAGCGACCATGGGTGCGTCGCCGGCGGCGCCCGCGCAGGCTGCGGCGGCGATCGGCGAGTCGGCGGCCGACGAAGGGGCCGGTGACGGGATGCGCGCCGCCATGCAGGGCGCGCAGGCGGGGACGCAGGGAGCCGGCCAGGCGGCCTCGGGAGGACAGGACTTCATGAGCCAGGCCGGCTCGTTCATGCAGCCCGCACAGCAACTGATGGGGGCGGTCCCGCAGGTGATGCAGGCCCCCATGCAGATGATGCAGGCTCCGATGCAGATGATGCAGCCGCTGATGGGCATGTTCGCCAATCCGGGCGCCATGGGCATGGGCGGGGCGACGCCGGCCGTCTCGGCGGTCTCGGCCACCACCGGGCTTTCCGCAGCGGAGGCCGGGGCAGGCGGGGGCGCGTCGCTCGGCGGCGCGGGCATGCCCGCAACCAGTTTCACCCGTCCGGTCAGCGCCTTCGAGCCCGCCACCGGTGGCCGGCCGGTGGGGCTGCGGCCGGCCGGGGCGTTAGGCGCCGAGGCCATGCGACCGCAGACCACGACGATGGGCGGTGCCCCGATGGGCGGAATGCCCGTGGGGCACGGGGCGGGAGGCGACCGTGGCTCCCGTGACAAAGCCGACCAGCCCGCGACCGTGCGGGTCGTCGACGCTCGAGTGTGAAGCCACTGGTGAAAGGTGAATCGACAGGTCCAAATAGCCGCCATACACTTCGCTTCATGCCCTCACGGGGGGCGGCCCACCGGAGAAGGAGAATTCCGTGACAATCAAAGTAACACCGCAAATGCTTCGCGACGCTTCTAACGCTATCCAGGCAAATATGGAGCACGCGATCGGGATCGGCCAGGGATACGTCGCGAATCAGGAAAACGTGATGAATCCGTCCACCTGGTCCGGCTCGGCCGTGACCGCGTCGCACGCGACGGCCATCGAGGTTCAAAACGACTTGAATAAAGTCTTGACCGGCGGCACACGGCTTGCCGAAGGCCTTACGAAGGCGGCGGCACTGATGGAAGGCCACGAGGCGGATTCTTCGCACGCCTTCACCGCGCTATTCGGCGGCCACGGCTCCTAACCCCCCACTCACCCGCAATTCCATTAATGGTCTTTTGAAAGGAACTTCATAATGTCCGACCCGATCACTTATAACCCGGGGGCTGTAGCCGACTTCGCCACCGACGTCGCCTCCCGCGCCGGCCAGTTGCAGTCGATTTTCGACGACACCTCCAACCGCACGCACGCCCTGCAGGAATTCTTCGCCGGCCACGGCGCATCGGGCTTCTTCGAGGCGCAGGCGCAGATGCTGTCCGGGCTGCAGGGTCTCATCGACACCATCCGCCAGCACGGGGTGACCACCTCCCACGTGCTGGACAATGCGCTGAGCACGGACCAGCACATCGCCGGTCTGTTCTGAGTCCGCTCAAGCACACCAAGGCAAGCGAGGGTGGGGCAGATGCGCCGAGCGTATGTGCCCCACCTTTGGTCTCTCATTCACCGTTCGGGGGCCCACTGAGTGAGGTCGAGGCGACATGCTGACAACGACGGTCGATGGCTTATGGGTGTTGCAGGCGGTCACCGGGGTGGAGCAAACCTGCCCTGAGCTGGGACTGCGGCCGATGCTGCCGCGACTGGACACCCCGGAGCGCGCGAGGAGCCATCCGGCCGCCGCCGAGTTGGTGGCCGCCGGTGCGCTCGATGAGGCCGGCAACGTCGACCCGATGATCCGCGAGTGGCTGACGGTCCTGTTGCGGCGAGACCTGGGGCTCCTGGTGATGATGGGGGTTCCCGGTCGCGAGCCGTCCCGTGCCTCGATTTGCCGTTTCGCGACGTGGTGGGTGGTGTTGGAACGCCACGGCGACATGGTGCGGTTGTATCCCGCCGGCACGGCCGGCAACGAGGCGTCGGCGAGCGACCTCCTGGTCGGTCAGATCGAGCGGCTGTGCGGCGTGGCCGAGGCGGCGCCGCTGAAGCCGGTGACGCTGGATACCGAGCAATTGCTGAACTCGGTGCGCGACACCGCAAGCCTGCGCTCGTTCCTGCTCGAACAGCGCCTCGACGCCGACCAGTTGCAGATGGTCCTGACGGCCGCCGATCCCGCACGGTCTGCGCACGCGAACATCGTCGGGCTGCAGGCCGGTGTCGGACCGGACGAATTGGCGCGGGTCGCCGTCGGCGATTCGACGGTGTCGATCGTCGACACCCCCGGCGGCCGGATCTGCATCGAGAGCGTCACCTCCGGGCAGCGTCAGTACCAGATCCTCTCGCCCGGCTCGCGCACGGACATCGGCGGAGCGATTCAACGGCTCATCCGCCGGCTGCCCGCCGGCGACGAGTGGCACTCGTATCGGCGAGTGGTGTGAGGTTGTGCGCGAAGCGTACCGATGAAACTAACTTAGATAACCAAAGTCTTGGAATAGCAACGCCTGTCGTACTTGAAAGGTTTCTGAACGGGTAAACGCGGTATCGCCAACCGTGTTAGCATCTCGTCGTGACGAGCCCTTGGAATGACCCGAATATGTCGGACGAAGGAGCGCTCAGACGGGGGGATCCGTCGGTGGGCAGCAACTTCCCGGATTCGGTATCCGATACGATGCGTATTACCGATCTGGCCGCGCCGCGAAAAATTCCACCGGGGTCCGGCTGGCGGAAATTCATTTACTCCATCTCGTTTCACAAAATAAATCTCGGTGAGTCGCCCCGTGAGCGCCACTACCGGGATTTGCAGAATCGCATCCGCCGGCATATTCGGCGGCAATACGTCATCACAGTCGTCTCCGGCAAGGGCGGCGTTGGCGTCACGACCCTCGTCGCCTGCCTCGGGGGTGTGTTCCGCGAATGCCGTCCGCAGAACGTTATTGCGATCGATGCCGTCCCAGGCTTCGGGACTCTGGCCGACCGCATCGACGAATCCCCGCCCGGGGACTACACCGCCATCATCAACGACACCGATGTGCAGGGCTACGCGGATATTCGAGAACATCTGGGCCAGAACGTCATTGGTCTTGATGTCTTGGCCGGAAACCGGACCTCCGACCAGCCCAGACCGTTGGTGCCCGCGATGTTTTCCGGGGTGCTGTCGCGGCTGCGGCGCACCCACACGGTGATGATCGTCGACACCTCTCCGGACCTCGAACACGAAGTGATGAAGCCGGTGTTGGAGAACACCGACACCCTGGTGTTCGTCTCCGGCATCACCGCGGACCGGTCGCGGCCGGTGCTGCGGGCGGTGGATTACCTGCGGTCGCAGGGTTACCACGAATTGGTCTCGCGCAGCACCGTTATTGTCAATCACACCGACCAGATCACCGACAAGGATGCGTTGGCTTACCTGACCGAGCGGTTCACCAAGGTCGGGGCGACCGTCGAAGTGCTGCCGTTTGATCCGCACCTCGCCAAAGGTGGCATCATCGACACGGTTCACGAGCTGAATAAGAAGTCGCGATTGCGCCTCTTCGAAATCACCGCCGGGTTGGCGGACAAATACATTCCTGACGCCGAGCGGTCGGTGCCGTGACAACGCCGCATAAGGTCGCCTTCCCGGCACGTTGTGCGGTCAACATTTCTTACGAGAAGCACCTGTGTTCGCAGGTATTCCCCGCCGGAATTCCGATGGAGGGATTCTTCGAGGGAATGGTCGAGTTGTTCGATGCCGACCTGAAGCGCAAAGGCTTTGACGGCATCGCACTGCCCGCCGGCAGCTACGAACTCCACAAGATCAACGGCGTTCGGCTCGATATCAACAAAAGCCTCGACGAGCTGGGCGTCCAGGACGGCGACACCCTGGTGCTGGTGCCCCGGGTCGACGGTGAGTCGTTCGAACCGCAATACGAGTCGCTGTCAACGGGGTTGGCGGCCATGGGCAAGTGGCTGGGCCGCGACGGTGGCGATCGGATGTTTGCGCCGGTGACACCATTGACGGCCGCGCACACCGCGCTCGCGGTGATCGCGATGGCCGTCGGGGTCGTGGTGGCCCTGACCCTGCGGGCACGGACCTTCACCGACGGCCCCATTCCGGCGGCGGTGTCGGGCGCCGTCGGCGCCCTGCTGCTGGTCGCGACGCTGGTGGTGCGGAGCGGATGGCGCGAGCGGCGCGACCTGTTCAGCGGGTTCGCCTGGCTGGCGGTGTTGTCGCTCGCTGCCGCCGGTGCCTGCGCGCCCCCCGGTGTACTGGGTGCGGCGCATGGGCTCATCGGCGCCGTCGTGGTGATCCTGGGCGCCATCGCCATCGGGGTGACCGCGCGAAACCGTTGGCAGACAGCCGTGGTCACCGCGGTGGTGACCGTCTCCGGGATCCTGGCCGCCGTCGCCGCAATCCGCATGTTTCGGCCGGCTTCGGCCCAGGTGCTGGCGGTCTGCGTGTTGGTCGGATTGCTCGTCCTGGTCCGGATGGCCCCCCTGATCGCGTTATGGGTGGCGCGGGTCAGACCGCCGCATTTCGGATCGATCACCGGCCGTGATCTGTTCGCGCGGCGTGAGGGAATGCCCGTCGACACGGTGTCTCCGGTCAGCGAGGACGAATCCGAGGACGAAGACAACGAATTGACCGACATCACCGCCCGCGGCGCCGCGATCGCCGCCTCGGCCCGCTTGGTCAACGCGGTTCAGGTAGGCCTGTGCGTCGGGGTGTCGATCGTGCTGCCCGCCGCGGTGTGGGGAGTGTTGACGCCGGGACGCCAGTGGGCGTGGCTGGCGCTGGTGGTCGCCGGGCTCGTGGTGGGCATCTTCCTCACCCAGGGCCGCGGGTTCGCGGCCAAATATCAGGCCATCGCGCTCGTGTGCGGGGCATCCGGCGCGGTATGCGCGGGGGTGGTCAAATACGCCGTCGCCGCGCCGAAAGACGCCATCACCGGGCTGATGTGGCCCGTGGTGGCGGTGACGACCTTCGCCGCGTTGGGTTTGGCCGCAGCACTTTTGGTGCCGGCCATGAGGTTTCGGCCATTCATCCGGTTGACCGTGGAATGGGTGGAAGTGCTCGCGTTCATCGTCTTGTTGCCGGCGGCGGCGGCCTTGGGAGGGCTCTTCACGTGGATTCGCCACTGAGAAGGGCCGCGGCGGTGACCGCCGCCGTCGCCCTGGTCGCGCTATCAGCCAACATCCCTGCCGCACTTGCCATCACACCACCCACCGTGGATCCGGGAATGGTGCCGCCGGACGGGCCGCCACGACCCGACCAGCCGATGCGCCGCGCCAACAGCTGCTCGACCCCGATCACCGTGAGAAACCCCGATGTCGCGCAGATGGCGCCGGGTTTCAACCTGCTGAACATCACCAAGGCGTGGCAATACAGCACCGGCAACGGCGTGCCCGTGGCGGTCATCGACACCGGGGTCTCGCCGAACCCGCGGCTACCCGTGGTGCCCGGTGGGGATTACATCATGGGCGAGGACGGCCTGTCGGATTGCGACGCCCACGGCACGATCGTCAGCTCGATCATCGGCGCTGCGCCGCAAGGGATTTTGCCGATGCCGCGGCCGATGCCCGCTACTCCGGCGTTCCCTCCGCCGGCCGGTCCGCCGCCGGTCGCCGGGGCTGCGCCCCCGCCGGTCGAAGTTCCACCGCCGGTGGCTCCCCCGCCTCCGCCGCCGCCGGTGACCATCACCCAGGTCCTGCCGCCGCCACCGCCGCCCCCGCCCCCGCCGCCGCCGGAAGGTGGGGGCGCCACGGCCGCGTCGAACGGGCCGGCGGATCCGCAGACCGAGGACGAACCCGCCGTGCCGCCGCTTCCCCCCGGAGTGCCCGATGGGGTGGTGGGGGTCGCCCCGCACGCGACCATCATCTCTATCCGGCAGTCGTCACGAGCCTTCGAGCCGGTCAACCCGCCGCCGGGAGATCCCTACTCCGATGAGAAGGTGAAGGCAGGGACGCTGAATTCGGTTGCGCGCGCGGTGGTTCACGCCGCGAACATGGGGGCGAAGGTGATCAACATTTCGGTCACCTCGTGCCTGCCCGCCGCGTCGCCGGCCGATCAGCGAGCGCTGGGGGCGGCGCTGTGGTACGCGTCCACCGCGAAGGACGCGGTGGTCGTCGCGGCCGCGGGTAACGATGGCGAGGCCGGGTGTAACAACAACCCGACCTATGACCCGTTGGACCCGTCGGATCCTCGGGACTGGCATCAGGTCAAGATCGTCTCGGCGCCCTCGTGGTTTTCCGATTACGTCCTGTCGGTGGGTGCCGTCGACGCCAGCGGCGCCCCGCTCGACAAGAGCATGTCGGGACCGTGGGTTGGTGTGGCCGCGCCGGGCACCCACATCATGGGCCTGTCGCCCCAGGGCGGCGGCCCGGTCAACGCCTACCCGCCGTCGCGGCCGGGCGAGAAGAACATGCCGTTCTGGGGAACCAGTTTTTCGGCGGCCTACGTCAGCGGCGTCGCGGCGTTGGTGCGGGCGAAATTCCCGGATCTCAGCGCGCATCAGGTGATCAACCGGATCGTGCAGTCAGCGCACAATCCGCCTGCGGGCGTTGACAACAAGGTCGGGTACGGGTTGGTCGACCCGGTCGCAGCGCTGACGTTCAACATCCCACCGGGCGACCGGATGCCCCCCGGCGCGCAGAGCCGGGTCATCACCCCGGCCCCGCCGCCCCCGCCGCCCGACCACCGGGCACGCAACATCGCCATCGGATTCCTGGGGATCGTGGCCGCCGGTGTGCTCGTGTCCGCGATCGCGGCCCGATTGCGGAGGGCTCGATGAGGCCCGACCTCACCGGGTTCACCCGCGGCAGCAACCGTCGGGTGGTCGGCGTCTGGGTCGTGTGCCTCCTCGCACTGGTCAGCTGGCTCGTGGGCGGGTACATCGGCGCGGCCGTCGCCGTGGTGGTGGGGATCGCGCTGGTCTTCGTGCGCTGGTGGGGCCAGCCGGCGTGGTCGTGGGCCGTTTTGTGGCGGCGCGGCCGGCGCCCGATCGACTGGACCGCCCCGATCACCGTGGCCAACAACCGATCCGGGGGCGGTGTCCGCGTGCAAGACGGCGTCGCCGTGGTCGCGGTGCAGTTGCTCGGCCGGGGACACCGCGCGACCATGGTGACCGGTTCGGTGACCGTCGAGACCGAAAACGTGCTCGACATCGTCGAATTGGTGCCGATGCTGCACCAGGCCCTGGGCCTGCAGCTCGATTCGATCAGCGTGGTCACCATCGGGTCACGGCACGGCACCATCGGGGACTTTCCCCGGGTGTACGACTCGGAGATTGGAACGCCGCCCTATGCGGGCAGGCGTGAGACGTGGCTGATCATGCGGTTGGCGGTGATCGACAACGCCCAAGCCCTGTTCTGGCGCACGACCGTTGGCGCGGCAGCTATTTCGGTCGCACAACGCATCGCGGGATTGTTGCGCTGCCAAGGACTGCGGGCAAAGGTGGCCACCGCCACCGACCTTGTCGAGGTCGACCGCCGGCTCGGGTGGGACGCGGTGTCGGGAAGCGCGCAGAGATGGAAAGCCATCCGCGGAGAAGCGGGTTGGATGACCACCTACGCGTACCCGGCCGAGGCGATCACGTCGCGCAACCTCTCGCAGGCGTGGACGTTGCGCGCCGACGAGGTCATTCAGAACGTGACGGTCTACCCGAACGCCGAATGTACCGCGACCATCACCGTGCGCACCCCGACGCCCGCGCCGACCCCGCCCAGCGTGATCCTGCGCCGGCTCAACGGCGAGCAGGCGGCCGCGGCGGCCGCGAACATGTGCGGTCCGCTTCCGCACCTGCGGGGCATTCGGCGCAGCCCGCTGCCGCCAGAACTGATCACCGAGATCGGGCCTTCGGGTGTGTTGATCGGCAAACTCAGCAACGGCGACCGGCTGCTGATGCCGGTCACCGATGCCGGTGAGTTGTCGCGCGTGTTCGTCGCGGCGGACGACCCGATAGCCAAGCGGATCGTGATCCGCACCGCAGGTGCCGGCGAACGGGTCTGCGTGCACACCCGTGACATGTCACGCTGGGTCAGCGTCCGGATGCCGGAGATCAGCGTCCTGAGCAGCTCGCGTCCCGCACCACGGACCACCGTGAGCGTGGTCGAGTACGTTGCGCGACGGGGCAACAGCTTCGGGGCCGCCGAAAGCGGAGGTGTCGAGGCCGCGATCTCGCCCACTCCGCGCCCGGCCACGGTGATCACCGTCGCACCCGCGGGGGCCCGGCTCTCCGAGGGACAACGGCACGGCTTCGAGGTGATCATCGAGCAGATCGGCCCGTCAGTGGTGAATGTCAGTGCAGCAGGAGAGAATTGGCTTGTCGAGATGGACATGTTCCGTGCCGAGAACCGCTACGTCAGTCTTGAGCCGGTAAGCATGTCGGTGGGCACCTAGCAGGTCGGTAGAGCGAGTTTGAGGCACAGTGTGATGAGCGCACGTAGCGGTTGCGGCGACTGCTCGACTCGGCCGGAGGCGGCCGCCCGCAACTCCGGCGACCGCGTCCACGGTGCTCGGGATGGGGGACATGATGGGTGATTTACAAACCGCCCGAAGGCATTTCGACCGTGCCATGGCGATCAAGAGCAGTCAGGGCCGGGCGGCGGCGTTGCCCGAGTTCGTTGCCGCCACCGACGCCGACAAGTCGATGGCCGACGCGTGGCTGGGGCGCATCGCGTGCGGTGACAATGACCTGGCCTCGTTGCGACAGCTTTACGCCACCAGCGAATGGCTGCACCGCGAGACCACGCGCATCGGGCAGACACTGGCCGCCGAGATCCAGCTGGGTCCCTACATCGGCATCACCGTCACCGACGCCTCACAGGTCGGGCTGGCGTTGGCCTCCGCGTTGACGATCGCCGGCGAATACGCCGAGGCCGACAAGCTGCTGGCCAACCGTGACCTGTTGGACTCATGGACCAACTACCAGTGGCACCAGTTGGCCCGGACGTTTTTGATGTACCGCACGCAACGCTGGGGTGACGTGCTATTGGCCGCGGCCGAGGAGTTGCCCGCGCACGCCATCGTCATGTCGGCTGTGACAGCGTCGATTTGCGCGCTGGCCGCTCACGCCGCGGCCCACCTCGGCCAGGGCCGGGTCGCCCTGGACTGGCTGGACCGCGTCGACGTGGTCGGGCACACCCAGTCGTCTTCGCGGTTCGACGCCGACGTGCTGACGGCATCGATCGGTCCCGCCGACATACCGCTCCTGGTCGCCGATCTGGCCTATGTGCGGGGGATGGTGCACCGGCAGCTGCGTGAGGAGGACAAGGCCCAGGTCTGGCTTTCCAAGGCCACCATCAACGGGGTTCTGACCGAGGCGGCCAAGGAGGCCTTGGCCGACCCGAACCTGCACCTGGTCGTTACCGACGAGGAAACCATCGAGAGCCGTACCGACCGGTGGGACGCAGCGTCGGCCAAGAGCCGCGACGAACTCGATGACGACGCCGCCGCCGGTCGGCGCGCCGAGCTGTTGGCCGAGGGGCGAAAGCTGTTGGCCAAACAGGTGGGACTGGCCGCCGTCAAGGAAGCGGTCGCGGCGCTGGAAGATCAGCTCGAAGTGCGAACGATGCGGCTCGAGCATGGCCTGCCCGTGGAGGGCCAGACCAACCACATGCTTCTGGTCGGCCCGCCCGGTACCGGTAAGACGACCACCGCCGAGGCCCTGGGCAAGATCTATGCCGGCATGGGAATCGTGCGGCACCCCGAGATTCGGGAGGTGCGCCGTTCGGATTTCTGCGGCCATTTCATCGGCGAGTCCGGGCCCAAGACCAACGAGCTGATCGAAAAGTCGCTCGGGCGAATCATTTTCATGGACGAGTTCTATTCGCTGATCGAGCGCCACCAGGATGGCACGCCCGACATGATCGGCATGGAGGCCGTCAATCAGCTCCTGGTTGCGTTGGAAGCCCACCGATTCGATTTCTGTTTCATCGGGGCGGGCTACGAAGACCAGGTGGATGCGTTCCTCACGGTGAACCCGGGTTTGGCCGGCCGGTTCAACCGCAAGCTGCGGTTCGAGTCCTATTCGCCGGCAGAGATCGTCGAGATCGCGCACCGCTACGCCACGCCGCGCGCCAGCCTGCTTGACGATGGCGCCCGCGAAACGTTCCTGGACGCGGCGACGACCATCCGCAACTACACCACTCCCGGCGGGCGCCACGGCATCGACGCGATGCAGAACGGTAGGTTCGCGCGCAACGTCGTCGAGCGTGCCGAGGGCTTCCGTGACACGCGGGTGGTCGCACAAAAGCGCGCGGGCCAACCGGTGACCGTTGAGGACCTGCAGATCATCACCGCGGCCGACCTTCAGGCCGCGGTGCGCAGCGTGTGTTCAGACAACCGCGACATGGCGGCCATCGTCTGGTAACGGTTACGCCGGATCGAAGCGGAAGACGGCGAGCCGCCCCGCCAGTGCCTCGAATTCGTCAGCCGTTCCATCGCGCACCATCCCCGAGCGCTTCGCGAACGCCACCCCGACCGGAACTTCGGTGGGGAACGCCCGCAGTACCGGCCGGGCGTCTGTGGCTGATAGTTCGACGATCCGGACGCGCCGTGATCGTCGGCCCCGGCTGAGAGTGCCGGTGCCCGCGGCCCGGGCGTTGGCCGCCCAGTCGGCACCGGGATAGCCGGCCACCACATAAAGGCCGCCCCGGAAATCAAAGGGGGTCATCGGGGTGCTGCGTGGTTGACCCGACTTGCGGCCGGGCACGGTGAGCACCATGGCGGGCCCGGTCGGAATGCCGAGTCGTTGGACAGCCATCATGAACTTGTTCATCGGCTTGAGGTAGCGCGGGGGGCGCGGATCGGTCATCTCAGATTCCTACTTTCTCGTTGTCGAACATGCGCCGGTGTTCGGAAACCCAGTGCGCGAACGGAACTGGCGGACGGCCGAGGATCTTCTCCACGTCATCGGTCACCAGGGCGGGGCCGTCGAGCGTCTCGGCGAGCATGCGGATGTAGGCGTCGGCGAAGCCGGGCCCGAACCCGATGTCGACAAACCGTTGTCGCACGGCATCGGCGGGGATCTCGCGATACTGGAGCGGTCGGCCCAGGACACCGCCGATGACCTCGACCAGTTCCGAGTTGGTGAACGACCGGGGACCGGTCAGCGGGATCCGCTGTCCGACAAGTTCATCGGTGAGCAGCGCGTGGGCCGCAACGGCCGAGATGTCTGCTTCGACGATGGGCGCCGTCGATGCGGCGGCGTATGGCCCGGCGACCACATCGCCGGCGCGGATCTGCGCGGACCACATGCCGGCGAAGTTCGTGGCGAACACCGTGGGCCGCAGGCTCACCCAGGCCAGACCGGAGTCGACCGCGAGGCGTTCGACCTCCCTGTTGCGGTCCCCGCGAAACCGGGACGGTTGCCGGGTGACGTCGTCGTCGGCATTGATCGCCGACAGCGCGACCAGCTTGGTGACGCCGTCCCGCGCGCATTGCGCCACCACGTCTTCCAAGTGGCCGCCCAGCGCGCGCGAGTTCAGGAACACCGCGGAGGCGCCGGGCAGCGCGTCGGTGGCCGAACCGAACACCTCGACCTGCGGGGGAAAGCCGGCCGGCGCCGATTGCCGGGTGACGGCCCGAACGCGGGCACCCGCGGCGAGCAGCTCGGTGACGAGTGGACGCCCGACGTTGCCGGTCGCGCCCGTGACGACGATGGTCATAAGGGGGTTCCTTCCGTGAACTTCTTGCACTGCTGAAACGACGGGGCAAAAGGTGGGAAAGTTACATCGCAGAATGTGTAACTTTTTGCCCCAGCAGATCGTCGAAGAGTTATGAACCAGCCGTCGTCAGCCAGCGATCAGGTCAGCGAGGCCTGGCGTCGGCACCGTCCGTACCTGGTCAACCTCGCCTACCAGATGCTGGGTGACGTCGGCGAGGCGGAAGACATTGCGCAGGAAGCCTTTCTGCGACTCTCGCGCGCCGACGTCGGCGAGATCGAGGACACCCGCGGCTGGCTGACGGTGGTGGCGAGCCGCCTCTGCCTCGACCAGGTGCGCTCGGCGCGCGCCCGGTACGAGCGCGCGGGCGACATCGAGGACCAACCCGCGCCGCGCCGCGCCGACCCGGCCGACCGGGTCACCCTCGATGACGAGATCCGCACCGCGCTGCTGGAAGTCTTGCGCAGGCTCAGTCCCGGTGAACGCGTCGCCTTCGTGCTGCACGACGTATTCGGCGTCCCCTTCGAGTCGATTTCGCAGACGGTGGGCCGCCCGGTCGGCACCTGCCGTCAGCTGGCGCGCCGCGCACGGTCCAAATTCGAAGCCGCGCAACCGAAGCTGGCCGACGTCGCCCCCACCGAGCACCAGTTGGTGACCGAAAAGTTCATCGCCGCGTGCGCCAACGGTGACCTTCAGGCACTGGCCGCCGTCCTGGATCCGACGGTGTGGGGCGTGGGCACGATCCTGGCGGATCCGGCCCCGCCACCCCAGATCAACCACGGGCCGGATGCGGTGGCCACCAACCTGTTGCGCTACCTGTGGCCGGACGTGACCCTGGTCAGCGGTCCGGTCGGGGGACCGGTACTGCTGGCCTTCAGCGAGCGCCGCCTGTTCGCCGTCATCGTGCTGACGATCCGCGACTCCCGGGTGATGAAGATCGAGGCGATCGCCGACCCCTCGGCGCGCGCCTAGCCCTCACTTGTCCGTCGGGCGCTGTTCTTTCGCGCCGTCGGGACGCGCCGCGAAGTAGCCGGCGATGGTCGCGGTGACTTCGAGGAATTTGCGGCGCGTGGCCGGGGCCATCTCGTGGCTCACGTCGATGACGCCGCCGGGCCGCAGGTGGGGGTCGTAGGGCACTTCGATGACCGGCCGGCCGTGATCGGTGAACTCGCGAGCCAGCAGTGCCCGGGTGCGCTTGTCGGCGTGCCCGTCGGAATCGTTGAGCACCACGATGCTGTGCCGCAGCAGCGTGTCCAAGCCCTGGTCGGCCAGCCACTCCATGGTCCGCGCGGCGGCGGACGCGCCGTCGGCCCAGGGCGAGGACACCACGATCAGCGCGTCGAGGTCGCGCAGGACTTCCTGGGTGAGCGGCGAGTCCATCGTCGAGCCGCAGTCGACGACCGAGATCGTGAAATGGCGGTCCAGCCGCAGCGCGGCCTCCCGGTAAATCGCCGGATCGAGCACCCGGCGCGGGCCCGATGCGGGTTCGCCGGCGAGCACGTGCAGGCCCGCGGCATTACGGCCCAGCCGCGCCACCACGTCGTCGAACGATCGCAGGTTCTTGTCGGCGGTGAGCTCCCAGAACGAGCCCGTCGAGGCCGGATCGATGCGACTGCTGAGCCGGCCGAAGGCGGTGTCGGCGTCGATCGCCACGACGTGGTCCTGCTTGCGGAGTCCGGCGAACAGCGAGCCCACGCTCGCCGCCACCGACGTCTTTCCCACGCCGCCCTTGCCCAGCACGCCGACCTTGCGGTTGCCGTACAGGCGGGTCCGGATGGCCGCCTCGAACTGGGCCTCCTGCTGCTGGGTGGGCGACGGGCCCGGGTTGATCAGGCCGAAGGTGGCCAGCCGCACGACCCGTCGCCAACCGCGGTCCGGTAACTCGTCCCCCTTGGGGAGACCGGTGTGGGGCGCCTGCGGCGTCGCAGGAGGAGCGGCTTGGCCGGGCTGCTGGGGCGGCGGCCGAAACAAAGGCGGGGCGGCCGGAACCGTCTGGGTGGGCGGCGTCCAGCCCTGCGCCGGCGCAGCCGGCCGGGCTGGTGGGTGCGCAGGAGCAGCCGACGGCGGACGCGGGGGAGCGGGTCGCTGCGCCGCCGGGGACGTGGCGGGCTGGGGCTCCGGGGGGGCGGGCCGGGACTGTTGCGGGGTGGGGCCGGACGGGCGTGGTCCCGGGGTGCTGGGCCGCCCGGGCTGCAGACGGTCCCGCAGGAATTCGTCGCGCTCGTTCATGGGCTCCTCGCGTGCCGGGCTGCGTTCGTCGCGCCGATGGGCCGGCCGCGACGAACGTATTACGTGATAACCGCCACGGTCCAACCTGCGACGCCGGGTGTGACCAATTCCCGTCCAGTATCTCCTGCCGCGCCCCCGGCGCGACCCTGCAAACTCGGCACCGCGCGGCAACACGCAGCGGCGATGCCCCTGGCTGAGCGCTGAGCACGCTCGTATCCGCGTCCAGCAACCTCGGCAACCCACTCGAACCGCACGTCAGCAAACTCTCTGCGCAGGGCGGGACGGGAATTGGAATCCCTGGAATACGCGCAGCTATGGAAAGAATTCGCGGCCCCGGACGGGGGGCTGGCAGAATTGCGGATCAACGGCAGCAGCGAAATTTACGACGCTGCCAGCTGGCAGTTAGACTTGGCGAAGTTGGCATGTCAGGCGGGTATTGTCATATCGTTTTACGACTTGTCGAGACCGGTTCCAGGCCACCGTTCAGAGCTGCACGGACGTCCCTAACAGGATCACCTCCGCCTGGGGCACAGCCCATCGAGACAAGACCGACGGGGTTTTAGCCCGCAACCTTCGGGTGCGACCTCGGCGGGGCCGCTGCTAACGGCCGCGCAGAACGTTCAGGTGAAGGGTCAGGTGCATATGACGCCCAAGCGCGTCGGGTTATACAACCCCGCGTTCGAGCACGACGCGTGCGGGGTTGCCATGGTCGTCGATATGCACGGCCGTCGTAGCCGCGACATTGTGGACAAGGCAATCACTGCGCTGCTGAACCTCGAACACCGGGGTGCCCAGGGCGCCGAGCCTCGCAGCGGTGACGGTGCCGGCATCATGCTTCAGGTCCCGGACGCCTTCCTGCGCGAGGTCGTGGACTTCGAGCTGCCGCCGGAGGGCAGCTATGCCACCGGCATCGCGTTCCTGCCGCAGTCGTCCAAGGACGCGGCGACGGCGTGTGCCGCGGTGGAGAAGATCGCCGAAGCCGAGGGCCTGACGGTGCTGGGCTGGCGCAACGTGCCCATCGACGACTCGTCGCTGGGCGCGTTGTCCCGCGACGCGATGCCGACCTTCCGCCAGGTGTTCATGGCGGGCGCATCCGGTATGACGCTCGAGCGCCGCGCCTACGTGGTGCGTAAGCGCGCCGAGCACGAGCTGGGTACCAAGGGTCCGGGCCAGGACGGTCCCGGCCGCGAAACCGTATATTTCCCAAGCCTTTCCGGTCAGACGTTCGTCTACAAGGGGATGCTGACCACGCCTCAGCTCAAGGCGTTTTACCTTGACCTGCAAGACGATCGGTTGACCAGCGCGCTGGGTATTGTGCACTCGCGGTTCTCCACCAACACTTTCCCGTCGTGGCCGCTGGCGCATCCGTTCCGCCGCGTCGCACACAACGGTGAGATCAACACCGTCACCGGCAACGAGAACTGGATGAGGGCCCGCGAGGCTTTGATCAAGACCGACGTTTTCGGAGCGGAAGCCGACGTCGAGAAGTTGTTCCCGATCTGTACGCCGGGGGCGTCCGACACCGCGCGCTTCGATGAGGCGCTCGAACTGCTCCACCTGGGCGGGCGCAGCCTGGCCCACGCCGTGCTGATGATGATCCCCGAGGCCTGGGAACGCAACGAGTCGATGGACCCCGCGCGCCGGGCGTTCTACCAGTACCACGCTTCGTTGATGGAGCCGTGGGACGGCCCCGCGTCGATCACGTTCTCCGACGGAACCATCATCGGCGCCGTGCTCGACCGTAATGGCTTGCGCCCCTCGCGAATCTGGGTCACCGAGGACGGCCTGGTGGTCATGGCCTCCGAGGCCGGTGTGCTGGATCTGGACCCGGCCAAGGTGGTCCGCCGGATGCGGTTGCAGCCCGGCCGCATGTTCCTGGTGGACACCGCGCAGGGCCGCATCGTCGCCGACGAGGAGATCAAGGCGGAACTTGCCGCCGAGCACCCCTACCAGGAGTGGCTGGACAGGAACCTGGTGCCGCTCGACGACCTGCCGCAGGGCAACTACAAGCGGATGCCCCACGACCGACTGGTCAAGCGCCAGCAGATATTCGGCTACAGCTATGAGGAGCTCAACCTCTTGGTGGCGCCGATGGTGCGCAGCGGCGCCGAGCCGATCGGGTCGATGGGTACCGACACCCCGGTCGCCGTGCTCTCGCAGCGGCCCCGGATGCTGTACGACTACTTCCAGCAGCTCTTCGCGCAGGTGACCAACCCGCCGCTGGACGCCATCCGCGAGGAGGTGGTGACCAGTCTGCAGGGCACCACCGGTGGCGAGCGCGACCTGCTGACGCCGACCGAGCGCTCGTGTCACCAGATCGCGCTGTCGCAGCCGATTCTGCGTAACCGCGAGCTGGCGAAGCTGGTCAACCTCGACCCGGATGCCGAGGTCAATGGTCGACCGCATGGCATGCGTTCCAAGGTGATTCGCTGCCTTTACCCGGTAGCTGAGGGCGGCGCCGGCCTGGCTGCCGCGCTTGAGGAGGTGCGCGCGCAGGCGTCGGCGGCGATCGCTGACGGCGCGCGTGTGATCATCCTGTCCGACCGCGAATCCGACGAGAAGATGGCGCCCATCCCGTCGCTGCTCGCGGTGGCGGGGGTGCACCACCATCTGGTGCGCGACCGGACCCGGACCCACGTCGGGCTGGTGGTGGAAACCGGTGACGCCCGCGAGGTCCACCACATGGCCGCGCTGGTCGGCTTCGGTGCCGCGGCGATCAACCCGTACATGGCTTTCGAATCCATCGAGGACATGCTGGATCGCGGCGTGATCGAAGGCATCGACCGCAAGACGGCGCTGAACAACTACATCAAAGCCGCCGGTAAGGGTGTGCTGAAAGTCATGTCCAAGATGGGCATTTCGACGGTGGCGTCCTACACCGGCGCCCAGTTGTTCCAGGCGGTCGGCATTTCCGAGGACGTGCTCAGCGAGTACTTCACCGGCTTGAGCTGCCCGATCGGCGGCATCACCCTGGACGACATCGCCGCCGACGTCGCCGCGCGGCACGCGCTGGCCTACCTGGATCGCCCGGACGAGCGGGCCCACCGTGAGCTCGAGGTCGGCGGGGAATACCAGTGGCGCCGCGAGGGCGAGTACCACCTGTTCAACCCCGAGACCGTCTTCAAGCTGCAGCACGCCACGCGCACCGGCCAGTACAAGGTGTTCAAGGACTACACCCGCCTGGTCGACGACCAGAGTGAGCGGATGGCGTCGCTGCGCGGCCTGCTCAAGTTCCGGGCCGGAATCAACACCCCGGTCCCCCTGGACGAAGTCGAGCCCGCCAGCGAGATCGTCAAGCGGTTCTCGACCGGGGCGATGAGCTATGGCTCGATCTCCGCCGAGGCGCACGAGACGCTGGCCATCGCGATGAACCGGCTGGGCGGCCGGTCCAACTGCGGTGAGGGCGGCGAAGACGTCAAGCGGTTCGACCGCGATCCGAACGGCGATTGGCGGCGCAGCTCGATCAAGCAGGTCGCCTCCGGGCGATTCGGCGTCACGTCGCACTACCTGACGAACTGCACCGACATCCAGATCAAGATGGCCCAAGGTGCGAAACCCGGTGAGGGCGGCCAGCTTCCGGGGCACAAGGTGTACCCGTGGGTCGCCGAGGTTCGCCACTCCACCCCCGGTGTCGGCCTGATCTCGCCGCCGCCGCACCACGACATCTATTCCATCGAGGATCTGGCGCAGCTGATCCACGACCTGAAGAACGCCAACCCGTCCGCGCGGGTGCACGTGAAGCTGGTCTCCGAGAACGGCGTCGGCACGGTGGCCGCGGGGGTGTCCAAGGCCCACGCCGACGTGGTGCTGATCTCCGGGCACGACGGCGGGACCGGTGCGACGCCGCTGACTTCGATGAAGCACGCCGGGGCCCCGTGGGAGCTGGGGCTGGCCGAGACGCAGCAGACGTTGCTGCTGAACGGATTACGCGACCGGATCGTGGTCCAGGTCGATGGTCAGCTCAAGACGGGGCGCGACGTGATGATCGCGGCGCTGCTGGGCGCCGAGGAATTCGGCTTCGCCACCGCGCCGCTGGTGGTCTCCGGCTGCATCATGATGCGGGTCTGCCACCTGGACACCTGCCCCGTCGGCGTGGCCACCCAGAACCCGGTGCTGCGCGAACGCTTCACCGGCAAGCCCGAGTTCGTCGAGAACTTCTTCATGTTCATCGCCGAAGAGGTCCGCGAATACATGGCGCAGTTGGGATTCCGCACGCTCAACGAGGCCGTGGGCCAGGTGAAGTCCTTGGACATGACGCTGGCGCGGGCCCACTGGAAGGCACACCGGCTGGATCTGGCCCCGGTTCTGCACGAGCCGGAATCGGCGTTCATGAACCAGGACCTGTACTGCAGCTCGCGCCAGGACCACGGCCTGGACAAGGCGCTGGACCAGCAGTTGATCGTGATGAGTCGCGAGGCGCTGGACTCCGGAAAGCCGGTGCGGTTCTCCACGACCATCAGCAACGTCAACCGCACGGTGGGCACCATGCTCGGCCACGAGGTCACCAAAGCCTATGGCGGACAAGGATTGCCGGACGGAACCATCGACATCACCTTCGACGGGTCGGCCGGCAACAGCTTCGGCGCTTTCGTGCCGCGGGGCATCACGCTGCGCGTCTACGGCGACGCCAACGACTACGTCGGCAAGGGCCTGTCCGGTGGACGGATCGTGGTTCGGCCGTCGGACGACGCCCCCCAGGACTACGTCGCCGAGGACAACATCATCGGCGGCAACGTGATCCTGTTCGGCGCGACCAGCGGTGAGGCGTACCTGCGCGGCGTCGTCGGTGAGCGATTCGCGGTCCGTAACTCCGGGGCACACGCCGTCGTCGAGGGCGTCGGCGACCACGGCTGCGAGTACATGACCGGCGGCAAGGTTGTCGTCCTGGGCCGCACCGGCCGTAACTTCGCGGCGGGCATGTCCGGCGGCGTGGCCTACATTTACGATCCGCAGGGCGAATTCCCAGGCAATCTCAACGCGGAGATGGTCGAGCTCGAGAGCTTGGATAAAGATGACTACGAGTGGTTGCACGGCATGATTCAGGCACACGTTGATGCCACCGATTCCGCTGTCGGCCAGCGGATTCTGGGTGACTGGACGCAACACCAGCGGCACTTCGCCAAGGTGATGCCGCGGGACTACAAGCGGGTGTTGCAGGCCATCGCCGAAGCGGAACGCGACGGCGCGGATGTCGACAAGGCGATCATGGCGGCCGCGCATGGCTGATCCGAGCGGCTTCCTGAAATACACGCATCGGGAACTGCCGAAGCGTCGGCCCGTCCCGATTCGGCTGCGCGACTGGCATGAGGTCTACGAAGAATTCGACAACGAGACCTTGCGCGAGCAGGCGACCCGCTGCATGGACTGCGGTATTCCCTTCTGCCACAACGGTTGCCCGTTGGGCAACTTGATTCCGGAGTGGAACGACCTGGTGCGCAGGGATCGGTGGCGCGACGCCATCGAGCGACTGCACGCCACCAACAACTTCCCGGACTTCACCGGGCGCCTGTGCCCCGCTCCCTGCGAGCCGGCCTGTGTGCTCGGCATCAACCAGGATCCGGTGACGATCAAGCAGATCGAGCTGGAGATCATCGACAAGGCTTTCGACGAGGGCTGGGTGCGGCCGTTGCCGCCGGACACGAAGACCGGGAAAAAGGTCGCCGTGGTCGGTTCCGGGCCGGCGGGGCTGGCCGCCGCTCAGCAGTTGACGCGCGCCGGCCACACCGTCACGGTGTTCGAGCGGGCCGATCGCATCGGTGGACTGCTGCGCTACGGCATCCCGGAATTCAAGATGGAAAAGCGTGTCCTCGACCGCCGGCTGGACCAAATGCGGGCCGAGGGAACCGAATTCCGGGTGGGGGTCAACGTCGGAGTCGACATCACCGCCGAGCAACTGCGCGCCGATTTCGACGCCGTGGTGCTGGCCGGCGGTGCCACCGCGGGACGTGATCTGCCCGTCCCCGGCCGCGAACTGGACGGCATCCACCAAGCGATGGAATACCTGCCGTGGGGCAACCGCGTGCAGGAGGGCGACGACGTGCTGGGCCCCGACGGCGAGCCGCCGATCACCGCCAAGGACAAGAAGGTCGTCATCATCGGTGGCGGCGACACCGGGGCCGACTGCCTGGGTACCGCGCATCGCCAGGGTGCGGCGATCATCCACCAGTTCGAGATCATGCCGCGCCCGCCGGAAACCCGCGCCCCGTCCACCCCGTGGCCGACCTACCCGCTGATGTACCGGGTGTCCTCGGCGCACGAAGAGGGCGGCGAGCGGGTGTTCTCGGTCAACACCGAGGAGTTCGTCGGCGAAGACGGTCATGTGACGGCGCTCAAGGCGCACGAGGTGGCCATGCAGGACGGCAAGTTCGTCAAGCTCGAGGGATCCGAGTTCGAACTCGAGGTCGACCTGGTGTTGCTGGCGATGGGATTCGTCGGGCCCGAGAAGGAGGGCCTGCTCACCGACCTTGAGGTGAAGCTCACCGAGCGGGGCAACGTCGCCCGCGGCGCCGACTTCGACACCTCGGTGCCGGGCGTCTTCGTCGCCGGTGACATGGGGCGTGGCCAGTCGCTGATCGTCTGGGCGATAGCTGAGGGCAGGGCCGCAGCGGCTGCGGCGGACCGATTTCTGATGGGGTCGACCGCGCTCCCTGCGCCGGTCAAGCCCACCGCCGTGCCGCTCCAGTAGTAACACCAGTCACACCAGAAACACGGCCGACTTCGCTCGGCGAGCCTCCCACTGTTTGCCAGGTGGTGGGTGTCTAATAACCCGTTGTGAGCCCGCTCACATGGGGGTCACACCGGTTTCCCGGTTGAACGGACCGATCGCAGGAGAAATTCTTGTGCATATTCACCCATTACCTCGGTCACGGATGGGGCGAATCGCCTGGTCATGGTTGCGTCACCCGGTGAAGAGTCGCGAGTTTCCGGCTAAGCACGAGCGTCTGGTGACCGCTCAGGACTTGCTGCTCTTCGGTGCGTGACCGCTCGGCCGACGCCCTGACCGGCGTACGGGGGGTTTGCTCAGAATGCGGCCGGCGAGATTTTCGCCGGGCGACCCGCCATGCGTCCGGGAAAGCGGCCTCACCGCTCCTATAGACCCGAGTCGCGGATCGCCTCGGCGAGCGGCTCCAGCACAGCCGGGTCGTGCGGCGGCGGCAGGTAGACGATGCCCAGATCCAATCCTTCGGCGGCCAGCCCCGCGGCGTCGGCGATGACCTTCCCGTAATCGAGGTCCGGCTCCAGCCGCAGGTGGGCCGAGAGCGTGATCTCCTTGGGGTCGCGGCCGATGTCCGCGCAGTGCGAGGCCAGCACGTCACGCTTGCGGGCGAAAACGTCGGGCGGACCACCCACGAAATTCCAGTGCTGGGCGTAGCGGGCGGTGATCCGTAGGGTGCGCTTCTCCCCACTGCCGCCGATGCAGATCGGTGGGTGCGGTCGCTGCGGACCCTTGGGCTCGTTGCGGGCGCCTTTGAGCTGGTAGAACTTGCCGTCGAAGTCGGTGGTCTCCTGGCTGAGCAGGCTGGTCAGTACCTCGCACGCCTCCTCGAAGCGGTCGAAGCGTTCCTTGATGCTGCCCAACTCGATGCCGTAGGCGCCGGATTCCTCTTCGTTCCAGCCGGCGCCGATCCCCAGTTCGAGCCGTCCGTTCGAAATGATGTCGACGGCGGCCGCCATGTTGGCCAGCACCGCGGGATGGCGGTAGTGGATCCCGGTCACCAGCGTGCCCACCCGCAGCCGTTTGGTGGCCTGCGCGAGCGCGGTCAACGTCGTCCAGCCCTCCAGGCAGGGGCCGCTGCTGTCGGAGAAGATCGGATAGAAGTGGTCGAAGGTCCACCCGGACTCGTAGACCTCGATGTCATCGGCCGCTTGCCAGACGGCCAGCATCTGTGCCCAGGTGGTGTTTTGCGGAGAAGTCTTGAACGCGAATCGCATGCCACCGACGTTAGTCGGTGTTTATGAAGGGCAACTAAACTTGACCGCGCCATGACTTGTCTTTGTTGTTCCCTGGGAATCGACACCAAGATCACCCTGCTGGCGGCGGGCCTGATATTCCTGCTGGCGCTGATTCTGGGCGTGTGGAAATACCGCGAGATGATGACGTCCGAGAATCACCTTGCGCATCCCTACGTCGACATCGCCCACCGGGCGGCGCTGCTGTATTCGTTCGCGACGCTGCTGCTCGCAGTCTTCGTGCAGCTGAGCGCCTGGCCGGTCTGGGTGAACCTGACGGCCGCGGGAGTGGTCGTGTTCTTTTTCGTGGCGGCCATCCTGGCCTACATCAGCCACGGGGCACGACGCGACACCGTCAACCAGTTCGAAAACGCCGACGGGCGAACCGCGGTCGCGATGGCGTTGCTGATCGCCGGGGAGATCGGCGGCTTCAGTGTGCTGCTCGCCGGGTTCGTGGCCGCCCAGCTGTGGTGATAGGGGCGGGCACACTGGAGCCATGGATCCGGTAGCGGCGTTACGGCAGATCGCCTACTTCAAGGACCGGAGCCGCCACGACCCTAGGCGCGTGATGGCGTATCGTAACGCGGCCGACATCATCGAGGGGCTCGACCAGGCGACCCGGGAGCGGCACGGCCAGGCCAACAGCTGGCAGTCGCTGCCGGGCATCGGTCCCAAGACGGCCAAGGTCATCGATCAGGCGTGGTCCGGCCGCGAACCCGACCTGCTGGTCGAACTCCGGTCCAGCGCCGAGGATCTCGGTGGCGGCGACATCCGTTCCGCGTTGCGCGGCGACCTGCATCTGCACTCCAACTGGTCCGACGGCTCGGCGCCGATCGAGGAGATGATGGCGTCCGCCGCGGCGCTGGGGCACGAGTACTGCGCGCTGACCGACCACTCGCCACGGCTGACCATCGCCAACGGCCTCTCGCCGGAGCGGTTGCGCAAACAGCTCGACGTGATCGACGGCCTGCGGGAGAAGTTCGCGCCGATGCGCATCCTGACCGGGATCGAGGTCGACATCCTCGACGACGGCAGCCTTGATCAGGAACCCGAGTTGCTGGAGCGCCTCGACGTGGTGGTGGCCAGCGTTCATTCCAAGCTGTCGATGGACGCCCCGGCGATGACCCGGCGCATGCTGCGCGCGGTGGCCAATCCGCACGCTGATGTGCTGGGTCACTGCACCGGCCGGCTGGTGTCGGGGAATCGCGGGATCAGGCCGGAATCCAAGTTCGACGCCGAGGCGGTGTTCACCGCGTGCCGCGATCACGGCACCGCGGTGGAGATCAACTCCCGGCCCGAGCGCCGCGATCCGCCGACCCGGCTGCTGAACCTGGCGCTGGAGATCGGGTGCGTGTTCACCATCGATACCGACGCCCACGCGCCCGGCCAGCTGGATTTCCTCGGTTACGGCGCCCAGCGCGCGTTGGATGCGGGCGTTCCCGTCGACCGGATCGTGAACACCTGGCCGGCCGAGCGGCTGCTGGAGTGGACCGGCGCCAATTAGTCCGGCAGGTGCGGCATTTCGAAGCCCGGGTCGCGGCCCAGCAGCACCGCGGGCGTGAGCGCCGCCTTGCCGTAGCGGCGGCGCACCCGGTCGATGGCCGCGTCGATGGCATCGCCCGGAGCGCGATGCTTCGGCTCTCCGAAAGGCAGCATCAGCTGCTGGGAGCCGCTGCGGTCGATGCCCGACACCGCGAAGCCGACCAACGTCAGGCCGCGCTGCGCGATGAGCGGCGCCGCGTCCGCGACCAGCCGGCGCGCGGCGGCCAGCAGGGGCGCGGTGGACGAGGTGGCCCACGGCAGCGTGTGCGACCGGGTCGCGCGGGTGAAGTCGGCGAAGCGCAGCCGCAGCACCACCGTGCGACCGGTGCGCCCGGCGGCGCGCATGCGGCCGGTGATGCGGTCGATCAGGTTGACCACCACGGCATCGATCTCGTTGGGCGACATGGTGTTTCCGGCGCGGCCCAGAGCCCGCTGCGCGCCGACGGATCGGCGACGTACGGCGGTGGTCACCCGCCGGCGGTCGATATTGCGGGACAGCGCGTACAGCTGGCGGCCCATCGCACCGCCCACCATGGAGCCCAGTGCCGATTCGCTGAGCTCGGCGACGTCGGCGACGGTGACGATGCCGTGCGCGCGCAGCTTCTCGGCGGTCACCGCGCCCACGCCCCAGAGCCGGCGCACCGGCAGCGGCCGCAAGAAGGTCAGCTCCTGATCGGGCGGCACCAGCAGCAGCCCGTCCGGCTTGGCCTCCTGGCTGGCGACCTTAGCGAGGAACTTCGTGCGGGCGACGCCGACGGTGATCGGCAGCCCGACGCGGTCACGCACGTCCGCCCGCAGGCGCTCGGCGATCGCGACCGGCGTGCCGCTGACCCGGCGCAGTCCGCCGACATCGAGGAAGGCCTCGTCCACCGACAGCGCCTCGACGATCGGGGAGCAATCCCGGAACACCTCGAAGACGGCGTCACTGGCGCGCGAATAGGCGCTCATCCGCGGAGGCACCACGACGGCCTGCGGGCACAGCCGCCGGGCCTGGGACCCGCCCATGGCGGTGCGCACGCCGAAAGCCTTGGCCTCGTAGCTCGCGGCCAGCACCACACCGCCGCCCACGATCACCGGGCGGCCACGCAGGGTCGGGTCGTCGCGCTGTTCGACGGACGCGTAGAAGGAGTCGAGGTCCGCGTGCAGGATGGACGCATCGCACCGCACGAACATATGTTCGCACAGAGTGCCGACAAGCCGCTGTCAGCAGGCGTCGCCGTAGACGCTGCTGACCCAGATGTGCACCAGCGTGTCGAGCAGTTGCTCGCTGGGCACCGACGGTCGCGCGTCGGCGAACGAGCTGAGCATGACCTTTTCGTTGAGCAGGTTCAGCGCCGCGGACAGGTGGTGGGCCGGCAGCGTCACCGGCGCCGCGCCGCGGGCGCGCTCGGCTTCGATCACGGTGGTGATGTGGTCGACCCATTTCTGCATGAAGCGCGACCACAGGTCGTCGACATCCTTGTTGCTGCGCGCGGCGTCGGCGGCCAATGACACCGCGCGATGCGCTCCGAAGGTCTCGACGAACACGTTGATCCCGATGCGCCACAACGCTTTCAGGTCGGCGGGCGGGTTGGTGACCATGGTCTCCAGCGCGGAGTCTGCCTCCATGATCACGCGCTCGAAGAGGGTGAGCAGCACCGCGTCCTTGGACGGGAAATAAAAGTAGAACGTCGGCCGGGACAGGCCGGCGCCCTTGGCCAGGTCGTCGACGGAGATGTCCGCGAGCGGGCGTTCGCGCAGCAGCTGCTCGGCGGTGGACAGGATGGCCAGTTCGCGGTCGTCGCCGGACGGGCGCGCGGAGCGCCGGCCGTGGTGGGTGCGGGCGGAACCGGCGGTAGTCACGGCCGCTACTTTACATGTTGTCGAAAGTTTCGACACCGTGTTGACTAGTTCAACACCGTGTTGATAGCGTGGCGTTCATGACTGAGCACCTTGACGTCCTCATCGTGGGCGCCGGTATCTCCGGCGTGAGCGCGGCCTGGCACCTGCAGGAACGCTGCCCGACAAAGAGCTACGCAATCCTCGAACGCCGCGCCGACCTGGGCGGCACCTGGGACCTGTTCAAGTACCCGGGCATCCGGTCGGACTCGGACATGTTCACCCTGGGCTTCCGGTTCAAGCCCTGGCGTTCGGCGAAGTCGATCGCCGACGGGGCCTCGATCAAGGCCTACATCAAGGAGACCGCGATCGAGAACAAGATCGAACCGAAAATCCGGTACCGGCACCGGGTGGTGGCCGCCGACTGGTCGGACACCGACAACCGCTGGACCGTGACGGTCGAGAGCGACGGGCAGCAGAGCGAGATCACGTGTTCGTTCCTGTTCGCCTGCACCGGCTATTACAACTACGACGAGGGGTTCTCGCCGACCTTCCCGGGCTCCGACGACTTCGGCGGAACCATCGTCCACCCGCAGCACTGGCCCGAGGACCTTGACTACGCGGGCAAGCGGATCGTCGTCATCGGATCCGGCGCCACCGCGATCACCCTGATTCCGGCGCTGGTGAACTCGGGCGCGGGTCACGTGACGATGCTGCAGCGCTCGCCGACCTACATCGGCTCGTTGCCGGGAGTCGATCCCTTCGCCGAGAAGGCCAACCGCCTGCTGCCCGAGCGTCTGGCGCACATGGCCAATCGCTGGAAAGCCATCGCGTTCAGCACTTTCCAGTACCAGCTGTCCCGCAAGGCCCCGGGCTACATGCGCAAGACGTTGATGACGATGGCGCAGCGGCGCCTGCCCGAGGGCTACGACGTCGAAAAGCACTTCGGCCCGCGCTACAACGTCTGGGACGAGCGGTTGTGCCTGGCCCCCGACGGCGACTTCTTCCGGACCATCCGGCACGGCAAGGCCGACGTGGTCACCGACACCATCGACCGGTTCACCGAGACCGGCATCAAGCTCACCTCGGGTGAGGAACTGGCCGCCGACATCATCGTCACCGCAACGGGTTTGAACATGCAGCTGATCGGCGGCGTGAAGCCGACCCGCAACGGTGAGGACATCGACCTGACCTCGCTGATGACCTACAAGGGCCTGATGTTCTCCGGCGTGCCGAACTTCGCGATTACCTTCGGCTACACCAATGCTTCCTGGACGCTGAAGGCTGACCTGGTCTCCGAGTTCGTGTGCCGATTGCTGAACCACATGGACTCCAACGGTTTTGACTTCGTCGAGCCGCAGCATCCGGGCAACGACGTCGATGAGCTGCCTTTCATGGACTTCACCCCCGGCTACTTCCGGCGGTCGATGCACCTGCTGCCCAAGTCGGGATCGCGGGCGCCGTGGCGGCTCAAGCAGAACTACTTCGTCGACATGCGCACGATCCGGCGCGGCAAGGTCGACGACGAAGGGTTGAAGTTCGCGAAAAAGCCTGCCCCGGTGGCGGTTTAGCGGATCACTGGCCTGCGGCGGCGACGACGATCCCGTCGTCGTCGCTGTAGGCGATCTCGCCCGGCACGAACGTCACCCCGCCCAGGGTGACCTCGACGTCGCGCTCGCCGGCGCCCGTCTTGGTGCTCTTGCGGGGATTGGTGCCCAACGCCTTGATGCCGATGTCCATGCCGCGCAAGGTGGCCGAGTCGCGCACCGCACCGTTGACTATGAGCCCCGCCCAGCCGTTGGACCGGGCCAGCTCGGCGATGACGTCGCCGACCAGCGCGGTGTGCAGCGAGCCGTCGCCGTCGATGACCAGGACCCCACCGCCGCCCGGTTCCGAGAGCACCGATTTCAGCAGCGCGTTGTCCTGAAAGCACCGCACGGTGCTGATCGGCCCGGCGAATTCGGCCCGCCCGCCCAACTGGCGGAACTGGACGTCGCAGCTGCGTACGTCGGGACCGATGCTGTCTACGAGGTCGGCCGTCGGCCGGAAAGACACCGTCACGTCTGACACGTTAGACGCGTGCCGCTCAGCGGCGACGCAGCTGGCGGATGAGCAGGATGGCCAGCAGGCTGACGGCCAGGGCGACGATCAGCGGCACGGGGGATTGGCCCACCGCCGCGCCGGGGACCGCCGGAGAGACGGGGTTGTTGGCGGCCTCCACGGTGGACTTCGCCTGTGCAGCAGCATCTTTGGCGGCGGCGGTCAGGTCGCCGTTGCTTTCTGCCCGCTGCTGCAAGTCGAGCGGTTTCGCTGCCGGTTGCTCGGGTGGTTTCGGGGGCGCGGGTTCGGCGTTCTTTGCCGGCACCTTCTTGGCGGCTGCCTTCTTGGCCGGCGCCTTTTTGGCGGGCGCCTTTTTCGCAGGTGCCTTTTTGGCCGGCGCTTTTGCGGTCTTTTTCGCCGCCTTGGCGAGCGGCTTACTCTCCGGCGGGATGCCGGCGCCGTCGGGTGCGCTGTTGGTTGGGTCCTGCGGGTCTGCCATGCGGCCGCTCCTCGAGCTTCCTCTGTCGTCTTTCCCTAGCTCAGTGGGTTCAAAGTCCCATCATGCCAGGACGCGTTGCGGCGCCTCCGGCACCGGTCGCCGGCCCCCGCTCTCACCGCCTCCGCCGCGCCGCCCACCACCCGCCGCCGACCACGAGGGCCACCGCGACCGCCACGAACGGCCAGATCGGGAGCGCGCCGCCGCCGTCCGGGCCGGCCGCGGGGGGACCGGGCGTGCCGGTGCCGGGCACCGTCAGCCGAAACGACCATGCTCCGGACACCACGTGGCCGTCGGCGGACGTCACCCGGTAGTTCACCGTGTACGTCCCGGCCGGCCCGAGTGCACGCAGGGCGATGCCGACCACCGCGCCCTGCACCGTGGGCTCTCCGGCGGACCACACGTTGCCGTCGGGCCCCACCACCGTCATGGCCGCGAACGTGGTTTGCAACTGCTCGTTGAAGGTGGCGCTCACCCGCTGCGGCCCGGCCGCGAGCACCGCATCGGCCGCGGGATCGCAGGAGACGCGGGTGGCGTGCGCGCCCGCGACCGGCGCGGTGAGTGTGGCGATCACGAACATGACGCCGACGCACACGCCGAGCGCCAGGCGCCTCATGTCCGTCGGCGGATCAGTGCGATCGCGACGCCGGCAGCGGCGATCACCAGGGCCGCGCCGCCGAGCAGCCGGGCGGCGTTGTCGGCCGCATTCGATCGTGCGGCGGCGGGCGCGGACTCGGGTGACGCGTGGTGTTGGTGCGGGCCCGTGGGGCCGGTGGCGAGGGTGAGCATGGGCACCGGGTGCTCCGGCTCGCTCCCGTCGGGCAGCGGCGGCTGGTCCCATTTCACGACGGTTCCGTCGGCGTAGGTCTGCGCGGCCGGGAAGCTGACGGCATCGGTGTCGGGCAGCTTCACCGACAGCCGGAACAGCCCGAATTGATCTGGCCCGATCCCGCCGGTGAGGTTGGCCGTCCACGTCACCGAATGCACGGTGCCGGACGCGGCGTCCCTGTCGAGCTTGGCCGTCCAGCCCGGCAGGCTTTCAGTGCGCGCCGATGCGACGTTGGGAAGTGTGATGGTCAGCGCGGTGGTGAGCGCCCCGGTGTTCGATTCGTTGGGCACCTGGAACGTGACGATCGCCATGGCCCCGCGCACCGCGTTGTCGCTGCTGGCGTGCACGTGCGCCCAGGCGGCGGGGGTCTGGGCCGCCGATCCGAGATAGAGGGCGAGGGCTGCGGTGAATGCGATCAGGGTGCGCGAGATCCACCTGCTGGTGATTGCCATGCGGGGGCGCCGCCTTCCGTGCGGGTGATCAGCTCAGGCCGAGACGGGCCATCAGGTCGGCCTCGATCCCGTCGAGCTGCGACGAGATCGCGGCGTGGGCGGCGCGGCGCCGCGCGGCCGGCATGTTCTCCGCGGCGGTGATCGCCGCCGACAGATCGGTGAGCCGTTCGGCGATGGCGGCGACAAACTGCTTGGTCTCGGCGTCCTTGGGCTTCTTGTCCTGAACCGTCCGCAGCGACTTCTCCGCCCCGGCGATGCGGGCCGACAGCTGGGCGCCATGACCGGAGAACCGGCCGATCTGGGCCAGCGGAATGCCGAGCTGATCGGCCCGACGCTGATCGATCAGCGCGCGGGCGGCGACGGCGGCCCGGTAGATGAGCGGGGTGAGGATCGGCGCCAGCAGCCGAGACACCGTCAATACCCGGCGGATTCGTGTCGGTGAGAAGATCTTGCCCTCCCGCGCGGCTTTGAGTTCGGCCTCAGCGACTTTCAGTGCGTTGCGGTCGCTATCGCGTTGGGCCTTGATCTGCGCGCGTAGCGCCTTGTCCTCCGCCCGTTGGGCGGATTTGGCGCGGCGGACCTCGTTTTTCGCGGCCAGTTTGGCCTCGAGCTTCGCGCGGGCCTTGATTGCACGGGCTTCAGCGCGACGCGTCGCGCGGCTCTTTCGCTTGCGGAACAGGCCCATTCCCGGCCGCCTCCCGGTCATCTCGTGGACTATCGCTCTCGCGGTTGCGCGATCCGCTGAGCCAACCCTAATCGGATAGCGCGGGCGGCAGCCCTCCAGGGCAGGCCCGGCGGCCGGTGCCGGGCGCAGACGTCAGGCGTCTAAGTGCTCGGCCCTGCGCAACTCGTTGACCCGCTCCATGACCTCACGCTGCGCCTCGGGGGACAGCTCGGCCGTGCGGACCGCGATGCGGCGGACGTTGTCGTCGCGCGTCGTGGCCAGCCACGAAAGTTCCTTGTCGAGCTTCTCGTAGTACTCGTCGTCGGTGAAGTAGGCCGACTTGATCCGGAAGAAGTTGGCCAGGGCGGCCATGGTCGCCGTCGACGGATTGGTGCGATTGCCGGAACGCAGCTGGGAGAGGTAGGGAGCCGACATCGTTATGCCCTCCGCCTTGAGCGCCGCGATCACTTCCGCGGAGGTGTGCGGCCCGCGTCCGGGGGGATACACCGTGTCGAACAGGCGGTTCAGGCGAGCAGCGAACGTCGTGCTCATTGATATGACCTCCACTGGGCTGTAGAAGTGAACTATTACCTAGGTGTATTTGCTGATCATGGTAGCGAGGCTTGGTGACCGTAACCAGGTGCAAACCCCAGGGGATTCCCGACCGGCATAGCTGACGCCCGCCACCTCCCCACTTGACGAGCGTCTAACTGATTCGCTGGGGTGTCCACTAAATCAATGAAACTCACAGGTTATCCGCAGAATTGGACATCCGTTCCGAAGTGGCGGGCGGATAGCGTGCTGACGGGGACGATAATATGCCGGGCTGTGCTGGGAAATCGCACCGCAACGGGTCGGCGAGCCGGGCCGATGTAGCACACCCTTTGCTGCCGAGTGCGAAAGCGGGGCCGCTGACCGCCCCGCTGCCGGGCAGACGACTCCCGGACACCCGCTGTCGAGGCGTCGTTAACTTAGCCGGTTTGCGGTGGTCCGCCGCCGATTTGCCGTGACGGTTCTGCGGCGCCGCCGCGTCTGCGCGACCGCGATTGCGGCAACGGTCACCGCCACGGCGACCGTCGCGGCGACGGCGACCCAGCGCCAGCCCAGAGCGCTGTCGAACAGCATCCACAACCCGAACGTCAGGAACAGCAGACTGGCCGCGACGTGCAGCAGTTTTTCCGGAAGGCGCCTATGCAGCAGCCGTCCCGCGCCGATCGCCAAGCCGTCGGCCAGCACCATGCCCAGCGTCGAGCCGATCCACACACCGACCCAGTCGTGGTGGCTGGCCAACGTCACCGTCGCCAGGGCGGTCTTGTCGCTCATCTCGGCGAGCGCGAACGACGACACGACGGTGAGGAAGGCGAATCGCGGTTCGCGCGGCTGCGACACCGCCTCGTCGGTGGCCGCGCCCTCCCGCCAGGCCCACACCGCGAATGCGAGGAAGGCAAGGGCCGATGCGAAGGCCAGAGGCCGCGCCGGCAGGGCAGCCCCCAGGAAGTGACCGATTGTCACCGAAACCCCGTGCACCGTGAACGCGGCGAGCGCCACCCCGGTCAGCACCACCCACCACCGGTAGCGCAGCGCGTAGGTCATGGTGATCAGCTGGGATCTGTCGCCGAGTTCGGCGACGAACACCACTCCCAGGGTCGGTCAACAGGGTGGCGGCGAGCATGTCGGGTGACCTTTCGACGCGTCGTCGGCGACCGCGGAAGTCGTCGAACTCCGGTCGAAGGTCTCGCCCACCGGGTGAACCGATTCGCCGGCCGGGCTGTGCGCCAGTATGTCGACTCGACGATTGGGGGCTACTCCCCTTCGCTAACGATCCCAGGTTAATGGGACCATTCGGCGTCCGCCAGCAGGGCAGCGGAGTTCGGCCAGCCGTATTTCTGGCATCCGAGTCCCGAAGTGCCTTCGGGCATTTCGCTTATGCGGCCAGCAGCATTGCCAGTATCGCCGTGTCGGGGTGGCTGATCGGGTCGACGCCTACGCGGCTCACCATCGAGGTAATGGTGCCGTCGGCTTCGGCTTCCACCCACGCCGCCCGATGCTCGAGTCCGAGATAGGGCAATCCGGGCAGCAATACGCATCCCGATGCCGCCCCGTTGCATTCCGGCAGTGACGGCGTTGTTTCCGAGGGTGGGTGCAACATGAGTAATGCCGGCGGCTGGTGTTCTGCGAAATAACCCGGCTGAATGGCTGATTCACCGAAAACCGTGCCCTCGGCCAGCACCAGGCCGACCGTGCCCGGCTCGGGCTCGTCCGGCAACTCCTCGCGGGCTCCGAAGACCGTTGTGGTGGAGAGCAATCCGGGCAGGGACGCGATCCTGACCGCTACCATGAGCAGCTGGGCCCATTCTTTGGTCGAATCGGGCCAGCGCCCGGAGATCACGAACCCTTTCAACGCACCACGAGAATGGAACGGGGAAACCCCGATGGGCCGATCCGCCCCTGCTTCCATTTCGACCTCCGCGCGACGCCTCCGCCTGGAATAACCACACTGGTAAGTCCGAATAACTAAGCATGCCTGCGGTTTAGGCGCCGTGCAACACGACACGGTCGGTGGCGCAAACGTTGTCACGTGATCGATCAAAGGGTCAGACAAACGACGGGGGCGCCGCGCAACCGCGCGACGCCCCTGCCGATCGAAATGAAAGTCAGCCGAAAATCAGCCCCTGGGCTTTCGACGTCGCGGCGGCGTACCGCTTCTGCACGTCCGCCCAGTTGACGACGTTCCAGAACGCCTTGACATAATCCGCCTTCACGTTCTTGTACTGCAGGTAGAAGGCGTGCTCCCACATGTCGACCTGCAGCAAGGGGATGATGCCGAGCGGAACGTTGGCCTGCTGGTCGTAGAGCTGGAAGGTCAGCAACCGGCTGCCGAGGGTGTCGTAGCCCAAGACCGCCCAGCCCGATCCCTGCAGGCCGTTGGCGGCCGCGCTGAACTGCGCGCGGAATCGGTCGAAGGATCCGAATGCGTCGTCGATCGCCGCGGCCAGTTCGCCGGTCGGCTTGTCGCCGCCGTCCGGCGACAGGTTCTTCCACCAGATCGAGTGGTTGACGTGGCCGCCCAGGTGGAAGGCGAGGTTCTTTTCGTTCAGGAAGATCGCAGCGTGGTCCTCGTTGGCGCGGGCCTCTTCGAGCTTGGACAGAGCGTCGTTCACGCCTTTGACGTACGTGGCGTGGTGCTTACTGTGGTGGATCTCGTTGATCTGCCCCGAGATGTGCGGTTCCAACGCTGCATAGTCCCAGTCCAAGTCGGGCAGGGTGTATTCAGCCACGGCATTCCTTTCTTCGATTATCGTCTTGACGCTCAGTCGCGCGGGGCCGCCTCACGGCGGCCAGCCGTTATCAACCCTGCTCCATGACCGCGCGCTCCGCAAGAACGACCCTTGTGAGCCGGAACGCGAATGCCCGCCCAGCGGCCTTTCAAGACAAGACGATGACCGCGAGTACCGCGAGCAACGCCAGGGCGATGAGCCCTGCGCGCAGCGCGGCGATGCTGTAGCTGTGATTCCACGCCGGCGAGCCGCAATACGACTTCGACGGGGCCGGTGAACCCGGACCGAACGAATGCGTGGCCATCAATCGCCTTTCACCCCCCGGTCACCTCGCGTCAGTGAGGTGAGTCACAAACACTTTTCGCGAACGCGATCATAGCGCTTTGTGACGAGCTTGAGAAATAATGCGCTGAGCTGCGGGTTGGCAATGGCGGCGACGGCTTGAAACCTGATGCGGCTCGTCGGTGCGCGCACGGTCGAAGCGTGCTTGCGCAAGACAATCGATTTCGCTCAACGCTGGTTTCGGGCTGTCGATGGGATGCCTGTAATCCCGGGGTGTTATCCACAGTGACACCACGGTCAGCCGCCAGAGGCTGTAGTGATGCGTTCTATACCCACTGGGTGTATGTGGATAAACCTGTGGAAACTGTGGATAGTCGTTGGCGCTTGAGTCGGTTGCCGACCCCCTCGCACGATCGCCGATCGCGGCCCCTGACCGGTGTCCCTCGGCCCGCGCCGGGACGGCGTTAGTCTGGTCCGGTGATCCAGGTGTGCTCCCAGTGCGGCACGCGCTGGAACGTGCGTGACCGACAACGAGAATGGTGTCCGCGCTGCCGCGGAGCCCTGATGGCGCCCGCGCCGGACGCGCCGCCGGCTGACCCGCGCTGGGGTGCGACCGGCGCCCGGACGCAGGCTCGCCCCTCGGCGACGCCGGGGTGGCAGCGCACGCCGCCGCGACTGCCCCCTGGCTACCGCTGGATAGCGGTGCGGCCCGGCGCCGCGCCGCCGCCGCGACGCGGCCGCCGTCCCCTCGGACCCACACCTCGCTACACCGTCATACCGCGCTGGGGCTTGGCCGACCGCGTCGCGCAGGCGCCCGCGGCCGCGGAAGCACCAGCGCAGCCTGGACCGCCGGCGCAGATCGTCCGCACCACGTCCTTCGTCAGCGTGCTGGTGCTCAGCATCGCCGCCCTGGTCTACGTGGTGCGGTATGTGCTGCTGGTGATCAACCGGAACACCTTGCTGAACACATGGGTGGCCATCGGGGCCGACTGGCTCGGCGTGCTGGCGAGCGTGGGCGCGGGTGCCGCGGTGATCGCCTCCGGCGTGCAGCTGATCCGCTGGATGATGGCGCGCCGCGCCGCCGTGTTCGCCCATCATGGTCTGCCCGAGCAGCGCTCCGCGCGGGCACTGTGGGCCGGCTGCGTGGTGCCGCTGGCCAACCTGCTGTGGGCCCCGGTGTACGTGATCGAGCTGGCGCTGCTCGAAGAGCACTACGCCCGGTTGCGTGGCGCAATCCTGCAGTGGTGGGGTGCGTGGGTGTGCAGCTACGCCGTGTCCATCGCGGCCATCGTGACCAGCTTCGCCACCGACGCCCAGGGCATCGCCAACAACACCGTCCTGATGGTCTTCGCGTATCTGTTCGCGGCCGCCACGCTGGCCGCCGCCACCCGGGTCTTCGAGGGATTCCACCGCAAACCCGTCGCCCGGCCCGCGCACCGCTGGGTCGCGGTTCCCGACGGCGGCCCCGCGGCCCCGGCGTCGGCCGCCCCGGTTGAGTTGAAGGGGCAGGAACCGGCAGCATAGGGGTATGACGTGGGCCGACGAGGTGCTCGCCGGGCATCCTTATGTCGTCGCCCACCGCGGCGCGTCAGCCGCGCGGCCCGAGCACACGCTGGCCGCCTATGACCTTGCGCTGAAAGAAGGCGCCGACGGCGTGGAATGCGATGTCCGCCTGACTCGCGACGGGCATCTGGTGTGCGTGCACGACCGCCGGCTGGACCGGACCTCGACCGGGGCCGGCCTGGTCAGCACGATGACGCTCGCCGAATTGCGGGAGCTCGAGTACGGGGCGTGGCACGACAGCTGGCGAGAAGACGGCGCCCACGGCGACACCAGTTTGTTGACGCTGGACGCGCTGGTGTCGCTGGTGCTGGATTGGCGTCGGCCGGTGAAGCTGTTCATCGAAACCAAGCATCCGGTCCGGTACGGCTCGCTGGTGGAAACCAAGCTGCTCGCGGCGCTGCATAGGTTCGGGATTGCCGCGCCCGCCTCGGCGGACCGCTCCCGCGCGGTGGTGATGTCGTTCTCGGCGTCCGCCGTCTGGCGGATCCGGCGGGCCGCGCCGCTGCTGCCCACGGTGCTGCTCGGCAAGACCGCGCGCTACCTGACCAGCGGCGCGCCGACGGCGATCGGCGCCACCGCCGTCGGACCCTCGCTGACGACGCTGAAGGAATATCCCCAACTGGCCGACCGCGCCATCGCCCAGGGCAGGGCGGTCTACTGCTGGAACGTCGACGACTACGAAGACATCGATTTCTGTCGGGATGTCGGGGTGGCCTGGCTTGCCACGCACCATCCGGGCCGTACCAAGGCGTGGCTGGACAACCGCGCGCGCCAGGGCGGGGGTTAGGGCGTCCCCTATTACTCCTCGTCCGATGTGGCCGGGGGTAGGGGCGCGTCGGACGCCAACGACTCGAACAACCGCGCGGCCTCATCGTGATTCCACACCACCACCGACCCGGCGTCACCGCTGGTGAACTGGCCGATCGGGACGGTCATTGCGGTCGTCGACCCGTGTAGTGCCCAGCCGAGCCGGGCCAGATCCCAGGCGTGGTCACCCCGGTCGACGGTCAGGGCGTCGGCGGCCGCGCGCGGCACCGAAAACCAGCGCCACGGATTGAGCCAGACCGCGGGACTGCCGGCTCGATGCAGCAGCGCCGCCACGAACTGCCGTTGATTGACCATCCGGTCCAGATCCGCCCGCGGGGTGTCGCGGGACCTGACGTAGCCGAGCGCGTTGCGGCCGTTGAGGGTCTGGCAGCCCGCTGGCAGCTCGATGCCGGCCAACGGGTCGCTGAAAGCCGTCTTCGGGCACACGGTCACCCCGCCGAGGGCGTCCACCAGCGCGGCGAACCCGCCGAACCCGATCTCGGCGTAATGGTCGAGGCGCAGCCCGGTGGCCTGCTCCACCGTCTGGACCAGCAGTTGCGCGCCGCCCATCGCGAATGCGGCGTTGATTTTGTCCTTGCCGTGACCCGGGATCGGCACATAGGAATCGCGCGGTATCGACACCATGGTCGTCGGCACTCCGGCCCCGACACCCGGCACGTGAACCAGCAGGATCGTGTCGGTACGGCCGTTACCGATGTCGCCGCCGGTCGCCAGATCCTGCTGCTGCTCGGCGCTGAGCGCCTGCCGGCTGTCCGACCCGACGATCAGCCAGTTGGTGCCCCGGCCGGCTGCGGGGCGGTCGGCGTAGTCGGCGAGTACCTGCTCGCGATGTAGTTTGTTGTCGAACCAGACCGCCCCTGCGACGATGCCCGCGCCGATCAGCAGGAGGCCCACCAGCAGGACCGACACCACCGTGCGGAACCAGTGGAGCCCGCGCCGCCTCCGGGCCGCGCGCGGTGCCTGCGGTCGGGGCGGCGTTACCCGGGGCGGCGTTACCCGGGGCGCAGCGGCGGCGCGCGGCGGCGTTGATTGGTACATCGGCTGGGTCTCCGCGGTCGGCGATGGCGGCGGACCGGCCGGGGGGCGGCGGATCACCTGCGGTGGCTCGGGGCGCGCCTGCCCGGGGCGCGGCTGTGCGGGCGGGCTCCCCCCGGGAGGCCACCGGCGTTGCGGTGAGCGGTCGCCGTTCACCTGGTTAACGTACGTGCCCGGCGCCCCGAGGCGCCGGTAAGGCGCGATCCCCGCTATGCGGGCTGCATCGTCGCAGGGCTAGCCGAATTGCCCTACTCCTCCTCACCCCGCTATGCGGGCTGCATCGTCGCAGGGCTAGCCGCGTGCGCGAAGTCCGTTGATGAACGGGCATCCCATCAGCACCCGGATGGCCTGGCTCAGACCGGTCATGTCGTCGACCGGTTTATGGAACGGCAACCGGACGTCGTGATCGCGGTCATCGCCCTCGACGCGGAACCGGACGCCGTAGCGGTCGAGGCCCAGCGGTCGCACGTGGCCGCGCCGCAGGGGCGCGGGAAGCCTGGACACCAGCCGCGCCAGGACATCGCTGTGGGCGGTGTCCAGGTGCCACAGCAGGCTCGACTCGAGCGCACAGAACGGATCGGGCCGGGCGTCCAGCAGATCGCCCACGCTGACCGGCTCCGCGCCGGTGGCGTCGGTGACGACCACCGAGGCGATCTCGAGCCGCAACAACGTGAAGCGCGGTTCCTCGCCGTCGGTCGGCGCACAGCGCGGGGTGTCGACGCTCAGCAGCGCCGGATTCGGGCATTCGGCGGCGATCAGGTCGAGCGTGTCGAGGATCTCGCTCGGGTGCACCTCCTGGAGGTGTCCGCGCACCCAGACCAGCGAACGGACCGGTTCGCGCAGCGGAAGCGGCGCGTAGTCGGTCAGCTCCAGCAGCGCCTGGCACCCGGAGATGGGGCGTGCGAGCTCGCGTGCCCGTTCGACGGGGACCGCCAGCGCGACGGATCCGTCGTCCATCAGGTGATGCACGGGGGTGGGGACGGGGTCGTCATGCTCGATGGCCAGCAGCGCGCCGCTGGCGCGGACACAGGCACTGCGAATCCGCTCGGCGGTGGTCGGGGCGGGGCAGCTCAACGGTAACACCATTCTCATCCTTTGATTAGGTAAGCCTAAGTTAACTCACTCGTGGTGGCGTCGCAAGGGTTTTCTGGCCTGCACGCCGCTAGGGTTGGGACGTGGCCCGCATCGCTTACCTCGGTCCGGAGGGGACATTCACCGAGGCGGCGCTGCGACAGATCACCGCCGCCGGCCTGGTGCCCGGGCAGGGTCCGGGTGGAGTCGAACCCTCGCCGGTCGACAGCACTTCCGCGGCGCTGGACGCCGTGCGCGATGGCGCCGCCGACTACGCCTGCGTCCCTATCGAGAATTCGATCGACGGTTCGGTGACGCCCACCCTGGACAGCCTGGCCATCGGATCACCCCTGCAGGTGTTCGCCGAAACCACGCTGGACGTCGCGTTCAGCATCGTCGTCAAACCCGGCCGCAGCGCGGCGGACGTGCGGACGCTGGCGGCCTTCGGTGTGGCGGCGGCCCAGGTGCGGCAGTGGGTGGCCGCCAATCTGGCCGACGCCAAGCTGCGGCCCGCGTACTCCAACGCCGACGCCGCCCAGCAGGTGGCCGAGGGACACGCCGACGCCGCGGTGACCTCGCCGCTGGCCGCCACTCGCTGGGGGCTGGACACCCTGGCCGAGGGTGTCGTCGACGAATCCAACGCCCGCACCCGTTTCCTTCTGGTCGGCCGGCCGGGGCCACCGCCGGCCCGCACCGGAGCCGACCGCACCTCGGTGGTGCTGCGCATCGACAACGCGCCCGGGGCGCTGCTGGCCGCGCTCGCCGAATTCGGGGTCCGTGGCATCGACCTGACCCGCATCGAATCCCGGCCGACCCGAACCGGACTCGGCACCTACCGGTTTTTCGCCGACTGTGTGGGCCACATCGACGACGATGCCGTCGCCGAGGCACTCAGAGCGCTGCACCGTCGTTGTGGTGATGTGCGATACCTGGGGTCCTGGCCCACCGGCTCACCCGCCGGGGCGTTACCGCCGTCGGCAGACGAGGGCGCGCGCTGGCTGGCGCAGCTGCGCGACGGCAGGCCCGGCGAGGGGGGGTCGCCGGGGTGAGCGGTCGATTGATCCTGGTGCGACACGGCCAGTCATTCGGAAACGTCGAGCGTCGGCTCGACACGCGCCCGCCTGGGGCGGAGCTGACCCCGTTGGGCCGGGACCAGGCCCGCGCGTTCGCCCAGGGGTCGGGGCGGCCGGCGATGCTCGCGCACTCGGTCGCCACCCGCGCCCTGCAGACCGCCGCCGTGATCGGGGGTCAGGTCGAGGTGCCGCCCATCGAGGTGGCCGGCGTCCACGAGGTTCAGGTAGGGCGGCTGGAAAACCGCAACGACGACGACGCGGTCGCCGAGTTCAACGCGATCTACGAGCGTTGGCACCGCGGCGAACTCGATGTCGCGCTTCCCGGTGGCGAAACCGGCAACGACGTGCTGGACCGGTACGTCCCGGTGCTCACCGACCTGCGCTTGCGCTATCTCGACGACCACGACTTCCACGGCGACATCGTTCTCGTCAGTCACGGCGCCGCGATCCGGCTGGCCGCCGCGGTGCTGGCCGGCGTGGAAGCCGAGTTCGCGCTGGACAACCACCTGGACAATGCCCAATCGGTGGCGTTGACCCCGATCACCGACGGGCGGTGGAGCTGCGTGCGCTGGGGAACCTTGACGCCGCCGTTCTACCCGCAGGAAGAGGCGACCCCAGTCGCGGACGCGGTGCGGTCAAGCGCCGATCCGATGGGCTGACCTGTCGGTCAGACGGCCAGCGCGATCACCTCGGTGCATGCGCAGCCGACGGTGTCGCAGTCGATGACGAAGGCGTGCGGCAACAACTCAGGAGTGAAGCAGTCCGGCTCCGTGCATTCCGAACGGTGCAGCGCGTGGCGAATGATGGTGCCGTGACAGTGATCTAAGCCTGCCCGGCAGTCGCGGCAGTCAATGCTCATAGTTGAGTTCATAGCACCCGGCGCGGACAAATCCGGGATGCCGCGCCCGGAATCCGGCGGGCGTGCGAGGTCGTCAGGCCCAGCCCAGCTCGTGCAGCCGGTCGTCGTCGATGCCGAAGTGGTGAGCGATCTCATGGATCACGGTGACGGCCACCTCCTCGACGACCTCGTCGTCGGATTCGCACACGTCCAGCAGCGCGTCGCGGTAGATGGTGATGGCATCCGGCAACGAGCCGAAGTAGTCGGAGTCGCGTTCGGTCAGAGCCACCCCCTCGTACAGCCCGAGAAGTTCGGCGTCCTCGGGATGGCGGCCCTCGACCAGCACGACGACGTTGTCCATGGCGGCCGCCAGCTCGGGCGGGATCAGGTCGAGGGCGTCGGAGACCAGTTGGTCGAAGCGCTGCGGATCCATCCGCACGGACACCCGCTAGCCTCCCGGCGGGGGCTCGGCGGGCGGTGCCTCAGGGGCGGGGTTCGCCGGTGGCGGTGGCGGGGGCGGAGGAGCAGGCGCCTCGGGCGCCGGATTGGCCGGCGGTGCACCGTTATCCGCCGGCGGCGGCGCCTGTTGGGCGGGTGCTTGCTGCGGCGCCTGCTGGGGTTGCTGAGCGGGCTGCTGCCCGGGCAGGTGCTGGTTGTTCGGCGGGATCTCCGGGGCCGAGCCGGAGCCGGCACCCGAGCCCGACTGGCTCGACGGCGCCTGCGCCGGGACCTGCAGGGGAATCGGCGGCATGGTGAGCCGCTCTTCGGGAATGTCGGGCGGCGCCACCGGCGGTTGGCCGTTGATCAGCAGCTGACCCTTGGCGCTGTTCAGCAGGGTGGCCCAGCCGCCGTTGCCCAGCGTCGCGCCGATGCTGCAGGCCACCTCACGGCTACCCGCCGTCCAACTGGCCAGCGGCACCGTCGGGTAGATCAGCGTCAAGGTGGTGGTGCGCAGCTTGACCGGCGCCAGGTACGCGTCGGTCATCTTGGTGCAGGAGTCCTTGATGAAGCCGTCCTGGTCGGGTTCGGCGGGCAGGGCGCCGGGGAACTTCTCGGCCAGGTTGACCGTGCCGGTGACCTCCATCGCGTGCGGCGCCGCGCAGTAGACCGGCGCATCGGTCGGCTGGTTGGTCGCCGGGTCGATACCCAGGCACGTGCCCGCCGGCCACACCTTGGACTGGTCGACGTCGGCGACCTTGCCCTTGAACGGCTGCTGCTGGTTGTTCATACCGGGCAGTTGCAGGCCGCACAGCATGCGACGGTCGCCGCTTTGGCGCCAGGCGCGGTCGCCGGGCCACAGCAGGCTGACGGTGAACTTGCTGTTCGGATCGAACTTGGGGCCGAGGTAGGTGCGCACGGCGGCCTCGCACTGCTCTTGGGTGATTTGCTGGATGCGCGCGGGCGTCGGGGGCGCGGCGTTGGGCCCGTACTCCGAGCCAGGGAAGGTTCGCATGTCAATGGATTCGGCGACCTCGAACTTGTGGTCGTCGCCGCAGTTGACGATCTTGGCCGATTCCGGGGTGGTGTCCGGCCACATCAGGCACTCGCCGGGCGAGGCCCGGTTGAAGGCGGCGTCGCTCTTGGTGCCGGTGCTGCGCACCGGGCTGCTGTCGAGGAACCGCCCCGACCCGGTACCACCGATCGGGATCGCGGTGACCAGCCCGGCGATCAACAGGCCGCCCAGTGCGGTCAGCAGTAGCGCGCGCCGGGTCGCCCGGGCCTGCAGGCTGCGCGGCCAGCCGAAGGCGGACGGCTGCTGACCGGACGACTCATCGGTCGAGGCGACGGACGACTCGACGGCCCGGCGTTCCCGGGCTTCCGAACGTTCCTTCTCGGGCGCTTGCGACATCCGCTCCATTCTGACAGCAGCACCTGAGACGCGTGACAAAAGTTACTGATGTGAGTCCTGCGGTGAGCCGGGGTGGATGCTCCGCCAGCCGGCCGGAAGCGGTGAAAGTAGTCTCAGGGCCGTGATCGACCTGAAGCAGCTCCGGGATGACCCCGACGTCGTGCGCCGCTCCCAACTCGCTCGTGGCGAGGACCCGACGCTGGTAGATGCCCTGCTGACCGCCGACGCCGCCCGCCGGGCCGCGATTACGTCGGCCGACTCTCTGCGCGCCGAGCAGAAGGCCGCCAGCAAGAGCGTCGGCGCCGCGTCCCCCGACGGGCGCCCGGCGTTGTTGGCGCGCGCCAAGGAGTTGGCCGCGCAGGTGAAGGCCGCCGAGACTGCCCAGGCCGACGCGGAGACGGCGTTCACCGCGGCGCACATGGCGATCTCCAACGTCGTCATCGACGGTGTGCCCGCCGGTGGGGAGGACGACTTCGCCGTGCTGGACGTGGTCGGCGAGCCGGCGGCGATCGACAACCCGAAGGACCACCTGGAGCTCGGGGAATCGCTCGGGCTCATCGACATGCAGCGCGGGGCCAAGGTGTCCGGGTCGCGGTTCTACTTCCTGACCGGCAAGGGTGCGCTGCTCCAGCTGGGCCTGTTGCAGCTGGCGTTGCGCCTGGCCGTCGAGAACGGTTTCATCCCGATGATCCCGCCGGTGTTGGTGCGCCCGGAGGTGATGGCCGGCACCGGATTCCTGGGCGCCCACGCCGACGAGGTCTACCGTGTGGAGGCCGACGATCTGTACCTGGTGGGCACCTCGGAGGTGCCGCTGGCCGGCTACCACTCCGACGAAATCCTGGACCTGTCCGGCGGGCCGCTGCGATACGCGGGATGGTCGTCGTGCTTCCGCCGCGAGGCCGGCAGCTACGGCAAGGACACCCGCGGCATCATCCGGGTGCATCAGTTCGACAAGGTCGAGGGCTTCGTCTACTGCACGCCCGCCGACGCCGAGGCCGAACACCAGCGGCTGCTGGGCTGGCAGCGTGAGATGCTGGCCCGCATCGAGGTGCCGTACCGGGTGATCGATGTCGCGGCGGGCGATCTTGGCTCGTCGGCCGCGCGCAAGTTCGATTGTGAGGCTTGGGTTCCCACGCAGGGCGCCTATCGCGAGCTCACGTCGACGTCGAACTGCACCACGTTCCAGGCCCGCCGGCTGGCCACCCGGTATCGCGACGAGGCGGGCAAACCGCAGACCGCCGCGACGCTGAACGGCACGCTGGGCACCACGCGGTGGCTGGTGGCGATCCTGGAGAACCACCAGCAGCCCGACGGCAGCGTGCGGGTGCCCGAGGCGCTGGTGCCGTTCGTCGGCGCCGAAGTGCTGGAGCCCCCCACCACCATTGGCTAGCGGGTCTTGCCGGCCAGCTGGCCGGGGGTGTGCCCGAACGCTCGCCGGTAGCTGTCGATGAAGGCACTCGCTGTGGCCCAACCACATTCGGCCGCCACCGACGTGACATCGCGCCGCTCGGCGAGCAGCACCAGGGCGTGTTGCAGCCGAAGCTGGGTGCGCCATTGCGGGAACGTCATGGCCAACTCGTCGCTGAACAGGCGGCTCAGCGTGCGCTGGCCGACGCCGATCCGGTCGCCGATCTGCTGCAGCGTCAACGACTCTCGCAGGTTGTCGGCGATCAACGCGCAAGCTTGACGCAGCCGGCTGTCGACGGGGGTGGGAATCCACAGCGGCTCCGCGACGCTGGTCGCCTGCAACTGATCGTGCAGCACGGCCAGCATCCGGTGATGCTCGTCGGTGTCGGTGCCATCGGTTTGCGAACACACGATGATCAGCTCGCGCATGAATGGATTGACCGCCAACACGGCGGGCGCCGCGGGGCCGCGGCGATATCGGTCGGGGTCCAGCGCAACGCCGTGAAACTGCGTGGTGCCGTGGAACTTGTGTTCGTGCCAGCAACCCGCCGGTATCCAGATGGCACGATTCGCCGGCGTGATCCAGGTTCCCGCCGGGGTGGTCACCGAGACCGCGCCCGACGACGGATAGACGATCTGGTGCAGGGGATGTCGGTGCCGTTCGATCTGCGCTCCCGACGGCAACGTCTGCGACGATGTCGCCGGGCCGTGGTGGCTGAATTCCGACATATCTAGGCAGGATATCGGAAGCCCGCAGGCCGGGTGGTCGAATAGCGTTCGGGGTGACCTACAGAAAGGCGGGATCCCGATGGCGATGAATCTCCTGCACCGCCGCCGGTGCAGCTCAGCGGGCTGGGAGAAGGCGGTGGCCGATCAGCTGTTGCCCTGGGCGCTGCGGGAGGTCGAATTGGGCACGCGCACTCTGGAAATCGGCCCCGGATACGGGGCGACGCTGCGGGCCCTGCTTGACCGCACCGCGTCGCTCACCGCAGTCGAAGTGGATGCCGTGATGGCCGATCGCCTGCAGCGCCTATATGGTGACCGGGCGCGCATCATCCACGGCGACGGCGGCGAAACCGGTTTGCCCGCAGACCATTTCACCTCGGTGGTGTGCTTCACGATGCTGCACCACGTTCCCCGCCCGGAGTTGCAGGACCGCCTGTTCGCCGAGGCGTTCCGGGTACTGCAACCCGGAGGGGCCTTCGCCGGCAGCGACGGCGTCCCGTCGCTGGCGTTCCGGCTGATTCACCTCGCGGACACCTACAACCCGATCGCACCGAGCGACCTCCCCGGGCGGCTCCGAGCCGCGGGATTCACCGACGTCCACACCGACGTCAAGGGCGGCCGGCAGAAGTGGCGGGCCACCAAGCCCGTCGGCTAGGCGTTGACCGTCGCGCGGTCGCGTTCGTGCCGGCGCTGGCGTTCCATGGTCGCGAAGTAGAACGCGAACGCGAATGCGAAGCTGGTGAACAAGCTGGACACGAAGTACAGCCATGGGTGGCGCAGACCGCGGCGGTAGCCGTCCACGATCGTAAAGATCGGCAGCAAAACAACATTGGCGATCGTGTAGTCCTGGCTGGCCGAGCTGGCGGCCGGGTTGGTGAACATCAGCTTGATGTATTCGAGCCAGCTGCCGTGTTCACCCCAGAGCGGGTTGGTGGATCCGTGCGCGTACTCCTGCACGTAGGTGACGTTGAAATACCAGCCGAGGGCGACCGACGCGATGCCGACGACGTAGTACACGACTTCCATTGGCGAAAAGAGCGGGCCGTTGGCCGGCCGGGCGAAAACTCCTCTGTTGGCCATCACGATCCAGCTGATGACCGCCAGGCCGAGTACCGCGTGAGTGAGTAGCGAGACCATGGGGCAGTCTCACCCCCGCCGCAAAGTTTTGTCAATATTGACACAAGAAGCGCACTGGCAACTCCACCGGCTTGGTACCTTCTTCCCATGGTCAGGCCCGCGCAGACGGCGCGCAGCGAGCGCACTCGCGAAGCGTTGCGGCAGGCCGCGCTGGTGCGATTCCTGGCCCAGGGGGTGGAAGACACGTCGGCCGAGCAGATCGCCGCCGACGCCGGGGTGTCGCTGCGGACGTTCTATCGCCACTTCAGCTCTAAGCACGATCTGCTGTTCGCCGACTACACCGGGCTGCACTGGTTTCGCTCCGCCCTGGACGCCAGGCCGGCCGAAGAGCCCATCATCGACTCGGTGCAGGCGGCCATCTTCTCGTTCCCTTATGACGTCGACGCCGTCACCAAGATCGCCGCCCTGCGGCAAGACGAGCTGGACCCCGGCCGCATCGTCCGCCACATCCGGGAGGTCCAGGCCGACTTCGCCGACGCCATTGGCGCGCAGCTGCAACGGCGCAGTCGCGGGGCCAACGGAGCCGCGGATCCGACGGCGGACCAACGGGTGCGGACCGCCGTCACCGCCAGATGCATTGCTGCCGCGGTGTTCGGCGCGATGGAGGTCTGGATGGAGAGCGACGAGCGGTCGCTGGGCGAACTCGCGCGGCTGTGTCACGCGGCGCTGGAGTCGCTTCGGGCGGGGATCACCGACTCCTGGGTCACGGCGACCGCCCGTGAAGTTTCGTCATAATTGACAAAACTTTGGCGTCGTGCGAGCCTCCATTCCGGAGGGCAGGACATGACTGATTACGACGCGATAGTTATCGGCGCGGGCCACAACGGGCTGACCGCGGCCGTGCTGCTGCAGAAGGCCGGTCTGCGGACGGTGTGCCTGGATCCCAAGCTCTACGCGGGCGGCATGGCTTCCACCGTCGAGCTTTTCGACGGGTACCAGTTCGAGATCGCCGGCTCGGTGCAATTCCCGACGTCCCAGGTGGTGGTCGACGAGCTGGGCCTGGACACCCTGCCGACGATCGACCTGGACGTGATGTCGGTGGCGGTGCGCGGCGTCGGCGACGATCCGCTGGTGCAGTACAGCGACCCCATCAAGCTGTTCACCCATCTCAACGAGGTGCACGGCGCGGACGCCGTCAACGGCATGGCGGGGCTGATGGCCTGGAGTCAGGGGCCCACGCGGGCGCTGGGCCGGTTCGAAGCCGGCACGCCACCCAAGAGCATCGATGAGATGTATGCCTGTGCGACAAACGAATTCGAACGCTCGGCGATCGACGACATGCTGTTCGGCTCGGTCACCGACGTGTTGGACCGCTACCTGCCGGACCGCGAGAAGTTCGGCGCGATCCGCGGCTCGATGACCGTGCTGGCCGTCAACACGCTCTACCGGGGGCCGTCCACGCCCGGTAGCGCCGCTGCGCTCGCCTTCGGCCTCGGCGTGCCCGACGGCGACACCATGCAGATGAAGAAGTTGCGCGGTGGCATCGGCGCGCTCACCTCGCACCTGTGCGACGTGCTGCAAAACCACGGCGGCGAACTTCGGTTGCGCACCAAGGTGACCGAGATCCTGGTCGCCGAAGGACGGGTGACCGGGGTGCGCACCGAGGCGGGCGAGACGTTGAGCGCCCCGATCGTGGTCTCGGGCATCGCCCCGGACGTCACGCTCAACGAGATGATCGAACACGGCGCGCTGCCCGCCGACATCCGGGAACGCTATGCGCGCATCGACCACCGCGGCAGCTACCTGCAGATGCACTTCGCTCTCGAGGAGGCGCCCGTTTTCACCGCGCCCTACGAGGCCCTCAACGAGCCGGCCATGCAGGCCTCGATCGGCCTGTTCTGCACGCCGGAGGAAGTCCAGCAGCAATGGGAGGACGCGCGGCGCGGAATCGTTCCGGCCGACCCGACGGTCGTGTTGCAGATCCCGTCGCAGAACGACCCGGACCTGGCCCCGGAGGGAAAGCACGCCGCATCGGCGTTCGCGCTGTTCTTCCCGATCGAGGGCGAGATGGATTACGGGCAGGCCAAGGTCGAGATGGGCCAGCGGGTGATCGACAAGATCACCCGGCTCGCCCCGAATTTCGAACGCAGCATCATCCGGCACACCACGTTCACGCCCAAGCACATGAGCGTGATGTTCGGTGCCCCGGGCGGCGACTACTGCCACGGGCTGTTGAACGCCAACCAGATCGGGCCCAACCGGCCCGGCCCGCGCGGGTTCCTCGGCCAGCCGATCCCGATCGAGGGCCTGTATCTGGGCAGCGCGGGCTGCCACGGCGGCCCGGGGATCACCTTCATCCCCGGCTACAACGCGGCGCGCCAAGCGCTCGCCGACCGCGAGGCGGGGTAGGGGTGGCCAACGGCCGGCGCGGCGGCCGGCCATTCGCGCCGTCGCGCGCGTCCTAGCCGGGCCGGCGGAGCAGTTCGTCCAGCAGGGCGGTGAACTCGTCGGGACGGGCCGGGGTGAACGCGGGAGAGGGGCGCGTGCCCGGCACGTCGAGGGTGATCAGCTTCGACTTGAAGGGCCTGCCGATGTCCAGTGGGAGCCAGCGGCGAAAGTCCGAGCTGCCCCATATCCGGAACCGCTGGGTGAACAGCCCCAGGTCTTCGGCTTTGTAGTCTCGGATCGCGTCGAGTGCAATCACTTTCGACGTGCCCGATGGAAAGTGGTAGCGGCGCAACGTGATCGCCGCACGGTCCAGCTGGACCAGGCCGTCGTCGTAGGAGTCGTTCACGCCCGCGAACTCCGCAGTTGGTGGCCCTTCGCGGTCAGGCAGCGCCCGTCATCGAGGCGCCACTGCCATCCATGCAGGTTGCAGGTCAACGTGTTCCCCTCGACCACACCGAATTTCGACAGATCGGCCTTGAGGTGCGGGCAGCGGCGCTGAATCTCCCAGCCGTCCAGCGTGACCGACGCCGAGTCATCGTGGGTCTCGGCGAACCAGCCGTCGGCGTAGGCGATCCTTTCGTCGGTCAGGCACTTGAAGAACGTGTAGAGGTACTCGTTGTAGCCGCCGACTCGCCAGGCCCTGAACCGGGTCGACAGGAAGATGGTGTTGACCCAGTCCGGCTCACCATCGCGCAGCACGGTGCGGACCAACTCCGGTGCAATCGCGAAGCCGTAGCGAACCTTCTCATCCGGAATGCGTTCCCGCACAGCTCGTTTCGGGAAGTCCAGGATCACCGTCTCAGGTCCGAGCACCAGCTCGACGGGATAGCCGATCCCGTCGCAGATCTCGTCGCTTTGCGACATGATCGGCTCGAACAGGGCGCGCAGCGGTTCCAGCAGCGGCTCCCCGGTGGCCGGCGCCCAGCTGGCCCGCTGCGCGGCGACGACCGGTGCCATCCGTGCGGCGTAATCGGCGATGTAGTCGGCTTTGCCGGTGGTGAAGATGGCCTCGACCTCGTCCGTGGGCAGCGGATGGGTCAGCGAATTCAGGGTGGAGCCGGTGAAGTCGGCGGTCGACCCGGGGATCATCAGCAGCCCGCCGTCGTTGCCGTGTCTGCGCATCTGGTCCAGGAACACCATCTGGTCGGGGAAGATGTTGGCCGGATCCGCGTGGTCGTCGTTGAGATCGCGCAGCTCGGGGTCCAGGAAGCAGGGCGGCCCCGCGGACGGGACCACCCACGTCGCCCCGACCTGGGCGAGGTACTGGCGGGCGCGGTCCATCTGCCGTTGCCGCTTCTGGACGCCGAAGGACTCCTTGGCGCGGGCCGGCATGTCGTAGACCATCGGGTACCAGATGGCGCCCGAGTACTGCAGCATGTGCACGTCGATGTGCCCGAACTCCGACGCCAGCACGTCCAGGTCCACGGGCCGGGCGTCATTCATGTTGAAAACCGTTGTCGCGCCGTCGGAAACCAACAGGGCCGAATCACCGATCGGGCCGTCGGCCGGCGCCCGCAGGGCGATGATCATGACGTCGAGCTCGCCCCTCGGACCGCTGATCCGGTGCTTGACCGAGTTGCTGGTCTCGAAGAACCGGTGAAAACCTAGCTTCTCCAACTCGTTTCGCAGATCGGGCACCGGGAAATCCGGCAGCAACACCACCGCGTCCTTGTTGACGTGCTCGACCAGATTCTTCGCGTCGAAGTGGTCCTTGTGCAGGTGCGACACATAGAGGTAGTCGCAGTCACCCAAGTCGTCCCAGTCCAGCGTGCTGTTGTCCGGGAACGGGAACCACGACGCGAAGTAGGCGGGATTGACCCACGGGTCGCAAAGGATGCTGCCCGCTTGGGTCTGGATCAGAAACCCGGCGTGGCCGACGCTGGTGACCTGCACTGATACCTTCCTGGGGCCGGTGCAAAGGCTGCTGCGGCCCCGGCCGGGGATGACGGCTTTTCAGCCCCCGAGCTTAGCGCGAGCCGACACCATCGGCCTGCCATCGACGTCCCGTGACGGCGCACCCGCACCCGGTCCGTCCACCTGGGATTTCCGGCTGTTAGGGCGGCGCCGGGCCGGGAGCATTAGGCTGAAGTGCTGTGGAACCGGTTTACGGGACTGTCATTCAGCTCGCCCGCCTGGTGTGGCGTGTCCAAGGTCTGAAAATCACCATCACAGGGGTGGAGAACCTACCCAAAACCGGCGGTGCGGTGATTGCGATCAATCACACCGGCTACCTGGACTTCACCTTCGCGGGACTGCCGGCCTACAAGCAGGGCCTGGGCCGCAAGGTGCGGTTCATGGCCAAGCAGGAGGTTTTCGACCACAAGATCACCGGGCCGATCATGCGCAGCCTGCGGCACATTTCGGTGAATCGCCAAGACGGCGCCGCCTCCTTCGAGGCCGCCGTCCGGCACTTGAAGGACGGCGAGTTGGTCGGCGTCTACCCCGAAGCCACGATCAGCCGCAGCTTCGAGATCAAGGAATTCAAATCGGGGGCCGTGCGCATGGCCGTCGAGGCCGGGGTGCCGATCGTTCCGCACATCGTCTGGGGTGCCCAGCGGATCTGGACCAAGGACCACCCGAAGAAGCTGTGGCGACCTAAGGTTCCGATCACGGTGCTGGTTGGCGAACCGATCGAGCCCACACTGGGCGTCGAGGAACTGAAGGGCCTGCTGCATTCGCGCATGCAGCATCTGCTGGAGCGCGCGCAGGAGATCTACGGGCCGCACCCGGCCGGCGAGTTCTGGGTGCCCCACCGGTTGGGCGGAGGCGCTCCGTCGCTGGCGGAAGCGGCCCAGCTGGAGGCCGAGGAGACGGCCGCCCGGGCGGCTCGCCGGGGCCGGTCCGCAGGGGCGTCGGAGTAGTGATCGATGGTGGAGCCGACCTTCCGCGCTTTGGAGCTCCTGGCTCAACTGGCGGTCAAGGCCACCGGCACCAAAATCACCTACCGGGGTGAGGAGCAGGTCCCCGAGCGGGGCGGCGCCGTGGTGGCGATCAACCACACCAGCTATGTCGACTTCCTGCCCGCCGCGCTTGCCGTACATCGCCGGGGACGTCGCCTGAGGTTCATGATCAAAGCCGAGATGCAGCAGGTCAAGCCGGTCAATTTCCTGATCAAGCACACCCGGACCATCCCGGTGGATCGCGGCGCCGGGGCGGATGCCTATGCGGTCGCGGTGCAGCGGTTGCGCGAAGGTGAGCTGGTCGGGGTGTATCCAGAAGCCACGATCAGCCGCAGCTTCGAACTCAAGGAGTTCAAGACCGGCGCGGCCCGGATGGCCATCGAAGCCGACGTCCCGATCGTGCCGGTGATCGTCTGGGGAGCGCAGCGAATCTGGACCAAGGATCACCCGCGGAATGTGGGCCGCGCCAAAATACCCATTACTGTGCAGGTAGGCGCGCCGATACGGGCGCGCGAAGACATCGCGCAGACCGACGCTGCCCTGCGCGACTCGATGACCACCCTGCTGCACCGGGCGCAACAGCACTACCCGGGCGAGCCCGGGGCGTATTGGATGCCGCACCGGCTGGGCGGCGGAGCGCCAACGCCGGCGGACGCCGCCCGCATAGAGGCCACCGAGGCGGCGGCCCGCTCGGCCAAAAGGCCCGAACGCCCGTCGCAGTAGGCGAAGGAGAAGACATGCCCGAGGGGTTCTACCGGTTGGCGGAGTGGATCGTTCCGCCGATGGTCGCGATGCAGGGGACCAAGTTCACCTATCACGGTCTTCAGAACATCCCGTCGCGCGGCGGCGCCCTGCTGGCCCAGAACCACACGAGCTACCTCGACTGGCTCCCGACGCTGATGGCCGTCCGGGAGCGCAAGCGACGCGCATACTTCATGATCAAGGCCGAGATGGCCGACGTGAAGGCCGTCAACTACGTCATCAATCATGCCCGGCTGATCCCGGTGGACCGCAGGTCCGGACACGACGCCCTCGATGTGGCCGTGCAACGCATGCGCGAGGGTGAGCTGATCGGGATGCACCCCGAAGCCACCATCAGCCGCAGTTTCGAACTGCGCGAGTTCAAGACCGGGGCGGCGCGCATGGCGCTGGACGCCCAGGTGCCGATCGTCCCGATCGTGGTGTGGGGCGCGCACCGGATCTGGCCCAAGGACCATCCGAAAAAGGTGTTCCGCAACAAGGTTCCGATCACCGTGGCGGCCGGGCAGCCGTTGCCCCCGCGGGGCACGCCCGAGGAACTCAACCTGCTGTTGCGTTCGGCGATGAACGACCTGCTGTATCGGGTGCAGGAGGAATATCCGCACCCGAAAGACGAATACTGGGTACCGCGGCGGCTGGGCGGCAGCGCGCCCACCCAGGAGGATTCCCGGGCCATCCGGTTGTCGGAGTTGCAGGAGCGGATGCAGAGGTACGGAACCGACGGCGTGACGCGACCCGGCCAGAGCCAGAGCGGGCGGCATTGAGCGGTCCGGCCGGCCGCCGGGGCGGGCGGTTCCGATGACCCTGCCGGCGCTCATCGCCTGCGACGTCGACGGCACCCTGTTCGACGACGACGAAAAGGTCTCTCCGCGCACCCGCGACGCGATCCGCGCCGCGGTGGCGGCCGGTGCGCAGTTCGTGGTGGCGACCGGCCGTCCGCCGCGCTGGATCCGGCCCGTCGTCGATGCGCTGGGTTTCGCGCCAGTCTCGGTGTGCGCCAACGGTGCCGTCATCTATGACGCCGCGACCGACCGGGTGATTTCGACCCGCACGCTGGCCGTCGACACCCTGGCCGAGCTGGCCGAGCTGGCGACCCGCGTCATACCCGGCGCGGGCCTGGCCGTCGAGCGCATCGGCGAAAGCGCCCATGACACGGCGACGCCGCAGTTCGTCAGCTCGCCGGGCTACGAGCATGCCTGGCTGAACCCGGACAACACCGAGGTGTCGATCCAGGATCTGCTCAGCGCCCCGGCCATCAAGCTGCTCATTCGCCGATCCGGAGCCCGCAGCGCCGACATGGCGGCCGAACTGGCCAAGCACGTCGGCATCGAGGGCGACATCACCTACTCCACCAACAACGGCCTGATCGAGATCGTGCCGCTGGGCACCAGCAAGGCTACCGGCATCGACGAGATCGCCCGGCCGCTGGAGATCGCCCCCGAGGAGGTGGTGGCGTTCGGCGACATGCCCAACGACCTGCCGATGCTGCGCTGGGCGGGCCACGGCGTGGCGATGGGCAATGCCCATCCGGACGTGCAGGCCGCCGCCGACGAGGTCACCAGCGCGAACAATGACGACGGGGTGGGCCGGGTGCTGGAACGCTGGTGGCTCTAGCGGGCGATCACGTCGGCGTCGGGTGCGACGGCAGCGAGAAGTGTTCGGCCGGCACCGTTGGGCCGCTTGGGGATTCGGTGGTCAGCGGAACCGTGATCCCGTCCACGACCTCCGAGACGTTGCCGGTCAGCCGCTCGTAGTTCAGCGTGCCGTGCTGAAAGTTCTGCGTAATCTGCAGCGGCTCTTGGATTTCCGCGCTGGTCGGCAGGCCGAGCGGGCCGCGCTCGTAGCTCTCCGAGCCCCAGGCGTCGTAGATGGCGCCGGTGACCGGCTGGGCGCCGGTCTCGGGTGACCAGTACATCGCGCCCCGGGCGAACGTGACGAAGCGGGCGTCGCCCTCCGCGCCGTCCTCCGGGGAGGTCGGCGAGCCGAGCACGCTGCTCATCCCGCCGATCGCCTGCCAGTGGTCATAGATCGCACCGCCCTGCAACGCCTTGAGCAGTTCCTCCGGCGGATCGTTGACATGTGATGCGATATCACGAATTTCGTCCATCAGCGCGTAGGCGGCGTTGCCCGGGCAATCGGTGTTCCCGACGTCACGGTGGGTGAAAATGGTCGGCAGCGTCGCGATGGAGCCGGCCGGAAAGGTGGTGTAGTGGCTGCCCGCCGACTCCAGTTGCACCGTGCCCTTGGGGTCGACGCTGTCCAGCCCGAGCCGCCAGCCGAGCAGCCGGCCCATGGTCCTGAGCTGGATCGGCGTGGGGGGCACGTCGTCGAAGTTGCCGATCATCGCCACACCCCAGGTGTTGCGGTTGAATCCGCCGGTGTGGAAGGCCTCGACCGCCTTGGTGAGTCCGCCTGCGCTGCCCTCGAATACCTGGCCGTACTTGTCGACCAGCGCGTTGTAGGCGATGTCGCACCAGCCCAGCGTCTTGCTGTGGTAGGTGTAGATGGCCTTGACGATGCCGGCCGATTCCAGCGGCGAATAGTCGTTGCTGCCCGCGGTGTGGTGCACGACCGCCGCGCGAATCCCGTTGTCGTACTGCGGGGTACCGCAGCGCAGCGACTCGTCGGCCCCCCATTGCGCGCGGCTGATGATGGGCGGGGCCTGGCCGGGCATCAAGACCCCGGCCGGTGGCGTCCAATGCGTTTCCGCCGGCGCTTGCGGTGGGGAGATGAGGACGGCCGAGATGTTCTGTCCGAAGGGCTGTTCCCTGGATGCCGGCTTGTAGCCCAGGTCGGTCTGCACGCTCGGCGGAGAAGGCGGCGGCTGCGTCACCGCCGCGTCGAGTGGACGGGTGACCGCGATCTGGACAGTCGTGGTGGTGCCGACGAACAGCGGATCGGTGCCGCGCGGTCCTTCGAGGGACCCGGTCAGGGCTGCCCCGTCGGGCGCTGCGGTTTCGTACTCGGTCTGATACCAGGTCCCCCACGAGCCGTCGGGGCGCTTCGCGCGCACGCGGGTGGACGTGCCGGCCAGGTCGCCCGTCAGGGCGACCAGAGAAAACGGGGTGGCCTGACTGATCTCGCGAACCGTGACGCCCGCGCCCAGCCCGACCAGCGGCTGCTCGACGAGTTGGGTGCCGCGCGAGGGCCGCGGGCCTGCGGTGCCGCGATCACGTGTCGTGTCCGCCACCCACGAGACGAGGACGACGGTCGCCGCCATCGCGGTGAGCAGCATCGTTGGCGCACGACTGCGGGACACCAGCTGATGTTACGTGTGATTCTAATGTTATCTATGGGACGACACGAATTGCGCGCCGCTGAATCTGCAGAAAATCGACGGCACCGCAGATGATTCTGCGGTGCCGTCTTGTGGAGGGTTTGTAAAGGACTAGACCGGGGGCAGTGCCGGTACCGCGCCGGCGGCCGCCGGCAACGCACCGGCCGCACCCGCGGCGGCGGGAAGAGCGCCCGCGGCACCCGGGAGGGCACCCGCGGCACCAGGCAGGGCACCTGCGACACCCGGCAGGGCACCCGCGGCGCCGGGCAGGGCACCGGCCGCACCCGGCAGGGCGCCCGCGGCACCGGCGCCGCCGTGCATGCCCTGCGTGATGGCCGGCATGACCAGGCCCTTGAGCAGGTCGATCGCCTGGCCGGCACCCAGCTGGTTGGCGGCTTGCATCACGTCGTTGACCAGACCGCCACTGGCACCACCGGTGCCCGAACCGCCGCCCAGGCCGGTACCGCCGCCGCCGATCGGCGAAGCGTTACCGAAGGTCGACGGGTCGCCCAGGATCGGGTAGGTGCCACCGGCGCCCGGGTCCAACCCGGCCCCGGAGTCGATCGGCACCTCGCTCGGCGACATCGCCGGGCCGCCCAGGCCGGGTGTGACCCCAGCCGGGCTGGTCAGCCCGGGGTTCGACAGCGCCGGATTGAGCCCCGCGCCCGGGGTCGCGACACCGCCACCGGGGGTGGTCGGCAACGCGCCGGGCGCAGTGAGCCCGGGCGTCATGGGCGCCATCCCGGGGCTCGTCAGGCCCGGGCTCGTCAAGCCGGGACTGGTCAAGCCGGGACTGGTCAAGCCGGGACTGGTGAGGCCGGGACTGGTCACGCCCGGATTGGTCAGGCCCGTCGTCCCCAGCCCGGGGGTTCCGAGGCCCGGAGTGCCCAGGCCGGGGCTGGCGAGACCCGGCGAGCCGGTCGCGCCCCCGTTCAATGCGGGTATCGGCGGCATGTTGATCCCGAATTGCGACAGGCCCTGCGACAGCGCGCCCATCAGCTCGCCGGGCAGGTCGCTCATCACCGCGGCCTGCTTGAACTCGTGGTGCTCGGGCGCCTTGTTGCCGGCAGTCGATTCGTAGACAAGGAAGTACGCGCAAGGACTCGCCACTGCCAGGGCGGCAACCGCGCTCATGGCTGTTGAGAGCTTGCGTCGGCGTCGGTTCGGCACGGAAGTCTCCTCTATCTGACTATGTGTTGTGTCGGCGCGTCCCACCGCTTTTGACTGGTGGGATTCACACAAGGTCGATGGTACGAGTGGTGAAGCTGTTACTAGAGTGGTGATATTGAATCGTGAGGCAATTGCGACCCCGACTGTGATCGCGGAGCCCGGGCGCCCCAACGGCCGTCTTCACAGGGTCAACGCCGCTGCATGGCCTCGCCAAATGGGTTAGGGCCACGCGGTCGGATACCCTAAGCAACCGATGACCGCTCGTTTCGATCTTTTCGTCGTCGGCTCTGGATTCTTCGGACTGACCATTGCCGAGCGCGTGGCTACCCAGCTCGGGAAGCGCGTCCTCGTCGTGGACCGCCGACCGCACATCGGTGGCAACGCCTACTCAGAAGCCGAGCCGCACACCGGCATCGAGGTGCACAAGTACGGTGCCCACCTGTTCCACACCTCCAACAAGAGGGTCTGGGACTACGTGCGGCAGTTCACCGACTTCACCGACTACCGGCACCGCGTCTTCGCCATGCACAACGGGCAGGCCTACCAGTTCCCGATGGGCCTGGGCCTGGTGTCGCAGTTCTTCGGCAAGTACTTCACCCCGGACGAAGCCCGCAAGCTCATCGCCGAGCAGGCCGCCGAGATCGACACGGCCGACGCGCAGAACCTCGAGGAGAAGGCGATCTCGCTGATAGGGCGGCCGCTCTACGAGGCCTTCGTCAAGGGATACACGGCCAAGCAGTGGCAGACCGACCCCAAGGAACTGCCGGCCGCCAACATCACCCGGCTGCCGGTGCGCTACACCTTCGACAACCGCTACTTCAGCGACACCTACGAGGGCCTGCCCGTCGACGGCTACACCGCCTGGCTGCGCAACATGGCCGCCGACGATCGCATCGAGGTCAGGCTGGACACGGACTGGTTCGACGTGCGCGACCAACTGCGGGCGGGCAGCCCCGACGCGCCCGTCGTCTACACCGGGCCGCTCGACCGCTACTTCGACTACGCCGAGGGCCGGCTGGGCTGGCGCACCCTCGATTTCGAGCTGGAAGTGCTGCCCATCGGGGACTTTCAGGGCACTCCGGTGATGAACTACAACGACCCCGACGTGCCCTACACCCGCATCCACGAGTTCCGTCACTTCCACACCGAGCGCGACTATCCCGCCGACAAGACCGTGATCATGCGGGAGTACTCGCGCTTCGCCGAGGACGACGACGAGCCCTACTATCCGATCAACACGGAAGCCGACCGCGCCCTGCTGGCCGCCTATCGAGCCAGGGCGAAGTCCGAGACCGCGTCGTCGAAGGTACTGTTCGGCGGCCGGCTGGGTACCTACCAATACCTGGATATGCACATGGCCATCGCCAGCGCCCTGAACATGTACGACAACGTGCTCGCGCCGCACCTGCGGGACGGCGCATCCCTGTCAGAAGCCCAGAACAAAGAGGAAGGCGCGCGTAAGTGACTGCCGTGAGCCTGCTGTCCCGGATCATCCTGCCGCGTCCCGGCGAGCCGCTCGACGTGCGCAAGCTGTATCTCGAGGAGTCGACGACCAACGCCCGGCGTGCCCACGCCACCAGCCGCACGTCGCTGGAGATCGGCAAAGAGTCCGAGGTGTCGTTCGCGACCTACTTCAACGCCTTCCCGGCCAGCTACTGGCGCCGCTGGTCCATCTGTCAGTCGGTGGCGCTGCGGGTCGAGCTGACCGGAACCGGGCGCGTCGACGTGTACCGGACCAAGGCCACCGGGGTGCGAATCTCGGTGGAGGGCCGCCAATTCGTCGGCACCGACGAGCAGCCGGCCGTCGTCGAGATCGAGGTACCGCTCAAGCCGTTCGAGGACGGCGGCTGGATCTGGTTCGACATCACCACCGACACCGCGGTCAACCTCATCAGCGGCGGCTGGTACGCCACCGAGCCCGCGCCGGGCACGGCCAACATCGCCGTCGGCATCCCCACGTTCAACCGCCCCGCCGACTGCGTCAACGCGCTCGCCGACCTCACCGCGGATCCGTTGGTGGACAAGGTGATCGGTGCGGTCATCGTGCCGGACCAGGGCGTGCGCAAGGTGCGCGACCACCCGGACTTCGCGGCTGCGGCCGCGGGATTGGGCAGCCGGCTGTCCATCCACGACCAGCCCAACCTCGGTGGCTCCGGTGGCTACAGCCGGGTGATGTACGAAGCGCTGAAAAACACCGACTGCCAACAGATCCTGTTCATGGACGACGACATCCGCATCGAGCCGGACACGATCCTGCGGGTGCTCGCGCTCAACCGCTTCGCCAAGAAGCCGACGCTCATCGGCGGGCAGATGCTCAACCTGCAGGAGCCGTCGCACCTGCACATCATGGGCGAGGTCGTCAACCAGGCGAACTTCATGTGGACCGCCGCGCCGCACGCCGAGTACGACCACAACTTCGCCGAGTTTCCGTTGAACGACAAGAGCGATCGCAGCGCACTGCTGCACCGGCGCATCGACGTCGACTTCAACGGCTGGTGGACGTGCATGATCCCGCGGCAGGTCGCCGAGGAACTGGGCCAACCGCTGCCGCTGTTCATCAAATGGGACGACGCCGAATACGGCCTGCGCGCCGGCGAGCACGGCTATCCGACGGTCACACTGCCCGGCGCCGCGATCTGGCACATGGCCTGGAGCGACAAGGACGACGCCATCGACTGGCAGGCGTACTTCCACCTGCGCAACCGGTTGGTGGTGGCAGCACTGCACTGGGACGGCGACATCACCGGCCTGGTCCGCAGCCACCTCAAGGCGACACTGAAACACCTTGCCTGCCTTGAGTATTCGACGGTCGCGATTCAGAACCGGGCCATCGACGACTTCCTCGCCGGGCCGGAGCACATCTTCTCGATCCTGGAATCCGGTCTGCCGGAAGTGCATCGGCTGCGCAAGGAATACCCGGACGCCGTCGTGCTGCCGGCGGCCAGCGAGCTGCCGGCGCCACGGAACAAGACCAAGGCGATGAAGCCGCCGGTGAACCCGGTGTCGATCAGCTACCGGCTGGCCCGCGGCATCCTGCACAACATGACCAAGGCCGACACCGAATCCCACACCCGGCCCGAGTTCAACGTGCCGACCCAGGATGCGCGCTGGTTCCGGCTGTGCACTGTCGACGGCGTGACGGTCACCACGGCCGACGGTTGCGGCGTGGTCTACCGGCAGCGGGATCGGCGAAAGATGTTCTCGCTGTTGTTCGCATCGGTGCGCCGTCAGCGCCGGCTGCTCAGCCGGTTCGACGAGATGCGCCGGGTGTATCGCGACGCGCTGCCCGTGTTGTCCAGCAAGCAGAAGTGGGAGACGGCGTTGCTGCCCGCTGCAGAACATGCATGAGGCCGCCGCTGCAGAGGCGCCCCGCGGCGAGGTGGCCGCGCTGGTCGCCGTCCAGGCGGCGCTGAGTGATCGCCCTGGGGCGCTGCCGGTGGCGCGCGCGCTGTCGCACTTCGGCGAGCACAGCATCGGCTGGGTGGCCGTCGCCACGCTCGGAGCGGTGCTGTCCCCGAAGCGGCGCTGGGACTGGCTGGTGGCCGGGGCCGGGGCGTTCGCCGCACACGCCACGGCCGTCATCGTCAAGCGGATCGTGCGCCGCGAGCGGCCGCATGATCCCGCCGTCGCGGTCAACGTCGGCACCCCCAGCCAACTGAGTTTCCCGTCGGCACATGCCACTTCGACCACCGCCGCGGCGATTCTGATGGGCCGGACCACGGGTCTGCCGCTACCCGCGGTCCTGGTGCCCCCGATGGCGTTGTCGCGGATGCTGCTGGGCGTGCACTACCCCAGCGATGTGGCGTTCGGCATCGCCCTGGGTGCCGTCGTCGCGGCGATCGCGCGCCGTGCACGAGAGGTGTGGCTGGATGAGTGAGGACGTCGTGACCCGGCCGCCGGGCAACCTGATCACAGGGGTGGTCAAGGCGATCCGGCCCCGGCAGTGGGTGAAGAATGTACTGGTGCTGGCCGCGCCGGTGGCCGGGCTGGGCAGCGGCATTCGGTATGACTACGCGCAGATGCTCACCCAGGTGGGTTTGGCGTTCGTGGTGTTCAGCCTGGCGGCCTCGTCGGTGTATCTGGTCAACGATGTCCGCGACGTCGAGGCCGATCGCGAACACCCCACCAAGAGGTTCCGCCCGATCGCGGCGGGCGTGGTGCCCGAGTGGCTGGCCTACTTCCTGGCGGTGCTGCTGGGTGCGGCATCGCTGGGCATCGCGTGGGTGGTGACGCCGAACCTGGCGCTGGTGATTGCCATCTACCTCGCCATGCAGCTGGCGTACTGCTTCGGCCTCAAACACCAAGCGGTGCTTGACATCTGCATCGTGTCGTCGGCGTATCTGCTGCGCGCCATCGCCGGCGGTGTGGCCACCGAAATCCCGCTGTCCCAGTGGTTCCTGTTGTCGGCCGCGTTCGCGTCGCTGTTCATGGTGGCGGGCAAGCGCTACGCCGAGCTGCAGGTCGCCGAGCGCACCGGCGCCAAGATCCGCAAATCGCTCGAGAGCTACACCAGCACATATCTGCGTTTCGTCTGGACGATGTCGGCGACGGCGGTGGTGATTTGCTACGGCCTGTGGGCGTTCGAGCGCGACCACCACTCGGGGTCGTGGTACGCGGTGTCGCTGGTGCCGTTCACCATCGCGATCCTGCGCTACGCGGTCGACGTGGACGGCGGGCTGGCCGGCGAACCCGAAGACATCGCGCTGCGGGACCGGGTGCTGCAGCTGCTGTTCCTGGCGTGGATCGCGACAATCGGAGCCGCCGTTGCCTTCGGTTAGCCCCGAACTGCAGGCTCTCAAAGCGCGCATGATGCGCAGCCGGCCGATGATCAGGCGGCCCGGCTGGCCGGTGTTTCCGTACACCACGATGGTGCGGGTCAGCCTCTGGATCAGCGTGGCGTTGGTCGCCATCCTGTTCGGCTGGGGGAGTTGGCAGCGGCGGTGGATCGCCGACGACGGGCTGATCGTGCTGCGCACCGTGCGCAACCTGCTCGCCGGCAACGGACCGGTGTTCAACCAGGGCGAACGGGTGGAGGCCAACACCTCCACGGCCTGGACCTACCTGATGTATGTCGGCAGCTGGGTCGGCGGCCCCCTGCGCATGGAGTACGTGGCGCTCGCGCTCGCGCTGGTGCTCTCGGTGGTGGGGGTGGCGCTACTGATGCTGGGCGCCGCGCGGCTGTACGCCCCGAGCTTGCGAGGCCGCAGGGCCATCATGTTGCCCGCCGGCGCCCTGATCTACATCGCGCTGCCGCCGGCACGGGACTTCGCCACCTCCGGGCTGGAAAGCGGGTTGGCGCTGGCCTATCTCGGGCTGCTGTGGTGGATGATGGTCTGCTGGGCGCAGCCGGTGCGCAACCGCACCGATAACAATGTGTTCGCCGGCCTGCTGGCGTTCGTCGCCGGGTTCAGTGTGCTAGTCCGGCCGGAGCTGGCGCTCATGGGCGGGCTGGCGCTGATCATGATGCTGGTCGCGGCCCGCACCTGGCGTCGTCGGGTGCTGATCGTGGTGGCCGGGGGTCTCCTGCCGGTCGCCTACGAGATCTTCCGGATGGGCTACTACGGCCTGCTGGTACCGGGCACCGCCCTGGCCAAGGACGCGGCCGGGGACAAGTGGTCCCAGGGCATGATCTACCTCTCCAACTTCGACGGGCCGTATGCGGTGTGGATCCCGCTGGTGCTCCTGGTGCCGCTGGGAGTGCTGCTGTTCGTGGCCCGCCGCCGGCCGTCGTTCCTGCGCCCCGCGCTGGCGCCCAACTACGGGCGGGTGGCCCGCGCCGTGCACAGCCCGCCGGCGGTGGTGGCGTGGGTGCTGATCAGCGGGCTGTTGCAGGCGCTCTACTGGGTGCGGCAAGGCGGCGACTTCATGCACGCCCGGGTGCTGCTGGCCCCGCTGTTCTGCCTGCTGGCTCCGGTCGCCGTCATCCCGATCGCCATCCCCGACGGCCAGGACTATTCGCGGGAGACGGGTAACTGGGTCGCCGGCGCGGCCGGGGCGTTGTGGCTGGGGTTGGCAGGGTGGGCACTCTGGGCGGCGAATTCAGCCGGGATGGGCGACGACGCCACCCACGTCACCTACTCCGGAATCGTCGACGAACGCCGCTTCTACTCCCAGGCCACCGGCAACGCGCATCCGCTGACCGCCGCGGACTACCTGGGCTACCCGCGGATGGCGGCCATCCTGACCGCCCTCAACAACACCCCCGGAGGCGCGCTGCTGCTGCCGTCGGGCAATTACATCCAGTGGGACCTGGTGCCGCAGGCCCAGCCGGCGCCGGGGGACAAGGCCGCGCAAAAACCCCAGCATGCAGTGTTTTTCACCAACCTCGGCATGGTCGGCATGAACGTCGGGCTCGATGTCCGGGTGATCGATCAGATCGGTTTGGCGAATCCGCTTGCGCAACACACCGAACGGCTCAAACACGGCCGCATCGGGCACGACAAGAACCTCTTTCCGGACTGGGTGATCGCCGACGGCCCCTGGGTGAAGGTGCCCCCCGGAATACCCGGCTATCTCGATGCGCAGTGGGTCGCGGAGGCCGTCGCGGCGCTGCAATGCCCCGAGACGAAGGCGGTGCTCAGCTCGGTGCGCGCGCCGATGACCCCGCACCGATTTTTGTCCAACCTGGTGAATTCCTTCCAGTTCACTGGGTACCGGATCGACCGGGTGCCGCGCTACGAGCTGGCCCGGTGTGGGCTGCCGATGCCCCCGGAGGCACCGCCCCCACCGCGCGAGTAAGCGTCGCGCAGAAGAAATTTCGGCAAATGCCGAACAAATCACAGCGCGTGGGTCACGAAAAAATGGCAGCAACATCACATTTGGCCTCTCACCAGCTTGCAATGACCGGCAGGCACACCTGAAAACGGCGCCTTTTAGACACATGTTTGAATTGAAATGCGCTGGGTAGGAGGGTCGCTCGCCTGTTGGCCACCGTGCCTCGATGCGACCGAATGGCACAACGTGTGGTTGACTACACGAGCACTGCCGCGCCTGCGCGCAGGCAGTTCGACCCAATCAAGAAAGTGGCTGGTCGGTGAAATGCGCCGAGGGCTACAAGAAGGATGAGGAAGCAAGGATGACGCTTGTCGACAGATTGCGCGGCGCCGTGGCGGGTATGCCGCGCCGGCTCGTTGTGGCGGCCGCTGGTGCGGCGCTGCTCTCGGGCCTGATTGGCGCCGTCGGAGGCTCGGCGACCGCCGGGGCCTTCTCGCGCCCGGGTCTGCCGGTGGAGTACCTGCAGGTTCCGTCCGCCGCAATGGGCCGCGACATCAAGGTTCAGTTCCAGAGCGGTGGCGCCAACTCGCCTGCGTTGTACCTGCTCGACGGTATGCGCGCACAGGACGACTTCAACGGCTGGGACATCAACACCCCGGTGTTCGAGTGGTACAACCAGTCGGGCATCTCGACGGTCCTGCCCGTCGGTGGCCAGTCCAGCTTCTACTCCGACTGGTACAAGCCCGCCTGCGGTAAGGCCGGCTGCGTCACCTACAAGTGGGAGACCTTCCTGACCAGCGAGCTGCCCGAGTATCTCTCGTCGCAGAAGCAGGTGAAGCCGACCGGGAGCGCCGTGGTCGGCCTGTCGATGGCTGGTTCGTCGGCGCTGATCCTTGCCGCCTACCACCCGCAGCAGTTCGTTTACGCCGGCTCGCTGTCGGCGCTGCTGGACCCGTCGCAGGGCATGGGCCCGTCGCTGATCGGTCTCGCCATGGGTGACGCCGGTGGCTACAAGACGGCCGACATGTGGGGTCCGAAGGAGGACCCGGCGTGGGCCCGCAACGACCCGTCGCTTCAGGTCGGCAAGCTGGTCGGCAACAACACCCGCATCTGGGTGTACTGCGGTAACGGCAAGCCCTCCGACCTGGGTGGGGACAACCTGCCGGCGAAGTTCCTCGAGGGCTTCGTGCGGACCAGCAACCTGAAGTTCCAGGACGCCTACAACGGGGCCGGTGGCCACAACGCGGTCTGGAACTTCGACGCCAACGGCACTCACGACTGGCCCTACTGGGGCGCGCAGGTGCACGCCATGCTGCCTGACCTGCAGTCGACGCTGGGCGCCACCCCGGGTGCGGGTCCGGCCACGGCCCCCGCCACCAACGCCGGTAACGGCCAGGGCACCTAAAACACGCCAAGCAGTAAGACCAGCGGCGGGAACCCTTCGGGGTTTCCGCCGCTAGTCGTTTGCGGCCTGTGTGACGTGTTTCACTACCCGGCGCGCGGGGGAACTAGGGCCCTGGCTAATGTGCTTTCAGCGACTACACGATGGAGGGTGGACATGACGGTCGTGCGGGGTATGTCGGCGCTTTTCCGGGTGTTCTGCGTAGCCGTGCTGGCCGTCGGGTTGGCCTTCGCGCTGCAGACCGCCGCAACCGTCGGCAAAGCCAGGGCGGCGGGCTACGAAAGCCTGATGGTTCCGTCGGCGGCGATGGGCCGCGACATCCCGGTGGCCTTCATGGCCGGTGGTCCGCACGCGGTCTACCTGCTCGACGCCTTCAACGCGGCCCCGGACGTGAGCAACTGGGTCACCGCCGGTAACGCGATGAACACGCTCGGCGGCAAGGGCGTCTCGGTGGTGGCCCCGGCCGGCGGCGCGTGGAGCATGTACACCAACTGGGAGCAGGACGGCAGCAAGCAGTGGGACACCTTCCTGTCCAGCGAGCTGCCCGACTGGCTGGCCGCCAACAAGGGCCTGGCGCCCGGCGGCCACGCCGCCGTGGGTGCCTCACAGGGTGGCTACGGCGCGATGGCGCTGGCCGCCTTCCACCCCGACCGCTTCGGCTTCGCCGGATCGCTGTCCGGGTTCCTCTACCCGTCGAGTACCAGCTACAACGGCGCGATCCTGGCCGGCCTGCAGCAGTTCGGCGGCGTCGACGGCAACGGCATGTGGGGAGCCCCGCAGCTGGGCCGGTGGAAGTGGCACGACCCGTACGTGCACGCCTCGCTGCTGGCGCAGAACAACACCCGCGTCTGGGTCTACAGCCCGACGAACATGGGCGGCGACGACGCCGCGATGATCGGGCAGGCCGGCGCGGCGATGGGCAGTTCGCGGGAGTTCTATCAGCAGTACCGCAGCAACGGCGGACACAACGGCCACTTCGACTTCCCCGGCGGCGGCGACAACGGCTGGGGTTCGTGGTCGGGGCAGCTCGGGGCGATGTCGGGCGACATCGTCGGCGCCATCCGCTAGCGGCGGGCCGGCTGCGCTGCCCGGTTAGCCCGCTCGGCCGAGCCGGTACCGTGTAGGGGGTGCAGCAGGGGTCGGGAGGACCGCGTAGCTGCGATCCACCGACTCTGCTGGCAGGAGAACATGGCTACAAGCGCGCGGCGTAAGCGCCAACGCACCCTCGCGTGGATCGCCGCACTGTCGGTCGCCGTCGTCGTGTTCCTGGCCATCCTGGCCGCGGTGACCTTGCTGCGCGGCCACCAGTCGGAGCCCAGCGCGGTGCCGCCCGGGGTGCTGCCCCCGTCGTCGACGGCCACACACCCGCACAAGCCGCGACCCGCCTCTCAGGACGCGTCGTGCCCGGACGTGTTGCTGGTCAACGTTCCCGGGACCTGGGAGTCGGCCGTGCAAGACGACCCCGCCAATCCCCTCCAATTCCCCAACGCGCTGCTGCACAAGGTGACCGCGACCCTCACCCAACAGTTCCCGTCGTCGCGGGTGCAGTCGTACACCACCCCGTACACCGCGCAGTTCCACAATCCGCTGAGCGGCGACACGCAGATGTCCTACAACGCCAGCCGGGCGGAGGGCACCCGCGCGACGGTGCAGGCGATGACCGACATGAACACCAAGTGCCCGCTGACCAGTTACGTGCTGATGGGCTTCTCGCAGGGCGCGGTGATCGTGGGCGACATCGCCAGCGATATCGGCAACGGCCGCGGACCCGTCGACGACGACTTGGTGCTGGGTGTGACTTTGATCGCCGACGGTCGTCGCCAGATGGGGGTCGGTAACGACGTCGGACCCAACCCACCGGGGCAGGGCGCCGAGGTCACGTTGCACGAGGTGCCCATCCTGTCCGGGATGGGTCTGACCATGACCGGCCCGCGCCCCGGCGGCTTCGGCGACCTCAACGGCAAGACCAATGAGATCTGCGCGCCGGGCGACCTGATCTGCGCCGCTCCGGAGGAGGCGTTCAGCATCGCCAACCTGCCGGCCACGCTGAACACGTTGGCCGGCGGCGCGGGTCAGCCGGTGCACGCGCTGTACGCCACGACGCAGTGCTGGAGCATCGACGGGGCACCCGCGACCGACTGGACGCTCAACTGGGCTCACGGTCTGATCGCAGATGCGCCACAACCGAAACACGGATGACCGGGTCGGTGGGACACAAGCGTCAGGTGGCGGTTGCCGATGGCGATCAGCGGTACCTTGTGATTTGGTCTGCCGTAGGCAGCCCCGTAACATTAAGAGGAATTTAAGAGCTATCGGACCTTTTTCGCACACCCGGTCGGGGTCGATGCCGGCTGGGGCTGGCACATCACCGGCTTCCCCGAGCGGGTGCGGTGCGAGGTCCGGCGTGCGCGTAGACATGTAACCGTCGGCCGAGCCGGCTTGAAGAACGAAGCCGTCGGCGGAGCCGACCTAGAACAAGGCGTCGGCGGAGCCGACCGAAAACAGGTGCGACAGGAGAGCGGCATGGTGTACCACAACCCGTTCATCGTGAATGGAAAGATCAAGTTCCCGGACAACACGAACTTGGTCAAGCACGTTGAGAAGTGGGCGAAGGTTCGTGGCGACAAGCTCGCCTATCGGTTCCTGGACTTCTCCACCGAGCGCGACGGCGTCGCCTGTGACATCTCCTGGTCGGAGTTCAGCGCCCGCAACCGCGCTGTGGGCGCCCGGCTGCAGCAGGTGACGCAGCCCGAGGACCGCATCGCCGTGCTCTGCCCGCAGAACCTGAACTACCTCGTCGCGCTCTTCGGCGCGCTGTACGCCGGCCGGATCGCGGTGCCGCTGTTCGACCCGAGCGAGCCGGGCCACGTCGGCCGCCTGCACGCCGTGCTCGACGACTGCACCCCGTCGACGATCCTGACCACCACCGAGGCCGCCGAGGGCGTCCGCAAGTTCATCCGCGCCCGGTCGGCCAAGGAGCGCCCCCGCGTCATCGCCGTCGACGCGGTGCCCAACGAGGTCGCATCGACCTGGGAGCCGCCGGAGGCCGACGAGAACACCATCGCCTACCTGCAGTACACCTCCGGCTCCACCCGCACCCCGACGGGCGTGGCGATCACCCACCTGAACCTGCCCACCAATGTGCTGCAGGTCCTCAACGGCCTGGAAGGCAAGGAGGCCGACCGCGGCCTGTCCTGGCTGCCGTTCTTCCACGACATGGGGCTGATCACCGCGCTGCTGTCGCCGGTGATCGGTCACAACTTCACCTTCATGACCCCGGCCGCCTTCGTCCGCCGGCCCGGCCGGTGGATCCGCGAGATGGCGCGCAAGCCCGAGGACGCCCCGGACTGCGAGGTCATCACCGTCGCGCCGAACTTCGCGTTCGAGCACGCCGCCGTGCGCGGGGTGCCCAAGGACGGCGAGCCGCCGCTGGACCTGAGCAACGTCAAGGCGATCCTGAACGGCAGCGAGCCGGTGTCCCCGGCGTCGATGCGCAAGTTCTACGACGCGTTCTCGCCCTACGGTCTGCGCGAGACCGCGATCAAGCCGTCCTACGGACTGGCCGAGGCGACGCTGTTCGTCTCGACCACGCCGATGGACCAGGCTCCCACCGTCATCCACGTCGACCGTGACGAGCTGAACAAGCAGCGCTTCGTCGAGGTGCCCGCCGATTCGCTGAAGGCCGTTCCGCAGGTTTCCGCCGGCATCATCGGCGTGGACGAGTGGGCCGTCATCGTCGACCCGGAGACCGCCAGCGAGCTGCCCGACGGTCAGATCGGCGAGATCTGGCTGCACGGTAACAACCTGGGCATCGGCTACTGGGGCAAGGAAGAGGAGACCAACGACGTCTTCCGCAACATCCTCAAGTCGCGGATCAGCCAGTCCCACGCCGAGGGTGCCCCCGACGACGGCATGTGGGTCAAGACCGGCGACTACGGCACCTACCACAACGGTCACCTCTACATCGCGGGCCGGATCAAGGACCTGGTCATCATCGACGGCCGCAACCACTACCCGCAGGACCTCGAGTACTCGGCGCAGGAAGCCAGCAAGGCGCTGCGCACCGGTTACGTGGCCGCCTTCTCGGTGCCGGCCAACCAGCTGCCGAAGGAAGTGTTCGACAACCCGCACGCCGGCATCAAGTACGACCCCGACGACGGCTCCGAGCAGCTGGTGATCGTCGCCGAGCGCGCCGCCGGCTCGCACAAGCTGGACTACCAGCCGATCGCCGACGACATCCGGGCCGCGATCGCCGTGCGCCACGGCGTCACGGTCCGCGACCTGCTGCTGGTGCAGTCGGGAACGATCCCGCGTACCTCCAGCGGAAAGATCGGGCACCGCGCCTGCCGCGCGGCCTATCTCGACGGCAGTCTGCGAAGCGGCGTCGGTTCCCCGACGGCCTTCGCCAGCTCCACTGACTGAATCCCTGAGGACCATGGCTGACACTGAGCACCCCGAAAACCACACCCCGGGCCCTGACGGGGAGGTGCCCGCCAAGAAGAGCGACATGACCGTCCCCGAGATGCGCCAGTGGCTGCGCAACTGGGTCGGCCGGGCCGTCGGGAAATCACCCGACGACATCGACGAGTCGGTGCCGATGGTCGAGCTGGGTCTGGCGTCGCGCGACGCCGTGGCGATGGCCGCCGACATCGAGGACATGACCGGTGTCACCCTGTCGGTCGCGGTCGCCTTCCAGCACCCGACCATCGAGTCGCTGGCCACCCGCATCATCGAGGGTGAGCCCGAGGTGTCCGACGACGAGCTGGACGGCGCCGACTGGACTCGCACCGGCCCGGCCGAGCGCGTCGACATCGCGATCGTGGGCCTGGCCACCCGGTTGCCCGGCGACATGAACTCCCCGGACGAGACGTGGGCGGCGCTGATGGAGGGCCGCGACGCGATCACCGACCTGCCCGAGGGCCGCTGGTCGGAATTCCTCGAGGAGCCGCGCATCGCCCAGCGCGTCAGCACCGCCCGCACCCGGGGCGGCTACCTGAAGGACATCAAGGGCTTCGACTCGGAGTTCTTCGCGGTCGCCAAGACCGAGGCCGACAACATCGACCCGCAGCAGCGGATGGCGCTGGAGCTCACCTGGGAGGCGCTCGAGCACGCCCGGATCCCGGCGTCGAGCCTGCGCGGCGAAGCGGTCGGCGTGTACGTCGGCTTCTCCAACAACGACTATCAATTCCTGGCGGTGTCCGACCCGACCGTCGCGCACCCCTACGCGATCACCGGGACGGCCAGTTCGATCATCGCCAACCGGGTGTCCTACTTCTACGACTTCCGCGGTCCGTCGGTGGCGCTGGACACCGCCTGCTCGAGCTCGCTGGTGGCGACGCACCAGGCGGTGCAGGCGCTGCGCAACGGTGAATGCGACGTCGCGCTCGCCGGCGGCGTCAACGCGCTGCTCACGCCGCTGGTGACGCTCGGTTTCGACGAGATCGGTCAGGTGCTTTCTCCCGACGGCCGGATCAAGTCGTTCTCGTCGGACGCCGACGGCTACACCCGCTCCGAGGGTGGCGGCATGTTCGTGCTCAAGCGGGTCGACGACGCCCGCCGCGACGGCGACCAGATCCTGGCCGTCATCGCCGGCAGCGCGGTCAACCACGACGGCCGGTCCAACGGCCTGATCGCCCCCAACCAGGACGCCCAGGCCGAGGTGCTGCGCCGGGCCTACAAGGACGCCGGCATCGATCCGCGCACCGTCGACTACGTCGAGGCGCACGGCACCGGCACCGTCCTGGGTGATCCGATCGAGGCCGAGGCGCTGGGCCGCATCGTCGGGCGGGGTCGCCCCGCCGACCGCCCGGCGCTGCTGGGTGCGGTGAAAACCAATGTGGGACACCTGGAGTCGGCCGCCGGCGCGGCGAGCCTGGCCAAGGTGGTGCTGGCGTTGCAGCACGACAAGCTGCCGCCGTCGATCAACTTCGCCGGCCCCAGCCCCTACATCGACTTCGACGGCATGCACTTGAAAGTCGTTGACAGCGCCAGTGATTGGCCGCGCTACGGGGGCTACGCGCTGGCCGGGGTGTCCAGCTTCGGCTTCGGTGGGGCCAACGCGCACCTGGTGGTGCGCGAGGTGCTGCCCCGCGACGTGATCGAGCGCGAAGCCGAGCCGCAGGCTCAAGTCATTGCGCCTGCGGATGCGGGCGAGGAACCGGCCGAGGCGCCCACCTTGGAAAGCCACTCGCTGCGGTTCGACGACTTCGGCAACATCATCCCCGACGCCTCCGAGGCCGAGGAGCCGGAGTACGAGCTTCCCGGCATCACCGACGAGGCGCTGCGCCTCAAAGAGATCGCGCTGGAAGAGCTTGCCGCACAAGAGGAGTCAGAGCCGACCAAGCCGCTGATCCCGCTCGCGGTGTCGGCGTTTTTGACGTCGCGCAAGAAGTCCGCCGCCGCCGAGCTCGCGGACTGGATGGAAAGCCCCGAGGGGCAGGCCTCGTCGCTGGAATCGATCGGCCGGTCGCTGTCGCGGCGCAACCACGGCCGCTCGCGCGCGGTGGTGCTGGCCCACGACCACGAAGAGGCCATCAAGGGCCTGCGGGCGATCGCCGAGGGCAAGCAGCGGGCAGGCGTGTTCAGCACCGACGGGCCGGTGACCAGCGGCCCGGTCTGGGCGATGGCCGGTTTCGGTGCGCAGCACCGCAAGATGGGCAAGAGCCTGTACCTGCGCAACGAGGTCTTCGCCGAGTGGATCGAGAAGGTCGACGCGCTGATCCAGGACGAGCGCGGCTACTCGGTGCTCGAGCTGATCCTGGACGACTCGCAGGACTACGGCATCGAGACCAGCAACGTCGTCATCTTCGCGATTCAGATCGCGCTGGGCGAGTTGCTCAAGCACCACGGGGCCAAACCCGCTGCGGTGGTTGGCCAGTCGCTTGGCGAGCCCGCGTCGGCGTACTTCGCCGGCGGCCTGTCGCTGGCGGATGCGGCCCGCGTGATCGCGTCGCGCTCGCACCTGATGGGCGAGGGCGAGGCGATGCTGTTCGGCGAGTACATCCGGCTGATGGCTTTGGTCGAGTACTCCGCCGACGAGCTCAAGACGGTGTTCGGCGACTTCCCCGGCCTGGAGGTGTGCGTCTACGCCGCACCCAGTCAGACCGTGATCGGCGGTCCGCCCGAGCAGATCGACGCGATCGTGGCCCGCTGCGAGGCCGAGGGCCGCTTCGCCCGCAAGCTGCAGACCAAGGGCGCCGGGCACACGTCGCAGATGGACCCGCTGCTCGGTGAGTTCTCCGCCGAGCTGCAGGGGATTCACCCGCTGAGCCCGAAGGTCGGGATCTTCTCGACGGTGCACGAGGGCACTTACATCAAGCCCGGCGGTGAACCGGTGCACGATGTCGACTACTGGGTCAAGGGAATGCGGCACTCGGTGTACTTCACCCACGGCGTGCGCAACGCCGTCGACAGCGGCCACACCACCTTCCTGGAGCTCGCGCCCAACCCGGTGGCGCTGATGCAGATCGGCCTGACCACCGCCGCCGCGGGTCTGCATGACGCCCAACTGATTCCGACGCTGGCCCGCAAGCAGGACGACGTCGAGTCGATGATCTCGGCAATGGCCCAGCTCTACGTCCACGGCCACGACCTGGACATCCGCACGCTGTTCAGCCGCGCGCAGGGCCCCCAGGACTACGCGAACATCCCGCCGACCCGGTTCAAGCGCAAAGAGCACTGGCTGGACGTGCACTTCTCCGGCGACGGCTCGGTGATCATGCCGGGGACCCACGTCGCGTTGCCGGACGGGCGCCACGTCTGGGAGTACGCACCGCGCAACGGCGAGACGGATCTGGCAGCGCTGGTGAGATCCGCTGCAACACAGGTGCTTTCGGATGCGCAGATGGTGGCATCCGAGCAGCGCGCGGTGCCCGGCGCGGGCGCCCGGCTGGTGACGACGATGACCCGGCACCCGGGTGGTGCCGCGGTGCAGGTGCACGCCCGCATCGACGAGTCCTTCACGCTGGTCTACGACGCGCTGGTGTCGCGGGCCGGTCAGAGCGTGGCCGCGTTGCCGACGGCGGTGGGTGCCGGTGCGGCCATCGCGGCGCCGACCGCGACCGCCCCGGTCGAGGCGTCTTCTGCGTCCGGGGTGCCGGCCGAGGAGCCCGACGCCGAGACGCTGTCGGACAGCCTGACCAACCGCTACCTGCCGTCCAGCGTGGGCCGGTGGACACCGGATTCCGGCGAGACCGTCGGCGAGCGGCTGGGCCTGATCGTCTCGGCGGCAATGGGTTACGAGCCCGAGGACCTGCCGTGGGAGGTGCCGCTGATCGAGCTCGGCCTGGACTCGCTGATGGCGGTGCGGATCAAGAACCGCGTGGAATACGACTTCAACCTGCCGCCAATCCAATTGACGGCCGTGCGCGACGCCAACCTCTACGCCATCGAGAAGCTGATCGAGTACGCGATCGAGCACCGCGACGAGGTCGAGCAGCTGCACGAGCACCAGAAGACGCTGACGCCCGAGGAGATCGCCAAAGAGCAGGCCCAGTTGCTCAGCGGGGCAACGCCGGCGTCGGCCGCCGCACCCGCACCGGACCCGCAGGCCGAGCCCGAGACTCAGCCGGCCCCGCCGGCGCCGGACGCGACTATCCCACCGCCGCCGACGGATCCGTCCGGCCCGAAGGGCACGGCGACCAATGGTGCGAAGCCGGATCTCGCGGGGGCGCTCAGCCAGGAGGCGGTGTCCAAAGCGCTGAATTCCGATGTGCCGCCACGTGATGCCGCCGAGCGGGTCACCTTCGCCACCTGGGCGATCGTCACGGGCAAGTCCCCTGGCGGCATCTTCAACCCGCTGCCCAAGCTCGACGAGGACACCGCGGCCAAGATGGCGCAGCGGCTTTCGGAGCGCGCCGAGGGCGCGATCACCGCCGAGGACGTATTGACGTCGGACACCATCGAGGCGCTCGCCGAGAAGGTGCGCCAGTACCTGGAGGCCGGGCTGATCGACGATTTCGTCCGCACCCTGCGGGCGCGCCCCGAGGGCAGCTCGAAACCCGCGGTGTTCGTGTTCCATCCCGCCGGCGGTTCGACCGTGGTCTACGAGCCGCTGCTGAACCGGTTGCCCGCGGACACGCCGATGTACGGGTTCGAGCGCGTCGAGGGCACCGTTCAGGAACGCGCCGCCCAGTACGTGCCGAAGCTGTTGGAGATGAACGCGGGCAAGCCGTTCATCCTGGCCGGGTGGTCGCTCGGCGGCGCGCTGGCGTACGCCTGCGCGATCGGGTTGAAGCGCGCGGGTGAAGACGTGCGCTTCGTCGGGATGATCGACACGGTGCGCGCCGGCGAGGAGATCCCCCAGACGCAGGAGGAGACCCGCAAGCGCTGGGACCGGTATGCGAAGTTCGCCGAGCGGACCTTCAACGTCGAGATTCCCGCGATCCCCTACGAGCAGCTCGAAGTGCTCGACGATGAGGGGCAGGTCAAGTTCGTGCTGGACATCGTCCAGCAGAGCGGGGTGCAGATCCCGGGTGGCATCGTCGAGCACCAGCGGACGTCCTACCTGGACAACCGGGCGCTCGAGACCGTCCAGATCGAGCCGTACGACGGCCACGTAACCCTGTACATGGCCGATCGCTACCACGACGACGTCATCGAGTTCGAGCCGCGATATGCGGTCCGCAAGCCCGACGGCGGCTGGGGCGAGTACGTGGCCGAGCTCGAGGTGGTGCCGATCGGTGGCGAGCACATCCAGGCCATCGACGAACCGATCATCGGCAAGGTCGGTGCTCACCTCTCCGACGTGCTGAATAAGGTGGAGGCCGAAACCAGTCAGACGAGTGAGGTGGGCAAGTAGTGACGGAGACCGTGCCAGCTTCGGGGGCAGCTCCCATCCAGCACACCACCGCCGAGAAGCTGGCCGAGCTCTATGCTCGCCTGGAACTGGCTAAAGAGCCCGGCGGTGAGAAGGCCGTCGCCAAGCGCGACAAGAAGGGCATCCCGAGCGCGCGGGCCCGCATCCACGCGCTGGTCGATCCGGGCACCTTCCTGGAGACCGGCGCGCTGGCCAAGACGCCGAATGACCCGAACGCGCTGTATGGCGACGGCTGCGTCACCGGGCACGCCATGATCGACGGCCGGCCGGTCGGGGTGTTCTCCCACGACCAGACGGTGTTCCAGGGCACGGTGGGCGAGATGTTCGGCCGCAAGGTGGCCAGGCTGATGGAGTGGTGCGCCATGGTCGGCTGCCCGATCGTGGGCATCCAGGACTCGGGCGGCGCGCGGATTCAGGACGCCGTCACTTCGCTGGCGTGGTACGCCGAGCTGGGCCGCCGCCACGAGGCGCTGTCCGGGCTGGTGCCGCAGATCTCCCTCATCTTCGGCAAATGCGCGGGGGGAGCGGTGTATTCACCGATCCAGGACGACCTGCTGGTGTCGGTGCGCGACCAGGGCTACTTCTTCGTCACCGGGCCGGACGTGATCCGGGAGGTCACCGGCGAAGACGTCACGCTCGATGAGCTCGGTGGCTCCGACGCGCAGGCCCGCAACGGCAACATCCACCAGGTGGTGGACTCCGAGGAAGCCGCGTTCCAGTACGTGCGTGACTTCCTGTCGTTCCTGCCGTCGAGCGCCGTCAGTGAGCCGCCGATCGTCAACCCCGGTCTGGAGCCGGAGACGACCCCGACCGATCTGGAGCTCGACTCGATCGTGCCGGACTCGGACAACATGGCCTACGACATGCACGAGATCCTGCTGCGGATCTTTGACGACGGCGACTTCCTCGACGTGGCCGCCCAGCACGGGCCTGCCATCATCACCGGGTTCGCCCGCGTCGACGGGCATCCGGTCGGCGTGATCGCCAACCAGCCCATGTACCTGTCGGGGTCGATCGACAACGAGGCTTCCGACAAGGCGGCACGATTCATCCGGTTCTGCGACGCGTTCAACATCCCGCTGGTGTTCGTGGTCGACACACCGGGCTTCCTGCCGGGCGCCGAGCAGGAGAAGAACGGCATCATCAAGCGCGGTGGCCGGTTCCTGTACTCGGTCGTCGAGGCCGACGTGCCGAAGGTGACCATCACGGTGCGCAAGTCCTACGGCGGCGCCTACGCCGTGATGGGGTCCAGGCAGCTGACCGCCGACTTCAACTTCGCCTGGCCGACCGCGCGCATCGCGGTGATCGGCGCCGAGGGCGCCGCGCAGTTGCTGATGAAGCGGTTTCCCGACCCCACCACGCCCGAGGCGCAGCAGATCAAGAAGGACTTCATCGAGGGCTACAACCTCAACATGGCGATCCCGTGGACCGCCGCCGAGCGGGGCTTCATCGACGCGGTCATCGACCCGCACGAGACACGGCTGCTGCTGCGCAAGTCTATGAAGCTGCTGCGGGAGAAGCAACTGTGGTTCCGCACGGCGCGTAAGCACGGGCTCATCCCGATCTAGTCCGCCGCTTCTGGTCGAGGCCCGCACCGTGGGTGCGGGCCTGGCATCCCTTAGCTACCGGTCCCGGGCCTGAACGCGCCGTCGAGCAGTTCGTCGAAGCGCTCCAGCGCCTCATCGGAGTCGGCGTCGATACCGCGCAGCGCCCCGCGATCGGCGAGATAGCGCTGCGCGTGGAGCCCCGCGACAAGCGCCTTGCGCTCAGCGCCGCGGGTGGCCCGCTCCCAGGCGGCCTGCTCGATGAGCAACGCACCGGCATAGACGTCACCCATGAACTGGGCCAGCGGGAACAGCCTTGCCTCGGCCGTCTCCCTGTCCAGCTTGGTCCACGCGGTGATCGCCGCGTCGAGATCCTCGATCCGGCCGGCGACCAGCCGGGTGGTTTCGCCGTCGTCGGCGACCGACACCGCGTCGCGCATTCGTGCCAGCAGCGTCTCGTGCGCGCGAGTCTGCTCGATCCCGCGCCGCACATCCAGGCACAGGATGTTGTCCGGGCCCTCCCAGATGGTGTTCACCTGCGCGTCGCGCAGCAGCCGCGCCACCGGCCAGGTCTCGATATAGCCGTTGCCGCCATGGATTTCGATCGCATCCGAGGCCGCGGTGATCCCCAGCCGGCACACCCTGAGCTTGGTGACCGGCACGGCGATCCGCTGCCGCATGCTGCGCGGCTGACGATGGTTGGTGGCGCCGGTGCCGTCGAACACCAGCGCCTGCGCGGCCTCGACGTCCACGATCATCTCCGCGAGTTTGCGCCGCATCAGCGGCTTGTCGATCAGCGCGCCGCCGAACGCCCGGCGTTGCCTGGCATAACACAGCGATTCGACCAGGGCGCGCCGCGCGTTGCCGAGCGCGAACAAGGCGATGCCCAGGCGTGCGGCGTTGGTCAGCTCCATCATGCGTCCCAGCCCCTTGCCGTCGGACGGCCCCGCGGCGGCGTCGGTGGGCTCGCCGGACAGCAAAAAGGCTTCGGCATCGACGAATTCGACCTCACCCGAGGCCACCGAGCGGGTGCCCAGCTTGTCCTTAAGCCGCCGCACCCGCACCCCGTTGCGCGAGCCGTCGCGGCGGGTGCGCAGCACCAGGAAGTTGGCCACACCGCGCGAAGAGTCCGGTGCGCCTTCGGGTTTCGCCAAGACGACGAACGCCTCCCCGGCGCAGTTGGACGCAAACCACTTGAAGCCGTTCAACAACCACGCGTCACCGGCGCGCCGAGCGGTGGTCTCCAGCGCGCCCAGATCGGAGCCGCCGGTGCGTTCGGTCAGCAGCTGCGCTGTCTCGCCGGCCCACTCGCCGGAGGCGAATTTGGCCAGCACCTGCTCGGCCACGTCGGGCGGCGCGTAGGCGGACACCAGCGACTGGACCATGCCGCCGCCGGTGCCCAGCGCGCAGCCCATGCCGATGTCGGCTTGGTTGAGCAGATAATTCGACGCGAACATGGTGAACGACGAGCTGATCTTCGCCTCGCGGGCCTCGGTTCGCAGCGCCTGCTGGGCGTCCAGGACTGCCCGCTTGGACTGCGCGAAGGAGCTCGGCATCACCACCTCGCTGATGTCGTGGCCCCACCGGTCGTAGCGCTGCAGCTGTGGGGGATTGCGATCCGTCTCTTCGGCCCACTGCGCCACCGGGCCGCCCATCAGTTCACCGATGCGCGTCAGGTGGCGTTCGGCCAGCTTCAGTTCCTCGGGCTTGAGGTAGTAGGCCATGGTGAACTGCAGCGTGGGGTCGGTGAGGTACCAATTGAGCCCCACGGCCCCGCGGTAGTTCTCCGTCGCGTAGCGCTGCGATTTCTCGTCGGTGGAAAACGGCAGCCGGTCCACCGCCTCTACGGCGTAGTCGCTCATGCGTCAGACGCTACGCGCCGAGTCGATCGTCAGGCAGTAGCGCGTAGCGGGCGCCGGCGGCGATTCGGGTCCGGCCCGGAGCTGTCACCGGCGTCGGCGCGGCGAGCCAGCGCTTCGGGCTTGACGATCACAACGGTCTTGCCGTCCAACAGGATCCACCGAAACCCGGTCGGCGCCGACCAGTTGGGCTAGCTCGTCCTGGTTGAGTTCGTGGGCTAGCCGCATCGCGTCGCCCTCGGCGGTGCCGAAACGCTTGGCCAACACCAGCAGCTGGCTGGCGACACGCGCGGTGACATCGCTGGAAACCATCTCGACGAGTTGCCGTTCGCTGTACCGCAGTCGCCGGGTCAGCGCACGCAGCAGCTGCTCGGCGATCGCGGGCTGTTCCGCCATCCACGCGCGCAGCGTGGCGCGGTCCATCCACATCGCGCGCACGTCGGTGATCGCCGTGGCAGTGCACCCGCGCGGGCCGGGGTCGAACACCGCCAGCTCGCCGAAGAAGTCCGCGGGGCCGACGATCGCCCGGGCGCTGCTGCGGCCGCCGGGGCCGTGAAAGTCGATCTTCACCGTGCCTTCGACGAGCAGATAGACGCGATCACCGGGGTCGCCCTGAACGAAAATCGTTTGGCCAGGCTTGAATTCGGAGGTGTGGACCTGAATGTGGTCCGCATTGTGGCCGGGTGCAGTGGTCACGCATATCCCCTCGTCGGTGTCAGCCCGTCTGGGCGGTCAGGAAGACCAGCCGAAAATTGCCGATCTGCAGCACGTCGCCGTTGGTCAGCGCCGCGGAGTCGACGGCGCTGCGGTTGAGATAGGTCCCATTGAGGCTGCCGAGATCGACGACGCGGAATTCGCCGTTCTCGCTGCGGAATTCGGCATGCCTGCGGCTGACCGTGATGTCGTCGAGAAAGATGTCGCTGGCGGGGTGCCGCCCGGCGTTCATCACCGGCTCGTTCAACAGGAACTTCGCCCCCACGTTGGGGCCCCGCTTCACCACGAGCATAGCCGAGCCGCGGGCCAGCGTCGCCGCCGCTTCGGCGACGGCCGACGATGTGTCGATTTCGTCGCGGACGTCGGCACGCAGCACCGAACCGATGTCGCCGGTGGCATCGTCCGGCACGATTGGTTGCTGGCTTGTCTCCCCGTATGACGCCGACACCGCTCCCTTTCACCAGGTCCTCGTGGGTACCTCCATCGCAGCATTTGACGTGAGCGTCAAGATAGGGACCGAAGTCCCTGTTTCTTCTAAGGCGGTTGCTAGGACCCCACCGGCACCACGAACTCGGACGTGTAGAACTCCGCCGGGTTCTGCGAGTTTGCGTTCGCCCGCTCGACAATCACCCACACTCCGGTGGTGCCCGGCCGAATGGTGTCGGCAACGGTGGCCGTTCCGATTCCCGCGCCGTCGAGGTCCATGCCGGTAAAGGCGGTTCCCGGGTCCCCGGGCCCACAGGTCGACGAGGACGGTCGGGGCTCTTCGATAAGGCCGACATCGAAATGCATGCCCGGCTCGGGCGCGTCGACCAGATGGACCTCGGCGACGGCACGGGACCCGCTGGCCCGGACGATGGCAGAACCGGTGCCGAGCATCGGGCTGGGCACCTTGGGGGCGATGCTGATCTTGCTGAAATCGCATCGCCGCAGATAGTTGTCGAAAACGACCGTCGTGCCCCCGCCCTCGGCGGAGGCCGTCCCGATGGCCAAACTCGTGGCCGGCGCGATCAGCAGCGTGGCCACGGCCGTGCAGGTTTCCAGGCGTGTCAGCGCGTGCATAAGCCACTCTTTTCCGTCGTGTGAAATGGATCACAGCGGAATTAGTGTTAACCAGCAAATGGCGAAACTAAACCCTTGACCAGTAATTACTGTGCCGTTAATTCAATGCACTATTACACCGGTGAATAACGACGGCGCAAAGCCATTTGCAAACGCCGTGTTTTGTCGCTCGCTACGGCTTGATGCGGATCGGTCCGGGCGACCACCATCCGGTTCGGGTGGCGGTGCCCAGATCGAGCTGCGCGGGGTGCGCGTCGGCGATGGTGTCGAATTTGCGCAGCGATCCCCAGTCGCGGCCCCAGTCATGCGACAGGTACGTCGACATGACGTGGGCCCGCAGCAGCAGGTCGGTGATGCCCAGCAGTCCGCCGTTGACGCCGTCCTGCCAGGTGTCGGTGTCCTGCTTCTTGGCGTTGTAGTCCGGGGTGATGCGGAACTCCGGGATCTCGGTGACGCCGTTGGAATGCAGCATCGGGTGCTGGCATGGGAACGCCAGCCCGACCGCCCAGTCCATCAGCACCGGGCGCTTCGAACCGATGTACTCCTGCAGCGAACGCAGCTCCGGCACCCGCGGCGGGGTCAGCGCGATCCAGTCATCCGGTGTCAGGGACAGGTCCTCGGCAACCACCCGCACCGCGACCGTGTCGGCGGGCATCTGGGAGCGGGCGAAGCGCAGGTTTCGCCACACCTTCGGCTGCTCGCCGTACAGGTCGTAGGGCACCAGCCGGCCGGCGGGCTGCACCGCGCCGCCCGGACCGGGCCTGCCGAATTCCAGCTCCACGGTCTGCCCGTTGGTGTGGCCGTGCAGGATGCTGTTGCCGGCGATCGTGCCCGCGGCCGTGACCACCACCAGCGGGTGCCCGTCGTCGAGCTTCGGCAGCTGATACCACGCCGAGGTCAACCTGCTCTGCTGCTGCGCGCCGGTGGTGTAGCTGCCGGCCATCGGAACCCGCGCGGGATCGAGACCGTACGGCAGCGGCACCGTCGAGGAGTTGATGCCCGGCGTCGTCAGCTTCAGCGGTGCATCCCAGTCGTAGTCGGTACCGGGCTGCGGCACCGACGTTTCCTTGACCGACTCGGCCAGGGTGCGATCCGGTACGCCGTTGGGCGTGAATCCCGTTGGGTTGACGCCACCCAACGGCCCCAGCGGGCCGTAATCGCCGGGTGGGGCGGCCATGAAGCCGGCATTGCTGTCCGGCTCGACGAGGATGTCGTCGGCCAGCCCGCAACCTCCGCTGAATTCGCGCAGGTTGTCCCAGGCATTGGAGTAGGTGGGGTACTGACGCACGATGCCGGCCACCATCGACGCGATGAACACCAGCGCCATGAAGCCGGCAGCGATGGGGATGGGCGCGGCCGTCAGCGCCCGCGCCAGCCGTCCTTCGCCGCGGTCCCGGGACGCGAAGTGCAGGTAGGCCGTGTACAGCACGGAAAGCACGAACAGCGCGAAAAAGACTGTGCTGACGCTGATTCCGTGGAACCTCGGCATCACACTGTTGAACGGCACGCCGAAGCTCGAGACATACCACCAGCCGTTCGTGGTGGCGAAACACAGCGCCAGCACGAACAGCAGCGCCGCTACGAATGCCATGCGGTTGCGTGACCAGCGCAAGATCTCGTGCGATACCAGCACAGTCGTCAGCGCGGCCATCGCCGCTCCCACCGCGGCGAACAGCCCGAAGTGGTGCACCCACTTGGTCGGGGTGAACATCAGGAAGAACATGGTGCCGAAGATGACACCCATCAGCCGCCAGGCCGGGCCGCGCGCCACACCGGGAACCCGCTTGCGCCGCAACATGATAAAAACCGCCGTGAAGAGGCACAGCGCGGCGACCAGGAACCCGAAGCGGCGCGACAGCGAGCCGTCGACGGTGGGCAGAATCAGGTAGTAGTAGCGCAGGTTCTCGGTGTACCAGGCCTGGCTGGGGCCGATCGAGGTGCGAATCCTGGTGGCTTCCAACACCGTTGACAGCGTCTGGTCGGCGAATACCACGGTCAGGATGACCGTGCCTGCCGCCAGCATCGGCGCCACCAGTGGCCACGTGCCGACCAGGCGATGACGGCGGACCAGAATACGCAGGATCGGGCGGCCACCGGCGACCAGCGCGGCCACCGCGATCAAACCGGTCGGCTGGACGCCGAGGGTGAACGCCGCGGTGATGACCGCCAGCGCCGCGGGAGTCAGCCGACTGTAGCGCATCGAGCGCTCGATCAGCACATAGGTGATCAGCGACCCGACGGCGATGATCGGCTCGGGGCGCAGGCCGTTGTTGAACGGCATCCAGGCCGTCAACAGCACCATGCCCGCCGCCCAATTCGCCGCCTTGCTCGCGGCCACCGCGGGTCCGAGGCGGGGCAACACCTCACGCGAGAGCAGCAGCCAGCACACGATCCCGGCGATCAAGTCCGGCAACCGCATCCACAGGCTGGCGTCGGTGACATGGGTCATCAGCGCCAGCAGGTTGTAGTACCAGCCGAAGGGGTCCTCCGGGCTACCGAACCAGCGGAAGTAGTTCGACATGTAGCCGGCGCGGTCGGCGACCCGGGCCATGCCCAGGATGTAGCCGTCGTCCGAGGAGTTCGCCCCGATCACATGCCACAGCACGAAGGCGGAGATCACCGTGACGTCGGCCAGGGTGAACGTGCGCCAGTTCGCCGGAATGAGCCGACGCATCCGGTGACCGTCCAGCTGATCGAGCCGCCACAAGGCGATCAGCGCCACGATGGTGGACACGATGGCCAGCACCATCGCGGCCAGCTTCAAAGTCGTTGGAGTGGTGGAAAACCGGGTATCGATGGTCGCCGAGAGCTTCAAACCCGCCGGGGCCGGCCCGCTGAGGTCGGTGAACACCCCCACGATCTGCGGCCGCAGGTTCGGGTCGGGGAAACCGCCGCTGATCGGTTTGCCCGCCGGATCATTCAGCCCGACGAAGGTGGCGAAGGCGCCCGCCTTGGTCGAGGTGATCTCGATGCGCTGACATTGCGGAGACGCGACCTGATCCCGCACCGCGCTGGCGATCACCACGTTGCGGTCGGTGACGTCGACGCGCTTGCCGTTGACGACCACGAACAACGCGTTGAGTGCGGCGTCCTTGCCCTTCTTGGGCGCCGTGCTGAGGACCACCCCGCCCTCGGGCGGCAGGGCGCGCACCACCGAGCACGGCACGGTCACGTTCACGTCGACCGGTGTCAGCGAAATCAGCGGCGCGGTAACGCTGTTCAGTTGGCCGTTCTGCGGCCAGTTCAGCTGCGCGGTGGTCTGCACGACGGGCAGCAGCGGCGTCGCGATCGACAGGATGAAACCGATCAGCCCGGCGATCGTCGCGACCCACCGGGTCACCCGCACGTTCTGGCCGGGCGCCGCCTGGTCTTCGCGGCTGTCGATGGTCGTGACGCTCATGGCAGTGCCCGAATCGGTCCCTGCCGGCTCCAGCCGTGCACTGTCATCACACCCTGTTCGATTACGGCGTCCGGCGCCTGATCAGCCGGCACCAACCGGAAATACTGCTCCACGGATCCCCAGTCGCGATACCAGTCGCCACGCAGATACGTCGAGATCGTCGAGGTGCGCAGCATTGTCTGCAGGAACAGGAACGGACCACCGGTCTCGCTGGCCTGCCACCCGTTCGACGACGACGCCGTCTGCTTGTGATCGGGCAAGATGCGGTACCGCGGAAGTTCCGCCACGCCAAGGTGTTCGGAGAACGGCCGCTGGCACGGGAAGTTCGCGGCGGTCGCGATGTCCATCAGCACGGGCGTCTGCGATCCGATCAAGTGCTGCAGGGTCTGCAACACCGGCACCCGCGGCGGGGTGAACGCGAACCACTGATCCGAGCTCAGGTTCGGGTCGTAGGCGACGATGCGCGCCACGTTCGCCTCCGGCGGCGCCCAGGTCAGCGGGAACCGCAGATTGCGCCACGCCGGCTCGGGCCCGATGTCGATGGGCTGGACTTCACCGAGCGGCTGGGTGGTGCCGTCGGGGCGGGTGACACCCCACTGCAGTTTCAGCGACTGCCCGTAGGTGAAGGTCCCGTCCTCCTTATAGGACCAGATGGCGCCGGATGCCGATACCACGACGATCGGCCGGTCGCCGGTGCGCGGCGGCAGCTGGTACCACGCCGAGGTGGCGGTGGCGGCCAGCGTGTTCTCGCCGTAGCTGCCCATCACCGGGGTGCGGGCCGGGTCGAGTCCGAACGGCAGCGCGATGTTCGACCCGTTGACCCCGACGGGGCCCTTCCCGCCGGCCGTGCCCGCGGAGTCACTCATGGCCGCGTTGGGCTTATTCGGCGACGCGTCGGAGTTCACCACGCCCGGTTTGGTGACCACCGGGTACGACCTCAGGTCGTCGCCGACGCCGTCGGGTTTGAACCCGACCGGGTTGACCCCGCCCAGCGGGCCGGCCGGGCCGAAGGTCTGCCCGGGCGCCGGCGCCAGCATGCCCGCATTGGGGTCGGGCTCGGTCATCACGTCGTCGGCCATGGCGCAGCTCGCGGGCGACAGCCCCGAACTGATCGCGGCGACGTTGGCCTTGCCGGTGGTGTAGAGCGGGTAGCGGAACACCGCCCCCTTGGTCAGCGAGGCGACTTCGCCGACCACCATGATGGTCGCGACCACCAGCAGCGGGGTCGACGCGAGCACCCGGTTGCGCCGGTTGTCCTTGACCTCGGTGTGCCCGGCGTAGTCCATCCGGAAGTGCTGCCAGGCGGCCAGCAGGCCGGTCGCGATCGACAGCGCCAGGAACATCGACGTCACCGGGTGGCTGGCGATGACCGGCTGGATGTCGTACCACGGCACCCCGTAGTTGCCGACGTAGAACCAGCCGTTGACGCCCGAGGTCGCCACCGCCACGACGAACAGCAGCGCCGTCACGTACAGCGTCAGGTTGCGGCGGTTGTGTAGGCCGATCCGGGCCAGGGCGAACGCGGTGACCGCACCCAGCGCCCCGGCCAGCCCGGCGAACGCGCCGAACTGGACCGCCCATTTCGTCGGCGTGAACGTCAACAGCAGCAGGGCGAGCGCGGTGGTGCCGATCAACCGCCACGCCGGGCCGCTGGCCACACCCGGAATCCGGCCCCGGCGAAGCAGGGTGACCAGCATGCCGAACATGCACAGCAACAGGATCAGCACGGCGAATCGCCGCGCCATCGATCCGTCGGGATTGGATTCCACCGTGAGGAAGTAGTAGCGCAGCCAGTCCTGGTACCAGGCGATGGTCGGGCCGACTTTGTACTTGATGCGGGCCGATTCGCCGACTGTTGCCAGCGTCTGGCCGCGGAACACCACCACCAGGATCAGCGACAGCGAGGCCGCCAGCACCGCCAGCGGTGCCAGCAGGCCGTCGGTCGCCCGGCGGCGCCGAATCGTCTGGGCGACGGCCCGCGCCCCGGTCAGCAGCGCGGCGACGGCGATCAGGCCCTGCGGCGCCAGCGTCGCGCTGAGCAGCGCCACGATGATGGCCACCGCCGCGGGCGCCAAGCGCCGCAGCGCGATCGCGCGTTCCACCAACATCCAGGTGACCAGCACGCCCAGCGCGATCAGCGGTTCGGGCCGCAGGCCGTTGTTGAACGGCAGCCACGCCGCCACGAACACCGCGCCCGCGGTGAAGACCGCCACCCGGTTGGCCGCCAGGCCGCCGCGGCCCGGCCCGAGCCGGCGCAACACCCAATGGCTGATGATCAGCCAGCACCCGATCGCGGCCACCGTGGCGGGCAGCCGCATCCACACGCCGGCCGTGCTCACCGAGGCCATCTTTGCCAGCAACCCGAGATACCAGTCGAAAGGTGCGTCCGTGGCGCCGAAGTAGCGGTAGTAGTCGGCGATGTAGCCGGCGCCGGGGGCGACGCGCGCGATGGTCAGGTTATAGCCGTCATCCGACGAGGTTGCGCCGACGACGTGCCACAGCAGCAGGGTTGCGATCACGCCCGCGTCGGCGATCCACGTTGCGATTCCCACCCGCCGCCAGTTGGCCAGGGGCGTGCCCGGGCGATACCGGGACAGCCAGGCGATCGGGGAGCGCCAGTTGAGCATCAAGCTGCCGCCCCGGCTGCGGCGGTCCAGCACCGCGAGCGCGATGATGGCCGTCAGCACGGCCAGGGCGCCCAGGACCATCACGATTTCCTTGATGATGGTGGGCGCGGTGATGAAGCGGGTGTCGATGTCGATGCGGGCCGACAACCCCGGCCCGGCGGGCACCTTCATGTCGGTGAAGACGCCACCGACCTGGGGCTTCTTCTCGGGCGACAGCATCCCGGTGGCGCCGGGGATGCCGACGAAGTCGGCGCCGGTGGCGCCGGCGTTGGCCCAGACATGCAGCACGCTGCAGGCCCCGGCGGCGACGGCCGAGCGTTGTGCGACCGCGGCCACGGTGTCCCGGAACGCGACGACGACGACGTCCGTGTTGGCGCGCACGAACAGCCCGTTCTTCCCGGCGTCCATGCCGCCGGGCGGCAGGGTCGAAACCACCAGGCCGCCGGCGGCGGGCAGGGTGGCGATGTCCGGGCAGGGAATGGAGATGTCCAGCGCGCGGGGCGCCCCCGACACCAGGGGCGAGGTGATCTGGCTGACGTGCCCGTCGATGTCGCCCTGCGGCCAGAGGACCGTCGCGGTGGTCTGCTTCACCGGAAGCAGCGGAACGGAAAGGCACAGCAGCAGGCCCACGATGCCCGCGATGGCGGCCACCGACCGGGGGATCCGCTGCGATCGCTCTTTACCGTCGTGGGGCACGAGGCTCGATCGTAAGCGACGCAGCTTTGTCCGATGAGGACGCGGGGCCGCGCAGCGCCCCGGGGACGAGTCGGACCGTTGCTGTTGTCCGATGAGGACGCGGGGCCGCGCAGCGCCCCGGCGAAGAGTCGGACCGGCACTATCGTCCGATGAGGACGCGGGGCCGCGCAGCGCCGCGGCGCGCGACGCCGGCCACCGAACGCTATCCGCGGACGCGGGCCGCCAGCGTGCTAACCCCGGGCCCGGCTAGGTCGGCCAGGGCGGCCGGACGTCCCGTCATCGCCAGCAGGAGTGCCTCGCCGGGGCCGGTCACCTCGGGCCCGTCGCCGTGCGTCCACTCGACATCGGTTGCGCGCAGGCGCAGGCCGCGGATCCTGCGTCCCGCGCCGAGGCGGGGATTGCCGGGCACCAGGGGAAGGATTCGCGCGAGCCGATCGGGCGGGACGTCACGCGGCCGGTCGAGCGCGCGCCGGATGTCCTGGTGATGGATGGTGCCGTCGACGAGTGCGATCATCCCTCCGAAACCTGCTGCCAGTCCGCGTGGTTGGAGGTGGCTGCGCAGGAATTCGAGCAGCTGGTGCGGGGTCAGAGCCGCGAATTCGTCGACACCCACCTGGTTTGCCCGCACGATCCAGCCTTTGGCGAACCGTTTCAGCAACCCCAGCGCGCCCAGCTCCTCGTAGCTGATCACATGCGCGACAACGTCTTTCACGCTCCAACGGGTGCAGAGGGTGGGCGCATCCCAGTCTTGGGGCCTCAGGGTGGCAAGGAATTCCGCGAGGTCGGCCCGCTCCTCGCAAGCCATGGTCATCAGGTCGGAGCTCATCGCGGGTCACCGCCGCTGAACAGCTCCGCATAGCGACCCAGGTACAACGGCCAACCCGCATCGCCGTCGACCCCGTCGGCGACGGACTCCCAGCCCGGCCCGTGGCGGTCCAGATGGCGGTGTTGCAATTCGACTCGGGTGCGTTCGTCGGATTCGGCGGTGAAGCGCACTTCGACCTCGCTTGTCTTGGCCGGGTCGGTTACCACCTGCCAGGTCGGACCGATGTCCCAGCTGAACATCACGCGCTGTGGCGGCTCGTAGACCAGGATTCGCGCCCATCGGCACACGCTGCCGTCGACGCCTCGGTCGTAAATATGGCCGCCCACTTGGGGTTCGAACACTGTCTCGGCGATCGGGACCGCCAACAGATTGTGCTCACGCGGCTTGAATGCGCCGAACTGTTCGGTAAAGACGGCGAACGCGCGCTCGATGGGGGCGTTGACGACGACGTGGTGGTTGATGTTGGGCATTCGCTGGGTCATGTTCCTCCTTCGTTCATCTCGTCGATGGTCTGCGCATAGCCGGCCAGCGCCTGAGTCCAGAACCGGTCGAGATCGGCGCGCAATGCCTGCAGACCGGTCGGGTCGAGCTGATAGACCCGACGGGTCCCCGCGGCGCGGTCGCGCACCAGCCCGGCGGACTTGAGCACCTTGAGGTGTTGGGACACCGCCGGCCTGCTGACCGGCAGATCGCGGGCAAGCTCGCCGACCGCCGACGGGCCGTGGGCGAGTCGCTCCACGATGGCCCGCCGCGTCCCGTCCGCCAGCGCCAACCAGACGTCACTCGTTTGGTAAGTGACCACGAACCGTAAGCGTAGACTTACCGATAACGAATCTCAAGCGTCGTCGGCCAGCTGGGCGTGCGTGATGCACCCGCGCAACGCCGGGCTTGCGGGATGTGCTGTGCGCCTTAGTGTCTCAGCGGGGCGGGGCCCCACAGGCCGCTGCGCGTGGCCGTCCCCAGCAGCAGTTGGGCGGGTACGGCGTCGGGGTAATAGGGCGACAGCCGTTGCAGCGAGCCCCAATCGCGAGACCAGTCGTCCTTGAGGTAGGTGGCCATGGTGGTCGCCTTGGCCAACAACTCGGTGACCCCCAGCGGGCCACCGCCGTTGTTGTCCATCACCGGCGAGTTGGCCTCGGCGCCGAACCGGTCAGGCAGGATGCGCCATCTCGGAGTCTCGTCGACGCCGTTCTGATGGCCGAAGGGGCGCTGGCAGGGGAAGGCCAGCCCGACGAGCCAGTCCAAAAACACCGGGTCCTTCGACCCCACCACGTCCTGCAGCGTGCGTAGCTGCGGAGTTCTCGGCGCGGTCAGTGCGATCCAGTGCTGCGGTGCCAGGTCTTCGTCGTCGGCGATCAACCGAATCTGGGTGGCGGAGCTCGGAATTGCCGACATCGGCAGGCGCAGGTTGCGCCAGGCCGGCGACGCGCCCACATCCGCGAATTGGAACGAGCCGCCGGGGTGCCCGCCGGCCGCCTGGTCGTCGGTGGCCCACTGCACCTGGACCTCGCGGGGGTCGAAGCGCCCGGCGGCACTCACCACCAGCAGCGGCCCCGCCTTGTCGCGGGCGGGCAGCCGGTACCAGCTGGACCGCAGGTGTGCGGGCACCTGGATGCCCGAGCGCCAGCTGCCCAGCACCGGTGTGCGCGCGGGGTCGAGGTTGAAGGGCAGCTGGGCCGACGAACCGTTGATCCCCGGCGCGGGGGTGGTGCCGCCCTCGGTGCCGGCCTGGTTGCTGCCCGTCTTCTCCTCGTCGTTGACGAAGCTGCGGTCACCCGGGCGTTCCATCACCGGGTCGGCGCGCACGTCGGCGGGAATTCCGTTGGGCGTGAAGGCTTCCGACAGACCCGCACCCAGGGCGTCGGCCACTGACGTGTTTACCGGCGTCAGCATCCCCGCGTTGGGGTCCTGCTCCACCAGCACGTCTTCGGCCAGCCCGCACGACTTCCCGGTCAAAGCCTGCAGGTTGGAGCGACCGACCGACCACGCCGGATACTGGTCGGTCATCGCCAGGGTCAGCGACGCCACCTCGAAAACCACCAGCATCCAGGTCGCAATTGCCAAGGGGGACTGAACAATTCCGGCCGCCCGGGCGCCCAGGCGGGTCTTGGGTGGCCCGTTGTCCGAGGCGACGAAGTGGAACCACGCCGCCAGCAGCAGCACCACCACGGTCAACCCGAGCAGCGCGGTGGCGAAAGCGTAGTGCCAGGCCGGGAACTCATTCGACCACGGCACACCGAAATTCGAGACGTACCACCAGCCGTTGACGCTGGCGAACGACAACGCCACCAGGAACAGAACCACGGCGGCGTACACGGTGCGGTTGCGACGGGATCGCATCGCCACGGAGGTCACCGCGACCGCGGCCAACGCACCCAGCGGCCCGGCCAGTCCGGCGAACACCCCGAAGTGGTGGGTCCATTTGGTGGGCGTGAACATCATCGCCACGAAGGAGATGATGGTGATCCCGACGATGCGCCGGCTAGGCCCGGTGGCCGTGCCCGGAATCCGGCCCTTGCGCAAGGACATCGCAACCGTGATCCCGAGCGCGAGGACCAGTGCCAGCACGGCGAAGCGGCGGGCGACCGACCCGTCGGGGCTGGCCATGAACAGCCGCTCGTAGCGGAGGTGTTCGTCGAACCAGCTGAGGCTGGGCCCCACGGCGCGTTTGAGCATGGTGGCCTGGATCTCACCGGTCAGCGTCTGGTCGCGGAAGATCAGGATGGTGGTGACGGTGACCGCGGCCAGTAGGGGAGCGATCAGCGGTAGCGCCCCGAACCGGGTGGAGCGGCGGTGCAGGATGGTCCGCAGCGGCCCGATCGCGACCAGCAGCGCGCCGATCGAGGCGATGCCCGTCGGCCCGGAGAACAGGGTCAGCGCACCGATGATGCAGGCGATCGCCACCGGCAGCAGCCGGCTGGTGGCGACGGCGCGTTCCACCGAGCACCAGGTGAGCAGGATGCCCAGGGCGATGATCGGCTCGGGACGCAGCCCGTTGTCCAGCGGCAGCCAGACGGCCAGGAACATTCCCGCCGCTGTCCAGGCCGCGGCCCGGTTCTGTTTGACGGCATGGCCCAGCCGGGGCATGACCTCACGGCTGATCACCCACCAGCACGTCAGCGCCATCGCCAGGGTGGGCAACCGCATCCAGACGCTGGTGGTGCTCACGTGGGCCCACAGCGCCAGCAGGTCGTAGTACCAGCCGAACGGCGCCTCGGGCGTGCCGAGCCACCTGTAGTAGTTGGCCATGTAGCCGGCGTGCTCGGACACCCGCGCCATGGTCAGGATGTAGCCGTCGTCTGAGGTGTTGGCGCCGACGAAATGCCACCACACCAACACGCCGATCACCAGGGCGTCCAGCCCGCCGATCGACCACCAGCGGGCGGGCAGGAAGCGGCGGTGCCGGGTCCCGTCGGCGGTGTCGAGGATGTGCAGCGCGATCAGGGCGGCGGCCGTGAGCACCAGCCCGAGGATCATCGCGGCCATCTTCAGCGGGGTGGGGCTGCTGCTGTAGCGGGTGTCGATGGTCGCCGAGAAGTTCAGGCCGGACGGCGCCGGTCCGCTCAGGTCGGTGAAAACGCCGACGATCTGCGGCCGGAAATCGTAGCCGCTCTTCTCGCCGCGCAGCGGCGAGCCGGGATGCTCGGCGTTGGGTCCCTGAGTGAGGCCGACGAACTCGGCGGTGACGCGGTCGGCGTGCGCGGTGAAGGTCAGCCGCTGGCAGGCCGGGCTGAGCACCTGGCTCAGCGGGGCGGTCACCACCGGAACGTTGCGCACCACCAGGACCAGGTCGTTGTTGGCGCGCACGATCAGCAGCCCCCGGTCGACGGCCTTCGGCGCCTGCTTGGGCACCGTAGACAGCAACACCGTCTTGCCCGCATTGCCCGGTCCGGCCAGGCCGGCGGCGGCCTCGCACGGGACGCTGATGGTCAAGTCGGTGGCGACGTAGCCGATCAGCGGCGCGTCGACGCTGCCGAAGGTGCCGTTCTGCGGCCAGTTGAGTTGGGCGGTGGTCTGGTCGACCGGGAGCAGCGGGGTGGCGATCGCCAGCAGCACTCCGAGCAACCCGGCGACGGAAGCAACCAGCCGGGCGATCCGGTGATTCGCTCCCGTGTCGTGCACGGAGCTAGATGCTAGTTCTTCGGCCGTTTGAGGCGTGGTGTCGGTGCTCATCAGCAGTTACGTCCCGGGCTTGCGGATGGCCAGCACAAATGGGCCGACGCTTTGGACCACGAAACGCGGATTGTCGAACAGGGCTCCGCGCAGTTCGACGGTATAACGCCGCACGTTGGGCTGGTTGGGGTAGACGTCCTCGGCCAGCCGCAGCGTGTAGTTGCCTCCCGCGCCACGGCGCATCAGGAAAACCGTCGGCGGGGGCCAGGGGCAGGTGTCCAGGGCGTGGACCAACTCGTCGGCGGTCTTGAGGTTGGACCACTTGTTGATCTGGGCGGCCCGCAGGTCGAATTGCGCGAGCGGGTTGGCGTAGTGCGAGGTGAGGCCCTGGAACCCCCAGTAGGGGTAGAAGGACAAGAAGCTGTAGTCGGCGGTCATCACGACGGTCTGGTCGCGGGGCTTGCCGGTCACCTGCGTAATGGCGTGATCGAGGGTGGCGTAGAACTTTTCGGCGCTGGGCGGCCGGCGGTCGCCACGCTGCCCGTGACCGTCGGTGTCGGTGTAGGCGATGGTGAGGTCGGGCCGCAGCACGTCGGGGATGTCCTGGCTGAACGCGATGGCGGCGGCCAGGCCGACGGCGCCGGCCACCGGGGCTATCGATCTTTGCAAGCCGCGGCCCCAGCTGCGGTCGCGGCCCGCGGCGGTCAGCGCCTGGACGAGTTCGAGGAAGCCGAACGCCCCTGCGGCGACCAGCAGCACACTCAGCGTCGGCTGCAGCCGGAACGACAACAGGGTGGTGCGCGCCAGCGTGGTGAGCATCGACAGCAGCGACCACAGATAGATCGCCAGCACGCCGATGGCCAGGGCGCCCGCCCGCACCGACGAGCGGGCCCGCAACACCAGCCACAGGGTGCCGATCAGGCAGACGACGCCCAGCAGCGTGAACTGCAGCATCGGGAAGGTCAACTCGGCGCCGTCGGCCGGCAGGTAGTGCATGGCGCTGCCGGAGTTGCTGATCGGTCTGTGCACCGCTCGCAACACGAACGGCAACCAGGTGGTGCAGGCGATCGCCACGGCGATGCCGGCGATGACGGCCAACCGCCGCAGCGGATCGAGGGCGGCTTTGACGCCGCCGCTCTTCCGGTTGCGCTGCCAGCGCACGCCGGCCAACCAGAGGGCCATCAACCCGACGGTGAACGCGCTGAACCCGAACAACAGCGTGTACCAGGTGGCCGTCCAGCCCAAAAACAGCCCGGCGGCGATCACCGCGCCCCAGCCGGCACGGCCGGGCGCGTCTGGGCGGTCACCGGCGCGCAGACCCGACCAGGTAAGCACCAGCATCGGCGGCAACAACACGGTGATCATCGCCGAGTAGGGCTCGGGAGAGCCGTAGGCCAGCGTCACCGCGGCCGTCGCGGTGGTGACGATCAGCGCGTATTCGAACCGGACCATCCGCCACCACAGCACCAGCGCGACCGCGACGGCGATGGTGATCGAGGTGATGGCCCACGGCTTGAATACCTCCCAGGCCGGCGACCCGCCGAGCGCCGCGGCGCGCCCGCCGATCCAGAACCAACCCGGCGGGTAGTACGGCGGCAGCCCGAGATAGGTCATGTCGCGCAGGGCGGGGCTGTCCGCCAGGCGGGTCAGGTATTCGGTGCGGAACTGCTGGTCGACCGAGATGCCGAACAGGTACAGCCTGGTCGCCCCCAGCGGCATGCCCAGCGTCACGACGGTGAACGCGGACACGAAGACCAGCCCGGCCAGTTGGGTCAGCAGGCGCCCGCGGGGGCGCGCGCAGCGCCGCCACACCCAGCCGACGGCGACCAGCCCGGCCAGGCAACCCACCTGCCCGACGGTAGTCAGGGCGTGCAGTTGATTGGAGGACGGGAACGCCGGCCACTGCACCCGGGAGATCGCGACCAGCGAGACCACCGCGACGACAACCGCGACCAGCACCGCCAGAGCCATCTGGCCGACGGTGGCCAGCGCGTTACGCATGGTCAGATGGGAAGCTTGCGGAAGATGGGGCGCGGGACGTGTCGCAACACCATCATCACATAGCGGAATGCTGCTGGTGCCCAAACCAATTCCTTACCTTTGGCGGCCGCGGTCACCGCGAGGTTGGCGACGTACTCCTTGTCGACGGTCAGCGGGGCTTCCTTGACGTGCGCACTCAACCGGGTACGCACCTGGCCGGGCCGAATCACCAGGACGCGAACCCCATACTCGCGCAACGCTTCTCCGAGACCCAGGTAGAAGCCGTCCAGTCCGGCCTTGGTGGAGCCGTAGACGAAGTTGGACCGCCGCACCCGCTCGCCGGCCGCCGAGCTCATCGCGATGATCTGGCCGAAGCCCTGAGAGCGCATCTTCTCGCCCAGCAGCACGCCCACCGAAACCGCTGCGGTGTAGTTGATTTCGACGGCCTGGACCGCCTTGTGCTGGTTCTGCCACAGCTCCTCGGCATCCCCCAGGATGCCGAACGCCACGATGGCCACGTCGACGTCGCCGTTGGCGAACGCCGCCTCGATCATCTTCGGGTGGGTGTCGGGGTCGGTGGCTTCGAAATCGATCAGCTCGACCGAGCGCGCGCCGGCGGCCTGCATCTGCGCCACCGCGGCGTCGCGACCGGGATCGCTGGGCATGGCGGCCAGCACAATCCGCGCGTGCGCGTTCTGCAGGTAGCGCTCGCAGATGGCCAGGCCGATCTCGGAGGTACCGCCGAGCAGCAGGATGGTCTGCGGGTTACCTACGGCATCGAGCACCATTTACAGCAGCTCCAAACGTCGGGCCATGTCGGAGGCAAACACCCCTGTCGGATCTACCTTGCGTCGCACGGCGATCCATTCGTCGATGCGCGGGTACATGGCGTGGAAGGTTTCGGCGCTCACGCGGGAATCCTTGGCGGTGTAGACCCTTCCGCCGAATTCCAGCACGCGCCTGTCGAGTTCGTTGAGGAACTCGTTGATCCCCGGCTTGTTGGGGAAGTCCATGGCGACGTTCCAGCCCGCCATCGGGAAACTCAGCGGTGCGCGGTTGCCCGGCCCGAAAAGCTTGAACACGTTCAGCGCCGAGTAGTGGCCGGTGGTCTGGATCCAGCGGATGATGGACTTGAACTCGTTCATCGCGTCGGGCGGAACCAGGAACTGGTGTTGCGCGAAACCCCTTGGGCCGTAAGCGTTATTCCAGCCACTGACCAGGTCGAGCATGTGATAGAACTGCGACAGATTCTGAATCTTGCCGCTGTAGGTCCCGCCCAGCCGGTAGTACACCTCGCCGATCGCCATGAATGACAGCTTGTTCATCGCGCTGACCGGGAACACGTCCGGCACCGTCAACAGCTGCGGCGCATCGAATTTCAACGGATTCTTGGCCAGCTTCTTCGGCAGCTGATCGAGCTTCGCCAGGCTCCCTCGGCTGACCGAGGCCCGGCCCAGCTTCGGCGGCGGACTGATCAGGTCGAACCACGCGCTGGAGTAGGTGTAGTTGGCCTCACTGCCGTCGAGGTGAACAGCGACCGTTTCATCGAGGTCGTGGGTGGCAACGCCGTCGGCGATGAAGTACGCCGTCTCCGTCGGCGTCATCGCGATGGTGGCGCGCAGCACGATCCCGGTCAGGCCGTTGCCGCCGACGGTGGCCCAGAACAGCTCGGCGTCGTCGCCGTCGGGGGTGATGGTGCGGACGGTGCAGTCGGCCATGAGCAGGTCCATCGACCGGACGTGGTTGCCGAAGCTCCCAGCGCTGTGGTGGTTCTTGCCGTGGATGTCGCAGGCGATCGCGCCACCAACGGTGACCTGTCGCGTTCCCGGCAGCACCGGAACCCACAGCCCGAACGGCAGCGCCGCCTTCATCAACTGGTCCAGGCTGACGCCGGCGTCGACGTCGACCAGCCGGGTGTCGGCGCTGATCGAGTGGATGCGATTCAGCCCGGTCATGTCGACCACCAGGCCGCCGCCGTTTTGTGCGTTGTCCCCGTAGGAGCGGCCCAGCCCGCGGGCGATCACGCCCCGGCCCTTGGGATCGCCCGCGTCGGCCACCCGGGCCACCGCCTTGGCGATCACCTCGGGATCGCGGGTGGAGAGCACCTGGGCCACCGACGGCGCGGTGCGCCCGAAGCCCGTCAGCCGGACGGGCTTGGTCAGGGGATCGGTGCTCGACATCGTCAAAGAGGGTACCGCCTGCTCCGGCGACGATGCGGGACGCAGGCGTCCCGCTGAGGAGGCGGGCAATCCAGGCTGGGCCGATGGCGGCTCAGCGGATGCGGAAGATTACGGCCCGCTGCACGACGAAGTTGATCACCGTCGCGGTGCCCTGCGCGATCACGAACGCGACGAGCGGCGCCCAGCCGCGATAGTGCAGAAGCGCCAGGCACACGTGGTTGAGCCCGACCTGCACGGCGAACGTGACGGCATAGAGGACCATGACCGCGACGAACCGGGCGGTGCTGGGAGACGCCTGGAAGGTCCAGCGGCGGTTGATCAGGTACGCCGTGACGGTGCCAACGATGAAGCTGGTGGCCTTGGACAGGTCGACCTGGACGCCCACGACCTTCCACAGCAGCAGGTAGAGCCCGAAGTCCACGATCCCCGCCAGGCCGCCGGTGACGACGAATCGGGTGACCTGCGTCGTCAGGCTCAAGTGCGGGCGCACGTCCTCTGATGCGGAATCGGGCAACGGGGCAACCATCGAGGGGAGTCTAACGGGGCCGGCGGGCGCTCCCCGGCAAGCGTTAGCGGGGCAGCTTGACCGAGATCAGCTCGACCTGGTTCTCGCCCTGCGGCGTCGAGTAGGTGACCATGTCCCCGGGCTTGCGCCCGGCCAGTGCCTGGGCCAGGGGGCTGCGCGCGGTCAACGTCTCGGCCTCCCGGCCGACGGGTGTCTCCTCGACGATCGAGATCACGTGCATCGTGACCACTTCACCGTCGGCGAACCGCAGGGTCACCTCGGTCCCGCCGGGCAGCGTCTCCGACGCGTCGGTTGCCGACGGGCCGGTCCGCAGGCGCCGGTCCAGCTCGCTGATCCGGTCGGTGAGCACCACCAGTTCGTCGGCGCGCTGGATCGCCTCGGCCGCGTCACCGTGATCGCCCACCATGCCCCGGTCGTTCTTGACCTCTGCCTCGAGCCGCTCACGCCGTTGCCGTAGCCGGTCCAGCTCCGCTTCGAGGTTGTTCCGCGCGGCGTCCGCTGCTGATGGGGCCTTTTTGCTCACGTCGGTGGACCTTTCGCCCGGTTGCTCAGATGGCGTTCCAGTGTGACACCACGATGAGGCGCCCCGCCACCATCATCGGCGGCGTGGCCGTCGGAGTGGCGTGTCACTGGCGCGTCGGCGCATGCATCGCGTCGAGCCCGTCCCACGCCGTCGCGGCAATCGTGCTCCGCACCATGTGGCGCGGCTCCCGCGCCGGCCACGGCCGGCCGCGGTGCATGATCGCGCGGTTGTCCCACATCACCACGTCACCCTCGCGCCACGCGTGCAGATAGCTCGCGCCGGGGACGGTCGCCGCCTGAGTCAGCTCGGCTAGCAACTCTTGCGCCGCTACCCGCGCCATGCCCTCGATCGCGAACGTGTGCGAGGCCATGTACAACGCCTTGCGGCCATTGACCGGGTTCTGCCAAACGAGACGCCAACATTGCGGCGGCAGCGCCGCCCGCTCAACCGGGCCGACCAGGTCGGGCGCGATCTTGGCGCGCGAAAAGGCGTATTCGTGCCAGGCGAAGGAATTCTCCAACTGCCGCTGCAGCGCCGGATCGAGACGCTCGAACGCAAGCCGCGTCGAGACGTACTCGGTCTCGCCTCCCCGTGGCGGAACGATGCGCGACGACAGCACCGAAGCGAGCGCCGGCACCCGCTTGAACGAACTGTCGGTGTGCCACAGTTGGTTCGCCCTGTTTTCCAGGGTGAGCCGGTGATCCTCCGGCACCACTTTGCCCTCCTCGTCGAGGGTCTTGAGGACCACCAGGTTGCTGCCGGCGCCCACCGACCCCGCCTTGGTGACCTCGAGTGGGCCGAACCGGCGCGTGAAGGCGAGTTGTGCCTCATCGGTGACGTCCTGGTCACGAAAGACCAGAACAGAATGCTCCTCGAAGGCCGCGCGCACCGCCGCGTATGCGGCGTCGGCCGCCGCAACCTCGTGGATGGTCACGCCGCGCAATTCCGCGGCAAAGCCAGGGCCCAACGGCACGATGTCCATCGCGCGCCCTCCATCGCATTCGAGGTCTGAGCACGACTGTCCACCCGAATCGGGTCCCCGGCAAGCAAGCCGCCAGGGCGTCGAGCAACCGCCAGGGGGCTACACCCAGTAGGGCACCCGCGCGCGGTATTGGCGCATCGCAAACGCCGCCATCAGCCAGCCGATGGCCGTCAACACCAGCACCACCGCCCAGTGCCGCAGTTCCTGATGCGACCCGAGCAGCGGGGCGCGGACGATATCGAGATAGTGCAGCAGCGGGTTGAGTTCGACGATCTTCGACCACCGGCCGGCGCCCTGCTGTCGCAGCGTGTCGTCGTTCCAGATGATCGGCGTCATGAAGAACAGCAACTGCACGATCGAAAAAAGCAACGGGCCGATGTCGCGGTAGCGGGTCGCCAGGATGCCGAAACACAGCGACACCCATATGCAGTTGAGCACGATCAGCGCCAGCGCCGGGATCACCGAAAGATCGGCCCACGACCAGGGTTTGGGGAAGATCATCGCGATGACGACGTAGATGACGATGTTGTGCGCGAACAGGATCATCTGCCGCCACACCAGTCGGTAGACGTGCACGCTCAGCGGCGTCGGCAGCTGCTTGATCAGTCCCTCGTTGGCGACGAAGACGTCGGCGCCCTCCAGAATGGCGGCGTTGATCAGGTTCCAGATGATCAACCCCAGCGTCACGTACGGCAGGTGCAGCGACAGCTCGAGATGGAACAGTTTGGAATACAACCCACCCATCGCGACGGCCGTGGTTCCGGTCGCGATGGTGATCCAGAACGGCCCCAGCACCGAGCGGCGGTAGCGCTGCTTGATGTCCTGCCAGCCCAGGTGCAGCCAGAGCTCGCGGCGACGGAAGCCGTCGACGAGATCGGCCCGGGCGCGGGTGAAGGTCCGCGACTGTGCCGCCGCGTCGAGGAACGTCATTGGGAACCTTCCGCATCGTGCTTGCCGAACTGCTCGCGACGTCCCAAGCGCCGCAACCGGATCCACTCCAGCAGGCCGCGCGGGTCGCGACGGGTCACCAGGAAGAACCAGCCAAACCGCACCCACTCCTGCACCAGCAGCTTGCGCAGGCCGGGCTGCGACAGCAGGTAGCCGCGGTTGCGGTAGGTGTAGAACCGCTTGCTGTCGTTGTCGGGATACTGGGTGTGCATGCGACCACCCAGAATCGGGCGGAATTCATCAGATCCGCAGGGGTGCAAGTAGATCGTGTCCAGACAGGTTCCGAACGGCAGGCCGGATCGCACCAGCCGGCGATGCATCTCCACCTCGTCGCCGCGGATGAACAGCCGCAGATCCGGGACGCCCACCGCGTCCAGGGTGGCCGCCCGGAACAGGGCACCGTTGAACAGCGAAGCGATCCCGGGCAGCAGGTCTTGACCCGCCTCGGTGCGCAATTCGCTTGTGCGCCTGCGCCATACCAGACCGCGTCGCAGCGGGAACGCCAGCCGCTGCGGATCGTCGGAGTTGCAGACCATCGGCGATACCTCGGCCAGGCCGTGCTTCTCGGCGCAGGACAGCAGGGTGGCCAGGACGTTGGAATCCTGCGGGCGCCCGTCGTCGTCGGCCAGCCACACCCAGTCGGCGCCCTGAGCCAACGCGTGCAGCATGCCCAGCGCGAAACCTCCCGCGCCGCCGAGGTTTCGGCGCGATCCCAGGTAAGTGGTCGGGATCGGTTGGCCGGCAACCAGTTCGCGGATCCGGCCGGAGTCTGTGCTTTCACCGGAAAAATCGTTGTCCACCACGATGAGGTGATCGGGCTGCCGGGTCTGCGTGCTCAGCACATCCAGCGACTTGGCCAGCTCGTCGGGGCGCCGGTGGGTGACGACGACGGCGACGACGGTCTCACTCATCCCCGGATGCTCTTTGGGCCAGGGGCGTCTCGACCCGATTCGCTTGCTGGTTCTCTTCCAGCACCTCGCGGACGTGCCGGGCCGCGTCCTCCCCCTCGTAGGCGCGCACCACGTCTTCGATGCCGCCGGACATGCGGATGACGCCGTGGTCGATCCACATCGCGGTCTTGCACAACCGGGCCAGGAATTCGTTGGAATGGCTGGCGAACACCAGGATTCCGGAGCGCTCCACCAGGCTTTGCAACCGCGACTGCGCCTTCTTCAGGAAGTCGGCGTCCACCGCGCCGATACCCTCGTCGAGCAGCAGGATCTCGGGGTCGATGCTGGTGACCACGCCCATCGCCAGCCGCACCCGCATGCCGGTGGAATAGGTGCGCAGCGGCATCGACAGGTAGTCGCCCAGTTCGGTGAACTCGGCGATCTCATCGACCTTGGACAGCATCTGCTTTCGCGTTTGGCCCAGGAACAGGCCGCGAATGATGATGTTCTCGTAACCGGAGATCTCCGGGTCCATGCCGACGCCGAGATCGAAGACCGGCGCCACCCGGCCGGTGACCGTCGCCCAGCCCCGGGTGGGTTCGTAGATGCCCGAAAGTAGGCGCAGCAGAGTCGATTTCCCCGCCCCGTTGTGGCCGACCAGTCCGACCCGGTCGCCAAGCTCGAGGGACATGGTGATGTCGCGCAACGCTTCGACCACCACCACGTTGGAGCTGTTGCGGCCGATGGTGCCGCCGGCCTTGCCCAAGAAGGCCTTCTTCAGCGAGCGCGACTTGGCATCGAAGATGGGAAATTCCACCCACGCGTTGTGCGTCTCGATGTGAGGACCCGCCACCGTCAACTACTCACGTTCGCTACAGGTACTGACCGTGTCCGGGCGCGCCGCCCGGCTTGCCGATGCCCGGAGGGAGGGCGCCTTGGCGCATCTTTTCCAGCTGCGCGCGGGCGGCCATCTGCTGGGCGAACAGGGCGGTCTGAATACCGTGAAACAGTCCTTCGAGCCAGCCGACCAACTGTGCCTGGGCGATGCGCAACTCCGCGTCCGACGGCGCGGCGTCCTCGTTGAACGGCAGGGTGAGGCGGTCCAGTTCCTCACGCAGCTCCGGCGCCAGGCCCTCTTCCAGTTCCCGGATGCTGGTCGCGTGGATCTCGCGCAGCCGGTTACGGCTCGCGTCGTCCAGCGGTGCGGCGCGCACCTCCTCGAGCAGTTGCTTGATCATGGTCCCGATGCGCATCACCTTGGCAGGCTGCTCAACCAGGTCGGTCAGGGAACGCTCGTCGGCGTCGTCATCGGCCAGCGCCATCATCCGCGGGTCGACGCCGCCGATGATCTCGACGTCGTCGTCATCGTTGCGGGTACTCAACTCTTCACCATCCTTCGTGGACTATGGGTGTGGCGTCGTGCCGTTTGAGCGCCATTCATAAATTCGGGCACCGCCATTGTCGTAGATCAACGCCCACGACTTCGACTTATCCAGTGACACTAGTCCTTCGGGTACGGCGAACCCTCGGACAGTCGGCGAGCTGGTGTAGATGTACCGGATATTGAGCGCTTTGATCGCCTCGACTACCCGCGGGTCGGAATCGCCCTTGCGGGCCGAGGTCCAGAAGATGTATCGGTTGGGACCCGGACCCATCTGCTGCGGGTAGTCGTAATGGGTCCACAACGGATGCAGATCCGCGACGGCGTACATCCACGCGGTGCCGTCGGTGTTGGCGTTGCCGATCAACGTCGCGTGCGCGCCCGGCAGCTTGGCCAGGTACGCCATGGCCATCAGATCGCGCTGATCGATCATCACCGAGTCGTACTTGTCGCCGAACAACACCAGGTGCCGATAGAGGTAGTGGCGCCCGGTGAGCACGGTGGCCGCCACCAGCAGGACCGCAGTGGCCGCGATCCACGCCCGAGCGGGCTGCGGACGCCTCCCGCTTGCGGGGGACGGTCTGAAACGGCCGGTGACCCGTCTGGCGCCGGCCACAACGCCCACGACGATCGCGAACAGTGCGACGCCGGCCATCGGCTCCAGCAGCAGGGTGATGGCGGCCGAGATCCGGCGCGGATCCTTGTAGAAGAACTCGCCGAACATCCCGGCCACCGCGCCGACGGGACCGCCGAGCGGGTTTCCGGCGTCGACGCCCACCACCACCAACACCAGCCACAGGGCGAGCGGCCACCAGATCTTCTTGACCAGGAAAATGATCCCGCCGATGGCGGTCACCGCGATCAGCCCGTACTGCACTGGAAAGTCGTTGAGATGCCGGGAGTGCTGAAAGACCATGTCGAACAGTCCCCGCTTCTTGCTCAGGTGGGTCAGAAAGGAGTGCCCGGCAATGATGTCTTCCTGCCCCTGGACGCTGATGAACTGCGGCAGCAGGATCAGTCCGGAGAACACCGCAACGCAGGCCAGGGCGACGAAATCGGTCAGCCTGCCGCGCACCGGGCGCCACAGCGCGTCCATGAGCCACCAGGCCACCAGGAACAACAGCACGATCACCCCGCCGGTGATGTGCACGGACATCACGCCCACCCACGCCAGCACGGCCGCCGGGATCCGGTCACGGTGTCGCAGCGTGGACGTGATCAAGACGAATGCAGGCACTGCGACCCCATAGGCCGCCAGGTTGGGCATCGCGGCGACGCCGAACTCGACATAAGGCAGCGCGGTGAACGACGCCGACAGCGCGGCCGCGGTGGCCGCCGCCCCGGCGCAGCGCCATTCGGTGGTGCGCGGCCGCAGCAGATGCCAGGTGAGCATCGCCGCGCTGGTGGGGAACAGCCACACCGATGCGGCGACCGAACTCAGCGTGTAGCCGGTGGTGGGCGCCGCCCCGGTCAGCTGGCAGAACACCGCGACCAGGGCATGGAACACCGACGGGTAGTACAGCGTCTTATGCGTCTCGACGTTGCGCAGCTCGCCCATGTGCGTCGACGACGCCTGGCCGGTGTCCAGGATGTAACGCACCTCGTTGGCATGCCAGACGGCGTCCCAGGTGCTCGGGATGGTCTGCCAATGGGCGGCCAGGCCGCGGTAGGCGGCCCACATGATGAGCAGGGAGCCCAACAGCACGCCCGCCGCCACCGTGACGGCGGGCCAACGGCTCACCCCGCGGGCCTCGGCGTCGCGGTCGCGGTAGCGGGCGAGCAGCAGTTGTAGCCCGATCATCAGCGCGCACACCACGGCCAGCGCCGCCAGCGCCGTCCAGCCGTTCCACGGAATTCCGATGGCACCAAACGGAATAATGGCCAGCGCGACCACGCCGTAGGTCAGCGCCGGGCCGACCGCGACAGCCACCGGCCAAGACAACTGACTGATGCGTGCGATGATCGCCCCGGGCGCTAACAGCAAGAACAATGCAATGAGCGTTCCGAACCAGAGCCCCACTCGACTAGTATGGCTGGCCGGGTGCCCTGGCTCGGGAGCCACCAACTGGCCGGAACGTCTGTGGCACCCGCTACCGTCACAGTTTCGCAAAAAAGCGGAAGCTCTAAGGTGGCCCACATGGCATATGACGTCGCCCGGGTGCGCGGACTGCATCCGTCCCTGGGTGACGGGTGGGTACACTTCGACGCCCCGAGCGGGATGCTGGTCCCCGATTCCGTCGCGACCACGGTGTCGACGGCCTTCCGCAGGTCCGGTCCCACCACCGTGGGCGCACACCCGTCCGCGCAACGCAGTGCCGCCGTTCTGGAGGCGGCGCGGGCCGCGGTGGCCGATCTGTTCAACGTCGAACCCGCGGGTGTGGTGCTGGGCGCCGACCGGGCGATCCTGCTGGCCGCGCTGGCCGAGGCGTCGTCGTCGCGGGCCGGCCTGGGCTATGAGGTCATCGTCAGCCGCCTGGACGACGAGGCCAACATCGCCCCGTGGCTGCGCGCGGCGCACCGGTACGGCGCCAAGGTCAAGTGGGCCGAGATCGACATCGAGACCGGAGAGCTCCCGACGTGGCAGTGGGAGGGGTTGATCGGGAAGTCGACCAGGCTGGTCGCCGTCGCCTCGGCCTCCGGGACGCTGGGCACGGTCACCGACCTGCGGGCGATGACCAAGCTGGTGCACGATGTCGGCGGCCTGGCGGTCGTCGACCATTCCGCCGCGGCGCCCTACCGGCTGCTCGACATGAAGGAAACCGACGCCGACGTGGTGGCGGTGAACGCCGCGGCGTGGGGCGGCCCCCCGATCGGGGCGATCGTGTTCCGCGACCAGGCATTGCTCAACTCGTTCAGTTCCATCTCGCCGGATCCCAAGGCCGTCGGGCCTGCGCGCCTCGAGATCGGTGCGCATCAGTTCGGTCTGCTCGCCGGGGTGGTGGCCAGCATCGAGTACCTGGCGTCGCTCGACGAATCCGCACGTGGCACCCGGCGCGAACGCCTGGCCGTCTCGATGCAATCCGCCACGTCGTATTTGAACCGGATCTACGACTACCTGATGGTGTCGTTGCGCTCGCTGCCGTTGGTGATGGTGATCGGCCGCCCGGAGGTGCGGATCCCGGTGGTCAGTTTCGCCTTGAACGGCGTGCCCGCCGAGCGGGTCGTGCAGCGGTTGGCGGACAACGGGATTCTGGCCGTCACCAACGAAAGTTCCCGCGCGCTGGACGTATTGGGCGTCAACGACGTCGGTGGCGCGGTCACCGTCGGGCTGGCGCACTACTCGACGACGGCCGAAGTCGATCAGTTGGTGCGCGCGCTGGCGTCCCTGGGCTAGACCGTCAGGACGATCTTTCCGGTCACCTTGCTCGACGTCAGCTGTTGATGCGCCTCGCCGGCCTGCTGGATGGGCAGGCGGGCGCCGATGATGGGGCGGACGCGGCCCTCGGCGATCATCGGCCACACCTTGGCCGTCACGGCCTGCACGACCTCGCTCTTGCTGTTCGGTCCGCTCACCGGGCGGCCCCGCAGCGTGGTGCCGATGACGCGGGCCCGCTTGGCGAGCAGCTTGCCGATATTGAGCTCGCCCTTGATGCCGCCCTGCATGCCGATGATTACGAGCTGCCCGTCGGTAGCCAGGGCGTCGATGTTGCGGTCCAGATAGGAGGCGCCCATGATGTCGAAGATCACGTCGGCGCCGCCGAACTCCTGCAGGCGCGCGACGAAGTCCTCGTCGCGGTAGTTGATGGCGATCTCCGCGCCAAGCTCGCGGCAGAACTCCAACTTCTCCGCCGACCCGGCGGTGACGGCCACCCGCGCACCAAGCGCCCGGGCGACCTGGACGGCATGGCTGCCGATGCCACTGGCCCCGCCGTGCATCAGCAGCAGCTGCCCCTTGGCGAGATGCGCCGTCATGACCAGGTTCGACCACACCGTGCAGGCCACTTCCGGCAACCCGGCCGCGTCCACCAGATCGACGCCATCGGGAATCGGCAGCAGCTGGCCGGCGGGAACGGCGACGTACTCCGCGTACCCACCCCCGGCGAGTAGCGCGCAAACCTCTTGTCCGACAGACCAATCCGCGACACCGGAGCCGGTATCGGCGATGACACCGGACACTTCCATGCCGATGATCTCGCTCGCTCCCGGCGGCGGCGGATATTTACCGGCGGCCTGCAACAGGTCGGCGCGGTTCACGCCCGCGGCGGCGACTTTGACCAGGACCTCACCCCGCCCGGCGGAAACGTCCGGCACTTCCTGCCAAGAGAGTTGATCGGAGGATTCGGCGACGATGGCGCGCATGGCGGCCACGCTACCGAGTCCGGCTACCCTAATCAGCGGTGGCGTGGCAGAGCGGCCTAATGCACTCGCCTTGAAAGCGAGAGACGGCTAAAACCGTCCGGGGGTTCAAATCCCTCCGCCACCGCTCTTACCGGTCGACGCTCTGATGCAGCGTCGGCGCGTAGCGCAGCACCGCGCCCACGCCGTCGGCCGGGGAGATCCGCTCGTCGGTGCGCACCAGGGCGGCGCCGACCGAGATCGCCGAGAACGGCAGCGCCTCGTCGGCCCGCAGCGTCTTGGCGGGAGCGGCGCCCTGCTCGGACAGCACGTTCTCGTCGGGCGCGATCGTGGTCAGACCCTCGTCCGCGACGACGGTCGCATCGCCGATGTCGCCGATGATCAGTGTCTCCACCGCGCCCTGACGTAGCGCCGAGCAGACCGCGCCGAGTCCCTCGGCCGCCAGGCCGGACTGCCGCCCGATCTCGGCGGTAAAGCGCTGCGCCGCATTGTCAATCGTCCGCAGCTGGCGCTTGACGAATTCGCCCTCGATGGCGTGTTCGATCTCGCCGAAGTCGTGACCGCTGTGCCGTGCCCCGATCTCGAGTGCCACCGCACGCTCCTGCAAGCGTTCGGGCAGTGCGGCGAGCAGATCGGAGCGCGAGCGCACCTCACCCACCACAAAGATCACCTCGATCGCCTTGTCGTCGGCCAGCTCGGCGACGCGGTCGGCGACGGCGCGCACGTTTTTGCGGCCGGCCTCCTCGGTGCGCAACTGGGGGTCGCCGTAGCCGGCGGTCTCCGCGCCGGCGGATTTGTGCACGGGATAGCCGCCGCCGTTGACGGTCTCGGTGCGCAGCGTCCCACCGGTGTGGGTGGTGATGTCGGCACCGCTGTGGTCGACGACCGCCAGCACGTAGTCCGGGTGATCGAAGCTCTGCTCGAGAATCGGTACCAGATAGGGTAATTCGGAGACGCGAACGACGTCGGTGGCGGCGGGCCGGGCAAGGTGCTCGTTGATCGCCACGCCGTCGGCGCCCGCGATCACCGCGCGCCCGCTGCGGCCGATCGGCGGGCGCAGATTCATGATCGCGTCCTCGATCTGGCCGATGACCGCCGCGCCGGCGCCCCGTCGCTCCAGCTCCTCCTTGATCGCCCGCCACTTCAGCTCGAGCCGCGCCTCGGCGTCATGGGTGTCGTGTGAGTCGTCGAAATACACCGAAGCGAACGGCCCCGGTGCGTCCAGCAGTTTGCGGAAGCGTTGCGAGTCCATGCTTTGTTGGTTGCCCCACGAGCCGGGGGACAAACACCTAGCTTCGATCGCCCTCGCTGTCGTCGAAGAAATGCCACTCGCCGTCGTGCTGGACTTCCATGCGCCAGCCGAGCTCGCTGTTGTCGGCCTTGTTGTCGACGAACCATGCGTGTGCGTCGTCCGCGCTTTCGATGTCCTTGGTCGCGACGACCTCGCCCTTCGGGTCGAGCACTCGATAGGTAGCCATGACAGGCAGTGTTCCCACTGTCGTCGCGATCAATCGGTCGGAATTTCGGCGGTGATCGTGTCCAGCAGGGCCGTGTACCGGCGGGCTTCGGGATCCCGTCCGGGTTTGCCGCTGCTCACCACGCCGGCCGACAGTCCGCGCGCCGGGTCGGCCCAGATCGCGATGTTCACCAGGCCCAGGTTGCCGAACGCGTGCGGCGCGTTGCGCCCGAACGGGCCCCACCTGTTGGTACCCAGGATGTAACCGGTGCCCCAGCGGGCCGGTTGCAATCCGACCGCGAAATCCGGTCGTAGCCTTCGGCATTCGGTCACCGCGCCGTACATGGTCTCGGGACTGATCACCCGCACGCCGTCGAGTTCGCCTCCGCGGCGCCATATCTCGGCGAACCGCGACATCTCCTGCGCGGTCGACACCGTGTTGGACGACGGGATGATGGTGGTCAGGAACGCCGGGGAGTTGGTGTACGGGATCATCTCGTGCACGGTTCCGCCGATCGCCTTGCGGAAGATCTGGGCGACCACCGGCGGCAGCGTCCGCCCGGTGGCGTGGCTCGGCGCGACCAGCGGGACGTCCTCCTTCGCGACGCCGAAGTTGGTCCAGCGGAAGTCGAGTGGGTCGAGGATCTCGGTGGCCAGGATCTCGCGAATCTCCTTGCCGGTGGCCGCGTACACGATCTCGCGGACCAGGGGGCCCCAGGTCAGCGCGTGGTACATGTGGATCAGCCCGGGACGGTAGAGGGGCCGCAACTCGCCCAGCTTCTGTTGCGCGTATTCGTGGTCGTCGGCGCGGGTCACGTCCGGCCTTGGGCCGGTGGGGAAGGGCAGTCCCGCGCTGTGTGTCATCACGTGCCGGATGGTGATCCGGTCCTTGCCGTGACTGCTGAACGTGGGGAGGTATTCGCACACCCGGTCGTCGAGCGAGAAGACGCCGCGCTCGACGAGCATGTGCACCACGGTCGCCGCGATGCCCTTGGCCGCCGAGTACACGCAGAACGGTGTGTCCGGCGTGACCGCGATCTTCTCCGCGTCGGGCGGATCGCTCGGGGCGTTGCCCCAGCCGTGCCCGATCGCGCGGTTCAGTACGACGCGGCCGTGCCGGCGGATGCAGAGCTGGATGGCGGGATGGAAGCCGGCGCTGTACCAATGCCGGGCGGCCTGCCAGATCCGGTCGACGGCGGCGCCGTCGATTTCGGAGTGGTCCTCGGCGCCGATCGCCGTCACGGAGTCCAGGTCTGCCGGGAGGCGGATCTTGCCGTCGGGTGTCGTCACCTCAGCGAGGGTACGTGGCGCCCGGTTATTCGCCGGTGAACTGCGGCGGGCGCTTCTCGAACGTCGCCGAGATGCCCTCCGTCAGGTCCTTGGACGGCAAGAAGGCCGCGTTCCAGGCCGCCACATACCGCAGGCTCTCCGAGACCGCGGCGGTGCGCTGCTGGTCGAGGACGTCCTTGACGCCGTGCACGGTCAGCGGGGGATTGGCGGCGATCTCCGCGGCGGTGGCGTGCGCCGCGGCCAGAGTGGCGTCGGCGTCCGCGTACACGTCGTTGACCAGACCGATCTTCTCGGCGCGGGCCGCATCGATGTCTTTGCCCGTCAGCGCCAGCTCGCGCAGGTGTCCGTCGTTCAGGATGAAGGGCAGGCGGGCCAGGCTGCCGACGTCGGCGACGATGGCGAGCTTGACCTCACGCACCGAGAACTTGGCGTCGGCGCTGGCGTAGCGGATGTCCACCGCGGAGATCAGGTCGACGCCGCCGCCGATGCACCAGCCGTGCACCGCGGCAATGGTTGGGGTCCGGCAGTCGGCGACCGCGGTGATCGCGCCCTGCATGCGCTTGACCTCGCGGTGGAACACCGCGCGCGGGCCGGCCAGCGCGTCGCCGGACAGCAGCGGGGTGAACGAGCCACCCATCGCCGGCACGTCCAGGCCGTAGCTGAAGTTCTTGCCCGAGCCGGTCAGCACGATGGCCCGCACCTCGGGGTCGTCGTCCAGCGCCGCGAACAGCTCCGGCATCTCCGACCAGAAGGCCGGTCCCATCGCGTTGCCCTTGCCCGGTCCGATCAGTGTCACCTGGGCGACGTGGTCTTTCGTCTCGACGGTGACGGATTCGTATGCTTGGCCCATATCGAGACCGTAGCGTGGCGAATATGGCTCCTGACTTGCGACCCGGACCGCATTCCTCGCCCACCGACGAGCTGCACAGCGCCGAGGACACCCTGGGGGTGCTGCAGCGGGTCCTGCACACCATCGCCGCCGACGACCTGTCGCGCCGGACGCCGTGCGCGGAATTCGACGTGTCGGCGCTCACCGGGCACCTGCTGAACTCGATCTCGGCGCTCGGGGGCATGGTGGGCGCGGAGATTCCGGAGCGCGCGGAAGGCGATTCGGTCGAGCGCCAGGTGATCGTTGCGGCTCGGCCCGCGCTGGACGCGTGGCACCGCCACGGCCTAAACGGATCGGTGCCGTTCGGTAAGGGCGAGTTACCCGCGAACAGCGCGTGCGGCATCCTGTCGATCGAATTCCTGGTCCACGCTTGGGATTATGCCGCCGCGGTGGGGCGCGACATCCACGCTCCCGAGCCGCTGTCCGAGTACGTGCTGGGGCTGGCCCGTCAGATCATCAGGCCGGAGTTACGCGGCCAAGCCGGATTCGACGACCCGGTCGACGTCCCGGCGGACGCCGGCGCGCTCGAGCAGTTGGTCGCATTCACCGGCCGCAATCCGGCGGGGTAGCGCGGCATTCGCCGAGCGACTACCGCTCGCGTTCCAGGTAGAAGTAGTAGTACTTGCCGTTGTCCCGGACGCCCTTGCCGTTCATGATGCCCATCACGGCGTCGTCGTCGATCTTCTTGAAGTGATCGTGCACCGGCTGGCCGTCGTAAACCATGGTGGCGGTGACTTCGCCGCGGAAGTCCTCCAGCCACAGGCTGGCTTCGCCCTTGCCCATCTCCACGTTGGAGAACTTGTTGCCGTCGGCGTCCAGGCAAACGAGCGGCTGCACGTCGCGGACGGACTTGAAGGTCTTGCCGTACCAGCCGGCCTTTTCCAGTTGGCCGTTCATCTTGTGGCCGGTCTGGAACTCGCCGCCCTTCCACTCGCCGAGCATGCCGTCGATCGTCGCGGGCGAAAGTTCGGCCCAGAATTCGTCGAGCTCGGAATCCGCGATGTCGCCGCTGCGCTCTTTGAACTCGGTGAACTTCTTCCGCGCGAGGTCCACGGGGCGGCTCCTTACGATTCGGTGCGGGCGATCCAGTCGCAGGCGAAACGCAGCAGGGCGTCGTTCTCCTCCGGCGCCCCAATGGTGACACGGATGCCTTCGGCCGCGAACGGCCGCACCACCAGGCGCGCGTCGGCGGCCTGATCGGTGAAGTCCATGGTGCGCTCGCCCAGCGGCAGCCAGACGAAGTTGGCCTGCGACGGGGGCAGTTCGAATCCGGCGTCGCGCAGGGCGTCGCTTACCCGGGTGCGCTCGATCACCAGCGCGTCGGTCCGGGCGATCAGCTCGTCGGAGGCCTCGAGCGACGCGATGGCGGCCGCCTGTGCGACGTTCGTCACCGCGAACGGCATGACGACCTTGTCCAGCGCGGTGATCAGGTCCGGGTGGCCCACCGCGTAACCGCAGCGCAGCCCCGCCAGCCCGTAGGCCTTCGAAAAAGTCCGCAGCACAACGACGTTGCTGTGCGTCAGGGCCAGCTCCAGGCTGTTGGGCAGCATGCCGTCGCGGATGTATTCGACGTAGGCCTCGTCGATGGCGATCAGGATGTGCGGCGGAACGGTCTCGACGAATCGCGTCAGCGCGTCCGGGTCGACGACAGTGGACGTCGGATTGTTCGGGTTGCACACGAAGATCAGCCGGGTGCGGTCGGTGATCGCGGCGCGCATCGCGTCGAGGTCGTGTGTGTGGTCGGTCAGCGGCACTTTGACGGTGGTCGCGCCGGACACCTGGATGATGGGCAGGTAGCACTCGAAGCTGCGCCAGCCGATCATCACCTCGTCACCGGCCGCGGAGGTGATCTGAACCAGCTGCTGGCACAAGGTGACCGAACCGCTACCGACCGCGATCTGTTCGGGCGCGACGTCGGAACCCAGGTGCATCGCGAGCGCGGCCTTGAGGTCCACGCTGGCGTTGTCCGGGTAGCGGTTGACCACGGCAACCGCCCGCTCGATTGCCGCGTGCACGCTGGGCAGCGGGCCGTGCACGGTCTCGTTGCTGGCCAGTTTGATTGAGCCCGGCACGTTCTTGCCGGGCACATACACTGGCAATCCGGCCAGTTCGTTACGCAGGCGGGCAGTCACTTCGACAGTTTACGTGCCAACTGTGTACAGTATGGCCGGTTCCGCGAGACCGGAAAGGGGTCGGTACCCTCAGAAAGTCCAAGGGAGGCGTGCCAGAGCGGCCGAATGGGGCTCACTGCTAATGAGTTGTCCCCCTCAAAGGGGACCGGAGGTTCAAATCCTCTCGCCTCCGCTAGATCCTTTAGCGGCTACACGGAACGACAACTGAAGAACAGGCGCCCGTAGCTCAACGGATAGAGCATCTGACTACGGATCAGAAGGTTAGGGGTTCGAATCCCTTCGGGCGCGCTCGGCAGGTCTCAGCAACCCAAAATGATTTGAATCGTTAAGACCCAGTTCCTTGTGGGCGCGGTTTTCCGTCGGTACCTTCCGCCCATGACAATCAGCATTGAGCAAATCGGTGGTGGCGCGGGCGGCGGTTTCCTGGGCGGCGGCGCCGGTGGCGGGTTCGTCGGTGGTGGCGCCGGTGGGGGTTTCCTGGGCGGTGGCGGCGCCGGCGGCTAAGCCCCGGACCCGCGCACCCGGCCCGGCGCAATGATCGGGCCGGGTACTTCATCCGGCTCGGCAGCGACCAGGTCGAGCTGCAGCCACGCGACGTCGTGCCAGCCGTCGTGTTTCCACGCGACGCGCCGGTATAGGCCCGCTTCGGTGAACCCGAAAGACCGGTGGAATTCATTGCTGGCCTCGTTGGGCTGCGTGATACCGGCGAACGCCTGCCGGTAACCCCGCTCGGTGAGCCTGCGCAGTAGCTCCGCGTAGAGCGCGCGCCCCCCGCCGGTGCGGCGATGGCCGGTGTCGAGGTAGATCCCGGTCTCGATCGACCACTGGTAGGTGGCAAGGCGATTGAAGGCGTGCCCGTAGGCGAAGCCGATCACCCGGTGATCGCGTTCCAGGACAAGCCATTCGTGGCTCACCTGGGCGGCGGCGATCCGCGCGGCCATCTCAATTTCGGTTGGCACGTCGGTTTCCCAGCTGATGACCGTGTGCTCGACATACGGCCGGTAAATGGCAAGGCACGCAGCCGCATCCGCTGCCGATGCCGGGCGGAGCAGGCCGCCGCTCGCGTGCACGTCGCCCGCGCTAAGGGCGCGGCTGGAACGGCTGGAACGGCCCCCGGCGGGGCGGTTCGGTCACGGTCTGCGTGACGGTGCTGGTCTCCGTGCTCGGTGCGGCCGTGATGGGCGGCTCCGTCGTCGTAGGAGTGTCGGTGCTCGGCGGCGGGGCCGTCTCGGTCACCGTCTCGGTCGGCGCGCCACCGCCGCCGCCGCCCCCGTGATGCCGCGGCGCCCGCTCCGTGGTGGTCACCGGCGCGGTGGTGGACGGGACGGGCGTCGTCGTGGCGGGGGCGGGCGCAGGCGAGCCGCTGGTGAGCTTGACCACCGCGTACAACAACGCGGCCAACAGGATCACCCCGATGGCGCCGGCCGCGACCAGTGCCGCCGGACGGCGGTACCACGGCGTCGGGGGCTCCGGCGGCTGTGGCTCGGGCTCGTAATACCCGCCGTACCGCGCGGCCGCGGTGGGCTCGGAGTAGTAATCCGGTTCCTCGGGATAAGGCGGCACGTGAGGAGATGTTAGTAGGTCATCCCTTGGTGGAGATGAGGCCCAGCGCTCGCTCGAACAGATGCACCGTGGCCGCGTGCAACTGGTCGCCGACCTCCTTCTCCGCCTTGCCGGCGCAGGCCCGGGCCAGCGTCCCCTCGATCACGATCCCGAGCTTGAAGCAGGCCAGCACGGTGTACCAGGTGATGTGGGACAGGTCGCGGGTGGTGTTGGCGGCGTAGCGCTCGAAGAGCTCGTCGGTGCTGGCCAATCCGTCCTGGCCGCCCAGCGCGTGGCTGAAGACGCTCGATCCGTCGGACTGGCGCCAGGTGGCCAGCAACCAGCCAAGATCCAGCAGCGGGTCGCCGATGGTGCACATCTCCCAGTCGACGATCGCGACCACGTCCGGCCCGGTGCGCGAGAACATCACGTTGGCGGCGTGGTAGTCGCCGTGCATGATCCCGGGCGTCCAGGTGGCCGGCCGGTGCCGGTCCAGCCAGGCCGACACCTCCTCGATGCCGGGGATGTCCGGCCCGGGGTAACCGTCGTACTCGTTGTAGGACTCCAGCTCCGAGAGCCAGCGCGGCACCTGACGTTCCAGGAAGCCCTCGGGCTTGCCGAAATCCGCGAGACCCACCGCGACGTGGTCGACCGCGCCCAGCTTGGCCAGCGCGTCGGCCATCGACAGGCCCATGCCGTGGCGCACCCTGGCATCGCCGGCGTGCAGCGGTAACAGGCCTTCGCCCGCGTTGAAGCCGTCGACCGGGTCCATCAGATAGAAGACGGCGTCGCCCAGCACGCTCGGGTCCTCGCAGGCGGCGATCAGGTGGGGATGGGGGACGTCGGAGCCCGCCAGTGCGGCAAGGACTTTCGTCTCCCGTAGGATCACGGTGTTGCTGCGCGGGCGCAGGTGTCGTGGCCCGCGCCGCAGCACGTACGGCCGGCCGGCCCGGGTGAATCGCAGCATCACATTCTGGGTTCCGCCGGTGACATTGGAAACGTCCTGTAGCGGCCCCTCGCCGAGCCCCTGCCCGGACATCCACTCCGCTACGGCTTCCAGATTCACGTAATCCACTGCTCAGCCCTTCGGGTGCGGCGTGTATCGGACGGTCTGCGCTCGGATCATGCCGTCACGGAACACGAAGGTGTCCACACCGTCGTCCACCCGGTTGACAGCAGAATCGGCGGACCACTGAAGGAACAGCACGTCCCCGTCGAAAAGCTGAGTTAGCAAGTCCCACTCCGCATCCGGAAGCTCGGCGAGCAACGTCGCGAAGACGGTCCGGATGGCATCCTTGCCGCGGGCGATTCCCGCGGGGCTGAGCACCACCGAATCCTCGGCGTAGTCGACGACGATCTCGTCGAGGTCGCCAGCGGCCAGTGCGGTGCCGTGGTGGGCGAACACCTCCTGCGGCGAACGCGGGGTGGACGTCATGGCACTCCCTTGCAACCTGTGGACCGTCTGGGAAAAAGACTAGGGCAGGGTCGACGCGCGGCCCCGAGCGGCGGCGGCTGGAAGAATAGTGTGCATAACTTACTTTCTGGGGAAGGAAACTGGCGATGCCGCGGACCGACAATGATTCTTGGGAGATCACTCAGAGCGTGGGTGCCACGGCGCTGGGTGTCGCCGCTGCTCGCGCGGCCGAAACCGAGAGCGAGAACCCACTGATCAACGATCCGTTCGCGCGGGTGTTCGTCGACGCCGCGGGCGAGGGTATGTGGAGCATCTACGCCGATCCGGCGCTGCTGGCCAAGGCGGGCGACATCGAGCCGGACCTGCGTAATCGCCTTCAGCTGATGGTCGACTTCATGGCGACCCGGACGGCGTTCTTCGACGAGTTCTTCCTCGGCGCCGCGGATGCCGGCGTTCGGCAGGTGGTGATCTTGGCGGCCGGCCTGGACGCACGCAGCTGGCGGCTCCCGTGGCCCGACGGGACGGTCGTCTACGAGCTCGACCAGCCGAAGGTGCTCGAGTTCAAATCCAAGACGCTGCGTGAGCACGGGGCGCAGCCCAAGGCGCGGCTGGTCAACGTTCCGATCGACCTGCGCCAGGATTGGCCGAAAGCATTGCAGGAGGCGGGATTTGATGCCTCCAAGCCTGCGGTCTGGTCGGCCGAGGGACTGGTTCGCTACCTGCCCGCGCAGGCCCAGGACCTGCTGTTCGAACGGATCGATGCGCTGAGCGTTCAGGGCAGTTGGCTGGCGTCCAACGTGCCCGACTCGGGCTTCACCGACCCTGGCCGGGTGCAGCGCCAGCGCGACGACATGCGCCGGATGCGGGCCGCGGCCGCCGAACTGGTCAACGCCGAGATCACCGACTTCGACGACCTCTGGTACGCGGAGGAACGCACGCCCGTCGACGCCTGGCTGCGCGACCGCGGCTGGGACGTCACGACGGCGTCGTTCGCGGAGTTGATGGCGCGGTACGGCCGCAGCGTCCCGCAGGGCGCGGAGGACTCGATGCCTCCCACCCTCTACGTGTCCGCGCAGCGGACGCGGGCTGATCTCCGCGAGGCTTAGACCTGTAGCGCCGCAAAGCGTCTCGCCGCGGCGATGAGGGCGACCACGGTGGTCGGTACCCTCGCGGATATGCCTGCTCGACGCGCCCGGCTCGGCGATGTGCACGAGCTCGCCGCGGCGATGCCGCACGTTCAGCGCCTGGAGGGCCCCAAGGGCAACGCCATTTACCAGGTGGGCGGGAAGTCGTTCGTTTTCTTCCGCACGCCCCGACCGGATGCGACCGATCCGGACACCGGCGAACGCTATGCGGACGTGGTCATGCTCTGGGTGGGATCGGAGAGCGACAAGCTGGCGTTGGTGTCCGATCCCGGGTCACCGTTTTTCACCACGGACCACTTCGACGGGCACCCGTCGGTCCTGGTGCGGGCCAGTCGGCTGGGTGAAATCAGCAGAACCGAATTAGCTGAGCTGATTCAGGACGCCTGGTTGTCCCGGGCGTCGAAGAAGCGGGCCGCGACCTGGCTCGCCGACCACCTCTGACGCTGCGAGCGGCGCCGACAAGCACTGCCGCATAACCCAATGCATGTTTAGACATAAGTCGAATGGGTAACATCACGTCCACGAGAAACTTCTTTCTCGTCCACATTGGAGGTCACGATGCGTGGCAGCGGGATCATCGGAACGGTTGCGTTGGTGTGGTTGCTGATCGGAGTCTTCGCGGCGTGGCAGCGCGACTACTTCAAAAACGACAACACATCATGCGCCTCGGCGGGCACGGTTGCGGTGACCGTGATCGCCGGACCCTTGAATTACTTCGGTGTCAATCCGAAAGTTACGGATTGCCATCTGCCGCAACCAAGTTCAATGCAATCGATCAACCTCTAACCGCTCACTCAAAAGGAAGTCGACATGGTTATCTTAGGGATAGTCCTGCTTATTCTCGGATTCGTTTTCCACGTACCCATCCTGACCACGCTGGGCATCGTGCTGTTGGTCATCGGTGCGATCCTGTGGATCCTCGGCTCGGTCGGCCGTCCGGTCGCCGGCCGGCGCTATTGGTACTAACGGCTTGACTGAAGAACGGATCGCGCGACTGCTCAGCAGTCGCGCGATTTGTTTCACAGGACACACATAGGTTTGGCATAGGCGCGGCTCAGCCGGCGGCGGATACTGGAACTTGTGACGCAGCCCCGAGCCTCGGTAGAGCGGGTTGTCATGTGCCGTGCGGACGGCAACCCCATCAATGTTTTGGTCGTAGATGACGAATCCGTCCTGGCCGACATGGTGTCAATGGCACTGCGGTATGAGGGCTGGAACATCTCCACCGCCGGTGACGGTGCATCGGCGATCGCTTCCGCCCGCTCGCAGCGGCCCGACGTGGTTGTCCTGGACGTGATGCTGCCCGACATGAGCGGCCTCGATGTCTTGCACAAACTTCGCGAAGAGAACCCGCAATTGCCCGTGCTGCTGCTGACCGCCAAGGACGCCGTGGAAGACCGCATCGCCGGCTTGACGGCGGGCGGTGACGACTATGTCACCAAGCCGTTCAGCATCGAAGAGGTCGTGCTGCGCCTGCGCGCGCTGTTGCGTCGCACCGGGGTGACGACGGTGGACAGCGGCGCGCAACTGGTGGTCGGTGACCTGGTGCTCGACGAGGACAGCCACGAGGTCACCCGGGCGGGTGAGCCAATCTCCTTGACCTCCACCGAGTTTGAGCTGTTGCGATTCATGATGCGCAACTCCAAGCGGGTGCTGAGTAAAGCCCAAATCCTGGACCGGGTTTGGAGCTACGACTTCGGCGGCCGGTCCAACATCGTCGAGCTCTACATTTCCTACCTGCGCAAGAAGATCGACAACGGCCGGGAACCGATGATCCACACGCTGCGCGGCGCGGGTTATGTCCTCAAGCCGGCCCGCTGACACGCGAAGGGTCTGGTCCCTTCGGCTGCGGCTGCTGGTCGGTCAGATCGTCGTCCTGGCCATCGTCTGCGTGGGCATCACCGCGGCGACCGAACTGGCGCTGCTGCACCACCTGGTGGCCCAGCTCGACGGGCAGCTCGCCGGCACCTCCTACCGTTCGGCGCTCATGTACCCCGAGCCGCCGCACTCGAGCTGGCGGCATCAGCACGTCTATCCGAGGCCGGGTCCCGGTCCGCGATTCCTGGACGCCCCGGGCCAGCCGGCGGGCATGGTGGCGGCGGTGGTCAGCCACGGAAACACGGTGGACGCCGGCTACACCACGAGCAGCGGTGACCGGGCCGAGCTGACCGCGACCGCCCAGCAGCAGCTGTCCGGGATCGCCGGCAGCCGCAAGCCGGTGACCCTGGACCTCGACGGGCTGGGTCGCTACCGGGTGGTCGCGGCCCCGAGCCGTAACGGCGGCGACGTCATCGTCACCGGCCTGTCGATGGCCAATATCGACACCACCCTGATGCGGATGCTGGTCATCTTCGGGATCGTCACCGTCATCGCGCTGGTCGCCGCGACCACGGCCGGTGTGATCATCATCAGGAGGGCCCTTGCGCCGCTGCGCCGCGTCGCGCAAACTGCGAGCGAGGTCGCCGGCCTGCCGTTGGCGCGCGGCGAGGTCGAACTCCCGATGCGGGTGCGCGAATCCGATGCGAACCCCTCCACCGAGGTGGGTCAACTCGGCGCGGCCCTCAACCAGATGCTGGACCACATCGCCGCGGCGCTGTCGGCGCGGCAGGCCAGCGAGACGCGGGTTCGCCAATTCGTCGCCGACGCCAGTCACGAGCTGCGCACGCCGCTGGCGGCGATCCGCGGCTATACCGAACTGACCCAACGGATGGGCGACGACCGTGAGGCGGTGGCGCAGGCGATGAGCCGGGTGGCGTCGGAGACCGAGCGGATGACGCGCCTTGTCGAGGACCTGCTGCTGCTCGCCCGGCTGGACTCCGGCCGGCCGCTGGAAAGCGAACCGGTGGATCTGTCGCGGTTGGCGGTGGATGCGGTCAACGACGCTCACGTCGCCGGGCCAGATCATCAATGGGAACTCGACTTACCCGAGGAGCCGGTGGTCGTCACCGGGGACGCGGCGCGGCTACACCAGGTGCTGGCCAATCTGCTTGCCAACGCCCGGGTCCATACCGGCGCGGGCACCGTCGTGACGACCCGGCTGAGTGCCGAGCCGACGCACACCGTGCTGCAGGTCATCGACAACGGGCCCGGCATCCCGTCGGCGTTGCAATCCGAGGTCTTCGAACGGTTCGCCCGCGGTGACTCGTCACGTTCCCGCAAGGGCGGCAGCACCGGGCTGGGCCTGGCGATCGTGTCGGCGGTTGTCAAGGCGCACAACGGGACTATCGCGGTGGACAGCGCGCCGGGCCGGACCGAGTTCACGGTGCGGTTGCCACCCAACGGATGGCAACCGCCCGCTGCCGATCTTTAGGTCAGGAGCAAGTCGCGTCTATTTCGAAGGGCTTGTTCACCTGCTGCATGGGGTTTGCCATGTCGACGCCGGTGGCGCTGCCGGTGATCTTGTAGGTATTGCCGTCCTTGGCGGCCGAGGCGTTGCCCTGGCCCCCTTGCGCGTATTGAAGCGTCACGCCGTTGACGTTGCCGAGCTGGACCGCCTTCACCGCGAGCGGATCGGCGTCGGCGAGCACGACGCTGATCCCGGTGGTGTTCCCACCGACCGCAATTGAGATATTGCCGCCAGCTTTGGTGCAAATAGTGGTGCCCCGGACGTTCTGGTCCTTGCCGTCGATGATGACCTTCGACGAGTTATTGCCGCCGGCCGACACGGAGCCTCCCGGCACCGAGGTCGAAACGCCATTCGATTTGTTACTCGAACAGCCGGAAATACCCGCGGCAAGAATGGCCGCTCCAGCCACCGCGACCGTCAGTTGACGCTTCACCTGTTCTCCTTTGCCCGAAAGTTGCGGTCCTCGGCATTGAGGGCCGCCTGGGCAGTATGCGGGCTAACCGGGTCGGGATCCAGAGCCCGCAGATATTGTTGCTGTGTTCATTGATCAGACTGCGAAAAGCCGTCGGAATCACCTTGGTTGGAGCCGCATTAATGGCAAGGTATGACGGTGGACCACAAGCCTCCCAGCGCAGTCATCGAGTCGGCCCATGGCGACCACGATCTGCCTTTCCATGACAAAACGGATTTCGCCGACGCCGATCGCGGATTCATTGCCGCACTGTCCCCATGCGTGATCAAAGCGGCCGACGGACGGGTGGTGTGGGACAACGACGCGTACTCGTTCCTGGGTGGTCCCGCCCCGGCCTGGGTTCACCCCAGCCTTTGGCGACAGTCGACGCTGGCCGCCAAGCAAGGGCTCTACGAAGTGGTGCCCGGCATCTATCAGGTCCGGGGCTTCGACATCTCGAACATCACCTTCGTGGAATCCGACAACGGCATCATCGTCATCGACCCCCTGGTGTCCGCGGAGGTGGCCGCGGCGGCGCTGGCGCTGTATCGCACCCACCGAGGTGGCGAGCGCCCCGTCGTCGCGGTGATCTACACCCACAGCCACGTCGACCATTTCGGCGGCGTATTGGGCGTCACCTCGGAGCAGGACGTAGACGCCGGTGCGGTGGCCGTGCTGGCGCCGGAGGGCTTCATCGAGCACGCGGTGCAGGAAAACGTCTATGCCGGACCGGCAATGACGCGACGGGCGACCTACATGTACGGCGCCTTGCTGCCTCGTGGGCCCATGGATCAGGTCGGCTGCGGGCTGGGACAAGCGCCGTCCACCGGCGAGGTCGCCGTCATCGTGCCCACCATCGACATTCGCACCACGGGCGAAACGCACACCATCGACGGCGTGGAGATCGAATTCCAGATGGCGCCGGGCACCGAGGCGCCCGCCGAAATGCATTTTTATTTCCCACGTTTCCGCGCCCTGTGCATGGCCGAGAACGCCACGCACAATCTGCACAATCTGCTGACCCTGCGCGGCGCGCTGGTGCGTGACCCGCACGCCTGGTCCGGTTATCTCACCGAAGCGATTGACACGTTTGCCGATCGCGCCGACGTCGTATTCGCCTCCCACCATTGGCCGACGTGGGGACGGGACAGCATCGTCGCGTTCCTGTCGCTGCAACGCGACATGTACGCGTACCTGCACGACCAGACGCTGCGATTGCTCAACCAGGGCCACACCGGTGTCGAGATAGCCGAAATGTTCCAGATGCCACCGGCTCTCGAGCAGGCCTGGCATACCCACGGTTACTACGGATCGGTGAGCCACAACGTCAAGGCGATCTACCAGCGCTACATGGGTTGGTTCGACGGCAACCCCGGCCGGCTGTGGCCCCATCCGCCCGAGGCGCTGGCGCCCCGGTATGTCGCGGCGATCGGCGGGATCGACCGCGTCGTCGACCTCGCCAGGGAGGCGTTCGACACCGGAGACTTCCGTTGGGCCGCAACGCCGTTGGACCACGCTATCTTCACCGACAGCGAGCACGCGGGCGCCCGCGCGCTGTACTCGGATACCCTCGAGCAGCTGGCGTACGGTGCCGAAAACGCGACCTGGCGCAACTTTTTCCTCAGCGGCGCAACGGAATTGCGCGACGGAAACTTCGGCACCGCGGCTCAGGTCGCCTCTCCCACCATGATGGCCCAACTGACACCGGAGCAGATTTTCGACGGTTTGGCGATTCGGGTCAACGGCCCACGCAGCTGGGATCTGAACATCGCCATCGATATCGCCTTCGCCGACACCGCGGCCAACTACCGGCTCACCCTGCGCAATGGGGTGCTCGTTCGCCGTAAGGTGGCGCCCGAGCCCTCGACGGCGACCGTGACGATCAAGCTGGCCACCAAGATTCGGCTCCTGGCCGTGGTGATGGGCGACTTCAGCTCGCCCGGCCTTGACCTCACCGGTGATCAGAGCGCGCTGCAGGCCCTGCTGAGTGTGCTCGACGGGCCCGACCCGAATTTCAACATCGTCACGCCGTGACGCGGCATCACGCGACGTCGATCACCACCTTGCCCAGCACCTTGCGGTCGGCCACATGCCGCAAGGCCGCTGCTGTCTCAGACAGCGGAAATCGTGCGCCGATGTACGGCCGCACGGTACCGGCGGCGAACATCTGCGCCAACTCCTTGAGGTCGCGGACAGCGTCGTCGGGCCGGTCGGTCATGAACGTGCGGATCTCCATGCCGCGCACACAGATGTCTTTGAGCAGAATGAGATTCAGCGGAATCGCCGGGATGGTGCCGGCCGCATAACCCAGCGTCACGAAGGTGCCGCCACGCGCGAGCCCGCGCAGCGCCGGTTCCGAATACGATCCGCCCACCGGGTCCAGCACCACGCGGGCACTGTCGCCGGTGAGCGCACGGATCCGCACTTTCAGGTCCTCGCGGTCGTAGTCCACGGTCGCCTCGGCGCCGCGGTGCCGGCACAGCTCGAGCTTCTCCGCGCTCGACGCCGCCGCCAGCACCCGGGCCCCCATCGCGACCGCCAGGTCGACCGCCGCCAGCCCCACGCCGCCCGCGGCGCCGAGCACGACCACCCAATCTCCTTGTTTGACAGCGGCCGTCGAGCGCAGGGCGTGATAGGCGGTGCGGTAGGTGACGCCGAACGCCGCGGCCGAGGCGAAGTCGGCGTCGTCGGGCACCAGCTCGGCCTGACTCGCGTCGAGCAGCGCCTTTTCGGCGAACGCCCCGAATGTGGTTCCGGAAACCCGTTGTCCGGGATGGAACCGTGCACCGTCACCGGCGGCGATGACCTCCCCGGCGATCTCATTGCCGGGGATGAACGGCGGTGGAATCTTGACCTGGTATTTCCCGGCGATAAACAGGACATCGGGGAAGTTGACCGCGGCCGCGCGGACCCGCACCAGCAACTGTCCCGGGGCCGCAACGGGATCGGGCACGTCGTCGATCACCAGGTCCTCGGGAGTGCCGTAGGAACGACAGATCACCGCGCGCATCAACCGGCCTCCAGCCCACGTAAGCAGAACCGCACCACGTGTGCGATGTCGTCGGGGCCGGGCTCCTCGGCCGAGCCCACATAGCGGCGCATGGTCGCGGCGGTGCAGCTGAACACCGCCTGGACATCGCGGTCGACGTCGCTACTGCCCAGCGCCGCAACGGGTTCAACCAGAAGCTCGCGAAGCGGCCGCATCATCTCCTGGTCGGCCGCGCGCCAGCTGGTACCGGCCGACATCTGGCCGGCCGCCGCGCGGGTCATGCTGATCAGGTGCGGGTCGGCCACCTGGGCGAGCGTGCCCTCTATCCACCGCGCGACCTTGTCGCGCGGCTCGGATTCCTTGGCCATCTGGTGCTCGAGGTAGGAGACCACGATGGCCACGCCGCGTTCCATGACCGCCAGGATCAGATCGTCCTTGCCGGCAAAATAGCGGTAAAACGCCTTGTTCGACGAACCCGCCTCGGCGACGATGTCGCTGACCCGCGGCGGTTCGGGTGCGACGCGTTCCATGACTCGCACCGCGGCGGCCAGGATGCGTTCCACCTCCTCGGTGGCCTCCCGTTGGCGGTCATCCAGTGCCCGCTCGACCGCGGCGGTCACCCGGTTAGAGGTCAACGAGCTCACCGTATTTGGCGCGCGCGGCCGCGCGCCGCACGTCGAGCATCTCGCTGGGCCAGTCACCCTCCTCGGCCTCGTAACCCTTCAGCAGCATCCGGGCCAGGTTGACCTTGTGCGCCTCGGTCGGCCCGTCGGCCAGGCCCAGCGCGATGCCGCCCAGCAGGACGCTGACCAGTGGCAACTGGTCGGTCAGCCCCAGCGCCCCGTGCACTTGAATGGCCCGCAGGGCAATCGATTTGAGCGCCTGCGATGCCAGGATCTTGCACGCAGCGATCTCGGCGCGTGCGGCGCGCTCGTCGCCGTTGTCGATCAGCCACGCGGCGTGCAGCACGGTCAGCCGGAACGGGATCAGCTCGGTGTAGGAATCGGCGACGAACTCCTGGACCAGTTGCTTGTCGGCCAGCAGACTGCCTTGGGTGAAGCGGCTTTTCGCCCGGCGGGACATGATCTCGACGGCGCGTTGCGCCATCCCGATGGAGCGCATCGCGTGATGCAGGCGCCCGCCGGCCAGCCGGGTCTGCAAAATCAAAAAGCCTTGGCCGGGCTCGCCGAGCAACGCGTCGGCGGGCACCCGCACATCGTTGTAATGCACCAGCGAATGGCCCGGTTCGTGCGGGTCGGCCCCAACCAGGTGGTGATTGGCTTCCAGGACCAGCCCCTCGGTGCCGGCGGGGATCAGGAACGTCGACGCGCCGGTATGGACCGGCACGTCGGGATCGGTGATCGCGACGACGATGAAGAACGAGGCGACGGAGGCGTTGGAGGAGAAGTACTTTCGCCCAGTGATGACCCAGTCGTCGCCGTCACGGACGGCGCGGGTGGTGAAGACCCGCGGATCCGCGCCGCCCTGCGGCTCGGTCATCGAGAAGCACGAGAAGATTTCCCCGGACAGCAGGCCCGCCAGGTAGCGGTCCTTCTGTTCCTGGGTTCCGAAGCGGGCGATGATCTCGGCGTTGCCGGTGTCGGGCGCTTGCGTCCCGAACACGATCGGCGCCCACTGGCTGCGGCCCAGGATCTCGTTGATCAGCGTCAGCTTGACCGCACCGAATCCCTGCCCGCCCAGCTCCGGCCCCAGATGCGGTGCCCACAAACCCTTGTCGCGCACCTGCTGCTTGAGCGGGTCGACAATGCGGCGCCGCTCGTCGTTCAGCGGCAGAAACTCGCAGCCCGGAAACAGCACCTCGAGCGGTTCCACCTCGTCGCGAACGAAGCCGCGGATCCACTCGAGCTTCTCCTCGAACTCCGGCTCGGTAGAAAAATCCCATGACATTCGAACACTCCTCTCATTGGTGGCGACCCGCTGCGCTTGCGATGACTGCGTCAGGGAATCCCGCCGTCGGCCCGCAGGATCGAGCCGGTGGTGAAACTGGACGCGTCGGAGGCCAAGAACAGTGCCGCGCCGACGATTTCGCGTGGGTCGCCGGCGCGTTCCAACGAAAGATGCTTGAACGGATTCTGTTCGGCCGCTCCGAGATTCCAGGCCTTGCTCACGTCGGTGAGAAACGGCCCGGCCATCAGCGTGTTGACCCGCACCGCCGGACCGAACGCCTTCGCCAGCGCCTCGGTCATGGCGTTGAGCCCGGCCTTGGACGCGGCGTAGGGGATGATATCGGGTGTCGGACGCAGCGAGCCGGCCGTACTCACGTTGATGATCGAGCCCCGACCGGCCGCCACCATGCGCTCACCCACCAACGCCGACAAGCGGAATGGTCCCTTGAGGTTGAGGTTGACCACGGCGTCGAACAGCTTCTCGGTCACGTCGGTGAGCTTGTCGTAGAGCGGCGACATGCCCGCGTTGTTGATCAGCGTGTCGACCTTGCCGAACCGTTCGTAGGTCGCCTCGACCAGGCCGTCGAGCTGATCCCAGCGACCCACGTGGACCTGATAGGGCAGCGCCGACCGGCCGGTCTCGGCCTCGATCTCCTTGGCGGTGGATACGCAGTTGTCCATGTTGCGGCTCGCGATCACCACGTCGGCGCCGCAGCGCGCCGCGCCGAACGCCATCTCGCGCCCCAGCCCGCGGCTACCGCCGGTGATCAGGAAGACCCGGTCGGTGAGATCGAAAAGCTCTTCGGCATAACCCATTTCAGGATCCCTTGGTGGAGCGGGCGAGATCGGCGGCGGTGGCGATGAGCTGGAGAATCATCGGGCCGAACGCGTCGGTGATCTTGGGGTCGACCTTGCCGGTCCGCACCCCGGCCGCGTAGGTCTTCTCCAGCACGATGCCCAACTTCCAGTTGGCCAGCACCAGGTAGTAGTCGATGTTCTCGGTCGACAATCCGCTGACGGTTTCGTAATGCTCCAGCAACTCGCTGCGCGTGGGCATGCCGCGCATGTCGAGATAAAATCCGTCCTCGCGCGGCTTTTCGCCGTCGTAGCCCAGCAGGCACCACGCCAGGTCGAGCAGCGGATCGCCGACCGTGGTCATCTCCCAGTCCACGATCGCGGCCAGGCGCGCGGGTGCGCCGTGCGCGAACATCACGTTGGCGAACTGATAGTCGCCGTGCATGATGCCCGCCCGGTAATGCGCCGGACGGTTGCGGCGCAGCCACTCGGAAGCATCGTCCAGACCCGGTAGCTCGCGAACCTTGTAGGCGTCGAGGAACGCCAGCCAGCGATCGACCTGGCGCTCGTGGAATCCGTCCGGGCGGCCGAAACCTTCGAGTCCTTGCTTGCGCCAATCCACTCGGCCCAGCCTGGCCGCGCCGTCGACCAATTGGAAGGCCAGGCCGCGCCGGGCCTCGAGGTCGGTGTCGAACGGCGATTGCCAACCGCCGTCCATCGGGCTCCATCCATCGATCGCCTGCATGACGTAGAACGGCATCCCGAGCGCGGCGCCGGTGTCGTCGGCCGCGATCAGCGCCGCATGCGGGACATCGGTGCCGGACAGGGCGCGCACCAGGCGGATCTCCCGCAGCAGCCCGTCGATGCGGGCGGCGTCGGCCCGGGCACCGGGCATCCGCAACACCATGCGCTGGCCTCCGCGCTCAATCAGATAAAGGGTGTTCTGCGACCCGCCCTTCAGCTGGGTCAGCCGCGCCTCTTCGCCACCGCCCGGCGCGTCGTTCGCATCCAGCCAGCGAGCGAGGACGCCCGCGTCGAGTCCCGATTCACCCACGTGAGTCACTGGCCAACCCTCTCTGCACACCCCGATCTCTGTCCGGAGAATAGCATTCTCCGTGCTAGAGGCAACTATGAGTGTCAGCCTGGCTTGTGCGCGCTCAGCAGGAACCCGGGCGCCATGAAGTGGCCCTCGTCGTCGTGGTCCAGGTGCGCCAGTGGACCGTCGGGCGACCCGGCCGCGTCGTCCGTGCCGTACAGCTTGGCCGGGCGGACATCGTCGACCCGCCACAGCGTCGCGACGGCGTCGTGCAATTCGGTTTCGGTGAAGCCGGGCGGCCCCGGCCGGTCCGAATGGGCGTCGTCCAATGCGCCGGCGGCGAAGGCCAGGATGTACAGCGCGGCGCCCGGCGCGGCGGCCCGAAAAATTGACTGCACGTAGTCCTGGCGGCGATCGGGCGGCAGCGCGTGAAACAGCCCGCTGTCCAGAATCGTGGAGAAGCGACCGTCATAGCCGCCGAAGTTGGTGACGTCGGCCTGGGCGAATGTCGCCGTCGTCAGCCCTCGCTCGGCGGCAGCGGCGGTGGCCGCCTGAATCGCGGTCGCGCTGGCGTCCAGGCCGACCACGGTGTAGCCGAGCGCGGCGAGGGTCAGCGACAAAGCGGCGTGGCCACAACCGGAGTCCAGCACCTCGCCGCGGATCTTGCCCTGATCGATGAGCAGCGCCAACTCCGGTTGGGGCCGGCCGATGCTCCAGGGGGGCGGCGCGGCTTGTCGGTAGGCGGCGTCCCAATCCCTGTCCGGTTCAGTCATCCGTCCTCCTCGGTGCTGTGGGCATCAAGCTATGCAGCGATGTCATTGTGCACGCCCTGAACGACAAGCAAGGGGCGATGAGAGACTTCGGACCGGCACAACCTTTCGACAAGACGGGAAGAAACATGCAAGTGCTTCTGGTCCGGCACGCGCTGCCGCTGCGCAGCGAACACGGCCAAGGTTCCGATCCGGACCTGTCGGAGGAAGGGTTGGCCCAGATCGAGCGACTCCCCAAGGCGCTCGCCAGGTTTCCCATCGCGCGGGTGGTGAGCAGCCCGCAGCGCCGGGCCATCCAGACCGCCGAACCGGTCGCGGCGGATCGGGGCCTGACCGTCGAGATCGACGATCGCTTCGCCGAGTACGACCGCGACCTTCCCGTGTACATCCCCGTCGAGCAGATCCGCGCAGAGATGCCCGAAGAATGGGCGCGCCTGGCTCAGGGGCATCTGCCCAGCGCGGTGGACGAGGACGCTTTTCGTGCCCGGGTGCGCGCCGCGGTCGACGACCTGGTCGCCACCGGCGACCCCGACGACACGGTCGCGGTGTTCAGCCATGGTGGGGTCATCAACGTCCTCCTGCACGAAATCCTCGGCACCGCCCGGCTGCTGTCCTTTCCGGTCGACTACGCATCGGTCACTCGGCTGTTGTTCTCGCGGTCCGGGCAGGCGACGGTGGCCGCGGTCAACACCACCGAACATGTCTGGGACCTGTTGCCGCGAAACCAACGGTTGCCCGACGACCACACCAGCCATGGCAAGGCCTGAGCCGAAGACCGGCAAATCGCAGGTGGTGCGCCGCGTCGAGCCCGGCGATGGTAGACAAGTTCGGTGACTTCAGCTGACCAACTCGAGGGCCTCGACCTGGCCTCGCTGGACTCCTACCTGCGCTCGCTCGGGATCGGGCGCGACGGCGAGTTACGCGCGGACTTCATTTCCGGTGGTCGCTCCAACCTGACGTTCCGTGTCTACGACGACAGCACCAGTTGGCTGGTGCGGCGACCGCCGTTGCACGGGTTGACCCCGTCGGCGCACGACATGGCCCGCGAGTACCGCGTCGTCGCCGCGCTGCAGGACACACCCGTGCCGGTGGCGCGCACGATCGGGCTCTGCGAGGACGATTCGGTGCTGGGCGCCCCCTTCCAGATCGTCGAATTCGTCGCCGGCCAGGTGGTGCGCCGCCGCGCTCAACTCGAGTCGTTCAGCCACACGGTGATCGGCGGCTGCGTCGACTCGTTGATCCGGGTGCTCGTCGACCTCCACACGGTCGACCCCGACGCCGTCGGGCTGGCCGATTTCGGTAAGCCCAGCGGCTATCTGGAGCGTCAGGTGCGGCGATGGGGCTCGCAATGGTCGCTGGTGCGGTTGCCCGAGGATCGGCGCGACGCCGACGTGGAACGGCTGCATTCCGGTCTGGGCGAAGCGATTCCGCAGCAGAGCCGCACGTCGATCGTGCACGGCGACTACCGCATCGACAACACGATCCTGGACGCCGACGACCCGACCAAGGTTCGTGCGGTCGTCGACTGGGAGCTCTCCACGCTGGGGGACCCACTGTCCGACGCGGCCCTGATGTGCGTGTACCGCGACCCGGCCCTGGATTTGATCGTCAATGCGCAGGCCGCGTGGACATCGCCGTTGTTGCCGACGGCCGACGAACTGGCCGACCGCTATTCGCTGGTGGCCGGTATACCGTTGGCGCATTGGGAGTTCTACATGGCGCTGGCCTACTTCAAGCTCGCCATCATCGCCGCGGGCATCGACTTCCGCCGGCGGATGTCGGATCAGGCCCGCGGCACGGGCGACCCGTCCGACCACACACCCGAGGTGGTGGCGCCGCTGATTTCCCGGGGTCTGGCCGAACTCGCGAAGCTGCCCGGCTAGCGCGAGGCGGCCGCGTGCTGCCGTTTAGCCGCGCGGCGCAGCTGCAAGATCCGTGCGGTGCCGACCGCAACCGTGATCAACCCCCCGACCACGGCCGCCAGCAGGATCGCGACTCCCTTGGGCTGGGTCCAGTGCCAGCCCAAGAACTGAAAGTCTGCGGTTGTCGTGTTCTGGGTGATGAAAATCAGCAACAGGATCAGGATCACGAAGCCGACGATCAGCGACGACCAGAGAGCGCCGGCGCGGGTGAACCCGATGGCCGGTTCCTTGGCGGGCGCGCCGGTCTTGGCGGCGGGGTCGGGCTTGGGGGGCGGCTGCCCGGGCGAGGCAGGGGTGTGGCTGCTCATACTGCCATCTTTGCCCTATCGGACGCCGATTGAAACCGATTCGGACAACCGAACCTCGCGCGACAGCATCCGCGCGGTTCGGGCGTTAGGGTCGGCGGTATGACGGCACTGCCGCACGTGCGGGGCGCGATCACGCGCGCGGCAGCGCTGGCGATGGCGATGGCCGTTGTTGCAGCGTGCAGCAATTCCGATCCGCTGGGAGCGCAGGTTCGAAGCCCCAACTCCATCGTCATCGGCTCCGGGGACTTTCCGGAATCGGAGATCATCGCCGAGGTCTATGCACAAGCCTTGCAGGCCAATGGTTTCGAAGTGGGCAGGCGAATGGGCATCGGGAGCCGGGAGACGTATATTCCTGCGCTCAAAGACCATTCCATCGATCTGGTGCCGGAGTACATCGGCAATCTGTTGCTCTACATTTCGCCGCAGTCCGACGCCACCACGCTGGATGCCGTCGAGCGTGAGCTGGACCAGCGCCTGCCCGCTGACCTCGCAATTCTGACGCCCGCCCCGGCCACCGACACCGATACCGTCAGCGTGACCGGGCCAACGGCCAACTCCTGGAACCTAAGGACGATCGCCGATCTGGCCGTGCATTCGGCCGACGTGCGATTCGGGGCGCCCTCGGCGTTCGCGACCCGGCCCGCCGGGCTGCCCGGGCTGCGGCAGAAGTACGGACTCGAGATCAAGCCGGGCAACTTCGTCGCCATCGATGACGGCGGCGGTGCGGTCACCGTGCGCGCCTTGGTCGAGGGCAGGGTGAACGCCGCCAACGTCTTCACCACGTCACCGGCCATCCCGCAGAACCACTTGGTTGCCCTCGACGACCCCGAACATAATTTCGTGGCCGGAAACATTGTGCCGCTGCTCAATTCGCAGAAAAGATCTCCGCGGCTCAAACAGGTGCTGGACGCCGTCTCGGCGAAGCTGACCACGTCCGGAGTCGCCGGACTCAACGCCGCGGTGTCGGGGAATTCGGGCATCGATCCCGACGAGGCGGCACGAAACTGGATACGGGACAACGGCTTCGACCATCCGATCGGAGGATGACTTGATCATCTTCGACAACGTCAGCAAGGCCTACGCCGACGGCACCACCGCCGTGAATCAGCTCAGCCTGAGCATCCCCAACGGCAAGCTGACGGTGTTCGTCGGGTCCTCCGGCAGCGGCAAGACCACGGCGCTGCGGATGATCAACCGGATGATCGAGCCCACCTCGGGCACAATCACGATCGATGGCGTCGATGTCTCCATCCACGACCCGGTGAAGCTGCGCCTCGGTATCGGATACGTCATCCAACACGCCGGTCTGATGCCCCACCAACGCGTAATCGACAATGTGGCAACGGTTCCCGTTTTACGGGGCCAGCCCCGTCGGGCCGCTCGCAAAGAAGCCTACGCGGTGCTGGAACGGGTCGGGCTGGACGCCAAGCTCGCGACCCGCTACCCCGCGCAGCTTTCCGGCGGGGAGCAACAACGGGTTGGCGTGGCACGAGCGCTGGCGGCAGACCCGCCGATCCTGTTGATGGATGAGCCGTTCTCCGCCGTCGACCCGGTGGTCCGCCATGATCTGCAGAACGAAATACTGCGCCTGCAAGGCGAATTGCACAAAACGATCGTCTTCGTCACCCACGACATCGATGAGGCGCTGCGACTCGGCGAGCGGGTCGCGGTGTTCAAGGGCGGTTCGCTACAGCAGTACGACGAGCCCGCCCGGCTGCTGTCACGGCCGGCCAACGACTTCGTGTCGCGGTTCATCGGCCTGGGCCGCGGCTACCGATGGCTACAACTCCTCGACGCGGCCGGGCTGCCGCTGCACGACGTCGAACGGATCACGGCCGACCAGCTTTCGGCGACAATGCTTTCCGACGGCTGGGCGGTGGTCGTCGACGACGCCGGAGTTCCGCTCGGCTGGATCGACGACGAGGGGCTGCGGCGGCACCGCGGCGGTGTGCCGTTGCCCGACAGCATGAGCGGAGTCGGATCGCTGTTCCGGCCGCGGGGCAATCTGAGCCAGGCGCTGGACGCGGCGCTGTCGTCGCCGTCGGGCGTCGGTGTCGCAGTCGACGACGGCGGTAGGGTGATCGGCGGCGTGCTGGCCGCCGACGTGCTGGCCGCGGTGGACTCCCAACGGCTGGGTTCGGCGGAAACCGGGGGGACCTAACTAACCGATGCACTATCTACTCACCCACCTCGACGACGCCTGGGGGCTGACCGTCGTGCACCTGCGGCTGGCGTTGGTGCCGGTGCTGATCGGTCTGGCGATCGCGCTGCCGCTGGGCATGCTGGTGCAGCGCACCCGAATCGCCCGCCGACTCACGACGGCGGCCGCCAGCGTCGTGTTCACCATTCCATCGCTCGCGCTGTTCGTGGTGTTGCCGATGCTCATCGGGACCCGCATCCTCGACGAGGCCAACGTGATGGTGGCGTTGACGGCCTATACCGCCGCGCTGCTGGTGCGGGCGGTGCTCGAGGCACTGGACGCGGTGCCCGCCCAGGTGCGTGACGCCGCCACCGCGGTCGGGTACTCGTCGATCGCGCGGGTGCTGAAAGTCGAACTGCCGCTTTCGATTCCGGTGCTCGTCGCCGGCTTGCGGGTGGTGGTGGTCACCAACATCGCGATGGTCTCGGTCGGTTCGGTGATCGGCATCGGCGGGCTGGGCATCTGGTTCACCCAGGGGTACCAGACCAACAAGAGCGATCAGATCCTGGCCGGCATCATCGCGCTGTTCGTGCTGGCGGTCGTCATCGACGTGCTCATCGTGTCGGCCGGCCGCCTTGCGACGCCGTGGGCACACGCCACGCGCAGCACCGGCCGCCACTCGGTCGTCGCGCCCGTCGTGGGTGGTGCACGGTGAACTTCGTCGGGCGGGCGATCTCCTTTATGTTGACCGCCGACAACTGGACCGGCCCGGTCGGGCTCGCGGCCCGCATTTTGGAACACCTCGAGTACACCGCCCTTGCGGTGAGCGCCTCGGCGCTGATCGCGATCCCCGTCGGCCTGATCATCGGACACACGGGGCGCGGGACCCTGCTGGTGGTGGGTGCCGTCAACGGCCTGCGCTCCCTGCCGACGCTGGGCGTGCTGCTGTTCGGGACGCTGCTCTTCGGGCTGGGCCTGGGCCCGTCGTTGGTGGCGCTGATGCTGCTCGGTGTGCCCGCGTTGCTGGCCGGCACCTACGCCGGTATCGCCAATGTTGAGCCGACCGTCGTGGATGCGGCCCGCGCGATGGGCATGACCGAGGCCCAGGTGCTGCTGCGCGTCGAGGTGCCGAATGCGTTGCCGTTGATTCTCGGCGGACTGCGCAACGCGACGCTGCAGGTGGTCGCCACGGCGACCGTGGCCGCCTACGCCAGCCTCGGTGGTCTGGGCCGATACCTGATCGACGGGATCAAAGAACGTGAGTTTCATCTCGCTCTGGTCGGGGCGTTGATGGTGGCCGCGTTGGCGCTGATGCTCGACGGACTGCTGGCGGTTGCGGTGTGGATTTCGGCGCCGGGCACCGGTCGGCTGCGGCGAACATACCGGGCACTTCCGCAGCGGTTGGCGGGCACGTCTTACGGTAGATGAGTGAACGCAGCCCCCTCTGAACCGTCTCGCCGCGTGTGGCAGGCGATGCTCACCTGGCGCGCACATGATGCTCCCCGGATGGAATCGGTACGAGTCCAGGTGTCCGGCAACAGAATCAAGGCCAATGGCCGCATCATCGCCGCCGCCACCGACACCCATCCGGCGTTCGGCGCCTACTACGACCTGCTGACCGATGAGGCCGGCGCCACCAAGCGGCTCGGAATGACCGTCACCCTCGCCGAGCGGGAGCGCGTCTTCTCCTTCGCCCGCGACGAAGAGAACATGTGGCTGGTCACCGACCATCAGGGCGAACATCGCGCGGCCTACAACGGCGCGCTCGACGTCGACGTCGAGTTCAGCCCGTTCTTCAACGCCCTGCCCATCCGGCGGCTCGGCGTGTATGAGCGGGCGGCCGCGGTCACGCTGCCCGTGGTCTATGTCAACATGCCGGATATGTCCATCACCGCCGACACCGTGAGCTACAGCAGCACGGGAAGCCGCGACGGGATCAAGGTGCATACGCCGATCGCCAACACCACAGTGAGCGTCGACGAAGAAGGATTCATCGTCGACTATCCAGGCTTGGCAGAGCGGATCTGATCACCTGGCCCGCCCGGCCCGCGGCGGCCAATTCCGCACGCCAGTTCTCCGCCCCGATCATGACGTGGAAGACGTCGCTGCGCGGGAAGCTGTCGTAGCGCGTTCGCGCGGCATGGCCGGCCTCGATGAGGTCGGCGACCGAGTTGTGGGAAGCCAGCGAGTCCCGAGCGCGACGCAGCTGCTCGATGACGCGGTCGACCGTGAGTACCAGTTGGTCGGAGTTGCCCTCGCACATCGCGCGGACCAGGTCCGGGGCGGTGGCCGCGACCCGAGTCCCGTCCCGGAATGACCCGGCGGCCAGTGCGAAGGCCAATGGAACGTCTCCGGCGACGACCGCCATCGCCTCGGCGAGCAGGTGGGGCAGGTGCGAGATGGCCGCCGCGGCGGCGTCGTGTTCGTCGGACCTGGCCGGCACCACCACCGCGCCGCAGTCCAGCGCCAACGTCATCACCGTCGACCAGACCGCCGGATCGACATGATCGTCGACGCTGACCACCCACGGCGCACCGGTGAACAACCCGGCGTAGCCGGCCGTCCAACCCGAATGCGCGGTACCGGCCATCGGGTGCCCCCCGACGAAGCGCCGCTGCAGCCCGGCCGCGGCCACCTCGTCGAGCACCGCCTGCTTGACGCTGGTGACGTCGGTCAGCGGACACGCCGGGGCCGTCTCCTTGATGTGGGCGAGCATGCCTGCCATCGCCGGCATCGGCACCGCCAGCACGATCAAGGCTCCGGAGTCGGCGGCGCGCGACAGCGTCGCGGTCAGATCGGTGGTGGCGTCAAAGCCGTCGGCGCTCGCGGCCTGCGCGCCCTCCACCGAGCGGTTATAGCCGAACACCTCACGGCCGGCGGCCGTGGCGGCCCGCATTATCGAGCCACCGATCAGTCCCAGCCCGAGTACGCATACCGGCGTCTTGGAAGGAGGGCTTGCCACATTCCAAGGTTGGCACATCCGGTCGGGAACGGCGCCGTCAGATCTCGCGGCTACCAGGAGCCATCTGGTCAGGGGCCTGGTCAGGGACTACCGTAAGCGGCCATGGGAGCACAACGGGCCTCTGCCCAGGGCCTGTCCGCGGACACGCCGGACGGTTTCGGCGTTGCGGTGGTGCGCGAAGAGGGGCAGTGGCGCTGCGCGCCGATGGCCCGTAAATCGCTGCTGAGCCTCGCGGCTGCCGAGACCGAGCTGCGCGAATTGCGCAGTTCCGGGGCGGTCTTCGGCCTGCTGGATGTGGACGACGAATTCTTCGTCATCGTCCGGCCTGCGCCGTCGGGGACGCGGTTGTTGCTCTCGGATGCCACCGCGGCCCTGGATTACGACATCGCCGCCGAGGTGCTCGACAAGCTGGACGCCGACATCGATCCCGAGGATCTCGAGGACTCCGATCCCTTCGAAGAGGGTGACTTAGGGCTGCTGTCCGACGTCGGGCTGCCCGAGGCGGTCCTCGGGGTCATCCTCGATGAGAGCGACCTGTACGCCGACGAGCAGCTGGGTCGCATCGCGCGCGAGATGGGCTTCGCCGATCAGCTGTCGGCGGTGATCGACCGCCTCGGTCGGTGATCACTGACGAAGACCTGATCCGTTCCGCACTGGCGGTCGCCGCGACGGCGGGTCCCCGCGATGTGCCCATCGGTGCGGTAGTGGTCGGCGCCGACGGAACCGAGCTGGCCCGCGCGGTCAATGCCCGCGAGGCGTGGGGAGACCCTACGGCCCACGCCGAAATCCTGGCGCTGCGCGCGGCGGCCGAGGTACTCGGGGACGGGTGGCGGCTGGAAGGCGCCACGCTGGCGGTCACCGTCGAGCCGTGCACGATGTGCGCGGGCGCTCTGGTGCTGTCCCGCATCGCCCGCCTGGTGTTCGGCGCCTGGGAGCCCAAGACCGGAGCGGTCGGGTCGTTGTGGGACGTGGTCCGCGATCGGCGGCTCAACCACCGCCCGGAAGTGCGCGGCGGCGTGCTGGCGCAGGAGTGCGCCGCGCCACTGGAGGCCTTCTTCGCCCGCCAGCGATTGGGGTGAGGGGCATGCCGTTCGGTAAGCTGCTCGGCGGTGGCGTGTCCGAGCGGCCTAAGGAGCACGCCTCGAAAGCGTGTGACGGCTAAAACCGTCCGAGGGTTCAAATCCCTCCGCCACCGCCAAAGCTGTACGGTTGTTCGCGCAGCTAGATTGCTTTTTTGCGTTTGCTATGTGCTCGCTTGAGCGCTTGGTGAGCACATTTTGCGCGCATTCTCGCGTGAATAGTTGGCATGCAGCGTCGTCGCGACGGCATCCAAGTCGGTATCGAATAGGTCCGCATAGGTGTCCAGAGTGACCTTCGCCGACGTGTGCCCGAGCATCCGTTGTAGCGCCAGCACGTTCACCCCGGCGCTGATCGCCAGGCTCGCGCAACTGTGCCTCAAATCATGCGGAGTTACCTGCTGGACTCCGGCGCGCTTCACCGCGGCGGCGAACCACCCTCCTGACGACTTAGGGCGAGGCAGATAGCCGCCGCTTGGCGAGGGGAATACTAGATCGCCGGGGCCCTTCTCCTTGCACTGCACGGACAGTTCATCAAGCACGAATGTCGGCACTGGCACCGATCGCACTTTGCGGCCCTTCGTCTGTCCCACCGCATGGTCGACGCCGAGTTGCACCGCATTCTCGGACACCACCAGGCGCCTCTTCAGGAACTCGACATCACGCACCCTCAGCGCGATCGCCTCGCCCCACCGCAGCCCGCAGTAGGCCAAGACGAGCACCAGGGCGCGGTGCTGGCCGGATTCATCGGCCAGCCGGTGCACATCGTCGGCGCTCAGGTAGATATGCCGGCGTGCCGTCTTGCGGGGCAGGTTCTCCACGCCCTTGGCGGGATTAACCACGATCCGCTTCGCCTTCACTGCGGCGCCAAGGATGCCCGACAACACGCCATGCGCCCGAAGTACGGTGGTGGCGCCAGCCCCCTTGGTGCCCATACGGGCTATCCACGCTTCGACGTCGAGCTGGTCGACGTCGGCCACGCTGACCTTGCCCCACTGTGGCTTCACATGCACACGCCACGCGGACTCAAGCATTCGGTAGTGGCTCGGGGCGGTCGCTTGCTTCTTCCGAGTAAGCCAGTCAACAGCGAGCTCACCAACGGTGATCCTGCCCAGGGAGGGTGCAACGTAGTCGCCGATCGCCTTTTTGACCTCGACGTTGTTCGCCCACTGCTCGGCTGCGCGTTTGGTCTTGAACCCGCGCTTCATCGTCGTCCCGCGATCGGGTTTGCGGTATCGAACCATGTAAAGCGTTGCGCCGCCCCCAGTCTGATACTTCTCAACTGTCGCCATGGGCCAGCGCCTCCTGCAATTCTGCCTGCATCTCGCGCGAGATGCGGCCACGCTTCTGCTGGTTGGCCTCTGGGCCGGCCCGTCGGTCCCGCTCTTCGCTGAAAGTGCCCTGCCATAGCCGAAATGACACGGCCGCTAGACGGTCCCGGCTTACCTTCAGTCGCTGGGCCAGTCGGTCCTCTGCCAAGCCGGACCGTTGGCGTGTCTGCGCCAGTTCGGCCGCCGTCACGTCCGGATCCAAATAGCCATCCACCACTGCAGCGGCGAGGGCCGAGTCGACAACATTCTTGTACACCCCGTACGCGTCGGCTTCCGCTTCGCCCATCAGCTCGACAGGGTGCAGCGGCCAGGGGCGTCCGCGACAAACGCTTGCAACTACAGAGCCCAAGGGATCAGGGCCGTCGGGAGCAAGGACCACGTTCCCGTCGAACTGCACCAGGTCGGCCAGTGATATTTGACGGCCAACGGCAAGACCGCGTTCTTTCGCGTCCGCTTGCGCTCTTGACAGCGCCCAGCTGACTGCCAGAACCGTCCCGAAAGCTAATTCACGCCGACCTCTCTCGAAGTCACCAACTTTCGAGGCTGTCCAACGCAGACCAGCATCGCGCGCATAGTGCACGAACTGCTCTTGAGTCACGCCGAACTTTGAACGGATCGCCTGACAATTCCGACCGACTACCACTGCAAGCGGCTCACGCATGAGATGCACGATAACGCAGTAGTGCGTAGCTTGACAATGCCGAACTGATGTGTTTCCTTCATTAGTAGAAGTTACGCGGTTGTGCGTAGCCCGATGAAAGAGGAAGCGGATGCAGATCCCTGTCGACATCGACACCGCCACCCCCGCACAAGTCGCGGAGGTGCTTGACACAAGTGAGGCCGGCCTAGCGCAGATGCGCTTCCGTGGTACTGGGCCACGCTTCATCAAACGGGGGCGCCGAGTCTTATACCGCTGGTCCGACGTGCGGGAGTATTTGGCGGCCAACACAATCCAGCGCACGGATGACCCTCGTGGGGCAGTAGTCCGCTAATCCCTCTGACGTAAACCCATCCAAACCAGGCCACGCAGACTTGGAAGACAGACATGAGCCCACCGGGCCTGACGGCCGCCACTCCGTCAAAAGAAGATCGGCCCCCGCAGAACCAGGAGCCGACCAACGATCTTAGTAGCCACCACGCCACATCAACCGACATCGATTCTACCGTGCGATGCCGCCGCTGTCGCCGACCACTGTGGGCGCCGCTGTCGATCGCTAGATCAAGCGGCCCAACTTGCTGGCGTCATCGCCTTATTGAAGCCGTGGCGTTGTGAGCGCCTCAGTCTCACAGCAGGTCTCTTGGTCAGAAGTGCATCGCTTCCTGGAAGCCGTGCTGTCCCAAGCCAATGCCCGCCCGCTGCCGTGGGCCGGAACACCTCAGTGGTGCGCCATGTCGGATGGTGATCCGCGAAAGCTCTTAGCCCTAGCGGTGGCTGGAGAACATCATGTCCTTCGCGTCGAAGTCGCTCAGACAGCCCACGCTGAGGCCAGTCGGGCTATCGCAGCGGCCGCCGACTGGTCGGCCATAAGCCGCGAAATACACCAGCGCGACAGCTTTTGTGCGGATCGGCCCTGGCTAAAGCGGGCGGTCTCGTGATCGAGGACCGCGTCGAGGAACTCCTTGAGTGGTATGCCGAAGACAATCCAGACGGCGCTCAGTTGCTTGACGACATGCGGACATTCCTATCGCGATTCGTCGCGTACCCCAGCGACCATGCACTCACCGCCCACACACTCTGGATCGCGCACGCCTGGCTGATTGAGTGCTGGGAATCCACGCCACGCATTGCGTTCCTGTCGCCCGAACCGGGCAGCGGGAAGTCACGAGCACTGGAGGTCACAGAACCCCTTGTGCCGCGCCCGGTTCACGCAGTCAACACGACATCGGCCTATCTGTTTCGTAAGGTGTCCGATCCTGACGGCTTGCCCACCATCCTCTATGACGAAATCGACACAGTCTTCGGACCGAAGGCAAAAGAAAACGAAGACATTCGCGGAATGCTCAACGCAGGGCATCGCAAGGGTGCCATGGCTGGACGTTGCGTCGTGCGGGGCAAGACAGTCGAGACCGAAGAGCTTGCCGCCTACTGCGCCGTAGCGTTCGCAGGACTCGACGACCTCCCTGACACACTGATGTCGCGATCCGTTGTGATTCGGATGCGTAGGCGGGCACCTTCAGAGAAGGTCGAGCCGTGGCGCCACCGAATCCACGCCTCGCAAGGCCAGCAGTTAGCGGCGCGGCTTGGCGCCTGGTCTAACTCAGTGCGAGAGCAAGCCGTAGGAATGTGGCCTCAGATTCCCAACGGTGTCGAGGACCGCGCGGCCGACGTCTGGGAGCCGTTGCTTGCGGTTGCCGAGCTAGCCGGCGGCCAGTGGCCTCAAGTAGCCCGAGTAGCGGCTGTAACGCTTGTAACGGATTCTATGGGGAAGGCACCCAGCCTCGGAGTGCAACTGCTCCGCGACCTCCGAACCATCTTCAATCAGCATGGCGCCGAACGTCTCTCTACTGAAGTTGTTCTTACTGACCTCAAGGAGATAGAAGAGAGTCCTTGGGCAGTCATTCGCCGAGGCGAACCGCTTGACGCTCGCGGCCTGGCACAGCGGCTCAGGAAATACGGCATCAGCCCGGATCTTCAACGGGTCGATGGTCAAGTGCTACGCGGGTACACCCGTGGACAACTCACCGACGCTTGGGAGCGTTATCTAGATCCCCTGGGAGAGTCCCCCCAGGAAAGCGTTACATCCGCTACATCCGTTACCTTCGAGCCTCTGCGGGAAAACGCGCGTACCAAACCCAACGGCGAGATCCACAGATGCGACTGCGGGAATCAACTCATCACCCCGGAAGGCCGGGCAGCCGGGAAATGCAAGCCTTGCCGGACCGGAAGGCCTGACAAATGACCGACGTCACCTTCAGCCGCCGTAACGGCCACTACGGCATCCGGTTCGACTACAACCCCGTGATCGTCGACCTCATCAAGCGGACAGTTCCCAAGCACGCACGGAGCTGGAATGCGCACACAAAGGAATGGTCCGTCGATAGCGAATGGGCCGCGCCACTTTCGAAAGCAATGCGCGGCATCGGCTGCGAAATAACGGGACTGCACACGACATGCGAAGGGTGGGCCCACGGATTGTTCCGCCGCGTCGGCCCGAACCGCGCTCCGGCAGTGTACCGAGCACTGACGCGTGTGTTGCACCCCGATAACCAGGACACTGGCTGCCCGCAACTCCAACGCGAGTTAAACGACGCACGGCGCGAATTGGAGGCCGGATAAAGCCTGCTCTGGCCAGAAGACGACCGCACCGCAATGCCCGAAACAGCCTCCCAACAACATCACCCACCGAGGAGCAGAACCCGTGACAGATTTTCCCGTGCTCGACGCCCCGCGCACCTATGCCAATAACAGATTTGGGCGCTGGGTCTTAGACAGCTTCGGCGACGCCGAGCCATACCTCGACGAGATTGACTCGTGGGTCGCGATGCCGGTCCGGCTGGTTCACGACCAGGCCGCCGGTTGGCATTTAGAACTTGGCCCATATTCGCTCGGCGCCAGCGATATCGAGACACTGCGGGCTGCGATAGCCGCCTACGACCAAGCCACGCGCCCACTCGATCTAGGAGGAGCTGACGAATGACCGCCGCCGAGGCCGAGGATGACGCCGGCGGAGTGAATCACTGGCGCCCGGCTCACCGCGCCGAATGGAAAAAAGTAGTGGGGGATGCCCAACCGATTGTGGTGGTGAACGGCATCCGATGTCTGACCCGCAGAGACGATGTGGTGGCGGCGGCGACCCAACCCGAGACGTTCGCGAGGCCGCCCATAGCGGTTCTTGGTGAGATAGGACTGCCGATGGTACCGCTGTCATGCCCGCCAGCCGAGCACGGCCGATACCGCCAGGCGCTGCGTCCCTTGTTTAGCCCGAGTGCTGTCGCCGAACTGATGCTAGCGCTGCACGAGCAGGCAACAGCGCTGGTCGGCGCCGTCGTAGCCAAGGGCGAGTGCGACGCCATGGCCGACATCGCAAATCTGTACCCCGCGCAGGCCTTGCTGACTTTCTTAGGTTTCCCGCTCGCGGACCGCGACCGACTGATCGGGATGAGAGCCGCCGTCCAAAGAACCTGCGAGCTTCGAAACCGTGGCGAAAACACTGATTTCGCGCCGGTACGCGATCTGCTCGCCTACCTTTCTGGGCGGATTGAGGCCGAAGCGACCGATGAGCGGCTTGGGCGTCGAGGCGCCGAGGTTCTCTCACAGTTGCTTGCCGAACCCTTCAGCTACCCCGATGTCCTCGGGTTCTACACGTTGCTCGTGATCGCTGGACTCAATAACCCCGCCGCGGCAATTGGATTCGCGCTGTTGGAGTTAGCATGCAACCCGCAGTTACGGGCGCAGTTGCGTGAGCAGCCCGAACAGATGGCGTCGTTCGTTGACGAGATCGTGCGCCTTGATCCGCCGGTGACGTCGGTTGCCCGCGTCACCACCGAGCCGGTCACCATCGGCGGCCAGACGCTGCCAGCAGGCACGCGCCTGTCATTGCTGCTACAGCCGGCCGGCATGGACGGCGGCACCGACATGTCAATCGAGGGCGGCAAGGTGCGCCGAAAGCAGAGTTTTAGCTTCGGAGTCGGGCCGCGGCATTGCCTCGGCATCCATCTGGCCCGACTTGAGCTGCAAGTGATCCTGACCGAGTGGCTGCGCCGCATCCCCGACTTCGCGACCAAATCCGGCTTCGGCCGAGACGCCCCGGTTTTCACTGAAGGCACCAACAAAATGGCCGCACTGCCTCTGCGGTGGGAGGCCAACCAATGACCGACGAAAAGCGCCAAGTCGACTTTCGGACGGCTCTGTTACAGCTACGGCAGATCATGTCCGCCTGCGGCCGCCCGATCGGCGCCATGCTGGACACAAACCCGTCTGTGCCCGAAGTCGGGGCGATGAGCGTGCGACCCCGTAACGACACACTCGTTGCTCCAGGGACCGAGCAGTGGCAGCAGCTACCCCCCCGGCCGACTTTCCGGAGGCACCCGGGGGGCCTACTCGACCGTTCGTGCGTCAAGCTCCCCCCTCCCCGACGTGAAAACTGTGTACGAGCGGCGACGCCGGCGCTGTCCGGGACAGGAACTCGGCGGTGAGACTCAGAGGCCGCCGCCATCACATCGAGACTGCGGCTTGGGCCAGTAATGGTCGTGTGCAGCTCGAGTTGTGCGGTCTGCGATTCACCGCAACCCGTAATGAGGCGATCGAGTTGGCAAGCCAACTGGCGGCCGCGGCGGACGAGCTTGTGGAGGGGGAGTCCTGATGACCGCGGCCGAGCCCCCGCGCAGCACCCAGGCTGGCCGCCGGCCGAATAGCCTTGCTGGCGCAGTGCAGCGCCTCGACGTCGTCGCAGTCGACCCGGATCTGGTGCGGCTCGTCGTGTTTTGGCTCGGCAAGTACGCCGAAATGGCATCTCGACGGAATGGCTGCGTTCCGGCCGGACTGGTTGAGGCCCAACATGCACTCGCTGAAGCCGCGGTCAGCGTTGGTGACTCGCGCCAACGCGAGGAAAGCTGTTTAACCGCCGTCGAAACAATAATCTCTGGGTATGACGCCTGTGTGGACACCGCGACAGCCGCTGCGGCACTTGGATGTACAGCCGATAACGTCCGTGACCACTGCCGAAAAGGCAATCTCACGAGCCGAAAGGTCGGCCGCCAACACATGGTGACCGTCGAGAGCCTGGAGAGATGGCAAACCCGCATGAGCGAAGGGAACGGGGCCTAGATATGGAAATGATAGCCGTATCAGTCGAGGAACTTGCCGAACTAGCACGGATCGTTGACGTGGATCCGTCATCGGATTGGGAAACGATCAAGGCCGCCGCGGACAAGATCCTGGCGCAGGACGCCGCCAGGTGCGAAGCCGAAAGCCGCACGCAGGCCGAGAAAGTCCTTGAGTCCGAAGATCGGCGGCTAGTCGCTGCAGCGGTGAACGATGGTCGCCTGACAGCTAATAGCGCTCAACGCTGGCGTGAGGCACTCAAACGCGATCGCCCTGCCAATCGATTAGTGCTTGCGTCGTTGGCGCCCGGCATCAGACCGGATGGACAGATGGGCGCGGCCCCCGAGTCCGAACTGGAAGACGTTTACAACCGCCTTATGTCGCCGTGGCTCGGCCCGCAGTCCAAAAGCATTGCGTCAAGCCATCAGTCGTACTTCCACCGCCCCGCGACGTCGTCGCGCCCGTCCAACTCTGCAGAGATCCGCGGCCGCACGGAAACCGAGATCAACGAGGACCCAACCTATCGCGATGTCGCCTGGAAAATGGGGATTCGTGCGGGCTTGAAACCTCCGGAGGCCCGGTACTACAACATTCCAGCTGTAGCCGATGACTACACCCCGGCGCTGATCGAGAACGACGACGGCACCGCGTACTGGGAGCCAAAAGCAGTCCGAGGGAATTGAACCCGCATCAGGAGAAGAAAGGTTCGACTATGTCCGCCTACCGCGTAAAGGCGCCTCTGGTCCTCGTGCACGACCAGGCCGGCTCAATCAACTATCACTACCGCGATTGCCCAAACCTGGGCAGACCAACGAACTACGGCGACATCATCCCGTGGCTGTCCGACGATGAAGCCGAGTTCCTGCTCCGTAGTGGCATGGTCGAGCGGATCGAGCCAGCTGCGTCTGAAGCGGATCCGTTCAATGTCGACGCCGAACCATTGCACGAATGCCTCAAGGCCCTTGAGGACCTCGGTGTGGATTTGGCCGCTGGTGCGCCCACTGCTCGCACCGCCCTAAGGGATGGCGGTTTCCGCTTCGCCAATGACGTTGTCGCCGCGGCCGTAAAAGCCCGCAAGGACGCTGTCCGCGCGCTGTCCGGGACAGCCGCCTAATTAGCCCTCGCCCGCGCGCCGGCTACCTTTCTGTGGTGCGCGGACAGGCGGCACCAGCCGGCTCCGCTGCCGCGGTCGACGACGCTGGCGCGACCGGCTGGTGCCGAACACCCACCAACAACCAGGGAGTAAGAATGGACGACCATTACTGGGGCACCATGGCAACGCACCTGGCCATGGCTCGGTTAAGCGATACCCCACATCTCGTTACGCGCGGCGGACAGCTTGAATCGCGCTTCCGTCAACAGATTCACCAAGCTTGGCGCCAAGAACGGCACGGAGACGGCAGCACGGACATCATGCGGGTGCCGTTCTAGCGGAAGCGGTTACTGCGGATTGTGTCTACTTTGCTATCGACGCCCGCGCCCGCGCGGCAGACGTGGCGACCTACGCAGAGAGCTTTTTACGAACCCCGGGCCGCGTGGTCCGAACCTAGTGTCGAGTGCGTAGGCACCCGGCCCGGTGAACACCAGCAGAAAGAACGCCCAGCAGTACATGACCGCGAGTTCACCGCCGTTGCCGATCGGCCAGAACCCGTGCGGAAAATGTTGGGTGAAGTACGCGACAGCCATCTCGCCGGAGGCGATGAAAGCCGCTGGACGCGTGAACAGTCCAAGGCTGATCAAGATGCCCGTGATCAACTCGATCAACCCGGAAACCCACAAGAGCGAGCCAGTGTCCGCGACGGTATCCGCCGGCCGCCCGAACAGCAGGGACGTGCCGTGGCAGAGGAACAGAAGCCCGAAGAAGATCCGGAACAGGCTCAGGACTATCGGTGCACGCGGGTTGAGTCGGGTTTCCAGCCGTTGGGTCATGGGCTGACGATACGCAAGACGGCGCCACAGCGAGAGAGCAATGTATCGGCGGGCGACGCTCGAAAGCCGCTCCGCCGCAGGAAACACTCGCTACCAACCAATGATCCATAGTCCCTGGGCCGGCTGGGGCAGACTGGGTGTGTGTGTGAACTTCCGCTCATGCATCCCGTCGGCGGTCCTCAGCCCGCACCGGGCAACTAACCCCGTAAAGGAGGGGAACCCCGATATGCCCCCAACCGGTGTCAACGAGAAGTCGAAGGCCGCCGCGGCACTCTACGCACAGATCGAGAAGGAACTCGATGAGCTGGTCTCAAGTAGCGAGGACCAAACATATCGACTGCAGGAACTTGAAAAGATCGCCCGGATCTACGCGCACGTGGCGCATGCCCCGGTCATCCAACATTCTGGGTAGCGCCGCAACAACGGGGTCAGTTGCGCGCCCAAGTTCTCCCTCCGCGACCACGCACCCCGGCATAGGGGGCGGCCCGCCTTTTTCTTGAGGCCACCCCCTACCGGTCGACCATGGTCACCGATTTTTTTTACACAGGGCTGAAAAATCCAGGAAACTACGCGCATGTTTCCTACCCCTGAGCGTAAGCAGCTCCCCGAGCCTGCTGATGGCTCAGTGGTGAGGTTCATCAAATCCGGTTACGGGTTCGTGGCTGTCAGATCCGGCGACTGTTGGGAAACTAGCGCCACCCAGTCGGTCGGGTTCATTGACGAGGTGATGACTTGGAGTGACATGTGGCTAGCCGGACGGTATTTCGAACTGGCCACCGCGCTCGACGCAATAAAGCAACCTGCCGAGCGCGACAAGCGCCTGGTGGAGAAATCCGTCGTATGCTTCCGACTCGCAGATGAGCATTGGGCCGCGATCGCCTATCAGGGTTCGTATACGGGTTTTAAGCAGCGGGTCTGGTACACCACCCTGACCACGGCCGCCCGAAAGCGCGCAAAGCTGGCTAGCTGCTATGGCCAATGGGCCGAGATCATGCCCAAAGCTACAGACATTCAAGTCGTGACGTCATGGAAACCGCTACCTCCCCCTGAGGTTGCGGACAGAATTGGGGCAGTGAATCGAGGAAACGTAGGTTCGGGCGAGCCCCGAGTAGGCCGACGCAACCCTTGGACACCTCCCTTCTGACACTCGCGCCGACGCGAGCAGAAACCGATTGCGCCCCTTGTCCTTCTAGCGTTAGCGGTGACCGCCAGACGGGCAGAGGATGAGGTAAGCAATGAAGGTGTTGACCGTGCACACGGCCACTGAAGCCAATCGCGACTTCTTCCAGTGGGAGGTCGACGGCGAGATGCTTGTGGTGCCCGGCATCTGCCCATGGCGCGACCGCACCACCAGGGTCATGGTCCGCGACTTGGGAGTCAGCGAGGATGACCTAATTAGCGCTTGCCGCTACACCTTTGAATGCAGCGGCCACGACGACGAAACGTTCGATGAACCTCTGGAAGCGCTTGCCCGCGAAGTAGCGGCCGACGCGATAGTAGCCGCAGGCGCTTACCCGTGCGGAACCGTTCTGCGGCTGGTGCAGCACTGTGACGATAAGGATGGCTTCTCTTACGTACTCGATGACCTCGCGGAAAGCCCGAGCTGATGTGCAGGTTTGGCCGCGGTTTTCCGATGATGAGTGCGCTTGGGCACCCGCCGCCGAGGATTATTCCGGCCGTACCCTACGACGCCACCGGGGCTGGCTATGCGGGGACGTCAACATCCCCAACGTGGTCGCACACGATCGGCTCATCCGCAAAAGCTGTTGTCGCGCTGGTCAGTTCTTACACCAACTCGGGATCGCCGACACCGTCGGCGAAGGTCGGCAGTACATCAATGACCCTGCTAGGGCAACTGGGCACCTACGGGAGTTCCGTCTACAACCCAGGCGGCGGCTTCTACCTCTACCTCTACTTATTTGGGTTGATTAATCCGCCGACCGGCGCGCAAACCATCACTTTGACTAACAGTGGGGGCACCAGTTGGGAGACGGCCGCAGACTCTGTCTCCTACACGGCCGGGTCGAGCTTCGGCACCGTGACTACTGCTGGGCCCACAGCCAGCACGAGCGCATCCCAGACGGTTTCGTCCACCAGTGGCCGCGCACTTATCCAGGCGTTCACCGGGGGCGGCATGACATCAGGGGGCTTCACAGGCTATAGCCAAACTGTCCGCTACAGCGCCCTGTACGGCAGCAGTGTTAGCTTCCCGCTGGTGATCGGGGATTCACCCGGCGCCGCAACAGTAACCTTCAGCGCCACCGCACCGACCGGGACCAATTGGGGCGGAATAGCCGTCCCGCTCGTCCCGTAGCTGGGGGAAGACAGCCGCGCGGTGTCATAAGCGGCGGGCCGACTAATGCGGGCTGATAGGTGAGCGACAGTGCACCCACCGACTGGCGTCCCGATACCGTGATCAATAGGTGCTCACCACCCGTGCTTCGCGTCCGCTCCGCGTTGCTCCTAGTGCAGCGTGTCAGGGCAGAGCTCGTGCTGGGCAGCGTCGATCACTCCGCGCAGATCGAAATACACGATCGGGTTCGCGTCGATGATCTGTTGCGGTGTCATGCCGTTGTGCAATGAGGTGCACACTTGAGATCCGCGACTGATCCTGACGGCGTCGTTTATCCCCGGCACGAATATGTTGTGGTCGTTGAGGTAACGGATATAGCTGTCGCCGTCAGCATGGGCAGGCGTCGCGCCTATCAGCGCGCCGACGAGGGCAGCGCTCAGTAGTGCAATAAGTCGAAACACTGGGTCCCCCAACAATCTTGCGTGGGTTAGGTTCCAAACCCGCTTCGTGACGTTGCCCGACTCGTCGATTGGAGCATAAGCGCTTCCGCGAGTAGTCACATCGGAATTTGTGAAAATCGCTCACTGCGCCGAACCGCTGACGTACTGTCGTGTTCTCGGGCAACAGTTCCTTTTCATAGAGAAATGGAGTTGGGTCATGCCTCGTCTAACCCGAATCCTCGTCGCAGTCATGCTCGCCTGCACCGCCTTCATGATGACGGGCTGCGGCGAGATACCACTGCAATGCGGTTCGCAGTTCTGCAACGGGTAGTGGTTGATCCCGACGGAGCCTGAAACTGTGGGCAGTGACGTAGCGCCCCCGCGTGTGGTGGTCACCCGCCCCGACGTCATCTTTCAGAGCGTCGAGGTAGTAGGGGCGCTCGAATTCTGCAGACCGCCATGGACTTCGACCTGGCCGCTAGCTCCGGGTACGTCATTGACTAGGCTTCACCGGCGTGGCTGAACAGCCAGTCCTAATTGGAATAGCTGACTTGCCGAGACAAGAGCAGGCGGCTTGCCTTATCGCCGTCCGAACGCTCGGAGTCGTCGCCGCGGAGGCTTGGGATGTCGGCGCCCGTCAAGGCGTCGTCGACGTCATGCTGACACTAAAAGACGGGCGCAGGGCCGCATTCGAGGTGACGAACCTAGCGGCCGAGGGCGCGCTTGAAACAGCTAGCTTGCTTGCCCGAGACAACCACCGGTGGCCATTGCCTGGTAACTGGTTTTGGAGTATCGAGGTCGGCTCGCCGCAAGACCTGCGTCGGCTCAAACAGTGCTACCAGAAGATCATTCTGATCTGCGAATCGGCGGCCATCGCCTATCCCTCCCGGCATCCGCTTGCGTGGACTCCCGCTGCGGATCCAGACCTGCAGTGGCTGATAGAGCATTCGTCATGCAACATGGTCGGCCACCCAGAACAACTCGCGAGCACCATGCAGAAGCCGGGCGCGATGATCACAGCCGCCGCTCAGGCCGGATTCATCGATGACTCGCTATCGGGCTTTGCTCAGGAGCTGGGCACCGCATTCGAACGCCCACACATCCCGAGTCACTTTCAGAAACTCGCCAGAGCCGACGCCGACGAACACCATCTTTTCATCCCGCTTCACGGGAGCGCCCTCCCGTTCAAACTTTCCTCGGTACTCATGTTCGACGATGCGGTCCCTCGCGAACCACCACCCGTTCCAGTGCACATCAGCCACTTGTGGCTGGCGCCTGAATTCTCGCGGCGCGTGCTCCTGTGGAGCCAGCCAGAGGGCTGGCGCAATTTATTCCCCTACGACAATTAGCCCGATCTTGAACCCCACGCTGCCATCGGGTCAGCGGGCCACGACACCATGTCCGCGCCCCTGGCCTGCCGGGCCAGCACGGTCGTGGGTGTTTCAGCTGCGGAATCGGATGGGTAGATGGGTCGACAAGCCCTCGAACATATGGTGGCGGGGGCATCCGCTTGCACCGGTGTGACGTAAGTCACACCGGAATGGACTGATGAAACCGGAGGCTTTAGCGTTGACTAAAGTGGATAGTCATCGTATAGAGCGACGGCTTATCGCGAGGGGAGAGTTCCACGATGTCCATTGCGCCGTGCGGGCAGACGAGACGGGCTGCCCTGCGGGTGAGTTTCTCGATGCCCTGAAAACCGGCATGTGGGAGCCAGACCCCGACGCCGAGGAACTGCCTGACGACGAACAGATCAGCGACTGGCACTGGTTCCTCAACGCGATCAGACACTGGGCGAGTACCGGAGAACCGGTACATCCCGGGGCAGTCAACGACCTGGACGACGGTGTCTGGGAATTCAAGCGAGCTAAGAAGCGATTGAGCTTCTACGACACTGACGGCGCAGGCAACTACACCCCGAAGCTGCGGATACTCGACCACCGCGACGCAGAGGCACCGAATAGCGACTATTGGCACATTCCGTACTTCGACCACTGGATACGTCTCGGGCACGCATTCCCGAAAGTCACTCAAGCCACACCGGAGTACGACCTTGAACAAACGACAGATGTACGAGAGGAGGACCTAGCGCATGACCGAACAACAGCGTGAAGTGAGCCTCGTCGAGGAAGTCGAAGCGACAGACGCCGGCGCCCAGGGCTTGGCTGCTGCAGATCTTGCCGGGCAAGTGAGCCGCGTTCTCCATGCGGCGTTGGCCGCCTCGGGAATGGATCAGAAAGATCTGGCCGAGAAGCTGGGTGTGACGCAGGGCCGTGTCTCCCAGGTACTCAACGGCGACGGCAACCTTCGGATTGCCGCCGTCGCGCGCTACCTGCGGGCGCTTGGCTACGAAGCGACGATCGCGGCGAGGCCTGTAGAAGGTGGATCGGCGGAACTTCCCGCCCGCCGGGCACCGCGGCAGCGGGCCCTCCCGGCGGCCAACGCAGCACTAGAGTCGCCGGCGCGCTTCGTAGACAGCGCTTTCGCGGCGCCTGAATCAGATTTTGTGCGTGTCGGGGACGCGTGCATCGTTTCGGAGGCTGGCGTCAAGCAGCACTATCCTGCCCAAATTTGGAGCAGCGTGCTTTTGTACATGGGGGGATCGGCGGATGACTTGGCGGCGACGATGATGCCCGAGTCCAGCGCGGTGACGCACCAGGTTGAAGGGCCGTCCGGATGCGTAGACCTGGACGCCGAGTTCACAACCTACTGCCTCCATGAGTGACGACTCGTCGAGCGACCAGCCCACTTCGGGCGAACTAATCGCTGACATCGGCTCACTGCTGGAGCTCACCGATATCAAATCGGTCGTCTTTAACGAGGTCTCGGCCAAACGGACCGAGAACGAGGCCGCCGGCGACGAAGAACTGGCTAGGTTCGCCATGCAGATCAGCTCACAGCTGACCACCGAAAGCATCGCCGTGCGGTGCAATATCAACGTGACGGGCGCCGGAGGGAGCTACATCTCGGACGCCACCGCCGTGTTCGCCTTGTCACGCCCGGTCGAGATCGACGAGCGGACCGTCACCGAGTTCGTCCAACGCGTGGGTGTAATGGCCGTCTACCCGTACCTCCGTGCATCGATCTCAGATAGCGCCGCAAAGATCGGTTGCAAAGCTCCGCTCCTCCGCCTCCTGCGGCCGGGCGACGTCAAACTCGAGCGGCAGGCGCCTCCCGAGGAACCACCGCAGTAACGAGAGGCACGCTCGGACGTCGGCCATCGCACCATGGCTTGGCCTTAACACCTGCATGGAGACCATGCGACCGGTCACCCGGTCAACCACGGCCAAACTGTCCCAGCAAACTTTGTACCATCCGTCATACCCACCCCCCGCCGAAAAAATCGAGGGGGAGGGCCCTCAAAGCGACCGCCTGCCAGTCGCGTTTTTTTACGTACAGCCCAAGAAGTTACCGGATGGCCGGCGATGGATCAGCCAGAAATAGCCGCTGAGAGGCTGATTTTGTCCGCTCAGCGCCGCTCCAACTACGGGAATGTCCACCACCATGGACACCTCTCAGCGACTACGGCGGCGACGCACTGACTATTGCTAGTCCGCGACTGTCCGGGACAGTTGCCCGGGGTCTTTCAGCAAACCAATGCGCCGCGAGAGTTCATAGGCCTGATTGCGTGCGGATCGCCTCGATGAGGGCGTCTGAGCGGGCGCGGTCGTCGGTGTCGTAGATGGTGGTCTGGTCCATGCAGAGGTCGATCTCGCTACCGTCGCTGAATTGCAGGCGAATGTCGCTGACATCGACTTCATCGCGTGACGGTTTGCCCCAGCCGTCGGCGCGCGGGAAAGCTCTGCCGATCGATAGGTTCACGGCATCGCGCAACCGATGCACCGAGGCGTCATGTACGACTGTGCCCACTGACTGGTGCAGACGCTGGAGTCGCTGTTCTGCGTCGCGGTCGTACTGCTCGGCGTCGAACTCCAATTGCAGGCGGATCAGGCGGTCGTCGTCGGTGACGGCGACAACGGTCCACAGGCTTGGTTGATTGGAGGTGTACCCGGTCCAGGACGCGCTGATGCGGTGATCGCCCAGGAGCGCCGCGGCGTGTAGCTGCACGCTCCACGGGCTGCCCATGCTTAGGCGGTTGTTCGTGTGAATCCTGATCTGTTGCCAGTAGTCGTCGGAACCGGAAACCTTCATGGTCATCCTTTCGGTAATTCGCATTGGTATTGTGCGCGCAGGGGTTTGAGGGGCGCGTTAAGCAGCGAAAGCGGGCCGTTAGCCCCGACTGCCGGGCGGACGGCCACCGGTGTTTTTACGGTCAACCGTGAAAAGGGTGCGGACGTTGAAACAAAACCTTCGCCATAGGCCGCGATCTTGGAGCCCGCATTCCGCGTCAAGGCCATCCGGTCAAGGGTGGGTCACCAGATGACTACTTCGGCGTTGTCGCCGCCGTAGCAGCGCGTCGATACCTTCGTCGACCCGTCGGTGAAATATGCGGGATATCTGCCGACGCAGGTCATCTCGTAGCCGTCACCAGTCACGGGGGAGAACGCTGTGAAAGCGTTGGCCATGCCGGAGGCGTAGAAGATCTGACGCACGTTCGCGGCGAACGCGCAGGTGGTGTGGCCGCCGACGACGCCTTCGTGCCCGTCCGGGCAGATGGTGAAAACATCGGTGCCGCCGGGGGGCGGGATCGCCGGAGCCGGTTTCACAGCGGGTGCTGGTGGTGGCGCGGCTTGCACAGTGACTGTCGCTGGCGCGGGTGCTGGCGGTACGACGGTCACCGTCGACGGAGGCGCCGCGGTGACCTTCGGCAGTGCCTCCGGAACGATCGTGGCAGGCCGTGTGGCCTCCGGGGCTACTGTCGGCTTGGGCTGGTCAAGGAGATGGAATCCAAGCCACGTCAAGAGACCGACCGCGACAGCGACTGCCGCGCCGGCGATGACGATGATGCTGGCACGTTCCGCGGCGCCTCCCCACGAGTAATCGCCGTCGCCGATGCCGTCTTCATCAGACCAGGCCAGCTCGGGCGGCCCGGCGGCGATCGGCGGTACGAGCTCAGTCTCATCGGCGGCCGCCCCGATCTCGGTCTCGTCCGCCTGGTGGGCCGCCCTGGTTAGGGGCTCCTCGTCTTGGTTGTCGTTGCGGGCCATATCGGGGTCTCCTGTTTGGTGCGTCTGTGAATATTCGCATTGGGGAGTGACGCCTGTCCGGGAAATGCCTACGGCCGCCTGTTACCTCGTGTAGGTTCCCTGGCCGGAAGATGAATCGGGCCGCCCCGAGGAGAGCAGGGGCGGCCCGATCACTAGTTTGGACGAGGGCTAGAGCGACTGGGTTCCGTCAGTCGGCATCGCCCGACTGTTTGCGCGATGCCTTCCGCCGAGCGCGCCGGCGTCGGCAAGCGGCGAACGTGATTACGTTCCCGTCGTCGAGCATTCCGAGCGCCTCGCGATCGGCCGCCGCTTCAATAATCGGGACGATCCGGCACAGCTCGTCGAGGGTCAATTGATCTGGCCCGATGACGCCCATTGCGGCTCTCGCGCGATACACGAGCTTGTCGTGGGCCGGGCTCACGACGTCCACTTCCCAAGCTGATCGCCGGAGACGCGCTGGCCAGCTAGCACACGGGCGTGCGCAGGCGCCAGGAGAACGACGAAAGCCACCAACTCGTCCTCGGTTAAGTCCTCCAGGCCGACTTCATTGGTGACCTCTGAGACTTTCCGCATGTAACGCTCTCGACGACTGCCCGAGGCGGTCATTACTTGGCCCACCCATCGACTTCGGCCGCCACCTCGAGCAGCGCCGCAGCGAGCTCTCGGGCCTGGTCGCTGTTGAGAGGGTCATCGCTACCAGCGCCGTTAACGAGGATCTCGACGTCTTCGAGGCTGCCGTCGCCGTACTGGATAGCACGAACACATGCATAGGCATCGTGATCGGTGACCTTCTGAGCGCGGCGGTAGACCAGCCGCCATGCTCGTGTCTCGTCTGCTGAGAGGATCCGGCCAGCTACCCATCCATCGGGGGCATCGAAGCCAGACGGTGGATCGGGTAACGGGACATCTGATTGCGGGGTGGCTTCGGTTGCGCCGTTTTTGCGCATGGGAGTACTCTCCTTGTTGGTTAGTGCTTCGGCCCCTGGCAGGGGGCTTGTGAGTCAAGAAGGCGGTTCCCTGGCAGGGGAGCCGCCTTCAGTCTTTTCGAGCAGGTGTGCTCAAACGAAAGCGGTCGTCGACGACACAGCGGGGCGGCCCGCGCGAGCCTCGGCGTACTTTGGTCATGGCTTTTGTCTATCTCTCTCAAGGGATTTCAGCGACGTGAATGACTCATGTCCGTAACGATCTTATAGACTTCTATAAACACGCGAAAGGCTTCCGGCCGACGTGTCGCCCGCGGCGTTACGCTTCGCGGTGACTATGGAGGATCATTTGGCACTCATCCGACGCGCCGCCAAGACACGGCAACGTCGGCGCGCAGCACTCGACGAAGCTGATGCCGAGCTGCGCCGGCTCATCCGCGAGGGATTCGAGCAAGGCCTTTCGGGGGAGAAGATGGCCGAGGCTGCGGGAGTGTCCTTGCCGAGGGTTTACCAGCTCCGTGACGGCCGGTAGCGGCAGCGAATGATTGCGCTCAAAAGCCTTCCGCGGGCTTGCGCTTCTTCCTTGGCTTCTGCAAGTTCGGATTTCCCTCGATGCCGTACCTCTGGCGGTACCTCAAAGACCGAGGAGACAGCCCCATCGGGTTGTGCTCATGGTCCTCGCGCACCGGCGGCGTCGGCGGCGCCACATTGTTTCGAAGCCCGGCAATCAGGTCCTCAACGTCTTCGTGTGTCATCCGCCAGGTTCGCCCGGCCTTGTATCCACGAGCACGACCGGACTTCAGCCGGCGCACCAGCCATAGGCGTCCGTTTTTGAGATCCGGCAACACCATCTCAGCGACTTCGTCAAGGCTGTAGGTCTTGATGGGGCTCGGCGCGGTGCCTGGGCTGGGCCCGTCAATTGGACTGTCCATGTCAGAGGTGCTTAGGCGGATTGGGCTCCCAGGAGCGGGACATGAGCCAGGCATCAACATCCTCAGCTGTCAGCCGGTATTCGCGGCCCGTACCGATTGCGTAAGCCTTGAGATCCCCGGCCTTGACGGCATTGCGGATCGTGTCGACGCCAACTGTGGAGTACTCGGCGGCGGTTTGGGCAGTCAGCCAAATAGTCATGGCGTCGATCTTCGCGGCCAGTGATATCTGCCTCAAGCACTTCGGCGGTGCGCCTGAGCACGCCGTGAGCGCAATTCCCGTGCAGTTACAGATAACTGGCGTGAACTACGGTGATGTCTTTTGGCAGCTAGAAGCCGATTGGCAGCTCTCACCAGGTAGCTGAATAGGGTTCAAATCCCTCCGCCACCGCCAAGCTTGATGGACGTAACTGGTTTCCGAATTTGCTGGAAACCCGGCCGCGCATCGGTGCGCCGCCGAAGGTCGCGGTTCAAAAATCACATTTCGGGGCACACAGCGGCATGACCGCGCGTCACGGCTCTCGTCTCCTTGCTCCTGCGGTAGCCGCGGCATCGGGCTGCGCCGCTTCGGTGCTCGCAACCGCGATCCCCGCCGCCACCGCCAATCCATGCCCGGACGCGGAGGTCGTGTTCGCCCGCGGCACCGACGATCCGCCCGGCCTCGGCCCGACCGGGCAGGCATTCGTCGACTCCCTGCGCCCACGCATCGGCGCAAAGTCCTTCGACGTCTATCCGGTCGATTACCCGGCCACTCACGACTGGACGAACGCGGGCGAGGCCGGCGTCAGAGATGCGGGCGCACACGTCGTGTCGATGGCGCACGACTGTCCCAACACCAAGATGGTGCTCGGCGGTTACTCCCAAGGCGCGGCCGTGATGGGCTTCGTCACCTCGCCCGTGGTACCGAATGGGATCGATCCTGCCAGCGTGCCCAAACCGCTGGATCCGGAAATCGCCAACCACGTTTCTTCTGTCGTCCTCTTCGCCTTGCCGAACGAAAAGGCGATGAACTTCTTCGGTGAGCCGCCGGTGGCCATCGGCCCGCTCTATCAGGCGAAGACCATCCAGGTGTGCGCCGCCGAGGACCCGATCTGCTCCGACGGGATGAATTTCGCCGCGCATGACACGTATTCGACCAACGCCGAGGTGATCGACAAGGGTGCGGCTTTTGCGGCCGGCCTTCTCGGCGCGGGTCCTGGCGCGCGCGGCTCGATGTAGGGGGATGGCCGTAGCTCGGGCCGATTGGCGCTCGATGCTTCCGAGCCACTATTTTCCTTAGGTGAACTTCTCAGCTGCAGGTGCAGCAACGCGGTGGATCTTGCCCTTCCTCACGGTCGTAGCCGTGGCCGGCGTGGGTCTTGTCGCCGACCCGGTGCAGGTCCGTCCCGCCCCGGCGATGCGGCTGGTCGCCGACGGCGACCCGCTGGCGGGAGCGCCGTTCTACGTAAACCCGACGTCGGCGGCCATGCGCGCAGCGCAGAGCGCCGATCCGCCGAGCCCCGAGCTGACCGCCATCGCCAACACGCCGCAGGCCTACTGGATCGTCCCGGGCGGGTCGGCGGCAACGGTCGGCAAATATGTCGGCGACGCGAATGGGGCCGGCGCCATTCCGATTCTGGCGATTTATGGCATCCCCCACCGCGACTGCGGCAGCTTCGCGGCCGGCGGCATGGGCTCGGCCGATAGCTACCGCTCGTGGATCGACGGCATAGCGTCCGGCGTGGGCGCTTCGCGGGTGGCGATCGTCGTCGAACCCGATGCGCTCGCCATGGCCGACTGCTTGTCGGGTGATGCGCGCCAGGAACGCTTCGACCTGATCCGCTACGCCGTCGACACGCTGACCCGCGATCCGAACGCGGCCGTGTACGTCGACGCGGGTCACCTGCATTGGCACAGCGCCGACGACATGGCCGCCCGGCTCAACCAGGCCGGCGTCGGCCACGCCCGGGGCTTCAGCATCAACACGGCGAACTTCTTCACCACCGAGGACGAAATCGGTTACGGCGAGGCTATTTCGGGGCTCACCAATGGTTCGCACTATGTGATCGACACGTCGCGTAACGGCGCGGGACCGGCTCCCGACTCCGACCTCAACTGGTGCAACCCGAGCGGCCGGGCGCTGGGCACTCCGCCGACCGCCAGCACCGCGGGTGCGCACGCCGACGCGTACCTATGGATCAAACGTCCCGGCGAGTCCGATGGAACATGCGGCAAAGGTGATCCACCGGCGGGCAACTTCGTCAATCAGTACGCCATCGATCTGGTCCACAACGTCGGCCACTAGCTGCTGCGCACCGATTTGCGATTAGTGATCGTGGTTGATTGAAAATGGGTAACATTTAGATACCGAAAACAGCAAAGCGAGCGCGCGGCAAGAGGCATCATGGCCAAGAAAGTCGAGATCATCGCCGTCTTCGCGATCTGCACTGCCCTCATCACGGCTCCTGGCACACTGTCCAATTTCGTCGCGCACGCAGACGATTCGGGGTCCGCGCTCTACAGCGGCATCAACCAGCTTCGCCCGGGATGCGGGCCGATCGGCGACGACCCGCGCCTGACCGAAGCCGCCCAGCGCCACGCCGACGACATGCTGCGCAACGGGGTCAGCGGACACACCGGGTCGGACGGCTCTTCGCCGCAGGCGCGAATCACCGCGGCGGGCTACAGGAGCAGGTACTCGGGCGAGATCGTCTTCTGGGGCACCGGATCCGCTGCGACTCCCAAGGAAGCCCTCGACATGTGGATGCAAAGTCCACCACACCGAGACATCATTTTGAACTGCGCGTACAACGCGGGCGGCTTCGCCACCGCCTGGGACGGCAACAAGATGACCGCCGTCGGTGACTTCGCTGCGTCGTAAAACCTTTTAAGCCAAGCTGTTTCGAATCACCACTCTGGCCGCTTGCCCGTTCGGTGGCCATGCCCTCGAGCGGACCTCACACGTGGGGCAGCCACCCAGATCCTTTCGGCGACAGCACGAAGCCACGACCTTGCGCGTCTTTGCACGCGGTCGTGCCGGCGTTGTCGACCCCGCAGATGATGCCATTGACGGTGATGGAATGACCCGGAGGAAGCGTTTTGACTGGTTGTCCGTCAATCACGCGTGACGGCTCCCCCTCATTCGTCTGCTTCAGCCCAGTAGTGGTTCCAATCCAATTGACTCCGGTGATTCCCGCATCGGGGTTTGAAGGCGCGGGAGGGACCGCGGGCAAGTTATTTCCAGTGCACTGTGCTTGATCAGGCGTGTAGTTGCAGACGACCCCGTCGGGAGTGAGGAAATACACCGTTGGCAGGGGCGGTCGGCCAGGGTTGGGAACGTCGATCGTGTAATCGCGGACGTTCACCGGCGAGTCTGCGCTCAGGTCGGGGAATCTAGGTTGGTCGGCATGCGCCGTGCAGGCAACTGAGAAAGCAGCTCCGACGAATGCCGTGACGCCGGCCAGCTTCTTGATGACCATATGCATCCAATCGGTTCAGGCGGTCAGTGATATGGGTTGAGTTGAAACTCTCGGGTGTTATACGGAGTACCCAACGGCACGCCGTTCGCATCTTTAAGCGTATTCCATTGACTACCAAATAATTTCAAATCGTCCAGCGTTGATCCTGGAAGGATATATCCACCATACGGTTGTGGGATGAACTTCGGGGCCCCTGGATCGCCATTCTGCGCAACGACGGTCGTGGGCACGTTTGCGCCGAACATTTCGGTCGGATTGGATCCCACCCGCACTTCAATACTTCCCTTATGCGCATCTACGTTAAAGCCAGACAACACGGGCTTCCCCCCGATTTCTCGAAAGCTCAGCTCCCCATAACGATTGGGGGTTACCTGGACGGCCTGTTGGCCGGGCTTTCCCCAGTCGTTCCCGTTCCACGGCTGCCAGGTTGAACGATCGAACACGTTGCCGGGATCCGCGCGGTACATGGTGATGCCTCGACTGCGGTCGAAGGAATCGGCGGCGATATAGACCTTGCCGTCTGACCCTTTGTAGCCGCTGACCTGTGTGGGCGCGTCGCCCGCGGCCCGATACGACCCCGGCACCATTGCCCACCCCTTGCCGGGATCGCCGTTGACTTCGACCAGCCACGAAGCCACTGGCTTCAAATCACCCTGAGTGCCCGTCACCATCATGTACGTTTTGTCGCCGAGCGTGATCGTCCCGGCTGGCAACGTATCGTTGACTCCGGCCTTCACCGCCTCCGCCGGCATGGGGAACAGCTCACGACCGCTATCTTTTGCTCCCGTCAGTGGCGCGCCGAAATGCGGACGTCCGTCGGCGTCGAAGGTCACCGGCACCGCAACAGATCGGTAGTGTTCACCCTCCCCGACCTTATTGCCAGAGAACGAATCCCCGAAGATCGCGAGATACTTCCCGGGCTGCCCGGGTATCTCGACGACTTCCCCTAAGTCAGCCGCCCCGATGCCTGGGATGCCGGGAATGCCGCCGGTCCCCGCGATCGGCCCAAGATCCCTCACCTCACCTGGCTTCAGCGGACTCTCGATCCAGTCGTCCACAGCTTTCGGAGGGTCGTAGCCGTCGGCATGCAGATTCTCCATCGACTTCCGCAACGTGTCCGAGTAGGCATTACGAATTGAATTCATCTGCTTGACGGCATCGCGGACATCGTCCACCGCCTGGGCGTGCACAGCCTGCTTCAGCTTCTCCAATTTGTTGCGTTCCGCCGGAGGGAGGTCGAGCGTCAAATCATGGTTTATCGCGGTCATGATGCTGTCCAGGCCCCGCAGCTCGCTGTCCAGAAGGGCGATCTCTTGGGCCCCTTGCTTTTGCGCGTCCGCCAACGCGGCGGCGATGGACTCCAGATCGGCGCCGATCTTCGGCAGTTGCTCAGACTGCGCTCCAAGGGATTTGGTGACCCGTTGGACTTCTTCGGAGTCATTTATCGGGTGACCACCCTGCTGGTGGTTCCAGGCCGCGGCGAAGCGTTTCCGCGCCTCCTCGAAGGCATGGTCGGCCTCGGCGGTATGCCTGCCGGCGCCATGGAAGGCCTCCGCCAGCTGGGAGATCTGAAACGGGCTGCCCGCCTGCAAGCTCTGGTTGATCGCCCACGGATCACCGCCGGCCGACGCGATCAGTTCTGCTTCGCTGAAATTCGCCCAAGTCATTGCGCCGCCAGCAGCCGACCAACACCGACGAGCATCGCCGCCCCCTTCTGAGCAGGTATAACCCTACTACCGGAGGGTCTATGGCGGGTCGGTGTTGATTCAGCGAAGGGTTACGAAAGGCCGCAATGCGGCTCAGGTCTGGCTACCGGCCAGCTTTCGCACCGTCAGCGCTTCGATGTCTTGGAACGGCCGTCCCTCGGGCCGGATCAGGTCGTGGAACCACACCTTCGGGACCGAGGTGTAGGGGTGATCCCATGAGTCCCAGGGGAAATAGGTCTGGGTCTTGCCGGCGACCAGGCCCCAGTTGATGGCGCCGACGTTGTGGCGCTTGGCAACCGGCAGGATCGATTCGACGGTGCTGCCCTGTGGCCGCGCCATGTATTCGGTGCACAGGATCGGCCGGCCCAGTGGGGTGAGCTCGTTGATCCGGTTCTCAAACCCGGACGGCCCGGCGTAGGAGTGAAAGGTGATCACGTCCGCGTTGGCCAGCTGGATGTCGCTGATCGCGCTGCGGCCCTGCGGCTGGCCCCAATCCCCGCGCCACACACCGCTTGTCAGCGGCTGGCTGGGGTCCACCGCGCGAGCCCAGCGGAAGACCTGGGGGAGCAGGTTGGTGACCAGCTGCTCCTTGTCGCTTCGTTCGGTGCTGCGGTACTGACGCGCGGGGTTGTCGGGTTCGTTCCACAGGTCCCAGCCCAAAACCCGGTTATCATTACGGAATTGGGTCATCACCGCAGTGACGTAGTCGCGCATCACCGGGACGTACTTCGGGTCACCCAGGCGTTCGGCACCCGGGCTCTGTGCCCAGCCCGAATTGTGCACGCCGGGCCGTGGTGCGCGCTGGCGTCCCGCGCGGGGCTGCGGATCCCAACAGGAGTCGAAGAACACGAACAGTGGTTTGATGCGGTGGCGCGCCGCGATGTCGACGAATTGGCCTAGGCGCGTTTGGAAGCCGCGCTGATCGGCCGCCCAGAGCTGGTCATGAAGGAATACCCGGGCGGTGTTGTGGCCGTAGAACTGGGCCCAGCCGAGTTCGGTGTCGATGCGCCGCGGGTCGAAGGTGTCGGGCTGGAACATCTCGAGCTGATTGATGGCATTCGCCGGAATGTAGTTTGCTCCTACGAGCCAGCCCTGCGATTGATACCAACGGTTCGCGCGCTCGGGTGACCACCGGCCCGCCTCCTCCGCGGAAGCCCGCGGCATCCGGACAACTGCGGCGCCTGCCGCCAGCAACAGAGGGAGTTTCAGGGCCAAACGTCGTTCCACGATGTGACGATAAGTTTTCGGGGCGATTTCCCCGGGATTTGCTCAGCGCGTCGCGACAGGTTCGTCGTCAGCGCTGTCAGGCGGCGACTTCAGTCACGATCGTGACCAATCCGTGACCACCACACCGGCGCGCCCCCGACCGTTGCGAAGCCGTCGAGGTTAAAATCTGGCCCCAACGCAAACCAAAAGCGTTGCTGGACAATCGAAGCCGTTGTCCAATATCGGGGACCTAACGCAGCTTGCGGCCGTAGTTGTCTTTGACGCTGCCGGTGAAGATCAAGATCGCGTCGACGATCGCCCAGACGATGCCGCCGAGCAGGACCGGAAAACCCAGAAAACAGAACAGGCTGAAGAGAACCCCGAACAGACCAAGACACAGCTGCGCCACCGCAATCTGGGTCGAGTCGATGTAGAAGCGGCCGATACCGAATAAGCCGAGAAACAACTGGAGCAAGCCGGCGGTGGTGGCGGACTTGTCCGACAGCGGCAACCCGGTAACCGGATCGCGGCCGTAGGGCGCCTGCGGGTCAACGTATCCCGGGTATCCGGGAAAGCCGCCGGGCCCGGGGTAAGCCTGCGGAGGTGGATATCCCGGCGGTGGCGGCGGGGGGTACGGATTCGGCTGCGATCCGTAACCGGGCGGCTGCCATCCCCAGGGTGGCTCACCGGGCGGATTTTCGGGTGGGTTGGGCGGCGTCGACATCACGTCGAGTTAACACGTCCGCTGCCCGGGCGTCCACATCGGCGGTCGACGAGCACCCGGCGCCAAAAAACCTGACGGCGCAGTCGGCGGAATTCCTTCAAACTTCACCCCTGAGAGCGCAATACTGAACGGGTGCCTGATCGAAATGTGTTAGGCGGTCCGCTGGAACCTTGCGGCACAGACCCGCTGACCGGCTTCTACCGCGACGGCTGCTGCGCGACCGGCCCTCAGGACCTTGGGCGGCACACGATCTGCGCGGTGATGACCGCCGAATTCCTGGAACACCAGCGTTCCATCGGCAACGACCTGTTGACGCCGGTGCCCGAGTACCGGTTCCCCGGCCTGCTGCCGGGGGATCGCTGGTGCGTGACCGCGCTGAACTGGCTGCGCGCTCACCACGACGGATGCGCCGCACCGGTGGTGTTGGCGGCCACTCACGAGAGCACCCTCGAAGTGGTGCCCCTGGAGGCGCTGCAAGAACACAAGGTCGACGTGCCCGACGATCTGGCCAACCTGTAGCGCCGGGCCACCGGCGAGGTGGATGAACGACGGATCTCCACCGCGGCTAGCGTCTGTGTCATATTTCTCACCTGGCGCGTCGAAGAGGGGTTGGGAGTGGGTTCCGCGGCTGACGACATCGACTTCGACGACTTGACCGCGCCCCAACTGACCGACGTGCAGCGCCAGATCCTGGAGTTCACCGAAGCCAGGCCTGTCGACCTCGACATCGATCGGATGCTCGCGGAGGCCGTCGAGCAGACCGGCCTGACGGCCGGAGCCGCCGACCTCGACGACACCGACGGTTTCGTCGATCGCCTGCGCGCGCACGTCGCGGCGATCGAAGCCGACGACGGCCTGCGCCAGCTCACCCGCGGCTCGCTGCGCCAACGAATCGTGCGGCTGCTACGCAATCGCATGTCGCTGACCGAGCTCGTTCGCCGGTATCCCGAGATCGAGTCCATCCCGATCGAGACGCCATTCATCGTCGTCGGGATGCCGCGCTCCGGCACCACGCATCTGGTGAATCTCATTGCGTCAGACCCACGCCGGCGCGCGCTGCCGTATTGGGAGAGCCAGGATCCCATCCCCGCGCGCGGACAGGGCCCAGACATCTTCGGCGTCGATCCCCGTTACGCACGCGCCAAATCTGAACACGATGCGCTGATGGTCAGCGCCCCCGTGGTGGCCGCCATGCACGACCGGTTCCCGGAGGCGATCGAAGAGGAAGTGGAGCTCCTCGACCTCGACCTGGCCGCATACGTGCTGGAATGGCATGCGCGCGTGCCCGACTGGCGTGACTATTACCTGGGTCTCGACCAGACCCGGCACTACGGCTACATGAAAAAAGTCCTGCAGGCGCTGACCTTCTTGCGCGGGCCGCGGACGTGGGTGCTCAAGAGTCCGCAGCACTGCGAGCAGCTCGGCCCGCTAGCGGCGACTTTCCCCGATGCCACGGTGGCTTTCACCCACCGCGATCCCGCCGCGGTAATCCAGTCGGCCATCACCATGATGGCGTACTCGGATCGGCTGCGCCGAAACAGCATTGACCCGCAGTGGCTGCTGGACTATTGGAGCGACCGCGTGCACCGGCTGCTCAGCACATGCGTACGTGACCGCGACCTGGTGGCGCCCGAACGCAGTATCGACATCAACTTCCATCAGCTCAACGGCAATGGAATGCCGGTGCTCGAACGGCTTTACCAGCGCGCCGGCGTCGACCTACCGCCCAAGGTACTGCAACGATTCCAGCGCTACCTGGACGGCAATCCGCGGGGCAAACACGGCCGCATCCGGTACGAACTGCAGCGGCACTTCGGCACCTCCGCCGACGAACTGCGCGGCCGTTTCGGCTTCTACTTCGACAAGTTCGACGTACGTCCGGAATGAAGGGGTCACCACCGATGTCCGAACCCGTCTATCGGAGCAGGCCGGGTGCCGACGCGATGCGCCCGGCGTCTGCCGAGAAGGCCGAAGAGATCGCCCCGGGATTGTGGTGCTCGCCCGGGTTGTCCAACTCGTATCTGCTCACCACGACCGAGGGCCGGGTGATCGTCAACACCGGTATGGGCTTCGAGGGGCCGGTGCATCGCGCCAATTTCGACGCCGTGGACTCGTCACCGGTGCGCTACATCATCTTCACGCAGGGTCACGTGGATCATGTCGGCGGCCTGGACAGCGTGCGGGATCCCGAGACGACCGTTGTCGCGCAGGCGAATTGGAAGACCTGGCGCGACGACAACGACCGGCTGACCCCGTACCGGGCCAACCGCAGCGCCTTCGCCTTCAAGGACACCCTGACCAGTGGTATCCAGGCCATCCAGCGGCGCCTGGGCACAACCCGGCTGGCCGGCCAGAGTGTGCCCGTCGTCGACATCGATTTCGAGGACACGCTCCGCCTGAAGGTCGGGGGCAGGCTGATGGAACTGATCTCCGTCCCCGGCGGCGAGACCACCGACTCCTTGGTGATCTGGCTGCCCGAGGAACGAATCTGTCTGTGCGGAAACACGTTCGGGCCTCTGATCGGGCACATTCCCAATCTCGTGACCATGCGCGGCGACCGCTATCGGGATGCGTTGACGGCCATCGCATCGGTGGAAACGGTCCGCGACCTGCAGGCCGACCTGCTCGTGACCGGCCACTTCGAGCCGATCAGGGGTGCCGGACGCATCAATGCGGAGTTGACCCGGCTGCGCGACGCGCTTCAGTACATCCACGATCAGACCGTCGCCGGGATGAACGCCGGCAAAGACGTCCGCACCCTGATGCGGGAGATCACCCTGCCCGCGAAATACGAAGTGGGCCAGGGCTATGGCAAAGTCGCGTGGGATGTGCGGGCCGTCTGGGAGAACTACTCGGGCTGGTTCCACCACGAATCGACCACCGAGCTGTACCCGGTCGCATTCGATTCCGTCGCCGCCGACGTGGTCGAGCTGGCCGGCGCTGATGCGCTGGTGGAACGGGCGCGGGCACACCTGGCCGCCGATCGTGCGCTGCAGGCAATCCACCTCGCCGAGCTTGTCCCGGCGGACCATCCGGAGGCTCGCGACGTACTGCGGGAAGCGCATGAAAAACTGCTCGCCAGCAGCACGAACTTCTGGGAAATTGCCTGGCTCCGCATCCAGATAGCGAGGAACACATGACGGCATTCGCGCTACGGCCCCAGGACTTCTATCACACCGGAATCATCGTGGCCGACCTCGACGCGGCCATGGCCCGGCTGACCGCGCTGGCCGGCTACCGGTGGATCACCCCGGTGAGCTACACCTTGCCGTTTCGCACGACGAGCGGAACCCAAGAGGTGACTTCGACTTTCGTCTATTCGCTGCAGGCGCCGCACATCGAGTTGATCAAGGAGGTACCGGGCACGGCCTGGACCGCCGCACCCGGCAACGCGATTCACCACCTCGGCTACTGGACCGACAACTTGGCCGAGAGCGCGAAGATATTGGAAGACAATGGCTTCACCTTTGAAGCGACCGCCGACACCGCTCCGCCGGATCTGGCGCTCTTCGCCTACTACGTCGACCCGGCGGGGACCCGCATCGAGATCGTCGACCGCGCACTGTTCCCCGACTTTCCGGCCTTCCTGCAGGCGGCGGCCGGACCGCAAGCGTCGTGAGGCGGGACCGCGAATGCTCTTGACAGTGCTCCGCTTCAATTTTGCTTCCCCGCAAGGTGATCCACGCACGCAGGGCGAGCTCCTGTCGGCGGCGGTCGAACTGGGGCAGTGGGGGGAGGCCCACGGAATCACCTCCATCAGCGTCGACGAGCATCACGCGACCGGACACGGGTGGAGCTGCAATCCGATCATGGCCGCGGCGATGTTCTTGGCCCGGACCTCGACACTGATCGCCAGCGTCGATTGTGCACTGGGGCCGCTGTGGAACCCGGTGCGGCTTGCCGAAGATATTGCACTCGTCGACAACATGAGCCGCGGCCGCCTGCACACCACGGTGGGTCTGGGATATCGGACGGTCGAATACGACGCTCTGGGAGCCGATTTCGGGCGGCGCGGTGCGCTGATGGACAGCCTGCTCGAGCGGATGCTGACCGTCTGGTCCGGCGACGATCCGGAAAACGCAATCTGCACCGGCACCTGGACGCGGCCGCATCCTCCGCTGTATGTCGGTGGCGGCGCGCGTGCCACGGCACGTCGCGCGGCCCGGTTCCGGCTCCCGCTCAGCCTGGCCGATCACTTGCCCGACATCGCCTCTTACTACCGCGAGCTGTGTGCCGAGGCCGGCATGTCGCCCTTCATTCTCATGCCAGGCCCGATCAATCGCGGAATGATCTACCTGCACGAGGATCCGGACCGGGCCTGGGCGGAGCTCGGTGGCCACATCCTCTGGGAGGCAGTCACTTACGGACGATGGTCAACCGACCAGCGTTCGCTCATGCACCTGCCAGGTGTCCGGACACTGGATCAGGTCAGGGCATCGGGACGATACCGTTTTCTCACTCCCGATCAGCTGATCGAAGAGGTGCGCGACGCGGACAACTACGGCCCGCTCGTCATGCACCCCCTGGTCGGCGGCATGCCGGTCGACGAGGCGTGGAAGTCGGTCCAGCTGCTCACCGACAAGGTCCTGCCCGCACTCACCTGACGCGTCGAAGTGGTTGCGACGGGAGTATGTCCGGCGCTAACCGTTAGGCGTCGAACGCGAGCGGGAGTGAGGTCGGACCGCTGATACCGGCGGGAGGCTTCCACGGCGCCGGGCCGATGCGTCGAGCATTGGACATCCGTCGCGTGATTACGCGCAACGCTTCGACCAATTCGATTCTGGCGAGGTGCGCGCCGAGGCAGTGGTGAACTCCGCCGCCGAAGGTCAGCATCGGCGCCTGCCCCTTTCGGGTGATGTCGAGCCGATCGGAGTCGGCGTACACCGCGGGATCACGGTTGGCGGCCGCGGTGTTGGCAAAGGCGTAAGCCCCCTCCGGAATCAGAACTCCGCCGAGTTCGACGTCGGTGGTCGCCACTCGAAGCGATGCGAAGATGGTCGGCGAGTGACGCATGATCTCCTCGACCGCTTGCGGCGCGAATTCGGGATGTTCGGCCAACAACGCCCACTGCTCTGGATGGTCGGATAACACCTGAACTGCGGCGGCCAGCTGATTGCGTGTGGTGTCGGTGCCGGCGTTGAGCAGGATCGCGACGAGGTTGACCAACTCATCGTGGGTTAGCCGCTCCTCCAGGTAGGTGTCGAGCTGTTCCCACGCGCCCAGGATGGCCGCCTCTTCGGCTGCGACGTTGCAGCCGAAGGCTTTGCTGAGATCGTCGGCCCAGCGGGCAAACAGCCGCCAGTCCTGCGCCGGCGCGCCCACCAGCGCGCAGATGATCGGGACCGGGTACGGCCTGGAGATGTCGCGGGCGAAGTCGCAATGGCCCGCCGCGCTGTGCCGATCGACCAACTCGGTAATGACGTCGATGCATGCGGTGCGCATCCGCTCGGCGGCTCGTGGGGTGAAAGCTCTTGATACCAGCCGGCGCAGCCGAAGGTGTTGATCTGCGTCCACCGACATGATCGTCTGGCAAACCTTGTCCCACACCGGCCCCGAGCTGATGCCCTGAACCACAAGGCTGATGCCGCGCGGCATGACGAAGCGGGGATCGCGCAACACGGTGCGGACAACGCCGTAGTCGAGCAGCTCAGGCCCGTACGGGCCGACCGCGACGGTCGCCTGCCGGTGGGCATGCCGGATGATGCGGTGCGCCTCGTCGGGGTCTGTCGTTTCGTGATACGCGAAGGTCGGCCAGCCGGAATCAAAGATGGTCGGTGCGTGAGTGATGGTTGTCATGGCGTCGACTATCGGTTGGCGCCGCCGCCAGTCCATCGGGGCAAATACTTAATTGTGCGGTGTTGGAGGCCTTAGCTAAGTGCGGCCGCGCAAGAACATCAGCAATTTTGCTGATGTTCTGTGATCCGAGGCGCCGCATGCTGGCTAGCATGAGCGAAACTGACTGGAGCGACCTGGCCGTGAGCGAGCTGCCGACCGGAACCGTGACGTTGCTGTTGGCCGACGTCGAGGGCTCTACGCGGCTCTGGGAGACTCAGCCCGACGAGATGGCGGTTGCTATCGCACGCCTGGATCAGGCGCTGACGGACGTGGTCGCGGCCCACTGTGGGGTCCGCCCCGTCGAGCAAGGCGAGGGCGACAGCTTCGTGATCGCTTTTGCCCGCGCGTCCGACGCGGTGGACTGCGCTCTCGATCTGCAGCGGGCCCCCTTGGCGCCGATCAGGCTGCGCATCGCGATCAACACCGGCGAGGTGCGCCTGCGTGACGAGGGCAACTACATCGGACCGGCGATCAACCGCACCGCCCGATTGCGCGATCTCGCCCACGGCGGACAGACGGTGTTGTCGAGCGCGACCGAATTGTTGGTCGTCGATCAGCTCCCGGCCGATGTCACGCTCACTGACCTCGGCACCCACCCCCTGCGCGATCTGCCTCGACCCGAGCGGGTGGTGCAGCTGTCTCACCCCGATCTGCGCAATGAATTCCCGCCGCTGCGTACATCTAGAGATGTCGGTTCTGAAAACCTTCCGGTCGAGCTCACGAATTTCATCGGGCGCCGACAAGAAATCGTGACCCTCCGTAAAGTGCTCGCTGCCAACCGCTTGGTGACCCTGACCGGCGCCGGCGGAGCCGGCAAGACACGCCTGGCCGTCCACCTGGCCGCCGAACTGGCGGGCCACTTCAGCGACGGTGTCCGCTATGTGGATTTGGCGCCGGTCACTCATCCAGACGTGGTGCCGGTCACCGCGGCCCGCGCGTTGGGGCTGTTCGACCAACCAGATCGCTCGACGACCGATCTACTACTGCGGTTCCTTCGCGACCGCCACATGCTGCTGGTGGTCGACAACTGCGAACATCTGCTCGACTCGTCCGCCTCGTTAGTCGCTGCGCTACTTGGTGCCGCACCGAGGCTGACGGTGCTCGCCACCAGCCGTGAGCCGCTTGGCGTGGCTGGCGAAGCGATGTGGCAAGTGCCTTCGCTCTCTCTGTGCGACGACGCAGTCGAGTTGTTCGCCGACCGTGCCCGATTGGCCAAGGCGGGGTTTGCCATCACCGACGACACCACTGCTGCCGTGGCCGAAATCTGTCTGCGCCTCGATGGAATGCCGCTGGCGATCGAGCTCGCCGCCGCGCGGGTGCGCTCGCTGTCGTTGACCGAGATCGTTGACAGCCTCCACGATCGCTTCCGATTGCTGACGGGAGGTTCGCGCACCGCGGTGCGCCGGCAGCAGACGCTGCGAGCTTCGGTGGATTGGTCGCACGCACTGCTGACCGACACTGAACGAATCCTGTTTCGTCGCCTCGCGGTATTCCTGGGTGGATTCGACCTCGCTGCCGCCCAGGCGGTCGCCGGCACCAGTGGTGTGGAGCGTTACCAGGTGCTGGATCAGCTCACGTTGCTCGTAGACAAATCACTGGTGCTCGCCGAAAACATCGGCTGCACAACGCGATACCGGCTACTCGAAACGGTGCGTCAATACGCGCTCGAAAAGCTGGGTGAATCTGGTGAAGCAGACGTTGTGCGATCGCATCACCGGGACTACTACGCGTCGATGGCGACGCTGCTCGACGTGCCGGCGCACAGGAATTACGAACAACACATCGATCAGGCCGAGGCGGAGATCGACAATCTCCGTGCCGCGTTCGCATGGAGCCGCGACAATTCCGACGTTGAGCATGCGCTGGCATTGTCGTCGTCGTTGCAGCCGTTGTGGCTGGCGCGGGGCCGTATCCGGGAAGGCTGGGCCTGGTTCGACGTGGCCCTAGGCGATTTCGACGCGAGGAAGCTCGAAGTGACGGCCGCGGTGCACGCGCGGGCGCTCGTCGACAAAGCCCTGTTATCGATCTGGATTGGCGACCCGAACATCAAGGAAGAGGCGGAGCGGGCAATTGCGCTGACCCGCCAAATCGATGATCCGGCCCTGCTGGCCCGTGCGCTGAACGCTTGCGGCTTTGCTGCCGCACAAAACCGCGAGCCCGCCGAGCCGTTCTTCGCGGAAGCGAGCGATCTCGCCAGGGCGTCGGGTGACCAGTGGTTGCTGTGCCAGATCCTGGCGTGGCGAGCGTACGGAGCGATCGCCATTGGTGAGCCGATCGCAGCGCGCGCGACCGCAGAGGAAGGACGCGACATCGCCGACGCGATCGGTGATCGGCTCGACTCGCGCCAATGCCGCTACTGGCTCGCCAACGCCCAGCTGTACCAAGGTGATCCGGCCGGGGCAGTATTACAATTCCGGGCGATTGCCGACGAGGCCGAGGCGGCCCATGACTTGATTTACATGGTTTACGGTCTGGCGGGCGAGTGCTACGCGCTGGCGTGGCATGGTGAGGCGCACGCCGCCCGGTGCGTGATCGACGCAGCGCTCGCGCCAGCGTCGGAGTTGCAGGGGTTTATCGAGGGCCTTGCGTATTCGGCGTTGGGAACCGCGGCTTTGGCCGCGGCGGACGTTGCGCTTGCACAGGACGCTTGCGATGCAGCCTGGCGAGAGCTGGGTGTCAGGCCGGGGCAAGCGGCACTCCAGCGAGCCTATAACGCCCAGGCCGCATTGGCCGCCGGTGACGCGGACTCCGCCCGTCGCTGGGCCGACGACGCGGTATCAATGGCCGCGGGCTGGCACCTGGCGGTGGCCCTCACAACACGCGCCCGCGTGGCGTTAGCCCAAGGCAACCCTGAACAGGGCGAGCGTGACGCCCACGACGCCCTAGCCCAAACCGCCGAAGTCCAGTCTTATCTGGGAATCTCGGACACACTGGAGTGCCTTGCCGTACTCGCCGTCGACAACGACCAGCAACGAGCTGCGCGGCTCTTCGGGGCCGCGGACGCAATTCGGCAACGCAATGGGATGGCGCGGTTCAAGATCTACGAGACCGACTACCAGAGTACGGTGGCGAAGCTCCGAGATGCCATGATTCAGAAGGACTTTGATACGGCCTGGGCCGAGGGCGCGGCGTTGTCCCTCGAAGAAGCGATCGCGTACGCCCGGCGCGGCCGCGGCGAGCGTAAGCGCCCGTCCAGTGGTTGGGAGTCACTGACACCCGCCGAGCACGATGTCGTGCGCCTGGTCTGTGAAGGATTGGGCAACAAGGAGATCGCCGCGCGACTGTTCGTCTCACCTAAGACCGTGCAAGCCCACCTCACTCACGTGTACACCAAACTTGGAATCACTTCGCGAGTTCAGCTGGTTCAGGGGGCGGCTCGCCGGGCGTGACCGCGCGCTGCTCCAGCCAATCCGCCAGCGAGCGGCCGGCATCCAGCACGTGTCGTTCGGCGATCACGCGCGCCCGCTCGGCGTCTTTGTCACCGAGGGCGTCCAGCAATTCCTGGTGTTCGTCGAGTGAGTGCTTCTCGTGCTCGGGGAACAAGGTGAGGAAATTGCTCGGCACCACCCGAGCGGCCTGCTTGATCTGATTCAGCAGCCGCGGCGAGTGCGCGGCACGGTGGATCATCTGGTGGAAATGCCAGTTGGCCTCGCCGATGCTGTCGTCGCCGGACCGCGCGACGACGTCGGCCGCGAGTTCACGCAGCGTCTCGAGCTCCTGCGGCTCGATCCGCCCGGCGGCCCACGCCGCGGCCTGCCCGGTCAACACCCCGAGAATGGTGAAGCTGTCCAGTACGTCGTCCGGGCTGATTCCGAGCACCGTCACGCCGCTGCGCGGGGCGACTTGGACCAGCCCCTCGAAGGACAACTCCAGCAGCGCCTCGCGCACCGGCGTGCGGCTGGTCGCGAATTCTTCGGTAATGGCGTCCAGGTCCACGCGTGATCCGGCGGGCAGGGCGCCGGTGAGGATCCGGTCGCGGAGCTCGCGGGCGGCGCGCTCGCGGACGGTTCCGGAAATGTCGATGGCTGCCACCTGCGCAGAATACCAAACGACAGATCTAGCGTTTGATATCTGAAATATCAGATGTTACGTTTCAAACATGCGTACCGACAAAATGGCGCTCGTAGCCTTCATGCAGGCCGGCAGCACTTCCGTCTACGCGGGCTCGTGGCGGCACCCCGCAACCGAGCACCGATACCTGGATGCGTCCTATTACGCCAAGATCGGCCGTCAGCTCGAAGAGGGCTGCTTTGACCTGATGTTCTTCGACGATCGCCTGGCGATGCCGGGGGTCTACGGCGGCTCGGTGGACGAAGCGGTGCACTACGGCGCCCGTCCGGTCAAGCTGGATCTCAGCGTGATCCTCGGGGTGCTCGCGCAGGCCACCTCGAAAATCGGGCTGGGCGCCACCTACTCGACGACCTACTACCAGCCGTTCCACGTAGCACGGACCTTCGCCTCGCTGGATCACCTTTCGGGCGGCCGCGCCGCCTGGAACGTGGTCACCTCGGTCAACGACAGCGAAGCGCAGAACTTCGGCGTCGATGCCCACCTCGGCCACGATGAACGTTACGACCGGGCCGACGAATTCATGGATGTGGTGACCGGCCTGTGGGACACCTGGGAGGACGACGCCGTCCTGCACGACCGGGTGTCCGGGCAGTTCGCGGACCCCGCCAAGGTGCACGAGCTGGGGCACGTCGGCCGGTTCTTCTCCGCCCGCGGCCCGTTGACGGTGCCGCGCAGCCCGCAGGGCCGCCCTGTCGTAATCCAGGCCGGCTCGTCGGGCCGCGGCCGCGAATTCGCCTCGCGGTGGGCCGAATTGATCTTTACCGGCGACCCGGGAATCGACGTCGCGCGCAGCCACTACGCGGACCAGAAGGATCGGATCGCCGACGCCGGCCGCGATCCCGCCGCGGTTCGCATCTGTCCCATGGCATACGCTGTCGTCGGCGAGTCGGAAGCCCACGCCAAGGAGCGCGAAGCCATGTTCCTCGATGATCTGGTTCATCCCATGGCATCCCTGACGCTGTTGTCGGAGTTGATGAATTACGACTTCGCGCAACACGATCTCGACGACCCGGTGACCGACGAACTGCTCGCCTCGGTCTCGGGCATCCGCGGGCTCGTGCAGAACCTACGCACCCATATCGGTGGAGACACCGTCACGTTGCGCGACCTCGCCAGCCATCGCGCCACCCTGCTGCAGGGACCGCGTTTCATCGGCACCGGCCGCCAGGTTGCCGACCAGATGGCGGACTGGTTCGAAACCGGTGCCTGCGACGGATTCGTGCTGGCCGCAACGCATTTGCCCGGAGCATTCGAAGACGTCGTGCGCATGGTGGTCCCGGAGCTGCAACACCGGGGGCTGTTCCGCACCGAGTACCAGTCGTCGACGCTGCGCGGACACCTTGGGCTGCAGCGTCCTTCGAACGCACGGGTGGCTGCCGGTGCGAATGCTTGACGGACTGCGGGTACTCGACCTCGCCACCCTGGCCGCCGCGCCGCTGGTGGCGACCTACCTGGGCGAGTTCGGCGCGGACGTGATCAAGGTCGAGGACCCCCGCGGCGGTGATCCGATCCGGGGGTGGGGCAATCAGCGCGACGGCGTGGGGCTGATGTGGAAGTCCTTGTCGCGCAACAAGCGTTCGATCACGCTGGACCTGCGCTGCGCCGAGGGTCAGGCGCTGGTGTGCCGGCTGGTGGAGCATGCCGACGTCGTCATCGTCAACACCCGTCCGCAGACGCTGCGCAAGTGGGGACTGGACTACGAGAGCCTGCGCGCGGTCAACGACCGGATCGTGATGCTGCACATCACGGGCTACGGGTTGACCGGACCCAAGAGTGAGCGCCCGGGGTTCGGCACGCTGGGGGAGGCGATGAGCGGATTCGCGCACATCACCGGCCAGGCCGGCGGTCCGCCCACGCTGCCGCCCTTCATGTTGGCCGATGGTGTGGCTTCGCTGAACGCCGCCTACGCGGTGATGATGGCGCTATATCACCGAGACGTGCACGGTGGGCCGGGTCAGCTGATCGACGTGAACCTGATCGACCCGCTGGCCCGCCTGCTCGAACAGACGTTGTTGGGTTATGACCAGTTGGGCCTGGTGCCCGAGCGGTCCGGCAATCGGTGGGACATTTCGGCGCCCCGCAACACCTATCGGACGGCCGACGGGCGGTGGCTGGCCATGTCCGGGAGCTCACCGGCACTGGCGCTGCGGGCGTTCCGGGCGATCGGGCGAGACGACCTGGTGGCAGACCCCGACTTCTCCGATCCTCAGCGCCGGCTCGCCAGGGCGCGTGAGGTCGACGCGGTGGTGGCCGATTGGGTTGCGACAAAGACACTTTCGGAGGCGATGGAGGCCTTTGACGCCCACGAGGTGGCCGCGGCCCCGGTGTACGACATCGGCGATCTGGTCGACGACGAGCAGCTGGCGCATCGTGAGGTGTTCATCTCGGTCGATGACGCACAGCTCGGGGCGATGACGGTGCAGGCTCCGGTGCCACGTTTCTCGTCGGCGCCCGGCACGGTCGGCCACCTCGGACCGCTTCTCGGCGAACACAACGCCGAGGTCTACGGCGAACTACTCGGCTTGACTGCCAACGACATTGACGACTTGCGCGCCCGCGGCGTGTTGTGACAGAAGGAAATCGCTCGTGACCGATCTGCTCCGTCGTTCCGAACTCGCGGTGCCCGCGAGCAACGACAACATGTTCGAGAAGGGCGCCCAGTGCGGTGCCGACCTGGTGTTCCTCGATCTCGAGGACGCGGTGCCGGTGGCCTTCAAGGAGGAGTCGCGAGCCAAGGCCGTCGCCGCGCTCAACGACATCGACTGGGGCCGCACGGCCCGCGCCATCCGGATCAACGGCCTAGACACGCAGTGGTGCCATGATGACGTCGTCGAGGTGGTGACCAAGGCCGGTCAGAACCTCGACACGATCATAATTCCGAAAGCCCGCCGGGCCCGCGACGTCTGGTGGGTGGATGTGCTGCTCACCCAGCTGGAGGCGAAACTCGGTCTGGACAAACCCATTCGGCTCGAGGTGCTTATCGAAGAGGTGGAAGGTCTGGCCAACGCCGAAGAGATCGCGGCGGCCAGCCCCCGCCTGGATGCCCTGATCTTCGGCGTGGGCGACTTCTCGCTGTCGCAGGGCGCGCGGGTGGACACCAACTTCGTCCCGCTCGGCGAATACCCCGGCGAATTCTGGGCTTACGCGCGCAACAAGGTGATCGTGGCCGCGCGCATCGCCGGCATCGACGCGATCGACGCGCCGTATCCCGACTACCGGGACCTGTCGGGCTACGAGCGTGACGCCCGGCGCGCGTCGCTGCTCGGCTACACCGGCAAGTGGGCCATCCATCCCGACCAGGTGCCCGTCGCCAACGAGGTCTACGCCCCGACCGCGGACGAAATCGCGCGGGCCGAAGCCAATGTCGCTGCCTACCGGGAAGCCGAGGCCAAGGGCCGCGGCGCGGTCGGTGTGAACGGCGTCCTGGTCGACGCGGCCCACGTGAAGCAGGCCGAGCAGACGCTGGCGCGCGCCGCCCTGATCAAGAGCAGCCTCGCTTGATGGCGGCGACCCGCTGCGCGCAGCTACGGCCTGTAGTGGCGACCCGCCGCGCCCGGCTACGCCGCGCTTGCGATCGCCACGACCGCGCTTGCGATCTCCGCTAGTCGATCACCACCAGGAGGTCGCCGCCCTCCACCTGGGCGGTGTGCGAGACCGCGATTCGAGTGACCTTGCCGGCCTTCGGTGTGGTGACGGCGGCCTCCATCTTCATCGCTTCGATCGTCGCGATGGTCTGGCCGGCTTCGACTTCCTCGCCCACGTCGGTGGTCACGGTCACGACGCCGGCGAACGGCGCGGCGATGTGGTCGGGGTTGGCGCGGTCGGCCTTCTCGGCGGCGGGCACGTCCGAGGCGATGCTGCGGTCACGGACCACCACCGGACGCAGCTGCCCATTGAGGATGCACATCACGGTGCGCATGCCGCGTTCGTCGGCATCGGAGACGGCCTCCAGTCCGATCAACAGCTCGACACCGCGCTCCAGCTCGACGCGATGTTCGTCCCCGTGGCGCAACCCGTAGAAGAACTGGTTGGCGCTCAGTCGCGAGGTGTCGCCGTACAGCTCGCGATGGTCCTCGAGTTCCTTGGCGGGCCCGGGGAAGAGCAGCCGGTTCAGTGCCGCCTGCCGGTCGGCTCCTGGCGTGGCCAACGCCTTTTCGTCGTCGGCCGTCAGCTCCTCCTCCGGTTTCGCCGGACCGCGTCCCTCTAATGCCTTGGTACGCAACGGCTCGGGCCAGCCGCCCGGCGGGTCACCGAGTTCTCCGCGCAGAAAGCCGATGACCGAATCCGGAATGTCGTAGCGGGCGGGATCGTCGGCGAATTCCTGCGCGCTGACTCCCGCTCCGACCAGCGCCAGCGCCAGGTCGCCGACCACCTTGCTGGACGGGGTGACCTTGACGAGATGCCCCAGGACGGCATCGGCTCCGGCGTAGGCGTTTTCGATGTCCTCGAACCGGTCACCGAGTCCCAGCGCGATGGCCTGCTGGCGCAGGTTCGACAACTGGCCGCCGGGGATCTCGTGGTGGTAGACGCGTCCGGTCGGTGCAGGCAGCCCGGATTCGAAGGGCGCGTAGACCTTTCGCAGCGCTTCCCAGTACGGCTCCAGGTCGCAGACCGCCGACAGGGACAACCCGGTGTCGTAGACCGTGTTGGCCGCGGCGGCCACGATCGACGACAGCGCGGGCTGGCTGGTGGTACCCGCGAGCGGGGCGGCGGCACCGTCGACGGCGTCGGCCCCGGCGTGCCAGGCCGCCACATAGGTGGCCAGTTGCCCGCCCGGGGTGTCGTGGGTATGCACGTGGACCGGTAAATCGAAGCGGGACTTGAGCGCCGAGACCAGCGTCGCGGCCGCGGGTGCGCGCAGCAGGCCGGCCATGTCCTTGATCGCCAGCACGTGTGCGCCCGCGTCGACGATCTGTTCGGCCAGCTTCAGGTAATAGTCGAGTGTGTACAGCTTTTCGGCCGGATCGCTGAGATCACCGGTGTAGGACATGGCCACCTCGGCGATCGTCGCCCCGGTTTCGCGCACGGCGTCGATGGCCGGTCGCATCGAGTCGACGTTGTTCAGCGCATCGAAGATCCGGAAGATATCGATGCCGGTCGCCGTCGCCTCCTCGACGAACGCCGTGGTGACCGTCTCCGGATAGGGCGTATAGCCGACGGTGTTGCGCCCGCGCAGCAACATCTGCAGACAGATGTTGGGCAGCGCCTCGCGCAGCGTGGCCAGCCGTTCCCACGGGTCTTCTTTCAAAAACCGCAGCGCCACATCGTACGTCGCCCCGCCCCAGCATTCGATGGACAGCAGCTGCGGCGTGGTCCGGGCGATATACGGCGCCACCTTGATCAGGCCGCTGGTTCGGACCCGTGTGGCCAGTAGGGACTGGTGCGCGTCGCGGAACGTGGTGTCGGTGACGCCGACGCCGGGCGACTCGCGCAGCCAGGCCGCGAATCGCTCCGGCCCGAGTTCGGTCAGTCGCTGCTTGGATCCCGCGGGCGGGTCAGCCGACAGGTCGATGTCGGGCAGCTTGTCGTGCGGGTACACCGCCGACGGCCGCTCACCGTGCGGCTTGTTGACGGTGACGTCGGCCAGGTAGTTGAGGATCTTGGTGCCGCGGTCGGCGGAGCTGCGCGCGGTGAGCAGCTGCGGGCGCTCCTCGATGAACGACGTCGTGATGCGGCCCGCCTGAAAGTCCGGGTCATCCAGAACGGCTTGCAGGAACGGGATATTCGTCGAGACACCGCGGATCCGGAACTCGGCGACCGCGCGTCGCGCCCTGCGCACCGCCGTGGCGAAGTCGCGGCCGCGGCAGGTCAGCTTGATCAGCATCGAGTCGAAGTGCGCGCTGATGTCCGCGCCCAGCGTCGTGCCGCCGTCCAACCGGATGCCCGCGCCGCCCGGGGTGCGGTAGGCGGTGATCCGGCCGGTGTCCGGGCGGAAGCCATTCGCCGGATCCTCGGTGGTGATCCGGCACTGCAGCGCCGCGCCGTGCGGGACGACCGAGTCCTGGCTCAAGCCAATGTCTTCCAGGCTCTGCCCGCCGGCGATTCGCAGCTGCGCCGACACCAGGTCGACATCGGTGATCTCCTCGGTGACGGTGTGCTCAACCTGGATGCGCGGGTTCATCTCGATGAACACGTGGTTGCCGCGTTCGTCGAGTAGGAATTCCACCGTGCCGGCACACGTATAGCCGATCTCGCGGGCAAAAGCCACCGCGTCCGCGCAGATCTGTTGGCGTAATTCAGGTTCCAGGTTGGGTGCCGGTGCGATCTCGACGACCTTCTGGTGGCGGCGCTGTACGCTGCAGTCCCGCTCGTAGAGGTGCATGACGTTGCCCTGGGTGTCGGCCAGGATCTGCACCTCGATGTGCCGCGGATTGATCACAGCCTGCTCGAGAAACACCGAGGCGTCCCCGAATGCGGACTCGGCCTCACGGCTGGCAGCCTCGATCGCCTCGGGCAGCGCCGTGGGGTCGGCCACCCGGCGCATCCCGCGCCCGCCGCCGCCGGCGACCGCCTTGACGAACAGTGGGAACTCCATCGATTCGGCGGCCGCCAGCAGTTCGTCTACCGACGTCGACGGTGCCGAGGACGTCAGCACCGGAAGACCCGCTTCCCGCGCCGCCGCGATCGCCCGCGACTTGTTGCCGGTGAGCTCGAGCACCTCCGCGCTCGGGCCGACGAAGGTGATGCCCGCCGCGGCGCACGCCGCCGCGAGGTCCGGATTCTCCGACAGAAAGCCGTAGCCGGGGTAAATCGCGTCCGCCGCACACGCCCGGGCCGTCGCGACGATGTCGTCGACCGACAGGTACGCGCGGACCGGGTGGCCCTCCTCGCCGATCTGGTAGGACTCGTCGGCCTTTAGCCGATGCACGGAATTGCGGTCCTCGTAGGGATAGATCGCGACCGTGCCGATTTCCAGCTCATAGGCCGCGCGGAACGCGCGGATCGCTATCTCCCCGCGATTGGCGACCAGTACCTTCGCAAACACGGTATTTACGATAGAGCGCGCTGCGGAGGTCCGACATACTCGCTCAGCGGACGGATCAACGCGTTGGACGCGGTCTGCTCGATGATGTGAGCCGTCCACCCAGTGATGCGGCTCATGACGAAGATCGGCGTGAAGATGCCGATGTCGAAGCCCATCAGGTAATAGGCCGGTCCGGTCGGGAAGTCCAGATTGGGTTTGATGCCGTTGGCCTGGGCCATGTCCTTCTCCAGAACTTCGTAGATGTCGAGCCACTTTTGGCCGTCGCGGGCCGCGGCGACGCGCCTGAGGGCCTCCTTCATGGTCGGGACCCGCGAGTCGCCGTTCTTGTACACCCGGTGGCCGAACCCCATGATCTTGTCCTTGCGATCCAGCTTGCCCCGCAGCCATTCCGCGGCCCTGTCGGCGGTGCCGATGTCGAGCATGTCGTGCATGACGGCTTCGTTGGCGCCGCCGTGCAGCGGGCCCTTGAGCGCGCCGATGGCGGCCGTGACCGCGCTGTAGATGTCGGACTGGGTGGAGGTGACCACCCGCGCGGCGAACGTCGAGGCGTTGAAGCTGTGCTCGGCGTAGAGGACCATCGACTGCTCGAAGGTGTCCACCACCACATGCTCGGGCACGTCACCGAAGCACATGTGCAGAAAATTCTGCGCGTAGTTCATGTGGCTGTGCGGGGCGATCGGGTCCAGGCCACGCCGACGGCGCATGTCGGCGGCGACGATGGTGGGCAGCACCGCGAACATCCGCAACGCCTTGGCGTAGTTGGCCGCCGGGCTGCTGTCGTCTTCTTCGGGGTCTTCGGCGCCCATCGAGCTGATGAAGGTCCGCACCACGTCCATCGGGTGGCAGGTCTCGGGCAGCTTGGTCAACAACGACAGCTGAGATCGGTTCAGCCGGCGGGTTGCTCGTTCCCGCTGGGTGAACAGCGCGAGCTGTTGCTCGTCGGGAAGTTCGCCATGCCAGAGCAGGTAGGCAACCTGCTCGAAGCTGCAATGCGCCGCCAGGTCCTGGACCGCGTACCCGCGATAGGTCAGGGAGTTGGTCTCCGGGACGACCTTGGAGATGGCGGTGGTGTCGACGACGACACCGGCCAGGCCCTTGTAGATGCGGGGTTGGTTGTCTTCGATGGCGCTCATTGCGCGTCTCCTCCGATGGCGAAGTTGTAGATGCCGGAATCGAATTGGGTGTAGTCGGCGTAGCGCAGCAGCTCGTAGAGCCGGCTACGGTGCTGCATGCGGTCCAACAGACCGGACTGCGTTCCCTCGTCCGCGATTTCACGAAGGCCTGCCTCGACGGCGTGCATGGCCAGCCGCAACGTGGTGACCGGGTAGATCACCACGTTGTAGCCGATGCCGGACAGCTGCTGGACGGTCAGGAGTTGCGACTTGCCGAACTCCGTCATGTTGGCCAACAGCGGCGTGTCCACGGCGGCCCGGAACCGCTCGAATTCCGCTGGCGTGTGCAGGGCTTCGGTGAAGATCAGGTCGGCGCCCGCGTCGGCGTAGGCCTTCGCACGGTCGATCGCGGCGGGCACGCCCTCGATTCCGGCGGCGTCGGTGCGGGCGCAGATGATGAAGTTCGGGTCCCTGCGGGCGGCCACGGCGGCTCGCAGGCGTTTGATCATCTCGGCGGCCGGCACCACGGCCTTACCGTCGAGATGCCCGCACCGCTTAGGGTTTTCCTGGTCTTCGAAATGGCAGCCGGCCAGCCCGGCGTCCTCCAGCACGGTCACGGTGCGCGCGGCGCTCATCGGCTCGCCGAAGCCGGTGTCGGCGTCGATCAGGGTGGGTAGGTCGGTGACCGCCGCCATCTGCGCCCCGCGGCCGGCGACTTCGGTCAGGGTGGTCAGGCCGATGTCGGGCAGGCCGAGGTCAGCCGACAGGACGGCCCCGGACACGTAGACGCCGTCGAACCCGAGCTCGGCGACCAGCTTCGCGACCAGCGGCGAGAAGGCGCCCGGGAACCGTTGCAACCGGCCACTTTCCAGCGCGGTACGGAATCGCGCCCGCTTGGTCGACGCCGGTGCGGTGGCCCCGATCAGCCCGCTCATCAGAAGATCCCCGAGGGAATCGTGGGTGCCCGGTCGAGCACCGGCGGACCGACCGTGATATTCAATGCGTCCAGCGCACCCGGTTGCAGGTCCGAAAGGGCCTCAACCGCGGAGAGGAAGCGCCGCTGCTCGGTGTCGCTGACGACGCCCTCGGCCAGTTCGTGAAACTTTCCGATGTACTGCGCGCGCGCAAACGGCCTGGCCCCGAAGGGATGTGCGTCGGCCACGGCGATCTCGTCGACGATGACCTCACCGTTTTTGAGGGTGACCTCGGCGCGGGCTCCGAACGCCTTCTCCCCCGGATCCGAGGAGTGGTAGCGCCGGGTCCATTCGGGATCTTCGACCGTCGAAATCTTGCGCCAGAGCTCGACGGTGTCGGGCCGGTGCGCCCGCTCCGGCGCGTACGACCTTTCGTGATGCCAGGTTCCGTCCTGCAAGGCGACGGCGAAGATGTACATCACCGAGTGGTCCAGCGTTTCGCGGGAGGCATCCGGGTCGAACTTCTGCGGATCGCCTGCTCCGGTGCCGATCACGTAGTGGGTGTGGTGGCTGGTGTGCAGCACGATCGTCGCGATTTGGTCGAGATCGCCGATGCCGTCCCGCATTCGGCGTGCCAGGTCGATCAGAGCCTGGCTCTGGTATTCGGCCGAGTGCTCCTTGGTGTAACTGTCCAGGATGGCGCGCTTGGGTTCGCCCGGCTCGGGCAGCGGAACCTGGTAGGTGTGCTCCGGCCCGGAGAGCAGCCAGGCGACCACCCCGTCCTCGCCCTCCCAGATCGGGGCGGGTGCGCCCTCGCCGCGCATGGCCCGGTCGACGGCCTCGATGGCGACCTTGCCGGCCCAGGCGGGCGCGTATGCCTTCCAGCTCGAGATCAGGCCCTTGCGCGACTGCCGGGTGGACGTCGTAAGGTGCAGCGCCTGCCCGATCGCCTGATAAATAGTGTCCTTGTCGAGCCGCAGCATGGTGCCCAGTCCGGCGGCCACCGACGGGCCGAGGTGGGCGACGTGGTCAATCTTGTGCTCGTGCAGGCAGATTCCCTTTACCAGATCGATCTGGATCTCGTAACCCGTTGCGATGCCCCGGATCAGGTCGGCTCCGCCGATCCCCAGGTGCTGGGCCACTGCCACCAGGGCCGGGATGTTGTCACCCGGATGGGAGTACTCGGCGGCCAAGAAGGTGTCGTGGAAGTCCAGTTCGCGCACCGCCACGCCGTTGGCCCACGCCGCCCATTCCGGGGAGTAGTCGCCCTGGATCCCGAAGACCTTGGCGCCCTTGACCGAGTTGGGGTGCGCCTGGGCCTGGGCACGAGCGGCGGCTACCGGACGCCGGGTCACCGAAGCGGCCGACACCGCGGCGTTGTCGATGATCCGGTTGATCACCATCGCCTCGGTGTCGGTGGGCACGGCGACCGGGTCGGCCGCGACCTCGGCGATCTTCCAGGCCAGGTGCTCGTTGAGTGGGAAGTCGTCGGCGCTGCGTCGGGTTCGTACGTCATGAAGGCGCATAAGCCGCACAGTACGCAAAGTCGGTTGCCCGGTAAATGGCCTGTAAAAGCGTAATTATGTGTCCTTAGCCGCAGAATTTTGCGAACTTTGTGAAAGAGGCGGGCGTACCGTGTGATGGGTGGCGAAGATGTTCGCCGGAGCGAGGCTACGGCGATTACGCGAGGAGCAGGGGCTGACCCAAGTGGCGCTGGCGCGCGTCCTGGGATTGTCGACCAGCTACGTCAACCAGCTGGAAAACGATCAGCGCCCGATCACGGTTCCGGTGTTGCTCACCCTCACCGAGCGGTTCGACTTGCCGACGCACTATTTCGCGCCGGAATCCGACGCCCGCCTGGTGTCGGACCTGCGCGAAGTCCTGGCCGACACGTCTGCCACGGCCGCGCAAGTCGAGGAGTTGGTCGCCCGGATGCCGGCCGTCGGGCAGACTCTGGTCAATCTGCACCGCCGGTTGCACGACACCACGGCCGACCTCGAAGCGCTGCACAGTCGCGCCAATGTCGACACGTCGGGAATGCCCCAGCAGCCAATGCCTTTCGAAGAGGTCCGCGACTTCTTCTACGACCGCAAGAACTACATCGGCGAACTGGACACCGCTGCCGAGGATATGTTCAACGAGAACCGTTTGCGCATCGGCGGTCTCGACGGCCAGCTGGCGCAGTTGCTCGCCGACCAACTCGACGTCACGGTGGTGATCGACGACGGCCAGGCGCTAGATCCCAACTCTAAACGGCTGTTTGCGCCCGAATCGAGAACCCTGTATCTGGCCAGGTGGCTTCACCCCGGCCAGCGTGCGTTTCAGCTCGCCACCCAGATCGCCCTGCTGACCCAGGACAGCTTGATCACCGGGATCATCGCCGGCGACGATCAGCTCAGCGACGATGCCCGCGGCGTCGCCCGCATCGGCCTGGCGAACTATTTCGCCGGCGCCCTGCTGTTGCCTTACCGGAGGTTCCTGGACGCCGCTGAACGTGTCCGTTACGACATCGACCAGCTGGCAAGGCGATTCGAGGTGGGATTCGAAACCGTCTGCCACCGGCTGTCCACCCTGCAACGCCCCAACGCCCGCGGCGTCCCGTTCATCTTCGTCCGCACCGACAGCGCGGGCAACATCTCGAAACGCCAGTCCGCCACGGCGTTTCACTTCTCCCGCGTCGGCGGAAACTGTCCCCTCTGGGTCGTGCACCACGCGTTCTCCCGGCCCGGCCAGTTCCTGACCCAGGTCGCGCAGATGCCCGACGAGCGGACCTACTTCTGGATCGCCCGGACCACGGCCACTGAACCGAGCCGCTACCTCGGACCGGACAAGAGCTTCGCCATCGGATTGGGCTGCGACGTCGCCCACGCCGGGAAACTCATCTACTCCGTCGGCATCGATCCGACCAACACCGAGTCCATCGTGCCGATCGGCGCCGGCTGCAAGATCTGCGACCGGCCCGCCTGCCCGCAACGCGCCTTCCCGTATCTCGGCAGCCCGGTATACGTCGATCCGCACAGCAGCACGGATCTGCCCTACCCACCGGCGATTACGACCTGAAGGCGGTCGGGTCGGCCGGCCCCGATCAGCGGCGAGCCCGAGGCAGCAGCCGTCTCAGGATTCCGAGTGTAAGCGGTATCGCGAGCACGCCTGCCCACCAGACGAGTATGCGGTCTTGACGGCACCCGCGACGTAATGGTGCAGTGTGCCATGCAGCGGAGCGGGGAGACGGTATGCCCAAGGTAGCGATTCTCGATGACTACGCGGGCGTGGCCTTGCAGGTCGCCGACTGGTCACCCGTCCAAAGGCGGGCCGAGGTAACCGTTTTCGGCCGGCACCTTGCCGAGGATGAGGCGGCCGATGCGCTGCGGCCGTTTGATGTGGTGTGCACCCTGCGGGAGCGGATGGCCTTTCCGCGCACCCTGATCGAGCGGCTTGCGGACCTGAAGCTGATCACGATCGTCGGCAGGAGCCTGCCGAACCTTGACATGGTCGCAGCTACCGAACACGGGATTTTAGTGGCGCATTCGGATTTCGCCCATCCCCGATTCAGGTCCATGCGCGATGCCACGCCGGAACTCGCCTGGGGGCTGATGATCGCTACGGTTCGCAATCTCGCCGACGAGCATCGCAACATGCGCGGCGGCGGGTGGCAGAGCAGCGCGGGTATGACTCTGTCCGGCAAGACACTCGGGCTGCTCGGCCTGGGGAGGGTCGGCCGGCGCATGGCCGAGTACGCCGTTGCGTTCGGCATGGACGTCATTGCGTGGAGCCAGAATCTCACCGAGCAGGACGCGGCGAGCGTGGGAGCACGCCGGGTCGAGAAGGCCATGCTGTTCGAATCCTCGGACGTGGTCTCCATTCATTTGGTGCTCTCGGAACGCACCCGGGGCCTGGTCGGCGCGGCGGAGCTGGCACTGATGAAGCCGCACGCCTACCTGATCAACACCTCCAGGGGCCCGATCGTCGACGAGGCGTCGCTGATGGCCGCGCTCGAAAGCGGGCGCATCGCCGGGGCAGGGCTGGATGTCTATGACACCGAGCCGCTGCCGAAAGACCACCGCCTGCGGCTGCTTCCGAACGTGACCCTGTCTCCCCACCTGGGGTATGTGACGCGCGAAATGCTGGGCGCCTTCTACTCTGACACGGTGGAATCGGTGCTGGCCTGGCTGGACGGGGAGCCCATCAGGATCGCCAATCCCGAAGTGGCGCAACGGGGCTGAACCCGACTCACTTCCGTTGCCAGTGCGGACTTTTGACCGCGTCCAGCGCATCGGTGACGTAGCGATCCAGTGGCCGCGGCTTTCCGGACTGTCGCACCCATTGTTGGAAGGCGAAATCGGCCGCCGCGAAGGCGAGTTGGACCAGCAGGCCCGGGCGGAGGTCGTCATCCGGATCGACACCCATCCGTTCGGCGATGAGCTTGGTCGCGCGCTCCTTGTCGGCCGGCCGGTGCACCGTGACCTTGTCGAGCAGGTCGGGAACCACCAGCAGGGCTTCGCGCCATTCTTCGGTGTCGGCCTGCTCGAATGACCGGGTCCGGGTGATGATGGCGTTGATCAGCGCGACATCGGGTGACTCGCCGGCGGGCCGCCCCTCGAGGAGATTGACGATCGCGGCGCCGCCGTAGCGCACCGGTGCGAGGAGGAGCTCTTCCTTCGCCGGCACGTGCCGGAAGAACGTGCGAGGGGAAACACCGGCGGCCGTGGCGATTTCCTCGGTGGTAACCGCCTCGTACCCGCGTTCGACGAACAGGCGGAACGCCGCACGCCGGATATCGGCCCGGATCTGTGCGCGCTGCCGGTCACGGAGCGACACTGGTCTGGTGGGAAAGGTCATCGGAAGCAGCCGATCCCGCCGTCGACGTGGATGGTCTGGCCGGTGATGAAAGTGGCGTCACTGCCTAGCAGGAACGCCACCAGCGCGCCCACATCGGTGCGGACGTCGCCGATACGCTTCATCGGAACCCGGCCCACTGCCTTGTCGTACTCCTTGGGCGCGAACGATTTCCAGAACTTGACGCCGTCGGATTCGGCGAAGGGGCAGATGACGTTGACGCGGATGTTGTCGCGGCCCCATTCCAGCGCGGCCACCTTCGACAGTCCGCGGATGCCTTCCTTGGCGGCGGCATAGCCGCCCCACTTGGGCTCGCCGCCGGTGCCCGTCCCCGAACCGAAGTTCACGATCGACCCGCCACCGGCCTCGACCATCAGAGGGTGCACGGCCTGCATCAGCAGGAATGTCGCGCGGGGCCCCACGTCGTAGCCGAGGGCCAGGTCTTCGGTGGTGATGTCGACGAACGCCTTGGGCTCGTTGGTGGCGATGGCGTTGTTGACCAGGCCGTGCACCGTGCCGAAGGCGCCGACCGCCGCGGCGGCGATCCGCCGCGCGCTGTCCGGATCACGCAGATCCTCGACGAGCTGTTCCACCCTCCCGATCGCCTCGAGCTCGGTGGCGGTCCGGCCCAGGGCCTCTTCCTGGATGTCAACCAGCAGCACCTCCGCACCGCGTTCGAGCAACGCGGTGGCGACGCCCTTACCGACGCCTTGGGCGGCGCCGGTGACGATCGCGACGTGTCCGCGCATCGAATCGGGGTGGCTGTAGGTCATCTGGCCGGCCCCATCTGCAGCTGTACGCCGCGGTGCATTTCGTAGGTGCTCCGCGCCCCGCGGGGCAGTTCGATGAACTCGACCGGTGTCCCGTCCGGGTCCTTCACGAAAAACATTCGGACGCCGCCGATCTCGAAGGGAACCTGGTCTGGGGTGTAGCCGGCGTCGATGACGCGGCGGTGGGTGTCGTCCAGATCGGTCACCGACAACGACACGTTGTGGATGCCTGTGATGCCGCGCCGCTGCTTCTGCTCGGGTGGGTTGGCGCCGATCGACAGCAGCTCGATCATCAACCCGCCCAGCATGCCGCCGACCACGTGGCCCTCCTGTTTACAGCTCGAATGCAACGCCGCGTCGAAAGGCTCTCCGGAGATGAGGGTTTCGAAGACGATCTCCATGCCCAGCACATCTCGGTAGAACGCCAGCGCACGGTCCATGTCGGTAACGCCGATGACGAGGTGGCAGAACGACACGTCATCGAGCACGCTCTTGCCCGTCACCGCGTGCCCGTCGAAAGATTCGGGGCCGGACGCCCGGCGAACAGCGGCAGGTCGAGGTAGGTCTTGATGCCCGGCTCTGCGGCGCAGACGTCGGGAATGGCATTGATGCAGTGGTTGGCGGTGACGACCACGCCCGGGTTCTTCACCAGGCCTTCCGCGATCGTCTCCGGTTGCAGACCCTTGAAGGTGAGGCTCACATCGGGATCGCCGGTGATCTCCACCTCGAAGCGTTCACCACGACTGCCGAAATTCCAGGCCGGATCCAGATTCTCCTCGCCCATCAGCCAGTTGACCGCCGCCGTGATGACCGGCTCGCCGTCAACCAGCGCCTGCCAGCGGAACCGGCGCGCGGCCACGGTGCCGGTCGTGATCGGGAACGGGTCGTAGTCGATATCGGCGGTCGCCACGGCGACGTCCTGGATGGTGCTGATGTTGGGATCGATGCGAAATCCCATCTGATCGGCGATCATCCGGACCGACTGCTTGAAGCCTGCGTCGAGCAGACCGGCCATCGGCCCTTGCGTCGCTTCCTCGGGGGTTCCGCCGAATCCCATGATGTGCCGCACCACGTCCGGTGCGTTGTAGGTGCGGATGTCGGAGAACTCCTCGGCGCGCACGTGCGTGATCGCCGATGACAGCGAGGACACCATCAGCGGGAACCGCTCGGTGATGCCGCCCGGGTGGATTCCCGAACCATGCAGCGTCACACCGCTTTCCGTTGCCGCGTCGGCGACGGCCCGGTGACGCTTGTTATCCAGATCCGGATACACCCAGCCCACCGGTGTGACGACGTTCTTGCCGGACCGCAGGATCGCGATCACCTCGTCGTCATTGGGTATCAGCGGGCTGTACATCACGCAGTCGGCGTCCAGCGCCAGTATCTCGTCGATGCTGGTGGTGGCCTTGACACCGAGGTCCTGCGTCCCGATTATCTTGCCGACGTCGACGCCGTTCTTGTCGGCACTGTGCACCCAACACCCCACCAGCTCCAGCTGCGGGTGATTGATGACGCACGCGATCGCCGCTTTCCCCACGCCTCCGGTGGCCCACTGGATGACACGAAGCTTGGACGGGCTACTCATCATTGACCTCCCGGACGGTGCGCGGCCTTTACACATCGGCGAATGAAATGGCAGGCTATGACTTGCTGACAGTGACTGACTGTCAATAATCGACCGTTTGGTGAGAGGGTCTGTTGATGAGCGTCCTCGACGGCAAGATCGCGATCGTCACCGGCACGAGCCGCGGCGTGGGCGTTGGCATCGCCCACGAGTTGCTGCGCGCCGGCGCGACCGTGATCGGCTGCTCGCGGTCACCGCTGGACGGCATCCCCGGCATCGAACCGGACTGGGCGGACCGTGCTTCTCAGCAGGTGTGCGATCAGGGTGACTACCGCTCGATCGACGCGTTCGTCGCGGACGTCGTGGCCACCCACGGAGTGGTCGACATCCTGGTCAACAATGCCGGCGGCACCGTACCGGCGCCGCACGCCGAGAGCATTCCCGAACTGGTGCAACGCATTCAGGGCTCGCCAGCTGATGATGACGACTACGCGCGCACCGCCCTGTTCCACGCGTTCGCGGTGCAGATGAACCTGATCAGCCCGCTGTGGTTCGCGATCCGTGCCTATAGGCAAATGCAGACCCAGGGCGGCGTCGGCTGCATTATCAACATCTCCAGCGGTGCCGGACATCCGGCGGGATCGCCAACCCTGGTCTCTTACGGGGCGGCCAAAAGCGGTCTCAACCATCTCACCCGGTCGCTGGCCGAAGAGTGGGGGCCCAAGGTGCGGGTCAACTGTGTGGCGTTGGGTCCGACGATGACCGAGAACTTCCGGTCGTTCGTGCTGCCCAAGGACGACCCCGACGGCGCAAAGTATTTCGCCGCCGTGCCCCTGCGCCGCGCGGGCGAGCCCGCCGAAGTCGGGCGGGTCTGCGTTTTCCTGGCCGGCGGACAGGCCGACTTCGTCAACGGCACCACCATCGAATGCGACGGCGGGATGCTGCCCGGGGTGCTCTACGACGCGGGCTTGAAGACCATCACCGATCTGCTGTAGTACGCCCGGCCCGCGTGTTAACAAAACCAGCGCAAGGAGATTCACATGACCGGTTTGGAACCGACGCCCGAGCAGTTTGCCGCGCTCGCGGCGCGACCGGCTGACGCGCCGGTGGTGATGGTCAACTTGTTGAAGTTCAAACCCGAGGGCGGCCTGGAGAGCTACTTGCAGTACGGGCAAGAAGTGGGTCCACACCTTAAAAGCGTCGGTGCCACCTTGCGCTATGCCGGGGGAGCGCCGTCGGTGGTGATCGGCGAGGGCGAACGGCCTTGGTGGGACGCGATTCTCGTCGTCGAGTACCCAAACCCCCAGGCCTTCATCGACATGGTCACAACCCAGGAGTACGCCAAGGTGCACGAACATCGCGCCGCCGGCCTGGACCGCGGAGATTTGATCGCGACCTCGACATGGTCGATGGCATCCGAGTGACCTGACGCCGGCCGCCCGGCCCGGCCGGGCGGCGTGGCACCCTCCGATTGTGGGTCCGGCTCCGGTCCGATCACGCTATGGCTTTCCGGATCAGGCTGAAATGGGTCTAATAGTTGGATGGAACTGATAAAGCCCACCGACGCGATCTTTCTCCTGGGAGAATCTCGCGAACATCCCATGCACGTCGGAGGCTTGCAGTTGTTCGAGCCGCCGCCGGGCGCCGGCCGCGGCTTCGTTCCGGATCTCTACAAAAGCCTGACCGCTCAGCGGGATTTCCAGCCCACGTTCCGCAAGCATCCCGCGAGCTTTGTCGGCGGAATCGCAAACCTGAGCTGGTCTTACGACGACGGCGACGACGTCGACGTCGACTATCACGTCCGGCGTTCGGCACTGCCGTCGCCCAAACGGGTCCGCGAATTGCTCGAGCTCACTTCGCGGTGGCACAGCAGCCTGCTGGATCGCCACCGCCCCTTGTGGGAGACGCACATCGTCGAAGGCCTGAAAGACGGCCGGTTCGCCATCTACACCAAAGTGCACCACGCGCTGATCGACGGTGTCTCCGCGCAAAAGCTGATGCAGCGCTCGCTGTCCACCGACCCCGATGACTTCGAGATCCGTGCACCGTGGAGCCTGCGCAAACCCCAGCGCAGATCCAGCCCGTCTTCTCCATTGAGGGCGTTGGCCCGAACGGCAGGATCGCTTGCCGCACTTGCTCCCTCAACAATAGGGCTGGCGCGTGCGGCGCTGTTCGAGCAGCAACTGACCCTGCCCTTCGGGGCACCGAAGACCATGTTGAACGTCAAGATCGGCGGCGCCCGCCGCTGCGCCGCACAGTCCTGGTCACTGGACCGCATCAAGAGCGTCAAGAAGGCCACGGGGGTCACGGTGAACGACGTGGTCCTGGCGATGTGTTCGGGCGCCCTGCGCTATTACCTGCTCGAGCATGACGCGCTGCCGGACACGCCGCTGATCGCGATGGTCCCGCTGAGCCTGCGCACCGAGGAAGAGGCCGACGCCGGCGGCAACCTGGTCGGTGCCATCCTGTGCAATCTGGCGACCGACGAAGACGATCCCGCGCAGCGCCTGCTGACCATCAGCGAATCGATGCGCAGCAACAAGAAGGTTTTCTCGCAGCTGCCGCGGTTTCAGGCGCTGGCGCTGTCGGCGGTCAATACGTCGGCGCTGGCGTTGGCGGCGGTCCCGGGCTGGGTCACGTCGACGTCACCCCCGTTCAACATCATCATCTCGAACGTGCCGGGGCCGACGCAGCCGATCTACTACGGGGGCGCGCGGCTCGACGGCAACTACCCGCTGTCCATCGCGCTGGACGGCCAGGCGCTGAACATCACCCTGGCCAACAACGCCGGCAATCTGGACTTCGGTCTGGTGGGATGCCGGCGCAGCGTGCCGCATCTGCAACGCCTGCTCGCGCACCTGGAGTCCTCGCTCAAGGATCTGGAACAAGCTGTGGGAGCATAGAACTCGATGGCCAAGCTGAGCGCGGGTGTGATGTTGTACCGGACCTGCGACGGCGTCGTCGAGGTATTGATCGCTCATCCGGGGGGACCGTTCTGGGCCCGTAAAGACGACGGCGCGTGGTCGATCCCGAAAGGCGAGTACACCGACGGGGAGGATCCCTGGGCGGCCGCGCAGCGTGAGTTCGCCGAGGAGCTGGGGTTAGCGGTGCCGGGCGGCCCGCGCATCGACCTCGGTCAGCTGAAGCAATCCGGCGGCAAAGTGGTGACCGCCTTCGCCGTGCACAGCGACCTCGACGTCACCGACGCACGCAGCAACACTTTTGAATTGGAATGGCCTAAAGGATCGGGCAAACTGCGGGAGTTTCCCGAGGTTGATCGCGTTGGCTGGTTCGCGGTGGCGACCGCGCGCATCAAATTGCTGAAGGGCCAGCATGGCTTTCTCGATCGCTTGGTGGCGGATCCGGCCCTGGCCGGACTATCCGAACGGGCGGGACAAGCAAACGCTCCGAACACCGGATGACCGATTCGTCGGTATCACCGACTTCCCTTACGCTCCAAGGTATGCCGAAGTTTCCGACGATGGCGGCGTATTGTGCATGGCCTGGGTCGATCACCGGGCCGATGGCCGCCATCTTCCGCGGGAGGAAGACGCCGGAGGGGCACTGGCCGGCCACATCGTGGAGTTCCTGCGCCGCTGAGTCGGGCGCTACCGGGCGGCGGGCACAATGTCAGCATGACGACCGCGCCGACCGAGTCCACAAAACCCGACGAATTGTTGGTGCGGCTGTTGGACCCGGCGGTCCGTGCCGACCCCTACCCGCTGTTCGCGCAGTTTCGCGAACGCGGATCATTCGCCGTGCCGGAAGGCAACCTCGCGGTGTTCCCGACCTACCGCGACTGCGACGAAGTTCTGCGCCACCCGTCCTCAAGCAACGACCGGCTCAAGTCGACGGCTGCCCGGGCGCAGATCGAGGCGCAGACCCAGCAGCTCATCGAGGCCGGTGCCGAGGCGCCGCCGCAGACCCCGCCGGGATTCCTGTTCCAGGACCGGCCGGACCACACCCGGCTGCGCAAGCTGGTCAGCAAGGCGTTCGCGCCGAAGGTGGTGAACGGGCTGCAACCCGACATCACCGCGCTGATCGACGGGCTGCTCGACGGGATCGCCGAACGGGGGCGGTTCGAAGTCGTCGAAGACCTCGCCTATCCACTGCCGGTGGCGGTCATCTGCCGCCTGCTCGGCGTACCGATCGAGGACGAGCCGCAATTCAGCCGGGTGTCCGCGCTGCTGGCGCAATCGCTGGACCCGTTCGTCGCCTTCACCGGAACGCCGTCGGACAACCTGAAAGAACGGATGGACGCCGGAATGTGGTTGCGCGCCTATCTGCATGGCCTGATCGACCGGCGACGCTCGAGGCCCGGTGACGATCTGATGTCCGGGCTGATCGCCGTGGAAGAGTCGGGCGACCAGCTGACCGCGGAGGAGATCGTCTCCACCTGCGTCCTGTTGTTGGTCGCCGGTCACGAGACCACGGTGAACCTGATCGGCAACGCGGTCCTGGCGATGCTGCGCCAACCGTCGCAATGGACCGCGCTCGGCGCCGACGCCAACCGTGCCCCGGCGGTCATCGAGGAGACGTTGCGCTTCGACCCCCCGGTGCAGATGATCGCCCGAACTGCGGGCGGCGACATGGCAATTGGGGACATCGAGGTGCCGGCGGGCGACATCATGATGCTGCTGACCGCCGCCGCCCAGCGCGATCCCGCCGAATACGACCGCCCCGACGTCTTCGATCCAGACCGGAAAGCGTTGCGGCACTTAGGATTCGGTCGTGGCGCGCATTACTGCCTGGGTGCCCCGCTGGCCAGGCTGGAGGCCGGCGTGGCCCTGTCGGCTGTGACGTCGCGTTTTCCGAACGCCCGGCTGGACAGCGAGCCCCAGTACAAGACCAATGTCACGCTGCGCGGACTGTCGCAGCTGATGGTCGCGGTCTAGTCCCGTTCCCAGGGCGGGCTCTCGTCCATCTTTTTGTAGTACTTCGCCAGGTGGCTTTTGATCCGATCGACATCGGACGCGGGCACGTCGATGCCGCCGCGCGCGCCGTCCATGATCGCGCCGGCCGCCATCACTGCGCGTGGCACGGCTTTGAGGTCGCCGTCGATGACGTCGGCGATCAGCAGCTTGTAGGCCGTGAAGTTGTCCTTTTTGTCGACGTCGTACCAGACGTGCGCGTCGCGGTATTTCTGGTTCGGCCCGTCCTGTGCATCGGCCCACTGCCGCACCCGCTTCTCGGCCGCGTCGCCGTCCCACTTGCGGTCACGATCGGCCAACGGCAGGTCTTGAAAGGCTGTGACTGACATGCTGGCCGCGTGCCCGGTTTGAATGCCGCCAAAACGTGGGTTCGCAGTTCCAGAAGCGGTAGCGTCATCGTAGCTGACTGGGCTGTCGACGGTGATTGTCACCCCAAGCACTCGGCAACGCCCCGGCGGCGGTGCGACGGGAGACGACCATGAAGCGGTGCATCGTCGGAGGATTGGCTGCCTTGCTGTTGGGCGCGCAGCTCATCGCCTTGTCGCCGCCGGCCGGCGCAGGTTGTCAGTACGGGGGACCCGTTCTCAGCAAGTGCGACGGACCCGTCCAGCCCGACGGCACCTGGCAACGTTGCGTCGCGGTCACACGTCTGGTTCCCAATGGCGCCAGTTCCTACCTCGTACCCGACAACCACTGCGGTCTGATGGGCCCCGGCCAGCAGCCCTCGGATTTCACCTTCGCCGACCCGCCGACGCACATCGACGGCTGAGCCGACCCGCTCCGTGGGCAGCGGCGCCGTCCTAGCCCGAACCGAGTCCCGGCACGATCTCGCCGAGGCTGAACGTCACCGGTTGTTCGAGCTGTTCGTAGGTGCACGAACGCGGTTCGCGATCCGGACGCCACCGACTGAACTGCGCGGTATGACGAAATCGCCGGCCTTCCATGTGGTCGTAGCGGACCTCGACCACCCGCTCGGGCCGCAGCGGCACGAACGACAGATCCTTGCCGGCGTTCCAGCGCGAGAACTCGTTCTTACGAGGTGTGCGCTCGCCGGCTTCGTGCGCGGCCCAATTCCACGGGTGGTTCTCGAAATCGGTGACGAGCGTCTGTAGTTCGTCGAACAGCCGCCGCCGTTCGGCCATCGGAAATGCGCCGATCACACCGACCGACGCGAGCTGGCCGTCATCCTGATACAGACCCAACAACAGCGAACCAATCGCGCCGGAACCGGATTTGTGCACTCGATAGCCGGCCACCACACAGTCGGCGGTCCGCTCGTGCTTGATCTTGAACATCACCCGCTTGTCCGGCTGGTAGGTGATCTCGAGCGGCTTGGCAATCACGCCATCGAGGCCGGCGCCCTCGAATTCGTCGAACCAGCGCTGCGCGGTGCCCAGATCGGTCGTCGCCGGCGTGACATGGATCGAGGGTCCCGAGCCAGCCAGGGCGTCGACCAGGGCGGCGCGCCGCTCGCTGAACGGCCGTCGTGTGTAGTCGTCGTCGCCGAGGGCGAGCAAGTCGAACGCGATGAAGGACGCCGGCGTGGACTCGGCGAGCATCCGCACCCGCGAGTCGGCCGGGTGAATCCGTTGTTGCAGCGCCTCGAAATCCAGTCCGTGGCCGGTGGCGATGACGATCTCGCCGTCGATCACGCAGCGGTCCGGCAGCTCGGCTTTGACCGCGGCGACCAACTCGGGGAAATAGCGCGTCATCGGCCGTTCGTTGCGGCTGCCCAACTCGACCTCGTCGCGGTCGCGGAAACAGATCGACCTGAAGCCGTCCCACTTGGGCTCATAGGACGCTTCAGGGGGAATTGAGCGCACCGACTTCGCCAACATCGGCGACACCGGCGGCATGACAGGGAGGTCCATAGCCTGATTGTGCTGGAATCGACGGTATGGCTGCTGCAGAAGAGCTGGACGTCGACGGCATTGCGGTGCGGCTGACCAATCCGGACAAGGTGTATTTCCCCAAACTGGGGTCGAAGGGGACCAAGCGGCACCTGGTGGACTACTACCGCGCCGTCGCGGGCGGTCCGATGCTCGAAACGCTGCGCGACCGGCCCACCCACCTGCAGCGCTTCCCGGACGGCGTCGACGGCGAGGAGATCTACCAGAAGCGGATCCCGCAGCACCACCCCGACTACCTCCAGACGTGCCAGGTGACGTTTCCGTCCGGGAGGACGGCCGACGCGCTGAAGGTGACTCATCCGGCGGCGGTCGTGTGGGCGGCACAGATGGGCACCGTCACCCTGCACCCGTGGCAGGTGCGCTGCCCGGATACCGACCATCCCGACGAACTGCGCATCGATCTGGACCCGCAGCCCGGTGTCGCGTTCGAGCAGGCGCGCACCGTCGCGGTCGAGGTGTTGCGGCCGCTGCTCGACGAGCTCGGCCTGGTCGGATATCCGAAGACCTCGGGTGGTCGCGGGATCCACGTCTTTCTGCGGATCGCCGGAGACTGGGATTTCATCGAGGTGCGCCGCGCCGGCATCGCCCTGGCCCGCGAGGTCGAGCGCCGGGCGCCCGACCTCGTCACCACGTCCTGGTGGAAAGAAAACCGGGGCGAGCGCATTTTCATCGACTTCAACCAGAACGCCCGGGACCGCACCATGGCGTCGGCGTATTCGGTGCGGCGTACGCCGATCGCGACGGTGTCGATGCCACTGACGTGGGAGGACCTGGCCGACGCCGAGCCGGACGACTACACCATGTCGACTGTGCCCGATCTGGTCAGAGATCGAGAGGACCCTTGGGCCGCAATGGATGATGCGGTCCAATCGATCGCTTCCCTACTGGAAATGGCCGACGCCGACGAAGAGCGCGGGCTTGGAGATATGCCGTATCCGCCGAATTACCCGAAGATGCCGGGCGAGCCCAAACGCGTTCAGCCCAGCCGGGATCGAGATCTGAAAAGCGACAAGGGCTAGCCGAAACCGTCGGGTTGCCCACGTGAGGACCTCAACGTAGCACCCGCGCCGACCGCGCGGGAAGTGATTCACTTGCGCCGCAGTGGCTTAAGGCGATTTGTCACAGTGACAATCGGCGTCATCTGGCAAGGGCGAACTGCAGCGGTGGCGGCCTCGGTGGGGAAATGCCGAGTCGGCGTTAACCCTGGAATTGACAACCGGATTCAAACCGCACCATTCCCCACCCGAACTGCCGAGGTGTCGGGGCCAACCACTTTTCAGCATTGTTGCGCTGAGGCGATTGGCTTACCGCTAACCCGTGTCAAGATCAGCAAGCAATTCGCGTAGAGCGTGCGCACTGCCCGAAAGTGCACACGCCCCCGCGTAGTTCGGGTGCCGGCGTTGTGCCCAGGGGCGACCGGAAACGCGACCGGGAGTCCGCAAAGCCCTTGAAGCCCAGCTGCTTTACATCACGAGGTTTTTTGGCCGATGCGGTCACGGCAGCATCCGCAACGCCGCGTCGCGACATGTAGTCGTGCGAGAACTGCCACCCAATGTCATTGGGGAGCACTCAATAGGCCCGAATATGGGCCGTACCGAGTAATGGGTGCGAGTAGCTGAGACCCTGCCGGTTGCCCGGCAGACCTACATTGTGCAGGTCAGGTTAGGTCCGCAGTCGATTGTTATCGGCGTTGTGCAGCCGGAAGCCGTGAGGGCGGTGAAGGTGAGGAGAAGACCAAGAACAACTTTGTATTTCAGACCAGACATGACCACTCCGTCCGTAGGAGAAATCCGACGCCCGAGAGTAGGTATATTACGCGTTGCACTCTCGGATGAGTATGGAAATGAGTAATTTTCGATTAATTACGTCACTTGACTGAAAGCCGGCAGGTGACGGGTGCCGAATTCGAAGCGTGGGTACCGGTGTGCGCGCAAATGCGCGCGAAAAACGGGTGTTACTGCGGCACAAGGGCGTACTTGAATGCGATCGTCGCGCTTTGACTTCGTCGATTAGTACTGGCCGCGCTTTGCGGCCGCTTCACTGCATTCCCCTGCGAATGCAGAAGGCCCTAAACACGTTGCCTGGAAACAGGATACAAACTTGCCCAGCGGCGTTAAATCCAACTTCTGGTACGGAATTTCCTATTCCAACCAAACTGGGGGTACGGGATCGCGCCGTTGGTTGGGAAGCGGTGGCCGGACAATCCGCCGACGAGACCGACAAAAGTAGGCTCAGTGGCTATGTCGGTGGCGGCCCGGGTGAGTTCCGCGGTATTCGCGTTGCTGCTGATGGCAATTCCCGGTGCCGGTGTGGCCGACGCAGAGCCGGCCGCACCCGACACAAACCAATCGGGCGCCCGAATGGTCGGCTGGGACACCTACCGCCGGTTGGACCGATTGCCCTATTTGAACCCCGGTTCGCAGACTCTGCAGGTGTCGAGCTTTGATCGCAGCGGCGGCGATTTCGACATGTCCACCGGCAATCGCAACGGCAGTGGCGGGTGCCTGGCACCCGGGGGCGCCGGCTGCGTCATCGCCGAGGATCACGGTGCCGGAGAAATCGATTCGATCTGGCTGACCCGCGATGGCGGCAATGTCCGCGCTCTCGGAAACATCCGCATCGAGCTGGACGGGCAGGCCGTTGTGGACACACCATTGCAAGCGTTGGTCGACGGCAAAGTGGGGGCCCCGTTCCTATGGCCGCTGGTGGCCAACGCCGCGCAATCGCCGGGCGGCGTCTACATCAAGGTGCCGATGCCTTACCAACGCTCGATGCGGGTCAGCGTCACATCGCATTTGGAGTATTACCACGTCGACTACCGGCAGTTTCCCGATGCCGGCGGGGTGAACACGTTCTCGCCATCCGATCCAGCGCTCGATGTGCTGGACACGCTCAGGTCCGCCGGCGCGGTTGACCCCAAACCGCCGGCAGCCGCTGCGACGCACAGCACTCGGGTCAGCGACCTCCCCTCCGGCGCCGCGCAGACCATCGCCGAATCGACTGGCCCGGCCAGCATCTCGGAGCTGCGGCTGCAACTGCCCGAACCGGCGGTGGGACAGCTGAGCGGATTGCGACTGCGGCTTGAGTTCGACGGCCGAACCATGGTCGACTCGCCACTCGGGGAATTCTTCGGTGCCGGCCTCGGTGCGAACCCCGTGCGATCGCTGATGTTCGCGACCAGCGCCCAACCCGATGGATCGTTGGTGTTGTGCGATTGGTGGCCAATGCCTTTCGCGCAGTCGGCCCGTGTCACGCTCGTCAATGTGGGCGCCAGCCCGGTGACCGGGATGGTCAGCGACGTCACCACCGCGCCCGACGCCCAATGGGCGGAAGCCTTGACCAGCGGCCGCGCCGGCTACTTCACCGCGCGCTCGCACGCCGGACCGACGACCCCCGGCCAGGACTGGGTGTTCGCCGAGGAACAGGGGCGCGGCAAATTCGTCGGCGTCAGTCACACCATTCACGGCTATCGAACCAAAACGGCGTTCAGTGATGACGCCCCTTACTTTCTCGAAGGCGCCGAGCGGGTCTACACCGACGGCGCCGCGTCCCCGCAGTGGTACGGCACCGGCACCGAGGACCTGTACGAGGGCGGCTGGTACTTCAAGAACGGCACCCACTTCAGCGACCCACTCAACGGCCAACCCGATCAACGCACCGCCACGGGCGGATGCGCCGACTACTGCGTCGCCGTGTACCGGATCATGCTGGCCGACGCGATCGGCTATCACTCCGGGATCCGATTCGGCATCGAGCACGGGAAGAGGAATATGGTCCAACCCGACTACAGCTCAACCGCATTCCTCTACACGCGGCCCGACGCCGGCACCACCGCCGGTGACGACGTCAGCCCCACCGATCCCGTCAATCGAGTCCTGCACGGCTACACCGACTCCGACGCGACCGATCAGTTGCTGGTCAGCGAGTACGAGGGCACTCAGGACACCCTGCCCGTGGCCGGATCGGTCCGTACCACCCAGGGCGCGATCACCTTTCACGCCCAGATCGATCCGGACAACCACGGCGTCCTGCTGCGGCGCACTTCGGATCAAGCGACCGGATTTCAGTCGGCGGACGTCGCCGTCGACGGCGTACCGACGGGCAACTGGCTACAGCCGCGCAGCAACACCTTCCACCGGTGGCTGGACGACACCTACCTGGTGCCGCAGTCGGTGACCGCGGGCAAGGCGCAAGTGACGATCACCCTGACGCCCACCGCCGACTCACCGCCCTGGACCGCCAGCCGCTACCACCTCGACACACTGGCGGTACCCCCCGACTAACGAGCGATTGGTGGCCAGGCCGATGAGCGCACCGGCCAGGCCGCCGGCCGGCGCCATCAGCGAAGGCCCGGCGAGCAACAGATAGCCGAACGCGACACCGGCCATGAGCAAGGCCTGGTGCAGCGGTGTCCAGCTGGCAGTCGGCCGCATCCGAAACGACAATCCGATGCCGAGCAGCAACGCCACCACGTGGCCGGCGGCGGTGAAGTCAGCACTCGCGGCCGCCACCACCGAGGTCCCCAGCCACCAGCCCGCCCAGATACCGCGCCAGCGCGCCGGGATCGCCGCCGTGAACGCGCCGAGCACGCAAACCGCGCCATAACTGATCCCCACGTCACTAGCGCGGGCGACCGAGACCGGCAGCATCCCCGTCTCGATGGCGGCGACCAACCCGACCGCGACGATCACCGTGGCGCCGATGTGGCCGACGGCGAAGGTGATGAGAAGACCCCGGCCGCGCCACATGAGTTCGCCCAAGGACAGCAGGCAGACCAGTCCGGGCAGCCAGAAGAACAGGTCGCCGCCGTCGTTGACGAATGCGCTCCCGATCAAGGTGCCCAGGTGGCCGCGCCCAAGGTTGTGAACGTTTGTGCTCATCCGGCTTACGGCGACCTCATGCGCGTGCGGGCCCAGCGCCGCGAGGATAAGGGAGATGGCGAGCAGGATGACCGCATAGCTGGCCGTGACTCGGACCGACGCGACGCGCAACGGCGTCTGCGTCCAGCGCAGGGCGCCGTCGCGGGTAGCGGCGAACGTCATGGTTCCACGATGCGGGTCCGGCGGGCGGCGTGCCTGGTTCTTAACGAAGCCTTCACACCCGTGCCGCAAATCTTCACGGAGTCGGATGGCCCCGTGACGTCTCCTTAAAGAGAGGTGATCGCGGCGACGGCCTCATCGGCGGTCACGATGGCCGAGGCATAATTGGGCATGTTCACCTCGAGCGCGGCGCGCATCTCGGTGTCCGAGTAGTCGGCCGTGGCATCCCGGACCACCGTGACGTCATAACCGAGCTCGGCGGCGAATCGAACCGTGGCTTCGACGCAGGTATGCGCGATCAAACCCATGACGATGACCCGCTCGATGCCGTGGCGCTTGAGGTGCAGGTCCAGGTCGGTGTTGGCGAAACCGCTTGAACACCAGTGTTCATGAGCGACGATGTCGCCCGATTGCGGCTCGAACCCGGGGTGGAGCTCCCCGCCCCAGGTGCCGTATTCGAAGGTCTTGCGCGACCAGGCCGCTCGTTGCACCGGCGCGACGAACTTCCACGTTTCGTAGTCGCCTGGCCGGTAGCGCCGATGCAGCGCATAAAAGACGCGCAGGTTCGCGCCGCGGGCGGCGTCGAGCACCTGCTTCATGTGGGCAACACAGTCGTTGCTCTCGATGACGTCCCGCAACCGATCCCACACCTTCCCGCCGGGGGAAATGAAATCGTTGTACGGATCGATCAGCAGAAGCCCGGTCGCCGCTTTGTCATTCGCCATCGGACCATCATCTCTCGGCTGGCCCCATAATGAACGGCACATCGTCGGGAGCCGCTTGGCGGGCGGCCAGCAGCGCCCGGGCGGGCTCACCGATCGGAACACGCAGCGGCAGTTGAGGTTTCTCGGCGACACCGACCGCCTCGGCCGCGACCTGCTCGGGCACGATACCGCGATGGCCACGTCGCCGAATGACCCCGCGCACGTCGTGCATGCCCGTGCCGCCGCGGCAACGCTGATCGAGGCGGCCCTGCGGTCTTGACGGACTTGTCGGGATGCTGCTAAACATGGCCTGCATCACACTTTTGGGCGATCGCCCAAAGTCGATAGGTGGAGGATGCCATGGGTCGGATGGACGACAAGGTCGCATTCGTGACCGGTGCGGCACGGGGGCAGGGCAGAAGTCACGCCGTCCGGCTCGCGCAGGAGGGTGCCGACATCATCGCGGTCGACATTTGCCGTGGCTTCGAAGGGTCGCCGGCCCCCGCGGCCACACCGGAAGACCTCGACATCACCGCGGGCATGATCAAGGACGCCGGTGCTCGCGTCGTGACCGCCGAAGTGGACGTGCGTGAGTACGACGCGTTGAAGGCGGCTGTCGACAGCGGCGTCGAACAGCTGGGGCGACTGGACGTCATCGTCGCCAACGCGGGCATCGGCACGATGACCGGCAAGCTGCACAAGACCGACGAGGCGCTGTGGCAGGAGATGATCGACGTCAACCTCAGCGGGGTGTGGAAGACGGTCAAAGCCGGTGTCCCGCACATGCTGGACGGCGACCGCGGCGGTTCGATCATCTTGACCTCGTCTGTCGCGGGCAAGAAGGCCTACTTACATACCGGCCACTACACGTCGGCCAAGCATGGCGTCATCGGGCTGATGAGGGCGTTCGCAGTTGAGTTGGGCCAGAAGATGATTCGGGTCAATGCCGTGCTGCCGACCCACGTGAACACGCCATTGCTGATCAACGAGGGCACCTTTCATGCCTTCCGGCCCGATCTGGAGGACCCGGGGCCGGACGACCTCGCGCCGATCTGCCAAACCTTCCACACGCTGCCGATTCCGTGGGTCACCGCCCAGGACATCAGCAACGCCGTGCTGTTCCTGGCCTCCGACGAAGCGCGCTACATCACCGGCGTGGCGTTGCCGGTTGATGCCGGCAGCTGTCTGAAGTAAGGAAAGCATCGATGACCGTCACCAACGACACCGACGTCTACTACGATCCCTACGACGTCAACATCAATGCCAACCCGTATCCGATCTACGCACGGTTGCGCGAAGAGGCACCGATCTACTACAACGAACGCTACGACTTCTGGGCCCTGTCAAGGCATTCCGACGTCGAGCACGGACTGGCCAACTGGGAGACTTTCTCCAACCGGCGAAGCGACATCCTCGAGCTCGTCCAGTCGAAATTCGACATGCCCGGCGGCGTCATGATGTTCCAGGACCCCCCGGAGCACTCCAGGCTGCGTGGCCTGATGTCGCGGGTGTTCACCCCCCGCCGGATGGCCGCCCTCGAGGACCAGATTCGGCAATACTGCATTCGCTGCCTGGACCCGCTGGTCGGTTCCGGCGGATTCGACATCATCGCCGAGCTGGCATCCATGATGCCGATGCGGGTGATCGGGATGCTACTGGGAATCCCGGAGTCCGAACAGATCTCGGTGCGCGATGCCAATGACGCCAACCTGCGCACCAAGCCGGGTGCGCCGCTGAAGGTCGCCAACGCCGACTCCATCGCCGACGGCAGGATCTACGCCGACTACGTCGAATGGCGCTCCAATAACCCCTCGGACGACCTGATGACGACGCTGCTCAACGTCGAATTCGATGACGAGAACGGGGTGCACCGCAAGCTGACTCGCAAAGAGGTGCTGCACTACACCCAGGTGGTCGCCGGGGCGGGCAACGAGACCACCGGCCGGCTGATCGGCTGGCTGGCCAAGGTGCTCGCCGAACACCCCGACCAGCGTCGCGCGGTCTGCGAGGACCGGTCGCTGTTGACCCGTACCATCGATGAGACGTTGCGATTCGAACCCACCGGCCCGCACGTCGCACGCTGGATGGCAAAGGATTTCGAGTGCTACGGCACCACGGTTCCGGCCGGCAGCGCCATGCTGTTGCTGTTCGGCGCCGCCAACCGCGATCACCGCCGATACACCGATCCGGACACCTACGACATTCGTCGCGACAACATCTCGCACATCACCTTCGGGAAAGGCGTTCACTACTGCCTGGGCGCAAACCTGGCCCGCCTCGAGGGCCGCGTCGCGCTGGACGAGATCCTCAACCGGTGGCCCGAATGGGATATCGATTACGGCACAGCGCAATTGGCATCGACGTCGACCGTGCGCGGCTGGGAGCGGCTGCGGGTCGTGTTGCCCTGAGTGGCCGTTAGTTGCCCCGGCGTTTCTTCGGCTCCGGCATCTCGAACCGGTCCAGGAGTCGATTGACCAGCGCGACGGCCGCGTCGTGGCCCCCGGAGGAGCCGAATCCCTCTTCCAGGATCAGGGTGCGGCCGATCGAGGCGATGAAGACCGCGATCGCCGCGGGCGAGAACTCGTCGGTGTCGATGTCGTGTTCGCGGATGATGAAGTTCAGCGCGGTGATCTGTTGCTCGCGCCACCGATCCGACCACGCGGCGATCTCCGTCCGGATCTCCTTGCGGTGGTTGGCAAGTCCCATGAACTCCAGCAGCAGCCGCGTGTCCTTCGGTGCGATCAGGGTGTCCCAAAAGGCGTGCAGAGGGCGGTCCGAGGCGAACGCTTGCTGTTGCTTCTCGAGATAGACGGCGGCGCCGATGCGGAAGACGGCCAGATACAACTCGTCCATCGTGGGGAAGTAGTAGTGCACCAACGCCGGTTTGACGCCGGCTTTGGCGGCGACCCGCCGAGACGTGGCGGCGGCGTAGCCCTCCTCGACCATGATCTGACTCGTCGCGGCCACCAGCATGTCGCGCGTCGTGTTATCGCGCGCCTTCGGTCGCTCAGATGCGGTCACAGTCTGGTCATATCACACGGAGGGTTCGGCGACCATGTCGAAGAACGCGGCGCCGGAGTCCGGGATGCGGTTCTGCTTGAACACGTTGACGGCGTAGGAGACCAGGATCATCGAATAAAGTAGGTGCAGCAGCCTGGTCGCGTCATCCGGTAATGCGTTGATGTCGAACTCATTCAGGTATGCGATCGCTTCCTCCGCTCGGGGTGCGATGGCGTCGTAGAATCTGACGAGTTCGTCGTAGGGCTTGGACAGCCGCGCCTCGTAGCGTTGCGCCCGCGTCGGCAACGCCCAATCGGCGACGAACGGTTCGAGATCGGCAAACCCCTGCGGCAGCGTCATGAGCGCCGCTCTCCGGCCCGGTGGGCGTCCACCGTGTCGCGAATGACGGTGTGGAACTGGCGGATCAGCAATTCCTGATCGCTGAGGTGGAAGGTGTTCTGCGCGCGGGTCTTCAGGGCCGAATGCGTGGCCTCGATCGTGTTCACGTCCTGCATCGCGAACTCGATCGTGCTATCGACCACCAACTCCTGCGCGAGCCGGTCCCGCGCGTTTTCCGGCGGCACGAAATACATGTCGATCTGGTAGATGTGCGAGTCGACGGTCTCGGGCCAGTAGGTGTAGGTGATGTAGTAGCCGCGGGCCCAGATCTGGATGGAGATGTTCGGGAAGACCCAGAACTGGTCATTGCCCCACGACGCGATCTCGCCGCGGTTGAGGAAGTCCGGTTGCGGTCCCTCGAAGCCCAAGTCGGGCATGTCGTCGGGCCCGAAGAGCCCGGCGCGGAACAGCTTGTAGACCCAGCGCTGGTCCTGGCGGGCCGGTCCCGCGGTGCCCGGCTCGCGCGGTGGCAGCGGGGGCGGGCCGGGAACCGAGGTGAGCATGTGCGGCCGGAACAGTTCGTAGTGGTAGGAGTCGACCGGCGGCACCATCTTCTCGGCCTTGGCGACATCGGGATCGATGAAGCGACCGTGCACATACGGCGGGTGATACCACTCGCAGACCGAGTCGACGGCCAGCTTCCAGTTCCCGTTGATGCGGGTGGAGAACCCGTAGTGCTGTGTCATCTTGTCGAAGGGGTAAGCCTCGATGCCCAGCAATCCGTCGCCCAGGAAGCTGCGCAACGGCACCGGATCATCGGCGAGGTTGACGAAGATGAACCCCGCCCAGACCTCGCAGTGCACCGGCGGCATCCGCAGCGTGCTCTTGTCGAGGTCGAAAAACTCGCCCTCGTTGGTGATGTGGTTGACCCTGCCGTCCAGGCCGTAACGCCAGCCGTGGTACTTGCACGCGAACGCGCGACAAGTTCCCGACGATTCCCGGCCCGGGTGCTCCTGCCAGACGACCTTGTTGCCGCGGTGCGCGCACACGTTGTGGAAGGCGTGCACGGTGTCGTCGCGGTCGCGGGCGATCACGATCGAGGCGAGCCGTCCGGGCAGATCGCGGGTGAAGTACGAACCCTTACGGGGCAGGCGTTCAATCCGGCCGACGCACAACCAGTTTCGCTCGAACACGGCCTTGCGTTCGGCGACGAAGAACTCCTCGGAGATCGAATCTTCATAGTTGACCGGGCCGGTGCCCAGTTCGGGATAGTCGGTGGTGAACTTGCCCCGCCCGGTCGACAGGCGCTGCTGGATGCCGGTCACGAGGGAACTCCTTCGCTGCGTTGCCCGCCGTTGGTCCAGGGCTCCTGGTCCCAGGCCCGGTCCAGCGGTGCCATCTCGCCCCCGAACGGGAAGAAGGCACGCTGAGCGTAGGTTTCCCGGGCGAGGCCGTGGCCGAGCTCGTCGATGAAGGCCCGCTTGAGCGGGTTGGTGAACAACTGGCGCGAATAGCGCAGCGTCAGCGGTGGACGCTTGACCAGTTCGCGGGCGAGTTCCCAGGCCCGGTCCAGCAATTGGTCCTTGGGCAGCACCTCATTGACGACGCCCCATTCCTTGGCCTCGGCCGCCTCGAGCTTCATGCCGGTCAACAGGAAATACCGGGCGCGGGTGTGACCGGCCAGGAAGCTCCAGATGACGTGCTGGCCGTCGCCGGGCACCTGGCCGCGGGGGAAGTGGGAGGCGTCCTGGAAGTAGGCGTCTTCGGAAGCCAGGACGATGTCGCCCATCAGCGCGACCTCGGAGTGGATGTTGCACGGGCCATTGACTGCACTGATCATCGGGACGTCGACGTCGAGCACGTTGGTGATCAGATGCCGTGCATACCAAGCTTTCTCGTCGAGCTTGACCAGGCCCCGGGTGCCGGGCATCAGCAGATATTCGGGCTTGTCCACCACTTCGCCGTTGGGTAAGCGGCCCCAGTTCGCGTTGTAGTTCTCGCCGGTGCCGGTGTGGATCAGGACCTTGATCTCGCGATCACCGGCGATGTCGGCGAACGCATCCGACATGTCGTCGTGCGCGCGCCAGTCCCACACCAAACTGCCGCCGTTGGTATGGCACTGCATGAACAAGATCCCGTCGTCCGTGAGTTCGAACCGGTAGTTCGCGTACCGATCGTGATATTCGCTGTACCTGGTTCGCTTCGCCATTGAGCCGTCTCATTCCCGGGCAACTGTCAGCCAGCTGGTTTGAGCGATCGCCCAAACCGCGTAGCTGACATGCTTGCACCTGCCGTCGCGGCGGTCAAGGCTCACCGGCCGTGCAGGCGGGCCACCACCGGCGCGAAGGAGTCGACCTGTGCCTGCTGCACCGTGACGTAGTTGACGCCCAGCATTTCCCGGCGCGAATGCAGGGTCTCGACAACGTGTTCCGCCGAACCGATCAGCACATTCGGATGGTCGCGCAACACGTCGGCGGCGATGCCCGTTGACTTCGCCAGCCCCGCCAGCGCGGTCTCGGGGTCGTCGGTGATCTCGGTGAAGTACGGGGAGCTTTCGACGTCAAGGCGGCCGAAGCGCTCGCCCGCGGCGGCACGCACGAAGCCGATCCGGCGCTGCGCCACCGCCTGTGGGTCCAGCCCGTCGGGATCGTGCGCCACAAACGGCACGCTCGAGATGCTGACGATGTCAGCCTCGCGTCCGGCCAGCGTCAGTACGCGCTGCCCGCCCCCGCCGATGATGATCGGCGGGTGGGGTTGTTGCACCGGCCGTGGCCGTCCCGCATAGCCGCGTACCTCGACCAACTCGCCCGAATATTCCAGTTCTTCGCCCTGCCAATGGGCCTTGACGAGCGAAACCACCTCGGCCAGCTTGGCGATGCGCCGGCCCGGCCGGTCGAACACGAGCCCCATCGCGGCGTATTCGACTCCGCTCCATCCGGCGCCGATGCCGAATTCGAGACGCCCGTCGGAGAGCAGATCGAGTGTCGCCGCTTCCTTGGCCAACACCGCGGGCACGTGGTAGTCGATGCAGAAGACGCGGCAACCGATGCGCAGGGTCTCGGTCCACGCGGCGGCCGCCGCCATCGCCGCGATGGGCGCCAGGTCTTGGCGCGGGGTGCGCGCTTCTCGTTGTGCCGGTCCCGGTCCAAGGTAGTGATCCGCGAGGAAAAGCGTTGTGTATCCGAGGTCTTCGACGCGACGAACGGTATCGCGCCACTCGCGTGACCCGGCGGCGTTGGTGGCCTGCACTCCGAAGCGAAACGGCGGTCTGTCCATCAACGGACCCTAAGTGCGGCGGCTGAGCGGAATCAAGGCGAAATCGACGACTCGCGCTTGACCGTGGGCGAGGCCGGGTGATAGGCATGTGAAGCCCCGTATTTGGGCGGTCGCTCAGGAAAGTCGAGGTGTTGCTCGCGTGAAGACGGCGGTCGTTACCGGCGGCGCCTCGGGGATCGGCCGTGCCGTCGCCGAGCGATTGCGCAGCGACGGATTCCGGGTCGCGGTCCTCGACCTGACTCCCACCGACGACGGCTTCGGCTATGGCGCCGATGTCACCGACCGCGCCCAGGTCGATTCCGCGATAGCGGCGATTCGCGAGGCGTTCGGCCCGATTCTGGTGCTGGTCAATGCCGCAGGGGTGGAGGGGTTCGGAAAGTTCTCGGACATGTCCTTCAAGGAATGGTCCAAGGTCATCGACGTGAACCTGCACGGCGTCTTCCACACTGTTCAGGCCGTGCTGCCCGACATGGTCGAGGCCGGATGGGGTCGCATCGTCAACATCTCATCGTCCAGCACCCACTCCGGGCAGCCGTTCATGGCCCACTACGTGGCCGCGAAGTCGGCGGTGAACGGGCTGACCAAGTCGCTGGCCCTCGAATACGGTCCGGCCGGCATCACCGTCAACGCGGTTCCGCCGGGCTTCGTCGACACACCGATGCTGCGCAGCGCCGAACGGCGGCACCTGCTCGGTGGCACGGTGGAGGATCACATCGCGCGCACCCCGGTGCGGCGCGTCGGCAAGCCGGAGGACATCGCCGCGGCATGCGCCTTCTTCGTCTCCGAGGAAGCCGGCTACATCACCGGCCAGATACTCGGGGTCAACGGCGGTCGCAACACCTGACCGCTCGAACTCGCAGACCCCCAAGGAGATTGATGTACGAGAGGGACCGGCTCTTCATCGATGGGGAATGGACGGCCCCAGCGGCTGGACACGACACCGTCATCTCGGTGGTTTCGCCGCACAGCGAGGCGGTGATCGGCCACGCGGTGGCCGCGGGTCCCGACGATGTGAACCGCGCCGTCGACGCGGCGCGCACGGCGTTCGACACCGGGCCGTGGCCGCGCATGCAGCCGGCGGAACGGATCGAGGCGCTCACCCGCCTGGCCGGCATCTACAAGGAGCGGCGGGCCGACATGGCCGCACTGATCTCGGCCGAGATCGGCGCGCCCATCACCTTCGCGAAGATGGCGCAGGTTCGCCTACCGCTGAGCATGATCTCGGCGTTCTGCGGGATGGCGGCGAATTACCAGTGGCGACAGGATCGTCCTGGCTTGTACGGCAAGGACATTCGGATCGTCAAGCAACCGGTCGGCGTTGTGGCCGCGGTGGTGCCGTGGAACATGCCGCAGTTCCTCACCATGTGCAAGATCGTGCCGGCCCTGTTGGTCGGGTGCTCGGTGGTACTCAAGCCGGCCCCCGAATCCGTGCTTGACGCGCAGCTCCTCGCCGAAGTCGTTGCGGCAGCGGGCTTTCCGTCGGGGGTTGTGAACGTGATACCCGGCGGCCGCGACGTCGGTGAACTGCTGGTGGGGCACGCGGGCGTGGACAAGGTCTCGTTCACCGGGTCCACCGCCGCCGGGCGCCAAGTCGCGCTGGCATGCGCGCGGGGACTGACACAGGTGAGCCTGGAACTGGGCGGCAAGTCGGCCGCCGTGGTGCTCGACGACGCCGACCCCGTCGCGACCGCCACCGCGATTCAGCTGGCCAGCCTGGCCAACAGCGGTCAAGTATGCAATGCGCTGAGCCGAATCCTGGTGCCGGAGAAGCGTAAAGACGAATTTATTGACGCGCTGGCGGCGGGCATGCGGTCGATGACGGTGGGCGACCCGGCCGACCCCGACACCCAGATCGGGCCACTGGTGGCGCAGCGCCAGCAGGCGCGGGTCCGCGGCTACATCGAATCGGGTAAGGGCGACGGCGCGCGCCTGGTCACCGGCGGCAGCGAGATGCCCGACGGCCTCGAAACCGGTTGGTACGTAAGACCGACGCTGTTCAGCGATGCCACCAATGACATGCGGATCGCCCGCGAGGAGATCTTCGGCCCGGTGCTGACCGTCATCTCCTACCGAGACGAGGACGAGGCGGTTCGGATCGCCAACGACTCCGAGTACGGGCTGGCGGGATCGGTGTTCACCGCCGACGTCGAGCGCGGCTACGGCGTGGCGGCCAGGGTGCGGTCGGGCACCTTCGGTGTCAACGAGGGCTACATGATGGATCCGGCGGCACCGTTCGGCGGGGTCAAGAACAGCGGGTACGGCCGCGAACTCGGCACCGAGGGCATCGACAGTTACACGGTCAGCCAGTCCATTTCGGCCGCGACGTCGTGACCTGCACGGGTCCCACGTTTAAGGTTCTTAACTGCCGGGGATAGGGATGGGGCAATACCTCCATAGGTAAGGAACACGCGTGGCCCCCAGCTTCAAGGACGTTATCCAATCCAAGTACCTGCTGTTGACGACATTCACCAAGGATGGCCGTCCGAAACCCACACCGGTCTGGGGCGTGCCCGACGGCGACGACACGCTGTTGGTGATCACCGACGATGGGTCGTGGAAAACCAAGCGCATCAACAACACTCCGCGGGTGACGATCGCCAAGAGCGCGGTGCTGGGCAAGCCCAAGAGCGAAGAGGTCCAAGCCGTGGCCCGGGTGCTGCCGAAGTCCGAGACGCGGCGCGTCTACAACGCCGTCCTCAAGCGGTACTGGTACCACGCGCCGTGGTTCTACGTGCACTCGATCGTCCGCGGCGGCATCGACAAGGTGCACGTCGGCCTGGAGATCAAGCCCGCCGGCTGAGGCGCCCCGCCGTCAGCCGCCCGCCGCGCGAATGGCTTCGAAGGTGTCCGCCACGGTTTCTTTGGGGTCCCGATAGGTGATGCCGAGGTCTCGTTCGCTCGGGGAATCGTCGGACGCCGGCATCTGCGTGTAGTACTGCATTCCCGCCCAGGTGAACGGCGTCTCGAACGGCAGGAAACGGTTCGCCCGATCCAGCACCGCGCCCGCAACGCGCAGCGCGGTGTCCGGAATCGGAACGGCGACCATCGGTGTCCCGGCGACCTCGCCGATCAGGTTGGCGAGCTCGGCAGCGGGCACCCGGTGACCGCCGGCGGTGTAGCGACGCGGTCCGCGTCCGGGCTCGATCAACGCCGCGTGCAGGGCGGCCAGGTCGCGGACGTCGACGATGAGCCATGCCGCGTTGCGGCCGGGGATCGCGTGCATCTGCACGGCCGCCCGCACGCCCTCGCCGGCCTCACCGAACTGGTCGCCAACCGGCGGGCCCAGCACCATGCCCGGATAGCTGATGTTGACCGGCGCCCCCGCATCCTGCAGGCCCCGCGCATAGATCTCGACCTGCGCCTTGGACGTTCCGTATCCATCCGCGCCACCCACCACCGGCAGGTCCGCCGTCAGCGTCTCCAGGTCCGGATGGAACAGCGCGGTGAAGCTGGACACGTGGACGATGGGATCCAGGCCGAGCTCGACGGACTGACCCAGGACGTTCTGGGCGCCCTGCATGTTGGTGGCGAGCATCTCGGGTGTCTGGCGCGGGTCGGTGGCGACCAGCGCGGCGCTGTGCACGACGGCGTCGCATCCCTGCAATGCCTCGCGCACCGCGACGCGGTCGACGATGTCCGCGACGGCGAAGTCCGAGACGTCGACGCCCAGCTTGGCGACGGTGGTCTGCAGCTTGTCGGGGTTCCGGACCAGGAACCGGACGGAGTGCCCCGCGTCGCAAATGGCTTTGGCGGTCCACCCGCCGACGAACCCCGTACCGCCCGTGATGAGAACCCGCATCGGCTCATTCTGCAAGACCGCCAAAACCTACAAGTGGCTGGAGGCGAAGTTGGCAGCTTGGTTTGTCATGCCGTTAACCGGATACGACGTGTGGGCGGCGAAAGTGGTGTCGTCGCCGTTGCCGCAGACCGGGTCGCCCTGCGCGCACAACTCGAGCGTCTTGGGCTGGTACAGCGGCCCGATGGTCAGCGGCGGTGCGTTGTACTTTTGCAGGAACTCGCCCGACGGCGTCCCGAACAGCGCGACGGCGGCGACGTGCTTGGCGACGTCGGGCGGCATCGGTGGGGGCACCGCCGATGCGGGCACGCCCGGGGGCACGGCGGCCGTGGTGGTGTAACCGGCGACGGCAGCCCCCTGCGAGTAGCCACCGAGCACCTCTTTGGTGTTGGGGCAGTTCGCCGCCATCGACTCGATGTGCGAACTGGCGTCCCGGATACCGTCGATGACCGTCACGGGGAAGTCAGGGCTCGAAAAGTCAGTGCTGGCAGGATAATTGACCGGATAAACGGTCAGCGATCTGCCACCGACCTGCGAACGCAACGCGTCGATGAACGGCTGACCGATCCCACCGACGCCGGGCGCCTCACCGGATCCCCGCGCGAAAACGACTTCGACGTCGGGACACGGCTCGGCCGCCGCGGACGGTGCGGACGCACTCGCTAGCATCAAACCGCCGCCCACCGCCGCCGCGGACAGCACGCAAACCGACAGCCGGCGCACGGGCGTGGCGGCCGATACCTTACGAATGCTCATTACTTTTTGAAGGCGTCCTTCACCTTCTCGCCGGCGTCCTTCAAGCTGGACTTCGCTTGGTCCGCCTTGCCCTCGTTCTTGGTGTCGTCGTCTCCGGTCGCCTTGCCGACGGCCTCCTTGGCGCGGCCGCCCAGGTCCTCGATCTTGTTCTTCATCTTGTCTTCGTTACTCATGCCGCTGTGGCTACCCAGCAATGGGAGATATCAAAACTTGAGCCCTGTCATCATGGACGAGTGAGCACCGCAATCGTGGTGGCAGTAGTGGCGGGTCTGATGCTGCTCGGCATCGGCATGGTGATCAATCAGCTGCTGCGGCTGAAGCGCTACTTAGGGGACTCGCCCCCCGAACAAGCCCCCGGTACGGATGCAGCCCCGCCTCCGGACCCACCGATCCCCTGACGGGGTGCCGTGAGTTCAGCTAGCAATCGCGGCGATCGCGGCCGCGCTCTCCAAGTCGCCGAAGGCGACCGCGTATCGCTGAGCCAGGGCCGCGGCGACTTCGACGCGTTGCCAGAGTCCCCCGCCGGCGCTGGCCGTGCACAGCCACAAAGTCAACCCGTGTGCGACCGACGCGCGATAGCGCAACCAAACCTCTGCGCGGGACGGAATCTCGTTGGCGGACAGCGCGAGCGCATCGCGGTATTCGTCCAGGAGGCTGCGTTCGTGCCTGCGGCGATCGTCAACCGTCAGGGCGCCCTGCAGGAAGTAGCCGAGGTCAAGTGACCAGTTTCCCCGGCGCGTCATCTGCCAGTCCAGGAACCCTATTTCGCCGTGTGGCGTGACGTAGGTGTTGCCGATGTGTGGATCGCCGTGCAGCAACGTCGGGGGCGATGAGGTCAGCGTCCGGATGTACGGCTTCCACACTGACTCGACGAGATGGTCGATGGTCAGATCCAGCACCTCGGCAGGAGTGTCGTGATCGAGGAGTTCCAGGGCCGACGGCAGCGGGGCGTATTGCAGGCCGTCGAAGGGCAGGAACGGTTCGAGCCAGACGAGACCCGGATGTCGCAGGACGCGCTCGCCCCAGTATCGGCCGTGCAGTCGGCCCAGGGCGCGCACCCCGGAGGCGGCCTGGTCGACGGTCAGCGGGCTGAGCGAATCACGCGGATCCGCCGCACGTGCGTTTAGATCCTCCATGACCATGATGAAGTCGTAGGCGTCTTCATCGATCACAGCGGTGTACACCGCCGGGTGTTCGAGCGGCAGGGCAATACCGGACATGAATAGTCGCGGCTCGTGGAACATCCCGCTGGTCATCCGGATCAGCTCTTTGTGAGCCGGATCGGCGGCCTTGACGAACACGGTGGCCGGACCGTCGCCGGCCAAATAGCTCAGCGCCAGTCGGGCGCGCCGGTTGGTGCCGTCGTCGCGAAGCTCGACGGCCACCTCGTCGACGACGGCATCGGGGTGACTCTCCCCGAGGGCCGCCGACATCCAGGCCGGCGTGATGTCATCCCAGCTCTGCGGCACCGACAGCGGCAGCGTGCGCACCGGCATCCTCTCGTCGTGGTGGCCGTGGTGTGCCAGTAACGACACGGGCCGTGTCGTTACTGGCTGGAGGCGAAGTTACCGCACGTGGCACACCCTTTGGAAGGGCTTGGGCTGATCTAAGCTCGCCCCATGCCTCAGACGAGGGGCGGCAGGCCGCGCGACATGCAGCTTGACGATGCGATTCTGGCGGCCACCCGGGATCTGTTGGCAGTGGGCAGCTACGCCGAGTTGTCGATGGAGAAGGTGGCCGCCCGCGCCAAAGTGGGCAAGAAGACGTTGTACCGGCGGTGGCCGTCGAAAGCCCCACTCGTCGCAGATGCCGTTTTGGACGGCTACGGTCGAGGCGGCTCGTTCGAGGTCCCCGACACCGGTGACCTTCGAGCCGATCTGCGCTCCTGGCTCATCGAGCACGCCGAATTCATCGCCGACCCTGCGAGCGCAGCACTCATACGCGCACTGATCGCCGCTGCGGCCGCAAGCGCGGTGGACAACGAGGCGCTCTACCAACAGCTCAGCATCCCCCAGCATGCCGGGCTGGTGGCCCGCCTGCGCCGGGCCGCCGGCGACGGCCATTTGCAGGCCGACGCGGATCTCGATTCTGTCGCGAACGCGCTGATCGGCACCCTGCTGCTGCGGGTGCTGACCGGTACACCGACGGGCGGCCCGCCCGCGACCGAGTTCGACGGACTCCTCGCCGCGCTCCTCGACGGCGCCGCGCGCTGACCTATGAGGTCAGGGGTCAATCGGCTCGGGCTGATAGCTTCATCCTCGTGAACGCTCGAGGCGTCCCGAGGCGGTGACGCCGTCGACCCTGCTGGTCACCGACGCTGGCTTGCCGCGCGGTGTGTCCGGTGCTGCCGACCCGCGTTTCGCGAACGCGATCAGGGTGTTCTCTCAGCTGTTTCCCGGTCGCCGGTTCGGCGGGGGAGCGTTGAGCGTCTACGTCGACGGGGTGGCCGTCGTGGACGTCTGGACCGGGTGGTCGGACCGGGCCGGCACGCAGCGCTGGACCGCGGACACCGGCGCCATGGTGTTCTCGGCGACCAAGGGCGTCGCGTCGACGGTAATTCACCGGCTCGCCGACCGCGGCCTGCTGTCCTACGACGCGCCCGTCGCCGAATACTGGCCCGAGTTCGCCGCCAACGGGAAGGCCGAGATCACGGTCCGCGACGTCCTGCGGCATCGTTCCGGGTTGTCACACCTGCGCGGCGTCACCAAGACGGAGTTGATGGACCACCTGCTGATGGAGGAGCGCCTCGCGGCAGCGCCGGTCGATCACCTGCGCGGCGTGCAGGCCTATCACGCGCTCACCTACGGATGGCTGCTCTCCGGTCTGGCCAGGGCGGTGACCGGCAAAGGCATGCGCGAGCTGATCCGTCAGGAGGTGGCCCGTCCGCTCAACACCGACGGGCTGCATCTGGGCCGCCCACCGGAGGGCTCGCCGACCACACCCGCCCAGATCCTGATACCGCAGGGACGGCTGCGCGCGCCGGTGATCAACTTCATCGCACCGAGGGTGGCCGGTCTGCCATTCTCCGGTGCGCTGGGCGCGATGTACTTTCCCGGCGTCATCTCCCTGATCAAGGGCGACACCGAGTTTTTGGACGGCGAGGTGCCCGCGGCCAACGGCGTGGTGACCGCGCGGGCGTTGGCCAAGATGTTCGGCGTGCTGGCCAACGACGGCCGCATCGACGGAAAGAAATTCGTGTCCGAGGAGCTGGCGCACGGGCTGGCCGGGCAGGCGCGCCGCAAGTGGCCTGACGCGAACATGGTGGTGCCCATGCCTTTTCACCTGGGCTACCACGAGTCGCCGGTTCCCGGTTTGCTGCGCGGCTTCGGTCACGTCGGGCTGGGCGGAACGCTCGGCTGGGCCGACCCCGAGACCCGCAGCTCATTTGGTTTCGTCCACAACCGGCTGCTGACCCCGCTGCTCTTCGACATGGGATCCTTTGCGGGCCTTGCCCGTCCGCTGCGCAATGCCATCGAGGCGGTCCGCGACCAGGGCCCGCTGGCGGTGCCGGAGCTGGGCGCCCGCTACGCCAAACCCGCTCGGCGACGGACCGCTTTATAGCCGTCCGGCGACGTATGTGGCGACCTGGTCCGTCATCCCGGACTGCACGTAGGAGCCGTGCGCCTTCAGGTTGCCGCCAGCGGGGGAGCATGCCGGATCGCCGTCGGCGCACAGGTCGACGGTCTTGGCGGCGTACGGCGGCGCGATCGGCGAGAAAACGGCGCCGGTGAAATTGCCGGCGAGCTCGCTGGTGGGATTGCCGAAGATGGCGACCGCCGCCACATGATCAATGGCCTGCGGCGGCAGGGCCCTGGTCGCCAGATCCATCACGCCCGCTCCCTGGGGAGAAGCCGCCGAGCACCAGCCGCGTACCGGGGCAGCGCCCGATCATGTCGTTGACGTGAGCGACCACATCGTCGGCGCCGGCTCGGGCGCTGGACTCGAACGCCGCCGATGCCGGGTAATTCACGGGGTAGACGCCCATCGAACGCCCGTTGATCTGCGATCCGAGTGAGTCCACGAAGCCCTGACCCACATGGCCGACGCCGGCGTCCTGGCCGGTGCCGCGGGCGAACACCACCTCGACGTCTGGGCACGGATCGGCCTGCGCCGCAGGGATGTCGGGGAGCCCGCACAACGCTCCGGTCGCGGCCGCGACGCTGAGGATGGGAATGATGCAGCGCGCAATCACCGATCAATGCTGACATACGCGTTGCCGCGCGGCAGTGTCAGCGGAAGGTCGGCGTACGTCGCGATGCCCGGCGCCGCGGCGACGACTGCGGCGATCCCGTTGATGGCCGGCACCGCCGTCATGATGTGCCCCAGGTCCATGAATTCCTCAAGCGTCGTTGCCTCGAAGTACGGTGGCGGCAAGAAGCCGACCTTGGTGGTGACCGTCGGTTGCCCGTCCACCTGGATGACCCAGCCGTCCTGCTCGATCTGCCAATCGGGTTCGAGTGTCTGCCCCTTTTTCCACCGGACGTTGAGGTCGATCAGGACCTTGCCGTTGACGATGCCCTGCCAGCTGATGTAGGTGCCAGCAACGTGCCCCGCGGGGATGGTCCAGGACGCCATGACGAGATCCTCGGTGGTCTGGGCGAACTCGGCCACACACTTCACCTCGTCGAGCTCGACCCCCAGCGCGTCGCCCACCAGGCGAACGGCCTCGCCGAAGATGGCCGTGCCCTTCGCGGCCATCGCCGGTAGGTCGGGGTGGTCGATCGGCTGGCCGAAGCCGACCGGCTTCTCGGTCTCCGGGGAGTCATAGAACGTGGTGTCGGCGGCCTCGTTCACGGTGACCTTGTCGATCCGGTTGCACACCATGGCCGAGACGATGGCCAGCAGCTCGGCGAAGCCCGGGCTGACGCCGGACCCGAAGATCGTGGAGCCGCCCTTCTCGCAGGCCTCCAGGATGCGGTCGCGCCCCTCGCCGAGGTTGTGACCGGTGATGAACGACGCCGTGGTCACCACGTTGACGCCGGCGGACAGGATGCGGACCAGTTCGTCGACGTTGATCCACATCGGGTTGTAGACCACGCAGTCCGGCTTCAACGCCAGCAGCTCGTCGATGTCGTTGGTGGCCGCGACACCGAGCGGCGGGAGCCCGACGAGTTCGCCGGCGTCGCGGCCCGCCTTCTCCGGCGACCAGGCGTAGCAGCCCACCAATTCGAGGGTGGGGTTCGTGACGATCGATTTCAGTGAGCTCTTGCCGACATTGCCGGTGTTCCACTGAACGACGCGATAGGTGTTTGGCACTCGCTCAGCATAGGGAATGACCGGGGTTCTTAGTAGGCCTAATAGGCAGATTCTGAGGCCAATATTTCGGCGAGGAAGGCGTCCCGGGGCGGCAGGTCCAGCCGTTCCCGCGCCCAGCCTCGCACCCGTTCCCGGGTCTCCGCGGATTCGGGCGTTTCGGCGCCCACGACCACCGACGTCGCCGACCAGTCGTGGTCCCAAGCCGCCGACTCGGTGAGGGCGCGCCCCTGGCCGTCCTCGAGCGGAATGGTCGCGCGCCCGGCCGCGTCCAGGGTGCCGGTGCCGTCGATGGTGGCGGAACGCAGCCGCACCGCGATGCCGCTGGCCGGCTCCGGGCCGATGACGGCCGCCTGCACCGCCGCGACGACCGCGGCCCCGCCGGCCTCGATGTGCCACTCGACGGTGTTCTCACCGGCATCGAAGATCGCGGGCGGAACCGCGCTCCAGGCGATCGACGCGACCCCCCGGGCTATCGCGCCCGCACCCCGCGGACCCACTCCCGCGCCGGCGGCCAGCGCGTAGTCGTCGCGGCGATCGCTCGACAACCTCGGGATCAGGCGCGAATCATCCACGGCCCCAATCAGTTCGGACCAGTCGTCGCCGTCTGTGCCGATCTCGTCGGCGAGTCCGGCACCCGCCCGGACCAGGCCGACCACCCGCGAATCATCGCTGCCGGCGTGGCTGATCAGCGCGGCGGCGTGTGGCGCCAGCAGCTGCGTCACATCGGAATCCAGCGTGTCGTCGGGGAAGAAGCTCTGTGCCCCGGCGGTCAGCAACGCGAGCTCGACGTCGAGCAGCGCACGGTCCAGGCCGGCGATACCGTCCTGTCTGCTGGCCGGCCACCACCGGCGCAGCCAGTGCCCGGTGGCCAGCCTGCGCAGCGGGGCGACCGAGCCCGGCACCAGCTCGACGCCGGTGAGCTCGATGCTGTGCGACCGGCCCGCCGCGCCGTCCAGCGCCGACACCACCGCGACATGTCCGGCTTCGCCGAGGACCCGCCACAACCAGTCCGCGCGCGACACATCGGTGAACGTGATGTGCGGTGCCGCATCGTCGGGATCGTCGAGTGTCCAGGACAGCACCGCACCGCTGACTTCCAGCAACGCGACCATTGGTGTCGGGGCCGCGGTGTCCACGGGTCCGGTGCTCCAAAGCCCGGAATCGGCAACCAGTCTCACCCGGCCACCCGCAATTCCAGCATCGCTTTGATCCGTTGCCGGTGATCGAGGCTCACCGACCGCGCCACCCCGTCGAGTAGCGCGCGCACGTCGTCGACGTCGGCACAGGGTTCCTGCCAGACGTCGCGCCCGTGCAGCCGGGCCCACAGCCGACTCAGGTAGGGCTGCGCGTAGGCGGCGAGGTCGTCGACCACCTGCCGCTGGCGAGGATGAATCGGGCCGTTCTCGGAAAGGTAGCGCCGGGCATGCAAGACGTAGGCTTCCTTGCGAAGCCGCGCCTGGATCTGGGTGGCCAAGTCGTAGTGGCAGGAGGCGGACGGATCCAGCGGAGCCAGCTGGACCGCGATCTCGATGCCGGCCACCAGCGTGGCCTGTTTGTCTTCGGCCAACAGCCCCCACGGCGCGCAGGCCCGGTCGACTTCCTCCTCGCAGAGCAGCGGAATTTCGGGCAGCGCGTCGCGATCCAACGCGCGCCGCAGGGTGGCACGCACCCGGTCCACCACGCTGCGATCCAGCGGGCGGTCACCGTCCACGTTCCGTGATATTGCCGGGGGGCGTTGTGGCGCAATAGAACTCAAACCCAAGTCGACGAGCGACCATGGCAGCCGGGCGGTGTCGGTGCGGGCCAGCGCGCCCAAGTTGTACGGGGTGGGGTCGGTGATCATCGCCGTCCAGACCCGTTGACGGGCCGCGCCGGCGGTGTGGCTGGCGGCCGCACCCAAGACGGTGCCGAGCTCGGCCCGGAACGGGTCGATGGCGGCCTCGCCCGCCCGCACGTCGCGCCAACTGCGCTTCAGCTGCTCGGCCAGCGTGGCAACGACATCGGGGTCGGCGACGTATCGATGCAGGACCTCTATCGCGGTGCGATCGCGATCCCGGTGGATCTCGCCGAGCACCGCCGCCGCCGTCTGGTAATCCTGCGGTGTCGGTGGACCTTTCGTGACGGCGAGTTCGAAGCACACCGGAAAGTACAGTTCCTGCGCGTTCCCGGTACGAATCCGCTGTCGGCGGCGCTCCAGTTTGAGAGCATCGAACCAGGCTGCGGCCGAGCGCAATTCGGAACCGCTACCGACGATCAGGTCATGCATCTGCGCGGCCGTCTCGGGCGTCACGACCGGGGCCGAATACGCGGGGTTGGACCGCAGCCGCAGCACCAACGGGTCGATGATGCGTTTGACGGTGCGGCTCAGCGGGCCGCCATCGTCACCGCTCAGCACCTCCACGCCCGGACCGATGGCCCGCCACGCCGCCTCGATCACCAGCCGCCGCGGGTGGCCCGTCGCCTCGCCTTCCACGGCCGTCGCTACCTGCGGGTCGGCGCTCATCTGCACAGAATAGGGCCATCGCAAACGTTGCGGCAGCCATAAAGTTGGGTTCGGTAGCCGGCGCGCGGCCGGACGCTGATCGCATGAACAAGCTATTGCTGCTGGCCGAGTGGCTCAGGTCGCGCCGCCGCCAGGATGGCGGGAACCGCACCGTCGGGGTCGGTACCGTGCGCAAGGTCAAGCGTCAGGTCTTCATCGAGGTGGTGGCCGTCTCGGGGGAGACGTTCATCGGCAAGCTGGCGCGCTGCGACGGTGGTCTGGACCTATCCGTGCTGCGGCCGGGCCTGGTCGTGCTGGTGGCCTTCGATCCGACCGCCCGCGAGGCGCTTTCGCTGCCCGACGATGTGCTGGCCGTGCACGCGGCCTGGGTGGCGTCGCTGTGAGCGCTACCGTTCGCCGTCCACGGTGAACGTGACCAGGGCGGCCCAATACAACGGGCTGGCGCTGACATCCCCGTCGCGCCAGCGCCGCATCTGTTCACGCTGCCAACGATTCACCGCGCATCCGGCCTCCCGCGCGGCGTCGTGCGCGCCGTCCACGGCGGCCACCAGCTCGGCCATCGGATCGGCCGGCTCCGGGCGCGGCGCACCGGACAACTCGGCGAATTGCCGGTACGCCGCCGTCGTCGGCAGCGACCACAAGGTGGCGGTCACCAGTTGCGCGCCGTTCAGGATCATCGCCGCCACCAAGCCGGTTGCCTCATCGAACCGATAGTCACCACCGGATCCGCAGGCCAGCAGCGCCACGCGTGGCGGCATCGGCAACCGAAGGGCCATCAGGTCCGAGGCGGTCAATGGGCGGTGATCGCCGATCGGGTTGGCATCCCCGGGGATATCCGCGGTGTCGGCCAGGTGCAGGGCCGCCCGGTCCGCCCGGGTTCCCTGGTCGTGTTGGTCGTCCGCCGAACTCGCATGGCCGACGTAGAGCAGCCGGGACGGGGTTTGCGCCAGCAGCTCGCCCAGCCACGCACGGTCGGCGTCTTGCCGGCGGAACAGGTCGAGCACGGTGTCGGTGCGCGGCAGTACGGGTCGCCGTTCGATGAGTCCGGCGAAATGCTGTGCCACGGGCGTGTGCGGTGAGGGCCTGCCGAGCACCGATCCGAGCGCGGAGTCCGGTCGCTGTCCCGGCACCCGAGGATCGAGAACCAGCAGCGGTGGCGCGTCCCGCCGGGCGTCCCACCCGGCCGGTGTTCGCGGCGAGTGCACGATGTTGGGCGGCACCGCCATCAGCACGTCGACCAGCTCCATCAGCCGATGGCCGTCGGTGAGTTCATCGATATCGGCCAGCTGCCAAGGGATTTGGGCCGCGGCGCGGCCGCTGGCGGTAATCGCATCCTGGCGCGCACGCACCAGTTCCTCTTTGCTGGGGCCCGACTTCGGGATCGCCAGCAGTCCCCAGGGCACCCGGGCCAGCCGTGCGCTCGGCGAGATGAACAGCACCGCCCGCGGCGAGGCCACGCATTCGGTCAGCAGCTGCCACCCGGGCGTACCGATCAGCAGTACACCGAGGATGTAGGCGACCGTGAGTTCGGTGTCCGGCCTGGCGAATGGTCCTGTGGCCAGGGCGCGCTCGATGGCGTCACGCCGGGTTTCGGCGCCGTGCGGCTCGGGCAGGGCACCGGTGAGCTCCTGCAGCGCAGCCAGCAGCAGCGGCTCTTCCAGCACCCAGGTCACGGTCCTGGACGGCTGTCCGACGATCCGCAGGCTGGCGTAGGTCGCGATCCCGAGGTCGGCGTACCTCAGCACCAGGGTCAGCCGCTCGGGCTCGCTCATGGCCACGTCGACCAGGCGGGCTCGGCCGCTGTGACATCGCGTCCATAACGCTGCGAAGCCAGCGCACGATAGTGACTCAGGATCGGCCCCGCCCCGGGTTGCATCTGCAGTGGCGGCAACGGCCCCAGCCTGGTGAGCGACGCGCCGCCCGCGACGGGCGGGCCCGCGGCGGCCAGCGCGACGGGCTGCGCGTCGGCGTCGATTGGCACCGACGCGATGGCCGTCGACGCCCATTCGCCTATCCGAGGTCTTTGTAGACCTTCGAAAGTCCCTCGCGCGCTGTGGTATTCGACGAGCTCACTGATCAGCGCGGTGTTCTCCCACTCCCAGGCCACGGCGAAGGCGCCGGCCAGGATGGGCGCCGCAATGCCGGTAGCCCAGCGGGCCCTGGCGTCCGCGTCGGCGATCGAATACCGCACCGAGTCGACCGCCAGAGCGGCCGGCACCTTGAGCTCGGCGGCCTGTTGGAGCTTGGTCATTGCGCGCCAGTACTCCGGCGTGCCGACCTCGCCGCGAAGGATGCCGAGCCCCTGCGCCTGGCGCGCCTCGGTTTCCTCCAGGGTCTCGTCGGGATCACCCGAGCTGTCGAATCCGAGGTCCGCCAAAGCGTCCGCGCGCCAGACGGTTCCGAGATGATTATCGAGCTGGGCGTACTGCAGCCAGCTGCTGCGCGGCGATGAGTCCAGCAGTTCCCGAGCCTGCGCGATCAGTTCGACCGCGTCGGAGAAGTGGCTGCAGAAGATGGCGATCCAGCTGCGCTGCAACAGGATACGGTGCAGATGTAGCGGCTTTCCCGATTCCCGCCAGTGCCGTTCGGCGTGTTCCCAGCAGTCGTCGGCGGCCTCCAGGGCGCCGGCTCCCAAACGGGTGAATCCCATGTACAGCCAGCACCGAGCGACGTCGTGGGCCCGGTCATGGCGGGCGATGACCGGATAGGCCTGGCCGATCAGTTCCTCGGTGCCGGCGTGGTCGTTGGCCGCCCACCGGGCCGCGGCCCGCTCCAATTGTGCTCTGGCTGTCGCGAGTTCCCACCCGTTGGTTTGTGCCCGCGCTTCGGCGCGGCGCAGCCACGGCTCGGCTTCCGGCAACCGTCCGGTCTCTACGCAGAACCTGCCGTATCCGGTCGCGGCGGTGACCCACAGGTGATCGGCGCGCTCACCCCTGTCGCCGGAATGCTCGATGCTGTCAAGAACCTTCTCCCACAAAGGGACCGATCGCACGTGCAGGTCGTCGTCGCACAGCGCGGTGGCGCACAGGACGTGCGCATAGGTGCACAGGTACCGGTGCTCGTCGGCGAGGTCAGCGGGGCCGGAATCGTTGTCGCACAACGACGCCAGTTCCGCCGCCGCGCCTTCGTGATCACCCAGCGCCGCGGCCAATCCCGTCTGCAAGAACTGGGCGCGGCGCGAGTACCGGCAGATCATCCGCGTGATCTCGGTGTCGGACAACCGAACGCGTTCGGCGGCCGTGCCCGCGGCGATGCCCGCGTAGATCGCCAGGCAATCCTGAACGCGCCGGACGGATTCGCGGACCCCGTCGTAGGCGCCGCGGGCGAGATAGATCTCGCCAAGCTGCCCAAGGGCTTCCAGCATGAGGTCATCTCGGTCGTCGCGCTCGATCCGCGGAATCAACGAGACCAACAGATCGCGTGCCCCGGCCTCGTCGGCGGCGAACGCCATACGACGCGCCTTGTCCAATTCGTCCGGGATCGACACGGCTGCATCATAAGTCCGGGGGCGGCATCTGGTTGGCCAAACCGCGAGCGGCGGACGCGTGAGTGAGGCACGTCCGCCGCTCGAGGGTCGCAACCGATCAGCCGCAGGACACCTTGATGTTGAAGTCCTTGGTGATCATTCCCGCCATCGGGTTCTTCATGTCGGCACCCTGTGCCTGACCGGTGATGGTGTAGGTCTTGCCATCGACCGCGACGTTGGCCGAACCCACCTTCGCGCCCATGTTGTCGCTGACCGCCAGGGCGTTGCCGTCGACAACGAGGGCCAGCGACTGGACCTTCGGGGTGGCTTCGTCGGTCATCACGACGGCCAGGGCCTGTTGGGCGCCGCCGGTGGAGCCGCTGCCGATGTTGATCTTGCCGCCGGTCCGCACACAGGTGACCGACGCGGGGTTCACGCCGGTCAGGTCCGTACCGCCCACCTTGACCTGCGCGTTGGTGCCCGTGGAGGCGCTGGGGGTGGTGCTCGACGCCGGTGCGGCCGTGTGGCCGCCGCCCGAGCATCCCACCAGGGCCACTGACGCCGCGGCGCAGCCCAGGGTCCCAATCGCAGCTGCGAGAAGTCGTTTCACTTGTGGTTCCTTCCTTCGTGCGCCGCCCCGATGGCGTCGTCCTGGCGCAAGTACAGACCGCCCCGGTTGCTACCGATCCCAAATTTCTCGGGGCCGAGCCGGTAGGCTGCGTCGATGTCGAGCCCGCACAGGGAGGAACACGATGCTCAGTGTGAAATGGCTGGAAAAGCCTGAGGCCCATGACTTTCCGGCGGCAGCGGACTATCTCACCATGCTTGCGGACGGGCAGACCGTGAAGAAGGTGGTGAAAAAGCTGAAGTCCGGGACCGTGACGCACAGAAAGGCCAAAGACATCCTGCGGGCCGCGCAGCTGAGCCTGCTGCCGGCGGACAACCCCCACGTCGCGGCGGACCTGACCAAGATCGAGAAGGGCCTGCCGCTGTCGCCCATCCTGCTGGTGCGCGGCGACTTCATGGCCGGGGTTCCGTTACAGATCGCCGACGGGTACCACCGCGTCTGCGCGAGTTATCACACCGACGAGAACACGGACATCCCCGTGGTCCTCGCGGTGGCGCGTCGCTGAGCGGAGGAAGATCATGATCGACATCAGTCCTGTGGGAACCGTGCAGGTGCTGACCCTGGCGTCGGGTGCGGTCAACGCGCAGGATGTCGAGTTGCTCGAAGAGCTGGCTTCGGCGGTGCGCGACCTGGCACGTTCGGGCGCCGGCGCGCTGGTTGTCACCGGTGCCGGCCGCGCCTTCAGCGCCGGCGTCGACCTTAACCGCGTAGTGCAGGGCGGCACCGGCTACACCGATCGGCTGGTTCCCGCGCTGTCCGCGGCGTTCGAGGCGGTGTTCAGCTACCCGGGGCCAACCGTCGCCGCGATCAACGGCGCCGCCATCGCGGGCGGCTGCGTGCTCGCGTGCGCCTGCGACCGCCGCTTGATCAGCCCCGAGGCGCAGATCGGCGCGGCCGAGGTGCGCGTCGGGGTACCGTTCCCGGTCGCCGCGCTGGAAGTCATGCGCTACGCCTGCGGGATGCACGCCGACGAGGTGCTGCTGGGCGGGCGCAACCATCGCGGCGCGGAGGCCGTGGCCCGCGGACTGGCCCACCGCGTCGTCACCGACGAGCTCATGGAGGTGGCGGTGGCGGAGGCGTCGGACCTGGGCAGCATCCCGGCCGACGCCTACCGGCAGACGAAGACCCAGTTGCACGCCCCGACGATGGCACGCATCCACGAGGCCCGCGGTGTCGATGACGAGGTGCGCCGGATGTGGGGCACCGACGAGACGCTGCGTCGCATCGCCGCGTACGTGGAGCGGCTGCGGCGCCGCTGACTAGTCCTCGTCGGTGTTTTCGTCCAAGGCCACACCGGCGCGAGTGCGCCTGCGGCGCATCCGGTGCGATCCCTTGCCGGTGGGGCGCCGGTTGCGCAACTTGGCCTTCGGATCGTCGCCCTCGTCGCCGGCTTCCTCGGTGTCCTCGGTGTCCTCGGCGGGCGCGGCCTTAGTCGTTGGCTCCGGCGTGGCGTCCTTTTCCGCGGTTTCGGCAGTGACTTCGCCGGGGGCGGGCTCGGTCTGCTCGGCCTCCTCGGTCTCTTCTGCCTCGGCGGTCTCCGCCTCGTCCTCGCCAGCCTCGGCGGCTTCGGCCTCTTCCGCTTTTGCCGTTTCGTCGGCTTCGGCCTCGCCGCCCTTCTTGCGCCGCACGCGACGCTCCTTGGGCTTCTTCGCCTTGATCGGTTTGGGCGGCGGCGGGGGTAGCTCGGCGACGAAGGACAGGTAGAAGGCGAAAATGCCGAGCAACGCGATTGAGGCGGCAGCCCCGTAGATCCCGAACAACCACCGTCCTGCGGTGTCCAGGCTCAGCCAGATCTCGCTGATCGCCGTACCGATGATCAACACTGCGGCCAGCACGTGGGCAACGATCGACCAGATCCTGATGGACAGGGCCAGCTGCGGCGTCCCCAACTCGGGCTTGCGGGTGCGCAGCAGGGTGAACACCACGGGCAGCGCCGCGAGCGCGACGAGCGCACCCGTCACGATGCGCAGCGCCGTCCCCAACGTATGCGCGGTGTCGCCCATCAGCTCGGGCCAGCGGGGCAGCACGAAGAAGAAGTAGAGGAAGCCGGCAGCGATCGAAAATGACGCGTGCCACGGGATGGCGACCTTGCGCCCCATACCCCTCCTTGTGCTGGTGATTTCACGCCAGCCTAAAGGCGGCCGACCCGAATCCATATCAATTCGTACGTGTCCGCTCGGCGGACCGATGGCGGAGGATGCGGGATTTGAACCCGCGAGGGCTGTTAACCCAACCCGCGTTCCAGGCGAGCGCCATAGGCCACTAGGCGAATCCTCCGTGGCCATGGTAACCGAGGCCCCGATGGCCCCCGCCAGTTGCTCGTCGTCGACTCCGGGGCAGGTATTAGACTCATCGCTGGACCCCGCGCGGCGTCTATCCTGTGAACTCCCCCAGGGCCGGAAGGCAGCAAGGGTCAATGGGCTCTGTCGGGTGCGCGGGGTCCCCTATCTCCATGAGTGGCGACCCGCTTCGCCCGGCTCCGCCGCGCTTGCGATCGCCACTGGTTTCCCGCCTTCGACAGCGAAAGGGTCCATGGTGTCGTTGGAGTCCCTCAGCCCGGAAGAACTTGCCGGTGCACACGCTCGTCACCAGCAGGATTACGCCGAACTGCAGGCCAAGAAGCTCGCACTGGACCTGACCCGCGGCAAACCCGCCCCCGCCCAGCTCGACCTGTCCAACCAGCTGCTGAGCCTGCCCGGCGACGACTACCGCGACAGCGAGGGCACCGACACCCGCAACTACGGCGGCCTGCACGGTCTGCCCGAGCTGCGGGCCATCTTCGGGGAGCTGCTCGGCATCCCGGTGCAGAACCTGATCGCGGGCAACAACTCCAGCCTGGAGCTGATGCACGACCTGGTCGCCTTCTCGATGTTGTACGGCGGCGTGGACTCGCAGCGGCCGTGGAAGGACGAACCGAACGTCAAATTCTTGTGCCCGGCCCCCGGCTACGACCGGCATTTCGCCATCACCGAGACGATGGGCATCGAGATGATCCCCGTCCCGATGCTGTCCGACGGGCCGGACGTCGACCTGATCGAAGAGCTGGTCGCCGCCGACCCGGCCATCAAGGGCATGTGGACGGTGCCGGTGTTCGGCAACCCCACCGGGGTCACCTACTCCTGGGACAATGTCCTGCGGCTCGTTCAGATGCGGACCGCGGCGCCCGACTTCCGGCTGTTCTGGGACAACGCGTACGCGGTGCACACCCTGACGCATGACTTCATCCGGCAGGTCGACGTGCTCGGGCTGGCCTCCGCTGCCGGCAATCCGCATCGGCCCTACGTGTTCGCGTCCACCTCGAAGATCACCTTCGCCGGCGCCGGCGTGAGCTTCCTGGGGGGATCGCTGGGCAACATCGCCTGGTATCTGCAATACGCCGGGAAGAAGTCGATCGGACCCGACAAGGTCAACCAGCTGCGGCACCTGCGCTTCTTCCGCGACGCCGACGGGGTGCGGCTGCACATGCTGCGGCACCAGCAGATCCTTGCGCCGAAGTTCGCGCTGGCCGCCGAGATCCTCGATCAGCGGCTCAGCGACTCCAAGATCGCGTCGTGGACCGACCCCAAGGGCGGCTACTTCATCAGCCTCGACGTCCTGCCGGGCACCGCGAAGCGGACCGTCGCGCTGGCCAAGGACGCCGGTATCGCGGTGACCGAGGCGGGTGCGTCGTTCCCGTATCGGAAAGATCCGAGGGACACCAACATCCGGATCGCGCCGACCTTCCCGTCGCTGCCGGACCTGCGCGACGCCGTCGACGGCCTGGCCACCTGCGCGCTGCTGGCGGCATCCGAATCGCTGCTGGCGTCGTCGCCGTCGAGTGTGAGCTGACGACCCTGCCGGGTCCGCATCGTCGGCGCGCGCCGGTAGCCTGCTGACCGTGGCCCTCTACCGCAAGTACCGTCCGGCAACCTTCGCCGAAGTGGTGGGGCAGGAGCACGTCACCGAACCGCTCTCGATCGCCCTGGAAGCCGGACGGATCAACCACGCGTATCTGTTCTCGGGTCCGCGCGGCTGCGGGAAGACCTCGTCGGCGCGCATCCTGGCCCGCTCGCTGAACTGCGTTCAGGGTCCGACGGCCACCCCGTGCGGGGTCTGTGACTCGTGCCAGGCGCTGGCGCCCAACGCGCCCGGCAGCATCGACGTGGTCGAGCTCGACGCGGCCAGCCACGGCGGCGTGGACGACACTCGCGAGCTGCGCGACCGTGCGTTCTACGCGCCGGCCCAGTCGCGCTACCGGGTTTTCATCGTCGACGAGGCGCACATGGTGACCACGGCGGGGTTCAACGCGCTGCTCAAGATCGTCGAGGAACCCCCCGAACACCTCATCTTCATCTTCGCGACCACCGAACCGGAGAAGGTACTGCCGACGATCCGGTCGCGCACCCATCACTACCCGTTCCGGTTGTTGCCGCCGAAGACCATGCGGTCGTTGATCGGACGGATCTGCGAGCAGGAGGGCGTCGCCGTCGACGACGCCGTCTACCCGCTGGTGATCCGCGCCGGCGGCGGGTCGCCCCGCGACACCCTGTCGGTGCTGGATCAGCTGGTGGCAGGCGCCGAGGGCGCGCACGTGACCTATCAGCGGGCGCTGGGCCTGCTGGGGGCCACCGACTTGGCGCTGATCGACGACGCCGTGGACGCCCTCGCCGCCGCCGATGCCGCGGCGCTGTTCGGTGCGGTGGAGTCGGTGATCGATGCCGGGCATGATCCACGGCGCTTCGCCACCGATCTGCTCGAGCGGTTCCGCGACCTGATCCTGCTGCAGGCGGTTCCGGACGCGGCCGGCCGCGGCGTGGTGGACGCGCCGGAGGACGTGCTGGAGCGGATGCGTGAGCAAGCGACCCGGATCGGGCCGGCGACCCTGACCCGCTACGCCGAGGTGGTGCAGGCGGGTCTGGGGGAGATGCGCGGTGCGACGGCGCCGCGGCTGTTGCTCGAGGTCGTGTGTGCGCGACTGCTGCTGCCCTCGGCCAGCGACAGCGAAGCGGCGCTGCTGCAACGCGTCGAGCGGATCGAGACCCGGCTGGACATGTCCATCCCCGACTCCGCAGCCCCCGCCACCACGGTGCCGCGCAGCGCGCCGGCGTCGGCCGAACCCGAGCCGCCCGTCCGGTTCACCCGGCCGTCCGCGGCGGCCGCCGCCAAGCCAGAACCGAAACCCGAACCGACGCCTGAGCCCCAGGCGGCCCCTGTCACCGAACCGCCTCCGGCCGCGGCGCCCGAGCCGGAACCCACCGCTGCTGCTGCGGCGCCGGCGGCCGAATCAGCTTCTGCGCCAGGTGAACTCAACACCGCCGCGGTGCGCAGCATGTGGCCGACGGTGCGCGAAAAGGTACGTCAGCGCAGCCGCACCACCGAGGTGATGCTGGCCGGGGCGACCGTGCGGGCCATCGAGGGCAACACGTTGGTGCTGAGCCATGAATCGGCGCCGCTGGCCAAGCGGCTCTGTGAACAGCGCAACGCCGACGTCATCGCCGAAGCGCTCAAAGACGCCTTGGGCGTCAACTGGCGGGTGCGCTGTGAGGCCGGCGCGCCTGCGTCGGCCGCGCCACCCGCGCCCGCCGGCGGGGGAGCCGGCCCGGCGGCGGCGAAAGTCGCCGAGCCCGAGCCCGATGTGGATACCGCGCGCCGCGACGAGGAGGAACACATGCTCGCCGAGGCCGTCCGCGACGAGCCGTCGGCGCCGCGCCGCGACCCCGAAGAGGTCGCGCTAGAACTGCTGCAGAGCGAGCTGGGCGCCCGCCGCATCGACAACGGCTAGCGGGTCAGGCCGTCCACCACGGCCGCAGCGGCAGGTCGTCATCGCCCCGCGTTTCGGTGTTGGCTGCCAGCACGTGATGGAGCTGAAGGTTGTTCTGCTCGAACGCCACCCGGGACGCCGCCATGTACAGGCCCCACACCTTGGCGGTCGGCAGGCCGACCTCGGCGACCGCCACATCCCAATGCTCGACCAGGTTGTGGCACCAGTCGCGCAGCGTCATCGCGTAGTGATGGCGGAAGTTCTCCGTGTGCAGCACCTCGAAGCCCGCATCCTGGGCCGCGCAGATGATGCGGCCCGAGCCGGTCAGCTCGCCGTCCGGGAAAACGTAGCGGTCGGTGAACCCGCCGGCGAACGAGGTCGAGATGTTGTCGTGACGGGTGATGCAGTGGTTGAGCAGCAGACCGCCGGTGCGCAGCTTCGACTTCAAGAACGCGAAGTAGGCCGGGTAATTCTTGACGCCGATGTGCTCGGTCAACCCGATTGAGGAGACGGCGTCGAACTGTACCTCGGCCACGTCCCGGTAGTCGGAATGCCGCACCTCGGCCAGCTCCGCCAGCCCCTCGTCGGCGATCGCCCGCTGCGCCCACTTCGCCTGCTCGGCCGACAGGGTGGCGCCGATCGCCCGGACGCCGCGGCGCGCGGCGTAGCGCACCATGCCGCCCCAGCCGCAGCCGACGTCGAGCAACCGGTCGCCCGGCTGTAGCCGCAGCTTTTCGAAGATCAGCCGGTACTTGTTCTGCTGCGCATCTTCCAGCGTGGCCTCGTCGTCGGGATACACCGCGCAGGTGTAGGTCATCGACGGGCCCAATACCAGTTCGTAGAAGGTGTTGGAGACGTCGTAGTGGTGATGGATGGCCTCGGCGTCGCGGGTCTTGGTGTGCATCAGCCCGTCGGCGACCCGGCGCCACCGGGGCCGGGTTTCCTGCGGTGGTGGTGGCACCGGCAACAACCGCTCGAAGCCCATCGAACGGACGACATTGGCCAGCACCCGCGCCGGTGGCCGCTTGAATTCGACCCGATCGGTCAGCGTCTTGAGCAGTCGGTACGGATCACCCGGATGCACGCCGTACGCCTGCAGGTCGCCCGACACGTAGGCGCGTGCCAGGCCGAGTTCACCGGGCGCGGTGGCCAGGTAGGTGGCTCCGCGGGGGGTCCGCAGATCCAGACCCAGTTCGGCGTCTTCGCTTCCGGCCGTGCTGCCGTCGTAGGCGGTGAACTTCAGCGGATGCCGTCCAGTCGCGGCGAAGACCTCCAGGATCTCGGCCATGCTCAGTTTGCGGGTCGGTGAGCGGTCGGGTTCTTTTGTCGTCGTCATCGCCGTTGCACCGCCTTCGCGTAGAGGTCGAGTAAACGAGAGTCGGGGTCATAGGTCTTCTTGACGGTGTTGTAGGCCTCGCCGCCGTACAACTCGTCGAAGTCCTCGCGGGAGTAGAACGAGTCCGAATACAGCGACTTGTGGCCGTCGAGCTCGTCCACCTTGGCCTCGATCATCCGGTTGGTGGCGCCCTCGGTGGCGCCGGCCGGCACCGACGACCAGAAGCCGACGTTGACGTAGGTGTGATCCGGCCGCATCGGGTACAGCGGCCAGCCGTAGTGGTCACGTAGACGCACCGGGCACAACCAGATTGGCGTGATGGGCACGCTGTCCAGGAACCACTCCAGGAAGTCGCAGGTCCGTTCGACGGGCACCTCGATGTCCTGCACCACCCGCTCGCGCGGCGGCCGGCCCCTGCGTGTCTCGATCCGGTCGGACAGGCCGAAGCGGCGGTCCATGGAGATCAGCTTCGAATAGACGCTGCTGCGCCGGTAGCGGCGTGGCCACCAGCGCCGCAACCGCGGGTTCTGCACGCCGAATGCGCGTGAGCACCAGAACCAGTCGGTGTCCCAGCGCCAGAAATAGTCGTTCATGGTCAGCCGGTCATCCTTGGTGGCTTCCACGCCCGGGCCGTCGTGCTGGATGGACTGGTAGTAGATGTCGCGGCCGGTGTAATCGCTGACCGGGCCGGGTGTGGTGGTCCGCCGGCCCACGCACAGGTAGCTTTCGTCGGCGCTGAAGACGACACCGTCGAGATAGTCGACCGGTGTCCCGCCCTGCCCGCCGGTGTCGATGATGCGTTCCATGGCCGCGATCAGCTCGGGCAGCGAGCGGAATCGGACGTGCCGCAGCGCGACGAACGGCGCAACGGATTCCAGCTCGATCCTAAGCCTTGTCGAATACCCAAGCGTCCCATAGGAATTCGGGAAGGCGCGGAACAGGTCGGGATGCCGGGTACGCGAAGTGGTGAGCAAATCGCCAGCGCCGGTGAGGATGTCCATTTCCAGCACCGATTCGTGCGGCAGGCCGTTGCGGAACGACGCCGACTCGATGCCCAGTCCGCTGACCGCACCGCCCAGGGTGATGGTCTTCAGCTGGGGGACGACCAGCGGCGAAAGCCCATACGGCAGCGTCGCTGCGACCAGGTCCGCATACGTGCACATGCCCGCCACGTCGGCGGTGCGGGTTTCGGGATCCACGCTCAGGATGCCGGTCAGCCCGGACGTATCCAGACCGGGTGCGTCGCGTTTGGTGCGGGCGCGGAACAGATTTGAGGTCGGCTTGGCCAGCCGGACGGCGGACGTTGCCGGGATGGATCGATAACTCGCCAGCATCCGGTCAACGCCGGACCTGTGGGCCGAGAGTGCAGATCCAAGGACTGGCACCACATATACCCTAGTCTTCGACAACAGCCCGTGCACCCGTCGAAAGGCGCGGCACCGGGAAAAATCTTCATGAGGAGGGGTCGCCTTGGGACAGGTGAGCGCAGAAAGCACCATCTTGATCAACGCGGAGCCTGCGGCAGCCCTTGCCGCCGTCGCCGACTATCAGACCGTCCGTCCGAAAATTCTCTCCCCGCAGTACAGCGAGTACCAGGTGCTGCAGGGTGGGCAGGGGCCGGGCACGGTCGCCAAGTGGAAGCTGCAGGCCACCAAATCACGAGTGCGCGACGTGCAGGTCGACGTCGACGTCGCCGGGCACACCGTCATCGAGAAGGACGCGAACTCGTCCATGGTGATCAACTGGACGGTCGCTCCCGCCGGACCCGGCTCCAGCGTCACCGTCAAGACCACCTGGACCGGCGCCGGCGGTGTGAAGGGCTTCTTCGAGAAGACCTTTGCGCCGTTGGGGCTCAAGCGGATTCAGGGCGAGGTGCTGGCCAACCTGAAGACGGAGCTGGAGAGCTGAGCTAGCGCGCCTGGCCCTGCGAGGCGAGAAAGCCCGCGACCCCGCGGACCAGTGCGTCGGCGTATTTCTGCCGGCCCTCGGCCGACTCCATCAGCGCCGAATCGGCGGGGTTCTTCATGTTGCCGCACTCGACCAGGATCGACGGGTACTGCGCCAGGTTCAGGCCGGTCAGGTCCGAGCGGCCGTACAGGCCGTTCTGGCCGATGTAGTTTGCCGGCGGGATCCCGGAGCCCTGCATCTGGTCGCGCATGATCCGCGCGTATTGCACCGACGGGCCGGCCTGCACCTGGTTGAGCGGCGGGGCCGAGTAGTTGACGTGGAATCCCCGGCCGGACGGCGGGCCGCCGTCGGCGTGGATGGACAGGACCGCGTTGGGGTGCAGCGCGTTGGCCGCGTTCGCGCGTTCGTCGACGCACGGCCCCAGGCCGTTGTCGTTGGCGCGGGACAGCGCGGTCCGCACCCCCAGGGCGCTCAACTCGGCGCGCACCCGCAGCGCGGTGTCCCAGGTGAAGGTGTGTTCCTGGTAGCCGGTGGTGGTCGCGGTTCCGCTGGTCTGGCAGTCCTTGGTGCCGCCGCGACCGGTGGGCACCTGACGGTTGATGGAGCCGTCATTGGAGCCGTTATGACCCGGATCGATGAAGACCACCATGCCGGCGATGTTGGAGGGGACGGCCGTTGCGGTCGGCATGATCGCCGTCGAAGAGGCGACGAGCACACCAACCGCCAATCTGATCCCGACACGTCTGCTCAGTCGTAGGTCCACGGCGCAAAGCTAACGCCGGGCGGTCTACGCTGGGGGTTTCGAATCGCCGGAGACTCACGAGCGAAACCAACTCGAGACCAAGATGCGAGGGGATTGTCATGCAACCCGGAGGCGATATGTCGGCGCTGCTGGCCCAGGCGCAGCAGATGCAGCAGAAGCTCATGGAGGCGCAGCAACAACTGGCGAACGCTGAGGTGCATGGTCAGGCCGGTGGGGGCTTGGTCAGCGTCGTCGTGAAGGGCAGCGGCGAGGTGGTCGCGGTGAAGATCGATCCCTCTGTCGTCGACCCGTCGGACATCGAAACCCTGCAGGACCTGATCGTCGGCGCCATGGGTGACGCGTCCAAGCAGGTCACCCGGATGGCCCAGGAGCGGCTGGGATCGCTGGCCGGCGGCTTCGGCCCGCCGCCGGGGCAACCGCCCGCGCCGGCGCAGGGGCTTTAGGCTCCGCGACCGACATGTTCGAAGGACCCGTCCAGGATTTGATCGACGAGCTCGGCAAGCTGCCGGGCATCGGGCCCAAGAGCGCCCAGCGCATCGCCTTCCACCTGTTGTCGGTGGAACCGCCGGATATCGACCGGTTGACCGCGGTGCTGGCGAAGGTCCGCGACGGGGTGCGGTTCTGTGCGGTGTGCGGCAACGTCTCCGACAACGAGCGGTGCCGGATCTGCGCGGATCCCCGCCGGGACGGCTCGCAGGTGTGCGTCGTCGAGGAGCCCAAGGACGTCCAGGCCGTCGAACGCACCCGGGAATTCCGCGGCCGCTATCACGTGCTGGGCGGTGCGCTCGACCCGCTGTCCGGGGTGGGGCCCGATCAGCTGCGGATCCGCGAGCTGCTGAGCCGGATCGGGGAGCGGGTTGACGATGTCGACATCACCGAGGTGATCATCGCCACCGACCCGAACACCGAGGGCGAGGCCACGGCCACCTACCTGGTGCGGATGCTGCGCGATATCCCCGGCCTGACCGTGACGCGGATCGCGTCGGGGCTGCCGATGGGCGGTGACCTGGAGTTCGCCGACGAACTGACGCTCGGCCGGGCGCTCGCCGGGCGCCGGGCAATGGTCTGACGTTCCTCACGCCTTGCTCAATTGGAACGACCTGGTAAAGGTCGTGCCCGGCTCTCCGCCACACGCGTCGGACGTCGTCGTCTGCCCTTCGCCGGCAAGCGAGACCGCATCGAAGCTGTAATTCACGGTCGCCGGGGCCGATGCGCCGTTGGGGCATGGCACCTGGGACGTGCCGCTGTGCGTCCATCGTCCATCGGCGAAGTAGAAGTCCCAGCTGATGACGAACGTCCCGCCATCTTGCGAAGTCGCTCGGGTGCAGTCCGATCCGCACGGAACGAAAAGCCAGGCGGTTGGTTTGTCGTTGCCCGCGTAGAGCACGTTGTACCGGCCGTTCAGGACTTCCGGTTTGGCGTTCGCCGGTGGCGACGACGCGATGAATGCAGCCGCGCTGAGCAGTGCAGCGCCGGCAGCCAGTCTCGGGCTGATCTTCGCCATCTCGGCCCGCATGCCTAGCGCACCGCCAGCCGTTCGCGGCGCAGCAGGTCCACCTCCGGCATCGGCAGCGGCGCAAGCTCGCCGACCACCGTGCCCAGCAGCAGGTCGGCCAGTTGCGGGTTGCGGGCCAGGCATGGGCCGTGCATGTAGGTCGCGATCACGCTGCCCTGAACCACGCCGTCGAAGCCGTCGCCGCCCCGGTTGCCCGCGCCCTTGACCACCGCGCCCAGCGGCGACGCCGCCGGTCCCAGCACAGTGCCGCCGCGGTGGTTCTCGAAGCCGGTGAGACGCTCGGTCAGGCCTGCCAGCAGCGGCTTGGTGGTCAGCTCGCCGATGGTGCGCGCCTCTTGCGGTGACGTCGTCGCATCCAGCATGCCCACGCCGTCGACGCGTTCCCCCGCCGACGTCTCATACCAGTGCCCGAGCACCTGCACGGCCGCGCAGATCGCCAGCACCGGCGCGCCCCGCCCGGCGGCGCGCTGCAGGCCCGGGTACTTGATCAGGTGCCGGGTGGCAAGCCGTTGCGCGTAGTCCTCGGCCCCGCCCAGCGTGTAGAGGTCCAACGACTCCGGCACCGGGTCGGCCAGCGTGATCTCGACGATCTCGGCGGCGATGCCGCGCAGCCGGAGTCGCTGCCGCAGCACCAGGGCGTTGCCGCCGTCGCCGTAGGTCCCCATCACGTCGGGCAGCACCAGCCCGATCCGCACCACCGAGTCAGCCATGGCGCGCCAACGCTCGTTGCAACTGAAGGAACGCGGTGTAGTTGGCGACGACCTCGACCCGCCCGGGCGGGCACGACGCGATCGCCGCGACGGTGTCGTGCACCAGGGTGTGCTCGACGCCCGCATACTCCAGCCGCACCGCCAGGTCGGTCCCGCGCTCGCCGGCGGCCACAACTTCGGTCTCCTCGAAGTGCTCGAACCGCACGTCCCACAGCCACGACAGGTCCTCCCCGTCGGGCACCTGGCCGTTGACCGAGATGACCACCCCGGCCGCATGCTTGTCCACCATCGACAGCGCCTCCTGCCAGCCGGCCGGGTTCTTCGCCAGCAGCATGCGCACCTCGTGGGTGCCGACGCGGACGGTCCGGTAACGCCCCGCGACCTCGTCGACCGCCGAGACGGCCGCCACCGCTTTGCCGGGATCGGCGCCGAGTGCGACGGCGGCCGCGACGGCCTGCGCGGCGTTGCCCCGGTTGACCGCGCCTGGCAGCGCCAGCCGCATCGGCAGGGCCAGGCCGTCGGGCCCGTAGAGGGCGTCGTCGTCGAACCACCATTGCGGGCTGGGCCGCTTGAAGTCCGCGCCCGTGGAATACCAGTGACCCCGGTCGCGGACGATGATCTCGCCGCTGCGCGGGCAGCTGACCGAGTCGTTCGACCACGAACCGCCCGCGGCCACCCACACCACGTTCGGGCTGTCGTAGGCGGCCGACGTCATCAGCACGTCGTCGCAGTTGGCCACGACGACCGCGTTGGGATGCCGGGACAGGCCGGCGCGCAGGGTCCGTTCGATGACGTTGATCTCGCCGACCCGGTCCAGCTGGTCGCGCGACAGGTTGAGCAGCACGACGACGCTGGGTTCGGCGGCGTCGGAAACGTGCGGGACGTGCATTTCGTCGACTTCCAGGGCCGCCAGCGGCGCATCGCGGTTGCCGGCCAGCGCGGCGACCAGGCCGGCGTCCATATTGGCGCCCTCGGCGTTGGTGGCCACCCCGCCCAGCGTCGCCAGCGCGGCCGAGGTCATCCGGGTGGTGGTGGATTTGCCGTTGGTGCCGGTGACGATGACGGTGCGCCGGCCGGTGGCGAGTTGCCTCAGGACCGAACGGTCCAGCGTCATCGCGATCAGGCCGCCGATCATCGCCCCGGCCCCTCGTCCGGTCACCCGCGACGCCCAGCGCGCGCTCGCTCCTGCGGCGAGGGCCAGACGGGCGCGGGTGGTGACCACCCGGGAAGTTTAAAGGTGTGTCGCGGCCGCATCGAATTCCCGGGCGATCGCATGCGCGGCGCCGGCGCCGGGCGCGGCGGGTCGGCCGCATTGAATTGCCGCCCGACACGGCGTCTAGCGGCCAGGTGATGTCGGTCGGCCGTGCCATCCTCAGTGCATGAGCGGGGTGTGCTGGGGTCGGCCGGCCAGCGAGCCGGACGCCGGCTGGGCCGTCGTCGATGTCGAGACCTCGGGTTTCCGGCCGGGTCAGGCGCGGATCATCAGCGTTGCGGCGCTCGGCCTGGACGCCGACGGCAACGTCGAACACTCGGTGGTGAGCCTGCTCAACCCTGGCGTGGACCCCGGTCCCACCCACGTGCACGGCCTGACCGCCGCGATGCTGGAAGACCAGCCCCAGTTCGCCGACATCGTCGGCGACGTGGCCGAGGTGCTGCGCGGCCGCACCCTGGTGGCCCACAACGTGGCGTTCGACTACGCGTTTCTGGCCGCCGAAGCCGAACTGGCCGAGACCGAACTGCCCGTCGACAGCGTCATGTGCACCGTCGAGTTGGCCCGGCGGCTGGACCTCGGCGTCGAGAACCTGCGGTTGGAGACGCTCGCCGCGCACTGGGGCGTCACCCAGGAGCGGCCGCACGACGCCTTTGACGACGCGATGGTGCTGACCGGCGTGCTGGCGTCGGCGCTCAAGCTGGCCCGCGCGGGCGACGTCTGGCTGCCGATACATCCGGTGACCCGGCGCCGCTGGCCGAACGGCCGGGTCACGCACGACGAACTGCGACCGCTCAAGGTGCTGGCGTCCCGAATGCCCTGCCCGTACCTCAACCCGGGCCCCTACGTCGGCGGCCGGCCGCTGGTGCAGGGCATGCGGGTGGCGCTGGCCGCCGAAGTCGTCCGCACCCACGAGGAACTCGTGGAGCGCATCCTGCACGCCGGGCTGGCCTACACCGACGCCGTCGACCGGGAGACCTCGCTGGTGGTCTGCAACGATCCCGCCGCCGAGCAGGGCAAGGGCTACCTCGCCCGGCAGCTGGGGGTGCCGGTGATCTCCGACGCGCAGTTCATGGACTGCGTGGGCGCCGTCATCGGCGGCACCAGCATGGACGAATTCACCGACGCCAGCACGCTGGACCAGCAACTGGCGCTGTTCTGACCGGGCGGCTGTGCCGGCAGCACTAGATCAGGGTCCTCCGCGCCAGTGTTCGATGCGGTGGTGGTCGGGGGTGAACCCGTGCTGCACGCCCCACAGCACGGCCTGCGTGCGGCTTCCGACGCCGAGCTTGCGGTAGATGTTGCGGATGTATGACTTCACGGTATTCGGGCTCAGGTAGGTCAGCCGCGCCACATCCGCGTTGCTCTTGCCCTGGGTGATCAGCGCCAGGATCTCGGCCTCGCGGTCGCTGAGCCCTTCGCCGCGGCCGGGCCAGTCGAGCCCGGGCGCACTACGTGCCCGGCCGGTTATGTCGCTGACGATCACCTCGCCGGAATGCACGGCCTCCAGCGCGGCGACCAGTTCGCGCGCGGGCAGGGTCTTCGATAGGTATCCCTGTGCCCCGTGGCGCCGGGCGCTCTCGACGAGGTCGGGGTGAAAGTTCCACGTGTAGACCACGACTCGGCGTGCCCGAGGATTGGCAACCAAAACCCCTATCTCCTCGTGGTCGGATTCGGGTTGGGCAAACGAGTCGTACAGGGCGATATCGACGGGATCAGCGACGGGCATGGTGGAGTCGAGTTCGGCGATCACGACACGATCGCGGTACGGGTCAAGCATGTTGGCCACGCCCTTCACGACGACGTCGTAGTCATCGACGAGCGCAACCGTGATCGGCGCGCGGGGAGACGGTGACGGCATGTCGGCGAGATTACCTCCCTAGGGGTGTATTGCTACCCCCCTTTGGGGTGATCGACTGGATTCATCGCTGGCGCAACGAGTTAGCCAGTCGTCAATCGCAAAAGGGAGGCCAATCATGATCATTCTGGGCATCATCGCGCTGATCGCAGGATTTCTGCTCAAGATCGCGGTGCTGTGGACCATCGGCATCATCCTCGTCATCGTCGGCGTGATCCTGGCGATCCTCGGATCCACCGGACGCGCCGTCGGGGGCCGCCGGCACTACTTCTGAACGCCGGCAATCGAGACGCGCCCGATCTCGGGCTGGGCGCACCTCACAAGCAAACGTTTGCGGCGCCGGCGCCCGGGTTATTCGACATGAGTACGAGAGGAGCACGAAATGCCCACCTGGGAGTGGATTTTGATTGCGGTCTCCATCGTGATTGTGGTGGCAGTACTCGCCATCGCGGCGAAAGTGGTGAGCAGTCGCCGGAGAACAGCCCGGCTGCAACAGCACTATGGCCGCGAGTACGAGCGCTTGGTTTCGCAGGCCGGAGATCCCAAGGTGGCGGAGCAGGAATTGACCACCCGGGAACGCGAACGGAACAAGCTCGACATTGTTCCGTTGACGCCATCGGCGCTGTCGGACTTCAGCGCCCGTTGGCAGCAGGTGCAGACCGGGTTCGTCGATAATCCGGCAACCGCCGTCGGTGTCGCCGATCGGCTGGTGACCGAGGTGATGCGTGAACGCGGTTATCCCGTCGATGATTTCGAGCGGCGGGCAGCCGACATCTCGGTGGATCATCCAGGGATTGTCGACAACTACCGCGCAGCGCACGGCATCCATTTGCGAGGCGATGTCAACACCGAAGAGCAGCGGGAGGCGTTCGTGCACTATCGAGCGCTGTTCGAAAAGTTGCTCGAAACAACAACAAACGACGATGCGTCACAGGAGGCAAGCGCATGACCACGCAAGATCGTCCGTTGAATGATACCTACGACGAGTCTCAGCCCGCGGTCGCGGAAACCACCGGGCAGGTGGATGATCACCCCGCACCACCAGCGCCGGTCGAAGCGTCGGCGCCCGTGAGTGCGCCCTCGGCCGTCGACGATTCAGCGGACCAAACGCAGGCCGCAACCGCGGATCGCTCGACAGGCCGCGCAGCGGACGAATCATCAACGGAGCAGCTGCTTTTCGCCGATAACGACCTGGCGGACTTGCGCGCGCGGTGGGCTGGTGTGCAGGCCGCCTTCGTCGACGACCCGAAGGATTGCGTACAGAAGGCCGATGTTTTGGTCTCCGATCTGGTTGACCGGCTAACGAACGGTTTCGCCCACGCGCGCTCGCGCCTCGAGGAGCAGTGGGCGCGGGGCGAGCAGGCGTCCACCGAAGACCTCCGCCTGGCTTTGATGCACTACCGCGACTTCTTCGAGCGCTTGCTTGCGGTGTAGCGCTACGGCGGCAGCCCACACCCGTGCCGGCGAAGACCCTCCGCCGGGCACGGCGTCAGCCGCGAGCGGCGCGGTTGACCGCTGACACGACCGCGCGCAGCGACGCGGTGGTGATCGACGGCGCGATGCCAACCCCCCACACCGTGCGGCCGTCCACCGACGCCTCCACGTAGGCCGCGGCCTGCGCGTCGTCCCCGGCGCTCATGGCGTGCTCGGAGTAGTCCAGGACGGCCACGTCAAAACCGACGCCGCCCAGCGCGTGAACGAACGCGGCCAGGGGGCCGTTGCCCTCCCCGCTGACCTCGGTCTCCGCCCCGTTGAGTTTGACGGTCGCGGTGATGCGGGTGACGCCGCTGTCTTCCTCGGACGCGTCGACGCGCTGCTTGATCCGCTCCAGCGGCGACACCGGGGCCAGGTATTCCTCGGAGAAGGCGTCCCACATCTCCTTGGGACTGACCTCGCCGCCTTCCCCTTCGCTGATCTTCTGCACCACCTGGGAGAACTCGATCTGCAGCCGTCGCGGCAGGGCCAGGCCGTGGTCGGCCTTCATGATGTAGGCCACCCCGCCCTTGCCGGACTGCGAGTTGACCCGGATCACCGCCTCATAGGTGCGCCCGACGTCCTTGGGGTCGATCGGCAGATACGGCACCTGCCAGAGCATGTCCTCGACGTCGGTGTCCGCGGCGTCCGCGTCGATCTTCATCTGGTCCAGGCCCTTGTTGATGGCGTCCTGGTGGCTGCCGGAGAACGCGGTGTAGACCAGGTCCCCGCCGTAGGGGTGACGCTCGTGCACCGGCAGCTGGTTGCAGTACTCGACCGTGCGGCGGATCTCGTCGATGTTGGAGAAGTCGATCTGCGGGTCCACGCCGCGGGAGAACAGGTTCAGCCCCAGCGTCACCAGGCAGACGTTGCCGGTGCGCTCGCCGTTGCCGAACAGGCAGCCCTCGATGCGGTCGGCACCGGCCTGGTAGCCCAATTCCGCTGCTGCCACGGCGGTTCCGCGGTCGTTGTGCGGGTGCAGGCTCAGGATGACCGACTCCCGGTTGGCCAGGTTGCGGCTCATCCACTCGATCGAGTCGGCGTAAACGTTAGGGGTCGCCATCTCCACCGTCGCGGGCAGGTTGAAGATGATCGGGTTGTCCGGCGTCGGTCGGATGATCTCGCCCACGGCGTCGCACACCTCTTTGGCGTACTCCAGCTCCGTGCCGGTGTAGGACTCCGGCGAATACTCGAAGCGCCACCGGGTGCCCGGGTGCTTGGCGGCCTCCGCCACGCACTTACGCGCGCCCTCGGTCGCGATGGCTCGCACCGCGGCGCGGTCCGCGCGGAAAACCACGCGGCGCTGCAGGATTGACGTCGAGTTGTAGAAGTGCACGATGGCCTGCGGCGCGCCGTGGCACGCCTCGAAGGTGCGCTCGATCAGCTCGGGCCTGCACTGGGTCAGCACCTGGATGGTGACGTCGTCGGGAATGGCGCCGTCGGTGATGATCTCGCGGACGAAGTCGTAGTCGGTTTGGCTGGCCGACGGGAATCCGACCTCGATTTCCTTGTAGCCCATGCGAACCAGCAGATCGAACATGCGGCGCTTGCGTGCCGGGGTCATGGGGTCGATCAGAGCCTGGTTGCCGTCGCGCAGATCGACCGCGCACCACAAGGGCGCATGAGCGATGATGCGGTCGGGCCAGGTGCGGTCGGGCAGCCGGATGGCCTCGACCTCTTCGGCGAAGGGCCGGTACCGGTTGACCGGCATCGACGAGCTGCGCTGCGGGTTCCACGCGGCCTGCCCGGGGCCCGGGGGGCCCGCCGGCTGGACGATGGTTCGTGTCGAGCTGAATGCGTCGGGGTTGGAAGTCACGGTGATTGCTCCGGGGGTATCAGAAGGGGAACTTCAGACCGGCGCATCGCGAACACCCGCGACGGGAAGCCGGTCTGGATCAGACCCCGTCGCGGCGTCCGAGGAGGAGCACCCGCTGCACGTCCTGCACTTTACCGCTTTTAGCGCCTTGGTAAAAATGCCGCTGGGACGGTAGCGAATGCGCAGGCCGGGGAACCAGGTATCGGGACGTAAATCACCATGCGGCGGCACGTATTCTGTTGTGGACTTATACCCGAAATTGAAGTGCGCAGGGCCGGAGAGGCAGGAAAAACGTGGCGCTCGTCGTGCAGAAGTACGGCGGATCCTCAGTGGCGAACGCCGATCGGATCCGGCGGGTGGCCGAGCGCATCGTCGCTACCAAGAAGCAGGGGAACGATGTAGTAGTCGTCGTCTCCGCGATGGGCGACACCACCGATGACCTGATGGATCTGGCCCAACAGGTGTGCCCGGCGCCGCCGCCGCGCGAACTCGACATGCTGCTCACCGCCGGTGAGCGCATCTCCAATGCGTTGGTCGCGATGGCGATCGAATCGCTGGGTGCGCAGGCCCGCTCGTTCACCGGATCCCAGGCCGGGGTGATCACCACCGGCACGCACGGCAACGCCAAGATCATCGAAGTCACCCCGGGCCGGCTGCAGACCGCGCTCGACGAGGGGCGCATCGTGCTGGTGGCCGGATTCCAGGGCGTCAGCCAGGACACCCGGGACGTGACCACGCTGGGCCGCGGCGGCTCGGACACCACGGCGGTGGCCCTGGCCGCAGCACTGCGCGCCGACGTCTGTGAGATCTACACCGACGTTGACGGCATCTTCAGCGCCGACCCGAGGATCGTGCACAACGCCCGCAAGCTGGACACGGTCACCTTCGAGGAAATGCTCGAGATGGCGGCTTGCGGCGCCAAGGTTTTGATGCTGCGCTGCGTGGAATATGCACGCCGCTATGGCATTCCGGTGCATGTCCGATCCTCGTATTCGGAGAACCCAGGCACCGTCGTCGTCGGATCAATCAAGGACATAGCCATGGAAGACCCCATCCTGACCGGAGTCGCGCACGACCGCAGCGAGGCCAAGGTGACCGTCGTCGGCATTCCCGACATTCCCGGATACGCCGCCCGCGTCTTCCGGGCGCTCGCGGACGCCGACGTGAACATCGACATGGTGCTGCAGAACGTGTCCAAGATCGAGGACGGCAAGACCGACATCACCTTCACCTGCTCGCGCGACAGCGGGCCCACCGCGGTGGCCAAGCTGGACGCGCTCAAGGACGAGATCGGGTTCAGCCAGCTGCTCTATGACGACCACATCGGCAAGGTGTCGCTGATCGGGGCGGGCATGCGCAGCCACCCCGGGGTCACCGCCACCTTCTGTGAGGCCCTGGCCGAGGTGGGCGTCAACATCGAGCTCATCTCCACCTCCGAGATCCGCATCTCGGTGTTGTGCCGCGACACCGAACTAGATAAGGCCGTCGTGGCGTTGCACGAGGCGTTCGGGCTCGGCGGTGCGGAGTCGGCCACGGTGTATGCGGGGACGGGTAGATAAATGGTTGCCATCGGAGTGGTGGGCGCCACCGGCCAGGTCGGCCAGGTGATGCGCAAGTTGCTCGACGAGCGGGACTTTCCCGCCACGTCGGTGCGGTTCTTCGCGTCGCCACGCTCGCAGGGCCGCAAGCTGGAATTCCGCGGCCAGGAGATCGAGGTCGAAGACGCCGCGACGGCCGACCCGAGCGGCCTGGACATCGCGTTGTTCTCCGCCGGCAAGACGATGTCGCTGGTGCAGGCGCCGCGGTTCGCTGCAGCCGGGGTGACGGTGATCGACAACTCGTCGGCCTGGCGCAAGGACCCGGACGTGCCGTTGGTGGTGTCCGAGGTGAACTTCGCCCGCGACGGGGCCAACCGGCCGAAGGGCATCATCGCCAACCCGAACTGCACGACCATGGCCGCGATGCCGGTGCTCAAGGTGCTGCACGAAGAGGCCGGGCTGCAACGCCTGGTGGTCTCCAGCTATCAGGCGGTCTCCGGCAGCGGGATCGCCGGGGTCGAGGAGCTGGCCACGCAGGCCCGCGCGGTCATCGACGCCGCCGAGCAGCTGGTGCAGGACGGCCGAGCGGTGCAGTTCCCGGCGCCCAAGACCTACGTGGCGCCGATCGCCTTCAACGTGGTGCCGCTGGCCGGCTCCCTGGTGGACGACGACTCGGGTGAGACCGACGAGGACCAGAAGCTGCGCCACGAGAGCCGCAAGATCCTGGGCATCCCCGACCTGGCCGTGAGCGGCACCTGCGTGCGGGTGCCGGTGTTCACCGGGCACTCGCTGTCGATCAACGCCGAATTCGCCCGGCCGCTGTCGCCCGAGCGGGCCCGCGAACTGCTCGACGGGGCACCCGGCGTCAAGCTGGTCGACGTGCCGACCCCGCTGGCGGCCGCCGGCGTCGACGAATCCCTGGTCGGCCGGATTCGGCGCGATCCCGGGGTGCCCGACGGCCGCGGGCTGGCCCTGTTCGTCTCCGGTGACAACCTGCGCAAGGGGGCTGCGCTGAACACCATCCAGATCGCCGAGCTGCTGGCCGCCCAGCTGTGACAAGCGGGTGAACACCACCCACACTCGCCTGGCCGCGCGGTGCTCACTGTTCGCCGCGATGTGTTTGGTTGTGCCGCAATGGTTTTCCAGCGTCGCGCGCGCCGATCCGGCGGCGCCGACCCCCGAGCCCGTACTGCAGCCACTGGCGCCCGGTCAGGTGTTGCGAATCGGGCCCACGGCGGGCACCGGCACGCCGACCGGGGACTACGGCATCGGCGCGACCGACCTGTGTGAGTTCGTCGAGTTCCCCGCCGAGTTGCTTCAGGTGTGCGGCGACAGCTTCGCCGGCCAGGGCGTCGGCTTCGGCGGTTGGTACGCGCCGGTCGCGTTGCGCGTCGACACCTCGTCCGTCGACGACCCCGGCGGGGTGCGCTACACCGGGGTCACCGGCATCAGCAATCCGCTGCTCGCCGACGCCGCCCCGCCGGGTGTCTCGCAGCTGCCGGCCGGCGTGGTGCAGATCAACCGGCGCAACTACCTGATGGTGACGACGACCAAGAACCTCGAGCCGCAGACCTCACGCCTGGTGACCGCCGAGCCTGCGCGCGCGGGCTGGCAGACGATCCCGGGATCCAAACGGCCCGCGTCATACCAGGGCGGCTCGCAGACGCAGATCAGCGGCTTTTACGACCCGATCCCCACCCCGGACTCACCCAGCGGGTGGGTGTACATCGTCGCCGACAGTTTCACCCGCAGGGACCCCGTGCTGCTGTATCGGGCCACCCCGCAGACGTTCACCGACCGGTCGCGGTGGCAGGGCTGGGCGGCCGGCGCCGGAGGCGGCTGGGGCAAGCCGCCGACGCCGCTGTGGCCGGACGCGGTGGGCGAGTTGTGCATTCGGCAGATCGACGGCAAGACGGTGCTGTCCTATTTCAACGCCGTCACGGGCAACATGGAGGTTCGGGTGGCCGACGACCCGACGGGCCTGGGCGACGCGCCGGTCACCACGGTGGTGCAGCACGACGAGTGGCCGGATCCAGCGGAGAGCCTGCCGCCGCCCTACGACAACCGGCTCGCGCAACCGTACGGCGGCTACATCTCGCCCGGTTCCACGCTCGATGAGCTGCGAATCTTCGTGAGCCAGTGGGACACTCGCGCGCGGGTGGCCGCGCCGTACCGGGTGATCCAGTTCGCCGTGAACCCGCTGCGGCCCGAGTAGCGACCCAGCGTCCGGGGCACGCTCAGGCGGTCCTGAGAGTGGGTGCGCCACGGCGCTGTCAGAGCGGCCTTTTCGCCCGCTGAGTGGGGGCTTTAGTTCACAGCTGCTACATAAGTAGCGCATAGCCGCCACTACTGTTAACGGCTTCATCATTTGTCTCATGAGTGAAACATCTGAAACCCCCACTGTGCGGCACTCCACCGCAACTGCACCGGTCGCCGCCGAAGCGGCGGCGGCCTACCGGGCCCCGCGGGTCTTCCAACTCGCCGCGTGGGTCGCCATCGTCGCCGGGATCGTGTTCATCGTCGCGGTCATCTTCTTCACCGGCTTCATCCTCGGCCACCGCGGCGGCCATCACGGCCACCACCACAAGCACCACCACGCGATGGTTCACCACCGCGGTCCTGGCGGCCCCGGCAACTTCGGCGGCCCGGGCGCACCGGGCGGTCAGGGTGGACAGGGCGGACAGAACGGTCCGGGAGCCACCACCGCTCCTCCGTCGACGTCGGGCGTGCGTCCCAGCGGCATGGCCCCGGGTCAGCTCCCGCCGTCGGTCTTCCACTCCGCGGCCGCGACGGGTCAGGTCCCGAGCGTCATCGTGATGACCAACTGAAAAACCGTTGTCACCAGTGGCCCGGCGTTCCTCGCGAGCGCCGGGCCACCTGTCTTTTGCGGTCACCGACGCCTAACCGCCCCATCTCGATTCACAACAAATTTGTCGCCGAGCCCTGTTAGGGACAGCAAGCGCGGGGCAATATGGCAAGGCATGAGCGAGACACCCGAACCACACACCGAGTCAACCCCGGCCGCACCCGTCACCGCGCCACCGCCGCCGAACCGGGTGAAGCCGCCGCGGCTCTACACGGCGGCCGCCTGGGTGGTGATCGTCGCGGGCGTCGTCTTCATCCTCACGTCCGCCTTCTTCGTCGGCGCCTTCATCTGGAAGCACAACTACTACTGCCACCATCACCACCACGGCATGTTCCACCCAGGCGGCCCCGGGCCGGGCAATGGACCGTGGGGAGGCCCCGGCGGCCCCGGGCCGGGTAACGGACCCGGGCAGTACGGCGCCCCCGGCGGCTACGGGCCGTGGTACGGCGGGCCCGGTGGCCCGGGCGGACCCGACAACGGGCCATGGGGATACGGGCCCAACGGTCCCGGCTTGATCATTCCGATGCCCCCCGGCGGTCCGGGTGGTCCCGGTGGACCGGTTGCCGGCCCGGGTGTCAGCGGCCCCGGACAGCCGCCCGGAGTCAGCCCGGCCCCCAGCACACCCGCGCCGCGCCCCTGACGACGCCCGTGTAAGTCACGCCCTTAAGTCACGCCCGAAATGGGTATTAACCCGTGGTGGGTAACCGATGGACGTTGCCCGCCTTATCTTGACAAGGTCAAGATAAGGGGAACACTCGATTGCAGGCCGGAACATCCGGAGCGCTCACTGCGGTACTGAAAATGCTTGATGCTCAAGCGGTTCGGTACCGCGGTGTGCGACCTCGGGTACCGCAGCCTGCAGCCCGGTGACGAGGAGGAGCGAAATGACGGAGCGTTTCACGACCAATGACGCCGGCATCGCTGCGCCGAGCGACGACCAGTCGTTGACGATCGGCCCCGACGGCCCGATTCTGTTGCAGGACCACTACCTGATCGAGCAGATGGCGATGTTCAATCGGGAGCGCATCCCGGAGCGCCAGCCGCACGCCAAAGGTGGTGGTGCATATGGTCATTTCGAAGTGACCAATGACGTCACCCAGTACACCAGGGCCGCGGTCTTCCAGCCCGGCACCAAAACCGACATGTTGGCGAGGTTTTCCACCGTCGCCGGCGAGCGCGGCAGCCCAGACACCTGGCGTGACCCTCGTGGCTTCGCGCTGAAGTTCTATACCAGCGAAGGCAATTTCGACCTGGTCGGCAACAACACCCCGGTCTTCTTCATGCGTGACCCGCTGAAATTCCAGCACTTCATCCGGTCCCAGAAGCGCTTGCAGGCAAGCAACGTGCGCGACCACAACATGCAGTGGGACTTCTGGAGCCTGTCCCCGGAATCGGCGCACCAGGTGACCTGGCTGATGGGTGACCGGGGAATCCCGAAGACCTGGCGGAACATGAACGGCTACAGCAGCCACACCTACAGCTGGATCAACGCTTCCGGTGAGATCTTCTGGGTGAAGTACCACTTCATCACCGATCAGGGCATCGAGTTCCTGACCCAGGAGGACGCCGACCGGTTGGCCGGCGAGGACGGCGACTACCACCAGCGCGACCTGTTCGAGTCGATCGAACGCGGGGATCACCCGAGTTGGACGCTGAAGATGCAGATCATGCCGTACGAGGAAGCCAGGGACTACCGGTTCAACCCGTTCGACCTGACCAAAGTGTGGCCGCACGGCGACTACCCGCTGATCGACGTCGGCAAGATGACGCTGAACCGCAACGTCACCGACTACCACGCCGAGATCGAGCAGGCGGCCTTCGAGCCGAACAACACCGTGCCCGGCACCGGCCTGAGCCCGGACAAGATGCTGCAGGCGCGCGGCTTCTCGTACTCCGACGCCCATCGCGCCCGGCTGGGGACCAACTACCGGCAGATCCCGGTCAACACCCCCAGAGTCGAGGTGAACAGCTACTCCAAAGACGGCGCCATGCGGATCAACAACGTCGCCGACCCCGTGTATGCGCCCAATTCCTACGGTGGGCCGCATGCCGACGCGGCACGCGCCGCCGAGATCCGCTGGCATGCCGACGGGGACATGGTCCGCTCTGCCTACACGCTGCACGCCGAGGACGACGACTGGGGACAGGCCGGCACCATGGTCCGCGAGGTGCTCGACGATGCGGCCAGGGAACGCCTGGCGCACAACATCATTGGCCACGTCTCCCAGGGTGTTAAGGAGCCGGTGCTGTCGCGGGTGTTCGAGTACTGGCGCAACGTCGATGCCGACCTGGGCAAAAAGGTCGAGGAAGGCGTTCGGGGCAACGGGGGCTGACCGCGCGTCGGTGCGCCTGGCATGATCGCTGCATGACCATGCGGGTTACGCAGGTTGCTCAGCTGCACGGGGCCGCGGTGGCCATCGGCTTGGCCCTGTGCACGGCCGCAATTCCGGTCGCCGCCGCGCATCCCTCCGAGCCCGGCGTGGTGAATTACGCCGTGCTGGGCAAGGGATCGGTCGGCAACATCGTTGGCGGGCCCATGGGATGGGAGTCGGTGTTCACCCAGCCCGGGCAAGGTGACTGGGTGGACCTGCCCGACTGCAACAACTGGGCCGACATCGGTTTGCCCGAGGTGTACAACGATCCCGACCTGGCGTCGTTCAACGGAGCCGTGACTCAGACGTCGGCCACCGACCAGACCCATCTGGTCAAACAGGCCGTCGGGGTGTTCGCCACCAACGAGGCCGCCGGTCGGGCTTTTCATCGGGTGGTGGATCGAACGGTGGGCTGTTCGGGACAGACGACCGCGCTCCACCTGGACAACGGCACGACGCAGGTGTGGTCGTTCGATGGCGGGCCAGCCGGCCCGGCCGACGAGAACTGGACGAAGCAGGAGGCGGGCACCGATCGCCGGTGCTTCGATCAAACCAGGCTGCGCGAAAATGTGTTGCTGCAGGCGAAAGTGTGTCAGTCCGGCAACGCCGGACCTGCGGTGAACGTGCTAGCTGGGGCGATGCAGAACGCGTTGGGTCAATAATCGAGCGATTGGGTAACCGTCCGTCCCGAGCACCCCAAGGTGCGAAGAGGGGAATATGTCGGGGGCGTCTGATAGATGAAGCACTAGGCGAAGTGGTGCCGATTAACGTTCGATTAGCTGCGCAGGGAAGCGGTCCGCAGGTATGTCCAGGCTTGCCGGGGCCCGAAGGGATCGTGATATGACATTCGCGCCGATCACTGCCGCGGCTTCGCGGTCGGAGTCGCGCGTGGCCGGTGCCGACCCCGACCCCGAGCACAACATCGCCGAACTGGCCGATTCCGCGGCCGTCGCGCAATACATCGCCGAGGGATGTCTGGTTGACGCTCCGCTGGGTCGTGTCGGCCTGGAGCTCGAGGCCCATTGCCACGACCCGGCCGACCCGCACCGCAGACCGAGCTGGAACGAGATCGCCGACGTGCTCGATGCGCTCCCCGCGCTGCCGGGCGGCAGCAGGATCACCGTGGAACCGGGCGGCGCCGTCGAACTGTCCGGCCCGCCGGCCGACGGCGTAGTGCCGGCCATCGAGGCCATGCGCCTCGATCAGGCCGTGCTCCAGCCGGCGTTTGCTGCGGCCGGGCTGGGCCTGGTCTTCCTCGGCGCCGACCCGCTGCGCCCGCCCAAGCGCATCAACCCCGGCGCCCGGTACCGCGCGATGGAACAATTCTTCGCAACCAGCCACTCCGGGGAGGCCGGCGCGGCGATGATGACGTCCACCGCTTCGATTCAGGTCAACCTGGACGCCGGGCCGCGAGAGGGCTGGGCGGCCCGGGTGCGCCTCGCACATGCGTTGGGGCCCACCATGATCGCGATAACGGCGAACTCGCCGATGCTGGGCGGTGAATTCACGGGCTGGGTGTCGAGCCGGCAGCGAGTATGGGGTCGGATGGACTCGGCGCGCTGTGGACCCATCCTGGGCGCCAGTGGCGACGATCCGGGCACCGACTGGGCGCGGTATGCGCTCAAGGCCCCGGTGATGCTGGTGCACAACCCCGACGCCGAGGCCGTCACGCATTGGGTGCCCTTTGCCGACTGGGTCAACGGCCGCGTGTTGCTTGGGGATCGTCGCCCCAACGTTGCCGACCTGGAGTACCACCTGACCACGCTGTTCCCGCCGGTGCGGCCCAGGCAGTGGCTGGAGATCCGCTACCTGGACAGCGTGCCCGATGCGTTGTGGCCCGCCGTCGCGTTCACCCTGGCGGTCCTGCTCGACGACCCGGCCGCCGCCGACGTCGCGGCCGAGGCCGTCGAACCGGTGGCCACCGCGTGGGACACCGCGGCCCGGGTGGGGCTGCGGGACCGGCGGCTGTACGCGGCGGCCAACGCGTGCATGGCCATCGCCGCCGCGAAGGCCCCGGCCGAGCTCGGCGATTCGATGCAGCAGCTGGTGCGCCTCGTCGACCAGGGCCGTTGCCCCGGCGACGATTTCTCCGACCAAGTGGTCGAGCACGGGCTCGCGGCCGCGGTCTCGGCGGCGGCGCGTAGCCCGCAAGGGGAGCCGTGACGTCACGGGAGAACCTCGCCGACGACCTGGCGCGGACGCGGACGCGGACGTTGCGGCTGGTCGAGTTCGACGACGCCGAACTCTGCCGGCAGTACGACCCATTGATGAGCCCGTTGGTGTGGGACCTGGCGCACATCGGCCAGCAGGAGGAGCTGTGGCTGTTGCGCGGTGGCGATCCCGCGCGCCCGGGGATGTTGCCGCCCGCGGTCGAGGGCCTCTACGACGCCTTCGTGCATTCCCGCGCCAGCCGGGTGGATCTGCCGCTGCTGTCGCCGGACAAGGCGCGGGCCTACTGCCGGACCGTGCGGTCGGCCGTGCTCGACGCGCTCGACGCCTTGCCGGACGATCCCGCCGGCGACGAGGCCGCCTTCGTGTACGCGATGGTGGTCAGCCACGAAAACCAGCACGACGAAACCATGCTGCAGGCACTCAATTTGCGCAGCGGCGCACCGATTTTGCGAGACGCCGCCGTGCTGCCGGCCGGGCGATCGGGGTTGGCCGGCACCTCGGTGCTGGTGCCCGGCGGTGAATTCGTGCTCGGCGTGGACGCCGCCGGCGAACCGTATTCGTTGGACAACGAGCGCCCGGCCCACGTGGTCGATCTGCCCGCGTTCCGGATCGGCCGGGTTCCGGTCACCAACGGCGAATGGCGCCGGTTCGTCGACGACGGCGGCTACAACGAGCCGCGCTGGTGGTCGGAGCGCGGCTGGCAGCACCGCCAGGCCGCGGGCCTGACCGGGCCGCAGTTCTGGAGCTCCGACGGCGCGACGCGCACCCGGTTCGGCCACGTCGAGGACATTCCGGCCGACGAGCCCGTCCAGCACGTCAGCTATTTCGAGGCCGAGGCCTACGCGGCCTGGGCCGGCGCCCGGCTGCCCACCGAGATGGAATGGGAGAAGGCCTGCACCTGGGATCCGTCCACCAACACTCGGCGCCGGTATCCCTGGGGCGAGCGCAAACCGGACGAGTCCCTGGCCAACCTCGGCGGCGCGGCGTTGCGGCCGGCACCCGTCGGCGCCTACCCGCAAGGCGCTTCGGCCTATGGGGCCGAGCAGCTGCTCGGTGACGTCTGGGAGTGGACCACCTCCCCGCTGCGGCCCTGGCCGGGGTTCGTCCCAATGCTCTACGAGCGGTATTCGCAGCCTTTCTTCGACGGCGATTACCGGGTGCTGCGCGGCGGCTCGTGGGCCGTGGAGCCGGGCATCATGCGCCCGAGCTTCCGCAACTGGGATCACCCGTACCGGCGCCAGATCTTCTCCGGCGTCCGGCTGGCGTGGGACGTCCCCGACGCCGGGGATCGCGCCTGATGTGCCGGCACCTGGGCTGGCTGGGGGCTGACGCCACGCTTTCCTCGCTGGTGCTCGACCCGCCGTTCGGCCTGCGGGTGCAATCCTATGCGCCGCGCCGGCAAAAGCATTGCCTGCTCAACGCAGACGGTTGGGGCGTCGGGTTTTTCGACACCTCCTCGTCAGCCTCCCCAGCGGCCGGGGTGCCGCGCCGCTGGCGCAGCCAGGCGCCGCTGTGGGGCGATGTCTCGTTCGATTCCATCGCGCCCGCGCTGCGCAGCCACTGCGTGGTGGCCGCGGTGCGTTCGGCCACCGTCGGCATGCCGATCGAGGCCAGCGCGTGCGCGCCGTTCACCGACGGACAGTGGTTGTTGTCGCACAACGGAATCGTCGACCGAGCCGTGCTGCCGGCAACAGGGCGCGCCGAATCGGTCTGTGACAGCGCGATACTGGCGGCCGTGATCTTCGAGCGTGGCCTCGACGCGCTGGGGGAGACCATCGTCGAGGTCGCCGCGGCCGACGCGAACGCCCGGCTGAACATATTGGCCGCCAACGGCTCTCGCATGCTGGCGACGGCCTGGGGTGACACGCTGTCCATCCTGCGCCGCCCGGACGGTGTGGTCCTGGCCAGCGAACCCTATGACAACGACTCCGACTGGGAGGACGTGCCGGACCGTCACCTCGTCGAAGTCACTGCGGACGGTGTCACGATGACGCCGCTGGATCAGTCGAGAGGATCTTGATGACGCTGTCGCTGTCGAACCACCTGGCCGCGGACTCGGCGTACCACGCGTTGCGCCGCGACGTCCTGGACGGCCTACAGAAGACACCAAAGGCGTTGCCGCCGAAATGGTTCTACGATTCGGTTGGCAGTGATCTGTTCGACCAGATCACCCGGCTGCCCGAGTACTACCCGACGCGCGCCGAGGCCGAGATCTTGCGGGCGCGGGCTGCCGAAGTGGCGTCGGCCAGCGAGGCCGACACCCTGGTGGAACTGGGCAGCGGAACGTCGGAGAAGACGCGGGTGTTGCTCGACGCCCTGCGGGCGCGGGGTTCGCTGCGCAGGTTCATCCCGTTCGACGTGGACGCCAGCATCCTGTCGACCGCCGCAGCGGCCATCCAGCAGGAATACGAGGGCGTCGAAATCAAGGCCGTCTGCGGCGATTTCGAAGAGCACCTGTCCGAGATACCGGAAGGTGGGCGACGGCTGTTCGTGTTCCTGGGGTCGACGATCGGCAACCTCACGCCCGGACCGCGCGCGGAATTCCTTGCCGCACTGTCCGAGCAGATGCGGCCCGGCGACAGCCTGCTGCTGGGCACGGACCTGGTCAAGGACACCGAGCGGCTGGTGCGTGCCTATGACGACGCCGCCGGGGTGACGGCGGCGTTCAACCGCAATGTGCTCGCGGTGGTCAACCGGGAGCTCGACGCCGACTTCGACGTCGACGCCTACCGGCACGTGGCCCGCTGGAACGCCGCGGAAGAACGCATCGAGATGTGGCTGCGGTCCGACCGGCGCCAGCGGGTGCGGGTCGGTGCTCTCGAGCTGACCGTCGACTTCGAGGCCGGCGAGGAAATGCTCACCGAGGTATCGTGTAAGTTCCACTCCGACAAGGTGACTGGCGAATTGGCCGTCGCGGGGTTGCGCCGCACCCGGTGGTGGACCGACAAGGCGGGCGACTTCGGGTTGTCGTTGGCCGTGAAGTGACCGGCGGCAACCCGCTGGCCGATCAATGGAGGTCAGCCCGCCCGCCGATGGCCGGCCTGCACCTGGACAACGCGGCCTGCTCGCGGCAGAGCCTGGCGGTGATCGAGGCCGGCGCGCAGCACGCCCGCAACGAGTCCGAGCTCGGCGGATATGTCGCCGCGGAGGCCGCCACACCGGTGCTCGACGCCGGACGCGTCGCGTTCGCCGCACTGACCGGAATGGCCGATGCCGAGGTGGTTTTCACCACCGGCTCGCTGAACGCCCTGGATCTGCTGCTGGGCAGCTGGCCGGCGCAGCGCCGAACGGTGGCCTGCCTGCCCGGCGAATACGGGCCCAACCTGGCGATGCTGGCCGCGCACGGCTTCGACCGGCAGCTGCTGCCGACGCTGGAAGACGGCCGGGTCGCGCTGGACGACGCGGCCCTGGCCCTGCAGACCGATCCGCCGGACCTGGTGCATCTGACCGCGGTGGCCAGCCATCGCGGTGTGGTGCAACCGGTTTCGATGGTCGCCCAACTCTGCCGGGAGTTAGGGCTGCCGCTCGTCGTCGACGCGGCCCAGGCACTGGGCCAGGTGGACTGTGCGGTGGGCGCCGACGTGACCTATTCCTCGTCGCGCAAGTGGATCGCCGGGCCGCGCGGTGTCGGGATGCTCGGGGTGCGCCGGGAGCTGATGGAGAGCCTGCGCCCACGGCTGGCCGCGCCGGAGTGGGCCCGCGCGGACGGCTCGCCGACGGTGGCCGAACAGCTGGAATTCGGCGAGTCCAATGTTGCTGCGCGCGTTGGGTTTTCGCTGGCGCTGGGCGAGCATCTGGCGTACGGGCCGCAGACGGTGTGGGCGCGGCTGGCCGAGGTGGGCAGCCTCAGCCGCGAGATGCTGGCCGATGTGTCCGGCTGGACCGTGGTGGAAGAGGTCGAAGAACCCAGTGCCATCACCACTTTGGCGCCGAACGACGGCGCCGACCCGCAGGCGGTGCGCGGCTGGCTGCTCGCCGAGCGACGGATCCTGACCACGTTCGCCGGCGTGCAGCGGGCGCCACTGGAGCTCACGGGACCCGTGCTGCGGATCTCGCCGCACGTGGACACCACGGTCGACGACCTGGAGACGTTCGCCGAGGCGCTCATCGCCGCCACCGCGGCGACCGCGACCAGCTAGCCGGCTTTGTGCGCGGTCAACAGGTAGGCCGGCATCTTCATCCGGCCCCGCTCGTCGCGGTCGTGCTGCGAGCCGTCAGGGATCGGCGGAATGTTGGCGTGGATGAAAGCCGGCCGGATCTCGTCGATCTCCCAGTACTTGCTCACCGCGTCGCGCAGTTCGTCCTCGTCGACTTCGTTGGGCTTGGTTTCCCATTCGCGGGGGAAGGCGCCCTTGGCGAAGACCAACACGAAGTAACTGGCCCCCGGTGCCGCCGCGCGATGTACCGCGCGCAGGTAGCCGTCGCGGCCCTCGATCGGCAAGGAGTGGAACAGCGTGCTGTCGGCCACGGTGGAGAACCGTCCGTCGTAGCCGGTGAACGATGTGATGTCCGCCTGCACGAAGGTGGCGCTGGTCAGGCCGCGGGCGGCCGCCGCCTGGGTGGCCGCCGCGACGGCGGTGGGGGTGAGGTCGACGCCGACCACGGTGTAGCCCTGGGCGGCCAGGGTCAAGGACAGCTCGGCGACTCCGCAGCCCGCGTCCAGCACGTCGCTGCGGAACTTGCCGGCCGCGATCAGGGCGGCCAGTTCGGGCTGCGGCTCACCGATGTTCCACGGCGGCGGGCCCTCGAACTCGCCCTGCTCGCGATATACGCTGTCCCAGTCCACGATTTGATCAGGCATGGTTTCCAACCCCCTGTTTGCTGTTACACACCACCGGCGCGATTACGGGTAAGCAGCTCAGCCATGCGCTGGAAGCTCCAGCGTCGTACCCGGGCTGCCTCGGCACGTTCAGCTTCCAACCGGTTCAACAGTACTTTCGCGCGACTCTTCGCCGAATTTATGCCTGTCATGCCCCTGTGGCGAACCCACGCCCGCTGAGTGAGCTTGTCGCCTGATCACTGATTCCCGCGGTCACGACTCCCAGGTGTGCACCGGTTCGTTGGCGTGCATGTGATCGCAGTACCGGCGCAGCATCTCGGCCAGCGCCGCGGGCCTGCTCATGCCACCGTCCTGCAGTGTCCGCACGGTGGACACCTGCCAGCTGGCACCGTTGCGTCCCGTCCGGGCGCGGCCTTCGATGACCCCGAGGAACCGGTCGCGGACCTCGGCGTCGACGCCCCAGCGCTGCAATCCCTCGTCGGCGATCGGCAGCAGGGTGTCGAGCACCAGTTCGCGCGCAGTCACGTCGCCCAGGCCGGGCCAGTGCAGTCCGGCGTCGATGCCGTCCAGCGCCGCCGCCTGGAAATTGGCTTCCGCCACGCCGAAGTCCATGACGGTCCACAGCGGGTTGTCGGCTTCGGACAGGCTGCGCAGCGTGCCGTAGAAGAAGGCGGCATTCGCCAGCATGTCGACGACGGTCGGCCCGGCCGGCAGCACCCGGTTCTCCAGCCGCAGATGGGGGCGACCGTCGACGACGTCGTACACCGGACGGTTCCACCGGTAGACGGTGCCATTGTGCAGCCGCAGTTCGGAAAGCTGCGGGATCCGCCCGGCGGCCAGCTCGGCGACCGGATCTTCGTCGGACACCTCGGGCAGCAGGGACGGGAAGTATCGGATGTTCTCCCGGTACAGGTCGAGGACCGAATCGATCCACTGCTCGCCGAACCACACCCGCGGGCGCACGCCTTGGGATTTCTGCTCGTCGGATCTGGTGTCGGTGGATTGCGCGAACAGCTCGATACGCGTTTCCGCCCACAGCCGGTGCCCGAAGAAGAACGGCGAGTTGGCGCCCAGCGCCAGCTGCGGGCCGGCCGCGATCTGCGCCGCGTTCCAGCTGGCGGCGAACGTCTCCGGATCCAGCTGCAGATGCAGTTGCATGCTGGTGCAGGCGGATTCGGGCGCGATTGTTGCGGTGTGCCAGCTCAGCGGCTCGGGCCCGGAAATGCTGATGGGAATGTCTTCGCCGCGGGCGGTGAAGATCGACTCGTTGAGGGCGGCGTAGCGCTTCGATTCGCTCATCCAGTCGTGGTCCAGGTGCTCGGGCATCAGCGTGGGCAGGATGCCGATCATGACGATGTGGGCACCGCCCGCGGCGCCGGCCTTGTTCTCGGCGTCGTTCAGGCTGGCCCGCACCTCGGCCTCGAGGTCCAGGGTGGTGTGCCCGGGCAGCGCGTGCGGCGGAACATTGAATTCGATGTTGTAGGCGCCCAATTCGACCTGGTACGCGGGATCGCCGATGGCGTCCAGCACGTGGCGATTGGACATGGCCGGCTGGTAGTCGGCATCGACCAGGTTGCATTCGATCTCCATGCCGGTGAGCGGCTGCTCGGAATCGAAGCTTGACTGGGCGAGCATCGTCTCTAAGGCGTCCAGGCACAGCGCTACCTTGCGCCGGTATTCCCGCCGATGTGCGCCGTCGTACGTGGTGCGCTTGACCTCTTCGCCCACACCGCAGATGCAACAGGGTTACCGCCGGTAACGCAAGCTCCCACGAGTCGCAGTTCCGTCTCGTCCGTCCGGCGGGTAGACCATGATGGACTTTTGCCGCAATCGTGTCCGAGCTCACGGGTGGAGGAGAGCAGTTGGCCGAGTTCGCCGAATTCGTCGCCGCCATCGACCAGGGGACCACCAGCACTCGCTGCATGATCTTCGATCACGAGGGCGCCGAAGTGGCACGCCATCAACTCGAGCACGAACAGATCCTGCCCCGGGCCGGCTGGGTGGAGCACGACCCCGTTGAGATCTGGGAGCGGACCTCCTCGGTGCTGACGTCGGTGTTGAACCGGGCCAACCTGACTACGAAAAACATTGCCGCGCTGGGCATTACTAATCAGCGCGAGACGACCCTGGTGTGGAACCGCAGGACGGGGCGGCCCTACTACAACGCGATCGTCTGGCAGGACACCCGCACCGATCGGATCGCGTCGGCGCTGGAACGGGACAGTCGCGGCGACGTGATCCGGCGCAAGGCCGGCCTGCCCCCGGCCACCTACTTTTCCGGCGCCAAGCTGCAATGGATCCTGGACAACGTCGACGGGGTGCGCGCGGCCGCCGAAACCGGTGACGCGCTGTTCGGCACCGCCGACACCTGGGTGTTGTGGAACCTGACCGGGGGCCCGCGCGGCGGCGTGCACGCCACCGACGTGACCAACGCCAGCCGGACCATGCTGATGAACCTGGAGACGCTGGACTGGGATGACGAGCTGTTGTCGATCTTCTCCATCCCCCGTGCGATGCTGCCGAGGATCGGGCCGTCGTCGTCGCCGCAACCCTACGGTGTGACGTCGGAGACCGGGCCGGCCGGCGGCGAGGTACCGATCACCGGGATGCTCGGCGATCAGCACGCGGCGATGGTGGGTCAGGTGTGTCTGTCCGAGGGGGAAGCCAAAAACACCTACGGCACCGGAAACTTCCTGCTGCTCAACACCGGTGAGACCATCGTGCGGTCAGACAACGGGCTGCTGACCACCGTCTGCTATCAGTTCGGGGATGCCAAACCCGTTTACGCGCTTGAGGGTTCGATCGCGGTGACCGGCGCGGCCGTGCAGTGGCTGCGCGATCAGCTGGGCATCATCAGCGGCGCCGCGCAGAGCGAATCGCTGGCACGCCAGGTGGACGACAACGGCGGAGTCTATTTCGTTCCCGCGTTTTCGGGGTTGTTCGCGCCCTACTGGCGATCCGATGCGCGCGGCGCGATCGTCGGCCTGTCCCGGTTCAACACCAACGCGCATCTGGCACGCGCGACGCTGGAGGCGATCTGCTATCAGAGTCGCGACGTGGTGGACGCAATGGCGGCGGATTCCGGTGTGCACCTTGAGGTTTTGAAGGTCGACGGCGGTATCACCGAGAACGCCCTGTGCATGCAGATCCAGGCTGACGTGCTGGGTGTGGACGTGGTGCGCCCCGTGGTCGCCGAGACGACCGCGCTGGGCGCCGCCTACGCGGCCGGTCTGGCGGTGGGGTTCTGGGCTGATCCGGCCGATCTGCGTGCCAACTGGCAGGAGGGTAAGCGCTGGACGCCGGCCTGGAACGACGAGCAGCGCGCCGCGGGTTACGCGGGCTGGCGCAAAGCCGTGCAGCGGACCCTGGATTGGGTCGACGTCACGTGACGTCACCCCGATCCAGGGCCCGCCGAAGGCACTCAGTCTTCGCCGAGAATGCCGTAGATCTCACGCCGCGCATTGTTGAGGACGTCGACGATGCGCTGCTGCTGCTCGGCCGAAGCGGTGTGGGCGGACTGCCCTACCGCACCGAACAACTGGCCAACGGCCGCCCGCAGGTTCATGTGACCCGGGTCGGCGCCTTCGGTGATCTCGTCCCACGGCGGGGTCTCGATCTTCTCGGCCGCCGCGCGGCCCTGTTCGGTCAGCTCGAAAAGCTTCTTGCTGCCTTCGGTTTCGCTCGCGGTGATCACGCCTTCGTCGTCGAGCAGCTGCAGCGTCGGGTACACCGAACCGGGGCTCGGCTTCCACAGTCCGTTGCTGCGCTCGGCGATCTGCTGGATCATCTCGTAGCCGTGCATCGGCCGCTCGGCCAGCAGCGTCAGGATGGCCGCTCGCACGTCGCCGCGCTTGCCGCGACCCGGGCCGCCCCGGCGCCATCCGCCGCGCCGGCCACCGGGTCCGAAGCCGAAGCCCGGGCCGAAGCCTGGACCGAAGCCCGGACCGAATCCGGGGCCGAAGCCGAGCGGGCCGTCGTGGCCACCGGCGTGATCGCGCAGATGCTCGCGGAAGTCCCGTCGGGCCTGGCGCCGTGCCTCGTGCAGGGCGCGCCGGTCAACCGGGCCTGGGCCGAAGCCGAATCCGATACCGGGCCCGGCAGCGAAGGGTCCTTCGGGCGGAGTGAATGGGTTGGTCATATTTCTGTCCTTAAGTTTGTGGGTCGCGCACCGGTCGTGCGGTTCGAAGTATCACGATATATCGGAAACTAACGCGATGCAACGCAATATGTCGAAGAATATCGATAAATCACCCCTGAGCTGCGCAGACCTGATACCCGCCCGCGGCTGCGCGGTTTGCATGCGCCGACCGACGGGTAGGCCCTAGTGGGATGAACGGTGACAACAACCTGACGGTTGATAGCGGTAGCGCCGGCGCGGCCGCATTCGGCCGACCCGGCGGAGCCGGGCGGCGCAACCGCTGGACGTGGATCAACTGGGGGCTGGCACTGGCGACGGTGCCCGCCGCCGCGCTCGTGATGCTCTTCGCGCTCGGTGCCGTGATGAGCACCGACGGCTGCAGCGACCGCAGCTGCCCCAACCTCGGGCACGGCGGGATCGATTTCGGCGTCGCGTTCTACGGCGCGCCCGCGGTCGCCGTGGTCGTCATCGTCATCTCGTGTTTCACCGCCAAACGGCGCGGTGGCATCGCGGTTCCGCTGTGCGGATGGGCGCTGCTGATCGTCGACGTCGCCCTTATGGCGGCGAGTGTGGCCGGCTAGTGCGGCAGTGAGAAACCGCCCGGCGAATCGGGCTCTGCCGGACCGGGCCCACTCGATCGCGGGTCAGGCCATCCGACGGGTTGTTGCGGCGGTGGCGGCACCGCACCCGGCGCCGGGCTGGGCCAGCCCGGGGGACCCTGGTATGCACCGCCCCTCGGTGGCCACGGCGCGGGCCCCATCGATCCGGGCGCGGGCATGACCGGGCGCAGCCGGGCCAGTTCCCGGCGGTGCCGCTCGGCGAGGACGGCCGCGAGCACGAGTTCCGGTGGCGCGCCGGGCGGTGGCGGCGGCGCGATGCGGGCCACCACGTCACCGGCGATCCGGTATGCCATCTGCAGGCGCAGCTGACGGTCGAGCTGCGTTGCCCTGGAAAGGAATTGGCGGGCCACCTCGGCCTGGCCGGCGGACAGGCCGGACAGCTGCAGCGAGGATGCCCACCACGCCAAGGAGGTCGGCATCATGGGCGGCGGCCCGAGCCGCGGTCCGCGTTCGTTGACCACCACCGTGCCGGCGAAAACGTCGCCGATCCGTTTGCCCTTCGGAGACAAGATGCTGCAGATGACGGCAGGGCTCCCGAACAGCATCCAGATCTCCACCAGAGCCGCCAGGGCACGAAACAGCGCCTGGCGGAAGCGTTCCGGGCCGCCGTCGTCGGACACCACACGCAGGCCCATCACGATCTTGCCCACCGAGCGTCCCCGCGTTGCCGTTTCGAGAACCAAGGGATAGCCGACAATTACCAGCACGGTAAATATCAGCAGGATCGCGTTGGTCAGCGCGGTATCGAATTGAGTCAGGGTGGCGGCCCACAACATCAGGCCCAGCAGGTAGCCGATGACCATGACCACGATATCGATCAGCGCGCTCAGTGTCCGCACCGGCAGCTGGGCGATCTGCACATCGAGCACCACGGCGTCCCCGGTCACCACCTCCGACATAACTTCGAACGGTACAGGTTGGGTGCGTGTGGCCGGCCGCACTTTCATGCCGGCGGTGCGATTAGGCTGCCGAGGGTGGACGTCGATGCATTCGTGGTTGCCCATCGCCCCACCTGGGACCGCCTCGACCGATTGATCGGGAGGCGCCGGTCGCTGTCCGGCGCGGAGATCGACGAACTCGTCGAGCTTTACCAGCGGGTCTCCACCCACCTGTCGATGCTGCGCTCGGCGTCGTCGGATTCCGTGTTGATCGGCCGGCTCTCGAGCCTGGTCGCGCGGGCCCGTTCGGTGGTGACCGGTGCGCACGCGCCGCTCAGTAGTTCGTTCACCCGATTCTGGACGGTGTCGTTCCCGGTCGTGGCCTACCGCACCTGGCGGTGGTGGCTGGCCACCGCGGCGGCGTTCTTCGCCGTGGTCGTGATCGTCGCGCTCTGGGTCGCCGGCAGCCCGGATGTGCAGTCCTCGCTCGGAACACCCAGCGACATCCAGCAATTGGTCAACCACGACGTGGAGTCGTACTACAGCGAACATCCCGCCGCGGCGTTCGCGCTGCAGATCTGGGTCAACAACTCCTGGGTTTCCGCGCAGTGCATCGCACTGTCCGTGTTGCTGGGGATTCCGATTCCCTTTGTGCTGTTTCAGAATGCCGCCAACCTGGGCGTCATCGCCGGCCTGATGTTCCCGGCCGGCAAGGGTGCCCTGCTGCTGGGTCTGCTTGTGCCGCACGGACTGCTGGAGCTCACGGCGGTATTCCTCTCCGGCGCAACGGGAATGCGGCTGGGGTGGTCGGTGATCTCACCCGGGGACCGACCCCGGGGCCAGGTGCTCGCCGAACAGGGGCGCGCCGTCGTCTCGGTCGCGGTGGGTCTGGTTGCGGTGCTGCTGGTCTCGGGCTTGATCGAAGCGCTGGTGACCCCCTCGCCATTGCCGACGTTCGTGCGGGTCGGCATCGGCGTCCTCGCCGAGGTGACGTTCTTGTCCTACATCGTCTACTTCGGCCGCCGCGGGGTGAAGGCCGGCGAAAGCGGCGACATGGCAGAGGCGCCGGGCTTCGTTCCGACTCGCTGAGCGGCCGTCGCGACGGGCTACAGACGTCCGGTCGCCTTCATCGCCAGATAGTGATCGGCAAGGGCGGGTGCGAGTTCGGTGGGCGGGGCGTCGACGACTTCCACCGCGCTGCGGCGCAGCCGGGCGGCGATCGCGCCGCGGTCATTGCGGGATCGCTCGGCGGCCGCCGCGTCGTACACCGCCGCGGCATCCGAACGCCCAGCGGCCATTTGGTCGACGCGCGGATCGGAGACCGCCGCCAACAACAGGTGATGCCTGGCCGACAGCTGCGGCAGCACGGGCAGTAGGCCCTCGTCGAGCGCCGCCGCGTTGAGGTCGGTCAGCAGCACCACCAGGGAGCGCCGCCGGGCGCGCAGCGCGATGGCGGAAGCCATTGCCCGCCAATCCGACTCGACAAGGGCAGGCTGCAGGGGCGCCATCGCGTCGACCAGCTGGGCAAGCAGCTCGGTGCGCGAGGCGCCGAACACGCCGGCCCGGCTCACCCGGTCGTGGGCGAGGAAGTCGACATGGTCGCCGGCCCGCGACGCCAGGGCCGCCAGCAGCAGCGCGGCGTCCATCGACCAATCCAGCCGCGGCCAGCCCGCCGGATCGGATGCGGTCGGATCGACACCGACCCGGCCCGCCGCCGTACGGCCCGTGTCGAGCACGATCACCACCCGCCGGTCGCGTTCGGGCCGCCAGGTGCGCACCACCACGTCGGCGCGACGCGCGGTCGCGCGCCAATCGATGGAGCGCACGTCGTCGCCGACGACATACTCTCGCAGCGAGTCGAATTCGGTGCCCTGCCCGCGTACCAGGGTGGGTAGCAGGCCATCGATCTCGCGGAGCTTGGCGAGCCGCGACGGCAGGTGCTTGCGGGCCAGGAACGGGGGCAGCACCCGCAGCTGCCCGGGCACCGGTCGCGAACGCTGCCGTCCCGCCAGCCCCAGCGGGCCGACCGATCGGGCGGTCACCACCGTCGCTCGCTGGTCGCCGCGGCGAACGGGCTGGAGTTGGATCTGGACGTGCTGGTCTTGCCCGGCGGGAATGTCGATGGGATAGATGCGCGGCCGCGCCTGGACGCTGGGCGGCCAGGCATCGCGGATCTGGCCGCGGAACCGGCGCGAACCGTCGTTGTGGATCGACAGCCCGCACTCAGCCCGCTGCCCGAGCCGCGCCGAGCGATCCGGCGAACGCACGTAGCGCAGTTTGGCCGTGCTGGCCGCCAGGACCACGTCGAGGACCACCGCGATCGCCAGCGCTACCAGCAGGGCCACGAAAGTGGTTGCCGGCCAAGGAGACAGCGCAATAGGTAGGACGCAGATCAGTGCGACCAGCCCGGCGCGTCCGGTCAGGACCACTAGCGGGGCACCGGAACCGACGCCAGGATCCCGTCCAGCACGCCGTCGGGCGTGGCGCCCTCGAGTTCGGCCTCGGGCCGCAGCATCACCCGGTGCCGCAGCGTCGGGCGGGCCATGGCCTTCACGTCGTCGGGCGTGACGTAGTTGCGGCCGGACAGCCACGACCAGGAGCGCGCCGTGGCCAGCAGGGCGGTCGCCCCGCGGGGTGACACGCCCAGTTGCAGCGCGGGAGAGGACCGGGTGGCCCCGACGATGTCGACGATGTAGCCCAGCACCTCGTCGGCAACCAGCACGTTCTGCACGGCGTCGCGGCCGGCCGCCAGGTCCGAAGGCCCGGCCACCGGCTTGATCGCCGACAGATTGCGCGGGTCGAAACCGTGCGCGTGCCGCTGCAGGATGGCGATCTCGGCGTCGCGCGGCGGCAGCGCCACATTCAGTTTGAGCAAGAAGCGGTCCAGCTGGGCCTCGGGCAGCTGGTAGGTGCCCTCGTATTCGACCGGGTTCTGGGTGGCGGCCACGATGAACGGGTCGGGCAGCGGCTGCGGTTCGCCGTCGACGCTGACCTGACGCTCTTCCATCGCCTCGAGCAGCGCGGCCTGGGTCTTGGGTGGGGTCCGGTTGATCTCGTCGGCGAGCAGCAGGTTGGTGAACACCGGCCCGGGCCGGAACACGAACGCAGCGGTGCGCGCGTCGTACACCAGCGAGCCCGTCACGTCGCCGGGCATCAGGTCGGGGGTGAACTGCACCCGCTTGAATTCCAGCTGGAGTGCGGCGGACAGCGCTCGGACCAGTAGCGTCTTCGCCACTCCCGGAACACCTTCCAGTAGCACGTGGCCGCGGCACAGCAGCGCGATCACCAGGCCGCTGACCACGCCCTCCTGTCCGACGACGGCCTTGGCGAGCTCGCCGCGCAGCGCCAGCAGCGCCTCGCGTGCCGATTCAGCGGTGGGGGATTGAGCGGTAGTGGGTTGTGTCACGGGTGTGCGACCTGCCTTTCGATTTCGTCGAGCGCACGGGCAAGTTGTAACAGGTCGTTGTCGGTCGTCGGGGGCGGACCGAACAGATGGTAGGAGACGAACGCGGGATCGGACCCGATGCGCTGGGCCGCGGTGGTCACCACTGAGGCCGGCGAGGCGCCCGCATTCAGGCCCAGCCGCGGCAGCAGCCGCGCGACCGTGGCGGCGCGCAAGGCCGCGGCCGCGCGATCGCGTGCCCGTCGGGACCGGTACAGCCGGCCGCGACCCTCGACGGTCTCCGACGCGCGCACCACCACGGGTAACTCCTCGGCCACCAGCGGGCCCGGCCGCCGGCCCTTCCACACGGCAACCAGCAGCACTACCAGCGCCAGTTGCCCGACGATCCAGATCACGTTGGGCGGAGCCAGCTGGAAAAGCGTTGCCTTGGGCGAGGATTCACCCTCGACGTGGTGGGGTGCGTACCAGATGAGCCGGGGACGGTCGCCCGCGAGGTTCATCGCCAGCGCGGCGTTGCCCGCCTGCAGCAGGCTGCCGTTGGTCATGAAGTCGGTGCTGCCGACGGCGGTGATGGTGCGTCCGTCGTTGCGGAAGCGGATCAACGCGCCGTCGTAGCAGCGGGTTATCGCGCGGCCGTTTTTGGACTCGTAGGTGTTGGTGGCCCCGAACCGGACCGGTCCGGCGCGAACAGCCTCGCGCAGAGTGCAATTCGGGTCGAGGTCGAAGCCGTTGGCGCCGGAGACCCGCACGCCGGGCAGCAGCGCCTCGCGGGTCCGGGTGGTCGGTTCCACCAGCAGCAGGTCCGAATGCACGTTGTCCAGCCGGTCCAGCAGCGTGTCGGTGAGGTACTGGCTCTGGGCGACCAGGATCAGCGCGTCCGGGCGCGCCGCGTGTTCGACCTCGGCGATGTTGTTGGCCACCACCACATCGACTCCGGCGCCGCGCAGCAGCTCCACCAGCGCGTGGGCACCGTCGGAGCCGGTCGACGCGGGGTCCATGCGGGCCCCCGGTCGCGGTGCGCTCAGGTACGCGTCGACGCCGGCGATGACGGCGAGCGCCAGCAGGGTGACGAACACCCAGCGCCAGGTGTGCCGCTGGCGCGGCGTGGTTTCGGGACCGGCATCGGTGATCGTCGCCATCACCGCACCTGCGCCCATGACTCATGTGAGGCGGGCCGGCCGGGCTCGAGTGGACCGCCCTGCCAGCGGGACCGCAGGTGGTCGTCCAGGTCGGCGATCATCTGGTAGGCGTCCGGGGTTCCGGGTTGTTCGCCATACGTGACATCGTTGAAAGCCGTTGCTGCTTGCGTTAATTCGCCGGCCAGGTGGGGCAACGCGGCGCCAGCATCGCGGGCCAGCTCGTTGGCCGTGCGGCCGGGGGCCGGGGTCAGCACTCCGGTCTCTTCGAGCTGACGAGCGACGGCGCGCAGCCGGTGACGAATAGCGGCGGCCCAATCACCTTCGGCCGCATAGTTTTCCGCGGTGGTGCGATGCTGGGCGGCGGTCAGTTGGGCGGCTTCGAACAACGAGTAGTCGCCGCCCTCGCGGCTGCGCGTGGTGCGGCGCAGAATGTAGATGCCGACGATCACCGCGATGGCGAGCAGGATGAAAAGTACCGTGGCGGTGAGCCATCCGCCCGGCAGCGAGGAGGTTTTCTGCAGCAGCCGGTAGATGAGGTCGTTGACCCAGTCGACGAAATGTTCCCGCGCGGAGCCCTTGGAATAGATCGGTTTGTTGAGCTCGTCCTGCGCGGCGCGATGTGCGGCATCGCGGTCGATGTCGATGGAAGGCATCCTGGAGCTAGTCCTCGCTCGGCCCTTACAGGGGCCGCGTCAGCCAGAGGTTGTCGGTGGACGCGGCCGCATACGGCCCCTGGGCGGCTCCGCTCTGCAGCACCAGGTCGAATGCTTCGGCGCGCATCCGGCGGTCGGTGTAGAGCAGCACGATGACTCCCGCGTTGAACGGCGCGGTGATGATCTCGCCGATGGCCGCGCCCACCGAGAGAACCGCGGTGCTGACCAAAAACGCCGTGCCGGACGAAGTGATCTGGAAGAACTGGCCGACGATGCTGAACGGCACCGCGACGGCGTTGGCGACAACCGCCGTCACCAGGAACGCGAGCACCCGGATGCCCAGCACTCGCCAGAAGCCGTTGCGCACCAGCTTGAACGAACGGGCGATGGCGTCCATGACCGGCAGCCGCTCCAGCACGATCAGCACCGGGGCGAACAGCACCACGGTGTACAGGAACACCAGCAGTGCGAGGACGACGAGCACCAGCGGGATGCCCAACACCACGGCCGCCACGGCGCTACCGATCGCCGCCAACACCCCGATGATCACCGCGACCAGCCCGGCGAGGGCCGCGACCACGACGGCTTCCAGCAGGGCGAGGCCGAGCAGGGCCAGCAGTCGCCCGCGGATCTTACTCCAGGTTTCGCCGATGGTGATCGGTGACCCGAACACCGCCCGCCCGACGATGACGGTGAGCATCCCGGACAGCAGCATGCCGCCCAGCCAGCCGACCAGGATGCCGCCGGTCACCGATACGGACCAGGCCCCCAGGACCCCCGAGCTCAGCTGGCCGGGCTGATCGCTGGCCAGCCTGTCGGCCGCGGCGAGCGGCCCGAAGAAGGCGACCTTGCTGACGATCTGCATGATCACCACGACGATGGCGGTCAGGCCCAACGTCGCTTTCGGGTTGGCCCGGACGTAGCCGACCGCGCCGTTGAAGATGTCGCCGAGGGTCAGCGGCCGCAGCGGGATGATGCCGGGTTTGACGGCCCCGTAGCCCGGCGGTGTGCCGAAGGGTGGGGGCGACCCGTAGCCCGGCGGTGAGCCGTAGCCCGGCGGTGAGCCGTATCCGGGTGGCGGCCCATAGCCGGGTGGCCCGTAGCCCGGTGGGGGGCCATAGCCGGGCGGGGGTTGGTACCCAGGCGGCGGGCCATACGCCGACGGCGCGCCGTGAGGCGGCGGCGGACCGAATGCCGGTGGCGGGCCGTAGCCCGGTGGCGGACCGTATTCAGGTGGTGGGCCGGATGCGGGTGGCGGACCAGCCGGATAACCAGGCGGCGGCGCGCTCACCGAACCCCGCGGCCTTTGCAGCCGGGCGCGTCGTTCGTCATGGGCTCCATCCTGTCGGCGGCCGGGGCATTTCACAACGTTGACCCCCCACCCGGCGCGTAGCGTCTCAGACATGGCGGAACTCAAATCCCGGATCCGGACCGACCTGACCGCGGCGATGAAGGCCCAGGACAAGTTGCGAACGGCCACCCTGCGCATGGTGTTAGCCGCGATCCAAACCGAGGAAGTTTCCGGCAAGGCGGCCAGGGAGCTCACCGACGAGGAAGTCATCAAGGTGCTGGCCAAAGAATCCCGCAAGCGCGGCGAATCCGCGGAGATCTACACCCAGAACGGCCGCGGAGAGCTCGCCGCCAACGAGCACGCCGAGGGGCGGATCATCGACGAGTACTTGCCCACCCCGCTCACCGAGGCGGAGGTGGCCGACGTCGCCGACACCGCGATCGCGCAGGTCGCCGAGGAAATCGGCGAGCGGCCCGGGATGAAACAGATGGGCTTGGTGATGAAGGCGGCCACCGCGATCGCCGCCGGCAAGGCCGACGGCGCCCGCCTCTCGGCCGCCGTCAAAGAGCGGTTGTAACCACCCGGGTCCCGTCGTCGGCGCGCCGCGTCACGCGCCGGGCATCGAGCTGTTCCAGCAGCGGCACCGCCACCCGCCGGGTGGTGCCCAGCGCGCGGCGCGCCTCGCTGACGGTGAAGGGTTGCGGCAGCGCCGCCAGCACCCCGGCCGCGCGGTCGAGGGCGTCGGGTCCCAGCACCACGCCATCGGCGATCCGCGTCAGCCGCCCGGCCCGCACGGCCGCGGCAAGCTCGCGCGGGCCCAGCTTCAGTTCGGCCAACTCGTCGGCCTCGGGCGCCCGGAACGGCTCGGTGGCCAGCCAGTCCTCTACCGCGCACACGGCCTTGTCGACCCGGGCCGGCAGGCCCGCCCCGGGCGGGCGGACCAACCCGTCGGCCACCTCCAGACCCGTGCCCTCCAGCAACTTCGGCATGAGGTCTGCGGCGGGCAGCCCCACCTCTTGTCGCAGGGTCTCCATCGGCATGCCCGCCGCGATGTCGTGATCGCCCGCCCAGCGCCGCACCGCCGCGGCCGCCTCCTCGCGCCGCGCCGCCCACCACCGCGGATCCACCACCCAGTCGCCCACCCGCTGCCCGCGCGGCGGCAGACCCATGGCGCGCAGGTCCGCGGCGCGCGCGACGTCGGGCGCGGCGACCTCGCCGGTGGCCAGTTCTGCTGCGCGCGCCCGTGCCGCGCCGCGCCGCCGCAACCCGGGCGGACGGACATCGAGCACCTCGACTCCCGCCGCGATCCGGTGCTGTCCGGGGTCACGCAGCAACCCGATGTCCCCTACGCGCAGCGGCAGGGGCCTGGCCAGCCGCAGCCGCGCCGCCGCGGGTCCCAGCCGGCGCACCTGCACCGGCACCGCCGCCGACCCGATGTGCAGCACGAGCTGGCGGTGCAGCGTGTCCGCCGATCGCAGGCCGACGTCGATCTCCGCGGTGTCCAGCCAGGCCCCCGGCGTGCGCACGGTGTCCCCGCGGCCGATGTCGTGCCGGTCGACGCCGCGTAGATTCAGCGCGACGCGGGCCACCGCGCCGACTTCGGAATGGTCGCGGCCCAACGATTGCAGCCCGCGGACGGTGACGCGCCGCCCGGCGTGCTCGAGCTCGTCGCCCACCCGCACCGTGCCGGCGGCCAGCGTGCCGGTGACCACGGTGCCCGCGCCCCGCACCGTGAAGCTGCGGTCCACCCACAGCCGCACGTCGGCCCCCGGGTCCGGTGCGGGCAGCCGGTCGGTCAGCGCCACCAGTTCGGTGCGCACCCGGTCGAGGTCGGTGGAAACAGCCACGGGGATGCCGGCAAGTGATGTGGCGGCCAGCCTTTCGGACGCTTGCGTCGCCGCCGGGCCCGGATCGGCGAGGTCGGCCTTGCTGATCACCAGTAGTCCGTGGTGGACCCCGAGCGCGTCCAGGGCGGCCAGATGTTCCTCCGACTGCGGCATCCAGCCCTCGGTGGCGGCGACGACGAACACCACCGCGGGGACGGCGCCGACGCCGGCCAGCATGTTGGCCACGAACCGTTCGTGGCCGGGCACGTCGACGAACGCGAGCTGACGGTCGCCGAGCTCGGTCCACGCGAAGCCCAGATCGATGGTGAGGCCGCGGCGGCGCTCCTCGGCCAGCCGGTCCGGCCACATGCCGGTGATCCGTTGCAGCAGAGTCGATTTGCCGTGATCGACGTGTCCGGCGGTGGCTAGGACGAACACGCCCGTACCGCCGCGGCAAGCAGCTCGTCGTCCTCGGGCGACACCGTGCACAGGTCGAGCAGGCACCGGCCGCCCTCCAGGCGGCCCACGACGGGTGGGCTGCCGAGGCGCAGCGCGGCGGCGTACGACTCGGGCAGACTCACCGCGGCGCTGGGCAATTCGACGCCGGGCGCCCCGCCGCCGCCGACGGCCGCGACGCAGTCCACCGCGACGGCGCCGGGCAGCCCGGCGGCCAGCGACTCGGCCCGGGCGCGCAACCGCTCGACGTCGGCCGCCAGCGCCTGCGCCACCGGCGGCAGCGGTCCCAGCAGCGTCGCTTCCAGCGCGGCCAGCGTCAGCTTGTCGACCCGCAGGGCGCGCGCCGCGGGATGGCAGCGGATCCGCTCGATCAGCTCGGCGCGGCCGAAGAGCAACCCGGCCTGCGGCCCGCCCAGCAGCTTGTCCCCGCTAGCGGTGACCAGGTCCGCGCCGTCGGCCAGCATCGACGTCGCGTCCGGCTCGTCGGGCAGCACCGGATGCGGCGACAGCAGGCCGGAGCCGATGTCGACCACCAGCGGCAGGTCGAACTTGCGCAGTTCCGGCGCCAGCGTGGCGACGTCGACGGCCGAGGTGAATCCGGTGACGTGGAAATTGGACGGATGGACCTTCAGCACGAAACCCGTCTGCGGCCCAAGCGCCTCAAGGTAGTCGCGCAGGCTGGTGCGGTTGGTGGTGCCGACCTCGCGCAGCCGCGATCCGGTGGATTCCAGTAGCTCGGGGATGCGGAACCCGTCACCGATTTCGACGAGCTCGCCGCGGCTGAGCACGATCTCCTTGCCGGGAGCCAGTGCCATGGCGGTCAACAGCAGCGCGGCCGCATTGTTGTTGACGACGTGCACGCCGCCGGCGGTCGGAACCGCACCCGCCAGCGCGGCGAGCGCACCCCGGCCGCGGCGCGCGCGGCGGCCCGTCGCCAGGTCGAACTCGACGTCGGTGGCCCCGCCGGCGGCGACCACGGCGTCCAGCGCGGCCCGCGACAGCGGGGCGCGCCCCAGATTGGTGTGCACCACCACGCCGGTGGCGTTGATGACCGGCCGCAGGCTCGAGGCGGTGGCGGGAAGGGCGGCGACGGCGTGCTCGGCGACCTGCTCGGGTGCGATCTCTCCGGCCCGCGCCCGCTGCTGGGCCGCGGTGATCACCGACTTCACCAGGTCGCGGCCCAGCACCCGCTGCGCGGCGACCAGCCGTGGATCGGCGAGCAGCGTGTCGGTGCCGGGCACCCGGCGGCGGGGGTCGCTCATGGCGGGCCCGGAAGAACATGGCGGAGGCGGACGGGAATTGAACCCGCCAGCGGCAGCGACTGCCGTTCGACGGTTTTGAAGACCGCGCCGGTCACCAGACCGGACACGCCTCCTTGAGCCATGGCGCCAATTGTCGCAGCCGCTGCGGCGCGGGCACCATGGACGCCGTGACGTACCGACTGACTCAATACGCCCATGGCGGTGGCTGCGCCTGCAAGATCCCGCCCGGTGAGCTCGAGGACGTGGTCCGCGGGCTGGGATCGAACCCGCCGCGCGGCGCGTTGGGGGAGTTGCTGGTGGGCCTGGACAACGGCGACGACGCGTGCGTGGTGCGCCTCGAAAGCGGCACCGCCGGTACGGCGCTGATCGCGACGACGGACTTCTTCACCCCGGTCGTTGACGACGCCTACGACTGGGGCCGGATCGCGGCCACCAACGCGCTGTCCGACGTCTACGCGATGGGCGGGCGCCCGGTGGTCGCGGTGAACCTGCTGGGCTGGCCGCGCGAGGTGCTGCCGTTCGAGCTGGCCGCCGAGACGCTGCGCGGCGGGCTGGACGTGTGCGGCCTGGCCGGCTGTCACCTGGCCGGCGGACACAGCGTCGACGACCCCGAACCCAAGTACGGGCTGGCGGTCACCGGGATCGCCGACCCAAACCGATTGCTGCGCAACGACTCCGCCAAACCGGGAACGCCGCTGTCGCTGACCAAGCCGCTCGGCGTCGGCGTCCTGAACAACAGGCACAAGGTCACCGGGGAGCGCTTCGAGGAAGCGATCGCCGTGATGACCACGCTCAACGCCGAGGCGGCCGCGGCGGCGCTGGCGGCCGGCGTCGAATGTGCCACCGATGTCACCGGTTTCGGGCTGCTCGGACACCTGCACAAGCTGGCGCGGGCCAGCGGCGTGACGGCGGTGATCGACTCGGCGGCGGTGCCCTATCTGGACGGCGCGCGAGAGGCGCTGGCCGCCGGCTACCTGTCCGGCGGCACCCGGCGAAACCTCGACTGGGTGGCGCCGCACGTCGACCTGTCGGCCATCGGCCAGGACGACGCCCTGTTGCTCGCCGACGCGCAGACCTCCGGCGGACTGCTGATCGCCGGGGAGATTCCGGGGGCGCCCGTCATCGGCGAGCTGATACCGCGCGGCGAGCACACCATCGTGGTGCGCTGATCGGCCCGACCACACTAGGCCGCATGGCGACCCCGCTGCGCCCGGCTTCGCTGCGCTTGCGATCGCACTAGGTCGCATGGCGACCCGCCGCGCCC